>NZ_AP046094.1:0-780000 GCF_059717775.1 Variimorphobacter sp. HTMS_6
ATTACACAAGAAAAATTATACCGAACTTAATCAAGGATATCAACTAGTTTTACCATTAAGTTTGGAAGGTTTGATACCTGAAGATGATTCTGTCCGACTGCTGAGCCACATATTGGAGGGATTAGATTACACAGAGTTGTATAAGGCTTACTCTTCTACAGGAAGAAATCCGGCAGTGGAACCACAGACCATGTTCAAGATCATGACCTATGCTTATTCACAGAACATATACTCAACTAGGAAAATCGAAACAGCATGCCGCAGAGATATTAACTTCCGCTGGCTTCTAGCCGGACAGAAAGCTCCTGATCACGTTACTATTAGCCGCTTTCGAAGAAACTATCTATCAGAAGGAGTGGTTGACCGACTTTTTTATCAGATGGTTCTAGTTCTACATGATATAGGTGAAATTCAGTTTGAGAATGCATTTATTGACGGAACAAAAATCGAGGCAAATGCCAATAAATACACATTTGTCTGGAAAAAAGTTATTCTTAAGAATGAAGATAAGATGATGGATAAAGCTATAAAACTGATAGCTGAAATTAATCTGTCAGAAATCAAAGAGTTTTCTTTTTCAAAGGAAACTGCTATTCAAGATATTGAAGGTATTCTTTTATGGTTATATTCAGAAAAAGAAAGCAGAAAAATCCCATTTGTACACGGTATAGGAAAGCGAAAAACACAGGTTCAAAAATGGATTGAGCAATTAGAGGAATATAAGGAACGAAAAGAAAAATACGATATTGGCAAGGAGCTTATGAAAAACCGAAATAGCTATTCCAAAACAGATGAGGATGCAACCTTTATGCATATGAAGGAAGATCATATGCGGAATTCGCAGTTAAAACCCGGGTATAATGTACAAATCGCGGTTGAAAGTGAGTATGTAACAGGAGTAGAGATTTTTCAGGATAGAAATGATGTGGCAACCTTAATTCCCATGTTAAATGGTATGTTGGAAAAGTTGGGACGTAAGTACACGAACCTTATTGCGGATTCGGGATATGAGAGCGAGGAAAACTATCGATATCTAGATAGAGAAAACATTACACCATATATCAAACCTCAAAGTTATGAGATATGGAAGAAAAAAAGCTTTAAGGATGATATCAAAAGATCTGAAAACATGAGATATTTAGAAGAGGCAGATGCTTATGTCTGTGCGAACGACCGAATTTTGTGGCCAGTAGGAATTCATCATAAGAAATCAGCGTCCGGCTATCGCTCCAGACTTACGGTATATGAATGTGAGGATTGCAATGGATGTTCCTACAAGTCCAAGTGTACAAAAGCGCAAGGAAATAGGCGAATGGAGTTATCTAAAACATTTATTAAGGAACGAAAAAAATCCCATGAAAATATAATGACAGATCAGGGAATTAAGTTGAGAGTTAATCGATCCATTCAGGTAGAAGGAGCCTTTGGTGTCCTGAAAAATGATTATGATTTCAATCGATTTTTAACACGAGGTAAAAACAACGTAAAAACTGAGTTTATTCTTCTTTGTTTAGGCTATAATCTCAACAAACTGCATGCAAAAATCCAAAATGGACGACTAGGAAACCACCTACATCCAGTAAAAGAAAGTGCATAAATTCAAGAAAAGTACATATCTTTATTAAAGTCGCGCTAAAACCCAAAAACAGATCTTAGACAAGGACAATCGAAATGATATGTCTTATTTTTTTTGCCTATAAAGAAAGAACGTGCTGCAAAACCATTTATTAAAACAGTTTTGCAACACGCCCTTTGCGTGCGTCGTGAAGCAGTCATCTGAGATGACCGAGATGGAGCAAAGCGGAATCGAGGTTAATCGCAGAAAGACGCAGATATACAAATCATCCAAAGGATAAATTATTGTAAATTCATTTGAATTAAGATGCCGTTATAAGTATTTATTTGATATAATTGTAAAATGGAAATCATGATAAATGAAAAAGGAGGCAGGAATATGATTATTGGGATATGTGATGATAATGATAATGATCGAAAAAAGGTTGAATTGATATGTAAAAGAATTTTAAGTGATTACGAAGAGGAAAGTAAAATTATATGTTTTGAAGACGGATCTGAATGTTTAAATTACAGGGGTATATTAAATATCTTAGTATTAGATATTGAAATGCCATTCACGAGTGGAATTGAAGTAAAAAAGAAGTTACTTGAGATTAATCCTAAAACTGTAATAATATTTATTACAAATCATGATGAACAGGTTTTTTCAGCATTTGGACTTAATGTATATGGATTGGTCATTAAAGATAAACTAGAAATGCTTCTTCCAGAAATTATTATATCAGTGATAGAAATTCTTAAT
This sequence comes from Variimorphobacter sp. HTMS_6, assembly GCF_059717775.1. Classification (NCBI taxonomy): domain Bacteria; kingdom Bacillati; phylum Bacillota; class Clostridia; order Lachnospirales; family Lachnospiraceae; genus Variimorphobacter; species Variimorphobacter sp. HTMS_6. The sequence goes on from NZ_AP046094.1 coordinate 2,321, forward strand.
CAAGTTGTGTGGGTAGATGGAGAGATTGACAGTAGAGAAATTGCATATATTCAATCGCAAAGAGTATATTCTAATGTGGTAATGATAGATGGTTCGTATAAATTAGTTCGGATTTCTTTGAGAAATTTAGAAAAAGATTTAAAAAAAGTTGGATTTATTCGAACACATAAATCTTATATGATCAATTCGAAATGGATAGATGAAATAAAGAAATCAGAAGTTGCGATTGGAGAATATTGTATTCCCATAGCTACTCGAATACAGGGAAAAGTAAAAGATGAGTATAGGAGATTTTGTGAAAAAAATGCGAGGTATTATAAATGAGTTTGATTGATTGGTTATTCTGGGCTATACCAGAAACAATAAAATACATCATAATATCTTTTTTTGTCTTGGGACTTCCATTAAGAGAGGGAAAAAGAAAGTATTTTATTTTCATATACTTGATTATAGGCGTTTGGATATTAATGTATTGTAAAATGGATACTTTGTTTTTTCGTACATTTTGGTGTTTCTTATTTATTTATTCATTTGTACATAAAAAAATAGGAAAGATAGCGCAAGCGTTCATTTTGCAATATATAGCTATTGCAACAGTGGATTTGCTCATTTGGAGTATATATTTAAGTTGTTGCAATATTAGGATGGAGAATGCAACTATAGTTGATCAAAGAATAGGAAACGTAATGGGAGTATTTGCTTGGGCTTTATTTGCTCTTGTGTTTTTTCGAAAAAGAAGAATTGTAAATCTTTATTTTGAGGAACTTTCATTTGGGTATTTTGCACTTGTTTGCGGAATCCTTTTTGGGCTGTCTATTATAGTAGGGAGCATGCAGGTTAATTTATACAATGAGTCTACATACCGGATTCGTCAGATTACATTGATTGCAAGTGTCACCACGATGGTATTACTTTTTATTGTTTGTGTTGTATTTATATATTTACTATACTCAAAAAAATGGATGGAAGCTATAAATAAGATAAATGAGGAAAGTTTACGGTTTCAGCAAAAGTACTATGAAAATTTATTAAGAAAAGATGAGGGAATGAAACAGTTTCGTCATGATATTAAAAAACACATTAGTGCGTTAAAGGTATTATGCGATAGTGATAGAATGTATGATCTAAAAGTATATGTTAATAATCTAAATAAAGACTATGTGAGAAGTACTGTTATTTTTACTGGTAATGCAATAGCAGATTATTTTATTAGTGGAATCATAGAAGAATTAAAAAAAGAATGTGAACTTGAATATTACATAATTGGAAGATTTCCTGATAGAATTAAAATTAGTGATAGTGATTGGTGTGTTTTGATTGCTAATGCTCTAGAAAACGCAAAGGATTCATTAGCGAAGCTTCATAGTAATCGGAAATTTATTTTTAAAATTAAGAATTATAAGGATACAATGTTTATAACAATTGCGAACAGTGTTGGTGAGTTTGAAGCATCGTTACCATTGAAAACAACAAAAGACAATGAAGAGCTACATGGATATGGTATAAAAAACATGAAATACGTCATTGGGAAATATGACGGAACAATAAGTTGGTCAATTGAAAGTAATATGTGCAAAGTGAAAATATCAATCTAGCATCTTTTGTTGTGATATTCGTTTGGAACAAAAAATCAGCGATTGGAACATATTACTTGAAAGTAAACTGCAAGATGGTTATCATATTTGTAAATTATTCAGAAGGAGGTTATTAATGAGTACATATGGTGTAAATGATTTTTACGAATGGATTAAAAAGTTATTTGGTTAGAAAATTCAAAAAACAGAATGATAGGAGAAAATAAAATGTTAGAATTAAAAAAATTCACTGCAATGATGCTTGTTTTAGCTGTTGTCTCAACTGCAAGTGTTACAGCATCTGCTGCTAGCACACCGGACAGTTTGGTTTCAAACCCACCTGTAGTAGGTTCAGTAATTGTTCCTTATGGTGCTGATGCTCCATCAAAGAATGCGGATACTCATAATCTTTCTGTCTCTGCTTATAATTATCAAGTTACAGACATGGGATATAGAGTATATACAAGTAAATGGCTTACAGGTGCTACAAAGTTGAAGATATCAGTAAAAAATTGGAAGCTTCTTGAGTCTTATGGTGGGACTAGTAATAAGTTAACTATAAGAATATATAGCTCCTCCAAGCAAGTTGACAGTGAGACTATAACGATAAGTAACGGGGGTGGAAGTGTATCCTTCACAGGACTAACATCTACAAAATCGTATTATATCTGCTTTGAAGTTCCAACCAATTCTAATAGATATTCATTTAATGGTACAATATCAAAACAGTAAATATGAAAGTCTGAAATATAAGAATTTTTGTTCTGTTTAATTATGTTTATTTGCACTTATTGGAGAACTGATATGGGTAATAAGAAATATAAATATATTTTGTGTATATATCTGATTTTGATTTTCATATTAGTGGTTGTTAAATTTAAGGGATCATACTATGAAATGTTGGATCGAATTCAATCTATTGAGTTAAATAGAAAATATAATGTGTGGAATATCAATATTGTACCTTTTCGTTCTTTAACGTCACAAATAAGACATTCTAATTCTTTATGGGCTATAAGGAACGTTTTAGGAAATATGTTCATTTTCATGCCATTGGGATATCTATTACCAATATGCTATAAGAAGATGAGTAAGTTTATTTTAATATTAATTACGGTAAGTATAATTATAACTTCTATCGAGCTTTTTCAATTAATCACTTGTTTGGGATATTTTGATATAGATGATATAATTACTAATCTAGCTGGTGCAATGGTTGGATATATTTTATATTATACCAAAGGAGCGATCAAACAGCTCGGTCAACATAATGTTGAATAGCGCCGGTGATAACTAATAATGATGGTTTTGTGTTCAAACAACAAACACTTTGTAGGAGCAAAATAACCATGATGTCTCTATGAATAATGTAAGAGAAGCCCTGAGATGTAATAAAACATCCTAGGTGTTACCGATATGTCATCGACGCATTTAAAAAGACTCCAGGGAGTTTACTCCCATGGAGTCTTTTTTGAGTACTTTGTAAGATGTCAGTTTCCAAATAGTTGAAATATATTGTAAAAAAATAGTTGACAAGATTCTGTGATAGTATTATATTGATATTAACATATTGATAATAACGATACGAGGAGGAGAAAATTATGTTTGGGGTAAATTTTATCAAGTTTCAACCAAGTGAGTATGTACTTAGATACAAAAATGGTAAAATCGTTATGGAGGGTGCAGGTATTTCTTTTTATTACTACAAACCGGTTACATCTATTGTGGTTGTGCCAATAGGTAGCGTTGACGCACCCTTTATATTTGAGGAGGTAACGTCAGACTTTCAGACAATTACTGTGCAGGGTCAGGTTACGTATCGAATTGTGGATCAAAAGAAGATTGCCGCTTTGCTCAATTATACGCTTAATATGAATGGAAAAGGGTATGTTTCAGATGACCCTATTAAGTTGCCTCAGAGGGTAATAAATATTGTTCGTGTTATGACTAAGAAAACCATTGAAGGATTAAAACTAAGGGATGCAATTAAGTCCAGTGAGATGCTAGCCAAGGGGATTTTAGATGAGATTAGGGAAAATGAAGAGATTAACCTTCTGGGAATTGAGATATTAGGATTATCTATATTAGCTATTCTGCCGAATAAGGAAACAACAAGAGCGTTAGAAGCTCAAGCAAGAGAAGAGATTTTGAAAAAGGCAGATGAAGCAGTTTATGAGAGACGAAATGCTTCTATTGATCAGGAAAGACGAGTTAAGGAAAATGAATTTAATACAGAGATTGCAGTTGAGAATAAGAGAAAGCAGGTGCGTGAAACCCAAATTGAAGCAGAGCGCTCTGTACAGCAAAAACAGAATCAATTGAAGGAAGAACAACTAGCATTTGATACAAAACTTGAAGAGAAGAGAAAAGATCTTATAGAATTAACGGTAGAGAATTCTAAGGCAAATGCAGATGCTAAGGCATATGAATTATCATCTGTTATGAAGGCACTTGAGGGAATTGATACCAGTGTAATTCAATCCCTTGCCAGCATAGGAATGCAGCCAAATAAATTAATTGCAATTGCTTTTCAGGAATTGGCTGAAAAAGCGAATAAGATTGGCCAGTTGAATATAACTCCGGATTTGCTTCAAGAATTCATGAGAGAATAGGTAGATGAATGAATAATTCAACAGAGAGAAAAATTGTCATTGTAAAAAGGAAAACAAGGTTAGAAGAATTAATTGTAAGATTTAATACTGTGGCGCAGGCAAAATTCTATATTGAACATATGGGAAGTGATTTTTCTGATTACATATCGGAGGATGAATGTTATAAGAAGGTCTTAATAAAGGCCCAAAGTGATCTGGATAGTATCGGTAGAATAGTGGTGATTGATCGAGGATTCTTGCCCAATTATCTTTTTGGAGAAAGTGATATTGTTATTGCGATAGGTCAAGATGGAATGGTGGCCAACACTTTAAAGTATTTAAATGGTCAGCCGTTGATTGGGATTAATCCTGATCCTGCCAGATGGGATGGAGTGCTGTTACCATTTACTGTCGACGATATCCGTATAATTGCGCAAGAGGTGATAAAAGATAAGAGGTCAGTTAAGGAAGTGTCGATGGCAAAGGCCACACTGAATGATGGTCAGGAGCTTTATGCCGTGAATGACTTATTTATTGGACAGAAGACCCATGTTTCATCAAGATATCAAATAAATCTAGGTGAAAAACATGAATTTCAGTCTTCAAGTGGTATCATTGTATCGACGGGGCTTGGTTCTACTGGATGGTTGAAAAGTATTATTTCAGGGTCAAACAATATAATGAAACAACTGTCAGGAGTGAGAAATGAGATAAAGATAGATAGTCAAATGTCCTGGGATGAAAACAAATTATATTTTGCAGTGCGAGAGCCATTTCCAAGTAAAACCTCTGGTTCCGAAATTGTCTTTGGCAAAATTACAAAGGAGGTGCCTTTGCGAATCTGTTCCCAAATGCCTGAAAATGGTGTAATATTTAGTGATGGAATTGAGAGTGACTATTTGCAGTTTAATTCAGGGATTGAGGCATGTATAACAGTAGCTGATAAAAAGGGGTTATTAGTTGTGTGAGTTCAAGGAGGCAAAATGAAGTATATACCCAAGAATATAGAAGAAGAGAAATTCCTTAATCAGTATAATCCAAAGGAGTATTCATTAGTTTCGTTAACTGTTGATGCAGTTGTCTTTGGTGTTATGAAGAATGGCAATAATAATTATAGAAAGTTAGATAGCCAATCTTTAAAGGTTCTATTGGTTAAACGGGAAGAACATCCTTATAAGGATGATTATTCCTTGCCTGGAGGTTTTTTGTTACCAGAGGAATCAATGGAGGATACCTTAAAAAGAACTTTAAAAGAAAAGACAGGACTAAAAGACATTTACTGCGAACAGCTTTATACATTTGCCAATGTAGATAGAGATCCGAGGATGAGAATTATCAGTTGTGCTTATATCTCTCTGATTGACACAAGTCAAACTAGAATTCATGGTGCTGAATGGTTTGTACTTCAGGAAGCTCAAAAGATGTCATTGGCCTTTGACCATAATCAAATAATTGATGAAGCAATTACTCGACTAAGGGGCAAAATTAATTATACAGACATTGTTTTTCACATGATGCCAAATGAGTTTACCATCAGTCAATTACAGGAGGTTTATGAAATGATTCTCGGAGAAAAACTACTTGCTCCATCATTTCGTAGAACTATAGCAGATAAAATTGAGGATACTGGAAGAATGACCAGCAATGCAGGGCATAGACCTTCAAGGATATTTGTAAAGAAATAATTATTTGAATGTTCAGCATATAAGGAAGTAATAGAGTTTATGAAATGTCCTGAGACGTAATAAAATGTCGCGGGTGTGAAACGTGTGTGGAACAATAACACTATAAACCCCGTATTTCTGGGCTTTTCAAGCTCTCAAACGGTTGACAAAGAGATAGTTATATCGATGTAATTCAATACAAAGACACATGGAGAACTTGTTCTCTCATGTGTCTTTTTTGAATTCATTGAGTCACAGAGATGACCGAGCAGTAGCGAAGCGGGACGCAAGGTTGTGTCTTGTACCTCACTTTGCACTTTTAGACGAATGTTACTATATATTTACAAAATAATTACAGCCTTGTTTAAACATGCTACAATATATTAATTTTGTATTATATTGGATGTTTTTGGTAGATTATTGCGTAAACTCATGATAAAATTAGTGACGTGATTAGCAGAATTAAATGCGAATAATCAAAGTAACCCAAAGATTCGCTAAGTTATGTGAAAACGAGTTATGAATAATATTTATGAACGGTGGGGGACCAGTATGAGATTAAAGAAAAACATTCTTCTCTTTTTAGTAGTTTTAGTTGTGTTAATTTGCAATTCGTGTGGTAACAAACCAATTACGCCTAAATCATCTCGTCCTACTCCGACTGCAAATGCAGACTCATTAGGATCGAAACCAATACGAATCGGACTATATCCGGCCTACACAACAGTCAAAGGGAAACAACTGTGGGGGTATATTGATCGGACTGGCAAATTTGCGATAAAGCCTCAATTCGAGTCTGCCGCTGATTTTACAAAGAACGGTGTAGCAGTAGTGAGCAAAAACAACAAATATGGAATCATAAACCGTTCGGGTAAACTTGTAGTTAAGCCTACCTATATTTATTCTTTTGATTATCAAGATGGTCATGCGATAGCCTGTGACGATATAACTGGAAAATACTATATATACAATGACAAAGGGCAACTTCTATTTACATATACAGACTATTTATGTGATTTCAGTGAAGGATTAGCAGGTGCAAGTGATAGTAAATCGGATTTGTATGGCTATGTCGATTATACAGGAAATTTTATCATTAAGCCACAATTTCAGGATGTTGGTGCCTTTAAGAATGGAAAAGCTTTAGTGGTTCTTGAAAATAATAAAGGTTGTTGGATTGATAAAAGCGGCAAAATTATAAGTAAGACTTTTAATATCGGAGAAAATTTTGATACGAATTCGCCTAGTGTTTTTTATGATGGATTGGAACTTACAACAAAAGAAGCAAGCGAATCATTACTTTATGGACTTAAAGACGAAAGCGGAAAAGAAGTTTTAAAATGCGAATACAGTGTCATAAATCGCATCAACGATTCCTTGTTTGAAGCAGCGAAAGTAGAAGCCCCTTGGCAGTGTACCCCCAAGGCTCTTTTTGATAAATCGGGCAAAAAGTTGAGTGATTTTATCTACTACGATATTGAGGATACTGGTGATAAGCTTATTGTTTCGGATCGATATAGTACATACTATCTGAATTATGATGGAACGAAAGTAAAAGCGTATCCTACAATTAACGGCGGAGATAGTATTGAAATAATTGATGATTTAATAAAAGTCACCTCACAGAACTCCAATGCAGCGTCATATTATACATTGGACGGAAAAGTATTTTGGCAACCAAACGAAACTCATAAATTAACAAATGGGTTAAAGATTACCGAAAGTACATATTTTCAGGACAGATATTCTATTATCAATTATCCAAAGCTTGATGGATATAAAAATAAAACAATACAAAATTCTGTTAACAAAAAACTAAAAAGTATGTTTTTATCCATTATTGATGGAGTTGATTCGTCACCTAAATCTATTGTTGATAGTCAAACTATAGTTAGTTACAGCTATACACTGAATAAGAATCTTCTGGTAATTGATATGTCTACATATTGGGATGGATTTGGTGCACATCCAAACACAGAGCAAAGTAGCTATTTTATTAACTTGACCACAGGGAAGTTTTATACACTTGGAGACTTATTCAAAAAAGGTTCTGATTACAAAGATGTATTGGAAGTTATAATAGCGGATCAAATAAAAAACGGGAAAACAGAAGTAGACAATCATAATCCAAGCATCGATGATTCTATTTTTTTCATTGATAGTAAGGGCAATCTCCAAATCTTTTATAATGTATACGAAATAGCTTGTTATGCAGCTGGCCCAATTACTTTTGACATTCCTTATGAAAAGATAATAAAACTTATTAATACGAAAGGCTCATTTTGGAATTCATTTAATAGAAAATCACCTTCAGCGGCCTCATCATACAGTGGCAAACCCGGAGATGTATCTCTAGATATGATAAAAGGTATAATTGATCGCTATGAAGATGATATAACTTCGGCGATATCATATAATGACTTTTCCTATGTTAAGCCTTGTTTGTACCCTGGAAGCGCCCTTTATAATGATCAAAAGAATCTTGTTAAAAATCTTTCGAAGAAGAACATCTGGGAAAACTGTGTTAGTGCAGATGTTATGAAGACGAAAAAAATAAATAATAGTACAGTTAAAGTCTATGTACATGAGGTGATTTCAATTTCAAAAGGAGATTCGGAATCAAAAGATACTCCTTTTGATTGGGTTTACACTTTGAAGTTTTCTGAAATAAATGGAAGGTATATGCTCTCGAATATTGAAAAATGGAATAGATAAAGTCGTGATAAATGAAAATTACAGAGAGTGTTTATAATTTTGTTGAGGGAAAGCTAACATTTTTAATATACGAACAAATAGTCCTGAGAAGCCCTGAGACGTCTTGGGTAAAACCCACGTAACTAACACTAACATCAAAGAATCCAGTATTTATGCTGTTCTGTAGTTCTCAAATCAAAGAGATAAGCAGTTACTAGCGAATTCAAAGTATATAAAAAATGCCCTGGAGAGTTTACTCTCCAAGGGCTTTTTTTATGCTTTGAAATACGGAAGAACGCAAGTAACTGGGTGTTGCCGGAGATTACGTTAATCAGCTTTATTAAGTTATTGTTACAATTGACAAAAAGATTTACAAATTGACAATAAATTTATATAATGAAATTGTAAAAAATAAAACAATGAGGTGACTAGCTATTCAAAGTCAAGCTTTTTTGAAGAAACTTGAAATTTAAAAAAGGGTAACCTTAATAAACCTTTCAAGAATTAGTTATAAAAAGTTGAGATATAGTGTTGCTGGTTGCCACTACACAATCAGCGGAGTTTTGAAGAGTCGAAGTTCATGTTATATTTCTCTAATATAAAGATAACGCGGATAAGTTTCTTGATGACATGTGAGCAGGTAACTCGGTGAGTTTTCCCTTCGCCACGTTTCTTAGCGTAGTATTCAGCAAATACCATGTTGTACTGTATCAAAGGTATGCATAAGTTCATAAGCGTAAATCTTAGATGAGAAGAACCGCGCTTAACCATGTGACCTCCGTGTTCCGAAGTTCCTGATTGATAATACCCAGGTTCTAATCCGGCAAAAGACAACATTTGAGCAGGTGAATTGAATTTCGATAAATCGCCATATTCAGCATAGATAACGGCTGCTGACAAAGCACCAATGCCTGGTATGGTAAGTGATCTGGGCTGAATATCCTGTATTAGAGAAATGATTTGTTCTTCAATCAAGTTAACTTCTTTGGAAGCTTGGTTGTACAGGTTAATGAGGCTTTGGAGTTGCAAAGAGAATATTTCATTATCTTCACCGACAGTATTAGTAGCAAGCTCCTTGAGTTTTAAGAACTTCTGCATAGAAAACTTACCTCTGGAAATCTTTCGAAGATTGTCGTAGGAAGCAGTGTTCATACGAGCCATTCTTTCAGCAGAACCGTATGTTTCAAGAAGATATAAAGAGGTCTTACTGAAACGATTATGGAAGAAAGGCTTAAATTCAGGAAAAGTGTGATCCAAAACATTGGTTATCTTAACGAGATAAAAACTTCTTTGTTTTACAAGAGTATCTCGAAGACGAGTTAATGACTTTAATGAATATGTATGATAAAATCCTATTGGGTAGGGTTTGTAGTCTACTGTCATTAACCAACGAGCTATAGAAGTACAATCTATAGCATCGGTTTTGGTACGTCGTAAGGTCTGAGACTTGTTAAATTTAGCAAGAAGTATAGGGTTAAATTCCATGAAGCTGTAGTGGGCTTTTTCAAGGAATAACTTCAGATTAAGGGCATAATGAGCAGTGGCTTCAAACCCTATTCGCATTTCTTCTTGAGAATTAAGTGATGTTAGTACTGTAAGAAGTTCCTGGAAACCATCCTTACTATTTTTGATGGTAAAAGAGTTAGTAACAAACTCGCCTGATTCGGTAGTGATAAAGCAGTCATGTTTGTACTTGGAAATGTCGATCCCGACAAAGTACATGATAGATACCTCCTAAAATAATATTTGCACTGTTGTTTTCCACAGGAATCTCGGCTGTGTTTTCACGTAAATATAAACGTCGATGCGTTAACTAGCTAATTACCAGTGAAGACGAAAAGCTGTGGTCTGAGTCACCTCTGAACAGTCATGGCTGTAGTATTATAGAAACAAATCCACAGTGCTTTATTATTATAACGGAGTAATAAGATTACCCCAACTCTTTTGGGGAGAAAGGAAATAATCCAAACACCCTCGAAAGAGGATAATTGGATTATACGTGACATTATGAAATTTATTAGAACATTGTTTGTTATGTTAATTTTTGTACTGCTATTTTCATTTCTCCCTAGTTCACAAAAAGAGGCTTACGCATACTCTTATGGCGATTTTACGTATGAAACTATAGATGGAAATGCTATTATAACAGGTTATACTGGATCAAATACATATGTTACCATTCCAGCCACAGTAGATGGCTTTACTGTTGTTGGAATTGGAAATAACGCATTTTATGATAATAAAGTAATTACGAGTGTGACTATCCCAGATACAGTAACTAGTATTGGTGGATTCGCCTTTTACTATTGTTCCTCATTAACGAATGTTCAAATACCGGATAGTGTTACAACTATCGGGAATAGTGCGTTTGCTTATAATACTTCATTGGCAAATATAACATTACCTATTAATCTTGAATCCATTGAAAATAGTGTTTTTCAAGATTGTAAAGCTTTAACTTCCATAACGATTCCAAACACTGTTATCAGCATCGGAAATAATTCGTTTTTCGAATGTTTTAAGCTTACTAGCATTGTAATTCCATCAAGCGTTGCAAGTATTGGCGATGGTGCATTTCAAGCCTGCAAGGCACTCAGAAGTGCAACAATTGACGATAATGTTCAAAATATTGGGAAATATGTATTTTATGAATGTTCATTACTCTCAAGCGTTACATTACCAAGTCAACTTACAAGTATATCGGATTTTATGTTTTATAGATGTTATTCTCTTGCAGACATAACAATACCAAGTACTGTAACTAGTATTGGTTGGAGTTCTTTTGAACAGTGCTCATCGCTTACAAATATAACACTACCAAATAAAGTTATAAGCATCGGATTACGTGCTTTTGTTCAATGCACTGCACTTCAAAATGTAGTTTTACCTAATAGTGTACAAACAATAAGTGATAATGCATTTGCTCACTGCTATTCATTTACGAACATTGTAATTCCTAATAGTGTAAAGAAAATTGGCGACTATTCATTTTATTATTGCACCGCATTAACAGAAGTTACCGTTCCAACTAGTGTTACAGATATCGGATTCCTAACTTTTAATGCGTGCAATTCCGCCTTCACTTTAAAAGGAGTCACAGGTTCGTATGTACAGAATTATGCAAATAGTAATTCTTTAGCCTTCGTTGATCCAAATCCTGTAGAAACGCTGACACTTAATCAAACGACAAAGTTTTTGAAAGTAGGTGAAGGTTTTTCCATTGTAGCTAACGTTAGCCCATCAACAGCTTCTAACAAAACAATAAATTGGTCATCTTCAAACACTAATGTTGCCGTAGTAAGCGACTCTGGGTATGTAACTGCTGTGGGTAATGGAACCGCTACAATTACTGCACGATCTATAGCGGGTTCTAAGACGGCTACATGCACAATTACTGTAACGACGCAAGTTTCATCTGTATCGTTAAATACTTCATCTAAAGCATTAAAAGTTGGAGAAACATTTCAATTAGTTGAAACAGTAAATCCACAAACTGCATCTAATAAATCAATAACATGGCAAACTTCTAATGCAAACGTTGCTACTATTAGTACAACAGGTGTTGTTAAAGCAGTTGGCAATGGAACAGCGGTAATTACAGTAAAAACTGCAGATGGTGCAAAAACGGCTACTTGCACAATTACTGTAACAACTCAAGTTTCATCTGTATTGTTAAATGCTTCATCTAAAACATTAAAAACTGGAGAAACATTTCAATTAGTTGAAACCGTAAATCCACAAACTGCATCGAATAAATCAATAACATGGCAAACTTCTAATGCAAACGTTGCTACTATTAGTACAACAGGTGTTGTTAAAGCAGTTGGTAATGGAACGGCGGTTATTACTGTAAAAACTGCAGATGGTGCAAAAACAGCTACTTGTACCATAACTGTAATACCATCCGCAGCTCAATTTAAAGCAAGTACCCCAAGGAATGTAACGGCAATTGCCACAAATTATAACTCCATAAGACTTAAATGGTCAGCTGTAACAGGAGCTGATATATACATGCTATATGTAGCTACAGCATCTACTGGGAAGTATACTTTACTTGCTAATGTAACAACATTATCGTATGTAAATACAGGATTAAATACAGGCAAAACTTACTACTACAAAGTAGTTGCGTATCAGAAGGCAACAGCTTCAAAAAGCCAATACTCTTCAATCGTTCATGCAACTCCAATTTTGTCTAGACCAAACATTTTGACTTCTATAAAAGTCAGTAGTACAAGTATAAATCTCACTTTTAATCCAGTGGCCGGAGCGAATGGATATGAAATTTTTAGGGCAACTTCACTAAATGGCACATACAGTAAAATTATCACTACGCAAAGCACCACATATACAAACACAAGATTAGCTACCAAAAGAACTTACTATTATAAAATCAGAGCATATCGTCTTGTTCAAAATGTAAAAGTTTATAGTGGATATTCAACAGTAACTAGCATTGGTTTATAATGAGATGTCGTGTGTAAAACACAGGTAACTAACACTGAATTCAAAGAATCCAGCATTTATACGGCTCTGTAGTATTCAAACACCTATTAAAGAGATAGTATTATCTGCGTCATCGTCGCATTCAAAAAGACTCCGGGAGTTTACTCCTATGGAGTCTTTTTGAATGTGCCGTGAAGTAGTCATTTGATAAGCTGTACCAAGGCAACAGCCAGCAAACTAGATAACACTAGTATGCGAGCCATAATTCCAACTAGAATAAATTGACAAATATATTCATGAGACGTAGAATAAATTAACTTTTTAATTAATTTATAATATTAGCTAATTGTATTGTAAGGAGCATTGAGATAATTATGAATGAAAAAATAATGGTGATAGAGGATGAAAAAAATATTGCGGATGCCATTGCATTTGCTCTGAAAAAAGAAGGATATACTGCAAAAGTGATATATCACGGCGGTGAGGCATTGAAGAGTCTGCTGGAGTTTAGCCCCGATGCGATTATACTGGATGTGATGCTTCCGGGTATGGATGGATACGATATTCTGAAAAAAATTCCAGAGTCAAAACGGATCGGAGTAATTATGCTGACAGCAAAGGATGACATTGTTAATAAAATATTAGGACTGGAGCTAGGTGCGGATGATTATATCACAAAACCCTTCGATATGAGGGAACTACTTGCCCGTCTAAAGTCCCTGCTCAGGAGAATGCAATCTGCACAAGGTGATAAGCAGGAAGAGGACACCGTAACCCTTGGAGGGATTGTGCTCTATCCACAGCAGAGAACGGCCTTTGTAGGAGAGCGGCAGTTGGACTTAACACCAAAGGAATATGATTTATTAACCCTACTTTTATCAAAGCCAGACAGGGTATATTCCAGAGATCAGCTTTTAGACCTGGTGTGGGGAATGGAGTATGCAGGAGGTACGCGTACAGTCGATATTCATGTACAAAGAGTACGTAAGAAACTTGGAGAAAACCATATGGAGATGATACAGACTGTACACGGAATTGGCTACAAAGCCTTAGGAGGTTATAGTGAGAAGCGGTATAAAAATTAAATTCAGTATTTTTTTGGCTGGTCTGTTGCTTCTTACCGTATTCTTATTGAGCATTTTAGCACTAAATGGAATCAAGAATAATCAGAGAGTTCGGTACGAACAGTATCTTGCACAGCAGGCAGAGATCGCCAACACGTACTTTATTCAAACAATTTTAGCGCAACCCAATCAATCAACGCAAACCTTCCTTGCAGAGAAGGGGGTTGACTTTGCTGCTCAATTAGAGTTAATCAGTGGTCAAACGGTAGTACTATATGACAAAGAGGGAAACATAGTCAGTCAAAGAATGCCTCTGACAGAAACAAAGAATATAAAGAAAACACTGAACTTTGCATTAAATAATAAAACCGCATATCTGACCGAAGGAGAGGAACTGTATTACTTCTCTCCGATAAAATTAGGTAGTGAACAGATTGGCGTAGTGCGTTTTAATTTTTCCCTTGCGCAGTATCAGGAGTTCTACCAACAGATTAGACAGCTTTTTATCATCGTAGGAGCTGGAGTGTTTCTTGTGAGCTTTCTCTTAGCTTATTTTTATTTTGGAAGCTTCGCCAATAACATCATCCGTCTTGAGAAAGAGGTGAGTCACATTGGAGAGGGACATTATGATGTGGCAGCCCTTAGGCGAAAGGATGAATTAGGGAGGCTTAGTGAGGGGATTCGTGGCATGAGCTTACAAATTAAGCGGACTCTTCAGGATATGCAGGAGGAACAGGAGAAGCTTACCTTGGCAGTTGGTAGATTATCTAAGTTGGATCAACAGCAGAAGCAGTTTATCGGTAATGTAACTCATGAATTTAAGACACCCTTGACGTCGATAAAAGCCTATCTTGATTTGTTGGAAATGTATCCAGGAGATAGTGAACTTGTTGAGACAGCAAGAGAGAACATAAAAAATGAAACTCAAAAGTTATATGAGATGGTAGTAAAGGTACTTGATTTATCTGCTCTTGATAAATATGAGTTCGAATATAAGTTGGAGCGGTTAGAGGTAAAACAAATCATTTTGACAGTTCTAAGTAGTCTCAGTGGAAAGCTCGATAAATTCGGCATTCAACCAAAGACCGAATTAGTGGAAGCTTTTGCAAAAGCGGATAAGGACAGTTTGATGATTGTATTAATGAATCTCATGGATAATGCCATCAAGTACAACAAGTCAGGGGGCAGTATATTTATAAAAAATGATGTACAAGATAATATGATTGTAATTGACATCGCAGATACTGGTATTGGAATGCCGGCGGACTTCGTAAACAAGATTTTTGAACCCTTTTACACCATTGATAAGAATCGAGCCAGGGAAAATGGTGGTGTCGGTTTGGGATTATCACTTGCAAAAAAGTATGCAGAGGTACAGGGGGGATCCTTAACTCTTTTAAAATCAGATCAGGAAGGAACTACCTTCCGGATTATGCTTCCTGCTTATGAAGTTTAGAAATATGGCTGGAAACAAATTTGTTACATTTAATTTGCAATTTCGTTACCGTTGTATATTTAATAGAAACAGTTGACTGTTATGATATAGCTACAAGGAGGCGATTATTATGAAATTTAGAAACCCAATAAGAATCATAATTGTACTAATGTTACTATTAAGTTTGAATGCATGTGGAGTAAAGAACGAAAGCAGAGTTATCACGAAAGAGCCTGGAGGATTGATCACAGTAATAAATAATGGTGGTAAGAAAACACAGGAGCCAGTTATATCAGTAGAGAAAATCGAGCGGCTTGCAAATGTTGAGATATCGGATTGGCTGAACGAGGATACAGTGATTGTATCCAAAGATAATAATAAACTGGGCAAGATGACCCTAGCAGAATTAAAGGACACATATCCCAAAAGCTTGTACTATTATAATATTAAGACCAAAAAATATAAGCTGATTAAAGAAAAAAAGAATGTTTATCTGGGAGGAGCTACCCTATCTGCGAATAAAAGATATCTACTATATTCAGAGTATGTCCTGGGGGATCCTGCTTATTATGTAATGAATCTTAATACCAAGAATACCTTTTGTATTAAGGGAAAGGATATCGATTTCGCTAAGAGTGCTATATGGTTTGGGAATGAAGTAGCCGGAGCTGCATACAAAAATGGTGCATACCTGGCCAGTGCAACGGGAGATATCTCAGTATTAAGAGGTCTGAAAAATGAGTCGGTATTTATCCTTCGCATGACAAAGGATAATGTTTATTATAATACGGAGAATGATGCTTCTTTAATTAAAATGAATCGTACCACAAGGGAGAAAACAAAACTTAAATTAAAGAATGTTTTTGACGTAATTCTCTCTGATGATGGAACCAAAATGCTGGTACTACAAAGTGACAATACAAGAAATACGCTACTGCTTTGTAATCTTGATGGCAGTAATAAGGTAAAAATTGCAGAAGGCACTAATATTGGCGGTATTTCTTGGTCAGCAGATAATAGAATGATTGCTTATAATGTCAAAAGTGATGGAACAAATGCAAAAGTGAACGGGCTTTATGTATACGATATACTGACTGCAAAAGCGACACAAATAGCAGTAGATGTTCAAAATGCATCCACCTGCTGGAGTCCTAAGGGAGATAAATTAATGTTTACACAGTGGAATGGGGATGTATATGATAGTAATATTGTTTATTTGAAATCCTCCATACAAAAGTAATCAGGGGGCTGGAAACAGATTGTCTCAAACAAGAAAAATATGTGAAATAAATAGAAAGGATCTACTTAAATGTACATATTAATATGCCAAATAAGTAAATCCTTATCTAGTATAAAACCTCACGGCTTATAAGACTTTTAAAGTCTTATAAGCCTTACGTGTTAATCGGCTCATCTCCGACTACATTGCCTTCGTTAGCCTCTGAAGATTGAATGATTTGGTTACTTTGATTTGCCATCGTTGTTTCCTCCTACATTCATATTGGTTTTACATTTATAGTATGTGTAGTATACACGGAATTAACTCATGGAGTGATAGATTTTTATTTGTTAATAAAAAACTCTTTAAGAAATTTAATCATTTTTTTGGACATTTAAAGCACTTGTGCCTTTATCATCTTGCCTAATATCAAAATTGACAGACTCACCCTCATGTAAATCTTTATTATGAGTTTTTTCTTTTACTTGTGAATGATGTACGAAAACATCTTGACCATCATTTGTTGATATAAAGCCATAACCTCTTTCGTTATCAAACCATTTAACTACACCAGTATAATTGGCCATGTTAAGAACCTCCTAGTAAATTATTTATAAATTAATAATAATGCAAAAGATAGTATTACCTTACCTGTGGAAATTAATGCAAAATAAAGATGTACAATCATTGGGGAAGGAATGTTCCACTACTCCTAATAAATTGGCAGGGCGTATCTTTCGCTTGCGTACTTTAAAGCAGTTAATCAATTCGCTCGTCTGTGAATTTGTTAAAGA
This sequence comes from Variimorphobacter sp. HTMS_6, assembly GCF_059717775.1. Classification (NCBI taxonomy): domain Bacteria; kingdom Bacillati; phylum Bacillota; class Clostridia; order Lachnospirales; family Lachnospiraceae; genus Variimorphobacter; species Variimorphobacter sp. HTMS_6. The sequence continues at coordinate 19,802 of NZ_AP046094.1, forward strand.
ATGGAAGTGGTACGTGAAATTATGTTGTACAATATGTAAAATATTGCTATAATAGTTATTGTGAAGTGCGAGTGAACGCAAATAGTGCACTATATATCGCTCTTTCATCAATACTTTGTTAATAAAGGTAATCACCCAACATTGAGATTAGGGTCAACAATAAGAGGATAAACGGTATTTTAATAGTAAACAACGAGGTGAATGATATCATGCAGTGGAATAAGGTTTTAAAAAAGATAATCACACTCATCGTAATGATTACGATGGTGACAGGGTTAATGGGAAATACAGCGATGGCGGCGCCAGATACAAAGCTGACCAGTGGAGACTACACATACACTTTGAATACGGACGACACTGTACGTCTTGTGGGCTATTCCGGATCTGCGACACATTTGACAATCCCTGATCATATCAAAGGAAAACAGGTGACAACGCTCGGGGAATGGACCTTTGCTGACAACACAAAGCTCGAAGAAGTTGTAATCCCAGAAGGGGTTACTTCAATTGAAGAGAATGTATTTGCAAGAAATAAAAGCCTTACGAAAGTAACAATCCCAAGCACGGTGAAGTTATTAGGTTGGGGTGCATTTTATCAATGCACAACGCTTGAGAGTGCTGATTTACCACAGCATGTGGAGCGAATAGACAGCAATGTGTTTAGTGGTTGTATAAAACTAGCCAAGATTAAGCTGCCAGATAGCTTAACTTATCTAGGTGCTGGTGCGTTGGACGATACCGCATGGTTATACGCGCAACCAAAAGGGATTCTTTATAACGGCAAGACTACTGTAGGCTATAAAGGTGATACAACTTGGCTCAAGACAATTGTGTTACGTGCCGGCACGTTATGTGTTGGAATGAATGCATTCTATGGATGTGAGTCATTGGAAAAAGTTTCTCTGCCTAAGGGGTTACGCTATATAAATGAATTTGCATTTTATGATTGCAATAAATTGAAGAGTGTAACGGTACCAGACAGCGTTACTACCATCGGCGATAGTGCACTTGGCCAATACGATGAATACAGTGAACTTGCGAATTTGCATCAACCGTATACAGTTCCAACTTTTCATATATATTATAAGAACAATGAGGAAGTGACTCGGTACGGAGATGCGTACAATGTACCGTATTCTTTAGAAACAGCAAAATCCATTCAGAGTTTTACAGTAAGTCTTGACAAAAAGCAATATGTTGCAGATGGTAATCAGAAAACGCCTACTGTCACGGTAAAGAAAGGCAACAAGACATTTGTAATCGGAAGAGATTACATGGTAAATTATACAAAAAATATTGATGTAGGAACCGCAAGTGCTATCGTAAGCGGAATAGGGAGCTACCGTGGGGACATCGTCAAAGATTTTCAAATTCTAAAGAGCTTGCCAGTAGTTAACCATTATGGAAAAATAACAGCAAAATCAGGTTTGAATATCAGATCAAAGGCGAAAAAGGCAAGTAAGAAGCTTGGAGCCATTCCATATAAAGCTAAAGTTAAAATTATTGGGCAAAAAGGAAACTGGTATAAAGTTAAGTATAAGAAAATAACAGGATACTGTTACAAAAAATATATCGCCAAATAACGATTCAACACTTTTTGATTAATTTATTGACGGACATCAACATTATGTTTTCTTTAAAAAGAATTATATTAGGTACCACATGAAAGTATCTTTGAACTCGATTATGAGCCAAAGGTACTTTTTGGTTTTGTTGTTTTAAGTAATATATGTTATATTTTATAGTAATAAATACAAGAAAGTGTAGAAACGGAAAATGGAACCATATTATTATAGTCAGATGAATAAACAACAGCAAAGAATTTACCAGCTTATCAAGAGCGGTCTGGAGGCACTCTCACAAAGTTTCGATGTTCAAAGAATTGATGGAACAGAGTTGAGTGAAATATTTTATAAGTTAAAATTGGATTGTCCGGAGATATTTTATGCGTCAACATTTCGCTATTCCTTCTACGAGGATTCCACTCTGGTCAAGGTAAAGCCGGTATATTTGTTTGAAAAGAATAAAATAAAAGAGCATCAGAGGGCAATGAGCGCCCGGGTAGACAAACTTACACGTGAAGTAAAAGATAAAAATGACTGGGAGAAGGAGCAATATATCCATGATTTTATCTGTGAAAATGTGACTTATGATAAGCTAAAGAAACAATACTCCCATGAAATTTTAGGCCCATTGGGGCAGGGAGTCGGTGTATGTGAGGGGATCGCGAAAGCGGTGAAGATTCTTTGTGATAAGCTTTCGATTCCATGTATTATTGTTATATCTGAAAATAATCCGGAAAAGAACATTAAATATCGTCATGCTTGGAATGTAATTCGAATCAATGGAGTATGGTATCATCTGGATGCTACTTTTGATAATACCCTAGGGAAAAAAGAAGTGAGATATGATTATTTTAACTTGGATGATAAAAGTATCTTCAAGGATCATGAGCCTGTAATATACAAAGTCCCTGCATGCAATGAGGGGGATCATTTTTACTATAAAGAGAAGAAACTTTCCTTTACCAAGTTGGAAGATATAGCAAAACGTTGCCAACAAGTAATTAAAAAAGGAAAAGCTCTAACCTTTCATTGGAGAGGTGGTTATCTCACAAAAGCTGTCATGGAGGAAATACTACAAATCATAGCTGGGGTAGCAAGGGAAAAGAATATGCACAGTCAGGTATCTTTAAACTGGCCACAGGCAGTCGTTCGTGTGAAATACATACAGGAACAGATAGAAGATTCAGTGAAGATGGAAGATGCGTATGAAGAAGAGAATGATGCGTCATCGTAGAAACGACTGAATAGTATTTATTATACGAAGTTTCAAGGACTCTAGGGAGTATTCCCTCGGAGTCCTTTTTGCTTGGTTGCTAAGTAGACAACTAAAATAACTACAGAAGAAGAGCGGATGTGGGATTCGTGTTTTAAGAGTCTTAAGTATAAGCATACTAAAAACTAGAAGTTGGAAAACTAGTTAAAAAATGGTAAAATAAATAAAAAATTTGTCACAATAACTATAATACGGTTGTCTAATCCTATGAACATAAAATTAAGGAGGAAGAAGTAATGCAAAATGAAGTATTTTTGTTAGTTGATAGAGCAATTGAAGGAGACAAAAATGCTCTTGAAGGTATAATTCTAAGTGTGCAGGATATGGTTTATAATCTATCTCTTCGAATGCTGGGAATGCCATGTGATGCGGAAGATGCTACTCAAGAAATTATTATTAAAATAATTACACAACTTTCTACATTTAGAAAAGAAAGTGCACTTTCTACATGGGTGTATCGCATCGCCACCAATTATTTAATTAATTATAAAAAATCTATATTTGTACAACGTCCACTAAGCTTTGAGGTTTACGGGGAAGATATTGATAATGGATTTATTCATAACACAAATCAATTGACACAAAATGTAGACGAAAATATTCTGGCTGAAGAACTAAAGTACTCGTGTACTAATGTTATGCTACAATGTTTAGCACCTGAGAGTCGTTTGATTTATGTACTTGGTGTTATGCTTAAGGTGGATAGTAAGGTATGTGGTGAGATACTAGATATCACACCAGAAGCATATCGCCAACGATTGTCACGCATACGAAAACAAGTTGGAATATTTTTGAGTGAATATTGTGGGTTATCTAGCACAGGTAAATGTAATTGTAAAAAGCGAGTTGGATATGCTATACAGACACGGAGATTAAATCCTAATAATATGGAGTATAGTAGTATGTCAAAGGTGGACGATAATACAATATTGGATTTTACACAAGCAATGGAAGAAATGGATGAAATGTCACTTATTTTTGCTCAGCTTCCTAAATACCGGTCACCAGATGTAATTAATAAATTTATTAATAATCTTTTAGTTACTAACGCTATGAGTGTAATTACTAGAAATGTATAGAAAGGTATAATATGTCAAGAACACCGAAATTAAAGGAGCTCGTGAATACAAGATTAGGGAGTAACTATGGAAGCTGGATTTATTGTGAAAGTTGTAATGAGAATATAGGATATTTATGTTATGTTACATATGATGAATTTATATTTGCATACCAATGTAAATGTGGAAGTTATGGAAGCATACACATTTTATTTGAAAATCCAGTGGAAAACAAGATAAGTGAGAAAGAATTGGTTGCTAAGAAAAATAGGCTTTGTTGTCCATATGATGAAGCGCCTTTGTTTACTTTGATGGCAAAGAAATTAAATTATTACAAATACAAAGTGTTATGTACAAAGTGTAACACTGCTTATTTGGAGGAGAAAACATTATGAAAGAACTTTTATTAACATTATTAATTGGTATTGTGGCAGGACTGGTTGATGTTTTACCAATGATAAAAATGAAGTTGGATAAGTATTCGATTGCATCTGCATTTATTTTCTACTTAATCCTTCCCTTTATGATTTTGAACATCAATATTCTAAGTAACGTATGGTGGATAAAAGGGGGTATTATTGGATTTGGATTGGCGTTACCAGTTATCGTTCTTGTGGCTAAGGACGATAAAAAATCAATTATTCCTATGGCTATTATGTCCGTTGTATTGGGTACAATGATTGATGTAGCTGGTTACTATATGATTTAAGATTGCTGTGACATGCATCGATGATAATATCATTTTTGACTGATGAAGTTCAAGGACCCCAGGGAGGTTACCCCTGAGGTCCTTTTTCGGCTCGGCTATGAAATTTTACTTTCCGTATTTTAATTTGCGTTGCATGAAATATGTAATATAATGTAAATGATACCCCGTTTAATTTTTAAAGGTATTTTGACTGTAACATTATTTCTTTTATATAGTTATATTACTAGAAGCGCTTCGTATGAGAAAGGAGACAGATGTGGAAAAATATATACTTCGACAGCTTTATAATACATACCAAAAAGAAATATATCTATATCTGTATGCGCTTTGTAAGAACAAAGATTTGGCAGAGGATTTGATGCAGGAAACATTTATGAAGGCAATTCTATCTTTGGGAAATGAGCACACCAATATGAGAGCATGGCTGTATATGGTGGCGAGAAATCTATATTTTAGCTACAGAAAGAAGGAAAGAAGAAACATACCGCTCGATAATATCGAAGATTCATCGAATTCATCGAGTTCATCGACTTCTGATATGCTAGAGAGGGTGTTGACTGACGAACGAAAGCGTTTATTGTTCAAGGCACTTCAGCATTTAAGTGATATAAGAGAGAGATACTTACCTTGCAGTATTATGGTGATCTATCACAGAAGGAAATAGCAGCATTGTTAAAACTGACTCCTGAGAATGTAAGAGTATTGGCTTACAGAGCGAAAAGAGAACTAAAATTGTATTTGGAGGAGAGTGGATATGACATATCGTGAATTAATAGAATTGTATAAGAGTGGAAAGTTAGAAGAGAGTCAAAAGGATAAGGTCCAAAGTGATATTGAACGTCAGGCAGCAATCAGTGAATATTTGTTCAATGAAGGTGAAATTCCTGAGATTGATGATCTGAAAATTGAAAATTTAGGAATAGAGTCATCGGAAGACGAATGTAAGGGGAAACAGGATGTCGAAGCACATGAATTCATTAAAACAATTAATTCAACTATTCGAAAGGCATTTATAAAAATGGGTGCAATAATTGGTGTTGTGGTGTTAGCAATTGTAATGTTTGTAATGTTTGCAATGCCAAAAGTTGCAGATTTATTTTACTATGATCCTTCCGCGGAGGTTGTTAAAAATAAAGGCATGACTACAAATCGAATTAGTTTGGATCTGGCTATCTATTCAGAGATTTTTCTTCCGGGATATTATCGTGATAAAGTATTGGTAGACCGTAATGGATATGGAGATTATGATATAAATATATTACAGTCATCAAGCTACACAAGTGAATTTAAAAATGTAGCAGGGAAAATAGAAAAAGGAAAGATGAGATTATATGATGCAAACCTACTGAAACAGCCTACCGGGAATGCATTCATACCTGACTACCCCAATTTGCAGATTATTCACAAAAGTATGGGCCCCGCAGGAAGCTTTAAGGAGGCAAAAGAGAGATTACAGAGTTTGGATGATCATGATTATTATCTGGCTTATATTACTCTGGATGAAATTAAAAGTTATTCAAAGTTTGTAGAGTGGTGTAAAGAGAAAGAAGTTTATCCAAGCTGGTGTGCGATTTCCCTAAAGAATGATAAGCGCTATTACTTGGATGAAGCTACAATAGGGTTTCTTTATTCAAATTCATGTATTGAATTGAATTATGATAAAACTGCTTATCCGTATTTGAGCTTTTTTGATGCAAGTACAACAACAGACGGGGAGAAGAACTGGATCGTACCGAACGAGGTTATGACAACCCATGTCGTTAGTATGTTTAAGTACATGGCGAAACAAAAAGCATTTAATAAAATGATTAAAAGTGGGTACTCAGCAAAACATTATATGGAGGTTGCTGACAATGTGGCAAAAAACGGACTAAATATCTATGGGTTTACAGTCGTATCTCAGAAAAGTACCCTCATAAAAATCAGCAACGAAGATGGTGTGTCTTATATTTATACAGAAGCATCACAATAGAGAACTGGGATGAATACTAGGAGGAACGTATATAGACATACATGGAAACAAATGTTAAAGTAAAGTGAATTTTAGTTTGTGTATCATTAGGGGGAGGTGGTTTCAATAATGGATATATTATTAATAATAGCGGCGCCAATAATTATTGTAATTCTTTCGTTTTATCAAATATTAGTTCCAATAAGACAAAAGGCATTTTCAGTTATAAATAAACTAATATGTATTATTGCATTAATCGTTTTAGCAGGAGGATATCTAACTCCCCTTAGTAATTTTCTAGCAATCGCTTTATCGTTTGTTTTAATTGTAATATCAATCATATTTAGTAGAGTAACAAAAAAATAATACGGGGGATTTATGAGAAAAAAAGTAATCTTATTATCTTCAGGAATTATCGTTATTTCTACTTTGAATCAAGCTAAATTAATAAGAATAACCATTGAGAAAAGAGATGGGTGGTTATTTCGACTAGATCTTAAAAATGATAAAAAAGAGTTAAGAATTACTTTTATAGACGAAAACTTATGTAAGTTAAATAATAAGTATTATAAAATAAATAATTTGGATAATGATTTTTTAAAGATTTTCGATAAATAAAATCAGGTGACATGTAGTGGCGGTGTCTACTCTTAGGCTCTTTTTACCGGATTATATGTAAAGAACATATATGAAATGTTTACATGCTTGATAATATAGTAAAGATATCATATAATTTATTAGATAAGCATCGAATAATCAATGCAAAACATAGAGCAGTTTATTAAGGAGAAGGGTATGCAAGATAAAATAATAAATAAGATGGATCCAATCTTTGAAACAATTGGGCTGCTTTTTGTCAGCTATAATCTGGAAGAAGTTAAGAAAGAGATGATAAAATCACTTTCGGATTTGGGATTTGATGGAGAACAGTTTTATTCACAGAACTGTAAAACTTATGATAAATATGTACAGGTCTTTTTAAAAAACAGAGTGGAAAATAGTGATTCATCTATCTTTTTTAATGAAAAAGATTCAAACTACATTCTGATACTCCTGTCCCTGATTATTGACAATAAAAGTTGGTACACAACACTGGATTCACTTACCGAGGATCAAATTAATACTCAGATTACTCGTATTTTTGATACAGTTTTTGAGAATGAAACGAGTAAGGAGATTGCTCATTCTCTAGAGGAGATTATTCTTTATTTGGATAATAGTGATCTGCAATCAGATGCAAAATGGAAGTTGCTTCGCATTATGCAGAATCCTGTAAAATATATAAGACAGATGATTGGATTGGTAAATTCCAATATGGATGCCTATTATAAAGCCGTCAGTGAGGTAAATGCTCCGCTGGAAAAGCTACTTAATCAGTATAATGGAATGGAAATTAAATCAGCAGATAAAAAATTTTATGAAATAAAAACAGCAGTTGCAGAATCCTCTGTAGTATATCCATCCCTCATATTCCCGGTATCGAAAATGTTGTTTGAAAAAAGCAGCTATTATGGACTACTTAGTGAAAAGGTAATGGAAAATGGTAAATTACGTAATAATTCTAAGGAGTTGTTGTTGCTAAAATTAAAAGCGTTAAGTGACAGCAGTAAACTGGGTATAATTGCTTCGCTAAAAGTCAGCCCTAAGTATAACTTAGAAATAGCACAGCAGCTAGGACTAACAGCAGCGACTATGTCCCATCATATGAATGCGTTGTTAAACTGTAGTCTAGTTGGTGTCGAGAAAAAGGATGGTAAGGTATATTACCATTTAGACAAGGAAAATCTACAAGCGTTGATTAAAGAGCTGGAAGCCACATTGTTATAAAATTGGAAGAAGAAATAAGAAAAATTCCCTGCTAAGGCAGGGAATTTATTTTGGCAATATATTAGATGAATATCAAATATAGTTGACTAATATAAAATATTACTATATGATATAAGTAATATAAATTAGATGATAGTCGAATATATGGAGGTTGTTTATGAAAGTGTATCTAAAGAGAAATAAATTAATATTAGTAATCACAGTACTGCTTAATATCATAAGTTCGGTTACGTCAGTATTTCTGGCAAAAATTCTTCAAAAAGTAATTGATATAGCCATAAGTGGAAACATGTCCGGATTTAAGAGAATGCTGTTAATTACATTAGTCTATATCCTTGCACTAGGCACCATCAGCTACCTATATTCCTTGAGCAGTAAACTACTTACCAGGAATCTGACAAGGATGTTAAGGCAAAGAGCATTCTACGGGATAATGAAAAGAAATACCAGGGATTTTGCAAGTGTCAATACAGCCGATTATATTTCTGCATTTTCAAATGATATTAAATTAATTGAAGAGAATTATATTGTTCCGGCATTGATGGTGCTTCAGTATGGAGTTATGTTTATCGTAACCCTCATCTTACTCTTTGATATCAGCCCTTTGATTACTTTTTGTCTAATTGGGTGTATGTTAGTCATGTTCGTTATTCCAGGACTTTTAGGAAGATCCTTGCAGATAAGGCAGGAGAACGTATCAAAGCAATTCTCTATCTTTACATCTAGACTTAAGGATTATTTTTCCGGTTACGAGGTTATTAAAACATTTCAGATAACGAATCATATAAAAAAAGAGTTTACGAATGAAAATGATAAGGTTGCAAATACCACCTATCAAGCGGGAAAATTATTTGCCTTGAATGAAAGTATTTCTGAAATCCTTGCCTATCTTACTCAATTTTCCGGCTTATTTATCGGTGCATATCTTATTATAGATGGAAAGATAACCGCAGGTACTTTAGTTGCATTGATTCAACTCTCTGCTACATTTGTAAGCCCTGTTATGATGATTTTGCAGAGTGTACCAAAAATTAATAGCATTGTTCCGGTCATTAAGCGGATGCAAGAACTGTCCGATTATTCGGATACATCATTTGAAGGAATCCTGGATCCATCGTTCACTGATAAAATTATATTCAAAGATTTATCCTTTGGCTACGATGGGGAACATCAGGTTTTAAAGAATGCAAATCTAATACTTAAAAAGGGTAAGAAGTATGCAATTGTAGGGGAAAGTGGATGTGGCAAGACTACACTGGTTAAGATTCTTACGGGAACTTATTCAACCTACACCGGAGATATTACATACGACGATATAAATATACGTGATCTAAATATTGATAAAATTCAGAACATGGTTTCAGTAATACATCAGGGGATCTACATGTTTGATGATAGTGTGAGACAAAATATATGTTTATATGATGATTTTGAAGAGAAGGAAATTGAGGAAGCATTAATTGCGAGTGGGGTGGACTTATTCGTTGAACGTATGCCGGAGGGTCTTTCATCTAAAGTAGGTGAAAATGGTTCCAATCTATCAGGAGGACAGCGACAACGTGTTGCGGTTGCGAGGGCATTAATCAGACATAAACCAATTCTTATCCTTGATGAAGGAACATCAGCTGTTGATATGCAGACTGCTTATGATATTGAAAGTAGCCTGCTTGCATTGGAGGATCTGACGCTGATTACAATTACACATAATATGAGTGCAGATATATTGGGAAGATACGATGAGATTTTATATATGGAAGATGGTGTTGTTGCGGAGAAGGGGAGCTTGGCTGAACTGTTATCAAAACAGAGTAGGTTTTGTAATTTTGTAAACGTTAAGAAGTAATAGGGTTTAAATTAAGATAATTTTCTGTGTTTGTAATTAAATGTAATGAATGTTATTATATAGTTACAAAAATTTCTTGCTTATTGTGAAAGTAGGTATTGATTATAAATGCATCATGAGTTACTCTGTGCTGCATTGACTACAGCAGTAAAAGAATATTTCCAGAGAGGAAATGTATATCGAATGAAAATTGAGAGATTGCTTGCAATTACTAATTATTTGCTTTCAAATAAAAGAGTTACAGCCCAGACGTTATCCGCACGATTTGATGTTTCAACCAGGACGGTAATGAGGGATATTAACACACTTTCCTTAGCTGGGATTCCTGTGGTTACCTATTATGGAGCAGACGGAGGATATGAAATACTTGACTCATATAAATTAGACCGACAGCTAATGAGTGGAAACGATCATTCGTATATCCAGATGGCATTACAAGGCTTGCAAACGGCATTTGATGATAAAGAACTAAATGATACGTTGGAAAAAATGCAGGCGATTGCCCCGGATTGTAATACTGATATTGTGTTGGATTTTGGAGCGCTTAAGGAAAACAGCAATACCAATGAGAAATTAATTCTTTTGCAAAGAGCGATTAACATAAGACAAAAAGTCAAATTTTCATATACAAATGCGGATAACAAAGAACAAGAGCATGAGGTGGAGCCGGTTGCTGTTATGTATAAATGGTATAACTGGTATCTATTATGCTACTATCCAAAATATGAGGATTACCGAATATTTAAACTATTGAGAATGGGAACACTCACTCTTACAGGAGAGAAGAATAGCAGGTTACATAGTGTGGCAGAGGCAAAAAGAAGTTGGGAACAGTCCGAGCATAAGCAAAAAAATATCATAGTGAAGTTACTGTGTAATAATAGCGCTAGGGCTAAATGTGTGGAATACTTGAATGGAATAATTATTGAAGAAATGGATGGCGGAGAATTTCTATATGAGATGACTGTACCGGAAAATGAACATTTTTGGTATGGGTCATTATTAGCTTTGGGAAATCAGGTCAAAGTTATTGATCCGCCGGAATTAATTGAAAGAATCTGCTTGCATTGTAACGAAATGTTAAAACATTATGAAGAAGTGTGACATACAGATGTCACACTTCTTTTGTTATATTTGGAGTATAGGAGGGAGATAGGTAACATAATAAAGAATTGATAAAAGAAGCAAGAATCAATTCAAGTTTATTTTGGAACTTATATTTCCTGTACCGTGTTAAGACTATAATAAGGAATGGATGGAGGAGAGTTATGAGTAGTATTATTCGAACGAACGTGAATGAAGAGTTTGCATATTCAGAAATTGTGGAGGCCGGTGATTTTGTGTTTCTCAGCTTTTGTGTGGGGAATGTAGGTGCCACGGTTGAAGACCAGGTTCATGGAGCATTAAATGATATGGAGAAGCGTTTGTCAAAGATAAATTTATCTCTGGCAAATGTAGTAAAAATGGATGTGTTGCTGAAGGATGCCTGGAATATTCCGGTTATGGAAAAGGTATTTAAGGAACGCTTTGCGGGTGTTTACCCTGCAAGAAAAACAATACAGACAGAATTTGCGCATATTGGGGGGCCGGATGGTTTGCATGTTCAGATCGATGCGATTGCATACAAAAAGTAATACATGTTCTTTTTAGAAAAGTAATAGGTTTTACCTCTCAGGATATTTCTCTTGGGAGGTTTTATCCATCACAAGATGAAGTTGTAGCATCTGTGTTAACATTTGTTTCTAACAATAAATTCAACCAAAAAATCCTTGAATAACTTCGCAGAGGAAGACAAGTCTGCACTTTTTTTCCATCCTAAATAAATCGTTCTATGGCAGGGTTTTTCTTTGGCTCTTAAAACAGAGATATCTTCCGCTTTGATAACGGTGGAGTGTGGGACAATCGATATCCCCAGGCCGGCACTTACAAAGCCGATAACCACCATGCTATTATCATTGGGCTTAAGAATAGACTTGGGCGTCAATCCGTGACTTTCATAAAAAGTACTTACTTTTGCTTTGATTTTCTCTGAATAAAATATAAAATTCTCATCCTTAAGATCTAGTAGAGATACTTCTGTTTTATCAGATAGTGGATGATTTTTGGGCACAATAATGACAAGCTCATCCTGTTTTACTGGGATGGACTCGACATCTCTAATTGAGATATTATCATCAATATCATCATACAAGCCCAAATCAAACTGCCCATTCACCAAACCTTTTAGGATGTTTTCTATTCTTTCCATGCAATATTCAAATTTGATATTGGGATAGATATCTAAAAACTCACCAACCGCTTCCGGTATCAGTCTGGTTCCTGTCGTGTAGAGAGAAGATATGGATATCGTTCCGCTATCAGGATTAATCATCTCATTCAGTTCATTAATTCCATATTCTATTTCGCTCAGTGCAGCTTTTGTATGCTTAAGAAATACATTTCCATAACGGGTTAAACGAATATTTCGACCACGCTTTTCAAATAATGGTACTGTTAATTCTTCCTCTAGTTTGGCAATTGCCTTACTTAAGGCTGGTTGTGATACCGATAGATTGTCCGCAGCTTCAGTAAAGTTCTCTGTCTCTGCGATTGTTTTAAAATATTCTAACTGCTGCCAGTTCATTATACATCCTACTTTCTTGTGATAATTTGAAATTTGGGTATGTTTAATCTATAACTTTTAGTTATTGGATTGATAAAAAGAATTATCTGGACTCAAATTGAAAATACTGTTATTATGACGTTGAATTGAAAAATCATACAGTAACTTGTGTGCTAATTATAAAATAAATTTATAGATTAGTCAAAATAATACTTATGGTTGAAGCGCAATTAACAAGATATTAATTCATTATTTGAAAGGAGAATGTTTATGAACGAAGTAATTCAGAACATTTTAACAAGAAGGAGCGTCCGATCCTTCACAGAGGAGCAGATATCTGATGAGAACTTAAATATACTTTTGGAGACAGCGAAATATGCTCCAAGCGGAATGGGAAAACAGGGGTGGCATTTTACTGTTATTCAGAATAAAGAGAAAATGGATCAGTTGATTTCTGCTGTTAAAGAACAGATGCTTAATTCTGCAGAAGAGCGTTTTAGAAAAGTAGGTAGCAATCCGAATTTTAACCCATTTTATAATGCGCCGACAGTAATTATAACTTCATATGATAAAAATGCGGCAACAATTGAAGCTGACTGTGCTGTGGCGCTTGAAAATATATTTTTAGCAGCTAACTCACTTAATATCGGTTCCTGTTGGATTCATATATTAGCTTACTTTGGTAAGGACCCTAAGGTAAGAAGTATTCTTACAGAGCTGGGCATTCCGGAAGATTATGAGGTATCCGGCTCTGCTGCACTGGGATATAGCAGTATGCCTGCTCCGGCAGCAACTCCAAGAAAAGAAGGAACAGTTAATATTGTAAAGTAATGCGAAATTAGTTCAGTGCTATTGTATTGTTTGGCACCCTTACATCAACAACGAAAAGTTGTGAGATTAAGGGTGCTTTTAATATGTATCAAACATCGAAGAAAAGAATAAAATTGTTGCTTAATATAGTTTTATTAACAAAATATGGTTGACATTCACAATACGAACAACTTATACTAGTAAGTATACTTACTATATGCGTTTTTGAATGATTGTATAAGGAGTGATAATGTGGAAATTAAGAATTCTTTAGGGTATTTACTCGGAGCCAGTACCAGACTTATAAAGAGAAGTATGGATAAAAATTTAGAGGATTACGGAATTACTACCTCACAGTGGGCAGTTTTAAAACTCTTATCAGAAAAAGATCAATTAACGCAAAAGCAAATTGCGGATGAACTATCCAGTGATAAGGCTACCGCAGGAGAAATTATTAAATTGCTTAATAAAAAAGGTTATGTTGAAAAAGTTATTAATAGCATAGATAAACGAGCTTTCATTATTAGATTGACATCTAAGGCAAAAGTTATTGTGAAAGAGTTAGAAAGCAAAGGTATTTTTATTAACGAATATGCATTAAAAGGTTTTAGCAGTGATGAATCGGAGCAGCTAAGGAATATGTTAAATAGGATTATAGCGAACATGGGTGAGGAGGTAATAAAATGAGTTGGGGACATGAAATTATAAGAGCACTTTTTCTTGCATTCGGGATGATGCAGATACTCACAAACAGTTCCTATTTAGTTCGTAAAAACGGATTGGAATTTGCTAGAAAGCAACATGGCGAGATACCTAAGAATGTTGATAATAGAAAAATAAAAATCAAAGTAACTGCTATGCTAATCGCTGGAATCTTATTTTTTGGAAGTGCAATGATCAGTTATTTGTTCCATAGTTATATACGAAATCTATTTATTTTATGTGCTAGTATATTTGCTTTATACGCCATCATAGAAGCTCTTTATTATAAGTATTGGAAGACATTTGGGTTTGCCTTTGTTACAGTTATTTTATTAATTATCTGTATAATGCTGTAGAGAATAGATAAGGATTGCAACTTCAGGTAGCATAAGTTATCGAGGCAGCGCATGGAGGTTGGTGTACTTCTTATATCGCATTAGCTATAATATCTTTATCAAATATATAAGGAGATGTTGATATGAGTTTCGGAAAGAACTTGCAGTTTCTTAGAAAATTACACAAAGGAATGACACAGGAAGAGTTAGCAGAAAAGATGGGTGTGTCGAGGCAGACGATATCAAAATGGGAGATGGATGGCGCTTTTCCTGAGATGGAAAAAGCCATGGCACTAGCTAAATTATTTTCCTGTACATTGGATGATTTATTGATGCAAGATGTAAGCTTTGACAATGATGCTTACACGAATATTCGTGTAGAAAGTGTACCTTCTTTTCGTTTTGTCCAATATGCGGTTATCAGTATTGAGCCGGAAGATGATGCCAAAAGACATGTTCAGGAATGGGCAGAGGGTAATGGAATGAAACAGCCTGAGATAATTGGGTGGGATTTTCCTCATGTGTCCCAAGAGCAAGTTAATGTATATCACATGCACGGCTATGCAGCTGCTTGCATTTTGCCACCAGATTTCAATGCAACTGATTCCGAGATTATTACACAACCAACTCAAAAATACACAGTCATCACAATTAAAAATCCATTTACTGCACCATTCACATTGATACCGAATGCGTATAAAACATTGATGCGCTATATGGATATAAACGGCCTGAAACATAGACAATTGAAAGATGTTTTACCATGTTTTGAAAAAGAGTATGAGAGAGATGGTATCACTCATATGGATATCTATATTGCTACTGAATAGAATGTTCACCCTTTTCCATTCTTATTTAACAAAACAGTATTACTGAAATCATTTAATAACTGAATGAGAAATTGCAACTCGGAAGAATCATAATTTATCAAAAACTCATTTATCTTTAAATTTGCTTGTTCATGCATCGTCTGATGAAGGTAAAAAAGTTCTTTACCAAGTGGTGTTATAGTAAAAATTGATTCTTTTTTATTATCGGGCAAAGATTCCTTTATAATAAACTCTTTTGAAAGTAATTTGGGTATTATTTTTGATACGGTACCTTTTGGAATATTGGTGTCCTTCGATATGGTTATACTATTGACGGGCTCAAGCCTTCCGACCGCGTCAAGTACATGCAGCATAACGATGGTCATGTCACTGATTCTTTCAAACAATACAGGATTGCTGCAATGTGATAATACCCAGTGCTTTTCATCTTCCATTCCGGATGTATGCATCATAAGCAAATCAGTAAATTGTTTTTTTATCTCGTGAACAAGTTCAAGTTTATCTTCATTATTCAAAGTCTTATTGGTTTGATCTAACTTACCTGACATACTAACTCCTCCTTAATATTCAATATGCGTTATCAAAAGTATAACACATATCCTACAATTCCGTAAATATATATTGTTTCTTGGAAACTATATTGACAATTCTCAAATATACTGATAATATAGTTTCCGAGAAACAATATCGCATTATATGAATTTACTTAACTATTACCTGATGAATATCATATAAGATTGCATACAAGGAGAAATGGCATGAACAATTTTTTTATTAATATTGCAAAGAGAATTAAAGGAGACCTACATAACGATTTAAATAAGTGCCTGTATTGTGGTAAATGTCAAAGGTGCAGATCAAAAGCAATTACAGTTGATAACAAAGCAAAAGTTTGGAACTGGATTGATGAGAAATGTGTAAGATGCGGACACTGCATTGTTGAATGTCCGGCAAAAAGTTTAAGTTTTAAAAAATAATCCTGATGTAGTGAAAAATTAATCTTGCCCATCACATATTGCTTTGAATTTTTTTTAAAATAGTATATGATGGAAAAGAATTGTATTTTGAAATTGCAAGGAGGAACAACATGAAACTATTTTTTATATCTGACATACATGGTTCGTTACATTATTTAAAGAAGGCACTTGAGCAATATGAAAAGGAAGCAGCAGACTATATCATCATTCTTGGCGATGAGCTATATCACGGTGCGAGAAATCCACTACCGGAAGGATACAATCCCAAAGAAGTGGCGGTATTATTAAATTCCTACGCGGATAAAATTATAGCGGTAAGAGGAAATTGTGATTCGGAAGTTGACCAGATGGTTCTGGAATTCCCTGTTATGTCAGATTACTCTACAATTTTATATGAAGGTAGAAGAATATTCTTAAGCCATGGTCACATCTACGGACCGGATCATCTACCTAAACTTAGCAGTGGTGATTTATTCGTGTATGGACATACGCATATACCGGTAGCGGAGAAAAAAGAAGATATCTATGTAATTAATCCAGGATCGATCTCCATGCCGAAAGAGAATAATCCGAATACTTATGGTGTTTTAGAAGGACAAACATTTCAGATAAAGACGCTAGACGGAACTATGTTTAATGAGATCGAATTTTAACCTTTAATATGAATTTTACATTTTCACTTGATGTTTCATAAGTTATGTGATATATTTCATCCAATAATATATGGAGGTAGCTGTAATGAATCAGAATCAACAAGTTAGTTTGTTGAATAGGGACGACGATTTATAGCGCTTGTAACTGTGATGAATCATAGGTGCAAGCGCTTAAAGTGTTGTGCCTATGTGGATAGTCTATAGTAGGAGCCACATTGGTAATTTATTTTACTAGTGTGGCTCTTTTTGTATCTAAAGATAGAATTGTATTGCGAAAGGGCAGGGCTGAATTATATAAGAGCAGACCTACTTTGTTATAGAGGAAAGGTTGTGATCGCATGGGGCATATAGATTATGTCCTTATGGATTTGAATTTTGCACGAAAATTATAAATCCAGGAGGAATAAAAGATGATAAGAAGAATAATTGGTAAGATAGAAATGGCGGTAGAAGCCGAAGAGATAAAATATCATATAGGTGAGAAGGTTAAATTACAGGGCAGTATTTATAAAATCAGGAAAATGACTGAATTCGCATTTGTGTTAGTGAGAACTAAGAGAACAGTAGTGCAGTGTATTTATTCATCTGAATTTTCAAACTTCTCTTTAGAAGAGTTAGTGGAAGAAAGCTGTGTGGATATCACAGCATACGTAAAAGAAGAGCAACGTTCGAAATCGGGCTATGATCTTCAATTACTGGATGTAGAAATCCTATCAAAGCCAGAGGAGCAAAGTCCGGTTGTTATTAATAATAAATATGTAGATACTTCGATTGAAACGCTACTTGATTTTAGACCTATTACGTTGCGAAATGAAAGACAGAGAGCGATATTCAAACTGCAGGAGGGGATTGTATTCGGAATCCGCGAGTTTCTAAGGAAGGAACGGTTTACGGAAATTCGAACTCCTAAGATAGTTTATGCCGGTGCCGAGGGTGGAGCTAACATTTTTTCATTAAAGTATTTTGAGAAGGAAGCTTATTTAGCACAAAGTCCACAATTTTATAAGCAGATGATGGTTGGAGTTTATGAAAGAGTTTATGAAATTGCTCCTGTATTCAGAGCAGAAAAGCATGATACTTCGCGACATTTGAACGAATATACGAGTGTTGATTTTGAGATGGGTTATATTCGCGAGTTCGAAGATATCATGCAGATGGAAACCAAGATGCTACAAGATGTCGTTAAGTATATCAAACATCATTACAGCGATGAAATTCAATTACTAAAGGTGAATGTGCCGATTATCAATGAAATTCCCGCAGTGAAGTTTAGCGAGGGAAAGGAAATGGTTGCGAGGAGATATAAACGACAAATTATAAATGAGACGGATATGGAGCCGGAAGAAGAGAAATTACTCTGCAACCTGATCAAAGAGGAGACGGGAAGTGAGTTTGTATTTGTCACACATTATCCCAGTAAAAAGCGCCCGTTTTATGCGATGGACAATATGGAAAACAGAGAAGAAACGCTAAGCTATGATTTGTTATTTCGTGGGGTTGAAGTAACAACAGGAGGTCAAAGAATCCATTCCTATACAGAGCAAATCGAAAAGATGCAAAAAAGAGGGATGGATATCAGTCAATTTGAAAGCTATCTGATGATGCATAAATATGGCATGCCACCTCATGGTGGATTGGGTTTAGGGTTAGAACGCTTTACGGCTAAATTACTGGAGCAAGATAACGTGCGATTATCAACTTTATTTCCAAGAGACCTACATCGACTAATTCCGTAGTAAGTGAAGAAAGCAAAAAAAGTCGAGTAAATATTTTCTTGTATGATTACAATGGATTCACAAAGGAGGATCGATTATGCAAGAAATATTAATAATGGAGAGGAGGTCAAAATCTTATCATGGGAATAAGAATATGAAAGTTGCAACATTAGGATTACCGCTTCACAAT
The DNA here is from genome assembly GCF_059717775.1 of Variimorphobacter sp. HTMS_6. Taxonomy (NCBI): domain Bacteria; kingdom Bacillati; phylum Bacillota; class Clostridia; order Lachnospirales; family Lachnospiraceae; genus Variimorphobacter; species Variimorphobacter sp. HTMS_6. The sequence continues at coordinate 38,842 of NZ_AP046094.1, forward strand.
ATTACAATTTCTGTTATTATTACATTAATAGTAGCAGTGTCATGTATCACTGCTTCGGTAAAATTATTTAAATGGGAATAAAAAGTGGGGTGCAAATGCATGCATGAGAAGATTGAAGCAGTTCAAAGGATGCAGGATTATATTAATGAACATTTGGACGATGACATTACATTGGCAGCGTTAGCAAAGGTTTCCTTATATTCCCCGTGGTATGCTCATCGTCTGTTTAAGGATTATACCGGATTAACGCCGGCAGACTACATCAGAAGAATAAAGTTATCAAAGTCTGCGCTGAAGCTAAGAGATGATGGAAGGTCCGTTACCGATATCGCATTTGAACTGGGATTTCAGAGTGTGGAAGGTTATCAAAGAGCGTTCCGGCGTGAGTTTGGCTGTAATCCGAAGGAATATGCAAAGCATCCGATTCCTATCTACTTATTTATCCCCTATGGTGTTATTTATAATGAGATTCGAAGAAACCATAAACGTATTGAGGAGGAGACAGACGTGTACATTCAGATCGTTCAGAAACCGGAAAGGAAAGTATTAATTAAACGAGGAATTAAAGCAGAAGATTATTTTGCTTACTGTGAGGAAGTGGGCTGTGATATATGGGGGCTTTTAACAAGTATCCCTTCGATTAGCGGGGAACCTGTATGTATGTGGTTACCAAAGAGCTATCAATTACCCGGAACAAGTGAGTACGTTCAGGGGGTAGAAGTGTCCGTTGATTATGATGGAATTATTCCGGTTGGTTTTGATACAATTATATTACCGGAAGCAGTATACCTGCTATTTCAAGGAGAACCTTTTATGGAGGAGGAATACTGTGCAGCAATTGACGGTGTGCAGGAGGCGATTAAGCGCTTTGACCCGGAAACCAGAGGATATCAGTGGGATGAAGAGAATCCAAGAATTCAGTTAGAGCCGATTGGAAGTAGAGGGTATCGGGAGCTGGTTGCAGTTAAGGCCTTACCGTAATCTTGGGTGTATATTGATTGATGGTTATTATAATGAGAGAATTAGAAGCTTAATTATAATGAGATTTAAGTTGAGTTCTGTTGGATGCAAAAAGATAGGTAGAGGCTATAACTACCTATCTTTTTGTATGCTATAGGAACTACTGATAAAGTACATCCAAATTTTTCTATACTACTTGACAATACCAAGTATATTGTTTATTATCTTACTAGTTGTTATAACCAAGTAGTCAATGAAATGAGGATGGTGACTGTGGAAGATACACAATTACTGAAAGGAATACTGGAAGGATGCGTTTTATCCATTATTAGTAATGGCGAAACATATGGTTATGAAATACTTTCTAAGTTATCAGACCATGGTTTTCATAATTTAATAGAAGGAACGTTATATCCGGTCTTAACTAGAATGGAGAAAAGGGGCATGATCTCCTGCAGGGTTGGTAAGTCTCCGTTAGGACCCAAAAGAAAATACTTCTCAATAACGAAGGATGGAACAGAGTATTTGGAGAATTTTATCCTACAATATCAACTAATAACCGGAATTGCGAATCGAATATTTGACGAGAGGGAGAATAAGAAGAGTGAATAAGGATTATGAGAACTATGTACATCAGCTAGAGGGTAGCTATAAAGAGTGCTTTATTCAAATTGAAAATATTTTAAAAGAATATCCGTTTACACCTGAGGATTATGATAATGCAATATCAGAATTATTAGATATTGTACTGTGTGCTCAAAAAGATAGCAAGTCATGTGAAGATATATTTGGTAAAAATATTAATGTATTTTGCAAGGACTATGTGAATGCACTATTCCCTTACATACAGATATTTAATATATTCTCACTTGTAATGTATGGTGCATCGATTCTACTCTTGTTTTTTGCTGCAAATGCAGTTATACATAAATTGACAGGTACGATACAGAGTATAATGCATGACAAAATTAATGTTATATATTTAATTGGATTTGTAACAGGTATTATTGCAGCAGAGATTAATAGCTTTTACAATAAATCGAAACTCCGTCCGCAATCATCACAATTTAATAAGAAGCAGCGAAATATCATAATTGCGTTGATATGGATTGTAGGGGTCATAATAAGCATTGTATTGGATGAGCTGAACATTGCCTTGATGCTTGGCTTAGTAGACATATGGCCAGTGCTGGTAATGATTATATTACTTGGTTTTTCGGGATGTGTTGTTGTAAAAATATTGGAAGGACGTAGCGGAAGTACACTCGATGAAAACATAATAAAGGCATTGAATAAAAACTATAATAACAAACATAGAAAAAAGGGATGGTCAGAGCAGAAATTTATAACATGGCATAGAAGATTCTACGCAATTTGGTTTCCTGTGATTATTATAGAGTTTTTATTATTAATGATTCTATCGCTAATCACGATTTCTCTTACCTTCTTCCATAGCGGGACAGTTGGCATATTGATCATCACGATAGTATTATTGGTTTATGTCTTTTTCTTAACGGCAATTGTTTCAGCCTTAGTTGAGAATAAAAAAATAGCTCGTAAGTTGATGGAGGGTAGTATCAAGCTTAATAACGAGATGATATAATTGGTATTAAAGTATTAAGCGAAATTTACTCGGCAAAAAGGAAAAGTAATTTGATTGGATGATGTAAAATAGTTATTCCGTTAATACAATTTATTATTGATAACTGTCAAGATAAAAAAATAAGAATATTCATGATATAAGGGGGCGAAAATATGATAATAGTACATGTTGGTTATGATGATTTACCTGAGATTTTAGAACTACAGTATCTTGCATATCAAAGTGAAGCGATACTTCATAATAATTTTCGTATTCAGCCATTGATCCAAACTATTGAAGAAATGACAAATGAATATCATAATGGAGTATTTTATAAAGCCGTAGATGAAAACGGTAAGATAATAGGCTCTGTTCGTGGCAGAGTTCACAACAGCACGTTATACATCGGTAAGCTTATGGTTAATCCCTCTCATAGGGGTCAGGGTATTGGAACAAAGCTGCTTCAGCATATAGAAGCGGAAAATCCAAATTTACGAAAAGAGCTATTTACAAGTTCTCAAAGCGAGAAAAATATCCGACTTTATGAAAGGAATGGATATAAGAAGTTCCAAGTGAAAGCCACAGGAGAAGGCTTTGACATGGTATTTCTGGAAAAAGAGTAGTACCCGAAATGCAATTATAACTTACCTTTTGGTAACTAGGTTACCAAAAAGTGCATACTTGATAAGAAACGTAAATCAAGTTAACGTATGTGTAAGTATATTTTAAGGAGGTTATTTATGTCAGTGTTGGATATAGCCAAGAAGCGTTTTTCTGTTCGTAAATATGCAGATAAGAACGTAGAAAAGGAAAAACTTAATAAAATTTTGGAGGCTGCACATGTAGCACCTACTGCCGCAAATGCGCAACCTGTAAAGTTATTCGTTGTACAGAGTGAGGATGGGCTAGTGAAATTAGGGAAAGCAGCGAATGTTTTTAAAGCACCGGTAGCTATCGTTGTATGTGCAGATAAGTCAAAAGCTTGGAAAAGACCAATGGATGGAATGATCACAACAGATATTGATGCATCTATCTTAACAGATCATATGATGCTCGAGGCTACCGAACAAGGCTTAGGCACAGTTTGGATCTGTTATTTTAAAGCTGATGTTTTAAAGCAGGAGCTAGAGCTACCAGAAAATCTGGAACCCATTAATATATTAGCGGTTGGTTATAGTAATGAGCCACAAGCAGATATAGATAGACATAGTAAGACGAGAATATCGTTGGACGAATTAGTAACTTATCTGTAAGGTGCAGGAGATAGACTATTATACCATTCTGTTTGACTTTAAGGTTTCAAGTAAGATATAGTTGAATATAGTGGTTAACAGATCAATTAATTAATGAGCATGTCAATGTAACAACTAGGAGGCAGTAAAATGAAAAAAGAGATAGAAGTTTTAGACTATGCAAATGTGATATTGAATGAGCTAAAGAGCGGTGTTTTATTAACAACTAAGGCAGATGATAAAGTGAACTCTATGACTATATCCTGGGGTACCTTAGGAATTGAGTGGACAAAACCAATTTTTACGGTGTTTGTTAGAGAAAATCGTTTTACTAAACAGTTGCTTGATAAAAATGGTGAGTTCACGATTAATATTCCATATGGAGAATATGATAAAAAGATTCTCGGCGTGTGTGGAACAAAATCGGGACATAACATGGATAAGGTAAAAGATCTTGGCTTAACCCTTGTGGAATCGGATGAAGTATCCGTACCTGCAATCAAAGAACTTCCCCTTACGCTTGAATGTAAGGTGGTATATAAGCAGAAGCAAGAGGCAAGTGCTATGACAGAAGAGAATAACACAAAATATTATCCTCAAGACGTAGATAGTACCTTCCACGGTGCAAACAGAGATTATCATACTGCATATTATGGTGAAATCGTTAAAGCATATATCATAGAGTAATATTAAATCAAATGTATGGGTGCTCCCAGTCTTTATAGGCTGGGAGTACCTTTTTTATGTTCGTTATTTAGTGCATCTAGATAGGGAGGGGTAGATAGCGAATCTTAGGCATGCCAGAAATTTTACTCGCAAGATCACTTTCCGGTTAAGTGAATAATTATAGTAAATTTTGGAAATGTATATTGACTTCATACCTACCTTGCAATACAATATACATATACCTTGTAATACAATATAGTAAAAAGAAGAGGTGATGTATTGGATAAAACTCAAATATTAAAAGGAATCCTTGAGGGATGCATCCTGCAAATTATTGAACAGAAAAGTACGTACGGTTATGGAATATTAGAAAGCTTAAAGAAAAAAGGCTTTGTAGATATCACGGAAGGAACGATATATCCACTTCTGATCAGATTAGAAAAGCAGGATGTGATATCAGCACAGCTGAAACCCTCTCCACTCGGACCAAAGAGAAAATACTATGCTCTTACTGAGAAGGGGAGAGATGAATTAGAGTCGTTTGTTAATGAGTGGAATAGATTAGAACGAAGTGTTAACTCAATTGTAAATGGGGAGGGGAAGCAATGAGTGAGGTAAGAAAAATTAAGTCTCAGTTAAATAGAGACAATAAGAGATTATATATCAAAATGTTAAATTATATTTATGCAAATGGCGTTAACACAAAAGTTTTGAAAGAGATAAAATTAGATCTTGCCGGTATGCTGTTAGAAAATCAAGAACGGGGCGAAGATGCGGTATCAGTTGTCGGTAAGGACTACAACAAATTCTGTGATGAATTAATTGAGAATTGTCCTAGAAAAAGGCTGATAGATTATTTAATAGAATTTTTACTGACAGCTTCTATTGTGGTTGCGTTAGGGTTGCCGTGCTTGTTTTTAATTGCATTAGTTGATCCTACTGAGGACGCATTTACAAACAGATTATTCTATATCAGTAAACCGTTTATGTTTAGCTTGATGTTAACTATAGCTTGTTCAAGTACTTTTGTAACATTCATAAATCAAAAGTATGCATTCAATAAAACGGTAACCTCATTATACTTTCTAATTTATTTTTCGATTTCTTTATTTGGATTTATCATTATAAATATGGTTGTAAAAAGATTGATTGGGAAGGAAGGGGTGCTTCAATTTAATGTTCTAATCGTTGTAGCTATCGCCTGCATATGCCTTCTTTTAACATCTTTGATAAGAGAATGGAGAAGTCGTAACCAGATGAATAAATTTAAAGATGTATATTAGCAGTTTAGATAATTTTATCTTTACTCATGCAAACATTTCCTATTATTTTGAATTTTGACACTTAGCCCTACCACTTTCATAACATTCACCACTGTTTTTGCGGGATTACATTGTCTCTGTATTCTTAAAATAGAGATTTTGTAGAGAAGTTTCATGTAATTTAGAGAATATATATAACGCTAAGTTGATAGAGGGAGCGGAGAATGAAATACAAATTATTGATTGTAGATGATGACAAAGATATCTGTAAAATGCTTAAGGATTATTTTGAGTTATTGGGCTATTTGATTTATACCGCATCATCAGGATTGGAAGCGCTGGAACAGATGGCCATATCCCCAGACCTTATATTACTGGATATTAACATGCCGGAAATGAATGGAATTGAAGTGTGTAAAAGAATACGTTCTCAAGTGAATATCCCAATCCTATTTCTCACTGCTAAGGTGGAAGAGCAGGATAAGATTAATGGGTTGATGGCCGGAGGAGATGATTATATTATAAAGCCATTTAGCTTAGATGAATTATATGCTAGAGTAGTGGCACATCTTCGTCGAGAAGAGAGGAGCAGAGAGAAAAAGAATATATTTTTATCCGGAGATTTTTTGATCAATTATAATGACAGGACGGTTATGGTTGAGAATAAAATGATTCCGCTTACGAAAACAGAGTTTGATATTGTTGAGTTCTTAAGTAGTCACAGAGGGCGAATCTTTGATAAGGAAGCAATCTATGAAAGATTATGGGGCTATGATAAGGACGGTGATAGCGCGATTATTACAGAACATATACGCAGAATACGAGGTAAGCTTGGCAGAGGGAGTGAGAAAGAATATATTGAGACTGTTTGGGGAGTTGGTTATCGATGGATATAATAAATCGTATAAAAAAAAGATGTGATATAACGAATCTGCTATTAAGACAGGCGTTATTTATGTATATCTTTATTGGGCTGGTAACAGCCCTTTTGTGTAGTCTGGTTATCAGGCTATTTTTTGAAAATTGGAGACACATCATATATCAGGTAAATGGGTTTGATGATGTTGTAGACTATTCGGGTTATGGATCAGAGTATTTCAGACAGAATATACAGATTCCTAATACCACACTAAGCCAATTGGAATTGTTAAATCATATTGAGAATATCTTGATTATAGCATGTGCTGTGATTGCTATTGCATGTGTAAGCCATCTCTTTTATAAGAAGAAACTGGAGGAACCAATTCGGATTCTGCAGACTCAAATTCAGTATCTTGGTAGGGATGACTTGAGTTTTGACAGCGGCTACCTAAACAGGGATGAAATGGGTGAGATATGCACGGTGTTTAACCGAATGCGTCTTCAACTATTGGATAATAAGAAAAATCTATGGGAGCTGATGGAGTCACAAAAAGAATTAAACGCGGCATTTGCTCATGATATCAGAACACCGCTTACCGTAATGAAAGGTTATATTCAGATACTTTCTAGATTCTATCCTTCCGGGGAGATATCAGAGGAGAAGTTGATGGAAACATTGCAACTGCTGGATAACCAAATAATTCGTATGGAGCGATTCTCAGATACGATGAAGGAGATTCACACCATAGAAGAATGGGAAGTGTGTAAAAATAATTACTCCTTTGAAGGACTTATGGTTAAATTACAGCATAATATTACACCTTTATCAAATGACTATATTCAAATAATACTGGATTATAATCATGTAGACGTGTTACTTCAATGTGATGAGAATTTGATCCTTGAGGTTATGGACAATCTGATTATAAACGCACTGCGTTATGCCAAGTCAATGATTCAGATAATACCCAAACTGGAAGGGGATAAGCTATATGTATATATCAGGGATGACGGAGCCGGATTTACGAAAGAAGCCTTAGAAAATGGAAACAGACCTTACTTTACAACCGATCAGGACCACTATGGTTTGGGCTTGACGATATGTCAAACCCTGTGTAAAAAACACGGAGGTAATCTTGATCTTATGAATTCGATTGAGGGCGGTGCCGTTGTATGTGCTTATTTTTATATTAAATAAATCTCCATAGGGAAAAAGTAGAGAATTAAACTGTATACTATGGGCATCGATAGTAATGAGGAGGTTTATGGATGGAGATTATTCTTAATAATGTGAATAAGTACTATGGTAAAAAGCAAGCACTAAAGGAAGTGACAATGACAATTCCAGCAGGAATGTTCGGGTTGTTAGGGAGAAACGGAGCGGGAAAAACGACGCTGATGAAGATTATGGCTACATTAACAAGAGCATCGAGCGGAAGTATTACAATATGCGGAAACGATATCAGGAATAGTAAAGATATTCGTGGAATCACCGGCTATCTACCACAGGACTTTTCTATGTATGGCAATATGAGTGTGTATGAGGCAATGGACTATCTGGGGACACTGTCGGGACTAACCAAAAGGGAACGAGAGGAACGTATACCCGAATTGCTAAAGGATGTCAATCTTCAGAATAATCTTAAAACTAAGGTCAGAGCCATGTCCGGAGGGATGAGAAGGAGACTAGGTATTGCACAGGCATTACTAAATCAACCGAAAGTTTTGATTGTTGATGAGCCTACCGCCGGACTTGATCCGGAAGAACGGGTTCGATTTCGTAATTTATTATGCGAGATTGCTGAGGGACGGATTGTAATCTTGTCTACACATATCGTCGGTGATATTGAGGCGACATGTGAAAATATCGGTATTCTGGAGGAAGGCGGATTGTGTTTCGTGGGTACAGTCAGTGAATTTTTAAAGAATACGCAAGGAAAGGTCTATACCGCAGAGATATCAAAGACGGATTTAGAAAAAGCAAAGCGGGAGTATATCGTAACAGGAGTTCTAACCAAGGGCAGTAAGGTAGAGATTCGTTTTCTGAGTGATAAAGCTCCGTTTGATGGGGCGGTTCAAGTGGAGCCAAATGTGGAGGATGGATATTTGTATCTTATGAGTGGAAAGGGGGAGAAATGGGATGCTGGCAAGATTAATACAACAGGAATGTAAGATGTGGTTAAGAAGCATTATATTCTATGCCTATGTCATCCTACTTTTTCTATTCTATGTAACACAGATGGGGGAGGATACCTCCCTTAAAAAACCTCAGCCCGGGCAGTTAGACTATGGTACTACCTATTCAAAAGATAAGGATATTATTATGGAGGGAACTGTGAGGGACTTATTATTTGAACATAGCCAGGGTCATTACACATCTTATCCATATGGGTTTTATAAAGAAGTTATATTGTCAAAAAAAGATGAGAGCAAGATGGAGGAATACCTCACATCCTTAACAGGAAAGAGTAAGGCGGAGAGGATAAAGTCAGAGGATTTCAATGTACGCCCTGGCCTTCGTTATGATGAATTTAAGAAGATTATGAGTAAAGTTGCTCATATAATAGGAGCTGGGAGTAATTATGGGGGAAATGCATTACAACGTCATGGGCGACAGCCAAGAACCTATGAACAGGCACTGTCAGATTATAATGATGTGATAAGCAAAGATCATGTTACCGGTGCATTTGGCAGATTGTTCTGTGATTATATGGGGATTATTCTGGGGATTCTACCTGCATTTTTTAGTATCGCAAGAGTATTGAGAGATAAGAGAAACAAATGCTCTGATGTTGTGTTTTCTAAAAAAGGAACCTCCATGACCATCGTGCTATCAAGATATGTAGGTATGATAATTGTTATGTTCCTGCCATTAATTTTAGTTTCGTGCTTATCATTAACGCAAGCGATATATATTGCGCAGGCATCACAGGTATCGCCTGATTATTTCGCTTATTTAAAATACTCCTTTGGCTGGTTACTGCCAACTATGATGTTTGTTACGGCGATATCTTATTTCATTGTAGAATTAACGGGAAGTGTGTTGACGATATTTGTAGCAGTAGCAATCTGGTTTGTATCAATTTTTACCGGGATGGGTGCAGACTTAATCAACGCCGGGTGGAATCTTATACCAAGATTTAATGCTCTTGGCGAGCATGAGCGTTACACAGCCTTACTGCCTGAGCTAATTAGGAATAGAGTATTTTATATAGTGGTAAGTTCAGTAATTGTTGTAATGGCGATAGTAGTAGTTGAATGGAAACGAAATGGGGGAGGCTTTACACATGGAAAGGTATCTCAGAATCTTATACGTAAACACAAGATATAACTTGTTGCCCCATATAATTGTCTGCCTACTCATGATCTTTTTAGCACCTGTTATGATGGGGACAGAACATCTTGATCAGGAACAGGTAGCAAAGATTATTGAATGTTATTTATCACTGATTGGAATACTTCTTCTGATACCGGTTTTTATTCCGGAACTGGATCGTGACATCTATGAATTGATACGCAGTAAAAAAGAACCTATGGTGGTTTTGCACATCTTAAGAACGGTGGAGTCGATTCTTGTCATTGCACTGATTGGGATTTTTTCATTTACTGTTCTATACGCTGGAGACTGTGCATTCTCCTGGAGTAAGATGGTCTATACCCTAATGGCAAACGCTGTTTTTCTAGGAGGACTGGGAATCTTCGCATATTCCATGTCCGGTCAAATTGTGTTCGCCTATATGGTGCCTTTAATCTATTATGTAATCAATTATGGAATTGGGGAAAATAAGTTTGGAATGGTATATTTGTTTTCGATGCAAGCAAACCATTTAGTGAACAAACATTATTTGTTATGCTTGGGTTTGATGTTTGTAGCAAGTGGAATTGTTGTTGAGAAATATAAGTTAGTACGAAAAAAAGGATAATATACAATACTGCATAGATAAACGTATATACAGCATTAATGAGAGGCTAATGTAAAATAAAATTATATTTTACATTAGCCTTTTAATATATAGAAAATACAGTCAAAACTTCAGTGCGCAGTATATAAGAAAGATTAGATATATTTATGTTAACACAGTAGAAATTTTTATTTCTGTGAGCTATAATTAATACAAAATTCACCATTTTATGACGAAGTAAATGCAAAGAAAGGGAGATGAGATAGATAACCATGAGCGAATTCAAAGAATCCAGTTATGAAATTCATATGAATGAGATGATCGAGGAGCGCCTTAGTATGATGGAGGGCAAGGGGTATAAGTTTGGAAAACGCTTTTGTAAACGGGATTATGTTATTACGATTATTATAATTTTATTATGCTTGTCTGCAATTATCGCTGGCGCATATCTATAACATACATAAGAGGGTGGGGAAAATTATATGAAGAATGATGTAAATCAACAGATAGAAAAAGAAGCGGTATTCGGAATCGTTCCGGTACTTCAGAGTGAAAAAATATATGGATTTATGGATGCGTTTTTAGTATTGTCAGGATATTGTATTGCAACATGGAGCTATACTCAAGGTTCCTACTTAGCTACATTGGTTGGGTTTAAACAGCTGCTGATCGGGGCGTTTATCGGTGCAATATTGATGTTAGCCATCTATCAGCTTCCGGTGATTCTATCCGCACGATATGGAATTGATATATGGATCTGGTTAAATTCAGTGTTTGGATCCACAGGTGTGAAGATTATGACGATTGTAATAATAATCATCAATTTCCCCTGGTACGCGGTATGTGCCGATTTGTTTGCATCCTCTATGACGAATCTGGCTGCCTTATTTGGAATTACTTTGCCCCACGCATTGCATCCGGTGCTGGGAATCGGGTGTGTGCTGCTTGGAACCTTTATCGCATATCGAGGAATCGGTACCATAACGTGGACAACCCGTATCCTTGTTCCCTTGCTTTTACTAGTTGGTGTGGTAGTAATAATCGTAGGATTCAGCGCTGTACCATTTGATGTGATATGGAATTATCGTCCTAAAGATACCGGTTTTTCAAATTCAATCATACCTTATATCATATCAATAGAAGCAAACTTTGCGTTTGTAATAACGCTGGTGGGTGGTATGGCCGGTGTTCCAAGGCTTACGAAGAATGAAAACTCTGCATTCTGGTCAGGAGTGCTTGGACAGGGATTATCCGGTTCATTGTTTGTGGTGGTTGGGGCAGTTATGGCGATTGCTATGCAATATGTAACCGGCAAGATGGTGGATGATCCGACCGTAATGTTAGCTACATTGTCCGTGCCTGCACTGGCAATAAGTTCTCTTCTGCTCGTGGCATTTGCTAATATCGGTACACAAGCAGTGGGCTCCTATATCTATGGAGTTATGTTAAAATCTTCTTTTAAGAAAACTAGTTACCGTGTACTGATTTTAATCTTAGCACTGTATGTCGGTGTATTATGTATCTGGGGTGGGATTATTGATTTCTTCGGATCATTCTTGACCATCAGTGCTGCAATCTACTCTCCACTCGCGGCGCTTCTCTTTGTGGACTTTTTCCTGGTTCGAAAGCAAAAATTATCCCTTCGCTCGGCGTTCTTCTTGCCGGGTTACCATGCGTATGATTATACAAAGGGCATCAACTGGATCGGTTTGATATGTGTGGCAGCAGGAGTGGGGATGTCATTTTTGATCTATAATCCGCTCACAAGAGAAGTACATAATATGTTACTCTTTCACCTTACCCCGACCGGTTTCTCTTTTCTTGGAACGGGAATTTTGTATTATCTATTAAGTAAAATTCCGGTTATACGTAATTATCTTCTGCGTGACAGGGAAGAGTTAACGATATAGACGATATAGATTTCGGGAGAGGAATTATGATACCTGAATCATGGAGGTTAATATGAAAAAGACAAAACGAATTATTACAGAACCCTTTGATCGTAATAAAATACCACCAAAGCAGAACTTGTTTATCATGCCAATCATGTGGGTGTATTGTTTTATAATGACGAGGAGAGGGAAACTTAGAATTCAAAAAGAACGAATGAAAGGGCTGAAGCCTCCGTATCTGGTACTTGGAAGCCATCATGCATTTATGGACTTTTGCGTCACTCCGTTAGCATTATTCCCACATAGGGCAAATTACGTCTCTGAACTAGAGGGCTTTGAAGCATATGGAGAATGGTGTTATCGTCAGATCGGTTGTCTTGGAACGAGAAAGTTTGTAAATGATATGGCGCTGGTTAAAAATATAAAGAGAGTGATTGATCGAAAGGGTATCGTGGTACTCTACCCTGAGGCGAGATATGCAAATGTTGGTACAAGTTCAAAGCTTCCGGAATCAGTTGGAAAGTTAGCGAAAGCGTTAAATGTACCGGTTGTTGTAATTAATATGAAGGGTAATTATCTGCAATCCCCGATATGGAATCTTAGTATACGTAAGGAAGCTCGGTTGGAGGCTACAATCACACAGGTATATACAAGAGAAGAACTTATGAAGGCTACAACGGCGGAAGTGAATGAGAAGCTGCAACAGTATCTGACCTATGATGAATATGCCTATCAATATGAAACCAACCAAAGAATCACCTATCCAAAACGTGCAGTCGGTCTAGAGCTGGCCTTATACCAATGCCCGGCTTGCAATAGTGAATTCACGATTGCTTCTGAAAATACGGATTTGTATTGTAAGAATTGTGGAGAAAGATGGCATATGACAGAGCTTGGTCGTATGGAGCAACTAAGTACAAAGAAGGAATTAGAGATACCGAAGTGGTATGAGTGGGAACGGGAACAGGTAATTCGAGAGATTCATGATAACAGATACTTACTGAATGTGAGGGTACATATTGAATCATTACCGAATGCCGTGAATTTTATAGACTTGGGTGATGGAGTATTACAACATAAGCAGGATGGTTTTTATCTGACCTTCACAGAATACGCTGAGGAAGAAGCGAAGACATTATACTTTTCTTCAATATCATTGAGCTCAATACATACCGAGTATAATTATCGAGGCAAAGGGCAGTGTGTGGTTCTCTCCACTCTCGATAATTCCTACTTTATCTTTCCGATAGAAGAGGGTTTTAATGCTACAAAGATACAATTTGCAACGGAATATTATTGTGAATTGGCAAAGGGGGTAGGGTGATATGGATAAAAAGGCATTAAGCTTACTGAAAAAATATTATGGTGGACATCCATATACCAATAAATTATTTGAAACCACTCCTGTAAAGGAGCAATATCAGTATTGTATTGATCATGGAACCATGTTTGAAAAAACAGCGATTTCACATAATGAGATTATTGTAAGAATAAAGGAACTGGCAAATAGTACAACCTTAGAGGAGGTAGCAAAAGCATTTTTATATAGCCTAAGTACTAGAGCAAAGGAATATCGAACAGCACTTTCGAGTTATATTTATGCGGTGACTATGCCAGGTCATGAGGCAGTACTTAGTCATAAAAGAAGCAAAGACAATCACACTTATTGTACGATCTGCGGGTTTGGCTATCGCCTGTATACCAGTTTGAATCAGGTTGATGTAGTGGATGATACCTCAACGTGTGAAGTGGATTGGAACCGATATAGCTGTAATAAATTGCATCCCGGTGAATGGACGGACCTTTGTCAGCCCGAATATGTAATGCTCGATCTGCAGGAGTTTATCAAATTACCACCGGTGGAACCGTGTGATGAAGATTATTATATATTAAATTGTATTTTAGGGGAAGCTAACAAGTGTACTTCTTATAACAAAGGGAATGCTCTTGTGAAGATGATTAAGCAGGAGAATATTTTGATAGCTACAAATACCGAGATACACACTTTATTAGGTGTATTAGGAATGTGCGGTGTTTTTGAAACAACAGAAAATAAAGGGTATTTTACAACGTTTCAACCTTTCGCAAAAAGAGGGTTTGAAAATGAAATAGATAAGTTCTATCCGTTCTGTTTTTGGAGGGGGAATTGTGGAATTAATGATGAAGCAGTCGATCGAATATTCAAAAGCTTTAGTGGGAAGCAGTTGGAGATGGATAAAAGACGGTTGGTAAATTCGAATGATAAACAGATAAGTGCGAAAAATATTGAGAGGAAGATTAGAAGTACAGCAGAAAAGTATTTTGTACCAGATGAATATATTGTTGATTTGACGAATGAGGAGCGGCGTTATTTTGGTCTAGAGGAACTACGTACGGAATATGATGTTGAATATTGCTTCAGCAGAACATATGGGCATAATAAAAGAACAACACTTGTTTATTCGGGAGACAATATTGTTAAGATTATATATGAGGAACATGTTTTAGATGAACAAGGACAGTTTATCGGCGCAAGTTATACAGAATATGATACAAACTTGAGGACGGAGGGTAGAGCGAAACTTTTTCCACTCACAAATAAAGGACATGTGAAATCAGTAACCTCTACCAATGTCATGTCAATGCCAGCTACCGGCTTTATATTTGGCTTCCAGACAGGGGGAAAATTCTGCGATGATGGGGGAACGCAGATGGCAGTAACCCATGGTATAAATTCAAAAGATATTGCAATAGGAGAATTTGAGAGAATATCAGCTATTCGAACGAGAGAAGATTTTCATGAGTTCATGAACTGGTATATGAAAACATGCCCGGAGGATTATTTTGATCGAATTAATATCATTAAAAAGACCAAACATCAGACAGTTAAATTTAAAGCAGGAGATATATTTCGATGCGAATACGATAGATTTCATTACTGCTACGGATTGATCCTTGGTAAAACCAGGGATATAGAGAAATGGGATACCCTGCCGAAAGAACACTCTATACGCTGGCTAATGTCACAGCCGATTATGGTGCGGATGTATGATTTTGTTACAACACGAGACGATATGGAACCGGAGGAACTGCAGAATATACCTTTGAGAAATCTGGAAATATGTGTGGATAATGAGATCATTTGGGGAATTCATTCGATAGTAGCTCATAAAAAGCTTATACCGTCAGATATTCAATTTCATTTTAATTGTATGAAAATCATACAAAGGGATCGACATAAAACTCTATACACAGATGATTTTTTAGTACGTAGTGGTTTTGTTAGTGCCGAAAGGGAATTTAAACTATATATCGAATGGGGCTTTGGACAAGTCGAATTACTTTATGAAAATATCTCTGAAGAATTAAAGGGCTTTATGAGGGAATATAGCGGTGCACACGGTGGAGTAAGTCTTGGAATTGATTACCTCAGTTGTGGTATATCGGAAGAAGAATTTTTTAATAAATATCCGAAGCACAAGTTAAGAGGCAATTTATTAAATAATAAAAACAAAGAAAATATAAAGATGATTTTTCGATGTCTCGGGATCTGTGAAGATACAGATTTTGATGATTTTGCAAATCGATATGGGGGGATCACCAGGCAGGAATTTATTGATCGTATACAAGGTTAGAGATCAAGTGATAAGAAAATGCTGCATGAATTGTAATAGGGGCTTATTGCTATATGTCTATCAAATGACAATGGCAATAAGCCCCTATTAATTATGCCTTATAATTAATAATTATCGCAGCTGTTAATATACACAAATTCATATTGGTTCAAGAGAAAGTGATAGATTAAACCGTCTAACTTAGTTCTGTTTACCGTCGATTGCACACAACATAATCGCAGCAGCTATGCCTAACCTTTTATCAAGAACTCCATCCCTGTCTAGAGTAAAGTCAAGATTTAGTTTAAGTACGAAGGGATTAAAGTTCTGTTTAAATGTACTAACCAGTGTCCCATTTATAATAACATTGAAGCTTTGTGGAATCAGATTAAATAAAAATCTTCTCACCAAGGCAAGTCCCACATTATCTTCCTGAATCATACCAATTTCACGATCATTTTCGTCAAGAATTAACCATTCATCCTTGAACATAGACTTCATTCCCTTGCGTTTTAATGCTCCGATCTTTATCCCGGTTTGAGAATCGAATACATCATAAATTGCCGAGATGTCTATGATTTTTCTTGCATGAATATTGACGAGCTCTTCAGACATATCTTCACTTGAATATAATCTGACATCCTCTTTTAATTTAAAAGCCTTTAACTTTGAGAATAATACAACTTCCTTGTTCGGATTATATACGTGAAACTTTGCTCCTAAAAAGGTGAAAATCTTTCTTCTTACTTGATAGTTTTGATAATTGAACTGTTCTCCCATTGTTCCCTCCAATTAATTAATAAACTGTACTTATCATACTACAAAAATTTACCAGAATCAATTAATGTAAATAATTGATTATATGGGATGTTAAATAAATAGATCGCTAGATTTATAATACTTTACTAAATCATTGGTAAAATGTTGAAATTATTATTGACATACTACTGTGTCTATTATATAATCACAGTAGATACAGTAAGCACAGTCAAACTTAACTTAGTTGTTTTATTATCAAAAGTATATGAGGGAAGGAAGGTGGCTATGGATATAAAGATATCATCAATTGCACAAATACCAATTTATGAGCAGATAGAAAATCAAATTAAAGAGATGATAATGACAGGAATATTTACACCTGGTATGCAGCTTCCGTCCATAAGAATACTGGCAAGAGATCTGAAAGTTGGAATTATTACCTGTAGAAGAGCCTATGATGATCTTTGCGCGCAGGGTATTCTGGTGTCACAACCCGGCAAAGGAGTATTTGTTGCAGATGTCCGTACAGAACAGATAAAAGTGATCAATATGGATATGCTCGCCGTACAGATAAGGCAGCTATGTGAATATGCAAATACTTCAGGGATTAGTAAAGCGGAATTAATGGAACAAATCAATACGATTTTTGATGAAGTTAATAAATGATGGAGGGTAATATGTTTGCGTTAGAATTGAAGGATGTAAATTATAAGGTAAAAGGTTTTGCGCTAAAGGATATCAATATAAAAGTACCAAAGGGTATGATTACAGGGTTGGTGGGCCGTAATGGAGCAGGAAAAACTACATTAATTAATGTAGTTGCCAATAACTTAGTGCGAGAATCTGGAACAATCCTATATGACGGGGTGAAATATTGGGAGGACGAAGTAGGTATAAAGAGAAAACTTGGAATTGTTTATGATTGTAATAGTTTTAATGATCAGTTTACTCCGAAAAGGTTTTTAAAAAATATTGCTCCGCATTTAAATGAATTTGATCATGAGCTATTTAATGAATACATGGAAAGGTTTGAATTACCTTATGATAAGAAAATTATAAAGTATTCTACAGGTATGAAGCATAAATTCATGTTAATTCTGACACTTTCCTGTAAACCGGAGATACTCATTATGGATGAACCGACAAGCGGAGTAGATCCTGCTGATCGATATGAGATATTAGATTTAATACAGAGGTTTGTAGAAGATGAAAATCATTCAGTAATATTCTCAACACATATCACGAGTGACTTAGATAAAATAGCTGACCATCTTATCTTAATTGACAGCGGTAGAATCGTGTTAGAAGGGAATAAAGATGATATTTTAGATCAGTACAGAGTTGTTGAGATACCGCATCAAATATTTGATCCTAAAATGGAAGAACTTTTGATTGGAATGAGAAAGAATACCTTTGGCGTTACCGGTATTACGAAGGATACTTCAATATGGGAAAGCGAAGGGGTAAACGCAAAGTATCCTGCAATAGAGGATCTGGCAATACATATTCGAGAAATTCATAAGAAGGAGGAAACTAATTAATGAAAAACCTATGGAGATATGCAAGATTGAGCAGTTTTGATCGCATAGATTTTAAGGGATTTGGGAGATGGCTACTGGCAGCCTTTATACTTGAATTTATTTCTATCAGAATGTCCACAAGTGGAACGGGCGGTTCTTCGGAATCGTACATAGGTATAATGCCATTTTATTTATGTATTGGAGTATATGCATTTGTATATAATAGACTCACCAATTTGCCTCAATTTTCAAAGGGAATGTCATTTACAGCTAAGCAGGAGATAAAAATAAGTATCATATTAATCGTGGAGTATTTTCTGCTTTTAGTGGCATTCCTGATGTTTATATCATTATTTGCCTCAACAATTAATGGGATTTTTAATATAACTCATATCAATTTTGGAAAGGAAATTCATGATAGAACTTGGTCATTGTTTTACAACTTGATTATCGCTTCCCTCCTTTTTCCGCTTGGGTTAATAAGAGATAAGAAGAAATGGTATTTTTCCTTTGGCGTTATAGCAATTATAATAGAAGTGATTTCACTGATTTTGGTTAATTTGATTCCCGGAAGCAATGGATTTCGAACTACGGGTAATATGTATGAGGATGCAGTAAAGATTCCGAACTATAACCTACTCGTAATCGTCATGGGAATTGTCGCATTGATCTCAATAATTGTATCTTATAAGATTAGCCAGAAGCTACATGCACCAAAAAGATACGCATAACTATATTGAATGGATAAAGTATAGGAAACGGGATGGGAAAAATGGGGTAAAGTACCGGATAAAAGGTAGTAATAAAATAATGGAATAAAGTACATGAAAAGTATCGAAATAAGATGCCAAATAAAAAAGGGATAGGTACTTCTGAATGTGAAAATTAAGAAGTCCCGGCGAGCTGTATCATATGGCGCGCCGGGACTTTCGGTTGTTTGCTGTTTACTTATAGTAATTTGATTAATTCTTCTAGTTCTTCTGATAAGACACTTGCGAGCGCAAAATCATTATCCTTTAAAGCAAATTCGATTTTTGTTTCTACCGTTTTTTTCTTTTGTTCTATTTCTAAATAATCTCGATCAAAATGATTTGCATAAATCATTTTTCTGAATTTTCGAATACTCATTTTTCTAACCGTTTTATCTTCAATAATTAAGACATAATCCATGCAGTTGACGATGGTATAGAAATCGTGAGAGATCATTAGTATCGCACCCTTATAATTTTGTAAAGCCTTTTCAAGTGCTATTTGAGAATAAGTATCTAGATGACTTGTTGGTTCATCAAGAAGTAAAAGATCCGCCTTGGTGGTTGCAATCTTAGCCAGTTGTAGTATGTTTTTCTCTCCGCCGGATAAAGCTTCTATCTTCTGATTAAGCATATCTTCCTCAAAACCATAGTTTGATACATATTCCCTGATCTCTTGATTTGACTGAAATCCTACATCATAGAACTCTTCTTGAATCGTATTGGACTCATTAAGCATTTCGCCTTGAAGCTGGGATAAGTAAGCTACTTTAATGTTTTCGTTAATCTCTATGGAATCGTGGTTATTGTGATAAATTTCACGTAGAAGTGTTGTTTTACCGGTACCATTTGATCCAATAATGGCTATTTTTTCGTTAGTATTTAACTCGAAATTAACATCTTGAAGAAGGATATCGTCAAAAGCTACACTGTAATTGGAGATCTTTAGTGCAACGGTTTCATCGATTACATTTTCTGTAGAAAATTGAATATCTGGTTGTTTGATATCTACAAAAGGAGCTTTGATTCTGCGTGCTTCCAATCTCTCTTTGATTTTAACGCGGGCTTTTAACGATTTACCTCTAGAAGCCTCAGTATGAACCGTTGCCACCGATCTTAATTTTTCGATTAACGCTTCGTTTCTCTCGATTTCTAATGTATCAGCAACGGCTAGTTCCTGTAATTCGATTTTGGTTTGAAGCAAGGAAAAGTTATATTCGATATATCTTCCGTCAAACTCTTGAAGTTGCTTGTTCTCAAGATGAATTATCTTATTAAAGCAGTGATTTAGCAGATATCGATTATGAGTAATGACTAACAGGATGCCTTTGTGTGAGTTTATTAACTCTTTAAGTGCATTGAGATTTTTAAAGTCTAGGAAGACATCGGGCTCATCCATAATCATTAAGTCGGGGAAGGTAAGCATTTGTTTAATTACCTGAACGAGTTTGAATTCCCCACCACTTAGTTTTGATACCATTAGGTTTTCGAGCTTTGATAGATTTGCAATATTCAGATTTTTATGAATATTTTGTTCATAATCATCACCGCCGATCGCACTAAATGCATCTAGGGTTAGTTGGTACTTTTCCAGCAAAGGATCAATATCCGATGAAGTTTCCATCTCATTACAAATAGCGGTTAATTCGCTTTGTAGTCGAATGAATTCTTCCGCAATATATTCAAAAACAGTTATATCTTTTGTATTGTCTAACTGGGAGAACTGACTTACATACCCAATTCTACAATTGGGATCCATCTCAATTTTGCCGTCAAACATATATTGCTCGGGGTTCATAATAATGTCAACAAGTGTGCTCTTGCCGCTACCGCTTGACCCAATAAAAGCGCAATGTTGCCCATCTTCTAATGTAAATGAAATATCAGTATATAATTCCTTCTGGGGATATGAATAGGATAAGTTATCAATTTTTATCATAGTTAATCCTGTACTACCTTTCTTTTATTTCGGCTTTTACGAAAGAAAAAAGAGCTTTTTAAAATAAGCTCTTCTATATATCATCTTCCTATTTATAGTTTTTAATTACCTTTTAAGTAATTAGAGTTCTTTTATGATTACAATGGCTAGTTTAACATTATTTATAATTAATATCAATGATTTCGTAATATGATTTCACGGTTTCCAAAACTAACGAGGATGCATTTAAAAACGTATTTTTACCATTTTACAAAAAAAGTAGAATAATGCTTTTTATAGTATTATAATAAATCTGGAAATATATACTATAAAAAGAAGGAAATGTAAATGTGGAGGTAGGAGGTATGCAAGAGAATGGTAAGAATGCAATGAAAGAGAATGTTACAAGTCGTTTAAAGTTTATTGACTGGTTATGTATAGCATTAGGTATTGCATCGATAATTGGGGTGGTTGTTACTTTTAGCGGGAGACAATATTTTGTGTACTTTTGCTTTGCATTAATTATTTGTATATTTATTTTTTTGTACCGCAGGATTAAAGGTGGAAGAATGGTTTTTCTTAAGAATGGTGCGTTGTTTATAGGTACAATGGCTGCGTTCTATTGGGCATTTATGTTCTATGCAACAAGCCTGCCTTTGGAAAGTGTTACGAATGCAGAGGGAGAGAAAACTTTACAGAAAACAGAAGGGTTTGAAAAGAAAACTATTGATTTTAGAGATGGCAAATTAACAGGATGGCTATATCGGCAATCGGAGGAGGAAGAGGCACCACTATTTATCTTCTTCTGCGGTGCAGGAGAATGTTCGGCGGACTCCATGACTAGTTTTTATAAGGATGGTAACTTAATGGATTATTTACCGAACTATGATTTTTTGTGTATGGATTATCCGGGATATGGTAATAGTGATGGTCTTGTTTATGAAGCCGCGATGAAAA
Source organism: Variimorphobacter sp. HTMS_6 (assembly GCF_059717775.1). NCBI lineage: Bacteria > Bacillati > Bacillota > Clostridia > Lachnospirales > Lachnospiraceae > Variimorphobacter > Variimorphobacter sp. HTMS_6. The sequence goes on from NZ_AP046094.1 coordinate 60,695, forward strand.
GTATGGCATTACGCACCTATGATGAGGCGGTTAAGTGGAAAGGAATAGACAAAAAGAGAGTTGTTGTAGCGGGTTATAGTATAGGAACAGGGCTTGCTGCATATTTGGCGGAAAAACGCGATGTTGCATCACTTATACTGGTTGCAACTTATGATAAGTATTATCATGTTGGCGATGCAGATAGAGCAGATTTTAATCAAATTTTTTGTGGATATAATCTTAATCCCTATGATTATGCAAAGAAAATAAAAGAACCTGCGTTAATTCTTACATCCGACGCAGATATTACCTGTGAGTATAAAAGCGCCAAGAGAGTAGCGGATAGACTGAAAAACAGTAAAGTGATAAAATTGACCGGTGTAAATCATGAATGGATGTTATGTGATGATACATATAAAGGGATTAAAGAATTTTTAAAATAGGTAAATGTGGCGGTAGATACTATCACTAATTTATGGTCATTGTTATTTCGAGAGTTCAAATATTAATTTATGGGATTTACCAAAATGTAGAACTGAATGTTTAAGCACAAGAATACATTGGAAAATATACGAAAGAGAGCAGGAAAATCAACTGAGAGGTAGATAATATGAAAGAGAAACGTACGGCTTCCTTTAAGGAGAAAAGTGATTTTAAGTTTATGGACTGGTTAAGTATAGCAATAGGAATTGTAGCGATAATTGGGGCGGTTGTTACATTTAATGGGAGAAGGAATTTTGTATATTTTTGTTTTTTATTTATTCTTTGTTCATTTATTTTTTTGTTTCGTAGAAATAAAGGTAGTGGTAAGAAGGTTTTTTTTATGAATGCTTTGTTGTTTTTTGCAACTATGGGTGCTTTTTATTGGTCCTATTACTTCTATGCGACCAGTCTTCCAATGGAAAATATTTCGAACGGAGCTGGAGAGGATTTCTTACAAAAGACGCCGGGTTTTGAAAAGAAGACTATTGATTTCAGGGATGGCAAACTAACAGGGTGGTTATATCGACAATCGAAAGAGAAAGAGGCACCATTATTTATCTTTTTCTGTGGTGCAGGAGAATGTTCGGCAGACTCCATGCCAAGCTTTTATGAGGATGGCAACTTAATGGATTATTTACCAAACTATGATTTTTTATGTATGGATTATCCTGGCTATGGTGGTAGTGATGGTCTTGTTTATGAAGCGGCGATGAAAAGTATGGCATTACGTACCTATGATGAGGCAGTCAAGTGGAAGGGAATAGATAAAAACAGAATTGTCGTAGCCGGTTACAGCGTAGGAACAGGGCTTGCTGCATATTTGGCTGAAAAACGTGACCTTGCATCTTTAGTTCTAATAGCAACTTATGATAAGACTTATCATATTGGTGATGCTGACAGCTCCGATCTGTATCAACTCATATTTGGATATAATCTTAATCCCGTTGATTATGCAAAAAAAATAAAAGAGCCTACATTAATTCTTACATCTGACGCTGATATCACCTGTGAGTATAAAAGCGCCAAGAGAGTAGCAGATAGACTGAAAAACTGTAAAGTGATAAAATTGACCGGTGTGAATCATGAATGGATGTTATGTGATGATACATTTAAAGGAATAAAAGAATTTTTAAAATAGATAAAAGTAAACCACTTATTTGTTGATCTATGGGATGAAATCAAATCACTTCTTTTGTGATTGATATATTATGCTCAGGTAGAGTCTCGAAAAAGTGTTGGTATATTGACATTGAAACCCTCAGATGATATTCTGATTTTAACTACAAAAAATACCATTAATGGTAATAATTATTATTAAAACCGACGCGATGGTTTCGATAATAGTCATTTGTAAGAGTACATAACATGGGGAGAATAACAGATGATGACAAAAAAAGTGTTTAAAAAGGCATTAGCAACATTAATAATTTCATTATTAGTCTTCGGACAGATTTTTAGTACACCGACTTTTGTAAAGGCGGATACAGGATATGATAACACAGCTCCTGTTTTGAACAGTTTTACTATTGCGAATGCTGATAATCTTGATACGGACAAGGGTATGACAGTAACTTTTGATTTGACGGAAGACGGAGTAGGTGTAACGTCTATTTTGATTGGATTTCGAGGATTACAAAGTGGGAAGTTTAAAAATATAATATATTTTGTTGCTCCTGGGTACAATAAAACACCATTATATTCTGGAAAATCTACTGTCAAACTATCCTTTGATAATCAATCTTTTTTTAAGGAATCATATGTACTTGAATCGGTTAGTGTTAAAGATGCGAATGGGAATCAGAACGAATATTCGGTAGAGAAGGGTTCGACATGTTTAAAGAATTCTACGAATCTAATTACTATTACTCATTCTAATATAATTGATTGGGTAGCACCCCAAATGACAAGTATGACAATAAATAATTCGAATAATGTGGATTTAACAAGCGGATCAATCGACATTAATGTTGATGTTGCGGAAGATGGTAAGGGAATTGATTATATTTTTCTTTGCTTTAGAAATGATAAATATAAGGATTTCTTTGTATCGTGGCAGACTAATAGTATATACCCATCCGGCAAGGAGTTACATACCGGTAGTTATAATTTGAAAACTATAATGCAAGATCCACTAGAGACTGGCGATTATACGCTTGTATCGATACAATTACACGACGTTGATGATAATTATACAGAATATACACCGAACTCACCTGAGTGGGCTAAATTCACACAAAATATAACAGTAACCAAATCTAACTATACTGCTAGTGAACCTCCAAAACTCACCGGATTTGGTTTGGATGATTCAAAAGTGGTAACCCCGGATACAATAGAGATTCCTATGACTATAGAAACCAGCCATTATGGGGTAAGTGGTATTTTTATTACGCTCAAGGATGACAATGGAAACAGAAAGGATTTAGATCGTTGGTTTATTGATAAACCGATTTACAGTGGCAAACATAAGATAAAATTTCAAATTGATCCGTTTTGGGGTGAAGGCACGTATCATATTGATTATATAACTCTTTATGCACCGATGAACAATGGCAAAACATATTATAAAAATTATATAAAAAATCTTAGTGATTTTAAAGATCCTACCATTACAGTGAATAGTGCGTTTGATATTACTTATTATGGAGCAACTAGTAATTATGCTGCTGCAGTTAATGCAATTAACAATATGAAGGATGGTCAGACTGCAGTTCTGGATTATCGTAATAATAATATCGCCGACAAATCTATATTCCAAGCATTAGCAGGAAAGGATAAAACAGTAGTCTTCGAGAATTCGGATGTTCAGTGGGTTTTCAATGGAAAAGATATTACTTCTGATAAATGTAAATCCATTGATTTGAATGTGACTATCTCTAAACAAAAAGGATCAGATTATGGCTATGCAGATGATAATGAGATTCTTTTAATGCAATATGCAAGTAACGGTGTTCTGCCGGGACCTGTTAATATGAGAATAAACAACGACTTTTTGAAGGAAAAGTATGAAGTAACATCGGATTTGATTTTATCCTACTATAATGCAGGTGCTGATGTTTTGGATACGGGTGTAGAATGTGCAAATGATGGGTTTGCGGAATATAAGATAAGTCATAATTCAGCTTATATTCTTTCGGATAATTTGCCTAGCCTTCTTGCACCGTCAAATGTTAAAGCCATAAAACAAAATGATTCATCGATTAAATTGAGTTGGAATAAGGTTACAGGTGCGAATGGCTATAGTATCTACCGTTCCACAAGTAAAACAGGAACCTACAATAAAGTAACAACTATTTCTAGCACTAATATCTTGACATGGACGGATAAAGCAGTAGTAACCGGAAAAACATATTATTATAAGATTAAAGCAAACGGAGCAGATAGTAGCACGAAAGCAAAATACAGTAGTATTATATCTTGTGTGGCCAGTGCAAAACCAATAGTGAAACCTACTGCAACACCAACCTCGAAGCCGGTTACCAAAACACTAACCGCTCCAAAAAACCTCAAGGCATCCTGTGCTAGTAGTGCCTATGCAAAATTATCCTGGAAGAAGGTTTCCGGAGCAAATGGTTATGATATCTATCGTGCATCAAGTAAGTCCGGCACTTATAAAAAAGTAACGACGGTAACTAAAGGGTCAACACTTAGCTGGACGGATAAGTCAGTGTCTTATGGAAAAATATATTATTATAAGATAAAAGCACGTAGCGCAGATAAAAACGTAAAAGCAACTTATAGTAGCATAGTTAGTTGTAAGATAGCCTTATCCAAAGTAACCGGTTTAAGTTTGTCGGTTCGTGGAACTTCGTCACTCAAGATTCACTGGACAAAACAAGCAGGGGTATCCGGCTATCAGATTTATCAATACAAGAAATCAAAATGGGTGAAAGTTGCTACCAACAAGAGTTCATCCACGTTGTCTACAACGATATCGAAGCTTTCATCTGGTAAATCTTATCAATTTAGGGTAAGAGCATATAAGAAAATAAATGGAAAGACATATTACGGCGCATACAGCAATGTCTTGAAAGTCTCAACAAAAACGAAAACAAAGAAATAACCGGATATTAGTTGTAAGTTAAGATATGTATTGATTAATAAAAGCAATAACAGTTGAATACAAAAAAGAGAAATAAAAAAGAGAAATAAAAAAGAAAAATCATATAACAATAAATTTGTATGGTTCCTCTTTTTTTGTAGCTCTTTGCCAAGTATTTGCAGAGTGTACTTGAGATGGGTCGTGCAATTAATCCGTCCCAAGTAGAAAGTATAAACATAGGGACAACAAAATTAATCTGGATTGATAGAGCCAATTATAACTAAGGTCATATTTTGAAATAGGATATAAAAATTAAAACACTTGTTGAGTTTTTGATACACTTATGATATAAATATATGGAAATGAATATTTAGTAAAGTATTAGGCAAAGCCTTGATCCACGTCTGTTAGGGAAAATCTTAACAGACGTGTTTTTGTTTACATGGGAATATAAATGTATCTCATAGATAAAAATTGCATCAAATAGTTTCGCACTTTGAAAGTATGAAATTTTGTTTCAAATGAAAGGATTGATGATAAGAATGAAGAAAAGAGTGCTGTTGGAGATTATTATGATATTATTCGGTAACTTTTTATATGCGTTGGGAGTTGTGTTATTTATTATACCTTCGGGATTGATAACCGGTGGCACAACTGGTATTGCGCTTTTTTTGAATCATTACCTTGGTATTTCGATATCGGGCTTTGTTCTACTGTTTAATATCGCAATGTTTTTGGTTGGATACTTCGTACTTGGTAAAAAGTTTGCTATCACAACACTTCTCAGTACATTCTGTTTTCCGCTTGCATTGGCGTTGTTAAATCGTATTTGTGGCAACTATATTTTAACGAATGATATCTTTTTATGTACCTTGTTTGGTGGAATCTGCATCGGTACTTCGATTGGTCTGGTAATCAGAGCTGGAGCCAGTACGGGTGGAATGGATATTCCTCCATTGATATTAAAAAAACATTTGAGAATTCCGGTATCGATTAGCTTGTACATAGCGGATTGTGTGATTTTAGCACTTCAGGCTTTTTCGAACGACAGGGAAAAGATTTTATACGGAATTGTGCTTGTCTTAACATATACCATTATCATCGATAAGCTTCTTATGGTGGGTACCAATAAGATGCAGATTAAGGTGGTCAGCAATCGTGCAGCAGAGATTAAAGAGGTCATACTCACAGAGATTGACCGCGGTGTCACACTTCTTCATGGTATGACCGGTTATCTGGAACAGGAAACCGACATCGTATTGAGCGTGGTCTCAAACAGAGAGCTTAGTAAGGTGGAGAAGCTGGTACATAATATCGATGAGAATGCATTTGTCATGATAAGCCGTGTTAGTGAAGTGAGAGGCAGGGGCTTTAGTGAAGGAAAAGAATATCTAAAGAAATAAACAATTGAAGCCTTATTCTTACTGTGATAAAATACGCGTATTAGTGCTAGATGAAATAAAGTGAGGGATATATTATGAAGAGAAATTGCAGCCTTGAAGAAATCTCGGATGGCAAGTTATATGAATTAGATGATCTGGTTGAGGTAAGCTGTAACGGCTGTAAGGGGAATGCCTCCTGCTGCCATGGAATGGGCAGTTCCATCGTACTAGATCCGTATGATATATATCGTATTACAAGTGGACTTGGCAAAACCTTTGAAGAATTACTTACAGATAAGCTTGAGCTTAATATGGTGGACGGTGTAGTTTTGCCTAATTTAAAGCTGACAGGAGAAATGGAAGCCTGTTCTTTCCTAGCGGAGAACGGAAAGTGCACGATTCATGCGCACCGTCCCGGGATATGTAGAATCTTCCCATTGGGCAGATACTATGAAGCTCATGATTATAAATACATTCTTCAGCTAAATGAATGTCAAAATGCTTCCAAAACACAGTCTAAAGTGATAAACTGGATTGATAATGATCAACCGGAAGAGAATAAGCAATTTTTGATAACCTGGCATTATTTTTTAAATGATGTGGAGAGTCTTGTTCGTAGTATGAAAGAGGAACAACAGATTAAGCAGCTGATTATGTATGTTTTAAATCAGTTTTATGTAAAGAGCTATGATCAGGAAGAAGCATTCTACACTCAGTTTAATGAGCGATATGTGAAAGCCGCAGAGATCGTCAAAAAGCTATCTGTAGTCGGGAAGGAATAAAAGTGAAAGATAAATCTTTCACTAACAAAGTTTGTGCCTGTGTAATCCTTGGCTCAAACTTTATATGCGCATAAAGTATGCGCATGGATGGAGGTAAGGATGAAACAAAATCAAAAATTACAAGGTCACGTGGCAGCCTTGTTTACTATCTTGGTATGGAGCACAACTTATGTCTCCACAAAAGTATTATTGACGGATTTTACTCCGATAGAAATCTTATATATACGCTTTATCATAGGGTTTATAACCTTATATCTGGTGTATCCCCACCGTATGAAGTTTACCGGATTCAAGAGAGAACTTACAATGGCGGGTGCCGGATTATGTGGAATTACCCTGTATTTTCTGATGGAGAATATTGCTCTTACCTATACACTCGTGTGCAATGTGGGAATTATCATCTCGGTAGCTCCGTTTTTGACGGCATTGATTACGCATATATTTATGAAAGGCGAAGAACAACTTCGCTTGAATTTCTTTATTGGTTTTATATCTGCAATGATTGGTATCTGTTTAATTAGTTTTAGTGGTGCGACAAAGTTTCAGCTAAATCCGATAGGTGATGTATTGGCTTTTTTGGCAGCAGTTGTATGGGCAATTTACTCTGTATTATTTCGTAAAGTCAGTAATTATGGTTATCACACTTTATTAACAACAAGGAGAATATTTCTCTATGGCGTGATATTCATGCTGCCGACTCTAGTCTTTATGGACTTTTCTCCGGACTTTAATTTGCTGTTAAGACCGGTAAATCTGTTCAATCTTATTTTTCTGGGTGTGGCGGCATCGGCGATATGCTTTGCTACTTGGAATTTGGCAGTAAAGATACTTGGTGCAGTAAAAACAAGTGTATATATCTATATAGGGCCTGCTATAACGATACTAACTTCGGTTATAATATTACATGAGAAACTTACTTGGTTAGCAGCATTGGGATCGTTGCTGACTTTTACAGGATTATTGTTATCTGAGATGAAAATCGGTCATAGGCCTAAGTTAGATACGGTTAATGATGAATCAATTCAAGAAAGTTAATGCAGTTATTATGGGTGAGGGGATAAAAGCATAATAATAAAATGTTAGGAGAAACCCTTATGGATGATGTATTCATATTATTGATTACTATGGTCATGTTATTATATTTTATACAGATTATATGGAGTAGCAGAAAGTATCTCATGAAATATCTCTCATCAGTAGGTGGAAAAAAACCTACCGATATTCGCATAAAGCCAATAGTTTGGATTCCGTTTGTAGTGATACACGGTATTATTGGATTTATCGTCGGATTCATCGTATATCGTAAGGAAAGTGACGGATTGGTAAGCTTTCGTATCTTTTTATCAATTATCGTAGCATTGGTGTTTTTGGCGCTTTTGTATGCTTTTTATTTCTTCTTTACTGTAATCGTAAAAGAAGTTATTTATATGAATGATCGTACCATCAATTGCATTTTAATATATTCAGTCCTATCCTGTGCCATTCTATTTTCACAAATTCAGAGACATGATATTAGTTATCCGAAGGGCTTCTTATGGATTAGCGGAGTCTTATACGTGGTCAATATTCTAGGCGTAGGACGCATCATCTGGACGATATTAAATAAGAAAATACTCGTAAAAAGCATATGGAGTCTGGCTATTATCAATACCAGCTTTGCCATCATAGCCCTAAGTAATCTGGTTTATGAAATACAGGCGGTTTATCCGACGCCATGCTATAGCCGTACGATAAAGTCCTGGGGAGATGCTTTGTATTTTGTTGTGATTTCTTTCTTTACTGTTGGATATGGAGACCTTTATCCGCTTCGTGAAACGACTAAGTTATTATCCATGGTAATAATTTTATCCGGTTTTACCTTTACCGCGGTATTCGTATCTGCAGCACTTTCCGCTACGATAGAGCATTTTGGAGATGCCCATAAAAAGTAATTATATCCAACCACCATCAAGCCCGATGATTTGGCCGGTCAGGTATTCGTTCTTGTAGGAGAGTTGATATACAAGATCTGCCACTTCCTCTGCTTTGCCCAAGCGTCCGGTAGGGATTTCATCAATCAGTTGCATTAATTCGTCATCTCCCAGAAATTGATTCATCTCCGTATCGATGGCACCGCAGGAGATTGCATTGACCTGAATGTTACTAGGAGCTAGTTCCTTCGCCAAGGCCTTTGTTAATGAATTCATCCCTCCTTTTGAGGCGGAGTAAGCTACTTCACAGGACGCACCTACATTTCCCCACACAGAGGAGATATTGATGATTTTACCTGACTTGTTTCTCACCATATCAGGAATTGCTAGGGAGCAGCAATTATATACGGAGGTAAGATTGGTGGTAATAACCCGATTCCAATCCTCAGGAGACATATCCGAGAACAGACCAATATAGGAGATACCGGCATTATTCACCAATACATCAACCTGTCCATACAATTTTTTGATTTGTTGAAATAGTTCTTTTGCATTCTCGTAAATTCCCATGTCCCCCAAATAAGCATGACAGGATACCTGATAGGATTCAATCTCTGCTTTTGTTTTTATAAGAACTTCTTCGTTATGTGCACAATTTATGATCACATGATATCCTTTTTTTGCGAATTTCACGGCAATAGCCTTCCCGATTCCCCGTGAAGAGCCTGTAATCAGTACGGTTTTCTTATTCATTTATCTCACCTAACAACATCAAATTTACTGATCTTTGATATGTTTCCTTTCTATATTAATATAACGGTAAAGTATATTCGTTCAAGGCAAACCCTCAACTACATTGTTTTAACTATGCATGATGATTATGCCATAAGTTACAGAATTTATGGGATTAGTATACCACAAATCATTCATTTAATAAAGAAATCGCACAGAATGTTACATTGATATGCGCAGAGCTGTGTGCTAGAATAATGAATAAGAAGTCTTTTATGCATCAGCATGGAGGCGAGTTTTATTGGCGCTAGAAGGCGACGGAATGGAGAGTGTTATGAAACGTAAAAAGAAAAAGTTATTTATTCATATTTTTCTTAGAACAACAATATTGTTATTGCTGTTAATCACGGCAGGATGTTTGACCTATTATACAGTAATGCTCTATTGGCAGCCGAATGATAAGAATTCCAGAAATGCATTTCAGGAGGATACGAAGCCGGTTAAAGTTACCGCAATCGGTTCGGATAATATATCAAAGAATTTAATATTTAGCTATAATAAAGAGGATAATGAGATTGATGCAGTATTATTGGAGATATTAGATTGCAAGAAAGATAGATTGACTTATCTTACTTTACCAGTAAATACACAGTTGACCATGAATCCTACTCTTTATCAGAAAATGGCACTTGGTAATCCGGAGATGCCACAGATGTTTAAATTATCTGCACTAACTGAATATATGGATTTTAAAAAGTCACCGCTTGATAGTGTGAAAATACTTGCTGGTGTACTGGATACCAGTATTAACTATTATACCGTGATTCCAAGTGATTTCTATGATGATATGTATCTTGGCAAGGATGTACAACAGCCTGATAATAGTGGAGTAATAACTAAATATTCTTTTAAATGGGCATATCAGAAAAAATTGAATACACTAAGCTCTGAAGAAAAGGTGAAAAATTACATAAAAGATAACTATTCCGATGTGAAGTCAAATCTTCCTATAAAAGAGAAACTCTCTTTATCAAAGCATTACAGTAAAATAAAAACCAGAGATGTATCTTTTGAACTTTTGGAAGGGAAAAGTATGAATAGCGGTTATGCAATCGATAATTCTGTAGTACAGCAGCAAGTGGAGGATATTGCTAAAAAATAATATGCTTAAACTTCCTATGCAATATATATGGGATTGTTGTGTTTGCTGATATATGTATAAACTTTATTGGATGTGTATACTCTAATTATAATGATATTTGCCTTTTCAAAAGGAGTGGACGGATTAATGAAAATTAAGAATGAGCTTTTTGTGATCTTAAAAAAGTATGTTGTTATCATATTTGGATCAATATTAATGGCACTTTCCGTTAATCTGATTTACGAACCGTTAGGCTTGGTTACCGGAGGTGTATCCGGTGTAGCTATCATTGTAAAATATTTAACTATTAATATCGTTCTGGGAGGCTTTCCGGTTTGGGCATTCACTGTATTGTGCAATGTGCCTTTGTTTTTACTTGCAGCCAAGGTAAATGGTATTAAAAGTCTGATTGCAAATCTATTCGGAACCGTATCGTTTATTCTCACACTGATGTTAATCCCGGTATATGATTTAAAGCTCCATGATATGCTGCTTTCATCAATTATGGGTGGAATTATAGGCGGTGTAGGTATTGGATTAGTGTTTTCATCACAAGCTTCCACAGGAGGAACTGACTTGTTGGCTAGTATTATCCATACTACCAGGAGACATATATCAATCCCTCAGATACTTGGCTTTGTAGACGGAGTAATCATATTGTCAGGTGCTTTTGTTTTCGGCTTAGGGAATGCTTTGTATGCTATTATAGCTGTAATCATAACTTCAAAGATATCTGATGGAATTCTTGAGGGCCTTAAATTTGCTAAGATGGCATACGTTATCTCGGATCATTATGAGGAGATTGCGAATGCGGTGATGAATCAAATTGGAAGAGGAGTAACCGGGGTCAGTGCCACGGGTATGTACTCGAATAAGGATAAGAAAATGTTGTTTTGCGTGGTGTCAAAAAAAGAAATTGTAAAAATAATCGAAATTTCAAAGAAAATTGACCCGAATTCTTTCGTGATAGTAAGTGATGTTAGAGAGGTAATGGGAGAAGGTTTTATTGAATATAGACAGTAACACAAATGATATTTTAACGTATTATCGGTAAATCTACTTATTTTCGGACCAAATATACAAATTATACAAAACCGAAAAATCTATTTTGTTAAAATGGGATATGGTACTTGCAAGTTAAATGGTGTATCATACAAATATAGTAATTGTACAAGAATATAGGACATGTACAAAATTTTAGGAGGATATATAAAATGGCAAGTGTATCATTAAAGAACATATGCAAGCTGTATCCAGGCGGTGTAGCTGCAGTTAAAGATTTCAACCTTGAAATAGCAGATAAAGAATTTATCATCTTCGTAGGACCATCCGGTTGTGGAAAATCAACAACACTTCGTATGATCGCAGGTTTGGAAGAAATCAGCTCCGGTGAATTATGGATTGGCGACAAGATGGTTAATGACGTGGAACCTAAGGATAGAGATATCGCGATGGTATTCCAGAACTATGCTTTGTATCCACATATGACAGTTTATGATAATATGGCTTTCGGTCTTAAATTAAGAAAAGTTCCGAAGGATCAGATCGATAAGCAGGTACGTGAAGCTGCTAAGATCCTTGATCTTGAGCATTTATTAGAGCGTAGACCTAAGGCTCTTTCCGGTGGTCAGAGACAGCGTGTCGCTATGGGTCGTGCAATCGTTCGTAATCCTAAGGTATTCCTTATGGATGAGCCTTTATCAAACCTTGATGCTAAATTAAGAGTTCAGATGCGTATCGAGATCGCTAAGTTACATGTAGGATTACAGACAACAATTATCTATGTAACACATGATCAGACAGAGGCTATGACTCTTGGTACAAGAATCGTTGTTATGAAAGATGGTTTAATTCAGCAGGTTGATACACCTCAGAAATTATATGACAATCCAAAGAATCTCTTCGTTGCAGGTTTCATGGGTTCTCCTCAGATGAACTTCATTGACGCTACTATTGTTAAGAAAGATAATGATGCATATGTAAACTTCGGTTCTCACTCCGTTAAACTTCCGGATGCAAAAGCTAAGAAAGTTCTTGATGGTGGTTACGAAGGTAAAACAGTTGTTATCGGTATCCGTCCAGAAGATATTCATGATGAAGAAGTATTCATCAATAGTTCTAAAGATAGCGTAGTAGAAGCAACTGTAACAGTATACGAGTTATTAGGTGCAGAAGTATTCTTATACTTCTTGGTTGATGGAACATATAACATCACAGCACGTGTAAATCCTCGTACAACAGCAAGACCTGATGATACATTAAAGATTGCATTTGATATGTCTAAGTTACATGTTTTCGATAAAGAAACAGAGCAGGTTATTGTTAACTAGTATTGAATATAATATGATTTTAAGGGAACACGAAAGTGTTCCCTTTTTGTACTATTTTTTTACTTATGAATATGATTTCATGTGATTGGTGTTTAGTAATTAACTGATTTTAGTTGAATTGAATTTATTAAGTTTGATTGAATTAAATATTAAAATATTATAAAATAACATAGTTTATTTAATATACTATTATTTAAACTTTTAATTTTGATAAAATTACACGAAAAAAGTTATGTTTTTTTGATAAAATTGGTTTACTTATGACGAAATGGATGATAAAATATCTTTCATATACATGTATTTTAAAGAAAAACAGAAATATAATATAAAGGAGCGGTAATATGATTTCCAATCAAATTCTCCAAAGTACGATTGACGGATTAAAGGGCATCACACGTATCGATATCTGTGTAATGGATACGGAAGGTAAAGTGTTAGCTACTACGATAGATTATGCAGATCAATATGAAAGTGCTGTATTAGCGTTTGTTGCATCCCCTGCTGATAGTCAGGCGATACAAGGGTATCAATTTTTTAAGGTGTTCGATGAACATCAGTTAGAATATGTGATATTGGCAAAGGGCGACAGTGAAGATGTATTTATGATTGGAAAGATTGCTTCTTTCCAGATACAAAATCTCCTTATAGCTTATAAAGAGAGATACGATAAGGATAACTTTATCAAAAACTTATTGCTCGATAATTTGCTTTTAGTAGACATTTATAACAGAGCAAAGAAGCTTCATATTGATACAGAAGCGAGAAGAGTAGTTTACATCATTGAAACCAAGAATGAGAAAGATGCGAATGCATTAGAAACAGTAAGAAGTCTTTTCTCAGGAAAAACGAAGGATTTTATTACAGCGGTAGATGAAAAGAATATTATCCTGGTGAAGGAAGTTAAGCAAAGTGAATCATATGAAGATCTGAATAAGACAGCCAAGGTAATCTTAGATATGTTGAATACGGAAGCAATGACTAAGGTACATGTTGCTTTCGGTACGATAGTAAATGAGATTAAGGATGTTTCCAGATCTTATAAAGAAGCAAAGATGGCACTGGATGTTGGTAAAATCTTCTATAGTGGGAGAAATGTTGTTGCTTACAATAACTTGGGAATTGGACGATTGATATATCAGTTGCCGATGCCGTTGTGTAAAATGTTCATAAAGGAAATCTTTGAAGGAAAATCACCGGATGATTTTGATGAAGAAACATTAACAACAATTAATAAGTTCTTTGAAAATAGCTTGAATGTATCAGAGACCTCCAGACAGTTATATATCCATCGTAATACATTGGTTTACCGTTTGGACAAATTGCAAAAGAGTACAAATCTTGACCTGCGTGTATTTGAAGATGCAATTACATTTAAAATCGCACTTATGGTTGTGAAGTACATGAAATACATGGAACAACTGGATTATTAGAAAAAAGGCTGTTGCAAGACATGGAGAGAAAGTAGATGTGTTTTGTAGCAGCCAGTTTTATCGAATTTATTATGACCCGAAGAACTAGCACAGCATGTTTCTTTCGGTTCGTAGAATGGAGGTATCTATGAAGAAGAATTTTTGGACCGGAGTAATTGCAGGATTATGCGGAACGCTGGTTTTGGTTTTGATAATCGGCGCTGTATTGTCCTATGCGCTATTTGGAGTGGGGGATAAGAAAGCATCAAATGCGTCCGGAAGTAAGTCGACTGCAACGGAAGATATTCCATACGATAAAATAGTTAATAAACTGACCTTTCTGCAAAAATTGGTAGATGATTATTATTTGAAGGATGCAAAAAATGTATCCTTTGAGGATGGTATCTATAAGGGGTTTATCGCCAGCCTTCAAGATCCGTACTCGGTTTATTACAACAAGGAAGAATATAAATCATTAATGGAGGGTTCTTCAGGTGTATACTGTGGTATAGGTGCCACCGTCAGTCAGGATGCGAAAACAGGTGTGATAACTATTGTAAAACCTTTTTCGACAGGACCTGCATATAAAGTCGGAATCTTACCAGGTGATATACTCTATAAAGTGAATGATACTTCTGTTACCGGTGTGGATTTATCCAAGGTGGTAAGTAAAATGAAGGGCACAGAAGGTACTAAGGTTAAAATATCGGTTATGAGAGAAGGTAAGAGTGAGCCTCTACAATTCACTGTTACACGGCAGAAAGTTGAAATTCCTACGATAGAATATAAGATGCTTGATGATAAGATTGGCTATATCTTGATTTCTGAATTTGATGAAATAACAGTGGAACAATTTGTAGCAGCAGTGGATCAACTAGAGAAGGATGGAATGAAAGGCTTAGTCGTTGATGTAAGAAATAACCCGGGTGGGTTGTTGACCTCGGTTGTCAAGATTTTAGACCGATTATTACCACCGGAGTTGGTTGTATATACGGAAGACAAAGCGGGACATCGTGAAGATGAGAAAGCAGTAGATAAAAAGAAGGTAACTGTTCCGATGTCTGTATTGATTAACGGACAGAGTGCCAGCGCTTCTGAGATATTTGCAGGAGCATTACAGGATTATAAAGTTGCAACATTAATTGGTACCACAAGCTTTGGAAAAGGAATCGTTCAAAAGGTAATTCCTATATCCGATGGAACAGCGGTTAAGCTTACGATATCGAAGTATTATACGCCGAATGGAAGGAATATTCACGGAACAGGTATTAAGCCCGATATTGAAGTGAAATTGAATGAGGATGTACAGAAATCTGCAATCATTCCAATTGACAAAGACAATCAGTTACAGCAAGCAATAAAAACAGTTAAGAGTAAAATGAAATAATTGTTATATGCTCGAATATATTGCTCTTGAAGATAAAATAGAAGTGTAAAATTGGAGAATAGATGTATAATATTAAGAGTTTTTACGAATTGATATTACTTGAAATAATGTATCTAGCGTTATTTCAAATGATTCAATTTGTAAAAACTCTTTTTGTTGAAAATACATGGAAAGTGAAGGAAATTAATGTGTTTTAAAGGAAAATGAGGAGATTTGAAGATATCTTTATATAGAAATTTTAAAAATACCTATAATGTTAATTGCAAAACATCCGATAAATATTGTATAGATAAGAATTTAGTGGAGTTCTAATTAGATAGGTGGTGATTCGAATGCGTATCGATGCGTTCAATAAAATCAATGAAGTTTACAAAGCAAGCAGTGTAAAAAACGCTTCAAAAGTAAAAGGCGGAAACTTCAACGATATGCTTGAGATTTCCCAAACGGGAAAAGATTATCAGGTAGCAAAGCAAATAGTTGCACGCACTCCGGACATCAGAGAAGCAAAAGTGAATGATATCAAAGCCCGCATGGAAGCAGGCACATATCACGTAAACTTGGAAGATGTTGCCGGCAAACTGATAGAACAGGCTGATGATTTAGTATAAAAGCCTGCATAGGAAAGAGGGTTTAAAGTGGCAAGTTTAATTGATGAATTGATTGATACCCTTGAAAAAGAATATGATATTTATCAAGAACTCATTCCAATAGCGAATCAAAAGACTCAGGTCATCTTAACAAATGACCTGGATTCTTTGCAGGCGATTACAAATATGGAACAGACTGCAATCGATCAGATTAACGTGTTGGAACGTAAAAGAGAAACTATCATGGTAAACATTAAAACGGTGATCAGCCGTAAGGAAGAATTAACAATTAAATCATTGGTTGACTTATTGGCCAACCAACCGAAGGAGCAGAAAGCTCTGTCTATTGTACGAGATAAATTAAGAAATACAATTCTTGCATTCGATGAAGTTAATAATCGAAACAAATCATTAATACAACAATCCCTAGAAATGATAGAATTCAATATGAATTTTATTCAAAGCACACGGATGTCGCCAGGGAGTAATACTTACACAAAAGGAGCTTCAAAATACGAGGCGCAAGCCAGTGGAACAGGGATGTTCGATGCGAAGCAGTAAGAGCGAGGTAAGGTGAAACTATGAGTTCAATGAGTAGCTTATATGTTGGTGTGACAGGTCTGAATGTTAGTCAGGCAGCTTTGAATGTAACAGCACATAATTTAGCCAATGTGGATACCAAAGGCTTTGTAAGACAGCAGGTGGTATTGACTGATTTCAATTATATTAAATTAGGTGAATCCTATGCATCTTCAATGCAGAAGGGTCTAGGTGCGAATTTTGCCACTGTAAAGCAGGTGAGAGACTCTTTTTTAGACCAAGCCTACCGTCAGGAAACTGGCAGACAGGCCTTTTATGAAGCACAGTATGCTGCTGTGAATGAGGTGGAAGGATATTTTGGTGAACTACAGGGGGAAACCTTTCAAGATACGTTAGGCAAGCTTTGGACATCTTTACAGGAGCTGGCAAAACAGCCTGATAGCGTAGTTGCAAGATCATCTTTTATTCAAACTGCAGTAACATTTACGGAACGAGCGCAAAACATAACATCACAATTAAAAGATTATCAGATTAATTTGAATACTCAAATTCAAAGTCAGGTAAACCGCATTAATGAGATCGGTACAAATATCAAAGATTTAAATCTAAAGATCAGGCAATATGAAAGTACTGGTGTTGAAAAGGCAAATGATCTTCGCGACGAGCGTAATAATCTTCTTGATGAATTAGGCAAGTATGCGAATATTACATATAATGAAAATTCGAATGGTATCGTAGAAGTTAATCTGGAAGGCGCAGCCTTTGTTACAGAGGATCGTACCTTTAAATTGGACACCGTTAAGATGAGCGATGATTCAGAGATGATTAAGCCGGTGTGGACGGATCGTGGCGGGATTGATGTATTCAATCTTGACAGAGTTCCGGACTCTGCTAATAATACGGATATCGGATCATTGAAAGGTTTACTGGTATCCAGAGGATCAAAGCAGGCAAACTATACTGATATACCACTCCGTAGTAACTTCTCATCAGATGCATTATATAATTCTGCGGTAGATAAATATAACAAAACGGTGGATTCTTCTGTAATCATGACGATGCAGGCTGAATTTGATCAGTTGATACATGGGATAACCACAGCGATTAATGATGTGTTGAGTCCCAATAAAGAAGTGACACTGGCAGATGGATCAAAAGTAAAGATACTTGATACGGATAACGCTCCGGTTGGTATTGATCCCGAAAAAACCGCCGGTGAGGCGTTGTTTAGTCGTAAATCGATGAGTCGTTATGGAGAACCTCAGGATATCGTGATCATTGATGCGGACGGTAATTATCAAACCATAACCGGTGCTAGAATCTATAATGAGGAAGATCCAAGCAATAATTATTCCTTATTTACCTCCGGCGAGATTGAAGTAAACCCAAAAATTATGCAAAATTACGCATACATACCGCTCTCCAGTAACAGTGGATCCGGTGATTATGATATTAGTACGGTGAATAAGCTTATGGCGAAATGGCAGGATGCTTTTGCTACTTTGTCCCCTAACACATTAACAAAGAATAATTTTAATGATTATTATACATCCATGATTTCTGGTTTAGCAAATCGTGGTCAGCAGTTGAATACAATCAGTGTTAATCAGGCATCAACAGTAGATAGTATTGATAGTAAGAGAATGGAAGTTGCAGGAGTATCTTCTGATGATGAGTTGACTAATCTGATTAAATATCAACATGCATATAATGCATCATCACGTTATGTTAATGTAGTAAGCGAGATGCTTAAAGATATTATTGAAAAACTTTAGCAAAATGATGCAAAAGTGAGGTGAAAACGATGAGTTCAACATTCTTTGGACTAAATATTGCAAAATCAGGTTTATACGCGTATCAGGCAGCGTTAAATACAACGTCACATAATATCAGTAATGCTGAAACAGAAGGATATAGCCGACAGGTTATGGGTCAAAAGGCCTCAAAGGCATTGCAGATGAACAGCAGTTATGGTATGGCCGGAACCGGTGTGGCAGTGACTGGAGTGGTTCAGCAACGAGAGAATTACTATGATATGAAATACTGGAAGAGTAGCACTTTATATGGTGAGTATTCAAGTAAATCACACTATATGAGTGAAATAGAGAATTATTTTAACGAAGTGAGTGTTGACGGATTCACCACTGCTTATAATTCTTTAAATGACAGCTTACAGGAACTGCAAAAAAATCCTTCCAGTGCAACGGTTCGTACACAGGTTCTTAATTATGCAAAAAGTCTGACGGAGACCTTCAATTCTATTTCTCAGAATCTGCAAAGCATCCAGCAGGAATGTAATTTTGAAATACGTAACCAGGTGGATAAGATTAATTCAACAGCCCAACAGATAGCTGCTTTAACCAAGCAGATTAATACGCTTGAAGTAAGTGGCGGCACTGCGAATGATTTAAGAGATCAGCGTGCTCTATTAGTGGATCAGCTTTCAGAAATCTGCAATATATCGGTATCGGAAAAAGTAGTTGGAGCAGATGTTGGTGTTACAAGCTATGAAGTGAAGCTTGACGGTGTAACACTTGTGGATGGTATCAATACCAACAAATTAAAAGTAGTACCGAGAGAAGAAAAAAAGAATCAGAATGATATAGATGGTTTATATGATATTCAATGGGATAGCGGACAGTCATTTAATGAAAGAAGTGCTTCCTTGAGTGGATATCTACAAGGATTATTAGAAGTACGCGATGGTAACAACCAATTGAATTTCAGAGGTAAGACCAGCGTGGAGACCGGAGATAACTATGTTACCGTATCCGATTCTAATATCACAGACGTCGATAAATTGAATATACCTGAGACGGGAAAGATTATAATCGGTAATAGGGAGTATAGTTATACTGGTTTTGAATTTAATCTGGACTCTGAAGGGAAGATATCCGGTTATACCTTTGAATTAAAAGATCCTGTGACAGTCGATGCTGCAGATGTAGATATAAAAATTGGCGAAAGTATAGATTATAAAGGCATTCCGTATTACATGGATCAATTAAATCAGTTGGTTCGTACTTATGCGAAAGCATTTAATGATATTCACAGATCGGGTGTTGATCTTCAAGGTAAGCCAGCCGCGGATTTCTTTACCGGAACAAGTAAAGTAGATGGTAGAAACTATACCTTTGATCCAATCAGAGGGTCGGAAGACAGTGAGTATTATGATTACACCACTTATAATTCAGGAACCGGTGGTTATTATACTGCCGTACCTAGTGGACAACCTCTTTACGGTTCTTATTACTTTGTAACAGCTGCTAACTTTACTGTTAATGAGGACTTGATTAAGAATCCAAAGCTGATGAGTACCTGTACCGATATTACCAACGGACAGGAAAACAATGATATTGTAGACAAGTTACTTGCTCTGAAAAACAATAAGATGTTATTTGATCAAGGAAGTGTGGAGGGATTTTTCCAAACCCTGGTAGCGGAGATTGGTATTGACACAAACAAAGCGGATACATTTTCTAAAAGTCAGAGTGACATTCTTGACACGATTAAAAACCAGAGGTTATCCATATCAGGTGTTGACGCTGATGAAGAAGCAATGAATCTGATAAGATACCAGAATGCATATAATCTGTCCGCAAAGTGTATTACGATCATGAATGAAATATATGATAAATTGATAAATGATATGGGCGTTTAGGTAAGCTGCTGGTGATAGTAGCTTTGGTTAGGAGGATATGAGATGAGAATAACCAATAAAATGATGACGAATAATATGATGAGCAATATTAATAAAAATAAGCTCAATATGAACACGTTGGAAGAGCAATATTCCAGTGGTATGAAGATACAGAAACCATCAGATGATCCGATAATTGCGGTGAGAGCGTTAAAGCTTAGAACAAATCTGTCTGAACTAACGCAATATTATGAGAAGAATATACCGGATGCACAAAACTGGTTGGATGTTTCGGAAAGTGCGTTGACTACAGTTAATGATGTATTATCACAGGTAAACACCTATTGTGTGCAAGGCAGTACGGATACATTAACACCGAAAGACCGTTCCTATATAGCGGAAAATCTGGCACAACTGAAACAACAGATTTATCAGGAGGGTAATACAAATTACGCCGGTAGATATGTTTTCACCGGATATAAGACGGATAGTTCCCTGCTCTTTGATGAAAGCAGTAGTACCTTATCCTATACGATTACACAGAATATACCTGCTACAGAGATTCAATCGATTAATAAGGTAACAGGAAGTTATACATTAAGTGATTTTGATGATACGACGAATGACTTATCTCAACCACCACAGATGAAGAGTGCTTATCGAATTCAGCTGGCTTATAGTAAACTGGATTCCACTCCTCCGACCAGTATTCGTTACTTTAAGGATGGCGTAGAACAGACACCGATTACGAGTAATATAAATTCTGTTTCTTCAGCAGATCCAAATGCTTATTTACCGGGTCCTGATGATGTGAATTATTTGGCTGATACCGGTGAACTTATACTTGGTTCAAATGTATACGCTTCGCTTCGTACTGCGGATAACATGAAGATTGAATATTCAAAGACAGGATTTGATAAAGGAGATTTAAAGCCAGAGCATTATTTTGATTGTACGATGTCGGATAGTGCCAAACCGGAGCTCGGAAATGTTACTTTTACGAAGGCTGAAAGTCAACCGATTCAATATGAAGTGAATTTTAATCAGAAACTTACAATAAATACAGAGGCTTCGAATTCAATTACGCATGATATTGGTAGAGCGATTGATAATATTCTTCAGTCGGTGAATGATGTTACCAATGCAGAATCGAAACTAGATGAAGTAAATAAGCGTTTAGCAGATCCAGCCCTGTCACAAACAGATAAAGATCGTTATACGAAGTTGAAGGACCAGCTCAGCACGGAATTACAATTGAAAAAAGAAGTGATGCAACAAGCTTTTTCCAGTGGAAATACAGTTTCTACTAAACAACAGGATAAGGTAAACACAGCGGTAGCAGATTTGGGAAGTAGATCCGTACGATTAGGTCTGGTTGAAAATCGTCTATCTAGTCAGCAGGTGGATTTCACTGATTTGTTATCTAAGAACGAAGAGGCAGATGTCGTCGAGACATATATAAAGTATGGTTCTGCACAGACGATATATAATGCTTCCTTGTCCGCAGCTTCTAAAATAGTAAAGAATACTTTGTTAGACTATTTGTAAGAATAATGATGTAAAGTAATAGGAGTCTAGGTATTAAATTGGGACGACTACAAAAGATAGCAGTTTGAAAGGAAGGCGTGAACATGCTGGTTAAAACAAGACACTTTGGTGAAATTGATTTGGATGAGAGTAAAATTATTTATTTTGAGAACGGCATCTTAGGTTTTGAAGACTGCAAAAAATATACATTATTATATGATAATGATGAAGGCGAAAAACCGGATATAACTTGGCTACAAAGTCTAGATGAAGCAGCACTCGCCATACCGGTAATCAGCCCGTTCCTTATAAAACAGGACTATAATCCGGAGGTTGAGGATGAGCTGCTTAAACCGTTAGGCGAATTGAATGATGAGAATGCAGCAATATTTGTATCAGTAACCGTACCTGCAGACATTGAAAAAATAACGGCTAATTTGAAGGCGCCATTTATTATTAATGCAAATGATAAAAAAGGTGTCCAAATTATAGTTGAGAATGCAGATTATGAGGTGAAATACCATTTTTATGACCAGCTGATGGCATATAAAGCAGCAAAGGAGGGCAAATAATATGTTAGCCCTATCAAGGAAAGTAAACGAGTCAATTATTATCGGTAATGATGTTGAAATAACTGTCTTAGAGGTGAAGGGAGACCAGGTTAAAATTGGTATCAGTGCACCTAAGTCAGTCCCGATTTACCGAAAGGAGATTTATTTACAGAT
Source organism: Variimorphobacter sp. HTMS_6 (assembly GCF_059717775.1). Classification (NCBI taxonomy): domain Bacteria; kingdom Bacillati; phylum Bacillota; class Clostridia; order Lachnospirales; family Lachnospiraceae; genus Variimorphobacter; species Variimorphobacter sp. HTMS_6. The sequence continues at coordinate 83,291 of NZ_AP046094.1, forward strand.
TAAAGAATCAAACAAGGAAGCAGCTGAAACTTTCGCATCGGAGGAAGCAATTAAGAAATTGTTTAAATAGAATTGAAATTAAGTAATCAATAATTAAATATTAGCTGGAAGCCTCTAAGTACGCTTGACAGGAAGTCAAAGTACCTGGAGGCTTTTATGCTTTATATAAGCGACACATGAATGCGTTTTAACTTATTGAAGACGCATTTAACTTTCTTGAAATGACAATTAACTTACTTGAAGAGACTGGTTGAAGTCTTTTTGGACATCCTGGATTTGAAGTACATAAATATTCCTATTATTTTTAACGAAAAGATATAAACATTTTTAATAGTTTCACCGATATATTGACTAGATGATAGCTTATGTTATCGTAAACACAGTCAAGGATGGCAGATGTTGAAAATTTACCTTTAAACAATAATTTTGTTTAAATCAATGTGAACACACGGAGGTGTAATATTATGGCTTTGGATGCAATTAACGGAACTACGTATGGAAATGTATCGAATTCATCGGTGCGTAATAAGGAGGAGTATCCCGCAGATACGTCTCTAAATTTAAAAGAAATATCGATTACAACAAAAACTCCTCGTTCCGGTCAAACGGATAGTAATTTGGGAGAAGTGCAAACGGAAAGAGTGCCAAATGATAGTCAAATTAAGGATGCTATTGCGAAAATAAATAGCAAGATTAAAGAACATCGAACCAGATGTGAATTTACATATCATGAGGAAAGTAACCGTATTTCGATAAAGATGATCGATGAAGCAACCGATGAGATAATTAAAGAAATCCCACCTGAGGACACAATAAAAATGGCAGATAGATTATGGGAGATGGCGGGGATTTTAGTAGACGAAAGAAGATAGTGAGGTGGTTTTATGGCAATTAAGTTATCAGGTATGATTTCAGGTATGGATACTGAGAGCATGGTTACCGAATTGATGAAGGCTCAAAACCTTAAAAAAACTAAAATACAGGATAAAATTACTACAACACAGTGGAAACAGGATAAATGGAATGATCTGAATCAAAAAATATATGCAATGTATACAGGGACATTATCCAAAATCAAGTTACAATCAAGTTTTATGACAAAGAGTTTGACTTCATCCGATGATAATGCTGTTTCAGCAACTGCAGGAACTACTGCATCCAATGGTATTCATTCTATTAAGGTTGGGCAGTTAGCAAGTTCGCAATTTGTGACAGGTGATCAGTTAACAACCGATATTAATGGTAAACCAATCGATTTGGGAACTAAGCTCGTGGATTTAGGATTGACTGACGGAACTACTAATAAGATAACGGTTACAACGGAGAAGACTACACAATCTTTAACCATAACTGATTCTACTACTGTCATTGATGTTGTTAATACATTAAAAAGTGTAGGACTGAATGCGTCTTATGATGCAAGCCAAAATAGATTTTTCATAAGCTCTAAAGAAAGTGGAACTACCAATGCGTTTTCGATTCAGGGATCTGGTGTGGATATGACTAAGCTGGGTCTTAATGATATTACATATACAAAGGACGCCAATGGAAATTTAACATTTAACAATCCGGGTAATGTAACTTTGATCAAACCCAAGAACGCAATATTTAAGTATAATGATGCAGAGATGACAAGTGCATCCAATGTGGTAACGGTGAATGGGTTAACCCTTACATTAAAGAATATCACTGCCGGTTATGGTACTTCGAATGAAAGCGCAGTTAGTCTTAATGTAAAAAACAATGTTGATGAAGTTTATAATACCATTAAAGCATTTATTACGAATTATAATGCGGTGTTAATGGAAATGAATAAAGATTATGATGCACCATCAGCACGTGGATATGATCCACTTAGTGACGATGAAAAAGAAAAGATGACAGACTCACAGATTGAAAAGTGGGAATCAAAGATTAAGGATTCGCTTTTACGTAGAGACGATACTTTGAGATCACTCACTGATACTATGAGAAGCAGTATGGGACAAAATGTGCAAGTAAACGGTAAGACATATTCCCTTGCAACGTTTGGGATAGCTTCTGCAAACTATACAGAGAAGGGATTACTGCACATTAATGGAGATAGTGAGGATAGTCTTGTATCAGCCAATGAAAATGCCTTGAAAAAAGCCCTTCAGGATGACCCGGATACGGTTATGAATGTTCTGAATACTATTGGCGGAAAGATGTATAGTGATTTAACCGATAAGATGAAAAGTACAACGATGAGGAGTGCATTAAAACTCTATAATGATAAGGAACTTTCATCGAATTTAGATACTTACAAAAAAGATCTCTCCACTATGGAGAAAAAACTGGACGATATCCAGAATCGGTATTACAAGCAATTTGCAGCCATGGAATCTGCTATGGCCAAATTAAATTCACAAAGTTCAAATTTCCAATCTATGATGGGATCAAAATAGGTTTATATAAGTTGAAAACAATTTGAACAACGATGTTAAGCAATAAAAATCAGGAGGATATAGTATGGCGTCAAATGCAAGTGCAGCATATATGGACAGTAAAATATTAACGGCTAGCCCGGCAGAACTTACATTGTTACTTTTTGAAGGAGCTATAAAATTTTGTAATTTGGCAATAATTGCAATAGAGAAGAAAGAGCTTGAAAAAGCAAATATTAATATAATTAAAGCGGAAAGAATTATTTCTGAGTTGCGTGCCACATTGGATTTTAAGTATCCGGTTGCAAAGGAATTTGATAATGTATATAAGTATGTTTATGATAGAATGCTTACAGCTAATATGAAAAAAGATACTGAGATACTAGACGAGGTATTGGAGCATATCAGAGAAATGAGAGATGCTTGGAAAGTGGTTATGAAAACTGCTAAGACAGCATAATTAATCCGTTAATAATCCAGAGAGGGTATATAAAATGGAATTAGAAAACAGCGCGGCTAAGCAGACCTATATTCGGATATTGACAGAATCGCTTATAAAAAAGATAAAAGTACTTGATGAATTGCTCTTATTATCCCAAAAACAGGAAACGGTCTTGAATGCAGCTGAGTTTGACGAGCAGGAGTTCATGAATATTGTTGATCTAAAAGATGGATTCTTGGCACAGCTCGAGAAGCTGGATCAAGGTTTTGAGCAAATATATCAGAGTGTTCAGCAGGAATTAGTGGACAAGAAGAATTTATATCAGAGTGAAATAAATAGGATGAAGGAACTGATTGTTGAATTGACAGAAAAAAGTGTCAGGCTTCAGGCTCTTGAAAAGAGAAATAAATCAAAAAGCGAGACAGTGTTTTCGAGAAAACGTCAAGAGATTGGGCAATCTCGAATGAGCAACCGACAAGTTACCAATTATTATAAAAATATGGCGGAACAAAGAGAAACGCAATCTTATTTTTACGACAAAAAAAAATAAAAAAAATTATAATTCGGTATAAAGTTTTATTTCAGAATGCCGATATATAATACAGGTAAGACAACTTACTAAATTTATTCCTAGATGGAGCGTACGGCCGGAAGGAACAAATCAAAATTTAAGTAGCATGGAAGCTACTAAATTATAATTTCAAGGAGGAATTGATTATGATAGTTCAACATAATATGGCAGCAGCCAACACAAACAGACAGTTAGGTGTAACAGCTGGTAACTTAGCAAAATCTACAGAGAAATTATCTTCTGGTTACAAAATCAACCGTGCAGGTGATAATGCAGCTGGTTTGACAATTTCCGAAAAGATGCGTGGTCAGATCAGAGGTCTTGATCAGGCTTCCACAAATGCACAGGATGGTATCTCTTTAATCCAGACAGCTGAAGGTGCTCTTAATGAGTCCCAGGCTATTCTTCAGAGAATGAGAGAATTAACTGTTCAGTCATCTAATGATACTAACGTTACAGCAGATCGTCAGGCTATCACAGAAGAAATTTATGCTTTATCTCAAGAAGTTACACGTATCGGTGAGCAGACAGAATTCAATAGCATGAAATTACTTGATGGTACTTTCAGTGCTGGTAAAGATCTTCAGGTTGGTGCTAACTCCGGTCAGAACATTAACTTCAAGATTGGTAAAATGACTGCATCTGTATTAGGTCTTGATGGTATCGCATCTAGCGTTACTTCTTACGGTTCTGCTACTACAGCAATCGGTATTGTACAAAGTGCTCTTAATCAGGTTTCTACACAGAGATCTGCACTTGGTGCTTTACAGAACAGATTAGAGCATACAATTGCTAATGCTGATAACACTGCTGAGAACTTACAGGCAGCTGAGTCCCGTATCCGCGACGTTGATATGGCTAAAGAAATGGTTAAATACTCCAAAGACAGCATTCTTCAGCAGGCAGCACAGTCAATGCTTGCACAGGCTAATCAGTCTACACAGGGTGTTTTATCATTATTACGTTAATCAATTAAACATCATAGTTAATAAAAATAGGACTGACGTTGAGTCAGTCCTGTTTTTTAGAATAATCTTATATAAAGTGAAGGGAAAGCGAAGTATATTACATCCTTTCATGTAATGTATATTGGCTTAACCGCGAAAATTGAGAAACCCTTGAAGGTGTTTCTTATAGTTCGTTATGGAGGAAAAATTTGAATCTTTCAGATAATATAATGACAATTATTGAAAAAATCGAACGAATGGCAGAATGTTTTTACCAACAGAGAAAATCAGAGGGATATGATCATCTTAATCAGATATTAGTCTTATTAGGAGAAATTTCTGAGAGTTTATCACAGTACCAGAATAGTGGATTGGATGGTTATAAATTAGAATTCAATCAGGTGCTGATCCGTGGGATGGAGTCAATAAAACAACAGGATACAGTCTTGATCGCCGATATATTTTATCATGAAATGGCAGGATTATTAATTGACATCCGAAACACCATACAATAACATTCTCAAAAAAGAGGTGAAAACATGAGTGACTTCCAAATGAATATGGAATGTTTGAAGATTAATCGACCGTCTTTATACAATGCCGTTCAGAATTATAAAAATGACGAAGAAGCATTACAAATATCATCACAAGCAACGATTAGTAATGAGCAGGCGTTGTTTTTACAAATGAAGGATAAAAGTTATCGCCTGAATAGTATTTATAGTCCTGCTTTTGAAGCGGATGTTTGGGTGGATCAATATAAATTTCAAGAAATAAATAATCATATATTAATGTTTGGGTTGGGAAATGGTGTTTTTCTTAGAAGCATCATAAAAAGGCTTCATACGAGTGATCTCGTATTAGTATACGAACCAAGTCCAGAGGTTTTAATGCATGTCCTTAAGTACTATGATCTTAGGGATATCATTGAGAATGAGCATATCGTTATTGCAGTAGAGGGGATGAATAGTAAAGAGTTTCATTTTTCTTTATTTGAAGTAATGAATGTGACAAACCTTAAGAGTATCATTATATGTAATCATCCATTCTATAATGAGATATTTGAAAAGGAATGTGTTGTATTTTGGAAAGAAATAAGAGATAGTTATACATCGGCTATTATGAATGTAAACACTGAAGTTCTATTCGGTGAAAAATTCGTTGATAATATTTTGAAAAACTTATTTTACTTGAAAGAAAGTAATTCAATCGCTGATATAAAGGAGATTATTCCTGAAGGATTACCCGCAGTAATTGTCGCGGCAGGGCCTTCAGTTGAGCAGAATATAGAAGCACTAAAGCGTATTAAAGGGAAAGCGGTTATCTTTGCGGTAGACAGGATTCTTGATTATCTTTTGGACTCCGGCATTGAACCTGATTTTGTCGTTACAATTGATCCGGACAAGCCGGTGGAATATTTTTCTCGAAGAGATAATATTACAATTCCATTGATTATGTTTACGCAGGCTAATCATGACGTACTTAATGTTCATAAGGGAAGAAAAATTATCTGTAATTGCTCCTCTTTTTTATGGGACGCTTACAAACGTAATCAAAAAGAAGTGCCGTCTGTCTATTCCAGTGCGTCGGTAGCTACTGTGTCCTTTACGGTATGTATTGAACTGGGATTTCGCACAATTATATTAGTTGGCCAGGATTTAGCATACAAGGGAACAGTAAGTCATGCTGGTAGCGTGGAGGAAAATTATGGTGATGATAAAGATGTTATGGTTGAGGATATCAATGGTAATATGATAAAGTCCCGGTATGATTGGAAAAACTTCACCATATGGTATCAAGATGTAATAGGCATATATAAACACATCACTGTAATTGATGCAAAGACGGAAGGTGCTAAAATAATTGGTACAACCGTTATGCCATTAGAAGAAGCAGTTGAAAAATACAGCAAGGGGAATGCGGATATAACCGGTTTAGTAGAGGCACTAGAACCTACCTTTAACAGGGATGAGATAATCAAAATACGGGAATATTTATCGGAGAACTTTAAGGATGCGGATTTACTGATTAAAAAGGCAAAGAAAGCCATTCGCAATTGCGATTTTTTGATAGGAGCGTATCAATCAAAGAAAAATACAACTGATCAAATAAATGACAAGATAAGAGCAGTAACCAGCATCAATGAAGAAATAAGCAATCATGTTTTATATTCCTTACTAGATAAATATATAATGTCATCTGCAGTTCATGAAATAGCAACCCTATATCATTTTACCGGAGATACCGTTGCAGATAATATTAAAACCTATGAAAGAGCAAAAGGGGTATTTCAGTCAATCGTAGAGGGCTTGGAGTATATTAAGCCAAGGCTGGAGGAAGCAGAAAAGCAATTGAACGGATAGGGAGAGGACAAATAAAAGATGAATAAACTAATCAGTGTTATTATTCCATGTTATAATGTTGAAAAATTCATTGATCGTTGCATGGATTCTTTGATTAATCAGACAATCGGGTTACATCGTTTAGAAGTGATTGTTGTAAATGATGCATCAACTGATCATACACTGGATAAGTTGAAAGAATATGAAAGTCGCTATCCTGAAGATATCTTAATTGTTGACCTTCCGGAGAACATCAAGCAAGGCGGAGCGAGAAATATCGGACTACAATATGCCTCGACTGATTATATTGGTTTTGTTGATTCCGATGATTGGATCGAGTCGACTATGTATGAACACTTATATGAAAAAGCAATAAAATATGATTGCGACCTGGTTTCCTGTAAATTTAAACGCGTACTTGAGGAAGGATCTCCGATGGGACGTACGGGTAAGGATGATCAGCTATATTTTATTGAGACGGAGCTGGACAGAAAGAGAATTATTATAGATGGTCTGGAAGGTGGAATATGGTGTAATTTATATAAAAAAAGTATTATTCTAGAGAATGAATTGGTGTTTCCTGAACGAATTACTTATGAGGATAACTTATGGTTACCGGTATTGTTGCTATATATTGATAAGGTATATATACTTGAAGAATATCTATATCACTACTTTGTAAACATGCAATCGACGATATTAAGTAAGAATTCTTACCATCATCTAGATCGATTGATGATTGAATTGATGAAATTAGAGGAATATAAGAAGAGAGGGGTTTTAGAAAAATATTATAGAGAATTTGAATTCCTTTTTCTTAAAATGTATTTTATTAATACCTTGAATATTCTATTTACAAGATTTGACCGATTTCCGGAAGGGATTTTTGATTTAATGCAAGAGGGCGTAATAAAGAATTTCCCTGATTATGAAAATAACCCTTACCTTGAAAGTATGAGCAATACGGAACTGTATTTCTTGTCCCTTGTAAGCATTAAATTAAATGTTGAACAGATTGAGATACTCGGCGACAAATATAGAAACGAAACTCTTTTTACGAATTAAAAATAAATATATTATATTATATTCTTATTCATCTTGTAACTATAGTAAAAAATACTGGAGTGTGTCATATGGAGCGAAAGATAACAATTATTGTACCTTGTTATAATGTTGAAGCATATTTGGACCGATGCATTCAATCACTACTTGACCAAACAATAGGATTTTCTAATCTTGAAGTAATTTTTATTAATGATGCTTCAACGGACGGGTCAATTAATATATTGAGAAAATATGAGGAAAAATATCCTGATAACATAATGCTGATTGATTTACCAGTAAATAATAAACAGGGTGCTGCAAGAAATATCGGAATCCAATACGCAACCTCGGACTATATCGCATTTGTGGATGCAGACGATTGGGTAGAGACTACCATGTATGAAAAACTCTATCAAAAGGCGGTCAAGTATAATTGCGATATGGTATGTTGTAAATATAAAAGAGTAGCAGATGAGACAGAACCCATGGGATTAACGGGAAGTAAGGATGGCCTTTATTATATTCAGACAGCATCAGATAGAAAAACATTCCTGCTTGATGGTATTGAAGGAGGAATCTGTTGTAATATCTATAAAAGACAAATCATTATAGAGAATAAGATATTTTTTCCTGAAGGAATTACTTATGAAGATAATTTCTGGTTACCGTTATTACAGCTATATATTCAGAAATTCTATATAATTGAGGAATATCTATACCATTACTACATCAATCTAGACTCTACAATAACGAAAAGAGATTCGTTTCACCATTTTGATAGATTGCTAATCGAATTGATGAAATTAGAAGAATATAAAGTTAGAGGTTTTTATTCGGAGTTCCGGGATGAATTTGAATTGCAATTTATAAAATTATATTTTTTAAATACACTAAATATTATTTTTACTAGATTTACAGTAATTCCATCAGAGATTTTTTTTGAAATGCAAAAGACTGTTAAAATCTGTTTTCCTAATTATAAAAATAATAGATATATCAGTGATAAACTAAATGAAAGTGAGAGCTACATGCTATCACTAATTGAATCAAGGTGTACACCAGATCAGTTAGAGGAAGTAGCGTTAAATTATCGACATGGCTATCTGTATATACCCTAAAGTAAAATAGAAAGCCTTGGATTATTTGCTGAAAAGGGTGCAGGAGGGATATATGAATATTGCTGTTATTGGTTTAGGGTCTATGGGAAAGAGAAGAATAAGACTTTTAAAAAAATATTTTCCAAATCACAGTATATATGGAATTGATGGAGATGAATCAAGATCTGAAGAATGTGGGAAAGAATTTGAGATTGCTTGCTTTGATAATATCAAAGATGCAATTGATACAGTAGCACTTGATTGTGCTTTTGTCTGTACACCTCCACTCACCCATAGTACAATAATTACACAATGTCTGAATAATGGGTTGCATATTTTTACTGAGTTGAACTTGGTGAAGGATGGATATGAAAGCAATATGCTGCTTGCCAAGGAAAAAGGTAAGGTATTGTTTTTATCTTCGACAGCACTTTATCGTAAGGAAATGAACTATATAAACAAAAAAGTGAAAAATCATAAGAAGAAACTCAGTTATAGTTATCATGTTGGACAATATCTTCCGGATTGGCATCCTTGGGAGAATTACAAAAAGTCTTTCTTTTCAGAGGGAAAGACCAACGGGTGCCGTGAGATACTTGCAATTGAGCTTCCTTGGATTCTTAGGGCATTCGGAAAGGTATCGGATATTAGCGTTGTATCGGCACGTCTGACTGACTTAGATATTGAATTTGATGATTATTTCAATATTCAAATTGTTCATGAAAATGGTTGTATCGGAACGATAATTGTGGATGTTGTAAGCAGAGAAGCCGTCCGTAAGCTTGAAGTGTTAGGTGAATCACTCTATCTTGAGTGGAGAGGGACACCTGACACCTTGTTGGAGAAAAATATTGAGACAAAATCATTCAATGTGATAGATCTATATGATGAGATAGATCGAATGGAAGGCTATAGTAGTACAATTATTGAGAATCAATATTTGGATGAATTAAAGGCTTTCTTCCGTGTATTGGAGGATAAGGGACACTGCGAATACGGTTTTGCAGAAGATTGGTATACGCTTGAGGTAATTGATAAAATCGAGGGAAAATAATTATGAAGATTTGCTTTATCGGATTAGGATCGATCGGAACAAGACATATAAAGAATTTAGTTTTTCTCTTGCAGGAACGTAAGATAGCATATCAAATAGATGCCTACAGAAGTAGTAAGACGGTATTAAATGAAGAGTTGCGTTCCCTGATTGGACAAGAGCATTATAGCTTTAAAGAACTTCCCGAGGATTATGATATTATATTTATCACGAATCCGACGTATCTTCATTATGACGCGATACAACAGGTGCTTCATAAAACCAGTCATCTGTTTATAGAAAAGCCCTTATTTGAAAGTACTTCATACGATATCACTAAACTAAGTGGGAATGGGCAAAATATCTATTATGTAGCTTGTCCATTGCGTTATACACCAGTTCTGCAATACTTGAAAAAAGTACTTCCCGATGAGAGAATCTTTTCGATACGTGCAATTTGCTCTTCCTACCTCCCTGAATGGAGAAAAGGGGTAGATTATACAAATGTTTATAGTGCAAAAAAAGAGCTTGGGGGAGGAGTCTCCCTTGATTTGATTCATGAGTGGGATTATATCACCTACCTGTTCGGAATGCCTCAAAAGGTATATCAGATCAATGGAAAATATTCGGAGCTAGAGATTACCAGTGATGATATATCAATATATATCGCAGCCTATAAGGATATGTTGGCAGAACTTCACCTTGACTATTTTGGGAGAAAGAGTACCAGGGAGATTGAATTGTATTGTCAGAATTATATTATAAAGGCTGATTTACGAAATAATACGATCAGCTATTTGGGAGCAGAGGAAAAAGTCATCACCCTGCCTAGTGAGGACATGTATAAGAATGAAATGAATCATTTCCTAGACATGGTGCTAGAGGGTGAATTTAATCATAATGATATGAATCACGCTTATGAAGTATTGAAATTGGCGACGGAAAAAAGTTATAATTAGGAGGAAACCGGATTGAATCTATTGTTTACAATTTGTGCTAGATCAGGTAGTAAAGGAGTCAAGAATAAGAATATAAAGGATTTCTTAAATTATCCGATTGTCTACTATACGCTGTCTGCCTATCATTTATTTACTACTAATTATTCAGATCAATATAATCTGATTCATCTTGCAGTTAATACGGATAGCAATGAGTTGATTGAACAGATAACAAAAACAAGGGTAATATTTCATCATATTCCGCGAAGAGAGGAATTAGCCGGGGATTTTGTTTCTAAAACCGATGTTATAAAAGACAGCGTGAAGAAGATGGAGGAGAAACAAGGATGTAGTTATGATATGGTTATTGATCTTGATTTGACTTCACCGTTGCGAACTGTTGAGGATATCAAAGGAATGATAGATACGTTACAAGGAGATCCCAATGCGGATGTTGTATGTTCGGTAGCGAATGCACGAAGATTACCTTTTTTTAATATGATAGCGTCAGGCGAGGATGGGTATTATCTTCCCTTGATTAATAAAGGATATGTTTCTAGACAACAGGCTCCTCAGTGTTTTGATATGAATGCCTCTATTTACGCATATAGAAAAGAGTTTATTACCTCCGAGGATACTAAAAAAATATTTGACGGAAAGGCACTTACTTGGTTAATGAAGGATACTGCAGTTTTAGATATCGACTGTGAAGAGGATATGGAGTTAATGCAGGTATTAGCAGAATACTTTTTTTCGAAATACGACGCCATGGGTAAGGTATATCACGGAATTAATGATTTGATAAAGAAATAAATTAATGAATGATTACGGTAGTGAAAATTTTGAAGGTAATAAGGAAGAATTGTTTGTACTGCAGATAGAGCTTAGTAGTATAGATATTAACGAAAGGTATGGTAGATAATTATGAAAGTACTGGTAACCGGAGCAGATGGGTTTATCGGAAGCCATTTAACAGAGATGCTCTTGGAGCAAGGATATGAAGTGAAGGCGTTCACCTATTACAATTCATTTAATACGTGGGGATGGATTGATTCCTTTCCAAAGGAAAAACAGAAGGAAATTGAGATATTCTCAGGGGATATCCGTGACCCGAACGGGGTGTATGAAGCAATGCAGGGGGTTGATCAGGTGTTCCACCTGGCAGCGTTAATCGCAATTCCGTTTAGCTATCACTCTCCGGACTCCTATGTGGATACTAACGTAAAGGGAACGCTTAATGTTTTACAAGCGGCTAGAAAGCTTGATACAAGTCGTGTCCTTATCACTTCAACCTCTGAGGTATATGGAACGGCTCAGTATGTACCGATGGATGAAAAGCATCCTTTTCAGGGGCAATCGCCTTATTCTGCAACAAAAATCGGTGCAGATCGATTAGCCGAGAGTTTTTATAGAAGCTTTGAATTACCGGTTACTATAGTAAGACCATTTAACACATATGGTCCACGTCAATCTGCAAGGGCGGTTATACCAACTATAATCACACAACTTCTTGCAGGGGAAGATAAAATCAAGCTCGGTTCCTTAAGCCCTACCAGAGATTTTAATTATGTTAAGGATACGGCAAATGGATTTATCGAGATATCAAAATCGGATAAGGCAATTGGTGAAGAAATCAATATTGCAACACAGCAAGAAATATCCATTGGAGAACTTGCAAGAGAAATCATTTCTCAAATCAATCCGAATGCAGAAATCATATGTGAAAATGAAAGACTTCGTCCGGAAAACAGTGAAGTAAATCGTTTACTGGGTTCAAATGAGAAGATAAAGCAGCTTACGAATTGGCGCCCGTCATATACCTTTGAACAGGGAGTTCGTGAAACCATTGAATGGATGCGTGGTAACTTACATGCATATAAAACAGACATTTATAATTTATAGGGGTGATCTTTATGAATCAAAGTATTCCACTATCTGTTCCGAATCTGAAAGGGAAAGAACTGGAGTATATTACTGAGGCAATCGAATCGGAATGGGTATCTACAGCAGGTTTATATATTACAAAATTTGAACAAAAGCTCGCTGAATATGTCGGCGCCAATGATGGAGTTGCTTGTCAGAGCGGAACAGCAGGGTTACATTTGGCTCTTCTGGCAGTGGGTGTGAAGCAGGGTGAGGAAGTAATTGTACCTACCCTGACCTTTGTTGCGGCAGTAAATCCGGTAAAATATATCGGTGCAGAACCGATTTTTATGGATTGTGACGACTGTTTAACGATGGATGGTGATAAGTTAGAACGTTTTTGTGAAGAAGAATGCCATTATGTTGAAGGGGTATTGATTAATCGTAAAACCCAAAAGCATATCACTGCTATTGTAGTAGTTCATGTATTTGGGAATACTGCAGATATGGTGAAAATCATGAGTGTTGCTCAGACATATAACCTTCGTGTAATCGAAGATGCGACAGAGGCGTTAGGTACGTATTGGACGGACGGAATTTATAAAGGGAGATACGCAGGAACAATTGGAGATATCGGCGTATACTCATTTAACGGTAACAAAATCATTACCACCGGTGGCGGTGGAATGATTGTATCCCATAATAAAAATTATCTGGATTATTGTAGATACTTATCAACTCAGGCGAAGGATGATTTGATCTACTTTGATCATAATGAAGTGGGATATAATTATAGAATGACAAATGTTCAGGCTTCAATCGGCTTGGCACAGATGGAGCAGCTGGAAGGATTTATTCAAGTAAAAGAAAGAAATTATAAACATTATCAAAGCATGGGAATTGATTTATTGGAATTTCGTTGTAATATAAGACCGAATTATTGGTTCTATTCTTATATGACAAAGGATAGAGATCAATTATTAAAGTATCTTGAAGAAAAGAAAATCCAAACAAGACCGATCTGGAAGCTGATTCACATGTTAAAACCTTATGAAAATTCACAAAGTTATCAGGTTGAAAAAGCTCTATATTATTATGACCATATTCTGAACCTTCCCTGTAGCTCTAATCTTACAGAAGAAGAGGTTAGGACTGTTTCAGAAACGATACAAAGTTTTAACTGATGCTTACGGATCTGGGGGGTTATGTATGAGTAAAAACAGAATCTTATTAATAGGAGCGGGAGGGCATTGTGCTTCGGTGTTGGACAGCCTAATAACTTCTTATGATTATAAAACGATTGGCATCGTTGATAAAGAATACATCAAAGAATCTGAAAAAAAGGTACTTGGCGTACCGATTATCGGTAAAGATGAGGATTTACCACAATTATACGAGGAAGGCTATACAGAAGCTTTCATAACGGTTGGAAGTATCGGTGATACCGGCATTCGGCGATTGCTTTATAACAAGGTGAAGAAAATAGGTTTTTCTATACCTAATATTCTGGATAAATCCAGTGTGATTAGCCATTGGTGTACCCTCGGAGAAGGAATCTATGTAGGAAAAAAAGCGGTTATTAATACGAAGGCGACGATTAATAATATGGCTATTATTAATACAGGAAGCACAGTCGAGCATGATTGTAATATAGGAGAATTCGTGCATATTTCACCCGGAAGTGTGATATGTGGAGGAGTTGTGATTGATAGAGATACTCATATAGGGGCAGGAAGTGTGATACGCCAAGGAATTCATATCGGGGCATCAACTATAATCGGTTTATCTAGTGTAGTAGTTAAAGATATTCCGGACGAGGTGACTGCATTTGGTAATCCATGCAGCGTTGTAGAAAGGTAAGTGAGCTTATATGACTAAGAGAATACTGATATTAAAAGGATTATCGTTATATAATGTATTGCGTATTGCAGCGGATTATATGGCAGATGCTTTTCAAAACAAAGGGTTTCAAATTACTGTTCTTGACTTGACGCTGGAAGATGATAGAGAACGTATCTTGAATGTTTTAGAAGAAAAATATGATCTGATTTTTTCGTTTCAAGCACTACTTTTTGAAAATGAGATAGGCGATCAGGGAATTTCATTTTTCTCTTTGTTTAAGGATACACCGGTATTTGGTCATATCGTAGACCATCCGATTGAACATGCCAGCAGATTGATGAGCACGCATGGAGATAATATGTATATTGGTTGTATTGATAAAAGCCATGTAACTTATATTCATAAGTACTATCCGACCGTAAAGAATGCTGTTTATTTACCACACGCCGGTTTTTCTCCAAAAAGAGTGATACCATATAGAGAAAGAGAGATTGATTTGTTTTTCCCTTGCTCTTATAAAGAGCCGGAGGAGATACTTATTTCAATTGAAAATCTTCCTGAGGTATATCGGAATATTGCAAAACACTTAATATTAAAACTCATCGAGAATCCCTTGGCACTACTTCAGGATGAGTTAGAACGTTACCTACAAAGTGTCGATTTTGCTTATTCTGCCGAGGAATTCACTGTACTCATGACTTATATGGGCGTTGTGGATCAATATATCAGAGCATTTTTACGTGATCAATGCATACGATATCTGTTGTCACAGAATATCAAGATTACGGTAAGCGGAAGCGGATGGGATCGGTTTCAATCAGAGGATAAAGATAATTTAGAGATAGTAGGAGAGGATGGACTTGATTTTCTGGACGTATTGGAAATGATGAGTAATTCTAAAATGGTGCTCAATAATGCCCCTACTTATCAGAACGGAACTCATGAAAGAATATTCACCAGCATGCTATGTGGTTCCGTATGCTTAACAAATGATTTCCCGGTCATAAGGGAAGAGTTTTCTCAGGATGAGAATATTGTCCTATATTCAATGCACGAACTAGAGGAGCTTGTTGCCCGAGTTAAATCCATTTTGGGTGATGTATCCATAGGAGAGTCAATTGCCCTTAAAGGATATGCATATGCACAAGAGAAACATACTTGGGCGAGAAATGCAGAAAATATACTGAGAATGTTTCGTTTGATAAGCGAATAGAACAAAATGGAGGAGTATTAATGCAAGGAAGCATATTGGTTTTAAAAGGGCAATCACTATATAATGTGCTACGTTTGGCGGCAGATAGTATGGCTGAGGCCTTTCATGATATGGGTTATGAGGTAAAGGTTCTTGATCTCACAATGGAAAAAGATGTGGAGACTTTTACCTGGACTTTAGTAGAGAAATATGATTTAGTCTTTTCCTTTCAAGCATTATTATTTGATTATTGCCCTCAGGATGGGAAGAACGCCATGTTTGCTACTTTCAAAGATACAAAATTCTTTGGACATATTATGGATCACCCGATTTATCATAGTGACAGAGTATCTTCAAATCATGAAATAAACATGTATGTAGGTTGCATGGATAAAGGACATGTTGACTACATAGAGAGATATTATCCGGGAGTAAAGAATGTAATGTTTATACCGCACGGCGGATTTTCTCCTAAAAAAATGGTGCCTTATAAAGAACGGACAATAGAGGTTTTTTTCCCGGGATCATATAAAAAGCCTTCAGCGGTCATTGACAAAATCAATAAACTTCCAGAGGTTTACCGAAATTTGTCGCTGAAATTAATTGATGAAATGAAGGCTCATCCCTTGCTTGCTTTACAGGATGTGTTATTGCAATACCTAGAAGAGGTGGATTTTGCATTTTCTTCTGAGGAGTTCACTCAAATCATGTTAGCAGTATCCGTTGTAGATGAGTATATCCATGAATATTCCAGAGATTATTGCATTCGTGGTTTATTAAATAATGGCATCATGCTAACCGTTTGTGGAAGCGGGTGGGATAACTTAGAAACTGATTTAAAAGATAAAATCCAAGTCTTAAATGACAGTGGTATGGACTTTACAGAAGTATTGGAGTGTATGGGGAATTCAAAAATGGTTTTAAATCACATCCCCACTCTTCAACAAGGAATGCATGAAAGAATGTTTAGCAGTATGTTGAGTGGAGCGATAAGCATAACGAATGATTTTCCGATTATACATGAGGACTTTTTAGATGGGGATAATATTATTCTTTATAAAGAAGAAAACATATTCGCACTTTCAGAGCGCATTAAAGAGTTGATAGGAAATACTGATAAAGCAGAAGAAATCGCGAATAATGGTTATAAGATTGCAAGAAACACACATACCTGGGCGAAAAATGCAGAAGCTATTTTAAGAATAACAGGCATTGAAAAATAAAGTGATGCCATTATCTCTCAATAAAATACAAGAAGGTGTAAATTAATTGCGTAAAATGTCGATATAATATATAGAAAGTTAAAGAAAGTCCTATCATGATATAGAGACTTTCTTCATTTATTAATATATCGTTCTAAATAGGAGGCTTCAATGATAAAGTACAAGCGTTTTGAGGAAATTGATTATTCGAAATTTATGGTTGAGGAAGAGGCAGCAGAGAGAAAATATGGCCTACCAGGAGAGGTGAAATTCTGCAAAAAGTGTGTAATTTCTAACCAGAGGCCGAATTCATGCCAAGAATTTGAGCATAAAAAGGGTACTAAAAAGGCTACGATACATTTTGATGATGATCAAATATGTGATGCATGCAAAGTAAATGAAAAGAAACACAGAGAAATTGACTGGGAAGCCAGAGAGAAAGAACTGTGGGAATTATGTGATAAACATCGTAAGAATGACGGAAGTTATGACTGTCTGGTTCCGGGAAGTGGCGGAAAGGACAGTTTTTATGCTGCCCATATCTTAAAATATAAATACGGAATGCATCCGTTAACAGTAACCTGGGCACCTCATATGTATACGCCTTGGGGCTTTGAGAATTTTCAATCCTGGATTCATTCAGGTTTTGACAATTATCTTTGTACCCCCAATGGACAGACCCACAGACTTTTGACTAGATTAGCAGTAGAAAATCTGTTCCATCCGTTCCAGCCATTCATTCTTGGACAAAAGCAGCTTGCTCCTAAGATGGCATTACTCTTTAATATACCGTTGGTATTTTACGGAGAGAATGAGGCAGAATACGGTAATCCGATTCACGATACCAATACTTCCTTAAGAAGCGATAACTATTTTTCAGTAGATGATAAGAGTAAGGTTAATTTGGGTGGAGTATCGGTTAAGGAATTAGTTGAAGATTTTGAAGTACCGTGGTCCGATTTAGAAATCTATATGCCTGCAGATCGAGAAGCAATACAACAGAAAAATATACAGGTTCATTATCTGGGATACTACCTGAAGTGGCATCCACAGGAAGCTTACTATTATTCCGTGGAACATGGCGGTTTTAAACCATCACCGGAACGTACCCCTGGAACCTATTCAAAATATAACAGCATCGATGACAAAATTGATGATATGCATTATTATACGACTTATATCAAATTCGGTATCGGACGTGCCACTTATGATGCAGCACAAGAGATTCGTAATGAAGAGATTAACCGTGAAGAAGGCGTCGCATTAGTTAAAAAATATGACGGAGAATATCCGACACGCTTTGAGGATGATATCTATCAATATTTGTCCATTGATGAGAAGCATTTTCCGAAGGCTTCAAAGTTTTTTGAGCAACCGACAATGGATCGTGAATATTTCGAACATTTGGCAGATCGTTTCCGTTCCCCACATTTATGGAAATATGAAAACGGTATTTGGAAACTGCGTCATACGGTTTTTGAAGAATAATTTGAAATACAGATAAAGACGTGTTATTTGCACAGATTGGAATATGATATGAGTAAAATAAGAGTGATAGCGAGATTAGATATCAAGGATAACTATATCGTAAAAGGAATCCAGCTGGAAGGTCTCAGAAAAATCGGTAATCCGAATGAGTATGCGAAAAGTTATTATGAGCAGGGAATCGATGAAATCCTATACATGGATATCGTTGCTAGCTTGTATAATCGCAATAGTCTGGGTGATATTATTTTCCATACCACGGATGATGTTTTTATTCCCATCACGGTTGGCGGCGGATTAAGAAGTGTAGAAGATGTTAGGAATATATTGCAATTAGGTGCAGATAAAGTAGCAATTAATACTGCTGCGATAAAAAGACCGGAATTGATTAAAGAGATTGCGGAAACCTTTGGGTCACAATGTATGGTTCTCTCAGTAGAGGCGAAAAAAGTGGCGGAAAATAAGTGGGAAGTATACTACGATAATGGTAGAGAGCATTCAGGTTATGATGTGATTGAATGGGTTAAACAAGGCGTTGAACTTGGAGCAGGAGAAATCTTATTGACCTCGGTGGATAAGGAAGGAATGCAAAAGGGTGTTGACGAAGCATTGATTGAGGCGGTATGTGCTGCTGTTCCGGTACCGGTTATTGCAAGCGGTGGTGTCGGAAGCTATCAGGATGTGGAGAAAGCCTCGAGCAAGGGAGCGTCAGCTGTGGCAGTTGCCAGTATTCTTCATTATAAGAAAACAGATGTACAAACCTTAAAGAAGAATCTGATTGACTGTGGACAGGAGGTACGTTTTGAAAATAGTAGTTGTTAATTACGGACTAAGTAATCTATTAAGCGTAAAACGAGCATTTGAACATTGTGGTGTAGAGGTTGATATTACCGGCAATCCCGAAGAAGTAATGACAGCGGATAAGATTGTACTACCCGGAGTCGGTGCATTTAAGGATGGTATGAAGGGGCTGGTTAATCTAGGACTGGATGAAGCAATCAAATCCAAGGTTCTAACATCAACCCCGCTACTAGGGATATGTTTAGGGATGCAGATGCTTTTTGATGAAAGTGATGAAAACGGCATTCATCAAGGGTTAGGTTTAATAGAGGGAAGAGTAGAGAAGATTCCTGAAATAGATTGTAAAGAGCTAAAACAATGTGTTCCCCATATCGGTTGGAATATACTAAAGCCGAATAATGAGAAAGAGCATTTTGATAATTCGTTGTTGCAGAATATTGCAAGTGGCAAAGAGGTATATTTCGTTCATTCCTATGAAGCGAAGCCGGTTGATCAAAATTGTAATCTGGCCAATACGATTTATGGTGGTAGAAATATATGCGCGGTAGCCGGTAAAAATAACGTATATGGATGTCAGTTTCATCCGGAGAAGAGCGGGGATACCGGACTTGCCATTATTCGCAATTTTATAAATCTCTAACGATCAGGGATTAAAAACGTTCAGGGAGGGACTGTTTTCATGAACTTAAAGGATTTTATTGTGTCTGAGGATAACACGATCATTGAAGTTATGAAGGTCATTGATAATAATGCCAAAGGAATCGCCCTTATTTGTGATAATAAAAAATTACTTGCTGTAGTAACCGATGGTGATATCCGTCGATATATTCTCAAAAATGGTGATCTACACAGCCCAATCAGTGAGATAAGCAATTATAAACCGATATTCATAACACAGGATGAAATGATAGAAGACGATAAAACATTTATGAAAAAGCATTCTATCACCGCCCTTCCGGTTGTCGGTAAGAACAACAAACTGCTATCTGTACGTTTTTTGTATGATAGCAGTGTGATACGAAACTCGGATATGAGGGTTCCTGTCGTTATTATGGCCGGGGGAACTGGGAGTAGGCTGTATCCGTATACGCAGATTTTGCCCAAACCCTTAATTCCGATTGGTGAAGAGACGATAACAGAGATTATAATGGATCATTTTGAAGCCTATGGCTGTAAACATTTTGATATGATCGTTAATTATAAAAAAAATCTGATTAAATCTTACTTTGTAGACAATGAGAAGAAGAGAGATATCACTTTTGTGGATGAAACGAAGTTTTTGGGCACGGGCGGTGGATTAAAGTTTCTGAGCGGCAAATATCAAGATTCATTCTTTCTAACCAACTGTGATATCATTATTGAAGATGATTACAGTGACATCATGAATTATCACAAAAGAGAGAATAATATTATAACAATTGTATCAGCATTAAAGAAAATTGTAATTCCTTACGGAACGATGTCAGTGGATGAGGAAGGACAGGTGCAATCTTTTGAGGAAAAGCCAAGCTTTTCCTATTTGGTGAACACAGGACTTTATGTTGTGGAACCAAAATTTATCGACTATATACCTGACGATACATTTATAAATATAACAGATGTCATTCAAAGCTGTATCGACCGTGGTGAAAAGGTCGGAAGCTATTCGATTAATGAACATTCCTGGATGGATATGGGGCAGCTGGAAGAGTTAGAGAATATGAGAAACAAATTGAGAAGTGAAGGGAAAATATGAGAAGAACATATGTGATTGCAGAGGCAGGGGTAAATCACAACGGTGATCTTAATCTTGCGAAAGAGATGATTGTTCGAGCAAAAGCAGCCGGAGCGGATGCGGTAAAATTCCAGACCTTCAAGGCACAAAATCTGGTGGCAGCAAATGCACCAAAGGCAGGGTATCAAAAGCTAAATACAGATTCAAATGAATCACAGTTGGACATGCTTAAGAAACTGGAATTGTCTTTTGAGGAGTTTACTTTATTAAATCAATTTGCATCAGAGGAAGGAATCGATTTCGTATCGACCCCGTTTGATGAGGAAAGTCTTGAATATTTATCAACCCTTGATATGCCCTTTTGGAAAATTCCTTCCGGAGAGATAACAAACTTGCCTTACTTAAGGAAAATCGCTTCTACAGGTAAGCCAATTATCTTGTCCACCGGTATGAGTACAATACACGAGATTTCACTTGCTCTTGAGGTTTTTTTACATTATAACAAAACAGATATAACACTGTTGCAATGCAACACGGAGTATCCTACACCATATTCAGATGTGAACTTGCTTGCAATGACTACGATGAAAAATCAATTCGGAGTAAAGGTTGGATATTCTGATCATACCCCGGGTTTTGAAGTATCGATTGCTGCCGTTGCACTAGGTGCAGTTGTAATAGAGAAACATTTTACTTTAGATAAAAACATGGAAGGGCCAGATCATAAGGCAAGCTTAGAGCCGGATGAATTAGCCAATATGGTTACACAGATTCGCAATGTGGAACTAGCGATAGGGGCACCAGAGAAAAAACCATCCGCTTCTGAGATTGGTAATAAAGTAATTGCCAGAAAGAGCATCGTAGCCAGAACGGATATTAAAGAAGGCGAATTACTCACAGAGTTAAATCTAACAACAAAAAGGCCGGGCGATGGTATCTCTCCTTTTGAATGGGATCTTGTTGTTGGAACAAGAGCGAACCGAGATTATAGTAAGGATGAAAAAATAGACAGGTAGATAATAAATATTACCCCAAGTTGATAAGAATAGGGATGGTCGTATGAAAAAGAAAATCTGTGTCTTAACTGCTACTAGAGCGGAATACGGACTCTTAAGGCCGGTAATCGAAAAACTAAACAGCGTATCGGAATTTGAAGTAAAGCTAGCAGTAACCGGAACGCACTTATCCGAGCGGTTTGGTTTGACATATCGGGAAATTGAAGAAGATGGATTTGATATAGATACAAAGATTCATATTATACAAAACTCCGATCAACCAGCAGACATCTCTAAGGCAATGGGAACAGCGTTAATTCAGTTTGGTGAATATTTTGAACATACAGCCCCGGATGCACTCCTTGTATTGGGTGATCGATATGAGACGCTTGGGGTTTGCTGTGCAGCGATGAATGCAAGAATTCCGATTCTCCATCTATATGGGGGAGAGACTACGGAAGGTGCACTGGATGAGGCGATACGCCATTCAATTACAAAGATGAGTTATCTTCACTTCACCAGCACGGATGAAGCAAGAAGAAGAGTGATTCAGCTAGGAGAAACACCGGATCGTGTATTCTGTGTGGGATCCTTAGGAATTGAAAACACGCAGAAGATAAAGTTAATGACGAGGAAAGAACTTACGGATAGTCTTGTAATACCGGACAATAGGCCGTATGCAGTAATTACGTTCCATCCTGCAACATTGGGGAAGGATAGGCCGGAAGATCAAATGTTGGAGCTTCTAAAAGCATGTGATAATCATCCGGAACTTTATTATCTGTTTACCAAATCGAATGCAGATTCGGGAGGTATGAGAATTAATCAGATGATCGATCAATTTGCGGATAAGCACGAGAATGTTAAGGCGTTTGATTCGCTGGGGTCATTGAGATACCTAAGCGCTTTAAAGTATTGCGAAATGGTGATTGGGAATTCCTCGAGCGGGTTAATTGAGGCGCCTACTTTTGGAGTACCTACCATTAATATCGGAGATCGCCAAAAAGGAAGAGAGCAGAGTACATCAGTGATTAATTGTAAAACGGATGTGGAAGACATTGATTTGGCAATTGAGAAAGCCCAGGGTGAGGATTTTAAAAGAATTGCAAAATCTAGCAAAAATCCTTATGGGGATGGAAACACCTCAGATAAGATTTTGACTGTTATAAAGGATTATCTTCAGAACAACAAGATACAGCTCAGTAAGAGCTTTTATAATCTTATGTAGGGAGATGTATCAAGTTACGAAATTATGATTAGAGGTGATTGCGGCATGAAACTGACTCTTTGCATGATTGTAAAAAACGAGGAAAAGACCTTACCATCTTGTCTGCAAGCAATTGCGGATTATATGGATGAAATTATTATAGTTGACACGGGATCGACGGATCTTACAAAGAACATTGCACTGCAATATACACCGAAGGTATATGATTATAAATGGAATGACAATTTTTCAGAGGCAAGGAATTTTTCAATCAGTAAGGCATCGAATGAATTTATTCTGATTCTTGATGCGGATGAAATAGTGAATGAAATAAATATTAAAAATATTAGAGGTTTGATAGAAAATAATCCGAGTAAAGTAGGAAGATTGCTACGTATCAATGAATATACCCGTGATCAAAATCTTTATCGATATCAGGAAAGAGTGAATCGATTATTCTCAAAAAAATATTATCAATACGAGGGCATGATACATGAGCAGCTTATCAGAACTGATAATGATTGTATCGAGACTTATCAAATTCCTCTATCGATTTTACATTCCGGGTATGAAGGTGATATAGAAGCTGTAAAAAGAAAATCCCAGAGAAACATCGCTCTACTGGAGATTGCTTTAAAAAGCAACCCAGATGATCCGTATTTATTATATCAATTAGGTAAGAGCTATTATATGCAAAAGGATTATGAGCTTTCTACAAGGTATTTTGGTGAAGCACTTTATTATGATCTGAATCCATCCCTTGAATATGTACAGGATATGGTTGAAAGCTATGGTTATGCACTAATTAATAGCGGTCAATACGAGAATGCACTTCAATTGTCTGGTGTATATCAAGAATTTAGTAAAAGCGCGGATTTTGTTTTTTTAATGGGTTTAATCTATATGAACAATTCCAGATTTGATCAAGCGATTGCGGAGTTTAGGCATGCCACACAAATGAAAGAAGCAAAAATGGACGGGGTAAATAGCTACCGATCCTACTACAATCTGGGAGTTATTTTTGAATGTATGGGTGATAATGACTCAGCTAAGAGATATTATTTACGTTGTCAGGATTTTGAACCGGCGAAAAAGCAATTAAAAGCACTGCAAACATCGGAAGTTGGGGGAGGCATATAAGATGGCAAATAAGAAGGTTGGTGTGATTATTCCTTGCTATAATCACGTTAATTATGTAGATCATGCAATTCAAAGTGTACTGAATCAAACGTATCGTGATTTTGATATTTATGCTGCGGATGATGCGTCCACGGATGGAACGAAGGATAAATTAATCTCGTACGACGAGCAGATGAAGGAAATCCATCTCTTTGATGAAAATCATGGAGGTCAGACAATATTTCTTGCTGGCAGAGTAGAGAATGAATACACGGCTTTACTTAATTCAGATGATTTTTGGCACGAAACAAAGTTGGAAAAGCAGGTTCGTTATATGGAAGAAAATCCGGATTGTGCTGCTTGTTTTACCTGGTGTACTCAGGTAGACAGTAAGGGTCAAAAAACATCTGGCGTTGTTCCATTCAATCAACAGAATAGAACTTCGGAAGAATGGATGAGATATTTTTACGAAAACGGTAATTGTCTATCCCATCCATCCATATTAATACGGTCGGATATTTACAAAAGATTAACGGATAACGTTTATTATGCATTTCGCCAGTTGCCGGATTTTCAGTTGTGGGTTGAGTTAATTCAGAAACACAAGATTCATATCATTGAAGAGGAGCTTATGAGCTTTCGCTGGCATGATTCTAGTACATCAACCAATGTAAGTGCAGCAACAATAGAGAATATCGCGAGACACCGAAATGAAGAGAGTTATATCTGGTATGAGACGATTGCCCGTATGGAGGATCAATTTTTTCTAACTACGTTTGAGGACATATTAATTCATAAGCAGCCAATTACGCCGGAACAGGTTCAGTGTGAAAAGTTCTTTGTATTGGCTTGCGGAAGAGAAGAGCTTACCAAACAGGCAGCAATTTATTATTTTTATGATATCTATAAAGATAAAAAGGTGCAGCAATGTTTTGCCGATATTTATAAATTTACTAGAAAAGACTTTTTTAAGTTAGAGACCGATTTAGGATATGCGAAATTATTATTGAAGCAAGAAGAAAAAAAAAGAATTATGCGTGATATGGGTCAATGTATCATCGATGCGAACTATTAACGAAGGCATATAAGATCGGAGAGTTGATCAAATGCAAGATAAAAGTGTTTATGTAACGCGTTCATTCCTGCCTTCTTATGAAGAATATATTCAAATGATACGCCCATTATGGGATACTCATAGATTAACGAATATGGGGGATTATCATAGGAGGTTAGAACAAGAACTAAAAGATTTTTTGAGCGTTCCGAATATATCGCTAATTGTAAATGGACATACCGCACTAGAAATGATAATCCAGGCAATGGAGTTTCCTGCGGGAAGTGAAATTATTACGACACCATATACCTTTATTTCTACGACCCATGCTATTATCAGAAATGGTATGGTGCCGGTATTTTGTGATATCAAATTAGAGGATTATACCATTGATGAGAATAAGATTGAAGCATTAATAACGGAAAAAACAGTAGCAATCCTTCCGGTGCATGTATATGGGAATATATGCAATTACAAGAAGATCGACCGAATAGCGGAAAAATATAATCTGAAAGTGATATATGATGCAGCACATGCATTTGGAGAAACAATAGACGGAGTGTCAGTAGAGAGTTTGGGTGATGCATCTGTTTTAAGCTTTCACGCCACAAAAGTGTTTCATACTATTGAAGGTGGCGCGATTTGCTTTAAGGATAATGACCTATATGATAAGTTATATAACCTAAAGAATTTTGGGATTCGATCGGAAGAGGTAGTAGCTGCCGTTGGTGCCAATGGTAAGATGAATGAATTTTGTGCTGCTATGGGTTTATGTAATATAAAATATATTCGGGAAGAGATAAACAAAAGAGCAGAAAAAGCAGCTTTTTATGACAACGAACTAGCCGGAAGAACAGATATTACAATTCGAAAAAGAGATAATCATACAGAGCTAAATCATGGTTATTATCCGATTTTGTTCAATAGTGAAGAACAAAGAAATCTTATTTATCGAAGATTAAAGGAAGATGATATCTACGCCAGAAAGTATTTTTATCCAATCACCGCTGATCAACAGTGTTTTCAGGGCATGTATGAAAGTATTAATCTGGATAATGCCAGATATGTTTCGGCACGCATCCTAACACTTCCTTTGTATGCCCAACTTGAGGATGAGGTCTTACAAAGAATATGTGATTTGATAAAGCAATAAGGGAGAGAATATGAACCAGGGAGCATTAGAGATTTACCGTAAGCTTGAGCAAAGAGAAGAGGAATTAGAGCTTTTCAAACAATATCTTGAACAGCTATATCCATGTATTAATAATAATGTGGAGCAGTATTGGGACGACTTTTTAGAAATCTCAAAAGAAATGGTTTCTGTGTTAGATGAATTAGGGCATCCTGATATTAAAAATTATTATCATGTCAAGCTGATGAATCCTATTGTTACTGAGAGTGAATTTCGGGATTTTATAAAAGAGCTTTATAACATTACAGTAGCATATCGAAATTACTATGAGGAAAACATTCGTAAATGTACTTTTTGTAATAATAAAGTTTTTTATCTTCCACTACCGGAAGAGTATTATGAAAAGAGAAAGCAATATAATGTCCCTAAATCCCTGCCGGAAACGTTAAATGAGCTGGAGTATATCTGTCCTATTTGTGGAAGTTTGGATAGGGATCGGTTAATTGTATCTTACTTGGACAGGTGCGAAAAATTAAAGGAAGATAATGTTTCACTAATTCAGATTGCACCAACAAAAATAATAGAAAATCACCTACTTCGAAACTATCCTCATTTGAATTATGATTCTGCTGATTTATTTATGGAGGGAGTAACCTTTCAGGTAGACTTACAAGACATGAATACTATACCGGACGAAAGTTATAGTTTCATGATCTGTTCTCATGTATTGGAGCATATACCGGACGATAGGCAGGCACTTCGTGAACTGTACCGAATATTAAAGACAAATGGTATTGGAATTCTTCTTGTACCACTTGACTTGAATATGTCAGAAACAGATGAAGAGATTGGTTGCACTGAAGAGGAAAACTGGAGAAGATTCGGACAGGGCGATCATGTTAGAAAGTATGCGAAACAGGATTTTATAAATCGAGTATTGGAATGTGGATTCACTTTAGAGTGCCTAGGGAAAGATTATTTCGGTGATAAGGTTTTTAAAGAGAATGGACTGTCGGACACAGCGACATTGTACGTAGTGCGAAAACAGGGGATTAATGAATGAATGAGAAAATGATAGCCTTTATTATATGTGTAAATAATGAATTATATTATGAAGAGTGCTGTTGGTACTTAAATCAATTGGTGATTCCGGAAGGAATGGATATAGATATTATCGCTATAAGGGAAGCAGATTTTGCAACACAGGCTTATAATGCTGCCATGGAAAGCACAGATGCTAAGTATAAGGTTTATATGCATCAAGATGTATTTATCTTAAATAAGAATTTTATTAGTGATATAATCAAGATATTTCAAGCAGAAGAGCAGGTGGGTATGCTTGGCTTAGTTGGCGGTGTGAATCTGCCTGAGAATGGTATCATCTATAATGCTTGGAATTGTGGAAGAACAGTTTCTGGAGACTGGACATTGGCGGTAGACACTTGTTTCTTTCAAAAAGATCCTTTCTGCTATGTAGAAGCGTTGGATGGTATGTTGTTAGCAACACAATATGATATTCCATGGCGGGAGGACATCTTAAAGCAATGGCATTATTATGATATCTCTCAGTCATTTGAATTTATTAAAGCCGGTTATCGTATAGCTGTGCCCTATCAGGAAACCCCTTGGGCGATTCATGATTGTGGCTATAGTAATCTTGAAGGATACGATTATGATAGAAAAATTATGTTTGATCATTATCCTGAGTTTTTGACAGGAAAGTGGGAGGATTATCCTGTTTCATTCAATGAAGAGTTGATGAAGCTAACCAATCAAATATATGCTGAGCTGAAGAAGTTGATTGATCAAGTTAATTATCGAGATGCAGAAGTGCTTTTGGAGCAATTCGATGAAAAGGGAATGAATAAGCTTGTTCTGATTCTGCGCCATGTATTCAGAATTATGAAGATGGAGAAGGATTCAAATATTGATTCCTTCTATAGCTCTAATACCCCTTCAATGAATGAACTATTAGCTCGTTATGATAGTATTAAGTTCTTTTTGAGACGGTTAGAATATATTAATGACGTTGAAAGTGAAGATATTATTCAATGGTTAGAATTAAATCAGGTTTCAGCGATTGAAGTAATGATGGAGACGTTAAATAATATTGTAGATAGAGTTGGTGTCTTAAATAAGGTACAGAAGGCATATACCGCTACGAATGACCAAAACAGTATTCACATAATCAAGCTTGGCATTAATGTTGCAAAAAAGGAGAATCTTACATCATATGATGAGATAAATAAAAGACGGAAAGAAGCAGAATATTGGTCAAATTATAAGTCTTCTGGTGATAGGACTAGATGGTGGCAGTCTCCTACGATTATAAAGCATTATAATAAAATGATATGCAATCAAGCACTAAGCAAGTGGAATGAAGGACCAATCCAATTGTTGAAAGAAAAGAATTTGATTCCTAATGGTGGTTTTAGTAAAGCAATCTCTGTTGGATGCGGAAATGCGCTAAAGGAAATATATTTACTTAAAGAGGGATTGGTTAGTCATATTACCTGTTTAGATATTGCGGAAGGCATGCTTCAAAAAGCAAAAGAGAATGCAAAGCTGCATAAGGTTGAGGATAAGATAACATTTATCTGTGATAATGTATATAGCCTAGAGCATCAAAAAGGGATATATGACCTTGTGTTTTGGGATAATAGCCTCCACCATATGGATAATGCTAACGAGGCTGTTCGCATATCAAAGGATTTATTACAGCCGGGTGGAATGTTTTTTTGTAATGATTTTATAGGAAACAGTAGATTTCAATGGACGGATATGCAACTTGCAATAGTGAATGGAATCCGTTTATATTTGACGGATGAGTATTTCAAGAGTAGGGACGGGAGGACATTTCAGAGGTTCCTTTCAGCTCCGTCAGTTGAGCAGATGCTAAGTATAGACCCATCAGAAGCGGCAGATTCGGAGAATATCATTCCGGCGATAAAACAGTATTTTACTGACCCTGTAATTATAAATACGGGGGGATTGATTTATCATTTATGTTTAGAAGATATTCTTCAAAATATGCCGGAAGATAGTGAAATGCTAAATTATATGCTTTCTATGGATGATCAGACAATACAATTCGGCCTTAGTTTATATGCATTTATTTATGCAGTTAAGTAAAAGGTACAATGACAGCTGTAGAGTGAATGCAGCTGTTATTTTCCTATAAAAGAAAATATATCGCTAATATTAATAGGTCAAAAGTGAGGGAAATATTGATGGATATTAACATCAAGGAGAAGTTCAATCGATTTATAAAAGAACATGATATAGAAGGGTGCATCCGATTATACGATCAATTAAGTGAGGTTGAAAAATCAGATAAGAATATTTCTGCATTTTCAGTTCTGCTTAAAATCGGTAAGATGGAGAAGGATGAAAATCAGAATAGTCTTTTTCAAAGAACAGATATGAAGGATTTTGATGATTTTGTTTCTTTATATTATGATGTTAAGTATGCCTTAAGAAGGATTGAATTTCAAATTGATGATATATCGTCAGGAGCCTTTTTTAAACGGGGGATATCTAAGCAGATGTTATTGATGATGATTTCATTATTTAGTTATGATCGAAAAAAAGTAGCAGGTATCTTACAAAAATATTATCAAGAGGATGGTAATGTTGAAATGTCACAAGCACTACATTTGCTTGAGAATGTCTAATACTGGAGGGTTACATGAACGAAAGAAAGATTGCATTCATTATTTGTTCTCATCAAAAGAAGATAAGAGAAGAGATTTTAAAATATATCACTAAACTGAATGTTCCTACAGGATTTGAAATCGAAATTCTTATTATCGAAGATGCGAAAGGAATGGCAGAAGGATATAATCGCGCCATGATGAGAAGTGATGCAAAATTCAAGGTATATATGCATCATGATGTTTTTGTTATCAATCCGGACTTTTTAAAGGAAAGCTTAGGCGTCTTTCAATCAAACCCCGAGATAGGTATATTGGGCGTGATTGGATCCAAAAGATTACCCAAGAATGGAATATGGTGGGAAAGTAATTCTTGTATCGGTAAAACGTTAGAAGATAATCTAGAATGTTTAAGAAAACTTGATTTAGGAGAAGTAGAGAAGGATTATGAAGAGGTGCAGGCGTTAGATGGTCAGTTTCTCATGACACAATATGATATAACATGGCGTGAGGATATATGTCAGGGATGGCATTTTTATGACTCATCACAATGCCTAGAATTTGCGAAGGCAGGTTATGTTGCTGCGGTGGTAAAACAAAATAAACCATGGCTTATTCATGAGTGTGGGACTGATATTAATACCGGATATGAGATAGAGCGTGAGCATTTCATAAGGGAATATAAGCTGGTGATTGAGAACAGGGATTATTCTATAGAAGAACAAATTGGAGCACTGATTAACGTAGGTGAGTATAGTGAGGCAAAAGAATTATTAGAGGATTATAAAGAGAACGCAGTTTATAATGATAATATGGCTATATTTGAAGCGAGTATATTACAGATGGAAGGCAAGGATCAAGAGGTATTCTTAAGCATAGGGAAAGGTCTATCGTATAACTGCAAAAATTATGAACTTTATTTTATGCTTGGCAATTACTACCATGGTAAAAACAATAACCAAGCATATTTGTGCTATGAGAATGCACTGTATTATTGTAATAATGAGGATAGAGAATATATAACCAGGGTGATGGAAGAATACACGAATAGTGAGAAAATCGATGTAAAACCAGTTGCGGTTGTTGTATTGTCCTATAATAACATAGAACTAACTAGATTATGCTTGGACAGCCTTCGTCATAGTATTCCGAAATCAGCGGGTGAAATAATTGTGATTGATAATGCTTCCACAGATGGCAGTGCAGAATGGCTTTGGGAATTGAAAAAATCAGAAGATAGAATCGGAGATCAGAGTAAAGTTGGTAACATAAAGATTCATTGCAACAAGGTGAATATAGGATTTCCTGCGGGATGCAATCAAGGGATTGTTTTGTCAGAGCCTGATTATGATATCTTTTTGTTGAATAATGATACCATCGTTCCTCCGAATGCAATCTTTTCCCTACGCATGGGATTATATGAGAATGATAAGGTTGGTGCAACAGGAAGTGTAAGTAATCATGCGAATAATGATCAAATGATAAAAGTGGGAAAAGGAAGTCCGGAGGGGTGGTATCAATATGGAGAAGAGCATAATGTACCGATGAAATATCCCTATGAGAAAAAAGCATGGCTGATGGGTTTTGCAGTAATGTTTCGGAGAGAAGCGCTAGAGAAGATTGGTTATCTGGATGAACGTTTTTCACCCGGTAATTATGAAGACAATGATATTGGTTACCGTATGTTAAAAGAAGGATATCACCAATTATTATGCAAAAATAGTTTTATCTTTCACTTTGGAAGTATCGGTTTTCGTAAAAACCAGAAAGCATTTGATGAACTGCTAAATAGAAACAGAAAGAATTTAGCCCAGAAATATGGCTTTGAAATAGATCGTTTTAGCTGGATTAGAACCGATATGCTGGAGTTGATTCATGAAGAGCCTTCTGCAAAGCTTAATATATTAGAAGTAGGTTGTGGACTTGGTGCTACAATAGCGAAAGCGGAGAGTTTATATCCGCAGAGTTTGATAACCGGCATTGAGAGAGAAGAGAAGGCAGTTGAATTCGGAAGAAACCTTGCTCGTATTTTATGCGGTGATATTCGAACGATGGAGATACCTTTTGAAGCGAATAGCATTGATTATATTCTTATCGAGGATGCCATGGGGTACATGGAAGATATCAAATCAGTACTAAAAAAATTAGCAGACAAGCTAAAGCATACAGGATGTATGATTTTAAGCATTTCAAAAATGTATCAAGAGCACGGGAATGCAATCATGTTTCAAAAGAATAAACTAGAAAGAGAATTGTCAAGATGCGATGGATTTTCATTTGAGTGGATCGATAAAGACAGTAAAATAGATTATTATTTGAAGATTAGATTAAGTTCTTCGGTGTGATAGTTTTAATAGACTAGTATAATTAGTTAAGATTCTTATTGAAATAATGGGGATATGAGAGGTGTGGTTTTTTGGATATTGATAAAAATAGCAATGACAAAGCAGTGATACTTTTATCCGGCTATAACCAAAGGGCAGTAATTGCCTTTTTAAGAGTCTGTATGAAATATAATATTCCTTCTTATATTATTGCGTCTGGTAAGGATGATTCCATTCTTAAAACAATATATAAAGACAAAGTGGCTTATATAAGAGAAGATAAAAATATATCGAATATTCTTACAGCCATTACAGGTGTAAAAGAGAAATATGATATACAGGATTTGTATTTTATACCCAGTACTGAGTTTCTAAATCGATTTTTATTGATTAATAGACAGAAATTTGAAGCAATGAATGTACACATTCCCCTAGCCGATAATGAGTTATATCATAAGATCTCTGATAAGAGTGCGTTTTATAAAATGTGTTGTGAATATGGGATACCGGTTCCGACGATTTATCAAGACATTGAATGTGCAAGCTTTCCTTGCTATTTAAAACCAAAAACATATGAAGGGTACTTAGGTAAACCGATAAAGTTGAAGGATAAGCAATCTTATTACTGTATTCCGGGAAAAGTAAGAAATGATATGTTTATTGAACAGAGCATCGAAGGGGACAGCTATTACTTATTGTATTATTTTAGAAAAGACGGTTCATATCTTGAATTTTCCCAAAGAAATATCGTTCAACAAAAACAAGGTGGTTCGATCTGTCTGGCAACGGTTAGCAAACTTCATAATACAGAAATCAGCAAGAAATATGCTGATATGCTCATAGTAGAGGGTTTTAAAGGATTGGCTATGGTCGAAGTGAAGGAGTTTAACGGAATTTATTATATGATAGAAGCAAACCCGAGATTATGGGGACCCTCTCAATTCTTTGTTGATGCGGGTATTCCATTTTTTGAAGAGTATCTAAAAGATATGGGATTTTCAATTGAGGAAGATAATGAGGGGATGCAAGAGAGTAAGAATTTATATTATTATTGGGAGAATGGCATTCTTGACCTGGATCTGGATGTAACCTATTATAATTATTCAAAAGAACAATTTATCAGGGACTATCCTTTGTTTAAAAAAGATGAAATTTATAGGAGGAATGATACGATGGAGATTAATCATAGTAAGAAGATTTCAACAGAAACAAAGGAGAGAATTATTAATTATTATAGTGATGGTAGTAAACATTCCAATTATCAAAACTTTCCGACGTTCGTATCTGATGCAATCGGTATTACTGCTAAGATTGATGAGAACTGGAGAGGCGATAGTAAAAGATATGATTTTATCAATGAGATGATATCTTTTCTACCGGGGAATGTAGTTGGTGATGTAGGTGCCAATACAGGAAGATTTTGTTTGGATTTCGCCAATATTAATCCATTGACGAAATTTATCGCGATCGAAATAAATGAATATAATGCAAATTTTATTAAAATGATTGGAGAGATTTTTGATATAAACAACATTGATGTAATAAATAAATCAGCGGGGTTAAGAGAATTGATTGATCTTCCTGATTTTGATATAGCATTTCATATGAATGTTTTACATCATAGCGGGGTGGATTTTGATAAGGATATCGTTCAGAATCTTTCTGAGTTAAAGGATTATATTATTCAATATTTGAGTAGCCTGTGTGAAAAGTGCAAAACTGTGGTTTTTCAGTTGGGCTATAATTGGGGAGGGAATAAAAGCAATCCGATTGTTTCTCCTGATCATATCATTGAAATGATAAATTATCAAAAATATCTTTTCTTAAAAAGCGGATATCGTATTAAGAATATGGGATTATACCATTTTGAAAAGAAAGAATACCTTGATATTGACAGTACTCTTTCTGATAACGATCT
This sequence comes from Variimorphobacter sp. HTMS_6, assembly GCF_059717775.1. Classification (NCBI taxonomy): domain Bacteria; kingdom Bacillati; phylum Bacillota; class Clostridia; order Lachnospirales; family Lachnospiraceae; genus Variimorphobacter; species Variimorphobacter sp. HTMS_6. Next base: position 117,611 of record NZ_AP046094.1, read on the forward strand.
GCAAATAATCGTGGATGATTTTTCAATGTTGAAAAATAGTGAGTTTTATAAGAGACCACTTTTTATTCTTGAACGAAATAATTAATGGGAGACATCAAGGCCTCAATACTAAAGTCCGGTATGAGGCTCTGATTTTTACTGAATTACATAGGTTCCAATTAGAAATTTTATTAACAATCTTAAGATAATAGGAAAATTGTCCGATATTAATATAAATATGTAAAAACACAACAAATTCTAATAATAATAGAGTTAACACATGGAGGTGCTAAAATGAAACGTATTTCTAAAGGATTATTGTTTGGAAATCTGTTCTTGTTACTTGTAGTAGCAATTGTCTTTCTTGATCCCCGTCAGGCTTTAGCGGCCACAACAATTAAAATCCAATCCGTAAATTACTATGATGAGACTGTTCAAGTAAGGAATGGGACCAATAATAAGATTTATTATGCGGATGAGGCTGCTGCAAAGAAAAATGACTGGGAGGTCATTCCGGTGGATGCCGGAACATACACTACAATTGACACCTCCTATATGTTACCTGCTGTTGATAGTGTAATATTGGTTAAGGGAGATGTGGATACCGGAATCGCCCGTATAACCGTTAAACATAAGCCATATAAGCTGAATGTGTCAATTAATTATAGCTATATGGATGACTTGAGCTCGACGGATACAATTGCTGATCTTGTAAACATCATGACATCGGAGGGTACCGGTAAAAATCCGATTACTTTTGATGACCTGGAGTGGAAAAAAAGTGCTACCGGACAATGGACAGGATCACAGTATCTAACAGTGGATAAAGTAAATAAGTATTTGGTTAAAGGTACTTACTTGTATTTTAGAATTAAGGCAGTTAATGACACTGCAAGCGGAACTTATTATCCGGATGGTTCAAAAGGAAGACGCTTCAGTGATGATGTGAAATTAAGAATAGAAAAGAAAGCACCACCGGTTGTGTCAGGCATTGATGGCAGTAAAATGAAAGCTGATATTAAGCCGGGGAAGGAATACAGGGTTACAACAGTTTATCCAAATGGTGTAGTAGCGGCATCCTCCGGATGGGTAAAGGTTATGAATAAGGGAACCCCGCCAACCCCTCTTGAGACAATTATTAATAACGTGGTTCCACGTAATCTTGATCCGAGTAATAATCCAATCGATTATGACGGCAAGACAATTGCATTTCCTCAAATGAAAATTGAAGTGAGAAATTATGCTACCGCCAAAACTGCTGCATCAAAAATAAGTGAAACCAATCTAGATCCTCAGAGAAGTATTACAAATAGTATTATTCAAGGAGTACCGGCGGTTGATGCAATCACGAACGGTGATGATAATATTTATGTATCCTACAATGGTAATCAGAATATTGTTATCTACTGTCCGGCAGCTACAACGGCGGAACCTTATGAATACTGTGTTATGAAAAAGGGAGAAAGCTTTAGCTTTGATTATGCTGCTTGGGCAACAATTTCAAAGGGAACAGGTCAAAAGGTTTTAGCAAGTAAAGCAATTGATGGTGGTACACTGTATGTGCGTAAGAAAGAGATTAAATATAAAGCGGCCACTTCTACAACCGATGCAGTTGCTTATGCTCTTGCTTCAACATTTGTAAGCGTTAAGATTAATTATCCATCTGTTCCTGCGGTTACAAAATCAAACCTAACTTATATGAAGGGCTATGGCACTCCAACCGTATTTACGATTAAATTAAATGATAAGGGAAAAGTCCCTTATGAAACTGCGATAAAGAATATTAAGCTTGGTACAAAGGATATTAGATTTACAGTAACAATAGCACCATCTCCAACGGAACCAACCATAAAGATTATGACAGTTACTTTGGACGAAAATGATATTAAGTCAACTCCGAATTGTACGAATCGTCCATTAACGATTACATTTATGAACGGAACGGTTGATAAAACTGCAGTGATGATGACAATTACCAGCCCGACTCCGTCAGGTACCCTGAATATCACGCCTGAAAAAGGAGCTACCGCAGGTATGACTAAACTAACGGTAAACGGAACTTTGGGTGCGAGTAATATATGGGTTTATGATATCGGAACCAGTGCGGTAACAGGCAAGAATACAGTGGATACCCTGCCGGTAGCTACCGGAACGGCATTCACATCAGGAGATAGCATTCCGGTTACAGCAAATCAATATATTACAATTTATGAACTGGATGCAAAGCGAAATATCATTAAATATAAGTGTATTCAGATTACGGCAGGTCTAATATTGTAGAATAATGGAATATAAAAATGTAAATTTTTATTTACTTCGTGTACAATATGATTTAGAATAATTTTACATATCAAATTATGTAACAAACTGACTTTATAGATTTTGGGCATTAAATAGAATGGAGCAAAGTATGATTACCATCAGTGTTTGCATGATTGTTAAGAATGAGGAAAGTGTTCTGGGCAGGTGCCTGGAGTCTGTGAAAGAATTAGCTGATGAAATCATTATTGTGGATACCGGTTCAACCGACAGCACCAAGCGTATCGCGTCAGAGTATACGGATAAGATTTATGACTTTAAGTGGGTGAATGATTTTTCGGTAGCTAGGAATTTCTCCTTTTCCAAAGCTACGATGGATTACATCTATGTGGCAGATGCTGATGAAGTGATTGATGCTAAGAACAGGGAGCAGTTTCTATTATTAAAGCAGATGCTGCTTCCTGAGATAGAGATTGTTCAGATGAGATATTCCAATCAACTTACCTATAATACTACCTACAATTTTGATGAGGAGTTACGCCCTAAGCTATATAAACGATTACGTTCCTTTCAGTGGGCAGAACCTGTTCATGAAAGTGTATTATTATCACCGATTATTTTTGACAGTGATATTGTGATTAAGCATATGCCCACATCAAATCACGCTTCCAGGGATTTTCATACCTTTCAAAAAGCAATTAAGGATAATGGGATCTTATCCCCTAAACTGTATGAAATGTATGCGAAGGAATTATATATTGCCGGCCAACCGGAGGATTTTTCAAATGCTTTTGCTTTTTTTAAGTCCTTTGAAGATAAAGAAGAGTGCAATGAACGGGAACGGAAAATATATGAATGCATCCTGGTAAGGTGCTACAGAATACAATCTGATATAAGCGGAATGATGAAATATGCACTTCATAATATTGCCGATGGAAAAGGTTCCTCTGAGGTATGTTACGAACTGGGAGAATACTTTTTTGGAATCGGTGACTATAATGAGGCCATAATCTGGTTCTATAATGCAGCATTTGAAACGGAATGTGAACTTAATATTCATTATGGTGGTGATTTTGCCTTGAAGCGATTGGCGGAATGCTATCATGAATTAGGGAACTATGAACAGGAGCAAGCCTTTATGGAACAATATAATGCTTGGGATACCAAAAGTGGGAGGTGAGTGATTTGACAGAGAACATTAAAAACATATTTGAACATAATATTCATCTGTTGGGTGATACCAATAAAGCAGTATATTATTTTAGGGAGCAGCAATATGACAGGGCATTAACTATAGTAGCGAATTCAATTGATCAGATTAAGGTTGTGATAGAAGAGATTATCAAAGACCAGGAATACTTTAATCTTGTAGCAACTGAGTCCTTATTGGAGATGCTTACCGGAATCTTAGATGCGAAAAAGAACAAAGATTTCATACTGTTGGCTGACCTTTTGGAATTACAGTTGATTAACTTTCTGATTGGGGTTCAGGAATTAATTATCAGCAAAGAAGATATGATATTTAATGAGGAGAATTACAAAAGTAATATCGAACTTATTATTAATCGTGGATTTGGGTTTGGTGAAGAGTTCAGAGAACCAATTAATACAGAGGAATTACTGGAAAAAGGATATCGTGTAGAGTTTACCTCCTGTGGTCTTATGACTCTGGCGGCACAAAATGAAAATGCAAAGTTTTACTTCCATACGAATAGTCAGATTCAATCCGAAGCATTTATACTTGCAAGACACTGGGCGAAGGAACCTAAGAATAAGTATATCGTATATGGATTAGGTATGGGTTATCATATTTTAGAATTACTAAATATAACTCAGAACACTGAGATTGAAATCTATGAAGGAGATCGTAATGTTCTTCAGCTAGCCTGTGCATTTTCAGATATTAGTAAGCTAATTGAAGAGGATAGAATTAAGATTATCTATGATCCGACTTATCAGAAGTTAATACAGAGAGTGGATAATATGGAGGAGGAAGAGGGATTTTACATCCATTATCCTTCCTATGAAAATATTAGAGTAAGTGCGGTAAAATCCATACTTAATAAAGAGTTAGGATGGGCAGAAGTCATTAATGCACTTTAATAAAATAAGAAATAGAATAGAGAAGGCTGTTGTAACCATCAAACAATTGGTATAGAATAAATATACGATTGTATTGTGTGTTGTAACAGCCTTTATTTATTGAAGTAAATGCGAGGTTGCTATAGAAGGATAACACTTTACCCTAACCGCATATATTACTTCGTCAGAAGTATGCAGTGAGAGTAATCCTGTAATAATCTATGGAACTCACAGTTTTGTATCTTATATAATTATTTTATAAAAACCTGGAGGTTTGTATGATCTATATTATAATTGTGGCTTTGATTGTTTTTGTAGAATTTAAAATTAAGAATTATATTGAGAAGAATTATGAATACGGAGAAGAAAGAAAAATACTGAAGGGAAAGATTACGATTACGAAGTATTATAATAACGGCGCTTTTCTGAACTTTTTGGAAAACAAAAAGGAGATCGTAAAAACCGTCTCCTGCGTGGGACTTGGTATTTTACTTCTCCTTTTTGCATTCATGCTTCCTAAGAGAGGAAACAGATTATATAAACTGGGTCTTGCCTTATTGTTAGGTGGTGCAATCAGTAATGTATCAGATCGGTTGACCAAAGGACATGTAGTTGATTACTTCACCTTAAACTTTAAAAGACTAAAGAATGTCGTATTCAATATCGGTGATTTTGCCATCTTTATTGGTGCAGTACTAATTTTTTTATCTTCCGCACTTAGTACTGTGTTCCAAAGCGGCTCCGACAAAACCACGGAATAATGGATGTGGCTTATTCGGTCTGGATTTGAATTCCGGGTGAGCCTGAGTAGCTACAAACCAAGGATGATTTTCTAATTCGATCATTTCAACAATACGTCCGTCCGGAGATAAACCGGAGAGCTTCATATTGTTTTTGAGGAAATCATTACGGTAATAATTATTTACCTCATAACGATGGCGATGTCTTTCGTGAATGATCTTATCTCCATATAGTTTAAATGCTTTACTGCTTTCATCAAGCACACATGGATAAGTACCAAGTCTTAATGTACCGCCAATATCTTCGATACCATCCTGCTCCGGCATGAGATGAATCACCGGGTGAGTAGTGGATGGGTCTAATTCGATACTATGAGCATCATGGAAGCCGATTACATTACGAGCAAATTCTACTAATGCAAGCTGCATACCTAAACACAATCCTAAGAAAGGAACGTTATTTTCACGAGCATAGTTAATTGCGTTGATTTTACCTTCAATACCACGGTCACCAAAGCCACCAGGTACAAGAATACCGGATACATCGCTTAGAAGTTCAGCAGCATTATCTTTTGTTACACTTTCAGATGGAATCCATTTAATGTTGATGGAGGAGTGATGTGCAACTGCTCCATGCTTTAAGGATTCAACAACACTGATATATGCATCGTGAAGCTGAGTATATTTACCAACAAGAGCTACAGTAACCTCGGAGGTAGGATTCTTTAGTGAAGTAACCATGTCTTCCCAATCAGCAAGATCAGGTTTAGAATTCGGAAGATCCAAACAGGAGAGGGTTACATCAGCAATATGCTCTTTCTCTAGAGCAAGAGGAGCTTCATATAAATATTCCACGTCTAAGTTCTGTAATACATGGGAGCTTGGCACGTTACAGAAAAGAGCGATTTTATCTTTGATATTGGTTTCAAGAGGAGTTTCTGTTCTACAGACGATAATGTCAGGACGGATACCGATACCCTGAAGCTCTTTAACGCTTGCCTGGGTAGGCTTTGTCTTCATCTCGCCGGAAGCTTTTAGGTAAGGAATCAAAGTAACATGAATTAATGCTACGTTGTGATCACCAACCTCCTGACGGAATTGACGAATTGCTTCTAGGAATGGAAGACTTTCGATATCACCAACGGTACCACCAACCTCAATAATTGCGATATGGGTATCATTGTTTTGATCGTTTCTATAAAAACGGCTTTTGATTTCATTGGTGATGTGAGGAATAACCTGAACGGTTCCTCCACCGAAATCGCCACGTCTTTCTTTCGATAATACAGACCAGTACACCTTACCAGTAGTAACATTGGACATTTTGTTCAGGCTCTCATCAATAAATCTTTCATAATGTCCTAAGTCAAGGTCTGTTTCTGCTCCGTCATCGGTTACAAAAACTTCACCGTGTTGGATTGGATTCATAGTACCTGGGTCAATGTTAATATAGGGGTCAAATTTTTGCATCGTTACATGATAACCGCGTGCCTTTAACAAGCGTCCGAGGGAAGCAGCAGTTATTCCCTTTCCCAAACCGGACACAACACCGCCGGTAACAAATACATATTTAACAGCCATTCATTCTCCTCCTTTTATTTAAGATGACACCTTACGCAATAGATGCAATCTGTTGTTTTATGCAATAAAAAAAGCCATCAACCTAGTCAAGTGGACGGTTTAAGGCAAACTGGGTATAAATAGCCGGTCAATCCTTTATCGGACTTAAACCATATACCGGCTCCCTTGCTGGATGATGTACAATTTCTGCTATAGTATACTACATTCATTTTAAGAAGTCAATTATGACATTGGGATTAAATGTGACTTTTTGACGATAAAAAGCTACTACAGCTAATATGCTCATATGGATTGGTTATCATACTAAATATCGGTATTTAACAAGGTTTTATTAAGGTGATTTTAATTTGGTAATTCTTAAATTCCAGAAATTCCATAATAATTTGATTGATTAATCTTCCTTATTAAAAGAAAAGGTCACTTTTTAGGATTTCTACATAATTTATACACAGAATTTTAAGAACAATTTTATTGATTTATGGCAAGACTATAAGTATAATGAGGTATACGATAAGAGGATTGGTAATAAAATGGGAATTATTTATACATAAATCAAATTCACATTTTGTATATAACACCGTATTATCGGTGATTGAAAAGTTATTTTACGGATTCAGGACAGTGAAAAGGTGAGACAGCTCTGTGAATAAGGAGGATTTCATGGATAACAACAATAGCAACAATAGTAATAATAATAACAATAACAACAATAAGCCGAATAAAAACGGCCTGCCTAATAGAACCGCAATTATCATTATATTGGCATCGTCATTATTTATTTGGTATATGTTCTCCCAGCTGACAAGTATGGTAGGTCAGGGAGAGAAAAAGGAAATAAAATATAGTGAATTCTTACATTGGATTGACAAAGGGAATATTCAGTCCATTAAAGTAAAGGGTGAAAAGATCTTTATAACTAAGAAAGCAGAAGGTAACAAGAGTGCGATAGAAGAGGCTTATTATGTCATAACCTTCGTAGATCCTGAATTAGTAAAACGACTTGATAATGCGAACATCGAATTTTCAAGAACGCCGGAGACTACGAATTGGTTTACCGCAGCGCTTTCTATGTTATTGCCGATCATAGGAATCTATGTCGTGATGTGGTTCCTGTTCCGAACGCTATCGAAGAACAGTGGTGGTATGATGGGTGTCGGTAAGTCCAATGCCAAGGTTTATGTAGAGAAACAGACCGGCGTAACCTTTAAGGATGTTGCCGGGCAGGAGGAAGCGAAGGATTCAGTGCTGGAGATTGTAGACTTCTTGCATAATCCCACCAAGTATACGAAGATTGGTGCAAAGCTACCAAAGGGTGCGCTTCTGGTTGGACCTCCCGGAACTGGTAAAACTCTTCTTGCGAAAGCAGTTGCCGGTGAAGCAAAGGTTCCGTTCTTCTCCCTATCCGGTTCAGACTTTGTTGAGATGTTCGTGGGTGTGGGTGCCTCCCGAGTAAGAGATTTGTTCAAACAGGCACAGCAAACCGCTCCTTGTATTATTTTTATCGATGAGATTGATGCCATCGGTAAGAGCAGGGATTCCCATTACGGTGGTGGCAATGATGAAAGAGAGCAAACTTTGAATCAGTTGCTTTCGAATATGGATGGATTTGATTCCTCCAAGGGTCTGGTTGTACTCGGTGCAACGAACCGACCTGAGGTACTGGATAAAGCACTCCTTCGTCCAGGACGTTTTGATCGAAGAATTATCGTAGATAAGCCTGATTTAAAGGGAAGAATTGATATACTTAAGGTTCATGCTAAGAATGTTATGATGGATGATTCAGTTGACCTAGAGGCAATCGCAAAAGCAACCTCGGGTGCAGTGGGATCTGACCTTGCCAATATGATTAATGAAGCTGCAATCCTTGCGGTTAAGAATGGAAGAACCGCTGTATCTCAGAATGACTTATTTGAATCAGTGGAAGTGGTTATCGCAGGTAAGGAGAAGAAGGATCGTATTCTTGGTAAGGAAGAAAAACGTATCGTAGCTTATCATGAGGTTGGTCATGCACTAGTGACAGCATTACAAAAGAATGCAGAACCGGTTCAAAAAATTACAATAGTACCAAGAACCATGGGTTCGTTGGGATATGTTATGCATGCTCCTGAGGAAGAGAAGTACTTAATGAGCAAAGAGGAGATCCTTACACGTATTGCTGTTTTATATGGTGGTCGCGCTGCTGAGAATCTGATCTTTAATTCGGTGACCACAGGTGCATCCAATGATATTGAGAAAGCAACGGATCTTGCTAGATCAATGGTTACTCAATACGGTATGTCCGATAAATTCGGAATGATCGGCTTAGAGTCAGTGGAGAATAAATATCTTGATGGAAGAACAGTTCTAAAATGTGGAGATGCCACAGCAGCGGAAGTTGATCAGGAAGTAATGAAGATTCTCAAGGATTGTTATTCCAAGGCGGAACAGCTACTTGCAGATAACCGTGAGGTACTCGATAAGATTGCTGAATTCTTAATTACTAAAGAGACGATTACCGGTGATGAATTCATGAAGATTTATAATGAAATTAAGGGAATTGTACCGGAGCCAAAAGAAGAGACCTTATTAGAAGTTAAACAGGACGAAGTATAATTCGGATTAGTGAAATTAATATAATAAACGTAACCAGCCTTCTATGAGATGGAATCATAGAAGGCTGGTTTTTATTTTCGAAATTGTGAAATTTGCTAGTATATATAAAGCATTCTAGGCAGAATGCACACTGCGCGGCAAAGAATTTTGCTTTGCAAACGCTTAGAATCGCAGCTTAATTAGACTGACCTTTATTTCAGCTGTAATTTTAAACACTTTGATTGAAGACGACTAAATATGACAATATACGACACAAAATCGAACAAGTGGCATAAAATACTATTGGGAGTGAAAGATTCCCTAGAAGGTTAATGTGGAAAATTGTGATCTTCCACATAACAAATATGTGCTAACGCCCAAATTCGTGGGCTTTGGCAGCATGGAGGTTAATATGGCTGAACGAATATTAAAGTATTATACATTTCCTGATAATAATGCATATGGAGCATCCATCCCAATTTCATCACAGGAAACCCCATTTGCAATCATAAGTACGAATGTAGATGCCGGTAATCAGGTTTCACTTAGAGTGACAGTGGGATGGGAGGCTGTAAAATATGGAGAAGATGCAGATGGTGAATTTATTAATCGTACTGATATTCTTTTCTCTATTTGGCGTGGCGCTCCCTTCACCGGAGAACTGATTTGTAGCGCGATGGATAGTGGGGAACCGGACGTTGACAATAACAAGACGATCTCATTTTCACAGTATGAGGATGACTTTACAGCGTCACAAGTGGTTACCTATACGCTTACTGCGCGGGCACCACTGTATAAAAGCCAGGCAAATATTATCGGCGGGCTAACTGTTGTAGGTATCACTTATAAATAAATCAAGGAAGAGGTGGAAAAATGGCACTTTTATATTATTATGAATTACCCGACAATACCTCAATGAGCGCATATATTCCGATCACTACAAATGAATTACCGATTGCTTCTCTATCGTCTTATCTTCAAAGCGGTGAGAGTGTTTCACTCTATTCTACGATAGGATGGCAGGCAACTGGGATAGAAAGCGTACCGAAAGTTCGTTTCACAATATGGAGAGGTGCCCCGATTACGGGTACTTCAATATGCAGCTTTATTGATAGCTGTGAAGCGGATTTTGATAGTTTTAAAGTGAGTAATATTGCTCAAGTTGATACAGATTTTGTTCCTGACCAGGAAACAACGTATGTGCTGACTGCTCAGATATTAAATTCGAATAGTTCAGCCTCTATTATAGGAGCATTCACGTTCCTATTAACGGTATATCAGTAGGAGAAAAATTGTAGCATAAAATTTTAGAAAGGTAGGAAGAAAGTATGTCAACACCTTTAGTTGTTTATGAATTGCCCAATAATATTGTAAATGGTACACTCATTCCGTTATCAACTTTGCCCGTACCGGTTGCCGCGTTGTCGATTGAAGCTGGCGAGAACGCTCCGATTATCATCAGGGGAACCGTCGGATGGCAGGTAACATTGACGGATGAAGTCTTACAAAAAACAGTCGTTCTATTTAAAATATGGCGGGGCGCGCCGTATTCCGGCACGTTGATCTACAGCATTCGTGACTCGGGTGAAAGCTGGGCGGATATGAACAAAACCACATCCTTTGTTCATGTGGATGATGGAATAGATACGGCAGGAATATACACGTACACTCTGACAGTGGAACTTACATCTGTTGGAAAAGCGAATATCGTAGGACCTTTGTTATTCTCGCTTACGGATATTAATGCATAAGAATCTTCCATAGGCTCGCTGGTTGTAAACCACCTGAATATATGGTAAACTTCATATCATAAGAAATAATAATTTGATTTCTTAAATAGGAGAAAAGGGCTAAAAAGCATCTATGTGGTTGCTTTTTAGCCTTAACCATATATGGCACAATCCGAATAGACAGGAGCAACGTATGTTTATCATTGAAGAAGAATTGAAAAAGCTTCCGGCTACACCGGGGGTATATATTATGAGAGATGACAAGGATAATATTATCTATGTAGGTAAGGCAATTATTCTTAAAAACCGTGTGCGTCAATATTTTCAAAACAGTAGGAATCACACAGAAAAAATCAAGCAGATGGTTGAACATATTGATCATTTTGAATATATCATTACGGATTCGGAACTAGAGGCTTTGGTTTTGGAATGTAATCTGATTAAGGAGCATATGCCAAAGTATAATACGATGTTAAAGGATGATAAATCCTATCCCTACATTCGTGTTACACTGAATGAAGCATTCCCAAGGGTGTCCATGTCTAGAGAGATAAAGAAGGACAAGGCGAAGTATTTTGGTCCCTATACGAGTGTGTGGGCTGTGAAGGATACCTTGGAACTACTTCGTAAGATATATAAGATACGAACCTGCAATCGTATACTACCAAAGGATATTGGTAAGGAACGTCCATGTCTTTATTATCATATGGGTCAATGTGACGCACCCTGTCAGGGTTATATCACCAAAGAGGAATATCGTAAGAATATTGATGAAGTGGTTGAATTCTTAAACGGCAATTATTCCAGAGTAGCGAAAGTACTGGAGGACAAGATGATTGCCGCATCGGAGGAGATGGAGTTTGAAAAAGCGGCGCAGTACCGTGATCTTCTAGGCAGTGTAAAGCAGATTGCAAATAAGCAAAAAATTACCAATACTGATCAGATTGATCGAGATATTATAGCATTTGCAAGAAATAAGGACGAGGCTGTGGTGCAGACCTTCTTTATTCGAAGCGGTAAATTAATCGGAAGAGATCATTTTCACCTGAGCGGTGTTATGGATGTAGCGGAGAGTGAAGTTATGGCAAGCTTTATTAAGCAATTTTATGCCGGTACACCATATATTCCAAAAGAAATCTTCTTAAGTGTAAAATCGGAAGAGGAAGAGCTGCTTACCGAGTGGCTTACTGCGAAGAGAGGACAGAAGGTATATCTGAAGGTTCCTCAAAAAGGGGACAAGGAGAAGCTGGTTGAACTCGCACGAAAGAATGCCGAACTGGTACTTAATCAGGATCTGGAGAAGATTAAAAGAGAGGAAGCAAAGACGACAGGGGCATTAAGAGAACTGGCACAACTTCTCGACATACCAGTACTAGAGCGCGTTGAGTCATTTGATATCTCCAATACAGCCGGATTTGAATCCGTAGGCTCCATGGTGGTATTTGAAAAAGGAAAACCGAAAAAGGCGGACTATCGTAAATTCAAGATTCGAAGTGTACAAGGACCGGATGATTATGCTTCCATGTATGAGGTATTGACCAGAAGGTTTACTCACGGACAAAGAGAGCTGGAGCAGTATAAGGAGAAGCAGTTGGATGAATCTCTTGGCAGCTTCACGAAATATCCGGACTTAATTCTGATGGATGGTGGTAAGGGTCAAGTTGGTATCGCATTACGAGTACTGGATGAGTTGAAGCTAAATATAGCGGTATGTGGTATGGTGAAGGATGATAACCATAGGACCAGAGGCCTTTATTATGATAATAAGGAGTTACCGATTGATAAAAGTGGTGAATTATTTAAGTTGATAACCAGAATCCAGGATGAAACACACCGTTTTGCGATTGAATATCATAGAAGTTTAAGACAGAAAAAACAAGTACATTCAATACTGGATGATATTAACGGAATCGGACCTACCAGAAGAAGAGCGCTGATGAAGTATTTTCAATCACTGGAGGCAATACAAGGTGCTGATGTGGATGAAATCATGAAGATTCCGGCGATGAATCGTCAGTCCGCTGAGGAGGTATATCAATTTTTTCACAAGGATAGTGTTTAATAAGCATTTACAGTCAATAACTTATTATGTTAAAATGTAGCTTAATGATACAATAGTGTTATACGAATAATCACAGAGGTTACTATAAAAAATGGAAAGGTACGGTTGTGGAATGTATACAGTAAACTTAGTTACTCTTATTGAAAAGATGGGTTTGGAGAATTGCACTCCTGAAATCGATGTACAAAGTATAAAACTGTCTCAACCTGATGTAAACAGACCGGCTCTTCAGCTGGCAGGCTTTTTTGATCATTTTGATTCAGAACGTGTACAGGTAATCGGTTATGTAGAGCATGCTTATATGCAGAGAATGGATCCGGAGCAGAGATTGGTAATTCTATCGAAGCTTATGGATTATCACGTACCCTGTATCGTATTCAGCAGAAATCTTGAGGTAAGCGAAGGATTTATTCAGCTTGCTACAGAAAAGGGAGTACCGATTTTAAGAACGACAAAGACGACCTCTTCCTTTATGGCTGAAGTGATTCGTTGGCTTAATGTGGAGCTGGCACCCAGAATCACCATTCATGGCGGTCTTGTCGATGTATATGGTGAAGGTATCCTGATTATGGGTGAAAGCGGTATTGGTAAATCTGAGGCAGCACTCGAGCTCATCAAGCGTGGACATCGTCTGGTTTCCGATGATGTTGTAGAGATTAAAAAGGTAAGTGATGAGACTTTAATCGGTACCTCACCGGATATAACAAGACATTTTATCGAGCTTAGGGGTATCGGTATTATTGATGTAAAGACCTTGTTCGGTGTGGAAAGTGTTAAGAACACACAGGCAATCGATCTTGTAATCAAGCTGGAAGAATGGAATAAAGATAGACAATATGACCGTCTCGGATTAGAGGAGGCTTATATAGAGTTTTTAGGAAATAAGGTAGTGTGCCACTCCATCCCGATTCGTCCGGGTAGAAACCTTGCAGTTATCTGTGAATCAGCTGCAGTTAACTACCGTCAGAAGAAGATGGGTTATAATGCAGCGCAGGAGCTTTATAATCGTGTAACGAATAGCCTAAAGAAGACGGATTAATTACAAATTATTATTTATAAAATACGAAATTATATGAGGGCAGGAGATACAAATATGAGTCAGGTATGCTTTGGAATCGATATAGGTGGAACAGCGGTAAAAGCCGGTTTATTTGACACGGAAGGCAAGTTATTAAATAAATGGGATTTCCCGACCAGAAAAACCGGTAACGGTAAGGACATCTTAAAAGATGCATCTGAATTCATCTTAAATAAGATGGAGGAGCTTAAGTTAAATAAAGAAGACGTTCTTGGTGTAGGTGTTGGTATTCCGGGTCCTGTTAAGGATAACGGCGATGTACTTGAGCTTGCAAACCTTGGAATGGGTTATTTTAATATCGAAGATGAAATGAAAGAAATGACAGGCCTCAAAGTGAAGGCAGCTAATGATGCAAATGTAGCAGCACTTGGTGAGTCATGGATGGGTGGCGGAAAAGGATATCACAATATGGTACTGGCAACACTCGGAACCGGTGTTGGTGGTGGAATTATCCTCAATGGCTCCGTGATTGCAGGAAGCAATGGCGCCGGTGGTGAGATTGGACATATTCTTGTAAATGAAGAAGAAACACTTACTTGTGGCTGTGGAAAACGTGGATGTTTGGAGCAGTATGCATCTGCTACAGGTGTAGTACGTGTTGCAAAGAGAATCCTTGAGAGTAGCACTGAAGCATCAACACTCAGAAGCTTTAGTGAGTTGAGTGCAAAGAATGTATTTGACTGTGCAAAAGAAGGAGACAATCTCGCAAAAGCAGCAGTAGAGAAAGCTTGCTATTATCTTGGACTGGCTATGGCTCACATCGCTCAAACGATAGATCCTGAGATATTTGTAATCGGCGGTGGTGTATCAAAAGCCGGTGAGATCATTACCGAAACAATTAAGAAATATTACAATACAATGGTTATGGATGCGTTAAAAAATAAAGAATTTAAGCTCGCAACTTTAGGTAACGATGCAGGTATCTATGGAGCAGCAAAACTAATTATTGCATAATATAGTTATATAAAAAAGAGAATGCTTTAGGAGGCAGATTTGGAAGAGCAATTTTATCAAAAACTTATTCTTACATGTCCTATGGAGCGCGTGAAAACGAATGAGAGTATGCAGGAGCATACATCTTTACACATAGGCGGAAAGACCGATTACCTGGTTATGCCGATAACGATAGATGAAATTCAAGGAGTAATTGGATTATGTAAGAGTGAAAACATGCCTTATTATGTCATTGGTAACGGAAGCAATCTTTTGGTATCCGACTCAGGATATCGTGGCGTAATCATTAAACTTGGTGAGGAATTTTCAAATATAACAGTAAAAAATGATAATTTGATTGTTGCTCAGGCAGGTATACTATTATCAAAGCTAGCTAGTGTAGCTGCAGATAATTCCTTATCCGGATTTGAATTTGCTTCCGGAATACCGGGAACTCTAGGTGGGGCGGTTACGATGAATGCCGGTGCTTATGACGGTGAGATGAAACATTGTCTCGTAGAGGCGAAGGTTTTAACTGAGGGCGGTGAGGTTCTTGCACTTAATAATCAAGAACTGGAACTTGGCTATCGTACGAGTATACTACAGAAGAATAGTTATATCCTCTTAGAGGCTACCATAGGACTGAGTCAAGGGGAAGAACAAAAGATTCGTCAGAGGATGAAGGAACTTAACGGCATGAGGCGTGATAAACAGCCTTTGGATAAATATAGCGCAGGAAGTACCTTTAAAAGACCGGAGGGGCATTTTGCAGGAAAGTTAATTAATGATGCAGGGCTACGCGGCTATCAGGTCGGAGGAGCTGCAGTTTCAGAAAAGCATTGCGGATTTGTCATTAATAAAGACAATGCATCTGCGAAGGATTTCTTAAATTTGATCGATGATGTTGTACGTATCGTGGAAGAAAAGTTTGGTGTCAGATTAGAGCCGGAAGTGAAATTTCTCGGTGACTTTTAATTACAAGTGAGGTAGTGTTCAATCATGAGGTTCGTCATTGTCACAGGTATGTCCGGAGCCGGAAAAAGCTCTGTATTAAAAATGTTAGAGGACGCAGGATACTTCTGTGTTGATAATATACCGATTCAATTAGTCAAAAAGTTTGCGGAATTGATTTTGCAAGGAAATCAAAGTAATGTGGCATTAGGGATTGATGTCCGCAGCGGACAAGCCTTAAGAGAAATGGATACTATCCTGCAGGAGTTAAAAAGAACCGGAGTGTCGTATGAGATATTATTCCTAGACAGTACCCCGGAAGTTTTGGTAAAAAGATATAAAGAAACACGTCGCTTGCATCCTCTATCCGGTGCTGGGCGTGTGGAAAAGGGTATAGCGCTTGAACAGGAACGTTTGGCATTCTTAAGAAAAAGAGCAGACGTCATTATTGATACCAGCCATCTTTTGATTCGCGATTTAAAGCTACAGATAAATCGCATTTATCTAAATGATGAGCATTTTAATAATTTTTATATTACGATTTTATCCTTTGGATTTAAGTATGGGATTCCGGCAGATGCTGATTTGGTTTTCGATGTGAGATTTTTAGCGAATCCGTATTATGTTCCGGAGCTTAAGAAGCTTACAGGGAATGATCGCCCTGTCAGTAACTATGTCTTAGAGGCCAGTATAGCCGGTGAATTTCTTGATAAGCTAGAGGATATGCTGTTGTTTTTGATTCCGAATTATATTACGGAAGGCAAGAACCAAATCGTAGTTGCAATTGGATGTACCGGAGGAAGACATCGATCCGTCACTTTGGTGAATGAATTATCCTCCAGATTGAATCAAACAGAATACGGAATAAAGGTGGAACACAGAGATATCGATAGGGATTCCATATAAACCGTAATCAAATAAATCAGTGTGAAAAATCAAAATTTTTCACACGGTAAGTATGTAGTAATACCCATATTTACAGTGTATTAGAAGAATGGAGATTTATATGTCATTTTCTAAAGATGTAAAAGAGGAGCTTTCGCTTCAATATAGTAACGCCAGGCATTGCAGACTTGCTGAATTGGCCGCGATTTTATCCTTTGAAGGAAGAATAGTTTCTATCGACAAAAAGTATTATTTAAAGCTTCAGACGGAAAATCTGATCGTAGCAAGAAAATACTTTACATTAATTCGAAAAACATTTAATATAAATATTGATGTTTCTGTAAAAACTAATAATAGTGCGAAAAGAAGTAATATCTATACTCTTATTATTCGTAATGCAGAAACGATCGACCTGATATTACAAGCGACAAAGCTTTCCTTTGATCCTTTTCTGGTGACGCATCTGACGAGTTTATTTGAAGCAGGGACGCCAATCGGTGTCGAATTTGGCGTTTCAGATCCGGTTCTCACTCAGAATGCGTGTTGTAAACGAGCTTTTATTAGAGGGGCATATCTTTCCTCCGGGTCAATGAGTGATCCTAAGAAAGCATACCATCTTGAAATCGTTGCTTCCAGTGAGGAAAAGGCGGAGCAGATCCGCACGATAATTCAGGCATTTTCCATTGATGCTAAAACAATATTGCGTAAGAAGAATTATGTGGTATATATTAAAGAGGGGTCACAAATTGTTGATTTGTTAAATGTGATGGAAGCCCATGAAGCATTAATGGAGTTGGAAAATGTTCGAATTCTGAAAGAGATGCGAAATTCCATTAACAGACAGGTTAATTGTGAGGCTGCCAATATTAATAAAACAGTGAATGCAGCGTCAAAACAAATAGAAGACATTATGTATATTAGAGATCATGTGGGCTTTGGTGATCTTGCAGATGGATTAGAGGATATAGCAAGAATTCGAATTGAATATCCGGAGGCTTCTCTCAAGGAGCTGGGAGAAATGCTTGTTCCCCCAATCGGTAAGTCCGGAGTAAACCATAGATTACGTAAACTAAGTTTAATTGCAGAGCAGTTGCGCGAAAATAAGGAGGATATTTGATATGATAACGAAAGAAATAACGATTAATATTCCGAACGGATTAGAAGCCAGACCGGTTGCTTTACTGGTTCAGGTAGCCAGCCAATATGAGTGCAGTATTCACGTATCAAGTAATGAAAAACGTGTAAATGCAAAGAGCATCATGGGTATGATGAGCATGGGTATTTCTACCGGTGAGAAAGTAATCGTATCAGCTGACGGACCCGATGAGGAGGCAGCACTAGAAAATATCGAAAAATATTTGAGCAGTAAATAAATATTTCTTGGGCACTGCCGTCTATGTTACATGGAAGGCAGTGCATTTTTTATTTATTGTAAAGGGATGAAGCCCTTAAGAAGGGAGAGGTGTTATGGAGATTTTAATAAATTTTTTGTTTTTTATAATCGCATTTATTATTATAATCTGGGAGTGTGTCATAGGCTATCAAAGAGGCATAAAGAAAAATCTGGTAAGAACACTAATTATGATTGTGGTGGCTGTATTATTGCTGTTTATTACTAAGCCAATATCAGACCTGGTGGCACACAGTTCAATTATGTCCCACCAAGTGAATAAAATTATTAATCATGCTTCCATTGGAACGGAACAGACCACAGCTTTGATACATAAAGCGATACAGGGGATGCTGTTATATTTTTTAGCTCCTATTGTATATGTCATTCTCTTTGTGCTTTTAAAACTCCTTACCGGGATCTTGTTTTTTCAGATCGATCGTGCTAGCAGGAGCAAGAAAAACCGCAAGCATAACATTACAAAGCAACAGCGTGTCATTGGTGCAGTCATGGGAGGACTTGTAGGTTTGATTGTAGGAGCAATTATCTACGCACCTGCTGATGAGTATTCAAAAATTTTAATTAAGACAGAAGAGTCTACTATGACCTCTAACACGCAGCAGGGTATTGTTTCATATTATCTAAAACCAAATCGATATTCCTTGGTAAAATCCTTTTCACAAAGTCCTACGCATTATCTATATCAGGTTACGGGCACGTCTACTATTGGCAGATGGATATTCTATACTGTATCAAAAGACAACAGGGGACAGAATACGGTATCAATTGAAGAATCAATAGCAGCTGCTTCTAAGCTGGGAGAGGCATTGAAGATATTGACGAAGGGGATTGATCGCAATACCAGTATGGAGGATATGGAAAAAATCCTTCAGGCATGTAAGGATGCATTAAACCTATTGGCTAACGGAAATATTCTGACCGGAACTGATCAGGAGAAGTTGAATATGGTGAATGACATCATAAAACAACAGGCAGGCTCAACTAAGAACAAGGCTTTACAAAACATACTTATGAAGACAAAATTTAATTCCTTTGAGGATTTCCAACACGATAGTGCCATAGCATTAAAGATGGCATCCTCTTTAAACGAGAAAAAGAGCTTAGTATATTTAGCGAAGGGTAGCACCAGGAAAGACAAGCTCAAGTTGATCAACCAATTAGATGATAAATTTATTAATGATATGACGGATGATATTTATAAAATGAAGGTTGCTGATACAATGGCTCCGGTAGTAGCCGGTACCGTTATTAATACAATTGCAGGAGAAAAGAAGATTGATGTTACCTATCCTGAGAAAATTGATAATTTTAGTGACACAAAGCAAGATTTTGTTGAGTTGATTAATACGGGTAAAGATATCTCTAACACACTTGAGGAACCACATGATGAGAAGGACAATGGCTGGAAGGCGGATGTTACAAATGATGTTGAGGGACTTCAGGACTCGCCATTTATTACACCGCAGACTTATAGTAGCTTAAATCAAGCGGTAAACCAAAAAATCAAGTAAAAAAGACCAATGCTTTACGATTGACAATGTTTTTTGTAGGACATATTATGGTTATACAATAAACTTTTAAAGATTATAATTTTGCAACACCCGATAAATTATATAGATCAGAAGGGAGGAGCAATATGAATTTTACACATCTTCATGTACATACGGAATATAGTTTACTGGATGGTTCGGGCAAGATAAAGGAGATGGTTCGCCGTACAAAAGAGCTTGGAATGGATAGTTTGGCGATTACAGACCACGGTGTTATGTACGGTGTGATAGATTTTTATAAAACCTGTCTGGCAGAAGGAATCAGGCCAATTATTGGCTGTGAGGTCTATGTCGCTCCAAATTCCAGATTCGATCGCGAATTAGGGAACTCAGATGAGCGTTATTATCACCTCGTATTACTTGCAGAGAACAATATCGGTTATCAGAATTTAATGAAAATCGTTTCTAATGGCTTTCTTGAAGGCTTTTATTATAAACCTAGAGTTGATTATGAGGTACTTGAGAAGTATAGTGAAGGTATTATTGCATTAAGTGCTTGTTTGGGAGGCGAGGTTGCTAATAACCTGCTGAAAGGATTTTATGAAGAGGCTAAGAAAGCAGCATTAAGGCTTCAAAGCATCTTTGGAGAGGGAAATTTCTTCTTAGAGCTTCAGGATCATGGTATGTCGGAGCAAAAGTCAACCAATCAGGGATTACTCAGAATGTCGGGGGAGACAGGCATAAAGCTTGTAGCTACGAATGATATTCACTATACATTTGCAGAGGACGCAGATCCCCATGATATTCTCCTTTGCATACAAACTCAGAAGAAAGTTACTGATGAAAACAGAATGCGCTATGAGGGGGGTCAGTATTATCTGAAATCTCCGGAGGAGATGCTAGAAATCTTCCCTTATGCGAAGGAAGCATTAGAAAATACATATGAGATTGCGAAACGATGTAATGTAACGATTACCTTTGGTGAGTACAAGTTACCGGTATATCCGGTTCCTGCGCCGTTTACGGCGTATGATTATCTTCGAAAATTATGCTGTGATGGTTTAGCTGAGCGTTATAATCCCATTCCAGATGAATTATGGGAACGTATGGATTATGAGTTAAATACAATCACCAATATGGGGTTTGTGGATTACTTTTTAATTGTATGGGATTTTATCAAATATGCGAGGGATAATGGAATTATCGTAGGCCCCGGCCGAGGTAGCGCCGCTGGATCGATTGTATCCTATTCCTTGGGAATTACTGATATTGATCCAATAAAGTATAATCTGTTGTTTGAGCGATTCTTAAATCCGGAACGATTGACCATGCCTGATATTGATATTGATTTCTGCTATGAGAGAAGACAAGAAGTGATTGATTATGTAACTCGTAAGTATGGTAAGGACAAGGTGGTTCAGATTGTTACCTTCGGTACGATGGCGGCAAAAGCGGTACTTCGTGATGTGGGTCGTGCCCTGGATCTGCCTTATGCACAGGTGGACATGGTTGCAAAGATGATTCCAACCGAGCTTGGAATCACGATAGAGAAAGCTCTGGACGCGAATAAGGATCTAAAACAGCTGTATGAAAGCAATCAGGAAGTAAAATACCTGATCGACATGTCGAAGAGGCTGGAGGGTTTGCCAAGACATACCTCCATGCACGCAGCAGGAGTTGTAATCGGTAAGGAAAGCCTGGATGAATATGTACCTCTATCTAAATCTTCGGATGAATCCGTAACAACCCAGTTTACGATGACAACCTTGGAAGAACTGGGACTGTTGAAGATGGATTTCCTTGGATTACGTACCCTTACCGTAATCCAGAATGCAGAGGCTCTTGTTAATAAAAATAGAGATGCTTCTAATAGATTTGACATAAAGAAGATTGATTACAATGATAGTAAGGTTTATGATTTAATTGCATCAGGTAAGACAGAAGGTATATTCCAGCTGGAAAGTGCCGGAATGAAAAGTTTTATGAAGGAATTGAAGGCGCGTACGATGGAGGATATTATCGCCGGAATCGCGCTATACCGTCCGGGTCCAATGGATTTCATACCAAAGTATGTAAAAGGAAAAAATGAATCTGGTAAAATAATTTATGAATGCCCACAGCTGGAGCCAATTTTATCACCTACTTATGGATGTATTGTATACCAGGAACAGGTTATGCAGATTGTTCGAGATCTTGCAGGGTACAGCTACGGAAGAAGTGATTTAGTACGTCGAGCGATGTCGAAGAAAAAGGAATCCGTTATGATCAAAGAACGACAGACCTTCGTATATGGTAATCCGGAGGAGGGCGTTGTCGGTTGTATCGGTAACGGCATTCCTGAAGCGGTGGCAAACCATATCTTTGATGAGATGATGGACTTTGCTAAGTATGCCTTTAACAAATCACACGCAGCAGCATATGCAGTGGTTTCTTATGAAACCGCTTATCTAAAATGTTACTATCCGGTTGAATTTATGGCTGCGTTAATGACCTCAGTGATTGATAATCCGGGCAAAGTATCGGAATATATCTACACCTGCAGGCAAATGAATATTGAAATTTTACCACCTGATATTAATGAAGGTGACACGGTATTTACCGTATCTAGGGGAGCGATACGGTATGCCTTATCTGCAATCAAGGGCATCGGAAGACCGGTAATTGATGCAATTGTGGCAGAACGCAATGAGAACGGATTATTTCAGAATTTAAAAGAATTTGCAACAAGATTGTCGGGGAAAGAAGTAAATAAGCGTACGATAGAAAGTTTTATCAAGGCAGGCGTATTTACAAACCTTCATTCCAATCGACGACAGCTGATGATGAGCTATATTCAGATACTTGATAGTATCGCCGCAGATAAAAAACGATCGCTCACTGGTCAAATGTCTCTCTTTGATTTTGCCTCAGAAGAAGAGAAACAGGATTACGAAATTGTGATGCCGGATGTGAGTGAATATAGCGATGAACAGCTCTTAGCTTTGGAAAAGGAAGTACTTGGAATCTATGTTAGCGGACATCCGCTTGAAAGCTATGAGGGTATCATCAAGAAAAATGTAACAGTTAATTCGAATGATTTTGTAATTGATGAAGAGACCAACCGAACGAAGGTTACGGATGGAAGTATTGAAGTGATTGGTGGAATGATCACTTCAAAAACGATAAAAACAACCCGAACTAACAGTATGATGGCATTTATTTTATTAGAGGATTTATTCGGTGTTGTTGAGGTTATAATATTCCCAAGGGATTTTGAAAAATTTAAAGGGATATTAGAACCGGATCAGAAAATATTCGTTCGCGGAAAAGTAACTGTTGAAGAGGATAAGCCTGCAAAGATGATCTGTCAGGATATTATCCTGTTCGATGCAGTGCCAAGGGAACTCTGGATTAAATATAAGAGCCTGGAAGCATTTCAGAAGGACGAATATACACTATATAGCTTGTTGGATGAGTATGACGGTAATGACATGGTTGTTGTTTACTGTGAAGAAGAAAAGTGCATGAAAAGACTTCCAAAAAGTAGAAGTGTTAAGGCAAATAATGACCTTATTCAACGATTAATTGCAAATTATTCGCAAGAAAATGTACGAATTACTGAAAAGAGTATTGAAAAACGAGGCAAAATAGATTAGAATACTGTCAATGTTGAGTGTAAAATAGTCGGAGGTTATAATAATGGGTAATGTTAAGACAATTGGTGTATTAACCAGTGGTGGAGATGCACCAGGTATGAACGCTGCAATTAGAGCAGTGGTAAGAACCGCTTTAGCAGCGGGTCTTAGTGTAAAAGGAATTAGAAGAGGTTTTGCAGGACTTCTGGATGAGGATATTGATGATATGGATGCCAGAAGTGTATCCGATATTATTCAGAGAGGCGGAACTATTCTATATACAGCACGTTGTCTGGAGATGCTTAAGCCTGAGATTCAGGATGTGGCAGCAGATATCTGTAGAAAGCATGGAATTGATGGCCTGGTTGTTATCGGCGGTGACGGTTCCTTTAAGGGAGCTCAGGTACTTTCTAGAAGAGGCATTAATGCTGTTGGAATTCCAGGTACAATTGATTTAGATATTTCATGTACTGAGTACACAATCGGTTTTGATACCGCGGTGAATACTGCGATGGAGACAATCGATAAAATCAGAGATACTTCAACTTCACATGAGAGATGTAGTATCATTGAAGTTATGGGTAGAAAAGCTGGATATATCGCTCTATGGAGTGGTATCGCTAACGGCGCAGAAGAAATTCTTATCTCAGAGCGTTATGATTACGATGAACAAAGAATTATTAACAATATCATAGAAAAACGTAAGCATGGTAAGAAGCACTATATTATCGTAAATGCAGAAGGTATTGGTGATTCTAACGGTATGGCGAAGAGAATTGAAGCTGCTACCGGAATGGAGACCAGAGCAACCATTATCGGTCATGCTCAAAGAGGCGGAAGTCCTACCGCGATTGACCGTGTTTATGCTTCCTTAATGGGTGCCAGAGCAGTTGATTTATTAGTAGAAGGTAAATCAAAGCGTATCGTTGGTATGAAGGATGGCAAGCTCGTTGATTATGATATCGAAGAAGGTTTAGCAATGAAGAAAGACGTAGATCAGTATATGTATGATCTTTCTATCAGACTTTCCAAATAATATAGAGTAATAAGTCGTATTTTAATATAAATCTGATTGCAGCGGTAAGTATCCTGTTGCAATCAGATTTTTTATCTTTTATAGTATCAGATTATTGTAAAGTGCAATTACCTGATAATGATACATACACTTCAATCAGGATATTAATTAACAATTACCAATTCAATATCATTAATAAAAGGAGAATGAGGATGAACAGAAAAACAAAAAAACTAATATCATACTACAAATCATATCGGGGTCTGTTTTTTCTGGATATGCTATTTGCATTGATAGCGGCATCAATCTCTTTGATCTATCCGATGATTGTGCGGTATATTACGAATCACGTACTGGTCTCGGGGGATATCTCGAAGTCCACACCCATTATCGTCCAACTACTATTTGTTATGCTGGGGCTGGCAATTCTTGAGTATGTGAGTAACTTTTTTATTGCCTATCAGGGTCATATCATGGGAGCAAAGATGGAATATGACATGAGAAATGATTTGTTTACCCATTATCAAAAATTATCCTTTAATTTTTATGACAATCAAAAAACAGGTCAGTTAATGTCCAGAATTACTAATGATTTGTTTGACATCTCCGAACTATGCCATCATGGTCCTGAGGATATCGTGATCTCCATTATTAAAAGCTTGGGTGCTTTTATTATTCTGATGGGCATCAATCCACAGCTGACATTACTGGTATTTGCGTTCCTTCCAATTATGTTCCTCTTTGCTTATTATATGAGGGGTAAGATGAGCAGGGCGTTCCGTAAAAACAGAGAACGCATTGCAGAAATCAATGCACAAGTTGAGGATAATCTGTCAGGAATCAGAGTGGTAAAATCCTTTGCGAATGAGGAGACCGAAATCAAGAAGTTTTATGAGGGGAATGCGCGTTTTGTTGAAAGCAAAAGAAATAGCTATTGGAATATGGCAAATTTTCATGCAGGGTTAACTTTTTTTACCGCGTTAATCAATATTGCTACGATAACAGGAGGTTGTCTCTTCATCTCACATAAAGTTATTAACATTGGTGATTTTCTAACATTTTTGCTATATATCAATACGTTAATTGAACCGGTAAGAAAATTGATTAATTTTACGGAAACCTATCAAAACGGTATGGCCGGATTTGATCGCTTCTGCGAGATATTAGACATCGATCCGGATATAGTTGATAAAAAGAATGCAATTACCCTTAAAGAAGTAAAAGGAAATATTGAGTTCAAAAAGGTAGCTTTTAAATATAATGATACCACCTCCGATGTGTTTCATGATATTGATCTAAAAGTAGAGGCTGGTGATTATATGGCTCTTGTAGGATCTTCCGGTGTAGGTAAGACAACTATGTGTAGTTTGATACCAAGATTTTATGAGGTGTCGGAGGGAAGCATTACAATCGATGGCACGGATATCAAGAACATTACACTAAGGTCTCTTCGTAAAAACATCGGTATTGTCCAGCAGGATGTATATCTTTTTGCAGGAACGGTAATGGATAATATTCGTTACGGTCAGCTGGAGGCAACAGAGGAAGAGGTAATTGAAGCTGCTAAGAATGCCAACGCACACGATTTTATCATGGAACTGCCTGACGGATACCATACCTATATCGGCCAGAGAGGAATTAAGCTATCGGGAGGTCAGAAACAAAGACTTAGTATCGCAAGAGTATTCCTAAAGAATCCTCCAATCCTGATTTTTGATGAGGCTACCTCGGCATTAGATAACGAAAGTGAAAAGGTTGTGCAAGATTCGCTGGAGAAGCTGGCTAAGAACAGAACTACCTTTGTAATTGCGCATCGACTTTCAACCATCAAGAATGCGAAAAAGATATTGGTTCTTACGGAAGAAGGAATCAAGGAGAGCGGTACGCATGAGGAACTGTTACTACAGAACGGAATTTATTCAAATCTTTATCGTATGACCTATGCTCATAGAGAACAGGAGTTAATTTAATAGATTTGAGAAGTTTGCCAAAGTAATGTCAGCTTTCGATTAGTGGAGACTGGAAGTTACTTTGGCAATTTAGTTATAAGATTTTGAATAACTTTCTTGTAAACAACGGAACCTTTTTTGACACGTATCGTCTAATTATTGAGTACAGATATTTATTATGGCATCTATTCTGTTATTTACATCACTAATTGGTACATGTATACTATATTGTAGCTGATCTGTCAGGAAAAAGGGTAAAATGTAATAGGTGAAAAGTGGATTAGGTGACTTTTTGCTGTATAGCGTTGCTCCCTGACGGTAAGGATATTGGTTAGGATTGAATATAGTATAGGGGGACAATTGAATGCAGAAAGATGTGCAGAATGATTTCTCGGACAAAACTTATGACATTGAAACCTTGATTCGTCAATATGGTAATGATGTGCTTAGAACAGCATATTTATATGTTCGAGATATTCATGCGGCCGAAGATATTTTTCAAGATGTCTTCATTAAAGTGAGTCAGAAGATTTCAACCTTTGAAGGAAATTCAAGTATTAAGACTTGGATGATTCGCATAACAATAAATACCTGTAAGGATTATTTGAAAAGTGCTTGGAGCAGGCGTGTAGTACCGATGGTGGATTATCAGGAAGACCGGATTATCAGCGATTCTGATTTTGATGACGTTGAAAATAAGGATTCGAGAGAGCTTATTCGTAAATCGGTAATGTCATTGCCAGATAAATATAAAGATGTTGTACTGTGTGTATATTTTCAGGATATGTCTGTTTCAGAAGCGGCTAAGTTATTAAATCTGGCAGAAGGCACAGTAAAAAGCAGGCTCTCCAGAGCAAGACAAAAGCTAAAGTTCGTATTGGAAGGGAGGATTTAATATGAGTTTCGATGAGAAGAATCAAGAGATGCCCAAACAGGATGAACAAGAGAAAAACTCATTAACGACCCGTGATTATAATGATCTAAGTTCAATAAAATCACAATTAGATCATTCCCTGGATATTAACGAGATCAGTGTATCAGAGGAATTAATTCAGAGAACACTACAGGCAATAGAGAATGCACAGGAATATAAGAAGGAAGTCAAAAAGAAGCAGATACCTTGGAATAAATATATCCGTGGCATGGCTGGAGTTGCAGCAGCATTCGTGATTCTAGCTGCAGGTTATGGCTTACTTAGTCATTCAAATAATGAAGGAGCGAAATTCGATACCGGTACAATGCCGCATAATGCCATTGCGGAGAACGGGGGCGCTGTAAATGATGATAAAAAGAATGAAGTTTACTCAAAAGACTTTTCCTATGATATGAATGATAAGGCGGAAGCTTCCGGAGAGAAGGGAAGTGAGTCTCCGGTTACAGGTAATTCATCTAATGCTGATAATGGAATTTTAGGAAGTGCTGGTGGAGAATTAAACAGGAATGATGGCTTGATGGATGAGGATGACAAATCATCGAAAGAGGCGCTGGTGTTAAAGGATATCTTCTTAACATCCTCTGCCATGGCAGAGTATATCAAAATAACAGATGTAAAAGCCGATAAAAGTATAGTTATTAAAGATAAGAGCGATAAGCAAAGCTGTTATGAGATCTTAAATAAGTATGTTTATACACCCGGCTCTTTCGTAAACACTGATAAGATCTTCACAATTGAAGTAAAAAGTAATGAGCCTGAGGGTCAAACCTATACGATGACTATTGGAGAGGGAGTATCTGTTTCTACTGAAGTTGATGCTACTGCGAGCCATAAAACATACTCTGTTGATGATAGAGAGACACTGATTCATAAGTTGAAAGATTATTTCAGTGAATATAATAAATAGCAAATAGAAATGAATTAAGGGGCTGTTTCAAAATAATAATTTGAGGAAGGAAGATATTTATATTCCTAATGAATTATTATTTTGAAACAGCCCCATATGTCATTCAAAAATATTATAGATTATAATTATACTTCCTCGTCCTCTTGCTCAGAAGCAGCATCGTCAGCACCTGGTTCATTACCGTCTATATTAATCGAAACATATTCTCTGGTATCTTCTTCTGCAGCGTCATCATCATCTGTATCAAATTCTTCGAATTCATCATCAAAGTCATCGAAATCATCCGTGGTATCCTTTTGGATATAAGTTTTAAAGATATAATAAGCGCCTGCTGCAATAGATGCGATAATAGCAGTACCAAAAATTAATTTTGCAAATTTTTTCATGAGTCGCTTCCTTTCTGTTTTTATTAATAATTATATACTATTATTACATTATAATTCGGATTGAACAAAAAATAAAGTAAAAAATCTATAAATTTGTAAAAAATGCTATAAATTCCATGAGATAATATGGATGTTGAGAAATAGAGGGATTTACGAATATTACCTTTACTTTTGTACATAAATATTCTATGATAAAGTTAATTGTGAGAAATATGCATAATAGGAAAAAGGTAGGGAACACAAATGAATATCGGATTATTTTCAGAAACATATTATCCCGAAATAAATGGAGTGGCAACCTCCGTCTACACATTAAAGAACGAGCTTGAGCATAGAGGTCATAATGTCTATGTTTTTACAACTACAACCCCGGGAGCACCGGAGCATGAGCATAATGTATTTCGCGTTCCAAGTATTCCGTTTATCTTTATATCAGAACGCAGAGTTGGACTCTTTTATCAACCGAAAATTGCTCATATTATAAAAAAATTAAATTTAGATATTATTCATACCCATACAGAGTTTTGTCTTGGTATCTTTGGACGAATTATGGCAAAAGAATTAAGACTGCCGATCGTTCATACGTATCATACCATTTATGAAGATTATACACATTATTTGACTCGTTTTAAGGCACTTGATCGGAGAGCGAAGGCATTTGCCAGAGTATATTCTAAAGTTGCATGTAATACTGCGGAGCAAGTAATTGTTCCGACGGAAAAAACAAAAGAGTTGTTGATGACTTACAGTGTACACAAGGATATATCAGTAGTGCCTACCGGGATTGATTTAAGTAAGTTTGATAAAGCGAATTTTTCCTTGGAGGACATCCTTGCATTAAAGAAGAAATACAATATCGATCCTACAGATAAGCTTCTGATTTATATCGGCAGAGTATCTCAGGAGAAAAATATAGAAGAAATTATTAAGATGTTGCCGGATTATTTAAATACAAGGGAGAATGTAAAGTTTGTAATTGTGGGAAGTGGCCCTGCACTTGAAAAACTGCAGAATTTAGTAAAACAGCTTGGCATCGATCATAAACTTATTTTTACCGGATCACAGCCTTGGGATACAATTGGAATGTTTTATCGATTGGGAGATGTATTTGTCAGTGCCTCACAGAGCGAAACGCAGGGACTAACATATATTGAGGCGATGGCCTCTGCCCTACCGGTAGTAGCGAAGGAAGATAAGTGCCTGGAGGATATTCTGGAACAGGGATTTAACGGTTATACCTTTACGGATAGAGACGGCTTTTATTACGGGTTGGATCAGGTTTTATTTAATGAAACCATACCCTATGGAGATAATGCAGCTTTGAAGGTTAAGAAGTATTCCACACAGGAATTTGCATCTCAAGTAGAAAGTGTTTATGAAAATGTGACCTCTAGAGATAAGGTATGTAGAAAACGAATGGTATATGAAAACAAGAGGATATAGCAATGTGGATAAGAGGTGCATCAGATCACAAATACGTGATTTTATGCACCTTTATTAATAACATAAATTCAAAGCGATATTTTAATTTTATAAAAATATAATTTTACAGAATTATATTTATCATATAAAATGAGGCTAGAAGTAGGAGGTATTCCTATTTTGGAATATCTTTGCTAATACATTAAGATGAAAGGAGTAATAAGATGTATAATTTTAAGGACGAGTACCGCATCGGGGTTGAACAGCTTGATTTGGAGCATGAAAAGCTATTTGAAATCGCTGACAAGGCGTACACTGTGCTCATGGATGAATATGTACACGATAAGTATGATTATATTGTGGAAATCTTAAATGAGCTGAGAGATTATTCTGTAACTCATTTTCAGCACGAGGAAGAATATATGGCTAGCATCAATTATCGCAAGCTATTAAGTCAGAAAGTAGAGCACCAGGATTTTGTCGACAAAGTATCTGCCTATGACTTTAGCCAGATTGATGAAAATCAGAAAGATGCTATTTTAGAAATTCTTGAATTCCTAAATGAGTGGTTGATTGATCACATACTCAAAAGTGACAAGCTTATTGTGCAGGAATAACAGAAAGCAAATGGAGAAATTATAGTAAATAAATACCGCACTAATTTTTGACTAAGGAAATTATTAGATTATCTTAACGAGTAAATACTGCGTTGTAATAATTTGGTATATTCCATTCGTAAATTAAGTGCGGTATTATTTTTATGATTTGATTTTTGAGTAAGTTATTACGATTGTTTTTTTGTAGATGACTCCCCGAAATCACGTGTGAAGATATCGCTTTTCTCCAGTAATTGCTCTATCGTGTTAAAGCCTAATCGGTGTAGAAGTTCTATAACATAAGGATTGTCTATCGGAGTAGGATAAGGAGCTGCGTTGCCATATTCCTTAACATGTACGGCTCCCTCCTCATGAGGGATGAGTACTCTGGGGCCACCGACACATCCACCGACACAGCCCATTCCTTCAAAGAAGTTTGCAGATGTGTTACCGGATAATAAATCATTGATCATCGCTTTACAAGCCGGTACACCGTCTGCCTGTTGTGTGCGTATGCTTATCTTACGGTTTGGATTGATTCGCTCTAAGGTTTGTCTTACCGCTTCGCTGACACCTCCGGTATGAGCATAGATTCTGCCGGCTCTGGAGGAATGATCCTTTTCACTTTCTTCCATTGTAGAAGGATCAATCTCCATCACATCAAAGATATCCTGAACTTCCTGGAAAGTAAGTACGTAATCAACTGCGTCTGCTATATCATTTTCTCTGGCTTCAGCTTTTTTGGCAAGACAGGGGCCTATAAATATAGTTAAAGCATCAGGGTGTATTACTTTTACTGCGCGCCCGGAAGCAATCATGGGTGAAACCGACGGGGGGACATGGGGCATCAGATCCTTATAGATTTTACGAAGCATGGCAATCCACATTGGGCAGCAACAGCTAGTAAGCTGATAATCCATTTCGTCCTGAATGTTCTTGTCAAATTCAAGAGATTCTTTTAATGTAAGAATATCTGCAAAGAGAGCAACCTCTATCATACCATCAAATCCAACTTGTTTTAGTGCATTTCTTAACTTGCCGGGTGTTACATCATTGCTGAATTGTCCCAGATAAGCAGGGGCGATCAGAGCATATACTAATCCCTCGTGGGAGCGGATCGCTTGAAGAGCTGGGATAACATCTTTGCTGGTTTTTAGATTTTTTGCTCTGCATTCCTGTACACAAAAGTTACAGCCGATACAGTTTTCTTCATCTATTGTCATCTGACCGGATTCTCCGGGGTGGATAGCATGAAAAGGACAGACTTTGATACAATTGCACTCATCATCACATAGACAGCTTCCGGTTTTCCATACCAGTGGATGTTTCTCGGGGTGAA
This sequence comes from Variimorphobacter sp. HTMS_6, assembly GCF_059717775.1. Classification (NCBI taxonomy): domain Bacteria; kingdom Bacillati; phylum Bacillota; class Clostridia; order Lachnospirales; family Lachnospiraceae; genus Variimorphobacter; species Variimorphobacter sp. HTMS_6. The sequence continues at coordinate 149,525 of NZ_AP046094.1, forward strand.
GGAGGCAATCCAGATGATGGGTATCATAAAGCTCCAGCTTTTCTAAAAAGTTTGTATCCTTTTCTTTTAAAGTTCGTACCAATACTTCGTAATATAACTCTTCAAATGTTTTCATAAGCTTTTTAGTAGTCCTTTCAAATATCTCATTCGGTATTATGTGTTTTTCTATCCATAACAATCCACTTGACCATCATAAAAGTAATTTTTAGGGAAGAAAGTAGAATATAATTTTATCTGAGAAGAATATTTCACAGAGAGATAATTTATATATGAAAAAATCATAAAGCCCATTACTTTTTATTAGTTAAGTTCATTTTTTGGTTAATTCTAATTTGATAACTTATCAAAATTAAGCATATATTTATGGAATAAATTACACATTCTTGTATTTGCTCTGATTATCACATGAAAATTAATATGTTTCAAGCATTTTATGCTTTTATTATGCTTTACTAGGTTTTGAATTTGATTTATAATATTAAGCGTATACGGTAATATTAGGAAAATATGTATATTTCAGTGCGAAGGGGAAAGTCTATAATTAAAATAAGAGATGGAGAAAAGAGTTGACCAGTAAGAAAAAAAAATCATTCATAAGAGCCGGGTGGCTTTTATTTTATTTATATATTATATTATTGTCCTATTTTTTGTTCTTTAGCGAACGTTATGGGCGTGAGATTGTGATGAAGGATTATCATTATAATCTGCAGTTATTTAAAGAAATTCACCGTTTTATTCAGTATAGACAGCAACTAGGCTTGGAAAGCTTTGTGGTAAATATATTAGGAAATGTTCTGGCATTTGCTCCATTTGGGTTTTTGTTACCTGTTTTAAGTAAAAAGTATCAAAAGTTTTTCTTTACCGTATTTTTATGCTTGCTTTTTAGCTTGGGCGTTGAAACAACTCAGTTGGTACTTAAGGTCGGGATATTCGATGTGGATGATATATTGATGAATACCATTGGAGGTATGGCGGGGTATATTACCTACGCAATTTTGCATGGTATTGTTAAGCTTTTTCAACCAAGGCAAAAGAAGAAGGGGAGGAAGTAGGAATGCTATTTCGTCGTAGTAAAGAAATGATACATTTTTCCGGAAGAAGACAAACTAAGATGGGGATACTCTCTACCGTTTTAGGAATTGTAGTTGTACTTGGGTTTTTAATCATTAGTATCATATCCGGATTTGCAGGTGGCAAAGGCGGATTAGCTGTAGGGATTATTGGAATTATATTATTAGCGATATCTGTGACCGGATTTGTGGTTTCCTATAAATCCTTTAAGAAAAAGGATATCTTTTATGGGTTTCCTATCGCCGGTGCGGTGATTAACGGATTTATGATCATTATATTATTTGCGCTATATTTATTGGGGATTTAATTAGTCTGAGATAGGAAAATAATTGTTTGCAAAGTAATCAGTAATGAATAATAAATGTTAAAAAAATCGGAGGTTTCTATGAAACAGCAGGAATTATTTAAAGAAGAGAATGAAGAAATCAGAGAGCGTTATGAGCTTGCAATGGAGCGGATAGCGATGATAGAGCAGGAGCAAAGTGTAAGGGAATGCTTTCGACCTTATTTTGGTGGATTGGCTTCCCTTATGATGAATGTGAAGGAGATTGCATCTCTGGTAGAAAAGGATGAATTAAGGAAATTGTCACTGTCAGAGCTGGAGAAGTTGAATCTTGAACTATACAAAGAGGTGAGAGATGAGAATTATGCTACCAGTTATACCAATCCAAGCTATACCAGTGAAATATTTGGTGACAAGTATGGAAGGTTATTAGCATTTTTAGCGACAGAATTGAGGGGAGTCATCCTCTATGCATATGAAAATAGATTGTACGAGCTGACAATTTATCTGGAGCTATTGATTGAGATTTACAATTACTTTGAGGAAGAAGACGATTTTACATACAAGGATGTAAAACGAGCAATCTATGACTTTATGTTTGACTATTGTGATGTATTGGTGGAATACAACCTTCGTGAGCTTTTGGATTCGGATATATCCTTTGCCAGAGATATCATTATGGAATCGGATTTGAATGATATTCGCTATTTGTATCAGTTTGGTGAATATATTTCTAACAATGAGATAAAGACAGCTCAGTTTATGAATACACTGCCACAGGAACAGATTGAGGCGATGGCACGCACTTATACAGAAGGATATCGATTAGGCTTTCTGGCGAATAAACTTGATTTATCGAAGAAGAAAACAGTTAATATCAGATACCAACTAGGATTTGAACGAATGGTACGCTGTGCGGTTGAGTATTTCAGAGAGATGGGATTGGAGGCAACCATACAGAGAGCCACTAGTTGTGCTGCATTAAAACGTCAACATTTAAAGATCGGATATCATGCAACCAGCCCAAATCGTCAATACGATTATGATCATCGCTATGATATCGGATTATTTCTTGATAAAGCGTATAAGGAAAGAAAGTTGGAATGTAATAAAAACTCTCTGGAAAAATATAAGGATATCGCAGGTGTTTATGCCGGCCCTGCAGTTATTGAAGTGTTTGGCGAAGAGCTGTTTGCTCCGGCAGAGAACCCACAGGCTGTGAAGCTCGATGATCGCCAGCAGAAATTATATGTTGATTATTATCGTGAAGATTCAATGATCAAGCAGAAGTACTTAAAGCTGGAGGAAACATCCTTTACGATTATCTCATATCCGGTTCCGCAGATTGGAGATGACTTTGAAGATATCTTTAAAGAAACAGTCAAAGTAAATACTTTAGAGAGTGAATTGTATGGTGCCATTCAACAGAATATCATTGATGCCCTCGACCAAGGTGACAGAGTGAGAGTTCTGGGAGCTGGGAAGAACCACACGGATATGACTGTACAATTATATGAACTGAAGGATCCTGCGAAGGAGACTATCTTTGAAAATTGTGTTGCGGATGTAAATATTCCTGTCGGTGAAGTCTTCACCTCGCCGGTACTGAAGGGAACGAACGGAACACTTCATGTTCCGAAGGTTTATCTGAATGATCTGGAATACCGAGAGCTGGAACTTGTATTTGAGGACGGTAGAATTGTAGATTATAACTGTGCAAATTATGAGCAGGAAGAGAAGAATAAGAATTATCTGAAAGAGAACCTCTTGTTTAATCAGGAGAATCTTCCGCTAGGTGAGTTTGCAATCGGTACGAATACGACTGCATACATGATGGCTAAGAAGTTTGATATCGCCTCAAGATTACCAATACTGATAGCGGAGAAAACTGGACCTCATTTTGCAATCGGTGATACCTGCTATAAATTTAGCGAGGATACTAAAACCTATAATTCCAATGGAAAAGAAATCGTGGCGAGAGATAATGACGTATCCATCCTTCGTAAGTCGGAGCCGGAAAAGGCATATTTTAATTGTCATACCGATATCACACTACCCTATGATGAGTTAAAGGAAATAAGTGTTATCAAGAAGGATGGTACCATCATACCAATTATTAAAGACGCAAGATTTGTTCTGGAAGGCACACAGAAACTGAATGAGGCATTTGATGCCTAATTGTATTATAGGGGTAAAAGAATAAGGTATAAATAAAAATAAAAATGTGGATTGGAGGGTTATATGTTACAAATTAAAAATTTTTCGAAAAGTTACGGAAATGATAAAAAAGCGGTAGATCAATTAAATCTTATTGTGGAAAGTGGCGATATCTTCGGATTTATCGGACATAATGGAGCCGGTAAGACAACTACCATACGTTCTGTGGTAGGTGTACTTGATTTTGAGGAAGGAGAAATACTGATTGAGGGTGAATCTATCAAATCAAATCCGGTGGCTTGTAAGAAAAAGATGGCATATATCCCTGATAATCCTGATTTATATGATCACTTAACAGGAATTGCATACTTGAACTTTATCGGTGATATTTATGAAGTTAATAAGACGGAAAGACAATCACTGATTAAAGAATATTCAGATGCATTTGAACTGACTCAAAATCTCGGGGATTCAATATCCTCTTATTCTCATGGTATGAAGCAGAAGCTGGCAATCATCTCTGCTTTGATACATAAACCGAAGTTGATGGTGTTAGATGAACCATTTGTCGGACTTGACCCGAAGGCAGCTCATACACTAAAAACTATTATGGCAAATATCTGCAAAGAAGGTGGAGCAATCTTTTTCTCAACCCATGTACTTGAGGTTGCAGAAAAGCTCTGCAATAAGATTGCTATTATTAAGGGAGGCAAGTTGGTTTCCTGTGGAACGACAGAGGAAGTGAAGGGTAATAGTAGCCTTGAGGATGTATTCCTGGAATTGATTGAGGTGAAGTAATATGAATAAAATGATGCGATTAGTTCGAGTACAGCTATGGGCGGTACTTAGCGATACACTTTCTATTGGGAAAAACCGGAATAGAAAGCCGAAGATGCTGATAGCCGGGGTTTTGTTCTTTTATTTTGTTATGAGCTTTGTGGCGTTAATATATTGCTTTTTAATTGGAGCGGGGCTTAAGATGTTTCATAGTCTTGATCTTCTTCCGGCGCTAGTTATGGCAGCTACATGCTTTGTGGTATTATTTACAACAATATTTAAAGTAAAGGGTACAATATTTGGCTTTCGTGATTATGACATGGTTATGTCGCTTCCGGTCAGCACCGGAGCGATTGCTATTAGCCGATTAATTATCCTGTATATATTGAACATATTATTCGTAATCATCATGATGGTACCAATGATAATTGCATACGGGCTCCTTGCAAATCCGGGGCCGCTGTTTTATGTGATGGGTATTATCACGATCTTCATCGTTCCTCTTGTGCCAATAATTGTGGCTTCTCTGATTGGAACCTTGATTGCCTTTATTGCTTCAAAATTTAAACACAGTAACCTGGTTAACCTAATTGTTTCCCTATTATTCTTTATCGCGATAATCGCTTCCAGTTTTATGATTAAGGGAAATGGGCAGGAGCTTCTTAATATCAGTAAGACTTTAACGAGCCGAATTAATCAGATCTATCCACTGGCGCCTTATTATGCGAAAGCACTGACACATAATGATGCTTACTCCTTCCTCATATTCGTCGGAGTCTCATTGGGGGCGTTCCTAATATACACCTATCTGTTTCACAAGGTTTTCAAACGCATCAATACACTTATGTTTACCGGTGGTGTAAAATCGAATTATAAGATGGGTGAGTTAAAAACTTCATCACCAATGAAGTCGCTGTATTTGAAGGAAATCAAACGATATTTTTCGTCAACACTCTATGTATTGAATACAGGTTTTGGTATTGTTCTGCTAACATTAGGTTCGGTTGCGTTGATCTTTGTGGATATTGATCAGATATTTCATGCACCTGAGGCAAGCGGAGCAATAGCAGATTATATTCCAATCTATGTAGTTTTTTGTATCATTATGTCCTGTACCACGATGGTGTCGATATCCTTGGAGGGAAAGAACTTTTGGATATTAAAATCCATGCCGTTATCGCCTAAAACAGTATTTCATTCTAAAATATTGATGAACCTTACCATTATATCACCGGCACTTATTGATGTATTAATAATCGGATTTGTATTTAAGATGGACATCATTCAGATGCTTTGTTTAATCTTTGTAGCTGTTGCATGCGCATGTTTTATCAGTGTATATGGTATGTTCATCAATCTCCTTCTTCCGAACTTTAATTGGACTGCGGAGGTGACTGTGATTAAGCAAAGTGCAGCTACGATGATTACCATCTTTTCCGGAATGGGTTATGCTGCGATTTTATTTATATTTATCGCAATGATTCCTTCTGCTTCGTTAGCTTATTTATCTTATGGACTTATTACAACGATATTGGCAGTCGTTCTTTATAAGGTGATTATGGGTTATGGGTGCAAGCGTTACTATACGTTATAGGAGTTAGTTCCAGTTAAGAGTTAGCCCCACCCCAACCTGTTTGACGGGTATGCATTTGTTTATCTCACATTTCACGTCAAAGGAGGTGCAGTGGCAGGGATATAACTCTTTTACATGATTTTTTGTAAGTATTTGATTGTATTATGAACTTGGTCATTGACATCAAACAGATGAAATCCACCGATTATGCCTAATATGTTATCAGTGTTGCATATCTGCTTAGCATATTCGATAATATTGCAGATTCCGCTATGGGAGCAGCCGGTTATTTCGAAAGTAATAAATTACATTTTAAATTTAATTGGTGTTTGGAGATAGGGGAGCCGATCCTGATATGTTCAAACACCTTTTCTTTTAGAGCATCCGGATGAGCCATCACTGATATCTTATGGTTATGAAACTGTTCGAAATAGTGGGGTAATCCTCCGGTATGGTCATCGTGTCCGTGAGATAGGATGATGTAATTTATATTATCCAGAGATAGATTTAGCGCCTCAGCGTTTTGAATAAATAGATCGGAATAGCCAACATCAAATAATATCCGTGTCTCTTCATCCTCTATATAGTATGAAACAGCGGGTTCACCATAATAATATTGGTCAATATAGGTGTTGTTATCTACTAAAACTTTAAGCTTCATCTCATTCCTCCCTTCAAATTCTGTAACATTATTATAGATTAATTGTTTGAAATTACTAGAGCATGTTATAATACGTTGTGAAGAGTATATACCCAACAGATTGAATGAGATATCTCGGCGACAATAATTACTGCTTATAGATAGGGTGCTGTATATTAGTTAGTCTAATAAATTGCATAAGAAATTATCCTACGAAAGATAACGACAAAATTTATGTAGTATGCTAAAATGTGAGCAGAGTGGTAAGTACAAAACACAGCAGAGGAGCTGTCATATCTAAACAGGAGGTATTTTGAATGGACTATAAAAACGCGGGAGTAGATATTGAAGCAGGATATAAAGCGGTAGATCTGATGAAGGAGCATATTAAGGGAACCATGCGTAAAGAGGTTTTAGGCGGAATTGGTGGCTTTTCTGGTGCATTTTCATTAGAGAGCTTTAAGAATATGGAACAGCCTACTTTGGTATCCGGCACAGACGGTGTAGGTACGAAGTTAAAAATAGCTTTCATTTTAGATAAACATGATACAATCGGTATCGACTGTGTTGCGATGTGTGTAAATGATATCGCATGTGCAGGCGGTGAGCCGTTATTTTTCTTAGATTATATCGCTTGTGGTAAAAATGAACCGGAGAAGATTGCTACGATCGTAAAGGGTGTAGCAGACGGATGTAAACAAGCAGGAGCAGCATTAATCGGAGGCGAGACTGCTGAGATGCCAGGTTTTTATCCGGTGGATGAATATGACCTTGCCGGTTTTGCGGTTGGTATTGTAGATCAGAAGAAGTTGATTACCGGTTCGACATTGAAGGCAGGAGATACATTAATCGGTATTGCATCTTCCGGTATCCACAGCAACGGATATTCTTTGGTTCGTAAGGTATTCCGTATGCAGAGAGATTCTTTGGATGCTTATTATGAATCATTGGGTTCAACATTAGGAGAGACTTTGTTAACTCCTACGAAGATTTATGTAAATGCATTAAAGTCCTTAAAAGAGGGCGGTATTACGATAAAGGCATGCAGTCATATTACCGGAGGCGGATTTTATGAGAATATTCCGAGAATGCTTCCGGAAGGCGTTCATGCAATGGTGAAGCAAAACAGCTATGATATTCCTCCGATTTTTGGAATGCTTCAAAAAGATGGCGATATCTCAGAACAGATTATGTATAATACCTATAATATGGGTCTTGGAATGATTATCGGTGTGGATAGTAAAGATGCGGACAGCACAGTAAGATTAATCGAAGCGTCCGGAGAGAAAGCATATATTATCGGTGAAACAGTAGCGGGAGCGAAGGGAGTAACCTTATGTTAAAACTGGCTGTCATGGTATCAGGCGGCGGAACCAATCTGCAAGCCTTGATTGATCAGATAGAACAGAATAAGCTTCCCGGTGTGAAGATAGAGGTTGTAATCAGTAATAACAAGAATGCCTTAGCTCTAGAGAGAGCACGTAAACATGGCATTGCCGCAGAGACAATCTCTAAGAAGGATTATGCCTCCTTTGATGTGTTTGCCGATGCGTTATCTGCATTGTTAGCAGGTTATCAGGTGGATTTAATCGTACTTGCCGGTTGTTTAATGATTATTCCGGAGAGCGTAGTCAGGGGATATCGAAACCGAATTATCAACATCCATCCATCACTGATTCCATCCTTCTGTGGAGATGGTTATTATGGACTCAAGGTTCATGAAGCAGCTTTGGAACGTGGTGTGAAAGTGACCGGTGCTACCGTGCATTTTGTAGATGAAGGAACAGACACAGGCCCCATCATATTACAGAAGGCAGTTATGGTAGAAGACGGAGATACAGCTGAGACATTACAAAGAAGAGTAATGGAACAGGCGGAGTGGGAGATTCTACCCGAAGCAGTTCGTCTCATTGCGGAGAATAAATTAGTGATGGAACATAACCATGTAACGATACTTAAATAATAAAAGTAAAAACAGACAGCTTATTTTTTATGAATTTGCTATCTGTTTTTTCACATGAACGAGAATAAATCAAAGTAATGGAGGGTTCTTATGAAGGTTCTAATTATCGGCGGTGGCGGAAGAGAGCATGCAATAGCGAAGAAAGTATCACAGAGTAAAAAGGTAAGCAAATTATATTGTGCGCCTGGTAATGCAGGAATTGAGGATTGTGCACAATGCGTAGATATCCCCGTAAGCAACTTTACAGGGCTCGCAGAGTTTGCAGCAAAGGAAGGGATAGATCTTACAATTGTAGGACCTGATGATCCTTTAGTTGGCGGAGTTGTGGATGTATTTGAGGACAAGGGGCTAAGGGTGTTTGGCCCTCGTAAGAATGCAGCGATCATTGAAGGATCAAAAGCATTCTCCAAGGATTTAATGAAAAAATATAACATTCCTTCGGCAGCTTATGAAACCTTTGATTCTTCTGATAAGGCAATTGAATATCTGAAATCAAGTAAATTCCCTATTGTATTAAAGGCGGATGGTCTGGCGTTAGGAAAAGGTGTTTTAATATGCAATAGCTTCATAGAGGCAGTAAATGGAGTAAAGCAGATTATGGAAGACAAGCAGTTTGGTGATGCCGGAGATCGTCTTGTAATTGAGGAATTTATGATAGGGCGTGAGGTTTCTGTGCTTGCTTTCTGTGATGGTACCAGGATTCTGCCAATGACCAGCGCGCAGGATCATAAGCGTGCGAAGGACAATGATCAGGGATTAAATACCGGCGGAATGGGAACTTTTTCACCAAGTCCTTTTTATACAGATGAAGTGGATGCGTTCTGTAAGAAATATATCTACCAACCTACAATGGATGCAATGAAGGCGGAGGGTAGAGATTTTATCGGAATCATGTTCGTTGGTTTAATGTTAACGCAGGAAGGACCAAAAGTTTTGGAATACAATGCTCGTTTTGGTGATCCGGAGACTCAGGTCGTTCTTCCGAGAATGAAAAATGATATCGTAGAGGTATTTGAAGCTTGTATCGACGGTAGTCTGAATGAAGTTAATCTGGAATTTGAAGACAATGCAGCAGTTTGTGTTATACTTGCTTCTGCCGGCTATCCGGAGCATTATGAAAAGGGGTATCCGATACAGGGGTTAGAGACCTTCAAGGATAAGGATGACTACTTCGTTTTTCATGCAGGATCAAAAAGAGCCGAAGGAAAGATTGTCACAAATGGAGGGCGTGTCCTCGGTGTAACAGCAACCGGTGCGGATTTAAAGGAAGCAAGAAAGAAGGCCTATGAAGCTACTTCGTGGATCGACTTTGACAATAAATACATGAGAACTGATATCGGAAAAGCAATCGATGAGTTGTGTGAATAATCAGATAAGTTAAGAAGGTACTTCCAAGATTAGTGATAATTCTTGGAAGTGCCTTTTTAATTTGTCGAAAACGTATTCAATTTTACTAGGATAAGGCAAAATATACTGAAATAGTAAGAATGGATTGTTGATTTATGACATGTTATAGTTTATAATATAATAAATGAGAGAAATGACGAATTAACGTCATAGTAATTTGTATATAAGCAATGAGAAAGGTAAAATCATGGATCGAAATATGATTTTTGGCCTTGATTATTGCTTATTTTGGATTATACATATTTTACATAGGCTTAAGGGGGAAGTATGAGACGAAAGAATTATAAAAAATGTATTGTAATTTTAATTGTACTGGCACTGATAATCCAGAGTTTTGTATATCAAAAGCCGGAGCGAGCATCTGCAACTACCACAGGTAAAGTTACTGCCCAATCATTAAATGTACGGACCGGGCCGTCATCCTCAAAAAGCCAATTGAAATCAGACGGTAAGTTTGTGTACCTAAAAAAAGGACAGAAAGTTACAATAATAAGTAAGAGTGGTTCTTTTTATTATGCTTCATTCATGTTTAATGGTAAAACCGTAAAGGGCTATGTACATAAAAATTATATTTCATTATCCCCAACTCCAACCAAAAAGCCGACACCAAAACCTACAAAGAAGCCGACACCAACACCCATAAACTCCGTGAATAAGGGTCTGGATGTAAAAGCATCAGTGGAAACATCCATACTTAATATGAGAAGTGGCCCAAGCACGAAGTACAGTAAAGTTGGTGAATTGAAAAATAAAGAAACGGTTACTGTTCTGGGTGACACAACAACGAATAATGAAAAATGGTATGGCATTACCGTTAAGAAGAACAATAAAACTTTGAACGGTTTTGCGATCGGAGAATATATTAAGCTAACCTATAACAAAGCAATCAACGCTCAGATCCTGATGGATAAAGTATCTGTATATACAAAAGCAGGATCGACTAGTAGTTATTTAAAAAATAAAAAAGGAAGTAAGGTTACGCTAAGTAAGGGTAAAAATATATCAGTTAAAAATGAAACAAACGTTAAGGGAGTAAAGTGGTTCCAGGCTTCTTTTACTGTGAATGATGAAAAGTTTACCGGATATGTGGATGCTAATAAAGCGGTTCTCAAATCAATCGCTTCTACTCCAACACAAAAGCCAACTCCAACGCCTAAGCCGACAATAACACCAAAGCCAACGCTTAAGCCAACACCGACACCAACGCTAAAGCCAACACTAAAGCCAACACTAAAGCCAACACCTACAATGAAACCTACACCGACGATAACTCCTACGAACAGCGGAAGTACAATAAAAATCCCGTCAATTGGTACTGCCTTTGATGTTAGTAATTTAAAGATATTTGATTCAATTACTAGCTCAACACAAGGATATATCTGTAATACTGACTTTGTATTTAATGTATTTAATTATAATGCTTCGACTAAAACGATTAGTTTACTAACTGATAACGGAAAACCCATCCTTTTGAAAAGTGCTCAACCGGTTACGGTTACGCAATCAGTGATATTAAAATACATACCTTATTATAAAATTAATTTTACTTACGAAGGCAATCAAATGACCGGATATGTAATGCCTTCTATCGTATATCTGCCGTCTAAGAACCCACCCGTTCCTACTCCGACTGACGAGGTATCTGTGACGCCAACCAAGAAACCAAGCATATCACCGACACCGGGGGGACTAAATAGTACGGATTTCGAAAAGGCATTGTCACAGGAAGGTTTTCCGGAGAGCTATAAGGTTTATTTAAGAATGCTTCATAACCAGTACCCTCAATGGGTATTTAAAGCATATCATACCGGATTAGATTGGAATAAGGTGATTACCGCTGAAAATAAAGTGGGCTTGAATTTGATTCCGAGTTATAAAGGAATTGAGTGGCTTTCCATGGACGGTAGTGCTTATGACTGGAAGACCGATAAATTTACGGTTTATGACGGTTCATATTGGGTAACTGCGTCAAAAGAAGGACTTGGATATTACATGGATCCACGTAACTTTTTAACAACAAACGGTATTTTTCAATTTGAAATGCTCCGGTATCAAAGTGCATATCAAAACATAAATGGTGTAAATAATATTGTTAATAATACAGCATTCGATGGAAGCTATAGCTTTACTAATAATTATGGTATTAAAAAAACCTATAGCTACGCGAATACATTTATGGAAGCAGCGTTGTTTTCTGGAGTCAGCCCTTATCATCTGGCCTCTAGGTCAAAGCAAGAAGTATTAGGAAGCGCATCCTCTTTTAGTGGAAGTGCTACCGGTAAATATCCAAATTACGAGGGATACTACAACTTCTACAATATCGGTGCTTCAAATAGTGCAGGCGGTGGTGCTATTGCAAAGGGTCTATCGTATGCAAAGGACGGAACTAGCAGTTCAGTAAATAATGCACAATATATGTTGCCTTGGAATAATCGTTTTAAAGCAATATCAGGCGGTGCTTTTTGGATAGGCAGCCGTTACATTAATAGAGGACAAGATACTGTATATCTACAGAAGTTCAATGTAACTGATATTTCAACCTACGGCCATCAATATATGGGCAACGTGGAAGCACCTTATGCGGAAGCAAAAAAGGTTAAAACAGCCTATGACAGTGTTTTAAATACTCCAATTGTATTCTCCATCCCGGTGTATTTGAACATGCCAACAAAGCCAGTACCGTCACCTAAACCTAAGCTTAATCCGAATAACTGGATTAAGAGCCTAAGTGTGAAGGATTCAAGCGGGGCAACGATAAAATTAACACCAACCTTTAGTCAAACAGTGAAGAGTTACGCTTTAGAGGTTGAGAATAAGGTAGACAAGATCACTGTAGCTGCGGCGGCAGTAAGCTCCAAAGCGAATGTATCCGGTACTGGGACTATACCGTTACGGGTAGGTTCCAACATAGTTACTGTGAAAATCACCGCAGAGAGCGGAGCTGTAGAGAATTATACATTAACAATCGTAAGAAAAAATTAGACATTTCATACGAGAATACCGGCCGGAGGTTTCTACCTATCGGCCGGATATTGCATACGGAGGAGAAATCCTTCGATTTTAGGAGGAGAATAAAATGAATAAATTTAGAAAATATTTAATGCTATTTCTGTTTATCGGAATTGTAGCCAGCTTTATCAATGTAAAACCTTGTTTTGCAGCCAGTGCAAAGGTTGAATTAACGAGTGACCATTCAACAGTAACGATTGGCGACACTGTTTATGTATATATAAATATTAATTCAGAGACTACTTTTACGGATTTTGTAGCAAACTTAGCATATGATTCAAATGTTTTGGAATATACAGGTGGTGCTCAAAAAATCACCGGTGGAAATGGACTTTTAAAGATAAATGATATTGATGTTATGGAAGGTAGCACAAAAAGAAAATACGCTATGAAGTTCAAAGCACTTAAGGTTGGAAGCAGCAACATGACACTGGAAGATCCGGTGGTTTATGATGAGAGTGGCGATGAATTATCCGTCTCCAGTGATGAAATAACAATGAAAGTTAAGGCGAAAAACACTGCATCAACCAATGCTAATTTAAAATCCTTGACCACTAATCCTCCAATAGAACCGTCTTTTAATAAAAAAACGCGTCAATATAATGTTAGTGTGGACAGTACCACAGATGAGTTATTTATCGTGGCAGATCCAGAGGATCAAAAGGCGACAGTATCCATAACAGGAAATGATTCTTTGAAGGAAGGTAAAAATAAAGTTGTTATTAAAGTATTAGCAGAATCAGGAAACGTCATAGAATATACTATAAATGTAAATAAAGAAAAAATGGTAGAGACTACACCGACGATTACTCCGACTCCGGATGCAGATACCGTTTCTGCTTCAACCTCAGTAAAAATTGTGCAAAATGGCGCTGATCAGTATCTGGTATTTGGCGCGAGTTATAAGTTGGTGGATCCGGAGGAAGGCACCTCAATTCCGAAAGGTTATGTAAAAACTGAGATTACAATCTCTGGTGAAACAATTACAGCATATGTACCAAGTAATAATATGCAGGATGATTTTGCATTGCTTTATGTGGAAAATGCTGATGGTGAACAGGGATTTTATCAATATGATAAAGTGGAAAAAACAATTCAGCGATTTACAGAGAGTTCAGTGGGGAATACTAACTCAGATAATCAAAGTAAAGAGATACAGCAATACCGAAGTAATCTTTCCAAAGCGGCGATTGCAATAGCGATTCTAAGTGCGGTCGCACTTCTGTTATTATTCACAACGGTGAGAACAATGAAGGCGCTTTCAAAGAAAAAGAAACGCAGAAGATAGTCACTGTAAAATGCTTGACAAATGAAAGGTGTTTGTTATACTGATTGTATAACAGATATAACGGTAACTTTAGAATACGAGGTGTTTCATTATGTATGTACGAATTGATTTTAATAGTGATGAAGCAATTTATATACAACTAAGAAATCAAATAATCTACGGTATCGCTACCGCTCAGCTTCAGGAAGGGGAAAATCTACCCTCTGTAAGAGATCTTGCTGAGGATATTGGTATCAATATGCACACCGTTAATAAAGCATATGCAATATTGAAACAAGAGGGTTATGTAAAACTAGACCGGAGAAAAGGCGCTGTCATTGCAATTGATATTAACAAACTGAAAGCAATTGAAGAGATGAGAGAGAATTTGCGAGTGATTTTAGCAAAGGCTATTTGTAAAAACATCAGTTGTGAGGAGGCACACGAAATCGTCAACGACATTTTTAGTGAATTTGAAAGGGGGTAACAATTATGTTATGTGATAGATGTCATAAGAAAGATGCGAAGATACTTTATACTGAGATAATCAATGGTGTAAAAAAAGAGCAGCATCTTTGTGAGGAATGTGCAACCGATTATACATCCTTTCAAGTAGAAAAGCAGTTAGTGAAAAGCGAATTGACGTTAGGAGATCTTCTATCCACATTACTTGATAATTATGCGACTGTCGATAAGAAGCAACCGGGCATAGTAAATCCAATCATTAGCTGTGAAACTTGTGGTACCACCTATGAAGAATTTATACAAAAAGGGCGATTTGGCTGTGCGAACTGTTATAAAAGTTTTAGTGCACAGTTAAATAAGACATTAAAAGGGATTCAAGGCGCTGAAATCCATACCGGAAAGCGACCGAAGGGATTTGAAACCGCTGGACCTGAACGAGTAACAAAGGATTTCACGGAAATTGACAAGCTCTCATTAAGACTTCAGGAAGCAATTGAGAAGGAGGAATTCGAGGAAGCAGCAAGACTCCGTGATTTAATTAAACAGATGAAAAAGGAGGAGATCAGTAATGCTTAAATGGTACGAACAGATCGTTCCTGATAGCGATGTAGTTATCTCCAGTCGTGTGAGACTTGCCAGGAACTTAACGCACTATCCTTTTTCTCAAAAGATTACAGAAGAGCAATCGATATCCTTAGTCAATGAAGTAAAGGGAATTACCACGACATTAGTAGAGATGGATAATCGTCAATTTTATTCCTGCAATATCAGTACATTAAGTGAAATCGATAAGCTTGCAATGGTAGAACGTCACATAGTTAGCCCACTTCTAGCAGAAAAGGAGCAGACCACCGGAGTGATTTTGTCCGAGGATGAGACGATCAGTATCATGATCAATGAAGAAGATCATATCAGGATACAAGCGATATCAGGCGGTTTCAATTTGGAAAATGCATATCAGGAAGCAGATTTTATTGATGACATAGCATATGAAAAGCTACAATTTGCTTACGATGAAAAGTATGGATATCTTACCGCATGTCCTACCAACGTAGGAACAGGTATGAGGGCATCCTGTATGGTTTTTCTACCGGCTTTAAGCAATGCAAGATTAATGCAAAAGCTGATAGAAGAGGTCGGAAAATACGGAGTCACCATCCGTGGCATCTATGGTGAAGGAACGAAAAGCTTAGGGAATATTTATCAGATATCCAATCAAAAGACGTTGGGTACCTCAGAGAGTGAAATTATAGAAAACCTTAAGCGAATCGTATCGCAGGTAGTGAAACAAGAGAGAAGACGAAGAGAATATATGCTATCGATCAATGCAAATGAAATAGAGGATCAGGTATATCGCTCTTATGGAGTATTAAAATATGCAAGACAAATCTCTTCCGATGACGCAATGACTCTGTTATCCCAGATTAAATTAGGAGCAGATTGTGGGCTAATCAATTTTAATAAAGAATTTAATGTTCACAGGCTTATGATGGGCGTTCAACCCGGATGTCTTCAGTGGACACTTGGAAAAAATGTAGGTAGTGTATCAAGAGATCAATCCCGCGCGGACTACATCAGAAAAGAGCTTCCGGATATAATGTGAATTATTGAAAAGCATAATTCACACATTACTAAGGATAGGTATATTTCGCGTCTTTCTAAGGATAGACATATTTAGATATGGTGTAGGCAGATATTTTTACTTCTGGTTTTCAAAAATTAGATGATTACTGATAAATAGATTAGGGGTTTTTACATTCTAATCAAATATATCAATATAAAATAACTAGTATTAAGTGTACTTTCGTAAGAATGGAGGATACAAGCATGTACGATAAATTTACTGAAAACGCAAAAACAGCAATTAATTTGGCGAAAGAAATTGCATTTCGAATGTCACATAATTACATTGGAACAGAGCATTTGCTAATTGGTTTAATGGAAGTAGAAGGTGTAGCATCGAAAATCCTAGAGGAAAACGGGGTTACGGTGGAGAAGGTATTAGAATTAGTCAATCAATTAATTGCACCAAATAACAGCGTTGAGATGATGGATGCAGGTAACTTCACACCAAGATCAAAACGCATCCTTGACCAAAGCTATAAGGAGTCAGCAAAACTCAAGGCACAATCAGTTGGAACAGAACATATTCTGATCGCATTGATCAAAGAAGTGGATTGTATAGCAGTGAGACTACTTAATACACTCGGTGTCAATGTTCAAAAGGTTTATATCGATATTCTGACTGCTTCAGGGGTAGATATCAATTCTGCAAAGAATGATTATGCTGCCGGTAAAACCACCAAAGCAAAAGGAAAGTCAGCAACTCCGACACTTGATCAATACAGCCGTGATCTTACGGAATATGCAAGAGAAGGGAAGCTTGATCCGGTTATTGGTCGTGAAAATGAAATTCAAAGAGTTGTACAGATTTTGAGCCGTAGAACAAAGAATAATCCTTGTCTTGTAGGTGAGCCCGGTGTAGGTAAAACAGCAGTTGCAGAAGGATTAGCATTAAAGATTGTAGAAGGCAATATTCCTGAAACAATTAGAGAGAAAAGAGTTGTTACACTGGATTTATCCGGTATGGTAGCTGGTTCGAAATACAGAGGTGAATTCGAGGAGAGAATTAAGAAGGTAATCGCGGAAGTAATCGCTGACGGGAATGTATTATTATTTATCGACGAGATTCATACAATCATAGGTGCAGGTGGAGCAGAAGGTGCGATTGATGCTTCTAATATCTTAAAGCCATCCTTGGCTCGAGGTGAACTTCAGATCATCGGTGCTACGACCAGAGAAGAATATCGTAAATACATTGAAAAGGATGCAGCACTTGAGAGACGTTTTCAGCCGGTAGTGGTGGATGAACCCTCAGAAGAAGAAGCAGTCAAAATTCTGTACGGATTACGTGATAAATATGAAGCACATCATCAGGTTCGAATTACCGACAGTGCATTGGAGGCAGCAGTTAAATTATCAAGCCGCTACATTAATGATCGTTATTTGCCGGATAAGGCAATTGACTTAATGGATGAAGCAGCGTCAAAGGTTCGATTAAGCACTTATACTTCTTCTCCTGAGATCAAAAGTCTCGAACAGGAAATCAAGAAGCTTGAGGATGAGAAGGAACGAGCAATCAAATCCGAAGCATACGAAAGAGCCGGAGAGATAAAGAAGCAACAGGAGGCGATGCAGGAAGAGCTTGAGAAGCAAAGACTGATCGATGAGAAAGAGAAATTAGAAAAACAGTTAGTTGTGAATGAAAATGAGATAGCGGAAATTGTGGCTAGCTGGACTAAAATCCCTGTGAAAAAGCTTGCGGAAGAAGAAACTGAACGTTTACAAAATCTCGAATCCATATTACACAAAAGAGTAGTCGGACAAGAGGAGGCAGTTGGAGCAGTAGCAAAAGCAATTCGTCGAGGAAGAGTTGGGTTAAAAGACCCGAACCGCCCGATAGGATCCTTCCTGTTCTTAGGACCAACCGGTGTAGGTAAAACTGAATTATCCAAAGCACTTGCAGAGGCTATGTTTGGTAGTGAGAATTCAATTGTTCGAGTTGATATGTCCGAATACATGGAGAAGCATAGCGTAAGCAAACTGATCGGTTCCCCTCCGGGATATGTGGGTTATGACGAGGGCGGACAATTAAGTGAAAAGGTTAGACAGAACCCTTATTCGGTTATTCTGTTTGATGAAATCGAGAAGGCTCATCCTGACGTATTCAATATATTACTGCAGGTATTGGATGATGGACATATAACCGATGCCCAAGGAAGAAAAGTCAGCTTCAAGAATACCATAATCATTATGACCTCCAACGCAGGTGCACAGAATATCATTGCACCAAAACGTCTTGGATTTGCTTCTGTTATTGATGAGAAGGAAGATTATAAGAGGATGAAGGAAGGGGTAATGGACGAGGTAAAGAAGATCTTTAAACCGGAGTTTATTAACCGTATTGATGAGATTATCGTATTCCATTCCTTAGGAAAAGATAATATCAGAAGTATCGTATCCATTATGATTAATACTATCTCAAAGAGAAGTAAATCACAGATGAATATCGCATTAGAAACCAGCGATGAGGTTGTGGGCTATATTGCCGATTCAGGTTTTGATGCAAAATACGGAGCAAGACCACTCAGACGTGCAATACAGACGAATATTGAAGATAAATTAGCGGAAGCAATTCTAGCCGGCACGATAAAAGAGGGAGATACCGTTCGCTTCGAGTACCTTGACAATGAAATGGTAGTACAGGTGAAATAATTAATTATTTCAGTAGAAATCGCTCGATATATCAGATATAATGTAAATGAGTATTCCGATTTAAAATTTAGTGTCACGTTTTGATAAATTAATACAATTAGGAGGGTCATAGAATGGCAGTTGTAGAAGAGTTAATACGCAAAGAAAGCGATGGGACAATCAGCTTTGGTAATTATACATTGAATGTAAAATCAAAGGCATCAGATTTTGAGCATCAGGGTGATTTATATAAGGTAAAAACATTTAATCAGATAACCAAGCTGGAGAGAAACGGTATGTTTGTCTATGAGTCAGTACCCGGAACAGCTGCGTTTAATTTCGATGCAAAGGGCAACAGCCTGAGCTTTATTGTGGAGGGAAACGATACGGCACAGATCACGTTGGAATTAGAAGCGGAGTCAATTTATGAAGTGTTCAAAAACAGCGAGAGCCTTGGTACAATGAAGACAAATTTAGGTGGTAAGTTAGTATTCAGCCTTGATTTGGAAAATGATAAGAAGGATTCTATAAAGGTGGTTAAGCAGTAATATGGCAAAAAGCAAGACTGTGTTTTTCTGTAAAGAATGTGGCTTTGAATCAGCAAAATGGTTGGGTCAGTGTCCGGGCTGTAAGGAATGGGATACCTTTACAGAAGAACCGGTTGTGAAAAAGAGTACGAAACCTACCGGTTCATTAATCCAGAAAGAGCCTGAATTATTATCTAATATTAAGGCAGAATCTGAACAACGAATACAATCAGGAATTGATGAGCTGGATCGTGTACTTGGCGGCGGTATAGTCCGTGGAAGCCTTGTACTGGTAGGTGGAGATCCCGGCATAGGAAAATCAACTCTGTTATTACAGATGTGTAGGGAGATTTCAGCAAAATCAAAAAAGGTACTCTATATATCAGGAGAAGAATCTTTAAGCCAGATAAAAATGAGGGCAGAAAGGCTCGGCGTATTTCACGGCGAGCTTCTGCTTCTTTGTGAAACGAACCTGGATTATATAGAGGAATCAATACAAAAGTATAAACCGGAGATAGTGATAGTAGACTCCATCCAGACGATGTCAAAAGATAATGTGAATTCCGCTCCCGGAAGTGTCAGTCAGGTTAGAGAAGCAACCGCCGCACTGATGCAGATAGCAAAGGGAATGGGGGTCACTGTATTTATCATTGGACATGTTACGAAAGAAGGAGTGGTGGCCGGCCCCAGAGTATTAGAACATATGGTGGACACGGTACTATACTTTGAAGGTGATAATTATGCGGCATATCGCGTACTTCGTGCAGTTAAGAATCGATTTGGTTCTACAAATGAAATTGGTGTATTCGAGATGCAGGGTACTGGATTGGTAGAGGTGAAAAATCCTTCTGAGTTCATGCTGAAGGGACGTCCGGAGGGTGAACCGGGTTCGGTGGTCGCTGCATCAATCGAAGGAACAAGACCAATTCTTGTTGAGCTTCAGGCCTTGGTATGCAGAACGAATTTTAATATGCCGAGAAGAACCGCGGCGGGTACGGATTATAATCGTGTTAACCTGCTTATGGCAGTGCTTGAGAAGCGAGCAGGAATTCAGCTATCGGATTGTGATGCCTACGTAAATGTGGCAGGTGGTATGAGAATTACAGAGCCGGCACTTGACTTAGCGGTGGTAACTGCGATATTATCCAGTTATAAGAATGTGGCTTTAGACAACAAAACCGTTCTATTTGGCGAGGTTGGACTCACAGGAGAAATTAGAGCAGTAAATATGGCAGAACAGAGGGTTCTGGAAGCAGAGAAGATGGGCTTTGAGATATGCATTCTTCCTCAGGCGAATAGGGAACAAATGAAAACAAAGGGTATTAAGTTAATTGGCGTAAGAAATATACAAGAAGTGATGGGCATGCTGAAAAGATAGTATCATAAACAGGGATAGATTTGGGGGATACCAATTATGAAATCGATCGAAGATGATTTAATACTTCTTTCGTCTGTCCGGGAGTCTATGGTGGATGTCACGGATAAACTAAAGAAATGGGATGCAACACAGGCAACTATTGAACAAGGCGCTTATGAATCGATGAATGCATCGGATACTGTACTTAATCTCTCTAAAGTAGGGAGCTATCTGGTGAACAGGTTAAAAGAATGCTGTGAGGTATTAATGAATAACCCGGGCGAAGAAGCAAGTAAAATGACAAAGAACTCTTTAGAGGAGCTTAATACTACCTTTACTCACATTACACTTGCCTCATCAAACATCAATGATATCGCACATACAATTGAGAAAAATGTTGCTGACCTAAAGGAAATAGAAGAAGGGGCTTCAGAGTCAGTACATAAGATGTCGGAAACATTAAATGAGGTGATTGCAAGTGCGGAACTTCACATGGTACTGAAAGATCACATTTTTTAATCGATATCAGATATTTTAAAAAATGTTGTCAAACCTCGAAATATTCTTGACAATTTACACAATTCATTGTAATATAGAAAAGTGCTCAGCACACAACGACATAAATAGGGGTATAGTTCAGCTGGTAGAATAACGGTCTCCAAAACCGCAGGTCGTGGGTTCAAATCCTACTGCCCCTGTAAATTGCATCCTAAAGGATGCGTTAAAAGAGTTCATACGTAAGTATGGACTCTTTCTTTTTTATCTAGTAGCAGTAAATTCGAAGCCACGACCTGCGGAGTATGGTCGGGACGCCTTGGAACAAGGCGGTGTTCCTAAGTGCAGCTGTGCTGCACTTTTCCTACATGCCTCTGTAAAATAAAAAAAGACCACTTAAAAGTGATCTTTTAGATATTGCTAATTAAGCAATGTTAACGTTGACTGCTTGCATTCCACGAGCACCTTTTGTTACATCAAACGTTACAGCCTGACCTTCATCGATGGATTTAAATCCTTCCATAGCAAGACCTGAGAAATGTACGAATACATCATTGCCCTGTTCGTCAGAAATAAAACCAAATCCCTTTTGTGCGTTAAACCATTTTACAGTACCTTTATTCATGAAAGATACCTCCTTAAATTTATTATACTCCAATAAAAAACACATATCTCAGTAAATCAAAAATGATCTACGAAAATATGTGAAATCAATTCTTTATTTAAAATACCTTATAAGCATAACATAGTTAGCAATATAAGTCAATTAGAAAAATATAATCTAACCGTAAGTCTGGTGTATCTGATATTCCATTAATAAACTAGAAAGCGATGCTTAAGTTTGTTAAGGAAGTTATTATAAATGTTCATGCATGGAAGGCTAAAGAGAGGAAGATTTATGTTTATATCTTATTAAGTAAGCTTATTAATAAATTAATATTATCTAAACCTATTTGTATTGCAAGATCGCGTACGATAGCTTCTTTTAATAAAATATTATCTAAGTATAATTGTTCACCTAATGGAGTAAGTCTGAGACATTTTTTCTTGTTGTTATTTACAACATTATTTACCATTAAAATGCCTTTTGAATTTAAAGCTTTAATACATTTGTGCGTTGCCTGCCTTGTAATCTTGATTTGTTGTACTATTTCTGAAATGGTAGGCTGGTTCCCGTGAATCAGGTAAATAACAGACCATTCAGAATTTGTGAGAGATATATTGTATGAACTACTACACAATTCTTCATTCATTTTTTTGAATTTGTAATATTTTGAATTTAATAAATCAATTAAATTTATATTATCAGCTTCTTTTACCACTCATTTCACCTCAGCAGAAGTATACTATTATAAAAGCTAGATGTCAACTTGGTTGACATAAAATTATTAGTATGCTATATTTATACATGCAACCCTGTTGATAAGTGGAGGCAATAAAATGTTTAAGCAAGGTGATTATGTTAATTACTCATGTCGAGGAGTATGTTTAATCGATGAAATAAAAGAGAAAACAATTGACAATAAGAAAAATATGTACTATATCATGCATCCTATCAATGTGAAAAATTCTGTAATAATGACTCCGGTAGACAACGAGAAAATAAAAATGCGTTTGATTATTAAGAAGAAAAATGCTGAGGATATTATAGATACATTATTAGTGAATAGTGATTCGCCTCGTATTACTGATAAGAAGACGAGAGAGCGTGTTTATACTAAAATGCTGAAAGAAGGAAATCCTAGCGAATTAGTAGAAATAATTAATGTATTAAATGAGGAAGAGAATGAAAAAAGAGCGGAAGGAAGAAAAAAATCCGCTACTGATGAAAAATATTTAGAAAAAGCAAAAGAATTATTGTTTTCTGAACTATCAGTATCATTAGGTATAGAAACTGATCAAGTAAAGCAAAGAGTAGAAACAATTCTTCGGGAAAAGTATTAAATATAAAATTATTAATATAGATAGAAAAAATAACAGTCATTTTTTATTGTACTGTTATTTTTTTATGCTGTAACTTATAGAATATAACTTGTCTGATTATACTTAAATTTCTGCATGAGGGAATGCCTTTTCTATTTGTGATTGTGGATAGGGTAGTTTAATTCGACGACACGACCTGCGTAGGACCTTTATTTCAGTATTTGGTAATCCACCATATCGGTATTCATTTGCAGTTCTGAAAAGAAATTAATAAACAAAGTAAGAGCTATCATCATCATAGATTGTAAAGTATGGACTTGCATTAATTAGTTTATTGTGTTAACATACTAATGTAAATATTTACCAATATCATTATACATAAGATTGATAATTGTCAATACTTCCAGTGGTGGCATTGATACTTATCTGACTATAGTATGATTGAAAACAACTCGAGTTGTAATAAGTGGATTTTTCATTTTGAAAGGAGGAACGTAAATGAAACGATATGTAATGTTATTTATTGCACTTTTAATGTGTTTTGCAATGGCTATTCCTGTAGGAAAAGCGTCTGCTGCCACTAGATATGAAACTGAGAATATGACCTTAGGCGGTCAATACGCTGGGAAAATCAGTTCTCCATTTTCGGGAGTAGCTCTATATGGGAATAATGATTATTGCCAAACCAGTAATATTACATGGAGCAACACTCCGGTAACAATAAGTGTCAGGGGAGCTTCGAACAATTCCAATGCCGCTACCGTAGTTATCAGGATGAATGGATATGAAATGGGTAGGGTTAGCTTTACCGGGACAACCCCTACGGTGCAGTCTTTTACCTGTACCCCGCAGTCGGGTAGCTATGCGATTCAACTTATTGTAACCAATGATACCGGAAATTGGGATGCTTATGTGGATTATGTAGAAGTCAGCGGTAGTGGTAGCGGTACAACACCGACACCGACGCCAACTCCTACCCAGCCTCCGACAAGCGGTAGCGTTTATCTAACTTTTGATGATGGACCAACGAGTAACTCACCGACATTAGTAAATAATTTAAAGAGTGCCGGAGTCAACAGTGCTACCTTCTTTGTATGGGGTAATAGAATCAGCAGTAATCAGGCTGGTTGGACTTCCTACATGAATTCTGGATTTAGCTTGCAGAACCATACTTATACACACTCCCATATGACCAGCTGGAGTTATCAGCAGGTTTATAATGACATTCAACAATGCAACACAGCAATCCAGAATGCCGGTAAACCAAAACCAACGAGGATTCGGCTACCTTATCTTGAGAGCAATTCAACGATTCAGCAAGCATGTTCGGCTCTTGGCCTGTCGATCGTCAGCCCTAACGTGGATACTCAGGACTGGAACGGTGCCAGTACACAGGCTATCGTAAGCGCCTGCAACAGCTTGCAAAGCGGTGGTAATCCATTGATGCATGATGGATATACAACCACGAATGCGGCGATCGCTACTATTGTTCAGAATCTAAAGAACCGAGGTCTTGGCTTCGCACAATATTAAAATAATATTTATAACAGCCGCCTGTATCTAACGCGGGCGGCTGTTATTTGTAAGCCCGTCTTGGGCTAATTACAATAGAGGATTTATTTACGGGGGGATATCATGAAGAAGATAAGCCAATCGAGACTGCTGACATCCTTGTTATTACTTATATTTTTCATTTTCATTATTGCTTTTCTATTTATATCTAATAAGCAATCCATGCCATGGGAGCAGACCAATGGTCCTTATGGGGGATATATTCATTGTTTTGCAATCGAGGGTGAGAATATTTTTACTGGGACCGAGGGTGGCGGTATTTTTCTTTCTTCGGATAAAGGTGTAAACTGGAAAGAGGTAAACGTGGGTTTAACAAGCAAAAATGTCTATTCGTTGGCAATTAACGGAAATAACATCTTCGCAGGTGCGAATGGAGGTATCTTTCTCTCAACTAATAACGGAGATAGTTGGAAGTTGATAAATTCAGAGTTGACGGATACAATTGTTCTTTCTCTTGTTATCAGTGGTAAGAATATCTTCGCCGGAACCACAAACGGTGTATTCCGCTCCATAGATAATGGTGTCACCTGGAAGGCTGTCAATACAGGACTAGCCTCTTTGAATGCAAATTCTCTAGTCACCGACGGTACAAATATATTCGTAGGGACCGAGGGTGGCGTTTATTTGTCTACCGATAACGGTGATCAGTGGAATTCGGTTAATTCAGGTCTAAGCAATACCCAAATCAATTCCCTCGTTAGGAGCGGCAAAGTACTCTATGCAGGTACTTATGGGGGAGGCATTTTTTGTTCTGATAACAACGGCATGAGTTGGGAAGAAATTAACTCAGGGTTGAGGAATAAGCATGTATACTCCATTGCTGCAAGCGATGATTTTATCTATGCCGGAACAGAAGATGGCGTATACGTATCCGATAACAGAGGGTTAACCTGGAACTGGGCAGTTAAGGGGTTGGCCAATACTTTTATTTATTCATTAGCCGTTAACAATGATGATCTGTATGTAGGAACCAATGGTGGCGGAATTTATTATTCCGACAATCATGGTACCAGCTTTCAGGCAATCAATACCGGTTTAGCCAATACACATGTCGGTGCTTTTGCCAAGAACGGTAAAACTATTTATGCAGGAACCAGTGGTGCGGGTGTATTTCTTTCTAAAGATGATGGTAATACATGGAGAGAGGTGAATTCGGGTTTGACGAATCCTTATGTATTCACCCTTGCTATTTTGGGTGATAATATCTTTGCAGGAACCAACGGTGGTGGAGTGTTTATATCTTCCGATCATGGCACTAACTGGAGAGAGGCGAATTCCGGGCTATCTAATAAAAATGTCTATTCACTGGCTGTCAAAGGAAAGAATATCTTTGCCGGCACCATGGGCGGTGGTATCTTTAGGCTGGCGGATAATGGTACAAGCTGGAGTGCGGTTAATTCGGGACTGGCAAATGCATCGGTCAGTTCACTCGTCGTAAACGGCGATACTATCTTTGCCGGAACCTTTGGTGGTGGAGTATTTTTATCAGAGAATAACGGCTCTAGTTGGATAGCTAAGAATGCAGGATTAACAAATAATCAGATATTTGCACTAATTAAGAATGATAAGAACATCTATGCGGCAACGCCCCGTGATGGGGTGTTTCTAACCAAAGATCATGGTGCAAGCTGGAGCCAGATTAATACAGGGATTACCAATACGAATATTGATGCCCTTGCGGTTAAGGACAAAACCATATTTGCCGGAACTTATGGTGGTGGGGTATTTAGTTCCACAAATGGCGGAAGCAGTTGGCGATCATTTAATACAGGATTAGATGGAATTGATGTTTATTCCTTTTGTATCAGCGGTAAGAATATTCTGGCCGGATCAAATGCAAGTGGGGTATGGAAGCGACAATAATATGATATTGCGTCAATTCATGACTATATTATATCAGTGTACCCATTAGAAAAGCCTTATAACGCGGTGGTTATAAGGCTTTTTTATATTAAAAACATGTTGCATTTAAGTTCACAGCAAAGAGTGGACTTTTTATTTTTCCAAGAGGCAATGTGTATTTTATATGAGAATAAAGATTTATATTTTTTCGATAAGAACTATGTTATCATTAATTGGAAATATGTGAAACAAAAATACGGCGATACCCGAGATTATATGAGGTGGTACAGATGATAAAAGAAGACGAATCAATTATCGAGATAATGAGCAGTTTTGAAAAAATTGCAAATATGCTGAAGAATAGCAATACAACGGACAATAATCTTGTAATTGATTTATATGAAGCAATGAAAGAAATAAATAGTTACATCTTTGATAGTCCGGTGATTCATATAAACAATGCCGTATCTTATGCAGAGTTGTTGTTAAATGGTAATATGGAATTGGGTCAATTCTTAGAGGAAGTAGATTCGTGGAGAGAGTTGATAATTAATACTGTTCATGAACGATCCTTACTAAAAAATAATATTGACAGAGACTTTAATAAAATGGTTGATAGTATTAAGGTGCTAGATCGTAATATGTTATTTACAAAAGCAGTTAATAACTTAATGGCAATCAGAGCTTCAAATGAAGTATTGTTTCAAAAGTATGTTTTGTATTATAATCATTTCGCAGATTATTGGGGTGATTTAGATCCAGATACTGATAACTTTGGTGTCATTGAACAGCGAGTGAATGCATTACTAGACCACCTTGGTGATTTTATATGGTTATACGGACGTCTAGGAGATTACCGTTCAAAATATGTTTTGTACGGTATACTATATTCTTGGATATTTTTTGATAATAGTAAATTAATTCATGTGAAAGAGAATCTATTTGCTGACTATTATGATTTGGACTTGTTGGAATGTGATGAAAATGAGGTCGTAGTTGATATAGGTGCATATGTTGGAGATTCGGCGAAAAGCTTTATTGATACCTACGGTAATTACCAAAAGATATATTGTTATGAGATAACAGAGATCAGCATGGAACAATGTAAGCAGACGTTATCTGACCATAAAAATATTATTTATAGAAACTGTGGTGTTGGTTCTATAAATGAGGTAAAATATTTAAACTCTTTTGGCTCAGATGCTTCTACGAATACATTGCAGGAACAAGGAAGCATACCAATCAATATAGTTACAATTGACAAAGATATTACAGAAAAAGTTTCGCTTATTAAGATGGATATAGAGGGATATGAACAGGACGCATTAATTGGCTGCAGGGAGCACATAACAAAAGATCATCCAAAGCTTACAATTTGTACTTACCATAATAATGAAGATATCTGGAAGATACCTAGAATGATAGATGAGATGTATCCGGGCTATAAATTTTATATGAGATATAATGGAGATCAGTTGGGTCCCACAGAATATGTTCTTTTAGCACTGTAAAAGAGATATAAAAGAATACTAATATTAAAAGTTCACTCGAAGTGATGTGACCCCAATAAGTTTAATTTTTAGGTCTAACTTATTGGGGTCAGTTCAAAAGAGTGGGCTTTTTTGTGTGTTCAAGACCTTAAATTTCACGTTTTCATGAAATAACTAGTACCAAATTTTAACACAAACATGATATTTTATCAATTGCAGGAGTGCTATAGTTGACTTACCAAATATTATCAAATAGGAGGAAAGTATGAAAGCAAAAAAGAAAGTAGTAGTCACCGCGGTCGCATTGGCATTGTCATGCGCAATTGCAGTACCGTCATTTGCAGCAACTTCACATTGGAACGATAATGCTTCCAAGACAAGTATTTCTACTGACTGGGCAAATTGGAAGACAAAGTGGGATAGCGTAAAGAATAATTTTGAGCAAATTTCACTTACCCCTGGAAAAACAGAAAGCAGTATAAACTTTGCATGGTATTCCAAAAATCAAGATGAGGCAAAGGTGAGATTCTCTACGACGAAGGATATGAATGATAGTACAGAGATCATTGGTTCATCGGTAAGTTATAAGTCGATTAACGAAACACCTTATTATTCCAATAAGGTTACATTAACCGGTTTAAAGAGCAAAAAGGTATATTATTATCAGTATTATTTGGATAGCGCATGGACACAAGTTAAGAAATTCAAAACCCAGGATACGGATGAGTTTTCCTTTCTGTATGTAGGTGATCCGCAGATAGGTGCATCGGTAGGACAAACGGCAACCGGTGACCAATCTGCACAGAATGCTGAGCTGGCTGCCAGAAATGACTCATTTAGTTGGAATACTACGTTGAATTCTGCTTTTGATGCAAATCCTAACGTAAGCTTCATGATCTCAGCTGGCGACCAGATAAATGAAAGTGCAAGTAATGGATCGGCAGCCAAGGATTTACAACAAGAAATTGAATATGCAGGTTATCTGTCTCCGAGAGTAATATCTTCCTTACCTGTTGCAACAACGATTGGTAATCATGATTCAATGACTGCAAATTATCAAAATCATTTTAGTAACCCGAATGAGTTTACAGCAGAAACAACACCGACAAAAGCCGGTAATGATTATTACTTTACCTATGGAGATGCATTATTTATGTTCATAGATACGAACAATTATAATGTAGCAGACCATGAAGCTTTGATTAAAATGGCTACAGAGGCGAATCCAGATAGCAAATGGAGAATCGTGACCTATCATCAGGATATTTACGGCTCCGGTTTAGATCACTCAGATTCTGACGGTATTATTTTAAGAACGCAGCTTACAACATTATTTGATAAGTACGATATTGATGTAGCACTTCAGGGTCATGACCATACTTACTCGAGAAGTTATCAGCTGACCAGTGACGGAGCTGCACATACTGCATACGATTCGTCTGTAAAACTAAGTGATCCGGCGGTGAAAGAGGAATTCTTAAACCAGAATTTATGCTATAAAATCGTAAGCCAGGATACAACCAATAATGTAGTGACCAACCCTCAGGGAGTTCTCTATATGGAGGCGAATAGTTCTACTGGAAGTAAGTTTTATGATTTGATTGCATCACAGCAAAATTATATTGCTTCCAGAAGCCAGACCTGGACACCAACTTATTCTGTTGTAGATGTGACGGATGATACTTTGACGATAAATACCTATGACGTATCTAGCGGTAATAAAATTGATACACCTTATACGATCAGCAAACCTAATGAAATTACTGCAACAGGCGTAAGCTTAAAAGATACTACAAAGAGTTTATCCATAGGCGATACATATACACTTGAAGCTGCAATAGCACCATCCAATACTTCTGATAAAACACTAACCTGGACATCTTCAGATGTATCCGTAGCAACCGTAAGCACAACGGGCGTGGTACAAGGGAAAAAGGCAGGAACAGCAATAATCACAGTAACAACCTCAAATGGTAAGACGGCAACATGTAAGGTAACTGTTAATCCTTCCTTCGTAGCAGTGACAGGAGTAAGTTTAAATGTTACATCAAAGACAGTTAATGTTGGAGATAAATTAACTTTAACAGGTACAGTGGCACCATCGAACGCCACAGACAAGACGTTATCCTGGACCTCTTCCAATAGTAATATTGCAACAGTTACAAAGGGGGAAGTAACGGCAAAATCTACCGGTACCGTTACGATAATTGCTACATCTTCAAATGGTAAAGTAGGAACCTGTACAATTACAGTGAATGCCCAGGCTACTAAGATTACACTTGACGCTACTTCCAAAGCCTTATATATCGGAAGCACTTTTACACTTCACGGAACAATTACTCCTAGTAATGCAACAAATAAATCGGTAGTATGGCAATCTTCAAACACAAAGGTAGCAACAGTATCCTCAGCTGGTGTAGTCAAGGCGATTAATGCAGGTACTGCAAAAATTACGGTTACAACATCGAATGGTAAAACAGCAAACTGTACAGTAACGGTAAAACCTATCTTAGTTAGTAGCCTCAAGTTATCAGCTGCAGCAACGCTGAAAGTAAAGAGTTCACTTACCGTGAAGACATCAATTGCTCCAACAAATGCCACAAACAAATCTTTGACATGGACATCATCGAACACAAAGATTGCCACGGTATCATCGACAGGAGTAGTGAAAGGTATTAAAGCTGGAAAAGTAACAATTACCGCTACTGCCAAAGATGGTAGTAAAAAAACAGCTAAAATAACAATCACAATTAAGTAATAATAATTGATCAAAGCTGTAGATAAGTCAAAGGGTTTCTAATTGCAGCAATGGTAATGTTATTTGGGTCGTTTGCAAAACATGTATTACTGAAATAGGTGCTTATCTGAATCGGTTTGTGCGCTTATATAAGATTAACAATATAGAATTATGGAAGAAAGGTAAGGAATAATAATGAAGTGGTGGAATATAGGAAAGACGAAAAAAATAATAAGGTTTGTGGTCGGGATTTTACTACTCAGTGTGTTTCTTATCTTTCTTCGTTACTGGAACAATATTGACAAGACCCCGATAGTGTCACAACAGGCACATTCGTTTGATAGGGCGGTTGTGACAGATATCACAAAGGATAATCTGCAAGAGAATGGCAGCAGAATTGGCAATCAGGAAGTTAAGGTGAAATTTCTCGATGGAAAGCATAAAGGGCAAGAAACCAGCGCAGTTAGTACCAACGGAAGCCTCTACGGAGCAACCTGTCATGTGGGTATGAAAGTAATTACGCTCACCTCGGAATCCGGTCAAGTTACGATTAGTTCTGTTTATAGCTTTGACCGAGAGTGGATTATCTTGGCGTTCTTTGCCCTGTTTTGTGTATTACTTTGGGTGGTAGGAAATAAAACGGGTTTGAAATCGGTTACGGGTTTGATATTAACGATAGTACTTATCATATACTTTTTTATGCCAGCGATCTATCGAGGAATGTCACCAATTCTTGCAGCGATTATAGTTGTTTTTATCACGACGGTTTTTACGATTCTCTTGCTGGGCGGACAAAGCATAAAATCGATGTCCGCCATCCTGGGTACGGTATTTGGTGTGATTATCTCTGGAATTGCTGCCTGGGGATTTGGAAAGGTGGCGTTGATCTCAGGATATAATGTATCAAATATTGATACACTGGTGGGAATTGGGCAAGTAACCAATATCTCTGTTGGAGAGCTATTATTTGCCGGAATACTAATATCTTCTTTAGGAGGTGCGATGGATATCGCATTATCAATTGCTTCTGCAATTCAGGAGATTCATCAGGCGAATCCGGAGCTACCCCGAAGAAAACTTTATATGAGCGGAATGAACGTCGGACGAGATATGATGGGAGCGACTGCAAATACACTGATTATCGCATTTGTCGGAGGTTCACTCAGCACTCTTGTGATCAATTATACATATGATTTACCTTATCTTCAGATGATTAACTCTTATTCTATCGGAATTGAAGTGATGCAGGGAATATCCGGTGGCATAGGTATTGTGATGACGTTGCCATTGGTGTCTCTGGTATCATCACTTATGATATATGGACAGAAGAAAAAGAGTAAGACCATGGAAGAGAATAGATTAAAAGAAACCTTACTGAGAGATTCGTTAGCAGGTCAGCAGATATCATAGAAAATAATGATAAAACCCCTCAAGTCTATATGTGATATGATCCTCCTAAAGTAGATTTTGTTTATTTACCATGTCTACTTGATAAGTGGCATATCACATGACATTGAGGGGTAGATTTATTCGGAGATATTATTAATTCGCAAGAAATTCTCATAGGCAAGTTCTTGCAGCAATTTATACAAACCCTGAACATTAAATTGTTTTGGAAATTCTAGCTTATGTGAGGAATACTGTACATGATGCCCTTTTAACTCCGGTGAGCTTATATAAGTAAAGGTTAATTCGCTATCGTCAAAACCAAAGCCCGAGGTTTCCATAGTGACGTCTGTAATGGAATAGAGATTTATCGATTGTATTTTTGTTTTTGTTCCGGTTGCTCCTTGTTTGTCGGTAAAAATAATTCTTTTATTAGTGAAGATCATTGCATCTCTGACTAGCTTAAATCCCATATTGATCGTCTCGCCATTCATAAGATACATACCATAATCTTTCGATAAATCTTCAACAGATACAGTGCTGTAATTACCGAGTGCCCCTTGAACCAGATTCTTCAAATTTAGTGCCATAAAATACCTCCTAAGTGAATTTTTAATTCTATATAATTATAATTTTATTATGACCTATTGCTTTTGACTATTATCTATCATGTCAAGGTAGTTATTTAATTCTGTGCTTCCATCCTGGGCTGTATAGATATATCCGTTTAACTTAAAGATTGTATTTGTCAAGAATATAGGCTTATACATGGTGTTGCCAGATTTGTCGTCGAAGGATAGACCCAAAGTCCATCCGGCTGAATCTTCTTTCTCCTTTTTCTTATTCCACGTAATAGAAGTAAGGTCGTTCTTTATGAGCTCTATCGTCTGATTGTCTGTTATGTCAACATGGTTTCCGTTCGAACCGTTTACTAATCTTATCGATTTGACATCTTTAAAATCAAAAATATCTTTGCCTGTAACTTTAACGGAGTTATTACGAAACATGCAGAGCACTACAAGAGTTAACACAATTACAGAAATGCTTATAATAGCGGCTATCATAATATTTCGCTTTAACATATTTTTATCCACCATCCGATCATGCTGAAGATTGCCTTGTATGTAATGAGATTATTAATACACTATTTTTACATAATTAGATTAATTTGTCAAATTTGAAAAAATTCTTTTGCTGCAAGATACCCCTGTTCGTATAAAAATTGGTACTTATCATCGTTCACTTTTATATTAAAATCCAGTGGAGATATGTCATAGGTATCGATAATAATAGAACGCTCTTTATTGAGTGGATTACTTTCGTACACAGATTGCTGAACATAGGAGGATAGATGAAGCAGGCTTTCGATATATGCTAATAAGTTATCAATTGGTGAATACGTTAGATTACTTTTAAAGCGTATGCCAAGGGTGTTCATATTCGCGCCGTAATATACGTAGGGATTGTATCGCGGGGAGTCAAACAGTGTAAGTGGATAGTTCATAATCGCTCCCCCGTCACAGAATACATTCATCATGGAGTTACCGGTTATTTCATAATCATTTGTGGTAAATGCTTCAAAGAACAGTGGTATGGACATGGATATTCGAACAGCCTCTGCTACTTCCATCATCGGTGTAGTTTCATAAGAAAAAACACTAAAGTTTTTCATTGTCAAATTAGTTCCGATTAAGTATAAATCGGTGAAGGGGCGTCCGTTTTTATGAATAGAGGGATCTTTAAAGTCTAAGAAGGTATACGGAGGGCGTTTTTTTGATGTGATGAATTGTTTTCCGATCACCTCCCGGATCCATAAATAGAGATATTCTGTGGAGTACCAGCCAAATTGATTCATCATACGGTACATACAATTTAGATCACCAAATAGATTTTCTATCGTTGATTTTACCTCATCTGGAATTATGTCAATATTGTCTAGAACGCTTTTTGATGGAATCTTACTGTAATCAAGTGATTGAGCTATCATATTCATATCTTCGTACGGAAGGTTAAAGCTTGTGATACAAGCGGTGATAGCACCGGCCGAAGTTCCCGCAATTCTACGAACATTTTTCATCCATTCATTATCTATGAGATATTTTATTGCCCCTAAGTAGGAGATTCCAAGTATTCCCCCGCCTTCAAATACTAAGTTATTGACTTCTTTGCTCATAATTATCCCTCATTCATTTATAAATAACTGCTCAATAGCTGTATTATCAGTAGAATTATATAAATTTCATTAAGATCCTTGATATGCAGTTACTCTAATTCGTTTGATTAAGTTTATGCGGCGATAAGTTATGGTATAATTAAAATAGAAAACTATAGTAGGGTCTGATTGGACAAGTCTGTTATTCTTTGATAAAATAGAACTAATGTTTATAATAATTTTATTTGTGCCTGCGTCATTCTCGATGTAAATTTGGAGGCGCAAAAGACATGTTATGGAATGGAGCAAATTATGAGTGAAAGTATACTAATCGTAGATGATGAAAAAGAGATCGCGGATCTTGTGGAGCTGTATTTGAAAAATGACGGCTACCGGGTATATAAATTTTACTCAGGTACAGAGGCGTTGGAGTGCATTCGCACAACAAAGCTGGATCTTGCTATACTGGATGTTATGCTACCGGATATAGACGGTTTTCGAATCTGTCAAAAGATCAGAGAACAATATTACTTTCCTGTAATTATGCTAACCGCGAAGGTCGAGGATATGGATAAGATTATGGGACTGACACTGGGAGCGGATGACTATATCACCAAGCCCTTTAATCCATTAGAGGTCGTAGCCAGAGTAAAGACACAGTTGAGACGTTATATGAGGTATAATCATTCCGAAGGGACGCAATCCGTTGATAAGAAAGAGATAATGGATCATAATGAGTTTGAATTTAATGGATTAAAGATTAATAAGGACACTCATAAATGTTCGCTGTTTGGGAAAGTCCTGACATTAACACCGATAGAATTCTCTATACTTTGGTTTCTGTGCGAGAACAGGGGGAAGGTAGTATCCTCTGAGGAGCTATTTGAAGCAGTATGGGGTGAAAAATTTATGGATAATAATAATACAGTGATGGCTCATATCGGTCGCTTAAGGGAAAAGATGAAGGAGTCCTCAAAGAACCCGAAATTTATTAAAACAGTATGGGGGGTTGGCTATCAGATTGAATAATAAAAGAAGTAACTTTAAAAGAGCACTATCCATTAGAATACTTACAAGATTTTTAACAGCAATATTCATATATAGTGTGATTATGATTGCTATGTATTTTTTCGCAAGGTATTTTTTTAGCAGGTTTACTTGGTATAAGGGGGAGCTTCTCTATAGCATTCTAAATACGATTGATGATAATTATATAGAGTTTTTTATTCTAATATTTGGCTCAGGTTATCTGGTAATATTCCTGTATTACTGGATGAAAACATTGGGTTATCTGGAGAATATCATAAAAGCAACAGAAAGAATGTATAATTCGAAGGATGGTTTGATTGAGCTTCCTGCGGAATTAAAAGAAGTAGAAAATCAGATGAATCAGATTAAGATTGATATTCAAAGTAATGAGAGAGCAGCAAAGGAAGCGGAACAAAGAAAGAATGATCTGGTTGTATATCTGGCACATGATTTAAAAACACCACTTACGTCGGTGATTGGTTATTTAACACTGCTTAGAGATGAGAATCAGATTTCACAGGAGCTAAGGGAAAAATACCTTACAATATCACTGGAGAAGGCAGAACGTCTGGAGGAGCTGATTAATGAATTTTTTGAAATTACCAGATTTAATCTGACAAACCTGACATTGGAGCTTAGTAAAATTAATCTAACGCGTATGCTGGAACAGATTACGTATGAGTTTAAGCCCATGCTTGCAGAGAAAGAACTAAGCTGTGAGATTAATGCGGAGCCTAATATCATGACATATATTGATGTGAATAAAATGCAACGCGTATTTGATAATTTGATCCGTAATGCAATTAATTACAGCTTCCAGAGAGGAAAAATTAAGATTACTGCACTCCAAACGAAACAAGGTATTCAATTAAACTTTGTAAATCAGGGTAATACAATTCCGGCAGAAAAGCTGAGTAGAGTATTTGAGCAGTTTTATAGATTGGATACTGCAAGAACCTCGAAGACCGGCGGAGCGGGCTTAGGGCTTGCAATTGCAAAGGAGATTATTGAGCTTCATAAGGGAAAGATTACAGCAAGGAGTGAAAATGAGTTGATTGAATTTGATATCACACTTCCAAATCTATCGTAGGAAAATCGTAAGAATTTAATATGAAATTCATTATAGATCTATAAAAAAAAACGAAAAAAGAGCATTCACGTTTTTGATAATATTATGTTATCAAAGGCGTGAATGCTTTTTTTATTTACGTTATTTACAAATCAAAAGGGATTAAAGGAGAAAAATTATGATAAAAAAGAAAATTGCAGTTATATTCGGGGGATGCTCCAGTGAGTACCCCGTATCACTTCAATCAGCATATGCCATTATATCCAATATTGATCGTACTCTCTATGAGTTAGTGTTGATTGGTATTGACAGAGAAGGATCCTGGTATCGATATGATGGTGATCTTAATGGGATTGCTGAGGATACTTGGCATAGTAATGAAAAAGAATGTACACCAATCATGATATCACCGGATCGTAAACATCACGGTTTGATAGAACTTAGAAAGGGTGGAATTCGATTTACTAAAATCGATGCAGCCTTCCCGGTACTCCATGGAAAAAATGGAGAGGATGGAACCGTTCAAGGAGTAATTGAGCTAGCAGGAATTCCTTTGATAGGGTGTGGAACACTTTGTTCTGCGCTCTGCATGGACAAGGATCGTGCACATAAGCTGGTACAAGCGGTTGACGTTGTTACACCAAAATCCATCGTATTGTCAAGGCAATATGATAGGGAATTATTACATGAGTTAACAACGAAGGAACTGCATTATCCATTGTTTGTAAAACCGATGAAAGCAGGCTCCTCCTTCGGAATTACAAAAGTAAAGGATGAGAAGGATCTGTTTGTAGCTGTAGAATTGGCTTTTAACTATGATGATGAAGTTATTATTGAAGAAAACATTGAAGGGTTTGAGGTCGGGTGTGCGGTTATGGGCAATTATGATCTAACCGTTGGAGAGGTGGACGAGATAGAACTTTCGGATGGATTTTTTGATTTTAAGGAGAAGTATACACTAGAAAGCTCCAAGATTCATATGCCTGCACGTATTGATCAAGATACTTCTGAGAGGATAAAACTCACAGCGGCTGCCATCTATAAGGCACTTGGATGTAAGGGTTTTGCAAGAGTGGATATGTTTTTAACACCGGATAACAAGATTGTATTTAATGAGGTAAATACGATTCCGGGCTTTACCTCACATAGTCGTTACCCCAATATGATGAAGGGAATTGGATTATCTTTTCAGGAACTACTGACAAGTTTAATTGAACTGGGGATGAAAGAATGAAAACAATAACATTTGATAAAAAGGACATACACAACGGAAGGCTTATATTAATTAACCGACAGCATCCACTTAAAAGTGATAATAATGGGTGCAATATCTCAATGATACCGGCTTATGTAAGCAATACGGAAGTGTTACTGGAATATAAGACAGCAGCAGTATTATCCCATCTCGTAGGATGTTTAAGATGTGAGGAGGAGATTATACCTGTCAGTGGATATCGGACTTTTGAGGAGCAGTCAAAAATCTATACGGAGTCGCTTGCGGAGAATGGTAGTGAATTTACAAGCAAATACGTCGCATTACCGAATCATAGTGAACATCAATCAGGACTAGCGATTGATCTGGCGTTAAATCAGAGTAATGTGGATTTTATTCGACCGGATTTTCCTTATGATGGAATATGTAAAACATTTCGTGAGAAGGCTCCGCTATATGGGTTTATTGAGCGATATCAAAGCGGTAAGGAGAAAGTAACCGGTATCGCACATGAGCCGTGGCATTTTCGTTATGTGGGGTATCCGCATTCGATTATTATGCAGGAATACGGACTTGCACTGGAGGAGTATAGTGAATTCTTGAAATCATTTCCCTATGAAGGGGAGCATTTTATCACAAAGGTATTCGGGCAGAAGGTAGAGATATTTTATGTTAACGCAGATACAAATTATACATCGATCATACTCGAGGAGGATGCAATCTATCAAACCTCCGGAAATAACATGGATGGTTTTATAGTAACGGTTTGGAGGTAAATATTGTGAAGGGGTCGAAGGAATATGGGGGTATTGATAATTTTCGAATGATATTTCGAAAAGAATCGAAGCAAGTGAAGGAAAGGGATCGCTCTTGGATTGAAATCAACACAGATAATTTAAAGTATAACGCGAAATTACTGTGTAGTCTTATGCAGCCCGGTTGCGAGATGATGGCGGTAGTGAAAGCGAACGCTTATGGTCATGGCGCTGTCAAAGTATCGAAGTGTCTTAATGCAATTGGTGTAAAGTCTTTTGCGGTTGCGACGGTGGATGAGGGGATTGAGCTTCGTAAGAACGGCATTCGCGGTGAGATTTTAGTCTTAGGATATACAGATCAGAGTAGAGTGAATGAATTGCATCATTATCAGTTAATACAAACCGTAATTGATTATGAGTATGCGATTATGCTAAGTAACTGTAATAAGGAATTGAAGGTTCATATCAAAATAGATACGGGTATGCATCGTTTAGGGATATCTTCGGAAGAGGTTAATCAGATCGCCGAGATTTTTCAACTAAAGGAGCTGAATGTGTGTGGAATTTACACCCACCTATGTACTGCTGATAGTATGAATAAGGAGGAGGTTAATTTTACCTGGAATCAGATAGAAGGTTTTTACTACTTACTGAGACAGCTCGAAAAACTGGGTGTTACTATTCCTAAAATCCATATCCAAAGCAGTTATGGCTTGTTAAATTACCCTGAGCTGCAATGTGATTATGCCCGCATCGGAATAGCACTATATGGCTCGTTAAGTTCCCAAGGAGATCGGACAAAGCTTTCAACAGATCTACGTCCTGTCCTGTCACTGAAATCAAGAATTGCTATGATACGTGAAATTCCGGCGGGAGAAGCAGTAGGGTACGGAAGAGATTACCGGGTTGCAAGAGATAGCAGAGTGGCAGTTATTCCTATTGGTTATGCAGATGGGCTGCCCCGTAGTCTTTCAGATGGCTTTGGAAGAGCATTGGTAAATGGGAAGCAAGTATCGATGATAGGCAGAATCTGCATGGATCAGCTGTTGATTGATATAACAGATATTCAGGGTATAAAAAAAGGGGATGTTGTAACCTTGATCGGAGAAGATGGAACGGAAAAAATTGCTGCGGTTAATGTAGCAAAAAGCGCTGGGAGTATTACAAATGAGTTGTTTAGCAGATTGGGAAATCGCATGGAACGGGTATATCTATGATGAAACTACTATAGGTAACATCAAAATAAAATTTAATATGATTTATTAATTATAATTTATCACAAGAAAAGCTTTGTAACTCTTTTACAAGGCTTTTTCTGACATTTGAGGAAGGTGTATGATAAAATAAATGAGTATAAATTTTTTGTAAAGAGAGTGTAAAGAACTTATAAAAATAAATGTAGAAATTTTCATATCGACAATATATAATATTCTTGAGTAAAATATTTAAATTCGGTTAAAAAAGCGTATGAGAAATCAGGGAGAAACTAATAAATGAATATCAAAGAACTACTACTTGGTAAACCTTTAAAAAATGACCAACTTAGTCATGAGAAAATGTCACGTGTATGGGGATTGCCAATCATGGCAAGTGATGCAGTATCTTCGGTTGCCTATGCGATTGAAGAAATTTTATTAATACTGATTCCTGCAATTGGTTTATTAGCATTTCGAGCACTTCCTTATATTGTACTACCAATTTTATTATTATTATTTCTGTTAGTACTATCGTACTCACAGATTATTGACCACTATCCCAGAGGTGGCGGTGCGTATGCAGTTGCAAAAGAGAACATAGGCAAGCCGTTTGCTTTATTATCGGCAGCAGCACTTACGATTGATTATATTCTAACAGTAGCGGTTAGTATATCATCCTCTACCGCAGCGATTATCGCAGTATTTCCTTCGGTACATGAGTATAAGGTAATCGTATCCTTAATCTTTGTTGCATTAATTACATTGATGAATCTTCGAGGAATGAGAGAATCTTCTAAGGTTTTCGGATTACCTACTTATATCTTTATCGGCTCTATGGGTGTTATGATTATATTCGGTTTCTTTAAATTATTAACCGGAACATTAAATCCCATCCAGTATACGGAGGGGGTTATTCCTACTGATATGATTCAGGGGTTGGGAGCAATTATTTTACTGAAGGCATTTTCCTCCGGTTGCTCGGCGATGTCCGGTGTTGAGGCAGTTAGTGATGCCGTACCAAGCTTTAAAAACCCTCCGACAAGGAATGCAAAGCATGTTTTGTTTATGCTGGGTACCATTATCTTCTTTATCTTTGGCGGAACCTCCATATTAGGAGTACATCTGCAGGTAGCTCCTATCCCTGGACATACCGTATTATCACAGATTTCAGGCGCAATATTTGGACATACCTTTATGTATTATGAATTACAGGTATTCACTACATTGATATTGCTCCTTGCAGCTAACACCGCATATAACGGATTACCTCAGTTGTTTTACATCCTTGCACATGATGGATATGTGCCAAGACAGTTTTCCTCAAGAGGTACAAAATTAAGCTTTTCCAATG
Organism: Variimorphobacter sp. HTMS_6; assembly: GCF_059717775.1. Taxonomy (NCBI): domain Bacteria; kingdom Bacillati; phylum Bacillota; class Clostridia; order Lachnospirales; family Lachnospiraceae; genus Variimorphobacter; species Variimorphobacter sp. HTMS_6. The sequence goes on from NZ_AP046094.1 coordinate 190,485, forward strand.
GTATTGTATTTATCTTTATAGCTGCTTCGCTTTTAATCATTGGATTTAAAAGTGAAACACATGCAATCATACCTTTGTATTCTGTTGGCGTATTTATATCCTTTACCATAGCTCAGTTTGGTATGTTTAAAAAATGGATTATTACGAAAGAAAAGGGATGGCAGTATAAATGCTGGATTAATGGGTTTGGAGCATTAGTAACCTTTGTTGTATCAATTATCGTGTTTGTCATGAAGTTCCATCACGGGGCTTGGATATTAGCAGTAGCTATTCCGATTATCATGTTAATCATGTATGTAATCAATAAGCATTATCAGTCAATCGGCAAGCAACTTGTACTTGAAAAGTTCAATCCATATTATAATGAAAATGCCGTGACATCCACCCAATGTATCTTAATGGTACATGATATTAATAAGCCTTTTCTAAAGGCAATTAATTATGCAAACTCAATCTCAAATAATATCACTGCACTTCACGTATGCCGACATCCGGAGCACGCGAAGAGCCTTCGGAAGCAGTGGGAAGACCTTGCTATTCCAATCAAACTTGAAATTATTGAGACACCTTATAGAGATATTATTAAACCGATGGATGACTATCTGTGGCAGAGGGAGAAAGAGTTAAACCATGGCGAAAACATCTCGGTAATTATTATTAAATTTATAACTGCTCATTGGTATGATAATTTGTTGCATAATCAAACCACCTATTTCTTCGGCCATCATCTAAGTAAGCATAAGAATATTTCTACCGTTATTCTGCCGTTTCATTATATGTTAGATGATAAACATTTTCAAAATAAACTTTGAGATAATTAGGTTATCTATCAAAAAGTGGATTAAAAAATGAAATCAGAACAAACTTTAATAGATTAAAAGCTCGCAGCTTCATTCAAAAGAGACGCTCCCATAAGTTAGACGTAAAATCTGACTTATGGGAGGGCAGCTCAATCCGGTGCGAGCTTTTTTATTTTTGTTTTTATAATCTGAAAATAATGCCAGGGAAAGGACTAATAATCATTCGAGTTACAAATAATTAAATTGAAAAACACAGTATTTTTGGTATAATGAAAGCACTACACTCTTAAAGGAGAAAAATATAATATGAACCCAATTATCAGTGTGAAAAATTTTGTAAAATCGTATGGTAATTTTAAGGCAGTGGATGATATCAGCTTTGAAGTGGAAGAAGGCTCAGTATTTGCTTTTCTTGGACCAAATGGGGCAGGAAAGAGTACTACGATCAATACACTCTGTACAATATTTGAAAAAACATCAGGTACTCTGTTGATTGATGGTAAGGATGTCACAACACATAAGAGTGATGTTAGGGCTGCCATCGGTGTAGTGTTTCAAGATTCTACCTTGGATGCGAAGATGACAATTGAAGAAAACCTGATCATGCATTGTGTGTTTTATCACATCCCGAAGAAGGAAGTGGAAGAAAGAATTCAATTCGTGTTAAAGCTAGTGGATTTGTTGGCTGAGAGAAAAAAAGTGGTTGGAGCACTGTCCGGAGGAATGAAGCGACGTGTGGAAATTGCAAGAGGGTTAATTCATTACCCGAAGGTATTATTTTTAGATGAACCAACGACCGGACTGGATCCTCAAACCAGATCCCATATCTGGGAGTATATATTAAAATTGCAGCGAGAGCGGAATATTACGATATTCCTTACGACGCATTATATGGAGGAAGCGGAAGTATGCGATAAGATTGCCATTATTGATGGTGGAAAAATTGTTGCACATGATACCCCGTATGCATTAAAGAAGCAGTATACGAAGGATAAAGCATTTATTACAACCAAAAGCGAGGAGACGCTGGAGACATTATTGCAGGATTATGACCTGGAATATGTAAAAAAGGATGGTTACTTCAGAGTTGATGCAGAGAACATTGATCGTCTATTACAGGTAATCAGTCTCCAGAAGGACGATATCATTGATATTGAGATTAAAAAGGGAACATTCAATGACGTGTTTTTAGAGATAACAGGTCGAAAGATTCGAGAGGAGGCTTAATATGCAAACAATTATAACGCTATGGATCAGAGGGTTAAAGGCTTTTGTTCGTAACAAAACCGGACTGATATTTTCCTTGGTTTTCCCTCTCTTTTTTGTATATGTATTCGGAGCCATATTTAAGAATGATTATATTGAGAATCCGATTGCTTACATGCTGTCGGGTGTTATCATAACCACGGTATTTGAAGGCTCCTTAAACTTAGCTTCAACCACAGTTGATGATATGGTAAGTGGATTTATGAAGGAGGTATTAGTTTCTCCTGCTAAAAGACTGAATGTAGCAATCGGACAGCTTTTATCCGCTGCTACCGTTTCTACGCTTCAAGGTATATTGATCCTGATTATTGGTCTGTTTATCGGGATTAAATTTACTTCTTGGACGACACCAATCTATATTCTCTTATCAATGATCTGTGTGGGTTTGGTGTTTTCGGGTGTTGGTTTATATATGGCAACTAAGGTTCGTAGCGGTCAGACATTTCAGATTATCAAAACAGCAATTACGATGCCATTGACATTTGTCTCAGGTGCATATATACCGCTGGCTATGCTACCGGATTTATTGAAATATGTAGCGTATATTAATCCGATGACCTATGCGACTGCATTCTTTCGTATGATCGTATTAGAGAAGACAAACCTACCCAATGAGGCTCTCGTGAAAGAGGGATTGGTTATTGATATAAACGGGTTTATCGTATCACCATTTTTATCCTTTGTTATATTCATGCTGATTGGTGGATTGTTCCTCGTTCTAGCTACCAGATCATTTGTAAAAACGGATTTTTCTAAGATTAACAGAAGCGCGAATGATGCAAGCGCTTTGTGGGGATAATGGATTGATATGCGATTAGATAAGTATCTAGCTGAGGCATCCGTTGGGAAGAGAAAGACGACCCGTGAATATATTAAAACCGGTAAAGTAACGGTAAATCAGCAGGTGGTAACGGAACCTGCTATGGAAATCGATGAATTCCATGATCGAATAGAATATTTGGGCGAAGAGATTGTTCATTCACAGAGAGTTTATTATATGTTCCATAAACCGGGTGGATGTGTTACTGCAACCAAAGATAAGGATAATAAGACTGTTCTTGATTATTTTGATCCGAAACATGCGAAAGGATTATTCCCGATTGGTAGACTGGATAAGGATACCGAAGGTCTTCTTTTGCTAACAAATCACGGAGAATTCAGTCATAGTTTAATGCATCCGGATAAGCATGTCGAGAAATCTTATTTCTTCTGGGCACTTGGTGAGCTGAATATTCAAAAAATAGAATTGCTTAAAGCAGGCATTGGTATCGGAGAAGGTGAGCTGCCTGCAAGTGCAATACAGCTCAAAGTGGAGGATTCAGGAGAATATCAAGAACTAAAGGATAAAATGAATGCTAACGATATAAAAGATGTCCGAATTAATCCAATACATCAACCGGTTGTTTCCGGTATATTAACGATAGCAGAGGGCAGAAAGCATCAGGTGAAAAGGATGCTAAAGGCGGTTGGCTGTTATGTGGTTTATCTTAAACGTGTTTCAATAGGAGGGTTGGTACTGGATGAAGCTTTACAGCCAGGTCAGTACAGAGAGCTTAGTGATGAGGAATTGAAAGTGCTATAGCGATAGTTGAGTCAGTTATGTCAATATTGACCTAAAATTAAGTCATTAATTGAAATAGAATGACGGTCATAAACATGATAGAATGTCCTTGTTGGTAATGATTTGTTGTTATAAGGAGAAGGATTATGAAAACAGAAAAGATAAAAGAATTAATAGCAAAAATGACCTTAGAAGAAAAAGCATCACTCTGCTCTGGTGAAGACTTCTGGCATACCAAGGCAATTGAGCGATTAGGTGTTCCCTCCTCAATGGTTTCCGACGGCCCTCATGGACTTCGTAAGCAGGATACGGAAGGAGATCATCTTGGTATTAACGATAGTATCAAGGCTGTATGCTTTCCGGCAGGTTGCGCGACTGCAGCATCCTTCAATCGTGAACTGGTTGTAAAGATGGGTGAGGCTTTGGGTAACGTTTGTCAGGCAGAAGGAGTAAGTGTTGTACTTGGTCCTGCTGTAAATATTAAGCGTTCTCCGCTTTGTGGACGTAATTTTGAGTACACATCAGAAGACCCGATTGTAGCAAGTGAGATATCCGGTGCTCTAATTCAGGGTGTTCAGAGTAAGAATGTCGGAACGAGCATCAAGCATTTTTTAGCAAATAATCAAGAAACCAGAAGAATGTCTTGTTCTGCTGAAATTGATGAAAGAACATTAAGAGAGATTTATCTGGCAGCTTTTGAAGGGGCCATCACTAAACAGAAACCTTGGACGGTTATGTGTTCCTATAATAAAATAAATGGAGTATATGCAGCTGAGAATAAGACCTATCTAACAGATGTATTAAGAAATGAATGGGGCTTTGACGGCTATGTAGTGAGTGACTGGGGTGCAGTCAATGAACGAGTGGCGGATCTGGCAGCAGGAATGGACTTAGAGATGCCTGGATCACACGGAGTGAATGATGTGCTCGTCGTGGAGGCAGTGAAAAACGGAACATTGGATGAAAGTGTATTGAATACTGCGGTAGAAAGAATCTTAAATATCGTATATCGATTTGAAGAAAATAGAGATCCGAATGCAGTATATGACCTTGATCAGGATCACGAATTATCAAGAAAGATAGCGCATGAGACGATTGTTCTATTAAAGAATGATAATATATTACCGTTGGATGAAAAGGAAGAAATCACATTTATTGGTGAATTTGCCGTTAAGCCCCGTTATCAAGGCGGTGGTAGTTCCCATATCAACAGCCATAAATTCACATCAGCGATTCAAGAGGTAGAGGGTAAGAATAATATTACCTATGCACAGGGCTACCGTACTGACGAGGATGAGATTGATGAAATGCTTGTGAAAGAAGCAGTGGAAGCTGCAAAGAAAGCAAAGGTTGCCGTAGTGTTTGCTGGCCTTCCGGATTCCTTTGAATCCGAAGGTTATGATAGAGAGCATATGGGATTGCCGAATTGTCAAAATCATCTGATTGATGCAATCACATCAGTACAACCGAATACAATTATCGTTCTTCATAATGGATCTCCGGTGGAGATGCCATGGATTGACAAAGTAAAAGGTGTCTTGGAGGCATATCTAAGCGGTCAGGCAGTGGGTGGAGCAGTAGTGGATATTCTATTTGGAAAAGTAAATCCGAGTGCAAAACTTGCAGAGACATTTCCTCTTAGACTGGAAGATAACCCATCCTATCTGAACTTCCCTGGTGAAGAAGATATCGTAGAGTACAAGGAAGGGATTTTTGTAGGATATCGTTATTATGATAAGAAAAAGATGGAGGTACTGTTCCCGTTCGGATACGGTCTATCTTACACAAACTTTGAGTATTCAAACCTTAAATTAAGCAGCAAATCAATTAAGGATACCGACAGTGTTATTGTAACTGTGGATGTGAAAAATACAGGCAAGGTAGCTGGTAAAGAAATTGTGCAGTTATATGTGGCGGACAAAGTGAGTACAGTAATCAGACCGGTAAAAGAATTAAAAGATTTTGCCAAGGTTGAGTTAGCACCGGGAGAAACAAAATCAGTTACTTTCGAACTTGGTAAAAGAGCATTCGCTTACTATAATACTAAAATTAAAGATTGGCATGTAGAAAGCGGAGAATTTGACATACTAATTGGTAAATCTTCCAGAGATATCGAATTAACAGAGAGCATCACAGTTGAATCTACAGTAACCCTTCCTTTTGTATTTACAAAGGATACACCACTTGGAGATATCATCCACAATGAAAAGGCGATGAAGATCGTTAATGAGACAGTTAAACTTGATGAGTTATCAGGAATCTCGAATAATGATAGTGGTGGTTCAGCATCAGAGGCGATAACAGCAAAGATGCAGGAGGAAATGTTAAAGTTCATGCCATTACGTGGTGTGATAAGCTTTGGAAAGAGTATGACGGTGAAGGAACTGGAGGATGCAGTTGAGCGTCTGAACAGGGAAGCATCGATATAATGATTGATGTTTAAATGATAAGTTTATAATATTTTATTTAAGGGCTTATATGTGATAGTAATCAATGGAGTAATCATTACTTTTGAGGTTATAAAAACATATAAGCCTTCGTTTATTTTCTAGGAAAGTCTATGTTATTGTAAAGTAATAAAGTCGGTGTATCCTATAGAATTAAAAATCACTTCGTGAGGGATTCATACTCTACGTGAAACGCATACATGCAGTGCGGAATTACTGCCCTCCTAAGTTGATTATTGAATTTCAGTAATCTCTCTATTGGAGGTACCGTTGTCATTTTCTAAATATTCTGCACCGAATTTGTGCATCATCTCTAATATTGGCAAGAGATTATGACCCACATCGGTTAGACTATATTCTACCTTGGGTGGAACAACAGGATATACTTCTTTATGAACCAGATTATCTTCCTCCAGGCTTTTTAGCTGGCGTGAGAGAACCTTTTGAGCAACATTGGGAAGTTTACGTTGGATGTCACTAAAACGCAGAGTGGAATAACTAAGATACCACAATATTAATATTTTCCATTTACCTGATATCATGTCCTGTATTAAAACCATGGGACATTTATCGAATTGAAGGCATTTGTCTTTCATATAACAATCTTCATGTCTACTAAGTGTTTGCTGCATATATTCACCTCGCAAAGTAGTGGTGACTTTTTTGTCACTGGCTGACAATAAAGTGCGTACTTGATAAAATAATTTATTAATATTATTATGATATCATACAAAGGTTGAAAAAAGGAAGATGATGTGTGTGTTTTATAAAAAATTAATTTTCCTAAGAAGACAACCGATAAAAAGTGAGGTAGATGATTATGAGTAAAGTATTGTATATTAAAGCAAATCCGAAGCCGGAAGGAACATCAAGAACATTTAAGATATCAGATGAGTTTGTTGAAGAATACAAAAAATTAAATCCAGAGGATGAGATTATTACTCTAGATTTATACAAAGAAGGAATAACTTTTTTGACGGAAGAAGGGATTTCATTACACAGGCCGGCACCTGGTGAGGGTAAAGACCATCCGGTTTTAAAATATGCTTACCAGTTTGTTGAAGCGGATAAGTATATCATTGCAGCACCATTTTGGAACCTAAGCATTCCTGCTATTCTGAAAGCATATATCGATTATATCTGTGTTACCGGAATCACCTTCCAATATACAGCACAGGGACCGGTTGGTTTATGCCAGGGCAAAAAAGCTGTACATATCGTAGGTAGAGGCGGAGGATACTCCGAGGAGCCATATTCCACATACGAGATGGGCGATAAATATTTAAGAACAATCTTGGGATTTTTAGGGATTACGGATTTTACAACGATTGCAGCAAATTTGCTTGACGTAATTGGCATAGACAGTGAGGCAATTGTGAGTGAAACAATCGAATCCGCGAAAGACATAGCAAAGAATTTTTAATAGGAACCTTTTAGTAAAAATCTGTAATATGGGCTGTTATAAAATAATAATTTGAAGGAACAATGTTATATTTCCAGCAATTAACATTGTTTCTTAATAAAATTACTATTTTACAACAGCCCCTTTAAATGTGTATCTTATGAATGGTATGTTAATGGTTATCAAAATTCAGTACGATTGCTTTTGGTCTGCTCATGGCCTCAATACTGTAGCGGATACCTTGGGTTCCCATACCGGAGGATTTGACCCCTAGGAAAGGAAAATGATCCGGACCCCTTTCAGTTTTATTATTGATTTGAACCGTACCTACCTCCAATTTCGTTGCGATCATGAAGGCTTTATCGATATCTTGTGTGAATACCGAGGACTGTAGACCGTATTCGGAACGGTTTGCGATGGAGATCGCTTCCTCGATGTCTTTTACTCTCATAATTGGTAGTACAGGTCCAAAGGGCTCTTCCCATGCGATACGCATATCAGTTGTGATATTATCGAGCAGAGTAGGGTAGATTAAATTTCCCTCACGACGATTACCGGTAATCAGGGTCGCACCCTTATCTAGAGCATCATTAATTAATTCCTGCACGTAATTTGCGGAATCTTCATTAATTAGTGGAGTAATCTGAACTCCTTTTGCGGGATTTCCAACCTTTAACTCCTTTACATCTTCTTCTATTAATTTCACTAACTTATCTGCAATTTCATTGACAACGAGCACTCTTTTCACAGCAGTACATCTTTGGCCGGAATAGCTATATGCTCCGGCTACAATATTACTTGCTGTCATTTTTAAATCTGCATCCGGTAGTACAATTGCTGCATCCTTTCCTCCAAGCTCCATCATCATCGGAACCATCTCCGCGATTTTGCCGATATGCTTGCCAACATTCGTACTGCCGGTAAAATTAATAAAGTTGATTTCGGGATGAGTGATCAGATAATCACCGATTTCCGAACCTTTACCGGTTACAGTGTTAAGCACACCCTTAGGAAGACCCGCGGCATGAAAAATCTCAGCAAGGTATAGGGCGCTGATGGAGCCCTGTGTCGGTGGCTTTAATATAACACTATTTCCTGCCATAAGAGCTGGAGCAATCTTGGAAGCAGATAGATTAATTGGATAGTTAAATGGTGATATGGCTAGAACAATACCTAAGGGAACACGGGTTACGAAGGATAACTTATTCTTCTTATACCCAGGGAAGTTGTCCGCACCAATGGTTTCACCCTGAATATGCATTCCTTCATTTGCAGTAAAACGAATAAAATCAGCAGTACGGCGAATCTCAGAAATAGCGGAATCGGTATCCTTCGCAATCTCTGTTTCTAAAATCTCTGATAAGAATTCAATATTATCTTCTAGTATATCAGCCGCCTTCATGAGTATTTTTGCTCGTTCACTTACGGGGATATCCTTCCATTGTTTTTGTGACTCTTTTGCATTTAAAATTACATCATCAATCTCATCCTGACTCATTAATTGGATTTTTCCGACGAAGCTTCCATCAACGGGGGAGTTGATATCAATTGTTTTATTACTTTTTGACATGACCCATTCGCCATTAATCAAATTTCCATATGTTTTATTGACATTATTCCTATTTAGCATTGAACCATCCTCTCAGTATGAATTATTATTTGATACACTTCCTATTCAATCATATTATTAAAATTATTTCGTGTAAAGGGATAATATGACAAAATTGCTGTGCGCATCTTCTTAAGCTCTAATTCTAATCATTCTTATTATCTCATATTTTAGCTGCTAAATATGTGATTGAAATCACATTTATATCATTTGGCTAAAATATTTTTTGGCCTAGCTTAATATAATGTATAGAAGTATGATGGAGGTTATATCTGATGAACACAGAGAGAGAGGTCAATTCAGATATATTTCCCTACGATATTGAAGTGATAGCTACCAATCTATTTGTACCTTGGGCGATTGCTATCAGCGAGGAAGGGAAGCTATACGTTACGGAACGATCCGGTACCATATGGATTATGGATAATGGTAGATTTTTATCGGAGCCCTTGATCCGCTTTACATTTCCGTTTGTTAGTCAAGGGGAAGGTGGATTAATGGGGATCGCTTTGGATCCTGATTTTACGAATAATCGTTTTATCTATGTTATGCATACCTATTACGACGATGGGAGATTGTATAATAAGGTTGTCAGACTTGTGGAGGAGAATGATAAAGCGGATGTTGACATCATTATTATTGATAAGATTCCGGGATCAAGTGTACATAATGGAGGAAGAATTAAGATCGGCACGGATGGGAAGCTTTATATTGCAACCGGAGATGCAGGAGAGGGAGGATTGGCACAGGATCTGAATAGTCTTGCGGGAAAAATACTGCGAATTAATATAGATGGATCAATTCCAGAGGATAATCCTTTTGAAAATTCACCTGTTTATACTTTGGGGCATAGGAATCCTCAAGGGCTTGCTTGGAGTACGGAGAACGGCCTATATGCAACAGAACATGGACCTATGGCGCATGACGAGATAAATAGAATTCTTCCAGGAAGAAATTATGGATGGCCGATAGTAAAAGGTGATGAAATAACAAATCAGATCGATGTGCAAATGCCATTGGTACACAGTGGTGATGTGACTTGGGCACCCTCTGGATTGGCATTTATTACGGAAGGAGTTTGGAAAAATAGATTAATTGCCGGTGGATTGCGTTGCGAGGAGTTAATCCTTCTTACCTTAAATGATAGCGGTACAGAGGTGGATAACGTTGAATTGTGGCTAAAGAACAGCTTCGGTCGGTTCCGAGAGGTACTTAGCACGCCTGATGGTACGATATACCTTACTACAAGTAATCGAGACGGGAGGGGTAATCCTGATAAAACGGATGATAAGATGATTCGACTGACTCCAAGAAGGAGTGGATGATTAGTAAGTTCACTTAATATGGTTATAAATAATAGAGGGGGCTGTTACATTATTATTTTGCAATAGCCCCAAAAGATTGATATTCGAAAAACTCATATGGAATTTATTTAGTGCCACAATCAGATGTTTTATTCGAAGTGGATTTAGAACGGGAATCAGTACCGGAAGAGGTATAACCGTTTTTCGTACCACTATTAGATGATGTGCTGTTTTTACTCGAATTCTTTGAGGAAGTATTTTTGTTTGTACTCATAATGTCATCTCCTTTTATTTATAATATCCATTACTATCTACAATTAATTCATTTTCTATTCATGATTTTATAAATTAAAAAAATAATTATTTAAAATAAATACTATTTTTGGATGTCATATTTTGTTATAAAATTGACATGCTGGAAATTAATATGTATAATACTTATATATTAAATAGGGAGGTAGTTTTAAAATGGATAATGTTGAAATGAATCAAACACCGCAGGGTGGAGCAGGTATGTCAATTGCTGCTATGGTATTAGGTATTGTGGCATTAGTTTTATCTTGCTGTTCGCCATATATCTCTTTGCCATGTGCAGTTATCGGTATTATACTCGCTGGTGTAAGTTTGAAGGGTAAGAAGCCAGGCAGGGGAATGGCTATCGCTGGATTAGTTTGTGCTATCATATCTTTGATACCCGCAATTATCATTCTTGTCGCAGGTGCATCAATTTTAGCCAATCTTCAATCTTCACTTAACTACTAAGGAGCAGTCAATGCAATCAAAATATGGTATTCCTGATATTAAAAAATTTACCATGCAATGTTACTACGCCGGCTTTATTGCTGGCGTGGTTTTGTTTTGTGGGGTTTCTATTGTAAATTTGTATCATATCGATATACTTCACATATTCCCGCCTTGTATCTTATATTCTAATACAGGCTTGTATTGTCCGGGTTGTGGCGGAACACGTTCTTTCCATGCACTTATGGAGGGCGATATCTGGGGAAGCTTTCGATATCATCCATTTGTACCTTATACTGCGTTTATCTATGCTACCTTTATGATAAAGAATTCCTTGTACCGATTGACTGACGGGAAGATTAAGATAATGATTTTTCGACCGGTATACTTCTATATTGCTGCAGTCCTTGTAGTGGCTCAGTGGATTATTAAGAATGTACTACTGGTATACTTTCATATGCCTATATGATGTTAAGAATTTAAAAGTTGAGTTGGAGTTTGCTAGAAATAATTATATAGAGAATGTGCTATTTAGAGGTAATGGTTTATTCATTGCCTCTTTTTAATTTGTTTCATGCAGTTGCTTATGAATATAAGTTTCTAAATTATTAATATAAATAATTTTGTACAATTTGTCGATTATTAAAATAGTAAGCATTTTTCACGCTCAATATTTAATGATAAATCAATACGGAATTTTGGAAAATATGGAAAGAAAAAACAAATTATAGAAAAAGTAGTTTTTGTAAATGGGATATATTTCTTATCTATAAAAGGACAGAAAAGTCCATTCTTCGCCATTATTCCTTGACACAGTAATTATGATACCGTATGATAATGTTAGTATTTTTAAGTAGAGGAGATTTTACATGAGACTGGTTTCGTTGTCAATGCTTAAACCCGACATGATATTGGCAAAATCGATTTATTATAGAGACTGTCTGATATTAAGAGAAGGTCAGGCGGATCTTGACCGATATGCTAATAGATTATTACAATTAGGTATTGATTGTGTATATGTTGAAGATTCTAAGAGTAATGGAATTGAGATACCGGATGCAATTTCTGAAGAGACCAGAGTTTCTTGCAAGCGAATACTTCGACAAACAATCGAAGATTTTGAAAAGAAAACAATAATAGATTTGACTGAGGTTTCAGAAACAATTCTTAGTATTATAGAAGACATTTTATCGATGGAGGATCTCCAGATAAGTCTAAACGATATTGGTGCCTCGGATGAATATACCTTTACCCACTGTGTGAGTACAACGGTTTATTCCCTGTTAATCGCGAAGCAGTTAGGTTATAGCAAACCGATGATGGAGAAATTAGCTGCCGGAGCGTTATTTCATGATATAGGAAAGATACTATTGGATAAAAGTATATTGAATAAAGAAGGAAATCTGACCATAGATGAGGTTGAACATATCAAAAGACATACCACGCTAGGGTATGAGGCGCTTAAGAAGTGTCCAAGCATGACAGAGCTTTCTAGGATTGTCTCCCTCTATCATCACGAGAAGATGGATGGGTCTGGTTATCCTACCGGTGCTAAGGCTGGAGAACTTCATGAATTTATTAGAATTGTTTCGGTTGCAGATACATATGATGCATTGGTTTCCGATCGTTGCTATCGTACGAAGTGGAGCTCAAATCAGGCAGTGAATTATCTGATAGAGAATGCCGGATCCAAGTTTGATACGCATATGGTCTCCGTATTAATTAAGCAGATAGCGATCTATCCCAATGGTTCTATGGTGCGTCTGTCTGACAACAGCATCGGTATTATAAAGGAACAGAACAAAAACTTCCCATTAAGACCCGTTGTACGAGTAATTACTGACCCAGGTGGTAATGAGATAACACCTTTTGAAATTGATATGATGGAGGTATTGTCAATTACTATAATCGAATCAGAGATTGAAATGAGCAGTGATATGTTTTAATTATAAAGAAGATGTAGGATGTTCTCAGTGATAAATACTGAAATATTTTAAGAGTTATCAAGGATAAAGGAAGGGCTGTTTCAAATTATGAAACAGCCCTTCTTAGCATATTAAGTTCTGAATAGCCCTTAAAAATAAAACCGTCAATAAGCACAACATAGAATCGCTTTAGGAAATATGTTTTGTATTTCTTATTAAAACCTAAATTTGTACTTATTGACGATAGGATTAAAACAAGGCGTTTGACACTCAATTATAGTTGTAGCTTTGATTTTCTAGATCTTATTTTTGCATTAGCCGGTACATCAATAACATGCTGCAAAGGCCTCCAGATTAGGTATGCAATTGTAAAATCGATTAAGCTGTGTATAAAGGTACCCAATCCGACGAGATAAATTATAACAGTGGTCATGTTGTTAGCCGGAGCGTTGAAGGAATAGTAAAGAAGAACAGCACCTACTTCACCAAGCGCATGAATAACAGAGATTATTATTGCGAACGGAACCATTGATTTCGGGGATAACAATATGTTGTTGTTCTTTTTTAATAAGTATGCTCCAACTCCAATAAATATAATTTGAGAAAATGCACGGAATACGATAACAATCGGGAAGCCGGATAATAAGAAACCGAAAGCAGTACCGAAAGCAACGAAGATTCCCACAGCCGGCGATATAAACATGGCAATAATAATTGCAACATGACTTGCCAAGGTAAAGGAGGCAGGCTCGATGAGAATCTTAATTGGCGAATACATAGGGATCACGATTCCTACTGCACATAGTAAAGCGGCAATCGTCATGGTTTTAGCTTTATTTAGAGATGACATAGTGGAACTCCTTTCATGTGTAAACAAATGTATTACAACTGTCTTGTCAGCTGTAATTTTATCTGCTTTTATCAAAGCTGTCAATCTCAATTTTTAAATTATTCAAATGGGAATATATGTGGTAATTGGAATTGATCACGGATCTGAATGAATTCCTTTTGAACGGCTTCGCCGATCGGGACCCCTTTATCCTTTCGCTCTTGCCAACACAGATATTCTTTTTCCCCTGCGGTGTAAATTCGCTCTTCATTCGGTGAAAGCTTTGAAGAACGTAAATCCCGCAGAATATCTCCAGTAGTCTTTTTGAAGCTGTCAAGACCGAGGAATGCCTCGGGATCAATGGCTAGAAAGAAATGTCCCAGATGGTACGGTAACTTTTCACCACTTTGACCGATGCCGTTAAGTGCTTTTAAGAAGCTTCCGGCCTGCAAAGCTGCGGATAATATCTCAACTACTGTAGCATATCCATAGCCTTTGTAGCCTCCGAGTTCTTCTCCGATGCCACCGAGAGGAGCAAGAGCTGCATTCCCTCCGGTTAGATCGTTCAAAATCTGCTTAGAGTCCGTCATCGGTAATCCATCCTGACCGATAACCATTCCCTCGGGGGTGTCCTTGCCGGTTCTGGCAAAGTATTCAATCTTTCCGCGTTGCGTAATACTCGTCGCACAATCAAGCACAAAAGGAAATTCATCGTCCGTGGGTATTCCGAAAGTGAGCGGGTTGGTTCCTAACATATTTTCCACACCGAAAGTAGGAGCGATGGAGGGACGGGCATTCGTTCCGGTAATGCCGATTAAGCCCTGCTTTGAAGCCATGGTAGCATAATAGCCTGCAATTCCATAATGAGTCGAATTGCGAGCAACCACCATAGCTAGACCGAAATTTTTCGCCTTTTCAATTGCCATCTGCATGGAACGGTGTCCGACAATCATACCCATTCCGTCATGACCATCTACAACTGCAGTTGTTGGGGTTTCACGTATAATATCAAAATCTGTGATGGGATTTTGAATACCCTCCAACATACGGTCAATATATATCGCCTTGAAGCGGTTGCAGCCATGGCTTTCAATTCCCCTCCTGTCACTTTCCATCAAAACATCTGCACAGATTAGTGCTTCCTCATGCGGTACCCCAAGCTTTTCAAATGTAGCTGTCATAAAGCTACCAACTAATTCCCATGAAATATAAGGTCTTGTTTCCATACGAGAATCCTCCCTTGATAATAATTATTAGGTAATTGTATATCGGGTAAAATGAACAAGATTAGTACGAGTATGAGGTGCCTGAGAGGTAACATGATGTAGGTATCAAGATTTGTTAAGTTAAGAAGATGTGTTAGCGGGTATGAGAATCTGTCAGTCTGATAAGATATATTAGCAGATATGCGAATTTGTCTGTTGATAAGATTTGTTAGCAGGTTAAGATTTTGATCACCTGAGAAGTTATTTTCTCAGGCATACATTGTGCGTATCAGGTTAAGAAGGAGTGTAAGAGCTGGCCAGCGCGGCTAATTTATCGCCCTGGAGACGATAGATCGTCCAATCATCTAACGGGATAGCGCCCATCTTTTTATAAAATTGAATGGAGGGTTCATTCCAATCCAAACAAGACCATTCCAGTCTTCCACATTTTCTAGTGGCTGTGATATTAGCAAGGTAGTAGAAGAATTCTCTGCCGAAACCTTTGCCCCTCATCTCAGGTTTAATATATAAATCTTCAATGTAGATACCGGATTTCCCCAAGAAGGTGGAAAAATTGTGGAAAAACAGTGAGAAACCTACGGGCTCCTGTTGATAAGTTCCGATGATAACCTCAGCTCGCTTCTGTTGGAATAGAACCTCCTCTAGAAATTCTTCAGTGGCGACAACTTGATCAAGCATGTGCTCATATTCTGCCAGATCTTTTATAAACTGAAGGATTTGTGGAACATCCTCTCTGGTAGCAAAGCGAATGGTTAACTGATTTTCATTTGTATGATTTATCATATTCATTTTCCTCCGCAACTTATTTTGTTAAATCTATTATAACTTAGAATGATTTGAAGGAATAGTAAAAAATGGAGTGATTCTCATAAGAAGGCAACTTGTTGGGACATGTGTAGTAGGTTATAATACATACATAGGAGTGATTTAATCATAAAGAGTAGAATGGAGTTAACATAATATATACTTATAAAGCATAATTGGAGAGAGGAAAAGATGAGAATACAGAATCCGAACTTTAATATAGAACAGATAGCAGAATCAGGTCAGTGTTTTCGCATGAACCGTGTTAAGACACAAGATAGTACGGTGAAATACGGATTGATTGCATATGGAAGATACCTTGAGCTTACTCAAATCGATGAAAGTACTGTAGAATTAAATTGCATAGAAGAGGAATACAAGGAGATTTGGGAAGAGTACTTTGACATGAACTATAATTACAGTCAGGTCGTGGAAGACTTAATCAATGGCGAGGATAAGTTCCTACGAGAAGCAGCAGGGTATGGGTATGGAATACGCATCCTTAAGCAGGAACCATTTGAAGCGATGATTAGCTTTATTATATCCCAGAATAAAAATATCCCCGCAATCAAAAACTGTATTGAAGCAATATGCGAGCGATACGGTGTACAGATAGAGATAGATGGTGAGCTACACGGTTATTCCTTCCCGACTCCGCAAGCATTGGCGAATGCTTCAAAAGAAGAACTGCGAAAGTTAAAAACCGGTTACCGTGATGAATACATAATCAGAGCTGCCTTGGCAGTGTATAGAGAAGAGATTGATTTAGAAAACCTTAAGAAATCAAGCTTCGAAGAGGCGGTAGCGGAATTAAAGAAAATTCACGGCATCGGAGAAAAGGTGGCTAATTGCATTGCGCTTTATGGCTTGCATCATATTGAAGGCTTTCCGGTGGATGTATGGATTCAACGTGTTATTCAAGAAATTTATGAAAATCATTTTGAAAAGGATAGGTTTAAAGGATTTGCAGGAATCGTTCAACAATATATGTTTTACTATATGAGATATCTTAAAGGGGTAAAATAAGAAATTTATTCATTATTTCCCGGTAATATGGTTTTATTCAAAATATTCACATCATAAAAGCATGAGTTTGAGGAAAAATAAATGATATACGAAGAGATTGTTACTCAAACTTATGAAAGGCGGGGAAATCATGAGCATAATTGGTGAGAATGATAGATATAAAAAAGAGCGTCAAGTAAATCACTTGGTAAATCTGGTTGAAAAGCAAATAAGAACGCAACGTCATCTCGAAGAGCACTCCAATTTTACTTCCTCTCAGGAGAATTTAGAACATGCAAGAAAGTTAAATGAAGAACGTCAAAATGAAATAAATAATCTGAAGAATATTCTTGTGAATGGGAACAATATAAATAATGACTACAAGAATAATACAGAGAAACGTTTTCTGTATACGGAGGGATATTTAAATCATAATGCAGATCACATGGACGAGATGTCCTTTAAGAATGCTAAGGCTAAGCAGGAAAATAGGAAGAACCAATTGGATCAGTTAAAATAAGAATTTTAGGTTGTCATAATGAATGAATGTACATGGAAACGAATTATTTTTAGAAATTTAATTAAATCATGTAAGAGGGAAGACAATAGGTTGTTATGTCTTCCCTCTTATTAAATAATAAAAATTAATAACTACAAATGAACAGAATCTTTTTAAGGATCCTTTAAAACCTAAAATTATTTTTTTAAAGATTTAATATATTTATCAAGTCCGTCTGCAATCTGATTTGCACTTTCAGCCCAGAATTTATTATTTGCCATAAGATCCATTGCTTCATGACTATTTGTCATAAATGCAAGTTCGCAAAGGATGGAAGCTTTGGTTCTCATACTTCTGCAATTACACATTGCCAGATCATCAGTATGGATACCTCGATTAGGCTGGGTATAACCCTTTGCCAACTCATTTAATACATAGGTTGCCAGTTTTTTTGAGTCTCCTGGAAATTGACTATGGTAATAGACGCCAACGCCTTTTGCTGAATCGAACTTCTTGCCGTTGCCATTAGCATTAAAATGAATCGAGATGGAATAATCACAATCGGCTTTCTTGATTGTTTGCTGTCTAAGGGCAAGAGATGTATCAATATCATCCTTAGTGTTAGCATCATCCCAGCCGGTTTTTACAATTTCATAACCACGAGCGGTTAAAACTTTTGCTAATAAATTAGCTACGCCTGCATTTGCATAATGCTCGTTATATTGCTCTCCTTTTTTTACATCGATCTTGCCATTGTAATCAACATCGACTGCCTTCGTAAATGGGGGAGTTCTTTTACCTGATGTGTTACTACCGTGACCTGCATCTATCGCAATTTTTATTTTTGCCATATCGCCAATTCCTTTCTATATTAGGTATATTACATAGTATAATATACGCTAATAGTAGGAAATTGTTCCTAATTCGACATGACCTATGAATTCTAATAACCTTCTTTGCGTCGTTCGCTTCGAAGGGAACGCCTCTTAATACCTGCTTCCCATTCGGCACGTTCGGATTCAGATTCAATCAACAATCCGGGTACCTCAGCCGGATGCCCTATATCATCTATTGCCACCATCACCAGATAAGCACGATTCACAACCTGTCGCATTCCATCAAGATTTTCAACATAGGTATCCACACGTATTTCCATAGAGGTTTTGCCAACGTAGGTCATTCGTCCAATCAAAACCAGAGTATTATTCATATATGCACCTGCCTTGAACTGCAGATTATCGATGGCAGCAGTAGTAACATTACATCCTGAATGCCTGCGTGCTACAACTGAGGCAACAATATCAATCCATTCAACCAGTTGTCCACCGAAAAGTCGGTTCGCACCATTACTGTGAGAGGGCATAATAATTTGTACTTGTTCTGTTAAGGATTCTGATATTCGTTTAGGTTCCATAATGATGATCCTCATCTTTCTGTATATTAATTATTCACAATTTTCGCAAATAAGCTTGTGTATATTGGAGATTGTAACTTGTTAGGAATTTGAAACACAAACTGTAGATTAATTTTATACTGTAATTATGAGTATGACAAGGGGCCGCCGCAAAACAGATCATATTAAAGAATACAATCTGTTTCGTAGGAGCTCTTGTAATAACGGATTCTATATCTGGATTTCAATAATTATAATTTATCTAGCTACAAGTACTTAATAAGGTCTGGGAGGGCCAGGTGGAAAAGGCCTAGGCGGATAAGGACCTGGAGGGAATGGCCTAGGCGGGTATGGCCCAGGAGGGTAAGGTCTAGGCGGATAAGGTCCTGGCGGATATGGACCTGGGGGATAAGGACCGGGAGGATAAGGACCCGGAGGGTAGGGACCTGGTGGAAAAGGCTTAGGCGGGTATGGTGGTCTGGGAGGTCCCGGTGGCCATCCATCATGGTGATGATGATGCCCATGCCGATGATTCTCATTTATCGATACCATTAACATCGCTCCTTATAATTGATTTATGATTAAATATTGGCTTTTCCAACTTACAATGATCTATAAATTGGCTAATACATTATATGTAAAGCTGATGTTGAGTGATAATGATAATTCATGGAAATAAAATAATGTACAGGTTTCTTGAAAAAGGCTTTTCAATCTTTTTATTTGTGTTATAATAATATGGAAAATATTTACATAGAAGGGAAGGATAATATGCCATTTGTTACGACGAAAGAGATGTTTGAAAAAGCATACGCAGGAGGGTATGCAATTGGGGCTTTTAATGTAAATAACATGGAAATCATACAGGGTATTACGGAGGCAGCGAAGGAGTTGAATTCTCCTGTTATATTACAGGTATCAGCAGGTGCAAGAAAATATGCGAAACATGCATATCTTGTGAAATTAGTGGAGGCGGCATTAATCGATACGGATCTTCCGATTGCACTTCATTTGGATCATGGGGATGACTTTGAAATATGTAAATCCTGTATTGACGGTGGTTTTACATCCGTTATGATCGATGGTTCAAAGCATAGCTTTGAAGATAACATCATACTCACAAAGAAGGTGGTAGAATATGCACATGCACATGGATGTGTAGTAGAAGGAGAGTTGGGGAAATTAGCGGGAATTGAAGATGATGTAAATGTATCCGCAGAAAATGCCTCCTACACAAGACCGGAAGAAGTGGAAGAGTTCGTAACCCGTACCGGTGTGGACTCCCTAGCAATTGCAATCGGAACCAGTCATGGTGCTTTCAAATTCAAACCCGGCCAAAAGCCACAATTACGTTTTGACATACTAGAAGAGGTGGAAAAAAGATTACCGAATTATCCAATCGTATTACACGGAGCATCCTCTGTATCAAAAGAATATGTGGATATCATTAATCAATATGGTGGCAAGTTAGATGATGCAATCGGTATTCCGGAGGATATGTTAAGACAGGCTGCCACGATGGCAGTGTGCAAGATCAACATAGATTCCGATTTGCGACTTGCTTTCACAGCAGGTGTCAGAGAACATTTTGCTAATAATCCAAATCACTTTGATCCGAGACAATATCTTACCCCCGCACGGAATAATATCAAAACACTTGTAAAACATAAACTTACAAATGTCCTGGGCTGCGCAGGTAAAGCAGGAGAATAAATGTGAAAGCCGATAAGGTCTTTTTAGGGACGGTGAGCTGACCGGGGTAATCTATTTCACTTTCCGGTTATAACTTTCATGGAATACTAAACTTTCAGTATGGAGCTTAAAACATTCTGTCGGAGCAGAGCGACATCCGTGTCGCCTGCTCCTTAATCGTTTCTCTATGAACGATTACCAGAATAAATCGCTACACACTGAAATTAAGTATATCTATGAAAGTTATCAAGTTAGAGTAATAGAAAACCCCCGGGAATTATCAATCAATGAATAGACCATTTATCGCCGTCAGCACTTAGGAAAATGTTGCAAAATAATTCATTAGGAATAATGTTATATTGCCATAATGCACTGTTTGGAAGACAACTGTTCATAATTTTGTATTTTCGAAGGCGTACTATTATGTACGACTGCGAAATACAAAATATGAATGAATGTTGTTCTTCCAACCTGTGTGTGAGGCAAATAACATTGTTCCTAATAAATTATTTGCTTTGCAACATTCCATTGGTGCGATAATTGAGTGAGAACGTGTCTCTGAAGGATGATAATTCCTACGCTTTTTTCATAACCTATATCTTTATAACCTATAACTTGTAATATTATTAATCAATTTCAGAACAGAGAACGCTGCGTAATTAAATCATCCTCATGCAGGATATCAATCAAGGCGGATGCACTGATTGGGCGACTATAGATAAAGCCTTGGAGGATGTCGCAACGCATCTCTTTTAGTGCAATTAGCTGGTCATCGTATTCAACTCCTTCGGCAACAACACAGATATCTAAGCTGTGAGCCAACTGAATGATGGATTGTGCGATGAAGGAATCCTTTTTATTATTACAAATATTATCGATAAATGATTTATCTATTTTTAAGGTGTTAATCGGCATGCTGGTCAGATAATTCAAGGAGGAGTAGCCTGTTCCGAAATCATCCAGAGAAATTCTGACACCAAGATCCTGTAGTTTATGTAATAACTTAGTGGCATCCATGATGGAGGATACCAGAGTGCTTTCGGTAATCTCGAGCTCCAAATACTGTGGAGGTAGCTGTGTTTCTTCTAGAATATCAGATAACACGGAGATAAATCCGGGGCGGTTGATTTGTACGGAGGAGATATTAACCGATACATATCTTGGGGTAGCTCCGCTATCTATCAGTTGTTTGTTAAAGGAACATACCTCTCTTAATAACCAAGCACTTAACTCGATAATAATTCCGCTTTCCTCCGCGATTGGAATGAACTCACTCGGGCTAATAATACCACCCAGACGATCGCTATTAATTCTCATCAAAGCTTCATAAGCGACTATGCTGTTGGAGGATAGTTTTAGTAAGGGTTGATACTCAACATAGATTTCATTATTTTCGATTGCATTACGTAACACCTCAAGAATGAGGGTGTTACGGTTTAGCTCATCTTCCATAGTTTTATCAAATAAGGTGCATTTGTTTTTGCCGGTATCTTTGGACTTATACATTGCAATGTCGGCGTTCTTAATCAGTTCGTTTGAGGTTTTACCATTCTCGGGATAAAGTGCAACCCCGATACTCATAGAGACATATACAACCTCTCCATTTAAATCTAAGGGATTTGTGAAATGGTTAACAATCTGACAGGCAAAAGTATGTGCCTCTTCTTGGCTCGTAACATCTTCTTTGAATAATAAGAATTCATCGCCACCGGCTCTAGCAATCATACCACTGGAACCAAGCAAAGTAGTGAGGATCTGAGCGGTTTTTGCTAGCAACTTATCCCCGTATTCATGACCAAGTGTATCATTAACGGTCTTAAAGTTATCAAGATCCACAAAATATACAGCGTGACTTAATTCGGTTAAATGGGAGGACTCCAGAATAGCATTCACATTATCAAGGAATGCCAGCTTGTTCGGTAGTTTTGTCAATGTGTCGTGATAAGCAAGGAATTCAATGTGATCATAATTTGATCGTAACTGCTCTTCGTTCGAAAGCAGTTCTTCGTGCATGGATTCCAAATCCTCATAATTGTTTTTTATGATATGTAACATTTTATTAAAATTCTTTGAAAGTTCACCAAGCTCATTATTACCTTTGATATTAGATTGTACCGTAAGATTTCCGTCCGAGGCAACGCGCATCGCATCCCTTAGCATGATGATAGGATCGGTGTACCTTTTAGAAAAATTTCTCGTAATAAATACGATAAATGCCAGAATTACCAAGCATACGATGGAGAGTAATTGAAACATAAAGGTAGTGGTAGAACTGATTTCATCAAGATTTTGTTTTACAATAAGCACAAGATTCAATCCGGAAAGTACACTATAGCCGACAGACTCGTTGGTGTTTTCCGATTGACTGAAGGATGCATGAGATTTATTTTTATTGGATTTGTAATTGTTCACCATCTGTGAGGTGTTATAGGATTTTAACTTATGTCCAATCAGCTTGGAATTAGGATGATAGATAATTGTACCATCCTCACTTGTTAAAATACCAATACCGGTATCACCGATTTCTATAGAGGTAAGAATATCATTAAAATAAGAGGTGGAGATTGTACTTATCACACATCCAATAATCATGTGTGTTTTTTTATCCAGAATGGGATAGCCTATCTCAATGGTGTAGTTGGTTTTATCACCAACTGTATACGGCTGAAGACCGCTTACCCCTACAGCAAAGGATTTATGCTTCTTTATATATTCATAGGTTACATTATTGCTATTATTTGCTCCAACCAGGCTGGGGGTTGAACTAGCGATTACCTTTCCTTGAATATTATAAAGAGAGATTAATACATTGCCCTGATAATTGTTTTTTCTTATGCTTAATAAGGTATTAACGGATTGTGGCGCCATATTGCCGGTGACACGGTTATCAAACACTGCTTTGATTACATCGTTATGAAGTGATAATAATGAAACCTCTGTTTTTTGTATATTTATCATCGAGCTGATGCCTGACATGTTCATATCAGCGGTTCTCTGCAGATAAGCATTATTTTCTGTAATTAACTTGTCAGTAATGATTCGGTGTGCAATTACGGAGACAACTATGACAGGTATCATAGATGATATGATCAATATGATTTGTAATGATTTCTTTATTGACATTTTTAACCTCCGAATTATAGATAAAATGCTGATTTTTTACCAATACTAACGTAATCATTCTACCAATATTGACAAAATAATGCAACGATATTTCGCAAGATATGTTGTAAGAATACGTATTTCTGTATATTTTTTTATATGTGGATACAATAAGCAATAAATAAGAATTAAATTTTATTGCTCAATTATATGAACGAAGTTAGACTAAGATATGAAAGGTATATAAAGTTATTAGATTTTTGTTGAAAATACTAGGGTTTAAAGGTATACTTGTACTGTTATAAATAAGGGAGAAGCAATAATTGTAAAACTTGAAATCAGGAATGAGTTACAAATCTCTCTAATAAAGAAAGTAGGCACGAAGTAATTATGTACAGAATTATTGCACAGGATGGTAAAGCGAAAAGTAGTGAATTCGAAACTGTCCATGGAACGATACAAACTCCTGTGTTTATGAATGTGGGAACTGCCGCAGCGATTAAGGGTGCTGTTTCAACCGTGGATTTACAGCAGGTAAAGAGTCAAGTAGAATTATCAAATACCTATCATTTGCATGTAAGACCCGGAGATAAGATTGTTAAGCAAATGGGCGGCCTTCATAAATTTATGGTTTGGGACAAACCCATATTAACAGATTCCGGCGGGTTTCAGGTGTTTTCGCTGGCAGGATTACGTAAGATCAAAGAAGAGGGTGTATATTTTAGTTCTCATATCGACGGTCGTAAGATATTTATGGGGCCTGAGGAGAGCATGCAGATTCAATCTAATCTGGCATCCACGATTGCGATGGCATTTGATGAGTGCCCACCACATCCGGCAACCAGAGAATATATGCAGAATTCCGTTGATCGTACAACCAGATGGCTGGAACGTTGCAAGAAGGAAATGGACAGACTGAACGGTCTGGAAGACACGATTAATAAGAACCAGATGTTATTTGGAATTAATCAAGGTGGAACTTTTGAAGATATCCGTATCGAGCATGCGAAGAGAATCTCAGAGATGGATCTGGATGGATATGCACTCGGCGGATTGGCGGTAGGTGAAAGTCACGATGAGATGTATCGAATTATTGATGAAACAGTTCCGTACCTACCTTTGAATAAACCGGTATATCTGATGGGGGTTGGTACTCCTGCTAATATACTGGAGGCAGTAGATCGCGGTGTTGACTTCTTTGACTGTGTTTATCCAACTCGTAATGGAAGGCATGGACACGCTTACACAAACTATGGTAAAATGAATCTACTGAATGCAAAATACGAATTAGACAGCAGACCGGTTGAAGAGGGTTGCGGTTGTCCGGCATGCCAGCACTATAGTAGAGCTTATATCAGACATTTGCTCAAGGCTAAGGAGATGTTGGGAATGCGCTTACTGGTGTTACACAACCTGTACTTCTATAATAATATGATGGAAGAGATCAGAGCAGCGATTCGTGAACATCGTTATCAGGAATACAAGAAGCAAAAATTGGAAGGATTTGTTAGAAGCGAAGACTAAGCGAATAACAACTTTTATAGAAATGTAAAATCTCAGGAGGTAATTTCATGAATAATTTATTTTCACTTTTAACCAGTGGAGGCGCAGGCGGCCCATCAGCTTTAATCCTTGTAGGCGAATTAGCATTATTAGGTGTAGTTATGTACTTCTTATTAATCCGTCCTCAGAAGAAACAGCAGAGACAGATGCAAGCATTAATTTCCACTTTGGCAGCAGGTGACAGTGTAGTAACATCCGGCGGTTTCTACGGCGTAGTAATTGATGTTATGGAAGATATCGTAATCGTAGAATTCGGTAACAACAAGAACTGTAGAATTCCAATGAAGAAGACTGCAATCGTTGAGTTAGAAAAACCGAATACAGAGAAATAGTATTTGATAATTGAATAACGAAGAATGAGAATTCGTCTTATAGAAGGGTATTGAGCCTTCTTTAGGGCGAATTTTTTTGTTCTGAAAGCTTTGTTAATTCGAAAAGTATGTTGTTTCGCATTAGCTGCATTTTTATTCTTTTATATTGTTATCAATCCGATTACCACAAATGCAGCAAGTAGTGTTAGGATAAACAAAAGCGTGATTACACTGAATGTGGGATCAACAATGAGTTTAAGAGTAGTGGGAACCACCAAGAAGGTAACCTGGTCATCTAGTAACAAGAAAACCGCAACCGTAACCTCGAAGGGTGTAGTTACAGGGAAGGGAATCGGTGTTACCTCAATCAAAGCTAAGGTGGCGAAGAAAATTGATAAGTATCTTCAATATTTGCAAAAAGTAATGATTAGATAAGAAACTATACGAATATTCATTTTAGTACATGATATAAATAGCTGTTATGAAGAAGGAAAACCCAGAGTATAACATCATTGCCTAATAAGGCGATTTATACTAGGGTTTTACTTTTTTGTGGAAAAATAACACAATATTGTGGTATGATATGATAATAAACTAAAATCATAAAATGAGAAACATGGAGGGATAGACATGGAATTCAGACAATTAGACAAATTAGGAATCAAGGCATCGTTATTAGGATTTGGTTGTATGAGATTGCCGGTAAATCCGGATAACACGATAAATTATAAAAAAGCGGAAGAGATGGTTGATCTGGCTTATAAGAGCGGAGTAAATTACTTCGATACTGCTTACGTATATCATAATCAGAAAAGTGAGGAGTTCACAGGGAAGGCATTGAAAAAATACGACCGTGCTTCCTATTACATCGCAGATAAACTTCCCTGTTGGCTTGTGAATTCTGTAGAGGATGCAAAAAGATTATTCGAAGAGCAGCTTCAACGATTAGATGTGGAGTACATCGATTTTTACTTACTGCATGCACTGAATAAGGAGAGTTTTGAAAAGATGGTATCTCTGGGAGTTCCGGAGTTCTGTGACCAGCTCAAGACAGAAGGAAAGATTAAATACTTCGGTTTTTCCTTTCACGATGAGTATGAAACCTTTGAAACCATCATCCGACATAGGGAGTGGGATTTCTGTCAGATTCAATTAAACTATATGGATACTGATATTCAGGCAGGCATGAAGGGTTACAAGATTGCAGAAGAACTGGGAGTTCCGGTAATCGTCATGGAACCGATTAAGGGTGGCACATTAGCACATCTGCCAGCCAGTGTAAAGAAGCATTTTAAAGCGATTGATGCGGATCGTAGTGAGGCTTCCTGGGCGCTTCGTTGGGTGGGCTCTATGCCAAATGTCAAAGTTATCCTAAGTGGAATGTCCAATAAGAAACAAGTAATAGGTAATATTGAAACATTTGATCAATTTGAAGAATTAAATGATAAAGAGCACGAGGCGGTTGAGGCGGTCGTGTCTACTTTGAAAAACAGAGTAAAGAACGGTTGTACCGCGTGTTCCTATTGCATGCCTTGCCCTGCAGGAGTAGATATTCCGAAGAACTTCGGTATCTGGAATGAGTATGGCATATACAAAAACCCTCATCATACAAGTTGGTTTTGGAAAAATGATATCAACGATGAGGCAAAAGCAAAGAACTGTATTAGTTGTGGTGCATGTGAGGAGCACTGCCCTCAGAAGTTGAGTATAAGAGAAGACCTGGATAGTCTGCAGAAGGAGCTTGATGCGGTCTGTAAGTAGATCTTAATAAAAGTAACGATAGTTCAACTTAATAAAGATTTGGTCTTATGTTAGTTGGATGGAATGTTAGAAATTAATGATATTAAGTAAAGTAATATCAAAATAAGTAATGTTAGAAAGATGTAATGTTAGAAAGATGTAATGTTAGATAAAGGTTATGCTGAGTTGATACTATTTGAAATAGATGTTAAGCCTGAGGTTGATCTTTCTATGACGAATATAGTACCTATTCAGCATACTTTTTAAAATAATAAGATTAGAAATTACCTATGGACATTACGAACTATAGGGAGGGAAGCATGGTAGAAGTTGGATTCTATGAATCGTTAAAAGATGAATTATTAAAGTATGCAGTCATTATTGCAAAACATCATGATAAGTGGGTACTATGCAAGCATAAACTTCGGAATACTTTGGAATGTCCGGGCGGACATAGGGAAGAGGGGGAAGATATCTTATCCTGTGCAAGGCGTGAACTATACGAAGAGACCGGAGCTTATGAATACACATTGGAGCAGATATGCGTATATTCCGTAATCCGTAAGGATCAATCAACTGATCAGCATGAGGAGTCTTACGGCATGCTCTATTATGGTGAGATTGAGAGTTTTGATGAATTACCAGACATGGAGATGGAACGAATACACCTACTTGATGAGTTACCGAATAACTGGACTTATCCGGATATACAACCCAAACTGATAGAACGTGTAAATGAATACATTAAAGTGGGAGGATCTAGGAATATGAGAACACCGATATTAGAAACAGAGCGATTGATATTACGTCCACTGTCTTTATCCGATGCAGATGCAATTTATAAAAATTGGGCAACCGACCCTGACGTAGCAAAATACATGCGTTGGAACCTACATACCTCCGTTGATGTAACCAAAGAATGGTTAAAAGCGGTAGAAGAAAACATTGCCGATAATATGGCCTATGATTGGGGATTTGTGTTAAAGGAGAGCGGAATGTTAATCGGTTCCGGTGGCCTATATTGGAAAGAAGTCCATAATTGTTTTGAAGTAGGGTATAACCTGATGAAGAAGTACTGGAACCAGGGACTCACAACCGAGGCAGCAGCTGAAATGGTGCGATTTGCTAAGGAAGAGCTAAAACAGAAAGAGTTGTTCTGTTGTCATGCCAAGGAGAACATTGCTTCTGGTAAAGTGATGGAGAAGGTGGGCTTTCGTTATGTGAAGGACGGAAGCTATACCAGCTTTGATGGACAAAGGACGTTTGAGACGAGAGAGTGTAGGTTGGTGGTATAGTAGGGAAAGCCACTGGCAATATCT
Source organism: Variimorphobacter sp. HTMS_6 (assembly GCF_059717775.1). Lineage (NCBI taxonomy): Bacteria > Bacillati > Bacillota > Clostridia > Lachnospirales > Lachnospiraceae > Variimorphobacter > Variimorphobacter sp. HTMS_6. The sequence continues at coordinate 219,023 of NZ_AP046094.1, forward strand.
GAGCTTGAATTATTTCTGTACAGAACTCTATAGTGGATTATGCACACAATTTATCTCTATTTTATATATGTAAAGGAAACTTGACAAACAATATCATATCATATAATATAAAATAAACTAGTTCTTACATTTGCACACTTGAGAGAGTGTGCAAAAAAATAATCATAAGTGTAAAGGAACCTTTACAGGAGTAATATATGAAAAATAAGTTAGAAAAGTTAAGAAAAGAAAAAGAATTAAGCCAAGAGCAGTTCGGAAAATTGATGAAGGTATCGAGACAAACGATTATCTCGCTAGAGAAGGGAAAATATAATCCATCCCTGGAACTAGCATTTCGTATTGCGAAGTTTTTTGATTTGGATATTGAGGAGATATTCATTTATGAGGAGGAAGATTATGAGTAAGGCAAATAAGAATAAGAAAATGTTTTATATGAGTAGTTCGATTGTTATGTATATACTTGGATTGTTACTATTAGGCATAGGATCATTCAATGATAAACTAGAATTTGGGCTGTCCCGGCTTGTTGTTATTTTGTTGGGTGGTTTGGGAGTAATCTTCTTGTTGCTTGCCATAGGGTGTATGGTCTTATATATGAAGTATCATGTGAATAGTAATGAAGAATTAGTAATTGAAGAACAGGATGAGAGAAATATCATGATTCGCAGAAAAGCAGCAGAACTAACAATACCTGTCATAGTGGTTCTTCTGTTTGTTGTTGAAGCTATTTTAATTCTATTGGGAGATACGAGGGCTGCAATAATTATTTCAATCGCATCCTTTATCGGAGTCAATGTTCAGATGTATTTAATTCTTTATTTTCAAAAGAAATATTAAAACTCTTTGATTGGCTCTTTAAATTGTGCAAAAAAAGAGAGGTAAACTTGTTTGAAATAAACTATTTTATGATTAGGAGATATTGATATGGAGTGGATAGAACGATTAAATAGTGCAGTTAATTACATGGAAGAGAATATTAGAGAAACAATTGATATGGATGAGGTTGCGAGGATTGCGTGCTGCTCTACCTACCATTTTCAAAGAATGTTCTCCTACATGGCAGATACCACATTATCAGAGTACATACGTCGTAGGAAAATGTCATTGGCAGCAGTCGATTTGCAAAGCGGTAAGGAACGTGTGATCGATGTTTCTCTGAAATATGGTTACAATTCGCCCACAGCATTTAATCGAGCTTTTAAAAGTGTACATGGGATTGCTCCTTCGCAGGTAAAAGAAGACGGTGCGGTGATAAAAGCATTTCCTCCAATCAGCTTCAAGATTATAATAAGAGGTGATAGTGAGTTGAATTACAGGATTGAGCAAAAGGATGCATTTCGAACAATTGGTATATCACAACCGTTAGAAAAGGAAATTGAGAAGAATTTTGAAATTGTACCGCGTATGTGGTATGACGCGACGATGAATGGCACCATAGCAAAATTTGCCGGTATGATAAATGAAATGCCTATGGGGCTGTTAGGAGTAAGCTCTTGTAATGAGGAAGATAACTGGAGATATTATATTGCGGTCTCAAGCAGCCAGTCATTACAGGATAATCTTGAGGAATATATCGTCCCAGCCTCTTTGTGGGCAATCTTTCCTGGTGAAGGGAAGAGTCAGTCGATACAGGAACTAGAGAAAAGAATAGTAACAGAATGGTTACCAACTTCAGGTTATGAATATGGGGAAGCACCGGATATTGAGGTTTATTTGAATGCCGATCTGGAGAATTCAAAGTATGAAGTATGGATTCCGGTAAGAAAAAAGGAGAACTAATTATGGTGCATTTGGTTTACTGTGATGACAAGGAAAAGGTATTGGAGAAAATTTTAGATGGCTCGAAAACAATGATTATCAGGGCAGCAGCCGGTCGGAAAATTCCTCATAGCAGAGTGTTCGATGGGGAGCTATTGTATTTTATAAAAAAGGGGACAGCAAAGATATCAGCAACTGCGACGGTGAAATCAGTTCAAAATTATGTAAAACTTACAGAAGAAGAGATAAATAAAGTTTTGGAAGAAAATCAACCAAAACTGAACCTATCTAAAAAACAACAAGAACGTTGGCATAAAAAATGTATGTGTCTTGTGGAGTTTGAGGATGTAAAAGAGATTGAACCGCTAGCTTTTGATCATCAGGGAAATATGGATGACTGGTTAATCGTTGAAAAAATAGAAGATGTCGTTATTGGTACAAGTGTCCCATTTAATTATGAAAAATCTAAGTTCTAGATATACTTGGGTTTATGTTGATATAATTTAAATAATAAATCTCAACTTATCCTTGACTCTCACATTATGGTATACTCTATAGTAAAGATGAGCTCAAACAACACATATATGTGAGGAGAAATACAATGTTAAAGATTGGTGATTTTTCAAAATTATCAAGGATAAGTATTCGTATGTTAAGGCATTATGATGAGATTGGACTTTTGGTACCAAGCCATATTGATGATTTTACCAGCTACCGCTATTATAATGAAGATCAGCTAGCTGTGGCTGCTAGGATTATGTCATTGAAGGGCATGGGGTTTAGTCTGGCGACAATCAGAGAGATATTAAGTAGCTACCATGATCCGAAGGCTTTGTCGCAATTTCTATCAGTGAAGCAAGCTGAGGTACAGGCCGAGGCCGAGGATATCAAACAGCGTTTACTTCTCCTTGAAACAGCCATTAATAGGCTGAGAGAGGATGATATGGCTATGAATTATAATGTAATTTTAAAGACGATACCGGAGAGATATGTTGCAAGTGTGAGAAAGGTTATCCCTGGCTATAATCAGGAAGGGATGCTGTGGAATATTCTAATGAGTGAAACAGCACCGATTCATATGCAACCGGCGGATAACTGCTTAAGTATGGCAGTATTCTATGATGAAGGGTATAAAGAAAGCGATGTTGATGTTGAGATTCAAATCAGTGTAAAGGGTGAATATCCTAACACAGAGAATGTTATCTTTAAGACTGTTTCTGAGATTGAGATTGCGTCTGCAACCTACAAAGGCAGCTATGAGCAACTCACTGCAGTAAACCAAGCCGTTGCGAATTGGGTTAGTGATAACGGCTATGAGTTTAACGGAGCGATGTTTTGCATCTATCATGTAAGCCCTGCCCAGACACAGGATGCGAATGAATTAGTAACCGAGGTATGCTATCCAGTAAAGAAGAGAGCGTAAATTAAAGTCGAGGGGATGTTGCAACATCCCCTCGACCATCTTTCATGATATGAAATAAATTGAGACAGTTGCCGGCTTTCTCCACATTGGATTCTGGATTACCATGATTAAAACTAATTAGCTATTGATACCTCTAATAATTCATTTAGTTCGTTAGAAATTTTATAATATGCCCCGTAAGTATCATATAGATATCCGCTTTTATAATAGTAAAAATTAATATGTATATCATTATCCAGAGTAACACAAAAAACATGGCCATTACGTACGTTTTTAGTTACTGCTTCTTCACTAATTCCGGTTAATGATTTGAATTCATTATAAAAAGTGGTAATTAGTTTTGCATCAGTAACTTTCTTCTCGACATTTTCTAAATACTGAGCATCTTGCGTTAAGTCTTTTAACCAATCTATACTTTTAATTTGATTTAAGCTAGATAATCCATAAATATGGAATAATGATTCGGGTTTTATAGTAATCTCTTTTTCTTCAAGTGCGGAGAAGTAGGCGAAATGTATAAAATGGTATTTGTCTACATTATCTTTCATAATATATATTTCATTATTTGAACATTTTGTATAACGGTATATAGAAGGCTTGAAATTTTTACTAGGCTCTGGGGATTTTATTTTATTGCATAATACATGCTCACATCCATATAAAGCTAAGTATTTATCAGCCTTGCATATAAAGTCTCCGACATCACTTGGTAAAACATTATCTTTTATATTTGGATATCTAACTTGAAGATCCATATTGTAGCTACCTGACCGATAGTATGCATTATCAATAAAAACCCCATCGATTCCTAAATAACCACCTCCGCTATCACACATCATATTACTTGATATAAGTATACCAATCGTTATTATGGCTAAAAAGGCTCCTACTAATATAATTATTATTTTGAGACATTTCTTCTTTTTGTTTTTTTCATTAGGGGAGAAAGAATTGTCACTTTCTATTGAATTTTCATTTGTTCCTTCTATACTCATCATAAATAACCCTCTTGATATTCCTGTTTTTTATATCTTTTGACAAATTAACTCAATATAATGTTATAAAGGCAGCATATACATAGAATATAAAAACTACCATATTAAAAGTATACTTAAAGCAATACGTAAACACATATAGGTAATAATTTGACAAAATCAGAGCATTAGTGCTCACCGCTATTAAAATTCCATCGTTGCTGTTTAGTAACACGATTTAAATACGGTTTAAATATGAACCAAATAGATACCACTATTTTACTATAAATACTAAAATATGTTAAGTCTTTTTTGATAGCAAAGAAACGTAAGAAATCCATCCAAGATATGTAAATAGCATCTTGGTAGCTTCAGATTAAAAAATAACAGCTAAAACTAGGCTATGGGTATATTCAAGCTGATTAGAAAAGAACCTTGAGAAAAAGAAGTCCAGAAATAGTAACCTAAATCGGGACAGTTCCCTGCTCACTCCAACATCTTCTGAAAGTGGAGGGAGTCGGAAACTGTCCCTTAATCAAACTATCTCTTATTCAACGATACCTTTGAACTGTTTTTGAATTATACCTAAACCAGCTCAATATGATATTTCTCCAACCAATAGTTAATCTGCAATAGGTATGCGATGAGCTGTGGCCCTGCCATCAGCTGGCCATACCAAGGTTTGCCGTAGTCGGAAGGGGAGGAGAGGAATGCTTTTATTTTCTTTACATCCACGAGTGGCTTAATCGGTGCATTCGGCTCGGTTAACACATCGAGAAGGCGATTACCGAGGAGCTTTTCGTATTCCGGGTTGTAGGTCTTCGGGTAAGGGCTCTTGCGACGGAACAGAATTTCATCCGGTACCAATCCACGTCCTGCTTCACGCAGTAAACCCTTCACCATGCCGTTTGGGCACTTCATCTCCCATGGAACATTCCATACATATTCAATGATACGATGATCGGCAAATGGTACTCGGGCTTCCAGACCGGAATACATGCTGCACCGATCCATACGATCAAGAAGTGTAACCATGAACCACTTGAGATTCAGATAAGCAATCTCTCTTCGTCTTGCCTCTATCGGGTTCTCTCCGATTAACCGGGGCGTTTCACTGATTGATTTTTCATAAGTTGCAAGGACATAGCCGTCGATATCGATAGAGGAGAGCACATCATCCGAGAGGAGTTGCTTTCTGGTATCCAGGTTTCTTGACCAAGGGAATGCATGGGTTGACATAATATCAGGGTTATGAAACCATGGATAACCGCCGAAGATTTCATCCGCACACTCACCGGTCAGTGCAACCTTGATTTGAGAGGAGACCTTTTTGCAGAAATAGATTAAGGAAGATTCCACGTCCGCCATGCAAGGAAGATCACGGGCGTTAACGGCATGATACAGGTTATCAGCTAGGTCGAGATTATCACATTCCAGATAGTGATGTATACTGTTTACATGTTCCTTCATGATATCAACAAATGGGCGGTCTTGTGAAGGTTGGAAGGAATTTGACTTAAAATTCTTATCATTATCAACAAAATCGAATGAAAAAGTTTCGATTTGTTTGTTTTCTTTCTTTAATTCATTTGCACAGATAGCGGTTACCAGGCTACTGTCTACACCGCCGGATAGGAAGGTGCAGATCGGGATGTCGGAGATCATCTGGCGTTTGACGGCATCCTGAAGGAGGAAGGAGGTTTTTTCAACACTTTCTTTAAAGGTATCAGTATGAGGGGCGCTTTCTAATTTCCAGTAAGCTTCATGGCGCAGACCATAATCGTTATACAAAATAAAGTTACCCGGAAGTACCTCTTTCACATCCTTAAAGACACCTTTTCCATAAGTCTTTGCAGGCCCCAGACCGAACACTTCACAGAGTCCCTCACCATCAACGCGGGGCTTGAAGCCGGGGAATTGAAAGAGAGCTTTGATCTCGGAAGCAAACAGTAACGTATCCTCGAATACGGTATAGAATAAGGGTTTTACGCCAAGCCGATCGCGTACGAGGCAGAGTGTTCTGGAGTTATCATCCCAGATGGCAAAGGAAAAGATACCGTTCATTTCCTTGACGAACTCAATACCTAAGGCCATGTATCCGACCAGGATGACCTCCGTATCACAGTGGGTTTTAAACAGGTAACCCATATTTATCAGGTTATTTCGAAGTTCTGCTGTGTTATATAGCTCGCCGTTATATACGATGGTATAGGAACAGCCGAATTTCTCTCTGGTCATTGGTTGGCTACCTCGGCTTAAATCAATAATGGATAGTCTTCTATGTGCTAAACCTGCTTGTGCGGTTAGTATCTCTCCCTCTGCATCCGGACCGCGATGTATTAAAGATTGCTTCATGTTGTTCAAGACCTGATACCATTTTCGATCCTCCTTGATGTAGTCTGCTTTTATGTTACAAAAACCAGTTATTCCACACATAAATCCTCCTTTTTGTGCTAATGCACATAATCATTATTAAGTACCAATATCAGCGTGCTGCCCGGTACAGCGATATGTTAGAGTTTCATGGACCGGACTATATGGTGAGAGCGGTTATATGAATAATGAGGGATATCATCGATAATCATTTCCTAGGAATGGAACCTAAATGCACAGACTTCCTTGTCTGTGATTATGAAATAATTCGTGCCGATATCCCCCTTGCTTTCTTCTTTATGAATAAATACTACTGGGGTGCTAATATGAGAGGCTGTAGCTGTCGTCCTTCCAGTGCTTCTTCGATGGTAGGAAGCAATAAATCAAAATGAGCTACCATAGAGTTTGGTTTGCCCTTATAATTATCTTGGCCAAACGGAATAAAATAGACGTTCTTACTATTTAATAACATACCGATATTCTTTAAATTATTACTCAATGCATCATTAGTGGATACGCCTACAACGATTGGCTTGCCATTTCTCAATAATGCTTTTGCAGCCATTAATACGGTGGAATCGTTAATGGCATTCGCCATCTTTGCAATTGAGTTTCCGGTGCATGGGGCAATTGCTATGATATCTAGCTTATTGCCAGGGCCTAGAGGTTCTGCTTCAACAATCGTTGTTATAGGCTTGTTACCCGTCATTTCTTCTGCTCTTTTTAAAAAATCCGCGGCCTTACCAAACCTTGTATCAGTTACTTGAGAGCGTTCAGAAAAGATTGTGAAGACATTTGCTTTTTCGGATAACAGTCGCTCAATCTCAGGAAATATTTTATCAAAGGTACAATAGGATCCTGTAAAAGCAATCCCGACGTTCTTACCGCTAACAGTCATTTAATCACTTCTTTCTTTTATTAACCCAATTATTTCGTTTACTAATATATCTGCTGAGGTTCTGGGGGCTACCTTGCCGGGTAATCCAAGACATAATTTCGCTCTTAAGTTTTTTTGCATCGCATACTCATAATCAACACCGCCCGGTGCTGATGCGATATCAATGATGGTAACATGTGCATTTACAAGATCTAAAGCATCCTGATCTAGAATAAGAGCTGGAATTGTATTGAAGATAAAATCACAGAATGGTAAAACAGTGTGCATTTTTGATAAATGGATCGTCTTAAGGCCGGCTGCTTCGGCATAGGCGAGTGCTTCTTCAGATCTTGCGGCTATAGTAACAGCAAGGTCTAATGCTTTTAATTTTGAGGCTAAGACTTTGGCACATCTTCCATATCCGAGTACAAGACAAGTGCTACCGTGCAGATTTTGATCACTTGTCTGAATGGCCTCCATAATCGTTCCTTCTGCCGTTGCAATCGCATTGAGAATTGCAATTTTTTCATTTTTCATTAGGTCGTAGTAATCAATTCCTTTGTTTGAACAAACTCCGGTTAACGCGGAAGGAATCATTCCTCCGATTAGATAATGATCTTTTTTTAATAAACTAGCCAAATTGTTAGTTGTGAGCTCAGAAGTAGCAGTGGAAGCTATTGAGACCAAATCTCTCGTTAATGGAATTGGACCAATCAATATATTGCATTGGTCAAATAATTCACTCAAGCTAGATAGCGAAATACAATTTTCATGCTTGATCGGCTGAGCAATACGGTAGGTATATACACGGTAACCTTCCTGTAGAAACGTTGAGGCCATATATACCTGTCTCTGATCTCCGCCAAAAATTCCGATTTCAAATCGTTGGGACATATACTTCACTCCTTTATGCGATATTATATGAAATTAGCTAAAAATTGTGCTTTTTTAGGTGGTTTAAGAGAACTTGTATATTTAATTTGGATTATTTTTTAAAATAATAATTTAATTCCCATTTACATCTTCCAGTTATAATTTTGAAGATCAATCAGATAATATAAATGAAAGGAAAATTGTGAAAAACTAACAAGAAATTTAAGGGGAGGATTCTAATGATTATACAAAAATTACAATGGATAAAAATTGCAATAGCAATATTGTAAAAAATAAAACCTTTTAATAACATAAAATTTTACAAATATGGTAATATATGATACTTTTTACAATATGTAGGACATAATGGAAAAAGTATCATTATTGACTATTTATCATTCATTGTATATCATGGTGTATATGCATTTAGCAACGGGAGTGCTTGGAGTCCAAGTATCTCTACAAAATTTATGAGGAGGATAAATATGAAATTAAAGAAATTAATTGCCGTATCTCTTGTAGTAGCTATGACAGCATCTATCTTTACTGCATGTGGATCAAAACCAAGTCAAACAGAAAACATCACAAACAAACCAAGCAACAACACCGACACTAGTGCTTATCCAGGCACAGCAGAGGACAAAGCAATAACCGTAAATATTACATCAGAACCACCACAGTTATTCTCAGTAACATCAACTGACACAACTTCCCTTTCCGTTAATCGTCACGTACTTGAGAATCTTGTAGAGTTAGACGAAAAGGACAGCGTTGTTCCGGGTGTAGCAAAAGACTGGACAGTAAGTAAAGACGGTCTTGTATATACCTTTAATCTCCGTGATGATATGAAATGGACAAACGGAGAACCTGTTACAGCAAAAGACTTTGTATTTGCTTGGACATCACTCTTAACTCCTTCTTTTGCATCTGACTATGCATATTTTGGTTATATGTTCAAGAATGGACAAGCTTTCAATGAAGGTAAAGTAGATGCTTCAAAACTTGGTTTTAAAGCACTCTCTGACTATAAATTAGAGGTAACTCTTGAAAATCCTGCTCCTTACTTCATCAATACTTTAGCTTTTGGTGTATTTGCACCGTTAAATGAAAAAGCTTACAAACAGTTTGGTACAAAGTACGGTACAGATGCAGACAAGATGGTATACAACGGACCTTTCAAAATTACTTCTTGGGAACATGAAAGCAAACTTGTACTTGAGAAAAATACGGATTTTCCGGATAAAGATAAAATCGCTCTTGATAAAATCACAATGGTTATGATCAATGATACAAATGCATCTCTTAATGCATTTAAAGCTGGTGAGGTAGATATCACTGGTATCTCCGGAGATCAGGTAAAACTTTTGAATGGTGAGAATTACCCAGTTAATTCTTTTGATGACGGTTCTTGCTTCTACCTTGAGTATAACTTAAAAGACAAACAGTTACAGAATGCAAATCTTCGTAAAGCATTAACATATGCTATTGATAAACAAGCATTTGTAGATAGTATTGTTAAAAATACTTCTAAAGCTGCAACTTCCTTTACACCACCGATTATCAAAGATAACGAGAAGAGTTTTGCAGAAAAAGCTGGAAAGTTAGTTCCAGTTGTTGATATTGCTAAGGCAAAAGAACTCTATGCAAAAGCACTTCAAGAACTTGGTACTGACAAAGTAGAACTTACTATGATTACAGATGATACTGACGTAGCAGTTAAAAATGCTGCATTTGTTCAGGAACAGTTAAAGAAAAACCTTGGCGTTACAATTAAAGTAGAATCCATGCCTTTCAAGAGTAGAATTGAGAGAATGTCCAATAAAGATTTCTCAATCGTATTCGCTGGCTGGGGTCCTGATTACAACGATCCGATGACATTCCTTGATATGTTCCAGACCGGTAACGGTAACAATCATACAAGCTATACTAATCCAGCATACGATGAGTTACTTAACAAAGCTCGTGCAGAGTTAAATAAAGATACACGTTCTGGATATTTACTAGATCTTGAGAAGACATTAATGAATGATCTTCCAATTGGCCCAATTTACTGGAGATCCAGAGATTATGTAGTAAGTGGTAAGATTGCTTCCGGTGTTGTCAGAACAGCATTCCAGGATATGAACTTCAGAAATGTAAAGTTATCTAAATAATAAGTTATAATTATATAAATAGAAGTGACGGTGCGGGCTAAAACCTGCACCTCACTTTTGTAATAAAAGTAAAGGCTAGTGAAGTAAATTGTAATTAATTTACTTGTTTAGAATTGCCATCCTATGCTACTTTTCCAGATGGCTTCTACAGTCGGATGCTTTAGTAATTTAAAGTGTCATATGAAAGAAACTTTCTGGAAAAGCATTATAGGATGTTAATTCTTAGTCCAGAGGTTATTTCTTTACCTCATATATTCTGATAAAGAAAAATAGTTTTGAGAGGAGAAGTGAACGTGTTTAAATATATTGTAAAACGTATATTTTATGCTGTATTAACTTTATTTGTATTAGTTTCATTGACCTTCTTTATGATGCGTTTATTACCGGGTGATCCTTTTATAGGAGAGAAAGCAATTCCCGAAACAACCATGAAAGCATTAAATGCAAAGTATGGTCTTGATAAGCCTTTAATTATTCAATTATTTATGTATATTGGTAATGTTTTAAAAGGAGATTTAGGTCTTTCTATTCATTACAATCGACCTGTAACTGATGTTATCATTCAGGCCTTTCCTTATTCATTCGACTTGGGAATGAGATCATTAATATTTGCAACAATTACTGGTGTGTTACTCGGAATTGTAGCAGCGGTAAAAAGAGGTACAAAGTGGGATACTATGTCCATGCTTCTTGCAGTTATCGGTGTGTCCGTACCTAGTTTTATCATCGGTTCATTATTACAGTACTTCTTAGGATTAAAATTATTTATGGCTACGGGAGTTCGTTTCTTCCCAATTACAGGGTGGAATACATTCTCCAGTACAATATTACCATCCTTTGCATTAAGCTTTGCTTCCTTAGCAACAATCTCACGTTTGATGAGAACCAGTATGCTTGATGTATTAGGACAAGATTATATTAAAACTGCTAAATCTAAGGGACTTTCCCAAACGAAAATAGTTTGGAAACATGCGGTTCGTAATGCTATTATGCCTGTCATTACAGTTCTTGGACCAATTGCAGCTACCGTACTTACCGGTGCGTTCGTAGTTGAAAATATCTTCGGTATTCCGGGTATGGGTAAATTCTTCGTATTAAGTATTAAGACTCAGGATTATACCATGATCGCAGGAACAACTTTGTTTTATGGTGCCTTTTTAGTTATTGCCAACTTAATTGTGGATCTGGCTTATGGTTTTATTGATCCTCGTGTTAAGCTTGAGGATGTAAAGGAGTGATGATATGAGTAGCATAGATAAAAGTCAATTTGAATTGGTTGGCGCAAAAACAGGTGAGAGCGAGACAATTCGCCGACCTATCACAAGCTATTGGAAAGATGCAATGGTTCGTCTTTCTAAAAATAAGGCAGCGATGGTATGTTTAGCAATTATCGTCATTATCACGCTGTGTAGTATTTTTATTCCAATGTTCTCTCCTTATACCATGAGTGAACAGCATTTATCACACACGGACGCTCCAATTGGTTTTAAGGATGCGACCGACGGACATCTTCATATATTTGGTACCGATACCTTAGGTCGTGATATCTTCACGAGACTTTGGGATGGTGCGAGAGTATCTCTAGGTATCGCTTTTGCAGCGGTATTTATCAACTTTTTAATTGGCGTAATATACGGTGGTATATCCGGCTACATTGGTGGTTCAGTAGATAATATCATGATGAGAATTATAGAGATTATTAACGGTATTCCTTATCTGATTATTGTTATTCTGTTAATGATGGTGCTTCCTCCCGGTGTGTTAACTATGGTAATTGCTTACGCCACGGTGGGGTGGACAGGTATGGCCCGTCTGGTTCGTGGTCAGATCATGACATTAAAGCAACATGACTTTGTTGTTGCAGCGAAAGTTATGGGTGCGAAACCGTCAAGAATTATCGCGAAGCATTTGCTTCCGAATACCTTGAGTGTAGTTATCGTAAATATTACGCTGGCGATTCCTTCTGTAATCTTTACAGAGGCATTCCTAAGCTACATCGGTCTGGGTGTTCCGGTTCCACATGCAAGCTGGGGTACTTTAGCAAGTGATGGTAGCCAAGTGTTCCAGATGTATCCTTCCCAGTTGTTTATTCCGGCTATCTGTATCAGTTTGACTATGTTATCCTTTAACCTATTAGGTGATGGTTTACGTGATGCATTAGATCCGAAATTGAGAAGATAATAACGGTGATTTAGTTTTTGTTAAATAGCATAATCGGTGAATTGGGTAATTTAATTCACTTTAGTCTATATAAAAAGCTGGTCGGTAGAATTGACCGACACAGTTAGTGGAGGTTATAGCATGAATAAAGTATTGCAAGTTAATGATCTACATGTATCCTTCGATACTTATGCCGGAGAAGTTAAAGCAGTACGCGGTGTTACCTTTGATTTACATGAAGGAGAAGTGCTTGCCATCGTTGGTGAGAGCGGCTGCGGAAAGAGTGTAACGGCACAGACAATTATGAAATTAAACCCTATGCCCCCTGCAAGAATCAAGCAGGGTGAGATATTACTGGGTGATAAAGATATTGTAAAAACAAGTGAAAAAGAAATGATGAAAATTCGTGGTAAGGATGTCAGCATGATCTTCCAGGATCCGATGACTTGCTTAAATCCAACTATGCAGGTTGGAAAGCAGCTTACCGAAGCAATTCGTCATCATCAAAAGTTATCAAAGGTTGATGCTCATGCGGAAGCACTTAGATTATTAACCTTAGTTAAGATTCCAAATCCCGATCAGCGTGCGAAGCAATATCCGCATGAGTTTTCCGGCGGTATGAGACAGAGAGTTATGATTGCGATGGCGCTGTCTTGTGCACCGAAGCTTCTGATTGCAGATGAACCTACTACAGCACTTGATGTAACGATTCAGGCTCAGATTATGGATTTACTTCAGGAGATTAGAGTTAAGACGAACACAGCGATTATCTTGATTACCCATGACCTTGGTGTAGTTGCAAGTATGGCAGACCGTGTTGCAGTAATGTATGCTGGTAAAGTTGTTGAGACCGGCACCGTAGAGGATATCTTCTATAATCCAGCACATCCATATACAGAGGCACTTTTAAAGAGTCTTCCAACAATTGATACCGAGCGTGATACTAGATTGGTTTCTATTCCGGGAACTCCTCCGGATTTATTACTTCCTCCGGAAGGTTGTGGCTTTGCAAGCAGATGTAATTATTGTATGAAGATATGTCAGACACAGCAGCCATCAGAATATGAAACAAATGAAAATCATAAATCCTCATGCTGGATGTTACATCCGGATTGTCCTACTAGTCTAGGTGGAGGTGAGAAATAATGAGTAATAATAATACAAACAATAATGATAAATTAGTTGAGGTTCAGCAGGTATCCAAGTATTTTAAGGTATCTGATGGTATTCTTAAAGCAGTAGACCATATTAATATCGATATCTATAAAGGTGAAACTTTAGGACTTGTAGGTGAGTCAGGTTGTGGAAAGTCCACATTTGGTAAAGTGCTTATGGGTATTTACCCTCCGACCGAAGGCAAGATTCTTTATCATGGTAAAAAAGATATAGAAATTAAGAAGAAAAATCTCTTTACTTATTCCAAAATGGCACAGATTATATTCCAGGATCCATACTCTTCATTGGATCCACGTATGACAGTAGGATCTATCATCGAAGAGGGTATGATTATTCACAAGATGTATGATAGGAAGAAGCGTCAGGAACGAGTATTTGAGTTGCTTGAATTAGTTGGTTTAAATCGTGAGCATGCGAATCGCTTCCCTCATGAATTTTCCGGCGGTCAGCGTCAGCGTATCGGTATCGCGAGAGCACTTGCTATTGAGCCTGAATTCATCGTATGTGATGAACCGATTTCCGCACTTGACGTGTCCATTCAGTCACAGATTATAAACCTTTTACATGATCTTCAAGAGAAGTTAAACTTAACTTATCTGTTTATCGCCCACGATTTAAATATCGTAAAGTATATCAGTGATCGTATCGCTGTTATGTACCTAGGTAATATTGTTGAGCTTGCATCTAGTGATGAACTGTATACCAATACGTTACATCCGTATTCTAAAGCGTTACTATCATCTGTTCCAATTCCGGATCCAGATAAGGAAGCGCAAAAACAACGTCAGATATTAAGCGGAGATGTACCAAGCCCGATTAATACTCCTGCTGGATGTCCGTTCTCAAGTCGTTGTCCAATCGCAACAGATATATGCAAACAACAGAAACCAATGCTTGAGATGAAACAGGGTCACTTTGTAGCATGTCATCATGTTGAATAGATAATGAAGAATCACAGGTGATTTCTGTAATGAATACTTACTAAATACGAATTTAGTCATTAATAAACCACTTGATTTGACATCTTTATTCCGACTTCGATGCAACGTTGCAATGCACTAATAGATTTATTATATGGTAAAACAGAGACAAAAAATGCAAACTCCTCACTACGTTCGTCAAACATGCAATTTTTTGTCTCTAAACCATCTTCTAAATCTATAAGTGTATATGGCAACTTATGCATAGGCGTCGGCATATAGATATCAAATTAAGTGGTTTGTATTAGTTATAGGAACGTATTTAGTGAGTAGATACAGTACTTGTTACTGTGATTCTTTAAGCGTTTATAACCGCTGTAATAGGAAACATATTTCATAACAACACGCTCTCGCTTGGATGAAGTACGTAGTGGTGCATAAGGCTGTTAACCACACAGCCTAAGCATCAACGACTTCATACAGTTGTTATAAAAAAGATGTTTCCTATTTCTTATTCTGCTTAAATCTGTGAGAATTGACTCTAATGGTGTTCATATTGGCTTGCTGTTTGAGCGAGTTTCTTCTATAATAATAATGAAAAAATAGAACGAAATGTTCATTATAATGTACAGGCAAAATATTGCGTAAAAGAGTTAGGTTTTGCTGAAAGGAATGGTAATAATTATGGGTGATTATGCAATCAGAATGGCTAGAGTTGAGGATGCAGCAGCAATACAGGCAATCTATGAGCCATATGTTTTAAATACACCGATCACATTTGAGTATGAATCGGTTTCTTTAGAGGAGTTTAGGAAACGGATGGAGAATGTGTTAAAGGATTTTCCATGGCTGGTATGCGAGATGGACGGGAAAGTAGTTGGCTATGCATATTGCTCAAGATTTAAGGAGAGAGCTGCATTTGACTGGGATTGTGAATGTTCGGTTTATATTGATTTGGCTTATCACAGAAGAGGGATTGCCAGTGCTTTATATCAAAGGTTATTTGAGTTGATTGAGAAGCAAGGCTACTATACGATATATTCATTAATAACAAAATCACATTCTAGCAGCATCGAATTACATAAGAGATTCGGATTTGAAGAATTATGTGTATATCCGAAAACCGGTTTCAAATTAGGAGAGTGGTGGGATTTATTGGTCATGGAAAAGCGAATGAAAGAAGTTGATTCAAATCCTATAAAGCCGAAAACTATTCATGAAATAGATAAATTAAGGTAAGAATGTGATAAAACTTCGTGTATCACTAGGATTTATGAAGAAACATATGATGTATTTTATATAATGGCGTCGGATAATAAAAAATACCATAGAATATAAGCTAACGCTGAATGAAAAAAGGAAAATCTGTAAAACGGATTTTCCTTTTTTTTACTTTATTTAGTTGTTATTTAAAATGTCCTATATTATAATGCACTTATTGGAAAAGAATGGGATTCTATTAGAGGGTTAAAAATTGAATTAGGGGGAGAGTTTCGGAGGAATGTCTGAATGGGTAATAGCAAAATCACATATAGAAACTATATAAAAAAAGAGAAGCACCTTAGTAATGCTAGGAAATTAGTAATCTTAACAATGATTATGATTGTTCTTACCGCTTGTGGAATGATTATTAGCGGATTTGAAAGGAAAGATAGTGACCTTTCCGTATTTAGTTTCAGTGAAGGATCGTATATCACTGGGAATGGTAATTTAAGTGAAGGAGAAGCACAGGTGCTGGATATGGTATCCGCCAATCGAATGGTGGTAGCAGACAATGCGATAAAAGAGAATCAACTACAATCACTTTATATTCGTGTGTTAACGAATTACCTATCTGATTATAATATTGATCTTTCTAGCTCAAAAGTAAACGCAATAAAGAAATTACTTAAGAATTATAGTGCAACAATGATGAACAGGGGTAAGGAAGAGGGACATCAATCCTTGATTTCCAAAGGGATTATACTTTCCGTTTCACGCCAGATATACAAACAATGTGGACTGAAATTATACTGTGATCTCCAAGGTAACATTCAGCTTATTAAAGATAGCAATGGAAATGTAATATATAAACTCCCTAGTCAAAACCATCAAAAGGGCATGGAATGGGGTGGGTTTATATGTATATTCATAATATGCTTCGTTTTAACCGGGGTAGGGTTTGTTATTTCTAAGAAACAACGTTTATTTATGAAGGGTGGGTTCTATCATGGGTATAAGGAAAAAGAATTTGCCTAAGAGTTATGTTTTGATTATAGATATATGTTGCATCATAATATCCTTTCTATTATCAACGTGGATTCGGTTTGGTAATATAAAGTCCAACTTAATGGAAACAGATATTTATCAATGGGCGTTGATTGTTATTATAGCGTTATATGTAACGGTGTTTTACGTTTACGATACTTCTCATGATTTATTTAAGAGAGGTTTTTTAGAAGAGCTGATTATCGTTATTAAGAAAAATATTCTTTTGGCCATTATTCTAACAGGGATGATGTTTTTATTTCAACAAGGGGATATCTATTCCCGTATGTTTTTTATACTATTCTTTGTCATTAACATTATGATAACTTATACCGTTAGGCAGTATTTTAAGATTATCTATATGGCTGCATTTAAGAATAGCAAGGGTAATACAAAAATTATGATTATCACAACCTTCAATCAAGCGAAAGATGTGCTTGATCGTGTGAGAAGTGGAAATGAGTGGGATAGTCAGATTACATATTTTACGATTATTGATCGACATATGATTGGTAAGAAAATCGGAGGAATAGAAGTTAAGGCGGACTTCGCAGATATGTTTGATGTAGCGAAGCAAGAAGTAATCGATGAAGTATTTATTCATATCCCGAATACCTGGCTGGATTTGGAGCTGGAGGATACTGTGTTAGAATTTCAAAACATGGGCATAACGGTTAATTTAAGTATTAACACGTTTGGATTAAAGATTAATGAAAAGATTGTTCGAAAGATGAATGGATATCATGTATTAACATTTAGCTCTAAATTGTTTGACGAAACACAACTACAGTTAAAACGTCTGATCGATATTCTAGGTGGTCTAATAGGTTGTATACTAACAATTATATTAACACTGTTCATTGCGCCTGCAATTATGATTGAATCTCCGGGTCCGGTATTTTTCTCACAGACGAGGATTGGAAGAAATGGCAGGCGTTTTCGTATATACAAATTCCGATCAATGTATCCGGATGCAGAGGAGAGGCTGGCAGAGCTAGCTGCTAATAATGAGATGAGTGGATATATGTTTAAAATGAAGGATGATCCCCGTATCACAAAGGTTGGGAGGTTACTTCGTAAAACAAGTTTAGATGAGTTCCCTCAATTTTTCAATGTATTAAAAGGAGATATGAGTTTAGTCGGTACCAGACCACCCACAGAAAGTGAATTTCTTCTCTATGAAGGGAGACATAAAAGAAGACTTGCATTAAAATCAGGCGTTACAGGTATGTGGCAGGTTAACGGTAGAAGTGACATCAATGATTTTGAAGATGTAGTTAAGATGGACTTGGAATATATTGATAACTGGTCGTTACTGATGGACTTTAAGATATTGTTTAAGACGGTTATGGTTGTACTATTTGGAAGAGGAGCAAAATAAACGAGAGATTTTAGTAATGCACATTTGAGAAATCGAAAGCAACGTACAAGAGAAGGATAAGAAAACATTGCTAGGGCAATTGTATCACAGTGTACACTACTAAGATTATGGGGTATATCATGAAATCGTTTATTAAGAAGCTTCAAAATAAAACCGACCAGCTGTCCTTGCCTGAGATATGGCAGGAAATCAAATGGATGTTTCGATACATCAAAAAATACAAGCTGGCGTTAATTTACTACATAGGAATGGGAGCGTTAGGGACTGTAATCGGTTTATCCAGTAGCGTTGCTTCCAAATATTTAATCGATGCGGTAACCGGACATCAAACATCAAATCTGGCATTTATCATTACGTTTATTAGTTTTACAGCTTTAGGTGGAATTGCAATCGGGGCCGCAACAAGCAGAATATCAACAAAGATAAATCTTAGAATAAACAATGAAATCCAGGAAGATATCTATAATCAGATATTAATGGTGGATTGGGAGGCCTTATCTGGCTTTCATAGCGGGGATTTATTAAACCGTCTAAACGGTGATACAAAAACAGTGGCAGACAGTGTAATCGGTTGGCTTCCAACACTGATTACAAACTTAATACAATTTGCAGGTACCTTAATCATCATACTCTATTATGATGCAACGATGGCTGTCATTGCTTTATTAAGTGCCCCGGTAACCTTATTAATGTCCAGAATATTAGTAGGGCGTATGAGGAGCTACAACAAGAAAATGAGGCAAGTCAGCAGCGAGATGATGGCGTTCAATGAGGAATCCTTTCAAAATGTTCTTACAATAAAGTCCTTTGATTTGGTGGGTTTTTTTGTAGAAAGACTTAGGAATATTCAAAAACATTATACAAAAACAGCATTGGAGTTTAATAAGTTTTCAATATTTACTTCCAGCTTTATGTCCATCATTGGAATTATTGTAGCCTATGCTACCTTCGGTTGGGGAGTATTTCGACTATGGAGCGGGAGTATTACATATGGAACCATGACCTTGTTTTTACAGCTATCAGGAAGTTTGTCAACCGGATTTTCGTCATTGGTGGGAATGATTCCGTCAGCACTGGGAGCTGCGACTTCAGCCGGACGAATTATGGAGATTGTTAGTCTACATAAAGAAAAAGCAACGGATGGAGATTTGGTGAAGCAGATCGAAGAAAATACAGTAGGAGATGGGCTCACCGTTCAGATCTCTCATGCAGATATCAATTATGCCGGTAAGGATAGCATTCTTAGAAATGTGAATATTAAGGTAAAGCCAAAACAAATTGCAGCAATTATTGGTCCTTCCGGAGAAGGAAAGACAACTTTGATCCGTGTATTGCTTGGTTTGTTAAAAACCACATCAGGAGATGCAAAGATTATAGATTCGCATGGATTGGAAAGCGGAATATCAATGGCAACCAGAAAGTTTTTCTCCTATGTACCTCAGGGAAATACCATATTCTCTGGAACAATAGCTTACAATATGCGAATGGTAAAGCCGGACGCAACGGATGAGGAGATCATCTTGGCGTTAAAAGCTGCCTGTGCATATGACTTTATTGAAGAATTACCCGATGGCATAAATGCAGAGATAGGAGAAAAGGGAGGAGGATTTTCCGAAGGGCAGTCGCAGAGAATCGCAATTGCCAGAGCATTGCTTCGGGGAGCTCCGATTCTTTTACTGGATGAAGCGACGTCAGCGCTAGATATTGAGACGGAAAAGAAAGTATTAGAGAACATTATTGCATATGGAAAAAATCATTCCTGTATTCTTACCACACATAGAGAAAGTGTATTGGTTATGTGTGATAAGATTTATAAAATAAATGACTCGCAGGTAAATGAGTGCGAGGAAGAATTCATCACTGATCTGGCATCCAGTTATTAATATAGGAATGTTAAATTATAGAAAAGAGAAATAAAGGAGAAATAAAGGAGAGGAACATGAGGATTAAGGATGGATTTATATTACGAAAGATTGCTGGTAGTGACATGGTTGTTCCAGTAGGGCAAAATATCGCAGATTTTAACGGTATTATAACATTAAACGGAACTGCGGCATTTCTTTGGAAAATACTGAAAGAGGGATCGCGACCTTCCATTATGGCAGAGCTACTGATGAAGTATTATGATGTCACGAAAGAGGTTGCGACTAAGGATACAGAAGATTTTGTAAATCAGCTGAAAGAAGCAAAGATACTGGAATGTGATGAAGATGAGGTGTAGGGGTGAAGGAAGAATATAGTATGAGATACCCGTTAAACGGTACCTTAGAATTGACCGCCAGATGCAACTTATGCTGTAAGATGTGCTTCATTCGCATTGATAGCAAACGGATGGCGGAGCTCGGAGGAAGAGAGCGAACTACCGACGAGTGGATTCATATGGCGAAAGAAATCCAGGAAGCAGGAACAGGAGCATTACTCCTGACCGGTGGTGAACCGATGCTGCGACCGGACTTTATAAAGATTTATAAGGCGATAGCACAAATGGGCTTTATGCTTACGCTTTATACAAATGCAACGCTTATTACGGATGAGATTATGGAGGTTTTTAGGGAGTTTCCGCCGCACAGTATTGGAATAACGGTATATGGAGCTTCTCCTGAAACATATGAAAAAGTAACAGGAAGTGCAAAAGCATACGATAAGATGTTGGAGGGAGTTGATAAGTTAAAGCAGTTACCATCATCCATAAGCTTTCGGACAACAATGATTCAAGATAATCTGTATGATTTGAATGCCATGATTAAATGGGCTTATAGCTTGGAAAGACAGATTAGCTTTCATGTTGCTAGAATTGTTACGAAGGCAGTACGAGGAGGAGTAGCTGATGTAGCCGCATGCCGATTGACTCCGAAGCAAAGTATGGAGTTGATGCAATATACAACGGAGGAATTTATCATAAAGCCTTTTGCGAAAGCAATATTGGAAAGTTCGGACGAACCAATAGATGAGTATAACATAAGTGGGAGCATGGAAGACAGTAATCCGGAGTGTCACAGAGATAAGTCAACGTTATATGGATGTAGTGCAGGAATGACATCTTATACGATCACATGGGACGGAAAATTGAATCCATGCCAGATGATGGACGATTGTTGGACATTACCATTTGAGGAAGGATTTCAAAATGCATGGGATAGATTGCCGACTTTGGTTAATCGACCTACATTGCCTCCGGAATGCATCAATTGTGAAATTCCATGTTGTTCATGTACAGCGACTAGAATTGCTGAGACAGGAGAGATATCCGGAGTCCCCCAATATTTATGTGCTGAAGGTAAATTGATACGGAAGATGGAAGAAAAAATAGATGTAGAGCTCCAACAGATCATAAAGAGAAAGGAAAGTGTTGTAAATGGAGAAATATGAAGTACCAACAATGAAGTTTGAACAAGTAACATTTTTTGAAAGGATAGCATGCGATGATTGCTGGAAGGATGGAACGCTGAGTTTTGATAACCCTTTTGATGATTATGGGCAGCACCCTTCTCATACAAAAACACCTATAAGTATTAAAACAAAAGATGGTTGTAATGAAATTGATAAGCTTAATGCACTAAAGCAAATAAAAAATTATTATACATCTATTGGTGATAAACACCATCTTCTTTATACAAAATATATATTTGAAAACGTTGCCCTCGGATCTATGTCGACATCAAGTATGAGAGGAATCGGTCACAGTTAAAAAATGAGAGTACAATTACTATCGAATAATCAACTGCATATTAAAGTAGGTAAATATTTAATTAATGTGGAAAACAAACATTCTGGAGCAGAGTC
Source organism: Variimorphobacter sp. HTMS_6 (assembly GCF_059717775.1). Classification (NCBI taxonomy): domain Bacteria; kingdom Bacillati; phylum Bacillota; class Clostridia; order Lachnospirales; family Lachnospiraceae; genus Variimorphobacter; species Variimorphobacter sp. HTMS_6. The sequence continues at coordinate 241,121 of NZ_AP046094.1, forward strand.
TTATTATATGCCGGAGCTCACAAAAAAATTTATTGTAGACAATATTTCTAATGATTTAGTTTTGTTAAGTGAGTACATAATTCAATGCAATAACGATTTTGTGGAGCCAAATATAAATCCGGTTCAACGTTTTGATAAGGGTGCTTATCCATTAGTGATATATCAAACCGATATGGATGAGTATATTTGGATTCGTAAGAATGATGAGTTTCAGGTTATATTAGTATACCGCATATCGGAAGAGTGGAGTAAATGGGAATTATTATTAGATAAGCATGATTCAAAGTTTCGAAAGAGTTTTGAAGAATTAGCATATATCTTTGCTTTTTCCTTATTAAAAAAAGGCGGGATATTATTTCACGGTGTTTCAATGGAGTGGAGAGAGATTGGAATCGTTGTATGCGCGCATTCCGGTGTGGGAAAAACAACTCATACCACTATGTGGAAGGAACATGAGAATGCCCTTATACTCGACGGTGACAGAGCTATTTGTTATGAGGAGGAGCATTCTTGGTATACCTATGGAGCACCATGGTGCGGATCATCATATGAATGCATGAATAAAAGGGCTCCATTGAAAGCGTTCGTTATATTGGAACAATCACCGGTGAATGAAGTGACCTTGCTGCATCCCCTAAAGGGGGCAATCGAATTATTTCAGTTGGCTTTTGCACCGGATTGGGAAAGCGGGCTTATGAATACGGCGCTTGACTTGATTGATGTAATTGTTCAAAATGTTCCGGTTTATAAATTGAAGTGTAGACCGGATTTGGATTCAGTCGAAGTGTTAAAGGAAGAACTACAAAAGTTATTACCGATATGTAATTTTTAGTAGTTGAAAGTGATGGATAGTATGGATAAAAAATTAGTATCAACTCATGAAATAATTCCCCTGATTCAAGATATCTTGAGTCGGGGGAATAAGGTAAGGTTTACGGTGAGTGGGTCAAGTATGCTTCCATGGATCGTGGGTAATCGGGATCAGGTAATCGTTGAGGGAGTAAGTAGTGATGCTATAAAAAAAGGTGATATCATTCTATTTGAGAATAATGAGGGTGAATATATACTCCATCGTATTATTAAAATTCGAAGCGAACAATGCCTTACACTAGGGGATTCCTGTTTGTTGACCGATGGCTGGGTCGCTAAGCCTGATATTATTGGCATGGTTAAAGTGATATACCGCAAGAATATGGTGATTCATTGTGATTCCTTCCTTTGGAGATCTGTATTTTATGTATGGAGAGTGATGAGACCCTTTCGGAAGCATATGCTCAAGATTTATTTTTTACTAATTAGATTAAATAATAAGCGCAGGAACCTTCAGAGTATTAGGAGTAAATATGAATGAAACAGTAAAGCAGATGTTGGATTTATTATCAATATCAATGGGTACGAAAGAGAGCTTGGAGGGATACGAGGAATATGATTTTAACTACCTATATTATTTATCAGAAATCCATACTATAGTACCGATGATTTTCGTAGCTTTAGAAAATACCAACTTATGTAGATTTATGAGTTCGGATGAGATTTTATTATGGAAGGACAGGGCAATTAGTGAAAGCCTTAGGCAATTATATCGAACTGATCGGTTTCTCGAGTTATATGATAAATTCAATCAGGCAGGAATGGAAGTTGTTGTGGTAAAAGGCATAATAATTAGATCTATTTACCCGGATCAGTATTACCGAAGGTCAAATGATGAGGATTTATATATTAAAAAAGTGGATTTTCATAAGGTGGATCAGATTTTAAAAGAATACGGCTATACATGTGACAAGCCGGTTAACGCCTATGGACGACTTATACAGCATATCGTTTATCGAAATGGGGATGGAGAAATTATCGAGTTACATACTGATTTGTTTAATCCAGAGGAAACTGTGTTCGGTCATCTAAACAGTTTGTTTCATGATGTATTTGAAGATAGTAAGGGCGTAATGATTAATGAGGTAGATGTGAAAACATTATCTCATAATAAGCATTTATTATTTTTGATTTTGCATTCCATGAAACATTTTATGCACAGTGGATTTGGAATTCGTCAACTCTGCGATATTGTTATGTATTGCAATACATATGGGCTTGAGATTCATTGGGAATGGATATGGAAACAGCTAAATAAAATTGAAGCCTCGCTATATTTCTTGAATTTGATTGATATTGGCACGAGTTATCTCGGGTTAAAGAAAGAATGTATTATGGTACCGGAGATGTTTGAAAAGATCGCAGTTCACCCTGAGGCACTTCTTGAGGATATTATATCATCCGGGATATATGGAAATACAAATATGGAAGTAACAAATTCCAGGCTTATTACAATTCAGGCTGCAATGGATGATAAGAGAAATAAAAAATCAGGAGAGAAATATTTACGGAAGATGCTATTTCCAAACCGGGATTATATGAGCATTTATTATACTTATTGTGGGAAGTATCCTATCTTTCTTCCGATAGCCTGGATCCACAGGGTATTAGTTAATTTAACAAAATTAATACATCTTGGGAAGTTTATCAAGAATATTAATGGCAGTGTTACAGTAGGAAAGCGGCGGATGGAACTATTAAAAGAGTATGGCATTATTGCAAGTCATTCATCATAGAAAGGCAGGGCAATAGATATGATTGATATACATGCACATATCCTACCGGGTATTGATGATGGAGCAAATTCGTTTGAGACATCAATACGAATGGCCAAAATGGCTGCAGATTGTGGTGTGGATAGAATGATTGTAACACCTCACTGTAATGTAGAGGATTTATATGAAAATTATTTTAGTGACGAACAGACCAAGTTGTTGAATGATTTAGAAAATAAACTAAAGGAGAAGCACATCAATTTGAAGCTGGCACCCGGAATGGAGGTCTATGCAACGGAGGATGTTCCGGACTTGATACACCAAGGGAAGTTAATTACACTAAATCATTCCAGATATCTATTGATGGAATTTGATTTTCACGAGGATGGGGCATTAATTGATTATTTGTTAAGGGAGATATCAAGCCAGGGATTACATCCCATTATTGCTCACCCGGAGCGCTATCCCTATGTTCAGAATAATCCGTCTATTGTTTTAGAGTGGATCTATCAGGGATGCTCCCTGCAAGTTAACAAAGGAAGTATTTTAGGCGGCTTTGGTCAGAGAGCGTGCAATACTTCGCATTATTTGTTAAATCAAAATCTGGTCTCTCTTGTAGCGAGTGATGCGCATGGAGTTGACCGGCGTACTACATATCTGTCAGAAGTATATCAGTATATTGCATTTCAATATTCTCAGGAATATGCAGATATTCTTTTAAATGAAAATCCGAAAAGAGTTTTGGAGGACATGGATTTAATTAATCAAAGGCCGATTAGTGGCAGGTTAAAATACCATTAATTATTATAAGCAGAAGAAGGAGTCTGTTATGAAGATACTAAGAATAGTAAGTGTGATATTATTCGCATTGTCAATGTTGGTATTTGCGGGTTTTAAAGGTTATCAGATGAAAACGCAGGATAACGATGTGCCGGCAATTCAATGTGATAGTGATAGTATTACGTTAAGCACAAAGGCACCAACAAAAGATATGCTTAAGGGAGTTACAGCATACGATAAGAAAGATGGAGATGTTACCAAATCTCTTGTGGTTGAAAGTATATCTAATATGGATTTGGACGGTTCAAGAACGATTACCTATGCGGCCTTTGATTCGGATAAGCATGTTGCAAGGCAAACGAGGATGTTGAAGTACAGTGATTATGAACCTCCTCATTTTAGTTTGTCAAGGCCATTATTATTTAACATAGGGGATATGAATTTATCTGAGAATATGACAGCTCAGGACAAGATCGATGGTGACCTGACTGATAAGATAAAATATATAGCGGATGACAATACGATCGGTATCAAAGAGGGTAAATACTTAATTGAATTTCAGGTGACAAACAGTGCAGGACAAACTACATTTTTACCGGCTAATGTGGAGTTTTCTTATCCTGATTCAATGAAGAACACATTAGTGGATATACAATTATCAAATTACATTATATACATAAAAAAAGGTTCAAACTTTAGTGCGAAAGATTATATTAAATCCGCCTCAGTAAATGGCGAAAAGTATGAGTTCTCTAAGAAACAATCCTCTAACGGAGCAGTAAATATGATTTCCAAGGACGATATTTCGGTGAAATCTGATGTGAATGCAACAAAAGTAGGAGTTTACAATGTGGACTATACACTGACGACGAAAGATGGCTTAAGCGGAAACACTAAACTAATAGTTGTTGTGGAAGAATAGGAGAAAAGAATGTCGAATTTAAATCATAATAGCCAAGATGATGAACTTCAAATTGATGTATTAGATATCGCTCGTAGTCTACTTAGGGATTTATGGGTGGTTATTATCTTCGGTCTGACTGTGGCGATGGTCACTTATGTTACTACGAATATTCTTTATAAACCAATGTATTCAACGAAGGCCACTTTCGTTGTAACTTCAAAAGGACAGGACAACACGTTTCAAAATCTAGATGCCGCATCTACGGTGGCAACCAGCTTAACTAAGATATTTGACAGTAATGTACTAAAGAAAAAGGTCGCGAAAGATATTGGTACGGATAAGGTGGAGGGTACGATTTTGGCTTTGGTTGTTCCGGAAACTGATTTATTAGAGCTGTCAGTAACTTCAAAAGAACCGGATATGGCTTATCACATCATCTCCTCTATTATGAAGAATTATACCGCTGTCACAGACTCCATGTATGGAAGTGCTATTTTAGATCTAATGGAATCACCCGTAGTACCTACGAATCCAAGCAATGTTCTTGATAATTCGAAGAATTTTAAGATATCCTTTCTGATTGGGGCAGCTGCAATGATACTGCTCTTGTCAGTCCTGTCAATAACTAGGGATAATGTAAAAAATGAAAAAGAAGTAACAAAAAAATTAGATACAAAGCTATTTGGTGTGGTTAATCATGAAAAGAAGTATAAGACCTGGAGAGCCAGACTTCATAGAAGAAAGAAGAGTATTCTATTATCCAGCCCAACGGTGAGCTTTACCTTTGCGGAAAGTTTCAAAAAGATGAGAGCAAAGTTTGAATACAAGGCTTCTTTAAAATCCAATAAAGTATTATTGATTACCAGTGTGATGGAGAATGAAGGGAAATCAACGATAGCAGTAAATTTGGCGTTGGCATTGGCACAAAAATCAGAGTATGTTTTGATAATTGACGGAGATCTAAGTAAGCCTGCCGTACATAAAATAATGCAAAAGAGAGTGGATGAAGAGCATGAAATCGGGAATAACATGCTTCAAAACACAACATTTGAGGAGATAGTATCCTTTGATGAGGATCATGGATTATACATGGCTCTTGGGAGTAAAAGATATGATAATTCTGCGGATATGTTAACCAAAGAATCCTTTAAAACTTTTATCGAAGTAGCCAGAAAAGTGATGGATTATATTATAATCGATGCTCCACCCTTATCCGTATCAGCAGAAGCGGAAATATTAGCAGATCTGGCGGACACTTCATTATTAGTTGTACGACAGGGTAAGGCAAGAACCGGGTTTATCAATGATGCAATTGATATATTAAGCAACAGTGGCTCGGAATTACTTGGTTGTGTGTATAATGATGTCCGTAAGCTATCGATTGGACAAAAGCAAGGATACGGTGATTCATACACCTACCAGAGTTATTATCAAAAAACAGATAAATCAACCGCATAACTTGCTTCCCTTTCAAAATAACAATCAACTGGGATACGAAAAGATTAAATAGTGTGTATGAAGTGGCCTTACTCTAATCTCATACTCAGAAGCGGAGGTAATGATGAAAGATTACGATAATAGTATGGAAGAAAGCGAGAACGTGATTGATTTATATGTTCTATTTGGTGATCTTCTGAAAGGAATCAAACGTTTATGGTGGATTATGATTCTTCTGATATTGATAACAGCTGGTATATCCTGCTATATGGAATATAAAAACTATGCCCCTTATTATACTGCCAGTGCAACTTTTACGGTTAGCCTGACTTCGGATACAAAGGATACCTCTATGCTTGAGGAAAACACGAAGGCGACCCTAATGTCAAAGACATTTCCCTATATTATAACGAATGGTATCTTGAAGGATATTGTAAGAAAGGATTTGGGACTGGATTATATATCGGAGGATATAACGGCAGAGAATATTGAGAACACCAATCTATTTACCATAAATGTTGTATCGGATCATGCACAGAGAGCGCATGATGTGCTTCAGTCCGTTATAAAAAATTATCCTAAGTTAGCGGAGCCGGTGGTGGGGAGTACTCATCTAACAATGCTTGATCAAACAGGGGTTCCGGGCGCACCTGATAATAAAAAGGATTATAAACGAAGTTTGGTAAAAGGAGCGATACCGGGAGCTGTTGTGGGGTTAATCCTTCTTTTGGCTTATGCCTTTACCAGAAGAACCATTCATAAAGAAGAGGATTTGACGAAATTAACGAGTTTGAAGAACCTGGGCTTGTTACCAGAGGTAGTGTTTAAAAAAAGAGGAAAGAAATCATATAAAATTGTTTCGATTCAAAATGATAAAGTTACACCTTGGTACAAGGAATGTATCTATAAGATAAGAACCAGAGTGGAAAAAGCGATGAATAATCACTCTATGAAGTCAGTTCTTGTCACCAGTGCATTAAGTGGGGAAGGAAAAAGCACATTCGCCTTTAATTTAGCACTTGCAATTGCAGAGCAGGAGAAGAAGGTAGTACTGGTAGATTGTGATTTGCATAAACCTTCGATCTATAAGATGGCATCACTTCAGTATGAGGCAACTGGACTGGAGAAGGTACTATGTGAAGAGGCAGAGCTTTCTGATGCTCTTCAATATAGTGAGGAGAATAAAATAACGGTTCTTGCTGCCTTTACCTCAGTTGCAAATGCCAGTGAGATAATCGGTTCGAACAAGATGGAGGAGATTTTAAAGCAGCTGGAGGAGATGTTTGATGTAATTATTATTGATACAGCTCCCTCTGCTGTAGTATCCGATACTTCAGTTCTATCAAGATTTGTGGATGGGTTGATCTATGTAGTAAAGCAGGATTATGCCAAAGTAAACCAAATCTTGGAGAGTCTTGAAAGTCTGTCTGAGAGCAGTAATATTGAGATGATTGGAAGTGTCATCAATGGGGCTAAGTCGGGAATCAGTGGTTATGGATACAGCGGCGGCTACGGTTATGGTTATGGTAGGTATGGAAGTGAGAGACGTAAATCAAAAAATAAGATGGAATTAGATTTTAATAAGGATTGATTACATATGTTTTACGTTTTGTGACATAAGTTTTACATTTTATGTTATGGTATTGCAAAAATTTTCTAATATCATTATAATGGTTGGATACTTAAACTATGATTGAATGATAGGTACAATAAGCCATTATCATAGTTAGAAAAGAGAGGTAAAGAATGGGAACTTCAAAGAAGATACAAACAAAGAAAAAAATGACAAGGAAAAAGAAGCTTATTATAGCTGGTATTGCTATCGTTTCAACAATTCTGGTGGTGGTATTGACCATACTACTGGTATTTCATATATATTATGGAAAAATGAATGTTGTAACAAATAAAGACCCGGTTCCGACAATTACGGATGATGAATTAGCACCGGAGCCAGAGGATTCGGAGGGACCGGATTCGTCACAAGAAGACATTAATAACGCAGAAAATGGAAGTAAAATCCCGATGATGTCGTCTAAGGATGTATTTAACGTACTCTTGATTGGTATTGATTCGAGACAGGATGATAGCAGAGGCAGATCCGATTCGATGATATTGGTTTCAATTAATAAAAAAACCAAAAAGATTATAGCAACATCTATTATGAGAGATAGTTTTGTTCAAATTGATGGACATAAGAATAATAGAATTAATGCAGCGTTTGCCTTTGGAGGAGCAGATTTATTAATTAAAACGATTGAAGGAAACTTTAAGGTTAAGGTTGACCGTTATGCATATATTAATTTCTTTTCCTTTATTGATATCGTAGATTCCGTAGGTGGTGTAACGCTCGATGTATCAAAGAAAGAGATTCCTGTAATCAATAAATATATTCTTGAGATTAACAAGTTAACAAATCAACCGGAGACATCAGGTTATTTAACAAAACCTGGTAAATTGACACTAAGTGGTAAGCAAGCCTTGGGATATTCCAGAAATCGATATGTCGGAAATTCTGACTTTGAACGGACTGCAAGACAAAGAAGAGTATTGGAGCAGATCTATATTAAGGCAAAATCTCTTAATGTATTACAGCTGAATAAGCTGTTGAACAAAATATTGCCGGATGTTACTACGAATCTATCAGAAGGGGAAATGCTATCGTATGTATTTGGTGCTCCAACCTATTTGAAGTACGATGTGGAACAATTCCGTATTCCGATGGATGGTGCATATAAGGGGTTAAGAGTTAGGGGTATGTCCGTACTTGGAATTGATTTTGACAAGAATGTTATTGCGCTGCAAAATAAAATTTATGGAAAAAGTAATAATTAACCTGACGTATTGCCATTTTTAATGATTATGATTATAATGAGTGAAAAGTTGATATGGAGGTAGATTATGTTTAAGGTAATCCAAACAGATAAGGCACCGGCTGCAATCGGACCTTATTCACAAGCATTAATACATGGAAATATGTTATTCGCATCCGGCCAGATTCCGATTAATCCGGAGAGCGGTGATATCGTAGAGGGCGGCATTAAAGAGCAAGCGACTCAGGTTATGAAAAATATATCTGCAATTTTAGATGAAGCAGGAATTTCATTTAAAAATGTAATAAAAACCACTTGTTTCCTTAAGAGTATGGATGACTTCGTTGCCTTTAACGAGGTGTATGCAGAATATTTCATAGGAAAACCGGCAAGATCCTGTGTTGCTGCACAGAAGTTGCCTAAGGATGTACTTTGCGAAGTAGAAATCATAGCAATCATTGAATAAGTGATTAGAACAATTTTTTTGCATTGACAATGTACAGCTTGTATTTTATATTAATATCAGGCAGTGAGGCTTAAACTCACTGCCTTTTTGTATTTTTACGGATGAGGAACGGAGGAGTTTTATGGGAAAAAAACAGGATTTGAATAGAATGACCACGGAAGCATTAGAATTAATTAAAAACACACATCAATTGGTTAGCGGTAATTTGGATATTTCTATTAACTCTAAGGAATATTCACTATTAGGAGATCTGGCAGAGGATATCAATCAAATTAGCGCAACGTTTAATGATTATATTAATGAAATTGCTCATATATTAGCACATTTGTCAGCTGGCAATATGACCGTTAATTCTTCAAACAACCTTAATTATCAAGGTGACTTTGTACCAATTAAGAATGCACTTCATAAAATACGATATTCTTTAAATCATTCCTTTGAAGAGATTAATCATTTGACTTACGAGATAGATTTATTATGCAGTCAGGTAGATGCAGGGGCTACTCAGACGGCGCTAAATGCGACGGAACAGGCCGGATTAATTAATGATTTAACGGAAACAGTGTACGGGATAACGGAGCAGACCTCAGATAATGCGAAGAATGCGCATATGGCATCTAGCAGTGTTGGTGAGATTAAGAAAGAAGCACAAGAAGGTACAGCATATATGGGTGAGATGTTAGAATCTATCCAGAAGGTACAGCAATCTTCTCAGGATATATCGGAAGTGGTAACATTAATTAGTGGATTGGCAGAACAGACCAAGTTACTTTCACTTAATGCAGCGATAGAAGCAGCTCGTGCTGGTGATTCCGGTAAGGGTTTTTCAGTGGTTGCAAGTGAGATTAAAAAACTGGCTGATAAAAGTGCTGAAGCAGTAAAAGAGACGACATCTCTAATCAATAATAGCATTCAAACTGCGGATGAAAGCGTGGAAATCGCATATAAAACCGCAGAAAGCTTCAAGAGTATAAACAAGTCCATTAAAAATGTAAGTAATCTATGTGAAAATATTGCTGAGGTTTCTGAAGTTCAAGCAAATAGCCTAAAAGATACTTCTACGATTATAACGGATATATCCGGTGTTGTTCAAAATAATGCAGCTTTTGCAGAAGAAAACAGTGCATTAGCCACCAATTTGTCTGAACTATCTGCTGATTTGAAGAAAATCATGTCAAACTATCGATTAGAAAGTCAGGGAAGCTGTAATGTACAAAATAATGGCATTGAATCGATTAATTCAGTATTTTTAAAGAAACTATTTGATCAATTAAAGAGAACCTCCGGCCAAAATCACGTAGATGAAGTTTTAGAAGAAGCAATCCAAAACCAAAAGGATTTTGAGTGCTTATATCTGATTGATTCAGAAGGATATCAACTAAGTCATACAATTATGAATCCGGATATCATGATAGAGAACGATGAAAACTTTAAACCGGCGATGCCTGGCGATAATCACTCTGCGAAAAAGTATTTTAGAGAGGCAATCAAGAATAAAGATAAGTGGTATTCTTCGCTCGAATACATCTCCACTGCAACTGGTGGACTATGCAAGACCTTGTCCTACGCAGTTGAGAATAATGACGGGCAATATCATGTGATTTGTATAGACGTAATTATTAGATTTTAGATGAGTTAGTGAGATTAAGGAGAAACTACATAAAAAATCAATATAGGGCTGTAGCAAAGCAATTAATCAACAAAATTAATGCTGTATTACCATATTACACTGTTTGTAAGAATATGTATTAGGCAATATAACATGATTCAAGTTGATAATTTGTTTTACCACAGCCCTATTGATTCAATATTGACAATTAGTACTATTCATCATAGAATCAGAAAAGTGAGTTAATGTTGAATTTAACAGATATAAGGGGATTCCATGAGAGAAATCATATATTTAAAGCCAGAATTTAAATCCATGATATGGGGTGGGAGTAAACTCTCCACTGATTTTGGTTATGATATTCCGAATGACCATACAGGGGAATGTTGGGCAATCAGTGCTCATAAGAATGGAGACTGTTCGGTTAAAGCCGGACGTTATCAGGGTAAGAAATTAAGTTGGTTATGGGATAACCACCGCGAGTTATTCGGTAATATGGAGGGAGAAGTATTTCCCTTGTTAGTTAAAATCATTGATGCGAAGGATGATTTAAGTATTCAGGTACATCCGGATGATTCGTATGCAAAGCAGAAGGAATCCGGAGCATTAGGCAAGACGGAATGCTGGTATGTTCTGGATTGTGAGCAAGATGCAGAAATCATAATCGGTCATAACGCGAAAGATAAGCAGGAACTGAGAGAGATGATTGATTCGGACAAGTGGAAAGAGCTAATTCGGGTTCGACCGGTATCTACGGGAGATTTTTTTCAAATAGAGCCTGGAACTGTTCATGCCATAAAAAATGGAACATTAATTTTAGAGACGCAGCAAAACAGCGATATCACATATCGTTTATATGATTACGGTAGATTAGAGCAAGGACAACAAAGAGAGCTTCATATCGAGAAGAGCTTGGATGTAATACAATGCCCGCATACGGATGTGGAGTTCGTTGGGAAAGATATAGTGACCAAGAATTATCAAATAACAGAGTTGATTCAATGTGACTATTACACGGTAGAAAAACTCATTCTCCATGGTGATGCGGAATTTATACAAGATCAAAAGTTCAGGAATTTCACTGTAATTAACGGACAAGGTTTGATCGATGAACATCAAATAAAAAAGGGGGATAGCTTTATCCTTCCTGCTAATTACGGACAATATCGACTATTCGGCGAGATGGAAATTATCTTGTCATATCCACAATAACGAACATTTGTAATGTAGTGGAGCCTTCATAAATTAAATTGTTTATTAAACTCCTGACTAAAAAAGGGATGTTGCAAAATAATAATTCTATTACGGAACAATATTAAATGCCTCACACACAGTTGTCTTCCATACAGTGTGGTATGGCAATATAACATTATTCCTACAAATTATTTATTTTGCTACATCCCATTTTCATAGCCAAAATGTGATAATCACCCTAATCTTTATGGCTACTAACAATTTGTGAGGCACGTATTATAGTGCATTATGATTAAATGCGGCGATTCGATTAACTGGAATATCGACTACGGAACCTACCGGTCGACAATGATTACTACCACCACTACTACTTCCACTACTTAGGCTACTGCTTCCGATGGAACCATCCATTTCGTCACCCAAGGGATTAGCCGGTGCCATACCAAAATCCGTTACCAAACGAATGAATTCAGGATTAACAGCTAAAAGAACGCCGGTAAATCCACTACCGGATGCTCCACCGCTTGTAGTGAATACAGTTACGGTAGAACCGATAAATCGACGCATATGAGCAACAAGTGAATTGCCAGCTCCCGTTCCACCACTTCCGTTTGATCTATCTCTGCATGAACATGACATATTAATACCTCCTATTTACTTTCTTTACTATTCATTTACCAAATTTCTGGTATGTGTAAAATATCTAATTAATTAAGTGCATTATGACAAAATGCTGCGATTTTGTTAAGTGGTATGTCACATAAGGAAGAAACAACAAAGATCATTCTCCCGTGATTATCACATTTACTTACTGCGTCGCAGGGTACTTCACCCACTGAGGTGTTTGGCGGTGAACCAAGTCTATTTACTAAGGTGATAAAATTGAGATTAATCCGAAGTAAAACACCGGTAAAGCCGAAGCCGGAGGCTCCACCGCTGGTAGTAAATATCGTAACGGTCTGACCGATAAATTTGCTTAGTTCATCTAATAACATATCCTAACCTCCAGAATCATCTTACAATATCGTATTGAATTCGGTTTTGAATCCTATTATATTCTATGCCTTCACTTGCATAATGCGACATATTATCATTAATTATCTTTTTTCCTTGAGAAATGTAGATAGAGGATTAAATTTAACAGATACTGTACTACTAGAAGTGCAATACTTAAATATAGAATTGTCTGATTTACATTTAATTTTTCCAAAATGAGAATATAAATGCATAGAATAAGACTCATGATTTTACATACAAGATAGCCTGACTTTTCTTTGGTATATTCTTTGGACATATCAGAATTGTTTTCGGAAGCGGGAGAGGAAGAATCAGCGTTATGATACATGACATTTACCAGAAAGCCGGCGCCAAGTATAACCAAGGAACAAGCCATACCAATGCACCAGCCGAAGATTACGGATACCGAAGGTATAAAAAAGTAGGTGCAGGCAAAGAGAGCTATCCCGATAATTATTAGGAGTATACAGAATATTTTAACTTTTTTCATAGGGAGGTGTCCTTAGATTACCTTCTTTTAACATATATATGTAGAAGTAGTGGAAAATATCTGATTTTGATCATTACTTGGGTAACTCCGGGAGGGTTGTTATGAAACTAAAAGATGCCATTCGAACAATGCGATTTAGTGAAAAAGGGATGAATATAAATCAATTATATACTCCTTGGGGAGAGCATATTAATCCGGAGGCTGTTCTGATAGAATATCCGAGGCCGCAGTTAAAAAGGGATAACTTTACTATATTAAATGGCTATTGGAATTACTGCATCTCAACGGAACCGGTCATGCCACCTACCTACGATGGAAAGATTCTTGTTCCATATTCTCCGGAAAGTGTACTATCTGGGGTTTACAGGCAGCTAGAGCCGGAAGAAATACTTTGGTATGAACGTATTGTAATGATTGAACGAAAACCTAAGGGTAAACGCTGCATTCTCCACTTCGGGGCAGTAGATCAGTTTTGTGAGGTTTATATTAATCATCAAAAAGTGATGGAACATATGGGAGGATACTTACCCTTTGAGGTGGAGATTACTGATAAGCTGGAGCTGGGTGTTAACCTGCTTTCCTTAAAAGTAATTGATGTATCGGATACTTCCTACCACAGCAGGGGGAAGCAGAAACAAAAGAGGGGAGGGATGTTTTACACCGCCCAAAGTGGAATATGGCAGACGGTATGGATGGAATGGGTACCTGATTTATATATAAAATCCCTTCGAATCACACCATTAGTAGATCAAGGAGCAGTTAAACTGGAAGTGTATGTAAACGATGATCTTGATTTTGAAAAGCTGTCCGGAATCGTATTCGAGGTCGGGATATACGAAGACCAAAAATTACTTGGAGTAATGCAGAGCGTATCGCAGTTTATCACAATTCCTATGCCAGACTTTACATTCTGGAGTCCTGAAAATCCCCATTTATATGAACTTGTGATCCGCGTAGGTGAGGATAAGGTGGAGAGCTACTTTGCAATGAGAAAGATTGAAATTAGGAAGGATGATAAGGGAATTCCTAGAATTTATTTGAATAATCAGCTATATTTTCAAAATGGTGTACTGGATCAAGGGTACTGGCCGGATGGCTTATATACCCCGCCCAGTGATGAAGCATTCATATTTGACATAATGCAGGCGAAACGACTGGGATTTAATATGATTCGTAAGCATCTTAAGATCGAACCTCAGAGGTGGTACTACCATTGTGATCGACTAGGTATGCTGGTGTGGCAGGATATGGTGAATGGTGGGGAAAGCTATCACACTCTGTTGGTCGGATATATACCAACACTTTTACCCTGGCTTGCCAGCAAGATTAAGGATCATCATTACCGTATGTTTGGACGAAAAAGTGAGGAGGGGCGTAACGAATGGATTATTGAGTGCAAAGAGACTGTTAAACTTTTATATAATTACCCATCTATCGTTCTATGGGTGCCATTTAATGAAGGGTGGGGACAGTTTGATGCAGTTAAAATATATGAGATTATTCGAGATCTCGATACCACACGTCTTGTGGATCATGCAAGTGGTTGGTTCGATCAAAAGAGCGGTGATTTCGAGAGCATACATAATTATTTTCATCCAATGAAGGCTAATATAAAAAACAGACCGTATATTCTGTCGGAATACGGCGGGTATGCATGTTTTATTAAGGAACATACCTTTTCCAATCAAATATTTGGATATCGTATTTATTTAACGATGGAGGATTTTAATAATGCTTACCATATGCTTTTGGAGCGGGACATTAAAGCATTAATTGATAAGGGATTATCGGCAGCAGTTTATACTCAGATTTCAGATGTAGAGGATGAAGTTAATGGATTATACACGTATGACCGTAAGATCTGTAAGGTGACACCGATAGAACTAATTACCACCTATGATCAAGCCCTACCTTTATTATAAGGTTCTGATACGATAAATACGAAACAGTGGCATATTCTTTCTTATATTAAGATATAAATGAATTAAGGTTAAACCTAGGAGGATAAGCATTGGTGGATGATGAATCATGTTTATACCTGGATCAAAGAAAATTAACAGCTAGAAGAATTGCTCAGGAAGCAACACTTAAGATTATGCAACAAGAAATTCCCAAGATGAATGCAATTTGGCTTGAAACAACCGGATGCTCCGGTAATATCCTGTCCTTTTTAAATGCTGACATTCCGAATACTTACGAAGTTCTGACGAATATCGTTAATCTAACATATTCAAATAGTATTATGGGAAATGAAGGAGATGCCGCATATGAGGATTTCTTAAATACCCTGGATACTGATTTTATTCTTCTCGTGGATGGAGCGGTGTCTATGAGGGAGAATGGATTGTACAACATTGTTGCAAATTACCAAGGCAGGAATATCACAGCCTATGAAGCGGTTCAGCTAGCTGGTGAAAAGGCAAAATATATCGTGTGTGTAGGAACCTGTGCATCCTATGGGGGTATCTCGGCAGCACGCCCGAATCCGTCCGAATGTAAGAGTGTTAGTGATGTCATAAATCGAACGGTGGTCCGTCTTCCTACCTGTCCCTGCCATCCGGACTGGGTAATCGGTACGGTTGCTCATCTAAGTACTTATGGTATGCCGGATTTGGATGATCAAGGACGTCCACTTATTTTTTACAGCCACACAATACATGATATCTGTACCAGAAGAGGAATGTTTGATGCAGGTATTTTTGCAAAGTCCTTTGGAGAGGATGCTTGTATGTTTTTGATTGGATGTAAGGGTCCAATTACAAAAACAGAGTGTCCGCGTACGAAGTGGAACAGCTATGTAAACTGGCCGATTGGTAATAACACGAACTGTATCGGATGTGGTCACCCCGGGTTTCCAGATGAAACGGAGCCATTTGTAAGGTATTAAAGGAATATGCTTTAGGGCATAGTTATGGAGAAGAATATGGCACAAATAATTATAGATCCAATTACAAGAATCAGCGGGTATTTGGAAATTAGGTCAGAGGTGGAGGGGAACAAGATAATCTCTGCTGAGGCGAGAGGGCTGTTGTATCGGGGGTTTGAGAAAATGTTGAGGGGGAGATATCCTCTGGATGCAATATTTTTCACGGAACGAATCTGCGGAATCTGCTCAGCAGCACATGCCTATGCCTCGACACTTGCACTTGATGAAGCTCTTCAGACACCGTCTACATTAAATGATCGTTATCTACGAGATATTATTCACGGTTTTGAATATATTCAAAATCATTTACGACATTTTTATCTAATGGTGCTCCCAAGCTTTGCAAAGATTATGAAACCGATGGTTGCTAACGTGACACAGTATCATGATTTTCGATTGCCGGAGGAAGTGAATAAAAGAATGGAGGAGGATTACGAATTAGGAATAGAGATGAGTAAGCTTGCTCATGAGGGTCAAGCAGTGATCGGCGCAAAGGCACCCCATCACCAAGGCATCTTTGTGGGAGGAGTGACTTGTGATCTTACAGCATTTAAAATAGCTAAAATGGGAACAATCATTCAACGCTTACAGTCCTTTATCTCAACCAGAATGATAGAAGATACTGAGATGATAGGATACTATTACCCTGATTATTATCAGATGGGTTTTTCCTACCCGAATTTTATGAGCTATGGAGTGTTCGATTATGATGATCCTCAGATATCCTATGTATATCCTGGTGTGTTATCGAATGGGGTTCACTATGCTTTTGAACCGCAGTTGATCAGTGAACAGGTTCGTTATTCCTGGTATAAAAATGAAGACCCGGATGAAGCGGATATGAATAAGCCGGGGGCTTATACTTTTATAAAGGCTCCAAGATATAATGATCTTCCAATGGAGGTAGGGCCATTAGCCAGAATGTTGATATCTGGCGAATATAAAGGTGGTAATTCCTGCATGGATCGCATTATGGCCAGAACATTGGAAGCAGACAAAATAATTCGAATTATGAGTGAATTAATGAAAAGGATTCAACTTCTTCCCAATAACCAAAAACCCGTTACAATGCCGGATGAGGCGTTAGGGGCTGGGCTGATTGACACAACGAGAGGGGCTCTGGGACATTGGGTTAGTATTAAGAATAAAGTGATTGAGCATTATGATACCGTCACCCCTTCAAACTGGAATCTATCACCAAAGGATGCGAATGGTGTACCCGGAGCAATTGAGAGATCGTTACTGGATACCTATATTAATGATATTCAAAGCCCGGTGGAAATCGGAAGAATTGTGCGATCCTTCGATCCATGTGTATCCTGTGCGACACATCTAATTAGCCATGACAAGGTGATTAAGACGGTTGAGGTTCCTGTATGAGTAGAAAACTACTTGCTATGGGGAATGTACTCATGGGTGATGACGGAATTGGGATTCATCTGGCAACAACATTGCAGGAGGAACTGTCCGGGCTTGGGATAGAAGTGATTTATGGAGAAACAGATATCGGTTACTGTATCACGAATATCCAAGAGGATGATTATATTATAATTGTAGATGCAGCGGACTTTGGGGCAACAGCAGGAAAAATAAATATAGTTCCCCTTGAAGAGATAACTTCTTCTAAGAACGACGTATCGGGGCACAGTATCAGTTTCCTTGAGCTGATTAAGCTGTACTTACCAAAGATAGAGGGAACTGTATTAGAAGTTCAGATTGCTGATATTAGCTTCCAATATGGTTTGAGTGAAAAATTGCAGAATCAATTTCCACAATGCGCCGAGGATGTATTGAATTATATCAAGCAGATAACGCTTTTGAGGGAGTAATAACAATTTATCATTATGGAAGCAAGACTTTCCACACAGAAATATGTGCCAGCGTCAAAGTATGCAGGTTATGGGGAAGGGCATGGATATTAATATGAGTGAAAAAGAATTAAGAGGTAAGGTGTATGATATCGTAATGGAAGTATCACGATGTAGTAGGCTGAACACATTCGCCAGAACAGATAATCAAAAATTGGCGTATAAAATACAGATGGAAGAGGCGGTTGATGAGCTGCTTGCTCTGGTTACAGATGAACAGTTAAATGACCCTCCACTAAATGAGGCCGCTACCGCGGAACAACCATTAAGAGAGTTTACAGTCAGTGAACTGGCTCAATACAATGGAGTAGGCGGGAATCCGGCTTATGTATCGGTAAATGGTAATGTCTATGATGTTAGTGGCAATATTCATTGGGCAGGTGGGTTGCATTTTGGACTGATTGCCGGGCAAAATCATAGTGAAGATTTTTCAATCTGCCATTCAGGAATGCAGCAGGTACTGGAGCTTCTCCCGGTTGTAGGGAAATTAGTGTGAATTATAAAAAGCATAATTCACACTTCGAAGTTTGTGCCTGCGAAATCCTCGGCACAAACTAACTCAAAGGAACGACATAAATGTTAGAATGAATAGGTATATGTGCAAATGAACTCGATCGGACAGGAGAAAACTTTAGGGTTATATCAAAGTTTTTCCTGCCCGATTTTTATGAGTATTCTTCCGGTTGACATAAAAATCATCTTTTTATATAGTGTAAGAAGGCGTATAATGATTGTAAATTATACTACGTTGTTATACAATCTGTACCATAAAGCATGATCGTATACTACTATTACATAGAAAATGAGGAATATAGCAATTATGGCGGAGAATAAAAAGTTTGAGATTAAGTTACTCTGGAAAAAGCGAGACAGAATACCCCTTTACCTGTTAAGTGTATATTTTATCTTTGTAATGTCTATCTATATTAAGCAGGATGTAAAAATCAACAAACCATCCACCTATATCATTATCCTTCTCTGGGTTTTGTTGACTATAATAGCTATGACACAGATGAATAAGATTAGGGATTTTTATAAGAAATACTCGCGGTGGATTGGAGGCATCTTAGTATTATTGGCTCCTATCGCATCATTTCTAATTGTTGAGATTATGGTAAGCAATTTTAACTTGGACATGTTTAAAGATTATAGCTTCTATAATCTTGTTTGGTATGCAATGATATATTATCTCGTATTTGCGCTGATAAGAGACAGCAAGATAACCCTAATTCTTTGTAATGTGGCGATTTATGTGGCTTCATTACTCAACTATTTTGTGTTTTTATTTCGAGGAAATCCGGTGTTGCCAAGTGATCTACTTGCCTGGCAGACAGGTATGAGTGTGGCCTCAAATTACAATGTTAGATTTTCTGAGGGTTTTCTTATTGCCACACTAATTATGTTTTTTGTGTTTGTGCTTGGATTTAAACTTGAGAAGGTGGAACGTAAACCCGCCATTATTAATCGAGTAATCGTTATCGCCGGTTATGTGGCATTTGCTACATTTATTATAAATCTCTTTTTTGCAACGGATTTGATTAAAACAAAGATTCGGGTAATTGACTATTTTGCTCCAAAATACACCTATTGCAATTATGGTACGGCGTTTGGTTTTGTTGCAAATGTAGAGGCAATGAGTGCGAAAGAGCCGGAGGGATATACAGCGAAGAAGGCGAGTCAGTTATTAGAAGACGCATCTAAAAAGGATAAGAATGATATAAATACGAATAAGCAAGATAAACCAAATATTATCGTGATTATGAATGAGGCATTTTCGGATTTGAGCCTGGTTACGGATTTAAAAACGAACATGCCATATATGCCAAATATTCGAGCGTTACAGAAAAATACTGTAAAGGGTAGCCTCTTTACTTCTGTTTTTGGAGGTGGTACCAGCGATACAGAATATGAATTTCTCACTGGTAACAGTATGGCTGTCATGCCCCAAAACAGCGTACCTTACCAGCAATTTGTAACAAAGCCTACGGATTCTCTAGCCAGAACGCTTAAGGATCAAGGTTATTATAATGTGGCAATCCACCCCAATGCTCCAAGCAACTATAAGCGAGATATGGTATATCCTTTATTGGGATTTGACGACTTTCTGTCTATTGACGATTTTAAAAACCCGAAATTAATCCGTAATTTTATCAGTGATAGGGATAGCTATAATAAAATTATTCAGGAATACAAGGACAAGGGAAAACATAATCCGGTTTTTATCTTTAATGTGACCATGCAAAATCATGGTGGTTATTCGGATGAGCAATTATTTGATGATGATAATACAGTGAGGTTAACCGATCATCCAGAGTTTTCTTCAACTAGCCAGTACTTAAGTCTGGTTCGTGAGTCAGATAAGGCGTTCCAAGCACTAATTGACTATTTTTCTAAACAGGACGAGCATACCATCATATTATTATTTGGAGATCACCAGCCCATTGCATATTCGGAAATCTATAATCTTCTTGAGGGACAGGAGAAGTTGTCGGATCAGGATGAAATGTATCATAAGTATCAAGTACCATTTATTCTTTGGTCAAATTATGATATACCAAATAAAGAAGCGATTAGTAAGACCAGTGCCAATTTTCTCTCCTCTTATCTGTTGAATACAGCAGGGTTAAAGGGCACAGTATATAATCAATACTTAAGCCAGCTCTATCAGGATATTCCGGTGGTTAACGGACTCTATTATATTGATAAGGAGAATAAATTACATACATTTTCCGAGCAATCTCCATATAGTGATTTAATCAAGGATTATCGTTTTGTTGGTTACAATGATGCATTTGATAAAAAAGGAAAAGAAAAAAAGTATTATAATATATCGCAATAAATTTAAGAAATTACAAAACTTATCTTATGAAATAGGACATAATTGTCGATAAACATATTATCAAGACGACAGTGGGGAGTTTTTGACTATTAAAAGCTTTTGCTCGTCAAAGCATTATTCTAATTAAAATCAATGCTTCGATATATGAAGACTACACAAGATTGTTATAGAAGAACCGGAGGACAGTAATATGGATATAGTTGCTTTGCTAAGTATGATTTTTGCGTTTGGTATGATGGTTGCAGCGTTCCTTTTCGAAGGAGGTAGCCTTGCATCACTTTGGCAATATACCGCTGCAATGATCGTATTTGGTGGTACGATTGGTGCGGTAGGTTTATCATTCCCGACGAGCTCATTAAAAAAGATACCAAGTTCAGTTGGTAAAGTATTTAATAATAAAAAGATTAATCGTCTAGAAATACTAAATACTTTTATGGCATTATCTACAATAGCAAGAAAAGATGGTTTGCTGGCATTAGAACAAGAGCTGGAAAACCGTGAGATGGATGAATTCATAGTTACCGGTCTCCGTCTGGTTATTGACGGTGCGGATGAAGAGGTAGTTAGACAGATTCTTGAAACAAGAATCATCAATATGGAACATGAAAACGAGAAAGCAATTGCTGTTTTTGAAGGTGCAGGTGGTTATTCTCCGACCATGGGTGTTATCGGTACCGTAATGGGTCTGGTAAGTGTACTTGGTGAATTAGGTGGAGAGGTTAGTGAATTAGGTCACAAGATTGGTGTTGCATTCATCGCTACTCTTTATGGTGTTGCTTTTGCAAACCTAGTATATCTTCCTATGGCATCAAAACTAAAGGAAATAAATTCTGATGAAGTTATGGCAAAAAACATGATGCTTGAGGGTATTCAGCTACTTCGTGGAGGATCTAACCCGGCATTTATGAGAGAACAGCTGAAAGGATACCTAGAGGATGAAAAAGAAGGTCAAACAGAAGAAGGAGAACAGTGAAAGATGGCTGCTTACCTATGCTGATATGATTACACTTTTGCTGGCATTATTCATCGTTCTTTATGCGATCAGTAATGTTGACCAGTCGAAGTATCATCAATTAGCAGAAGCCTTAAACCAGTCCTTAGGTGATGGCAACGGTATCAGCGTTTTTGATGGAACATCCGGCGTTTTGGATAATAATGGTAATACAATTAAAGAAAATCCAAGTGCTTCAACACCAGCTCCCACCGGTGGTGCAGGTACTACCCTCACTACCAAGGAGGATATGAAGAATTTAGCCAAAGGAATTAATTCAATCCTCGACAATCTTCATATTACGGATGCGAGTGGTACTGTGATTACAGACAGAGGGTTGACCGTTACCTTTTCAAATGATGTTTTCTTTGATAGTGGTAAGGCAGACCTAAAGGATGATTTGAAAAAAGGACTAGAACAGATATCCGTATTACTAAATAGAGTTAATAATCCCATCGTAGTGGAGGGTTATACGGACAATATCCCTATTAGTTCACAAAACTTCTACTCCTCTAACTGGCAACTGTCAGCAGCCCGTGCAGCGAATGTAACTGAGTTCCTAGTTGCTGCAGAGAAGGTGAATGGTAATCGATTATCCGCAGTAGGTTATGGTGAATACCATCCCAAGGCTTCGAATAGTACCGATTATGGCAGAAAGAAAAATCGTAGAGTGGAGCTTACTGTCCTATATAGTACTGCAATAGGCTTACGCCCGACAAATACAGCGGTACAATAATACCGCAACATATGAATGGAATAAAAGACCTCAATAACAGTTACAAAGATATCAATTACTGCTACAATTAAATTACAAAACTACATACGACTTAATACATAAATCTCAAAGTTATAAACCTGACTTTGAGATTTTTTTCGTTTTCTTGTAAGATTATATTAACCTATGCGTCTTATAAAGGAGGAGGTGAAATAGTGATCAATTTTGAAGGGATCTATCATGTATATTTTCAAGATGTATATCTCTATATCAAGAGTCTATCTGGGAATGAGCAGATAGCGGAGGATATTACATCAGAAACCTTCCTAAAAGCAATGAAATCTCTCAATGAATTTAAAGGAAAGTGTGAGATGAGGGTATGGCTATGTCAGATAGCAAAGAATTGTTATTTCTCCTATCTTCGTAAGAATAAGAAGTTAGTGAATATGGAAGAGATAGAGGAGCAGGCGGAGCATTTTGATATAGAACATAAGATTGCATCAGAGGAAGATTCGATGTTGATCCATGGGATAATACATAAGCTTGAAGAGCCATACAAGGAAGTATTCTCCTTACGGATATTTGGAGAATTGAGTTTTAAACAAATTGGTCACTTGTTTGGGAAAAGTGAAAATTGGGCCTGTGTCACCTATCACCGGGCGAAAGCGAAAATAAGAAGCGAAATGGAGGATTATGATGCAAGAAATTGATTGTAATGTAGTGAAGGATTTACTTCCGTTATATACAGAAGGGTTGGCGAGTGAGTCTTCTAGAAAAATCGTGGAAGAACATATCGAGGAATGTCCCTCCTGTAAAAAGGAACTGGCGAATGAGGAGGAAGTGATAAAAATCCCCCGATTAGAACTATTTGAAAGTATGAAGAAAAAACTGGCATCAAAGATGATCATAGCTTCGGCGGCAACGGTTTTGGTTATTGTATATCTAGCGATGATTTCCTTCGTATATATGAACAGTCCGATTGAAGTATCACAAAAGGACGCGATCAAGAGCGTTGAAAAGCAGAAGGATGGGAAGCTGATAGTACAATTAACCAATAATATAGCAGGAAGTTTGCTAATGGGTGGTCGCGTAGATGAGAACAATTTAGATAATCAGGCATATTATATAAGATGTTATACGAACTTATGGAATATGATATCAGGTGCACTTGGTAGAAAATCGAACCACAGTATAAGTGGACTTCCTGAATCATCCATTTATTATATATCTCATGCGAAAGCAGACAAAAGTGGATTTCCTGACTATAGCCTGGTATATGGAAAAGCTCAAACAAAGATAGCAAAAGATAAACGAGCTCTTGAATTTGAAATGGTTACTACTCATTCGTTAATGAATTACTTATATCTGAATGCAATACTGGCATTTATATTACTTGCCATCTATGGATTCGTACGAAAACAGGATGAAAATCGAGTAATACTAAAGTTAGGGTTAATCCCTCTTTCTTATGTGTTTAGTACGACAGGAATAATTCTATTTGTTACACATTTAGTTTTGACACCCACTAAGATAACGCGAATATTCACCCAAACTTTAGTGCTATCACTTTTAATTTATGCTTTATTATACCTTGCCCTGTTTGTACGCAGAAAAAAGAAAGAGGTAAGCGCATAGATTTTTATCTATCCACGTCGTAAACTGATATTGTGAGTATGTACTAAAATAAATTAAGTATGACTGGTTCTTCTTTAATACGATGGAAAAAAGTGTTATGTTTTCATATACACTGATGGGAAAGTATGACATTGTTTATAATTAATGTTATCACAACATAGTATAAAGCGGAAAAGCGAGGGCATTATCAATCCATAAAGAGACCATATATCGCCGTCGGTTCTTAGGTTGTAGCAGATGGAACATCTGTTACGACCTTATGAACCGTTACGTGCGATAATTGAGTGGAAACGTGTCTCTGATGGATGATAATACCCTCGCTTTTCCTCGTAACCTAAATCCCCTAAATTAAGCACTTAACCTCTCAATATCACTTCCGTTGAGGGACTCTCGTTCCAGCAATTCCTGTGTAATCTTCTCAAGAAGACCTAGGTTTTCTTGCATAAGTGTTCTAATCTCTTCGTAGGATTGGTTCATTAAGGTTCGACACTTCTCGAGTAATTTGGTATCGTGACTGTCCTCAATCGCTTCGATACTGAATAATCCCATCTCAGAATCCATGCCGTACTTATCAAGATAATCAACAATCATTTTAGAAGCTTTCTGAATATCATTGCTTGCACCAGTTGTGATTTCATCAACACCAAAGATTAATTCCTCCGCCACGCGACCTGCGAGCAACACCTGAATGCTTGCTTTTAACTGTCGCTGAGATTGGAACATGGTATCTTTCGGAATACTCAAATTAAATCCGCCTGCTCCCCTTACACTTGGAATAATGGTTACTTTGGAGATATAATGCTCCGGCAATAACAAAGTAGTTGCAAGTGCATGTCCTGCCTCGTGATATGCTGTAATTTTCCGTTCCTGATCCGTGATATAACTTCGATCACTCTTTGGAGCACCGGCAATTACAGTATAGAAGGCTTTCTCAATATGTTCGTTTCTAATTATGGTATCCATATCGTTTGCAGCAATTATCGCTGCTTCATTCATAAGATTTTCCAACATCGCTCCGCTAAAGCCCACAGTGGATTTGGAGAGATCCTCTAGGTTAACATCATCACATAGGGGCTTTTTGCTTGCATAAAGATTAAGTATATGCTTTCTTGCATTCACATCCGGCAAACCGATTTCAATGTGACGATCAAAACGTCCCGGACGAAGGAGCGCTTCATCCAAGGTATCTAGTCGATTCGTTGCACCGATTACGATGATTCCTTGATTGTCATGGAAGCCAGACATTTCTGTTAAGAGGGCGTTCAACGTCTGATCACGTTCATCATTTGAAGCAGAGGCGTTACGTGCTCTCTTTTTACCGATGGCATCTATTTCATCAATAAAGATAACTGCTTTTTCACTTTTTTTAGCTTTATTAAACAGGTTACGGATTCTACTTGCACCCACACCTACATACATCTGAACAAAGTCGGAACCGCTCATCGCATAGAACGGAACCCCTGCTTCACCGGCGATTGCTTTTGCCATTAATGTCTTACCGGTTCCGGGAGGACCATATAGAAGAACACCCTTAGGCATGCGGGCGCCAACCGTTGCATACTTTTCAGGATCCTTGATGAAAGTAATGATATCGCCTACCATAGACTTTGCTTCCACATTACCGGCTACCTGAGACAAAGTGATAACCGAAGAATTATTTTCCTTATTCGCTTTTTTCCCTGTTAATGCTGATTTTAAATTCTTTTTATTTGCATTTTTTATTAAATTACCGGCGTTCCCTCCGCTGCGTGCAAAGGTGATAACCCCAAAGGCAATCCCACCGATTATAAGTACTTTTAGTAAAGTTACCGCAACACTTTCTTTGCCATAATTAACAGTCACATTGTGTAATAGGAGATATTCAGTAAATTTTTCTGTTTTCGGATTCGGAACAATATAATTCACTTTATCATTTTTTAGTTTTACAGTGATATCATTGTTTCCCTCTATAAATGTGACTTTTTCAACCTTATTCTGATCTACTGCTGTTAAAAACGAGGGGTAGGACAGGTTGGTATCTGCTTTATTCAAAAAATGATTCCCTATAAGCGCAACACCGGTTAAGGAAAGGCATAATAGAACAATCAATATAATTCGCTTCATGAATTAACCTCCAGACAAAAGTAAATGTTTTACAAATGCTACTTGATCATTGTAACAGCACTTAGGAAAGATTTCTAGGAAGAAATACTGGAAACAATGAGCTTGGTTAGTGAAACTGTAATAATCTGTAAGGGATACGGCAAAAATATAAGGTATTGCAGGGTGGGGGTATCGATAAAGTCGGTGGTTTGATCTTTGAATTGAAAATGATTATCGATATTATCTGATAATATCTTTCATAATAGTAAAAAATTCGACTAAATTGAGAATTGCGCTTGAAATTGCCACTCAATTGGTCTATGATGAATTTTGGCTTTTCGTTTGACACGAGATGACATAACATATAGAAATGGGGCATTGTAATGGAAAGATTGAAACCGAAGTTGTTCTCGGTTATGAAAATATACACGAAGGAGCAGTGTGTAAAGGATATAATTGCAGGTATTATTGTTGCGATTATTGCGCTACCATTATCAATTGCATTGGCACTTGCATCGGGGGTAACACCGGAAAAAGGTCTGTATACAGCCATCGTAGCAGGTTTTGTGATTTCATTTCTTGGAGGAAGTCGTGTTCAGATTGCAGGACCGACAGCAGCATTTGTTACAATTATAGCAGGAATTGTAGCAAGAAGAGGGATGGAAGGACTTGCTGTTGCAACGATCTTGGCAGGTATTTTACTAATTATTATGGGTCTTTTAAAATTCGGAAGACTTCTTCGTTTTATACCTTATACGATAACTACCGGATTCACACTAGGAATTGCGGTAACCATATTTATAGGACAAATCAAGGATTTCTTAGGAATTACAATTCATACAAAACCGGTTGAGACCATTGAGAAAATTATGGCTTGTATTAGTAACATCAATAGCACTAACATAGAAGCATTGCTTATTGGTGTTGTTTCAATTTTAATTTTAATCTTTTGGCCTAAAATAAATAGCAAAATACCGGCATCATTAATAGCGGTTGTAATCGCTGCTGCCTTAGTAAAAGGATTAAGGTTGAATGTGAATACGATTGGGAGTTTATATGAGATATCCTCCAGTGCACCTTCCTTACATATCCCTTCCTTAAATATTCACACGATTCGAGATGTATTACCGGATGCAGTAACGATAGCGATATTGGCAGGAGTGGAATCTTTGTTATCCTGCGTTGTGGCAGATGGTATGATTGGAAGTAAGCATCGTTCTAATATGGAGTTGATTGCTCAAGGAGCTGGTAATATCTTCTCAAGCTTATTCGGCGGTATTCCGGCAACCGGAGCAATTGCGCGAACCGCAGCGAATGTGAAAAATGGTGGACGTACTCCTGTGGCAGGTATCGTACATTCCGTAACTTTACTTTTGATTCTGGTTGTTCTTATGCCTTATGCAGCTTTGATTCCAATGCCCACGATAGCAGCTATTTTATTTATGGTAGCTTACAATATGAGTGAGTGGAGGGAGTTCGCTCATTTGCTTAAGATATCTCCAAAGAGTGACATTATGGTATTAGTAGCTACTTTCGGGCTTACTGTAATTTTTGACTTGGTCGTTGCTATTGAGGTAGGTATTCTAATGGCTGCTGTTTTGTTCATGAAGAGAATGGCAGATGTAGCCGAAGTTCAGAGTTGGAAGTATCTCGAAGAGGATGATTACGATGATGATATGATAGATGATGATGCGAATGAAAACATTCGATTGAAGAAGGTTCCGAAACATACTCTTGTTTATGAGATTAATGGACCGATGTTCTTTGGAGCAGCAGATAAATTCATGAATATATCACTAGATAATGATGTTAAAGTAGTGATTCTGCGAATGAGAAATGTTCCTGCGATGGACGTAAATGCTCTTCATTCGCTAAGTAATGTATTGAAGGCTTGTAAGAAGAAACATATCACGTTATTAATGTCGCATATTCAAGAGCAACCCTTTCATATGATGCAAAAAGCCGGATTTGACCAAAGAGTGGGTGCGGAGAATATCTGTGATAATATTGATTTGGCATTGGAACGCGCAGAGTTGATCATTAGTAAACATAAGAGTGTGAATATTTAATTAAATTATATGTCCTTAAAAATAAAGCGTGTAGAGATTTGTGTTCTTGAAAATCTCTACACGCTTTATACCTTATTATAACAGGATATTAATTTAGCATTTATTAGCTGGAGTAATCACTACGAAGTGTGAATGAATTATTTGGTATTAGTTTGGTCTTTGATCCAGAAACTAGAGTTCAATTGGCTCAAAACGTAATCGAAGTTCGGGCATCTTCTTTATCACAGTGTAGTAATTTTC
Organism: Variimorphobacter sp. HTMS_6; assembly: GCF_059717775.1. NCBI lineage: Bacteria > Bacillati > Bacillota > Clostridia > Lachnospirales > Lachnospiraceae > Variimorphobacter > Variimorphobacter sp. HTMS_6. The sequence continues at coordinate 269,778 of NZ_AP046094.1, forward strand.
CTGCCAATCTGCTCCTTGGGATGGATCGTTCTCTCCGGAAGCAGGTGGTGCAAATATTTGTAGATTAATATCACAAGCACCCTCTAGTGGCTTCTCAAAGAATGCAGACATCAAATCAATGAATTTTACACCAGGAGCTTTATAAAACCAATGGCCATTTATCTCCAACATTAGGTTTAAATCTTGTATATCTTGATCAAATATCAATTCAGCAAAGATTGGATTACCGTCAAAGTGAATCGGAACGGATAATCCTGTGGAGTCCTCGGAGCCCCCCCATCTTAATGTAACAGGAAATAATACTTCATCAGAAGTCTCAAAACTTGGGCTAAAATATTCTTCATGAATAATCTCTTTATATTCCTTTAAAATAGGCTGCTCAATTCCTACTTCTTTATTGTTCGGATCTGTGATTTCCAGTCCTAATCTGCCATCATCACGGAACTGGTAGAATGTAAAGCCGGAGAACCATGTAGCTGACTCATTCTTGATCGTATCACAGAATTCTCGAATCATTTTTGCCTGATCATAAGGACCGGTTACATCTGCATCTGCATTGCACTCGGACATCACCATAGGTTTTACTGCTCCATCACATAAGTAGGAGAAGCGTTCAAAGCTACGCTTCGTTAGTTCGAAGGTTTTGCTTACCTTGTCACGCTTGTGACTGGTGCCTCCTCGCTCTGCCACGTCATAAGGCCAGCCCCAGTGAAGGGACATGTATTTATCAACAGACCAGATATCCGTAGCGCGAACCGCCTCAGTAAACTCCGCTTCTTTTTCCATCTTCTCATTAGAAAGATCCTCAATACCACCGATACAGAGAATGGTAAGTACATTCGGTGCGTATTCCTTAACAATCTTGTGAAAACGTACGTAGAAGTCAGCAACTTCTTGATAGGAACAACGTTTATTGAAGGAAAACCAGGTGCCTGTGGCTTCGTGGTTAATACGAAGAAACATACGTCCAAAGGTTGTTAAATCCTTGGCTATTGCAATCAGGTGATCATCTGTTACATGAGGATCTATGGTCAAAGTCAGAAGAACATCCTGACCATGCTTTCTTACATCTCGCATAAAACTGAATGGTTCTTGTGTAAGGTCGCCGTTTAACCCTCCTTTGTAGGTGAAATAATCATCGTAAGGATAGTCCCAAGCAAAGGAGACATCATCACTGGCATGTGCAACACTTGCACGTACCGGCCAACCCTTATCCAACGGATAATAGCAATACATTAAGTTAATGGCTCTATGTGGCCTTCCAAGCTTGTGAAGAATATAGTCCTGATTAACATAGCTGCCTCGCTCGCTACCGACACTTAAATCTACGCTGCATTTTGCCGGTCCCATATGTAGTGAGTAGGCTTTTAAATCTTTTTTCATTTGTAATCCTCCTTATATATAGTTTGCAAATTATAATTATAATAATATGGAAATTCAGTCATAGTCTGAGTATAACATAGGTAATCTTATGCTTTCAATGTAGTATGTTAGTGAAAAATTCTATGGAATTTGTACTAAAATGTAAAATGAATTGACATTGATAAAACATATGGTTAATAATAAAAATTAATAACATCGAAACTGTAAAGAAATGAGGTTCACTGCGATGGAGAGTATAGGAAAACCGGGTTTAGGGAAGATGGGAAACAACACAGTATCTGTTACCGTCCAAACAGCGGAAAGAACAATTATAATAGAGTATGACATGCAGGATACACTACTGGAAGCAATGATAAAACAGGGAATACGAATCAATGCAGCATGTGGTGGAAGAGGTACCTGTGGTAAGTGTAGAATTAAGCTGCTTAAGGGGAGACTTGAGAGTACTCCATCCGATCAGCAACTTTTTACGTGGGAGGAGTTGAATGAAGGTTATCGACTGGCTTGTAAAGCATATCCGTCCTCTGACATCAGTGTACGGGTTCTAGAGGCTGAGGAGGATGAATTTGATGTAGTAACAGATCTTTATCATAAGCCAAATGTAAGCACGACAGATGAACCGGAGAGTCAAGGTATGGATATCAGTAATATACATGCTAGCAGAAATATCCCCGCTAACAGAAATATTCAGGGTAACAGTTTCGGTATCGCTGTTGATCTAGGTACGACAACCCTTGCAATGAGTTTAATTGAATTGGGAAGCGGCAAGATTATCGAAACCTATACCTCAGTGAACCATCAGAGGATTTACGGTTCCGATGTAATTACCAGAATGCAGGTATCAAATCAGGGAAAACAAAAAGAGTTACAGGAATGTATTCGATGTGATTTGCTGGATGGTTTTCAATCTTTAATAAATCAGACCAAGATAAAATCGGATTCAGTCAAGCGGATCGCAATAGCCGGGAATACTACGATGGGTCATTTGCTGCTTGGTTACTCCTGTAAGTCTCTCGGGGTATATCCATTTACACCGGTGAATATCAGTGAGCAAAGACTAACGTTCTATGAGGTCTTCGAATCGAATGAATTTTATTCAGAGGTAGTAATTATTCCGGGAATCTCAGCATTTGTAGGAGGAGATATCACGGCGGGGTTACTGGTGAATGGTTATGATAAAGATGATAAAACCAATTTGTTTATTGACTTGGGTACTAATGGTGAGATGGCAATCGGGAATCGTAATCAGATAATGGTCAGCTCTACTGCCGCGGGACCTGCTTTTGAAGGTGGAAATATATCCTGTGGTATTGGAAGTATAGCAGGTGCGGTTACCGGGGTAGAGCTCGAAGAAGAGAAAATCAAAATAAAGACAATTGGTGATAAGCAACCGGTAGGGATTTGTGGTACCGGGATTATAGAATTAACCTATGAATTGCTGAAACATAACATAATTGACGATACCGGGTTGCTGATACCCGAATACTTCGAACATGGTTTTCCGGTTGCTAATTATAACGAAGGTGCGATTAAATATACCCAAAAAGATATTAGAGAATTTCAGATGGCGAAAGCCGCAATACGGGCAGGAATCGAGATTTTAGTTCAAAGTTACGACACAAGTTATGAAGATATTGATAACGTATATGTAGCGGGAGGCTTCGGATATAAATTAAATATGGCAAAAGCGGTGTATTTGGGGCTATTCCCAAAGCAGTTGAGTCATAAGATTAAAACAGTGGGGAATTCTTCTCTTCAAGGAGCAATTCAATATCTGAAAGATGATAAGGCTAGCTTAAGATTAAGGAATATTATCAATAAATCCATCGAAAAGCATTTATCTAATGATGAGGGCTTTAATGATTTATATATCTCGTGTATGGGTTTTGAAAAGTAAGAGCAAAATTAAGTATCACATGATTCCATATACTAATCACATAATTCCATTTAAAAGAGATTGTACTTAATATAAAATAATATTAAACACAATTGGAAAAATTATACATTATTTAACCGGGCACACTGGACAGGTTTTGATGACAGTTTAGTAAGGACCAAAATAAAATTTAAATTTATGGAGGTAAAAGTGTATGAAAAAATTTTTCAAAAGAAGCTGTTTAATGTTATTAATTTTTTCGTTTCTACTAGTAAGCTCTTTGGCTGTTATGCCTGTATTTGCAGCTGACTCCATCACAGTAGATTGTGCCAATGTCTTAAGGGGTGTAACCCATTGTGCAAACGGTTCCCTTTATGGAGTTACTGATACTTTACCGACGGATGTTAACAGTCTCGTAACGCCGCTTCATCCGGCTGTATTTCGAAATCCGGCTCGTGGCGGTTCAGGCAATCAGCATCCTTTTGGTGCTGCAATACCTACTGCGGGAAGGATTGCTCCGAGTGGCGGAAAAATCTCGGTTGATCTCGCAGATATGCTTCCCGGTTGGCCATACAAATGGCCTGGCATGACAAGTTGGCTTAACCAGGTAACTTCATTTATCAATGACAAGAAAGCATCAGGCTATACCAATTGGTATGGTATTGAACCATGGAACGAGCCTGACGGTACTTGGAACTCCGCGAACGGAGATTTCAACAGCACTCTCTGGAAACAGACTTATAACACTATTCGTGCGAATGATTCCAGTTTTAAAATTGTAGGTCCTTGCTACAGTTATTATAATCATAATACGATGAGTACATTCCTAAGCTATTGTAAAGCTAACAACTGTATTCCTGATATAATAAGCTGGCATGAGCTTAGCGGAATTCAGAATGTAGCAAATAATTTAAAAGATTATAGAGCATTGGAATCTTCACTGGGTATAAGCCCATTACCCATCAGTATAAACGAATATTGCGATGCGAACCATAACCTTGAAGGGCAGCCTGGATCACTTGCCGAATTTATTGGGAAATTTGAACGCTATAAGGTGGATAGTGCATGTATATCCTGGTGGTTTGTTCCGTATCCGGGTAGATTGGGAAGCCTTCTTGCTACTAATACAGGTAAGGGTGCCGGCTGGTATTTTATGAACTGGTATGGCTCAATGACAGGTAACATGGTCAATGTTTCGGTAGCAAATGAAGCTAGTGCAAACATGGACGGAGCGGCCTGTGTCGATTCCAATGCTAAATACATAAGCTGTATTTTGGGTGGGGCGAACAGCGGTTCTGCTAATGTAACAATCAAAAACATACCATCATTTATCGGATCTACCGCATCAGTTAAGGTAGAGAAGGTTGACTGGGTAAGCAAGGATACTGTTTGCAACGGGACTACCACAATCTCAACCTCGAATTATACGGTATCCAATGGGCAGATTGCAGTAACGATACCAAACACCAATGCTAGTTCTGGATACCGTATATACATTACTCCAGGTTCAGGGAGTGGCAGCGGTACAAGCTATGAGGCTGAAAGCGGAACCCTTTCTAATGGAGCAAAATTACAAAGTAATAGCTCCTGTTCAGGTGGAGTCAATGTTGGATACCTCGGTGGGTCGTCTAACGGAACGGTGGTAATAAACAATGTAAATGTTGCAACCGCCGGTACTCATACGATGACCATTTACTATGTTTCAAACGATACACGTACAGTATATGTAACCCCGAACAGCGGCTCATGGTTTGGTGTGTCATGTCCAGGTACAGGTAATTGGACATCTGTAGCTTCAGTCACCACGAACGTTACCTTGAACGCCGGAAATAACACCATAAAGCTGGATAATGGGTCAGGATCAGGATACGCTCCTGATATTGATAGAATTGTCATTAATTAAATCTCATTATTTACTATATAGCTCATTAAAAATACTCCTCTTTACAGCTCTATGTAAAGAGGAGTATTTTTAACTATAAACATGATTATTGTCCAATGATTTATATATCTCTTGTATGGGTTTTGAAGAGGAGGTTCAAAGCATATAATGGATTAATCCAGTATTGTTAGAAGGTTATGAGATGCAAGAAAATAATAATACACCTGGTAATAATACAAATCCGACCACACCTGCAACATCTACAACACCTGTCACTCCTTCAGTTCCAGTTGCACCTACAACACCCACAACACCTGTAGCTCCTGCAGCACCTACAACACCTGCAGTACCCACAGCACCTGTGGTGCCTCCAACCCCGGTTACTCCTCCCGTTCCGGGTGGAGTAGTGACCCCAAGTGTTAATCTGACTCCGATTAATAGTGCTATGCCTAGTGGAAAGATAGAGAATCAATTGAATTTAGCGCTCGAGGTCCCGGAAGAGACCAGATTAAAAACCGGTAGCCTTGCAGTTGGGTATTCTCCTGATACGAAGACCTGGGAATTAATTGTTAAGTACCATGGTAGTTTAGATCGAATTAGGAAGGAGTTAAATATTTCAGCAGTAGAATTAGCAAATCGTTTCGCGATTCTTACAGTGCCGGATCCGCTCGTGAATCTGGTTGCAAGATATGAAGAAATTGAATTTATCGAAAAACCCAAACGGTTCTTCTATGAAGTGAATAATGGAAGGACTGCTTCCTGTATAAATCCTGTACAAAATCAGCCCTATAATCTGTTTGGGGAAGGTGTAATTGTAGCGATCATAGATTCAGGTATTGATTATTCACATCCTGATTTTCGCAATGAAGATGGAACAACACGCATAGTAGAGTTATGGGATCAGACGATACCGGGTAATCCTCCTGCAGGTTATGATATCGGAACACTCTACCCTAGGGAAAAGATTAATGAGGCCTTGAAGATTCCCATGCCTGAGAGAATGGCAATTGTTCCAAGTACGGATTTAAGTGGTCACGGAACCCATGTGGCTGGAATTGCAGCAGGCAACGGAAGGGCAAGCAATGGGTTATATCGTGGAGTTGCCTCTTCCAGTGAATTACTGATTGTGAAATTGGGACAGTCGGTTGGTGATTCTTTTCCGAGAACCACACAGCTTATGCAAGGAATTGACTATGCAATTCGTTATGCAATCAGTGTTAATAAACCAATTTCAATCAATATTAGCTTCGGCAATAATTATGGACCTCATACCGGTTATTCCTTGTTGGAGAGTTATATTGATGAGGCAGCGAACTCCTGGAAGGATAATATTGTGATAGGAACTGGGAATGAAGGAGCAACCGGGAACCATGCACAAGGGATTCTTCAAATGGGCAGAACCACTTCAGTTGATGTTACGGTATCCGATTATGAATTTTCATTCAATCTTCAAATTTGGAAAAATTATTTTGATTTATTTGATGTGTCGATCGTAGCGCCGAATGGAACACGTGTAGGACCAATTCCATCGATATTAGGAAAGCAGCAGTTTAATATTGGTCAGACACAGATACTTTTATACTACGGTGACCCAACGCCATACAATATCCAACAGGAGATTTATTTTGAATTTATTCCACTAGGAACCTATGTTAACTCCGGAGTATGGCGTTTTGAGATGGTGCCGCGTAGAATAGTTGTAGGAAATTATGATATGTGGCTTCCAGCTGGTGGAGTGAAAAGCCCCGAAACAAGATTTCTGTTGCCCTCAGAATATACTACACTTACCATACCATCCACAGCTTACCGAGCTATCACAGTAGGGGCATATGATGCGTATACGGATAGCTATGCTCCATTTTCCGGGAGAGGATTTACAAGAGATTTGGGTATAAAACCAGATATCGTAGCACCAGGTGTTAACATTAATTCCTGTGCTCCGGGAGGAGGTTATGCAATAAGATCCGGCACATCGATGGCTACTCCTTTTGTTACCGGCAGTGTAGCATTGTTGATGGAGTGGGGTATCATTCAGGGGAATGATCCGTATTTGTATGGCCAAAAGATGAAGGCAAATCTAATTAACGGTGCAAGACAGTTAAGGGTTGAAACTATCTATCCAAACCGGACGCTTGGGTACGGAGCATTGTGTCTGGCAAATACAATACGTGGGGTATAATAAATATGAGGGAGGAATAGTGAGTAACTGGTTGGGTGAATAACGGATGCCTAAAAATCAGGAAGAAAAATAGTAAAATGCTTGATAAATAAAGGCTTTATATAACTTATAATAATTAATATAAATCACCACATAACGTATCTTGAGAAAAATCGACTACTATATATTGTGTAATTTTTTGAGAAAATACCAATTTAGTAATTGATTTTTTTCTCGTCTTACTATATAATACAATTCTCATATATAGTAGCGGAGGAGAAGTGGCATGAACACGATTAAAAGAAATGGGGCAGAGGAAGCATTTGATCTCAACAAAATTGTTGAAGCAGTCAGAAAAGCGAATGCATCCGGTGAAAAAAGTACTCTTAGTGAAGAGCAGATTATCCACATTGCAGATTATGTGGAGTATAAATGTAAAAAATTAAACAGAGCTGTGTCTGTGGAAGAGATTCAGGATATGGTGGAAGATCAGATTATGGCAACCGGTCAATTTGATCTTGCAAAGCGATATGTAAAGTATCGTTATCAACGTTCTCTGATCCGAAAAGCGAATACTACGGATCATCGTATTCTATCCTTGCTTGAAGGAAACAATGAGGATGTAAAGCAGGAGAATTCAAATAAAAATCCTGTTATCAATAGCGTACAACGTGATTATATGGCAGGAGAAGTAAGCAAGGACATCACTCGTAGAATGCTGTTGCCGGCAGATATTGTGGAAGCGGATCAACAGGGTATTATCCATTTTCATGATACGGATTACTTTGCACAGCATATGCACAATTGTGATTTGGTCAATTTAGAGGATATGTTGCAGAACGGAACTGTAATCAGTGAAACCCGGATAGAGAAGCCACATAGCTTTTCTACTGCATGCAACATTGCTACTCAGATCATCGCACAGGTAGCAAGTAATCAATATGGTGGACAGAGTGTTAGCTTGGCACATCTTGCCCCATTTGTACAGATATCAAGAATGAAGATACGGGCAGAAGTACTGGAGGAAATTGAGGTACTTGGTTGTACGGTTGATGAAAAGATGATAGATGAAATTGTTGAAAAGAGACTTCGAAGAGAGGTAATCAAGGGCGTTCAAACGATTCAGTACCAGGTTATCACTCTTATGACAACAAATGGACAGGCACCTTTCCTCACTGTTTTTATGTATCTTAACGAAGCAAAGAATGAGATTGAGAAAAAAGACTTAGCAATGATTATCGAGGAAACACTCAAACAACGATATAAGGGTGTTATGAATGAAGCTGGCATATGGGTTACACCAGCATTCCCTAAATTAATCTACGTTCTGGAAGAGGATAATGTTGAAGAGGGCTCTGAGTACCATTATCTGACCGAACTGGCAGCAAAGTGTACGACAAAGAGATTGGTACCTGATTACATATCGGAAAAGAAAATGAAAGAACTTAAGGAAGGGAATTGCTTCCCGGTTATGGGATGTCGAAGTGCATTAAGTCCTTGGAGGGATGAGAACGGCAATTATAAATTCTACGGACGCTTTAATCAGGGGGTTGTAACCCTTAACCTCGTAGATGTGGCGTTATCCTCCGGTGGCGATATAGAGAAGTTTTGGAACATATTTGATGAAAGACTTGAATTATGCTATCAGGCATTGATGGTTCGTCATTTGCGCTTAAAGGGTACTTTGTCGGATTCTGCTCCTATCCTATGGCAACATGGTGCACTTGCTAGACTGAAAAAGGGAGAAACAATTGATAAGTTACTTTACGGTGGTTATTCTACCATATCTCTCGGTTATGCTGGCTTGTATGAGTGTACGAAGTATATGACTGGTAAATCACACACCAATCCGGAAGCCACCACTTTTGCACTTGATGTAATGAAATACATGAATGAGGCCTGTGACAGATGGAAAGAGGAGACTGATCTAGGCTTTGGTATCTATGGTGCACCGATAGAAAGTACTACTTATAAATTCGCGAGGTGTTTGCAAAAGCGTTTTGGTATTATTAAAGGAGTTACGGATAAGAGTTATATCACGAACAGTTATCATGTTCATGTATCAGAAGAAATTGATGCGTTCTCAAAATTGAAATTTGAATCCCAGTTCCAGTCACTTTCCACCGGCGGAGCAGTAAGCTATGTGGAAGTGCCGAACATGCAGCATAACATACCTGCGGTGCTTCAGGTAATTCGATATATTTATGATAACATTATGTATGCGGAACTTAACACTAAGTCCGATTGCTGTCAGGAATGTGGTTTTAACGGTGAAATTGGAATTATCACTGATGATGATGGTAAGCTTAGGTGGGAGTGCCCGAACTGTGGAAACAGGGATCAGGATAAGATGAATGTTGCTCGCAGAACCTGCGGCTATATCGGAACTCAGTTCTGGAATCAGGGTAGAACACAGGAGATTAAAGAAAGGGTGCTACATCTTTAATATGAATTATGGAGCAATTAAAAAGACGGATATTTCAAACGGTTTAGGTGTAAGGGTGTCCTTGTTTGTATCAGGCTGCACACATCATTGCAAAGGATGCTTTAATGAAGAAACCTGGGATTTTAAGTTTGGGAAACCATTTACACAGGAGACAGAAGCTGAGATTATTGAGGCTATTGCTCCAAATCACATTAAGGGGCTATCGCTTCTGGGCGGAGAACCCTTTGAAAAGGTAAATCAACAAGTACTATTACCATTTTTGAAAAAAATAAAAAGCATCTACCCGAACAAAGATATTTGGTGCTATACCGGTTATACCTTTGAAACGGATTTGTTAGAGAATGGCTGTGCTAATTGTGAATACACGAAAGAAATGTTAAATACTATTGATGTTTTAGTGGATGGAGAATTCATCGAGGAGCTAAAGGATATAAAATTACAATTTCGAGGGTCTTCGAACCAAAGAATTATTGATATGAAAAGGTCGATGGTATATGGTGAGTTATTTGGTTTAGAATTATAACTGAATTACGAGTACCTGGAGTGGAACTTTATCATTCTCGGTACTCGTTTTTTGCTGTCGAAATAGAGGATAACTTGACTGAAAGCACCGAAAATAGTAAAATATAGTGAGGATATTTTCACAAATAACATAAATGATTGTTTGCTAAAGATCATTAAGGAGTACTAATGAGGTTAGATCGTTTTTTTAGTATATTTCATCAAAAGCTTATATTATTTATGTCCACAGTTTTATTAACTTTGAGTATTTTTTTAGCAAAAGGATTGATGGATAATAACGGTTTCCACTCAAATATGTGGTCGAACAGAGCCCTTGTAATTATTACAAGTGTTTTCCTGCTATTGATTGGATTTATTTTTGTACTTCTGATTTATATAAAAAAGATTAATAAAATGAAACAGATACTTTTTAACAGTAATAGTGTACTAACCCAGTTAAATAAAGAGTTGGTTGCCTCAGATGAAATTCTTAAGCAAGAATTGGAAGAGTTAATTACCACGCAGAAAACTTCAATAGATAGTGAAAAAAGATATTCACTCTTGTTTGAAAGAATGCTGAATGGTTTTTTTGTTTTTATGCCTATATTTGATTTGAATAAACGGTTATGTGATTTATTAATTATAAGTGCAAACCCAAGCATTGAGCATCATACAAATCGGAGTACGGATCTGATTGTTGGGAAAACATGGAAAGAGGTATATGGTGAAACACTTCAACAAATCGACCTGTTGGAGAAAGTATGGGAGACAGGTATTGCACAACGATTTGAAACTTATATAAAGGCTGATGATTCATACTATATGGTTAATGCATTTCGAATTCAGAATAATCAAATCGGAGTTGTGATAGATAATATAACAGAATTCAAAAACGCTTTTGAAGAGGTAGGTACTTTAAATGAACGGTTGGAGCTGCGTGTGGCTGAGCAAACGAAGGATTTACAGATTGTAATTCAAGAACTGGAAGCCTTCGTATATACAGTTTCGCATGATTTAAAGTCTCCAATTCGAGCGGTTGATGGGTATAGCAAAATGATTCTTGAGGATTATGAACAGATATTACCGGAGGAGGTGGTTGATATGTTAACCATGATTCGGGGTACCTCCTTAGAGATGATTGATATGATTGCAAAATTGTTACAATATTCCACTACCTCAAGAATGTCATTACTTTTTGTTCCAGTTGATTTGAAGGAGCTATTATTATCCGTATTTCATGAACTGAAAATTACTTATCCGGGAAGAAATATTGAATTAAACATAGAGACTGGTTTACCTGACGTTCTTGGTGATAGCATTCTATTAAAGCAAGCATTACATAATATGATTTCAAATGCTATGAAATTTACAAAGAATAGGGAATTTGCAACGATTACTGCTGGGGCAACGTTAACCCAAAATGAGTATACTTTTTATATAAAAGATAATGGAGTGGGTTTTAATATGAAGTACTCACACAAACTGTTTAATATATTTCAGAGACTGCATTCTAGTGATGAATTTGAAGGTAGCGGCATCGGATTGGTTACTATAAAAAAGATCATTGAAAAGCATAATGGGAGAACTTGGATTGAAGGGAAATTAAACGTTGGAGCTACGATATATTTTACTCTTCCTGTAAAATGGAAGCAGAATATCAACTCCGGGGGTGATGGAATTGTATAAGGTAATGATTGTCGATGATAAGGATTATGTCAGAAGAGAACTAAAGCGGATGAAGCTATGGGGTAAACCATCTGGATTTGTAATCATCAACGAAGAAAAAAACGGTGAAGAAGCCCTAGAGTACGTTAGGGAACACACCGTGGATCTTATCATCACAGATATAAGAATGCCTAAAATTGATGGTATTGAATTGTTAAGGGAATTAGTGGAACAAAAGCTATGCTCCTGCGTGGTTCTGATCAGTGATTACAGTGAATTCAGTTATGCCAGACAAGGAATTATATTGGGTGCTTTCGATTATCTGCCAAAACCGGTTTGTGAGAGTGACTTGGAATATTTATTGCAAAGAGCGAAGGAATATCTTGATGAATATAATCATGAAAAAGAACGAGTAAGAAATTTAGAAAAAATTAAATTTGAAAACAGTGATGCCTTTTTTTTAAGACAGGATATTGAGAAACTGGCAAACATCATAATGATGGGTGAGACAAATACATATGATTTAGTAGCCCATATCTTTAATCATATTTGGAAAAATTATAATGATGATTTTAATGAATTTATGAATATGTTTGATAATACATTATTAGAACTTAAGTCTGAATTTGAAAAATCTTATACATGGTTGGAGAAATACTATGATTTTTCTCATTGGCAGGGGTACTTATATTCTTCAGATACAAATAAAGAATTCATGATGCATATCTTTACCAAAAGAGTAGGAGAGATGACTTCTTTGTTCCGTGTCTTGTATTGTACAGGGGATCAAAAAGGAATTATCGCTCAAATTATTAACTATGTTTTGAACCATGTTGAAGAAGATATTTCTTTGACTACAGTAGCGAAAAATCTTTATTTGAATAAAACTTATTTGAGTGAATTATTCAAACAAAAAACAGAATTATCGTTTACAGAATATGTTACGACTGTAAAAATGGAGAGGGCAAAAGTGTTATTGGTCCAGGAAAACCTAAAAACCTATGAGATTGCTGAAAGGCTGGGCTTTAAAGATAGTGAATATTTTAGTAAGGTGTTTAAAAAATGCATTGGAACTACACCAACGTTGTACCGAAGAAAAATGTAGAGTATAATCAAAAAATGTCAAAAAACCGAATATTTTGGGGGTGAAAACCAGTAATATTTCATTTAATAAAAAAGGGTAATTTTGTATAGTTTATATACTGAATTATTCTTTTTTTATGCGTGAAATTAATTGAGAAACGACCTGGTTTTCATGAGCTTAAACAATAAGATTCAAACGATAATATAAATAATAATGAAAGTGGAGTGTAATTATGTTCATTGTAGATCCGTTAAAAGCTTCAGATGATGATATTGAAAAATACATAGATGAACAATCTGATTATAATAAAGCCAAAACCATTAAAACTACATTTGTAATGGCAGTTTGCTATATATTCCTTGTGATTTTGTGGGATTGGGTAGGGGATAGAGTACTGAAGATATTTAATACGGATAACGAAACAGTAGCTCTATATAAAAACTGGATATTTACCGGTATGACCAGTATGTTTTTATTATTTATCATTTTTTATTATTCAAAAAATATCAAACTGATCAAGAAAGCAATAGAGCATAAAGCGAGTAAAAGAGCACTAGAGGATAAAGAAGTTGGACTGATAAAGGAATTGTTTGATTCTATCATTGATGAAAAAATATATTATCAAAATATAAGCAGCAATTATCAATATCAGCTCGATAATCTTGAGAAAGTGTATCAAACGATATTAGAGAATACCACTGACGTGATATGGGAGGAAAGAAACGGACAACTGAACTTTTCGGATCGATGGTATGATGTGTTGGGATATTACAGAGGAGAGAAAGAAAGTCACGAACATTGGGAAGAACTTATTCATCCATCGGACAGGATCGCAGTGGCAAGACTTATTGATAAATTTGAACCAAATTATTCACTGGAGTTTTACAAAGAGTTCAGAATTAGAGCGAAAAATGGACAATACAGATGGATGAGAACGAAGGGAAAGTGTCTGGTCAATGGTGATGGAGAGATTTATCATACGATAGGGTTATGCACGGATATCACTGATTTAAAGGAATATGAAAATAGGATGCATAATTTTCTTAGATGTGATCAGTTATCAGGTCTGCAAAATAGGTTTGCATTAAATGAAACCTTGATAAATCACCTGGGAAGCAGTGCTAGTACAAAATTTGCTTTGCTATTTATCGACATTGATAATTTTAAAAACGTAAATGATTTAATGGGTCCTAGCTACGGAGATACCCTTTTACGAAAAGTAAGTGAGCGATTAAAAAGTTTAGTTGCTGATGATACAAGACTGTTTCGTATTGGAGCGGATGAATTTGTAGTTCTGATTAATGAATTTGAGAGAAAGGAAGAGATTGAAAGATATGCGGTTGATATCATGGGAGTCTTTAATGACCAGTTTGAAATTATGGAGTGCTCCTTAATGATTACGGTAAGCATCGGAATTTCTCTATATCCGGAGCATGGTATGAATATTGACACCTTACTGAGAGATGCAAATATCGCGGTAGACAAAGCAAAAGAGAACGGAAAAAATAGAATCGTATTTTATAATGAACCATTGAATGAAATCATTGCTGAAAGATTATTGATCGAGAAAAATTTGAGGGCTGCTCTGTTGAATTGTGAATTTGAGTTATATTATCAGCCTCAATTTGATCTGGATAAGATTTCAATTACAGGTTTTGAGGCACTAATTCGCTGGGAAAATCAAGAATTAGGGAAAGTACCTCCTAATAAGTTTATTCCAATTGCTGAAGATACAAATCAGATTGTACCAATTGGAGATTGGGTTTTCCGCACTTCCTGCGAGTTTTTGAAGAAGTTACATCAACTAGGCTATGAAGATTTGAGCATATCGATCAATATATCGATGATTCAGATGCTGCAAGATAATTTCACAGAAATGATTTTAGATACGATAGAACAATTAGAAGTTAACCCGAGAAAGGTTGAATTAGAGATAACAGAATCAATACTCATGGAGAGCTATGATGCAATAGCAGATAAGTTGAAGCTTTTAAGAACGAAAGGAATAAAAATTGCACTTGACGATTTTGGCAAAGGTTATTCTTCATTAAACCACTTATTACAATTGCCCATTACAACACTTAAGATAGATAAAACCTTTATTGACAAAATTGCTAGTAATGGGAAAAAGAAATCTGTGACGGATTTAATTGTTAATTTAGGGAAGAGTCTGGATTTGAATGTGGTAGCGGAGGGAGTAGAGACAAAGGAGCAGATGAATTATCTAGAAATGCTGAAATGCCATAAAATCCAAGGATATTATTTTTGTAAACCACTTCCGGAGGGTAGCATTATGGAGAAGATGCTAGAGGAGTGGCAGATTCAAAAGCATATTAGAACAACTAAGGAGGAGTTATATGTCAATCAAAATTAAATTATCTTTATCTATGATTATAATGATAATCTGTACGACTGTTATTATTGGAGGCTTTTCGCTATTTAAGTCATCAGGGACTATGAACGATATCACTAATACTTCAATGATGGATACGAATAGTGACAGTTCCAACCAGATACAATCCCTGATAGCAGAGGAAACCAGTAAGTTGGGATTAGTTGCGATGCAGGCAGAAGTAGAAGATGTTTTAACTAAAACTGCTCAGGGGGAAGAGGTTGGCAGTGATGTCAGAGCAAAACTGAATCTAAAGCTACGGCAGGTGGTAGAGAAAGAAGGCAATCTGGAACACATTTTTGTAGTTGACGCCGATATAAATGACGTTGCAGATAGTGATGAAAAATTAGTTGGACAGAATTTTAAGGATCGTGCTTATGCAACGAAAACATTATCCACCGGTGAGCCTGTGATCAGTGAGACTTTAAAATCAAAATCCACCGGTGCTTATATTATCGCATTCACTTATCCAGTGAAAGTGGATGGCAAGCTTATTGGATTTGTGGCTTCAGCCGTACGTGCAGACAGTTTGACAAAATATTTAAAGGGTGTAAAATTATTAAATACAAAATCCAGCTATGCCTATCTTGTAGATGAAAAGGGTATTATGCTGTATCATCCGACAGTTGATAAAATTGGAAAGCCGGTTGAAAATGAACAGATTAAAAATGTAGTTGCTCAGGTGATGGCAGGCAAGACGGTCAAGGCAGAAGTTGTTGATTATATGTTTAATGGTGATCATAAAATAGCATCTTATTCGGTGATACCGGAAACTCATTGGACTTTAGTTGTATCAGGTGATATGGGTGAAATTATGAAACCGGTAAATGATGTAACAGTAAGTATTATTTTTATTGGAGTATTTATTGCAATTTTAGCTTTATTATACGGTATTTTTATTTCATTTAGAATTGCAAACCCAATCATTAAACTAACAGAATTAATTAATAGAACAGCAAATCTGAATCTGGTAAGAGACGAATCGTTCCGATATCTTGAAAAAAATAAAGATGAAACAGGAACGATTGCGAAAGCATTATTTCAAACCAGAGCAGTTTTACGAGAGATGGTGGAAAAGCTTAAAAGCGTTTCCGGTGCCGTTTTGACCAATGCGGAAGAAATTGAAAAACTCTCGATATTAATTCAAGAGAACGCACATGATAATTCCGCAACTACAGAAGAATTATCCGCAGGAATGGAAGAAACAGCCGCATCAACAGAAGAGATTACCGCTACTACAGTTGAGATTAGTAGTCACGTAAGTGATATTGCTAGTAAAGCAAAGGACGGATCAAAGGTATCTTACCAGATTTCAGATAGGGCATCCTCCATTAAAAAAGACGCACTGGAATCAACCGAGAATGCGAAAAACCTCTATGAAGAAGTAAAGGATAAGATGGAGGAAGCAATTAAGGAATCTGACAAAATCGCTCAAATTGGTGTATTAGCGGATACCATTCTCGCAATTACCAATCAGACCAACCTTCTTGCGTTAAATGCAGCAATTGAGGCAGCGAGAGCAGGTGAAGCAGGAAAAGGCTTTAATGTAGTTGCAAGTGAAATTCGTAAACTAGCGGATCAATCTTCAAGTACCGCTACCGGTATCCAAGAGATTGTGAAAAATGTTTATAGTTCTGTAGAAATGATGAGAAAGAATTCTGAAGCATTATTAGAGTTCATAGATCAAAGCGTATTAAAGGATTATGAAAAATTGTCTAAGATCGGTGAACAATATAATGATGATGCAGTTTATGTAAAACAACTTATGGTTGAATTCGAGGAAGCGGCAGATATACTGGATACCTCAGTATCGAATATATCAAAAGCGATGAATGAGGTAGCAATCACTGTTTCTGAAGGTTCAAAGGGCGTACAGGATATTGCTGAAAAGACTTCTGACGTGGTTGAAAAGACGATTACAGAGACAGAATTATCTAACGAAAATGCAATCGGAGCAAGAGAGCTGCAGGAATTAGTTGACAGATTTGTAGTATAAAGCGGAGGTTTTGAAGGAGAATATAAATCAAGATACGAAGAATTCCTGAAAATTGAAAGTGAAATGTCAGACAAAACAGAATATAACACAATACATAACAAACTATAATCTTAAAATAATCACAAAGACATAAACATAAAATATAAAGTTATTAATAAAAATTAATTAAACTCTTGAATTAATAAAAATATCAGTTATAATTAACACATATTGAATAAGAACGAAAAAGGGGAGCTCTTTTTAGAGGGCTGAGAGTAGACTGTAGCGTCTAGACCCGTAACCTGATTTGGATAATGCCAACGTAGGGATATATTGAATTCTAGCTTGAATCATACTAGACGAATATACCATCACCTTGGTATATTCGTCTTTTTTTATCGTAAATAATTGTACAGCGGCAAACTGGGGGCACCACTTCTGTCGCTATATAAAATTGATGCAGCAAAATTCATGAGCATTGCATTAAAAGCGTCGGGTATCCGGCGTAGGCGCCGGTAGAATGTAGCAAAGGAAACTGGTATAGATTAATAATTTTATTAAGGAATAATGTTATTTACACCACACAAAGGTAGGAAGACAGCGTGTTAAGGCAATATAACATTATTCCTTCAAATTATTAATTTGCAATAGCTTAATTTGGGTACTTAAATACAACCGGCGCAGTTAATAATGGAGGTGAATTTGTAGAACGAAGGGTTGTATTTGCAAATTCGTAATAATATATGGGCGGATAAACGCTCATTTATTCGTTAGTCATTATGAAAGGAGCATATGCAAATGTTAGTGAATGGAGCGAAGGAAACGCTTGAGAAAAGTATGTCACTATATCAGTACTTGGAGAGTAAGGGATATGTGATATCAAGAATTGCAGTAGAACGGAATGGAGAAATCATACCAAAAGCCACCTATAACGAATGTATTCTGACCGAGGCAGATACCTTGGAGGTCGTTAATTTTGTGGGTGGAGGTTGATTAGACGTGACAAAAGAAGAGTACAGAAAGATATGTGACTTACGGTTTGGCAAAGAGGTCTATGAAAAATTAGAGGATGCCAGAGTAGCGGTAGCAGGCCTAGGTGGATTGGGATCACATATCGCGGTTATGCTTGCCAGAACCTGTGTCGGATCCCTGCACTTAATTGATTTTGATTATGTGGACATCAGTAATTTGAATCGACAGGAATACTATATCTCACATATTGGAAGACCAAAAACAGAGTGTCTGGCAGAAAAACTGAAGGAAATTAATCCGTTTATGAAGATTATAACAGATAATATAAAAGTAACGAATGAGAATATAGATGAGCTGTTTGTGGAGGATCCTATCATATGTGAGGCATTTGATAAGTCAGATCAGAAGGCGATGCTGGTGAACGGATTACTGGAAAACTTCTCTGATAAAAAAATCGTATCCGGCTCCGGAATGGCTGGCTATGGGGATTCCAATGCCATCATTACCAGAAGAGTTTTTCAAAACCTATATCTATGCGGAGATCAGATCTCAGATTCAGAGTCCGGAATGGGGCTAATGGCGCCCAGGGTAAGTATCTGCGCAGGACATGAAGCCAATAAAGTGATTCAGTTGATACTGGGTGAAGAAGAGTAGGATTTCCTTGTGCATTCCTTATGGATAGGTAGTTATAACGAATGTTAATAATGCGGGATTTGCAAGAGGGAAGGAATTGCAAGAAGCTTAGTATTGCATAGATTCATAAGAAAACCTAGGGTAACAGAAAAATTTAATTAAGAGTCTATAGGGAAATTCTTCGAAGAAAATTTGTAAGAAAAATATTGATTAGAAAAATTCGAGTCGTGAGAACAATGATTTGAAAATCATATAGAAAAGATAGAAAAGATAGAAATGATAGAAATGATAGAAAAGAGGTAGTTTTAATGAACGATGACAAATTAGTGATCGGAGGGCATGAATTTACATCAAGATTCATACTCGGATCAGGAAAATACAATTTAGATCTGATCGAGGCCTGTGTAAAATATGCAGGAGCGCAGATTATCACGCTTGCACTTAGAAGAGCAAATACAGAAGCAGGAGAGAATATACTTGATTACATACCAAAGGAAGTAACCTTACTTCCCAATACCTCCGGAGCGAGAAATGCCGAAGAAGCCGTTCGTATTGCGCGGCTTGCAAGAGCGGTTGGTTGTGGGGATTTTGTTAAAATTGAAGTGATTAAGGATTCCAGATACTTGCTACCGGATAATTATGAAACGATAAAGGCAACGGAAATTCTTGCAAAGGAAGGCTTTATCGTTATGCCTTATATGTATCCAGATCTTACGGTAGCACGTGATCTGGTCAATGCAGGAGCAGCAGCTGTTATGCCTCTAGCGGCTCCAATCGGCTCCAACAAAGGACTGGCAACCAAGGAATTTATTCGAATACTGATTGAAGAAATTGACCTGCCAATTATTGTGGATGCAGGAATCGGTAGACCATCTCAGGCATGTGAGGTGATGGAGATGGGTGCGGCAGCAGTCATGGCGAATACCGCAATCGCGTCCGCCGGTAATATTCCTCTTATGGCAGAAGCCTTTGGTAAAGCAATCGAAGCGGGCAGAGGTGCTTATTTGTCCGGACTTGGGCGCGTAATTGACAAGGCGAGTGCATCCTCGCCCTTAACCGGATTTTTGCAATAACGCGGAAAGCAGAAAAGAGGTAAAACTATGCCCAAGGAAATGAATGAAAGTATATTAAGTGAAACAGTTATCAAGGATTTAAAAAAAGAACGCATCAATCATATGGAGTATCTACCGGGTATGGAAGTGTTAGAGGATTCCAATGTGATGGATAAAGTACTACATGATATGGATCAGTACAACGAACAAAAATTTACGGAGGACGATGTCAAAAGAGCGTTAAACGCCACGGATATTACACCGGAAGATTTTGCAGCCCTACTATCCCCGGCTGCAGAACCGTATCTGGAGGAGATGGCGCAGAAGGCTTTGGTGGAAACCAGAAAACACTTTGGTAACAGTGTATATCTGTTTACTCCGATCTATATCTCGAATTATTGTGACAATTACTGCATCTATTGTGGCTTTAACTGCCATAACAAGATCCATCGTGCGAAGCTTGACTTCGAAGGGATGGAGAAGGAGATGGAGGCAATTGCAAAAAGCGGTTTGGAAGAAATTCTAATTCTGACCGGTGAAAGCAGAAAAATGTCGGACGTGAAATACATCGGAGAAGCCTGTAAGATTGCCAAGAAGTATTTTAAAATGATTGGACTTGAGGTGTATCCAATGAATACTGAAGAGTATAAGTATCTGCATGAATGCGGAGCGGATTATGTGACAGTATTCCAGGAAACCTATAATCCAGACAAATACGAAACTCTTCATCTGGCTGGACATAAGAGAATATTCCCGTATCGTATCAATGCACAGGAGAGAGCACTTCGAGGTGGCATGAGAGGGGTGGCATTCGCAGCATTACTGGGGCTAGCTGATTTTCGTAAGGATGCCTTTGCAACCGGAATGCATGCCTATTATATTCAACGGAAATACCCCCATGCTGAGATATCCTTCTCCTGTCCGAGACTTCGCCCGATTGTGAACAATGATAAGATCAACCCGATGGATGTTCATGAGAAACAGCTCCTTCAGGTAATGACAGCCTTTCGTCTGTTTATGCCATTTGCAGGAATGACGATCTCCACCAGGGAGAGAGCCGGATTTCGTGATAATGTGGTAGGACTTGCAGCAACAAAGATCTCCGCTTCGGTAAGTACCGGTATCGGCAGCCATTCGGAAGAGAATAGCGAAAAAGGGGATCAGCAGTTTGAGATTGCGGATGGAAGAGATGTGGTGGAAGTAGTTGCTGCAATTAAGGAAAAAGGGCTTCAGCCTGTCATGAATGAGTATCTATATGTATAAACGGATCGTTATCTCAAACCGCAGGCTCTTCTTTGATTATAGAAGAGGGATGGGGGGACTCGCTTCGGATCAGGAGATCATTAAAGTAAAAGAACCCTATACCGATAATAAGGTCTCTGTCAATAGTGAAGAAGCTTTCAATAATGAAGGAGCTTTCAATAAAGAAGAACGTTTCAATAAAGAAGAACGTTTCAATAAAGAGTTTTTTGTTAATAAGGATAACGCATTCAATAAGAAATTCACATCTAGCGTGGAGCTTCAAGTTAATGTATATATTGAACATCTTGTTGTTTTGGTAAAGCGAACCGATCACTTGATTCTCAGGGAGAAGGATTTATCGGAGAAGGAGTATAAAAGCTTAGCGCTTCAACTGTTATCGCTTTGTGATAGGGATAAAATAATTCTTCATACTTTTGTTGATGTCGCAATAGAACTACAGCATCGAAACATACATCTTCCGATGCCTGTGTTTCAGAATAATCTTGACAAACTGCAGCATTTTGAACGTATCGGTGTGTCGGTGCATTCATTGGAGGAAGCAATCTTTGCACAAAATAACGGAGCAACCTACATCACCTACAGCCACATCTTCCCTACTGACTGCAAGAAAGGATTAGAAGCAAAAGGGGTAGAGAATCTGAAAGAGGTATGTGAAAGCTTATCCATACCGGTGTATGCTCTTGGTGGAATAAAGAAGGAAAATGAATTCTTGGTTACCCGCGCAGGGGCTTCAGGAATCTGTAAAATGTCGGAATATATGCAGAGTATCACTTGACTGGTACAGCTTATTTGGCATATAGTAGAAGTATATAATCAAGGTATTCGAAATAAGAATTACGGATAACGTACTTTGGTTATTTAAGAGAATTACTGAGAGAGGTGAAACGATGAGAAGATAATTTACTTTTGAAGCATGATATGTTTTAAAACAGTAAAGCCCAATATGGAGGATACTGTGTTTCATGTTGCCAAAAGTGGATTATGATTCTCATAACCTCTCTTTTTGTATACGAATCTTACGTTATATAATTTAAGGATTTGCTATATGATTTAAGGATTTGTTGTTAAGACATAAAAAATGTTTGAAACGAATAGGTGAGGTAATGTGAGAATTAGAATCATTTGGCAGCAGATGGTTCTTTTTTGATGCTAATATACCGATTATCAGTTTTGATTATGTTGTGGATATATGGTGATATACGTCAAAAAGTAAATACCTTAAAATCTGATAGGGAGGCCATATATGAAAAACATTTTTATCGAAGGGGTTCAGGGGTCCGGGAAAAGCACTTTAGTGAATAAACTTGAAGAAAAATTAACATCGTATCGAGTATACAGGGAAGGTGATATATCACCGGTCGAACTTGCTTGGTGTAGTTATGTAACGATAGAGCAGTACGAATATATTTTAAGAAAATATCCACTATTACAAGAAGAGCTTCAGAAACATACGATATCGGAAGGTGATAAGCGAATTATTGCATATACACGAATAAGTACTGACATACAGGAGTTTTATCAGTATATGGAGGGCTTTGAGATTTATAATGCTCGTATTAACTTTGATACATTTAAAAATATAATCTTAACCAGATATAACACTCTGGGGACAACAGGTAATATATTCGAATGCTCGTTATTTCAAAATTCCATTGAAAGCATGATGCTTTATTATCAAATGGAGGATGAGGAGATTATCAGTTTCTATAAAGAGGTTTATGAGATACTGAAAAACAAAAACATGATATTGTTATATCTTGATTCACATAGTATGATAGACGATATATTACATATAAAAAAGGAACGCTCCAATGAACAGGGAGAAGAGTTGTGGTTTCCTCTGATGATGGAATATCTGAAAGCATCACCCTATGGTAAAGATCATAATTATTGTGGATTTGATGATCTGATTCGTCATATGGAACGAAGGAAAGGATTAGAACACCAGATTATAAGGGATGTGATGGGAGATCGGGCAATCATATTAAAGGCAAAAAACTATGTGATTGATGATGTTATTGAGTCTGCAATCTTCATGAATAAGTTCAAACCTGAATATTTTTGAAGTTATTCTGATTTGATAAAGCTTATAAAATAGGTAAAAAAGTTAAATAGGTAAAAAATTAAATATGTAAATGCTAATAATGATACAGAAATAAAAAGCTAGAAATAATCAAGAAGAAAAGAGGACATGATAAATGAATTTGTACATGATAAGTT
Source organism: Variimorphobacter sp. HTMS_6 (assembly GCF_059717775.1). NCBI lineage: Bacteria > Bacillati > Bacillota > Clostridia > Lachnospirales > Lachnospiraceae > Variimorphobacter > Variimorphobacter sp. HTMS_6. Next base: position 293,280 of record NZ_AP046094.1, read on the forward strand.
TAGGCGGTAAAGTAAAGGGATGTAATATAGAAGTACATGATGTTCAATTTGTAGCTGCAAACCACGTAGATGAGACATTTGAAGTACTTAAGAAGAATTGGTATGGTCTTCAATTGAAATTACATATGGATAGTTATAAGAAGATTAAAGGTGTTGCTGGATACGAGCTACAACTTACACAAAAGCAGCCTGATCAAAAGCAAAAGCTATTTTTTGTACATTTTGGAGGGTATAAAAAAGATTGTACACAGGAGCTCCATGATGTGGCGTTATATGTAGGTGAATCTGAACAGGAAGTCAAGGTAAGAGCCTTAAGTGAAGCTACGGTAGCAGATATTGAAAATCACGTTGACAGTATCGTAGGTGTTGAAGAGGTTCTGTTAAGCGTGGATGGAAGTCAGTACTTTGTTGAATTAATCAAGACGGATGAGAAATACGATATGGAACCGGATTGGTTTGGCTATAGAAGATTGGACGTTTAGGAGATTAAAATTTATCTTATTGACATGATGAGTGATGATGTTAAAAAAAGTTGAAAAGGAAAAAATATAATGCAAATAGCATTATTCTTTTTGCGGAAGAAGAGAACTATTACGTTTATTTTATGATGGGGGGATTGCTGAGGCATATATTCAAAGCCCACAAGGATCATTTGCCACTTTGCATTTGTACAAAGAAGGTAGCTTCTTTGGCGAAATAAACAATTTTATTATGGTAGAAAGCCAGTGGAAATAACAGCGCTCACAGACTGTTTAGTGGATGTAATGCATAGAACTGACTTTTTAGATTGGCTAGAAAAAGATTTTGAAGCTACAAAATTTATACTAAAAAATTGCGTACAAATTAATAGTTAATGCTTAATTTGTTGAAGAAGTATTACTCATGACAGTAAAGGAACGTTTACTGAGATGTGTTGCAATGAATTATTATAGAAAAAACTTGGACAAAATTACAAAAGATCAACTGTCAAAAGAAGTGAATGCCCCTATGAGAAGTATTAATCGAGCGATAGCAGAATGTATGCAACTAGGGATTATTTGTTATAAAGATAAAAGAATTTATATCATGAACGAGAATATGGTTCTTAAATATTTGCCGCTATATTATATTAATTACTTTCATGTTTTGGAGAAGATACTAACAAGAACAGACATCTTATAAATTACTACTAGGATGTCTGTTCTTGCATTATGGGTCAAGTGACCTTTATTAAATATTCTTATTGATTTATTGTAATAAAGGAACGACACGAAATTAATTGGAAGTTACAAATTTACATTGATTCATGAAAGGATGATCTTATGGTGTTGACTAAATACAAACAAATGATTAATAAAGTTTTACGATTTGCTAAAAATAATGATAGAATTGCAGGCTTAGCGTTAGGTGGTTCTTACATTACAAGTAGTATGGATGAGTTCTCAGATTAGGATTTTGTCGTTGTAACAAAGACTGAGAGTTATTATGAAATAATGAAAGAAAGATATGAAATTGTTAATAGTTTTGGTGACCTACTTTATGCATTTACCGGGGAGCATGTGGGTGAATCTCGCTTGTTAATATCTTTATATGATTTACCTGTATTACACGTTGACTTTAAGTTTGTATGTATTGAGGATATTTCACAGAGGATAGAAAATCCCATAATTCTATATGAACATAACTGTTGTCTTTCAGAAACTTTTAAGAAAGAAGCAGCAGTATTTCCTATACCTGAATTACAATGGATAGAGGACAGATTTTGGGTATGGATTCATTATGCAGCTACAAAAATAGCTAGAAAAGAGCTTTTTGAGGTTCTAGATTTTTTATCTTTTCTTAGACAAACCGTGCTTTCTCCTCTATTACAAATGAGAAACGGGAAATTACCTCGTAGTGTTAGAAAAGTAGAAATGGAAATTCCGGATGAGATAGATACATTAACTAAAACGGTGGCAATACATGAAATTCATAGTTGTATAAGCGCTGTACAGGCAAGTATTGGTTTATATATAGAATTAAGAGGATATCATTTACATGAAGGTTTTCAAAAACGTGATAAAACCGAAAAAGTAGCTATAGAATTTTTTTATAAAATTGTTAAGGAACTTATATAAATGTGTTAATATATATTGATAAGCAGAATAGTAGAAACGCCTAAAACTTTAATAACTGCTGTTTTATATCTACAAGAAATGCGATAAGTGGATTAAGGACTATTGTTGTAAGCTTGTCATTCAAATGTCGTAAAATAAAGTAGAAGTCAATAAACTAAGTATTTATAAGGAGTTTAAACACATATGATCAAAGGTTTATTCATCTGCCACGGCATATTCTGATTAAAGTATAAGAAGGCTGATGAATAGAGGGTTTATGGTGATGGAAGGTTAGTTTTACACCTGATCGGCACCTAGTAGTAAAAGAGTTTTGGATTATGGAAGATGATGATGGGAAGGCCTGTTTAACTACTTGATTAGGTGGTTGGATGGGCTTCTTTGATGAGATATATGATTGTGCAGGTGCTGTTCGTGATGTTAATATTGCAAAAGGAAACTTTAGATTTGCCCCCTTCCTCATGAAGTGAAATGAGAAGCAGAAAGAACAAAAACAGTCAATAAGGAATAATCTGAAAAAGGCGAAGGAAATACAGAGTTTGGAGGATATTTCACCAAAGACAGATAGGGTGAAACAGAGTATGGAGAGATAGGTAGGAGGAAAGAGATTCAGAGGATGGGCTGCGTTGGGTAGTAGCCTGTCTTCTGGGGGGAGAAGGAGGGAATTATGTTAGATAGATTTTTCTTATTAGATATTTTTGGTAATATGTGTTAGTATATGTGGTGTTAGTAAATTATTAATTTGATTATTTTGCATGTAAATGTTAAATTTTAGGTGTATTGGAACACATTTATAAAGCTTAGACTTTAGGTTTCTGGTTTTATTTATTGTTATTATAAAAATAGGGGGATGAAAATGAGAGTAAAAATTACAAGAATTATTATGGCAGTTTGCTTGTGCTTCAGCGTACTAATTGGTCTTAGTGGCCTTGGTGCAAAAGCAGCGACTACTGGTACCTTAATTGATGATGTTGGTTACCTGAATTGGGATGGGAGTAAGACTTATCATTTCACTCTGGATAGTGCATCAGTTGTGAAACTGAGATTTTTAGATGACACCTATGGAGAGGCTCATGTAAGTATTAAGGATGAAAGTAATGGGGTAGAAGTTTATTCTCGGAACCTGGATATATGTTTTTATGAGGAGAGTTATGACGTTACTCTAGAACCAGGAAAATATAGTTTTACACTATTTACTGATGAGTATTCTGACTTTGAATATTCATTAAGAGTAACACATAATAGAATAATAGATATTAATCATCCTTTTTATAGTATCAGTGAAGCTTCTAAAATAATCTATACAGGTAATAAAGCTAAGTTAGCTGTAAATGTACAACCAACAAATGCAACAATACCCAATGTAGTTTGGAGTTCTGATAATAATCAGGTTGCTACAGTTTCTAGTACGGGTGAGATAACTGCAGTGAAAAAGGGAACTACTTACATTAAAGCAGGTATAGGAGGGACAACATTAGGCTGTAAGATAACGGTGAAGGATCCTGTTTATAATATAAGTAAATCATATGTAACTCTACATATGCCTCAAACTTATCAGTTAAAAGTCACAGTATCTCCTAATAGTTATGGAGTTCGTGATGTAAAATGGGTTAGCAGTAATAATACAGTAGCTACTGTATCATCTTCAGGAGTAGTGACTGCAAAGAAAAAAGGAACTACGACCATTACAGCCAGTATGGGTGTACATAAAGTGATGTGTAAAGTAACAGTTCGTACTATGGAATTGAATGTTAATAGCAGTAAAATATATGTACAGAAAAGCACCAAATTATCGGTGCTTGGTGGAACAGGTAAGATTAAATGGAAAACAAGTAATAAGAAAGTAGCGACTGTGACCTCCGGAGGGGTTGTTAAAGGGGTAGCTCCCGGAAAAGTGGTTATTTCTGCAACTAGAAATGGTAAAACGTTAAAATGTACAGTTAAAGTTTCTTATATACCAGAAACAGGACAAGTACTAAGCTATAGGATTGCAAGTAAAAATGGAGGGAATTCTACTAAGAAAATTATATTAAATGGTAAATGCACCGTCACCATATCAGCCTATTTTGGTGGTAGTAGTGATGAATACGAAAGCTTATATGTAGTATTACAAGATAAGGGTTATAACGAATTATGGGAGAAATTTGTTTCTGCTGGTAAAAGTACTACTAAAACCATTACTCTACAGGCAGGAACGTATTACATCTATTACGATACTATGGGTGAATTTGATATTACTGTTAAGGGCACGGTAAAACCACAGTTAAATGCTACAAATATAAAAATTGCCAAAGGGTATAGTCGGTCCCTTAAGACGATAGCAGTAAAGAACTCAGTTAAGTGGACATCATCAGATAAAAAGATTGCTACGGTAAATAGTAAAGGTGAAGTGAGGGGAAAGAAAAATGGAACCTGTACAATTACTTGTACTTTAAAAGATGGAAAGAAGTTAGTGACTAAAGTTCAGGTTGTGAATCCGGTAACAGCTAGTGTTATATCTGTGTATGAAGAAAATATCTATAACGATTGTTATCTTAAGATTTTTAATAATACAAATAAGAGGATAACTTATGTCACCTTTAATATTATACAGTATGACAATAGAGGCAAAAAGTTAAGAAGTCCATATGACTATTACTATATCAATGATAATATAGATGCTTATACTTATGACGATGGAACTTATTGGGTGAGTGATGATGCAAAGAAATGCAAGATATCTATTATTAAGGTATGGTTTAGTGATGGATCTACGTGGAAACCTTGACCAAATTGAATTTTATTGTCTAGTTCAGCTTATGTAAATTACTAAACTACTATCGTGTTAGTTACATGAGTTTGTGTCATATTAACACAATATCTTCCCAACATACAGCCATGCCAACCGGTGTGGCTGTTTTCTTATGCCCTAAAATGAAAGGATTGCATCATGAATGTAAGCGTAAATTCATCAGCGCCTATTTATAATTAACTGTTTGCACTATACTAGATTCAAATAAATTTTGGAGGTAGCTACAGTGCAAACAGCAAAGCTAAAGACCAAAAGTGAAAAGGAATTACTTATTAAAGAGTTTCTCTCTAGCGGTAAGCCAAAAACAACCTGGTGCCAAGAAAAGGAATACCCTATCCTACTTTTTACAAGTGGATCAAACGATATGAAATGAATAATGAGACAGCTCAACCCAAGTTTATAGCATTACCCAAATCATCTTCTATTAAGAATTATGGTGAATCATCAGTTACATCGGAAAAGGGATATGGAATATATCATTCAAGAAACAAAGACCTCTAGTGGAAAGAGATGTATTCCTACGACAGAGGAGGTAAGGGAGCTTTCATACCATCATAAGTAGAAGGTAAAAGTTCAGGTAGAGCCATATACAACGACGAGATGCCAAAGGTGACTCCACACGTATGTCGACATACGTTCTGTTCTAACATGGCGAAATCAGGAATGAATCCAAAATCATTACTGTATCTTATGGGACATAGTGAGATTGGAGTCACGCTTAATACGTACACCCATATTGGATATGAGGATCCAAGCAAAGAGATGTTATCATTGAAGATGTCGAAAAAGATGAAAACACGAGGTGTAAGGTGTGTTGTATTTTACACCTTTTTTACACCTTTTGAAGAGAAAACGATGCAAAAAGAAGCAAAGTGAAACAAAGAAATAGACAAAAACAATGATTTCAATAATGAACAAAACCCTTGTAAAATAAGGGTTATACCAACTTAAAAGGAGATATACCAACCATGATAAAAATCCTGTTCGTCTGCCACGGCAACATCTGTCGATCCCCAATGGCGGAATTTGTATTTAAGGATATGGTAAAGCATAAGAGTCTGAGTGAACAGTTTCATATAGCTTCTGCTGCTACCAGTAGAGAAGAGATCGGGAATACCGTTCACCGTGGTACGAGAAAAATCCTGGAGGGTCTAGGTATTTCGACGGAAGGAAAAAGAGCAGTACAGATGACCGTGAAGGACTACAAGGATTATGATTATGTTATTGCGATGGATCAGAGAAATGTCGCTAATATTAATCGGATTATTGGTTCGGATTCCATGGGGAAGGTACGAAGGTTGCTGGATTATACATATTTTCCAAGGGATATTGCTGATCCTTGGTATACCGGAGATTTCGGTCAGACCTATGATGAAGTATATCAGGGGTGTGAATTACTGTTACAGGATATTTGTAAGAAGCATCATATTCATTTATAACAAATAAATCATTGTTTAAATATTGGTATGGTACTAAAAAATTATATGTTGCATCGTATCACCGAGCTAAAATTAATTAATAATTTAATATACAAAACAAAGAAGAAGTTTTATAATATTAAACAATTCGTCAACGATTGAAGTTGCTTATCGTACCTAAGAGAGGAGTTTTGTATATGAAATTAGCAGATGGGATAGAGATGTTGGAGATACCCAATGAGATGAATGGAGGAGTCAGCTATATTTACCCTACCCTCATCCATGATGATCAGGAGGTTGTGCTGATTGATACTGGATATCCCGGAAACCTTGAGAAGTTTCGAGATGCTTTCGTTAAGTTGGATTTATCACTGAATAAAATTACAAGGATAATCCTAACACATCAGGATATTGATCATGTGGGCGCCTTATCACCTATCGTGAAAGAGCTAGGTGGAGAAGTAGAAGTAATTGCTCATGAGAATGAGAAGCCATATATTACAGGGGAGCTTACCCCGATTAAGCTTGCGCAATTGGAAGCGAATTTGGACAACCTTCCGGAGAATAAAAAAGGCTTCTATAATATGCTTAAGGCAGGATTTGCTGCTACAAAATGTGAAGTTGATAGAACTGTTTTAGATGGTGAAGTTCTTCCGTTCTGTGGTGGAATTCAAGTGATTCATACACCGGGACATACCCACGGGCATATTGCGTTATACCATGTCCCAAGTAAAACCCTGATCACCGGAGACTCGATGAATATTCATGAGGGACGCTTGATTGGAGCAAATCCGGTGTATACCTATGATATGAAGGAAGCGAACGAGTCCCTTCAAAAATTTGCCAAACTGGACGTGCAGAATATCATATCCTATCACTGTGGACTATATAAGGATAATGCGAACGCGGCAATAAAAGAATTAATTAGTGAAAATGTAAAATAGTAATATGAAGTTGATAGTATCAATCGAAAGAAACAAATCATTCCGGTTAATCTACCGGACTGGTTTGTTTCTTCATTGTTCATGATAATACATTTACTTGTAATACATTAAGTTGTTGAAACACCGGGAGGACAGTTATGAAATACATGAGACAATTCGCAATTATATTAGCAGTTACTTTTCTGGGAGAAGTACTAAAATATCTTATTCCGTTACAGATACCTTCAAGTATCTATGGACTGGTGTTAATGCTGGTAGCACTAAAGACAAAGATCATACCATTAAGTTCAGTGAAGGAAGCAGGAAGGTTTTTTATCGAGATTATGCCAATGATGTTTATACCGGCAGCAGTCGGGTTGCTTGATTCCTGGCATATCCTGCAAGGAATTGTTGTACCGGTTATGATTATTACGGTGATATCCACAATTCTTGTTATGGTGGTCTCTGGAAGGATAACACAGTTAGTAATTCGATTAGAGAAGGGGAAGAAGTCATGAAGGAGATGTTAAGCAATTCCACGTTTTTTGGAGTGATGATTAGTGTTCTTAGTTATGAACTTGGTGTGGTATTTAAGAAAAAGTGGAATCACCCGTTGATGAATCCGTTATTATTCTCAACCTGTGCAGTGATTTTGGTATTACTGCTTCTGAAGGTTGATTATAAAAGCTATAATGAGGGGGCAAAATACTTAAGCTATCTCTTGACTCCTGCTACGGTATGTCTTGCAATACCCTTATATGAGCAGCTGGAACAACTAAAGAATAATGCGAAGGCAATTATGGCAGGCATTCTGTCCGGTATTTTAACCAGTTTAAGCTGTGTCCTTGTGCTTGCGTTGTTGTTCCATCTGAATCATAAGGAGTATGTTACCTTATTGCCAAAGTCCATCACCACCGCAATCGGAATGGGAGTCTCCGAGGAATTAGGTGGAATTGTGACAATTACAGTTGCGGTCATTATCATCACCGGAGTATTGGGTAATATTATTGCAGAGACGGTTTGTAGAATATTTCGCATCGAAGAACCGATTGCGAAAGGAATAGCCATTGGATCCTCGGCACATGCAGTTGGAACTGCAAGAGCAATGGAGATCGGTGAAATAGAGGGCGCGATGAGCAGCTTGTCCATCGCGGTAACCGGATTATTAACGGTGATAGGTGCATCAATCTTTGCAAATTTTATATAGTGGGAGGATAATATGAATATCAGTTTATTAGAGCCAATAGGCGTATCAAAAGAGGTTATACAGGAATTAGCAGCAGGTTTTATTAATCAGGGACATGGCTTTACTTATTATGATACAAAAACAACCGAGGTAGAGGTGCTGAAAGAGCGTACCAAGAATCAGGATATCATCATGATTGCAAACAATCCATACCCGGCGGAGGTAGTGGAAGCATCGGATGCTCTAAAGATGCTATCCGTAGCATTTACCGGAATTGATCATATCGGGGTAGAGGCGTGCAAAAGTAAGAATGTATTAATCAGTAATTCAGCCGGTTATTCGAATGAAACGGTTGCGGAGCTGATTATCGGAATGACCATCAGTGCACTTCGGAATATGACACGTGCAAATGTCACTGTTCGCGAAGGAGGTACAAGCATGGGTAATGGAGGACGCGAGATTGCAGGACGTACCGTCGGCATTATTGGCCTAGGTAAGATCGGATTAAGAACCGCTCAGTTATTCCAGGCATTTGGTGCGAAAGTAATCGCTTATAATCGTAGTGAATCTGAAGAAGCACTTCGTATGGGAATCGAATATAAGAGTTTAGAGGAGGTATTATCACAGAGTGATATCGTATCTCTGAATATGCCGCTTAACCCTCAGACCAGAGGTTTTATCAGTGAAAATATGATAGCATTGATGAGAAAGAATACCATATTTGTTAACTGCGCTAGGGGACCGATCGTGGATAACTCTGCACTTGCAAAAGCGTTGAATGAAGACCGCCTTGGCTTTGCCTGCATCGATGTATTTGATATGGAGCCTCCGATTCCGGAGGATTATCCTTTACTTCATGCGAAGAATACTTTCTTAACACCACATATTGCCTTTATCTCAGAGGAGGCGATGGCGCGTAGAGCAAAAATCGTCTTTGATAATGTGTATGCGTATCTGGAAGGAAATCCGGTAAATGTGTGCAAATAGAAGAATAGATGAGTGATAAACATTCTATGTTTTATGGGCACCGCTCTTATTTATCACCGCCACGATTATGATAATTCTGCTATTCAGTTAATTCCATTATTGATTCATACCACATTTTTCAAATTGATAAAGTGAAATATTGACATTGTCACTGGATTCGAATATAATTGCGCTATAATTAAGTCATGCAAATTGGTGGTAATTAATAATTATCAGGTTTTTGATACTTAGTAAACATACGAATATAATATCTATAATAAACAAAGGGGTTCCTAGTATAGGAGCCCCTTTTCGCGCATTTGAAAGTACAATATACAACATCTGAATTAGGAGAAGGGAGGAAGACGAATGAAGGAGCAGAAGGTGAAGAGCATCTATGGACTGCGTTTTCCGGTTAAAATTGTGGTTAAGAAGGAAGAAGAGCCGTTGCACTGGCATAAGGATCTTGAGATACTTTGCATTCTAAAGGGCAAGGTTAAGCTTCAGATGAATAATGCATTTTATGAGCTTCAGGAGGATGATATCTTTTTAATTAATTCGGAGGATCTTCATAGCGTAATGATTGAAACAGAGAAAAGCATCTATCTATCCCTCAATATTGACCTGATGTATTACGAGAAGTTCTTTATGGAGATGGAGTATATCGTATTTATCGACGATGATTCCATCAATTCAGCGGAAAATTCCGCTCTTTCTCGTGATATCAAGCGGCGTATCGCTCAGATGTTGATTGAAATAAAGAATAAGAACGTTGATTATCAGAATCGAATTATCTATAACGCCAGCTCGCTTCTAGCTGTATTGATTGATAATTACAATATGGTGAAGAAAAATTCCAAGAGCTTTAAGAACAAGGATCAGTTCTCGAGAATCTGGAAAGCATACGAATATATGTATAACAATTATAACCGGCGTATTACCTTGGAAGAGGTGGCAGATTATGTTCATGTAAGCAAGTCTCACCTATCCCATATTATAAAAAGCACAATGGGGCTAAGCTTTGAGCGGTTGCTGAATCAGACGAGAGCAGAGCAATCGATGAAATCCTTGCTTACCACGGATAAAAGTATTACTAGGATCTCTGAGGAATGTGGCTTCTCCGACCCGAAGTATTTTAAGAATTATTTTCTGCAGTTTTTTCATTGTACACCTCTCGAATACCGCAATCGAAATCGTCATAATGTCTCTGAAACAGACTTTGAAGTGACAAGTTTCTTTGAAACCATAAAATTCAATGAATTACTGAATAATAAAATTATCCAATACCTCGATAACCAGTTGAAAGAAGGGGATGACAATGTCATTGATCTTACCATCGATTTTTATGGACGTAAGGAGGCGATAAGTCTTAAGAAGGAGTGGAAAAAGGAAATTATCATATCAACCAATAATAATAAATCCTCCCTTTGGAATAGCGAACGGATTAAGATGTTGCAACAGGAAATTGGATTCGAATATATGTATATTATGGATGTATTACATAGCAGCTTCATTGAATATTTGCCCGGAAAACCGGTGAAAATCGATTGGAACGAGCTCGACCGACTGATTGAAGAGATGAAGGAAATGAATGTTTATCCAAAGCTTGGGTTTATGAATCGTACCATGGATGATGAAATCTTTATGAATCTGATTCAAAAATTCCTGTTCCATTATAGACTAAAATACAATGATAATGAGATGAGTAATTGGCAGCTGGTTTTCTTTATCACGAAAGAAGAAAATGAGCGGAATTTCAAAGGAATTATTGAAGAAATCGTTCATTCCATCACGGAGTATATCGGCCTGGAGTTTGAAGAAGCGGGTTCTGGTAAAGAAGAGATCGCTTTACAGCAATCGGATGCTTCGGGTATCTCTTTAATCAGAGACCTTTTGATTCATAAGAAACAGATGAAGAACTATTTTGAGATATTGCTGGATCAGCGTGGGTTAAAGAGTAATCTATACTTTGTATACAGCCTTCTGAATAAACTGGGTACCCAGGTAATTATGAGCGGGGACAGTTATCTTGTGACTAAAGATCATAATAAGCTGGCTATATTAATCTTTAATTGCAAAGAAGATAATCTGGCAAAGCAGGAGGCCGCTCTAAATATCATTAATCTCAAGGGAAAAAGATATCTGCTCAAGCAGTATTCCCTATACAGTCAGCAGGAAAAGATGGAGACCTATATTAAGAATGTAACCGATATTGATTATATCAGTGATGAAGATATTAAGAGCATTAACTGGGGGCGCTATCCTGATTTATGCATCGAGTTTTTCGAATCTTTTGAGAGTATTCACCGAAGTTTGACCGTACAACAAAATCGTGCGGAGCTATTCACTTTGGAGCGGGTTTTATAGGATGCGACAATCGTGCAATTATATATGACATTTATGCGGTAGCTACCATCGATGGACATAATATTGCATTATTTATCCATATATTTCAGGACTTATTAGCCAAATAATGGATGTATTTGTGCAAAATTTTCTGAATTATTGTACTGTAATGTTGTAAATGATATCCTAAATCTATCAAAAACATGAATTGTTGATGAATTAGAGGAGGAAATCGTATGAGACTATTACTAATCGGAGTAGGCGGAGTAGGTCAATCCGCTGTTATGATCATTAAAAGAGCCGGTGATCGAGGAAAATGGCTTGAGAAGATGGTTATGGCGGACTATGATTTACAAAGGGCGAAGGATGTTGAGAAAATAGTTGATGACGACAGATTTGTTGCAGAACAGTTAAACGCAGCCTATAAGGAAGATATCATCGTAATGGTGAAAAAGTACAATTGTACTTTTGTCCTTAACTGTGTAGCACCTAGTTTAAATGAAGTGATATTTGATGCCGCTTATGAAGCCGGTGTCGGTTACATGGATTGTGCAATGACATTGTCACAGAAGCATCCGGAAAAACCTTATGAATTACCTAACGTGAAATTGGGTGATAAACAATTTACCCAGCATGAGCAGTGGAAGGCAGCAGATAATATGGCACTGATCGGTTCCGGTGTGGAGCCCGGTGTTGCGGATGTATTTGCTAAATACGCTGCAAAGCATCTATTTGATGAAATCGATGAGGTCAACATTCGAGATGGTGACAATTATGTAGTACCCGGTCAGGATGTATCTTTTGGATTTTCCATTTGGACAACGATTGAGGAATGCTTGAATCCACCAATCATATGGGAGAAAGAACGAGGATGGTTCTGTACCGAGAGCTTTTCCGAGCCGGAAGAATTTTTCTTCCCGGGTGGCATCGGTCGTGTGGAAGTAATCAATGTGGAACATGAAGAGGTCGTACTGATACCGAGAGAGATTGATTGTAACAGGGTAACTTTCAAATACGGCGTATCTCCACAATTTCGAACCATGTTAAAGAATGTTGAAGCATTAGGAATGGATAATCCAAGCAGAATGATCAAGGTTGGAGATTCCATGATATCACCGAGAGATTTCTTAAGTATCGTAGCACCTTCTCCGCTGGAAACAGCTACCAGCATGGTGGGTAAGGGTTGCGCAGGAACCTGGGTTACAGGTAAGAAGAACGGTTTGAACCGATCTGTATACATCTACCAGATAGCGGATAATCAGGAATGTATTAAGAAATACGGAACCTCATCCGTTGTAGCACAGACTGCTGTTGGAGCAGTGATTATGCTTGATCTGATAGCAAACGGGATATGGTATAAACCCGGTGTATATGGACCGGAATCGTTTGATCCGGATCCGTTCATGATGAAGATGAGGGACTATGAGTTCCCGGCAGCGATTCATGAGAAGGATTCAGAATACGATGAGCAGTACCAAAGAGATAGCGTATTCGAGGAAATGATTCGTAAATATTAAACTTACATAAAAACAAGGCGAAGGAGTCAGCTTGATTCTTTCGCCTTGTTTTTGTGTTCATGGGAAAGGAAGGAAAAGAATGAAAAAAATTGAGATCATTATTCGACCGGAAAAACTGGATGTGTTAAAGAAGATATTAGCGAGAAATGAATACAGCGGATTGACGGTAATGACAGCGATGGGGTGTGGTCACCAGAAAGGGGTTATTAAGGAGTTTGAAGAGTTAGGGCTGGAGGCAAATCTATTACCGAAGCTTTATGTAATGACAGTCGTTTGGGATGAGGATCTGGAGGAAATTTTAACCGAAATTCATGAAAAACTGTCAACCGGTAATGTGGGCGATGGAAAAGTGTTTATCTCAGATATGGACGATGTAATGAGAATCCGTACCGGTGAAAGAGGTGAAAAAATCCTATAACATTAGGATCTATAGGAGGCTAAAATGGCAGATAATTTGGAAAAACAAACAATTATAAAGCTTGAGAATGTTGTGAAATTCTATGATGATAATGAGGTTGTAAAAAAACTGAATCTAGATATTTATGAAAGCGAATTTCTAACATTACTGGGTCCTTCCGGCTGTGGGAAAACCACCACACTCCGTATGATTGCCGGATTTGAGGATGCTACCGAAGGAAAGATATATATAGAAAACCATGATATGGAGGGAAAACCGCCATATCTTCGTAATGTTAATACAGTTTTTCAAAGCTACGCTTTATTCCCCCATATGAATGTGTTCAACAATGTTGCCTTCGGATTGGTCGAGAAGAAGATGAAAAAAGATGAAATCAAGGAAAAGGTGATGGAAGCTCTATCCTTGGTACAGCTGAGCGGCTTTGAAAAGAGAATGCCAAATCAGATATCCGGTGGACAGAAACAGAGAGTTGCAATCGCCAGAGCAATCGTGAATAACCCCAAGGTATTGTTGCTGGATGAACCGCTCGGTGCACTCGATTTAAAGCTTCGAAAACAAATGCAAATTGAATTGAAGCATTTGCAAAAGAAATTGGGAATTACCTTTATCTATGTTACTCATGATCAGGAGGAAGCGTTGACGATGAGTGATCGAATTGTGGTCATGAATTCCGGCGTACTGGAACAAGTTGGTTCGGCAAAAGATATATATGAAAATCCAAAAACTAAATTTGTTGCTGATTTTATTGGAGAGTCAAATATTTTTGAAGCATATATTAATAACATGAAGATGGATGGTTTTGATCTTGTATTTGAATGTGGCAGGGTATTTTCAAAGGGCAGTGGCTTTGTTGAGGAAGAGATGGTATATGTGTCGGTTCGTCCGGAGAATATGAAGTGCAGTAATCATCCGGTGGAAAACTTTGAGCTATGCGGTGTAGTAAAGGAACATATTTATATCGGCTCCATGATCAAAACTTCGGTGGAATTGGCAAATGGACAGCAAATAAAAATATCTAATCTACCGGAGAGTGATACATTGCAGGTGGGTGCGTTGGTTTATCTATATTGGAATGAGGGCAAGGCAGTTATCATGCATACTAGAGAAGATAAACTTTATGACATGATTGATGAGGCAGACGGTAATATGCAGGGACTTTCATTAATGCAATCATCGAAAGAATAATCACAAATCAGAAAGTAGGTTCGTAGCTATGAAAATAAATGGTAGGAAAAAAGGAAAGAAAAAGTTTTTACCGATTACTGTTATGGTAGGGCCGACTGCTATTTGGCTTTTTGCATTTCTGCTTTTACCATTGATGTATGCTGTTGCAATGAGCTTCGCACAAAAAGGGATCTTTGGTGGTATCGTCTGGAAGTTCTCCCTGTTTAATTATAAGGATATGCTCAAGTTGATTTATCTAAAAGTTGCAGTAAAATCCTTGATTCTTGCTTTCGAAACCAGTGTCTGGTGCTTGATTATATCATATCCGTTTGCTTATATCCTAAGTAAAGTGAGTTCTAAGTGGAAGGGATTTTGTATGTTATTGATTATGCTTCCATTTTGGATCAATGGATTAATCCGTTTGAACGGGTGGACGAATGTACTGAGAGATACCGGACTGATTAATACGTTATTGATGAAAATTGGAATCATACATAAACCGATTGAGATGATGTTTACGGATGGAGCAATTTTATTTGGTATGGTGTATGCATTTTTTCCGTTCATGGTACTTCCGATTTTAACTTCGATATCAAAAATCGATAACAATTTAATTGAAGCAGCACAGGATTTAGGGGCAACTAGGGTGAAGACCTTTCTCAGAGTGATATTTCCTTTGACTGTTCCGGGTGTATTTGCGGGTGTGATTCAAGTGTTTATTCCAAGTCTGGGAGCATTTTATATTTCTGATATCATGGGAGGCGGTAATACCACACTGATTGGCAATTTGATTAAAAATCAATTCCTCTCAGCAAGGAACTGGCCTCTTGGAGCAGCTTTCTCCGTTGCTATGATTGTATTTACCTTGATTGTTATGAAGCTGTATACAAGGGTTGGTAAGATTGAAGATATGATGTAATGCGAAGGGAGGAAGGCTGTGCATGAAAAAACATAAAAAAAAGAATTTAAGTACCCCGTCAATCCTGTTTGCATGTGGAGTGTATCTGTTCTTGTATTTACCGATATTCATGGTTGTTGTTTATTCTTTTAATGGGAACGACACCAATATCATCTTTAAAGGCTTTTCCCTGAAGTGGTATAAAACGATACTTCAGGGCGGAGATTTGTTGAATAGTTTGATATTTACATTAAAGCTAGCGATTTACAGTACTTTGATCTCAGTTGTCATTGGAACATTGGCAACGATTGGTATGCATCGTTATCGGTTTAAGTTCAAGTCCATGATAAATGGGCTGCTTTATATACCAATCGTAATTCCAGAACTGGTCATCGGTATCGCATCCCTTGCTACCTTTACATTCCTGGGATTTCAGTTAAGTATGATTACGTTGATTTTTGCTCATGTAACCTTTTGTGTACCGTTTGTAATCTTTACACTTCGTGCAAGAATTGATGGCTTTGATGCTTCGATTGAAGAGGCGGCAATGGATCTTGGAGCAAACCAGTGGAGAACGCTCTGGAGGGTTACAATTCCAATGTTAGCGCCTGGTATTATATCAGGAGCCATGCTTGCATTCACACTATCTATTGACGATGTTGTGATCAGCTTCTTTGTTGCAGGCGCCGGGGATACCCCATTTCCAATTAAGGTATACGGTATGACAAGAGGAAAGATTACAAGCGATGTCTATTCACTTTCTACGATAATGATAGTTGCTACGATTATTATCTATCTGACTGCACAGCAGATACAGAATAACTTGGAAAAGAAGAGGTTGAAAGAAAGTCAGGAATAAAGTGAAAGGTGTGTATTATATGAAAGCAGATTTGATAGTTAAGGGTAAGATCTACAACGGAATTAACACAAAGCATTTTCCGGAAATGTTTGCTGTAAAAGACGGGATGATCATCTATGTCGGAGATTCAGAGCAGATGAGTATCTGGCAGGATGAACATACGAAGGTCTACGACCTGAAGCACGAGCTAATTATACCGGGAATGTTTGAGGGTCATGCGCATGTATGCTCCGGCATTGATCTTTATCACGGAGTAAATCTGTTTGGACTGGACACACCGAAAAGCTGTATCAATGCAGTACGGAATTATATTAAGGAACATCCGGATCAGGAATACATCATTGGCAGAGGATTTCAAAATGGTGTATTTGGCCATATGGGTCCTACTGCCGAGTTACTGGATTCAGTCAGTAATAATAAATGTATTATTCTGGATTCAGAGGATTGTCATTCTTCATGGGTAAATAAGAAGGTAATGAAGCTAACAGGAATTGATTCTTCCACAGAGATTAAAAATGGTGTAATCGTGTGTTACAAAGAGAATGGAAGACCAACGGGGTGGTTAAAGGAAAAAGCGATGGATATTGCAAAAGAGATATTGCCCCGCTATGGAGTTGAGGAATACAAAGAAGCCATACTTAGGTATCAGGATATGGCTTTTTCGTTCGGTGTGGTGAGCTGTTATGAACCTATCATGAATGATAAAAAGGATACTGATATTAGAATTAAGGCCTATCATGAACTAGATCTGGAACATAAGCTGATATGCCAGATACGAGCAGGAATTACGATGGATCCCGGTGATGATATTGATCAAAGTCTATATAAGGTGCAATATTACAGACAAAACTACTCCGGATCGCATTTTATGCTTATGGGAATAAAAGTGTTTATTGATGGTGTGATTGAGGGACATACGGCATATTTAAGGGAACCATATTATGATACGCCGGATGATCGCGGCTATAATATGTGGGAACAGGAGAAGTTGAATACTTTATTCGTAAAAGCTGCTCTTTATAATATTCCGATTCATGTTCATGCAATCGGTGATGCGGCAATCGATTCTGCCTTAGTTGGGTTTGAAGAAGCATATCGTGTATGTGGAAGAACAGACATCCGAAATTGTATCACTCATCTTCAAATACTTAGTGAGGATCAGTTTAAGCGTTTTAAGGATTTGGGCATCATTGCAGTGACTAACCCATATTGGCATTATAAGAATCCGTTTTATTTTAACAGCTTAGAGACTCCGTATTTGGGTAAGGAGAGAGCGGAGAAGGAGTACCCGATGAAATCCTTTTTTGATCATGGAATAGTGGTGACTCAGGCAAGCGATTGGCCGGTAACCTATCACTGCGATCCGTTGGCCGCGCTGGAGACAGCGGTTACACGTAAAGAAGCAGGTTTTGCAGATATGGAACCTCTGAATGAGAACGAAGCGGTAACCGTGGAACAGATGATGCAGGCAATTACGTCAAATGGAGCCTATCAAATGGAGTTGGAAAGGGTAGCCGGGAGCATCGAAGTAGGGAAAAAGGCAGACTTTGTAATACTAGATCAGGATCTATTCACGATTTCAAGTGATCAACTGTCGAATACACAAGTAATCAGGTGCTTTATTGACGGGAAAGAAGTTTATCACAAATAGTATAATGCAGCTAAGATAATTCGTATTTCGAACTTACGGAGGCTGAAATTATAGAATCACTAAATTATTTGTTTAATCGACTCAGACCTAATCCATGAGTTCGATGAGAGAGGAGCGGTAGAGATGAAAAGAAAAGCAGTTCATGTCAGTGTAGTATTATTAACCTTGCTTGTCCTAGGTACAGCCCTATCCGGGTGTGCAAAGAAAGAAGAGAAGACAAAGGATGGGTATGCAAAGACTATTTATCTGTATAACTGGACAGAGTACATGTCTAAAGATGTTTTGAAGAAATTCAAAAAAGAATACGGCATAACGGTTGTTGAAACAACTTATGAATCCAATGATGAGATGTTAGCAAAACTGGTTGCCGGGAAAAAGGGTACATACGATATTGCCGTACCTACCAACTATTTTATAAAGGTTATGGAAGGCAATGATTTATTAGAGCCATATGATAAAGATGCAATTACCAATCTTAAAAATATTAATCCCTCCTATCTGAACCCCAAATATGATCCCGGGAATAAATACACCATTCCTTATATGGGAACCGTAACACTTACCGTTGGAAATAAGAAAATGCTTGGTGATTTAGGGGTTACTGTTAACAGTGTGAATGATTTTATGAATCCAAAATTAAAGAATGAAATAGTTATAATGGATGACAACGAGACAATTACTTCACTTGGCCTGGAAGGGCTGGGTTTTGATCCGTTAACAACAGACAAGAATCAGATAGCCAAAACCAAGGATTATATGGTAAAGATGAATCCGAATATTAAAGCATTCCCTTCCACCGTGGATGGCAGAACCATGTTAGCAAGGGGCGAGGTTGCAGTCGGGCATATGTATGGTGGTGATGCAGCTCAAGCTATGGAACAAAATCCGGATCTTGAAATTGTTGCGAAGGAGTCTCCGATTTCCTTAAGTGTGGATAATTTTGTACTGCTTAAGGGAAGTAAACATAAGAAGGAAGCGCAGCTGTTTGTCAACTTCTTGCTTCGGCCTGACATATCAGCAGAGTTAACGCAAGCATTCCCATACCTGTGCTTAAACGATGCAGCGAAGACAAAACTGGATCAGAAAATACTAGATAACCCTGCCTGCTTTTTGCCGAAAGATCTTATGGATAATATATTCTTTATCGAGGAGCAAAAACCGGATATTCTCTCCCAAAAGGTAGACATTGTAACCGAGGTTAAGGCAGCTAGATAGACGAGAAATATATAATATGATAGATGCTATAGTGATTTTAGGGTAAGAGCAATATCCGGAAATCATATAGCATCTTTTTTATTATTTAATAATCATTGTATCAATGTATTCGAATAGGAATATGCAAAGCAAAGATATAAAATTATTATAGAAAATCACTATTTCGGACAAGGATTACTGTTCTATTACAGCGTATTATGATATAATTCGATAGGAATACTTAATTTCTTCCCCAATAGATTATTTGGTTCATATTAAATGTAGAGGAGTGAGGCAATAAATGTATCATATAGCACTTTGTGATGATGATAAAAACTTTATCAATTATATGAAAAAGATCATGTTGGCAGATGGATTATCGGAGGAAGTAGTAACATTTTATGAGTATCATTCTGGAGAAGAGCTGATCCGTAATCTGGATTATAGTATTGACTATGATTTATTGATTTTGGATATGCAGATGGATCAGCTTGATGGGAATGAAACCGCTAGATTGTTTCGTGAGAAATACGCACATACAACCTTGGTCTTTTGTTCCGGGAAAGTAAAACCAACCGTAGAATCATTTGAAGTGACACCTTTTCGCTATTTGTTGAAACAATATGGCGATAACCGTATGCTCTGTGAAATGAAACCAATACTGGAACGGATCAGGAGCTTAAAGAAGGAACCGGATATTGTTGGGAGCTACCTATACAATGTAATTCGATTAAAACCAAGCGAAATCTTATATATATCAACTTCAAAGCGTGGATCGGACATCTATATCTGTCCCGATAAGATTACGAAGGGAGCTGAAAAATATACAAGAAGTAAAGAAAAAGTGAAGGATTTATATTCATTATTAAAAGATTACGGCTTTGTATATGCGCATAATAGTTATATAGTTAATTTGAATTATATTAAAAGAAAGACAACAAGTGAACTGGAATTGATTGATGGGACAACTTTGACAATAGCCAGATCAAAAGAAAAAGAGCTAAAGAAAGCATTTGCCATTAATTTAGCATTAAAGTACGAATAGGAGACGAATGATGATCTGGTTAAATCAAATAATTTTACTTTTGTCGTGTGTATTTGAGATTTACATACTCTATGATTTCTTTCATCAGTTTTTTGGTGTTAAGAGACTATGGAGCAATACAATTGCACGTAAAATCCTTATTTTAATTACGATACTTTTATTATATTGTGTGAATTATCTTGATCGACCAACCATTAACTTGATATTTGTACCCGTAATATTTATTATGTTTATATTTACTTGTTTTGAGGGTAGTGTCTGGATACGATTCGGATATTTTATACTGGCATATATCATAATGTTTGCATGTGAATTCTTATTTACGATATTATTAAATATCCCCGCGTATGTTCAAGGGAAAAGTAGTGTAACTAGCCTTGCTTCAATGCCATGGCAGTTTTTTACTCTCAAGCTATTAACATATATTATATTTTTAATTGTAAAGCAAATTCCAAAGAATACGAAGAAGAGGATGAACGCACAGACCTTCTTAATGTATTTGATGGTTCCGGTATCGAGCATAGGCATTATGCTTTCAACCTATTATTCAGGGCTTGATGTTAGTGAGAACTTAACACTGCAAAGTGTTTTGGTAGGTTGCTTTGCATTTCTACTACTTGGTAATATTATCATGTTCTATGTATTTAATCGATATTCCGAGCAAATGGAGCGCGGAATGCAGCAGGAGCTTATCATTACAAAACAAAGCATGGATCTGAAATACTACGACCAGATTGAACATCTGAATGAAAAATATAAAGAATTTATACATAATACAAGTCATCATTTAAAGACAATCGGACAATTAGCTCAGGGTGATAATGGAGGAGAGATTCAAGGGATACTCAATGAGCTGAATATCAAGTTGGAGCAGAATGAAACAATCTTATACTGTGATAATCACACTATGAATGCGATCCTAAGTGAGAAAAAATCCGAAGCGGAGAAAATGGCGATTGATTTTGATGTATATGTTGAACCGGGTGTGAAATTTTCCTCCATCACACCACCTGATATTATCGTGATGCTGGGGAACTTGCTTGATAATGCGATGACTGCCACAAGTCAAAACCAGGAACAGAGAAAGGTAATGACACGTATATTCGTTAATAATGATGGTTTTAATGTAATTAAAATCGTGAATGATTACAACGGAGTAGTAAAGATGGAGCAAGGGAGGTTTCTCACAACCAAAAGGGAGAAAGAGCTACATGGTATTGGACTTGAAAGTGTGAAAAACACAGCGAAGAAGTATGGTGGTTATATAGAATGCATCGCCGGAGATAAACAATTTACGGCTATTTTAGTGATACCAATCAATTAAGATAACGATAGAGTAAGAGGCTGTTGCATATATTTTGCAACAGCCTCTTACTCTTTTTTACAAAATACGCCCATCAGACTGCAAAACACGCCGCCCCTATTGTCGATTTACAATTTAATTAGTAAAATTAAGAAAAAATTAAATGGAGGAGTTCATATGATTAAGAAGAAAAATTTTTTAATGAAACTCGTAGGTTTAGTTAACTGTATTGCACTAGTATTAGTGGCACAGACAGCCAATGCGGCGTGCATCTGGACTTTCCATCAACCGGAATTTCCGGAAGCAGCAAATCGCTTCAAGAAATTTTGAGACTAAAGAATGACTGATAAACTAATTGAATCTTACTTACGAAAACAATCATCAATTGGGCTTATCAAAGAAGAGGATATCGGTGTTTTCCGTTATGGGTATATATTGATGATAGAAGTATTAATTAATTTAACAATTTCAATCGTGATAGGCTTGCTTTTAGGAAAAGTGGTTATCGCGATGGCATTTCTGGTTGCATTTATCCCCTTAAGAAGCTTTGCGGGAGGATATCATGCAAATAAAGCATGGAAATGCATTCTATTATCAAATGCGGTAATTATAGCTGCGATTTACATTACACAGTTCATGGTTTCGCTAGACCATACGGTATTATTCGCTTTGGCTGAGATTGTTTTAGGCCTGGTTATATTACGAATGGCTCCGATACAAAATGTATATAAAAAACTTAGTAATACAGAAGTGAAATTTTATAAAAAAATTGCACTTATTATATACATTATTGAAATTATGCAAGAGATGATAAGTTTTCAATTTGGGTACAAAGATATTGCTTGTATAATACTGATCGCACATTTGGTAGTGGTTTTATCACTAGTTGCGGGTAAATTGCAAAATAGAACAGCGTAACAGAAGCCGCATTGTATGTGCTTATATTAACTTAGTATATTGTCTATTATTGGATTGGGGATAAAAGTATGCTGTAGGTTTTGCGTCAAGCGAATCTACAGCATATTTTTTGGACATTATCTCATGTTTATGCGCTTACGTATGGATATTAGTAACCAAACGCTTGCTCATAATTATTAAAAAATGACGTTCATGCAGTAAAAACTAACGTTCATGTTTTCGTATATTGTCGAAATCTATTGAATTTGCTACCATAAAGTGGTACGGAATGCAGATATCAAGGATTTTATTCTCTGGAATGGAAGGATGGACAATATATGGTGAGGATATTTAACGCTTCTAAGATCATGTTTTTTTTATTGGTGATTATAGGAGTATTGTGTCTTATGTTATTTAGTGTCAGGCTTGAGATATCAGGTATGCGAATTCTTCCGCTTTTTGGATTTAGACCAGATAGTAATATGGAGTGGGTATTTAGCGTACTATTGTTTTTGATTTGGGTAATCATATCTTATTATATTGCGGCTCAGTTAGCGACAATCAGGGCAAGAGATATTCGGTCATTACTGATTGATAAATGTGATTCCCGTTCTTACATCACTCTTTATGAAAAAGTACTGCTTAAGTATAAAAAAGGGAAATATAAGAATACGGTTACGCTTAATTTACTAACTGGATATCTGCATGGCGGAGAATTCGAAAAAGCGAAACAGACCTTACATAGTATAGATTATTTTAATATGAGTTTGGCAGATCAGATTATGTTTGATAGCGTGCTTATGACCTTGTATATTCTTATGAAGGATGCGAACAACGCAAATATAACATTTAAGGAATTAAAGACAAAAATTCAGGATTTGAATTTGCCTACTCAAAAAATGGTGGAGTTTATTAATCTTTTTGAAATTAATCAGCAGAAATCTAATTTGTTGAATGGTAATAACGAGGGAATTGAGGAGTATTTTATTGATAAATTTAATAATGAGAAACGTTTATTATTAAAACTTATTGCAATGTATAACTTGGCTGAATTCTATGTACAGAATAATCAGTTAAAGGAAGCGGTGAATTCATTGGAATATGTATCAAAAAATGGAAATACCACATACTATGCATTCAGTGCAAAAAAGATATTAGATGAAATTAAAAACAACCAAGAGGCTGTTGTAATAAAATGAATATTTAGTAAGAAGGTGATTTGATCAGAATCGCTTAATAGAGTAATAAGTATAGGATAACAAAGAGACAATGACTTTAAAATAATATATATATATTAAACATTAAGCTTGGCGTTAAATAGGAGGAGTAGTATGGTGGATGTTATTATAATCATTTTGCTGGGAGTTTGTTTTGTCTTACAAGTATTTTATTTAATCGTTAAGAAAGATGTTAGTGATTTATATCTGACGAATAAGTTATCGTTAACGGATAAGCACTATGTAGAACATAGAATTACAAACGGACGCTTAAATGTAATTTTGGTAAATTCAGAAAACGGCGAAGAATATGTTGTATCCAAGGTATATGAAAAGGGACTGAATATATATTTTGTTACGGATGATTATTCCTATCGCTATTCTTCTTTACGAAAAAATATACGAGCATGTAAAGCGTGATTTTAAATAGTTAATTGAAGTAGAGCTTTTGCAACATAGTTATTACTCATGTTGCAAAAGTTTTTTTCATTCGGCTACAATATAAATTCATTACAAAGCCTGTTTTCGAGAAGGTTTAATCCCTCAGCTTTTCGAATGCGGGTTTTCTTAAATAAGTACGCCATGGGCCTAATTTACATATTTACAACTTATGATGAATTATGTCATAATAGATATATAATTGTTTGAGGGAGTGGAAAAAGTGAAAAATTTGAAGATGTTACTAAAGCCAATCTTTTTATCATTGGCCATATTTATTATGATGACTGTGGTTCCTAACACAGCATTTGCTGCGACAGGGAATTTTACATATCAGGCAGTTCCGGATGATGCAGAGAGTATTGAAATAAATGGATACTCCGGGAGTGATACTGATTTAATTATACCGATGGTAATCGACAATAAAACGGTTTTAGGTATCAGCGATAATGCGTTTGAAGCGTCAGATACTTTAAAGTCGATTATAATTCCGGAGAGTGTTACATACATAGGAGCTAATGCATTTAGTAATTGTCCCAATCTTGAAAGTATTCGATTTTTAGGAAATGCACCAACTGTTGGTGAAAATGCATTCTTGAATTCTTCGTCAAATCTTAAGATTTATTATAATCCCAAGAAAAGTGGATTTACCAATCCGTGGAATCATATTCCATCCGAAGCATATATATCCTTAACAGGAATCAAGATAGATAAAACCTCAGTAGATCTATCGGCGGGCGATACATTTAAACCGACGGTGACTTTTATCCCATCCAATGCAACGAATAAGAACATAAACTGGACAAGCAGTGTTCCTACAGTAGCTTCGGTGGATGGTGACGGAGTAATTAAAGCACTTAGTATTGGTACAACAACCATTACTGCAACAACCGAGGATGGAGCACTCATCGTATCGGTTACGGTTAATGTAACTGGGTTACCGACACTCCCTACAGGAGAGTATGCGAATGCACAAAGTTATACTGCAATTAATCTCTTCTGGAATGGTGTAGAAAATGCCACTGATTATCAGATATATCGAAGCAATAAGAGCAATGGGAGCTATACGCTGATTGCTACAGTTAAGACCACAGGCTACACAAATAGTGGTTTGAAAAAAGGAACAACTTATTACTATAAGATCAGATCTTATAATAGCAAAACAGGAAAGTATAGTAGTTTTGCTCCGGTTATTACTGCTAAAACGCTGGATGGAACCATAGGATCTAAGCTAGTTACCTATATGTCTGTACTTAAAAACAGAGACAGTGTATATAAGAGGGCAGTTGAGTTACATAACGGCGTGAAAAGTAATACCTGTGCTTATACAGCAAGTGAAGCGTTACGTAGAATTGGTGTGAACATTCCTACCGGGACGGCCAGAACCGAGCGAGTTGAGATGCATCTAAAAGCAAGAGGTTGGACTAGAGAGATGAATCTTAATCTATTACAACCCGGTGACGTTTGCTTTACTACTGATTCGAGTGGTAACAAACTGGGAGGTCACTCAACTCATACCTTTATCTTCATGGGATGGGCGAATAAAGAAAAAACATTAATGAATATATGTGATAATCAAGTTCCTACCTATGGAGCAGTTTATCATACCAGAACAATAAAAAAGAGTAGTAAGACAGATGCAACAGCATTCTTTTACCATACAAAGCTCACTGATGTTAGTAAAATTCTAAAGCTTTCAACTAAGCTTGGGGTAAAATCGATCGCTTATAATAAGATTCAAATTAATTGGGAGAAAGCTACCAGTGCATATGGCTATTATATTTACCGATCGAAATCAAGATACGGAACCTATACCAAAATTGGGTCAAGTAGAAGCACTGGTTTTGTGGATTCCCAAGTAGTTAACGGCAAAACTTATTATTATAAGGTTAGAGCTTATAGTACCGCAGCTCCATCAATGAAAAATGTAAAACCAATAACGATTTATGGTAATTATTCAAGTGTATATTCCGTGAAAGCCTCATTACCAGCACCCAAGGTAGCGTTTTCCTCCACCAAAAAAGGAGCAGTGACACTATCTTGGAAGGGTGTTGGCGGAGCAACAAAATATGAAGTGTATCGAGCAAAATCAAAAAATGGTACATATTCAAAATTAACAACCACATCTAAAACAACGTTTACTAACACCAAGCTTGTTAGTAAAAAAACCTATTATTATAAAGTAAGAGCTTATCGATTGGTAGGCAAAACTAAGATTTATAGTGGTTATTTCTACATAAATGGTAAAGTTAAATAGTTAATTATTGTGTCAAAAGGTATGATGCTAAGACACTATCACCAATATATAAAAATTAACTTAAAAAAATGCGAAACATATTTCCTAAGCAACATGCTCTCGATTGTATGAAGTACGTAGTGGTGCATAAGGCTGCAAACAACGCAACCGAAACACCAACGACTTCATACAGTTGCTTAAGAATATAAGTTTCGCATTTTTTATAGTGGACAGAGTAATTTATAATTCGTCCGATAGTATCTGATAGATTGGTGCACCCTCGCATTGTGATGGGATACGGGTTCCGAGTAGAACGGATATGGTAGGGGTTACATCCACCTGGCGTATTACTCGCTCGGTAGTATGATTTTGTTTAATACCCTGACCTGCAGCAATAAAGATTGGAGATACGGAGGTGTCAAAATACCCCTGTGCTGTGGTAAGTCCGTCACCATGAAGGCGGTTAAATCCTTCTTCGATCGTGAAGAAGATATCGCCGCATTCCGGGCCGTTTGTACCTAGAAGTACGGCATCCTTATTACGTAATGCAATTCCTACAACACGCTTACCTGTAGCAGAATCCCTATAATTATAGAGATCGGATATGATCTCCTCTTCCAAAGAATATTTATCTGAGGGTTCTACAATTCCGTTTTTGTCCCGTCCTTTAAGATTAACGTAGATGTAATTACTTCGAATCTGAATGGCTTTTGTTTTCTCCCAATCAATTTCATCAATTTTATTACCACTCTCATCATTTTTTAGAACAGTATAGCCTAACTCCTCCATTACTCCAGTGTTAACACCTGCATATTCACCGAGGATTGGAGGAACATTTTCACCTACCAATAAGCCATGGTCGGATACGATAAGTATGGTTACTCCTTGATCTAGATAGTGAAGAAAGCGGCCAAGGTAACGGTCTGTTTGCTCATAGAATCGTTCTATAAGAGCCTGGTATACCTTCTCATCTGTATGACTCCAAGGCTCAAGAGTTTTACCAAGGTGCCAGATTTGATGCCCGGCACAGTCTACGTTGTGAAGATGACTGAATATGGTATCATACCCCTCCTGATCAAATAAGTAATTCAAACTGTCTGCCTGCCATTTGCAATAGATCTCCCAGGAAGGTTCAAAAATCTGATCAACTAATTCGGAATCTTCACCGCCGATTAGGCTAACAGGAGGGATGTGACCAACATTTTGAATGACTTTATCATGAAGCGAAACAGGATGCCAAAGCATATTATTTGTCGTATCAAGTGCGTTACTGATCCAGAAGCGAAGTGTAGTACCATCCTCGCTCAGTTCCAAAATTTTATAGGATCGGCAGCAAGGCTTCGATACTCCTTTTTTGGTTGCTTGATCAACGATTCCAGATACCATCGTACCCTTAGGAATAATTCCAAAGGGTTCTATTTCCTCTTTTGTATGATATAGGGATACGCTGTCATATATTCCTTCGATATTCTTAGTAATCAGACCGTAACGGCGTTCCGAGCCCGCTGAAATTAATATCGTGAATTCTAATGCTCCCTCGGGTGCGTTGTTCCAACCCTCCGCTGGTTTTATTGGGGTGTAAATCATGTCATAGGCAACCTTTGCACCGATCATCATTTCGGTATCATCAAGATTTTTCACATATGTTCTGATTTCTCCGCCTTTTCTGGCTTCGTCACCCCACCAGAGCTCCATCATTTCATCTTCTTCGTCTGAGCTTTCTTGCAATATCCCCTGGATATCTGTGATATTACAACCAACGCCTGCAGCTTTCTGTGTATGAGGGATAAACTTCTCCTTACGAAGAGATGTGGATGCGTAGACTACCTTTTCCCAGTCCATTTGTGCAACACCCATGTTAACAGAACCAGGTTGAGTACCATCTACCACATCCAGTAGAGGGCTACCCGAGGTTGGAGGCCACGCGGAACCAGGCCAGTGCCATACAAGTGTTTTAAGTCCAGACTGAGTAGTGGTATTCCATATCTGTTCGGCTTTGCAGTTTCTTGAATCCATATTATAAACAACTGCATCAAGACTATCTGGAGATTGGCGCCAATAACAGGTGATGCCATGGGTACCGGGATATGCACCTGTTGCGAGTGTTGTCCAGCAGGGAGGGGTAATAGTCGGATGAGCTCCAAGCATATTCAAATCCTCTCTGGAGGAACCTCGTTCGAGATATTTTTTTATATTAGGTAGTCTGCCTTCGTTCAACAACCTTTTGGTGATAACCGGATCCATACCGTCAATTCCGAGAACTATTAACTTGTTGGTTCGTGCTGTTCTTTTCATGTTTACCTCCGTTCTTGCGCACGTTTATGCGCAGAGTGAAAGATTTATCTTTCACTCTTATCGTCCTTTCTGGGCGATATCATACAATACATACTTGTTTTATATAATATACTTATGTTTGCGAATTGGATAGAAGAAAATTAGGATATAGGGTATCGAATATTTCGATGGATAATCACTCTTTTTTTACAGAATTCACTTGACTAGTATAGACTGATTATAGTAATATTCATAGTAATCATATATGAAATATAGGATAATTAATAAGTGGTGAGGTGTGCGCATGAAGTTTGAACAATTGTATCATTTCCGTGAGGCTGTAAAATATAATTCCATATCCGTTGCTGCTGAAAAGAATTATATGTCCCAATCCTCGGTTAGTTATTCGATTATAAAATTAGAAAAAGAGCTAGGAGTTGATTTGCTGAAACGAAATAATGCAGGAGTGACACCTACTCAAATCGGAGAATTGATTCTGCAAAAATCGGAAGATATCTTTAAATCAGTAGATGAAATTAATGAGATCGCAAAGGAACAGCGTACAAGCGGCGAAGTTAGTATTACCTGCATTCCATGTATCTGTGATTGGATCATACCGAATACATTACAAAAGCTGAAGGAAAAGACGGCTGATATTTTGCTATCTGTAGCAACAGCAGAGAGTGCCCAGATTGTCCATAATGTATCCTCCGGTATATCGGGTTTTGGAGTACTGATTAATTATGAGGGACTAGAACATAATACAGATTTAAAATATACCTCTTTGTTCACGGATGAATATCTGCTATATGTCGGAAAAAATTCACCCTATTGGGAGAAAGAAAGCTTAACATATCAGGAATTTCTGCAACAACCGTATATTGCATATCGAGATGAATTCAAAAAACACAACGGAGGTCTTTCCAGTATCATAGAGAGCTCCCAACAGCCAAATATCATATTCCGTACCGACGATCTAGATTCCATTAAAAGTATGATTACACAAAATAATTATGTAGCGTTTTTTCCGAAATATATGTCTCAAAACGATATTTATATAAAGAGCGGCAATATAAGAAGAATTCCGGTTTCGGACAGAAAATTAGTATTTGAAGTGGGATATGTGGAAAGTTTGAAATACAGAATTAAGAAGATTGATAAAATTGTATTAGCGGTAATTAAAGAAACCGCAAAGGAAATTCTTATGCTTTAAGAGGTAGATCTATGTGGCATAAAGTTTGAAGCATATGAGGAAGGGCGCGGTTATTGATTATGGTATACGGAATCGGAACAGGTGTTTTTTGGGCGTTAGAGACTGTTGTGTTTGCTCTGGTTCTTTCAAGTGGAGCATTTACGGAGTCAGCGCAGGCAATATTTCTGGCACCTTTTGTCGCCGCTTTTTTGAATGATGCATTTTCTAATCTGTGGCTTTTGGCCTTTCGCCAATCAAATAAGCATTATCGAAAGGGGAAGGTGTGGGATGCATTAAAAAAGAAGAATGGCAGATTACTTATACTCAGCGGGTTGTTTGGTGGTCCATTGGGCATGAGTGCATATCTTTTAGCGATTAAGTATGTAGGGGCCTCTTATGCAGCAGCACTCTCCGCATTGTTTCCGGTAATGGGCTCAATCATTGCATGGGTCTTTTTTAAGGAAAGATTATCAAAATTGCAATTGGGTGGGATCATTCTTTGTACTGTAGGAGTGCTTTGCATGGCTGGCTTATCGAACGGATCAGTAGAGAATGCAATATATCTTTTCTTTGCTTTCGCATGTGCATTGTTCTGGGGATTGGAGGGCGTAATATCTTCCTATGCGATGAAAGATGGGGAGATATCCTATGAGATTGCATTACAGATTAGACATATGACATCTGTAATCAGCTATTCTGTGCTGTTTCTTCCTATACTAAAAGGTTGGGGATTTACTCTGGATATATTGAGGGATCATCGAATTATTGCCTTTTTACTGCTGACGGCTCTGTTAGAAACTATCTCATACCTACTATATTATAAAGCATTTAGTGTAATCGGTGCTCCTAAGGCTATGTCTTTAAATGTTACTTATATTATGTGGTCCGTTTTATTTGGGACAGTACTATTTAAACAATATCCTAGGTTTAATGAGACAATCAGTATTATTATTCTTATGTTCGGGATTATATTAGTCGCTTTATTTGAACGGGGTAGAGAAGATGCGCAGGGATATGAAAAAAATTAATACCCCGTATGAATCGAAAGAGGGTTCCATAAGAATTGGAAATAAGTTAAAGTGAGTTCAATGATATCATACTTTACATACATACAAACTATGAATTGGAGGGGTAAAGCCATTAAGATCAAGAATAAAAACTTTATCATTAGTATTATAACAGGGTTGGTAATCTTTATCTTATGGACGGCATTGACGTGGAAGGGTAGAGTGTCATCCATTATATTTCCTTCGCCGGAGCAAGTGTGGAAGAGTTTCCTAACATTGTTGGATAAAGGATATAAGGGATATACCCTGTGGGAACACATGACTGCCAGCTTGAGAAGATTATTTATTGCATTTTTATTAGCAGTAGTGACGGCAATTCCGTTGGGCTTGTTCAGTGGATATTCAGATAAAATAAGAGCAATCTTTGAGCCGATTATCGCATTTATCAGACCGTTGCCACCTCTTGGCTATTACACAATTATCATATTGTGGATGGGAATTGGGGATGGATCAAAAATTTTACTCCTTTATCTGGGTGCATTTGCACCAATTTATCTTTCCTGTGTAGCAGGTGTTACAAAAGTGAAAGCGGATTATATTAATCGAGCTAGAACCCTGGGTGCGAATAAGATACAGATTTTTTTCTATGTTATCCTTCCTGCTTCCTTGCCGGATATATTCGTCGGACTTAGAAATGCAATGAGTGCAGCCTATGCCACATCAGTGGCTGCAGAGATGGTTGCTGCGGTGTCCGGTATCGGTTGGATGGTATTAGATGCGAGTAAATACTTACGAAGTGACGTGATTTTTATTGGAATTATCATCATGGGTGTTACCGGAATTATATTAGATAAAATACTTTTGCTCTTAGAACGAAAAATTGTGTTCTGGAGAGGCAAGAATTAACGAAGAGAATGATGCAATATCGACAGTAGTTATCGAAGAAAAGGGAGGATCAATAATGAAGTTATTAAAAAAAGTTATAGTAATCGGATTGACATTAACAATGGGAGCACTTTTGGTAGCGTGTGGATCAAAGAATTCTTCAACAAATACAGATACGAAGCCGACAGGCATAACAGCAGGAGCAAAGGATATTACAAAGGATGCATTGCCTTCGGTAGTGAATATCGGTGTAATCGCGGGTGGTCCTGAATCTGCAATTCTAGTTCAAGAGAAATATCTCGAACAATTGGGAGTGAAGGCAAATATTGTTCAGTATAACGCAGGAACTGATATTAATAATGCAATCGTATCCGGTGATATAGATGTAGCATGCTTTGGATCCTCACCAATCGCGCTTGGTATCGCCAATGGCATTGGCTATAAAGCAGTATTTGTAAGCTACTTGGAGGGTGGTAATATTGAAGCACTTGTAGCGAAGAATAGTCTGAATGCAAAAAAGGTAGCTGATCTAAAGGGTAAGAAAATTGCAGCTCCATTTGGAACGACTTCACATTATGCCTTATTAAATACGTTAAAGCTTGGCGGTCTGTCCTCATCCGATGTCAAGATTTTGGATATGGGTGGTCAGGATATCGCAGCGGCTTGGTCTCGTGGTGATATCGATGCAGCATATATCTGGAGCCCTGCTTTAGATGAGTGCAAGAAAAATGATGGTACAATACTCACTAATGTAGGCGAATTGGCGAAGCAAGGGGTTATTATTCCTGAGATAGCGGTTGCTAGAACAGAATTTGCAAAACAATATCCTTCTATCGTAACAGCTTACGTAAAAGCTTTAATTAAAGTAAATGAACTTGTTAAATCAAATCCGGATCAAGCGACTAAGGATGTTGCAGCTTGGGAAGGCATCAGCGAAGAGAATGCGAAAGGGCAAGTTACAGATAATATCTGGGTGACTGGCCAAGAGCAGCTTACAGCAGATTATCTTGGAACAATAGGAAGTATAGGAAAGTTAGCAGATACATTAAAAACCATTGCTGATTTCCATGCGGAGCAAGGAAATATTGCGTCCGCTCCTGATTTATCAAAATTCCAGGAAGCAATTGATCCTTCCTTTGTTACGGAAGCTTTAAAATAAGCGGATGTAATTAGGAAAATCACTAAGAATAAGAGGATGTGTTGACTATGATGGTTGAAGAATTTTTTGAAACGAATAACGAATTGATTTCCATAGAGAATGTATCGCTAGTTTATGACAAGAAACCGGGGTCGGTTCCTGCAATTGAAGGAATTAATGTAAATATCTATCCGGGAGAGTTTATTTGTGTCATGGGACCAAGCGGTTGCGGAAAAAGTACAATACTGAATATTCTGGCCGGTTTTATTACCCAAACCAGTGGAAGTGTTAAGCTGAAGCAGAAGGAAATCAAGGGTATCGATTCAGACCGTGGTGTGGTATTTCAACAACCTCCACTATTTGAGTGGTTTTCCGTTCGTAAGAACATTGCTTTTGGACCAATGATGAAGAAAAAGCCAAAGGAAACGATGAATAAGGATGTCGAGGAATACCTTGAAAAGGTGGGATTGACGGAATTTGCCGATAAGAAGGTGTACGAATTATCCGGTGGAATGAAGCAGAGAGCTGCTATCGCCAGTGCACTGATCAATAATCCAGAGATATTATTAATGGATGAACCCTTTGGTGCACTAGATGCATTAACCAGAGAACAGATGCAGGCTTTAATTCGAAAAATCTGGTGGAATACCGGTAAGACGATCCTGTTTATCACTCATGACGTGGATGAGGCGTTGCTACTTGGTACGAGAATATTGGTTATGTCAAAACATCCTGGAAAAATTATAGCGGATATTCCTTCGGATTTTACGAAATCCTTCGTGCTGGATAATTCTGATGATATAAGATATACGGAGGGCTTTCATCAAAAAAGAAATCATATCCTACAATTAATTAATAACCAATAGGAATGATAGAATCTGCTAGAATTTAAAAACTCTATTTTAAAAGGTTAGTCATAAATATAAAGTATATAAAAGCTGTTTCAATACGTAAGCTCAGAATGAGAATGACAACGGTTCATTTTAGCTGGGATATGTAGGGAAACAGCTTTTTTGTGCACAATTAGCTTGACTTTTTATAGCATAATTGTTTTGCTATAGTTAATATATACAAAACAAAATTGTTATAACACATTTATACATATACATGTTACAAAAAACCATTCATTACAAAATGGAATGATGATAAGATGAAGACAGTTCAGAACTGAACACAAAAACTAGAGGAGGAAGCAATCTATGAAAAAGAAAATCTTAAGCGCTTTATTATGTCTAGTAATGGTTAGTACACTTATGGTGGGATGTGGTAAAGATGGTGGCTCAAAAGAAACAGATTCAAAGGCAACATCGGCACCGGGCGCAACAAAAGCACCGGACAATTCCGGTAAGGGAGTAACAATTACATACGGTCTTTGGGATTCAAAT
Organism: Variimorphobacter sp. HTMS_6; assembly: GCF_059717775.1. NCBI lineage: Bacteria > Bacillati > Bacillota > Clostridia > Lachnospirales > Lachnospiraceae > Variimorphobacter > Variimorphobacter sp. HTMS_6. The sequence goes on from NZ_AP046094.1 coordinate 327,721, forward strand.
CAAGCAAAATTAATTCAAAAAATCGCAGATGATTTTGAGAAGGAATCAGGTATCCATGTTGAAATTCAGGTTAACGGATGGACTGACTATTGGACAGCATTAGAAGCAGCAGCTACAGGTGGATCCTTACCAGATACATTCTGGATGCATTCTAATAATATTAATTATTATGCATCAAATGATCAATTGTTAGATCTTACAAGCTATATTGAAAAGAGTGGTGGTGCTATTGATTTAAAGAACTACCCAGAAGGTTTAAATAAGATTTATAATTTGAATGGAAAACAATATGCTATTCCTAAGGATTACGATACGATTGGTCTGTGGTACAACAAAACTATGTTTGATAAAGCTGGTGTCGCTTACCCAACTGCAGATTGGACTTGGGATGATTTAAAAGCAGCAGCTAAGAAGTTAACAACAAAAGATCATAAGCAATACGGCGTTTTAGCACCTCTTCATGGTCAAGAAGGTTATTATAATTTTGTATATCAAAATGGCGGAACCATTGTAACAGCAGATAAGAAATCCGGTTATGATGATCCTAAGACAATCGAAGCAATGAAATATTACTTTGATTTATCAAAAGAAGGACTTTCTCCTAAGATTACAAATGATGCAGAAAGACAAGAAGCGTTCCAAAACGGATTAACCGCTATGGCATTCTTCGGTTCCTGGAATTTATCCGGTTTTGCTGCTAATGATTATATTGCTAAGAACTGTGATGTTACTGTACTTCCTAAGTCCAATAACGGTGGTCAGGCATCTATCTTTAACGGCCTTGGTAACTGTATCGCAGCAAATACAAAGCATCCAGAAGAATCCTGGAAATGGATTGAGTATTTAAGTAACGAAGCAGGACAGAAAAAGCAAGCTGAACTTGGTATTGCAATCTCTGCTTTTAACGGAACATCAGATGCATGGACAAAAGCATACCCTCAGTTTAATGTAAAATCATACTTAGATATGCTTAGCTATGCACAGATTAGACCTTACACCAATCAGACTAGTATATGGGAAGATAAAGCATTCGAGCTTTTAACCGATGCATATACTAAGGACGGAGATGTAGCGGCTGCATGTAAGAATGTTGCAAAAATGATGAATGATGCGATTGCACAAGAGAAGTAATTACGATAGAAACCTATCTTGATGCTCTGAGCTTCTAAGGGTTCGCGCTTAATGTGATGAACATTTTACATGAACGCAAATATTAATGTTACGGCAACCTTAATGGTTGCCGCAACTTTTAATAAGAAAATAGGTTTAATTCGTTGATCATGCTTCTGGCAAAATTGTGATATAAATACGTGACGAAATTTAAGGAGGTAGATGTAAGTGATAGAAAGTAAATATATCACCAGAAAAAAAAGGATTCCTAGGAATGTATTAAACGAATGGAAATGGGCCTACATAATGATTGCACCCACAATCATAGGATTAACGATATTAAATATCATCCCAATCTTTCAAACCATTTATTTAAGTTTCTTCAAAAGTGGCGCATTTGGTAAGGGTAATATATTTATAGGATTAGAAAATTATAAAAAGATGTTTGCGGATGTTCAAACCTGGTATGCTGTTCGAAATACATTGGTTTATACTTGTCTGGTGGTTCCAATCACGATAGCTATTGCGCTCGTAATCGCTGTTGTATTGAATAAAAAGATAAGAGGTAAAGGCTTATATAGAACATTATATTTTATACCAATGGTAGCAGCACCCGCGGCGGTAACGATGGTGTGGAGATGGTTATATAATAATAATTTTGGTTTCATAAACCATCTTTTATCTAATATAGGTATATCAAAAGTAAAATGGATCGAAGATCCACATATTGCGATGTATTCCGTTGCGGTAATCGGTATCTGGAGTACAATCGGTTATTGCATGGTAATTTTATTAGCAGGATTGCAAGAAATCCCTAAAGATTTTTATGAAGCGAGTGATATTGACGGCGCTTCACAGTGGAAGCAGTTTTTTAATATTACACTTCCGCTCGTTTCCCCGACTTTATTCTTCGTTGCAGTAACTAGTGTGATCACTGCAATGCAGGTATTCGATGTGATTTATATGATGATAGATGTCGCTAACCCGGCTTATAACAACACCGTGTCGCTAGTGTATCTATTCTATAATAATTCGTTCAAATATAGTAATAAAGGTTATGGTTCGGCTATAGTTGTTCTACTTCTGGCAATCATTATGGTAATAACCATTCTTCAGATGAGAGCGCAGAAAAAATGGGTTAAATATATGTAAGAAATGCTTTCTATAGCGGATTGGAGTTGAATATGAAAAAAAAGAAAATTCTTTCACATACATTGCTACATATCATTCTGTTAATGGGTGCAGTCATCATGGTTTTTCCGTTTCTTTGGATGGTATTGACCTCTTTAAAGACGGTAACAGAATCAACATCGATGAATCCTTATGTTTATCTTCCTAAGGTTGCGCAATGGCATAACTTTGTTGATGTGTGGAAAAGCAATGATTTTATACGTTTGTATTTTAATACATTTTCAATGATGGCTTTACGAGTATTTTGTGCAGTATTCTTTTCTGCGACTGCAGCCTATGCATTTGCAAGACTTAATTTTCCTGGCAAGAACATCCTCTTCGGACTGGTATTGTTTCAGATGATGATTCCGGTACAGATATTTATTGTTCCGCAATATCTTATGGTGGATGCTCTTAATATGAGAAATACGATCTTTGCATTAGTTTTCCCGGGTTTGGTTAGCGCATTCGGAACCTTTCTGCTTCGCCAATTCTTTATGGGCCTACCGAGAGAATTAGAGGAATCAGCAAGACTTGATGGCTGTAATATTTGGAAAACTTTTTGGAAGATCATGCTTCCGCTTACAAAGTCGGGATTGGTTGCACTTGCAATATTCACAGCATTGTTTGCATTCAAAGATTTAATGTGGCCATTGATTGTAAATAATAAGGCAGACGCAGCGACCTTATCCTCAGCATTGTCAAAGATTCAGAGTGCGTATTCCGTAAAATACCCGGAGTTAATGGCAGCATCCGTGTTGGCAATCTGGCCAATGATGTTAATCTATGTTATTTTCCAAAAGCAATTTATTGAAGGTATTGCAACAAGTGGAAGTAAATTGTAAAGTGGCGCAAAAGAACATAATCAAAACTGGAGGAAGATAATTTGGCTATCAAGTATAACGAAAAAGATAAAATATTTATTATAACAACGGACAATACATCTTATCAGATAAAGATTGGTCCTTATAACACATTATTACATCTGCATTATGGGAAGAAAATCGAAAGCAATCTTGACTATTTAATTAGAATGATAGACAGAAGTCATTGTTCTAATCCGAATGAAGCTGGTAAAGACAGATCCTTTTCTATGGACACCCAATTACAGGAATATTCTACATTTGGTATGGGCGATTATCGTATATCCTGTTTGGATGTAATTAACAAGGATGGAAGTTGTGCAGCAGATCTCAGGTATAAATCTCATAAGATAGAGCAGGGAAAGTACAGTTTGGAGAAATTACCTTCTGTGTATGAAACAGAGGATATCACCACTCAGACTTTAATTATTACCTGTGTGGATCAAGTTACCAACCTGGAGGTAGATCTGTATTATGGTGTGATTGAGGAGTATGATGTAATAACCCGTGCTGCGAAAATCAAAAACAAGGGTACGAACAAGATAAAGTTGACAAAAGCTTTCTCGACGTGTATCGATTTTCCTACCAATCATTTTGACTTAATTAACTTTTATGGAAAGCATTCTATGGAACGAGAGTTTGATCGTACACCGGTTAGTCATGCGAAGCTTTCAGTGGAAAGCATGCGTGGGTTAAGCAGTCTACAGCATAACCCATTTGTAATTTTAGCAGATAAATTTACGACAGAAACAACTGGAGAATGCTATGGATTTTCGTTTTTGTACAGCGGTAACTTTCAGGCGCAGGTAGAGGTGGATCAGATTGGCCAGACACGATTCGCAATGGGAATACATCCTTCATCCTTTTGTTATGAATTGGCATCTGGTGATGAGTTTGTAACACCGGAGGTTGCGATGAGCTACTCTTGCGTGGGATTGCAAAACTTATCACATAATTATCATAAATTAGTTCGCAATAATATATGCAGAGGAAAATATCAGCATGTAAGAAGACCGATTCTGATTAATAACTGGGAAGCAACCTATTTTGATTTTAACACGGAGAAATTAGTGCAAATCGCTAAGGAATCTGCAGAGTTAGGAATTGAAATGTTGGTAATGGATGATGGCTGGTTTGGTAATCGTAATGATGACTTCTCGGGTCTTGGGGACTGGGTAGTTAATACGGAAAAACTAGGTACAACACTGAAGGAGCTGACGGATCGCGTGAATGAGGTTGGCTGCAAGTTTGGTATTTGGTTTGAGCCTGAGATGGTGAATGAAGATAGTAATTTATACCGTAATCATCCAGATTGGTGTTTACATATACCCAACAGACCAAAGACGAGAGGTAGATATCAATTGGTTCTTGATCTCACAAGAGTAGATGTAAGGGAATATATCTATGCTTCAATATCATCTATTCTGAATAGTGCAAATATTGAGTACATAAAGTGGGATTTTAACCGAAGTATAGCGGAGGCTTGGTCTTCCATGAAGGATGAAAACCACCAGGGTCAGGTATTCCATGATTATATACTTGGGTTATATGAGATTCTGGAGCGACTAACCACGGATTATCCGGATATATTGTTTGAAGGCTGCTCTAGCGGCGGAGGACGATTTGATACAGGTATGTTGTATTATGTACCTCAGATTTGGTGTTCAGATAACACAGATGCCTTTGATCGTCTCAAGATTCAATATGGTACTTCGTTCGGATATCCAATCAGTTCGGTTGGAAGTCATGTATCCGCTGTACCGAATCATCAGAGTGGCAGAATAACCCCATTCCATACAAGAGGTGTGGTAGCGATGGCCGGAACCTTTGGTTATGAGCTGGATATTAATGCACTTACACATGAGGACAAGGAGCAAATTAAGGAACAGGTTGAAATATATAAGCGAAATTATAACTTGATTAATACCGGTGAATATTATCGCTTAAGCAGTCCGTATGACAATGATAACCATACATCATGGCAAATGGTCTCGCAGGATAAGGTTCATAGTCTGGTTAGTGTGGTTTTTCATCATGCGCATGGAAATTCTGATTTTTATAGCGTTTGTTTAAGAGGACTTGATGAAAATGCATATTATCAGGTAAATGGAGGAGAAACGAAATACACTGGAGCAGCTCTGATGTATGCAGGGCTTGTTCTTCCGAATCCTTGGGGAGATTATGAGTCATATCAGTTTGAGATAAAGATGTGCGGAGAATAACGAATGATTACCTGTTCGAAACGCTCGAAACTCAAAAACCCAGGAGGTTACGAATGATGAAGATCCGGAGTAAATTAATCTTAATATTTCTTATACCCGTTGTATTGATAATGCTGTTGGGATGGATATCTTATCAACAATCAGCGAATGGTTTGTATAAAAAATATGAGAGTTCAGCAGTAACGGATGTAGATATGCTGGGAAGTTATCTGACTTTAGGGTTTCAGACAGTAGAATCAAAGGCAAATGTTCTTGTTTCCGATAACGATATAAAACGGTATTATTCCGGGTATTACGACAATGAAACAGTAGACAAATTATCCACCTATAAGGATATCCAAGCATATATATTCTCGAACGTAATCTCAGAATGGTATATCAAAAACATATATATGTTTGGTAAATCCGGTGACGGAATTGCTACTGAGGGCACAATTCGTAAAATAAAGTATGAGGAGTTCATAAAATCGGATTTAGCTAAGAAATTGGAGGGTACTAAAGATAAGGGCATATGGATTGGTTCTCATCCGGAACTTGATCAGCAACTAGGCAAGAGTCAAGACAACTATTGCACCAGTTATATCAGTAGCTTTAGCTATAATTTGAACAAAGAGAAAATTGGATATGTGGTTATTGATATTCCGGGTGATTTTGTAACTAATGCGCTAAAGAAGATGGATTTGGCGAAGGGCAGTTTCGCTGGGTATATCGTAAATAATGAAAAAGAAATAATTAGAGGCGCTGAAAAAGGGAAATTTGAATTTACCAAGCAGTCCTTTTATAAAGCTACCCAGACAGCCAAAAGCAAGACCGGTAAAAAATACGTAAATTATGATGGTAAGGAGTATCTATTTATTTATCATAAATTAGATACCGGTAACAGCACCCTATGTGTTATGATTCCGAAAGATCAAATTTTTGCGCAAGCGAGTAATATTGGAAAAACTACGGTAATTATCGTAATCATTGCAAGTGTTATAGCAATACTGACTGGCACACTAGTTGCAATGGATATCAGTGGAGTGATTTCTAAGATAAATGTAGTAATGTACTCAGCCTCGAAGGGGGATCTTACAAACAAAGTCAAGGTAACAAGAAAAGATGAATTTAACACGCTTGCAGGAAATGTGAATCATATGATTGACAGTATGATGTCGCTGCTCTATAAGATGAAGGATGTGAGTGGTGCGGTGTCCGCATCGACCCAGAATATCGGCAGTAATTCAGAGAAGATGTTAAATGGTACACAGACCATCCTTACCGGAATTGAGGAGATGGAGAATGGCATCATACATCAGGCGGAGGATGCGCAACAATGTTTGGAGGAAATGTTTGTATTAGCGGATGATATAAACCAAGCATATACAAAAGCTGTCGAAGTTGAGGAGATATCCGGGAATACGAATGAGATAATATCGCAGGGCATTCGGATTATGAATCAATTGAGCAGTAAAATGAATGATACCTCCGAGATTACGAAGGTTGTAATTCAAGATATAGAAAACTTGGAGGTACAATCCAAATCCATTAACAGCATTATTAGTACCATTAATAATATAGCAGACCAAACAAAGCTACTAAGCTTGAATGCTTCTATTGAAGCTGCTAGAGCAGGGGAAGCCGGAAAAGGATTTGCAGTTGTAGCGGAGGAGATTCGTAAGCTTGCGAATCAATCAAATGAAGCAGTTATGAAGATAGACCAGATTACAGGATTGATTCAAAAACAGACAAAAATAACGGTAAAATCAGCCAAGCAGGCAGAGAATATTGTGACAAGTCAGGAGAATGCACTCTCTGAATCCGTGGATACCTTTAATCAGATTAAAACACGGGTAGATAAACTGACTGGTAATATCAAACAAATCACATTATTAATCAATAATATGGAGAACTATAAGAATAATACGTTGCGGTCAGTTGAGAGTATCTCATCCACACTGGAAGAAACAACTGCTGTGGCAGGAGAGTTTGGGAATACAGCAAGGGATCAGATGAAGGCAGTGGAAGTCCTAGGTTCGGCTACGAAGGGACTAGAAGAGAATGCAGAGTATCTTCAAAATTCTGTCAATGTATTTAAACTAATGGATTAATGGATTAATGTAATATTATTTGTATCAACAGGGGTTATAGAATAAAAACATGGGCAAAGTGCAAAATTCAATCTTGATTATGCACGAGCCCATGTTTTGTATATACGAGTATTGTATTTATTTACCCTAGGCAGAACGCGCTCGGCGCGAGAATGTGCCAAGGCACATTCCTTATTCTTGGGTTTTTATATGAATGTCTTTATCAGAAGTTTCTAAATTCTCTACAAGATTTCGATAATTTGTCGGGTTAATCCCATAGGCTTTCTTGAAGGCCTTTGAAAAGTTCAATGCATCAGTATAACCCACTTTATTCGCAATTTCGCTGACAGGAAGATTGGTATTCTTTAATAATAAACTTGCTTGGTTCATTCGGTAGTTAAAAATGTATTCCTGAGGAGACATGTTCAGAACACTTTTAAAGCAATTCGTTAAGTAAGAACGATTTATTCCGATGTAGTCAGCAATACCCTGCACCTTAATATTTTTATAATAGTTGTGTTCGATATACTCCAAGGTATGGTCTACATAAACCTGAAAGGAGTAATCATGAACTTCTTCTATATTATTTGACAACTGTCTATCTTGAATAAGAGAAGAGACAAATTGATATAAGTAACCCTCTCTTGCTAAATCATTTGCATAAGTCAGTTGGCTGGATGCAAGCATTCCGTTGATATGATTGATAAATGGTTCCACATTTTGAATCTGTACAACAGGGTTTTCTCTTGAAAAATGAGCGTGCTTTAAGGATGTTTCAGCCTTAATGCCGTTAAAACCTACCCAGATATATGTCCATGGATCATCCTCGCTGGCATGATAGTAGGTAGAAACACCGGGGTAGATAAGGAATGCAGAATTAGGGCCGATATCATATGTTTTGCTGTCAACCGTATAAAAGCCTTTGCCGCTTAATACGATATGTACCAGGTACTCTGTTCTGATTTCGGGACCATAAGCATGTCCTGAGCTACAAATATGTGAACCGCAGTAGCATAAATATAAATCCAGTGAATCCTTTTTAAATAATTCCAGACATTTATAGCGTGCTGAGTTGGTATATTTTGCGTTCGTTTGCATGTCTGATCTCCTTTCAATTTGCCATATGACTATCACATTGGCTACGGCACTACGTAAATCATTGTTTGAGAAATATCCTTATAATAATGTTATCAAATTTACAACTATGTGTCTATAAATAAATCGCTAATTTGGACAGGATATTACTACATTCCAAGGTCGGACATTCACTATTGACAAAAAAGGTGCGTGTGATATAATAGCGATGTTATAAGGTGGGTTTTTGTGCCACTTAGTGTATTTTTCGCAACCGCACGAGAGCTCAAGTGTCAGCTTGCTGGCACCTTGTTCTTTTTTTGGGGTTTTTCGCTTTTGATAACATGAATGAAACGGTTATAGATAGGGAAGAATTAATAATATTTTTTGTATGCATAAGATAACGTTTTAATGTGAAGGAGAGAGTATAATGATTTACGGTGCAATGCTGGCAGGCGGTAGTGGAACAAGAATAAAGTCTTCAACAATACCAAAGCAGTTTATTGAAATTAATGGATGTCCAATTATTTTATATACATTGAAAAATATGCTTTTAGTTGATCGATTTGATTATATTTATATAGCAGTTCACAAGGATTATCAGCAGTACATGCAGGATATGGTTAATAAATTTATCAAAGAGAAAGAAAAAATTAAAATCATCCTAGGTGGAAAAGAGCGTATCGATACAATCAACAATGTTACAGTAGCCATTGTAGAAGATAACGGCTTGAACGAGGATGATATTATTGTAATACATGACGCCGTAAGACCTTTTGTTACGACGAAGATATTAAATGATAGTATTGATTGTGCAGGGAAGCATGGTGCTGTTGTAACGGCGTTACCAGCCAGTGATACAATTATACACTCTGTTGATAAGGTTACTGTTAGTGAGATACCAAACAGGTCCATCGTATTCCAAGGACAAGCACCGGATAGCTTCAATTTGAAATTATTAATCGATATGGAGAATAACCTTACGGAGGAACAAAGAAAAATAATTACAGGAACCTCTCAAATTTGCACCTTTAATAATAAAACTTTGTATTTAATTGAAGGAGATGCGATTAACTTTAAGATAACAACTGACAGTGATTTGGTCATTGTTAGGAACATAATTAATAAAGAAATCGAGGAATAAATGATGAAGACTATGATTGAGATACCTAATAAAATGAAAGCACTCGTTTTACATGGCGTTGGAAACCTCACTTTAGATGAAGTTGACGTACCTAAGCTGGAAGAAGGTACGGTTCTCGTAAAGATTATGGCAAGCGGTATATGCTCTAGTGATATAGATCGAGTGTTTTTAAATGGAACTTACCATTTCCCTACTATTCCTGGACATGAGTTTTCCGGCCAGATCGTTGCGGTTGGTGATGGCGTTGATGAAGCACTTTTGGGAAGAAAGACCTGTGTATTTCCACTATTACCATGCAGAAAATGTAAAGCATGTGAGATAGAAGAATATGCACAGTGTTCTAGCTATAGTTATTTTGGTTCCAGATGCGATGGCGGTTTTGCTGAGTATCTTGTCGTTCCTGTTTGGAATCTGGTACCTTTTGATGATTCCATTCCTTATGATACAGCAGCACTTTGTGAGCCATCTGCAGTAAGCTTACATGCAATCAATATAGGAAAAATCAAGGAAGGACAAACAGTAGCAGTAGTTGGCACCGGAACAATCGGATTTTTAATTGCTTTATTTGCAAAACAGAAAGCATCCAAGGTTATTATGTGCGGTCGTTCCGAAGATAAATTACAGCTTGCACACTCCTTAGGACTAGAAGCAGTAAATCTTAAGGAATCTAATTATTTGGATCGTATCAAGGAACTTACGGGATCTGATGGTGTTGATGTGAGCTTTGAAGCGGTTGGAGCAAATGATGCGATTGAATCTGCAATCTCAGTGACAGGAGCACTTGGAAGAGTTATATTAGTAGGTAATCCACATGCTGATTTGACTTTACCGAAGAATGTATATTGGTCTGTGCTTAGAAAGCAACTCACATTACTTGGATCTTGGAATTCAAATTACAATAGCAAAATTAATGATTGGGCTAAAGCAATGGAAGTCTTTAAGAGCGGTAACCTGGGACTTGAAAAACTCATTACCCACAAATATAAGCTTGAAGAATACGAAGCAGCTTTTGACCTTATTAAAAATAACGAAGAATTTACATTAAAGGTGATTTTCACGTTAAATTAGTGGGTTAAAGGAGTAATAATAATGTTAGCTTTAGAAGCAGAACAAATGGGTAAGAAATGTGCCATCATCACGAATATATATTTTAAGAGAATTATATTGCATATTGAAGGTGAGTTAATAAACTTTGATCCGTCACAAAAAATCGGAGCAAAGTTTGTCACTATGGATAAGCGTATTACAATAAAACCTCAGCATTTTGATATTCAAGGGAATAAATTTAAGATAACCATGAATGTGTTAAGTGCGAATCAGCAAATGCCGATTGATACCGGTAGCTACACCCTTACTCTATTCGATAAGTCAAATAAATCGAAACAAAAGCAGCAAGAGATATATCACGCTTACTTATCAGAAGGATTTCCTCATGAAATTAGTGATGAGAAAGACAATTCAATCAATCTTCAGATATATAAGAGTGCAGGTCACTTGTTTTATTGCTTTTCAAAAATCGACTTAGATACGGATGAATATTACATCGATGTGACATATAAGTATCCAAAACCATCGAAGATGTTTTTAGCAAAGATGGTAAGTAAAGGTAAAAAACAAATTAAAGAAGGCATGCGGGCTTTATTTGCTTTGAAGCAGTATATATTCTACAAAATGTATTATTTTTGGAGTAAGCATGCGAAACGCAAAGGGAATGTTATATTCTTCACTTCGGCCTCCAGAGCAGAAATTGGTGGTAATGAAGAATGTATCTATAATAGAATGGTCGAACGCGGACTTGATAAGGATTATAAATTCCGCTTTGATTTTAAACCGAGTATCAATAAGAGCAGGAATCTGTTTAAAAAGATAAAATTCACATACTTTCTTGCTACATCAGATATAATAATCATTGATGACTATTATCCAGAGATTTACCGAGTGGATTATCCGGAATCTGTAAAGGTGATTCAAGTTTGGCATGCATGTGGTGCGTTTAAATCCTTAGGATTAGAGCGTATGGGAAAACCGGGTGCTCCGGCTTTGAATACGCGCGTTCATAAGTGCTACACCCATGTGCCGGTGAGTTCCCATCATTCGGCAATGCATCATGCGGAGGCATTTGGTATTGATGAGAAGAAGTTCTACCCGGTAGGTATTCCGAGAACGGATATTTTCTTTGAAGAAGAATACAAGACGGATGTTGTAAAAAGAATGTATCAGGAATTTCCGCAGGCAAAAAAGGCGAATAAGGTTTATCTTTACGCACCAACCTTCCGAGGGGATAATGCTGTTAATGCTTATTTTCCGTATGATAAACTTGATTTATATAGGTTGGGTGACTTCTGTAAGGAGACCAACTCAGTATTCATCTTAAAGATGCATCCGTTTGTTGCAAGCGGAATGGTAATACCGGAGGAATATAAAGAGTATATTATTGATGCTACATCCTATCGTGAAGTGAATGATATATTGTTTATCGTAGATTTTCTTATCACAGATTATTCATCTATTATCTATGAGTTTTCTTTGCTTAGAAGACCAATGCTGTTCTTTGCGTTCGATCAGAGAATGTATGAGGCGACCAGAGATTTTTATGAACCTTATGAAGATATCGTACCTGGTAAGATTGTGAAGACATTTGATGATTTGATGAATGCAATCAGGAATGAAGAATTTGATTATGAAAAGTTAGATCAATTTGTAAAGAAGAATTTCACTTATACGGATGGTAAAGCAACAGATCGTGTAATAGATCGATTAATTATAGGGAAAAAATAACTTGAAGTTAATTGCTGATGGGTGATGATCTGTTCACCGCCCGTGGAAAGGAATAGTCATATGCAAAAGGATAAAGGACAGATTTCGGTATCCATGATGTGTGTAGATATCGCAAATACAAAGGAATATGTCGAAGTATTTGAAAAAAATAACATAGAGTACTTCCATATCGATGTTATGGATGGAACCTTTGTACCTAATATCACACTGGGCACCGATTACGTGAAACAACTGAGAAGACTGACCACTACTCCATTTGATTTTCATTTTATGGTTGAGGAACCGGAAGTTAAAATGAAATGGTTTGAGATTAAACAGGGCGACTATGTAGCAGTGCATTATGAAAGTACAAAACATATTATTAAGTGTTTGCAATACATTATTGATCTTGGTGCAAAACCAATCCTTGCAATTAATCCCGGTACCCCAATTAATGTGATTGAAGAATGCCTATCTTATCTGAATGGAATTCTCATCATGAGTGTAAATCCAGGATTTGCAGGACAAAAGTTGGTGCCTAATACCGTAGGCAAGGTAAAAAGATTAAAAGAGTATTTGGTACAGGCAGGCTATGACAATATTATCATAGAGACAGATGGTAATATGTCCAATGAGAATGCAAAATTATTCTATGAGGCAGGTGCGGATATATTCGTAGCCGGAACCTCCAGTCTTATAAAACCTGAGATTGATGGTATAGAGGATAGAATTACTGCCATGAGGCAAGTAATCGGCTATAAATAATAGTCCCGGGTAAGAATGTTACACTTTAGCGGAATGGATACATCAGTCAAAATAACAGAAAATGAAAAGCGTGTGAATTATTATTCCATATAAGAGAGTTAATCTCGATTGGAGAATGATTCACACGCTTTTATTTTATAAAAACCCAAGTGATAAGTTTATGTATCGTATCGAATAGAAATTTTTTCAGCCGTATAATTAACGGAAGGGGCGGGAAGAATACAGAGGTTATAATGGTAGTTATATACAGTATAAGTTATAAATGTAAAAATCATTGAAAATACCTATCACATGGATTATAATGACAGTTGGAATTAGGATATAGGTGACAAATATGTTAATAAGAGGTAAATTTATCATAGTATTAGGAGTATTAACATGGCAATTTGTACTGATATTCAAATTTGTGTGTATTGTCATCATGGAGCAGACTTTATAGCAATTCCCAGTGAAGTAGCTCATTTTTAATCAAGAACTAACGTAGAGTTTGAAAATTCCGGTAATGCAGTTGATTAGCGGATTAGTGTACAGTGGAGTATCATTAAAAAGAGAATATCAAGAATGGATATATATGAAATCGGAGAGGTTATTATGCAGACGAATGTATTAGAGTACTTAGAAAAAACAGTGAAAGAAGTTCCGGATAAAGTAGCATTCGGAGATGACTTGGTTGAGATTACCTTCAGACAATTTTATGACCAATGTAGGGCGATTGGAAGTCTTCTTGCAAATAGTGGGATATACAAAGAACCTGTGATGATATTTATGGATAAATCTCCTTGTACATTGGTTGCATTTTTTGGAACGATCTATAGCGGCAACTTTTATGTGCCGATTGATGAAGAGATGCCCCAAAGACGCGTGGAATTAATCATTGAGAATACGAAGGCAAGAGTGTTCATCTGTACAGAAAACACGGTCGATAAAGTAAAGAAGATGGGATTTCAAGGCAAGATCATATTGTTTGATGAGATAGTAACAACAGAGATAGATCAAGAGAAACTAAATCATATTCGTGCAAATGCACTTGATATAGATCCGATCTATGTTTTATTTACTTCGGGATCCACCGGTATACCGAAAGGAGTGGTGGGACATCATCGAGGAGTTATCGACTATATTGAGAATTTATCAGAAGTATTGGGTTTTGGCAGGGATACGGTGTTTGGTAACCAGTCCCCGCTTTATTTTGATGCCTGTATGAAGGAGATATATCCGACAATGAAATATGGAGCCACGACCTATCTGATTCCAAAACAGTTGTTTATGTTTCCGGTTAAATTAGTGGAATTTATGAATCAGAAGCAAATCAATACGGTTTGTTGGGTGGTATCTGCATTGACGATGATATCTACCTTTGGCACATTTGATATCATCAAACCTGAATTTTTACATACGATAGCATTCGGGAGCGAGGTGTTTCCGATTAAACAATATAATCTATGGAAGAGAAATCTACCAAACGCATCCTTTACAAATCTATATGGTCCTACGGAAGCAACTGGCATGAGCTGTTACTACAAGTTAAATAGAGAGTTTGATATGAATGAGGTTATACCGATTGGACAGCCATTTCGTAATACCCAAATCATATTGTTAAGAGATGATGGGAAGAGTGTTCCCAAAGGTGAAGTCGGAGAGATATGCATCAGGGGAACTTGTTTAACACATGGATATTATGGGAATGAAGAGAAGACGAAGGAAGTCTTTGTTCAAAATCCGTTAAATCCATATTTTCCTGATTTGATTTATCGCACAGGGGATCTGGGTAAATATGATGAAGATGATCAATTGATTTTTATATCCAGAAAAGATTATCAGATAAAGCATATGGGTCACCGAATCGAGTTGGGAGAAATTGAAGCGAATGTTACACTTGAAGATCAGGTTAAGGCAGCTTGCTGTATATTTATAAAGGAGACCGGTAAAATCGTACTTTTTTATGTTGGTGAGATAACAAAAAAAGAATTATCAATATTCTTAAAAGAGAAGCTTCCAAGGTATATGTTACCGAATACGATTATCCAACTAGAACGATTACCATTAACACCGAACGGAAAGATGAATCGGATAGAGATGGAGAGTATTTATAAAAAAGAGAAGGAGAAAAGATAATGGATACGATTTTAGAAATATTGGAGGAACTACATTCGGATATTGATTTTATGAAAGAGGATAGGCTAGTGGATCACAAGATT
This sequence comes from Variimorphobacter sp. HTMS_6, assembly GCF_059717775.1. Taxonomy (NCBI): domain Bacteria; kingdom Bacillati; phylum Bacillota; class Clostridia; order Lachnospirales; family Lachnospiraceae; genus Variimorphobacter; species Variimorphobacter sp. HTMS_6. The sequence continues at coordinate 343,093 of NZ_AP046094.1, forward strand.
CTTGACTCATTTGATTTGGTAACACTAGTATCCGAGTTGGGAGAGGCCTTTGATGTTGAAATTACAGCGAAAGATTTTGTACCTGAAAACTTTAACTCAGTTAAATCCATGCATTTAATGGTAGAAAGATTATTGGAAGAATAGAACTATGCTGTTTACATCATATAACTTCGTTGGTTTTATCCTAGTGTTGATTATTCTATACTATACAATTCCTAAGCGGTTCCAGTGGATACTACTGCTGGGAGCCAGCTACCTGTTTTACTTTTTTGCAGGCTCGTTTTATCCATTATTTATCTTTTTTACCTCGCTTACAACCTATTTCATTGCAAGAAAAATGGATCAGATCAAAGAGGTAAAAAAGGAATATATCTCACAACATAAAAGTGAATTAACCAGGGATCAGAGAAAAGAATACAATAAGCAAATGAATAACAGGCGCAAAAAATGGATGTTGCTATGCTTGCTGCTGAACTTTGGGATATTGGCTTTTCTAAAATATACGAATTTTGCGATTGATAACCTTAACTCAGTACTAGGAATGATCCATTCGTCTAAGCAATTCGATGCGATGGATATCATATTGCCTATGGGTATATCCTTTTATACCTTCCAGTCAATGTCTTATCTAATTGACGTGTATTGGGAGAAAACCTCTGCACAGCGAAACTTTTTTAAGTATGCATTGTTTGTGTCGTTTTTCCCGCAATTGATTCAAGGACCAATCAGCAGATATAATGATTTATCCAAAACTTTATTTGAAAAGCATGCATTTGATTGGAATAATTTTAAAACAGGACTTATCAGAGTTCTATGGGGATTGTTTAAAAAGCTTATTATCGCAGATCGAATTCTGGCTGCAGTACAGTCTTTGATTGAGTCGCCGGATTATTATAACGGTGCATTCGTGCTGTTGCTCATTATATTCTATGGAATTGAATTATATGCTGATTTTACCGGTGGTATCGATATTACAATCGGTATTGCGCAGATGCTAGGAATCAAAGTTGCCGAGAATTTTGAGAGACCATTTTTCTCAAAGAATATTGCAGAATATTGGAGAAGATGGCATATCACGATGGGTACCTGGTTCAAGGATTATGTTTTTTATCCGTTAAGTATCAGTGGCTGGATGAAAAAAATAACCTCGTTTAGTAAGAATCACTTCGGAAAAGGTGCTTCCAAGAGAGTGCCAATTTACATCGCAACGATGATAACATGGTTTGCTACCGGCATATGGCACGGAGCAAACTGGAATTTTATAGTATGGGGTTTGATGAACGGTGTAGTTATATTGGTATCCCAAGAATTTAATCCGTTGTATGAAAAGTTTCATCATCGATTTCCTACACTGACCAAGTCGCGTCCTTATGATGGCTTTCAGGTGATAAGAACCTTTTTGCTGATGGGATCTTTGCGATTGTTTGATTGCTACCGAGATGTGAAAACAACTTTCGTTATGTTTTTTACAATGTTTACTCAGCTTAATCCATTGGCGATAACAAGAAAGGAATTATTAGATCTAGGATTGACAATGACGGACTATGCAATCGTTGGTGTAGGCGTTGTAACAATGTTTACTGTGAGTATGCTTGGAAGAAGCGGAAGTGTGAGAATGAAGCTAAATAGCAGACCTTATATTCTTCGTTATGCAATTTATGTTGGTTTGGTGTATGCTGTATTGCTACTTGGTGCATATAGCATCGGATATGATGCGACTCAATTCATTTACAATCAGTTCTAATGAAGCACTGACAAAAGATTGGAGTGATATATGAATAAGTTTATATGTAGATTTATCGTAGTCGCTGTGTGTATCATTACTTTTTTTATGCTACAGCGATTGGTAATGCCAAAGTACATGGATGATGTTTTGGAGGGCTCCTTTATTGAGGAATACTATTCGGAAACAACAAGCCATGATGTTGTTTTTGTAGGTGACTGCGAGCTTTATGAGAATTTCAGCCCGATTACTCTTTGGGAGGATTACGGAATAACTAGCTACATCAGGGGAAGTGCCCAACAGTTGATTTGGCAATCCTATTACCTGTTGCAGGATACATTAAGGACGGAGAAGCCTAAAGTTGTAGTTTTCAATGTGATGTCTTTGAAGTATAATGAACCTCAGAGAGAAGAGTATAATCGTATGACGATAGATGGAATGCAGTGGTCTAGAGCCAAAGTAGACGATATCAAAGCATCGATGACTAAGGATGAAAAATTCCTTGATTATATATTTCCATTCCTAAGATATCACAGTAGAATTACACAATTAACATCCAGTGATTTTAAGTACTACTTTAAGAAACGTAAGGTAACCAATAACGGATATTATATGAGAGTTGATGTTGATCCGTTTAGCGGTAAAGTGGAGGATATCAAACCGAAATCCTATCAGTTCGGAAGTAACGCATGGAAGTACATGGACAAGATTACGAACCTTTGTAAGGAAAAAGGAATAAAGTTGGTGCTGGTTAAAGCTCCCAGTGTATCTCCTGTCTGGTACGACGAATATGATAAGCAGGTTGTTGATTATGCTGCTAAGAATCATCTTCCCTATATCAATTATTTGAAGCTTGTGAACGAGATTCCGATTGATTACAAGAAGGATACTTACGATCAAGGCCTTCATATGAATTTATCCGGTGCGGAAAAACTTTCGAAGCACTTGGGTAAAGTTCTACAATCGGACTATCAGTTGAAGGATCATCGATCGGATAAGAAGCTGAATAAAGTATGGAAAAAGAAAATTAAATTTTATGACCAAATGAAACAGGCACAGTATGAGGAACTAGGAAAATACGGATATTTAAAAAGTTTTGGTGGAGAGACAACCAAAAATGAAGGTGAATAAATAAATGATGAGAGGAAGGCAAAAATAGTGAGTAAATTTAAGAAAGTATATGGGTTTGGAATTGTTTTGATGCTTGTTGTGACACTTCTTGGTGCATGTGGGGAAAAGAAAGCGAGCGCTTCAAAAGACTTCGAGTTTAGCTTTAAGGGAGATACTGTAACAGTCGATGACGATGCAACAAAGATGTTAAAAGATATCGGCAAGGCAAAGGAAACAAAGAAAACAGAAAGTTGTGCATTTCAAGGATATGATAGAACCTATGTATATGATGATTTTACGATAACAACCTATTCCAAGTCAAAAACAGGAACGGAGTTTATCAACAGTATTGAACTTACCAAGGATTCAGTCGCAACGAAGGAAAATATTAAAATCGGAAGCTCCAAGAAGGATATGTTAGATGCTTACGGAACAGTGAAGGATAAGTTTGGAGTATACACTTTTACTAAAGGTAAAACAAAGCTGGTGATTGAGGTGGATGATTCAGACAAGGTTATTAGTATTACTTATATGAAAAAATAAGCTTGTATATATCTTTTTTAATGAAAAAATGAAAAGAATTGTTTATAATGTAATGGTAATATGATACAAGATTTGAATTTAAGAAAGGAAAGTATCAATCTGATTTTATATACATTGAGAAAATAAAAAAAATGAAAAAATGGATCTTATTTGCGGTTGTACTAATAGCTGCACTTGCAATAGGCTATGTCCTCGTTAGTGGTAAAGTTACCTTGACACCGGGACCTTCGCCGACTTCTAAACCTACCTCGGAGCCTACCTTGGCACCAACAGCTACAGTGGTGCATAGTGCTACCTTGGCTCCAAGTGCTACCTTGACGCCTACCACATCACCGGCAAAGAATGATACAAAGGCACCAGTTATATCAGGTATGGTTGGAAAGAATAGTTATTTTAAGGATTCTGTATTTATGGTGGTATATCCAGGTGAGGAATATGATTTCACCCGCTATGTAAAAGTGAAGGACGACATTGATACAGACGTTGATTTACAAGTAAATACGGATGAAGTGGATTATACCAAAGAAGGAGATTATTCGGTTACGTTCACCGCAACTGATCGTTCTGGAAACTCGTCAACAGCGACCGGAAAAGTACATGTAAGACTCCCGGCGAAGGTCGATTCGATGGCGGATGAACTTCTTGGGGAAATTGTTAAGGATTCAATGTCCGATCAGCAGAAAGCAGAAGCGGTTTATACCTATATCCGAAAGAATTTTTCTTACGTTGATAATTATAATGAGACAGACTGGGAGAAAGCTGCGGAATATGGAATGAAATATGATAGTGGCGATTGCTTTATGTTTTATTCGGTTTCAAGAGCGCTTCTTACAAGACTTGGAATTCCAAATCTAATGGTAACCAGATATAAGGGAGAGGGGCACCATTGGTGGAATCTTGTGTATGTAGATGGAGGATGGTATCATTTTGATACAACACCAAGGAGTAAACGGGCAACGTTCTGTTTGGTCACAAGTGCTCAACTCGAGAATTATTCAAAAAAAGCAGGTAATACCCATATATGGAATGTACCGGAGTATCCAAAAACCGCTACAAAGGAGATTAGTACTGTAAAATGGGGAAAGCGCTATTAATAGGTATTTACATTTGATAAACTATTAAGTAGGTAGTTGTGAAACAGATGGTTTGAATATTAAACGATTATTGTTTTGCAATTACCTATTGTGATTAAGATATACTGGGAGGGAATGGGATGAAGAAAAAGAAGTCGAAAAGAATAGGATTTGCTATAATAATGTGTTTGATTTGTTCGTTAGGGTTATATGCACATAGAGTCTATGCTGATAGTATAGCTGATAATCCAACAATCAAGCCCACGGTTAGCCCAACACCAATCGTACAATATAGTGGTAAGATCATTCTGAATAAAAGTAAGGTTACGATTAAACAGGGATCCGGTCACCAACTTAAAGTAACTTTGTCGGAAGTAAATCAGTCAAATGAAAAGCTTAAATTTTTATCCAGTAATAAGAAAGTAATAACGGTTAGCGATAAGGGATATATTAAAACGGTACATTGGGGCAAAGCAAATATAACAGTTACATTGGGGAAAGCAAAGGCGGTGTGTCAGGTAACTGTAACAAAGGACATTTCAATTACAATCAGTGCAGCAGGGGATGTAACCTTATCCAGTGATATCAAGCAACCAAAAAGTGTAAATTTCTTTTCTGTGTACAACAAACAAAAAAATGATGCGTATTTCTTTAAAAACGTAAAACCGATATTTGAAAAAGATGATATGACAATAGTGAATTTTGAAGGTACTCTGAGTAATAGGGGAAGCAGAGTCGATAAAAAATGGGCATTCCGAGGCAAGCCTTCCTATATCAACATATTGAAGGCCGGAAGCGTGGAATCAGTTGCTTTCGCAAATAATCATTATAAAGATTACGGACAGGTCAGCTATACGGATACAATAAATACATTTAATAAAGCAGGAATTACATATTCCTCTTTTGAACGTGTTGGAATCTATAAAGTAAAGGGTATTAAAATCGGAATGATATCTATCTTGGAAGTAGGAAGAAGTGACGCTGCCAGTGTTCTCCGTAAGGCTATCAAAAATATGAAAGCGAAGAAACCGGATTTGTTAATCGTCAGCTTCCATTGGGGGATTGAACGAACACAGAATATAACCAAAGCTCAATCAGATCTTAGTAAAATAGCGATAAACGAAGGAGGAGCTGATTTGGTGTTGGGTCATCACCCACATGTCCTTCAACCGATTCAAAAATATAAAGGTGCGTACATAGTTTATAGCTTGGGTAATTTTTGCTTCGGAGGTAATACGAATCCTCCGGATAAAGATACGATGATCTTTCAACAGACCTTTAAGTTCCATAATGATAAATTGGTACAGGATGCCAACGCTAAAATCATACCATGTTCCGTGTCATCTGTGTCTAATAGAAATAATTATCAGCCAACACCGAGCAAGGGAGAGGCGAAGACCAGAATACTAAAAAGGATGAATACATACAGTAAAAAATATGGTATCCAATTTGACAAGAACGGAATCATTAAGAAGAAATAAAAGAAAAAAATAAAAGAAAAAAATAAAAGAAAAAGAAATAAAATAAAAAGTAATGAAAAAGGCTCTTTCAAGCATCTGACCTAGAACAAAACGCATTGTTTGTCTAGGGTATTCGCTTTGAAAGAGTCTTGCATTTTATCTCGGTAATTATATTAAGATTTAACGTTGTCTACGATATATACGTTGACTTGAACTCAGTAGGAGTACATCCTTTTATAATCTTAAACATTCGAATAAATGCAGATAAACTACTGAAGCCACATTGGAGGGCTGCTTCGGTTATAGTGAGCTTCTTGTCAATTAATAACTTTTCAGCAGTTTCAATTCTCTTAATGTTAAGATATTTATAAAATGAGATATTTGTAAACTGTTTAAATAGCCTGCTAAAATGATATTTACTAAAGCCGGAGAGATTTGCCACGTGGTCTAGTGTCAGATCCTCACTACAATGCTCGTTGATATAATTACAGATTGCTAAAAAGCGTTCCGTGTATTCTTGATGCTTTATCGCATTATTATTAAGATTACTGGTATTAGGTGTATAGCTTCTTCCTATTAATACAAATATCTCAATCAACTTTGCATATATATATGCTTCTCTTAACGGCGCTTCTGCATTATATTCATCTGATATTTCAAACATAAGCTTGCGAATTTTCTCGTAAGCCTCCGGAGCTTCCTCCGCTGTTACCAAAAGTGCAGGTGATATATAGGATAATGTATTCTCTAAATCCTTAATACCGTGTAGTAAGGTGAAATCAGCTTGAAAAATTAGACGCTTGCCGGGTGAGGCATTCATAGAATGGACAATACCCGGATTGATGATCAAGAGATCTCCTTCTCGCAAATTATATTCAACCTTGCAACAAGTGACTTGATATGTATTGTTGAGCGGCATAATTATTTCTAACGGAGCATGCCAATGAGCTGGATAGTCTTCATAATCCTCATTTTCATACAGGCGTATGTTCATATTGGATCTAAAATTTACAGTTTCTTGTATTCCACGAAGATTTTCAATCATATTAGTTACGTTTCCTTTACCAAATATGTCGTAAATTGTTACAAAATGAAAATTACAATAATTGTTACTTACCATATTAGTATACAATAATGAAAAAATCAATAGTGGATATTTGCATGTTTCTATCTTAATTGGATATATTAATATTTGTAAAGTCAAAAAGCAAAAAAGTAAAAAAGCATAATTTACATTAAGAATTTATTCCGGAATTAGTAAAAATAGAAGAATGCTATAGCAAGATTTTTGTGTTACTACAAGATAAGATACGTGAGCTAGTACTTTAAACCTAAGCAATCGAAACGATTTGTGGTTATCATTGATATAATCTCTAGTGCTTTGTACAAGGTTTATAATGAAAATAACGAACGTGTTTTGTCGGAAATATGTGAATATATTCAAAAAGGTAACAAATACAAGCACTTGAGGTGTTTATTTATAGATATATTTCACAAAACCATCAATAATATAGCAATTTTTGATAATAGAATAGCAATATATGAGGAGCCTGTCAGAAAAATATTTGTTAAAATTCACTTGTATGAAGAATCATACAGAATTAGAGGAGGGTAATATATGAAACGATTTATGGCTTTACTTCTTACTTCCGTTCTTGTTGCATCTGTAGTATTTACAGGATGTGGTAACAAAGATGACGGAAAAAAAGATCCAACACCAACCAAAGCGGCTAGTGATAACACAACACCAACTCAGCCAGCTGTAGTACAGGTATCTGATGATGCTAGTGTTAAAACTCTTAACTTGTGGTCATTCACAGATGAAGTTCCGAAGATGATGAAAAAATACAAAGAACTTCATTCTGATTTCACACTTCAAGTGAAAGAGACCATCGTTCCTACAACAGAGCAGGCTTATCAGCCAGCATTGGATCAGGCACTCGCTGCAGGCGGTCCTTCAGCACCAGACATCTACACAGCTGAGGCAGCTTTCGTATTGAAGTATACTCAAGGCGAAGCTTACAAGTATGCTGCAGCTTACACTGATCTTGGTATTGACGTAGACAAACTTACAAAGGAAGCTGATATCGCTCCTTATACCGTTGATATGGGTACAAATCCTGATGGTAAATTAGTTGGTCTTGGATATCAGGCAACTGGTGGTGCTTTCATCTATCGTCGTTCTATAGCTACAAAGACATGGGGAACAGATGATCCTACAGCTATCAAAGATAAGATTGGTCCAGGATGGGATAAATTCATGGCAGCAGCAGCTGATTTAAAAGCTAAAGGCTATGCAATTGTATCTGGCGATGGCGATCTTTATCATCCAGTTGAGAGCAGCTCCGAAAAAGGCTGGTTAGTTGATGGTAAACTTAATCTTGATGCTGGTCGTGAGCAGTTCTTTGATTTATCCAAAGAATTATATGACAAAGGTTATAGCAACAAAACTAAGGACTGGACAGATGCTTGGTATGCTGATATGACTAACACTGGCAAACAGCAAGTATTTGGTTTCTTTGGTCCTGCATGGTTAATCAACTACGTTATGGCTGGACATTCCGGCGGTAAGAAAGTTGGCGAAGGCACATATGGCGATTGGGCAGTATGTGAACCTACAATCGGCTTTATGTGGGGTGGTACATGGATTCTTGGTAACAAAGATACTAAGGTTAAGAAATCTGTTGGTAGCATCATTCAGTGGATCACACTTGATTCTTCTGAAACAGGCCTTCAGTACTTCTGGGCTAATGGTACTCTTAACGGAGCAGGCGGAACAAAGGATACTGTAGCATCCGGTGCTGTAATGACTAAGTCTGATGGTAAGCTTGATTTCCTTGGCGGACAGAATATGTTTGATATATTCGTTCCTGCAGGCAAGAACGCTAACGGTAAGACAAAGACTCAGTACGATGAAGCAATCAACGCTTACTTCCGTGATCAGGTTAATGCATATGTAACTGGCAAGAAGTCTAAAGAACAAGCAATCAAAGACTTCAAACAGAACGTTGCTGATAACCTTGCAATCGATGTAGAATAATTTTAATTTAGTTTTATTTTGGGGCGGGCGAATGCCTTTTCGGCCGCCCCAAAAATATGTACATTGTACAGTGTGGTTACTACAATGTATAATTAGTATTTGAGAAATGTAATTTTGATTAAGATATATAATATATAAGCTTTTTTTTTGAAATTTTTTTGTAATTTTTTATCAGGAGCTCATATGCTTCGCATTTGGGCTGATTTTTTTACTTATCCATATAAGTTATGCATTCAATCGATCCAGTTCGAATAAGTTCAGACTGCTATGGACGACCAAATCTACAATTTATAGATAATTTATAGTTTCCGGAGGTGGGCTCTTATGCGACGTAAAAGTAATAGTAAAGCAAAATATGGTTACATTTTTTGCATACCTTTCGTAGTTGCGTTTTTAATGTTTCAATTGTATCCTATCATTTATACAGGAATGATTGGTTTTACTGATTTAAGAGGAATGGGTAGAACGGATTTTCATTTTTTGGCTGAACCGTTCAAAAATTTTCAACAGATTTTAAAAACTCCATCCTTTAAGATTTCGTTATCGAATACTGTTTACATTTGGGTGTTAAACTTTGTTCCTCAGATCGTTCTTGCACTTATTCTTACCGCTTGGTTTACAAGCCATCGTAATAAGCTTAAAGGACAGGGCGCATTCAAAGTTTTATTCTACATGCCAAATATTATTACAGCTGCTTCAATTGCAATTTTATTTAACTCCTTATTTGGTTATCCGATTGGTCCTGTAAATGATATATTAAAGATGTTTGGATTTATCAAGGAACCAATTAACTTCCCATTTGATAAGGGGATTTCCCAAGGTGTAGTAGCGTTTATCCAATTCTGGATGTGGTATGGTTACACGATGATCGTACTTATATCGGGTGTATTGGGTATGAATCCAGAGCTTTTTGAAGCATCTGATATTGATGGCGCTACAGGAATTCAAACATTCTTCTTTGTTACTCTTCCTAACTTGAGAACAATTTTATTATTTACATTGATTACTTCCATGATCGGTGGTTTACAGATGTTTGATATTCCTAAAATGTACATTGCTAATGGTGGACCGGACAATGCTACGCTTACAACAAGCGTATTCATATATAAGCAAGCATTTGATGGAAGTTATTTATACAACCGTGCGGCTGCTGCAAGTATGATAATGTTCATTTTCATCACAATATTATCAGCAATAGTATTCTACTTGATGCGCGATAAGTACGCAATTGCGCAGCAAAAAGCAATTAAAAAACTTGAAAAAGATCGTAGAAAAGCAGCAAAAGCAGCGAAGGGGGTAGCATAATGAAGAATGAAATAAAAGTGGGAAAAATTGCTTTTAAGACAATAGCATATATTGTATGTATCTTGTTGGCAATATTAAGTATTCTTCCATTTTGGATTATGTTTGTAAATGCTACTCGTAGTACAGTTGAAATTCAGAATACTTCAATATCATTAATTCCATCAACGCATTTGTTTAAAAATATACATGCAGTCAGTGGCAAGACATTTAATCCGGTAGTAGGATTTATGAACTCTATGATTATATCCTCAGGTGCTACAGTTTGTGCGGTTTACTTCTCCTCACTTACTGCATATGCTCTTGTGGTATATGACTGGAGATTACGTCAGCCATTCTTCACATTTATTATGGCTGTAATGATGATTCCGGCACAGGTAACCAGTATCGGTTTCTATCAGTTTATGTATAAAATTAATTTGGTAAATAACTTCTTACCATTGATATTACCTGCGGTTGCAGCACCTGCCATTGTATTCTTTATGCGTCAGTATCTGATGGCATCTCTTCAGATTGATATCGTTAATTCTGCTAGAATTGACGGTGCAGGTGAATTCAGAACATTTAATAGTATTATTTTACCGATTATGAAACCTGCTATTGCAACACAAGCAATTTTCGTATTCGTATCTAACTGGAATAACTTATTCATGCCAATGATCTTACTTACAGATAAAGATAAATATACTATGCCACTTATGGTTAGCCAGTTACGTGGTGATATTTATAAGACTGAATTAGGTTCCGTATATCTGGGATTATCATTGACAGTATTACCGTTGTTTATAGTATATTTCATGCTTTCTAAATACATCATCGCTGGTGTTGCTTTAGGTGGCGTTAAAGAATAATACTTTACAGAATATTTGCATGATTTATGTAAATACTTAAACTAAAATACTTAAACTTATGTAAGGAAAACAACATGAACCGAGAAGAAGCAAAAAGAAGAGCCAAAGAGTTGGTATCACAGATGACTTTGGAAGAAAAAGCTTCTCAGTTAAAGTATGATGCGCCTTCTATCAAACGATTAGGAATTCCTGATTATAATTGGTGGAATGAAGCACTACACGGTGTTGCCCGAGCAGGAGTTGCTACAAGCTTTCCGCAGGCAATTGGCATGGCAGCCACTTTTGATGATGATTTATTGAAAGAGATTGCTGATACCATTGCCACGGAGGCAAGAGCAAAATACAATGAGTACAGTAAGCATAATGACCGAGATATATATAAAGGTCTTACTTTCTGGTCTCCCAATGTAAATATTTTTCGCGATCCCAGATGGGGAAGAGGGCATGAAACCTATGGTGAAGACCCTTTTCTAACAAGCCGTTTGGGATTTGCTTTTGTTAAGGGATTACAAGGAGATGGCGATTTTCTCAAGACGGCAGCATGTGCAAAGCATTTTGCGGTGCATTCCGGTCCTGAGGCTGATCGTCACTCCTTTAATGCTTTAGCGACAAAAAAAGATATGTACGAGACTTACTTACCTGCATTTAAGAAATTGGTGCAGGAAGCTAAGGTTGAATCGGTTATGGGAGCTTATAACCGAACAAACGGGGAAGCTTGTTGTGGCAGTACAACTCTTATTAAGAATATACTTCGTGGTGACTGGGAATTTGATGGACATTTTGTCTCTGACTGCTGGGCACTTAAGGACTTCCATATGTATCATGGAGTGACTAGCACAGCAGAGGAGTCCGCAGCCATGGCAATTAAAGCAGGTTGCGATTTGAATTGTGGTAATATTTATTTGTATTTGTTAAAGGCTCAGCAGGATGGTTTGATTTCTGAAGAGGACATTACCAGAGCTGCTGAACGTTTGTTTACAACACGTTATATGCTAGGATGTTTTGATCAAACGGAATTTGATAAGATTCCTTACGAGGTTGTTGAATGTAAGGAACATCTACAACTTGCGGATAAAGCTACTGAGAAGAGTCTTGTACTCCTTAAGAATAGCGGAGTTCTGCCTCTTCAGAAGGATAAAGTCAGAACAATCGGTGTGATTGGTCCAAACGCGAATAGCAGGGCAGCTCTAATAGGCAATTATCATGGTACATCTTCTGAATATATTACTATATTAGAAGGAATACAAAAAGAAGCTGGCGAGGATATCCGGGTATTGTTTTCTGAGGGATGTCATTTACATCTAGAAAAGACAGAAAATTTAGCATGGAATAATGATAGAATCAGTGAAGCGATTATTGTAGCAGAACACAGTGATGTGGTAGTGCTTTGCCTTGGACTTGATGAAACACTTGAGGGTGAAGAAGGGGATGAAGGCAATAATTATGCTTCCGGAGATAAATCGGATCTTCAACTTCCAAAAGTTCAGAGAACTCTGATGGAGGCGGTAGTAAAAACCGGTAAACCGGTTATTCTTTGTCTCAGTGTCGGTAGTGCGATGGATTTAAACTATGCGCAGGAGAATATTGATGCTATCCTGTTAACCTGGTATCCAGGCGCTAGAGGTGGATCAAGAATTGCTAAGACGCTCTTTGGAGCTAATTCACCTTCTGGTAAGTTGCCAATCACCTTCTATAGAGATCTTGATGAGCTACCTTCCTTTACAGATTATTCGATGGAAGGTAGAACCTATCGATATTTCGCAGGACAGTGCTTATATCCATTTGGCTACGGGTTAACCTATGGTAACTGTAAAGTAGTTAAAGCGGAATATAAGGATAATAACATCGTAGCGGAAGTGTTAAATGACAGTGATACCCCAACCGATGATGTTGTTCAGGTTTATATAAAGAACTTGAATTCTCACTATGCGGTACGTAACCATAATCTCTGTGGATATGAAAGAATTAGTTTAAAAGCACATGAGAGTAGAACTATAACAGTCTCAATTCCTGAGAATGCATATTTAGTTGTAAATGAGAACGGTGAATATATTAAGGATGGCGACTCCTATCAATTATATGTGGGATTCGGCCAGCCAGACGATAGAACGTATGAACTTACACAAAACCCTTGCATTAGAATTGATCTTATAAAATAGTCAATAGCAATTATATAAAGAAGTCCTAATAAGAGCATAAATATGTGAACTGACCTCCTAAATGTAAGAATTTTAGTCTGACATATGGAGATCAGTTCATTGCTTTGTTTGGGACTTTTTTGTGCACTTAATGATATCAATTCAGAATTATTGTTAGAATAAAATGTAGTAAAAATAAGCTATCTATGAATAAATCAATCTCTTTTGTGGCATGTATAACATAGAGTTAAAAATAGTAAAATAGTAAACAATGTAATTAATTCTAGTATTTTCATAGGATGAAGAACTTAAGTTTTGACAAATACTTCAAAAGCTATTATAATGAGGACTAAAGTGTAACACTATGGTTTGAGTTATTATTCAAATAAATACTTTTAACGGAGGATATCAAAATGGCATTAGTATCAGCGAAAGAAATGCTTACAAAGGCAAAAAAAGGAAAATATGCAGTGGGTCAGTTTAATATTAACAATTTAGAATGGACAAAAGCAATTTTATCCACAGCAGAAGAATTGAAATCACCTGTTATTCTTGGTGTATCTGAAGGTGCTGGTAAATACATGGGCGGATATGCAACAGTTGTTGGTATGGTAAATGGTTTGTTAGAGGGTCTTAAAATTACAGTTCCTGTAGCACTTCACTTAGATCACGGTAGCTATGAAGGTTCTTATGCATGTATCGAAGCAGGATTTTCTTCCATCATGTTCGATGGCTCACATTATCCGATCGCTGAGAATATCGAGAAGACAAAAGAATTAGTTGGTGTTTGCGAGAGCAAGGGTCTTTCCCTCGAAGCAGAGGTTGGTTCTATTGGTGGTGAAGAAGATGGTGTTGTAGGTGCAGGTGAATGTGCAGATCCTAACGAGTGTAAACAGATCGCTGATCTTGGTGTTACTATGTTAGCTGCAGGTATCGGTAACATCCATGGTAAATATCCTGAAAATTGGCCTGGTCTTAGCTTTGAGACATTAGCAGCTGTACAGGATCAGACTGGCGAAATGCCGTTAGTATTACATGGTGGTACAGGTATTCCGGAAGATATGATCAAAAAGGCAATTTCTCTTGGCGTTGCAAAAATTAACGTTAATACAGAGTGTCAGTTAGCTTTCCAGGAAGCAACTCGTAAATATATTGAAGCTGGTAAAGATTTAACAGGTAAAGGCTTTGATCCTCGTAAGTTATTAGCACCTGGTTATGAAGCAATCAAAGCAACCGTTAAGGAAAAGATGGAGTTATTCGGATCAGTTGGACAGGCTTAATATAGTCATAACTAAATCAATCCTTACGATGAAATTAAAACTTATTCAATAAGATATATAAATAAAGTTTAAGTAAGATGCGGAAAGGGTTTTTGATAAGTGACGAATAAGTTACTTATCAAGAGCCCTTTCTTAATGAATAATACATCACCATATTTTGAGATTTATCATTTGATTTTTGTATGTTTATTGACCTTAAATTTAGGGTATTCTAATGATTAAAAAGTGGTGTTAAGATTGTGTTAAGATAACGTAAATATAAAAGAAATATTTAGACTTTTTATAGTATTTTTATTATTAATATTGTATAATAAAAGGGTATATTTTTCTAAAATTTCATGGTTTTCATGAGATTATATTTTTTGATTTTTAGTTATGGACATATTAACAATTGAGGTATATTATTAAAAAAATAGTGAAATTATTTAGTGAATAGGCGAAATAGTAATTGTTTTTGCTACCAATGATGGTAACTTTTATGGGTGCTTTTATTATATTGAAAAAACATTAGAATGATTTCATTATAGCTAAGACTAGGAGGTGAAGTGTTGACATGGCTGAAAAGCTGGTTGAGGAGTTACAAAGTAAGACCTTATTTACGTTATTCGGGGTATTACCGGTCAGGATGTCTACTGTCGTAACATGGGGAATCATGGCGTTTCTTATGATTATGACATTGATATTTGTAAGGAATCTACAAATCGTTCCGAATAAGAAACAAGTAGTAATTGAGTCACTTGTTGGTTTTATTCATGATTTTATTTATGGAACGGTCGGAAAGGAAGGACAACGATATATACCTTACTTAGGTACAGTATTAATCTACCTTGCTATTTCAAATACGGTCGGGTTATTTGGATTAGTACCACCGACAAAGGATTTGAATGTGACAGCAGGATTAGCACTGATGAGTATTGTATTGATCGAGTATTCGGGAATTCGAGAGAAGAAACTTTCCGGATATTTAAAGAGCTTTATGCATCCTTCTCCAATCATGTTACCATTTAATATTTTGGAGATTGCAATTCGACCATTAGCATTATGTATGCGACTTTTCGGTAATATCTTTGGTGGATTCGTCATTATGGAATTAATTAAAATCATGTTATTCCCAGGTGTTGTTCCGGTTCCATTCAGTTTTTATTTTGATATTTTCGATGGTTTATTGCAAGCATACATCTTTGTATTTTTAACATCATTATTTATGCAAGAAAAATTGGAACATTAATTACTACAAGACAAATTATTTAAGATAGGAGAGTTTAACATATGTCAGCATTAATAGGAATTGGAGCAGGTATTGCAGTTCTTACAGGTTTGGGTGCAGGTATTGGTATCGGACTAGCAACTGCAGGAGCATCAGAAGCAATTGCAAGACAGCCGGAAGCAAAAGGTGATATTAATAAGACTTTAATTTTGGGTTGTGCATTAGCGGAAGCAACTGCTATCTATGGATTAGTAATCGCGTTTTTAATAATCTTTTTAGTAAAATAAATAAGAAAAGGAGATAAATATATGTCAGCATTAATAGGTATTGGAGCAGGTATTGCAGTTTTAACAGGTTTAGGAGCAGGTATTGGTATCGGATTAGCAACAGCAGGAGCTTCGGAAGCAATTGCAAGACAGCCGGAAGCAAAAGGTGATATTAATAAAACTTTAATTTTAGGTTGTGCTTTGGCAGAGGCAACGGCTATTTATGGTTTGGTAATCGCGTTCCTGATAATCTTTTTAGTAAAATAACTTTTGGAGGGGATATCTTTGATCAATATAGACGCAGGTATTGCATGGTCAATAGTTAATATAGTAGTTTTATGCCTTTTCTTTAGTTTTTTCTTGTTCAAGCCTGTGATGGGTATCATTGAAAAAAGAGAAGGAGTAATTACCGGAAAATTGAATGATGCGGAGAACATTAAAACAGAAGCGCTTCAATTAAAGGTTAATTATGAAAAGGATATAAAAAATGCCAGCGCAGAGGCACAGGCAATTATTAAAGAAGCTAGAGAAAGAGCTGAGCTGGAATACAGTAAAAAACTTGCTGAAGCGAAAGCGGATGCAGCTACATTAATCGCAGAAGCAAACAAATTAATCGAGTTAGAGAAGAAGAAGGCTATGGAGAGTGCACAAGCAGAAATCGCAGGTATTGCTATGCTTGCTGCTGCCAAGGTGATTGGTAAAAATGTAGATACGGATTCCAATCAACAGCTCTTAGGCGACTTCCTTAAAGAAGTAGGTGCTGCGAAATGATATCACAGCGTTCACTGATTTATGCAAAGATTCTATTTTCTATGAATATAAGTGAGGATAGTATCCATCAAATGAAACAGCTTATGACTGGCAGTAATGAACTGACGGATGCGTTAGTTAACCCTGCTGTAAAGCAACAGGAGAAGGAAGCTGTAATCAATGCTCTTTTTGATAGCGAAGTAACAGGTTTTCTGAAAGTTATGTGTGAAAACAATGTAATTGGTTTATTTCCTCAAATCATGGAAGCTTATGAGAATTTGGTTTTAGAACATAAGAACATAATCAGCGCGAAGTTTTCCTATGCTTATAAACCCAGTGAGGAAGAGCTTGAGCAGATTAAGCATATGATTTGTGATAAGTATAATAAATCAGGAGTAGTTCTCGAGATGGAGCAGGATGACTCATTGATTGGTGGTTATGTTTTAACAGTAGGACATATGGAATATAACAAAAGTATTAAGGGCGCTCTATCAGAAATGCAAAAAGCTCTTACTAGGAGGTGATGTGTTTGAGTAACATTAAACAAAACGATATAATTTCAGTTTTAAAGAGTGAAATCGAAAATTATGATATAAAAACAACAGTTAATGAGACCGGTACAGTAATTAGTATTGGTGACGGTATTGCTAATGTTTACGGACTTGACAATGCAATGTACGGTGAGTTGGTAGAATTTGAGACAGGCGTTCGCGGTATTGTTCAGAACTTGTCTATGAAAACAATTGGATGCGTTTTATTAGGCTCAGACTACGGACTTACAGAGGGATCTAAGGTTGTAAGGACAGGAAAGAAGGCTGGTGTTCCGGTATCCGATAAATTAATTGGTAGAGTAGTTAATGCACTTGGTGCACCGATTGATGGTAAAGGTGAATTTGAAGCAACTGATTTCTTCCCTATTGAAAATGTAGCACCTGGTGTTTGTACAAGAAAGCCGGTTACTGTTCCGTTACAGACAGGTATTCTTTCAATTGACTCCATGTTCCCGATCGGTAGAGGACAACGTGAGTTAATCATCGGTGACCGTCAGACTGGTAAAACAGCAATCGCGGTTGATACCATCTTAAATCAAAAAGGACAGGATGTAATCTGTATCTATGTTGCAATTGGTCAGAAAGCTTCTACAGTAGCTAAAATTGTTAGTACGTTAGCAAAGCACGGCGCTATGGATTATTCCATCGTTGTATCTGCTTCTGCGAGTGATCTCGCTCCTTTGCAGTACATTGCTCCTTATTCAGGAACAGCGATGGCTGAGTATTTCATGAGTAAAGGTAAAGATGTTTTGATTGTATATGATGATTTGTCAAAGCATGCGGTTGCATACCGTACCATGTCCTTATTATTAGAGAGATCCCCAGGTCGTGAAGCATATCCTGGTGATGTATTCTATCTTCATTCAAGATTATTGGAGCGTTCCTGTCGTGTTGAGGATCAATTTGGTGGTGGTTCTATCACAGCATTACCAATTATCGAAACTCTTGCAGGCGATGTATCTGCATATATTCCTACCAATGTTATCTCCATTACAGATGGTCAGATATTCCTTGAAAGTGAATTATTCAATGCTGGTATCAGACCTGCGGTAAATGTTGGTCTTAGTGTATCCAGAGTTGGTGGTGCTGCACAGACGAAAGCAATGAAGAAAGCAGCCGGAAGTCTTCGTATTGACCTTGCTCAGTACCGAGAGATGGAAGTATTTACTCAGTTCAGTTCTGATCTTGATAAAGCGACCAAGGATTTGTTGGATCACGGTAAACATCTTATTGAATTACTGAAACAGCCATTATCAAGACCGCTTTCATTACATGAGCAGGTAATCTTATTGGTTGTTGCAAATAATAAATTATTTAATGACGTTCCGATTAAAGATATGAAATCCTTTAAGACCGAGTTATTAGATTTCTTTAGTATGAGATATGCTAATGTAGTGGAAGAAATCAGTACGAAGAAAGCCTTAACCGATGAGTTGATTGAACAGATTGTAAACGCAGCCAAAGAATTTAAGAAGTAGTAAAGTAAATACTATGCCGTAACCATTCGGCATTATGGAGGTAATTATGGCGAATACCAGAGAAATCCGCTCGAGAATAAAGAGTATTCAGGATATCATGAAGATTACAAATGCCATGTATCTGATCTCCTCTTCTAAGTTGAAAAAGGCAAAGAAAAGTCTTACAGCAACAAAACCATATTTTGAATCACTTCAATCTACGATTTCCGATATTTTGATTCGTGTGCCACAGGTTAATTCGGTTTATTTTGATACTCGTAATGAGATTGAACAAGCGAATCGAAAAGTGGGATTTTTGGTTGTAACAGCTGATAAGGGTTTGGCTGGCGCTTATAATCACAACGTGACGAAAAAAGCAGAAGAAGAGATGCGAAAGATTGGCGGTAATAACAGTCTTTTTGTAATCGGTCAGGTTGGAAGGCAGTATTTTACCCGCAAAGGTTATAATATTCATGGAGATTTCTTGTATACAGCACAAAATCCTAATTTATACCGTGCAGGTGATATATCGAGTACACTGATTAAATTATTTGAAGATAAAGAATTAGACGATGTATATGTTGTATATACAAAAATGGTTACACCAATGAAGTCTGATGTAGAGTTCGCAAAACTTTTACCACTTGAAAGAAAGGTGGCGGAACAAAGATCCAATGGCTATATGCACGCGAACTTTGATCCATCTCCTGAAGTTGTAATGAATCAATTAGTACCAAACAGTCTGAAGGGATTGATTTTTGGTATCTTAGTTGAGGCATTTTCCAGTGAA
This sequence comes from Variimorphobacter sp. HTMS_6, assembly GCF_059717775.1. Lineage (NCBI taxonomy): Bacteria > Bacillati > Bacillota > Clostridia > Lachnospirales > Lachnospiraceae > Variimorphobacter > Variimorphobacter sp. HTMS_6. Next base: position 362,634 of record NZ_AP046094.1, read on the forward strand.
CAGAATGCGAGAATGACTGCTATGGAGTCGGCTACTAAGAGTGCGAAGGATATGCTGAAAAGTTTAGGCTTACAGTATAACAGAGCAAGACAGGCAGCTATCACGCAGGAAATTACTGAGGTTGTTAGTGGAGCGAAGAGTCTAAAAAAATAAGGGAAGGAGATTAAAATTCTATTCATGATTAACAAACTGGTTCGTCAGTTTGTGTTGAAAACAGATTGCTTAGAATAAGATAAATATATGGAAAAAGGTAAAGTTATACAAGTTTTAGGTCCTGTAGTGGATGTAGAGTTTGAAAGCGGAAAGCTTCCAATGATTAAGGATGCGCTTGAAGTAACAAGAGAAGGTGAAAAGCTTGTTATGGAAGTTGCCAGTCATATTGGTAATAATATAGTTCGTTGTATCGTGTTGGCTTCCAGTGAAGGTCTTGTAAAAGGAATGGAGGTTACTGCAACCGGTTCCTGTATCAAGGTTCCTGTAGGAAAACAGACACTCGGTAGAATGTTTAACGTTCTTGGCGAGACAATCGATGATGGAGAGCCTGTTGTAGGCGAGGAACAGTGGAAAATCCATAGAGATCCTCCGTCATTTGAAGATCAGAGTCCTGTTGTTGAGATTCTGGAGACAGGTATCAAGGTTATTGACTTATTAGCACCTTATGCAAAGGGTGGTAAAATTGGTCTTTTCGGTGGTGCCGGTGTTGGTAAAACCGTATTAATTCAGGAGTTAATTCGTAATATCGCTACAGAGCACGGTGGATATTCCATTTTCACCGGTGTTGGTGAGCGTTCCAGAGAGGGTAATGATCTTTGGAGAGATATGAAGGATTCTGGCGTTATTAGTAAAACAGCCTTAGTGTTTGGTCAGATGAATGAGCCTCCGGGTTCTCGTATGAGAGTTGCTCAGACTGGTCTTACCATGGCTGAGTACTTTAGAGATAAAGAAAATCAGGACGTGTTATTATTCATTGATAACATTTTCCGTTTTGTACAGGCAGGTTCCGAGGTATCCGCACTTCTTGGACGTATGCCTTCCGCAGTTGGTTACCAGCCTACTCTTGCAAATGAAGTGGGTGAATTACAGGAGAGAATCACTTCAACTAAGAATGGTTCCATAACTTCTGTTCAGGCGGTATATGTACCTGCCGATGACTTAACAGATCCTGCTCCGGCAAATACCTTTGCGCATCTTGATGCAACAACCGTATTAAACCGTAAAATCGTTGAGCAAGGTATCTATCCTGCTGTTGATCCGTTAGAGTCCACTTCCAGAATCCTTGAGCCTGACGTAGTAGGTGAGGAGCATTATGAAGTAGCTAGAAAGACTCAGGAGCTCTTACAAAAATACAAGGAATTACAGGATATTATCGCTATTCTTGGTATGGAAGAGCTTGATGAACAAGATAAATTAGCAGTTTATCGTGCTAGAAAGATCCAGAAGTTCTTATCCCAGCCATTTAACGTAGCTGAGAACTTCACCGGTATTCCTGGTAAGTATGTACCTTTAAGTGAAACCATTAAAGGCTTTAAAGCAATTATCAATGGTGAAATGGACGAATATCCAGAACCTGCATTCCTTAATGTAGGAACTATTGAAGATGTAATTGAGAAAGCAAAGCTTATTGAAGCGAAACTATAATAATACTCTTCATTTATTGAAGATGGAATAGGAGGAGCTATGGCTAAGTTATTCAAGCTTGAAATCATAGCGAGTGATCATCCCTTCTATAAAGGGGAGTGTGAAATGCTCGTTTTCCCCGGTATTGACGGACAACATGGTATTCTTGCAAGTCATGAACCCATGGTTACCTGTTTAAAGCCTGGTGAAGTAAAGTTCCTTATCGATGGAGAATGGCAATACGCAGCAGTAAGTGAAGGCTTTGTAGAGATTACACCTGAGTATGTGATTTTACTTGCGGATTCAATAGAAAAACCGGATGAAATTGATCTTGTACGTGCGGAGGAAGCTAAAATCCGTGCTGAAGAAAAATTACGCCAACAATTGAGCAAACAAGAGTATTATCATACAATTGCAGCGCTTAATCGTGCTATGACCCGTCTCAAGGTTAAAAAGAGTCATACGTAATATAAAAGATAAGGTTATATAATCATATCTATAATAGGAGGATGCCAGATTCCTGATAGGAGTCTAGCATCCTCTTTTGTTGAACTTATACTACAAACTATTGTAATAGTGATTATTAATTAATTTGTGTTTGGTCCATGGGTTTATATAGTAACATTATGTATAATAGTGCCACCATTCGTTTCTTCGTTAATCTTATGAACAAGTTGTGCACGATTGGACACTTGCAGTTTTTGAAGTAGATGTCCGACATGTTTCTTTACTGTATTCTCAGTGATACTGAGTAGATTCCCGATTTCTTTATTTGATTTTCCAAGCAAAATAAGATTTAATAGTTCTTCTTCCCGTTTTGACACACCATAATTACTCCTAAGATAAGAAAATTGAGTATAAGTATGATTTTCTTGTAATCGATTATCATACTCTAGTTTCATACGACTTACTAGATGAGGCACTAGCTTTTGAAGTAGAATAAGGTCATGATCAGAAAAGTCAGATTTATGACTCCTTCGATAGAAAGCAATTACTCCATAAGATATCCCTTTAGAGGAAATACTAATTCCAGCCACATGGATCAAATCCATTGGTTTAAGATATTCCTGATAATAAGGGGTTTGTTTTCGTATATCATTTGATATAACATCCGACTCTCGGTATACAACTGAATTTTGATTGTTAAAAAACCATCGGGTATAATCTGATGCACCATATTGGTTTTCATAAAGATTGGTAAACTTCTCTTCAAATTCCTTGGAAAAACGACTAATTACAATTGGTTCCACTAATGAGATGAAGTTTTTACTATTAACTGCAAGACAATAATCTGCTAAATCATAATCTATTAATTTTCTTAATGATAACAGGAATTTTTTGCGAGCTTGATTATAATCCTTAATACCGTGAAATTCACTGCTAATCCCATTAATTATTTCCCATTCTTCGTCCCTTATAGATGACATGTTCTCCTCCAATATCATATTTGACAAACTATATGTTTTTAAAAGTTCTATTTCCGGTATCGAGGTTAAGTATAATCTTATTTAAAGACGATAAGATGTTAAATTTACGCTTTAATGTGATATGTTACTATATTAATTTATAAACTTACATTTTAACTCTATCTTACTCTATCTTATAATAAAGATAAATTTTCTAAAAGCAATTTATTCTATAAATAACACCAAGGTAGTAATTTTTACAATATAAATACTACCTTGGTGGCTATCTTCTAATTATAAAAGCTCTTATACTATCAAAAAGTAAATAAAAAATGGTAGATATCTAAGTGCTAAAGATATGCTATGAATTGTTGGATGTTTATAATAAAGAAGAGGTATAGAGAAAGGAGAAGATTTCGTATGGAGGAGATTTATCGGTTTGATGATCAGATCTGTTTGGTTACAGGAGCAGGAAGTGAAAGCGGTATTGGGTTTGCCACAGCTAAAATCCTAGGAAGACTTGGAGGACAGGTGATTATAACAGGTACCACAGAGCGGATATTTGATAGAGAACAGGAATTGAGGGTAGAAGGAATTAACGCTCGTGGATATATCGTTGATCTTACGAATCAGCATTCGGCAAGAAAGCTAATTGATTCAGTATCGAAAGATATGGGAATTATAGATGTTTTAATTAATAACGCCGGAATGACTCAAGTGGGTCAAGCTGAGAAGCTAACCCTATTTTGTGATATGGGTGATGGAGAATTTGAAGAGTCGATAGAGCGTAATCTGATGACAGCGTATTATACGACACGAGCAGTAATAGAGGGTATGATTAAAAAGCGTTATGGCAGAATAATAAACGTATCTTCGACGACTGGCCCAATTGGAAGCAACCTTGGTGAAACTGGCTACGGAGCAGCAAAGGCAGCAATGCTTGGGATGAGTAAAGGGATAGCACTTGAAGTGGCTAAGTACAATATTACTGTGAATAATGTATTACCGGGTTGGATTGCAACAGGATCTCAGACTCAGAAAGAGGCTTTGGCAGGAAGGTGTACTCCGATGGGGCGAAGTGGTAGCCCGGGAGAAATTGCTCATATGATTGTATTTCTGAGTTCAAAAGAGGCCTCTTATATAACCGGTCAGGACTTTGTTGTTGACGGCGGAAATTGTATCATCGAAGATAAGGGAAGCAATGAGATTTGATATAAGAAGTTATTAAGTTTCACAATGAATAGATCGGTAGAAGAATATTAACAATGAAAGGTATGAATGGAATGATTAATCGAGAGTTGTTACAAAAAAAATTTGATAATGAGATCCATCTATTTGAAGAAACACATCCTATATCTTCACAGTTATATAGCAAAGCGAAGGGGAACCTGTTACAGGGAGTTCCAATGAACTGGATGGTAAAGTGGGCAGGAAGCTATCCGATTTTTGTGAAAGAAGCGAAGGGCGCACATTTTAAATGCGTGGATGGTTTGGAGTACATAGATTTTTGCCTTGGTGATACCGGGTCAATGGTTGGACACTCACCGGAGGCGGCGGTAGAAGCGATTACTAAGTACTGCAGGCAGGGAACGACCTTTATGCTTCCCACAGAGGATGCAATATACAATGGGGAAGAGCTTAGTCGAAGATTTGGCGTGAAATACTGGCAGTTTACTACTTCGGCAACGGATGCAAATCGATTTTCCCTTCGTCTGGCTAGACAGGTAACGGGAAGACCTAAAGTTTTAGTTTTTAATTGGTGCTATCATGGAAGTGTAGATGAGTCTTTCGCTACTTTGAATGAACAAGGGAAGGTAGTAGCTAGAGAAGGTAATTTGGGACCACAGATTGATCCATTCTGTACTACAAAAGTAGTCGAATGGAATGATATTGATGCTCTTGAGAATGCCCTGAGAGACGAAGATGTTGCTGCAGTACTTACGGAGCCAGTTATGACGAATATTGGAATTGTTCATCCAAACGAGGGCTTTCATAAAGCCCTAAGGGAATTGACGAGAAGATACGGAACTTATTTGATTATCGATGAGACACATACCATTTGTACCGGAGTTGGCGGATATACGAAAGAATTCGGACTAGAGCCGGATATAGTTACGCTTGGGAAAACAATTGCATCAGGTATTCCAACCGGAGCTTATGGTTTTAGCGAGGAATTTTCACAAAAAGTAATCGATGTAATTCAAAAGGAAGTGTGTGACACCGGAGGGATAGGGGGAACACTAGCCGCAAATGCTCTCTCTATGGCTGCGATGAGAGCTACGCTATCTAAGGTATTAACAGAGGAGTTCTATCAACGTAATATTCCTTTAGCAACCCACTTCAACGAAGGGGTGCAGTCTGTAATGAAAGAGTTTGATTTGGACTGGAATACAACTCAACTGGGTTGTCGAACCGAATATTGGTTTCGAAAGGAGCCAGCTAAAAATGGTAGCGAAGCGTCAGCGGCTTGTGATTTTCTGCTTGATCAGTATATGCATTTGGCAAGCATGAACCGTGGAATACTGATGACACCATTTCATAATATGGCCTTAATATGCCAATACACCACGGTGGAGGATATTGACTATCATACAAAAGTATTTCGAGAAATCGTGGGGGAAATAAGTAAATAATTTACCAGAAAATACATCATGCAATTTTGGATATTCTGTCGTATAATAAGTATGTAATTAATTTAACAAATTCGTAATAACTATTACATACGACAATATGTGAATAACATTTAATCACATAGGAGGAACTTAGATATATATTGCCGGTTAATTCAGCGTTAGATATCGTTAAGGTTCAGTGTGGAAAATCAAGATTTTTCATACAGCGAATTTGTGTAACACACAAATTAGAATGTATCGACAGAATGGAGATTTATATGATGAGAGTACATAAGCTAGGAGCGTTTCTATTAGTAGGAACATTGACAATGGCAGGAAGAGCAACGATGGCACAAGCGGCGGAAGCACCATTACCGGAGCAGCCAATTGCGGGAATTAATTTATCTCTGGATGTTTTATTTGAAAATTCTAGTCAAGCAGATAAAGCAATCACAAATTACTTTGAAAATAATATTCCGGAGGAATATGAGAATTTAGCATTTGCCAAAGTTACAAGCTACGTAAATATTAGAAGCGAAGCAAATGAAGATAGTGAAATACTTGGAAAGCTTTATAATAACTGTGCAGCTAAGATTATTGATAAGAAGGGCGGCTGGTATAAGATACAATCCGGTTCCGTTAATGGATATATTAAATCAGATTATCTAGTTACAGGCCAGGATGCGATAAAAGTTGCAAACTCGGTAGGTAAAAGAATTATTACTGTTAACACAACAACATTAAAGGTAAGAGAAAGTAATTCTCAAGATTCACAGGTGCTTGATTTAGTTGCAGAAGGTGACAACTTTAATGTTATTAAAGAGATGGATGGTTGGATAAAGATATCTCTTGGTGGAGATAAAGTTGGTTATGTAGCAGCTGATTTTGTTAAAGTTGATACTGATTATGAAACAGCAGTATCCATTGAAGAGGAGCAAGAGAGTATTGCTGAAGAACAAGCTGCTAATCAACAACAGGATAATGATCAAACAACGAACAATCAGAATTCCAATAATCACAGTAGTAAGCCAGTAAAGAAACCAACAAAAACTACAGTCGTTAAAAAGCCGATTAGGAAACCAACGAGACCTGCAACAACAGTTACGGATAATGCACCAAGCAATGATGCTGGTTCATCGTTAGGAAGTAATATAGCTAACTACGGATTACGGTTTGTTGGTAATCCATATGTTTGGGGTGGTACAAGCTTAACGAATGGTGCCGACTGTTCCGGATTTACACAGTCCGTATTTGCTCATTTTGGAATTAGCATTCCTCGAACCTCAAGATCACAGGCTGCAAGCGGAAGAAGTATATCAATTAGTAATATACAGCCAGGAGATTTGCTCTTCTATGCTAAGAACGGTAGAATTAATCATGTTGCTATTTACATTGGTAACGGTAGAGTCGTTGCTGCAAGTAGTCCATCCACTGGAATTAAGACATCAAGATATAACTATAGAACACCTGTTAAGGCAGTAAGATACATAAACTAATAAGAAGACGTATTGTAAATCATATTTTGCAATACGTCTTTTTTAGTATGCACATCCTACCGGGATGACGGATAGAAATTACGTAGGCGATGCAATGAGGACTAATGTCTATCAAAACAAAGCCCGATAATAAACGAAATCATTTTAAACTCCAGCTTTGTTTTGGAATTGATATTTTACTATTATAAGAGGAAGGTGAATGACAGTGGTCAATTCACCTTCCTCTATATAATATTCTTATATAAAATTTTTAATATACTTGCATACGGGGATTATTCCTCATCATTGTCAAACTTCTTAAAGCGTGGACGGTTCGTTATCCATGTTAGAAAAACAACGATTAGGGTTAATATAAATATTACTACAAAGATGGAAAGCATACCTTTTCCCATAATTTCTAACGCTTGAAGTACTGTTTTATCCATAATGTTCTCCCTTCTACTATTTAAGCATCTGAATAACAATATTCAATACTACACCACCGGCTACTACAGACCCGATCTGGCCTGCTACATTTGCACTGATTGCATGCATTAATAGGTGATTGGAAGGATCCTCTTTCAAGCCCATTTTTTGAATAACACGGGCTGACATGGGGAATGCGGAGATTCCGGCTCCACCAACCATTGGATTGATTTTCTTCTTTAAGAAGAGATTTAGTATCTTTGCGAATATAACACCACCAATAGTGTCGAAGGTGAAAGCGAATAAACCGAGACCCATAATCATTAAAGTCTTAATATCCAGGAAGGATTCTGCCTGCATACTGAAGGAAATAGTAATACCAAGTAATAATGTTACCAGATTTGCTAATACATTCTGAGCGACATCGGATAAAGTTCCAAGTACACCACATTCACGAATTAAGTTACCAAACATTAAGAAACCAACGAGTGCAACTGAATCAGGGGCAACTATGCCGGAGATAACGGTTACAATGATCGGGAAGAGTAATCGGGTAAGCTTTGTTACGGAATGAGGATTATATTCCATACGAATTAAACGTTCTTTCTTGGTTGTAACTGCTTTGATAGCGAGAGGCTGAATGATTGGAACCAAGGCCATATACGAATACGCCGCGACTGCAATTGGCCCGATGTATTTACTACCTAACCTTAGGGATACAAGAATTGAGGTTGGGCCGTCTGCTGCACCGATAATACCGATAGAAGCAGCATCCTTTAAATCAAAGCCACAAGCTGCTGCTACAAGGATGGTAAGGAAGATACCAAACTGTGCGGCACCACCAAAGAAGAACATCTTAGGGTTAGATAAAAGTGGACCAAAGTCAATCATTGCTCCGATACCGATAAATAATAATAACGGTAGTAATTCGGATTGTCTGATCGTGGTTTCATATAGCCATTGAATGATTCCGTGTGAGTTTTCTACACCCGGTACCACCTGATCCAATACTCCACTGAAGGGAATGTTGACTAAAATAGCGCCGAAACCCATGGGGAGAAGTAGGGAAGGTTCGTATTCTTTTGCAACTGCAAGATAGATTAAGATACCTCCAATGAGAAACATAGCTGCTTCTTTCCAGGTTAATGCTGTAATACCATTGAATAAGAAATCCATAAAAATTGTCCTCCTTAGCATAATAATCATTCTCAAAGAAATCAAAATTTATGCGTAATGAATAAGTTTGAATGTATAAATAACGGATCATCACTGACCGATTTCGTTTGAAAAGTACAATATGAAATTGTTTCTATTGTAGCGTATTTTTGCTAATTATGTCAATGAAAAAAGCAAACTTTATGGACAAGTTTGCTATACTTTACACGGTTAGCACATTGTCATTTTGAAGCTTATAGGGTATAATTAACCATGGATATTCTTGGGTTTATTAAGTGCGTGCTTTGGAATCGTGGACAACTTGTCTGCATTGGATAAACCATGGGGATAATTTCATATTGAAACGGAGAATGATTATGAAAAGGATTCTTTCTATCGGTTTGAGTTTTCTACTGATAGTTTCCTTAATTGCTTGCGGTAAAGACGGTGATCTGGCGAAATCTGGCCGCAAGAATTTTGAGAAGGGAAATTATGAGGAAGCTGCAAACGATTTTAGCAAGGCAATTACTAAGAATCCGAACCGGGCAGAGTATTACATCGATTACGGCCTCACCTTGATCGCTCAAGGAGAATATGAGAAAGCACTGAAGCAGTTTAATGTGATTTCTGTTAAACCCGGCGCTTCGGTTGCAAAGGAAAATAATAAAAGGGCACTCAGGGGGAAAGGGATCGCTTATTACCAAATGCATGATTATAAGAAGGCATTGGAGGAGTTTGAAAAGGCTTTAAAAATCCATGAATTGTCAAACCTGAATGTGGACATATTGTATTATATGGGAAGTGCCCAGCGGATGTCCGGTTCCTACGATAAAGCAGTTGAAACCTATTCTTTATTGATTAAGAAGAATAAAAAGGATGCGAATGCCTACTGTAATAGGGCATATTGCTATCAGCTGACAGGAGCATATGATAAAGGTTTATCTGACTATAATAAGGCTCTTTCGTTAAAACCTAAGAAATTGGAATATTACATCGGTAAATATAATCTTCTTAAGATAAGTAATAAGGAAACAGAAGCGAAAGCAGTACTATCGGAGGGGGCGCAAATCAAAGCTCAAACTGATCTCGACAAATACAATATGGCAAGAATTCATTATTATTTAGGGGATGAAAAAGCGGCAATGAGTCAGCTTCTGCAATCTGCACAATCCGGTATTGAGGAGGCATATTATTCTGTAGGTGAAATATACCGGGAAAAAAAGAATTACAAAAAAGCGCTTGAATATTATGAGAAGTACCTTAGTGAAGGGAAAGTGGAATCTGCCAAGGCCTACAACCAGGTAGCTGTATGTTTAATGAAGAATAAGGAATATGATAAGGCATTGGGCTATCTGAAAAAGGGAATTGCCCAAAAGGAGGGTACTACTTTACAGGTTCTCATGAAAAATGAAATTATCGCTTTTGAAAATCTAGGTGAATATGACAAAGCACATGAGACAATTGCTGATTATCAAAAGAAGTATCCAGGGGATAAAGAAGCGAAAAGAGAAGCGGAATTTATCGATACTCGGATTGGTTCATACTAATTGAGTAATAATAAATAAAAAAACGAAAAGAAAAAGCAGCTGTGATACGGCGGATTGGAGATATGGATGGGACAGTTATATGATGTAAAAGAAATGGAGGAACGCTTTGTACTGGTCGGAGTTGCTGCTTCAGACAGTGATGATACAGTACAGTCTCTGGATGAACTGGAGGAGCTTGCTTCAACCGCCGGAGCGATAACCGTTGGAAAGATTATTCAGAATAGAGAAAAGGTTCACCCCGGAACCTATATCGGCAAAGGTAAAATAGAAGAAGTGAGAGAATTGGCGCTTATGACAAAGGCAACCGGAGTGGTCTGTGATGATGAGCTTTCTCCTGCACAATTAAAAAACCTTGAGAACTCGCTTCAGATGAAGGTACTAGACCGAACCGTTATTATACTAGAGATATTCGCAAAACGTGCCTCCACAAGAGAAGGAAAAATACAGGTTGAATTGGCACAGCTCAGATATCGTTCTTCCCGTTTGATTGGACTGGGGAATTCCTTATCAAGGCTGGGTGGAGGAATTGGTACCAGAGGTCCCGGTGAGAAAAAGCTGGAGATCGATCGTCGATTAATTAAAGAAAGAATAACGATATTGCGTCATGAGCTAGATGAAGTGAAGCAAAACCGTGAAACTGCCAGAAATCTTCGAAGCAAGAATCGTATCCCGGTTATTGCAATTGTAGGATATACGAATGCAGGAAAATCAACTTTATTGAATTATCTCACAAATGCAGGGGTTCTTGAAGAGGACAAGCTTTTTGCTACACTGGATCCGACGACCAGAAACCTGGAACTTGAGAGTGGGCAGCAGATTTTACTCACGGATACAGTAGGATTTATCCGCAAGCTTCCTCATCACTTGATTGAAGCATTTCGAAGTACACTTGAAGAAGCCAAGTACTCCGATATAATACTTCATGTGGTGGACAGTGCAAATCCTGATGTGGATCGTCATATGCATATAGTATATGATACGTTAAATAAACTTGGAATTCAGGACAAAGAGATTATCACAGCCTTTAATAAACAGGATAAACCGGAAGCGGATCGTACGATCAAAGATTTCAAGGCGGATTACACAATTAAAATATCAGCAAAATCTGGTGATGATGTAAATAAATTATTGGAACTTATTGAGAAGATTCTTAAGGAACGTAAAATTCTTTTAGAAAAAGAGTTCTCATATGAGGATGCCGGAAAGATTCAAATGATAAGAAAGTACGGACAACTTTTGGAAGAGGAATATCGTCAAGATGGAATCTATGTAAAGGCATATGTACCAAAGGATATTTTCCAAAGTTTGTAGGAAAATCTTCGCAAACCCTTGATTTATCGGCCTTCCAGCAAATAAAGTAAATAGGACAAAATTACTAAAATTAATACTAGATATAGTGCTGGGGCAAAATTGCTAGCATATATCTAGTATTTTTGTATTGACTCTGGAAAACATTTCTGGTAGTATTGAGTCTAGAGGTAATCTTAGAATTTAAGAGAACGGGAAGGGGTCAGTTACTTATGATTAACGTTATTAAGAGAGATGGTCAGGTTGCCGAATTCAACCTAAAGAAAATCAGTGAAGCAATAACAAAAGCCTTCAAAGCGACAGAAAAATTCTATACAGAAGAGATTATTAGCTTGTTAGCATTACGTGTAACATCTGATTTCCAAAACAATGTGAAAGATGAAACCATTCACGTGGAAGATGTACAGGATAGTGTGGAAAATGTATTGGAACAGACAGGCTACACTGATGTTGCTAAGGCATACATCCTTTACCGTAAAAATAGAGAAAAAATCCGTAACATGAAGTCTACAATTCTTGATTACAAAGAGATTGTAAACAGCTATGTAAAGGAAGAGGATTGGAGAGTAAAAGAAAACTCTACCGTTACCTATTCCGTTGGCGGTTTAATATTACATAATTCAGGATCTGTTACAGCGAATTATTGGCTGTCAGAAATATACGATCAAGAGATAGCAAGTGCACATCGTAACGCGGATATTCATTTACACGATTTATCCATGCTGACCGGTTACTGCGCAGGCTGGTCTTTAAAACAGTTAATAAAAGAAGGACTCGGCGGAATTCCGGGTAAGATCACATCATCCCCTGCAGGTCATTTGTCCACCCTTTGCAATCAGATGGTTAATTTCCTAGGAATTATGCAAAATGAATGGGCTGGCGCGCAGGCCTTCTCCTCCTTTGATACTTATTTGGCGCCATTTGTTAAGGTAGATAACTTAACCTATAAGGAAGTAAAGCAGTGCATTCAATCCTTCGTATATGGCGTAAACACACCGAGCCGTTGGGGTACACAGGCACCATTCTCCAATATCACCTTGGACTGGACGGTACCGAATGACCTTGCAGAATTACCATGTATCATCGGTGGCAAAGAAGTTGACTTTAAGTACAAAGATTGTAAAAAAGAGATGGATATGGTCAACAAAGCCTTTATTGAGATTATGATTGAAGGAGATGCGAACGGTAGAGGATTCCAGTATCCGATTCCGACCTACTCCATTACCAATGATTTTGACTGGTCTGATACAGAGAATAATAGACTTTTGTTTGAGATGACATCAAAATACGGTACCCCATATTTTTCAAACTTTATAAACAGTGATATGGAACCGAGTGATGTGCGTTCTATGTGTTGCAGACTTCGTTTGGATCTTAGAGAACTTCGTAAGAAAACCGGTGGTTTCTTTGGTTCCGGTGAAAGTACCGGTTCTGTGGGTGTTGTTACAATTAATATGCCTCGTATTGCATATCAGTCCATTACAGAGGAGGAGTTTTTTGAGCGCCTTGATCGCATGATGGATCTCGCAGCTCGTTCCTTAAATGTAAAAAGAGGCGTAATCACAAAATTACTGGATGAAGGGTTATACCCATATACAAAGCGTTATTTGGGATCATTTGAGAGTCATTTCTCAACGATTGGTCTGATTGGTATGAATGAGGTTGGTTTAAATGCCAAATGGTTAGGCAAAGATATGACCGATAAGAAGACCAAGGATTTTGCAATTAAGACGTTAAATCATATGAGAGAACGCCTATCTGATTATCAGGAAGAGTACGGCGATTTATATAACCTGGAAGCAACTCCGGCAGAGTCCACAACCTATCGTTTAGCTAAGCATGACAGAAAGCGTTGGCCCGATATTAAGACTGCTGGCAATGAAGGGGATGTTCCTTATTATACGAACAGTTCCCACCTTCCGGTAGGCTATACTGAGGATATTTTTGATGCGCTTGATGTTCAGGATGAATTGCAGACATTATACACTTCGGGAACCGTATTCCATGCATTCCTTGGTGAAAAGTTGCAGGATTGGGAAGCAGCGGCAAAATTAGTTCGAACAATTGCATCTAATTATAAATTGCCTTATTACACCTTGTCCCCTACCTATTCGGTATGTAAGACACATGGATACTTAGTCGGAGAACAATATACCTGTCCTCACTGTGGTGAGAGGGCGGAAGTATATAGCCGTATTACCGGTTATTATCGTCCGGTTCAAAACTGGAATGAAGGTAAATCCCAGGAATACAAGAACCGTAAGATCTACAGACCAGAGCAATTCAGAGAGATGGAAGATCATAAGTCGGAGAATAATTGTGCTTGTGCTGAGGAGAGCACCGCAATGGGAGACGGGCTATATCTCTTTACTACAAAGACCTGCCCCAATTGCAAGCTTGCAAAGGAGTTCCTAAAAGGAATATCTTACGCAGTTATTGATGCAGAAGAAAATCAGGATTTAGCGAATGAATTCAGTATTATGCAGGCACCTACTCTGGTAGAAATAAAAGATGGTGTTGCCACAAAATATGTGAACGCATCAAATATAAAACGTTTTGTAGAGGAAAGTGTAGTTTGTCTGTAAGAGGTTGAGTACATTTACACTTGCCCCTTATATTAAAAATAATTGCTTATAAGAATAATTGACATAGAATGTTCGTACCGGATAGGGAAATAACTTATTCTGGTACGAATATTTTATGTGTGTTTAGAGGTTGCCTTGCGTAGCAAACTAAGGTACAATAATTTAATGTAGAAGATGATTTGTTAAGATCGCAAAACGGAGGATTTTTATGAGTTTAGCAGATAATATATTTATATCCATGTGTAAGGATATATTAGAAAACGGAGTGAGTACCGAGGGTGAGAAGGTCAGACCGAAATGGGAGGATGGAGCCTTCGCATACACGATTAAAAAATTTGGTGTAGTGAATCGTTATGATTTAACAAAGGAATTCCCGGCAATGACGCTTCGAAGAACCCCGATTAAAAGCTGTATTGATGAATTGTTATGGATATGGCAAAAAAAATCGAATAATGTTAATGAGCTTAACAGCAGTATCTGGGATAGCTGGGCAGATGAGAACGGAGCTATCGGTAAGGCCTATGGATATCAGATGTCGGTGAAGCACAAATATAAAGAGGGAGAGATGGATCAAGTGGATCGCGTGATCTTTGACCTGAAGAATAATCCATACAGTAGAAGAATCATGACGAATATCTATGTTCATCAGGATCTTCATGAAATGAATCTATATCCCTGTGCATATAGTGTAACATTTAACGTGACTAAGAAAAAAAATAGTGAAAAATTAACCTTGAATGCAATATTAAATCAAAGGTCAAATGATATCTTAGCTGCGAACAGCTGGAATGTATGTCAATATGCAGTTCTTGTGCATATGCTTGCACAGGTGTGTGATTTCGAAGTAGGTGAATTGGTACATGTGATTGCGGATGCACATATTTATGACAGACATATACCGGTGATACAAGAATTGATTGAACGTCCTACCTTTGATGCACCTACCTTTTGGATGAACCCGGAAGTAAAGGATTTCTACAGCTTTACTGTAGATGATTTTGAGCTTCGCGATTATAAGTTTGGACCAAAAGTGGAGCATATACCGGTAGCAGTATAGAAAGGTGAATTAGCATGAATTTAATCGTAGCAGTGGACAATAACTGGGCAATCGGATATCAGAATAAACTCCTCGTGAGTATTCCGGCGGATATGCGTTTTTTCCGTGATGAGACAACAAATAAGGTGGTAATTATGGGTAGGAGTACTATGGAGAGCTTTCCTGGTGGACAACCCTTAAAGAATAGAACGAATATAGTGATTACAACAAAACAGGACTATAAAATAAAGGATGCAGTAGTGGTACATAGTATTGAAGAAGCACTTGAGGCAGCAGCTCCCTATCGATCCGAAGATATCTATGTGATTGGAGGAGCAACGATATACAGACAGATGCTCCCGTTCTGTGATATAGCACATGTAACGAAAATTGATTACAAGTATATGGCAGATACTCATTTCCCTAATCTGGATCAGATGGAGGATTGGGTGTTAGCCGAAGAAACAGAAGAACAAACCTACTATGATCTTACCTATACCTTTTGCAGATATGAGAGAAATAAAAAAATCCAATAAAAAATACTTGAAAAATCAGGTTAGTAAGACTACTATAAAGAGTATAAAAATTGGTAATAATTCGAATTACCAGCTACGAGAATAAATTCGTTCATTGATGGGATGAAAGGGTTTAACAAGGAAGGATGAGAAAATGTTAGATATTAAAATTGAGATGACAAAAAATCCAAAGGTATTACCGGGTTCGGATAATCCTTTAAAGTTTGGTACCATTTTTACCGACCATATGTTTATTATGAATTATGAAACGGGAAATGGTTGGAATAATCCACGTATTATACCGTATCAACCGCTCAATTTGGAGCCTTCCGCAATGGTGTTTCATTATGGACAAGAAATGTTTGAAGGGTTAAAAGCCTATAAAACAGAAGATGGAAGAACACTATTATTCCGTCCAAACAAAAACATTGAAAGAGCGAATAAAACAAACCGTAGAATCTGTATTCCGGAGATACCCGAAGAGGATTTTCTAGAAGCGATTAAAGCGGTTGTAAAAGTAGATGATGCATGGATTCCAACGAAAGAAGGGACTTCACTGTATATCAGACCATTTATAATTGCAACAGATCCATACTTAGGTGTGAAACCTTCTGATCGATATGTATTTATTATCATCTTATCTCCAGTTGGAGCGTATTATCCGGAGGGACTTGATCCGGTTAAGATCTGGATTGAGGATGAGTATGTAAGAGCGGTAAAAGGAGGCATCGGTGAAGCAAAGGTAGGTGCTAATTATGTGGCTTCCTTAAAATCACAGGTGAAAGCACATGATGCAGGCTATTCCCAGGTACTGTGGCTGGATGGAGTACATCGTAAATATATTGAAGAAGTAGGTGCTATGAATATATTCTTCAAAATCAATGGTACTGTAGTAACTCCTAAGTTGAATGGGAGCATTCTTCCCGGTGTGACCAGAGATTCTGTAATTGCTCTGTGTAAAGAATGGGGACTACCTACTGAGGAACGCCAGATTTCGATTGATGATATCTACGAAGCAGCACAAAATGGAACTTTAGAAGAAGTATGGGGTACCGGTACAGCAGCAGTTATCTCACCCGTTGGTGAGCTTCGTTGGGAAGAGAATATCATGCGAGTTCAAGATGGTGGAATCGGACCGGTTAGCCAGAGATTATATGATACCATTACAGGAATTCAGTTAGGTAAGATAAAAGACGAACATAATTGGACAGTTGAAGTGTAAGGAGGATTTGAATGAATCAGTTATACGCGGAAGCAGGAGTTAAGAAAAAAGAGGACATACAGTCCATAGCAATAAAAGTATTGATAGCGCTAGCGGTAATCGTTGCATTAATTATTGCCACTTTCGGTAGTTATTTTGTAATAATCAGCGTTGCAATCATTGCAGGTGCCTTTTTTGTTGTCCCAAGATTAAGTGTGGAGTATGAATACGTATTTGTTGACGGTCAGCTTGATTTTGACCGTATTTTGGGAAAAGCAAGACGTAAAACCTTACTCACTGTCGACATGGAACAGATGGAGATAGTTGCTCCGTTTGGTTCCCATGCATTGGATGGTTATAATAATGCACAGCTTGAGATTAAGAATTTTACTAGCGGTGATAAATCAGCAAAACCTTATGTTATCATAGCAAGTGCGGAAGATAAAAAGTATCGTATTTATTTTGAACCGAGTGAGAAGATGATAACGATGATGAGGCAGAAAAGTCCAAGAAAAATTTCTTTGATATAGTATAAAAAAATTAGATGTATGAGATGTGATTCTGATTGCTTCTCATACATTTTTTATTTATACGCAAATGTCAACATGATTGAAAAAACTATCGGTTTATATCTTTTCATGGTTGACAATACTATCTTAATTGGTTATACTTTTAAAAATCTATTTTAACAACTAAATATAAGAAAGTGAGGAGATTATCAAAATGGGTAAAATTATCGGTGAAGGAATTACCTTTGATGACGTATTATTAGTACCTGGATATTCAGAGGTAACACAAAATCTTGTTGATCTGACAACAAACCTTACAAAGAAAATTAAGCTTAATATCCCGTTAATGAGTGCCGGAATGGATACGGTAACGGAAAACCGTATGGCAATCGCGATGGCAAGACAGGGAGGCATAGGCATTATTCATAAAAACATGTCGATTTCAGAGCAGGCTGAAGAGGTTGATAAGGTAAAACGTTCAGAGAATGGAGTTATCACCGATCCCTTTTATTTATCTCCGGATCATACATTGCAAGATGCGAATGAAGTCATGGGAAAATACAGAATATCCGGTGTTCCGATTGTTGAGAACGGTAAAAAGTTAGTTGGTATTATTACAAATCGTGATTTAAAATTTGAAACTGATTTCTCAAAGAAGATTAAAGAGTCCATGACCTCAGAAGGACTGATTACTGCAAAAGAAGGAATTACTCTTGAAGAAGCAAAGAAAATTTTAGCTTCCGCTAGAAAAGAAAAACTTCCTTTGGTGGATGATGAGGGTAATCTTAAGGGACTTATCACAATCAAGGATATAGAGAAACAGATTAAGTATCCGTTATCCGCTAAGGATGAGCAGGGACGTCTCTTATGTGGCGCCGCTGTTGGTATTACAAATAATATTCTGGATCGTGTAGATGCTTTAGTAAAAGCTAAGGTTGACGTCATTGTACTGGATTCCGCACACGGACATTCCTTAAATATCATCAAAGCAGTAAAATCGATTCGTGCAGCATATCCTGATCTTCAGATTATTGCAGGTAACGTTGCAACCGGGGAAGGCACACTTGCTTTGATTGAAGCAGGAGTGGATGCAGTTAAGGTTGGTATCGGCCCGGGTTCCATCTGCACAACACGTGTTGTAGCAGGTATTGGTGTACCTCAGATTTCTGCAATTATGGATTCCTATGCGGTAGCAAAGGAACACGGCATTCCGATTATCGGTGATGGAGGTATCAAGTATTCCGGTGATATTACAAAAGCTCTTGCAGCAGGCGCTAACGTATGTATGATGGGTAGCATTTTCGCAGGTTGTGATGAAAGCCCGGGAACTTTTGAACTGTTCCAGGGTAGAAAATATAAAGTATACCGTGGCATGGGATCAATCGCAGCAATGGAGAATGGCAGTAAGGATCGTTACTTCCAGACCGATGCGAAAAAGCTTGTTCCGGAAGGCGTTGAAGGACGTGTAGCATATAAGGGAACGACAGAGGACACTGTATTCCAGTTAATTGGTGGTTTACGTTCCGGTATGGGTTATTGCGGTGCAAAGGATATCCAGACCTTACAGGATACCGGTAAGTTCGTTAAGATCTCCGCTGCTTCTTTAAAAGAAAGCCATCCTCATGATATCCACATTACGAAAGAAGCTCCAAATTATAGTGTGGAATAAAAAGCTACTTGAACTAGAATATGTGGATAAAATCGAATGAATGCAAGGGACTCTCATTCATGTTACAGATGAGTTATTGAGAATTAATATGATAAATTGACGGATCGAATAATTAATATCACAGCAGGCGGGGACAGATCATATATATGACTATCCCTGCCTGTTATATGTTTAAAGTACTAGGTATAATATATAAGTTTAGTAATATGTGAAAAGTTAGGGGTGTATGATGAAAGGAAACTTAATCGGTAGAGGTTATACAGCAGAGGTTTATGAATGGGGTGAGAAGGAAGTATTAAAGCTTTTTTATCCTTCTTTTCCGATGGTTGCAATTGAAAGGGAGTATCATATAGCCAATACGATAAATGAGCTTGGATTGCCGGCTCCTGCTGCTTCAGATCTAATTGAAATAGAAGGACGAAAAGGGATTATATATACTAGAATAGCAGGGGCATCGATGTTGGGAACCATTATGAAAAATCCATTCAAATTAAAGAAATATATGATACAAATGGCAGAGAATCATTATAATATGCATCAGATCCATGGCTTAAATATACCTAAGCAAAAAGAAAGCTTGGAATGGAGTATTCTCCATGCAGAGGATTTAACAGAAGAACAGAAGGATGAGATGATTGTGTTGCTTCAAATGTTGCCGGAAGGGGATTCATTATGTCACGGTGATTATCATCCGGGCAATATCATTACTAACAGTACTGATACATATATATTGGACTGGATGACAGCATCTTCGGGAGTACCTGCAGCGGATGTGGCAAGAACACTATTGTTACTAAAAGAAGCAGCATTACCGGAAGAGATTCCTGGCTTTTTGAAATCAATTATTCAACTGCAGCGTAATAATATGGCTAAGAAGTATTGGAAGGAATATCAGAGATTGTCCGGTTTGCGTATCGAAGATGTAACATGTTGGAGGGCTGTTTTGGCCGCAGCAAGATTAATGGAGAGAATACCGCCCGTTGAGAAAAAACTCCTTATGAATATTGTAAATGATGCAAGCAAGAAAGCATAAACATACTTAGGTTTATAAATCTAAGAAAGGGTTGTTATGAAATGATATACTATTTCATAACAACCCTTTTTGTTAGTTTGTAATTTTATATTTTAACCAAGAATTATATTGTATATAGAGATTAGTGAGTTTCACCAGCAACTTGAACTTTAATTAAGTTTGTGGTTCCAGCGATACCTAACGGTACACCGGCGGTAAGTACTGCAACTTCACCATCTACTAAATATCCTGCTTTTTCAACTGCCTGAATAGCATGATCAAATAACTCAAAGGTATCGTGCTCGATTGGCATCAATAAAGGTGTTACACCCCATGCCATGTTTAACTGACGGCAAACAACCGGATCAGTGGTACAACCAAGGATCTGACACTGAGGACGGAAGCGGGAGATGATACGAGCGGTTCTACCGGAAGTAGTAACGGTGATAATCATCTTAGCATTCAAATCATGAGCAGTTGTTACAGTTGCACGAGAAATCGCATCGGTAATGTCAGGATTCGGGCTTGCATCAGCAATTTTGAAACGCTTCTTGTAGTCGATATCAGCTTCTGCACGGGTAGCGATTCTTACCATTGTTTTTAATGCTTCTACAGGATATTTTCCTGCAGCTGTTTCACCGGATAACATGATAGCACTTGTTCCGTCATAGATTGCATTTGCAACGTCTGTGGTCTCAGCTCTGGTAGGTCTAGGATTTTTCATCATGGAATCTAACATCTGAGTAGCAGTGATAACCTGCTTGGAGCTGTTATAAACCTTTTTGATAATCATCTTCTGAATAACCGGAACTTCTTCATAAGGGATTTCAACACCCATGTCACCACGAGCGATCATAATACCATCAGCTGCTTTGATGATTTCATCGATGTTTTCAACACCCTGTAAGTTCTCGATTTTTGCGATAATCTTTACTTTGGAATTATGAGCATCAAGGATTTTACGAATATCCTTAACGTCTTTTGCAGTTCTTACGAAAGAAGCAGCAATAAAATCATAACCCTGTTCAACAGCGAAGAGAATATCAGAGCGGTCTTTTTCGCTAATATAAGGCATAGATAATTCAACACCTGGTACATTTACACCCTTACGGTTGGAAATTATTCCACTGTTCTTTACTTCGCAGATAATGTCAGTATCATTTAAATCTTTAATCGTTAATTCAATTAAACCATCATCAATTAATATGGTATTACCTACTTTAATATCGTGAACTAATTCTTTGTAAGTGATAGAAACGATGGATTCATCCCCTTCAACTTCTCTGATGGTTAAAGTAAAGGTCTGACCCTCGGTTAACTGAATTTTTTTATCGTCCTTAAAGGTACCGATACGGATTTCTGGGCCTTTGGTATCAAGTAAAGTTGCAACCGGGATTCCCAATTCCTCACGTAATTTTTCGATTGTTTTTAATCTTCCAAGATGTTCTGCGTGATCAGCATGGGAAAAGTTGAATCGCGCGACATCCATTCCTGCAAGGATGAGCTCTCTCAATACTTCTTCACTTTCTGCTGCCGGACCCAAGGTGCAAATAATTTTCGTTTTTCTCATGTTTTACCTCCGTGATACCTTACCGGTACCTAATTTTTGTTGTTTGATGAATGTGTACTTTATTGAATGATTTGAAATTTGAATACATCTTCAAATCTTGTTAATAATTTATCAATCTTATTATATCGTATTGAGATGATAAATCAATACTATAAACTTACAATTTTAAACCCTTATTTTTACGGTATTTTATGCTAAAATACTTCTTTTTTCTAAAATATATCGCCACTGAGAGAATACTGAACAAAATAACAATTAATATAATCAACACGGCGCAATGCATAAAGAAAGTGTCAGGGAGAATATTGATTACAGGGTCCGTACTTGGATCAAATAGCCAATCGTTGTTTCGAAAGGCAATCTTATGGAATAAAACAAAAGTCTTATCAAAATTAATTGCCATTAATATTCCTAATATAAACGGTAAAACAACAGAGGTAATCGCAGATGCTAAAAGGTAGTTGTAATCATTATCTTTTCTCTTTTTAATGATTATTATTATAACAGGAAATATGGTAATTGTACCTAAAATATAGAAGAAAGTAAAAATATTTTTTACATCTGCAAAGTGACTCAAACCGCTATTCGATGCAGGCAGAGTCGGAAATACTAGGTTGCCCTTAAAAAAAGGAGAGGAATAATCGATCAACGCGTTATAGTTACGCAAGATTTCACCTTTTGGTATTCCGGAATTTATATCGATATTTAATAATTTGACATCCATATAGTACAAAGGTCTGAAATTAATGGTAATTACGACCGCTATGGATATAAATAATAGGGTAAACAATAATCCGATGAATAGATCGGTAATTTTGAATCTTTTCATATGAAACCTCCAGGCTAATAAAACCCGCTAATTTGGGCATTAGCACAACTTTGCCGTAACTTTCTCCTGTTGATATGCCAATGAATGGCGTACCTTACGAATTATAGTACTTTTTGAAGCGGATTGCAATATTAATTGGCGTTAATATTATATATTAGAAATAACGATAAGATACATAAGTATTTATGAATTGAAAACAAACTTGCCATGGTGTAGAATTTTTATATATTTAAAGAACTCTTTAATACGAGTAAAAAGGAGATTGGGCATGAGAGCATTAATAAGCGTATCAGATAAAACAGGAATTATTGAACTTGCCAAGGAATTGGTATCCTTAGGTGTTGAAATCATTTCAACCGGAGGTACCTATGGCAAATTAAAGGAAGCAGGCGTTCCTGCTATTGAGATATCAGAATTAACCGGCTTCCCGGAGTGCTTAGATGGGCGTGTAAAGACTCTTCATCCTACAGTTCATGCAGGATTACTTGCTATGAGAAGCAATCCTTCCCATATGAAACAGCTAGCAGACCTAAACATTGATACAATCGATTTTGTATTCGTTAATTTATATCCATTCAAGGCAACTATTCTAAAAGAGAATGTCGAAAGACATGAGGCGGTAGAAAATATTGATATCGGCGGACCTACCATGCTTCGTTCTGCAGCTAAGAATTATCAGGATGTTGCTGTTGTCGTAGATCCTAGAGATTACGATAAAGTATTAACAGAGTTAAAAGAAAACAGGCAAGTTTCCCTTGATACAAAGTTCTATCTGATGCAGAAGGTATTTATGCATACCTCCTCTTATGACACCATGATTGCAGATTACTTAAAGAAACAGAGAAATGATAACGAGCTTCCTGAGACGCTAACACTTACCTTCGAGAAGGTTCAGGATATGAGATATGGTGAAAATCCTCACCAGTCAGCAGCGTTCTATCGTGAGATTGGCAAAAAGAAAGGCTCCCTGACGGATGCAACACAGTTAAACGGTAAGGAATTATCCTTCAATAACATCAACGATACGAATGGTGCATTAGAATTATTAAAAGAATTTAAAGAGCCTACCGTAGTGGCTTGCAAGCATGGTAATCCTTGTGGTGTAGGTAGTGCCGATAATATAACGGATGCTTGGAAGAAAGCATATGATGCGGACAAAACCTCTATCTTTGGCGGAATTGTAGTAATCAATCGAGAAGTGACTGTAGCAATGGCAGAAGAGATGAAGAACATCTTCTTAGAGGTTGTGGTTGCTCCTTCTTATGAAAAGGAAGCACTTGATATCCTTACTGTAAAGAAGAACATCAGAGTTCTTCAGCTTCCTGATATCGACGTGCCACAGGATGAGAATGCATATGATCTGAAGAAAGTAAACGGCGGATTAATCGTTCAAACAATAGACAGCAAGCTGTTAAATGAGGAAGAGGTCAAAGTAGTAACGGATCGTGTACCTTCCGAAAAAGAGATGGAAGATTTATTATTTGCATGGAAGGTAGTAAAGTTTGTCAAATCCAATGGTATTGCTGTGGCGAAGGATAAACAGTCCATCGGTATTGGCCCTGGACAGGTAAATCGTATCTGGGCAACCAAGCAGTCCATTGAGCATGCAGAGGAATTAATCGGTGAAGGAGTTACACAAGGTTCCGTTCTAGCCTCTGACGCGTTCTTCCCATTTGATGATTGCGTGGAAGCGGCACATCAGGCGGGTGTGACTGCAATTATCCAACCTGGCGGTTCCAATAGGGACGAAGATTCCATTAAAAAATGCAATGAATATGGTATCGCAATGATCTTCACGGGTATGAGACACTTTAAACACTAAATCAGATTAAAAACAAGTTTAATCAATTAAAAAGGCTTGAGGAACGATAAGTTTCTCAAGCCTAAATTATTGATTTGATTAATTGTTGTAACAGCGTAAGTTATCTTAATCGAAATATTACCTATCGAATGCTTCGATTACAGTCTGTATACATTAGCAGCCTGAGGGCCTTTGTCGCCATCTACTACTTCGAACTCAACTTTGTCTCCTTCTTCGAGAACCTTAAATCCATCCATCTGAAGAGCTGAAAAATGAACAAATACGTCGTTTCCTGCTTCGTCAGAAATAAATCCAAATCCTTTTTTCGCGTTAAACCATTTCACTGTTCCGGTTTTCATAAAATCCTCCTAAAGCTTGTTTGAAATTGCATTACATATATTAGTAATGTTGGTATAAATTTAACATAAAATTAGTAAAAAGTCAAACTTTTTTGTTGTATTTTGTTGAGATTCTGTTGAATGAATTATAACTTTTGGTTTATTTCTACAATGAATATAACCGATGAGAATGATTTGTAGTAAACAAACACATGCTAATGGTGAATTATTGGAAAGCATAATTCACGCTTCTAAGTTTGTGCCTGCGAAATCCTCGGCACAAACTAACACTAAGGGTAGATACAGAAGATTACAATTAGCTTCACACACAGGTTGGAAGATATCCAAACAGTGCATTATGGTAATATAAGATTATTTCTAGTGAATTATTTGTTTTAGCAAAATCATCGGCACAAACTAACACAAAGTGTAGGCATTGCATGCTAATGGTGAATTATTGAAAAACATAATTCAAACTTGTATTAATATGATGTAATGGTAATTATTTCACAGGTATCAAATGACAAGAAGATATTTTTATGTTATTATGAATAAGCATATACTACAAATTACCATACTTAAGAATAGAAGTTACGCAGTAAAAAACTGCTTGAATGATAGGAAAGATAATGGAGGTTGACTTTATGAAATGTGGAATTCCTTCCGCTTATGAATACGTATTTGAAGAGAAATTGGAAGATGTGAACGGAGTCGGTACTGTACTGAAACACAAGAAAACCGGAGCCAGAATTGCAATTGTAGCGAATGATGATAATAATAAAGTTTTTTCAATCGGCTTTCGTACCCCGCCGACCAATAGTACGGGCGTGGCACATATTATTGAACACTCTGTATTATGTGGTTCGAAGAATTTTCCTGCAAAGGATCCATTCGTAGAGCTTGCGAAGGGCTCGTTGAATACCTTTTTGAATGCAATGACCTATCCGGACAAAACTGTATATCCGGTTGCGAGCATGAATGATCAGGACTTTAAGAACCTTATGCATGTTTATATGGATGCGGTATTGTATCCGAATATTTATCAGAGAAAGGAAATCTTCCAGCAAGAGGGATGGCATTATGAACTGGAGGATGAGCAGTCGGAATTAAAATATAACGGTGTTGTTTACAATGAGATGAAGGGAGCATTCTCTTCACCGGAATCTCAACTGTATCGATTGATTCAAAATTCCTTATTCCCGGACACCGCCTATGGGGTGGAATCCGGTGGTGACCCGGATCATATTCCAGAGCTTTCTTATCAGGAATTTATTGATTTTCATAAAACCTACTATCATCCGTCCAACAGCTATATCTATCTGTACGGAGATATGGATTTTGAGGAAAGACTGGATTGGCTGGATAAGGAATATTTAAATCAATATGACCATCATCCGGTTGATTCTGAAGTGAAGCTTCAAAAAGGCTTTGATGCGATCAGAGAAATGGAAACGTATTATTCGCTAAGCGAGAATGAATCTCTGAATGATAATACGTATCTCAGTTTAAATGCAGTGGTTGGCAGCTCTTTGGATAAGGAACTGAGTCTGACCTTCCAGATTCTTGATTATGTGTTATTGCAGGCTCCAGGAGCACCGATTAAACAGGCCTTACTGGATGCTGGAATCGGTAAAGATATTTTGGGTGGGTATGAAGATGAAATTCTTCAAACAACATTTACAATTATAGCGAAGAATTCAGATGAAGACAAAAAGAATCAGATGCTCGGATTAGTGAAGGATACATTATCAAAGCTGGTAGAAGAAGGCATTGATGAAAAATCCCTTCGTGCTGCAATTAATTTTTATGAATTTAAATACCGAGAAGCAGATTACGGACAATTCCCGAAGGGCTTGCTCTATGGCCTTCGTGCGATGAGCGGATGGCTTCATGATGATAAAAAACCGTTCCTTCACCTGAAGGATTCCACAGGATATGCATTTTTAAAGGATAAGATTGGAACAGGGTATTATGAGAAGTGTATCAAAGATTTCCTTCTTAATAACTCTCACAGCTCCATGGTGATCTTAAAGCCGAAGATGGGTCTTGGTAGTGAGAAGGAGGAGCAGTTGAAGGAAAAGCTTGCTTCCTACAAGGCTATTCTATCACCGGAGGAAATTCACACAATCATAAATGATACAAAGAACTTAAGAGAGTATCAGGAGATTCCGTCTACCAAGGAGGAACTGGAGATGATTCCACTTCTTACTCGAGAAGATATTGAGAAGAAGGTACGTCCTATCTTTAATGAGGAGTTAAATGTTGATGGAATCAAAGTCATACGCCACAATGTATATACGAATAAAATTGCTTATCTGAGACTACTATTCAATGTGAAGGAGGTTCCGAAGGAGCTGCTTCCATATGCATCACTCCTATCCTTTGTCCTTGGATATGTTGATACAAATAATCATAAATATTTGGATCTTTCCAATGAAGTAAATATCTATACCGGTGGAATATCAACGAATGTTCTTAGTTTTTCCGTGAAGGGTAGCTCGGAGAATTTTTATCCGGTATTCGAGTTTACGACCAAGGTACTATATGATAAATTAACAGAAGCCTTCCGTTTGATTGAAGAGATGGTATATCAGACTAAGCTAGAGGATACCAAACGTTTGAAGGAAATCGTAGATGAAGTGAAATCAAAACTTCAGATGCATTTTAACTCAGCTGGTCATTCCGTTGCAGTGGATCGTGCAATGTCCTATTATTCGGTGCACGGATTATTCAAGGAGACCACAACAGGAATTACATTTTATAAATTCATGGAAGAACTGGCAGATAATTTTGCTTCCAAAGCAGAAGATACGATTACAAAATTAAAAGAATTGATGCAGATGATATTTACGAAGAGTAATTTGATGATTAGTATCACTGCAGATGATGAAGGATACCAACGTTTTGCGGATAAGCTACCGGAATTCACCGGCAAGCTGACATTAAAAGCAGATAGTAAATTATATGAGAGTTATGATACCTCATCATTACAACCAGTTTGCTTAAATGAAGGCTTCAAGACTGCAATGCAGGTACAGTATGTTGCAAGAGCAGGTAATTTCTTAAAGGCAGGATTAAAATACACCGGTGCACTAAAAGTACTGAAGACGATCTTAAGTTACGACTACCTCTGGAATAATGTACGTGTTAAGGGTGGTGCTTATGGCTGTATGTGCGGCTTCTCCGGCGTGGATGGAGATGCTTATTTTACATCCTATCGTGATCCGAATCTGAGAGATACCAATAATATCTATGAGAAAGCTCCGGAGTATGTGAAGAATTTTACAGCTGATGAGAGAGATATTACGAAGTATATTATCGGAACCTTTAGTACACTGGATACACCGTTAACACCGCAGGCGCAGGGAAAGCGTTCTCTGAGTATGTATATAGCGGGATTAACAATGGAGGACTTACAAAAGGAACGAGATGAGGTTCTTAATGTAACGATTGAGGATATACGGGCATTGCATACCGTTATTCAGGCCTTCCTTGATGCTGACAACATCTGTGTAATCGGTAATGAAAGCAGAATTACGGAGAATAAGGATATGTTCAAGGAGATAAAGAGTTTAATATAAAAGCTTGAGTGATTGGATACAAATGATAAGAATATAAAATATAGATTTATACAATATAAATTTATGCAATAGATAAATTTACAAATGATAAATATATATAAGAAACAGGATTATTGGATTATGATATATTCTCCATAGGATAGTCAAAGATATGCTTGAGAAGATATCGATAGAAGGAAAGCTTGAGAGGATAAGAAAAAGAATGAAAGACACGAAATATAAATCAGGGTTTGCGACATTAATCGGAAGACCGAACGTAGGAAAATCAACTCTGATGAATCAGTTAATCGGACAGAAGATAGCGATAACCTCCGATAAACCACAAACAACAAGAAATCGTATTCAAACCGTATATACGGATGAACGAGGACAGATTATATTCCTGGATACACCGGGAATCCATAAGGCAAAGAATAAGTTGGGTGAATACATGGTGAATATCGCGGAGCGAACCATGAGTGGTGTGGATCTTGTTCTGTGGCTGGTGGAGCCATCCACCTTTATCGGTGCAGGTGAGCAGCATATCGCCGAGCAATTGAACAACATGAAAACTCCCGTTATTCTTGTAATTAATAAAATCGATACCGTTAAAAAGGAAGAAATCCTAGCCTTTATTGCTGCCTATAAAGATAAAGTGAACTTTGCAGAGATTATTCCGGTATCTGCTCTCAAGGGAGAAAATACAAAGACATTATTAGATGTAATCTATAAATATTTGCCGGAAGGTCCAATGTATTATGATGAAGATACAGTAACGGATCAGCCGGAGCGACAGATTGTGGCGGAGTTGGTAAGAGAGAAGGCACTTAGACTGCTGGATGATGAGATTCCTCACGGAATTGCAGTCAGTATTGAACGAATGAAGGAAAGACCTACCAATGGCTTTGGTCAGGGTATGATAGATATCGATGCTACCATTGTGTGCGAACGAGATTCTCATAAGGGTATTATAATCGGCAAGAGCGGCAGCAAGCTGAAACTAATCGGTACGCAGGCACGCAAAGAAATCGAAAATCTGCTGGATTGTAAGGTAAATCTTCAACTTTGGGTCAAGGTGAAGAAAGATTGGAGAGACAGTGATTTCCTTATGAAGAATTTTGGATATAATAGGGATGAGTAACAAAAATTTTAAATGGTAGCTTCTGACTAGTTTAACAAGTCACAAAATGGGAAACCTAATACTATAACAAATGATGTTATAACAAAAACATAAGTCATAAGTTAGGGGGCTCATTTATGAAGAATTATGATTACTGGAGTAGCTTTGCTAGAACAGGAAAGATTAATGATTACTTAAATTATATTGCTTGTACTCAGGAAGAATTTGGTGAAGAAATAGTACAACGAAGAGATGTTTCCAAGAAGAGCGTTGGAAAAAATAAAGAAGGTGGAATGATTGCCGGTATCAACAATAGTAACAGGGATGGTTCTATCGGCCATGCCGGTTGGTGATTATGACAAACGGCTTGTAATATTAACAAAAGAATTCGGAAAAATATCCGCATTTGCCAAAGGCGCCCGTAGACCTAATAGCGCCTTTTTGGCATGCAGTCAACCTTTTTCCTTTGGCAAATTCACTTTATACGGAGGTAGAACTTCCTATAATGTTATGTCAGCGGAGATATCCAATTATTTTGGTGAGTTAAGAGAGGATTTTGATCGTCTCTGCTATGGATTCTATTTTTGCGAATTCGTAGATTATCTGACGAAGGAAAATAATGATGAGACCAACATCTTAAAACTTTTATACCAGACGCTGAGAGCCTTAACAAAGGAGACACTTAATGTACCTCTGATCCGTGCAATATTTGAACTGAAAATCATGGCACTAAATGGTGAAGCACCCTATGTATTTGGGTGTGTGAAATGTGAGAAAAGCCATACCGATGCGATGAGCAGTAATAGCATGCAACATTATTACTTTAGTGTTGGAGGCGGTGGAATATTATGTGATGCCTGCAAGGTCTTTGACAAGAATGTAATTCGAATCCAAACATCAACACTTTACACAATGCAATACATAATATCTTCAGAGATTGAGAAACTATATACATTTAAAGTATCCGAGGAAGTTTTAGGTGAACTTGTACGTTGTATGAAGAGTTATTTGAAGTGTTATGTAGAGCGTGAATTCAAATCCTTGGATATGATTTCTGATATATAAATTTATAAATTATGGTTGAAATTCTTGCATATAAAGGTTAAAATGGTAGAAGTCCGAATTGTAATTTAGGGGGCAGTTTGACCCGTTTTATATGATTCGGTATGAAATATCTAATAAATGCTGTTGTCTCGTAAGATGAAGCATCGGCAGAACGGAGGATTTTATGAAAAGAATTACTTATACTATGATAATTTTTTTGCTAATCCTTGGAGCAACCGGGTGTGCAAAAAAAGCAAAATATATTAATGCGAATGATGTTACAGAGAGTACATTGTTAGCAAGAGCAAACGGTAGCTTGCAGGTTGCATCAGTGGAGAATTTTGATAAGAATTATTATGATTTAAATGAATTAAATGATTTTATCGGCAAGGAAGTGGATTCCTATAATGACAAAGCAAAGGCTGAGAATATTAAGGTTGATAAGATTAATGAAAAGGAAATTGACGGCAAGAAGTGTGTAGTGATGTTGCTGTCCTATGCAGGAATGAAGGATTATTCCAATTTCAACAGCGTGTTGGCTGCATATTTTCATGGAGGATCGAAGGATGTATCCGTTGAGCTTCCGGATAAGTTAGTAAGTGCGAGCAAGAACGAAACAAAATCGACTTCCGAAATAATTAATAATACAGATTACAGGGTATTAGTAGTAAATGAGCCCATTCATATTGTTGTTAGCGGTAAGGTGAAATTTTATTCTGAGAATGCGAAGAAAATAGATGGAAATGAAGTAAAAAGTGCTTCGGAAGGCATGACAGTAGTTGTGTTCAAGCCTTAACAAGGCTATCTGATTCAGTGTTTGATTACAAATTAAACAATTAATGAATCATTAACATTAAAATAATACAGATAAATGTGAGGTTGATTTACATGGAAAAGACAATGGAGAAAATTGTAGCATTAGCAAAGGCAAGAGGCTTTGTATATCCGGGATCTGAGATCTACGGTGGGCTTGCAAATACATGGGATTACGGTAATCTTGGTGTAGAACTAAAGAACAATGTGAAAAAAGCATGGTGGGCTAAATTCATTCAGGAAAACCCTTATAACGTAGGTGTTGACTGTGCGATACTGATGAATCCACAGACTTGGGTTGCATCCGGACATTTGGGCGGTTTCTCCGATCCTCTGATGGATTGTAAAGAATGTCATGAGCGTTTTCGTGCGGACAAGATTATCGAAGATTATAATATGGAAAAAGGCATCACAGTGGAAGGCAGCGTTGACGCCTGGTCCCATGATGACATGAAAAAATACATTGACGAACATAATATTGCATGTCCAACTTGCGGGAAACATAACTTTACCGATATTCGTCAGTTTAATCTAATGTTCAAAACCTTCCAGGGTGTAACAGAGGATGCAAAGAACGTGGTTTATTTAAGACCGGAGACAGCACAGGGTATCTTCGTTAACTTCAAGAATGTTCAAAGAACCTCTCGTAAGAAGATTCCATTTGGTATTGGCCAGATTGGTAAGTCCTTCCGTAATGAGATTACACCAGGTAACTTCACATTCCGTACCAGAGAATTCGAACAGATGGAATTAGAATTCTTCTGCGAACCGGATACAGACCTTGAATGGTTTGCATACTGGAGACAATTCTGCATTGATTGGTTAAAGAACCTTGGTTTGAAGGATGAAGAGATGAGAATTCGTGACCATGAAGCAGAGGAACTTTCCTTCTATAGTAAAGCAACCACTGATATAGAGTTCTTATTCCCGTTCGGTTGGGGTGAGCTTTGGGGTATTGCAGATCGTACCAATTATGACTTGACTCAACATCAGGATGTATCCAAGGAAGATATGAGCTACTTCGATGATGAGAAAAAGGAAAGATATATTCCTTATGTTATCGAACCTTCTCTTGGTGCTGATCGTGTTACATTAGCTTTCTTATGCGCAGCTTATGATGAAGAGGAAATTGCAGAAGGTGATGTTCGTACCGTACTTCATTTCCATCCGGCAATCGCACCGGTTAAGATTGGCGTTCTTCCATTATCAAAGAAGTTAACAGATCCTGCAGAGAAGATATTCTCTGAGTTATGCAAGACTTATAACTGTGAATTTGATGATAGAGGTAATATCGGTAAGAGATACCGTAGACAGGATGAAATTGGTACACCATTCTGTATCACTTATGATTTTGATTCCGAAACTGACGGTGCAGTAACCGTTCGTGATAGAGATACAATGCAACAGGAAAGAGTTAAGGTTGAAGATCTTAAGACATATTTTGAGAATAAGTTTAAATTTTAGAAAAAAAGACTTTCCTAACCATATCAAATTATGGTACAATAAGCGCAGCGTGTAATCTGTGACCTCGGGCATAGGTTCATTCGCTTTGGGATAAACCTAATAATTGGGTGATTCCATGTTATAGTTTTACAAAATCGAGTTGTAATATGTTATATGCTATTATCCTATGGGTGATAAAAGTATTACGCAAACACAATGAAGTATTTGCGTTGTGTTTTCATAGTACTTTTGCCACCTATTTGATGGTTAGGGTATCTAAGGTACTTTAAAAGAGAATTGTGTCAGAATGTGCAGTGAATTTTTGAAAAGAATATTGCTTTGCAACCAAACTTGTGATAACAGTATTTGGAATCGGAATAACAACTTCGTTACTTATAACACATTAATGCAGACATAATATTTTCAAAGTATTTTAGACATCCTAATCAGTGATAATACTATAACAAATTATAATATATAATTATTTTAGGAGGGCACTTACAAATGGCAAAATGGGTATATTTGTTTAAAGAAGGTAAGGCTGATATGAAAAACCTTCTTGGTGGTAAAGGCGCTAACTTAGCAGAAATGACTAACTTAGGTCTTCCAATTCCTCAAGGTTTTATTGTAACAACAGAAGCTTGTACAGACTACTACAATAGCGGCAAGAAGATCACAGACGAGATTAAAGCACAGATTTTTGATGCTTTAAAATTACTTGAGGAACAACAGGGCAAGAAATTCGGTGATACTGAGAATCCTTTACTTGTATCAGTACGTTCCGGTGCTAGAGCTTCCATGCCTGGTATGATGGATACAATTCTTAACTTAGGTTTAACAGATGTTGCTGTTGAAGGCTTCGTAAAGAAAACTGGCAATGCTAGATTTGCATATGACTCTTACAGAAGATTTATCCAGATGTTTTCTGACGTTGTTATGGAAATTCCAAAGTCCAAATTCGAAAGAGTTTTAGACGAAATCAAAGAAGCGAAGGGTGTTCACTATGACACAGAGCTTTCTGCTGATGACTTAAAAGAAGTTATCGCTGGTTTCAAAGCATTATATAAGACAGAAAAAGGTACTGATTTCCCTCAGAATCCTGCAGATCAGTTAATCGAAGCGATCACAGCAGTTTTCCGTTCATGGGACAATCCTCGTGCTATCTACTACAGAAGAATGAACGATATCCCTGGCGATTGGGGTACTGCAGTTAACATTCAAGCAATGGTATTCGGTAACATGGGTGATACATCCGGTACTGGTGTTGCATTTACACGTAACCCTTCCACTGGTGAAGCTAAGATCTATGGTGAATACTTAATCAATGCTCAGGGTGAAGACGTTGTTGCTGGTATCAGAACTCCACTTCCTATCTCCAGATTAGAAGAGGATATGCCTGAAGCATATGCTGAATTCATGAGAATTGCTACTCTTCTTGAGAATCACTACAGAGATATGCAGGACATGGAATTCACAATCGAAGATAAGACTCTTTACTTCTTACAGACACGTAACGGTAAGAGAACAGCTCCTGCTGCTCTTCAGATCGCTTGTGATTTAGTTGATGAAGGAAAGATTACTAAGGAAGATGCTATCAAGAGAATTGAAGCAAAATCCTTAGATCAGTTATTACATCCTCAGTTTGATGCAGCAGCATTAAAAGCAGCTAAGCCTGTTGGTAGCGCTCTTCCTGCATCTCCTGGTGCAGCAGCTGGTAAAGTTTACTTCACCGCTGAAGAAGCAAAATCTCATCATGATGCTGGCGAAAGAGTTATCCTTGTTCGTCTTGAGACATCTCCAGAAGATATCGAAGGTATGCATGCAGCTGAAGGTATCTTAACAGTACGTGGTGGTATGACATCTCATGCAGCAGTTGTTGCTCGTGGTATGGGTACTGCTTGTGTATCTGGATGTGGCGAGATCGTTATCAACGAAGAAGAAAAATTCTTCACAATCGCTGGTAATACAGTGAAAGAAGGAGATTACATCTCCTTAGATGGTTCCACAGGTAACATCTACATCGGCGACATCGCTACTGTAGAAGCTTCCATCAGTGGTAACTTTGATAGAATCATGAAATGGGCTGATGAAATCAGAACATTAAAAGTAAGAACAAATGCTGATACACCTGCAGATGCAGCTAACGCTGTTAAGTTTGGTGCTGAAGGTATCGGCCTTTGCCGTACAGAGCATATGTTCTTCGAAGGTGAGAGAATCCACAAGATTAGAAAGATGATCCTTTCTAAGACTGTTGAAGCTAGAGAAGAAGCTCTTAATGAGTTAATTCCTTTCCAGAAGGGTGACTTCAAGGGACTTTACGAAGTAATGGAAGGAAGACCGGTTACTATCCGTTTCCTCGATCCTCCGCTTCATGAATTCGTTCCTACAGAAGCAGATGATATCGCAGCATTAGCAGCAGATATGGGTCTTACCGTTGCAGAAGTAAATGCAGTATGTGATTCCTTACATGAGTTCAACCCTATGATGGGTCACAGAGGTTGCCGTCTTGCCGTAACATACCCTGAGATTGCTAAAATGCAGACCAGAGCAGTTATGGAAGCAGCTATCGAAGTAAAGAAAGAAAAAGGCTTCAATATCGTACCTGAGATCATGATTCCATTAGTAGGCGAGAAGAGAGAGTTAAAATTCGTTAAAGATGTTGTTGTTGAAACAGCAGAATTAGTGAAGAAAGAATTAAACTCTGACATCGAATACCATGTTGGTACAATGATCGAGATCCCTCGTGCAGCATTACTTGCTGATGAGATCGCTGAAGAAGCTGAATTCTTCTCCTTCGGTACAAACGACTTAACACAGATGACATTCGGTTTCTCCCGTGATGACGCTGGTAAGTTCTTAGATGCATACTACAAGGGCAAGATTTATGAGTCCGATCCATTCGCAAGACTTGATCAGGACGGCGTTGGCCAGTTAGTTAAAATGGCTTCCGAAAAAGGTCGTGCTACAAGACCTAACATCAAGCTTGGTATCTGTGGTGAGCACGGTGGAGATCCTTCCACAGTTGAATTCTGCCACAAGATTGGTTTGAACTATGTATCTTGTTCACCTTTCCGTGTGCCGATCGCTAGATTAGCAGCAGCACAGGCTGTACTCAACAACTAGAGGAGTTGAGGCTATAAAGGCTGAAAAGCCCCTAAAACTGGGCACTTTCGTGATTCGAAAGGACTACCTGTCAGAGTACAGGAAGTACCATCCGGAGACCAGAAAAGTGAATGGTTGGAAAGATATAGTCTTAATTATTACTTTTTAGTAATAGAATGTTCAATTGGGAAGCGAAGCAATTCGCTTCCCAATTTTTTGGCGGTTGGATGCCATTGGCAGACAAACCGGATAACTTCAATAATTACAATTTCAGAAAGATCAACTAGTAAAACTTTTAGTCAGATTTTTATAAGCTAAAGAATTACTGGTTGGTCTTTTTTTGTTGACGAATTTTCAGATGTATTCTGCCCTTTAACTAAATAGTGGTCAAACTTGCTACTTTTAAAATGCAATGTACAAAATTAATAGGAGGAATAAAAGATGAGAGTGTGTAGTATTTGTGGTATGAAAATTGAAAGTGAAGATATTTTTCTTGAACTTGATGTAGACAAATATGACAAAAGCGATATCGAATGTTATGAAAAGGCATTATGTAAAGAGTGTAAAAAAGAAGTATACGTTTTTGAGACAACAGAGATTGATACATTCGAAATTGATCTTTGTATTGAATATTTTATGTTTTTAGATTTGGAGATACAACGTGACTATATTATGGACAGCATAGGGAGCGCTGAAGAAAAATTGCTTAAGATAAATGAATGCATAGAAAATGGTTTTTATGTATTTGGAGAATTCATAAAGGAGGAGTTAAAGTATGAGTAAAGTAATTGCAGTAGCAAACCAAAAAGGAGGGGTTGGCAAAACCACAACTTGCGTGAACTTAGGCATTGGGTTAGCTGATAAAGGATATAAAGTTTTGATAATTGATGCGGATCCACAAGGTAGTTTAACAGCATGTTTAGGATTTGACAGGCCAGATGATATAAAAGTTACAATTTCTACTGTAATGGGCAATATAATCAATGATAAAGAGATTATGCCTTTGGACGGTATTTTACATTATAAAAACAATGTTGATCTTCTACCAGCCAATATAGAGCTGGCTGGAGTAGAAATATCAATTGTAAATGTAATGAGACGTGAAATGATCTTAAAAGAATATATTAATATTGTTAATAGGCAATACGATTACATCATTATTGACTGTATGCCTGCCTTGGGTATGATCTCGATTAATGCATTAGCTTGTGCTGATAGTGTTCTAATACCTGTTCAAGCTGCCTACTTGCCCATAAAAGGACTTCAACAGTTAATACATACAATAGGAAAGGTTAAGAAACAAATCAACCCCAAATTAAATATAGAAGGGATCTTAATTACAATGATGGATCAAAGAACTAATTTTGCAAAAGACATTGTTACGCTTTTAAAAGAGGGTTATGGGGAAAAAATTAAAATATTTAATCAAAATATACCGTTGTCTGTGAGAGTGGCTGAGTGCAG
The DNA here is from genome assembly GCF_059717775.1 of Variimorphobacter sp. HTMS_6. Classification (NCBI taxonomy): domain Bacteria; kingdom Bacillati; phylum Bacillota; class Clostridia; order Lachnospirales; family Lachnospiraceae; genus Variimorphobacter; species Variimorphobacter sp. HTMS_6. The sequence continues at coordinate 399,791 of NZ_AP046094.1, forward strand.
TGCTGAAGGTAAGAGTATATATGACCATGATCCAAAGGGAAAAGCCTCGAATTCTTATATAAGTCTTGTAGAGGAGGTATTAAAAAATGAGTAAGCATAGTGCAGGTAAAATCAAAATTGCTGGCTATAATGATCTTTTTGGTGAAAGCATGGAGCAAGATGAAAAAATTATTGATGTTCCATTGGCAGAACTATATTCATTTACAAATCATCCATTTCAAATCATAAACGACTATGAGATGTCACAAATGATTGAAAGTATTAAAGAATGTGGAGTTCTTGTGCCGGGAATCGTTAGGAAAAGAAATGAAGGCGGTTATGAAATAGTATCTGGACATAGGAGAAAGTATGCATGTAAATCAGCTGGTAAAGAAACTATGCCAGTTATTATAAAAGAATTAACGGATGATGAAGCAATAATAACAATGGTTGATGCAAATATTCAGAGAGAGCATCTTTTATTTAGTGAGAAAGCCTATGCATATAAACTTAAATTTGATGCCATTAAGCATCAAGGAAGTAAGGGTAAATTTACTGCAGATATAATTGGTGAAGGTAATAATGAAAGCGGAAGGCAGGTACAACGGTATATCCGTCTTACAAATCTTCTTCCTGATTTATTACTTATGGTTGATAAAAAGTTAATCGGTTTTATTCCTGCTGTAAATATATCATACTTGGATGAGATGCAACAAACATGGATTTTAAATGCAATTTATGAGACTAAAATATATCCATCCAACAAACAATCAATTAAAATCAAAAAATCTAGTGAAGAGGGAAAGCTTAATCAAGATCTGATTATTTCTATTTTGAAAGAGAATAAAGTGAAAGATATCAAACTTACTATTTCAAATGACACCTTCACGAAATATTTTGATGATAATTATACTATAAAGGAAATAGAAGATATTATCGTTCAGCTTCTAGAAAAATGGAGTCATGAAAACCTTTTGGGAGGGCTAAATAATGAATGAAAAAGTTATATTAAATTACTTTTATGGATCTGAAGCAGAACAATTTAGTTTTTTTAAGGTACCTAAGCTACTGCTTACAGATGAATATTTTAGTGAGCTTTCAAGTGATGCCAAAATTCTGTATAGTATTTTATTGGACAGAATGTCACTATCAATTAAAAATCAATGGGTAGATAAAACTAACCGAGTTTATATCATTTATACAATTGCAGAAGTAATGGAAACTATGAATTGTGGAGAGCGAAAAGCTATTAAATTGATGGGACAACTTGATACAAAAAAAGGCATTGGTTTAATAGAGAAAAAGCAACAGGGACTAGGCAAGCCTAATCTAATTTATGTAAAAAGTTTTAGAATTGATAAAGATTATTCTTTCTATGCAAATACTGAAGAAATTAATCAATCTGAAGGAAGCGTTATGAATGAGATTGAAGAAAATAAAGATATACAGCTCAATGGCTGCATATCCGTGCAGGACAAGAACTGCACGAAGAAGCAGATTAAGAACAGCATTAATGAGCAAGTTAAGAACTGTGCAATAGGGGGGACTAATAATACTGAAGGTAATCTTACTGATCTTAGCGATACTGATCATATCAAACAATCAATAAATGGTAATGAAGCGAATGAGATTAACGGCATTGAGCTATATGAAAAAAACTTAAAGCAGATCAAGAAAAATATATTGTATGAAGATTTTTTGCTAAAATTGAAAGGTGGAGATATAGCGCAGTTAAATGAAATAGTTGATATAATGGCAGAGTTTGTTACTTTCAAGAGGGACGTAATAAAGATTGAAGGGGTGGAATATCCATACGACTTTGCTAGGAGGAAAATTCTAAGAAATGATCATATTAGTATTGAATATTTATTAGATTCGTTTAATGATAATACATCACACAAGCCTAATGTGAAAGGATATATAATAAGTATGTTATTCAATGCTCCTTCATCGGTACATAATAGCTGTCAGTCAGCAGTAAATCATGATTTGGCAAATTACGAATGGAAACAAAGTAGATTGTAAATATAGTAGAAATAATGTTGATTAAATTTTAAGTGAATGTTTGATGCCTCTCATATCTCCGTAACTCTTGTTATGAAGGTTGTATTTACAATTTACAATTACATGAATGTAACGTTATTCATGCTATTCCCCATGATATTATAATTGGTGATTCATCTTATAACAGTATATTCTTATCATTTTATTGTTTTGAAAAAAATCTAACCTTAAAGCAAAGTTCCCCCAAACCTTTCAGTCTGAGGGAACTTAAAATAAATTTCAATATTTACTTAAATCTATCAAATTTATATATACCTATCACTTGTAAAGGGTTGAATGAAACTTCTGGAACTCCTTCTCAGTACAATCGTAATGCTTGTCACCAACTAAAATCCCGCTCCATTGGTTAACTTCAATATTAACAGATTTGCCATCGTTATAGTTAATTGTCAAATACTGATAGGCTGACGGTATTTTGTTATATGGCGTTTCTGATTTCCCTGTGATCAACTCGTTAAGTGCTCCAACAATTTTTTTGATGGTGGCTGTATCGTTTACCACAACAGTTTCGGTTTCCTCTTTGAGTGATCCGTCGTCATTATAAAGCCACTTATTGTACGTAATGTCTTTAATTTGTGAGTCTACAATCTTTTGGGAATCATTGATATTTTTGCATCCAGTAAACAAGAATGCACATATAAAAGCAAGAATACAATACTTCAATTTCATAGATTTTATATTCCTTTCCTAATTCAAATATACACAATCTGTTACATATCCACTATTTATGTATCGTACAGTGTTTCCCCAACCATCGACGCATAAAACAAACTTACTTTGGGCTCCGTTAGTTGAGATTACTTCACGATATCCATACGCACAAACTGCGTGGAACATTCGATTTGTAGAAACACTTTGGTCATTGAACCATCCATCAAAAATTATAACAACAGGCTTATTTGCTGAGACCTTAGACTTGAGCTTCGCATATGCGTCAGATGAACCTGAGATATAACTTGCAGTATACTGAGAAGCGGTCCCTGTTCCTGTAGCATAAGCATCAATAAACGAATTCACAGCATTCTTGGTTCGAACTTGCCAACTGTTCGTAGGCTTTTCGATATATATACGATCAGCAAGCCAAGATGTCAAAGCTGATCCTGTACTATTTACATATGACGATGGAGCAATATTATTGTTTATATGATCATCATAATATGCAATAAGAGTAGCTGACGCAGTGGCAAGACATATGCCAGTAGGATTATAGTCATAATTCCTCGGTACATAAGGAGTCTTATCTGAAGAAGTAACTGAACCAGATGGAGCTGAATAATTATATGTGTTTACTTCAGTATTAGCAACCGCGTCTGTTATGAGAGCTTTATTTTCTATATTTTTTTTAACAGCATTATTCTTGATAATATCCTCTTTATTTATAACACTACCAGAATAAACTGATATAAATTTATCGTTCTTACCTTTTTCATAGTAAGACATTGGGGCAGTAATATATAGTTTTTCACCTGGCGTTACATATGAAAATGGAGAATTTCCAACCAAAGAGTATTCAACTATTTCACCTTTAACGTCTTGTACAATGAATCCGCCACCTGACAATTCTGTACAATACGCTATAACTGTTTGGTCGGCATTATAAAGTGATTTTGTTGCAATAATATTTTTTTCGGGATTATCGTTAAGGATACAGTTAAATTGATTAGATGGAGTAAATCCGTTGATTACTGATGAACTCGCAACATGCCATGGGGAGTTCACTAAAAAAATAATAACCAATAACATCCCCAAAAATTTTTTAATTTTGTTCAAAATTTACCTCCTAAATTGTTTATGTCCTTATTCCTTAGAAAAAGAAACATTTATATTTAATAGTTATATATCAAATATACCACATTAAATTGGTAAAATCAATCATAGCATACATAAAATTACATTATTGGCCAAATTCGTCTTTTAACTAGGATTAACATTTTCATATGGAGAATGAATATAACATTTAGTTTGCATAACTAACTTCCGGGTGTATGAATGCGGGAAGTTACTCCTGTACTTCACTCATATATTTTGCAAGAGAAATAGCAGAAAGATATGGCCACGAAGGCATATTTGCACATGCAGTTAATCCCGGTACTGTTCGAACCAACTTAGTTCGTCCTGAAAATGTAAGCAAATTATATTATGAAATTGTGGGTCGACTTATGAAGCTTCCGATATTGACAATTTCATCGGATAAACCAGCAGAGGCTATTTACTATATCGCAAGTTACAACACTACTCTTACAGCGAATGGTCTCTATTGGGACATGAAAAAAGTGAAAGAACCAGTACTACCTTTGAATGTGGATTTGCAGGCAAAAAAATTATGGGACACAAGTCGAAAATATGTTGGATTATAGGAGAATAGATAGTATGAAAGGAATAATTTTATATTTTTCACTCACTGGAAATACAAAGTTAGCATGTGAGTATATTAGAAGCAAATTAACAAATGTAGATTTTGAGCTTTATGACATGCGTAAAGGGTATCCAGAGTTTAAGAATTATGATTTGGTTGGTTTTGCAACCTACGCAAGTGAATATAAGGTGGCAAGTTTTGTAAAAGAGTATATGAACGGTATGCCGGAATATGAAAATAGGCCTGCTTTTGTATTTACTACTTATGGGCAACAAAATGGTGCAGCTACAATGATGCTTGCCAAGTACGCAAAAGATAAAGGGTTCAAGATAGTTCATGAGAATTCACTGAATACACCTGAGAACTATCCACCTGTAATTCGTTCATCTCATGGTCATATTGATAATCCTACTTCGGAACAGATGATGGTGTTTGATAAATTCATTGAACAGTTGGATTCAGTAGCATTAAAACTTTCTAATGGTATCAAAGTGCCAGAATACAAAGTTACAGCGAAAAGAAAATATATTATTCAAAGTAAAATTATACCGCGATTTATGATGCAAGGAATCATGGGTAAAAAGCAGATTGATACAAATCTTTGCATTAAGTGTAAAAAATGTGTTGCTGCATGTCCGTATGGTGCTGTTAGTATGAATCAATATCCGGGTTTTGATGAATCAAAGTGCTATGGATGTTTTGCATGTTATAATCTTTGCCCCAAAATGGCGATCTACACAAAACATTACAAGCAATTTGGGCATTACCCAAAACCAATTCCCGAGCTAGCTAATAAATTGAAAGTTAGGCATAAGTAATCGAAATCAAAAAACACTAAAACTATAAACTAATAGAGGCTACCAATAATTAATGATTACGTCATCAAGAATTTTTAATTATTTCCACTACGCGTCAATTAGGATTTACTCTCAAAGTCTTGATAGTTTGTTGTTGCGGTGTTATTATTTGTATATATCTTATATGGCTAATAATGGGAAGCTAATCGAGCCAAGCATTATGGCTAAAACGGGAAAATATAAAATATAAGTTAAAAAGAAAAATCTTGCGAAATGAAAGGATTGAATCATTAATATGAAGTATTATGTAGATTCAAAATCACTTAAAGGTGGAGATGGAAGTAAAGAGCATCCTTTTGGAAAAATACAGGATGCAGCAAATATTGCATTACCTGGAGATGAGGTTATCGTGGCGCCAGGTATTTACAGAGAAAATGTTAATCCTATCAATAGTGGAACTGTAGACAACAGAATTATTTATCGTTCCGAGGAGAAAAAAGCTGCAATTATAACTGGAGCCGAGGAAGTTAAGAATTGGGAACTTCATGAGGGTAATGTATGGAAAGCAATAATTCCTAATGCTTTATTTGGAGATTATAATCCATATACAACCCTTGTTTATGGGGACTGGTATGTTGCAACAATAATTGCACATACTGGAGATGTCTTTTTGAATAATAAGTCCATGTATGAAGTGACTGAGTTAGATAAAGTGTTAAATCCCGGGAAAAATATGCGCTCTTGGGATTCTGATTTTACAGTTTATACATGGTATACTACTCAGGACACTGAGAAAAATGAAACTATTTTGTATGCTAACTTTCAAGATAAAAATCCTAACGAGGAAAATGTAGAAATCAGCGTTAGAAAAAATTGTTTCTACCCAAAAGAAGAAGGAGTTGGATATATAACTTTTTCTGGGTTTACAGTAAGACAAGCTGCAACACAATGGGCACCACCAACAGCATTGCAGGAGGGTATGATAGGACCGCATTGGTCAAAAGGATGGATCATTGAGGATTGCGACGTTTATGAGGCAAAATGCTCTGGCATATCCCTTGGTAAATATTTGCAACCAGAAAATGATAATAAATGGTCTAAATTAAAATTTAAGGATGGTACTCAAACAGAGCGTGACAATATCTGTCAAGCGCAAAGAGAAGGATGGTCAAAGGATAAAATTGGCTCACATATAGTAAGAAGATGTGACATTCATGATTGTGGACAGACAGGTATTGTAGGACATTTGGGTGGCGTTTTCTCTATTATAGAGGATAATGAAATTCATCATATCAATAATAAACAAAATCTCGCTGGAGCTGAAATTGGTGGAATCAAAATGCATGCGGCTATCGATGTAATCATTAGGCGAAACCATATCCATCATTGCACAAGAGGGTTATGGCTTGATTGGCAAGCGCAAGGCACTCGAGTATCCGGGAATTTGTTCCATGATAATTGTACACCTGAGAATGAAAATTTTGCAGATGTAGGTATAATGGGTGTTGGAGAAGACCTCTTTATCGAAGTATCTCATGGACCTACATTAGTAGATAATAATATTTTCTTATCAGACCGAGCTTTAAAGCTTCCAACACAAGGGGTAGCATTTGTGCATAATCTGATTGCAGGTTCGATGGTGGCAATTGGAAGGGGTGTAAATAATGGAGCATTGACTAAAATCTCACCACGCTATACGCCTTATCATGTTCCGCATCAAACAGAGATTGCAGGCTTTATGTCATTTTTGCATGGTGATATGAGATTCTATAATAATATTTTCATACAGCAAGAAATTCGAATGGAATTACAAAAGTATTTAGATTCTACGGGTGAAACTGAATGGGATGATAATAATCTGTTTACTGGTACTTCTCCATATGAGAATTATCCGACTTGGGATGAATACGAGAAGCAGTTTGAAGGATATTGTGGTATGGGTTCAGCACCGAGTGATCGTTACTATAATCCACTTCCAGTATGGGCAGAAGGTAATGTTTATTTTAATGGCGCAAAAGCTATGTCAAAGGAAAATGCAGTTATTGATAATGAGCATACAATTACAGTTTCAGTTGAAGAAAGGAATGGAAAATATTCTATCAAAACAAATCTTAATGATTATGTGCAAAAGTTGAAGGCTACTACATTAATTTCAACAGAAACATTAGGAATGGCTTTTGAGCCAGAGCAAAAATTTGAAAATCCAGATGGAACGTCCATTGTATTTAACGAGGATTATTTTGGGGAATCCTTTGGATTGAATCCTATTGCTGGTCCTTTTACAGAAAAGTCACTTAAAACAATGTAATTTAGATTTACAACCATCTGACATACGTCTCTATTTACAAGTGTCTAATCTCAAGGGATAAATTAACTTGAAAAAAGCCCACAGTTCTGCTACAGTTCTGTGGGCTTTCATAGCGATTGGTTTTTTTTGGTGAATTATAAAGAGATCATAAAGAAATGAAGTAAGGTATCAATCTGTTGACGATTCAGAACGGGTATGATATACTGACACTGCTTAAAAATTAAATAGGACAGTTCGTAATCCATCCTGTCGTAAAATAAAACTAGGACTTCAACCGCAAATTATAATTATTTGAGGCTTTTATGAAAGGACTTTTTAAGTCCTTTTTTTTGTTCCGTAGAAAAGCTTTACTTTTCTATGTCGGAAGAACAAAGCGTCAATTAATATAAGTCTGTTAAAGCTTAACGGCGTTTTGTTCTTGTTAAGTTCTATATTTATCTAAAGGTGTCTGATTCCGAACACGTGCTGGAAGCATGTTTCTTTAACTTCCTATTTCTTTGAAACTTATATACAAAATATATATGGTGATTTAGACTGATTCATCAAATCAAAAATAAAAAGGTGAAGAAATGAAAAATATAGGTTTAACAACAACTGTACCAATCGAAGTTCTGATTAGCGCAGGCTATAGCCCCATGGATTTAAATAATGTTTTTGTCACATCTGACAATCATTTAAAATATATAGAGCTTGCGGAAAGAGATGGGTTTCCTAAAAGTATGTGTGCGTGGATAAAAGGTTTATATGGCGTCTGCATGCAGCATCAGATCAGTGAAATCCTGGGCGTAATAGAAGGGGATTGTTCGAATTCTAAGGCTCTAGTTGACTTATGGGCTAGTAAGGGGGTAACAATTTATCCCTTCTCCTTTCCTCAATCTCGTAAAAAGGAAGATCTTAAATTAGAAATTAATAAACTTATGACCATGATGAATGTTGATATCCATCAAGTTGAAAAGGTTAGACAAGAATTAAATCAAATCAGAGCATTAGCACACAAAATTGATCAGTTGACATATCAAGAATCAAGAGCTACCGGGTTTGAAAATCATTTATACCAAGTAAGCTGCAGTGATTTTAATGGAGATGTCAGTCAGTTCAGGGAACAGCTAAAATCAACAATTGAAGAAATAAAGCTTAGAAAGCCACAAAAGAAAAACTTAAGATTAGGTTATATAGGGGTTCCGCCTATGACAGCCGATTTATACGCATTTGTAGAGGAATTGGATGCAAGCATTATTTATAATGAAGTGCAGAGAGAGTTTACGTTTCCAAGAGCCATGGAGGCTCATGATATCTACGAACAATACGCAGATTATACGTATCCTTATGATAGCACTTTTAGAATTGAAGAAATTAAGAAGCAAATGAAAGAACGTAGCCTAGATGGACTAATCCATTATACCCAAGCTTTTTGCCATAGAGCTATTGATGATATTATTATAAAAGGAGCACTTCAAATCCCAATTCTAAATATAGAAGGTGACCAAGCGAATGTCCTTGATGCTCGAACTAAGCTTAGACTAGAAGCCTTTTTAGATATGCTGTCTGATAGAAAGGGGAACAAGTAAATGAGGGTATTAGGAATTGATCTTGGGAGTAGGGCAGTAAAAATAGTGATCATGGAAGATGGAATAGTCATTAAGCGACAAGCCATCAGTACCATGTCTTTTTATAGAGACTATTGTAATTATGAGGATAAGCTGGTAGTCAATTTAGCCAAGTTAAATATTCCGGACATTGATTTAGCAATATCAACGGGTTATGGTCGAAATAATACAGACTTAAGCAAATTTAAGGCGATAAATGAAATCAAAGCTCATGTTTATGGTGGCTTATATCAAACTGGTCTCACGGATTTTATTTTATTAGATGTTGGTGGTCAGGATGTGAAAGTCACGAAAGTTGAAAAAGGTATTCTCACGGATTTAGAACTCAATGAAAAGTGTGCCGCATCCTGTGGCAGATATTTAGAAAATATGGCTCAGGTCTTAGAAATTCCACTTGAAAAAATGAGTGGGTATTACGAAAACCAGGTGGAGCTTAACGCAACTTGCGCAGTATTTTCTGAGTCCGAGTTGATTGGTAAGATAGCAGAAGGTTTTTCACTTGAACAATTATGCGCCAGTGTAAATTATTCCTTATATAAAAAACTTATGCCAATGCTGAATAAGTTTAAAGGGAACTGTCTCATTCTTTCAGGAGGTGTAGCGAATAATGCTGGGCTTCGGTACTATTTGAAAGCACATTATGATGAAGTACGAACCGTAAATCAACCTGAGTATAATGGCGCAATAGGCTGCTGCTATTACGGACTAAATTATTATAAAGAGGAGAAATAAATATGTTTATCATAAGCACAGAGCATAGTTTTGACAGTGCTCATTTTCTAGCAGGTTATGAGGGAAAATGTAGTCATATTCATGGGCACAGATGGCGTGTTATAATAGAAGTACAAGCTGAGAAACTAAAGGCTGCGGGTCAATTGGAAGGCATGGTTGATGATTTTACAAACCTCAAAGATGATGTAAAAAAATTAGTTGATCGGTTTGACCATTGTTTAATCATCCAAGAAGGAACCATGAGAGAAAAAACCCTCAGCTGCCTAATTGAAGATGGATTTGATATTAAGACAGTTACCTTTAGACCGACTGCTGAAAACTTTTCTGAATATTTTTATGGATGTATGGAAGAAAAAGGCTATCATGTTAAAAGAGTTTCTGTATATGAAACACCAAATAACTGTGCTATATATGAGAAGAACTGAGGTACATAGTGAAAAAATATAAAGTTGTTGAAAAATTCGTAAGTATTAATGGTGAAGGTACTTTAGCTGGCCAATTAGCTGTCTTTATTCGTTTTCAAGGATGTAATTTAAACTGTTCCTATTGTGATACAGCTTGGGCAAATGAAACAAATTGTGATTTTATAGAAATGACTAAGAAAGAAATAGCCGAATATATCAAAAACACTGGCATATATAATGTAACCTTGACCGGTGGGGAACCATTGCTTCAGGAAAACATCAAGGATCTCATTGAATATTTATTAGAAAACGATGCACTTACAATTGAAATCGAAACCAATGGAAGTGTAGATATTGCACCTATTAAGCTGATAACATGTGAAAATGTGAAGTTAACGATGGATTATAAATTATTATCGAGTGAAATGGAAAAACATATGTGTATCAATAACCTAATATTATTAGGCAAAAAAGATACCATTAAGTTTGTAGCTGGAAGTTTAGAAGACTTAGAGTTGGCGAAATCTTTAATAAATCAGTATGATCTTATACAACGTACCAACGTTCACATAAGTCCTGTTTTTGGAAAAATAAATCCAGATACAATAGTAGAGTGGATGAAAGACAATAGTATGAACCGCGTCACATTACAACTCCAATTACATAAGGTCATTTGGGGTATGGATACCAAGGGGGTGTAAAACATGGCAATTGATTTAATAAAAATAGAAGAACATATCCGAGGTATTTTAATTGCATTAGGTGAAAATCCTGATCGTGAAGGCCTAAAAGAAACGCCAAAACGTGTTGCCAATATGTATGCAGAAGTATTTGAAGGTATGAATTATACAAATGATGAAATTGCTGAGATGTTCAACAAAACCTTTGAAGAGGATTTGGTCTTAGAAGAAGGAACAAAAGATATGGTTATGATGAAGGATATTGATATTTTCAGCCATTGTGAGCATCATATTGCCCTAATGTATAACATGAAAGTAGCAGTCGCCTATCTTCCGAGTAAGAAGATTATTGGCCTTAGTAAAATTGCAAGAATTGTTGATATGGTCGGTCGAAGACTACAATTACAAGAGCGTATTGGTACCGATATTGCAGAGATCATTCAAAAAATTACACAGTCTGCGGATGTAGCTGTAATCATTGAAGGCGAGCATGGCTGTATGACCGTAAGGGGCATAAAGAAAGTAAATGCTAAGACGATTACCACAACATTAAGAGGTAAGTTTCAAACGGATACCGATTTATATAACAAATTATTTAACTTATACAGATAAGAAAAAACTAAAATATTAAGGAGACTAACATAATGAATAAAGAAAGTGCAGTAATTATTTTTAGTGGTGGACAAGACAGTACAACTTGCCTATTTTGGGCAATGAAAAGATACAAAGAGGTAATCGCCGTTTCTTTTGATTATGGACAAAAACATAAGCTTGAGTTAGAATGTGCGAAAAATATATGTAAAAAACATGGTGTAGAACACCATATATTGGATATGAGTTTATTGAATCAATTAGCACCTAATTCTTTAACTAGAGCAGATATTGCTGTAGATAAAGATGCGCCTGTAGTTGGTACACCGAATACATTTGTAGACGGTAGAAATCTTTTATTCCTAACCTTCGGTGCAATTTTTGCAAAACAAAGAAATATCAATCACATTGTAACTGGTGTTTCACAGAGTGATTTTAGTGGGTACCCAGATTGTAGAGATGTCTTTATAAAATCTCTGAATGTTACATTAGAATTATCAATGGAATATCCCTTCGTTATTCATACACCACTTATGTGGATCGACAAAGCGGAGACTTGGGAACTTGCCAATGATTTAGGTGTTTTAGATATTATAAAAGAAGAAACTTTAACCTGTTACAATGGAGTCATTGGACGAGGTTGTGGGGATTGTCCTGCTTGCAAGTTAAGAAACAAAGGCCTTGCCGCATTTGAAGAAAAACTTAAGGCATAATAATTTTACAAATAAAACATCAATAATGGGCATTTGTTTTGAAACACAAGCAATTGCCCATGTTTTTGCTGGTTTTTGGAGGTTCATTATGGAGAACGAGAGAATTAATAAGATATTGATGCATCCTAGCTATAACAAGCATATAGAAAAAATAAAGCATTATGAAAAAGATCGCCCTTTTTGCGGTCATAATCTGAGTCATCTTCTGGATACTGCTAGAATTGGGTATATTATGAATTTAGAAGGTCATCTGAACTTGAAAAAAGACGTAATTTATGGTGCGGCTTTACTTCATGATATCGGTAGGTGGCAACAGTACCAAGGTAATAGAAAACATGATATAGCCAGTGCTGAATTGTGTGAGGAAATTCTTCGTGATTGTGAATATTATGAGGATGAAATTACGAAGATTAAGACAGCGATTTCTAATCATTGCACAGTACCAAAAGAAGAGGATGATTGTCTTTCAAAATTACTATATGAGGCTGACAAGAAATCTAGGAGTTGCTTCGAATGTCAGAAGGAAATAGAATGTGATTGGCCCAATAGGAAAAAGAATCTTGTTATTACCTATTAGCATTGGGAATGAGTAGAGAGGATTATGAAATATGAAAATTGGTCAACAAGAATTTGTACTAGGGGAAAGAACATATATAATGGGCATATTAAATGTGACGCCTGATTCTTTTTCAGATGGTGGAATGTTTAATAATATAGAATCCGCAATAAAGCAGGGAATGCGTATGATAGAGGATGGGGCAGATATCATAGACATTGGTGGAGAATCAACTAGACCTGGACATGAGATTATATCGGAAGAGGAAGAGATAAGACGAACAGTTCCAGTCATTGAAGCACTTGTAAAAGATACAAATATCCCGATCTCGATAGATACTTCAAAAGCTTCCGTAGCAGAAGCCGGGGTAAAAGCCGGTGCAAGTCTCGTTAATGATGTTTGGGGATTAAAAAAAGATCCTTACATCGCAAAAGTAATCGCTAAATATGAAGTGCCCTGCTGCATTATGCATAATAGAGAAAATAGAGATTATGTTAATTTTCTCGAAGATATGATATCCGATTTAAAGGAAAGCCTATTCATTGCAAAGGCTGCTGGAATCAAAGATGAAAACATTATTTTAGATCCAGGCATTGGTTTTGCAAAGACATTAGATCAAAACTTGGAAGCAATGAATCGATTAGAAGCGCTAAAAGTACTAGGTTATCCTCTTTTACTTGGAACATCTAGAAAATCTATGATTGGCCTAACACTTAACTTACCTGTACCAGAAAGAGTGGAGGGAACTCTAGCAACAACTGTTATAGGAATCATGAAGGGCTATGATTTTATTCGAGTACATGATATTAAAGAAAACAAACGCGTAGCAATGATGACAGATGCAATCGTTAGAAGAGGAGTGACTAAAATTGGATAAAATAATTGTGAAAGACTTAGAAGTTTACGCCTATCATGGTGTTAATGTAGAGGAAAAAAAGCTGGGGCAAAAGTTTCTGATTTCGGTGGAGCTACAACTAGACCTAAAAGATGCGGGTAAAAATGATGACTTAATGGCTACAGTCAATTATGCGCAGCTTTGTACCAATCTAGAAAAAGAATTTTTAAAAGAAAAGTATGACTTGATTGAACGTGCAGCTGAAAAGCTTTGCGAATATATATTAATAAACTATGAAAAAGTTCGGGGTGTTAAGCTGACCCTAAAAAAACCATGGGCACCTATTGGTAGAATGGTAGATTATGCAGCAGTAGAACTAGAAAGAGAATGGCATACCGCTTACATTGCATTAGGTTCAAATCTAGGGGATAAGTATTTAAACATCAATAAAGCGTTAGAACAGATTCAAGAATCCCCTTTCTGCCAACTCCTTCAAAAGTCAAAATGGTATGAAACAGAGCCTGTAGGCTATCTTGACCAAGATATTTTTGTGAATGGCGCAATTGAAATTAAAACATTATTAACACCTAAGGAGCTCATCCAGTTTCTATTAGATATCGAAAAGCAACTAAAGAGAGAACGAACAATTCACTGGGGACCAAGAACCATTGATTTAGATGTACTCCTTTATGATGATTTAATCACTTCTAATGAAGAAATTATTGTGCCCCATCCAAGAATGCATGAAAGAGCTTTTGTATTAATGCCTTTGAATGATATCGCCCCTTATAAGATGCATCCTATATTGAACCAGAGGGTATGTCAGTTATTAAAGGCTCTCGATGCAATATAGTTAATCATTTATATAGGAAACCTGTCTGCTGCGATGTTGAAGGAAACAAGTGAAAAGCAAAGTTATCTTTATTGAATACGCCTATGTTGGCGACGTACTGCACAAGCCGTTCTTAACAAGGTGCAACCTCTGACGGAGTTGAGAGGCTGAGCCTCCAATAGGTTAAGGGCGATAGGCATTACCCAGAGGGAGAATTTTGACGATTAAGGAGTTAGTAAAAAATTTGATATCACATAGGATACTCTTCGCTATTATGAACTGATTGGTATGATTCCACCCGTTACTCGTACTTCAAGCGGAATATTTTTTTGATGATTTATCGTAATTGTTCCTTTGCAATGGACATCTTTCTTTGGAAAAATATAAACTGAGAAAATCATGAAGAAAATCGTCTCAGTTAAACGAAGCGAGAAGTATTATTGATAATTTTTATGGTTTAAATAATCTTAAAAAGTCACTTTCGATTTCTGAAATGCTATGATATGGAGATTCCAGTCTTAACAGTTTTTTTAATAATAATTTTTGATTATAAGTAATATATAATTCTTCATACCACGGTTGCTTTTTGTGGTTTTTAGGTTTTCTAAATGATGAATATAAAAGATATAATAATAAATCTCCTAAATAGGAATAATCAATATCAAATTTATACCGGTTCCCATCAAACCATCGAGCTAATCCAAAATCTACAAGTGATACATGATTACCGTCATATAAAACATTGGCACACCTGATATCTCTATGGATCACACCCATATAATGTAAGTACTTAATAACCTCAATTAACTGAGTACCTATATTATAGATTTCTGAAGCGTTGAAAATATGGTTTTGTTTGAATAACATTTCTTCAATCGAATTACCATTCTTTAATTCCAAAACAAAACCATAAAAACCGTTTTGATTAATTACCCCTAATAGCTTAGGTATTTTATCATGTTCGAGTTGAGATAGGATAACTGCCTCATATTCATTTTTCTCTTTATTCTTTCTATACATTTTTGATTTGAATTGTTTAATTATTACAGGAGAAGCGGATGGAGAAGAAGCAAAATAACACTTTCCATACCGGCCCTCTCCTGCAGCGCGTATGATGGTATAATCACCGAATTGTTTTCCATAATACTTTTTTGAGTTAAATACAGGCAACATATTACTATACCTTTGTTCCACAACTCATACAGAATTTAGCATTAGGAGGAAGCTTCTCGTTACAATTTGGGCAAAACGTGATATTATTAATCTTTTCTCCGCATTCCAAACAGAATTTTGAACCTGTAGGGATTTGGGAATTACATTTGTTGCATATCTGAGTACTTTGCTGCTGTATAGGCTGAGTTTGTAACGGTGGATTCATTTGTATTGGTTGATTTAGATTCGTAGGTTGATTAGGATAGGATTGATTCACGTGTGTTTGCTGATTAGGATAGGTCTGTTGAGTTGATTGGCAATATGGATCATAATGTCCTTTGGAAGAACTTCTTGAAAAGAGGGTATTAAAAAGATTACCGAAGACTCCTTTTTGTCTATAATGATTGTACCCGTTATTACCGTTTTTATATTGATGTCCTTTTGATGATTTTGAAAATGAACTCATTATTATCACTCCTTTTATGATTGAATTATGAGAAAGGCATTCATATGCCTCAGAGGGTAGCAGATGTGTTATCTGGTATTACCCTATTGATGTTTTTTGTAACGCTATTTCTGTGAATAATTCTTACCATGATCTAAAATGAAAGAAGAAAATCTATTATCATTAGCAACATAAATGATAAATAAATTATCATGCAAAGAAAAGAGTATATGGTGTATTACAAGAAAGATGTGTTTTTTCAATAAAATAATGTAATATTTTATGATTAATTTTGCCATTCATAATGAAACCTCCATGTAATGTTTTTCTGTTTTTAACATTCATATGTTAGTTTTTGAGATTTTTCTAAAGACAATATAGACGTGCCAATATACTACTTGGTATTACCTAAAACTTATTTTAAACCGGAATACCCTTCACTTTGTACTAATGCGTTATAACAAATGATGTTTTCTGCTAATGCGGCTGTTTTTATGTCTATTTCTATATTGTTACCATTTTCTGGATACATAATAAAAATAGTCCCATGGTTTCAATAAGAGAATGGTTATTGTTCCAGTCTTATCAACATAAAGAACAGAAACTGCACCTAGAGTCTCTACAGAGGGCAGTTTGTAAACAAGAGATTGTTTTTTGCCATACGTCAAGCACCTGGTTCACCAAGGATAAAATAAATAACTGCAGCAACAATTAACAGCAAAAACATAGGCTCACAAATGATGTGAAAGATCTTCATAATGAAACTTTCTTTTGTGGCGTAAGTTCATTTTTACCATATCTGTCCTGCAGTTTCTTAGCTTCGGCGGAGCTTAGTTCCACCATGTTTTGTTTGTAGTCAGTCATAAAAGTCACCTCCGTTTAGCCTATTTGGCATTCGATTGATAGCTCTATGGCACTCCACACAAGTTCACTTGTTCCTTTAGGTATAAAAAAACACACCTATGGAACATACTACTGTCCCACAGATGTGTATAATATCACAATCTGCTGCCACACTTTGTGGCCCAGCCCCATGACCTTAATATATAAGGTTCATCGCCTGCTCAGTTTGTACTGTTGATCTCGCATTTCAAGTAGAAATGTAATGCAGCGCAAAGAGATAATTCTATAATAGCACAATATCCTATAATTGTCAAAAAGTTTTACGGATTAGATTACAGAGTAAAAGTTACAGAATAAATTTAACAATGCAGCCTGTTAAAGAACTTCTTATTAAAATTATTTCCTGTGTTTGAGCGACTAAAGATATTTAATAACCTCAATAATTGTTTCATCATTTATAAAATGGGAGTCTGTAGAACTTTATTCATTCAATTATAAAATTCATTGACAGTACACTATTTATTATATATATTTAAATGTGGTTCAGGGAGAGATAGCTTGTACTTCATTGTAAAGGGATATTCTGTTACTGCTTTAGATGATGCAGAGGAGCTTTCATGGGTTACAATAATTTTGATTTTGGCATTATCGGCGACATTATTTATCATTTATTGCCAGTAATAGGGGATTTGTTAACAAATAGGACTTAAACTGTGAAAGCAAATGTTAGCTGAATTAGTGAAAAAATAGTTATAGTATGAACGGAGAAAAGAAAATGAATTGGATTACAAAAGTAATTGATATTATTTTACATTTGGATAGCTATCTGAATGTAATTATTCAAACTTATGGGAATTGGACATATGCTTTAATATTTCTCGTTATTTTTTGCGAAACTGGATTGGTTGTTACACCTTTTTTACCTGGAGATTCTATACTTTTTGCGACAGGAGCACTTGCAGCGACTGGCAGCATGAAGCTAATAACGTTATTTGTTATTTTTTATTCCGCAGCTGTTATAGGAGACACTGTGAATTATCATATCGGCAAGAAAATAGGTAATAAAATATTTGAAAAGGAAAATCTAAAGTATATCAATAAGGATTACCTTAAGAGAGCACACCTATTTTATGAAAAGCATGGTTCTATGACTATAGTAGTGGGAAGATTTATTCCCATAATCAGGACTTTTGTTCCTTTTATAGCTGGTATTGGTGAGATGAAATATTCAAAATTTATAATTTATAATATGCTTGGTGGTTTGTTGTGGGTATCGTTATTTCTCGGGGGCGGATTTTTCTTTGGTAACCTTCCTGTTGTAAAGAATAATTTTTCTTATGTATTAATTGTGATTATCATAATTTCAGCACTTCCTGGTATTTATGTGTTTTTAAAAGAGAAGAAGAACACAAACATTAATTAAATCAAACTAAATTCAAAATAACAAAATTACTTATATACTGATAATAAGCAAACTGTTAATCCTAAGGATGCATGAGAAAGATAACCAGTGAAAACTGGACTTTCTCCATGCGTCCTTTTTAATTTACGCGAGGGTAAATTAAAGAATCAACAATATCTTGCATGGTTAGATACGACCGCACCCGCGATAAGCGGAGAAACTCGAATAGCGTGCTTCTTCCGGTTGCATATTTTTTGAAATAGATTTATTAGTTAACCGATTTATCTTATTCAATCTATATTTTACAATTATATTTCTTTCATCTCTTTGTATTTTTCTTAACTTAGAATATTAATGTGGTTTTGTATTGAAAATATACCTGAATAATTAGTTTAGAAATTGTTTATATATTACCTTCGAATTATTTATTTCTTAAAAGTACAATAAGTTAAGAAAACATTAGGAGGTAATCTTTTATGAGAAAGAGAACTCATTTCAGGATAGCTCGTTTAGCTATTAATAATATGAAACTGGCTTATCCTGGTTCTGATAGACAAATAATAAAAAGATGGGCCTTTTATCTAGGTTCAGTAATTCCTGATTTATCTATTAATCAATTTATTCACCCACATTATTACGAAAAATCATCGGAATATGTATTTGAAAAACTGAATTTGATAATGAACAAGCCTGTTAAGAAGATTTCGGATGTAATATTATTAGGTGAAATGGTTCATTATTTGTGTGATTTTTGCTGTTTTGCCCATATTGGCGGCAGCATAGGGAAGGCTACCGAACACTTAGTCTATGAAAGAGAGATTCATAAATACTTATTAAAAAATCAGCAAAGTTTAGTAGACATAATATCACATGATAAATATGTTTCAGAAAACTGTTCCGATCAAATTGTAGATCAAGTGAAAATTCGACTTTCTCACTACAGAAGGATGGAACCAAGCTATGATTGGGATATTGTTAATGCATTTTATATTACCTCGATGATCTACTGTGAACTGTTGAGGGATAAAGTGACTACAGATAAATATAAGATGGAACTAGCCTTATATGATGGGGGAAGCCGGTAGGTAACAGGTTTCTATTGTATATCAATTAATTATATGGAGAAATTATGGTAAATAAAAGGATCAAACTAATAGATATCATTACGATTTTCGGTCTTATAATGACGGTTATCTTTATTATTTATGGCTTTCAAACGAAAATTTTTGTTTCTTCCGATGCGCTTCAGAACTTTTTGAAAAAATTTGGGATCTTTACTGATATTATATTTATAATAGTACAAGCAGTACAAGTGGTGGTTCCAATTATTCCAGGTGCATTAGGTTGTCTTGCTGGAGTAATCATCTTTGGGCCGATCAAGGGCTTTCTATACAACTATATAGGTATCTGTATGGGATCAATAATAGCCTTTTTCTTGTCAAGACACTATGGAATCGGACTAGTAGAGAAGTTATCAAGTCAAAAATTGATAAAAAAATATCGCTCTTGGTTAACGAGTGACAAATTTGATAAATGGTTTGCGATTGCAATCTTTTTACCAGTGGCACCGGATGATTTTCTATGTTATTTAGCCGGTATTACTAGAATTTCGGTTAAAAAATACTGCTTGATCATACTTACCTGTAAACCATTTGCGATAGCTGCTTACTCAATGGGGCTAAATCTTATATTAACAACGATTACCCAATACATTATTCCATTGATAAGAAAATAACTAAACTTAGGAAAGGCAAAAGGAAAATATTATGAAAATCTGGCTATATCAAGGTGGTATGAAGTTGGTTTCAAAAAGTGGTGTAGGAAAAGCTTATGAACATCAAAGGGCAGCATTAGAGGAAAAGAGAATTGCTTTTAGCACTCGAATCTGTCATGATTATAATATCGTTCAATTAAATACGATTTTTCCAGATTCCTTAATAGTTGCATTGATAGCTAAAATATTTAGGAAAAAGGTTGTATATTATGCTCATTCGACGATGGAGGACTTTAAGAAATCCTTTAGAGGTTCCGAAATCATCGCACCTTTATTTAAAAGATGGATAAAATTCTGTTACAGTATGGGTGATATTATTATTACGCCGACAGATTATTCAAAAAAACTTTTGTATTCTTACAGAATCAAAAAAAATATCATAAGCCTGTCAAATGGAGTAGATTTGGAGTTTTATCAACGAAATGAGGATTTAGGTAAGCAGTTCAGAGAAAAATATCATTTTTTAGACTCGGACAAAATAATAATGTCGGTAGGTCATTATATTGAAAGAAAAGGGATTGAAGATTTTGTGGAACTAGCTGGGCGAATGCCGGATTACCAGTTTGTATGGTTCGGATATACGAATCTTAATCTGATTCCTGAGAAAATAAAAAATCTGATTCAGAATAAGTTGCCCAACCTTCATTTTCCCGGATATATCTCATCGGAAGAGTTAAAACAAGCCTATAGCGGTAGTGATTTATTTCTGTTCCTAACACAGGA
This sequence comes from Variimorphobacter sp. HTMS_6, assembly GCF_059717775.1. Classification (NCBI taxonomy): domain Bacteria; kingdom Bacillati; phylum Bacillota; class Clostridia; order Lachnospirales; family Lachnospiraceae; genus Variimorphobacter; species Variimorphobacter sp. HTMS_6. The sequence continues at coordinate 420,584 of NZ_AP046094.1, forward strand.
AGAGACAGAAGGTATTGTATTACTGGAAGCATTGGCTATGAAGATACCTATACTGATTAGGGATATCCCAATTTATAAAAATTGGTTGATAGACAGACAACATGTATATAAGGGAAAGAAGAATGATGAATTTGAAATATTAATTAATGATATTGTGGAAAGAACAGTTCCATGTCTGATAGAAGATGGATATCAGATGGTGAAAGATAGAAGCTTATCTATAGTGGGAGAAGTTTTATATGATGTTTATCAGGAATTATTAATAACTGATATACATAATCAGAAAAGAACTGGAAGCAATATTAATACGGTTACAATAATGCGATGACAATTGATTGGAAGAGGTGAAATAATGTTTAAATTAATTAATAATCTGGATGGATACTTGCTTTTACTCATCCAACAGCACATCAGGCAGCCAATACTTACTCCGGTTTTTAAACTATTAACGGATATGGGGAGCAATGGGCTGATATGGCTTATTATTACTATGGTTTTACTGTGTTTTAAGAAATCGAGGGCTGCGGGATTAGTCGCATTATTATCTCTTGCTGCTTGTTTTATAATAAATAATGAAATTCTTAAAAATATAATTGCAAGACCAAGGTCATTTACACAATTAACGCAATTAAATGTCTTAATTCCTAGACCGAGCGATTTTTCTTTTCCGTCAGGGCATACTGCAAGTTCTTTTGCTGCAGCCGGAGCCATTTATTACTATGGTAATAAAAGGTGGGGAATACCTGCCTTTATTCTTGCAGGATTCATAGGCTTTTCTAGATTGTACTTAGGAGTTCACTATCCAAGTGATGTTATATGCGGAGCTCTATTAGGTGCGCTGATCGGTTTTGTTGTTAGCAAAGTCGTATTATATTATCAAAATCACCGCAAGGTTAAAGACTTAGTCAATGAATAATGAAAGGATAAGGTGGTACAAATATGACAATACGTAAACTCATATTAAAATCAAATACTTGGATTGTACTGCTTTCACTCTTGGCTCTGTTGATTATTGGCGGATCCGTTATTTTTATCTTTGAAGATACCTATGTCAGAACCCTGTCGTTAGAGACAAAATTACAAAAAAATGCTTATAATGTTCAGACTCTGCTAAATCATTATAAGGTAAAAAACGAAACATTTACGGATGTTGATTATGATATATTAAATACAAAGCTCAGACGATATGATTATCAGATATATATTACGAGTACAAATAACGAGATAAAATATTCAAATGTACACCATAACCAGCATGAAGCATTGGAATTTCTTCTTCCGGCGATTTCCTACACCAATAAATCTGAGGTATATGTCTGGGAAGATAAAACGATAATTGCAAGAAAGTTGGAAGTAGGTTCCGCAATTTATGATATTATTGCGATTAACAGTTCAGATAAAGAAGGCATTTTCAAATTAAACCGTGGTACCTTTGAACTACTTATATTGTCCTTTCTGATTGTTGGGGTAGGTTCAATTCTCATGATTATGTATATAAGCCGATTTTTTACACAAAAACTGGTCAATCAGATTATGAAGCCAATTAAGAAACTGATTGACGGTGCTGAGCGTATTGAACTTGGGAATCTGGATGAACCTGTTGTTTATACCGGAGAAGATGAATTCGAAATGGTTTGTGGATCCTTTAATAAAATGCAAGAAAGCCTGAAAGCCGGTATGGAAAAAAATGCAGCATATGAGAAGGCGAGAACTGATTTGATAACTGGGATATCGCATGATCTACGAACACCTCTGACAAGTGTGAAAGGATATATCAAGGGGGTTAAGGATGGTATTGCCAATACTCCTGAAAAGCAAGAATTATATTTGGATATTGCCTACAAAAGGGCTTGTGATATGGATGTCCTCCTTCAGAAATTATTCTATTTTTCAAAATTAGAGACAGGAAACATGCCACTATATCTGGCGAAAACTCATTTTGCTAACTTTTTAAAAGATTATATTAAAGAGAACGATGAATTTTTCAATGAAAAAAATCTAGACATCGAATTATCAATAATGGGTAATCATCACGATGTAAAAATAGATAAAGAACAGATCAGTAGGGTTATATCAAATATTATTGATAATTCCATTAAATATAAAATCCATGATAGGATTCATATTAAAGTGGAGGTATCCGGGTACAATGATAAGGAGATTCTAACTATAACTGACAACGGTGAAGGTGTTCCTGAAGAAAAGCTTCCCCATCTGTTTGAACAATTTTTCCGCGCCGATGAAGCTAGGAGCAGTAAAAAAATCGGAAGTGGGTTAGGGCTATATATATCTAAATATATCATTGAACAGCATGGTGGTAGCATAGTTGCCAGAAATGACGGCGGATTGAGTATTGTAATATGCCTGCCCAAAAGAGATGAAGATTAGGTGTAAAATCCTGAGGTACTAGAAGGGAGAATTATTATGCCCAGAATTTTAATTGTAGAAGATGAAGAAGAGATAGCATTGCTGGAGAAGGATTATTTAGAAGTTAATGGATTTATTACAGAGATTGTGTCTGATGGTATGCAGGCATTGGAAAGAGTAGTAAAGGAAAGTTATGATTTAATGATTCTGGATATTATGCTTCCGGGGATGAACGGATATGAAATATGCAGAAAAGTCAGAGATAAAATTGATATCCCAATATTAATGGTAACAGCGAGAACAGAATCGATTGATAAAATAAGGGGACTAGGCTTGGGGGCTGATGATTACATCGCTAAACCGTTTGATCCAGCTGAACTGGTTGCCAGAGTGAAATCCCATCTCAATCGATTTGAGAGGTTAACACATACAACAAAGAATGAAATAAACCGTGAAGAGAAGGGGGTTATTTCAGTTGGTGAGCTTAGAATTTATGTTAACAGTTGGAAGGTGTATAAGGGATCTGAGGAAATTAAGCTTCCGAACAAAGAATTTGAATTATTAAAATTTTTAGCATTAAACCCTAATATGGTGTTCTCTAAAGATCAGATTTTTGAAAGAATATGGGGTTATGATTATATAGGAGATGCAGCCACGGTAACAGTACATGTCAACCGGATCAGAGAGAAAATTGAAGAAGACACGAATAATCCCAGATATATCGAAACAATCTGGGGGGCAGGTTACCGCTTTAACCTGTAAGAAGAAGGACCTTATCATTATTGTAAGGTCCTTTTGTACGGAGGTACAAATATACATAAGAAAGATTTATACTGTAGTAAGTCTGGAATAAAGTTGTAAAAGGATAAGAAGTTAAGTTTTACTATGAATGGTAAACCATTATATAGTAAAGCTTTTTTTGTATGTGGAAAGAGTGCCTGCTAAAGATGGTATTCATTGAAAAATATTGGTTTGTAATAATTTATTGTTTAGAAATTATTTATATTTTTCCTCCTGATTGTTTATGTAAAGTAATTAAAATAGGATTAAAACTATTCGAGAAATCAAAACAATCAATGGAGGATATTCAACAGCTGATTAATGATTTCACAAGTAATGCGAATTATAAAAAACATGCAAGGAAGAAAGGAAACGATACAATGAACGTAACAGAACAGAGCAAAGCTAGGATTATACTTAGCAAAGTACCAGAGGTTACTATTTTTTTCTGGATCATCAAGGTACTATGTACAACTGTAGGAGAAACATTTTCAGACTTTATTAATGAAAATCTTGGATTGGGATTAATAAATACCACAATATTAATGGGAATAATATTTTTTATTGTAGTGTATCTTCAATTTAGAGCTATAAAATATATTCCAGGTTTATATTGGTTAACCGTTGTTCTAATCAGTGTATTTGGAACCTTGGTCACTGATAATTTGACAGACGGGATGGGAGTGCCTCTTGAACTAAGCACAATAGTGTTCAGTATACTATTGCTATTAACTTTTCTTTTTTGGTTTCTTAATGAAAAGACACTCTCGATTCATTCCATTTTCACAAGAAAAAGAGAAGCATTCTACTGGCTCACCATTCTTTTCACCTTTGCGCTTGGTACAGCAGTAGGCGACTTATATTCCGAGAAGCTTGGTCTGGGATATTTGCCCACAGGAATCATTGTTGCAAGTATCATTGTATGTGTATTCTTAGCATACAAATTATTCAAACTTGATTCAGTATTAGCATTTTGGGTTGCATATATTTTTACTCGTCCACTTGGAGCATCACTTGGAGATTACCTATCTCAGCCAACTAAATATGGCGGTTTAGGCTTGGGGGCAACTATTACCAGCGTAATTTTTTTTAGCGCAATATTAGGAATTATTATTTTTCTTGTTGTTACAAAATGTGATATTAATTCGAAACATGAAATCGTTGAAGCTCAAGAAACAAATAAAAGCAATAAAATTGTATTAAAACAAACAACTGCAGTATTATTTGTTTTCCTGGTTGTTGGTTTATCAAGCTATTTTTACTTCAATAACCAGATAGCGCAGGATACTTCACAAACTACATTAAAAGGATTGTTAACAGATTTTATTACAACTGAAAATGATATGCAAAAAGATGTAACTTCAAACAACTTTGCTGTAGCAAAAACAAGTGCTGACGACTTGGAACATGAATGGGACTCTCAGGCAGCGAAGTTGCAAAAAATTGATAAAAAAATGTGGTCACAAATTGATGGAACAATAGATAGTGTTCTAGCTTCTACAAGGTCAAGTAATCCGGATACAAGCAAATGCTCATCATCAATTAGTAATTCTCTCAGCGTCTTAAACAGTGCAAATAAATAGCCTAGGAATTAAAAGTTATGATAAAGTCTTTAGATGATGGTAATCATAGAATAGCATAATCAAATAATAGTTATTACATGATACCCAGACGCACTGCCCTATGGTAGTAATTGAATGTGGCTTTGGCAATTCGTCTGGGTATCATGGAAAATATTCATAAATTTGAAGGGAAGATGGTTGTTGTGTATTTTGGCTGCAATTTGTTCTAATGGCATATTAATATGTAAATCAGCTTATTTTATTTCATTATTATTATTATTATTATTATTATCATTATTATTAGTTTCGTTAGAAGTTGTTCTTTTTGCTTCTTCTTTTGAAGCAATATTTTGCATTTGAGCTGCACCTGTTAACATTAGGCTTCCTACTGCAACAATAAGATTTCCGAGAACATTAACCTCATCAGCATTCTTACCTTCTGAAAGTGAGATGGCAAGTGCATTTGCCAAAACCATTAAATCTTTAGGACATAGATTGTCGATCATGTCATTATCTCACCTGTTCTTAAATAATCTAATATAATAAATAGTATGATTTCTATTTTTGAATGGTGATGATATTTTTGTAGAATAGACAAATAACATTGTCAAAAATAAATCTATCTAATAGTCAAATAAATCTTCCCTATACTTTTTACGGTAACATTGAGATCCAAGAAGAATATGCCATATTCCAAGTGAATAAGGAGAAAAGGTAACATTAAGATACTATAACGAAATATTTGGATCTATAAGTACTTTAAAAATGGTATTATATTATTGGAATAAAATATATGAGAAAAATGCTCTTGTATTGTTACATATCTATGTGATAAATATGGTAGAAATTAGACTTGAAAAAATTTGAAAGAAGATGAAGCAGGATAATGTGGATTTTATTTGCCTTTGGTTCAGCTTTTTTCGCAGGGATAACTGCGATATTAGCTAAGAGTGGAATTAAAAATATGGATTCCAATGTTGCTACTGCGGTAAGGACATTTGTTGTGCTGGTATTTTCCTGGTTATTGGTTTTAATGACTGGAACTGTGGGAACCTTGAATGAAATAAGTGAAAGAACGTGGATGTTTTTGGTCTTATCAGGATTTGCTACAGGTACCTCGTGGCTTTGTTACTTTAGAGCCCTTCAAATAGGGGATGTAAACAAAGTAGCACCAATTGATAAATCCAGTACTGTTCTTACGATGATTTTAGCGTTTGTTTTTCTTGGAGAAGAGATTACTTTTTTAAAGATATTAGCTATGATTCTCATTGGAGCAGGTACTTATCTGATGATAATAAAGAAAGAAACCTCAATACGCAGTCGCATAGATAAATATCAGGATTTTAGTAAAGATGATGTTGAGGAGTTTAATCATTCCAAGAAGAAACTAATAAAATTAACTGTATTCGAGAAACGCTATGAATGGATACTGTTTGCATTTGCTTCAACCATATTTGCCAGTTTAACATCGATTCTTGGAAAGGTCGGAATAGAAGGTGTAGATTCAAATCTGGGTACAGCAATTCGTACTGTAGTAGTGTTTGTCATGGCATGGATCATAGTTTTTGTTACAGGTAAACAACATACAGTAAAGGAAGCAAATTATGGGAATTGGCTTTTTCTTATATTATCTGGCATTGCTACAGGGGCTTCCTGGTTATGTTATTATCGTGCCTTACAAACTGGAGATGCAAGTATAGTTGTGCCTATTGACAAGTTAAGTATTTTAGTGACAATAGCATTTTCATTTATTATGTTTAAGGAAAAACTGAGTTTAAAATCAACGCTTGGACTCATTGCTATTGTAATAGGAACGTTGATATTACTGATTTAGAGTTCCGGAAGAAATCGTTGATGCATTCGTTGGTTTGATCATTGATTATTTCGATAGGAACCTAAAATTAGCAGACGAACCGTTCTGCTGCCTTTCGTTATGTTTTAGTAATCACTATTTTTTCACTTTTTCAATATCCTTATAAGCTAAAAGATAATTTATTCCGGAGACAATGATACCTCCACCGATAAAATTACCTAGAGCGGCTACGGACAAGTTATAAGCAATATCCATGATGGATATGTTAGCACCACCAAAGTAGGCTACAAATAGATAGTACATGTTTGCAACCACATGCTCCGTTCCGCTAAGAACAAATACTGTGATTGCCAACCATACAACAACTACTTTACTAATTTCCTCGCGGCAACTATAAGCTAAGCATACACCGGTAGATACAATGATATTACACAGAATAGCACTGATTAATAGTTGCCCGAAAGGCATGTTTACCTTATGTATTGCTTTTTCAATAACAAACGCCATAACGTTTTCATTGAATATTTTTGAGGCGTGTGTCATATATGCTGTTGCAATTGCACCAATTAAATTCGAAAATAGTATTAAGACTAAAATTCGCATTATTTTATCTATTTTAGTTCTTCCTGCATAAACGGCAATCATTACCATGCTGTCACTGGTATACAACTCTGCTTGCATCAAGATAATAGCTATAATTCCCACGGGGAATACTAATGCACCTAAAAATGCTCCTAAACCTGGATCTGCTACACTTGAGGCTATTTTCAAATAACCGATTGCGCCAATTGAAATATATAATCCAGCTAATATTCCTTGAACCATTAATATGATAAATGTTTTGTTTGCTTTGTGTTTACTTTGATAAAGTATATACTCGGTAAGTGCTTTTGGGCCTGAATAGTTCATTAATATAAATCCTTTCTTCCTTCTATTCCTTGTTCATAAATTTCTGAATAATCATAAGTTCACCACGTAATTTTACGCTAGGGTATATAATAACATATTGTTTGCAAATACAAAACATTTTTATGAAATTATTTGGAACCATTTTATCTAATGTATCAATATTAAAGACTTAAAGTAATCATATTGATGAAAGGATGGGCCGTATGATAATTTTATTTGAAAATTACTATAAATGAAAAGATGCTTTTATTATCTCAGGATAGGATGAACAAAAAGTGTTACTAATGCAATTATAGAGCAAATCCTATGCCAAAATAACCATTTTTTTCCGATGACTTTTCTTTTGATAAATGTTAAAGCAGCACCAATAATAGAAAATAGACAGACAAAACCTAATATATAGGGCAGTATTCCCAAACGATCAAAATAAACAAAAGAAGTAAGCATATGTATCATTCCTGTAATTAATAAGATGAAGGTTGCTGGTTTGTGTATTTTCATTAATTTTGTATCGAGTTTTTTAAACCTAGTTCGTTTGGTAATAAATTTTGCCAAAACTATAAATAATGTGAGCATTGCGAGTTCTGCAGTTAAGGAATCAATTTCCATAAGAATAGAAGTCATAGTAAAATTTCCTTTCTTTTGTTTGGTACAGTATTTGATTTTGTAACCATTGCTGTAGTTATCTTTACTTTTTTAGTATAAATTGAAGTTCTAAACTCCTTGATTATGAGAAATAAATAAGTATTAAACTTTCGTTTAGAGTTTGTTTAAAATAGCATGACGTGGAAATAGCTTAATTTCTATTAGATACAGGCTGGGTAAGTGGTTCAAATCAAACATTACGATAATTTAGGATTTGTTTAATAGTTTTCCAGTCATTATTTATCTTCGGGAGTTATGATTAGGACTATCAATAAAACAATTACATAAAAAAGCAGAGGTAATTATGTTAGAAAAAATGAGGAATAGGTTTTAACGGATGAGCATAAAAAAATGTCTGTGGAGCTTTGATTGCTGGAATGATTTTAGTGTTATAACAGGAATTTTGTTGTATAATAAGTTTAATAACAGATTCATCACAGTCAGGAATGTGTTGCATAAACAACAGGAAATGCAATTACCTGTGAGAAATGTAATGTGTTAGATGTGGATTCAAAATCATGTGGTAATTGTAGTAATTCTATGATTAAGAATAACGAAGAAAAATGGTTAGCGTTACAGAGTAGGAGTATACCGCCCCTCTCTGTTAAGCATATATCGAGGAGGAAGGCAGTGAATAAGGAATGTCAGAGCGTTAAGCGTAGAATTTTTAAATCAAATACTTGCATGGTACTTGTTACACTAAGTCTATTTCTATTTGTACATTTGTTTGCAATTAGATTATTTGAGATGTCATATGAGGGAAATGAGATAAATTCATCAGAGCTAGCAGATAATTCGGATCAGGTAAAAAATATATTTACAAATTGGGAACTATCCGATGATGAAGATTCAATAAGACGTGTTTCAGAACAACTTAAGGAATACGGTTTTAATGTGTGTTTAGAAGAAGACGGGAAGACAATCTATTCAAATGCAGATTTTTCGGTAGAAGATTTAACCAATGAAATTGGTCGATATATAAAGCAGGATGGTAAAGTTCACATATACGTACAAAACTATGTGACAGTGTTAACCAAAAGTGATCAGCATAAACAAATAAATGTATATGCATTAGCAGGTGAATTTCGGGATTTTTGGAATCAAAAAAACAACTTTACAATAATTCTTATATTAGTGTTAATGGATGGTATCATTTGCATAGGTGCACTTTTGTGGATAAGTCAGATTTTTACAAAGAGATTAATAAAACATATAACAATTCCATTAGATGCCTTATCTGATGGAGCAAAGCGAATAAAAGAAGAGAATTTTTCTGAGAAGGTTAAGTACAATGGAGATATTGAATTTGAAGAGGTCTGTGATGCGTTTAATCAGATGCAAGAGCATATCATTGAGGTTAATGCTGAGAAAGAAGCATATGAAAGAGCAAGAATTGATATGGTTTCAGGTATTTCTCATGATTTAAAGACGCCATTGACAGCAATACGAGGAACGATAAAAGGACTTCAAGATGGAGTTGCTCAAACACCTGAGCTAAAAGCTAAGTTTCTTGATACGGCATATAGAAGAACATTAGATATGGATCAACTTTTAGAAAGGTTATTTTATTTTTCAAAACTTGAAACAGGAAACATGCCACTATTTTTCGAAAGAATTGAATGGAAAGAATATTTGGAGAACTTTTGTAGAAAACATGACGTAATCTTAGAAAAGAAAGTTCTTAATCTAAAATTAGAAGATGTACAACGAGGTATATATTCGAATATCGATCGTGAACAAATGAATCGTATACTTGACAACCTGCTGGAGAACAGTAAAAAATATGCTGAGGTAGAAACTGTAAATGTTATTATTCGTACGTATTTGAAAGAATCTTACTTTGTCTTAGAAGTTTCAGATAATGGTTATGGAGTTGCAAAAGAAAAGTTAAATCATATTTTTGAACAGTTCTTTCGAGGCGATGAATCAAGAAATAAAAAAGAAGGCAATGGCTTAGGTCTCTATATTGTAAAATATCTTGTAGAAGCAATGGGTGGATCAGTTACCGCAGAAAACAGAGATGGACTTATTATACAGTTAAGTTTACCAATTATAGAGAAGGGTGATAGTTAAATGAATGAAAAGTATAAAGTACTCATTATAGAAGATGATGAAGATATAAGTATGATAGAACAAACATATTTGGAAGCAAGCGGTTTTGAAACACTTATTGTGAGTGATGGAAATAAAGCAATATCAATATTGACAACGGGGAAATTTGATCTGATATTACTTGATCTCATGCTTCCGGGTAAAAGTGGTTATGAAATATGTAAAGAAATAAGAGCCCAACTAGATATCCCCATACTTATGGTTACAGCTAGGACAGATTCAGTAGACAAAATCCGTGGGCTTGCATTAGGAGCTGATGATTATATTGCTAAGCCATTTGATCCTGCTGAGCTTGTGGCAAGGGTTAATGCAAATATTAGGCAGTATACCAGAGTTGCAAAAGTGAATCAGATAGAACAAGAGCAAAAGAATGATGAGGTATGCGTAGGTAATATACGAATTCTTTTGCAAGGATGGAAAGTATATAAAGGGGAACAAGAAATTCGTTTTCCAAACCGAGAATTTGAACTATTAAAGTTTATGGCTACAAACCCCAATATTGTTTTCTCAAAAGAGCAATTATTTGAAAAAATATGGGGTTATAATTATGTTGGTGATAGTGCCACAGTTATGGTGCATATTAACCGAATTCGTGAAAAAATTGAAGATGACAGTAAGAACCCCCAAATATTAGAGACCGTATGGGGTGCTGGATATCGCTTCAATAAATAACATAAGTTGGGGGCTGAATATTTAAGTTTTTACATGATGGAGGATCTTATGAGTAATAATATTCAACAATTACAAGAAGAATTGGCGGAACTAGTTGCTCGACATTCTGATTGTGAAGGAACACATACCACTGAAATACCTTCCCTAAGTATTTCTTGTCATACAAAGCCATATTATTCGAATGGTGTATTCAAGCCTTATAAGATAAATAAACCATCCATTTATATTGTTGTACAAGGAGTAAAAGATGTTACAGTTGGTGAAGAACATTTTAGATATGGGTCACCATATTATATGGTATCATCAATGGATTTGCCAATCATCGCAGAAGTTTATGAAGCCTCGGTATTAAAACCAAACTTGTCTTTAAAAATTGAGTTTGCTCATAGTAGCATTTTGGAATTATTAAGTGCGGATGAACTCCAGATGAATATAAAGAAAAAATCACAACGTAGCTTAAATGTAGCCAAATCAGATGAATCATTGTTGGATGCGATAGTGCGGTTAGTTCGACTATTAGAAAATCAGAATGACATACCAATTCTTTCCGGATTATATACGAAAGAAATATTATATAAAGTTCTTCATGGTGAACATGGAGAAGCGTTAAGACAAATAGTGAGTGACGGAAGTCCGGCGGTGTATATCCAGAAAGTGGTTCAATATATAGTGGAACATTATCAAGATACATTTAACGTGGAAATGTTAGCGGATGTTGCCCAAATGAGTGTCCCATCATTATATAGACATTTTAAGGAAATTACTGCAATGAGTCCAATTCAATTTCAAAAACAGTTACGACTACAAGAAGCTCGAAGATTATTAATTGATGAACCATTGGATGTTGCTGAAGCTGCGTCACTTGTTGGCTATGAGAGCACAACACAATTCATACGGGAATATTCTCGTATGTTTGGATCTTCCCCAAGAAAAGATGTCAAACGCATTAAAAGACAGGAGCAAGAAGGGGAAACATAGAGGTTATAAAACTTAATATAATAATATCAGAGAGCGTAATGATGTGTACAGATCATTGCGCTTTTTGTTTTTATTATTTGAACAATACTTGATGAAGAATACTAAGTCAAAATACATCTTCCAAACATAATTGATAGGATTAGGCAATTTATTGATTGGATCATGCTACCACATATTCATGTTATGGATATAAAATATTCTTAACCTCAAGCGATAATAGTTGAGGTTGTCACTTGAAAAATTGACACATGAAAGAATATAGGAGGTAGAATATGCAATATATTAAACTTGGTAATTCTGGACTAGAGGTATCACCGATCTGTATTGGATGTATGGGATTTGGAGATCCATCCCTTGGACATCCTACATGGGCGCTTGGAGAGGAAGGAAGTAAGCCCATTGTGAAACATGCACTTGATGCGGGAATAAACTTCTTTGATACTGCAAATTTGTATTCACAAGGAACAAGTGAGGTTGTAATCGGCAAACTTCTTAAGGAATATGCAAAACGAGAAGAAGTCGTCATAGCTACAAAGTTAGGTGCACCTACACGATCAGGTCCAAACTCGTTTGGACTTTCACGCAAAGCAATCATGACGGAGATTGATAATAGTTTAAAACGACTCGGAACTGACTACATTGACTTATACCAAATTCATCGAGCAGATCCATTTACACCATGGGAAGAAACGTTGGAAGCACTCCACGATCTTGTAAAGATGGGGAAGGTTCGTTATTTGGGAGCATCTACAATGAGAGCTTGGCAGTTTGCTAAGGCACTTCATATTCAGAAAAGAAATGGCCTGACACGTTTTATCTCAATGCAACATAATTACAATTTAGTTGCTCGTGAGGAAGAGAATGAAATGATACCACTTTGTGCTGATGAGGGAATACAGACGATGATTTACAGCCCACTTTCACGCGGAATGCTGGCTCGATCATGGGGTGAAAAAACAGCGCGTTCTGAATCTGAAGCCGGTGCAGCAAAATACTTTTTGGCAACTGCTGAAGCAGATGAAAAAATTGTTGCTGCGATAGGTCAAGTTGCAGAGGGACGAGGTGTAAGTCGAGCTGCGATCTCTCTTGCATGGTTATATCGTAATCCAGTTGTTGCTGCCCCAATTGTAGGTGCATTAAAGACCAGCCATATAGACGAAGCGCTTAAGGCTATCGAGATTAATTTAACCAAGGAAGAAGTTAACCTATTAGAATCCGCATACACTCCCCGAATTGATGTGAATGTAAGAAATTCTGATCCGAAAGCAATCGCACAAATGGCTGCAACGGTCGGAATCAAAATTGCTTTGCCTACAGATTAAGGAAGCTCGTTATAATTACGTTGGCAAAAGCCATATCGCCCCAAAAAGCTCTGAAACTATGCAAACATGGTTCCGGAGCTTTTTTGGGCTCTTTGTGAAGAGTTGGAGTTGTTACAGCAATCAAAAATCAGCTGAACTTCCTGCATGGTAAGTACAGTCATATGATCTCCTTCATAATAGTTTGAGATTTTATTTTAAAGGTTTACGCTTCGTTTTCAAAATGGTAAAATGGAAATAAACTCCAAATTATAGCCAAACTAGCTGACTACAACAAAAGGTTAGTCATTACTTTAAAGACCAAAATATGTACCCGTGTACACATTATTGAGTATTGCCAATTTATTTCCAATTAGTAATAATAATTAAGAATGCACTAATTTTACGGGAGGATAATATGGCTAAATTAATTATTGATACGAATGTTACTATTGGAAAAATCAACCGTAATATATACGGCCATTTTTCAGAGCACCTCGGGCGTTGCATCTACGGTGGTTTGTTTGTGGGCAAAGACTCGGTAATTGCTAACACAAATGGAGTGCGAAACGATGTTGCAGAAGCGTTGAAGAATATCAAAATCCCCGTTCTTCGCTGGCCTGGTGGTTGTTTTGCTGACGAATACCACTGGAAAGACGGCATTGGTAATACTCGCAAGAAGATGATAAACACGCACTGGGGTGGCGTTGTTGAAGATAATAGTTTTGGAACACACGAATTTCTTGAATTGTGTGAACAGCTTGAATGCGAGCCGTATATTGCTGGTAACCTCGGTAGTGGTACGGTTCAAGAGATGTCCGAATGGATTGAGTATATAACATTTAAAGGAATTTCGCCAATGGCAGATTTACGAACTAAAAATGGTAGCGCCCAGCCTTGGATACTCAAATATTTTGGTATCGGAAATGAAAACTGGGGTGGTGGCGGAAATATGCGGGCAGAATATTACTCCGATGAATACCGTCGTTATCAGACGTATTGCCGTAATTATGGCGACAATAAGCTCTATAAGATTGCTTGCGGTTCTGGAACGGAAGATTATAACTGGACAGAAACACTTATGAAGTATTGCACTCCGTTTATGGATGCAATGTCCATACACTACTATACCATTCCCGGTGATTGGAACGAAAAGGGAAGTGCAACGGTTTTTGATAACAATACATACTATGCAACATTAGAGAAGGCACGTAAAATCGAGGGCATAATAGATACTCATCTTGCTGTTATGGATAAATATGACCCCGAACACAAGGTGGACTTGGTCATAGACGAGTGGGGCACATGGTTCGATGTTGAAGAAGGCACAAATCCCGGATTTTTATACCAACAAAACACAATGCGGGATGCATTGGTGGCTGCATTGTCGCTTGACATATTTAACGCTCGTTGTACACGCATCAGCATGACGAATATTGCTCAGATTGTTAATGTATTGCAGTCGATGATTCTCACAGAGGGCGAAAAAATGATTCTTACACCAACATATCATGTATATGATTTGTACAAGCGCCATCAAGACGCTAGGTGTGTTACTCACTCCATTGAAAATAGAATTGTTAGCGGATTACCGCAACTTTCGTCAACTGCTTCTTGTAACGAGGACGACGAGGTAACACTTACAATTTCCAATATATCACTCATTGATCATGTGGAAATCAGCATTTTAATTAGGGGAGCTGATGTTCATACCGCCATCGGACGGATTCTTACAAACAAAGCGGACGCATACAATACATTTGATACACCGAATAATGTTAAACTTGAAACTCTTGAAGTCAAGATAGAGAATGGGGAAGTAATATTCATATTACCACCTTGTTCGGTTGCAGAGATAGTGCTTAAATAACGGATGTAGTTTGTGCCATTGGGCGTCAAAAACAGGAAGGGAGGGTAATTAGGATGAATAGGGCAGTTACAAGAGCTGATGTTGCAAGAGCAGCGGGTGTGTCGGTTGCTTCAGTAAGCCGCGCAGTAAATAATTCAGGTTACGTCAAAATAGAGGTTAAGGAGCGAATCTTGGAGGTGGCAAGAAACTTGGGTTATAACCCTAACCCGATCGCATTGTCGTTGCTTACCCAAAGGACAAAGCAACTCATTCTCTATCAAAATGAAATAACTGCGTCGTACAACCTTCAGTTTTTCAATGGGGCAACTAGGGCGGCTTATAAGCGAGGATATTCGATATTTCTCGACGTTAATTGTGACTTTGATAAAATAAGGAGGCATTTGGTTGATGGGGTTATGTTTTCATTGGATGATATAGCTGAAAAATATATCAATACAGTTGGATTTAATTATCATTTACCAATTGTTGTTGCTTCAAATGATGCGAATTTCGCATTTTCTCATCCTGTTCATAAGGTCATTATTGATAATCACAAGGTAGTCAATATAGCAATTGATTATCTTATAGAAAAAGGGCATCGAAGAATTGGGATAGTTATACCAGAGAGGGGAAAGCACGGCGAAATACGATACCTTATATGGAAAGGAAGAATGAAACAAATTAAACGAGATTTTGGAATAGATATGAACTTAGAAGAACTCGTTGTACGAGCGGAAATTGATGATACAGACAATGTGAATATTAGTCACCCTGACCCGCCACTCATAATACAACCTTCGGATGATAATTTTACAAATTATTCGTCCTTCAATATCGGTAGAAGAGCAGCAAAGAAATACTTGGAAAGTAAAAATCCAGCAACGGTGTTGTTGTGTTTTAACGATGACTTGGCTTATGGTTTTATCCGAGGTGTGGAAAAGAGTGGTTTGCGTGTACCCGAGGACATTTCAATTATGGGTATAGATGGTATTTATTTACGAGATTGGCTTGATAAAAAGGTGACGACGGTATCGATCGCTCCAGAAAAACTCGGCACTCTTGTCACAGATGTTTTAATAGATATTTTGGAGAACAAAAATCCAAAGTATATGAATTGGACGACGCCAAAGGTACTGGAAGGTGATACGGTCAAAGCGATTGGTGTTCGACTACAACATTCCAGAAAACATTCATAATCATTGATGTATGTACTTGGGTACATATTTCTAATATTTGACAGTATTGCATAAAAAAGTTAAAGTATTGGTGTGAGCTATATACAGATTTACTGTATTAAAACCAAAGGAATGGTTTACTAAATTTAGTGGAGGGAATTTTATGAAAATCAAAAAGATTTTGGCGCTTTGTATGGTTCTTGTAGTAATGCTTACCACCGTAGCATGCAAAAATGACACGAAAGCAGAGCCGACGAAGGCTCCGAGTTCCGCAACGAACACACCTGGCAAATCTACTACAACAGATCCGCTTGGCGATCCATCTGGCGTACTTACACCCGACAAGGATACAACACTGACGGTGTGGATGATGACTGCTGAACAGGCACCTGCACCTGACAACAAGATCACTAAATTGCTCAAAGATAAATTGGGTGTAACACTCAAATATGAAATAGTTACTCCGGACAACGCTGACCAAAAAATCGGCGTTATGTTGGCAGGAGGTAAATATCCTGACCTGATTGGCACAACGGACTTAAAGATGCGTCTTTTGGAAGGCGGTGCACTGATTAAACTGGATGATCTCCTTGCCTCCGGCAATTATCCGAATATTAAAGCACATGTAGATCCATATATGGGTAAGATGAGCTATAGTGGGTCAGCGGTAGATAAGGGACTATACATAATCCCGAATTATAATCGTTTTTATGGTGATATTACCGGCGGTACATACTGGGGTACAGCATTCTGGATTCAGAAGGCTGTTCTTAAGGATGCTGGATATCCAGACATTACCAATATGACGCTTGAAAAATATTTCAAACTGATTGAGGATTATAAGGCAAAATATCCAAAAATTGATGGACAGAAGACGGTAGGCTTTGAAGTTCTTGCCTCTACAGGAAGAGAGTGGGGTATGACAAATCCTCCGAACTTCCTTGCAGGTAATCCAAACAACGGCGGCGTTATTGTCGATAGCAATAATCAAGCGTCGATTTATGCTGACAAGCCGATTGCACACGACTATTTCAAGATTTTAAATGCTGAGTATGCAAAGGGTATAGTAGACCCTGAATCTTTTACAGAGAATTTTGACCAATATACTGCAAAAATTGCTACAGGCACTGTGCTTGGTATGCATGACCAGTATTGGAACTTCCAGACTGCAACACAGGCTTTGCAAGGTGCTGGCAAGGATGAACGTACATATGTCCCGCTTATGCCGGTATATTCTGGTGCGAAGCCATACTATTCAGATCGTGATGTTATGAATACGAATCAGGGATTCGGTGTATCAGTATCCAGCAAACAGCCTGAGGCTGCCCTTAAATTCGTAGATTTGATGCTGAGCGAGCCTTGGCAGAAGGTTTTATCATGGGGTATTGAAGGAGAAGACTATTTAGTTGATAGCAAGGGCATGTTTTACCGTAATGAGCAGCAGCGTGTGAATTACAAGGATTTAACTTGGCGTGCCAGCAACCGTTTAGTTGCGTTACTCGATTTGTTGCCGAAGCACAATGGACAGTTTACCGATGGTAATGCCTACAGCCCGGATGACCAACCTAAGGAATTCTACGATACATTAACTAATTACGATAAGGATTTCATGAAAGCCTATAACAAGCAGACATGGCGTCAGTTCGTAAACACACCGCCTGAAAACCCAGTGTATTATCCATGTTGGAATATCACACTGAGTGACGATG
Organism: Variimorphobacter sp. HTMS_6; assembly: GCF_059717775.1. NCBI lineage: Bacteria > Bacillati > Bacillota > Clostridia > Lachnospirales > Lachnospiraceae > Variimorphobacter > Variimorphobacter sp. HTMS_6. Next base: position 438,453 of record NZ_AP046094.1, read on the forward strand.
CCAATCAGGTTAACCAACAGATTACTGATACGGCCGTGCAGTATGTTCCAAAAGCAATTACGGGTTCAACAGATCAATTCGAAAGCAACTGGACCAAATATGTTAATGCTATTAAAAAAATAGATGTAAAGGTATATGAAGATTCAATAAACAAAGGCATTCAGGAGCGTCTTAAAAACTGGAAGTAATCACTGAATTTTTGCAAGATTATGGGGGGAGCCAAGGCCCCCCCATTTTGTGGGAGGTGCCAGATTGGATAAAAAAAGAAAAAAAAGCGTGTGGTCTACCATCTTGTCCCAGAAAGTCTTGCTCTTCATGAGTATACCGTTACTTCTATATCAAATTTTGTTCAAATATGTACCGATATATGGGTGGGCTATCGCATTTCAGAACTTTAAGCCGGGGCGCGGTCTGTGGCATCAGAAATGGGTTGGATTTGACAATTTTAAGAAGTTATTTACGGGTGTTATGGGTGAGCGATTCACACGGGCCATTGTAAACACACTGGGGCAGAGCATACTGACATTGGCCCTTGGTACGATATTTGCGATTCTGCTTTCACTGATGCTGAATGAGGTAAAAAACGTGGCATTCAAGCGCGTTCTTCAAAATATTACATATATGCCACACTTTCTTAGCTGGATTATTGTGGCAGGTATTGTTTCGGTTGCACTCTCTGCACCAAGTTCTGGTGGATTTATCAACTCGTTGCTCATGTCATTACATATTGTGAAAGAGCCGATCAAGTTCCTTTCGAACCCCAACTATTTTTGGGGCATCGCTGCAGGTAGTAATTTGTGGAAGGAATTGGGCTGGAATACCATCTTGTATTTAGCGGCTATGACAGCCATAGACCCGACACTTTACGAAGCGGCAGTAATGGATGGTGCAGGTCGCTTTAGAAAGATATGGAATATTACGCTTCCGGGCATTCGACCAACCATCGTCATACTGTTGATTATGTCTACTGGTTACATTTTAGAGGCAGGGTTTGAAATTCCATATTTCTTAGGCAACGGGCTAGTAGTAGAAAAAGCAGAAACAATCGATGTATTTGTTATGCGGTATGGCTATCAGATGGGAAATTACAGTTTGGCTGTTGTGGCTGGTGTGTTTAAGACAGTTGTAGCCATCATTATAGTTGGGCTGGCCAACTTTATAGCCGGGCGGCTAGGTGAAGAAACACTGGTTTAAGGAGGCGAACAAGTGAAGATTAAGAGATGGAAACTAGGGAACATTATATTCACAATATTAAATACAGGCATCTTATTATTGTTGTCTGCGTTAATGATATATCCACTGCTGAACACACTGGCGATCTCCTTTAATGATGGACTGGATGCGGTAAAAGGTGGAATTCAAATATGGCCCAGAATGTTCACGCTAAAGAATTATGAAGTCGTCTTTCATATGTATACGATTTATGATGCATTTTTTATTAGCGTGTCAAAGACGATTGTTATTGTACTCACGAATGTCTTTTTTACATCGATGTTGGCATATGCACTTAGTCGGAAAGAGTTTTTTTTAAGAAAACCAATTACGATTATATTCGTGATAACAATGTACTTTAACGCTGGTCTTATCCCGAACTATTTATTGATAAAGGATTTACATATGTTGAATACATTTCAAGCATATTGGGTACCGAATATTATCAGTGTTTTCAACCTTATCGTTATACGAACATATATGAAGTCTATCCCCGAATCGCTTATGGAGTCTGCCAAAATTGATGGTGCGGGACATTTCCGTATATGGTGGCGTATCGTTATGCCACTGTGCAAGCCAACGCTTGCGGTTATTGCACTCTTCGTAGCGGTAGGTAGTTGGAATAGTTGGATTGATACGCTTCTGTATAACTCAGGAGACCAAAAGCTGTCCACGCTTCAATACGAGTTGCAGAGACTACTGGCAAGTGCTATGAACGCAGGAACGAATCAAGGCGGTATGGCAGGCGCAGCGGCAGTAGCCGGACAAGGCGGTCAGGTAACAACACCACTGGCTTTACGTGCAGCGATTACTGTTGTGTCCGCTGTACCAATTTTATGTGTATATCCATTTTTGCAACGGTACTTTGTCAGTGGTTTGACGATCGGCGGAGTAAAAGAGTAATTTGTTTTTACAAGACAAGGCACCTGAATATCCGGAAAGGACAGAGTATAAAAATTATGCCCTGTTCTTTCTTTTGCGTAACATTAACGGATTTTCGGAGGCTGATCAGGATTATGTAATTTTATGTGAACTCAAAAAGGAGATTGAGAAGAATGAATAACGGTGCTTTTTATACTGGAGTATATCAGAATTTATTATCAGATATAGAAATAACAGAGGAACAAATTGAAAAAAGAATTACTCAGGTCTTTGAAACATTATTCTTCGATCCACAGGAAAAGATATATTTTGAAATGGGTGAAGACAAAGGATATATGCTTGATACAGGCAATATTGATGCCAGATCCGAGGGAATGAGTTACGGAATGATGATGGCAGTTCAGATGAACCAAAAAGATATCTTTGATCGTCTGTGGTTATTTTCGAAGACCTTTATGTATCAGAGCTGTGGAAAGTATGAAGGATATTTTGCCTGGTCAGTAGCGCCGGATGGGAAAAAGAATGCACAAGGTCCGGCTCCGGATGGTGAAGAATATTTTGCTATGGCACTATTTTTTGCAAGTGAACGCTGGGGTGATGGTGCTGCACCTTTTGATTATAGTGTACAGGGGAGAGATATATTGAAGCATTGCATTCACCAATCAGAGTTAGTATTAGAGGGAAGTCCTATGTGGGATCCGGGTAACCATTATATAAAATTTGTTCCGGAAGCGCCTTTTTCCGATCCGTCCTATCATCTGCCGCATTTTTATGAGCTTTTTGCCTTAAGGGCGAATGAAGAAGACAGAGCTTTTTGGAAGAAAGCAGCAGAAGAAAGTCGTAAGTATCTGGAGCTTGCCTGTCATCCGATTACTGGTATGGCCTCCGAGTATGCAGAATTTGATGGTACACCAAAGCGTTTATTCCATGACGGGCAGTTTTATTCTGACGCCTATCGTGTGGCTATGAATATAGGTCTTGATGCATCCTGGTTTCATGTCGATGCAGCTTTGGGCGATATTATTGACAAATTACAATCGTTTTTTAGTGATAATACAAAATACGGCCAATATTCTAATTATCTAATCGATGGAAGAGCTCTAGACCAGCCAGCATTGCATCCAGTAGCAGTTATTGCAACGAACGCTGCAGGATCACTGGCAGCTACAGGTAAATATCGTCTGGAGTGGGTAAAGGAGTTTTGGAATACACCTCTTCGCAAAGGAGAGCGTAGATATTATGATAATTGCTTGTACTTTTTCTGTCTGCTCATGTTAGCCGGAAAGTATAAGATATACTAAATCAATAATTTGTTTAACATTAAGAAAATGCCAATCAAGAATATGGTGTAATCTCTTTAAAATATAATTAAGGGGGACGTTTCAGTGGCTATTGTTAAAGTGAGATTTCAATCGTCGTACTTGAAGCGTAGCGTAAGCTTTAGTGCTATCATTCCAACGATTAAGATGGAGCATACTGAGGAAGATACTGTTTTACAAAGCAGTGGTTTTAAAACGTTGTATATGCTCCATGGGTATAGTGGTGATTGTAATGATTACCTCTGTGGGCCAGAAATGCAGGAATTATCGGTTAAGTATAATTTAGCATGTATTTTCCCAAGTGGTGAAAATTCCTTCTATCTTGAGGATATTGATAAGGGTGAGAATTTCAGTGCTTTTATAGGCAAAGAACTTGTAGAGGTAACAAGAAGTATGTTCCGCTTATCAAGTAGAGCAGAAGACACCTTTATTGGGGGTATTTCCATGGGTGGATATGGAGCAATGATTAATGGGCTACGATACTCTGATACATTCTCTAAAATAATTAGCTTATCAGGTGCTTATATTGAGATAAATATTGCCGACAAGGGTGACTTTATACCGGATCAGGTATCGGATGCGAAATATCAGAAAAGAATTTTCCAGGATCCTAAGGCGCTTAGATTTACCACTAAGGATCCAAGATATTGCATGGAAGTTCTAAAAACATCAATGAAAAAGTTTCCTGATATCTATTTTGTATGTGGTAAAGATGATTTTCTCATTGAATCAAACAGGAAGCTCCATAACTTTATGATAGCGAATGATGTTGAGCATTATTATGAGGAGGGTGAAGGGGTTCATGACTGGGTTTATTGGGAAAAGCATTTAGAGGTTTCGATAATATGGGCAATTAAGTAACACTGCAAACACATGCTATTAATTATATACTGACATGAAATGGGAGGAAGAAGATTATGAAAAAACAAGCATTTAATCCTTATTTACCATCCTGGGAATATGTACCGGATGGAGAGCCTCATGTGTATGATGGTAGAGTATATGTGTATGGATCTCATGATCTATATAATGGTCATGTATTCTGTCTTGGAGATTATGTAGGTTGGTCAGCACCGGTTGATGATCTAAGTGATTGGAGATACGAAGGTGTAATCTATCCAAAGACCTCTGACCCATTAAATAAGGAAGGAAAAATGTGTCTATATGCACCAGATTTGGTTCAGGGATTTGATGGAAAATATTATTTGTATTATGTGCTAGATAAGGTGTCTGTAGTCTCGGTTGCTGTTTGTGACAGACCAAATGGTAGATTCGAATTTTATGGTTATGTGCATTATGAGGATGGCACCCGATTGGGAGAGAGGCAGGGCGACCAGCCCCAGTTTGATCCGGCTGTACTGCTTGAGGGAGATAAGGTCTATCTATATACTGGATTCTGCGAGAAGGAGGACGTTTCAAGAAATGGAGCAATGGCAACAATACTTGGGATGGATATGCTAACTATAATAGAAGCTCCAATTTTTGTAGTACCGAGTGCACCTTACAGTGATGAAAGTGGATTTGAAGGACATGAGTTTTTTGAAGCATCTTCCATTCGCAAAATGGGAGATACTTATTATTTTATTTATTCTTCTATTGCCATGCATGAATTATGCTATGCTACAAGTAAAAGCCCGACAAAAGATTTTGTCTATCGCGGAGTGATTATAAGTAACTGTGATTTACATATTGATAGCTATAAACCTGCGACAAAGCCTATGGCATATGGTGCCAACAATCATGGAAGCATAATTGAAATAAATGGGGAATGGTATGTTTTTTACCATCGACATACAAATGGAACCTGGTACAGTAGACAAGGGTGTGCAGAGCTGTTGACGATACTGCCGGATGGAACAATTCCACAGGTTGAGTTGACATCCTGCGGTCTAAATCATGATCCGCTTAGAGGAGAAGGAGAATATTATGGATATCTTGCATGTAATCTTTTTACCAAAGAGGAGTCAATCTATGTGGGTAGCGGTTGCTTTCCTAAGATTATGCAGGATGGACGAGATGGGGATGAAGAACCGGGATATATTGGGAATATAACTGATTCAACAACGATAGGTTTTAAGTATTTTGAGTGTCAGGGTGTGAAGAGAATTAAAATTAAAGTTCGTGGATATGCAAACGGGACATTTGAGTTGAAAACAGCGTGGGATGGGCCGGTATTCGCACAACTCCCGGTAAACTATACCAATGTCTGGGAAGAATATGCTTCGGATTTAGAGATAGAAGATGGAGTTCATTCGATTTATTTTACTTATACCGGAGGAGGTAATGCGAGTTTACTTTCTTTTACTCTAGAAACTTAACGGAAAGTTGTTGCAGCCAACCCTATCATTCCTGCCCGGCGAACCTGCAATAACAGGAGAAACTCGCGTAGCGAGTTTCATCCAGTTACAGATTTTTGGGTACAGATCAAATTTAATTACGAAATCGATTAGTGACCTGACATCATTGCAGCATTTGGCTGATTTCCTTCGCCATCTTTTTGCATTTTCGGTCTCTTCAAAGTCCAAGCGATTAGCCAGCCGAGTATAGCGATTCCTGCTGCAAGTAGAAAAGTATCTCCAAATGAACTTACCATTGCATTTAATTTAGCATTGATATCTGCTGGGTCTTTTATTGTACTCATGTAATGAGTTGATCTAGAGGTTAAGAAACTTATCATACCTGCTACAGCAAAGGAAACCATTATCTGTTGCATTGCTGATGTAAGTGGTGTTACACGATTTACGAGTTCACGAGGTGCTGACTGTAATACGTGTGTGTTTAATGCCATCATTGTTGTTCCCATGCCAAGACCCATTGAAATTTGGCATAAGATGAAGAAAGTTTTGCTACTATCTATACTTAAGTTTGAAAGCGTAAAAAGCGTTCCAGTAACAATGGCAAGACCTACAATTGCCAAAGGTCGAGCTCCAAATTTGTCATAAAGTTTTCCGCTAATCGGCATCATTAGCCCAGAAGCAATTGCTTGTGGGAAGATAACAAGTCCGGTTTCTAGTGGTGTAAAGCCTTTAATTGTCTGTAAAAACAATGGAATAATTAAAAACATTCCCAAAAGAGCAATTTGCATTAGCCAGGTTGTGACAGCTCCGAGTGCAAAACCAGGTGACTTAAATACCCTTAATTCCAAAATTGGATTTGTATGACGCAGTTCGACAATCACAAATAAAATCAATGCAAGTCCGCCGACGATAAGACCTAATAAGGTGCTTTTTTCGCTCCAACCTTTAGAACTTTCACTCACTCCATAAGCAAGCATGGAAAACGCAATCGGAGCTAAAATCATGCCTAAAATATCAAGGTTTGGTGCTGGTTTGCGATCGAAATGTGGCAAGAATTTAACTGCAAATAATACAGCAATTATCCCTACTGGAACATTTACCAAGAAAATCCAATGCCAAGTTTGATATTCAACAAAATAACCAGCAAGTAAAGGGCCAAGAGCTGGTCCAAGTAGCATAGGAATACCAATCATGCCCATTAAGGCACCAACTTTATCAGCTGGTGCAATACGGAATACCATTGCAATGCCAATAGGTGCAACCATACCGCCACCCAAGCCTTGAATTACTCGAAATACGATTAATAGCTCTGGGGTATTCGCAAACGAGCAAAGAAGCGAGCCTAAGGTGAAGAATATAATGGAGATGATAAAAATTTTTTTGGCTCCAAAATGATCCATCATCCACCCTGCCAATGGTATCACCGCTGCTACCGCTAATGTGTACCCAGTAATTGTCCATTGCATGGTCGAAATTGAAGCGTGTAAATCTTTTGTTAAGGTATTCATAGCGACATTCACGACAGTACTATCCAAAATAACCATGAACATGCCAAATATCACAGCAGTTAGTTGTAAAAATGCTTTTTTCATAGAAAATTCTTGTGTATTCATCAAATGTTTTCTCCGTTTTTTAGTTGATATTGTGATGGTTAGATTAACATGTATTTATTTTCTCTTTACGAACCCATGAGTACTAAGATCGTTACTTTAATATAGTGATTTTTATTGTATTCGCTGAGATTATTGCATGTTTACCCATTTTTAATCCAGTAATATTGCTTGCTAAAACCTCCTTTAAGTTTGTGATTGTGTTAACTTAGTTATACATGTTTTTATGAATTTCTTGACAAATAAGTATTGCAATGATAACATCGGTTTAAACTAATGTCAACAATTTAGTTTAAACTGATATTAAAGATTTAGTTTAAACCGAGCTTGGGATTTTGTTTTCCAAATTGAAAATAAAGATATGGAGGAATATGGTATGCCACTGTCAATTACTTGTGATGAAAAAATCTGTTTGATTCACCATGTTTTTTCTCTCTATGTAAAACACGGCATTGAAGGAATCTCAATGGACGAAGTTGCGAAACAAGTTAAAATAAGTAAAGCAACTATATATAAGTATTTTAAGAGTAAAGAAGATATTATACGTGAGATTATAAATGAACGAATCGCTCATTTGAATGCAGTACAATTTACAACAGACCACGGTATCAATGGGATTCTTGAATGCTTATCGAATATGTATTTTGAGGGAGTTATTACAGGAGCATATTCTAGTTCCAAATTTATAATGCACTTAGAGAGTAAATTTCCAAATATTCTATCTGATTATATGATAGCTCTTGACTTCGCACAAAAACGGTTTGAGTGCTTTTATGATAGTGCTGTTCAAAAAGGTTACTGTAAACAAGTTTCCATCCACCTTATTTGCGCACAGGTAAAAATGATGTTGCCAGGTATTATAAAGCTTAAGGAGTCGGACAGTAATAATACCGCGATTCCCTCAGCCATTAAGGAATATTATAAGCTTCTGCTGTACCAGTTGCTAAGTATAGAATATATGGATATCATAAATCAAGACAGTACATATGTATTTGTGGATGAATTGGTTGAATTATTAAAGAGTAGATTTTTGATTGACTAATGCTTCTTTTATCGTATCTAATTGCTAAGTTTAATGGAACTATTTCATGGGTCAAGAACGATGAGGAGATTCCATGAAATATCATTTGAAAACTCATGGCAAATGAAGTATTATGAGAGAATATGTGTAGGATAATATGCATTTCTACAATAAATATTGATATTTTGGAGTAAAAGAAATATGAGTGCAAGGTTGAAAGAGCCTTTTGATTATAATAGTAAAGAAGAATTTCAAGTAAAGTTAGGTGATTGGATAGGCGATGTTTTTTATGATATCCTTCCGGAACATGGGTATGAAGTTAGAGAGGAACAAATATTTACGGCTTTTCAACTAGCAGATGCGATTTGTGATAAAAAAGTCCACTTAGCGGAAGCAGGTCTTGGTACAGGTAAAACAATTGCTTACTTACTATCAGCAATTGCCTATGCTCGCTTTAGTGGGAAACCGGTAGTGATAGCCTGTGCCACCACAGCACTTCAAGAACAACTTGCTGGAGATGGGGGAGATATTAAGAAGCTTTCAAGGCTTCTTGGATTAGAGATCGATGCACGAATGGCAAAGGATCCACGTCAGTATATCTGCGATGTACGAGTGAATGAAAATAATGAAGATTTTAATACGATGTCAGGTGAGATTAATCAATGGATAACCAATACAAATACAGGGGAACGTTCAGAAATGCCGACCATTCCGGATCGTGTATGGAATCTGATTGGGTGGAACGATTCAATGGCTTGTGATATCTGTGATAACCGTGGCTTTTGCAAACTAGTTAAGGCAAGGGAACAATATCGAACTACGAGTGATATCCTGATTGTGGATCATGATATTTATTTTCAGGATTTATGGACACGCAAGGATAGAATAATGGATGGGAAATTGCCTATACTACCAAGTTATTCGGCGGTTATTTTCGATGAGGGACATAAAATATTGATTCCTGCTGCAATGCAGGCAGGGCATTTTATTTATAGGGAAGAAATAGACACTATGATTCTCGCGTTTGAACAGATACAGGGTGCGAGGGCTTCATTAAGTCTGGCAACGAGTGCCATAGAACAGGCTTCTGGTGATTTTTTCGCATATTTAGAAAGCTCCGTCTTAGCAGCCGAAGGTTCAATACGACTATCTATTCGTATGAATGATACTTTACTGAAAGCGGCGAATACCTTTCATAAAGCATTAGATCACTTCCTTCTTGAGCTGCAAATTGAACAAGAACTATATACGGAGTCTTTACCACCTAGTCAAATACAAGCATATGAAGGTCAAATTGAAAGAGCCATAAGTGCGCTAGACAGATTCTGTAGAAATAGAAGTAAAGATACGATTTCTTGGGTTGATCAACGGGATAGTAGTTTCTGGGTAGTTCCGAGGGATTTAAATAGAATGCTTGACCAGGATTTATTTCAGATGGCAATGCCGGTGGTGTTTACTTCGGCCACGTTAAGTAACGAAGGTGATTTTAGCTATTTTATACGATCGCTTGGGTTAAATAAGCCCTCCAAATCGACTGTTGGAAGTCCTTTTGATCTAGAAAAGCAAGTGGTTGTCTATTTAACCCAATCCTCGAATCGGATTGAAGATCGATTTACCCAAGGGATTGAAGAATTAGTAACTTTCCTAAATCAAAATGGGGGACGAGCTCTCGTACTTACCAATTCACTGCAACAGGTACGAAAAATCAGAAGGAGACTAAAAAGATACCAGCTATCTTTCGAGGTTTTATGCGAAGATGAAGGGGATCCGGGTTATCTTGTTCAAAAGTTTCGAGAAGTAGAGAATTCGGTATTAATTGGTGCAAATTTTTGGGAAGGAATTGATGTGCCTGGTGGGGCACTTTCATTGCTTGTTATATGGCAGCTACCGTTTCCTTCTCTAGATCCTTTTATTGAAGTGCAACGGAAAGAGGCAAGTGAAAAAGGGCTCGATCCTGTCATCACAGTAGATTACCCTGAAATGGGGCTTAAATTAAAACAAGGTTGTGGAAGACTAATTAGAACACAGGATGACAAAGGCGCGATCGTTATATTGGATAACGTAATAGGAGCCCCGTGGGAAAAAGTGGTTATGGGTGCGTTACCTTCTGGAGCCAGTATTAGACAAATTGATAACGAATAATGTGTAAGCAACTTTTAGAAGAGAGATCGATTCCCTTTCTTTTTTGCATTTATTGATGTATAATTGTTTAAGTTTTTTAAGCTTTTTGTTTTATTTTAGTGAATAGTGTTCTTGTGCCAATGGCATGATAAAATCACAATATTTCTCAACATACATGGAGGATAAGAATGAAAAATAGCATTGTAATAGGTGTTTCGGGAGGTTCCGCGTCAGGAAAAACAACGGTAGCCAATCGAATTAAAGAAGAGTGTAAAGATAGTGTGGTATTGCTCAGCCACGATTTTTATTATATTCCACATGATCATTTGTCGATTGATGAAAGAGCAAAAATAAACTATGATCATCCAAATGCGTTTGAAACAGAACGATTAGTAAATGATATTAGACAGTTAAAACAATTAACAGCGATAGATCGTCCGGTTTATTCCTATACAGAGCATACTAGGCTTGCAGAAACAGTTAAGGTAAATCCGGCTAAAGTAATCATCGTAGAAGGATTTATGATTTATGAGAATGCGGAACTAAGAGATCTTATGGATATTAAGATATTTGTAGATACTGACGCAGATGAAAGATTGATGAGACGTATTATAAGAGACGTAAACGAGCGTGGAAGAAGTTTAGAATCAGTGATTGACCAGTACACCAATACTGTTAAGCCAATGCATGAACAATTTGTTGAACCATACAAGAAATATGCTGATATTATTATTCCTCGGGGTGGTATGAATGATATTGCGATCGATATGCTCATTCACCGGATAAAAGCGATTGAAGCGGAAGAATAGCAAAAGATTCAAGGTTCATTTATTTTCATAAATACGGGTTGTATATAAGAAGCCATCAAACCATTGTTGTATAATGGTTTGATGGCTTTTCACGTAACTCATTTTTATTATTGCTCCTTAAACTTATCCTTAGTCGCATTCAGTTCGTCCTTATCGTGATAGGAACCTGCACGTATCACAGCGTTAATCGTATGAAGATTTTGAACGCTCTCTATGGGATTTGCATCTAAAAGTACTAAATCTGCATTCTTGCCAACTTCTACGGTACCCATATCGTCCAAACGTCCCAAAAACTCAGCTCCGTTTAGGGTTGTCATTTGGAGAACATGAAGGGGTGAAATGCCCGCTTTTTCAAGTTCATCAAATTCTTGATGAATGGCGTTGCCTTCACTTCCATCCGTACCAGCCAATAGCTTAACACCTTTTGAATCATAGATCTTTAATAATTTATAATAGAGATCATAGAGCTTCTGCGCAGTGGTTTCGCCACTACCGCTGAATAAGCCGGAATGCATGCGTACCATAGTCGGGCATTGCCATGTATTGTTCTCGACATATACATCAGCAAGCTCTTTTGCCTTTTCATCGCTAAAAGTGTTGATGATATGTGTTAGTTGAGTTTCATCTTTCGCACCGCCTGAGGTCTTCGTGCCCCATTTGATAAATTGCTCGTTTGCAAAATCTTGAAAGCCCTTAATCTTCATGAGTTGAACGAATATTGGATTTTCAGTTATCTGAGAGGGAACCCCTGTTGCTTGTGCTCTCAAGTTCTTTTCGTCTGTAGAGCAGGAAATCAGAGCCCCGTTGTTGATACCAAAGTGTTCCACGCTGTGGAAACCATTTTTTGAGACCTCTTTCAAGTCCATATCGGAAAGCACATGTCCCTCCACCGGAATATTAAACTTATTGGCCTCAGCTTGAACGGCATTAAATACATCCGGTGAAATACCACCTATTTTTATAAAGTCGACCCCTTCTTTTTGCTGCTGGCGGACAAATTTAACGCCAACCTCGGGTGTGGGAGCATTCATTGGAGTTAAAATACCGATGGGCATTGTTAGTAGTGCCGGTTCGTTCGTAGAGCTGGTAAAGGCACCGGATCTCCATTCCCCTAGAAGTTCAGGCGAGCCGCTCATTTGTCTGAATCCGGTTACGCCGTTGGCAAGTAGAAGAGCCATTGATTCCTGGGTGTTCTCCTCTCCAATTACATGCATATGCATATTCAGATACCCGGGAACCACATACTTTCCGGTGGCATCAATGATCTTTGTGTCGTTGTCTGTTTTGACCGTGCCAGCAGGTTCAATATCCTTGATTTTTCCATTGTCGCAAAGAATGCTCATATTGGTAGTTAGTTTACCAGTCCGCGTATCCACAATAGTTAAGTTATTCAGCAAAAGCTGATAGGAAGCGCTGGGCTGCTCCAATTTCTGTGGAGTGTAAGGTTGAATATTTGTGGAAGGCTGGCCTGCAAACAGACCAACCCATGCAACAACAATCGCTAATATCCAATATAGCGGAATTCTCCATCCACGCCAGATTTTCGTACATCTTAGGTAAATGAGCGATCCAACACAGGTGGCCAGAATCAGATAAGCAAACCAGCGCTCCTTGCTACTAATCATCAACACTAGAACTATGCCGAATAAAAGCACTAATAGTAGTGCAAAACCGATTGTTTTAAGAACTTTTTTTATTGTGTATTGTGCCATAGTATGAACCCTTTCTTTATCTATATTTTTATGTCTGCTTTTGCCCAAGTAATTTGGATTTTATCGTTATCATGGTAGGAATAAATATCGGAATAAACACCAAACACAATAATGAAATGCCGATAACAACCGTTACAGATAACTCCATCAAAGTTCTGACTCCGGATGGATACAGAGCTGCAAACGTTCCCATCAGAATCAGTGCTGCTGAAGTAATTACGGAACCAACTTTTTTGCAGGATAGCACAATGGATTCCATATCGGATAGTCCTACATTCTCCTTCTGGCGCATAATTAAAAAGATACTATAATCCACGCCCAAAGTAACTATCATAATAAATGAGCAAAACGGTACATTCCAGGATAGGTCACCAAATCCGATAATCTGATGGAAAACGATACTTGATAAAGTCATGGCTATGTAGTATGACGCAATCAGAGAAATGGTTATAAAAATGGGCATCCATATCTCGTGCGTGATTATTACCAATACAATAAAAATACCGATTAACATAATTGTTCTTGCAAAATTAAAATCACTGTTTGACATATTATCTAATTCTACATTGCTCTGTGCCGTACCGGATATTCCCCAGGATGATATATTAAGGGTGGATACGGAAAGATAACTGTCTATTTTGTCCTGTATCTTGTTTATGATTTCCATCGCCTGAGGAGAGTAGGGGTCGACACTCAGGGTGATTGTTATTTTTGTTATTTTATGGTCCTCTGACATATATCTATTTAGGGACTTCCCAAAATCATCTCCATCGATTTTATCTTCCGGAATATAGAATATGGAGTCTGCGTCCTTGAATGTGGAAAGACCACCTAAATATTCATTCGCAGATGTTAGCCCATTTGACACTTTGTCAAGTCCATCAATTGCATCATTAAGCCCACTGGTTAGTTTCTCCGATTCCTTTGTCAGTTTCTCAACACCATCAATCAGTTCTTTTTGTCCAGCTTGTAATGTTTTCGCCCCATCGTAAAGCTTTGCTAATCCCTCATTAATTGCTTTCTGTCCATCCGCTACTTTTTGTAAACCATCATTTAGCTGTTTGGCCCCATCAGAAAGCTGTGATACTGCTGACGTAATTTTTAATTGAGCTTCTGTTGCATTTATCAGTCCTGCATTTAGTTGTGAACTGGCCGACTCTAGTTTTGAAAGAGCAGATGATATCTTATCAAGCCCTGCCTGCGCCTGTGAAATATACTGACTTGTATTAGTAGAGGAAAAACTGCCAAGCGCCGTCTGAACTTCTGTAAGATTCGATTTAACTGTCGTAAGAGACGTACCAATATTCTTGGTACTGGTTATAATATTCTCTACTTCTTGCATTTGTGTATCATACTGACTGTCAGACGGATTCAACTGCTTACTTAAAGCACCGGCATTTGTTCCAATTACATTGACGTTTGTTCCAACACTTGATAAATTCGATTTGACATCTCCTAAAAGTGTTGAAATATTTGTTATACTAGGAGCCAAGTCATTTGAGGTACTACTCAATTGATCAATCATAGTTTGCATGGAAGAAATACTTTTGTTTACACTTCCAATTCCTTTAGTAATCTGCTCCGATACCGACGCACTGTTGTTTAGACCATTCTTCAACTTTTCACAAGACGTTTTCAATGTTCCAAGATTACCCGACAATGTTTCTGTACCTTTTCCCAAGCTTTCCAGTCCTGTAGATACTTTTCCAGAGGCACTTTTTAGCGAAGAAATACCCGTTATCAGATTATTGGTTCCAGACTGTAATTGTTCTAGAGAACCAGCATTTCCGGAAGAAGATTGTATCTGTGTCACTGCGCTTTTCAAACCGTCCTTGATTTCATCGATGCCATCCTGCGCATTGGCTAGCCCATCAGTGGCAGTTTTGAGTTGACTATCAAGATATAGCTCATCTATTTTCGCACCTTTTGGCTGTGTTACGCTGTATACCGAATCGACACCATCTACTGATTTAATTACTTCAGTAAGCCGATCCAACTGTTCCATATTAATTTGATTATTCATTGATTGGGAACTCTCAAGAGCAATCGTAGCTGGAGCAGTTTGTCCAGAACCAAAATGTTCTGTAATTAGATTGTATCCTACAACAGATGAGTAGGAAGGGTCAACTTCTGACATGTTATTATAGGAAAGATTCCCATTATATAAAAGAACCGTAGAACAAACTAGCGCACATAAAATAGAAGTTATGTACGGAAGTCGTGTTGAAAATCGCGAAACACCTTCCCATATACGACTTTCCGCATGCCCTTTGGTTTTAAAGGGAGACCAGAAAAGATGTTTTCCTAACAGCATCATTATAACCGGAACAAAGGTATATAGAACCAGAATTAACACAGCAACACCAATAGCGACCGCAGAAGCTGATTTGAAGAGATTGAACTGCACAAAATATAGGCAAGTAAACCCAATAAATATCGTAAGGGAACTAAACAGTACTGTTTTTCCAGCTGTCTTATAAGTATTATAAATGGCTGTACTTTTGTCCGCCCCGCATCCTAACTCCTCTTTAAACCGCATAAATAATAACATCGTGTAATCAGTTCCGATTCCAAATAGAATTAGAATTAAGAATACACGGGAAAAGTTTGATATCGGAAATCCAAAATAATTAACAAGCTGTAACACTATATTAAGTGAAACCATAAAGGTCAAACCGACAGTAGCCAGATTTATTAAAGGTGTTACAGGGGAACGAAAGATGATTAGTAGAACAATCACAATAAAAACAATTGTAATCATTTCTGTTTTTTGTACACCTTTTTCTGTAGTCCTTGCAAAATCCTCTGTAATAAGATCCGAGCTTGTGGCTTGAAGTTCAAGTGAGTCTATTTTCATTTCATTGATAATATTTGTGCGGATGTTGCTGACGGTGTCGTGTTCTTTGCTCAAAGTAATTGGAACAAGCAATGTGGTTCCGTCTTTTGAAATGTATTGATCTTCAAGATCCGCGTTCTCGAATATGTTGTTTATGGACAAAACCTGATGTTGTGACATATTGTTAGAAAGTGCAATTATTTTTTCTTGAATTGAATTTTTATTATCAACAGTCAGTTTATTTTGATTATAATAAACAAGAATCATATTGAACTGCTTTTCGTTGTCAGTTGTATCGTTCATTTTATTGAGGATTGTTTTCGCTATAGAAGAAGAATAATTATCTCCAACGCTCGTCTGACCCTTTTCTCGTACTAGCTGTCCCATTGCAGGCATGGTAAGGATAGCTGAGACAAGAACAATAGCCCAGACAATTATAACAGTCCATTTTCTTTTTATAATTCTGTTAAATATCATTTTTTGTACCCCTTTCTCGGTTACGTTGCTCATTCTATCCTACCATACAAAAATTAAATGGTTAGGGGACAAAAATTAAGAATTATTAAGAGCACCACTTTAATAATTCTTAATTTATTTTGTGTTTTTCTATAATTTTTCTGTGTTATAATGGAATTCACATATTGAATGAAGTGAGGTGCCGAATATGAAGGATATACTAATTGTAGATGATGATGTTGCTATCGCAAACCTGATATCGGATGCATTGGAAGATGAGGGCTTTCATACCCTTATCTATAACGATGGAGAATCTGCTCTAAAACAGATAAAAGAAACAGAGTTTGAATTAATTATTTTAGATATTATGATGCCGAAGATGGATGGACTTACGCTCTGTCGAAAAATACGTGACAGTGTTTCCTGCCCAATCCTCTTTTTAACTGCCAAAAGCAGGATGGTTGATACACTTGTGGGTTTAGAAATGGGGGCTGATGATTATATTTCAAAACCTTTTGTGGTGGAAGAGCTGGTTGCCCGTGTAAAGGCGCACATTCGGCGAGAACATCGCGATACAGAAAAAGCAAAAGACAATATCCTACAGTTCGATACGATTACACTAAATAAGGAAAGTTACGAAGTGTATAAAAACCGACAACTAGTCGAACTTTCTCATCGTGAATTTCAGATTCTGCGGTATTTTATTGAAAATTCGGGACATGTTCTTTCCAAGGAACAGATTTTTAATGCAGTATGGGGTCCCGATTACGGCGATATTGGTACTGTTGCAGTTAACATTAAAAATCTACGTGCCAAGCTCGACCCAAATAATGAGTATTTGAAAACGGTGTGGGGTGTTGGATATAAATTAGTAACGCCGCAGAGGCATTGTCTATGAGTATGCGTTTGAAATTAGCGTTCACTGTACTGATTGCGTTACTCGTCAATATTTTTGCACTCATTCTATTCTATAATCTGTTCATTTCAACAAGGGTTTCCAATCATTTTGATGAAAAGCAAACGGCACTCGATTTGGATGTGCAAAAAATATCAAAGGAAGTAAGTACCTACCCGGACTATCAGGACTATTTGTCTCAGCTTTCAAAAAAAGCGAGATACAATATCCAACTACAGACGCTAGATGGTCATTTGGTTTTTGAAACAAAGGTGTCTCAGGAAGCTTCGCTTTTCATCCAATCAACAGGAATTGTTCATAGATCTGAAGATATCTATATGCTACTGAAGATAACTAAGCCACTGTCTATTCAAAATGCATATGAAATGCCTCCTATTCGTTCTCTATTGGAAGCAGAAATTGGTATTCTATTTTGCATTCTATTGACGGTAACGATTGTATTGTATCTCCAGTATGTAAAACCGATTGAAGAATTACAGAAATCAATCAGAGATTATAATATGGGAAAAGTGCCGGAGTCCCTCCGAAGAACGGATGAAATCGGAAAACTGCAGAATAGTTTTGTGCTATTAGCCAACAATTTAAGTGAGGAAAAGCAAAAACAAAGCCGTATCATCGCGTCGATTTCTCACGATATTAAAACCCCACTCACCTCAGTTATGGGTTATGCAGAACGGATCAAGAGTGGAAGGCTATCGGAAGACCGAAAGATGCGCTATATTGATACAATTTATGAAAAAGCAGATGTTATAAAGACTCTGATCGGCGAGTTTGACGATTATTTGAGTTTCAATCTCCATCCTGCTTTTAATAAGCAGAAATTGTTTGTGGACAAACTATGCCAGTTAATAAAAGAGGAATATATGGATGATATGGAAAGTACAGGGATACAATTCTATATGATAAATGAGTGCACGCCAGTCAGTATCTCAATTGATCTTTCTAAAATACGTAGGGTTTTCAGTAATATCATCGGCAACAGTATGAAACATTTTGGAGACACCAAAAATCCGACTATTTCTGTAAAATGTTCACAAATAAAAAACAAGGTTCTATTTCAAGTTTCGGATAACGGGATGGGCGTTCCCAAAGATATTCTAAGTCATATTTTTGAACCCTTTTTCACATCCGATGATAGTAGAAACGTAGCAGGATTGGGTCTTTCTATATGCAAAGATATTATTGAGTCTCACGAAGGCAGAATATGGGCTGAGAACAACCCGGATTCTGGTCTCAGTATTGTTCTTGAAATCCCAATCACATGAACATTACAAGTTCTACTTTTGCATAATTCGAAATAAATCTCTGATTAGAGGGCAGTCCAAACAGGCTGCCCTCTTTTGTACCCATTATGGCGCTACCTGCCTATACATAGTAAAACCCGCCTAATAAATATCAACCCTATTCTTCCTAACCGTAGGAAGTACCATACTATCCGATAATTGTGTTTGTCGATACCTCGTAGGTGATAAGCCGGTAATTTGTTTGAATTGGCGCATGAAGTGAACATCGTTTTCATACCCACATTTCTCAGCAATATCTCGTATAGAAAGTTTGGTCGTGCATAACTGTTGTTTTGCATAATCCACACGTGCATTAATGACATCGGTCATGCAGGTTATCCCAAAGTGCTTTTTGTAGAGGCGTTGAAAATAATATGGACTTAGGCAGATTTGATGTGCTAGGTTTTCGATCGTCCAGTTTAGATAGGGGCGATTATATATTTTTGAACGAAGTAAAGAAAATTTATCATAGTTTTTGTCCCAACCATTCGTGCTTTCGCGAAGAATTGCTTCGGAGACTTTATTGAAAAATATATGCATATAGCAATTGATGGTGTCTTCTTTATGATTATTATTAGAATATTGTTCGATGTTGATACTATTTATAAGCATTGAGTAGGATTCCATATCGTTAATAGCGATAGGTGTCTCATAAGGAATCTTTAAGCTCTCAAGATATAGTTGGTCTTCAACAGTCATTTCAAAGTGGAACCAGTCGTTCGAGAATGTTGCTCCGGAGGAACGGTAATACTGGGGTGTCCCTTCTTTATATAGAAAGAACGTATTGGGGTCAATTTTAATATTGACTCCATTTACTGTAAAGAGGGCTGGACTTTTAATGAGTAGTGCTAAATAATCACCGGAACCCAAAGGTCGATCGATAAAAAAATCAGAATCGTGAACATGGTTATATCCAATATATGTAATCTTCATAAGACCTCCAATTATATATAGCACTATATATCAGTTATTTAACAGTTTATATCATTACAATTTTTATGTCAAGATTATAAAATAATAAGCGTAAGATATATGAAAAATAGCAATGATTGATAGATAAAGTTATTTTTTATTCCTGCGAATTAGTATATTTGTGGAAATTAGTAGGGATGTGAATGGACTTATCTGTTTTATTAAAAGGCTTTATTAATCAGTGCTATTGATAAGATTTGTTAAAAGGAGGATAACCATGAAAAGAAGGGTAGTAGCAGTTATTATCGTATTAGTAATGGCAATAGGTCTTGTTGGTTGTGGGGGTAGTAAAAGTGATAAACCAGCGGATTCAGGAAAGAAAGCAGAAGGTGGTAAAGTAATTAATATTTACGGTTGGAATGAGAGTTTCAAAACACTGGTGGATAAGTATTATATTCCAACCGGTAGATTGCCGAAAGATGTAAAGATTAATTGGGTAACGATTCCAAGCGCTGATAATGCATATCAAAAAGCTCTAGATGAAGCACTTCCAAAGCAGAAAGATGTATCAGCGGATAAAAAAGTTGATTTGTTTTTAGTTGAAGCAGACTATGCATTAAAGTATGCTCAATCCGATGTGACTTTAGATGTACAAAAGGATGTAGGATTAACAAAGGATCAAATGTCACAAATGTACGAATATACAAAACAGATTATGACTACAAAGGATGGAGCAATTAAGGGTGTATCAGGATTCGCTTCCCCAGGATTATTTGCTTACCGTAGATCAATTGCGAAGGATGTATTAGGTACAGATGATCCCAAAGAAGTTCAGAAATATTTAAGTGATTGGAACAAGTTTGATGCTGTAGCTAAAAAGGCGAATGATAAGGGATATAAGATGTTAGCCGGTTATAGTGATTCTTATAGAGTCTTCTCAAATAATGTGTCCGCACCTTGGGTGGATGGAAATAAGATTGTGATCGATAATAATATTCTTAACTGGGTGAAACAAACAAAGGAATATACAGACAAAGGTTACAACAATAAACATGGCATCTGGTCAGATGGATGGAGTGCTGATCAAGGTCCAAAAGGTAAGGTATTAGGCTTTTTCTACTCCACTTGGGGTGTTAACTTTACCTTGATGGGTAATTCTTTAGAGAAATCCGTGGCAGATGGTGGTAAAGAAGAAGTTGGTAATGGTATCTATGGAGATTATGGTATTTGCCTTGGACCACAGTCCTTTTACTGGGGTGGAACATGGTTATGTGCCGCAAATGGTAGTGATAATGTAGCAGAAGTAAAAGATATCATGGAATTCTTCGCTTGTGAAAAAGATTCAATGAAGAAAATGGCAACAGAAACAATCGACTTTGCGAATAATAAAGAAGCAATGGAAGAAGTGGCTGCAAGTGATTTCAGCAGTGCGTTCCTAGCTGGTCAAAATCCATATACATATTTCTGTGAAGCTGCTTTAAATATTGATATGAAGAATACATCAATTTATGATCAAGGGCTAAATGAGGCCATGGATAAGGCAATGGTCGACTATTATGATAATAATGTTGATTATGATACAGCGTTAAATAATTTCTACAAGATAGCAAATGAGAAGTATCCGGAATTACAAAAATAAAGCTAATGTGGAACATGACGAATTGCCTTGCCATGTTCCACTCTTATTAAATAAGAGTGAGTAGTGGTTTGCTAAATATGTGGCAGAGGAATGGTGATTATTATGAAAAAATCAGATATGAGGAAGAAGGGAGTTAGTTATGCAAAGTGGGGATATATATTTTTAATCCCGTTTTTCGTTACTTACATTCTGTTTTCTTTCATTCCGTTGATTAATACTTTTTGGAATAGTTTGTTTGAAAATTATATGTCAGGACTGAATCAAGTAGGGCCAACCTTTGTAGGGATAGAAAATTTCAAAACAATTATAACACCTGATTTGTTAAAATACGCGGGAAATACAGTTATATTATGGCTATTGGGATTTATTCCACAAATCATAGTGTCCTTGGTGCTTGCCGTATGGCTGACAGACGGAGCAATGAAACTGAAGGGAAAAGGATTTTTTAAGACCGTTATATATATGCCGAATTTGATTATGGCTGCAGCCTTTTCGATGTTGTTTTTTACATTGTTTTCAGATATTGGGCCGGTTAACAATATACTAGTTTCGGCGGGAATATTGGATAAACCGCTTCGATTCCTGAGTAATGTTTGGTGGACTAGATCATTAATTGCAATGATGGGATTTTTAATGTGGTTTGGAAATACAACAATTTTACTTATGGTAGCGGTTCTTGGTGTTGACAAATCAATTTACGAAGCAGCACGTATGGATGGGGCGGCATCATTAAAAATATTCAGACAAATTACGGTCCCATTAATTCGTCCTGTATTGGTTTACGTGTTTATAACCTCTATGATTGGTGGTATTCAGTCGTTTGATGTTCCACAAATTTTAACTGCTGGTAGTGGTGGTCCGAATCGAACGAGTATGACTTTGATTATGTATTTAAATAATCTTCTGTACAATAAAAATTATGGTCGTGCAGGTGCGCTTTCGGTAATTCTGTTCATCATTACAGCAATATTAAGTATATTTGTATTTAAGAAATTAACGAGTAATATCACGAAGAAGAAAGGAGAAAATTAATGGAAAGTAAAAGTATTCTAGCGATAACCAAAAAGAGTTTTTGCTACTTCGTGCTAATTTTTCTTGCAATCATAAGTCTATTCCCATTTTATGTGCTCATTATCAATGCTACACGTGCGCACGCTGATATTCAAAAAGGATTTTCCGTGATACCGGCACATGCATTTTGGTTTAATATGAAGAATGTTTTACAAAATGAAAATCTACCGGTATTATCGGGTATTATGAATAGTCTTATTGTTGCTACATTTGGAGCGGGTTTCTCTGTTTATTTTTCTTCTTTAACGGCATATGCAATTCATGCCTATCATTTTAAATATAAACAACAGATATTCATGTTTATATTATTGATTATGATGGTTCCAGGACAGGTATCAGCATTAGGGTTTATCAGATGGGTTGACAAATTAGGGCTAATGGATTCATTTATACCACTTACGGTACCTGCAATTGCTGCGCCAGCCGTGTTTTTCTTCATGAAACAATTTATGGATAGCAATCTTCCAATCGAGATTATTGAGGCAGCAAGAGTAGACGGTTCGAAAGAATTTCATACATTTAACAAAATAATTTGTCCAATTATGAAACCTGCTATTGCGGCTCAGTTAATCTTCTGTTTTGTTGGAAATTGGAACAATTATTTGATTCCTTCTCTCATTCTTAAATCAGATAATAAGAAAACACTTCCTATTCTTATTGCACAACTTAGAAGTGCAGATTTTTTAAAGTTTGATATGGGACAAGTTTATATGCTGATATTTTTAGCAATCATACCAGTCTGCATTGTGTACATTATATTATCTAGATATATTGTTGGTAGCTTAACAGCTGGTAGTGTAAAAGGGTAATATAGAAGAAAACAGTAAGAAAATGAGGTAGGAGATGCGATATATTAAAACAGACATTCCAGTGAGAGACCCTTTTGTTTTGGTCGATGGTGGAAAATACTACTTGTATGGTACTCGAGTTGAGACCTGTTGGGGTTATGCAGATGGATTTGATGTATATATTAGTGAGGATTTAGAGCATTGGAGTGATGCGATAGAAGTGTTCCATAATGATGGTGGGTTTTGGGCTGATCAAAATTATTGGGCGCCGGAAGTGCATTATTATAGGGGTGCATATTATATGTTTGCAAGCTTTAAAAAAGAGAAGGTATCAAGAGGAACACAGATCTTATGTTCTGATTCGCCCATTGGCCCATTCTTGCCGATCACCGATGGTCCAATAACCCCGAAAGACTGGGATTGTTTGGACGGTACCTTGTATGTGGATGGAAAACAACAACCATATATCGTTTTTTGTCACGAGTGGCAGCAGATAGGAAATGGAACGATGTGTGCGATGAAGTTAAGCAAGGATTTAACAAAAGCTATATCAGAACCATGGGTATTATTTGATGCAAAAAGTGTTGGGTGGACAAAAAGTATTAAAGCAGATGACGCTTATGTAACAGATGGCCCATTTTTGCAAAGGATGAAGGATGGTAGTCTAGTAATGCTGTGGTCGAGCCACGGAGAAGAGGGATATGCCCAGGCTATGGCCAGAAGTTCAAACGGTGAAATTGATGGAATTTGGCAACAGGACAAAGAACTGATCTTCTCTAAAGATGGTGGACATGGGATGGTGTTTAAAACAGTTCAGGGAGAGCTAATGTTAACGATTCACATGCCGAATAATACACCGGAAGAACGAGCAGTATTTTTCCCCATTATTGAAGAAGATGGAAGCTATAAATTAAATAAATAGAAAAAAGAGAGATGATTGTACGAATGCGGCAATCATCTCTCTTCCCACATTAATAGTATCATACATAACCCTTGAAAACAAGACTGTTATTCCGGAGGGTGTTATGCTAGAGTTATTTTACGATTTGGAGATTGATTTCCAAACGAATTAAATATATGGGGGTTTTGCTATGAAGGATTACTTATTTTTATCTTGAACAGAGAACAGATTTAAATACACCGTATTGGGAGATATTAATTAAACCCTAAAAAATCAAGATTATCGAAGGAGGTACGATATGAATCCTTATGTAATAGGTTTTCAGGAGATTGATAAAACGTATACCGAGATTGCTGGAGGGAAAGGAGCAAACCTTGGAGAACTATCTAGAATTTCAGGAATACAGGTCCCAGATGGTTTTTGTATTTCAACTGAGTCCTTTCAAAGAATGCTTGGAGAAACACCTTCATTGAGTAGATTACTAGATCAATTATCTTATCTTGGTTTAGACGATCGAAGAAAAATCAGTGATATAAGTGGGGAGATTCGTAGTATTATTGAAGAGACAGTTATCTCTCAAGATATAGAGGAAGAGATTGTTCATTTCCTCTCTAGGTATGGAGAAAAAAATGCCTATGCAGTCCGATCTAGTGCAACCGCAGAGGATTTACCAACAGCTTCATTCGCAGGCCAGCAAGATACGTATTTGAATATAATTGGTCAGGAAGAAATCCTAAAACATATTACTAAGTGCTGGGCATCCTTATTTACGGAGAGAGCAGTAACCTATCGCATTCAAAATGGTTTCGATCACCGTAAAGTACATCTTGCAGTTGTTATTCAGAAGATGATATTCCCTGAGGTTTCTGGTATTCTTTTTACCGCTGATCCAATCACGGGCAATCGAAAGGTGGTATCCGTTGATGCCAGCTTTGGACTTGGGGAGGCTCTGGTTTCAGGACTAGTGAATGCAGATACCTATAAAGTACGTGAAGGAAGAGTGATTGATAAAAAGGTATCCACCAAGAAGCTAGCTATTTATGCCTTAAAAGAAGGCGGAACGAAGGAACAAGAAACTGTACCCGTGATGCAGAATGAGCAAGCACTGACGGATGAACAGATTTTAACCCTTGCCCGCATTGGCAGAATGGTCCAAGAACATTTCGGTAGTCCACAAGACATTGAATGGTGTTTGGTTGATGGCACATTTTACATTGTCCAAAGTCGGCCAATAACAACTTTATACCCCATCCCTGAAGCGAAGGATAAGGAAAACCACGTCTACTTATCAGTTGGTCATCAGCAAATGATGACTGACCCTATAAGACCCTTGGGAATGTCTTTAATGCAGTTAATCTCTTCTGGAAACTGGTTAAAAGCAGGTGGAAGGTTGTTTTTCGATGTGGCACCAATGCTAGCTTCATCAGATGGCAGAAAAATATTATTAAATAATATGAGACAACTCGAACCGCTTACAAAAGATGCAATTATGACCATCATTGAGCGAGATTTCATAAAATGCTTACCAACACAGGAAAAAGAGCAGAGTTTAGATAAGAACGATAAAGTTAAGCCACCTGTAGAACCTCAATCACAAAATGATATCAGTCCATCAGTTGTTACTGATTTAATTAAAAAAAGTCAAACTTCCATAGAAGAATTGAAACATAACATTCAAGGGAAAACAGGTGTGGATTTGATAGATTTTATTCTAGAAGATATTCAAGAGTTAAAAAGAATTTTGTTTGACCCTCAAAGTACTGCCGCCTTTATGGCTGGCATCAATGCATCACTATGGATAAATGAGAAAATGAACGAGTGGCTAGGTGAAAATAACGCATCAGATATACTGTCTGGTTCTGTACCAAACAATATTACTTCAGAAATGGGTCTGGCGTTAATGGATGTAGCGGATGTCATTCGTCCTTATCCTGAAGTAATTAATTATCTACAACATGCCAAGGATGATAACTTCTTGGATGAACTGGTTAAGTTAGATGGGGGAGAGGAATCCGTCAAAGCAATCAATGCATATCTAAACCGATATGGTATGAGAGGGGAAGGAGAAATCGATCTTACCAGAACGCGCTGGAGTGAAAAACCAACTACACTAATCCCTATGATTCTCGCTAATATCAAAAACTTTGAGCCGAATGCCAGTCATAAGAAATTTGAGATTGGTAGACAGGAAGCAATGGAAAAAGAAAAAGATTTATTGGAGAGATTGCATAAATTACCGGATGGTGAAGAAAAAGCAAAAGAAACAAAGCGGATGATTGACCTAATCAGGAATTTTATCGGATATCGTGAATATCCCAAATACGGCATGGTTAGTCGATATTTTGTCTATAAGCAGGCTTTACTAAAAGAAGCCGATCGACTCGTACGGACTAATGTTATTTGTGAGATTGAAGATGTATATTACCTTACTTTTGAAGAACTTCGCGATGTTATAGCCACAAAGCAATTGAACTCTGATACTGTCTGCAAACGAAAAGAAGAATACAAATTATACGAAAAATTAACTCCTCCACGCGTTATCACTTCGGAAGGAGAGGTA
Organism: Variimorphobacter sp. HTMS_6; assembly: GCF_059717775.1. NCBI lineage: Bacteria > Bacillati > Bacillota > Clostridia > Lachnospirales > Lachnospiraceae > Variimorphobacter > Variimorphobacter sp. HTMS_6. The sequence continues at coordinate 464,798 of NZ_AP046094.1, forward strand.
ATTGTAGGTTCATATAATAGAGACGATATTCCAACCGGCGCTTTGGTAGGTCTACCTGTTTCGTCAGGAATGGTCGAGGGAAGAGCACGCGTTATCTTAAAGCTAGAAGATGCTAACCTGGAAGATGGGGACATATTAGTTACTGCTTTTACTGACCCCAGTTGGACACCATTATTTGTATCCTTAAAAGGATTAGTTACCGAAATTGGAGGGCAGATGACTCATGGAGCAGTTATCGCACGTGAATATAGCTTACCCGCAGTTGTCGGAGTGGAAAACGCCACCAAACTGATAAAAGATGGACAACGGATTCGTGTACATGGAACGAATGGGTATGTAGAAATTCTATAATTATATATACAGCATTGCTATAAAACTTTCGCTGACAAATGTCAACTTTTATATTGACAAATGTCAGCGAAAGTTTTATAGTGGACATATGGTAATAAATGTATGAGTATTAGTTGATTCATACAAAAATTATATCACAAAAGGAGTGAAAGAATGAGTCAAAAAGATAACTATGAGAGACTACCCGACTCGGAGCTATTGGTGATGCAAATCATCTGGCAGTCCGGAGAATTAATAGGTACGGGAAGAATTGTGGAACTGGTATGTGAACAAAAGAATTGGTCAAGATCCACAGTACAAGTTTTATTAACTCGTCTCGAGGAAAGAGGATTTATTAGGATCGAGAAGAAAGGCAGACTAAAGTTATACGCTCCAATTGTAAAAGAGGAGGAATATTTAGAAAATGAGACGAAAACATTTTTAGAACAGTTTTATTCTAATTCTTATAAGAAACTAATTGCATCCGTAGTTCAAAATCAGACGATTACCGAAAAAGATATGGAGGATATTTTCCAAATTATTAAAGATGCGAAGGGAGGTTATAAGGATGAATAATCTCTTTCTCACAATACTAAGCTTGTCCATCATAGGTTCGATAGCAATTTTGGTTGTCATATTACTAAATAAAATATTCAGAAAAAATTATTCGAGGCGTTGGATATACATTATATGGGCGGTTATTGCAATCCGGCTTATCATACCGGTTCAAATCAATGTAATAAATATTGCTGATCTTATCAAAACGGATGGCGCAATAACGAATTCCATCCAATCACCTAGTGTAGATTATAACAACAATGTTATACAACAAAGTACCAATAAATCAGTTACGAACGTAAACAATAAAACTGATATGACGAATTATAATACATCTTCGACCACTTCTAAAGTATTAACTCAAAACACAATCCATAATAATCAAGGCATTACAATAAGTACTTTTATATCTAGTCATGTATTAGGCTTTATATCCATAGTATGGCTCATGGGTACAATTCTCTTTTTGTTATATCATTCACTTGTGTATATTAGTTTTAGGGTGAAAATAAAGAGATGGAGTATACTCGTCAAGGATCATACTATATTGGATGAGGTTTATAACATTTGTAGTGAGATGAAGATAAAAGGTGGCATTAAGGTATTAAGTTGTAATCAAATCTCTTCTCCAATGTTATTGGGATTTATAAAACCCTGTATTGTTCTGCCATCAAAAGAATTTACCAGGGAACAATATCATTTTATTCTAAAGCATGAGCTGATACATTATAAAAATCATGATCTTTTTTATAAATTAATTTTACTGTGTACCACCGCATTACACTGGTTCAATCCTCTGGTTCATTATATGGTATACTTGGCTAATAATGATATTGAATTGTACTGTGACGAGAAATTAGTCTCTAAGAATAATATTAGTTACCGTGAAAATTACAGTAATATGATGATTTATATTATGGCAGGGGTGATGAAGAATAACAATATTCTACTATCTACAGGCTTTGGAAATGAGAAAAAGCAATTAAAGAGTCGCTTTTATCAAATAATGAATGCAAAGCCTACAAAAAAAGGGACTTGTTTTATTATTGGTTTGGTAAGTTTTATCCTTGTAGTCAGCAATTTGATTGCATACTTCGTACCTGCGAAAATCAGTGGGGCAGAGGTGACGAATAATCAATCCAATCCATTTAATCCGGTAACCTATAATCCCAGTCTTGCACCTGAACACTTAGAGAAAGCAAAAAATATATTGATTGTAGGAACGGATGAAACGAAGAAAGAAGGAAATTCACATGCTGATAGTATATTAGTGGTTAGCATTATACCGGACAAGAAAAAAATTGTCTTAGTATCCTTCCTTCATGATATGTATTTGCAAATTCCGAAACATGGATATAATAAATTAGAACGTTCCTATGAGATCGGAGGCTCAGGCCTAATAAAAAGTACAATCGAAACTAACTTTGGGCTTAGGATAGACCATACTGTTACCGTTAATATGGATGCATTTGAGCATATTATTGATTATAACGGTGGTGTTAATATAGAATTATCAAAGCAAGAAGCAGAGTATCTTAATAATACCAATTATATTAGTGAAAAGAAAAATCGAACTGTTATAGCAGGCAAACAAAAACTCAATGGTAATCAAGCGCTGGGTTATGTTCGAGTTCGTAAAGTTCCAACATTACAGGGAGAAGTGGGAGATTTAGGACGCACAACGCGTTTGAGGTCTTTGCTTTCTAGCGTAATGAAAGAAAGCAGTAAAAAGAATATAGATGTGTTGACAAAAGAGTTAATCTATATTCTCCCAAACATTGTTACCGATATCAATGCACAACAACTTCTCGGTTATCTTAAAGCAGCACTATTGGATGGAATGAATACAGACTCCGTATCAATTCCTGCAAATAATACTTATACAGAAACCGTGAAAAATCAAATGCATGTTCTTGATATTGATTTGGATAAAAACAAAAAGTTATTACAACGAATATATCATTGATGAAAATATAAGATGAGAGGGCAGCCCGTGGAGGGCTGCCTTCTTGGTGTAATAAAAGCTAATAAAATAATAATTATTTATAATATCTTTTGAAACGACACATATCGCCAAATAAAGAATATTATGGTTATGAATTAATAAAATCAAAGATTACCACTTGAGAAAAATTACCAATATATAAAATTTTATTTATATGGGATCAGTATAATTGTAATGATAAAAGAAAGGTATGATTTTATGATAAATATAAACGGAGGGCTTACAGATGTGTGCGGTATTCTAGTTGGAACCGCCGAGGATGAAAGTGGTCGTACTGGATGTACAGTTATTATATGTCCAAATGGAGCCGTTCCTGGGGTGTCAGTCGTTGGAGGAAATCCTGGTACTATGGAGACAGATAGTATTCGACCGGGTACCAAAGAGGACCCAGTGCAGGCTGTTCTTCTCACAGGTGGAAGTCGATTTGGCTTAGCAGCAGCGAGTGGAGTTATGCGTTGGCTTTATGAACAGGAAATCGCAGAAGTACCCCATGTACCTGCAGCTGTTATATTTGACCTCCTATATGCCAAGGGCTCTAATCCGCCTGATGCGGCATTAGGATATGCAGCATGTGAGAATGCAAATCCAGGTCCTATAAAAGAAGGAAATGTGGGTGCTGGTGCCGGGGCAACAGTAGGCAAATTTTACGGGAAGCCAATGAAAGGTGGACAGGGATCTGCTTCGATTCATATACCCGGAGGGCCGGTAGTTGCGGCGTTAGCAATAGTTAATCCACTTGGAGATGTCTGGGATCACGGCCGAATTGTTGTTGGAGCACTTGGCCCCGAGGGAAAATTCGTTAATCAGACAAAACTAATGCTAGAAGGGGTACCGTCACCTTTATTTAATGAAATGAATACCACAATAGCCGTTGTGGCAACAACTGCTCAGCTTAATAAAGCAGAAGCCAGCCGGGTGGCAACTCTTGCACAGGATGGAATGGCACGAGCTATATCTCCAATTCATTCACAATGGGATGGTGACACAATCTTTTGCCTTGCTACTGGTACGGATACTACTTACTATAAAGGGGATGCTGCTATTACTGTGATAGGGACAGCGGCAGCAGTAGTACTTGAGAAAGCAATTATTCAAGGAGCATTAGCTGCACAAGCAAATATTACGCCGAATTGCTGTGGATAAATAGATTGTGATCAATTGTATAGAATACGAAAGATGAAAAATTAAAGTCAGTACAGAATAGAAGTCAGTACAGAATAGAAGTCAGTACAGAATAGAAGTAACAACGAAAATATTATTCTATATAGGAAGACTGGACGTGATTAATAGGATGATGAAAGTGGCTTTTTTTGTTAAGCAAGGGTTGGACAGCTTTTTAGGAGATATTATTCAGGGATTATCCAATCTATATGAGACAAAGAAAATAACGGTAACGGAGTATAAACAAATAGACGAGGGTATGGAATGGGCTGATGTCGCTTGGTTTGAATGGTGCGATGATCTTGTGATTTATGGAAGTAAATTGGTCTTGTCTAGAAGTAAGATGATTATATGCAGACTTCATAGTTATGAGGCATTTACGGATTACCCACGAGATGTGATATGGGACAATGTAGATAAAATCATATTTGTCTCGGAGCATATAAGAGATTTTTTGTCAGAAAAGCTACATTTAGACAAAAGTAAAACTATAGTTATCCCGAACGGAATAGATATGAGCAAATATACTTTTAGAGAGAGAAAGTCTGGCTTTCGAATCGCTTATGTCGGGTATATTAATTATAAAAAAGGACCGATGCTTTTATTGCATGCATTTAAAGCAATCTATGATAAAAATCACAACTATCAACTTTATATCGCCGGGCAGTTTCAAGATGATAGAGATGTTTTGTATTATAGACAAATGATAAAAGAATTTGGACTAGAGCAGAATGTAATCTTTGAGGGATGGCAGGATAATTTAGATCTTTGGCTTGAGGATAAGGATTATATCTTATGCACTAGCGTACTTGAATCTCAGAATATGAGTGTTATGCAAGCGATGGCAAAAGGAATAAAACCGGTAATTCATAATTTTGTTGGGGCAAAGACCATCTATGATAGTAAATATGTTTGGAATACGATACAGGATGCTGTTCATATGATGGAAGACAATGATTATCAATCCGCGGAGTATCTTGGTTTTATAAGGGATAATTATTCTATGGACAAAGAAATGAGTGCCATAAAGAAGCTTCTACAATCGATGGACAACGAAAATCGTATCAAGAATGAAAATGGTATTAAGAATGTTGTTAAATACATTAACAAGCAGATACCTTTAGTCACCATCGGAATTACCAATTATAATGGCAAACTATATATAAAAAAGTGTGTGGAGTCATTTATAAACCAAACTTATCCCAATTTAGAGTTGATTTTAATTGATGACTGCTCAACGGACGGATCAAAAGAAATACTTCAGGAGTATGAGCAAAATAATGATAATGTCAAAGTGATTTATCACGATATCAATTCGGGCGGAGCTTCAAAGGGAATCCAGGAGATTATTGAACATGCAAAAGGTAAATATTTTCAGTGGATTGCCTGTGATGATTATGTCCAAAGAGATGCTATAGAGATCTTTGTAAATTATATGGAAGAAAATACGGATAAAGATTATGTTTATAGCGATTTTAATATTGTGAATGAAGAGGATGAACAGACAGGAAGATGGGAATATGTTGATCATAACAAGGATGAAGTGATACAGCATATATTTAATACAGGTTCCGGTCTTATTCCTATGAATTGTCTTTATCGGAAAAGCTTTTTCACTGAGAAACAGGTGAATTGGATTGTTTATAAAGGAAATGATTTTTCAGCAGACACGCTAAACACCTTGCACTTTATAAAATATAATTGGAATTTTGGAAAGATTGATAAGGCGTTGATAAACTATCGAATTCATGATAACAATGCTTCTCATAATTTGGAAAAGCGAATGAATGCGTCATTAGCACTTTATGATTATATTATACAGAATTTCAGTGAGGAAGTCTTTCTTCCTCAGATTGATTGGAAGTCGGAATCAAACAGAGAACAATTAAAGATGCTTTATATTGCACAATTTTATTACTTGCAAATAGTAAATCATATTAATATGAGTGCGATCCCTGAATATTTGAAAGTTAGTTTAACAAAGGATCAAATAAGTAAGTGCTGTATCATTTTTGCAAAGGAAGGGTTGTCCTATGCAGATAAAGGATTGCAAAAAGGGGACACCTATGGAAAGGTACTAATAAAAATAAAAAATTCATTCGAAAAATTCTTAAATGATAGTTCCGTCATATAAATTATTGAAAGGATTTCATTTTATGAAGGAATATCGATGAGTGAATTAAAGCAAAAGTTATTAGACAAATCTGCCATACTTGGAGTTGTTGGATTGGGTTACGTTGGACTTCCATTGGCAGTTGAAAAGGCGAAGGCTGGATATCGGACACTAGGATTTGATGTACAAAAATCTAAAGTTGATTTAGTAAATGCCGGCGTTAATTATATTGGTGATGTTGTGAATGAAGACCTAGAGGATATTGTTAAATCGGGACTGCTTTCTGCAACGACTGATTTTGCTCAAGTAGTAAAGGCAGATTGTGTCTGCATCTGTGTACCGACACCGCTAGATGCGCATCAGCAACCAGACATAAGCTATGTGAAGGCTTCGGCTTTGAGTATTGCGTCCTATATACATAAGGATATGCTGATTGTATTAGAGTCAACCACCTACCCTGGTACAACAGAGGAATTACTAAAACCGATACTGGAATCATCAGGACTGAAGTGTGGTGAGGATTTTTATCTTGCATTTTCACCGGAGCGAGTTGATCCGGGGAATCTCTTATATAAAACAAAGAACACGCCAAAAGTAGTTGGCGGAGTTACGCCAATCTGTACAGAGATTGCCGCAGCTCTATATGAAAACATATTGGAGGCACCCATCTATTGCGTGTCCAGCCCTGCAATTGCTGAAATGGAAAAAATATTAGAAAACACATATCGTAACGTGAATATCGGTCTTGTGAATGAGCTTGCAATACTGTGCAATAAAATGGGAATTGATCTTTGGGAAGTAATTAATGCTGCAAAATCAAAACCCTATGGTTTTCAGGCATTCTATCCAGGTCCTGGGTTAGGTGGACACTGCATTCCTCTGGATCCGTATTATTTGTCTTGGAAAGCTCGTGAATATGGATTTCATACTTCAATGATAGAAGCATCCATGATGGTAAACGACCGTATGCCGGAATATTGCGCCCAAAGAGCAGGTAAGATTTTAAATCGTTTTAAAAAAGCATTGAAAGGCTCAAATATATTAGTGCTTGGAGTGGCTTATAAACAAGATATTGACGATTATCGTGAAAGTCCTGGAATTAAGGTGATAGATGTGCTGAAAGCAGAGGGTGCAAATGTGTCATACTTTGACCCATTTGTTTTTGAATACCGTGAAAATGGAATGGTTATAAATGGAGAGATTGTATTGAATGAGGAGTTAGTGGAAAGTGCTGACTTAGTCATCATTACAGCAGCACATACGAATGTTGATTATAAAATGGTACATAAATACGCAAAGTTTATATTTGATACAAAGAATGTAATGAAAGAAATAGAAGATCGAGAAAATATTGAGTTACTTTAGGAGGCGAATAAAATGAAGCATCGCTATGCACTGATAGGATGTGGTCGTATCTCTGTGAATCATATCGCTGCAGCTATAGATAATGGTCTTGAAATTACAGCCCTTTGCGATATCGTACCTGCTAATATGGAAGAAAAGATAAGAATGTTCCAACTTACTGAAACCACACATACTTATACCAATTATCGAGAAATGCTTGAAAAAGAAAAGCCTGAGTTAGTAGCGATCGCAACCGAGAGTGGTAAACATGCAGAGATTGCGTTGGCTTGTATTGATGCGGGCTGTCATCTTATTATAGAAAAACCCATAGCACTTTCTCTGGAAGATGCTGATACTATTATAAAGAATGCATTCGAGAAAGGATGTAAGGTTTGTACCTGCCATCAAAATCGTTTTAACAAAGCAATTACGAAAATTAGAGAGGCTGTGGAAGCTGGGCGGTTCGGACGACTGTTCCATGGTACTGCCAATATCAGATGGAATAGGAATGAAAACTATTATAAGCAGGCAACTTGGCGTGGAACCTGGGAGCAGGATGGTGGAGCACTAATGAATCAATGTATCCATAACATTGATCTTCTTCGTTGGATGATGGGTGATGAGATTGAAGAAGTTGTGGCGATCACAGACAATCTAAATCATGATTATATCCAAGTGGAAGATTTTGGATCAGCTCTTATTCGCTTTTCGAATGGTAGTTATGGAATGATAGAAGGAACTACGAATATATATCCTAAGGATTTGGAAGAAACGCTATATATTTTCGGAGAAAAAGGTACCGTGAAGGCAGAAGGCAAGTCTGTTAATATTATTGCTGAGTGGTGTTTTGCTGATAAATCAGACGATGCGGATCAGGTAAAGTTAGAATATCATGAAAATCCTCCTAATGTATACGGATATGGACATAAACCACTTTATAAAGATGTAATTGATGCAATTGAAAATGATAGAGAGCCATATGTTGATGCAAATGCTGGGAGAAGAGCGGTTGAACTCGTTCTCGCAATTTATAAATCAGCAGCAAACGGGGTAAGCGTTAGGCTTCCACTGGAACAAGGAAGTACTTTAGAATATAAGGGAAGGTTTGGAAGATGAGTTATTTTGTGCATGAATCCAGTTTTGTGGAGGATGATGTCTTCATAGGGGATGCTACAAAAATCTGGCATTACAGTCATATCCAGAAAGGCGCTCGGATTGGTGAAAACTGCTCTATTGGGCAAAATGTAAATATATCAGACAATGTAAAGATCGGAAATGGAGTCAAAATACAGAACAATGTTTCAGTATATGAAGGGGTTGAACTAGAGGATTATGTGTTTTGCGGACCATCCATGGTTTTTACAAATGATCTTACACCAAGAAGTAAGTATCCGAAGGGTAGTGGCGGGTACAAAAAAACAATTGTGAAATATGGAGCGTCCATCGGGGCAAATGCCACGATACTCTGTGGGATAATCATTGGTAGATGGGCTATGATAGCAGCCGGAGCAGTAGTAACGAAGGATGTGCCAAATTACGCCTTAATGGTTGGAATACCTGCACGACAAATTGGTTGGGTTTGCAAATGCGGGCGGACATTGTCAGAAGAGCTGATTTGTAAGGAGTGCAACAGAGTATATGTTCTATTGAATCAAGTGCTTCAAGAGCAATCTACCTTAGAAAAATAACAACATGCGATAGTAAATAAATAACGGCTTACAGTTGAATATAATACGATGAAATCAGAAGAAGACAGAAATATAAAAGGTAGTGTATAAGAATGAAGGTTTATTTAATAAAGAAAGTATCTGAGGTCTAGAGGAAGTCAGTAGAGTAAAAGATAGTTCATAGAGCTGATATTAATAGAAAACTATGAGATATAGAAGATGCCAGAAATGTAAGTGGTAGTGTATAAATGAAAGTTTTATAAGTAAAGGGAATGACTAAAATGTAGAAGAAGGGAAGCAAGAATGCTGTTTCGGGATTTACAGGCTCAATATCATAAATATAAATACGAAATTAATTCTGCGATACAAAAAGTATTATTAAGTACCAACTTTATTGAGGGAAGGGACGTTGTTGAATTAGAAACACAATTGGCTGAATATGTTGGAGTAAAAAGTTGTATTACCTGTGCCAATGGTACAGATGCGATGTCCCTAGTTATGATGGCATTGGGAATAAGAGAAGGGAATGCAGTATTTGTTCCTGATTTCACATTCTTTTCGACAGGTGAGATAGTGTCACTAGCAGGAGCAACGCCTGTATTTGTAGATGTGGATAAAGCGACTTTTAATATGGATACCAGAAAGCTGGAAGAAGCAATTCAAAGGACATTAAAGAGAGAGGAATTAATTCCTAAAGTGATTATCCCTGTTGATTTGTTTGGGTTGCCGGCAAATTATCCTGTAATCAACGCTATTGCTAAAAAATATAACCTATTTGTTCTAGAAGATAGCGCCCAGGGTTTCGGTGGTATGATAAATGCTCAAAGAGCTGGAAGTTTTGGTGACGTGGCAACGACTTCCTTCTTTCCTTCAAAACCTTTAGGGTGTTACGGTGATGGAGGAGCGATATTCACGAACAACGAATCTTTGTCGAAGATTATAAAATCACTTAAGGAACATGGCCGAGGCGATGATAAATATGATAACGTAAGAGTAGGATTGAACTCAAGACTGGATACAATTCAAGCGGCTGTATTAAAAATAAAGTTGAATGCATTTATTCATCATGAGCTGGAGGATGTTAATAGAGTTTACCATAGGTATAACGATAGATTACAAGAGGTTGTTAACGTACCGGTGATTCCGGAAGGTTTCACATCGAGTTTTGCTCAATATACGATTATTCTTAAGAATAAAGAACAGCGGGATATGCTGAAAGCCAGGCTTGCTGAATGTGGAATACCAACCATGATATATTACAAAAAGCCAATGCATATTCAACGCGCCTTTTCAAATCTGGAATATAATGATGAGGATTTCTGTGTGACGAATGAGTTATGTGACAAAGTACTTTCCCTGCCGATGCATCCATACATAACAGATATAGATATAGATGAGGTGTGTAATCGGATAACTTTATACTGTAAAGATAATGAGAACCCTTAAGGGTAGGCACGATGAAGGCCTATCACTTAAGGGTTCTTATTTTAACTATTCTCACTACTGCCATATAACTTCGTTAACATCTGTTACTTAGTAGAGGTTGAAATACCAGCAGTTGAGGTATCAGAGGTTGACTTCGTAGTTGTTGTTGAAGAATCTATTACTGCTGCTTCATTAGCCAAATCTACTTTATTATTAATAGTATCTGAGTTTACGGTGGTAGTGCCTGAGATTGTATCAGCTGTTATATCGATTGGAGGTATATTACGAAATCTTTTATATAGATCGGCAAATTTACCCCATCCAAACAATACCACATATGCCACAATAAAACCAGCGACCACGGTAGCAACCACATAATACCATATAACGGGGTTACCAGTATAAGAGATATATGCAAAATATGTGACGATAGTAAGGGTTAGAGATAAAACTATTACTTGTAAATTTACAGGTATTTTACACAGTAGAACAACACCTTTTGTGACTTCTGTTATAACACTTACGATAAGTGCTAACAGTCCTATTACTGCAAATATGGTAACAAATGTTCCAGCGGTTAAGTCCATAATCATTTCCCTCGATTTATTTCATTTTCAATGGTGTATTTGTCTTATAATATATAATTCTTGCTATTTTATTATATGATAACTAACATACTATAGTTCTTTACGTTGACATACTTTGATAAGATATTACATTATGCTACCACTCTTCTTCCCAGCTGAAAGACACATCAATCTCAGTGCTAGTCGTAGTGGTACCTGCAAGCGTTAAACTTTCATTTGGTGCGAGATAGATATTTAAGGATGTTACGAAGAGCTGAGATCCTGTAGCCTTTGGACATACAAAACTAAAAACCTGAAATCCTGTACCGGCAGTAACATTTGTTGTAGAAGTATTATTATATTCAATAACACTTAGTGTAGCATTTATCGGAGTATAGGTTGGTGTTACGGTGAATGAAGCATTTCTGATCAAATTATAGGTAGTTGTTTTATTTCCGTCATTACTGGTTGATATGAAATCCAAGCGAACGTTTGTGTAATTTGTTTTGCCGTTAAAAGTTGCAACGTTTCTGATGGATAATATATGTTGATTTGCCAATGTTGCGGATGTATTAGCAGCGCTGATTGAGTTTCTGGTTCTTAATGACTGAGTGCTGGGATCCCCTTCGCATATTGCCATTGCAGTTGAAGTTTTTAAGATGACGTTTGAAGCATTCGTTGTATTGCTAACTTTTGCGGATAGTGGAAGGGTATCAATAAAAAGTAAGGGAGAGGTAGAGGTATTCGGAAATTCGATTTTATTAACTAATATAGGCAAGCCCGTGATGGTGGATATAATGTAAAAATTAACTAAACCGAATGTGCCCCATTGAAATTCAATGATATAGATATTCCCATTTGTCGTAATAAGGTTCATTCCGGAAGTTCCGGTGCCATTCATTTTATCTACATTCCAATCCGATTGCTTCGTCCAGAATTTAGTTGAATTCGTAATACGAAGAATGGAAAAGTCCGTACCATTATATCCAAAGTAAAACCCATTTTGATCAGAGCCTAATCCAATAATCTGTTCACTATTAGCAACGCCTGTTGTAAATATTGCATCAAAACGCACTAAAGAACCTAAGCCTGGAAGACATCGTAATGTTTTTCTTGTCAGAATTTGTGCATTCTCATTTGCATTCGCTGAAGTATTTAATACAGCCATATTGTTACTTTGATTAATACCTGCATTTGTAGTTTTAACTGTATTAATAAATTGGGTATTGATTGTATAATTAAAGCTCCAGCCAGCCATTGGAGTCAGGTTTGTTGCTCTGACGTCATATATGGCGGTTACAGGTACAGAATAAGGATTACCTGATCCGTCCGGAGAAGCTGCGGTAGTAAGTAGGTTACCATATACATCCGTTTGAATCGCCTTGGTCTGACTCGCGTAACTACCAAAGATTTGAGTTTGTAATTCTTGAGGGTTATCAGAAAAAACCACTTTATTAGACATATAAATATACTCCTTATTATAAAATTCTACATGTTTTTTTATTATATGAATCTTTAGAGTATTCTGTTACGGATTTTGTCGAAACAAGGATGATATTCTTGGGGATTTTTCACTATGACTCTAGTAAACTTCTATGGAAAGTGGACCTGAGAATGCAAGGAAATAGATTACATTTAACATGTTGAATTTAGGGGTTATATGTTGTTTTTTAGGAACAAAATTGAATTGTACTCATACATTATAATGAGATATTAGGTATTGCTAAAACAATAATACTTTATCTTATTTTAAATAGAGGAAGGTGTAATTAACATTGGCAAATAGTATAGTTTTTCAAAATAATGCGGAACAGTTGAAAACTGCGGTTTATGGATATAACAGTATAGATAATGTTTATCAACCCCTTCAGATGAACAATATGGGAGAGCTAAAAGTCACTACGGGAACTGCCATTGTTCAGGTTGGAACAATAAGCAATATAGGGACTATTAGCAAAGTTATTAGTATAGGAACTTTAAATAAAGTAACAGCAATAGGAACTGTTAACAAAGTAGCAAGTATAGGAACTTTAAATAAGGTAACAACCATTGGAACTGTTAACAAAGTAGCAAGTATAGGAACTTTAAATAAGGTAACAACCATTGGAACTGTTAACAAAGTAGCAAGTATAGGAACCTTAAATAAGGTAACAACAATTGGAACAGTCAACAAAGTAGCAGTAGTAGGAACCGTGAATAAGGTGGCTCTATTAGGAACATTAAATAGAGTAGCAACTATTGGAACCTTAGGCACAATTAACAAGGTAACCAGTATAGGTACGTTAAATAAGGTAACAACAATTGGTACAGTTAACAAGGTAACCAGTATAGGAACTTTAAATAAAGTAACGTCAATCGGAACTGTTAACAAGGTAGCTGTATTGGGAACCGTGAATAAGGTTGCATTACTAGGAACGTTAAATAGAGTGGCAACGATAGGAACCTTAGGAACAGTCAACAAAGTAACCAGTGTAGGAACTTTAAATAAAGTAACGTCAATCGGAACAGTTAACAAAGTAGCTGTATTGGGAACCGTGAATAAGGTTGCATTACTAGGAACGTTAAATAGAGTGGCAACGATAGGAACCTTAGGAACAGTCAACAAAGTAACCAGTGTAGGAACTTTAAATAAAGTAACGTCAATCGGAACTGTTAACAAAGTAGCTGTATTGGGAACCGTGAATAAGGTTGCATTACTAGGAACGTTAAATAGAGTGGCAACGATAGGAACCTTAGGAACAGTCAACAAAGTAACCAGTGTAGGAACTTTAAATAAAGTAACGTCAATCGGAACTGTTAATAAGGTAGCTGTATTGGGAACCGTGAATAAAGTTGCACTGTTAGGAACGTTAAATAGAGTAGCAACGATAGGAACATTAGGCACAGTCAACAAGGTAACCAGTATAGGAACTTTAAATAAGGTGACCTCAATTGGAACTGTTAACAAGGTAGCTGTATTAGGAACCGTAAATAAGGTAGCACTATTAGGAACGTTAAATAAAGTAACATCCGTAGGAACATTAACAAGTGTAGTAGGCACAGTAAAAGTGAATTTAGTTGATCGAATTTTTACATCTATTACGCAGACAATTGCTGTAGCAGCTTCCACCATAACCTATACAAACCTTATTAATATTTCCAAATATGAAGATACTTCCTGGTATCTAAGGAATATTACTTCAACAAACAGAGTGGTGACAGTACGATTAACAGCAACCCCAAGTATCAATTTAACGACTTATCCACGCGTATTGATATCAGAAACCACTACAATAAAAGCCAGCCCTCAGGTAATAACAAACGACTACTACTTAAAATATATTTCAGCACAAATCAACAACACCGCGACAATACCCCAGAATGTGGTAGTCGTATTTAATGGCAGATACTAACAGAATGTTTAGGGGTTCTTCCAAAGAACTCCTAAACGTTTTCCAAAATCTATGTTTGGGCATATAGATGTTATGTGAAAGATCAATAAAGGTGGTGTTTTATGAATAGTGGAGTAAGTCTGTGCATGATCGTAAAAAATGAGGAAGACAATCTTGGAAAATGCCTTACAAGTATTAAAGACTTAGTAGATGAAATAATTATCGTGGATACCGGATCGACGGATAAAACAGTAGCCATATCAGAAAGCTTTGGAGCAAAAGTGTATCATTTTCCATGGACAAATAGCTTTAGTGAAGCAAGAAATGAATCTTTAAAATATGCTACGAAAGAATGGATACTTATAATGGATGCTGATGATGAATTTTGCAGAGAAGATAAAGAGAAGCTGGAGCAATTAATTCGGAATAACTCAGAAGATAACAATCTCTATTATTTTGAAACCCTGAATTATTGCGGTAGTTTTGCTGATAGCAATAATATCAGCGTCAACTTAAATCCACGGCTTTTTAAAAATAATTGTGGATTTTATTATGAAGGTGAAGTGCATAATCAGTTAGTTAATTATAAAAGCGACAGGAAAGACATAAACATTCCAATCAGAATATATCATTATGGATATTTAGATAACAATATAGAAGGGAAAAACAAAAGAGAAAGAAATATTTCTCTTTTAGAAGAGCAACTGAAAAATGATCCGAATAATAAATATGCCTGTTTTAATCTGGCAAATGAATATTTTGCTTTAGATCATATACAAAAAGCACTTGATTTTTATTATAAATCTTACGAAGAATTCAGTCCAAATATTGGGTATGGTTTTATTCTAATGATAAGAATAGTGTTAGCTAATTATTATTTGGGAATGTATGATAAAGCCTTGGAATATGCGGATACCGGTCTGAGTTATTATCCTACCTTTACAGATTTGTATTTCTTTAAAGCCATTATATATAAAGCGATGGGGAGACCTACACTTGCTATAAAATCTTTCGAAAAGTGTATTGAGATGGGTGAATCACCCTCTGAATTAAAGTTTTTATACGGAACAGGAAGCTTTAAACCTATATATGAGCTGGGAAATATTTATTTGCAACTAAAGGATTATCACACCGCTTTTCGTTACTTTAATGATGCTATAAAAGTGAAATCGGATTTTGTTCATCCGGTTTATCGTATTGCGCATATATTGAAAGAAGAAAAAACTCCTTTAGAGGAGTTTAAGAATGTTATTGAGAATTTTTTTGAGAATACGATCAGTGCATATGCAATAATCGCAGATATTTTCTACACGGAAGAATGTTATAAAACTTCACTGGAATATATATCAAAATGTGAAGAAAATAGTATGATTTCAGAGGATATTAAGATCTTAAAAATAAAATCGCTTATAAGAATCGGAGAATACGAACAGTGTATTCATTTAAAGACCATCCAAAGTGATAGCAAGTTTTACGCAAATGGATTTATGTATAAAATCATTAGCTATCTTTTAACTGATAAAGCAATAGAGGCTGTAGCTCAGATGGATAGTTTCGATAGAAATGAATTAAGAGAAAAAGATAAAAAAATGTTTGACGTATACGCCCAATTTATCAAACTTTATAGAAAGGAACCAACACAGATTTTATCTGAGGATGAGAATGATAAGGAATATACAAAATATATATTTGAAATATGTGAAATTTTATTACTCAATAAAAAGTTTGATGAGTTCGAAATAGCACTAAATTTAATGAATTTAATCAGCGATAAATCGGTACTGCTTCAGCTAGGAAAATTATATTATAAACACGGATATAGAGAAATGGGAAAGAAGGAAATCGTTAGATCAATCAAAGAATTCGAAGTATATGATGCAGAAGCTTTAGATATTTTAAAATAAAGGGCATGTCAGATGAATATAAAATGGATATTCATTTTCGGGTCTATATGAGCCGAAATAATTGACAATAATTTCCCTAGAATGGTCACTGAATCAGAATTAATCGATTTTTGATTGCATTATATTTATTCGAGGAGGTTGTACCATGCAATCGTATGATAATGATAAAACAAGAAATATTAATTATGAAATTGCTGAAATAAATTCATTTGATAAAATGCACGCAAAAACTCATTGTGAATGTATGACCATTGGAAAGAATAGTCATCGAATTGAATATAGAGTTTTAATCAAGTTCGATTTAGATCATTTATCTGATAACATACAACTTTTGAAAGCAACGTTAAGTTTTTTTGTTACAAAGGGGTCAAACTTCCAATTGTTCGGATATAACTTAAAATCAGATTGGGATATTTACAGTATAAACTGGATAACTCAGCCTTCAATAGATTTTACTAAAGTAATATTTGAGAAAACAATT
Source organism: Variimorphobacter sp. HTMS_6 (assembly GCF_059717775.1). Classification (NCBI taxonomy): domain Bacteria; kingdom Bacillati; phylum Bacillota; class Clostridia; order Lachnospirales; family Lachnospiraceae; genus Variimorphobacter; species Variimorphobacter sp. HTMS_6. The sequence continues at coordinate 481,723 of NZ_AP046094.1, forward strand.
TTTGGATGCGATAAATATAACATTGATTTGACGAATCAAGTAAAGGAATGGATAGAGTCACCAAATGAGAATTATGGAATGATTCTTATGGGTTTTGATATGTCATCTGCTAATGATATCCAAATAAGTACGGAACATGGTTCAAAAGATAATTTATCATTATTGGTAGAGTATTGTATAGGTAAAGATGATGTTCATAATGTACCGAAGTTTTTTGAATACAAGGAGGATATAAAGGTACATTATAATTCTGAACATTTTACAACAGGCATGAACATATCACTGATGAATAAAGTTTCGTACTTCATAAAGAATAATAATATTGCAACAATTACTGTAATTGCAGAAAATAGTCCTAATAATGTGAACTATGCAAAAGAAATTCAATCAATATATATTCCACCCGGAGGGTCGAGTTTGTTGGTTCCGATTAACTTCAGCAAGTTTATTAGGCTATCAATAACTGTTCCACCCAATGGTAATTCGTCATTTGTTAACATATGGTTAAATATGCAGCAATAACAGTTGGGCGATGTAGGGGGTGTTACAAATTATATATTTTGTAACATCCCATTTTGCTTGCTTGTTGGTGTGGTTGATAAATTAAATAATAAGAAAATTTTAAATTATATACTTGACATATACAAAAACTTATTGTATATTAATAGCAAATAATAATAGTAATCATTACTATTATATGTTATTTATATAATTTAAAAGGAGGTAATTGATATGTCATTAATCGGAACAGAGGTAAAACCATTTAAAGCGCAGGCTTTTCAAAACGGGGCATTTTTAGAAGTTTCAGAGGAGAATTTTAAAGGAAAATGGAGTGTTGTATGCTTCTACCCAGCGGACTTTACATTTGTATGCCCAACAGAACTTGAAGATTTACAGAGCCATTATGAAACCCTTAAGAGTCTTGGTGTAGAAGTATATTCTGTATCTACTGACACTCATTTTACCCATAAGGCATGGCATGATAGCTCAGAAGCAATTAAAAAGATTACCTACATTATGATCGGTGATCCTTCCCATACAATTTCTCGTAACTTTGATGTATTGATTGAAAGTTCAGGTCTTGCGGATCGTGGAACCTTCATTATTGACCCGGATGGTGTAATTCAGTCAGCTGAAATCAATGCCGGTAATATAGGGCGTGACGCAAGTATTTTAGTGACTAAGATTAAAGCAGCACAGTATGTTAGAAACAATCCTGGTGAGGTTTGCCCGGCGAAATGGAAAGAAGGGGCAGCAACCCTGAAACCAAGTCTTGATTTAGTAGGTAAGATTTAAGGTTAAGGAGTGATTGATATGATTTTGGATGCTGAGATTAAACAAAAATTAGCTTCCTACTTGGAGCTTTTGGAAAATGATATAGTGATAACAGCAAGTATCGGTACGGATCAAGCATCAAAGGAGATGTCTGAGTTGATTGATGAATTAACATCAATGGCATCCCGTATCCAAATAGAATATCAGGAATTGGCAAGGACGCCTAGCTTCCAGATCAACCGAGTTGGTGAAAGTAGCGGTGTGACTTTTGCAGGAATTCCGCTAGGACATGAATTTACATCATTGGTACTGGCATTATTGCAAGTGAGTGGAAGAGCACCGAAAGCGGAAGAAAAATTATTAAATCAGATCAGGTTTCTGAAAGGTGAGTACCGATTTGAAACTTATATCAGTTTGACTTGTCATAACTGTCCGGAAGTGGTGCAAGCGCTTAATCTAATGAGCATTCAAAATCCAAACATAAGTCATACGATGATCGATGGTGCAACCTTTAAGCAGGAAGTGAAAGAAAAGGAGATTATGGTGGTACCAACGATTTACTTAAACGGTGAGTTGTTTGGTACAGGACGAATGACATTGGAAGAAATTCTTGCCAAGCTCGGTAGTGCACCCTCGGTATCAGAATTCGACAACAAAGATCCCTTCGATGTGCTAGTAATCGGTGGTGGTCCTGCCGGTGCAAGTGCAGCTATATATTCAGCAAGAAAAGGAATCAGAACCGGTATTGTTGCAGAACGCTTCGGCGGTCAGGTGATGGATACTGTTGGGATTGAGAATTTTATCAGCGTAAAATACACGGAAGGTGAAAAATTAGCGCGGAGTCTTGAAGAACATGTGAAAGAATACGATGTTGATATCATGACAGCATTGCGAGCCAAACAGATTCGTAAGAAGAACCTGGTTGAGGTTGAACTTGAGAATGGTGCCGTATTAAAAAGTAAAACCGTTATTTTAGCAACCGGAGCAAGGTGGAGGAACACCGGTGTTCCGGGAGAGGTAGAGTTTAAAAACAAAGGAGTTGCCTACTGCCCTCATTGTGATGGACCACTTTTTAAGGAAAAGGATGTAGCGGTTATCGGTGGAGGTAATTCAGGTATTGAAGCAGCCATCGATCTGGCTGGAATTGTAAAGCATGTTACAGTGCTAGAATTTATGCCCGAGCTTAAGGCAGATATAATTTTGCAAAAGAGGCTCTATTCTCTGCCCAATGTTACGGTACTTAAGAATGTTCAGACGAAGGAAATTACCGGAACTGACAGAGTGGATGGAATAACCTATATTGACAGAGAATCAGCGCAGGAACATCATATATCACTAGAAGGTGTATTTGTTCAGATCGGTCTCATTGCTAATACGGAATGGTTAGGAGATAGCGTAGAACGAAACAAAATCGGTGAGATTATCATCGATGATCGCAACAGCACAAGCCTGGATGGAGTATTTGCAGCCGGTGATTGTACCACTAGCCCTTATAAACAAATCATAATATCAATGGGTGCAGGAGCCAATGCGGCATTGAGTGCATTTGATTACTTGATCAGGAATTAAGCTTAGAATAAACGTATGAATATTGCCTTTCCATATATTCAAAGATAATTCATAAAAAATGATTGTTAGGGTTGCCAGTTGGCAACCCTATTTCTATTAAATGATATAGGCGTGTTTATATAAGAAGTAATGGAAAGTTGATATTGACATAGAAAAAAGAAAAGTGATTGTGCATTTGAGCGAATCACTTTTCTTCCCATAATAATATTATCATAACTATCCATCAAAAACAAGACTGTTAATCTGGTAGGCGTTATGCTAGCATTACTTTACGGATTTGGAGAATAGTTTCCTACCGATTTCAAATATGGGAGGTTCTGCAATGGAAAATAGTTATTCTGAATTGGAAGTTGAAAACAAACGATTGGAAGAAACCATTTCTTTAGCAAACAAGCAGCTGGATCAGGCAAGGCAGAGAAATGAGGAGAATAAGTCTGCGATTATCTCTGCCAAAAAAGAGTTACGGGAAAATACAGAACACACCATATCTGGACTTTGGAGTTCGGATGGGTTTGAAGCTCTAGTGGAATTAAATCAATATGTGAATCCGGTTACAGAAAAAATCGCCGACTTTGAAGCAATAAATAATAAAATTGTGCGGTTGGAGAATTTGATTAAATCGCCTTATTTTGCTCGTATTGATTTTAAATATGATGATGAAGACTTGCCTGAGCAGATCTATATTGGACGATATTCCTTAAAGAAAGACAATTCATATGAATCCGATGTCTATGACTGGAGGTCCCCAATTGCAAGTGTTTTTTACCGATTTGCAACAGGGCAGGCATATTATGATGCACCTGCCGGGAGGATCAATGGAGAGGTTCATTTAAAACGTCAGTATGAGATTAGGAATGGAGTATTGGAATATTATTTTGATACTGATGTTCAAATTGTTGATGAATTTTTAAGGAAACTATTGTCTCAAAATACTTCTTCCAAAATGAAAACGATTGTAGAATCCATACAGAAGGAACAAGATATTGTGATAAGAGATATGGAGAATGATTTATTGATCGTGCAAGGAGTGGCAGGGAGTGGAAAGACTTCAATAGCACTTCATAGAGCAGCGTATCTTATGTATCAAGGGCAAGCATCAAAGCTATCCGCTAATAATATTATAATTATTTCGCCAAATACATTATTTGAACAGTACATTTCTAATGTAATCCCCGAACTTGGTGAAGATAATATAGTTTCTGTTGTATTTGAAGAAATGCTTGAATCCGTATTGAAATATAATCATATACAGTCAAGAAATCAATTTTTAGAGAATTTAATTACAAGCTCTAGGTATCGCAATATTATTAAAAGTAGTATAGAATTCAAAACCTCATACATGTTTATGGAGATATTAAATCAGCTGATAAATGATATTCCACATCGATGGATTGATTTCGAAGATGTCTATTATAATGGTCAGTGTATCGTAACCAAAGAGGTGCTGAAGGAGAGATTAACAGGAAACAATGAAACTCCATTAGGGATAAGAATAAAACAGCTAGAGGATTTTATTGAAGATTTAATCTACGAATCGAAAAGAGTACGCATAAAGAAAACAATGATAAAAGAGTTAATTAAATTTGCTGAAATAGATATTATTAATATCTATAAAAGGGTAATGGTTGATAGACAATACTTTTATAAACTAACAGAAGATATAGAGCTTCCCGATTGCATAGAAGATATTTTGAAATACACACAAGAGAATTTGGATTCAAATCTCTTATACTATGATGATGCAACTGTACTCGCCTATTTAAATATTAAAATCAATGGTGCAAATGATTATAAACATATTAAACAAGTGGTAATTGATGAAGCGCAAGATTACTATCCCCTCCAGTATGAAATATTCAAATTACTCTTTGGAAATGCGAAGTATACAATTTTGGGAGATATGAATCAAACCCTAGAGAAAAAGGAAGATTTATCACTGTATGAACAGATAAGAAAAATACTGAATAAGAAGAAGTCAACCCTGGCCATTATGGATAAAAGTTTTCGCTGTACGAATGAAATTTTGATGTATAGTTCCAAATTTATCGAGCAAACATTGGATATAAAGAGCTTTAACCGAAAAGGGGATGAACCGAAAATCAACGTAGCCTTTGACCAAGAGAATCTTAAGGATATGATTATATTGGAAATTAAAGAATGTCTAGAACAAGGATACCAATCAATCGGACTGATCTGTAAAACTGAAAAAAACTCCATTTCCATGTTTGAGTATTTAAAAGATAGAGTAGATGTTCAATTAATACAAAATGATAGTACGGCTGATTTAGATGGAGTATTTATTATTCCTATATATATGTCAAAAGGACTTGAATTTGATGCTGTTTTAATATGTGACGCAGATACCTCGAATTATCACACGGAAGACGACAAAAAATTATTATACATTGCATCAACAAGGGCACTTCACAAGCTTAGTTTGTTCTGTAAGGGAGAGGTTAACCCGTTGTTATGATGTTGTTTCCTGCGGCTACTAACAAAATCTAAAATGTATACCAAATTGTAACGAGAAATATAGTGACCATAAGAATAATAAAAGTGTTCCGTCAGTGGAGTACCATGAATGTGTTAATAAACTTCAAGATGAGGTTTGTTAACACAAGAATATCTAGAAACATATAGAAAGGCAAAACAAATACTTTAATAAAATATACGGCAAAAGTGAGAGGAAGTTTGATGAGAGGTGAAAGGTTAAAAAGAGAAGAATAGTCGAGTATATGGAAGGTATAGAAATTTATAAATGAAAGTAAAAAAGGACTGAGTTAATATATAACCCAGTCTTTATTTTACAATGAACTGTAAGGTTCATTAAATAAGCTATCTGTTTACACTAATGAATGTTCCTTTAGTTTCTGCCAGAATTACCGGAAGCGTTTCTGTTAGAGTCAGTGGAAGCGTTTCTGCTAGTATTGCCGGAAACGTTTTTGCTGGAGTTACCGGAAGCGTTTCTGCTGGAGTCGTTGGAAGCGTTTCTACTAGAGTTATTGGAAGCGTTTCTGTTTGAGTTGCTAGAAGCGTTTCTGCTTGAATTATTGTCCATTTTTATTCCTCCTAGAATATGGTTTTATGAAACATAATTATTGTTACCTAATAAAGAAATTTTATACTAATATAGCAATAAATATTTTATATAAAGCAAATGATAGATTAATTGGAAGACTTACATGGGAAATCTAGCAATGGGGTTCTTAAAAGGTGATACTTGGGTAATGGTTTATATTTAGAATGAATTTAAAAAGTTTAAACAATATTACATTCACTTTGCATGAATACTGTTTCTGTGTTAGGATGTGAAAGTAAGGGTACTCTAGTTTATGTAACAAGATAATACAAAGTAATGATATAGTTGATTATTATTTAAATATTATTTGGAAAGGTTTACGAAAGGAGCATTTAATCGAATGGGTAACGGGAATGATTCAAAAGATAGGACAAGACTGGTGCTATATATTGCTGCGGGAGGATATCTTATCTACCAAGGGATTACATTAATTAAATCTCTGCTAAAGGATGATTCGAAGCTTTCAGATAATTTGATTTATTATATATTCTCTGTAGGTTTTATTATAGTTGGTTTGGTTATATTTTTCTATGTATATAGAAGTTATAAAAAGCAGCAGAATGAAACGAAGAATTCACAACAGATTGATCATTCTGATGAACCGGAATACAAAGGGGAGTTAGATGAAAACGATGATAATCAAAATAATACACAAGAATTGAACGAGGAAAATATAAAAGAAGAAGATATAAAAGAATAAAGAAGAAATAATGATAGAATAATTGTAAAAGCTAATATAGAACCGGGGCAACAAAAGATTCAGAAGCAATAAAATATTAATATATAAAGAAAGCTCATGTATAATATATGAGCTTTCTTTATATAGCTTGGCTCTTAATAACTATATTTCACTATTTCATAATTATGTACATAAAGACTACACACGAATTGAGTAAGATAAACTTAATAAAAAACGTTATATGGGGGAGAAGTTAGATGAAAAAATATAATACGTTTCGAGTTGGTATCTCATTAATTATCATTCTTGTGTTTCTTGTCGGTGCGGGGGCAATTACATATTATAAGGCTTTAAATGTCAGAGATGAGCTTAAGTCCGATTGTGATAGAGAGATTAATAATAAGATATCATATATTTGGGACTACTATAATTATTATCCAACGGATCGGGAAGCGTATCAAAAGGAACTTTATGATCATGTGAAAAAATATGGAGTTAATGATAAAGATAATATGATTACATATGATTTTCCAATGGTTAAAAAGGCTATTAGTCACGAATTGGTTGATAATGCTTATTTTTTAGATACTCCTGAAATGTATGCTTATAAAACATATAATGAATTATTTCTGGGTGATGATATTGGGTTTTATTCGATGGTTCAAAAGGATGATGAGGGGATTGTGGCTGAGAGTCAGAACTATCTTTTTTGCTATAGGAGAAGTAAAGATTATGATGATTTAGGTGATCTAGAAGATCAAAAGATTATCCGGTTAGGAGACTCCTTTTCTAATAAAACGATTCATAAGATGTATGAAGATGTTTTTCAAAGATATTCGACCGATGGATCATATTCAATTAGCTTGAAAAAAAATTCTATAGAAGGAACCTACGATGGTATTTTTCTGTATCCCAAAAAATTAACTTTATCAGAGCAGACTGGTGAGAACGAGTATAATTCATATGAATACTTATCGGATACTAGTAGTAAAGTACGCAAAAAAAATATCTCCGATTGGATTGGAGATTACAAATTGAATATTACCGGTGGTAACGTAACAGATGGTAAAGATTATAATTATAAGCTTAACAAAGAAGCAAATGCGATTTGCAATAAACTCTCTGAGTACTGTAAGGCGGGTAGTGACAAAGGGGATTATCAGTATGTTGACAATTTATTTACTAGCTATGTCGGGTTGTCTGGCCAACTAGGGGATGATTCTACGATTACATTTTCCTACGCCTTTGTTTTCCATCCGATTGCGAATGCCATAGAGCAATTAATTATAGTTTACCTTATAATCTTAGTGATACTTGGAGCTGCATTATATGGTGTTAATAAACTGATTCGAAAAATGAGGGAATTACAAATTAGTTATGAAAACAACAGAAAAGAATTAACAAGATCAGTAGCACATGAACTGAAAACACCACTTGGAATTATTAAAAGTTATAGTGAAAGTCTGAAGGATATATCTAATGACAACAAAGAAGAATACACCAACGTAATCATAAATGAAGTAAATCATATGGATAAGCTGATTCTGGATATGCTTGACTTATCAAGAATGGAAGCGAAGGCAAAAACGTTAACCTACGAAGAGGTTGAGCTGGTATCTCTGACAAAGAGTGTGTTGAAAAGGTTTGATGGAGTGTTGAAAGAACAAAATTTGACCCTTCAACTAGATGTTCCGGAGGAGGTTATCATATCTGCTGATTTAGAAGGAATTCAAACTGTCCTGTTGAATTTAGTATCCAATGCGATAAAGCACGCAATCGATACCATAAAAATCAGTATAAATTGTGATAGTAAATCAGTGAAGTTTATTATTTATAACAATGGAAGCCATATCGTTTCACGTCTGCTGGATACGATTTGGGATACATTTGTAAAAGGAGACAAAGCACGTGTTCATGAATTTGGTAGTACCGGTTTAGGTTTGTCCATTACGAAAAATATTTTAGAACTTCATAAAGCAACTTACGGTGTAGAGAACGTGGAAAAAGGGGTAGAATTCTGGTTTAAGATGAAATTATAGGTATGGGTGATTAATATAAGGGGATGTTTTAAAATAAATAATCTTTTTAAGAAACAATGTTATTTGCCTCACACACAGTATTCCAAACAGTGCTTTATGGCAATATAACATTATTCCTTCAAATTATTTATTTTGAAGCATCCCCTTAATTTCTTATACAATTTTTCGGAATTTGTACTATACTTATTATGAATGGAAATAGTTTTTCTGTTATAGTTTGGAGGTGATTGATATGGTGAAGAATCCGGTATCATTGGATGGTAAGGCTACACATAAATATGATGACATCATTAATATGGAATATCCTTTGAAAAGCGCGGATAGAATCAAGCATCCTCGGATGCAGACAGATGACCGGGCGAAGATATTTGCTCCTTTTGCGGCTCTAAAAGGTTATGAGAGGGCAATTTTAGCGAAGCAAAAAATCGTCGTACCACGAATAGAATTGTCTGAGGAATCAAAAGAGTATTTGGATTTACAGCTGGGAAGGATTGAACAGTTGCTAATTAACATGCAACACCCAATCATTACAGTTGTATATTTTCAAAAGGATAAAGGCAATAACAAAGACGGGGGAGAGTATATCCGTTTCATTGGTATGGTAGCAAAATTCGACCGTACATCACACATCCTCCAGATTGTAGAAAAAAGACTGCGGCTGGAAGATATATATAGTATTGAGGGAGAGAATTTAGGTGCAAGTTAGGATGATTTTGACAGGCTTATGTATATTATCAAGTATAAATATTCGGTAATTACTATTTTCTATGCTAACTTCTGAATATTACTGGTAGTTATAATCAATTATTTGGGAGGAATTGAATGAGAAGTTAAGACTTAAGGAGACATAAAGTTATAATGAAAACATATATGAAAGGAGGCAGTGAAGATGTCAAATATAAGTGTAACATCACAGGAACATATTTATATTGCAATTGATTTGAAATCATTCTATGCCTCCGTAGAGTGTGTAGAAAGAGGGTTGAATCCGCTGACTACCAACCTTGTTGTTGCTGATCCGACACGTACCGAAAAAACAATCTGCCTCGCAGTATCACCTTCCCTAAAGGCGTATGGAATATCCGGTAGAGCCCGTTTATTTGAGGTTCAGCAAAAGCTTAGGGAATTGAAACAGCGTACAGGGAAAGAGGTAGAATATATCATCGCGCCACCCCAGATGGCACGCTATATCGAAGTATCGGCTGATATTTATGAAACTTATTTGAAATATATCAGCCCCGAAGATATTCATGTATACAGCATAGATGAGTGCTTTATGGATGTGACGAATTATTTGAACATGTATCAGATGTCTGCAAATGAACTGGCGGTAAAAATGATTCACGATGTATTAGAAAAGACCGGAATCACCGCTACAGCAGGTATCGGAACGAACCTTTATCTGTGCAAAATTGCGATGGATATCGTTGCAAAGCATGTGGAACCTGATGCAAGCGGTGTGCGTGTTGCAGAGCTTGATGAGTCCTCTTATCGCAGATTATTATGGGATCACAGACCGATTACGGACTTTTGGAGAATTGGCGGAGGTATCGCGAAAAGACTGGAAAATAGCGGACTGTATACGATGGGCGATATCGCAAGAATCTCACTTCATAATGAGGATCTGCTATATAGAATGCTGGGTATTGATGCCGAACTTTTAATAGACCATGCATGGGGGTATGAACCATGCAGTATGGAAGAAATCAAATCCTATAAACCCAGTACAAACAGCATATCTTCGGGACAAGTCTTGCAAAATCCGTATGATTATAATAAGGCAAGGATTATCGTTCAGGAAATGACGGATTTACTGGTGCTTGAGCTTGTGGATAAGGGAATGGTGACAGACAGTTTAACTTTGACCATTGGTTATGATAGGAGTAATGTAGATGAAGGGAAATACAAGGGTGAGGTTACTTATGACCGTTATGGAAGAGGGGTTCCAAAGTCTGCTCATGGGACAGCAAATCTTGGTACGACAAGCAGCAGTACAAAGAAAATCATGACCGCGGTAATGGAACTTTATGATAGAATTATATCAAAGGAACTTATGGTTAGAAGGGTGACGCTCTGTGCTAATAATCTAGTTGAGGAGAGATATGAGCAGTTTGATTTATTTACAGATCCTCTAGAACAGGAAAAAGAGCGTAAAATGCAGGAAGCCATGCTTAGTATAAAGAAGAAGTTTGGAAAAAATGCCATCCTGAAAGGCATTAATTTAGAAGAGGGTGCCACCACAAGAGATAGAAACAACCAGATTGGTGGACACAAAGCATAGTATAGTCACATTGATACTCTTACAGGATAACTATTATGATTAGGAAGGTGAAATATTGTAGATATGTAATTAGGAATTGCAGATATGCAATTTTTCAAAAGACGTATTTATAATATAATGAGGGAAATCACATTCGAAAGAGGTAATAATATGAAAAATAAATCAAATAGCTATTTCAAAGTTTTAATTATTATTTTAACCTTAGTATTGTTTATTTTCTCCGCCTGTTCCTCAAAAAGTCAATCTACTGATGTTAAGAGTAATACAAAAGATATGCAAAATCAAGCTACGATAACAACAACACAAGCTCCAGATAAGGATGCAAAACCTACGGCGATTATTACTCCAAAGGTGGACGATGAAACAAAAGTTGATATAAGTTCCACGCCTGAACCTAACATCATCAGTGTTAAGTATATCGGAAATTCATGCTTCTACATCACCTTTCCGGACGGTACGAGATTAGTAACCGATCCTTATGGGACACAATTTGAATATTACTTTGGTAAATTCCCAACTATGGAGGCAGATGTAATTACTATAAGCCATGAACACACTGATCATGTGGGTGGCATAAATGAGGTGCTTGGAAATCCCAAAATTATTCGGGCTGAGGTGATCGGCAAGACTACTACCATAGGAAAGGTTCAAATTACAGGATATACTTCGAAGCATGTCGCTAATATGGGGGAGAATACAATTTTCGTTTATCGGTATGGTGATTACAAAATTGTTGCTATGGGTGAAACTGATAACATATCATCAAAGAAGGCTATTAATGCTGTAAAAGGTGCAGATCTAATTCTTGCATATGCAGGAGAATACGGGAGTGTTAAGAATTCCGATAGCTTCAAAGCGCTAAAAGATTTCAATATTAAAGTAATGATACCTCAACATTATAGTAACAAGCCTGATCGAATATTTTATGGAGAGCCAGATATCAATAAAATTCTGAAGGAAGTACCAAAGGGTATCACCGTTACGAATGAGGATGAATTAAAAGTAAGTAAAGAAATGAAGAAGCAATTTGTAAACTTGAAAACCTGGGGAAATTGATTTATTAATGGGGTAACATAAAAAATATCTTGCATTTTTAAGGCGATATAGTAAAATATGGATATTAACTTAAACTGAAGGAGAAAAATGATTTACGATACCGTAGGTAAAGAATACCATAAAGGCTATAGACATCCCATAAATTACAACCCTTCCTTAGAAATAAAGGAGAATACTGAGGAATCCTGTTTCCGTATGCTTTTGCTAGAGCAAGGCAATTGCACGGTTAATTTGGATAAGGTACCATATAGTTTAAGAGCACCAGCATTACTATGCCTAAATGAAATTGATGAGATTATTTTTGACCCTTGTTGCCGGTTTAAAATAAAGGCTATTTATTTTCACCCCAAAATAATCAATCCAATGTTTGATTACGTAAATATTAGGGAATCAAATAATCAATTTAATGATGTTCAACTTCAGGATTTGTATCTGCTGTATCCGTTTTTACTAAGTAACAATAACAGTAAAAGATTATATCAATTGGAGGAAGATACTTTTGATAGAGTTCGTAGGCTTATTGAACTGGTAGGTATAGAGTTGATGGTTCAAAAAGATATCGCATGGCCTTGCCGTTCAAGATCCTATCTTTTGGAGCTTCTAGTTAAAATAACAAAACTATTTGATTTTGAGCAGGAGTTTTCAACGGATAGTATAATTGATATGCCTGGGGATATCGCTGACATTCTGATATACATTCATAATAATTATCAGATGAAAATAACTCTAGATCAGCTTGCAATTAGGTTTGCAACAAACCGGACTACGTTAAATAACCGATTTTATAAGTTGACTAATTTATCAGTTATCGATTATTTGATCAAACACCGCATTCATGTTGCCGCTGCACTTTTACGAGATACAAAGCTGCCGATCTCAGAAATTATGCTACGCATCGGTTTTAAGAATAATGCTCACTTTTGGCGCACTTTTAAAAAATACAATTCTCTTACACCGAGTGAATATAGGGAACAAAATTGTTGGGTGAATTAATCATAGATAATAGAAACAAATGAGTTGCATTAACCAGTCAAGAAACTATTTTATATGGCAGTCCGATAGGGCTGCCATATTTGTGTCTAGAGTTTGGAACCCTAATTTAAATATTGTGCACTTAATGTAATCCTTGTGAAAATCAACATCATCTCTATATTGATTTGATGAAACTAAAGTGGTAATGTAGTTATAATAACTACATGGTATGATCATCTCATTATAATTACAGTTAGTGAGATAAATTTATAATTTTAGTCGGTATGAAGTAAGAAGGAGACAAACTTATGGAGAAGATTGCGTTAATTACAGATTCAGCATGTGATATTGATGAGGATACATTGCAAAAGTATCAGATACATGTACTTCCCTTTAAAATAATCTATCGTAGTCGGGAATATACGGACAAGGTTGATATTACTCCACAGGAAGTTTATCATAATATGAAAACTGAGATTCCAAAATCTTCCCTCCCTTCCATGGAGGATATAGAGAAGTTGTATCGGAAGCTGGACGAAGAAAAATATACCCATGTCATCTCAATTAATATATCAAGTGGAATCTCGGGTACAGTGAATGCGGTCAGATTAATTAGTGAGCAATATCCTCATATAAAAACTTATCTTTATGATACAAAATCAACCTCAGTGATCGAAGGAATCCTTTTAAAAAATTGTGGTGAACTAATATATTCTGGTAAAAGCTTTAAAGAGATAACGGAAGCAATTCCGAAGATGAAACAAAAGCTTCATTTTTACTTTGTTTTTGGGACATTGGAATATGCAATCAAAGGTGGTAGAATCGGTAAGATATCAGGAACAATTGGTGATATATTAGATATTAAGCCTATCGTTGGATTTGATGAAATCAATGGTCAATGTTTTACCCAAGAGAAAATCAGAGGTAGAAACAAATCAATTAGCCGGCTTGTACAAATCGGTGAAAATATTGTAAAGAAGGCAACTTGTGATGCATATATCATTCATGGTAATGTTGAGGAAGAAGCTTTAAAGTTATGTGATCGAATTAAACAAACACCGGGAATTAGAAATGTTTATCTGATTGGTCAAATCAGCACGGTCGTGGGAGTATATAGCGGACCTGGAACTATGGGGATATGCTACGCTGAGATTTAAGGCTTCTGAAGAATGAAATATGACTTAGTTTAAGAGAACTATTTGCATTATATTACTATAAACATAAAACATCATGGATTGGGAAAGGAAATATTGCCGATGGGATGGATAATGAATCAATTATTATTACACATACCGAAACTTGTGAAGAGAGCAGATAATAAACGTATGGCAAAACAACAGCCAGTCACAGGGGTAGAGGAAAAGAATGATATCGCTTATACTAACTCAGGTAATCCAATGCACCGGTTGAATATATATTATCCAAAGGGAACACAGGGTTGTTTACCGATTATAGTCAATATTCATGGGGGCGGTTTTGTATATGGAGATAAGGATCTGAACCGATTTTCCAACCAGTTTATGGCTTCCAAAGGTTTTGTAGTTGTTGCAATGAGTTATAGATTGTTAAAAGAGACGGATCTAAAAGGAATGATACACGATTTGTTTGACTGCCTTCATTGGATTGAGGAAAAAGCATTTGCAAATCATGGTGATGTATCCAATGTATTTATTTGTGGTGATTCAGCAGGGGGACATCTGAGTGGATTGGTGACATGTATACAACTTGGTTCGAACTTACAACAGCTCTACGATGTAACGCCGGTTTCCTTTCCGATTCGTGCAATCGGCATGAGTCATGGTGTACCGAAGGCTGGAGCCGGAAGTGAGATGAAAGGCAAGTTACGGAGAATGGTTGAAAATAAAATGGGTCAGTTAATACATGGAATGCAGCCATCAAAATCACCATTACTTGGTAATATTGCATTTGAGGATACTTGCAGGGGATTGGATATTCCACCTATTTTTCTAGTCAGTTGTGAAAAAGATGGTCTCCATACTCAGACACTGGAATTAGCTGAATTTCTGAAAAAGAGTTCCATAGAGCATGAATTACTATTCTTTGATAAAGCAAAGAGCCCTAAGCTAAAGCATGTCTTTAATGTGACGAATCCGGAATGGCCGGAGAGTATTGAGGCAAATACAGCGATGACAGAGTTCTTTAAGAAGTGGATAGTGTGAAATAACATTAATATAATTTCAAAATTCCTTGTTGACAAAGTTACTAACGAGGTATATTATTAACAGTGTTAGATAATTAATTATCAAAAAGTTTGTAGGTGAAGAGATGGATTATACGGAATTAGCGCAAGAATTTATGTCGGTTATGTATCAGATGCGTAGACGTAGCACTCAAAAGGTACTGAATGAATCAATGCATGGTGAAATGATTGTTCTCGGCTTTATTGCAAGACAAGATGGGAATGTTATTCCCAGCGAGATCAGTAATGAGTTAGGGGTCAGTACAGCGAGAGTGGCGGCGACTTTGAATAGCTTAGAGGGAAAAGAACTGATAAGCCGTAAGATTGATGTGAATGATCGACGAAGAATTCTGGTGGAGATAACACCTGCCGGAAGAGAAGAGATTGACAAGCATTTCAAGATGATTACGAATACAACAAAGAATATGCTCCAGTACCTAGGTGAGCATGATGCGAAGGAATATGTACGCATTATGAGAAGGTTGGCTGAGAGAAGTATGGAAGATTTCATTTAATGGGTATTACAAAGTAATATGGCTTTTATTTATTATTTTGTTTTACCCTAATATTCAACCTAATAGCTAATAGCATTAGATAATAACAGCATTAGAAAAGGAGAGTGTTAACAATGTTTAAAATTTTAAAACGTATGAAAGCAGGAGAATGGCTGCAGGCTTTAGTCAGTCTGGTTTTCGTGGTATCCCAGGTATGGCTGGATCTAAAACTTCCGGAATATATGTCTGAGATTACAAGATTAACTCAAACACAGGGAAGCGAGATGAGTGATATATGGGTAGCAGGAGGAAAGATGCTTGTTTGTGCTATGGGCAGTCTTGCGTCGGCAATTATTGTCGGTTTCTTTGCATCACGAATTGCAGCTTCGTTCTCCCGTAGGTTACGAAGCGATTTGTTTACGAAAGTTGATTCATTTTCCATGGAAGAAATCAATCGCTTCTCCACTGCAAGTTTGATTACCCGCTCCACCAATGATATCACCCAGGTACAACTGCTAATAACAATGGGACTTCAGATTATGATTAAGGCACCGATTACAGCAGTTTGGGCGTTCACCAAAATAGTCGGTAAGGGCATTGAGTGGTCAATAGCAACCGGAGTGGCCATTGTAATATTATTAAGTATGATCGCTTTGATTATGTTTTTCGTTATGCCGAAATTCAAGAAAATGCAGAGCTTGACTGACAATCTTAATCGTGTAATTAGAGAAAACTTAACAGGGCTACGTGTTGTTCGTGCCTATAATGCAGAGCGTTATCAGGAAGAAAAATTCGAAACTGCCAATGATGAACTGACCGCAACACAGCTATACACCAACCGTGGTATGGCAGTAATGATGCCCATGATGACCACCTTGATGAGTGGAATGTCCTTAGCGATATACTGGATCGGAGCATATCTGATTAACGGAGCGGGTGTGATGGATCGACTATCCCTATTCTCTAATATGGTTGTATTCTCCTCATATTCAGTTCAAGTTATCATGTCATTTATGATGCTGTTAATGATCTTCGTTCTATGGCCTAGAGCGTCTGTATCTGCCAAACGTATTAATGAAGTATTGGAAACTAAACCTACAATTATTGATGGTCAAGTCTCTAACGGCAAAGATGGTCAGGAAGGTGAAGTTGCATTTCGTAATGTGAGCTTCAAGTATCCGGGTGCAACGGATTATGTACTTCAAAACATCAGCTTTACTGCAAAGAAAGGTGAGTCGGTTGCTTTTATTGGTTCGACCGGAAGTGGTAAGAGTACATTAATTAGTCTTGTGCCTAGATTTTATGATACGACAGAGGGTAATATCTTCATAGACGGAGTTAATGTAAAAGATTATAAGCAAGAGTCCTTACACAATAAAATCGGATATGTTCCTCAAAAAGCTGTTATGTTCCGAGGAACAGTAAGTAGTAATGTTGGTTATGGAGACAATGGTATGGCAAAACCGAATGTGGACGACGTTAGAACAGCAGTAAGAATCGCACAGGGATTGGACTTTGTGGAAGCGATGGAGGGAGGATTTGAAGGTGAGATAGCGCAGGGCGGAGCCAATGTATCCGGTGGTCAGAAACAACGACTAGCCATTGCTCGTGCGGTCTGCCGTAAACCGGAGATATACATTTTTGATGACAGCTTTTCAGCGTTAGACTATAAGACGGATCGGATTCTTCGTTCCGTTCTGAAAAATGAGACAGCAGGAGTGACTAGTTTAATTGTTGCCCAGCGAATCGGAACAATTATGGATGCTGATCAAATCATTGTACTGGATGAAGGAAAGATCGTTGGGAAAGGAACACATAGAGAATTATTAAATACCTGTGATGTTTATAGAGAAATCGCTATGTCACAATTGAGTGAAGAGGAGTTGATATCATGAGTGAACAAAAAGAAAACACAACAAGAGGTTCTATGGGAAGAGGACCTATGGGCATGAATGGCGTGGTTGAAAAGCCGAGGAATTTCAAAATAACGATGTCTAAATTATTGGGATATTGCAAAAATTATCTGCTACCAATTATTATCGCATTAATCGCTGCGGCAGCAGGAACCGTACTACAGATTATAGGACCTGATCGGCTTAAGGATTTAACGAATGAGGTGATGAAGGGACTCCCATCTCTTGTTAAGGGAGCTCCGGTAGTGGGAAGTATTGATATGAATGCTGTTGCAAAGATTGCATGGATATTGGTATTCTTCTACGCAGCTGCCTTTGTATTGAACTTTCTTCAAAGTTTTATTATGGCAACTGTAACTCAGATTATATCAAAAAAGATGAGAACTGACATATCCGGTAAAGTAAATCGTCTACCACTAAGATACTTTGATTCCACCAGTTATGGTGATGTGCTTAGCCGTGTTACCAATGATGTTGACGCGATAGGGCAGACTATGAACCAGAGTATAGGAACTTTGATTACCTCAATTACGATGTTGATTGGATCACTTATTATGATGTTTTATAATAACTGGATCATGGCATTAACTGCAGTAGGAAGCAGTTTGATTGGTTTTGCTCTGATGATGGTGATAATGCAAAAATCACAAACATTCTTTAAGTCACAGCAGATGGATTTGGGACGCATTAACGGACATATTGAAGAGGTCTATACCGGTCATAATGTAGTAAAGGTTTATAATGGTAGTAAGGATGCAAGGAAAGAATTTGAAGATATCAATGGTAGTTTATATAAAAGTGCATGGAAATCACAATTCTTATCCGGATTAATGATGCCGCTGATGGGCTTCGTGGGCAACTTTGGATATGTTGCTGTTTGTGTAGTAGGTGCAGCACTTGCTATGAATGGAACAATTTCTTTCGGTGTAATCGTTGCCTTTATGTTGTACATCAGATTATTTACACAACCGCTGTCACAAATTGCCCAGGCAATGAATAATCTGCAAAGAACAGCAGCAGCCAGTGAGCGTGTATTTGAATTTCTTGAGGAAGAGGAACTTGAAGTGGAAGAGGACAAAAAGGGTGCTTTGAAACAGGTCAAAGGCCATGTTGAATTTAAGAATGTGAAATTTGGTTATTCTCCGAATAAGCCTGTTATTAACAACTTTGGTGTCAATGTAAATGCCGGTCAGAAGGTTGCAATAGTTGGACCAACAGGAGCAGGTAAGACCACTTTGGTTAATCTACTGATGAGATTTTATGAACTAGATGGTGGAGAAATACTTATCGATGGAATTCCGATTCATCAGGTGCCACGAGAGAATGTGCACGAACAGTTTAGTATGGTTTTACAGGATACTTGGCTATTTGAAGGAACCATCAAGGAGAATATTATATATAGTAAAGCGGGGGTATCAGATGAAGAAGTGAAGTCAGCTTGTAAAAGTGTAGGTTTACACCACTTCATTAAGACCTTGCCTGATGGTTATGACACAGTTTTAAATGATAAAGCAAGTCTATCAGAGGGACAGAAGCAGTTAATTACGATAGCAAGAGCAATGATTCAAAATGCACCTTTATTGATATTAGATGAGGCTACCAGCTCGGTAGATACCCGAACAGAGCGCATTGTTCAAAAAGCTATGGATAAATTGACGGTTGGAAGAACCTCCTTTGTGATCGCGCACCGCTTATCTACCATAAAAAATGCAGATCTGATTCTTGTTATGAAGGATGGTGATATCATCGAGAGTGGAAGTCATAACGAATTGCTTGGTAGGAATGGATTTTATGCGGAGCTTTATAATAGCCAGTTTGAAGTAGCATAATAATAGTGCACTACTATATCATTTATATGTAAACCCAGATATAAATAAATTTCTTTAATCAAAAATCATATCCTAAATAGCTATATTATCTTTGTTAAAATCGCCACTGTATTATGTGGCGATTTTATTATACAATAATGTAAGAAAAACTTACTTAGAGGCAGGATAATATACATGGAGAAGATAAAGCTGATATTGATGTACTTGGGAGGAAGACTACGCAGACAATTTTTTATGGCGCTTCCTGAGAATGAGAAAGATTTTGATAAGAGTAGACAGTATTATATAGCAGCTGATTCTGCAAGCCAATTAATTACACAGCTTGCTGGAGGAACCTTCCTCATGACTTTATTAAGCTATGCCGGCTTATCGGATGGTGTAATCGGAACTGTACTTTCTTTAGTAACACTGGGCGCAGTGTGTCAACTTATTGCGATGAACCGAGTACAGAAGTTATCGAAGTTTAAGCTTTTTGTAGCTACAACTGTATTACAAAAGATTTGGTTTGGTGTGATTTTTATTATACCTTTATTTGTTGTAAAAGGGTTAGAGATGCAGATTTTAGTCTGTGGTATTTTTCTGTTTGCACAGATCGCATCGCAGATTGGTGTACCTGCCTCGATGGATTGGATCGCGAGTCTGGTTCCCTCCACTGAGAGAGGAAAGTATTTCTCCAGAAAAGATGCCTTTGCTGTGTTTTTTACAGTCTTTGGTATGTTTGTAATGGGGGTTTTATTGGATATAACAAAGGGGAGCCGTTTGAAGCTAGGCTTTTTGTTGATTGGTATCGTTTTGATTTTACTGGCATTACTAAACTTTATTTCCTTTGTAAAGATGAAGGAACCACGAACAGCATTAATAAATGCAGAGGGGAAGGAGTTACACGGTTCGCTGGCAAAGAGGGAACTAAAGAAGCAATCACTGGAAAGCTTCGGAATACGGAGGGAGGTTCGTTATGCCTTCTCTTCGGATCGCTTTCGAAAGGCACTAATATTGAATTTATTATGGACAACCGCTTTCTATATCGGGATGCCATTTAATAATAGCTATCAGGTAAAGGAGCTCGGACTTTCCTATACATATATCATGTTAATTATATTGTTAACTACTATCCTAAGGGTTGTCATTACCCCCGGAATCGGGAAGAAAGCAGATCGTAGTGGTTCGCCACTGATGCTGCTTTGGACTTTGGCATCGATGGGGATTTATTACCTCACGATGATATTTACGGTTCCTGAGAATGGAAAAATATTTTTTACGATAGCATCTATATTCTCAGCAGTTGGTTGGAGCTTTATTGCAATTGGATTATTTAATATCCAGTTGATGTGTGTGGATCGAACCAGAAGAATGCAGCAATATACCATTCTATCCGGTGTATCCGGCTTGTATGGCTTCATCATCTCTGTTGTGGGAGGAATTCTGGTGGATTTTTTACAAAAAAATCGTCTCTCTATAGGAGGAAAATTATTATTTGCACAGCAATGGATGAATTTACTGGGTTTGCTTTTTATTCTGTTAACAATGATTTATCTTTATGTCAAAGTGAAGCCCTTAAAACCGGAGCATGATGATGAGGATGGAAAGCTTAATAGTGCATCATAATAAATATATTTTGAGTACGGAGGGAGAAAGAATGCAGTATCGATTATTAATTGTTGAGGATGAAAAAGCGATTTCATCCCTATTGAGGATAAGTCTTACCTCTTGCGGGTATCTCTGTGATACGGCATTTGATGGTATGGAAGCGGCGGATCGATTAGAAAATAATCACTATGATCTGGTTTTACTTGATATTATGCTCCCTAAGGTGAGCGGATATGAACTGATAGAATATATACGACCCATGAATATTCCGGTTATCTTTTTAACTGCCAAAAGTAAGGTGGAGGAGAAGGTAAAGGGGTTGCGACTCGGTGCGGATGACTATATAACAAAGCCCTTTGAAATCCTTGAACTGCAGGCACGAGTGGAAACCGTGCTTAGGAGATACCATAGGATGGAGGACAGGTTTGAGATTGGGGATGTAAGGGTAAATACTACCACTTATCAGGTTCACAAAGCAGAAGAGGAAATCAGCTTAACACAAAAGGAATTTCTTATATTAGTAATGTTTCTGGAAAATCGGAATGTTGCCTTGTTTCGAGAGCAGATATACGAAAGAGTGTGGGGCGGTGAATACAGCGGTGACAGCCGTACAATCGATCTTCATGTTCAGCGGTTAAAGAAAAAACTAGGGTGGGATAAGGAGATAACATCCGTACATAAAGTCGGATATCGACTGGGGGTATAAATGAAATTATCGTGGAAGATATTTATTAGTACATTATTGATTGTATTGCTCAGCTTAAGTGCTGGTGGAGCATTAATTATCACATTGTCCTTTAAAAATAACTTAGATAACGAGCTTGTTAGGATGCGAAAAGAGAATAGGATGATGGGAATGGAGACCGCTTCCTTGATGCAGTCCAAAGCTAGTTCCCCCGATGATGATGAGAACGCTTTATTAAAGGAAGTATTGGAAGTGCTCGGAGGTAGCTGGAGCTCAAGCGGAAAAAAGTTTCAAATTCTTTCTGCTGATAATAAAGTGGTAGGTGGTAATATACCGGAAGCATTAACGTTTGAACACGTACTTTCAGATAAGAATTACACTTACGTAATCATAAAATCCAAAGGGAAATATTATATACAAGGGGCTACGGTAGTAAACACTTTTCATGGGCATATCAAGATCATTAGCAGTTTGGATATCAGCGATGTATTTCAAAACCGCAAGGATCAAATCGATATCTTTTGTAAGGTGATGTTTGGTATAGGAGGATTTAGTGCGATATTGAACGCTGCACTGGCTGTGTGGTTGACAAGACCGGTATTTCTGCTAACAAGAGCATCAAAAAGTCTTAGTAGAGGTGATATGAAAGCTAGGGTAAAAACTCGTGCGAAGGATGAAATTGGTTTACTTTCCGTTCATTTTAATGAAATGGCAGATTCATTGGAAGAGAAGATAAGTCAGCTTGAGGATGCGGCGAGAAGGCAGGAGGATTTTGTGGGAAGCTTCACTCATGAATTAAAAACCCCACTTACCTCCATTATTGGATATGCAGATCTTCTGCGTTCTCGTGATATGGATGAAAATATGCGATTTGAGGCGTCAAATTATATCTACCATGAAGGCAAAAGATTAGAGAGTTTATCATTGAAGCTATTAGAATTTTTAGTAGAGGGCAATCAAGAGCCGGAGCTTAAAACATTGCCTCTAACTGTTTTAATGGAAGAGGTTCTTAATTCTATTCAGCCGGAATTGCTTAAGAAAAATATTCTTTTAGTCAATAAAGTATCAGAACAAAAAATTGTAGCAAATCAAGATTTAATAAAAATAGTGATTCTAAATATATTGGATAATGCAAAAAAAGCAGTCGAAAATGAAGGAACGATAGAACTATCCGCTGGCTTATTACAAGGGAAAGTATATGTTAAGGTTCGAGATAATGGCAGAGGAATTCCTAAAAAAGATTTAGGTAAAATAACAGAAGCCTTTTATATGGTAGATAAATCTCGTTCCAGAAATGAGGGTGGAGCTGGTCTTGGATTATCTATTTGTGCGAAAATAATGCAGCTTCATAAGGGCGAGATAATATTTGAAAGCGAAGTGGATAAAGGCACAACGGTAACTTTGCTGTTTGGTATCCAAACGTGATTGGAGGGAATGAGTGATGATGAAAGTTATTAAATATTTGTGCTTAGTAATTGGAATTAGTGGTGCGATATTAATCATTACCGCAATCCCTTTTCTAATCTCTTATCTACAAGATAAAAAGTTACTAAATCATGAGATTCAGATAAGCGATAAACCGATTTCTATTGAAGTTATGGATAAAGTATCTACAATGAGCTTGAAGGATAAGGTGTTACTGGCAAAGAATAAGATATCAACGGATCAGGTTGAACTAAAAACAGGAAAACTAATGACTAGAGATAAAGCAGCTGAGGTAGCTCATACGGAATTAAACAAAATCGTCAAACGCAGAGGAGAAGAAATCTCTATAGATCAATATCAATTCGGATTTTCCCCGGTTTTATTTATAAATCTTGATGATCCTTCTCTTACGATGATAGTTTGGAGGGGATTTGTGAAGACGAGCGACCTAGCCTTTCAGTTTTACCTTGATGAAGAAAGTAAAAAGATTATATTTTTTCAAGATGTTTTTTATAGAACCGATGAAGAAAGTACAGAACTTCAACGATTATGGAACGATTATATAAATCAGTAGTGTGATACAAGTATGATACAACTCAAGTATAAAATACAAATATGCCAATCAGATCGTGTAAAAGGATATGGCATCAAACGTATAAGAGCCGGAGCTTTTGTCAGTCACTTTGTGATGGGCAAGAGCTCTAACCGTTTCGGAAGAACATGAGCAGTTAAGCATGTATCTATGGCTCAGCGTTTGAAGGTTTCGAAGAAAGGCTGGTTGTATCTATGAAAAACCTTGGGATAATCGGTGGCTTAGGTCCGATGGCAACAGTTTATTTTATGGAGCTTGTAATTAAGATGACAGATGTAAAGACGGATCAGGAGCATATCAGAATTTATTTGCAAAGCATACCCGATACACCCGATCGGACGGCATATATATGTGGAGAGAAGGAAGAGAGTCCGTTGCCTTGGTTTGTACGAGCGGGGACAAGTCTGGAAGCTCAGGGGGCTGATTTTATTGCGATTCCCTGTGTCACTGCGCAGTATTTTTATAAGGAATTAACAGAGAAAATAAACATCCCCGTCATCCCGCTAATATCCGAGTTGGTAAAGGAAATCAAAGTGAGCGGTATTAAAAAGGTCGGTATACTAGCAACGGATGGAACAATCAAATCAAAGATTCTTCAAAAACAGTTGAATGCAGATGGAATTGAAACGGTAGTACCGGATGAGAAGGATCAGTCCATGGTTATGGACTTGATTTATAACCAGATCAAAGCGGGTAAGAAGGTAAATATGCCTCAGTTTTGTAAAGTGCTGAAACATTTAAAGGAACAAGGGGCTCAAAAACTTATACTTGGCTGTACGGAGTTATCATTAATTAAGAGAGATTTTTCTATCGATGAGGATTGTATTGATGTTTTGGATGTGCTAGCGAAGAATTCGGTTCTATGCAGCGGAGCACCGCTTAAGAAGGAATATCTTCATTTGATATAAGGATATCTCTATTGGAAAGCAAAATTACTTATTGAAGAGAGGACGATATGCAAAGAAATGTATTAGAGTACTTAGAACAAACCATTCATGAGGTTCCGAATAAGGTGGCTTTTGCGGATGATAAAACAGAAATTACATTCCAAAAGTTCTATGACGGCTGTAGAGCAATAGGATCCTTTTTTGCTGAGGAGGGAATATATAAAGAGCCTGTTTTAATCTTCATGGATAAATCACCTCATACCTTAGTAGCTTTTTTTGGAACGATATACGGAGGGAACTATTACATACCAATTGATGAAGAAATGCCTCAGAGGAGAATTGAACTCATTATTGAGAACACGAAAGCAAGGGTTTTTATCTGTAATGAGTCCACAGCTGAGAAGGTAAAGGACTTTGGTTTTCAAGGCAGAGTGCTGCTTTATGATGAATTAATACCCACAAAAATCAATCAGGGAAAGCTGGATACTATTCGGGAGCAGTCCATTGACGTAGATCCCATCTATGTGTTATTTACATCCGGTTCTACCGGTATACCCAAGGGTGTGGTCGGCCATCACAGAGGTGTAATTGATTATATTGAAAATCTGTCCGAGGTGCTGGAGTTTAATCGAGAGACGGTATTTGGGAATCAGTCGCCACTCTACTTTGATGCTTGTATGAAAGAAATCTATCCGACGATGAAATATGGCGCGACAACATACCTGATTCCTAAGCAATTATTTATGTTCCCGGTAGGTCTTGTGGAATTTATGAATGAGAAGCAGATTAACACTGTATGCTGGGTTGTATCGGCTTTGACCATGATCTCTTCCTTTGGAACCTTTGAGATTGTTAAGCCGGACTATTTGCATACGATTGCTTTCGGAAGCGAAGTGTTTCCAATCAAACAATATAATATATGGAAACAAGCGCTCCCGAACGCATCCTTTACGAATCTGTACGGTCCGACGGAAGCAACCGGTATGAGCTGTTACTATAAGTTGGATAGAGAGTTCGGTGTGGATGATGTGATACCAATCGGAAAGCCATTTTCAAATACGCAGATAATTCTTGTGAGCGAAGATGGGAAAGAAGTTCCAAGGGGTGAAGTCGGGGAGATCTGTATCCGAGGAACCTGCTTAACGCACGGCTATTACGCGAATGAGGAAAAGACAAAAGAGGCATTTGTTCAAAACCCGCTCAATCCATATTATCCGGATTTGATTTATCGTACGGGTGATCTTGGTAAGTACAACGATGAAAATCAATTGATTTTCATCTCCAGAAAAGACTATCAGATCAAGCATATGGGTCACAGAATCGAACTGGGAGAAATTGAAGTGAATGTCACATTGGAGGATCGCGTTAGAGCGGCCTGTTGTATCTTCATTAAGGAAACAAGTAAAATTGTACTATTTTATGTTGGGGAGATTACTAAGAAGGAGCTTTCTGTGTTTTTGAAACAAAAGCTGCCTAGGTACATGCTACCGAACACAATCATTCAATTGGATCAATTGCCGCTTACTCCAAATGGCAAGATGAACCGAATTGAAATGGAGAATATATACAAGAAAGAGAAGGAGAAAAAGTAATGGAAAAGATACTTGAAATACTAGAGGAGTTACACTCAGATATTGATTTTATGCAGGAGGATAAGCTTGTAGATCATAAGATACTAGATTCCTTTGATTTGGTTACGTTAGTGTCCGAGCTTTGTGAGGCATTTGACATTGAAATTACTGCGAAAGATTTTGTACCTGACAATTTTAACTCAGTTAAATCCATGCATTTGATGGTAGAAAGATTAATGGAAGAATAGAGCTATGTTATTTACATCATATAACTTTGTCGGATTTTTGATCCTCTTAATTGCATTATATTATATTATTCCGAAGAAATTCGGGTGGATACTGCTTTTGATCGGCAGCTATGTGTTTTACTTTTTTGCAGGATTGTTTTATCCGCTATTTATCTTCTTTACAACCCTTACGACTTATCTGATTGCAAGGAAGATGGATGATATTAAGGAACAACAAAAGTATTATGTCTCATTTCACCGAGATGAATTAACAAGGGATGAGAGAAAAGATTATAATAAGCAGATGAAGAAGAAACGCAAGAGATGGATGATTCTATGCTTATTGATTAACTTTGGAATTCTTGCGGTACTGAAATACACGAACTTTGCAATTGACAACATCAATTCAATACTTGGAACCTTCCATTCCTCTAAGGAACTGGACGCGATGGATATAATTCTGCCGATGGGTATCTCGTTCTACACCTTCCAGTCCATGGCCTATTTGATTGATGTTTATTGGGAAAAGGTATCTGCACAGAAAAACTTCTTTAAATTTGCATTATTTGTATCCTTTTTTCCGCAGCTGATTCAAGGACCAATCAGCAGATATAACGATTTATCCAAGACTTTATACGAGAGACATTCCTTTAACTGGGAGAATTTTAAAAACGGATTGATCAGAGTGATGTGGGGTTATTTCAAAAAGCTCATAATTGCGGACCGTATCATTGCCGCGGTTAAATCACTGATTGAATCACCGGACTACTACAGCGGAGCTTTTGTACTGTTATTAATTATTTTCTACGGGATAGAATTGTATGCTGATTTTACCGGTGGCATCGATATTACAATTGGTATTGCTCAGATGCTTGGAATAAAAGTAAGTGAGAACTTTGAAAGACCGTTCTTCTCAAAAAATATCGCGGAATACTGGAGAAGATGGCATATTACGATGGGTACCTGGTTCAAGGATTATGTATTTTATCCACTCAGTATTAGTGGATGGATGAAAAAAATCACATCTTTTAGTAAGGGACACTTCGGTAAGGGAGCTGCTAAGAGAGTACCGATTTATATTGCAACGATGATCACCTGGTTTGCAACCGGTATCTGGCATGGGGCTAATTGGAACTTTATCGTGTGGGGATTAATGAATGGCGTGGTGATTTTGGTTTCCCAGGAATTTAACCCTCTTTATGAGCGGTTTACCCTCCGATTTCCGAGGCTTGCAAATTCACGTGGATTTGATGGTTTTCGAGTAATAAGAACCTTTTTACTGATGGGATCATTACGTTTATTTGATTGTTACCGTGACGTAAAGACTTCTTTTGTTATGTTCTTTACAATGTTCACTCAGTTTAATCCGTTTGTTGTTACGAAGAAGGAACTGCTAGATCTGGGATTAAGCATGACCGATTATGCCATCGTATTTGGCGGTGTGCTAGTGATGTTTACCTATAGTATGCTCAGTCGAAGCGGAAGTGTTCGCGAAAAGCTAAATAATAAACCATTTATCCTTCGCTATGCCATATATATTTGTTTATTCTATGCGGTTCTTCTATTGGGCGCATACAGTATTGGCTATGATGCGAATCAATTTATATACAATCAATTTTAAACTGACACAAAAGAATGGAGTTATCTATGAAAAAGATAATACGGCGGTTAGTCGCAGTCTTGCTGTGTGTTCTGGGATTTTTCCTGCTGCAGCGTCTGGTGATGCCTAAGTACATGGATGATGTATTAGAAGGATCATTCATTGAGGAGTACTATTCGGAAACTACGAACCATGATGTTGTATTTATTGGTGACTGCGAGCTTTATGAGAATTTTAACCCGATTACACTCTGGGAGGACTATGGTATTACGAGCTATATCAGGGGCAGTGCTCAACAGCTGATATGGCAATCCTACTATTTGCTTGAGGATACGCTTCGGAAGGAAACCCCGAAGGTGGTAGTGTTCAATGTATTATCCTTAAAATATAACGAACCACAGAGAGAAGAATACAATCGAATGACACTGGATGGAATGCAATGGTCAAAGGCAAAGGTTGATGATATCAATGCATCAATGACTAAGGGAGAAAGCTTTCTGGATTATGTATTCCCATTCCTTAGATATCACAGTAGAATTACACAATTAACGGATAGTGATTTTAGATATTATTTTAAAAAACGTAAGGTAACCAATAACGGGTACTATATGCGTGTGGATGTGGCTCCGGTCACCGGAAAAGTGGAGGATATTCCTCCGGATTCCTATCAATTTGGTGATAATGCATGGAAGTACATGGATAAGATTACTGAGTTGTGCAAAAAGAAGGGGATTAAGTTGGTTTTAGTGAAGGCACCTAGCTTATCTCCGGTTTGGTATGATGAGTATGAAAAACAGGTAGTTGATTATGCTAAAAAGAATAACCTTCCCTATATTAATTATTTAAAGCTCACAGATCAAATTCCGATTGATTACAGTAAGGATACATATGATGAAGGACTTCATATGAATCTCCCCGGAGCTGTAAAGCTATCCTTACACTTGGGAGAGACCTTGCAGAAGGACTACGGGCTTCAAGATCACAGAGAGGATAAGAAGTTTAAAAAGGTTTGGGCAAAAAAAGTGGCATTCTATAACGACATGAAGAAGGCACAATATCAGGAACTTGAACAATATGGCTATTTAAAAAGCTTCGGTGGTGAAGCAACCAAGGATGAAAAATAAGAGAGGAAGTTAAAGAAGATGAATTTAAAAAGATTGTTTTCAATTGTTCTCACGGTTTGTCTAATATCAGCATCATTAATGGCGTGTGGAGGAAAAAGTACAGGAAGTGCATCAAAGGATTTTGACTTCACATATAAGAGTGAGACGGTAACGATTAATAGCGAAGCAAAGGCATTGCTTAAGGCAGCAGGAACACCAAAGGCGACAAAGAAAACAGCAAGCTGTGCTTACGACGGTTATGACAGAACATATGAATATAGTGATTTCACAATACTAACCTATTCAAAAAGTAAGGATGGAGAAGAATATATTAATGGTATTAACTTAACCACTCCAAATAGCGCTACTAAGGAAGGCATAAAAATAGGAAGTACTCAGAAACAGGTATTTAAAGCTTACGGAACCGAGAAAGGAAAATTCGGAGTATATACATATACAAAGGGTAAGTCAAAGCTTGTAATTGAGCTGGATGATAAAGATACGGTAAGTAGCATTAAGTATATGCAAAAATAGCATGTCAGGAGTGAAGAGATGAAGAAAAGAAAATGGTTGGTATTTACATTGGTATTCATCATATCTATTGCTTTATATTTTGGCTTCGCTGCAGTTCTAATCACAGAGAATAGCTATAAAGGTGATCTTCCCACGAATAATAATTCCTCAGTTAATGGAGCGAATACGAAGGTAACAAAAACGCCAAAACCAAATACAGTCAAAACAAATACAAAGAAGGATAAAACCGCTCCGGTTATATCCGGAATGGTAGGAAAAGACAGCTATTTCGACGACACTGTATTTATGGTGGTTTACCCTGATAAAGAGTATGATTTTTCCGAATATGTGAAGGTTAAGGACGACAGTGGAGAGAACATAAAGATTAAGGTAGATACCAGTAAGGTGGATTACACAAAAGA
This sequence comes from Variimorphobacter sp. HTMS_6, assembly GCF_059717775.1. Taxonomy (NCBI): domain Bacteria; kingdom Bacillati; phylum Bacillota; class Clostridia; order Lachnospirales; family Lachnospiraceae; genus Variimorphobacter; species Variimorphobacter sp. HTMS_6. Next base: position 511,721 of record NZ_AP046094.1, read on the forward strand.
AGGCGTTTATGAAATTACTTTTTCTGCTAAGGATAGCTCGGGAAACAAGGCAGTGGCAAACGCTAAAGTGCAGGTTAGGCTTCCGAAAAAAGTGGATCAGATGGCGGATGAATTGCTTAGTGAAATTGTGAATGACTCTATGAGTGATCAGGAAAAGGCTCAGGCCATCTACGTATATATTAGAAAGAACATTGCCTATGTTGATAATTATGATGAGGTGGACTGGGAGAAAGCAGCCGAATACGGTATGAAATATAATGGTGGAGATTGTTTTGCCTTTTATTCCGTATCAAGAAGTCTCCTTACCAGAGCCGGAATACCGAATATAATGGTTACCAGGTATAAAGGGAAAGGACACCACTGGTGGAATCTTGCATATATTGATGGAGGATGGTATCATTTTGACGCCACACCAAGAAACAAACAGGCTACCTTCTGCTTAGTAACCAGTGCTCAGCTGGCTGATTATTCTAGTAATGCGGGTAACACACATCTCTGGGATGAATCCAAATACCCAAAGACCGCTACGAAAGAAATCAGTAAGGTTGAGATGGGAAAACGCTACTAAGAGAAATATTAATAATATAAGAGACGCTCGTAGGTGATTTAAATCATTTATGGGCGTCTTTTTATATTCTTAGCCATTCGGTTGGTCATTGTCACGATGTGATGTTTTATCGATTGAGAAATATATGGTTTGTTCTCAAAAGAAACAGTTGACAATACGAATAAAAAGATTATAATAAATACATATTAATCATATAAGTATTATATGAGATTGTTGAAGACGAATATAATTAGATAAATTATACAGAAGATTAAGAAAGGTTAGGTGATTAAGATGAGTAAAAGAACATATGGTAAAGGATTTGGTTTTCAAACCAGAGCGGTACATACAGGGAACGATGTTGATGGTGAAACAGGTGCAATAAAGCGACCGATTACGATGGCGAACAGCTATGAGCTACCATATGATCCGTCCGATCTGAATTGGAGCAGTGCAGGGAAGAATCTCTATACGAGAAATGGGGGATCGAATCAGCAATATTTACAGGAAAAACTGGCATCACTGGAGAATGGTGAGGATTGTGTTGTGCTGGCTTCCGGTGTAGCTGCCTTGTCCGGGTTGTTCTTTTCTCTATTAAACAGAGGAGATCACGTTATTTATTCCAACATAACTTATGTTGCTGTTTATCGACTGCTGCATGAATTACTGAATGAGAAGTATGGAGTTGAAACTACGATTATAGATACTACGGATACAGAAGCAGTAAAAGCCGCAATCAGACCGAACACAAAGCTGATACATATTGAGACACCGGGAAATCCGACTCTTTCTGTATCGGATATAGAGATCTTAGCAAATCTGGCGCATGAGAATGGAATATTATTATCTGTTGATAATACCTTTGCATCCCCCTATAATCAAAGACCGATTGATTTGGGAGCAGATTTCTCAATTGAAAGCTTAACAAAATATATCAATGGTCATGGTGACGCGATGGGCGGAGCAATCATTGGTTCAAGAAAGTATTTGGACATCGTGAGATCACAGTCTCAGATAAATCTGGGAGGTGCAATTAGTCCCTTTAATGCATGGCTGATCATGAGAGGAGCGGTTACTCTTCCACTAAGAATGAGACAGCATAATGATAATGCATTGAAGGTGGCAAAATTTCTACAATCAGTGAAGGGTGTAAGTTTTGTATCCTATCCGGGGCTGGAAAGCCATCCGAACCATGAAGTTGCGAAAAAGCAGATGGTCGGTGGGTACGGCGGTGTTCTATCCTTTGGACTAAAGGCAGAACATGACACTTATAATCAATTTGTGAGTCACCTTAACGTGATTACTTCAGCTGTATCATTAGGACACGATGAAAGCCTTATTGTGTTTTTAGGTGAAAAGGATGAAAGGCAGTATCTATATCCAGAAGAATTTCATAAAGGATTCCTACGATTTAGTGTAGGAATTGAAGATGCTGAGGATATTATAGAGGATCTTAAGCAGGCTCTAGAGAAAGTAAATTTATTATAAGGTAAAACAGTAACCATAGAGAAAACCAAATGGTTGTGGATAAAAATATGATTTATCAATATCATTGGGGAATTATTTCATGATTTTGTATGAGAAGAAAGGAGATACTATGAGTGTTGTTATTATCGGAGGAATTGATCGCATGATTTGCCACTACAAGAATGTCTGCAAGAAGTATAATTGTAAAGCAAAAGTATTCACCCAAATGGCTCCTAATATGGGAAGTCAGATAGGGAGCCCGGACGTTGTTATCGTATTTACCAACACAGTATCTCATAAAATGGTTTACTGTGCGGTGGCGGAAGCAGAAAAGAACAATGTAGAGATCATCCGATGCCATTCCAGTAGCAAAAATGCACTGAGCGGAATCCTTGAGCGTGTATGTAATTAATGTATAGAGGGCAGTTGCTATAATAATTCATATAAAGGAACAAAGTTATTTGCCTCACACACAGGTTGAAAGACACTATGTCCAATATTGTATTTCGTAGTCGTACAGATTAGTTCGCCTTCGAAATACAATTTAGAACATAGTGTCTTTCAAACAGTGCATTATGGCAATATAACATTATTCCTTACGAATTAATATAGCAACAGCCCTTTTTAAGATTTATAGGTTATAGATTAAGGTTTCCTGATGATTAGCTCTTTGACGGTACTTTATGATGTGTTATCACTTGGTAATTTTCATAGGCTTCATTCCAGTGATCGTACCGTTCATCACCACGGTGGTCAGTGAGTTCAGAATGCATCGATAGATATTTACCTATATAGGAGGTGGCTTTTTTTGCACCATAATAATTCAAGTGGTTACCTTTATCACGTGTGTCTTTTAACCAGTTTATTTTTAAATCACGAAGGTGTAAGTTCAGATCAATATATGGCAAATTGTTCTCCTTTGCATAAAGAGAAGCCGTATTGTGCTTTGCATAGGTCCAGCATAAGGGTGTTGGAGCACTATATAGGATCAACTGGATATGACGTTCATTACACAAATCTACAATTTTATTCAAATAAGAAAGAGCAGGATCACTGATATCTACAGTTTTATCAGTTTTGTGAATATAGGGACCCTTTTTATAAGGTTTGATTTTCGGATTGAATTTAAAGCCCTCAATAACTTTTGTAGGAATCGCCGGTTCTTGTTTGAGTGGATTTACTTTTAAACTTTTAATATTAAAATGAGCCCAGTCATTATGGTATTGAAAAACAGGGAAATTATATTTCATACCGTAATCTACCGAATTTTCAAGCTTGGTGACATATGTAAATTTTCGATAGAATACATTTGTTTCCAGTAAAACAACTTTTGGAGATTGACGCTTTAGAACCTTCTTAAACCAATAATAGGTATCCTGTAATTTCTGTCCGGGAATGCCGCAATTATAGCCGGTATATCCATGTTGATTCCATACCTCAATCGGAGATATGCTGGCACTGCATTCACTGTCACCAATCAAAAGATAATCAACTGAGTCCTTTGGTGCATGCAGAATACCACTCATCTTACTATAAGGGCCCACATAATAGCCATTATGGTTAAGAAAATCTGATATTAAAATTAAAAGGATAAAAAGACCAAATATAAATACCAGTGGTTTTATAATATTTTTATATCTCATTTTCATAATTCTACCTCATAAACTAATTTTAAAATCCTGCGTATATTAATTTAGCCGGAAGATAAGAATCACCATATGCGCCTAGTATGATTACAAGGATAATTGCAGCATATAGGACGCTCCATCGAACAACAAGATTCCAACTCGCTATTCTTTCACGAATTGATATCCCTTTCTCATGTAACAGATCCACGATAAACACAATAATTAGCCCAAAGAGAACGGCGAGATAGTCATGTTTGCTCAGACCTATCTTGAACAGCGAACCATCAGTTAGCACTGACCATTGGAAGTTGGTAAAGATGGATTCAAATAATTGCAATCCTCTTTTTAAACCATTTGCACGAAAGAAGAGCTCACCTGTGAATACGATGAGAAGCATTTTAATGGTCTGAACGGTTCGGTAGGGTATACTATTACGGTTAATTTTAAGATATGACATAACATATTGAACTAGCGGTTCAAAGGTATTGCCAAGTAAGATTAATGTAAAGTAGTACATACCGTAAAATATATAATTCCATCCGGTACCATGCCATAAGCCGTTGCAGATCCAAACTCCAAATAGTGCAATGGAGGAGGGAATGATTTGACCCATATGCTTACCGAATTTCGCTTTCGATTTTTTACCTAGGTTTTTAACGAATTTAGTTAATGATATTGGGTAAAAGATATAATCTTTTAGCCAGCTACCGAGCGTAATATGCCACCTTCTCCAAAATTCAGAGGGCGTTTTGGAAAAGAAGGGTTGACGGAAATTCTCAGGGATAACTACGCCAAACATCTCACCCGTACCGATGGTAATATCAATACAACCGGAGAAATCTGCATAAAGTTGAAAGGTATATAGTATAGCTGCCACTATAATCACAAAACCACCATAATGTGTATTGGTTTTATCAAATACTCGTTCTACCAGTAGATTTAGCCGATCAGCTATAATAAGCTTTTTGAATAAACCCCAGAGAATGCGCTGTAAACCAAAAGTAATGTTCTTATAATTTAACGGAGTACCATTGAATAATGCCTCTGCAGTTTGAGAGTAGCGACAAATAGGGCCTTCTAGGAGTGTAGGAAAAAAGGACATATATAACGCAAGTCTGCCTAAATTCTTATCCGGCTCAATCTTTTGGTAATAAATATCGAGGAGATAGGAGATTGCCTGTAGTGTATAGAAGGATATACCAATTGGAACTACAAATTTTAGGTTAGGCATCAGGATAGGTGAGGATACCAATTTCAATACATGGTTAATGTTACCGCTTAAAAAATGCGTATATTTTAACACAATTAATATAATAAGCTGCATTAGCATTCCAAACCACAGGATGCGAAATTTCTTCTTTGCATAAATAGATTTTAATTCTTTTTTATTCTCCGAAGTACTTCTTTTTTCCATATAGTCTTTTTTACTGTTCATAAACCAGAGCCCAATCAAATGCATGGATATCGTTGAAAAGAGTAGATAACCCAAAAGCATTCCGCTAATCGAATAGAAGAAAAGATAACTGAATGTTAGCAGAATCTTCCATCTGTGACGTTGGGACACCAATTGATACGAGAAAAGTACAATCGGGAAGAATACAAAAAGATATAAGGGGGAGGTATAATTCATGGTTTATTCCTCTTGTAAGCGAAGTATCATGTTCCACATCGCATTTGCTGAATTGAAGTTTGCAGGTACTAAATCAACTGGTGTAATTTCAATTACAAATTCGTCTTCTAATTCCGCTACAAGGGAAAGGATGGAAAAGGAATCCAGTCTTCCATCATCAATCAAGCGGGTTTCCGTATTGTAGTCGATTGCAGAATTAGTATTTTTTAAGATTGTAAGTAATTTTTCCATATTATTGATCTCCATTCATATCATTATTAAAATAATTTAAAGTATTTGTTTGGTACGTTTTTCTAGCTACACGTATGTTCTTCTCCCCGGAATACATTAAAACCTGGGGTAAGTCACGGCTTAGGAATAAAGAGATTCCTTCTGTAACAGAGTAAGCACCGGCTTTTTGAAATATCAACTTATCTCCGATATGAAGATTAGTAAAAGGATATTGTCTTACCAGAATATCATTGATGGAACACAAGGATCCACACACGGTCCAATTCTCTGACTCACCATCGCCTTGATTCCAATGCCTGATTGGAGGTTTTTTCATCGCCATCATCTGTCCGAAGTAATTCATCTGATGAATACCGCCGTCAACGATACAATAGGATTCCCCCTTATTCTTTTTCAGATCGACAACACTTGTTACATAATATCCGCAATTGGCTGCAATGAATCTTCCTAATTCGAGAGAGATTTTGCCGCTGAATTTGAGATTGCTAAGGAGGGCTGCAAGAGATTCTAGCATAGAATCCTCTTCATCCTTTTCCTCATCAAAATAATAAATCGGAAGACCGGATCCATATTCTAACTTGTTTACAACAAAACCGTATTGCTCTTTTAAGTCCATGCAAAAATGATCAAGCATAGTAAGCTCATGTTCATGCTTGTTGGGAGATTTTTTCTGTGTACCTGAGAAGAATTGAATTCCCTCAATGCAGATAAACGGATATTGATCCCGGTTTTCAATGATTTCACGTATCAATGCTTCATCCATTCCAAATTGATTACCTGATGTCAGACGCAGGAGAACTCGGAGCGTCAATTGATTCTCCGCTGAGTACTGTTCTAAAAGCTGCCACTGGGTGTAGGATTCAATGGTGTATGTGATTTGACTGTTATATGTTTGTAAAGCATACATTATGTCATCCTGTTTTTTATAAACACCTGACATAACGATTTTCCCCATTGGGAGGGTGGCTCTTTCGCATATATGAAATTCGCCGGGTGAACAGACCTCAAAGTAATCCACCAGATGCTCCAATTCTTTTACCAGAAAAGGATTTGCCTTCATGGCATAACATAGTTCCACCTTAGGACCGAGTACAGAACGGATTTTGTTGATCTGCCTGGCCAAACGGTCCGTATCAAATAGATAAAACGGAGTTTTGTATTCCTTGATGATATCATCAAGCGCTTGCTCCTTCATAGTATTAACCATACCCTTTCTTATAGCCTGCAAACTTTGGGCCGCAGGCACAAATTTGTGTGTGAAAAATTTATTTTTCACACTCCTCCAACCATTTCTAATAATTTTTTTCTATCAATCTTACCGTTAGGCGAGATTGGTAGTTCCTCCATTGTTACAAATTGGGAGGGAATCATATAGGTCGGTACAGATTCCTGCATCTTGGTTCGTATCTGTGCATCATCCATACTTCCTATATAAAATGCAAATATTCTGTTTTTCACGTTGTCAAAGACGCAGCATGCTCGTGATATATTGTCGTAACTGTTGATGATTAACTCAATTTCTTCAAGCTCGATTCGATGTCCCATATGTTTGATCTGGAAATCTTTTCGCCCTCCAAAGCAAAGATTATTATCGCCATTATAATATGCTAAGTCGCCGGTTCTGTATATTGGCTCAATATAATATGGATTCAATGGATTCTGGATAAATGCCTTCTGTGTTTGTATGGGATTATTGTAATATCCTAAGGCAAGCGCGGTGCCTGATACGCAGATTTCTCCCATAGTACCTGGATCAATAATTAATTGATCATTTTCATCAAGCAGAAAAACCTTTTCATTCGGAAATGCTTTTCCGATGGGGAGTATCTCTTCTAATTCATAATCTCGGTCAATGCGAAAATATGTGCAATTGCAGGTGATTTCTGTCGGTCCATACAGATTAACATACATAGCATTTGGAAGATACTTTTGCCATAGTTTGAGATGTTTGATCGGCATTGCTTCCCCGCTGAATAGAATCTTATTCACTGTAGTCGGAACTTTGTAGCTTAAACCTCTCAGCTGGGTAATCATACACAGTGCAGATACCGCCCAGATGAAGGTGGTTACTCCGTGATCGCAGATATAATCTAGTAACTGCATCGGTATGGAGAATAGCTTTTTGGGGATAATCACCATGGTGGCTCCTACCTTGAGGGTGGAATAGATATCCTTCACAGATACATCAAAATCAAAGGGAGCCTGATTTCCAATGATATCTTGGGAGGTAATATCGAATAACGATGGAAAATACTCCATGAAATCAATAACCGAGCGGTGACTGACTAATACACCTTTTGGTACCCCGGTAGAGCCTGAAGTAAAATTGCAATAGAGGGGGTCTATATCCATTGAGGAAGTCCGGATACTCTGCAATTTATCTGAGTTAATGTCATGTAGGACTAAATCGGAATAGCCTAGAATTCTACCGGAGAATTCGATATCCTCCAATCGATTGAAATGATCGGTTAGTGTTATGATACAATCACTCTGTGATACCTCCAGTATCTGGCGGATACGTGCGGCCGGCTGATCAGGGCTGATTAAAGTATAAAAGCAGCCACTATATACGACTCCCATAAATGTTGTAAGTGCTTCAATACATTTATCCATGAATACCACTACCGGTTTACGGGCGGTTACAATATCTGCTAGTGCACTGCCAATACTCCTTGCATTATTCTTCAACTCAAGATAGGTACATGTTGCTTCGGAATCGAGTACAGCTATTTTGTCTGGAGTTTTCCCGGCAGAAGCTTCTAGATATTCTAAAACATTAGTCATCTGATTTCCTCCTTTTCACTGCGTTCAATTGGAAATATGATGAGTACTTGAAAATTGTCATCCTTTTTTATGGTTTCAAATCTACCGTTCATCTGTTCCACTATTTTTTTGCAGGTTTTTAATCCGATATTGGTACTATCGGTGAGTTCACTGTCTATTTTAATTTCATTTGACATTGATATAATTAATTCACTGTGGTCAACGGCTCCGCGAATGACTATAGGAGTATTGAGTGCAGCATATTTAATGATATTTGAAAAAAGATTATCAAATAAGCGCTTTAAGTACAGGATGTCTACCGTGATAGTGCAGGATTCTTCAACGAGTTCAGATTGTACCTCAAAACCGATATTTGTTAATTCGAAGATGTGTTCACCGAGTAATTGCTCAAATAGAATTTGAACATCGTAGGTGCTCATCTCCATCTGGATATTTTCCTTACCAAATACAAGGAAATATTGAAATAGTTTATCGGATAAGTCCTTAAGTTGAATGGATTTTTCCTTGCAATTTTTTATATATTTATCAAACTGCTCCGAAGAGTAGTAATTTTTTGCGTCCAATATCTCAAGATATCCGATTAAAGAGGTTAATGGTGTTCGAATATCGTGTGACATTGAGGTGATTAATTCGCTGTTTGCATCCCATGCATCCTTTTCACTTTTATGTCTGGCAATAATAGAGTTACGCATATTATTCGCATTTTTCCCAAGTAAGGATATCTCATCATTCCCGGTAGAGTGAATTACATGATCCAGGTTACCATTCTCAATTAAGGACACATCCTTTGATAAATGAACAATACGGCGAATAAGATAGCGATTATAAAACATCAATATCATAAATAAACTGAGAAAAAAAACGGCATAGGACAGTGATGTCACGAGATGATACCATTTTGTTTCAGAGGAGTCTGTAAAGGATACTGCATAAGATTTATCACTGAAATTGATATGACAGACAGAACGTTCCAGCTTAATATTGATTTTCACATTGTTAAGTGTATCTTTACCGATCAAGGGGAATTTGCTTTGAAGACCATTTTCAGGAAAATCATGATCAGGGAACTTATCACTCCAAAAACCGGATTCGTAAATAATCTCGCCCTTGGAGTAAACAACCAGATATACATATTGCTGATTTTTTACCCACCTAGATATACCTTTAACATTCTTAATTGATATATTTCGCTCGGTCACATAGGACTGAAATGAATTTTGATAGTTGTTTAATCTTTTTGTTACATTCGCTTCATCAAGATAATTTCTTGAAATCATGAAATTTCCGAAGGTTTGCGATAGTAGGAACATTCCTAAGCTGATTATTGTGCCTATAGTTAAAACAAACATTTGCTTGTATCTTAGTGAAAACATATATTATACCTCATCAATTTGATATCCTTTTCCCCATATTGTGCGAATAATCGTGGGGTTGTTATAATCAAGTTCTAACTTTTTACGAAGGTTTAAAATATGAACCATGATTGTGTTGTGAGAGTTCGGAAGGAACTTCTCATTCCATACTCCTTCGTAGATGGTGCGGGCATCATTCGCCCTTCCATTATTACGAATAAGGTACATTAATACTTGATATTCCGTATCAGTGAGATCGATTTTTTGGGTTTCACGAAAGACCAGTCTATTGGCTGTGTCAATTAAGATATCCTGAAGACGTAATTCACTGGTATGTGTCCTAACTTCTTCCTTCCCTTTGTACACTACATAACGCCTTAACAGAGATTGTACCTTCATAATTAACTCTGCCTGTGAAAAGGGTTTGACCAGATAATCATCACCACCATTTTGATAAGCGGCTGCTTTATCCGTTACCTTTGATTTCGCGGTCAAGAATAGGATAGGAGCCGAAGTTAACGTTCGTAATTCGTTGCAAGCATCGATTCCGGATAATACAGGCATCATGATGTCCAGAATGATTAGGTCAATGTTCGGATACTTTTTAACAGCATCAATTGCTTTTTTGCCGTTAACAGCTTCTAATACTGCATATCCTTTATTCTCTAACTGGATTCGGAGAACTTCTCTGATATTCACATCATCATCTACTACTAAAATCTGCTGCATCATTGAATCCATAAAAGACCAACCTTTCATTATATTCGTCATGTTCTAATAGCATGATTATATCACTTAAATTTGGAAAAACAACGAAATTGGAATAAATTAAGAATTCTTAAGAAATTATTTAAATATAAGCATACTAAACCTATTGACAAAGTATGGAATAATGAGTATAATCTCTCTAACAAAACATATATAATATATATGGATTATATGCGAGGGCGAGTTATGGAGAGATTCAATGAGATAATATTGCTATTCTACATAAAGAACGGAATACGATGTTGTACCACAGATAAGGATGATATGCAGGCGATTGATAATTAGTAATTAATTTTCGATTATGATGGAGTATATAGGCTGTGTTGCGTAAAGGTATGCAATGGGAAGGAGTATTATGAGTTTAAAGAAATTATTATCAGTGGGGTTAGTAACGGTATTATTAGGTGGCCTATTGGTTGGTTGCGGAGAAAAGAAGGAAAGCGAAACCTCCGGTAAGCCAAAATCAATTGAGATAACAAATGTATCCTATGATCCGACCAGAGAACTTTATGAAGCATATAATAAGGAATTTGCAAAGCATTGGGAGGAAAAGACCGGTCAAAAAGTAACCGTTACGCAATCCCACGGAGGTTCCGGAAAGCAGGCTCGTTCTGTTATTGAAGGAAATGAAGCGGATGTTGTAACTCTTGCACTTGGATATGATATCACAGCAATCGAAGAGGCAGGTCTAATTGAGAAAGGGTGGGAAAGTGAGTTTGAGAATAACAGTGCTCCTTACACATCAACCATCGTGTTCTTAGTTCGTAAGGGAAACCCGAAGCAGATTAAGGACTGGGGCGATTTGGTTAAAGAAGGTGTGCAGGTTATTACCCCGAACCCTAAGACCTCCGGTGGAGCTAGATGGAACTACTTGGCTGCTTGGGCGTATGCGGATAAATTATATAATCATGATGAAGCAAAAGTGAAGGAGTTTATTAAGAAGCTATATCAGAATGTATTGGTACTTGATTCCGGAGCAAGAGGTTCGACTACAACTTTTGTTGAGAACGGCCAGGGTGATGTACTGATTGCTTGGGAGAATGAAGCATACTTATCAATAAAAGAAAATCCGGATAAATATGAGATTATTACACCATCTCTTAGTATCCTGGCAGAACCACCGGTAGCAATCGTCGATAAAGTGGTGGATAAGCGAGGATCCAGAGAAGTTTCAACGGAGTATTTAAAATATCTATACAGCGACGCAGCTCAGAAAATTGCCGGTGAAAATTACTACAGACCGAGCAATCCAAAGATTTTAGCAGAATTCAGTAAGCAGTTTAATACTAATTTAGAGCTTGTAACGATACGTGATAGTCTATTTGGTGGTTGGGATAAGGCGCAGGAGAAGCATTTTAACGACGGCGGAATTTTTGACCAAATATACACTGGTAAGTAATTTGTGAACTAGAAATTTACATCCAGGATTGACAATTTGAATTAGTGAATAAGTGTCAACAAGTTGATGCTTTAATTAAAAATTAATAAGTGGAGGCATTGAAACTATGAAGTGGAGTAAAAAAAGGCAGGTAATTCCGGGCTTTGGTATATCGATGGGAGTTACGATAACCTTGCTAAGTCTTATCGTATTAATACCGATGGCATCACTGGTTCTCAATGCCTCTACTATGGGCTTACATACATTTGTCGATACGGTTACGGACAAAAGAGTTGTAAACGGATATTTGGTCAGCTTTTCCTGCGCGCTGGTTGCGGCTTTGATTAATGCAGTATTTGGCGTGATTATCGCTTGGGTATTAGTCCGTTATGATTTCCCGTTCAAGCGATTTATAGATGGGTTGATTGAACTGCCTTTTGCAATCCCGACCGCGGTAGCAGGCATTGCATTAACCACATTATATTCGAATAAGGGTATGATTGGCGGACCGCTCGGAGCACTTGGAATAAAGGTTTCCTATACCAAGCTGGGCATTATCATTGCCATGATTTTTATCGGTATTCCCTTTATCGTCAGAACCATTCAGCCGGTACTTGAGGATCTGGATCCGCAGTATGAGGAAGCAGGTAATGTCTTGGGTGCGAGCAAGGCATATATCTTTTTTAACATAGTACTTCCGGAAATTAGACCGGCATTGTTAACCGGATTTGGGTTGGCCTTTGCCAGAGCGGTCGGCGAATATGGAAGTGTTGTATTTATTGCAGGTAACATTCCATTTAAAACAGAGATTGCACCGCTACTGATTATGAGTAAATTAGAGCAGTTTAATTACAACGGGGCAAATGCCATAGCTTTAGTGATGTTAGCAGTATCCTTTGTGATCTTATTTGCGATTAATTCAGTTCAGGTATATGCGAACCGATTTACGAAGGAATAGAAGGGAGAGAATCGATATGGCTAAGAGCAATCAGAAAACATCAAAATTAATTCCGAGACTGTTAATTACGATCACCGTCCTATTCCTTTTTATTATGCTGGTGATGCCGTTAATTGTTGTAGTTACTGAGGCATTGAGTAAAGGATTTGATCTATATCAGAAAGCAGTAACGGATTCATATACCCTGAAGGCTTTAATACTTACCCTTCAAGCCACCGTTGCAGCGATTATCATCAACACGATATTTGGACTGTTCGCTGCTTGGACAATTACAAAGTATCATTTTAAAAGAAAGAAATTATTAACCACCTTAATCGATATCCCATTTGCAATCTCACCGATTATCGCAGGCTTGATTTTCATTCTTACCTTCGGCAGAATTGGATGGGCACATGGAATTCTAGAAGCACTGGATGTTAAAATCGTGTTTGCAGTTCCAGGAATTATTCTGGGTACAATATTCGTTACCTTCCCCTTTATCTCCAGAGAGATTATTCCTGTGTTGAATGCACAGGGAAGTGATCAGGAGGAGGCAGCAGCGATTATGGGAGCCAGTGCATTTCATATCTTTCGTAAGATTACATTTCCTCAGATAAAATGGGCTTTCTTATACGGCATCGTTCTTTGTACCGCGAGAGCGATGGGTGAGTTTGGCGCTGTATCCGTATTATCCGGTCACCTAAGGGGTAAGACGATAACACTTCCGCTACAGGTGGAGATTTTATTCAGTGAATTCAATTTTACCGCTGCATTCGCAGTATCCTCCCTACTGGTTATCCTAGCAGTTATTATCTTGATTATAAGAAATATTCTGGAATACAAAATGAAAAAGGCAGGTGTTAAGGAATGTATGTAGAATTGAAAAATATTAATAAATCCTTTGGTGATTTTAAGGCTTCGAACAATATCAACTTTACCATTGAACAAGGGAAATTAATCGGTTTACTGGGGCCTAGCGGAAGCGGAAAGACGACAATACTTCGTATGCTGGCAGGCCTGGAACGACCAGATTCCGGTGATATCTTTATTAATGGAACCAGAGTCAATGATATGCCGCCTTCAAAAAGAGGTATCGGCTTTGTATTTCAAAATTACGCACTGTTTCGTTACATGAATGTTTTCGACAATATTGCCTTTGGGCTGGAGCTTCAAAAGAAGAATAAGAAGGAATGTAAGGAGCGGGTAAATGAACTTCTTTCATTAATAGGTTTGGAGGGAATGGGACATCGATACCCGCATCAATTATCCGGTGGTCAAAAGCAAAGAGTCGCATTTGCCAGAGCACTGGCTCCCAATCCGCAGCTACTGTTACTTGATGAGCCCTTTGCGGCTATTGATGCGAAGGTGAGACAGGAGCTTAGGAGTTGGTTGAAGGATACGATTAATAAGGTTGGAATTACCAGTATCTTTGTAACCCACGACCAGGATGAAGCAATTGAAGTGGCGGATGAAATTATCATAACCAATCATGGTGAGATTGAGCAGATTGGGACACCGATTGAGATATATCGAAATCCATCCACGCTTTTTGTGGCCGAGTTTGTAGGGCAGTCCTCCTTACTTGAGGGATATGAGAGGCTAAAGGGCTTTGAACGGGTAGAGAATATCTCGAAAGCGGTGATCAGACCGGAATTTATAAAGATTACGAAGAAGGAAGAGACGCTGCTTTATCCGAAATCCGTTGAGGAAGGAACCGTAGTGGATTTGTCATTTCGTGGAAGTTATACGGAAGTAAAATTAAAGGTGAAGGATTTTGTTCTTACCGCAACAAGGTCACTTGAGGAAGTGCCGGTCAGTGTGGGGGAGAAAATTGATGTATTAATCTATCGCTTGTTTGTGTACGGGGACAACACCCACTGTGTTTTAGAGAATAATTCAATCGAAGATAAAAATCCGATCTACTTATAAGATTACATAAGTTCATGCTTATTAGAATAGCAACAGCATCATATTTTCTTATTTAATAACTTAGTTATGAATGGAGATATTGAATGTATAGGATGAGTTGATATATTAAATGAATATATTGAATCGATAGGATGAGTTGATATTAATTATGGAGGTAACATGAAGAAACAGGTACAAGTGAAGCAGCTTAAAACAGACATTTTAATCATCGGTGGCGGAACCGCCGGTTGCTATGCTGCATTAACAATTAGAGAACATTCAATGGCCTCCGTCCTAATAGTGGAAAAGGCAAATATTAAGCGTAGCGGTTGTCTCGCCGCAGGAGTGAATGCAATCAATGCTTATATCGTAAAGGGTAGAACACCGCAGGATTATGTAGATTATGCAAAAAAGGATGCAGATCAAATTGTTAGAGAAGATTTGCTTCTTACGATGAGTGAAGGCTTAAACCGCGTGACGAAGAAGCTTGAGGATTTGGGATTGGTAATTCTAAAGGACGAAAATGGTGAATATGTCGCAAGAGGGAATCGAAACATTAAAATAAACGGAGAAAACATTAAGCCAATTCTGGCTGATGCCGTATACAATCTTGAAGATGTAGATGTACTCAATCATGTAAATGTGATCGATTATATCGTTAAGGATAACCGTATTCTTGGTGCATATGCCATCAGCATAGAGGATGAGGTGCTTTATGAAATTAGAGCCAAAAAAGTAATCTGTGCAACCGGAGGAGCCGCCGGTTTATACAAACCCAATAATCCCGGTTTTTCCAGACATAAAATGTGGTACCCGCCATTCAACACCGGAGCCGGTTATGCAATGGGGATCCGCGCAGGTGCAGAGATGACTACCTTTGAGATGAGATTTATCGCACTGCGATGTAAGGATACCATCGCACCTACCGGAACCATTGCACAGGGGGTAGGAGCAAAGCAGGTGAATTCCCTCGGTGAGGTTTATGAGACAAAATACGGAATTACTACCTCGGAACGAGTATATGGAACAGTAAAGGAGAATCAGGAGGGTAGAGGCCCCTGTTATCTACGAACAGAAGGAATCACCCCTTCACAAGACGCAGAATTAAAGAAAGCTTATCTTAATATGGCACCGAGCCAGACGTTAAAATGGATCGAGTCAGGGAAAAATTCAAGTGAGCAGAATGTTGAGATTGAAGGAACAGAGCCTTATATCGTCGGTGGTCACACAGCAAGTGGATATTGGGTCGATACAAACAGACGTACCACAATTGAAGGACTCTATGCAGCAGGAGATGTAGCGGGAGGATGTCCTCAAAAATACGTAACCGGAGCATTGGTGGAAGGTGAAATCGCAGCTATAGCAGCGGTGAAGGATCTAAGTGAGTCGGAAAATACAGAATATGTGGCAAAACTAGAAAGAGAATTATTAACGAAAGCTGTTCAGGAGGAAGTGGAAGGAATTCTAAACTATGAGAATCCGATCTATACAACCGCTCAGCTTGAAGAAGCGATGCAAAAGGTGATGGATACATATGCCGGTGGTATCGGTAATAATTATCAGTTCAATGAAAAACAGCTTAAGATTGCAGATGAGAAGATTGACCAAATCATAAAACTGAGCAAGCACCTACATGCACAGGATATGCATGAATTAATGTTCGTATATGAGCTTAGGGAACGATTGGTATTATGTAAATCGGTAATTGCGCACCTTAGAGCAAGAAAAGAAACTAGATGGCATAGCTTTGCAGAGAATCTGGATTATCCGAATAAGAGTGATCAGTGGTTAAAATATGTGAATTCAAAATTGGTGGACGGAGAACTTAAAATCATATTTAGAGAATTGGTTGAACAGGGGGTACAGTATGAGCATAGCAATTAAGAAGGATACCTGTATCGGCTGTAAGAAATGTGTGAATGTATGTCCCGGAAGCCTGATTAAAATGGAAGATAAAAAGGCATTTATCAAATACCCACAGGATTGCTGGGGCTGCTCCTCCTGTATCAAAGAGTGCCCAGTGCAAGCTATCTCTCTCTATCTCGGAGCAGATATCGGTGGAGTAGGAAGTAAACTTACGGTTGAAACCGAAGGAGATATTGTTCATTGGAATATTGAGAAAAGTGATGGAGAAATTGAAGTGATTGATGTGAACCGGAAGGATTCTAATCAATATTAATAGATTGTTATGATAATATGTAAATTTAACTATAGGAGGACATGCGAATGAGTAATTTGACACACCTTGACGAATTAGAAGCTGAAGCAATCTATGTCATTCGAGAAGTGGCAGCGGAGTGTGAGAAACCGGTTATGCTATATTCCATCGGTAAGGATAGCTCTGTTATGCTGCATCTTGCAATGAAGGCTTTCTATCCTGAAAAGCCCCCGTTTCCCTTCATGCATATCGACACAACCTGGAAGTTTAGGGAAATGGTAGAGTTTCGTGACAGAAAAGCAAAAGAGCTTGGAATTGAGATGATTGTTCACAGCAATCAAGAGGGAATTGAACAGGGGATCAATCCATTTGACCATGGTTCTGCCTATACGGATATTATGAAAACACAAGCCTTAAAACAGGGCTTACAAAAATATGGATTTACCGCAGCTTTCGGCGGAGGACGTCGTGACGAGGAGAAATCCCGTGCGAAGGAGAGAATCTTTTCTTTCCGTAATGAAGCGCAGGCCTGGGATCCTAAGAACCAGAGACCGGAGATGTGGAAGTTGTATAACACCAAAATTAATAAAGGGGAGAGCATGAGAGTGTTCCCGATATCCAACTGGACAGAGAAGGATATCTGGCAGTATATTCAGCGAGAAAATATTGATATTGTGTCCCTGTATTATGCAAAGGAGCGCCCGGTAATCTATCGTGATGGCAATATCATCATGGTGGATGATGATAGAATTAAGCTCTTACCCGGAGAGCAGGTTGAGAACAAGATGGTACGATTCCGTACCCTTGGCTGTTATCCGTTAACCGGCGGATGTGAATCCGAGGCGGTTACTCTGGATGAAATTATAGACGAAACCTTAAGCGCTGTATCCTCCGAGAGAACCAGCAGAGTAATCGATAATGAAGCGGCAGGCAGCATGGAGAGAAGAAAGAGGGAGGGATATTTCTAGATGAATGGATTATTAAAGTTTATAACCTGTGGAAGTGTTGATGATGGAAAATCCACTCTGATCGGACATTTATTATATGATTCTAAACTGTTGTATGCAGATCAGGAACGTGCGCTCGAGCTTGATTCTAAGGTGGGTAGCCGCGAAGGTGCAATTGACTATTCCCTCTTACTAGATGGTTTAATGGCAGAAAGAGAACAGGGTATTACGATAGATGTAGCATATCGTTACTTCACAACGGATCATAGAAGCTTTATCGTTGCGGATACACCGGGACATGAGGAGTACACTAGAAATATGGCGGTTGGAGCATCCTTTGCCGATCTCTCAATTATTCTTGTGGATGCCAAGCAAGGCGTATTGGTGCAAACCAGAAGACATGCAAGAATTTGCTCCCTGATGGGAATAAAACACTTTGTATTTGCGGTAAATAAGATGGATCTTGTTGGTTACAGTGAGGAACGCTTTGGGGAGATCAAAAAAGAGATTGACGAGCTAACCACAGAATTATCCTTGGAGGATGTAATAATCATTCCGATATCAGCAACAGAAGGTGATAACCTAACTTCGAAGTCCATAAATATTCCATGGTACACAGGGCAAGCCTTACTCACTCATTTGGAGCAGGTTGAGATTAATCACGCTGAAGATGAGAAGGATTTTTATATGCCGGTGCAAAGAGTGTGCAGACCGAACCATACCTTTCGAGGCTTTCAGGGTCAGATTGAGGAGGGGACGATATCAGTCGGCGATGAGATAATCACCCTGCCTAGCAATGAACGAGCTGTTGTAAAGAGTATCCATGTCACTGATCAGGAAGTACATAGTGCAGGGGAGGGACAGCCGGTAACCATTCAGCTAAATAAAGAAGTGGATGTGTCTAGAGGGTGCGTATTGACGAAAAACCCAAAACTTACGACCTCCAAGCAATTAACCGCAACCATATTGTGGATGGATGATTCCAAACTTTTAGTGAATCAGGACTTTTTTGTTAAAATCGGGACAAAGTTGATTCCTGGTGTAGTTACTGGAATTGAGTATAGGATCGATGTTAATACAGGAGAACATAAAAGCACCGATCACTTAGTGAAGAATGAAATCGCTTCCTGTAACATCATATTGGCTGAGAAAATATCGGTCGATCAGTTTAAATCACATAAGACCTTGGGTGAACTTATACTAATTAATCGTATCACGAATATGACCTCAGCCTGCGGTGTGGTAGAAGATTTTGATCGGGAATCCGGTGATAATAAAGAGCAGAACACCTTCTATTATAATGAATTTCAAGCCAGAGGAGATATATTCGAGGAGTTCTATTATAATCTTGAAAGCTTAACAGTTTCAAAATATAAGCCGGAGGAAAAACGTTATACCATTGACGAGGAGATACCGGTGAAAGGGGACAGCTATCAATATCCTGATGATTTTGATATCTTAGTACTTCGTGATTGGGTGGCAATTAAGGTAAGAAATCGAAAGATAGAGGACATTCAGTCAATTGATGATTTCAAATTTGGCGGTTATCCGATTACGAACGGGAGAGGCTTCGGTGTGGCTGTAACCTCGGAAGGTACGCTTCATGAATTTCTTAAGGAGTATAAAGCAATAGAAGATGGTAATGAGTTGGGATTTACTAAGAAGTGGATACGTCTTGATGTATATCGAAGTATCGCCTTTCACAGTAACTTCTGGGTGATCTAAAGATAATAATGTTATATAAAATAAATGCGATTAAATAAAAACCAATAAATAAAAACCAATAAATAAAAACAGGTGCTCTTATTAACGGAGCACCTGTTTTTATGGCAAGTTGCTAGTGTGATTTGTAGTTGGGGGGAGAATCTCACAAGCGAATTCTTCCTTTTTGTCGGATATTACAGTATAAAACATGGATAAGAATAAAAGACTACATTGTTTTATTCGAGATTAAGCATAGAATAAGTACTGTTGGATATATCGTATTGCTTAAGGAATATGTTTTGCAATTCATAGAAGAACAGACAGAAGGAGGCTTTTTTTATGCCAAATGATTTGACAACAGGGAACCCAATGAAACTACTAATCGGATTTACAGTCCCGATTTTTATCGGAAATATCGTTCAGCAATTGTACTACGTAATTGATTCCGTTATCGTAGGGCAATATCTTGGTGTAAATGCTCTGGCAGCAGTTGGTTCCACCGGATCACTGACCTTTTTGGTAATCGGATGGATTATGGGAATGACTGGAGGATTTTCAATTATTGTTGCGCAACGCTTTGGTGCAGACGATACCGAGGGTGTGAAACATAATGTAGCAATGTCATACTATCTTTGCATTGGGATGGCAGTAATAATGACGGTAGGATTATTGATGGCAAATAGATGGATACTAGAAGTTATGAATACGCCCAAAGAGATATTTGCAGATACCGAACGATTTATCTCAATTATTTATATGGGATTAACTGCAACCGTTGCTTATAATATCTTTGCAGCTATTTTAAGAGCACTTGGAGATAGTAAAACACCTCTTTATTTTTTAGTGCTTTCTTCCGTTCTGAATGTTGCACTTGATTTTCTGTTTATTCCTGGACTGTCCATGGGAGTTGAGGGGGCAGGATACGCAACTGTAATATCACAGGCTTTTGCATCGATTTTATGCTTGATTCATATGTTGAAAAAGTATTCGATTTTAAGAATAAAGAAAGAAGATGCTCATTTTTCTTTCAAAAGTATGAGACGTTTAATCAGTATGGGAGCACCGATGGGGCTTCAATTCTCCATCACAGCAATCGGTACGATGATGGTTCAGGTTGCATTGAATGGATTAGGAACAGTGTATATCGCTGCATTTACGGCAGCAGGTAAGATACAAAATATAATTGTGCAGGCATTTCCCTCCCTTGGTGCAAGTTTGGCTACTTTTGTAGGGCAAAATACCGGTGCACAGAGAATGGATCGTGTGAAAGAGGGAGTAAAAGCAAGTATTATTCTGACAGTTATCTGTGGTTTTATATCTATGACGGCTGTGCTTGTATTCGGGGATTTATTAGTTAAATTATTTGTTCCGGGAAATAGTGCCGAAGTAGTCGATAAGGCACAGATTTATTTTTACGCGGTAGCAGGATTCTATATCCCTTTAGGGTTAATCTTTGTTTATCGTAATGCTCTCCAGGGACTGGGGTATGGTTTTCTGCCAATGATGGGAGGAATCTTTGAGTTATTAGCTAGGGGGTTAGTGGTTGTTGTTCTCACAAAACCGATGGGATTTATGGGAATCTGTCTTGCGAACCCGATTGCATGGGTTTTTGCCTTGATTCCTTTGATTCCGGCTTATTACTATCGAATGAAGATACATAGTCAAGTAAACATTAATTCAGGACTTGAACCGGATGGGGATTTAATCACGAAGCATAGTTGATTCCAGATTCAAAGTATAATAATAAAGTTCTTGTATATGTGAGAATGGTATAATATAATGAATGCAATAACTGAATACATTTAAGGTGTCAGAAAAGCTTATGCTATGTTCTGATGAAAAGGGAAACAGGTGCAATTCCTGTACGAACTCGTCACTGTGATAAGGGAGTTTACGGCAAATATAGTCACTGATAATTTATCGGGAAGGCTGCCGTATACGATGATCTTTTAGCCAGGAGACCTGCCTTAAATGAAGTATTTACAGCCACGAGTAACTGGTTTGGAACGGATAATAGGACTTACTACGTCTATTTTTGCCTCCATGTCACTTGTGACATGGAGGTTTTTTATTTACTAAGACATTGTGAATTATTAATTCATTACTTAAAGAGAGGATAACCATGGATCAAATAGAGTTTGTATTACCAGAGGATATTGAAAGAAAGAGTTTTGAGATTATAACGGAAGAGTTGAAGGAACAGAATATTACGTTGATTCCTGAGCAGGAACCAGTTATAAAGCGAGTAATACATACCAGCGCGGATTTTGAATATGCACATACTTTAGCATTTTCTGAGGGAGCGATTGAGAGAGCAAAGGAATTGATAAAAGATGGAGCTGATATCGTAACCGACACCAATATGGCGTTGGCGGGAATTAATAAGAATGTCTTGGCGCGATTTGGAGGGGAAGCCCATTGCTATATGGCAGATCCAAAGGTGGTTGAGCTTGCAAAGCAAAGGCATGTTACCAGAGCATCGGTCAGTATGGAGATGGCGGCTCAGATTCAGAAACCGGTAATTTTTGCGGTTGGTAATGCACCCACCGCACTGATTCAGCTAAGTGAGATGATACAAAATAATATCTTTCGCCCGGCATTTGTCATAGGTGTACCGGTAGGCTTTGTTAATGTGGTCGCAGCGAAGGAATTAATCCTAAAAACAGATATTCCATATATCGTAAACAGAGGGCGCAAGGGCGGAAGCAACGTCGCAGCAGCGATTTGTAATGCACTACTCTACGAACTCGGAAGGTAGATGAGGGTTAATATGCGTTATGGTTTTACAACCGGAAGCTGTGCAGCAGCAGCCTCAAAAGCAGCAGCATATATGCTCCTAACCGGTCAGGAGAAAAGAACGATTCGAATCGAGACTCCTAAGGGGATTCCTTTTGAAGCACAGATAGAAGAGATTACCAGAGAGGAAACCAGAGTCAGCTGCGCGGTCAGAAAGGACGGCGGGGATGACCCGGACATCACGACCGGGGCATTTGTTTTTGCTACCGTTACCATGGGAAGAACAGAGCTTATGGACGAGAAGAGAAGTGAAGAGATCCTAATTGACGGAGGAATTGGTGTCGGTAGAGTGACAAAGAAGGGTTTGGATCAGCCAATCGGAAATGCAGCAATTAATCATGTTCCGAGAGAGATGATTCTCAGGGAAGTTAGGGAAGTATGTGAGCTTGTGGATTATAAAGGAGGGCTTGTAATTGAGATTTCCGTTCCAGAGGGAGAGAGGCTTGCGGAGAAAACCTTCAATCCAAAGCTTGGAATCATTGGAGGAATCTCCATTCTTGGAACTTCTGGTATCGTGGAGCCGATGAGCAGTCAGGCATTATTAGATACCATCCGAGTGGAGCTGAATGTAAAAAAAGCAGAGGGTTATCAAGAGATTGCGGTATCACCAGGGAATTACGGACTGGAATTTATGAAGAGAACGTATCAATATGATTTGAATAAAAGTGTGAAATGCAGTAATTACATCGGTGATACGATTGATATGGCGGTGGGATTAGGAATTAGGTCGATGCTCCTGACCGGACATATCGGAAAACTGATCAAACTTTCCGGAGGAATGATGAATACTCATTCCAAGGAAGGAGATTGCAGAATGGAGCTGATGGCATCGGCAGGAGTCCAGGCTGGAATTAATGTTAGCGAAGCACAGGCGATACTGAATGCACCAACCACAGAGGAAGGTATTCGAATTCTTATGGAAGCAGGAAGGCTGGAGAAAGCCATGGAAATAGTGATAGATAAGGCATGTTTCTATCTAAATAGACGTGGAGGAGGTAACATTCATATCGAATGTATTATGTACTCGAATGAATATGGAGAGTTGATAAAAAGTAATGGAGCAGAGAAACTTTTATATAGAATAAAGGAAATGGGAGAGTAGGCTATGGTGTATTTTGTCGGAGCGGGAAGCGGTGCAGTTGATTTAATCACAGTGAGAGGGATGAGATTATTGGAAAAAGCGGATGTCATCATCTATGCCGGTTCTCTGGTTAATCCTGAATTACTTGGATATGCAAAGAAAGAATGTGAGATTCACAATAGTGCCAAGATGACATTAGAAGAGGTAATAGAGGTAATTAAGGAAGCAAATCATCTTGGAAAAATCATCGTAAGACTTCATACCGGTGATCCCAGTGTGTATGGAGCAATCAGGGAACAGATGGATATACTCGATGAACTTTCCATCGAGTATGAGACCTGTCCCGGTGTCAGCGCCTGCTTTGGCGCAGCAGCTTCCTTAAATCTGGAATATACTTTACCGGATATCTCCCAAAGCCTGATAATTACCAGGATGGAGGGGAAAACCCCAGTGCCGGAGCGAGAAAGTATAGAAAGCTTTGCTGCGCATGGTGCGACTATGGCTATCTATCTCAGTACCGGGATGTTGAAGGAATTATCTCATCGATTAGTTACAGGTGGATATATGCCAACTACTCCGGCCGCAATTATTTATAAAGCCACATGGCCAGAGGAAGAGGCATACATCTGTACGGTGGATACTTTGGAACAAACAGCTAAGGAACATTACATTACAAAAACAGCATTAATTCTTGTTGGAAATGCAATATTACATCAAAATTATAAACGTTCAAGACTCTATGCACCGGATTTTGAGACAGAGTTTCGGGGAAAACGGATATGAAGATAAGCATAATCAGTTTCACAGATAGGGGTAAGGAGCTTTCAATAAGAATAAAGAGATGTCTAGAAACACCAAAGCTGCAGAAAGAAGTAACCAGAGTAAAAAAAGATAATATTGTTTGCGACAGTGAGCCTTCATATGAGAACATAGAACTCTTAACAAGGAATAACGAAATTCAAAACAATGTATTGATAGATAACGTATGGATTCAGGAATATGAGGAGATTTTGCTCTATACCAAGCATAAGTCCGATATGAATCAGAATGATATAGAAACATTTCCCGCAAATAAATTTATTGAGCGATTGGCAGAAAATAATCACAACTCAACAGATGTATTGCTTCATTTTAAGAATGAACGAGAAGATATAGAAGGGATTTTGGTCAATTTACAGGATGAGACCATCCCTTTTGTGAAGGAAAGTCTCAGTGAATGGACAGAGAAACAATTTTTACACCACCATGCACTAATCTTTATAGGTGCTTGCGGAATAGCAGTTCGTGCCATTGCACCATTTGTACAGGATAAGCTGAAAGATTCGCCGGTGATCGTGGTTGATGAAGGAGGAAGCTTTGTAATTCCGATACTCTCAGGCCATTACGGAGGTGCAAATGAACTGTCAAAGGAGATTGCAGGGAGGATTGGAGCGACGGCTGTTATTACAACAGCAACGGATGTGAACGGACTATTTGCAGTTGATGTATTTGCAAAAAAGAACAATCTTTGGATTAGAAATAGAGAAGGGATTGAGAAGGTTTCCACTAAGATTCTTGCGGGTGAGAAGGTTACGATATCACGTGTGGGTCAATCGGAAGAACAAAATAATCAACTACCGCAGGAACTTAATTGGGAGCCATATGCTCCGGACAAAAAGGTATCCATATTAATATCCCCATACAGTACGGATGAACGGAATGCTGATTTGCTGCTTTGTCCGAAGGCTTTTGTAATCGGAATCGGATGTAGAAAAGGAAAAACCTTTGAAGAACTCGAAGCCTTCATATCAAATCAATTGCAGCAGGCCGGAATTCTATGGGAGGGAGTATATGCGATTGCATCCATTGACCGTAAGAAAGAGGAAGAAGGAATGATTGATCTGGCAAAGCATCATAATCTCCCGTTTTTTACATATGACGCTATCACATTGAATGAGCTGGAAGGAAGCTTTTTATCCTCTTCCTTTGTAGAGGAACAGGTTGGGGTGGATAATGTATGTGAACGGGCTGCTGTTGTTTGCGGTGGTGAAGGAGCTTTCATTAAAATTAAGAAAACAATAGAGAATGGAATGACTGTGGCAATCGCAGAGAAAAGATGGAGTGTAAGATTTGATGAAGCATAATATTGTTGTTGTAGGTATGGGTCCCGGTGTTGAGGAGATGATGACTCCACAGGCACTTCAGGTTCTGGAAGAAAGTGATGTTATTATTGGATATACCGTTTATCTGAACTTATTGGGAGATCGAT
Organism: Variimorphobacter sp. HTMS_6; assembly: GCF_059717775.1. NCBI lineage: Bacteria > Bacillati > Bacillota > Clostridia > Lachnospirales > Lachnospiraceae > Variimorphobacter > Variimorphobacter sp. HTMS_6. Next base: position 537,285 of record NZ_AP046094.1, read on the forward strand.
TTTCTGAAAAAGAGTTTTTGTCCACTCCGATGAAGAAAGAAGTGGAGCGTTGTAGGATGTGCTTTGAAGAGGCACAAAAGGGGAAAAAGGTAGCGATGATTTGTAGCGGCGACGCAGGAGTATACGGAATGGCATCTTTGATGTATGAGGTGGGTAAGGAATATCCGGACTGTGAACTAACCATAATACCCGGTATTACTGCTGCAAACAGCGGAGCGGCATGTCTTGGAGCACCGATCAATCATGATTATTGTGTCATCAGCCTAAGTGATTTATTAACTCCCTGGGAAGTGATCGAGAAGAGATTAAGGGCAGCTGCCGCAGGAGACTTTTGTATCGCTATCTATAATCCCTCCAGCCATAAGAGAGCGGATTATCTGAGCAAAGCCTGCGATATCCTTCTGGAACAGATGGAGGAAACGCGAGTTTGTGGGTATGTGGAGAATATCGGCAGAGAGGGCACGAGAACAGTAACCTGTACGCTGAGGGAACTAAAGGAACACATAGTTAACATGTTTACTACAGTATTTATAGGTAATTCTCAAACCTATGAAGAGGGTGGGAAAATGATTACACGAAGAGGATATCATCTATGAAGAAGATTTTAATATATTCAGGTACAACAGAGGGACGCACCTTGGCACAGCGATTATCGGATAGCGGAATACCTTCCACGGTATGTGTTGCTACAGAATACGGTTCTGTTGTTATGGGAAAGATGGAGGGAGTTACCGTTCGTCAGGGCAGAATGTCATTGGAAGAGATGAAGGATATAAATTGTTCTGGTGAATATGCGGCAGTTGTTGATGCCACTCATCCGTTTGCTACCGTTGTATCGGAAAATATTAAAAGTAGTATGGCTGATAGTTCGTTGCCGTATCTGAGGTTAAAAAGGGATACAAAGGTGGCTCGAAATAACGCAGACGCAAATAATGTAGAGGCACGAATGAAGAAAGAAGAAGCATATATTACCTATTTTCCGAATAGTGAGTCGTGTGAACTGGCGTTAAGAAATATTGAAGGTAATATCTTGTTAACAACGGGAAGCAAGGAGTTGTCCATATATTGCAGGGAGGAAGAGGTTCGCTCCAGAATATATGCAAGAGTGTTGCCCGGTTTAGAAAGTATCACACTCTGTATGGAGAATAAATTGGTTGGTCGACAGATCCTTGCAATACAGGCGCCATTTTCGGTAGCGATGAACGAAGCGATGATTCACGAATATCAAATTCAATGTATCGTAACTAAAGAAAGTGGAATAACCGGTGGCTTTTTCGAAAAGCTGCAAGCAGCTCAAAATTCCGGGATACAGATGATGGTGATTGGCAATCCGGAAAGTACAGAGGGACTTACCTTTGATGAAGTGTGTGAGGAGCTTGAACAAATAATTGGAGTGAAACTGTGGTGTGAAGAATCAGAAGAAGCATATCCTTTCCCGAAATTAGGTTTAGAAATTAATCTAATCGGTATGGGGCCCGGCAATCAGGAGTTATTAACGAAAGAGGCATATGATGCGTTGCAAATGGCAGATATCGTCTTTGGTGCACCGCGTTTGTTGGAGGGATTGAAATCACAACATTCTTATGTGGAGAAAGTCCCTTATTATCTGGCTAAGGATATCATTCCGTACCTGAGAGAGAAATTATCGAATCCGGATCGTGTAGCCGAAAATTTTATTAAGAACGTAGCTATTTTATTCTCCGGAGACACCGGCTTTTATAGCGGAACGGATAAGCTATATCAGGCTTTGATGGAGGAGTTGAAGAAAGATAAACTAGAGGCAAAGCTTAACATTTGTTCGGGAATCTCCTCCGTATCCTATCTCGCTGCTAGACTCGGAATTAGTTGGCAAGATAGTAAGCTAATCAGTATCCATGGAAGAAAGGCAAATGTAATTGATACAGTAAGAACGAATAGAAAAACATTTCTTCTGGTATCCGGTCTTAAGGATATGATAGGGATTGGGAACCAGTTAACACAACATGGAATGGAGAATATTGAAGTATATGCGGGTTATCAACTTTCTTATCCCGATGAAAAGATAAGCAAGATATCACCGTGGGAATGTGCGAAGCTTGAGAAAGATGGTCTTTATATCTGTTACCTATATAACCCGAATCCTTTAAATAAGCCGCTAACGCATGGGCTATCCGATGATGCATTTGAACGGGGTAAGGTTCCGATGACAAAAGAGGAAGTAAGGGAAGTTTCGATATGTAAGTTAGCCTTGCATAAAGAAGCAATTCTTTATGATATCGGTAGCGGAACGGGATCTATCGCAGTGGAGTGTGCAAGATTGAGTGATAGTATTCAGGTCTATGCAATTGAACGAAAGTTAGAAGCAATTCATCTGATTGAAGAGAATCGTAAACAATATGATCTTCCCAATATCACTATCGTGGAAGGGGAGGCACCGAAAGCATTAGAGGAACTTCCTGCGCCAACCCATGCTTTTATTGGTGGAAGTGGAGGGAATTTGAAAGAAATACTGACATTACTTTATCAGAGGAATTCCAGTATGCGGGTGGTAATCAATGCGATTACGCTAGAGACCATCGGAGAAGTGACAACACTTCTGACCACCTTACCAGTTGAGAATGAGGAGATTCTTCAGATGCAGGTGAGCAGAGCTCATAAAGCGGGTGAATATCATCTTATGAAAGCAGAGAATCCGGTGTATATCATATCATTCTCATTTAAGCTGAAATAATAATGATCTACGATAATATGAGGCAATGCTATAAAGTCTGAAAATTAGATTTAACCTTGGAATGTCTTATATGTTTTAAATAATCATTTTATACATTATTTTTTGTTATTTAAATCATTATCTTATAATTGTATCGTCATGTTCAAGCAAAATACAATACAGAAGTCACACAAGAACTGACATGATAACTGACACGATAACAGACACGAGAATTGACACGAGAACTGACAGAAAATCTGTACTGTATTAGTTAGGAAAGGGGCTAAATTATGAGTAAAATGCACAATCAGGTATCCATTGACTACTATGCCTATCAATCAGCCCTAAGAGATTGGAATACTTACTTTAAAGTAGCTTTCGGAGTAGTTGCACTCGTTATTGTAATAGGTTTTAACTCTGTATTCGTTTCTGCCACAACATTAATATATATGTCGATTCTTACGGTGTGGATAGGAAGGATAAGAATTGCAGATTATCTTCGGCTGTTGTTACTTCCTTTTACCTTTATCTTGATGAGCGGCGTGGCAATTGCAGTCTCGTTTACTAATGTAAATGACAGCCTCTTTGTGATGAAGTTATTAGGGATACATATATCCATGACAAAGGATGGATTAGAACTTGCAATCCATACCGGTTTGAAGGCGATTGGAGCAGTCAGTGCACTTTATATGATTACACTTTCTACCCCAATGGGAGAGATCATATCCGTATTTCGCAAAATAAAGATTCCGGTGCTCATCTTGGAACTGATGCATCTGATTTACCGTTATATCTTCATACTCTCTGATATCAATCAAAAGCAGAAGGATGCATCCAGATCAAGACTTGGGTATGTTGATTTAAGAACCTCCCTTCGAACCTTTGGCAGTGAGATGGCAAATTTGCTGATTCTGTCTATTAAAAAGTCAGAGATATATTACGATGCGATGGAAGCCAGAGGGTATGAGGGAAATTGCCTGTTCTGGGAAGAGAGAAGAAGTTTTTCCTTGTTTCAGCTTGCGGTTGTACTTTTATATGCAGGGGTGATATTAATGGTGATTATTTTACGGAGGATATACGGATGAGTGAGGAGATTCTTGAAGTTAAGAATTTGGTTTATGCCTATGAGGAAAACAAAAGAGTACTCAATAACATTACAGTTAAGATATATAAGAGTGAAAAAATCGCAGTGCTTGGAGCGAATGGAGCCGGTAAGTCCACATTTTTTCTAAACTTAAATGGTGTGAGGGAACCTAGGTCCGGTGAGATTAGTTACCGTGGAGAAAGCATCACGAAAAAAACAAGAAATAAATTACGAAGGAATATCGGAATTGTCTTTCAGGATGCGGATAACCAGATTATTGCATCCACGGTAAAGGCAGAAGTGGCATTTGGACCGATGAACATGAAGCTTTCTAGGGATGAAGTGGAAGAAAAGACGATGAGGGCGATTCGGGAAATGAAGCTGGAAGAACTAACTCAGCGACCACCACATTACTTAAGTGGTGGGGAGAAAAAACGGGTAGCGATTGCAGATATTCTGGCGATGGATACGGAAGTGATTATCTTTGATGAACCGACGTCCTCCCTGGATCCGGTCAATGCGCAGATGTTTGAGCAGACTCTTGATAGACTCGAGATGCTGGGGAAAACACTTATAATATCCACACATGATGTGAATTTCGCTTACCGTTTTGCTCAAAGAATATTAGTGTTTCGTGACGGAGAATTAATTGGAGATGGTACGCCAGAGGATATATTTTTGAATGAGGAAATGCTTTATAAAGCGAATCTTAAAAAGCCAGTATATTTGGAAATGTATGAGCTCTTGAAGGAAAAAGGGTTAATTGATGAGAATTCACCTTATCCGAAAAGCCTTGAGGAATTTAAGTATTTATTATAAATATGCAAAATCAATTATATAAAAGGGGAATGAAGATGTCATCAAAACAAAAAAAACTTCTTGTAGCACTGTCAATCCTAGCAGTGAGTATGAGTATTACTCCGGTTGCGAATGCAATGCACATAATGGAGGGATATCTTTCGCCAAAGTACTGCATTGCGTGGGGCGTTTTATGTATTCCGTTCTTGGTTACCGGATTTTTATCATTGAGAAAGAAACTGAATGAGAATCGAAAGAATATTACCTTGCTCGCAATGGCGGGAGCATTTATCTTTGTGATATCCTCGCTAAAGATCCCATCCGTTACGGGTAGCTGCTCCCATATGACGGGAACCGGCTTAGGAGCAATCCTATTTGGACCCACCGCGGTTGGAATTCTTGGAATTATTGTATTACTGTTTCAGGCAATATTGCTAGCTCATGGAGGTTTGACGACCTTAGGAGCAAATACATTTTCCATGGCAATAGCGGGACCACTACTTAGTTTTGGGCTCTATCATTTATGCAAGAAACTGAAGATAAATCGAATGGTATCTGTATTTGTAGCAGCATTTCTAGGAGATTTATTTACATATTGCGTAACCAGTGTTCAGCTTGCGTTAGCCTATCCCTCTGAGAATGGAGGGGTGGCGGCATCCGTGGTGAAGTTCCTCGGAGTATTTGCACCGACCCAACTTCCGCTTGCAATTTTAGAAGGGATAATTACAGTGTTAATCATTATGGCATTGGAGACCTATGCAAAATCAGAGTTAAAAATACTGGGATTTTATAAGGGGGAGAACTAATATGAGTAAGCGTAAGAAAACGGTATTTATATTGATTGTTGTAGCTATATTAATTGCGTTTGTTCCACTTTTTGTTTTAAAGGGAGCTCAGTTTGGTGGCTCCGATGATGCAGGAAGTGTAATGATTGAAAAAATAACCGGTAAGTACGAGCCTTGGTTTACACCAGTCTTAGAAAGGCTGATTCATGGAGAGCTTCCGGGAGAAGTGGAAAGCCTGTTCTTCTGTCTCCAAACAGGAATTGGTGTCGGTATCTTTGCCTTTTGCATGGGACGGTTTGTGGAACGAAAAAAATGGATGGATGGTAAAAAGAACGAATGAAACAGGGAATTCTCATAGTAAGCTTTGGAACGACATATCAAGAAACCAGAGAAAAGAATATTGAAAAAATCGCAGATACAGTCAGTGAACAATTCCCTGATTGGAAGGTATACCAGGCGTATTCTAGTAATACTGTTCGAAGTATATTAAAAAAGAGGGATCAAATAGAGATCCTCGATACAAAGGAAGCATTGCTTCAGATGAGGGATGAGGGAATTACTCACGCAGTAGTACTGCCAACTCATATCATTGATGGAATTGAAAATAATCGGATGAAGCAGTCCATACAGGAGAGTGCTACTTTGTTTGAACAGATAACAACAGCGGGAGTGCTGCTTGATAGCGATGAAGATTATGAACTTACAGCGAAAGCGTTATGGGAGGAAATCATGGCGTATGCCGGAGAGTCCCCAGTCATCTGGATGGGGCATGGTTCTGCACATGAAGCGGATAAAAGTTATGAGAAGCTGGAATTAGAGCTTAGGAATTATTCGGATCAAGAAAACTATATGGCGACCGTAGAGGGTGAAGTTACAATTGAGTCGGTGGTGGAACGATTAAAGGCTGCCTCTTCGGTGAAAGGCAGAATCCTTCTTTTACCATTTATGTTAGTGGCCGGAGATCATGCCACCAATGATATGGCAGGGGAAGAGGATTCTTTCGCAAGCCTACTGAAGCAGGAGGGTTATGAACCGGAATGCTTACTAAGGGGAATCGGAGAATACGAAAGTATACGTGATATCTATATACAACATCTTAGGGAAGCGATGGAAGGAAGTAGGCAGTAGAGCGTGTTGTTATAATATATGTTTATCAATTCATTAATACGATAAAATCAATTAATACACTAATCTATTCAGAAAGGTTTGGACATAAAATGAACGGCAAAGTATATGGAATTGGAGTTGGACCTGGAGATCCCGAGTTAATGACATTGAAGGCACTTAGGTGCATTAGTGAGAGTGATGTTATTGTACTTCCTACAGATCCTAAGGAGGATTGCTACTCCTATCAGATTGTAAAACAGGTGTATCCTCAGATTGACGAAAAGGAGATAGTCTGTCTTCCTTTTCCGATGATTAAGGATAAGGAGCTTCTTAACAAGGCACATGATGACATCTACAACAAAGCCTCGGATTATCTTAGCGAGAATAAAACAGTTGCATTTCTCGTAATTGGTGACCCTTCCATCTATTCCACTTATAATTACATTCACACCAGAGTGTTAAGCAATGGAGGGAAGGCACATATGGTGAGCGGAATTCCTTCCTTTTGTGCCGCCGCAGCCGCGCTGGGTATCTCATTAGGCGATAATACGGATGAGATACATATTATACCCGGCTCCTATGATATTAAACAAACCATGCAACTACAGGGGACGAGAATATATATGAAGTCGGGTAAGAATCTGGCAGTGTTGAAACAGGTATTATCGGAACAGAAGAATACGGAACAACTAGAGGTTTACGCTGTTTCAAATTGTGGTATGGAAAATGAAGTGATAACCGTTGGTCTCGAACAACTGAATCCAGATAGCGGTTATCTGACGCTGGTGATTGTAAAGGAGAGAAATTAAGGAAATTTACCTATATTTGTCTGGTTGAAAAGTAACTCCTGTTAATCCCTCACTAAGTGTCCATAGCTTGGTGGCTTTTTGTGGATCAATTGCCCAAGGAAGAACGCCATAAGGAGATTTATCATCGGTGACTGCATAGGCAATATTGCAGTCTTCACAATAGACACCACCCATTCCATTCAGTTCTTTACTAATGGCGCACCATACAGGAGTGGCAGCTCCTTGTCGGTTGTTTTTAAACTCATCACCGACGTGATGTGGTTTTGATTTCTTCATGAGATTAAGAATAAGGATAACGGGAAGAAAACGCATGATACCATGGATTGCTTTTGTTATGTTTTTTCTAAGACCAGGCTCTTTTCTCTCAAGAGAGGAAATTCCAAGATTAGTGGTTGGAACAAGCCCGGGATGCGCTGCAAATGACCTGACACCATAATCTTTTCCAATACGATCCAGCTCCACGGCAAACAGAACATTTGCCGATTTTGATTGGGCATAAGCCTTCATTGGGATGTATTCATTTGTAAAATAATTGGGATCTTCAAAATTGACACCGCCCCAGCGCTGTGCTCTGGAGGAAACTGCTACGACTCTGGCGCCTTTTGCTTTCACCAAAGCAGGCCACAGTTTAGCTACAAGTTGAAAATGTCCCAAATGATTGGTTGAAAATTGTGATTCATAACCACGAGAATCTCTTTTTAATGGTGGAGCCATGATTCCGGCATCATTAATAAGGATATGAAGAGGTTTTCCTGTGGCTAGGAACTTATCTGCAAAACCATCAATGGATTCCGAGTTCATCAAATCCATGATATCTATCTCTATGTTCGGAATATTTTTTAGTGTTTTCTGTGCTTTCTCCATATTTCGTACAGGAACCAAGACGTTTGCCCCAGCCTTTGCCAGCGCCCTAGTAATTTCAAGGCCTACTCCGGAATATCCACCTGTTACAATGACGTTTTTTCCTCGTAAATCATATTCTTTTGCTATTTCTATCGCTGTAGTTTTAGCACCATATCTGGACTTAATCGGTTGTTGCTTTGTTGTATTTTCCATTCTGATTTCTCCTTTTTTAGTTTTCTTCACGAATTACCCTTCGAATACGGCTTAAAGAGACAGGTGTAATCCCTAGATAGGAAGCAATATGTGTTTGACTGACCCGTTTATCAATACCCGGATAGTCGTTTTTCAAAATCAGATACCGTTCTGTAGCGGATTTTGTTACCAAATTAATTTCACGAAGCATTTTCCTCTTTAGTGCCTCTTCCAGCATGTGGACATAAGCCATCATAAGGCGTGAGTTATTTTGAATTTCCTCCAATAGAACAGATCTATTTATTTCGACCACAGTACATTCTTCGATTGCTTCAAAATTACAGTCATGCGGTTTAACTGTTGTGATGAAGTTAAAGCCATATAAGTTCCCTTCAAATATAAACATATGAGTAAGATCATTTCCTTCAATATCCAAATAATAGCCCCGTATAATGCCTGAGAGCAGTAAGTAGCCTTTGTGATTTGTCGGTATTATTTCTCCCTTTTTATAGTGTATCACTTGATCAAAGTTGAAAAGTCGATCTATAATCTCGGGATTTACATAATTTGAGTATTCTTTTATGACCTGATTGATCATTTTATTAATTCTATCATTCACCCTTTTTCTCCTCCTCACTGTTATGATAGTATGATTGTAACTTCTAAAATTTAAAACTGCATTAACATAAGATAAGTTTATAGAAGTTTTTTAATTTTGGCATGATAGCTTTAATATATGTTCATTAGTCGGTTTTACTATAGTCAAAAATCAGAGAAACAAATATGCTGAAAATCATTCTTATAATTAACTTAGTGAGTTTCTAGAACCAGGAATTGGTTTTGTAATATTTTAATTGAGTCACATACCGGAAATTAATTTTGCATTCAACTTTATAAATAAATTATAATAAAAATGAAAGATAAATGGAATCAACATCGTATTATTGATGAAAGGGGTTGGTGGACATCGATTATATTATGAATAATTGCGTGGTGGAGCAAAACAGAATCTATAGTAACTTTGAAGTGGAATACATGTTTGGGGAGTATGGTAATATGGTATATCGTTTAGCGTGGATAAAAACCAAGAATAAGGAGAAGGCTGAGGATATCTTTCAAGAAGTATTTATTAAATTCATGAAATTAAGTAATAGACTGGAGAGTCAAGAGCATGAAAAGGCATGGATGATTAAAACGACTTTAAATTGCTGTAAGGATTTATGGAAATCTGCATGGAATAGACGTGTTGTCTATGACTATAAACTGAGCGGAACATATGAAGAGAATCTGGTAGATGATTTTGATCATGTCAAAAAAATTGTAATGGATTTATCGGACAAGTATCGCACGCTTATACATCTTTATTACTATGAAGAGTTAGGTATTAAGGAAATAAGTGAACTATTAGCGTTGAATCAGAATACAGTATGTACCAGATTATCCAGGGCAAGGGAATTATTAAAGCGAAAGCTAGAAAAGGGAGGATTTGATTATGAAGTTTAGTGATGTCTATAAATCATCCATGGATCAAGTGGTCGTCCCGCAAAAAGCCGTCGATTGTGTGATCTCTAGCCAATCGTTTGAGGAACAATTAACTTCCCAACAAAAGGGTAGGAAAATACGATGTCAAAAAAGAAATTTGGTTTTAGTTTGCTTAGCCTTATTATGTATTCTCGGTTTTTATAATATAAATAACCTGCGTGTTTTTGCTACCTCAGTTCTCAAAACTTATGAGATTGATTTGGGTTGGAAACGAGCGGAACTTGGAGAACTAACACCTTACAAATTGAATTTAGAATCCTTTATGAAGCGGAAGGATGTCAAAGTGGATGATTTTGGAAATGGTGATGTATCTTATTCAAAGACTTATCAAAATACGGTTGAATTAAAAAAGGAAACCGGAATCAGCATGATATCGAGCGATCTCTTAACAGTTGAAAGTGGTGTGGGTGGAGGAGTATTTGTTATATTTATCCCCAAGCATAAGTTCGGTAAACTAAATGGTTCATTTGATTATAAGAATCAAATGCTTGGTATAGATAGTGTATTTGCGCTAGAGGGGGGAAATGAATCATCGATAGGGTATGGCAATGGAACTGGTGAAAGATATGATTTTACCTATGAAGCGAAGAGTGGTATAAAAGCGTATTTTATAAGATCAAAACCTTATAAAAGCAAAGCCTTTTTCAGAGCCGGTGATATCGTCTATCAGATTGTTTCTACTGAGGTAAATGTTGAGGATATGAAGACTATCATCGATTCCTTTGTGTATTAAGAGAGTAATTGTAATATCTTGCTTGTTTGAATATATTAATTGTCAAAGTATAATTATGGAATGAGGCTTTGCAAATGATTCTCAAGACATTCCGTCCTATCTATGTTATGATAATACTTCAAAGCGAATAAAAGAGTATATGGAATGGATGAGGAACAAATGAATAATCAAGGTTTTCAATTATATAAATTAAGCGATGAGATAAAGAATGCAATCGATAAATTGGGGTACAAGGAGCCGACACCGGTACAACAGGGAGTAATCCCGTATGTCCTAGAAGATAAGGATGTTATCGTGAAGTCACAGACTGGAAGCGGTAAGACCGCGGCATATGCAATACCAATCTGTGAGCAAGTGGATTGGCTAGAGAATAAGCCACAGGCCTTAGTTCTGACCCCAACGAGAGAACTGGCAGTACAGGTGAAGGAAGATTTTACGAACATAGGCAGATATAAGAGAATCAAGGCGATTGCAGTATATGGCAGGCATTCTTTTTCGGCTCAAAAACTAGAGTTAAAGCAGAAAAATCATGTGGTCGTTGGAACACCTGGACGTGTGTTGGATCACCTAGAAAGAGGGACATTGAACTTACAGTCCATTCGGTACTTGGTGATTGACGAAGCGGATGAGATGCTGAATATGGGTTTTATCGATCAGGTGGATGCAATTCTAAAGCATGTGCCGGAAAGCCGTATCAATATGCTATTCTCCGCCACACTGCCTTATAGAATAAAGAAATTAGCAAGTGCATTTATGAAGGCTCCGGTAGAAATTGAGACAAATCGCGAAGAGATAACAGTAGAGCATATCGAACATGCACGTTATCAAGTTGATGCGGAGGAGAAACTTTCTGTCTTGGTGGATGTGACAATCATAGAAAATCCGGATAGCTGCATTGTCTTTTGCAGCACGAAGGAAGGCGTGGAGGAAGTTCATAAAAAACTACAAAGTTTGGGCTATCCGTGTAATAAGATTCATGGTGGGATGGAGCAGGAAGATCGTCTAAAAACGATGAAAGCATTTAAGAGTGGAGCATATCGTTACTTGATTGCAACGGATGTGGCAGCAAGAGGAATTGACATTGAGAACATATCCTTGGTCATAAACTATGATGTACCATTGAAGAAAGAAACTTATGTTCATCGTATTGGAAGGACGGGCAGAGCCGGAGCAAATGGAAGAGCGATTACTTTTGTAACCTCACGTGAAGAGCGATATATGGAGATGATAACGGAATATATCGGCTTTGAGATTCCTATGTTAAGTAAACCGAGTAAAGAAATCGTAAATCAATGTCAAAACGAGTTTAATGCAAAATCTTTAAAAAAGCCGGTACGAAAGAAAGAAAAATCGGAACAATTAGATCGAAATATTGCTACCCTCTACTTTAACGGTGGAAAGAAGAAAAAACTTAGGGCAACTAATTTTGTAGGCGCAATCTCGAATATTGATGGGGTAAGTGCGGATGATATCGGGATTATAACGATTTCTGATACACTCACATACGTAGATATACTGAATGGGAAAGGTCAGATTGTGTTAAAAGCGATGCAACATACAACCATCTGTGGAAAACAGCTAAAGGTGGCTGTGGCGAAGAAGAAGTAAGATTTTCATTGTAAATATTTTATATTGTAATTTGTATTTGGAGGATGTCTTTTCATTAAAATTCATAATTATTAAAAAAACATATAAAATATACTTGACAAATATGTAATAACAGAATAAACTCATAAACATATTATACATATATAATAACTATGGCATTAAAGATTGACTAGTCAACTAGAGGTTTTAATCAGCAGAAGTTCTGCGGTTAAGACCTCTTTTTTGTTCTATATTGGTGAATATTGGTGGGAATTACGTAGATATATTATTGGTTAATGTTTAAGCCCATAGTAGAAAATGTATGAAATGAAGGAAGGACGAGAAAATGAGTAAGATTAATATTAATCAGCCCGAAGTTGAAATTCGAGAGCGAAGATTAGGATCAATCACTGGGTATGAGGGATCGGCAACGGACTTAGTTAACTCAGCTAGATCGGGATGTCTGAAGGATAGGTCAAGAGGATTTAGTCAGTGTATTGGTTGTAGCTCAGGCAATGCATTTTGTCAGTTGTCCGGAATCAGAGATGCCGCAGTTATTAACTATGCTCCAGTTGGTTGTGCGGGAGATTTTCCGAGCTTTGATTTTATTAATAGAGTCGGATTACAAGATTACGGTATTCATGACTATGTGCAGAATTTCTATAATACAAATCTGACGGAGAGTGACACTATATTCGGTGGGCTGGAAAAGTTAAGTGATACGATTCGAAAGGTATATGAGAGGGCTCATCCGAAAGCAATCTTTGTAACAACCTCCTGTGTCTCCGGTATTATTGGTGATGATGTGGAATCAGTTACCAATGAATTAGAGGAAGAGTTTGGGATTCCTGTTACTGCTTGCTTTTGTGAGGGATTTAAATCAAAGCTTTGGACGACGGGCTTTGATGCAGCATACCACTCTGTATTGAGGGGAATTATTAAGCCACCACGTCAAAAGACGAATAAGGTAAATATTATTAATTTTTGGGGAAGTCACATATTTGATGATCTTCTTAAAGAACTGGGATATGAAGCACAGTATGTGGTTCCGTATTCAAAATGTGAGGAGCTTACGTATATATCGGAGGCAGCCGCATCGATTCAGGTATGTGCAACACTTGGTTCGTATCTTGGAGCGGCATTGGAGCAATTATATGGTGTTCCAGAGATAAAATTCGCCCCGGCATATGGTGTCAAAGGAACTGATCTTTGGATGAGAGAACTTGGACGGGTGCTTAATAGGGAGCATGAGATTGAAACAATCATTCAGAGAAGGCATGAAGAGATTGAACCAAAGCTAAAAGAATATCGAAGCAAATTGCAGGGAAAAAAAGTTTATGTTTCTGCAGGTGCAGCATTTGGTCATGCGTTGATCGCCTTGTTAAATGATCTTGGAATGGAATTACAAGGTGCTTCTATTTATCATCATGATGCCTTTTATGATAATCAAGATAATAAGTCGGATGCATTAGCGAATACAATTGATCTTTATGAGGATATTCCCAAGTATCACGTATGTAATAAGCAAACTTTTGAAATCGTAAATATCTTAAATAGATTGGATATAGACATCTTAATTGCAAGACATCCTGGAATTGTAGTATGGGGGGCAAAGTTAGGAATCCCGACGTTCATTATGGACGATGAACAATTCGCATTCGGATATCAAGGAATCATTAATTATGCTGAAAAAATTTTAGATACGTTGGATTCTATCGAGTTTACGAAAAATTTAAAAAAGCATGCACGTATGCCCTACAGTAAGTGGTGGTTAGAGCAGCAACCGGATACATTCTTAGGAGGTCAAGTAAATGTCTGATTTTATTCAAAATCCCAAATACAGTTGTGCGCTAGGAGCACAGCAGTCAGTAGTCGCAATCCGAAAAGGAATACCAATTGTTCATGGTGGGCCTGGTTGCAGTGTGAAAATCTCAGGATTTTTGGGTAGAGGGCAAGGTTATGCCGGTGGAAATACCATACCGTGTACGAACGCAAGTAGTGAGGATGTTGTGTTCGGTGGTGAGAATAAATTAGATCGACTCATACAATCCACACTTAAGGTATTAGATGGGGATATCTTTGTAGTTTTGACCGGGTGTACATCAGACATCATTGGGGATGATGTTGGTACCATAGTAAAGAAATATCAGGAAGATGAGGTTCCAATTGTGTTCGCTGAAACCGGTGGTTTTAAAAGTAATAACTATGTAAGTCACAGTGTGATTGTAAATGCAATTATCGACCAATATGTAGATAAATTTTTCGATGGGGAGGAAAAGATAACAGGACTGGTTAACGTATTTGCTTCCGTACCGGATCAGGATCCACATTGGGAAGGAAATTTGGAAGAATTAAAGAGAATCTTGGAGGGGATTGAATTAAAAGCGAATATCCTATTTGGCGAACAATCGGATGGGGTGGAGGAATGGAAAACCATACCAAAAGCTGAATTCAATATCGTTGTCAGCTCTTGGCCGGGATTGGATATTGCAAAACATCTAGAGGAAAAATATAAAACTCCTTATCTGCATTTTCCTTACTTCCCGATAGGAGGAGAACAGACAACCGATTTCTTGAGGAAGGTGGTGGAATTCGGGGAGCTTGATCGCGACAAAGTTTATGGTTTTATTAAGAGAGAGGAAGATCGTTTTTATGCTCATATGGAAAAGGTAGCAGACTTTATTCTTGAGTTTAAATATGGATTACCAAGAAAGTATTACATTACTCTGGATGCTTCATATACCATAGGTTTATCCAAATTCCTGCTGAATGAACTGGGGATTTTGCCTGGGAAAATATTTATTACGGATAATACACCTGAAGAATATCGGGAAGGGATATTAGAAGAGTTTCGAAACATATCCGCATACCGGTCCGTGGAAGCAGAATTTGAAATTGACGGAGGAAAAGTATTAGAGAAAATCAAAGATGATGATAAGAGATCAAGAGTGATTATTCTCGGAACCGCATGGGAAAGCAATTATGCAAAGGAAATAAACGCGGATTTCCTCATTGTTGGAGTGCCTTTGACCTATAAATTGGTGTTGAACAGCCCTTATGTTGGATATAATGGTGGTCTCCATATTATTGAGGAAATTTACAATGGGGTTTTAAACACTTATCGGGTATAGGGTAACATCTATGATTGAATACAAAGAATAGTGTGGTTTGGCAATTGCCGATATAAGAAAGTTTGAGTGAATGATAATAAAAAGAAGAAAAAGGAGAAATGAGTATGAAAAAGAAATTGATATCAGTTATTTTAGTATTAGTATTAATCGCGGGAATTTTCAGCGGATGCTCAAATTCAAAGAGTTCTGATAGTAAAAGTACTAGTACTGAAAGTACGAATACAAAAGGAACAAAGGATGAACACACATTGACAGTTGCCTTAAGTACTTCCTTTGAAGCATTGGACCCAATCCATGGTTATGGACATGAGATCGATTCCGTATTGGATAGTATTTCAGAGGGATTATTTTATTATGATCACGATGGAGTTGTAAAGCCATTGCTTGTAAAAAGCTATAAACAATCGGATCCTACCACTTATGTATATCAAATTAGGGATGATGTAACATTCTCGGATGGCACACCACTCAAAGTAGATGATGTAATCTTTTCGTTAGAACGTCATAGAGATACCTCGAATCCATCTGAGCTTGGTTGGATGTTTGCCAATGTAGATAGCATTAAAAAGACAGGAGACTGGGAAGTTACTGTAAAATTAAAAAATCCTGATCCTGTATGGCAGGATACCTTAGCTACTTCAGCGGGTCTTGTAATTAGCAAAGCATATTATGAGAAACATAAGGATGATTTTGGAACTGCAAAGGGTGGAATCGTTGGAACTGGACCTTATGTGCTTTCCGACTGGTCAGCAGGAAATGAAATTGTTTTAACAAAAAATGAAAAGTATTGGGATAAAAATACTACGTTAGATTTTACAAAATTAGTATTTAAGATTATTCCGGATGCAACAGTTAGAAATGAAGCATTAAAATCAGGGCAGGTGGATGTAGTATCCTGGCCTCCGGTAGATTCAATTGAAACGTTAACGAAGGATAACAATGTAAAAGTTCAGCAGGTGGATACCTTTGTTTCATATTTTGTATCCTTTAATACATCGAGAAAGCCCTTTGATGATGTAAATTTAAGAAAAGCCATAGCCTACGCTATTGATAAGAAAACCATTGTTGACAGTATCTTCAAAGGCTATGCAGCCTTACCCTCTGCATTACCGTTCAATGCTTCTATTCAGGCAGCAGATAAAGATAATAAAGCATCCTGGGATAAGTATTTCTCAGGTGTAACAACATATGACTACAATGTAGAAAAAGCAAAGGAGTATCTGGCAAAAACCTCAGTTGCCAAGGGATTTGATACTTCGCTGGTTTATGAAGCAGATAATTCCGTTCAGGAGACGGTAGCACTTGCGATTAAGCAAAATTTAGCAGCATTGAATATCAATGTTGAGTTAATTGCTCAGCCTTGGTCACAATTGAATATTTTACGATATGGTGGTTCAAAAACACGCGATTACAATTTATTACTTACAGTATGGGGATCTGATTACCCGGATTCAACAGGTACGATTGTTCCTATGTATGATTCTGCTAATATCGTTGCCGGTGGTTCAAACTGGGCGGAATATAAAAATTCTGCGTTTGATCAACTGATTAAGGATCAGGCTGTAGCAAAAACTTCAGCGGATAGAGCTGTTGCTTTACAAAAAGCATTGGATATTATATCTGAGGATATTCCATATATCCCAGTTTATAATCCGAATTCGATATTTGCGACAAGCAAGAGAGTAGATTATTCCTTCTCAAGCAGCGTATTATACAATCAATTCTTTAAAGATTTTAAGTTGGCAAAATAAGAGCAGAAATGTGGAAAGGAATAGAATGTTACGATATATTATTAAAAAAATATTGCAATTAATTCCTGTTCTGTTAGTAGCCACTATACTTATCTTTGCAATGATTAAAGCATCGGGCTTGAATCCAGTATTAGCTACTCTGGGAGGGGGACGCATCTCCCAGGAGATACTGGATAATAAAATG
This sequence comes from Variimorphobacter sp. HTMS_6, assembly GCF_059717775.1. Lineage (NCBI taxonomy): Bacteria > Bacillati > Bacillota > Clostridia > Lachnospirales > Lachnospiraceae > Variimorphobacter > Variimorphobacter sp. HTMS_6. The sequence goes on from NZ_AP046094.1 coordinate 554,520, forward strand.
CAAAAGTACGGATTGGATCAGCCAGTGATCATTCAATATTTTTATTGGCTGAAAAATGTGTTAACTGGGAATTTTGGCGTAAGTATCAAATATAAGACCGAGGTTTTATCTTTGATTAAAGAAAGTCTTCCAGTTACCGTTGGTCTTGTACTATTCAGTTTTATCACTGCACAGATATCAGCAATTCTTCTAGGAATATTGGCGGCTGTGAAACAGAATACGGTTGTAGATAAGATTATCACGATAATCACATTACTGTTTTTTTCAACACCGGTATTTTTTTCTGGCATATTAATTATATTCGGTCTTGCAAAATTTTTACCGAATTATGCATTTACCGGAAGCTATAATGATTTTGGAGAGTATGTACAGAGGCTTGCGCCTGCCGTCTTTGTATTATGCTTTCAGCAGATAGCATTGATAACAAAAATCACCAGAAGCAGTATGATTGATCAGTTGAATTCGGACTATATCTTAACGCTAAAAGCGAAGGGGTTAAGCAGAAGAAAAATTATATTTAAGCATGCGCTTAAAAACGGAATAATACCGGTTATTACAATATCGGGAATTCAATTTGGAGCACTGATTGTCGGTAGTGTAATGGTGGAAAATTTGTTTTCTTTACCAGGACTTGGGCGATTGCTGATACAATGCATCCTAGTTGGGGACGCAACAGTAGTGCAAGGAGTAACATTGATTGTGGTGGTGGTATTCTTATTAACAAATCTGATTGTAGATACCTTATATGCACTGATAGATCCAAGAATACGTCATCAAGAGGCATTAGTGTGAAAATAAAATTACAACATTAGGTATCATGGAGGTTTCGTGTGAAAAATTTTATTAAACAACATCGAAGTCTGTTTAGTGTTACAACTATCATCACTTCTATCGTTCTATTGATTATTATATTTGCTACGATTCTAGCTCCTTTAATCGCACCTTATGATCCGGAAAAAATGGATTTGGGTAATGTTTTAAAAAGCTTTTCGCTGCAACATTTGTTAGGAACGGATAAGGCAGGAAGAGACATTTTCTCTAGGTTATTGTATGGCGGTCGAACTACATTATTAAGTGGTCTGACGGTAGTAGGAATCTCAATTGTTATTGGTATTCCATTTGGGTTAGCAACCGGATATTATGGTGGAAAATTAGACTGGATTACTATGAAGATATGGAGTATTATCATGTCTTTTCCTGCAATTCTTTTGGCATTTGTATTAATGATGATAGTTGGAAAAGGAATTGTCCCGGCAATTATCGCGTTGGGAATCATCTATATACCAATGATATCTAGATTGACCAGATCACTAACACTGATGGAAAAAAACAAAACCTATGTAGAGGCAGCCAAAGTATTTGGATTTTCGGATAGAAGAATTCTATTTATACATATCCTACCGAATTGCTTAAGTACTATATTTGCAGAACTTACACTGGATCTGGCCTTTGCTATCTTAGATTTGGCAGGACTGAGCTTTTTGGGACTCGGTGTACAGCCACCTCAGTCCGATTGGGGGTTTATGTTAGCGGACGGACAAAAGTTTCTTACAATGCAACCGTTACTGGCGGTGATTCCGGGGGTGTGTATTATCATTGTAGTGATATCACTTAATTTATTAAGTATGGAGATACTTGCGTATGTTGATCCGAAGCAGCGAAAGTTTACTGCTTTTGCAAAGTGGAAGAAGATATCAGCAAAGAAAGTAAAGGTGGTGTCCTTAAGTGAGTAAAATCTTGAACATTGAAAACCTTCACGTAGATTTGTTGACAGAAAAGGGTATTGGTAAAGCGGTCAAAGGAGTAAATCTTACGCTGGAACAGGGAGAGATTCATGGAATTGTTGGAGAGAGTGGCTGTGGGAAGACAGTAACTGCAAAATCAATTCTACGACTGCATGAAGAAAAAAAGATAGAATATAAGGGGAATATTCTATATGGATCAGATCAAATTAATCTGTTATCGATTAAGGAAAAATTGATGAATGGATATCGTGGGCGACATATTGCTTATGTACCACAGAATCCGATGACTTCTTTTGATAATTTATATACGTGTGGTGAACAGATAGCCGAAACACTCCGCGAGCATTTGAAGTTATCAGGTAAGGAGGCGTGGAAGAAGACAGTCGAATTGTTAGAGTTAGTTGGAGTTACTCCGGCAGAAAGAAGAGCACATCAATACCCATATGAATTCAGCGGAGGCATGCTGCAGCGAACGATGATTGCTTTGGCGATTTCCTGCAATCCTGGAATTCTGATTGCAGATGAGGCGACTACAGCTCTGGATGTTACCATGCAGGCCAGAGTATTAGCACTTTTAAAGAAGCTTCGCGATGAAACAGGAATGGCGATTCTTTGTATCACACACAATTTTGGAGTCGTGGCAGAAATTTGTGACAGAGTAACGGTTATGTATGCCGGTACGGTTGTAGAGTCAGGTGATGTAAGTAGTATATTCCATAGAAGCCATCATCCTTATACTCAGGCATTGATAAAAAATATCTTGAAAACCGGAGAGAGAAAGGAACAGCTTCTTTCAATACCGGGAAGTCCACCTGAAATTACCGATTACATTGAAGGATGTCCGTACGCCTCCAGGTGTACCTATGTAGAAGAGATATGCTTTCAAAAGGCGCCACCTATTAAGGAAATAGGTAAGGGACATATCGTTTGCTGTCATATGGATTAGGCTGAGTAGAAGGAGGTGCAGGATATGGAGGAGAAGATTCTTAAGTTGGAGGATGTGACGGTATCATTTCGTAAGAAAGATAAGCAAAAAAATGAGAAGGGACTAAGTGTAACAGCAGTAGATCATGTATCATTGGCAATAGGGAAAAAAGAGATATATGGAATCGTTGGGGAAAGTGGATGTGGTAAAACTACTCTGAGCAGGAGTATTGTAGGACTGGTACCAAATGCAAAAGGCCAGATTATTCTGGATGGAGTCGATATCAATGATGAGGGTAATAAAAAGAAGAAGCGGTATCTTGATAAGATTCAGATGATTTTCCAAAATCCACTGGCTTCCTTTAATCCCAGATATACGATAAGAAAATCAATTTATGAAGTAGGTAAGCTTAATAAAATTCCTAGCGAGGTGCTAAAGAAGAAACTTGAGAACTTGTTACAATATTCGGGTCTTCCTGATGCAATGCTAGATCATTACCCAAATCAATTAAGTGGAGGGCAATTACAGCGATTTGCCATCTGCAGGGCATTGATTGTAGATCCGGAGGTGCTAATTGCTGATGAGGCAGTATCTGCCCTGGATATATCAATTCAGGCACATATTTTAAATCTACTATTGTATTTAAGGGATAAGCTAAATCTCACCATTGTATTTATATCCCATGATTTGAATGTAGTTGAACATATATGCGATAGGGTAGCTGTTATGTATCTTGGGGCAATTGTAGAAATAGGGGACAAAGTAGAACTGTTTTATAATACAAAGCATCCGTACACAAAACTTTTGCTTCATTCTAAAACAAAAGAAAATCCGGATGAAGTGCGTGATGAGGAGTATGTATTTGAGGATGTGCCTAATATCTTTGAAGTGAACTCCAAATGTCGATTTTCCTCCAGATGTCCAAAATTTACGAGCGGTATCTGTGATGTGAAATCTCTGGAATTAAAGAAAGTGAATCAAAATCATTATGTGGCGTGTCATTTCGCTCAGGAAGAGCAAAGTGATTACGGAATATATCAAGAAGGTATATAGATTTTAGGCTGTTGTAGATAATAATTCTTTTATAATAGAGTGATATTGCGAAACAGTATGGTGGCAATCTCACTCTATTATAAGTAAGAAAGATTATTTAACTACAGTCTATTTTTTGTGTAAAAATACCCGAAGTTGTGGGAAAATATGTTTAATGAAAGAATTATTGTAAAAAAATATCCTTTCATACTACCATAATAAACCTTAATGGACATATGTCCTTTAAGAATGTTTGTGAATCATGTATATAATTAATAGTAAGTTATGTTTTTTAATATTAAAAAATACTATTAGAGACGCTAAGGAGAACATGCGCCATGAATACAGAACAGATCATTAAAGCAGTTGACCATACACTTCTTTTACAAACTTCAACCTGGGAGCAGATTAAAACAATTTGTGATGAAGGATTGGAATATAAAACAGCATCCGTTTGCATTCCTCCTTCCTATGTAAAAAGAGCGAAAGAGTATGTTGGAGATAAGCTTGCAATCTGTACCGTTATCGGTTTCCCGAACGGATATTCCACAACCGCGGTTAAGGTATTCGAGACAAAGAACGCGATTGAAAACGGAGCGGATGAAATTGATATGGTCATTAACTTGGGCGATTTGAAAAACCAGCGTTATGATGAGTTGTTGAGTGAAATCAAAAGTATCAAAGTAGCCTGTGGGGATAAAATTCTTAAGGTTATCATTGAAACCTGTCTCCTTACTGAGGAAGAGAAGATAAAGATGTGTGAAATCGTCACAAACTCAGGTGCTGACTTTATTAAAACCTCAACCGGCTTTTCTACAGGAGGTGCAAACGAAGCTGATTTAAGATTATTTGCAGCAAATGTCGGCAAGGATGTGAAAATCAAAGCAGCAGGTGGAATTAAAAACCTGGAAACAGCGGAACTCTTTATGAATATCGGAGCCTCCAGATTAGGAACTAGCTCCATAATCAATATAGTAAAGAATAATGAAGTGACTGGATATTAATTCGGTTACGAGATATCAGTGAAAGAAATTATTACATAACTAGAACAAAAAACTACAAATAACAAAGATGTTCATATAAGAATTAAAATATTACATAGAACGGAGAGATATTATGCCAATACCTACACCTCATATCACAGCAGCGAAGGAAGATTTCGCAAAAACAGTATTAATGCCGGGGGATCCGCTCAGAGCAAAGTATATTGCAGAAACCTATTTAGAGGATGCAAAATTAGTGAATAATGTTCGAGGAGTGCAGGGCTATACCGGTACATATAAAGGAAAAAAAGTATCCGTTATGGCGAGTGGTATGGGAATGCCATCCATCGGAATTTACTCATACGAATTATTTAATTTTTATGATGTGGATAATATCATTCGTATCGGAAGTGCTGGTGCAATTTCACCGGAATTAAGGCTTCGTGATATTGTAATCGGTTTAGGCGCATGTACGAACTCCAATTATGTGGACCAATATAAATTACCGGGAACCTATGCTCCAATCGCATCTTTTGAGCTTGTTACGAAAGCTTACGAAGCAGCCAAGAATCACGGTCTTGAGGCGAAGGTAGGAAATATCTACTCCAGTGATACCTTTTATGATGATGCATTAAGCTTGGCTGAGTGGCAGAAGATGAATGTTCTTGCAGTAGAGATGGAAGCAGCTGCATTATACATGAACGCAGCAAGAGCCGGTAAGAATGCACTGTGTATCTGTACCATTTCAGATTGTCCGTTAACAGGCGGAGAGGAATGTACTGCAGAAGAAAGACAGTTAACCTTTACAAAGATGATGGAAATTGCCCTTGAGATAGCTTAAGAGGGGAATTATAAGATAGAAAGCAATATTAACACGTAAGTTTGTGGCTTTATTAATATAGGCACAAACCAGATTAAAGGAAAGCATCATAGAAATTCTGAATGAATTATGATGTTTTCTTGCTATGTTGATGAAAGGCATGGTGGTAAGGATGAAAACAAAACGAGTATTTTTGACTGTCCTTGATAGTTTTGGTATCGGATATCTTCCGGATGCTGGAGATTATGGGGACGTGGGTAGTAATACATTACAAGCGGTAGCAGGGAGTGAGAAATTCCATACACCCAATATGGCGAAACTGGGATTGTTTAATATTAATGGTGTAAATAGTGGAACCCCTTGCGAAAGTCCGATGGGAGCATTTGCTCGGTTAACGGAACAGTCAAAGGGTAAGGATACTACAATCGGTCATTGGGAAATTTCCGGTGTTGTATCACCGGAACCACTTCCGACATATCCGGAAGGTTTTCCAGAGGATATTATCAATGAATTCTCCAGATTAACCGGTAGAAAGGTGATTTGTAATAAACCCTATTCAGGAACCAAGGTAATCGATGATTACGGCAAAGAGCATGTTGAGACCGGAGCACTGATTGTTTACACGTCAGCGGACAGTGTATTTCAAATTGCAGCACATGAGGATGTAGTGGCACTTGAGAAATTATATGAATATTGTCATATTGCGAGAGAACTATTAATTGGAGAGCACGGTGTGGGAAGGGTGATTGCAAGACCATTTACAGGAACCTATCCGGACTTTAAGAGAACTCCGAACCGACATGATTATTCCATCACACCACCCAGAAGGACAATGTTAGATTATTTGAAACAGGGCGGTTTAGATGTGATTGCAATCGGAAAGATCAGTGATATCTTTTCCGGTAGCGGTGTCACAGAAAGCTATACCACGAAAAATAATGAGGATGGAATGAATCGTACCATAGAGATGTTAGATAAGGACTTTAAAGGACTATGCTTTACAAATCTCGTAGACTTTGACATGGTTTACGGACATCGTAATGATGTAGAGGGATACGCAAATGCGTTAACTGAATACGATATTCGCCTTGGACAGTTTTTAAACAAGATGGGTGACGAGGATGTTCTGATTATTACAGCTGATCATGGATGCGATCCTTCCACAGAGAGTACGGATCATTCCAGAGAATATGTTCCTGTGATGATATATGGCAAAGCAATCAAGCCGGCGGCTGATTTAGGAACCAGAGCATGCTTTGGAGACATTGCAGCTACTATTCTGGATATCTTCGGGGTAGAAGGAGAAGTAAACGGTACTAGTATGGTACCATTTATTGCTACTGATTTAACTTAAGGCTAAAGAGAGGAACTATGACAATATGAGAATGTATGACATTATCGCTAAAAAGAAGTATGGCTCAGAATTAAGCGCTGAAGAAATTAAATTTGCGATTGATGGGTTTGTAAAAGGTGAAATACCGGATTATCAGATGTCCGCATTTTTAATGGCAGCATATTTTCAGGGTATGACGGAAAAGGAAACGGTTTCGCTCACAGAATGTATGGCACACTCCGGTGATACCATAGATCTCTCTGAGATAGAGGGAATCAAAGTGGACAAACACAGTACCGGTGGGGTAGGAGATAAAACAACACTGGTAGTAGCGCCAATTGTAGCTGCTTGCGGAGTCCATGTTGCGAAGATGTCCGGAAGAGGACTCGGTCATACCGGCGGTACGATAGATAAGTTAGAATCAATTCCTGGTTTTAATGTAGCGATTCCACGCGAGAAATTTATTGATACAGTGAAAAAGACAGGACTAAGTGTTGTCGGACAAACCGGTAATCTTGCACCGGCGGATAAAAAGCTTTACGCGTTAAGAGACGTAACAGCGACGGTGGATAGTATCCCATTAATTGCTTCCAGTATAATGAGCAAGAAGCTTGCAGCTGGAGCAGATTGCATTTTATTAGACGTGAAAACAGGCAGTGGAGCGTTTATGAAATCGGTGGAGGAATCCATTCATCTTGCAAAAGTAATGGTCGGTATTGGGTGGGGCGCAGGCAGAAGATGTACTGCCCTTGTGACAGATATGGATATTCCGCTTGGGTTTGCAGTTGGCAATTCACTTGAGGTGATTGAGGCAATTGATACATTAAAGGGAGTAGGCCCTGAGGATCTGACCGAATGTTGCTTAGAGTTGTCAGCTAATTTATTAGTATTAGCGGATAAGGGTGATTATGCGCAGTGCATGGCGATGGTGAAAGAAGTTATTGCAAATGGTTCCGCATTTGAAAAGCTATGTGATATGGTTAAAGCACAGGGCGGTGACAGTTCAGTTTTAAGAGACACTTCTCTGTTTGGAACTTCAGAAGTTATACATGAGGTAAAAGCTTCCTGTGACGGATTTATTGAATCAATGGATACTGAAGCAATCGGTATCTCCTCAGTAATTCTTGGTGCAGGTAGAGAAACCAAGGAAAGTGCGATTGATTATAAGGCAGGAATCATGCTAAAGAAGAAAACAGGAGATTATGTAAACGTAGGAGATGTTTTAGCGGTGTTCTACACCGAAAAATCCTTCGCTATCAGTGGTGCAGAAGAACAATATCTGGGAGCATTGACTTTCTCAGAATCTAAGCCTGAGAGCAAGCCTTTACTTTATGCGAAGGTAGAAAAAGAAGAAGTTACCGTTTACTAATTGAAATATACGAGTCCTAAGGTATAATAAATAAGGACCAAGATAAGGAATAGTAATGGGCCAAATTCAATTATGTTGAGGGAAGCCTATTCTAGAATAAATAAAACATTTTAATGGGAGGTTGTTTATGAAGAAGTTTTTAGCTTTACTACTGGCTCTAACCATGGTCGCTACAGTGCTTGTAGGCTGTGGAACTCCTGCTTCCGCAGGCAGTGAAATCGCACTTATCACCGATAAGGGTAACATTGATGACAAGTCCTTTAACCAGGGAGCTTGGGAAGGCGTTGTAAAATTCGCGAAAGAGAATAAGATCAGCCACAAGTACTTTAAGCCGGAGGAAGCTTCCGATGCAGGTTATCTTGCTGCAATCGATTCCGCTGTAAAAGCAGGTGCTAAGGTTGTAGTTACACCTGGTTTCCTTTTTGAAGTACCTGTATATCAGGCACAGACAAAGTATCCTAATGTTAAGTTTATCCTTCTTGACGGTGCACCTCATACAACTGACTACAAATACAAAACTGAGTCCAATGTAGCCAGCGTTATGTATGCAGAAGAGCAGTCCGGTTACCTTGCTGGTTACGCTGCCGTAAAAGATGGTTACAAAAAGCTTGGTTTCATGGGTGGTATGGCAGTTCCAGCGGTACAGGCTTACGGTTATGGTTTCCTTCAGGGAGCTGAAGCTGCAGCAAAAGAGCTTAATCTTGGTGATGGTGCAGTATCTGTAACTTACCACTATACCGGTAACTTTGAAGAAAATGATACAAACAAAGCATTTTCTAAGACAATGTACCAAGAAGGTACCGAAGTTATCTTCGCATGTGGTGGTTCTGTAGGTAAGAGTGTTATGGCTGCAGCAAAAGAATCTGGCGCAAAAGTAATCGGTGTTGACGTAGACCAGAGATATGACAGTGAAACTGTTGTAACTTCTGCTATGAAGGGACTCGGTGCTTCCGTTATCTCCGTTCTTGAATCCATCTACAAAGGTGATTCTTGGACAACTTATGCTGGTAAAACTACAGTATTCAATGCATCTAATGCAGGTGTAGGTCTTCCTACTGAAGTAATTGGTGATGCAAAGGGTAACGCATTCGACAGATTCAAAACATTTGATAAAGCTGCATATGATACAGTTTATGCTACCTTAAAGGATGGTTCTGTGAAGTTAGTTCGTGAGCTTAAGATTAAAGATGCGAACGGTGTAGCTACAGCAGATGAGCTTAAAGCAGGTCTTTCTCTTGTAAAGGTTACTGTAACTACAAGATAATTCATGTAAGTAAAAAGCTTTATTATGGGATAATCCAAAGGGAAAGGAATTCTCTTTCCCTTTGGTATCACATAATTACAATTAAAGTTATTATACAAACACAAAAGAACTTTTTAAGTATAATAGATAACATATTTACTCGAATCGATACGGTACCTATTATGCTTAAATGAGATTTTATATAGATTACGAACAAGAAACTGCATAACTCCTTATATTTATAAGATGACAGTGAGGTAAGAATGGAAAATTATATTATAGAAATGCTTCACATAACCAAAGAATTTGGTGGATTTAAAGCAAATGATGATATTACCCTACAGTTAAAAAAAGGTGAGATACATGCATTGCTCGGTGAAAATGGTGCCGGTAAATCTACACTGATGAGTGTACTGTTTGGACTCTATCAGGCAGAACAGGGTGAAATTAGAAAGAACGGCGAATTGGTTACAATTAATAACCCGAATGACGCAAATCGTCTTGGAATTGGTATGGTACATCAGCACTTTAAGCTGGTTGAGATTTTCTCGGTATTAGAGAATATTATCCTCGGTGTAGAACCAAATAAAGTGGGATTTCTACAGAAGAGAGAAGCAAGAAAGAAAGTAATTGAACTCAGTAAGCAATACGGACTTCAGGTAGATCCCGATGCAATTATTGAGAATATCTCGGTTGGTATGCAACAACGTGTTGAGATATTAAAAATGCTTTACCGTGAAAATGAAATTCTAATCTTCGACGAACCAACAGCGGTACTTACACCGCAGGAAATCGAAGAGCTGATGGAAATCATGCGTGGATTTGCTAGAGAAGGAAAATCAATTCTGTTCATCACGCATAAATTAAATGAGATTATGGCAGTTGCTGATCGATGTAGCGTTCTTCGTAAAGGAAAGTACATCGGAACAGTGGATATAAAAGATACATCGAAGGAAGAATTATCCAAAATGATGGTGGGCAGAGATGTCAGCTTTAAAGTGGATAAGAAGGAGCCGGAGCTCGGTGAAGTGGTACTATCCGTTAAGGATCTTACCATGCCTTCGAAAACAAGTAAAAAGAATGCGGTGAAGAATGTATCCTTTGATATTAAAGCAGGAGAAATTGTATGTCTTGCTGGTATCGAAGGGAACGGACAATCAGAAGTAATATCCGCAATTACTGGTCTTGAGAAGATCAAGGAGGGAAGTGTTTCTTTATTAAATAAGGACATTACCAAATTATCGATTCGAGAGAAGACCAAAACAGGATTAAGCCATATTCCTGAGGATCGCCATAAGCATGGACTTGTGCTGGATTATACATTGGAAGAGAATATGGTGCTTCAGCGCTATTGGCAACCGGAATTCCAGAAAGCCGGCTTTGTTAAAAAGAAAGAAGTTAGAGCTTATGCAGAAGAATTAATTGAGCATTATGATGTTAGAAGCGGACATGGATCAGTATCAATAGCCAGAGGTATGTCCGGTGGTAATCAACAGAAAGCAATTATCGCACGAGAGATTGATAAAGATCATGAGCTTTTGATAGCGGTACAGCCAACAAGAGGTCTTGACGTCGGTGCGATTGAGTTCATACATAAGCAATTGGTTGCGACGAGAGATGCAGGAAAAGCGGTTCTATTGATGTCCTTTGAGCTTGACGAGGTTATGAATGTGAGTGATCGTATCCTTGTTATGTATGAAGGAGAAATTGTTGGTGAGCTTAATCCGAAGGAAACTACGATACAGGAACTTGGACTTTATATGTCCGGTGCGAAACGAAATGTAAAGGAGAAGGAATATGCGTAAAAGTACATTTTCTCCCAAATTACGAAGTCAAGCGGCTATGCTGACAAAAAGTAAGGGCTTCTCCGCATTCGGAGCCGCTCTGCTGGCAATCGTTCTTGGTTTGATATTTGGATTTATAGTAATGTTGATTGCAAGTCCTGTTAATTCATTTTATGGGTTTACTACTATGATTTTAGGAGGGTTTAGTGATCTTGGCGATGTGTTTTACTTTGCAACACCAATTTTAATGACCGGTTTATCCGTAGGCTTTGCATTTAAAATGGGACTTTTTAACATCGGTGCTTCCGGACAATATACGTTTGGTATGTTCTTTGCACTCTATGTTGGTTTTATGGTTAAACTTCCTACCGGTATTCACTGGATAGCTTGTATCGTAGCTGGAATGTTAGGTGGTATGCTATGGGGATTCATACCTGGTTTACTGAAAGCCAAGTTAAATGTACATGAGGTTATCACTTCCATCATGTTCAACTATATCGGTATGTATCTTGTGGATATGTTTATCACAAAGAATCCTAAAATGTATGAGGCGAATATGACAAGAACCAAGTACTTGCCTGACACAGCGCAGATTCCTTCTCTACATGTTCCCAATTCAAATGTTAATTTAGGAATTATATTTGCAATTATTATCGCAATCATTTTATATATTGTATTAAATAAGACAACCTTTGGTTATGAATTAAAGGCAACCGGCTTTAACAAGCATGCAAGTAAATATGCCGGTATGAATGACTCAAAAAACACAATCCTTACGATGACAATCGCAGGTGGGTTAGCTGGACTTGGTGGTGCATTTGCAATTCTTGCTCCATCTACCATTGCAGGAAGTAGTATGACCTATGAACCGATTAATATTATCGCAGCGAATGGCTTTAACGGTATTGCGGTTGCATTGCTTGGTAGCTCTAATCCAATCGGTATCATATTCTCCGCATTGTTTATCTCTCATATCCAAAGAGGAGGTTCTCTGGTAAGTAGCTTCTTTGGTTATAAACCGGAGATTATTGATGTTGTAATTGCTGTTATTATATACTTCTCAGCATTTGCGATGCTTATGGGCGCAACCTTTGCAAGATTAATCAGAAGACCGAAGGATAAAAATAAGAATTCAGAGATTATAACAGACAAAGAGAATATAGTGACTGATGATATCTTAAGCAAGGATAAGGAGGCATAGGAATGAATACAATAATATATTTAGTTCAAAATATGCTGCCTGTTGCAATTCCGTTATTGCTGGTAGCGCTTGGAGGTATGTTCAGTGAGCGAAGTGGTGTTGTAAACATCGCGTTGGAAGGTATCATGCTCTTTGGTGCGTTCTTCGGGTGTCTTACCGTATTTTTCATCAGTGGATCTTTTAAGAATGCTCAGCTGGTGCTAATTATCGCCATGTTTGTTGCTGCATTAGCAGGAATTCTATATTCGTTGCTGTTATCTTTTGCAGCGGTGAACATGAAAGCGGATCAGACGATTACCGGAACTGCATTGAATATGTTTGTACCTGCAGTAGTTTTATTATTTAGTAAAATGAAGTTTAACAGTGATGGTATCACAAATAATATTGATTTTTATGTGAAAGAAGTGCCTGGATTAGGAAAAATTCCTGTACTTGGGCCGTTGTTCTTTCAAAAGACCTATATCACTGTATATATCGGTATACTATTCTTAATACTATCCTTTATCATATTCTATAAAACAAAATTCGGATTAAGATTACGTTCCTGTGGTGAGCATCCGCATGCAGCTGATTCAGTAGGTATCAATGTATACCTTATGCGTCATAGTGGTGTGATGATCTCCGGTTTCCTTGGCGGTATCGGTGGTTTCTTCTATTCCGTAGGAATTATGAATGGTAATGTTAATGGACATACCGGTGTTGCAGGTTTTGGTTTCCTTGCCTTAGCGGTTATGATCTTTGGTCAGTGGAAGCCGTTACAGATCTTTTTTGCAGCATTATTCTTTGCCTTCCTTCGTACCCTTGCTTACTCTGTAGCATTGATACCGGTTCTGAATAATTTAAAAATTGATCAAACCTATTACAAGATGCTGCCTTATGTAGCAACTATGCTGGTATTAATCTTCACTTCCAGAAAATCAAGAGCACCAAAGGCAGAAGGTATTCCTTATGACAAGGGACAAAGATAATTAATTGATTTCACGCAAGTGTATGAAAAAATATTGGCTGATGCAAAATAAATAAATTTGCATCAGCCAATAAAATAAGTACATCAAGATATTAAAGTAATCGAAGTTCTTCTAACTTTCTTTTAATAAAAAGGAATTGCTCAGGTGAAATTTTTATTGTATTTCTACCGGAGGAAATCAATCCCTCTGTTTCTAATTTGTTTATTGTTCTGTTAATGGTTTTTCCGCTAAAACCTATCTGATCTGCCAGTTCATTTTGAGTTTTGTAGATTGTGATAAGACGCTTCCCTTTATTCTTATTCGCGCAATTATAAAAATACAAGAGCAATCGGTCATAGGAACTTAAGAATAGATACTCGCGATTGGTTTTTAGCTCGTCCGTAAGCTTATAGGCAAGAAGACGACAAACAATATTTATCGCTTCAATATCAGAATTCATCCAGTTTAAAAAATCCTTGCTATCGATTGAGATGAGTGTAGCTTCTGTCTTGGCATAAATATTAATCAAATAAGTGCTTTTATTTGAAAAAACCTCAAACTCACCGAGTACATTTATTGGATGTAATTCAGTAAAATGATATAAAATATCAGATTTTTGAGTATCAACACCTTCCAGAATCCCGGATACATGAAGATATACTTTGTTCGCCTTTTGTCCGGCAGATATCAGAGTTTGATCTGGATGAAGATTTTTAATCACAGAGTGATCGGTTATATAGGATGGTGCATTTTTTAATAAAGTCATCAGAAAGTCACTGTTTTCACCAGAGACAAACGGTAAGACATCAGATAATAAGAACATATTAATCCTCCATATTGCCAATCCTTGCGAATTTGGGAATGAGTACAAGTATGTATGCTATGTGGATAAGCTTGATTTTTCACGCTAATATCCTCACTAGTATGAGTTGAACATTATCAAGTTTAATTATAATGAAGTTTACAAATTAATCAATAACAGAATATGTATTGATTATGGTTAATCAGGAAAGAAAAGAGTATTTATTAATGAAATATATAAAAAGTAATTATTTTAGTAAAGTTATAGTAAAAATCCTTATGATTTGTGTGGGTGTTACCTTTGTAGGGTGTGGGATCGCTTTCTTTTATGCGTTAAATATCGGAAGTGATCCGATCTCAGTCTTTGTTGACGGACAGCACCGCATCTTTGGACTGAGTTATGGTACGGTAAATCTTTTAAACAGTATCCTCTATCTAATCTTTATCTTTGTGTTCCGTAGGGATTTAATTCGATTAGCTACCTTAATATCTGGGGTGGCGCTTGGACCCTTGATCAATCTATTTACTGGGCTAATTGGTAATTATATTACCCCGAAGGGATCTTTAACACTCCAATTAATCTGGGGGAAAGGAATTGTATTCATCCCTCCGGATAGTGACTATCTGATTCGATTATTTCTGCTCATACCAGCGATTATACTACTCGGGTTTGGCCTTGGGTTATATCTTTCCGCTAATATGGGAGCCTCACCGGTGGATGCAGTCGTGATCTATATATCCGATAAATCTGCCAAGCCATTAAAAAATTCGAAAGTCGCATTCGATTTAACCGTGGCAACGCTGGGATTCGTTCTGGGAGGCGTTACCGGAGTGGGGACGATTATCGGCATATTGTTGACGGGGCCGACCATCGCATATTCTCTACAACTGCTTGGGCGGTTAAGAAGGCGCGCCCTTTTAAGTTAATGAGTTTTATCTCAATCAAGGTCAAGATAAAAGCGTGGGATTGATTATCCGACGGAGACAAACGTTCTCCTAACGGAAGAATTAATCCCACGCTTTGTTGTAGGTTATTTTGATTTTCATGAGCTCGATTTGTTCATCGCTTTTTACCCGGATATTCGGGTATTCTTGCTTTAGCGCTAGGATATTGCTACGCTTATGCCCGATTACCTGGGAGAGATCTTTGGGGTTACATAGGATTGTAAACTCAGAAGATTTATCAAACTTATCGGATGAGATAAGGGGGAGTAATTTTCTTCTGATCTCTTCTAAGAAGTAGGAGCTTTCAACCAGCTGGCGAAAGGCAGGGTGAAAGGGACCATATTGAACTTCCTTGCCCTCTGAGATCAGATCAGTTGGTTGTAGTCCAATCCGAATTACCGGTATGTGACTCCTTAAGAATACAAGATACATCTCTTTTGTCCATTCCACCCCTTCCTCGAGTGATAGAGGGTGATATGTTCTATTATGGCATAGCTCCAATAACTGAGTGTCGCGGATTACAAGAGTAGGATAGATACGAATGCAATCCGGCTTGAGTAGTGCGGCAAGTCTGGAGGAAAGAACGGATTGTTCCATCGTATCCTCTGGAAGTCCCACCATTAATTGGATGCCGAGCTGAAAGCCATATTCTTTAATTAATTCTACTGCATGATATACATCGGACACATGATGCCCCCTATTTGAGGCCAGAAGTACCTTTTCTTGTAGGGATTGAACTCCTAACTCTATGGTTGTTACCCCATAATGCTTTAATCGATCTAATATATCACGGGATATATAATCCGGTCTGGTAGAGAGGCGTATCGCATGAATCGTCCCTGCTTTCTTGTATTCGTATGCCTGACGCAGGTATTCCTCCTGAAGGGTAGGTGATATGCCGGTGAAGCTACCACCAAAGAATGCCAGTTCAATATAGGTATCCTCCTCTAACGAAGAAGAATAAGATTTAATCTGCTCACCGATTTCCTCACATGTCATAGCATGAGGCTTTGCGGTGATTTTTCTCTGATTACAGAATACACAATCATTTGGACAACCCTCATGTGAGATGAAAATTGGGATGTTGACATGTTTTTGATAATTGGTATTTACATGCGGTTTATTGTCCTCATGCTTATATACGAGTACGGAACCGATATCAGTTAAGGGAAATTCTTTAAAATAGACAACTTTCTTTCCGGCGGATTCAATAAAGGATACAATCTTTTGGTAATCCGGATGCACAGTCAAATCTCCGTGAAATACTACAGCATCTTCAAAAGTTGCACTGGCACCTCCTAAAAATCCAAATTCAAATCCCTCTAGCTTGACATGACCGGGCTGTATTAAAAGAACATCTATATAATCCTTTACACTTTGATATATTCCCTGATCACTGGTTATAAGGTGGTGTTGATCGACAACAACCGTGGAGCATTTGGTATATCCCTGCTTAACATGAACAAGGCGCCTATTTGCATTCTTACAGTGAAGTGCAATAAGTGAATTCGTATATTCCAAATTATGAATCAGAAGTTCCTTTGTGGTTACAACATTATAGGCAATATCATGTGGGTAATCGCTTGACAACATGGAATTTGTACTCACATAAGAGATGTCAAGTGTATCTAATCTTTCAGGTATAGAAGGGTGTATATTCTTATCCAGGATTATGTTATCATCCAAAACCGTGAGTACCAAATCAGGATGAGTACAGATTCTCTGGTCAAAGCGAGTATCCTCAGGTGTGGTAATTACGCATCCTTTTGCAATCATATATTCAATAAAAGTTTGATCAGCCAATTCTGATAAAAAGATAATATTCATTGTTTCATTCCTTTCCAATCCATTTTAGCATTTGATGTTTATAAGTACAACAGTAAGTCTGCGTTGCAAATAAAAGGATTTTACAAACTTGACCTAATTTTGCAGAGGGAAGGTATAGATATCCACCCTAATTATTGGTATAATTTGAGTGAATAGAGTGTCAAAAATCAGAGGGAGGAATGTTTTGTGGAACTAGATATTAAGAAGAACAAAGGAATCGGTTTTATTATCATTCTTTTATGCTATGTGGTTGCTACATGGATTGGAGTGGAGGCGTATCAAAACTTGACCGGTGTGCTATGGTTCAAATTGTTCATCGCAGACGTAGTGGCTACCCTCTGTATTTGGGTTTGTAGTCTGGTTTTACAAAATGCTTCACTATATGATCCTTATTGGAGTGTACAGCCAATGGTTATATTGATTTTATTGGTATTCAAAATTGGTACCTATGACCTTGGGTCAATACTCTTGTGCATAGTCGTTCTATTCTGGGGAATTCGATTGACCGCTAATTGGGCATATACCTTTGAAGGGTTATCCTGTCAGGACTGGCGCTATGATCAATTAAAGAATCAAACAGGTAGGATGTACCAGTTTGTGAATCTGGTAGGAATTCAGATGATGCCGACATTTATTGTATTTTTATGTATCTTGCCAGCTGTTTATTATATGGAACTTGGTAGTGCATTTTCTTATCGTAGCTTGATTGGATTAATTATCAGCATGTCGGGTGCGTTACTCCAGATGATCGCGGATTTACAGATGCAAAGTTTTCGAAAATGCAATGCAGATAAATCAAAAATTATTAGGGAAGGCCTTTGGAAATACTCCAGACACCCGAATTACCTTGGGGAAATATTGATGTGGTGGGGGATTTATCTCACATTTGTAGTGATACATGTGGATCAATGGTTCTTCGGAGTGGGCGCATTTGTTAATACACTTTTGTTCTTATTCATTAGTATCCCGTTGGCAGAAAAACATCTGGCCGGTTACAAGGAGGGGTATGAAGAGTATTGCAAGGAAACCAGAAAGCTATTGCCGCTTCCAAAGTTTATGATAGATGAAAAATGTAGCATATAATAATTAATTAAGGGGTAATCTTATTATTTTAGAAGGCTGGAAAAATACATATACAATGTTGCTGTTATACATAGTGAGAAGATTAAATAAAGTTGGAGGGAATTAATTTGGCGGATTATGATTGCTTGATTGTGGACGATGAGGTTGTGCTTTCTCAAAGCACCTGTGAATTTTTTAATATGTTTGGATTGAAAACGTATTGGGCAGAGGATGAAAAAGCCTGTCTGGATTTCTTTCAAAAGAATAAAGCGGATCTCATACTACTAGATATTAATCTGGGTAATTCCTCCGGATTTATGCTATGTAAGAAATTAAGAGAGACGATGGATATTCCGATATTATTCATCAGCGCCAGAAGTAGTGACGATGATGTATTGCTTGCTCTTAATATCGGTGGGGATGACTATATTCAAAAACCTTATTCTTTGAATATCTTAATGACTAAGGTAAAAACCGTATTGAAGAGGTATCGAGGTGGTGGTTCATCCAGTCAGAAGATTTCCTTTGGTAAATATATGTTGGATATAAATATGGAAAAGCTCATCGCCGATGAAGGCGAGGTTGTTTTAAAATCTATGGAGTATAAGCTTTTATATTATTTTGTTCAGAATACGAATCGAATCATTACCAAAGAGGAATTGTTTCAAAATGTATGGGGTGATGCAATCACCGGAGATGGAACCTTGAATGTACATATCAGAAAGCTAAGGGAGAAGATAGAAGAGAATCCGAATGAACCTCAGTTTATTAAGACAGTATGGGGTACGGGTTATGTATTTGAAAGCTAGGGGCATAGGATGAATAGAAAAAGAAGTATTATATTGATTATAGCAGCATTCGCTGTTTGTGTATTGCTTACAATCTTTGTTTACCGGATTAATATCGAGGATAATATTGATGTGGTGGCTGTGAATGATATTACACAGTCACTGGAGGAGAATTGGGAACAGGTAGGGAAGATGGAGCTTCCGGGTAAACGTTATGCTTTTGATTACGTTGTTCTTGATGGAAGCGACGATATGATAGCGGCCACCAGAAGAGGGTTGAATGAAGAATTAAACTCAGCCATCGCTCATCGTGACACCATTATAAATATTACACGGGACAAGAAGCTTCTTGGAAAATTGATCATCTATAACAGCTCAAATACCAAGCTTTTACAGTATAGAAAAGAATTACTAACCTTTGTACTTATCATCTTAGTGGTGGTGGCGGTGTTCGGTATACTATATGTTCTGTATTATGACAGGATAATATTTAAGCCGTTTCGTGCTCTTCAAGGGTTTGCCAGACAGGTTGCCCAAGGGAATCTGGATATGCCGCTTAAGATGGATCGAGGGAATATATTCGGTGCATTTACAGAAAGCTTTGATTTAATGAGGGACGAGATTAATCGTGCCAGAGAGAATGAAAGGCTGGCAAATCAAAGCAAAAAGGAACTGGTTGCCTCGTTAAGTCATGATATAAAAACACCAATTGCTTCGATAAAAGCGGTATCTGAATTAATGTATGCAAGCTCAGGAGAGGATACACTGAGAGAACAAATTAAGATGATTGATACAAAAGCGGATCAAATAAATACACTGATTACCAACCTATTTAATGCTACATTGGAGGAATTACAAGAATTAAAGGTTAGAGTGGAGGAACGGTCAAGTTATCAATTATATCATTTGATACAACAGGCTGACTACAATAAGCGGGTAACTCTCAGTGAAATCCGCGAATGTCTGATCCTTTTTGATGAACTTAGGCTTTCACAGGTGATTGATAATGTAATCAGCAATTCCTATAAATATGCTGATACTGATATTATGGTAACTACTCAGATTAAGGGACGATATCTAGAGGTGTGTTTTCATGATAATGGACCGGGCGTTACAGAGGAGGAACGACTTCTGATATTTAATAAGTTCTACCGGGCACAAAATGCTTCGAACAAACAAGGAACCGGGTTAGGGCTTTATATCTCAAGATATCTGATGAACCGGATGCAGGGGAAAATTGATGGTGAAAATACAGAGGATGGATTTACCATCATATTAAAATTGAAAATTGTTTAAAGATTTAAGAATTGGTTAAGTGTTGGATAAAGACCCGTTAATAATTTGTGATTTATAATTACACTGACAACAAAGCAGTAATGAAATTGATAGCCGGATAGATACACAAGGGTGTTTCAACCGGTTAATGAAAGGATTAATTTATGAGTAATGTGATTATATCTACGATCAAATTATGTAAGACCTTTTCCAACGGAGGAATACAGCAGCATGTATTAAAGAATTTGGATATTAACATCTATGAGGGTGACTTCACAGTTATTATGGGTTCTTCCGGTGCAGGAAAATCAACGCTTTTATATGCGCTGTCCGGTATGGATAAACCGACTCTTGGAACGGTAAAATTCCTTGATGAAGAGATAGCAAGCCAAACCGATGATAAATTGGCGGTATTTCGCCGCTTGAACTGTGGCTTTATCTTTCAACAAATGTACCTTCTTGATAATATGAGTATTTTAGATAATATCTTATCCAGCGGACTCTTGATAAGCAAGGATCGGAAAGCTATTGTCTCCAGGGCGAAGGAGCTACTTACACAGGTTGGGCTGGATGAAATGATATGGAGAAAGTTCCCTACCCAGTTATCCGGTGGTGAAGCGCAGAGAGCATCCATTGTTCGTGCATTAATTAACCGACCAAAGGTGGTGTTTGCGGATGAACCGACCGGCGCGTTAAATTCTTCCTCCGGTAAGTCTGTACTGGATGTCCTATCGGATGCAAATAACAATGGTCAAAGTATCATCATGGTTACCCATGACTTAAAGTCAGCAAGGCGCGGAAACCGCATTCTCTATATGAAAGATGGTGTGATTCAGGGCGTGTGTGAATTGGGGCAATACATTAGCGGAGAGAAAGAACGTCATCAGAAGCTTAAAGCCTTCCTTTCAGAAATGGGGTGGTAGGATGAGAAAAATACTGATGCATGTTATAGGGAATATCAAAAAGTCAAAAGGGCATACTGTATCACTGTTCATCATGTTCTTAATCGCATCGCTGTTATTAAATATCGGTCTACTGATCTGTTTTAATCTGGGCGATTATTTTAATAAGACAACAAAGGAACTGAAAGCACCAAATATCTATTATATTATGCCATCTTCCTTCTATAGTGAGGAAGTGAATGATTATCTAAATAATAACTCAAATATTAATCACCTTCAAAAAGAAAATGTATATTGGGCGAATGCAGAGATAAAATACAAGAACGATAAACGTAGTAAGGCATTTCTGTTCAAGGATGCAGATCAAGTGCAGGAGTTGGCGCAGTGGAAATTCGTAGGAAAGCATCTCCCTGTTGACAGCATGTCGATTTACCTGCCCTATCTATTTGAGCTGCAAGGTGGATACCGCCTTGGAGATATGATTAAGATGACATTCCAGGATAAAAGCATGACCTTTACCATCAAGGGTTTTATTGAGGATGTGTACTTTTCTTCTCCCGAGATGGGTCTGATGGGAGCTTATTTACCACATGATACTTATAAGAAAGTGGGAGAGTTCTTAGGGGATAGTGGTAAGGCGACGCTTGTTTACGCAGATCTGAAGAGTGTGAATAAGGATATTGAAACAGGATTAAGAAAGCTGATAAAACAGGATAATACACTCTTTCAAACCGACACGACAAAGACTCTTTTTTCAATTGATCTAAATCTTGTAAAAATGTCACGAACAATGATGGCAAGTATTGTGTCCATTATGATTGTTGCATTTTCCTTCATTATCCTATTTGTTTGCTTAATCGTAGTGCGATTTCGAATCAACAATAGTATTGAAGATGACATGATTAAAATTGGTTCCATGAAAGCAATCGGATATACAAGCGGACAGATTAGGTTATCTATAATATTACAATTTGCTTTGATTGCTTTCATAGGTGCTGTGGCAGGCATCGCGCTGTCCTATACAACAATTCCAGCATTATCATCGGTCTTCGCACAGCAGTCTGGATTAAAATGGGAACAGGGATTTGATGCAGGCATCAGCTTGACTGCATTATCCATCGTGCTGGTCATCGTTGCATTGGTTGCCCTCGTATCCGCGAAGAGAATAAAAAAGCTGCATCCAATTATGGCACTTAGGGGTGGAATTGTCACACATAGTTTTCGAAAGAATCATGTACCACTGGATCAATCAAGAGGAAGCTTGGCGGTTTTATATGCACTAAAATCAATACTTCAAAATAAAAAGCAGAGCTTTATGATTATGTTTATCCTTGTAACGGTATCCTTTGCACAAACATTTGCAGTAGTGATGTTTTATAATACTTCGGTTGATACGAAAGCATTTTTAGAAACGCCGGGAGTGGAATTATCGAATGCGATAGCAGTATTAAAACCGGATGGTGAGCAGCAATCGATTGTGGATAAAATCAGTAAAATGAAAGAAGTAAGAAAAGTACAGTTTCTGGACGAATCTATGGTCAACATAGAGAAGAGTGAAGTAAGTGTATACGTAATGAAGGATTATTCGAAAAAAGAAACAATCACGTTATATAAGGGGAGATATCCTATTCATAGTAATGAGATTGTGCTAGCGGGGCATTTAGCTGAAATGTTAGGAAAATCAATCGGAGATAACGTGGAGTTGAAAAAAGGTGATAAACAAGTCACCTTCATCGTTACCGGATTATCCCAAGGTGCATATATGGGAGGAATGAATTCCTCCATCACCTATGATGGCATAATGAAATTAAATCCAGATTTCAAGCAACAGACATTAAATATATATCTGAAAAAAGGAGAGAATGCAGCTACCTTTGTGAAAAAACTCGATAAGCTATACGGGGATACCCTCCGTTATACTTTAGATATGGATGAAAATATGAAGCAGGGAGCAGGGGTGTATGTATCTATCGTCTCCAAAGTCGGAATCGCAATATTAGCCATCACGATGGCGGTAGTTATTCTGGTTTTATACTTTGTTATTAACTCCACTGTGGTACGAAAGAGACGTGAACTAGGTATTCAAAAGGCAATTGGATTTACGACCTTCCAGCTGATGAATCAATTATCCCTAAGCTTTTTGCCACCAATTATTATTGGGGTATGTATTGGGTGTGTGGTCGGTATGACGCAAACAAATCCAATCATGACGATGGCTCAAAGCGGAATGGGGATATCAAAAGCAAACTTTATCATCACACCCGGCTATATCACCTTATTCGGAATTGGAATTGTAATTATCTCATATATTATTTCAATACTGATTACACTTCGTATTCGTAAGATATCAGCCTATGCATTGGTAACAGAATAGCGTTAGCTATATGTAAGGGGCTGTTGCAATACAAAATCATTCCAGCTGATTATTTGTATTGTAACAGCCCCTTATTATACTGACTTAAGTCTTCCACAAATTCTTTAATATCATTAATTAATGATGGATTTCTTCTTCCATTTGCCTTGCTTATAACGGATTACACTTGCAGCTGCAGTGATAAACCAGGTCAGAGCGGTTGTTCCCCAGACGCCCCATATACCGATAAATGGGATGGCTACTAACAGACTGGCAAAGCCTACTCTTCCGATAACTTCAATAAATCCATTAATCATTGAATAGAAGGAATCTCCGCTTCCGTTTAGTAAACCACGTGTGATATAAATCATACCCAAAGCAAAGTACATAGAACTTGTAATACGAATTCCGATTGCACCTAATCGGATTGATTCCGGATTTTTTACAAACAGCTGCATCATGAGATGACCGCCGAACTGAGCAGCTAATAGAGCACATAGACTGAATATAGCAACTATTAAGATACTCTTATGGTAACCCTGCTTAACACGGTCTATCTTATTTGCACCTATATTCTGACCTGTAAAGGTAGCCATAGCGGCGCCAAAAGAATTAAAAGGCTGTTGAATCAGCTGCTCAATTCTACTGATACCGGCAAAAGCAGCCATTGCGGTCTCTTCGAATCGATTAACAACACTTTGTAGTGACACAAGTGAGATGGCAATGACGGAGTTTTGTATTGCTACTGGAACACCGATGCGGATACATTTTGCAATAATCAGCCAACTGACTTTAAAATCGCTTTTTTTAAGTTTAAAATACGGATTCTTCTTTATGGCAAATATAATACAACCAAGTGCAGCAAAAGCTTGGGAGATAACTGTTGCGATGGCAGCACCTGCAACTCCGAATTTTAAAACAGGTATAAATAAAATATCTAGAAGGATATTCAGCACGCAGGAGGCGATTAGAAAATATAACGGAGTTTTTGAATCACCCAATGATCTGAGGATAAAAGCGATTGCATTATAAGAAGCTACAGCAATCATACCCGCAGATAATAACTTTAAAAAGGTTGTTGCATTCGGTAGTAATTCCACCGGTGTTTTTAAAAATATTAATACCGGTTCAGCCAAGAAGAAGGCTAAAAGACTCATACAGATTGCAGCCGCGCCAATTACATAGATGGAATTGGTGATTGATCGCTTCACTTGGTCATCTTCTTTCGCACCAAAGTACTGAGAGATGATGATACCGATACCACTGGCAAATCCTAAGACCACAGAAAAGAACAAAAAGCTGATGGAACCGGTACAGCCGACAGCAGCAAATGCTTCATCACCAATGAATTTTCCGACAAACACGGCATCGATTATATTATATAATTGTTGAAAAATATTACCAATGAGCATCGGTAATGAGAACTTTATTAAATGGGATACTACATTTCCGTTTGTCATATCCTGAACATATTTTGCTGACATATTCTACCTCTACTTTATGTGATTAAATAAATTTAATTAGAGTGTCAAAAGCATTATATTAGCGATCTCATGTCGATAAATATTCATGACTTCATGCTTTTAATACCAATATTAAATTCTTAAATTGTGTGAAAGCTTTCTGATGATGAATACAGATTTAAAGTATGACTAATCAGAATAAAACAGTATGATGCTGTGAGTTGAAATCTACTTATGATGAAAGATGTTTTTTGTATTTCATGTAGCTTCTAGTTTTACACACTGCTTATACGTTATAATTATTAAGGCGATTTGTCAATACATCAGGACTATAAAACCATGTCTTATCCTATACTTTAGCATCATTCATTATAGAAAAATACAAAATAAATATTTATAATTTTTTATTACATCATACCTATGTAAATATATGAGTGAGAATCTAATCTGTATCTTAAGATAGACAGTTTATATGGGGATATTTACTATCGTTTCGGTAATGATATTTTAGGAATGAGACTTGAGGTTGATATGTTTTTATGATAATATAATAGTAAATAAATATGTTTTATTTACGGTTGCTATTTTGTTATAGCAAGAAATCGACTTTTTGGGTGGAGAGTCTCTATATTGAGACGCTCCTTTTTTGTTGTTTCGAAATTGTATAGGAACAAAATGATGGAACCCGTAATGAGATATATTTTAAATGATAGGAGATGAAAATATGACAAAATTTTTAGAAGGATCCAACATTATCATTGTGTTAGTGGTTCTTGTAGCTTCTTTATTTATCTTATCAAAATCAGCTGATTTATTGGTGGATAATGCAGTAAAGCTATCAAAAATATGGGGGTTGCCACAGATTGTAATAGGTGCAACGATAGTATCGTTAGGAACTACACTTCCTGAGCTTTCAGCTTCCGTAGTATCCTCCGTGCAAGGCAAAGGAGGCTTCGCGTTAGGGAATGCCGTTGGATCCATAATTACGAACACAAGCTTAATTATTGGAATAGGTGCATTGTTTGGGAAAATTCCTGTAAATAGAAAAGCTTCACAAAAGCTTAGTTTGCTAATTATTGCTGTGTTTTTATTAATCCTCCCTACTTTTGCATATAAGATGAAAGGAGAGAATGGTCTGATTCCTCAATGGATGGGAATTGTGTTTCTTATCCTAATCCCGATTTATATATTCTTTCTCGTGTATCAAGAAAAGAATAATAAAGATAAGGAGGTTCAAGATCTAGGAGATTCTAAGTCAGATGAATCAGATACAGAGGAGCCATCGTTAGATAAAAAAAATAACGGGTCAATTATAATTATTCTAATCTTAATAGTAGTTGCAGCCGTATTGATTGCAATTAGCTCTTCCGGAATGGTTAGTGCTGCAGAAGTATTAGCAGTTAAAATTGGTATTCCTGATGTCGTAATTGCCTCCACTCTTGTAGCATTTGGTACCAGTGTCCCGGAATTAAGTACATGTATATCCGCAGCTAAGAAAAACTACGGTGGTTTAGCCCTTGGCAATATTATGGGAGCTAACATTTTGAATGTCTTAATGGTAGTAGGAGCTTCAGCTGCGATATCTTCAAAAGGAATTATAGTAACACAGGAGTTTTATAATATTCACTTTATCGCATTAGGAATTATCGTATCATTCTTTGGATTTTTTGCCTATAACAGTAAGTATGATGAAATTAGTAAGAAGGAAGGTATATTACTGATTGCCATTTATGTAGTTTATATAGGGGCAAATTTGTGGATAGGTTAATGAGCTTATGAAGATGTATGTTGCTATCCTGTTGAAAAGCCAAAGATAATCTCATAAAAAACGAAATATCATCTGTTGATATGTGCTCGGGATCAGAATAAGATTATTCTATCGAAGAGGGATTACAGGGAATCGGACGGATTCTCAATGCTTCAACTTCGAACATTCCGGGCATATCTTATGCCTAAATACATACTAATAATATATGTTAGAAATGAATTGACTTTATGAATTATCGCTATAGGAGGTATCTATGTCATTAAGCTTAAAGGAAGTATTAAAAAAATATCCGGAATTTCCACCATTAATTGCTATTAAAATTGATGTACAAAGAAGAGGTGTTCACTATACGGAGAGGGCGCTTGAAGTGCTGGATGAAGAGAAACATCAGCTCAGGGGATCCACCCTATTTGGGGCAAGGGACGGGAAGCTAACACCGATTCCTGAATCACTGGTACTACGAGATGGTACCGTTTTATTAACGGATTCCACTCCGTTAGAGCAGAAACCATATTTTGTTGATGTGGTGGATAGCAATTTGGTATTGGTTGATGAAGGGGAAGTAATTGAGAGCATAGAGTACTGGCCAAAGCCTGATTATTATGGGAAAGTAACGACTAACGGTAAACTGATGGAGCATGTGGTTACGGTTCGCCCTCAGAGATTGCAGATCATGCCGTCTAGCTATTGTCATTTTTGGAACAATGATCACGGCTGCAAATATTGTGATATCGTAAATCATCTGAAAGATCAGAAAAATGAGCTTGGAATTAGTCCCAGACTTAAGCCGGAAGAGGTAGCAGAGACGATAAAAGAGGCTTTAAAACAGCCCGGTAGATTCTCCAGCATATGCCTTACCGCCGGTTCAGACACCAGAGGAGTAGAACCCTTTGATGAAGAGGTGGATTATTATATAGAAATATTAAAGGAGATTGGGAAGCTCTTTAAAACGGAGAGATACCCTAGCCAGCTAATCGGAACTGCCTTCAATGAAAAGCAGCTTAGAAGATTATATGAAGAAACAGGGTTAAGCAGCTATACGGCAGATATTGAAGTTTTGAATGAAGAATTATTCAATTGGATTTGCCCCGGTAAGGCAGAATGGGTTGGTTATCAGGAGTGGAAGAACAGATTAATCAAGGCGGTGGAGATATTCGGTAGGGGGAATGTAAATACCGGAATCGTTGCAGGCGTGGAATTCGCACAACCCTATGGTTTTCAGAATGAGGATGAAGCGTTGAAAGCAGTACTTGCAGAAGCAGAGGATTTGGCGATACATGGTGTATCAACCGTTTATGTGGTATGGATACCGAGACCTCATTCTTATTTTCATGACCAAAAGAATGCTTCGTTAGAGTATTATATAAGACTTGCAATAGGGCTTCAGGAGCTAAGGGTTAAATATGAGTTGAATGTGGATTTTGATGATTATCGACGTTGCGGTAACCACCCGGATTCGGATTTGGCTAGAATTATATAGGGAGGAATTAAAGTGGGAATTCAATTCATAAAAGAAGCAGTAGAGGCTATAAGTGAAAAAAATGCTGTCAAGATTCTTGCTACCGTAGATCCGCAGGGTCTTGCTTATGCTGAGGAGAAGGAATTTTTCGAAGTGTCAGAGGACGGCAAGATTCTGATCCTTGAGTTGCTCGAAACTTCAAAAACATATAAGAATTTTACCAGAAGCTTGTGGTTTAATCAGAAGGTATCGCTGACAATCATAGGAGAAAATAAAATCAGTTATCGAATTATCGCAAAACCGGACAGAATCATAGTGAGTGGAGATCAATATGAAGATTACTATAAAAAAGTGCGAAATCGACTGGGTGATGTAGATCTGGCTGCAATTTGTGTCCTTGATCCGATAGAAGTGTATGATATTACCTTGTTACATGAAATTAGAAAACAAGATAAGGAATCACCTGTGTTCAAACATTTGGACCGGCTGTTGA
This sequence comes from Variimorphobacter sp. HTMS_6, assembly GCF_059717775.1. NCBI lineage: Bacteria > Bacillati > Bacillota > Clostridia > Lachnospirales > Lachnospiraceae > Variimorphobacter > Variimorphobacter sp. HTMS_6. Next base: position 583,038 of record NZ_AP046094.1, read on the forward strand.
AAGAATAAGGGGGAAGAGCATATGTCGGATCATGCAAAAGATATTAAAATTGTAACAGCAGGCATTGAGGAGGTTCCGGTTATTGTAGAACTACGTAAAATCCTATTTCAAGATATGGGTGTCCCGGATAGCTCATTTGTCGAGGATGTTTATCAGGTTGTTGAAAAGGAATATTGTTACGAATATGGACAGGGAAGGATTCAACACTATCTTGCTTATGACGGAGAACAACCGGTTGCAATAGCCGGTGCGTTGATAAAGCAGGACTTCCCGTATCATCTGTTTGCACCCGGTAAATATGGCTGGATTGTGGATGTATATACGAAACCGGAATATCGTGGCAGAAAGCTGGCGTCTCGTCTTATTGAATTAAGCCATCAATGGCTAAAAGAGAAGGGGGTTTTGGAATCCAAGCTAATCGCATCCGGAGGAAAGGCAAGGGAACTCTATTCCAGAATCGGATACCGTGCGACCTGGGAGATGAGCTATAATCTGTCAGATAAGCCAACTTACAATGAATACATTGACCAGAACAAGGATGGAGACGGAATTTAATAAAAGATGTAGCCACAAATGATATAGTCGTAACAATACTTAATAGATAAGTGTTACAGATACAAATTAAAAATCTAATGAGAGGTGTTATTATGGCGAAGTTTCCTAAAAAAGGAGCAGATCCTTCAAAGCTATTGGAGCATATGAAAGCATTAAAAAAGCATGATGCAGATTGGAATAAGGGAAAGACATGGAGCCTTGTATATTATGCGGGAGAAGAGATTACAGAGTTTGTGAAACAGGCGTACCTGTTATATTTTCATGAGAATGGATTGAATCCGTTAGCCTTTCCAAATTTGAAAACATTAGAGAATGAAGTGATTTCTATGGCAGCAGATCTGTTCCATGGGGATGAAACAACCAGAGGAAGTCTTACATCGGGTGGGAGTGAAAGTATTCTGATGGCGGTTAAGACCTACCGAGATTTAGCTAGATACCAACATCCGGAGATCGAAACTCCGGAGATGCTGTTGCCGATTACCGCACACCCGGCGTTTGAAAAAGCAGCTCATTATTTTAATGTAACGCCGGTTCATATTCCGCTCACGAAGGATTATTATGCAGATGTGGAGGAAGCCAGAAAGTTGATCACACCGAATACGATTTTAATTGTCGGATCAGCACCTGCATATCCTCACGGTATTGTGGATCCAATTAGTGAGCTGTCTGATCTGGCGCTTGAGAAGGGACTTCCCCTGCATGTAGATGCATGCCTCGGAGGATTTATACTTCCGTTTGTGGAAAAGCTCGGATATCCAGTACCATTATTTGATTTTCGTATATCTGGTGTAACCAGTATCTCGGCAGATATTCATAAATATGGTTTTGCTTCTAAAGGAGTATCAACCATACTCTATAGGAATAAGGATATCAGACAATTTCAATACTTTGCGTATGACAAGTGGCCAGGCGGGTTGTTCGCTTCACCGACTGCACTGGGAACGCGCCCGGGTGGAGCAATCGCCAGTGCTTGGGCAGTATTAAATTATCTGGGATTTGAGGGATATGTGAAAAATGCTGAGGGGATTATGAGAACAACGAAAGCACTTCAAGCGGGGATTGAAGAGATACCGAATTTATATATTATAGGGAAACCGGAGGCGAGTGTATTCGCAATCGGTTCAGATAAGTTAAATCTAAGTCTGATATCAGATCGTATGACAAGCAGAGGGTGGCATATGGATCTGCAACAATATCCCGACAGTCTGCACTTTATGGTAACACCAGCTCATGAGGAAATCGTGGTAGAATTTTTGAAAGACTTACGTGATTCGGTACAGGAGGCAGTTGATTGGAAGGGGGGCGGAGCAGACCAAGCTGCCTTATATGGTTTGGAGGGTTCCCTTCCGGAGGGTGTGAATGTAAAGGATTATTTGATTTATATGCTAAATGAGCTTATGTCATCACAAGACCAGGATGAGGGTGAAGAGGTAGAATAATTAGGTGATTATGGAATAGGCTCATTAATTTGTGAAGGATATACACATCATGGATAGGAGGAAGCGATGGGGAAAGATAGAGAAAAATTATCAGCAGGGAAAAAGTTGTTTTATGGTTCGGGTGAAGCGGTTTCTGTAATTTCTGTTACTGCAATTGGACTGTATTTTATGTATTATTTGACAGATGTTGTCGGTATATCTCCGGCCATTGCAGGAACAGTTTTTTTAGTAGGAAGAGCCTGGGATGCGGTGGTAGATCCGATCCTAGGGCTGGGTAGTGACCGTGTACATACAAGATTCGGTAGGCGTAGACCATTCTTTCTCGGTGCTACCTTCTTTTTGCTCATATTCTCCACGTTATTATGGAGCAAAGCAGACTTTGGCAACTTCACCGTGATCTATTACATTCTAGCTTATGTGGGAGTGGTAACGGCGGTATCCTCTTATCATGTACCCTATCTTAGCTTTATAACAGAACTGACGGACGATTATAACGAAAGAACCAGTGTATCCAATTATCGTATCGCCTGCCAGCTGATCTTTGGATTGGTCGCAGCTGTAATTCCGAAAATGATAAGTGATGCATTTCATGATCCGGCGATAGGATACAGGGCAATGGGATTTGGAATTGGCGGCTTTATCAGTGTTATGGCACTCATGATATTTCTCTTTTCGAAAGAGCGTCCGCGGGTATATGAGGTATCTACATTAAATGTAAAGGAAGAATTGTTCAGTGTATTTCGCAATCGACCAATGCGATATTTACTCTTAATTTATGTAGGATGCTATGCAGCGGCGAATGTAATTGAAGGCTTTGTTATCTATTATATGAAATACTGGTTGAACCGCGAAACTGATATGTCAATATTATTAGTTATTGTTATATTAACCGGAGTACTGTCTCTTCCGATATGGACTGCTATATCAAAAAGAATCGGAAAGCGTAATACGATATTTTACGGACTCCTACTTTGGGCTATCGCTCAGGTGACCTGGCTGTTAGTAGCCCCCGGATCAGACCCGGTTGTAGTATATATTGTTGGGGCATTTGCCGGACTGGGGTATGGAGTGGCACATGTACTTCCGTGGGCGATGCTTCCCGATGTGTTGGATGTCGATGAAATTAATACTGGTCGTAGAAGAGAAGGATTATATTCCGGTGTTATGACATTTTTTATGCAGCTCTCTAATTCGGTGGCTATCTTTATCATAGGTATTATCTTACAGGTAGCAGGATATGTACCAAATGTAAGTCAGACACCGTTAGCATTAAATACGATAAAGTGGACGATGGCCGTGGCTCCCGGTGTATTCGTATTACTTGGTATAGTCAGTACGTTGCTTTATCCATATACGAAAGAAAGACATCTTGAAATACGAAGAATCCTAGATGAGAAGCAACAACAATCAGCATGATGTGGATTTGACTTAAGATAGAGACCTTAATTAAGTGAAAAGTTTTTGTTAACAAGTTAAGAATCTAAATTTCTTCCTATATAAATCAAAATATATTCTATAGAAATTAAATCACTTTGAATATATTATAAACATATAAGAATAATATGTTATTTGAAGCCGAAATAAATTAACGGCTTTATAATAAACAAACGAAAAGAAAAGAGGAAACGATATGGGAAGATTATTTACTTCAGAATCAGTAACAGAAGGGCATCCTGATAAAATTGCAGATCAGATCTCAGATGCTATTCTGGACGCGCTAATTGAAAACGATCCTAATTCCCGAGTAGCAGCTGAGACTACCGTAGCCACAGGATTAGCCCTGGTTGTGGGTGAAATTACAACACAGGCGTATATTGATATTTCTAAAATAGTTAGAAATACAATTCGCGAAATCGGTTATACACAGAATGCGGGTGGATTTGATGCAGATTCCATCGCGGTGCTTACCTCCATTGATGAGCAGTCAGCAGATATTGCACTAGGAGTGGATAAGGCATTCGAATCCAAACAGGAAGGTGAAACCGAGGATTTCGGTACAGGAGCAGGTGACCAGGGAATTATCTTTGGTTATGCAACGAATGAAACTCCGGAATATCTACCTCCGGCGATATCTTTCGCACACCGGTTAACCAGAAAGTTATCAGAGGTTCGTAAGAATGGAACATTACCTTATCTTAGGCCGGATGGGAAATCACAGGTAACAGTAGAATTTGATGACCAAGGCAAAGTGGCTCGTGTAGATACGGTTGTTATCTCCACCCAACATAGTGAAGATATTACACTGGAACAAATTAAGAAAGATGTAATTGAATATATCATTAAAGCAGTAATCCCGGCAGAATTGTTGGATGATGATACAAAATACTACGTAAATCCAACCGGACGCTTTGTAATCGGTGGTCCCCAGGGTGATGCAGGGCTAACAGGTAGAAAGATTATCGTGGATACCTATGGCGGTACAGGAAGACATGGAGGGGGTGCTTTCTCCGGAAAAGATCCGACAAAGGTTGATCGATCAGCGGCATATGCGGCAAGATGGGTAGCAAAAAATCTGGTAGCTTCCGGAGTCGCGGATAAAGTTGAAATTGAACTAGCCTATGCTATCGGAGTGGCAAAACCAGTATCTATTGCAGTAGATACCTTCGGTACCGGTAAGATATCCGAGGAGAAGATTGTCAGCATAATACAGGAGACATTTGATCTTCGCCCGGCAGCAATCATAGCAGCATTGAATTTAAGAAGACCAATTTATAAACAGACTGCAGCTTATGGACATTTTGGACGTACCGATATCAATTTGCCATGGGAAGAGTTAAATAAGGTGGAAGAGATTAAAGGAAAGCTATAAATAATGATTGGAGTATACGATGGGCATTCGATTAGAGAATTGGAGAAAAGAAGAATCTAGTCTTAAGGAAATAATTCAAAGTTATCCGGATGTATCACGATTCGTTATATTGAAAACGGACTTAAAGCGTCGAGGATATGACTTAAGTGACAAAGCTAGAGGAAGGCTCAGCAGAGAAAATCATCAGATTAATGAAAGATCCATATTTCTTGATCGAACCGATAAATTCAACCCAGCGGGATTATTACTAAGAGACGGAACAAGTATTGTAACCGGATATGCGGAAGAAACGAACCCCGGAATTAGAGATCCTTATCTGATTGACGTGGTTGATGATCAATTAGTTATTACTGATTTAGATGAAATTCTTGAAGAAGTAGAGTTCTGGGAGAAGCCTGATTATTACGATAAGGTAACCTCCAAAGGCACGCCGATGTGGCATGTGCTGGGATGCAGACCGCAGAGACTGGATATTAGTGTGAACAGCCATTGTCATTTTTGGAATAAACCGGGTGGGGGTTGTAAATACTGCTGTGTCGGTGCTATGGGTAAGGAATATGAGAATAAAAATATCTCATCGATTATTGATATAGACGATATGGTAGAGTCGGTACAAGAAGCATTAAAGCAAAAAGGAAGATTTACTACGTTTTGTGCTACAGGGGGATCAATTCTATCAGGAGCGGAACTTCTGGATGATGAAGTGGAACTCTATATAGAGGTATTTCGCGCACTAAAGGATTTATTCAAAACAAAGCACATACATGGTCAGATTATTGGCACGGCATATTCTAGGAAACAGTTGGAACGTTTAAAGAAAGAAACCGGAATCATATCTTATACATCAGACTTAGAAGTGTTCAATAAGGAGCTTTTCAACTGGATCTGTCCAGGTAAAGCAGAATTTATCGGATACGATGGATGGAAGCAAAGCTTATTTGATGCCGTTGATATCTTTGGTAGAAATAATGTGAATTGTGGATTAGTAGGTGGAGTTGATATGGCAAAGCCTCATGGGTTTAAGACCGAAGAGGAGAGCTTGGCAGCAGCATTTGAACAAGCAGAAGAATTCGCAGAACATGGAGTAATCGCTTTTGATGGAATCTGGGAAGTAGCGGATAACACAATCTTTAAAAACCAAGTACCTCCATCGCTTGAATATTATGTGCGTCTGGCAAAGGGGTTGAATGAGATCCGTGAAAAGCATGGTTTGGAAGTATATTTTGATGACTATCGAAGATGCGGTAATCATCCAAGTACCGATTTAGCGAGAATTTAAAGGAGAGGGTGATAGCTGGTGGCAATAACAATCACAAGTGAAATAATTGAGCTATTGCAGGATCAGAACACGCTAAAAGCATTAGCAACAGTTGATAAACAAGGTGTTCCCCATGTAGTGTTCAAAGGATCTGTCAACGTAGATCAGGATGGAAATCTGATATTTCTAGAATTATTGGAGACCTCTCAGACCAATAAAAACCTGACCTATAGTATATGGTTTGATAAAAAAGTAGCGATTAATATCTATAACAATAAACACAGTATACAGATAAAAGGAAGAGCCAAGAAGGTACATATCACCGGAACCCTATACGAGACAAAATATTGTGAGATTCAAGAGAGAATCCCGGGGGCAGACCTTGCCGGTGTGTGGATAATCGAACCGGAAGAAATCCGTAATGAAACATTTTCTCAAAGATTGACATATGAAGTTGAGAATTATCCAATCATCGGTCATCTGGATCGGGATATGATTAAGGAGGGATCGTAGTTATGTCGCAAGTTATTAAACAGGGAACTGTGAAAAGCGCTAAGAAAAGGCGAAAGCGTCCCTTACTTCAGAAAGACAGAGTGGAAGAACTATCTATCAGTATCGGAACCTTTTTATTTTTGGGAATCGCCTGGTATCTGGTCGCAAAGTTTAAGCTGGTATCCAATGTGCTTGTACCGACACCGGGTAAAGTATTGAAGTGCTTTGGAGATCTGATTTTTGAGGGATATAAGGGAACTCCACTGTTTAAGCATCTTGCGGATAGTCTTTACCGTTTGCTTAATGCTTACTTGCTGGCTATTCTATTTGCCATACCATTAGGTCTGGCTAGCGGTTATAACCGAAAGATAAGAGCCGTATTTGATCCATTGGTGGAGTTTTATCAATCGCTCCCACCGTTAGGTTACTATACCTTATTGATTATCTGGCTTGGTATTGAGAATAGATCAAAAATAACATTACTTTTTCTCGCTGCTTTCGCACCGATTTACATATCTTCTATGTCAGGTGTTAAGAGTGTGAGAGAAGATTATATTAATGGAGCATATACCTTGGGGGCATCCAAGGCACAGGTTTTCTGGCATGTAATATTACCAGCAAGCTTGCCTTATATTTTTACTGGACTCAGAACCTCTATGGCAATTGCCTTCGGCACACTGGTAGCTGCGGAAATGGTTGCATCTGTAACCGGTATCGGTTGGATGGTATTTGATGCTAGCCGTTTCTTACAAAGTGATGTAATCTTTGCCGGACTTATCGTGATGGGAATCACAAGTATCATACTTGATCGAACAATTCGTTTTGCGGAATCCAAGATTGTACCTTGGAAGGGGAAGGAGTAATTCAAGCGGAAACGGAACGTAAAATCAATGATATAAATTATAAAAAAGGAGTGTATCGTATGAAACATGGAAGAAAAATTATAAGTATGTTTGTATCAATCATACTTATTGCAACAGCATTAGTAGGTTGCGGATCGAAAGGGTCCTCTGACTCGGATGCAAAATCCACACCAACAGCGGCTGCAACGGCCGCAACAGCAACGTCTGCACCAACCCAGCCCCAGGTGGAATATCCCAAAACAGTTACAATCGGATACTTTACGATGAATGATGACAATAATCTTGTCAAAGAGAATGGTTGGCTAGAAGAAGAACTTGGCAAATTCGGAACTACTGTAAAATGGGTTAATTTTCAGGCAGGCCGCGATATGAACAATGCGATTCTATCTAAGTCTATCGACTTTGCAGGTGGTATCGGAGATCCGCCGGTTGCTATCGCAGCATCTACGAATATTCCTTATCAGATCTTCTGGGTAAGTGCAGTTCTCGGTGATTCGGAAGCATTAGTTGCTAAAAACAGTGCGAAGATTGCTTCTGTCAAAGATCTTAAAGGTAAAAAGATTGCAACTACTGTAAGTTCTACTTCTCATTACAGCTTGTTGAGTGCATTAGAATTAAACGGACTTACTGCAAAAGATGTTAAAATCGTTGATTTAAATCCTACTGATATCGTAGCAGCTTGGAAACGCGGTGATATTGATGCGGCCTATACCTGGGATCCAAGCCTTGGAGAACTGTATGCTGATGGCACTAAGTTAATATCCAGTAAAGATCTAGCAGCAAAGGGAGCTCCGACATCCGGCTATAATATCGTAAGTGATGACTTTGCTACCAAATATCCTCAGGTAGTAGAGATTTATTTAAAGGCATTGATCAAGGCGCATGAGTTATATTCCACTGATCCTAACAAATCAGCTGAGCTCTGGTCTAAAGCAAATAGCATATCCAAAGAAGAAGCGCTTAAGCAGGCAAAGGGTAATGTATGGCTTAGTGTAGATGAAGAGTTATCTTCTGCATATCTTGGAACAAGTTCTGCAAAAGGTAATACATTAAATAGTTTAAAGAAGATTGGAGATTTCTTAGTAGACCAGAAATCCCTTGAGAAAAAGCTGGATGCATCCGCATACGACAAATACGTTAATCCTACATATCTTGAGAAGGTGAAAGCGGGACAATAAGAAATTAAGGAACTGGGAGGTGGTCAAATGACTCTGGTGCAGGAAGAAAATTCGTCAAAACGTAACCCGGAAGAAGGAAGGAATAAAGCATGGGAAGGGAATAGTATCTCTTATTATCAGGATGATGCTGATACCCGAAAGCCGGTGGTATCTTTGAAAAATCTGGGGTTGACTTATACGTCGGAGAATAACGAGGTCAATGCACTGGAGGACATTAACCTCGAGATCAAGGAGGGGGAATTCATATGCCTCCTTGGTCCCTCCGGGTGTGGCAAAAGTACTCTGTTAAAGGTAATAGCAGGCTTCATTAGTCCGACAGAAGGAGAAGCATATGTGAACGATACAAAGATATCGGGTTCGGATTGGCATAGGGGTGTGGTTTTCCAGCAACCCGCTCTATACCCTTGGCTAAGCGTGGAGGACAATGTAAAGTTCGGCTTAAAGATGAGAAAGCTTCCCAAAGCAGAACAAAAAGAACTTGCCGAACACTATCTGGAGAAGGTAGGGTTGTTGGATTTTCGCAAGCATAAACCATATGAATTATCCGGTGGAATGAGACAGAGAGTATCGATTGCCAGGGTATTGGTGAATAATCCGTTAGTGTTGTTAATGGATGAACCGTTTGGCGCATTGGATGCATTGACCCGTGATCAGATGCAGAATATGCTTCGCAATATCTGGTGGGAAACTCGTAAATCAATTTTGTTTATCACCCATGATGTGGATGAAGCACTTTCATTGGGAACGAGAGTATTGGTGATGTCACCTAGACCAGGCAAGATCGTAAAGGAGTTCAAAACCTCCTTTACCAATTCGATTACCGGTGAAAATGCAGATCAGATTCGATTTACGGCGGAATTTAAGAAGGTTAGAGAAGAAGTATTGGACCTGATTAATCACGTAAGAACCGAATACTATATATGATAATTATTATATGATAGCATATTTACATGATTTAAGTTATATCCGGTTCTATAATAGAGCTTTGTGAGGGAGAGAGAACGAGCTGCAGACCAGAATATAAAGGGTGCAGCTCGTTTTTTAGTATAAAATTATAGGTAATTATTTACCCATTTAGAGACCGCTACATATTATCAATTGAGTGAAAACGTGTCTCTAGTGGATAATAATTACCTGCTATTTTTGTATTATTATATTTGATAGTCATAATATTCAGAGTGGCGGAACTTGGAAGCGCTTTGACCATGAATCGCCTTAAACTGCTTTAAAAAATAATTAATATCTTTATAGCCTAACTGATACCCTACTTCAGAAGGCTTCTCATCTTCGTGTCTGATCAGGTACTCGGCACGAGTCATCTTGATTAGTGTTACATAATCATTATAACGGATTCCAAGTTTTGTTGAGAAGCTGCTACTAAGGTAAGTATTGTTAAGGAAGAATTGTTCGGATATTATCTTTAATTTTAAATCCTTCTCCGGATTAGAGAGCAGATATTCGCAAATATCATGCAGATTCGGATCAGAGGTTACCGGATGCAGCTTTGCAATTACGTTAGCAAGATAACTGATTTTACGGCAATAAAGACTTTTATAAGCATTATCATCCCCATCATGAAGAAAATCGATTTCACTAAAAATGGAAGGATTAATATATAGATTCAGCCAGGAATAATTATCATACACACTTTTTATTATGTTATGATAGAGTCTTTTAATCATAATATCTGCTTTGATAATATTGTCCTCAAGAATTACGTAGAGGTTATCCAAGGTTGTTTTAAACAAGGTGAAAGCTAGGAAATCATTGTTAAGGAGATGATTTACGATGGAGGCTTCCTCTGAGGAAGGGTAAAACCAGTCAGAGTTATCATCAACGTATCCGCTTGTGTGGGAGCTGCTTGCTTGTGAGGAGAGGAATAGGGCAGCTCTACTTAGGAGTTCACCAAGCGTTTCCTCCGTGGCTGGTTTCACCAGATAATCAAAAGCACCTAATACGATACCCTGTCTGGCGTAATGAAATTCACTATACTCACTGAGAAAAACCACGCAAGGGCAGAGATTTTCCTTCTTAATTTCTCGTAACAGTTGTAAGCCGTCAACAACCGGCATCCGTATATCAGTCAGTACTAGATCATAGTGCCTGTCTCGAAGCAGATCCAGAGCCTGCTTGCCATTATTTGCTTTGTCAGCAATCTGAAAGCCGGTTTCATCCCCCCATATCTTTAAATGCTTTAATTCAGTCAGAAATATCTCGCGGTCGTCAACGATTAATGTCTGGTACATAGCCACCTCCTGTTAATGCGATGTTCCTTACTTTAGTATATTTTCCGGTGAAATAGTGAAATACACGCAGGCGCCGACTCCGACCTCTCCGGTAATCCATACCCTACCACCAAACTTTTGTATGATTTTTTTTACAGTAGCCAAACCAACACCACTGCCCTCATAATCATCCATGGAATGCATGCGTTGGAACATGCCAAATAGATTCTCAGAGAAGTTCATATCGAAACCTGCTCCGTTGTCCTTTATGTAAAATATATGTTCCTCATCGATATGCTGATATCCTGCAGTGATAAATACCGCTTCCTTATTCTTCGTGAATTTGAGTGCATTGGACAAAAGATTAACGATAACCTGACGAATCAGAATTCCATCCGCTAACAGATATGGCATCTCTTTTGCTATATTCAGTTCAATCATATGCTTCTTCGGATAACTGATTATCAGTTCTTCGAATACATCATGCATCATCTGAGGAAGATAGATGGTTTCCTGAATCGGCGTTACATCAGCATATTTTGTATAATCAAGTAATTTATTAATTAGGAGCAAAGTATCATTACATAGAGTACGTATATTATGAATCAGTTCGAGACCGTCAGCACTGATTTGACTGCCGAAGTCTTCAATGAAGATTCTTGCATAGCCGTCAATTGCTCTTACCGGAGCTTTGATTTCATGAGAAATGGTGCTGTTAAGTGCCTTCAATTCTTTAATAGAATTATCAGTGTTATGGATGATATCATTCTGAGTTTTTTCTTCATTCATAATCAACGTTCTCCCGGTGTGGTGATTCTTTATCCAATACATCCGTATTGGTTATATATTTAAATGCATATTAAACATATATGAATTAGGTGATTTTAGTATACATATTTTACAAGGATTTGTCAAATGGATTTCCCTATCGTTGATGAAAGATGAAAAACGAAAGAATTACTATAGTTTATCAAAAGATTGTCATCTAGATTTTTGGTTGAAATTATCTTATTATTATAGATAATTAATCACTTAATCGGAGAAAGAAACGTGTGAAAGGGCTGGGGTATGAGCAAAATTAAGGTTTTAATTGTAGAAGAGTTTAAATATATAGCAGACCTGAACGTTCTTGAATTAAGGAGGGGAGGATTTGAAGTAGAAGCACAGTATGTATGTAGTGAAGAGGCGATGAAAAATGCGCTTGCGGAGATTGATTTTGATATCATTCTCTCGGATAATTCCACTCCACGTTTTAATGCACTCCATGCACTCTTTACTAAAAATGCGTTATCACCAAAGACTCCGTTTATTATAGTATCCGAAGATGTATCGCCGGAAGTAATTTCATTTGCAATGAAAAACGGTTGTTGTGCTTATCTTGTAAAGGAAAACCTTCATCAATTAGCTATATTGGTGAAACATATTTTAAAAAGAAACATAGTAAATTAACTCATGTCAGCCGGAAATAATTAGTTAGTTATATTGATAGATACATTAAGGGGTTGTTGTAAAAGGAAATCCATTCAAGTAAACTGATTATGTTTTGTAGCATAACATAACAGCATACTTAGAAGATTCTGTTTTACAACAACCCCTTGGTTAACGTGTTAATATTGATTGTATATGAATCAAAGTTTGATTATCTAAACACTTCTTATATCAATTACTTCTGTTCGTGTGTATGTAATCGATTGTGGTACTTCATTATCCACCAGATAATTATATAGAGCGATAATCGGATCATGTCCTTGACCAAATGCATCTTGTCCCATTGCAGTTGATACTAGACCTTCTTTGATTAATTCTATGACACTGTCGTCATAATCAAAGCAAACAATAGTAGTTTTGCCTTTATGACCCATATCGGATATCGCTTTGGCAGCGCCCTGAATACCACCGGTTACGATTACGATAACCTTGAGGTTCGGATGCTTTTTAAGTACGGATTTGGTTTGTTCGTAAAGTATCTTATCATCAATTTCAGCAGTAAGCTGTTCTACAACCTTCACCTTTCTCTTTTTACGGATCACTTCATTAATAGCATCAGTTCGGATCTTATTAATTGTTGTTGTCAGTGTTCCATGTAGGATTGCAATTTCACCATCTTCATCTGCAGCCTTAGCAGCAAATTCACCTGCTTTGATACCGGCGGCATGAACGTCTGGTCCAAAATAGGAGAGACGATTTGAACCTTCTTTAAAATCACAGTTAAATGCCATTACAGCAACTTTGTTTTTAACCGCTAATTTAAGACATTCATCTGCATTCCCGATAAATCCAGGTACAACAATACCGTCATAATTCTCTCCAAACTTTTCTACTATGGTTCTGTCAAACTCTTCGCCGGTCACTTCAAAGCCAATATAATCGACGACTGTATTTTTAGATTTTAATTCATTCTTTGCATATAATGCACCCTGTCTTACGCCCTGCCAGAATGGATGATCTAATGGGCTGATGAACGCAATTTTTAATGGCTTTGGACTTATCTTACTAACCGGTACGATAGAAGTCTTATAGCGTTTTAACAGGCGCTGAATATCAGAGAGCATATTCTTAAGGGAAAGAGCTTGACTGTTAATCTCTTCATTCTCAGCAAGTTCTTCCTGTGTAACAGCAGCAACATCCTCAGTAATGGATGAGATCTCTTGGGATGAATCATGCAGTGTTTGTGCTTTCTCACTAATTCCGTTCGTATTCTCATTGATCAGTTGAGACTCCGCGGATACCTTTTTCATATCATCACTAAGAATATTTGCATTTTTATTAATAGTATAGAAGGAGTCCTTCACAGATGTGAAGATATCCTTACTTATATTATAGCTGTCAACACAGCTTGAGATGCTGTCGCTGACCTTGGCATTACTACTTAATATATTGGACACAAGGTTGTTAATCTGAGTGATACTATTCCTGGTTGCCGCAGATAACTTGTTCATCTCCTGGGAGACTACAACGAAGCCTTTTCCTGCCTCACCCGCCCTCGCAGCCTCGATCGCTGAGTTCAGGGATAGAAGTGTAAGTTGCTCAGTAATGCTCATGATTAAACCATTTACCTGATCAATTTGATTTAGATTAGAGTTTAAAGCATTGATAAAGGTTGCAGTTTCGGTTAGATTAACGGAGATTACTTCAATCTGTTCATTATATCGATCCAGATGTTCCGACCCTTCATTAGTCACCTTAACAGTATTATCCACAAAGCCCTCAATATTTGAGAGCGTATATGTAATATTGTTCGTTCGTTCACTTACTTCTTTAATTCGCTCTAAGGTATCGGTAACGATTTTCAACTGCTCCTGTGCTTTCCCCGCAACCACAGACATGTTGGAAGCAATATGTTCATTGCCCTTGTAACTCATATCCAAGCTCTTAGTAACCTTATCAACCGCATCGGACAAAATGATAACATTGCTCTTTGTGGACTCAATAAAGTTCATCAGATTCCTTTTCATATCATTGAAGGCAATGGATAATGTCTCCAGACCCTTTGTTTTGTCTGTCATGATGTCACTGATATTTAACTCCCCTTTTGAAAAAGTTACTGCATTTTTGTCAATCTGTTGGACGGCATTGAAAAAACGTAGCATAAAGATTAATTGAATAGCCAATAAAAGCATCACTACGATTAGTCCATACGAGAGTATTGTTTGTAGCACTTTTATTTCTAAAAATGTTACAACACAAAATAAAGCGATAAGAATTAGTGTCAATATCGAGATAGAACATATGAAAAACCTGGTTTTGTTGCGATTATTCCCTTTGCTGACTTGTTTTTCCGACATTCGAAGTCCTCCTTAAACTTATGTCAAATAAGTATAGAGTAATGCGACAAAATATACTTATCTTTATACAAATATTAACATTATTCTATATAAAAAACAATCATATTCTTAAAGTTTTGATATTATTTTATCACATCTTCGTTTGCAGGTATTCACAGTCTCTTGACACATATTGGATAAATAATTATCATAAAGAATATATAGTATGATATGTATCATGGATTGATGTTTTGAAATCCTATCATATCCTCGAAAGGAATTACATATATGAAAAACGAACAAGTTCATACCCATATTGCTGCGGATGGCAGCGAAATAACACATAGTCATGGCAACGAGCACGAACATCTGCATACCCATACCAACACAAAAGCTGTTATTGCGCGTCTGGCACGAGCTTCCGGTCATTTGAACTCAGTAAAACGAATGGTAGAAGAGGGAAAGGACTGCAGCGAGGTATTAATCCAGTTATCAGCAGTGATATCAGCTCTGAATAATACCGGTAAGGTGATATTAAAAGATCATCTGGAGCATTGCATCGTTGATGCAGTAGAATCCGGAGATAATCGAGCAATCGATAATTTGAATAAAGCGATTGATAGCTTTATGAAATAGGGAATAAAGTCAATGCGTTGATATCCCCATCCGGGGCATACGATGTATAAATGTCAGTGATTAGATGATAATAGATTTATTGAATTCTTCCTATAAAATCAAGGCTCTAGAACACTGGAATTAATTATGAAAAAATATCCCCCATCCGGGCTTGTTCATCCGGAGAAACCATATATAATTTAATTAATTAGAGTAAATATGGAAAGTAGGGTGGAAGATGCATATCCCTGATAATTATTTAAGTCCGGCTACATGTGCGGTTTTGACAGCAGCTGTTGTTCCCGCATGGGTAACGTCTGTGAGAAAAGTAAAAGAAGAAATCCCGAAGGTTAAGATACCGTTACTTGGTGTAGGTGCAGCCTTCTCATTCTTATTAATGATGTTTAATGTACCGCTTCCGGGTGGAACAACAGGGCATGCAGTCGGAGGAACTTTACTTGCAATTCTGCTTGGACCATATGCCGCATGTATTAGTGTCACCGTAGCGTTATTCTTGCAAGCGCTACTATTTGGAGACGGTGGTATCCTCGCGTTCGGAGCCAACTGTTTTAACATGGCGTTTGTGCTACCCTTCGTGGGATATTACATATATAAACTGGTTAAGGATCATGTGAAATCGGAAAAAGGAGAGTATCTTGGTATCATACTGGGCTCATATATCGCTATTAATGCAGCGGCTCTATGTACTGCGATAGAGTTTGGTATACAACCGTTACTGTTTCAGGATGCTGCGGGGCTACCGTTATACTGCCCGTATTCCTTAAGCATATCAATTCCTGCAATGATGATTCCTCACCTGATGGTTGCCGGTGTAGTTGAAGCATTATTCACGGTAGCAATTGTAGCTTACATCAAAAATGTATCACCTGGCACATTATATGAAGGTGCGAAGGAGAAAACAAAAGCAATCTATGGTTTGCTGGCAGCATTAATCTGCCTAACGCCAATTGGTCTTCTCGCAACCGGAACCGCCTGGGGCGAATGGGGAGCGGAAGAAATCAAGGAAGTAGTATCAGGAGGCAAGTCCTTAGGTTACCTACCGGGGGGTATGAAGAATGGCTTTAGCTTTGAAGCGATTATGCCGGATTATGCTGTCAACGGATTACCCGAGATAGCCGGTTATATTCTATCCGCCGTTGCAGGTGTTGCAATCTTAGTCATTGCATTTAAAGTGATCAGTACTTTTAAGAAAGATAAGGTTGGAAGTAAAATTGGATAATAGTAAAAATCAAGTGCAGGATATGCCTGCGTGGTTGATAGGCGATGAGAATTATAAACCAAAGGCAGATAAGGATACTTTTCTAACAAAAAGTATCCTATCTGTCTTTCAGATTATCTCAAGAATAAAGATGCAGGATGGTGCGAGCAAATCGGAGTCAAAAATCAGTGTAACACTTAAAGTGCTTTGCACATTTCTCCTATTAATCCTTCTATCCCTGACAAGAAGCTTTCTATTTGTTGTTATTATTAATGTATATTTTCTTGTGATTTTAAGCTTATTTGATGCAGATCGGTTGGTTAGAATCTTAAAAATGAGCGTAGGAGTAACCGTGTTTACTGCAATTATTATGGTACCTGCAATTATCTGGGGAAATTATTATAGCAGCATCATGATCACGGCGAAAGTATTCTCCACCATCACAGCAGTCGGTATTCTATCTCATACATCCAGGTGGAATGATATCACTGGGGCACTTAGTAGATTCTATATTCCCGGAATCTTTATAATGATTTTAGACATCACGATAAAATATCTGTATCTGTTAGGGAATACATCACTGAATCTACTATACGCTTTAAAGCTCCGCTCTGTCGGTAAAAATAATAAGAAATATAGCTCCATGGGTGGAATTGCAGGAAGCTTATTTCTTCAGTCCAGGGAAATGGCGGAGGAGATGTATCATGCGATGGAGTGCAGGGGATTTTCCGGAGACTATCGTATCTACCATAAGTCGAAGTTAAGTTGGACGGATTATTTGTATGTGGTAGTGCATATCGGGTTTGTCGCATTATTCATATATTTTGCAAGGGTGTAAAGGTTTCATATATTACAGAGATATTGATGAAAGGCAACGGTAATCATTATGATAGAATTAAAGGATATCTGTTATTCGTATTCGAATGCTTATGCACTAAAAGACATAAATCTTCACATAGGAAAGGGCGAAGCAGTTGCATTAATGGGAGCGAACGGCTGTGGTAAATCCACTTTACTTAAGATGATTAACGGTATTATATCACCCGATCAGGGAAGCTATCAGTTCACAGGTGAGGAAATTACACATAAAAAACTGCAGGACAGTAAGTTTGCTAAGCTTCTCCATCAGAAAATCGGCTTAGTATTTCAAAATTCCGACACTCAGCTATTTTGTTCTACGGTCTATGATGAGATTGCCTTTGGTCCAAGACAGATGGGAATCGTAGAAGAAGAGGTAGAGGTCAGAGTAAATGACTGCCTGAGCCTCTTAAATATTCAGGAGCTAAAGGACAGAACTCCCTATCATCTTAGCGGTGGAGAAAAGCGTAAAGTGGCAATCGCCTGCGTACTATCCTTAAATCCAGAAGTCCTGGTACTTGACGAGCCCATGAACGGACTCGACCCTAAGACACAGAGATGGCTGGTTGAGTTCATCAACAAGCTCAATCAAGCCGGCAAAACCTTAATCATCTCAACCCACAACCTGGAGTTGGTTCAGGAGATCTCTAGTAGGGCCATTCTTTTTGGTGAAAATCACACTATTGTAGCAGATCGAAAGACCGAGGAACTGCTAGAGGATATCGAGTTGCTGAAAGAGGTAAACCTGGTAGATCAGTATTATCATTATCATGGTAGTAGGGAACATAGACACTTTCATGATCATATGTAAAGTATATATAGCAGCAACTAGGAGCGGTCTGTAAAAGCAGACTGCTTTTTTTATTCTATAAGAATTATTGTAAAGAGGTAAAGTCAGTGTATCCTATAAAAAAATCACTCCATACAGATGCTAACTCAGCTAAACACGTATACATTCGAAACGCATATATACGTATGGTATATATTATACCTTAGTACATATTTTACCAATTGTAGTAAGGAGTATGGTCTTATATAATACTTTTATATATTGTATAAACTAAGAATTATAGAAAACATATTAAGGACGAGATAATTTGAATCAAATATATCTGGAATTGTAAGCGTGTGATAACAGCGGAATTCTAATTTCGAAAAGATAATTTATTTAGTATGCAATAAAATTAAACCTTAAAGCGTTAAATAACTGAAAGGATAATCACTTATGATGCTATTCAATATGGTAATGAGTCAAGAGGATACTGTACATAGCAAGAAAAAAAAGATTGATTTCGACGAATCAATCTTTATAAGAATTGCTGAAAATGATATGAGAGCATTTGAAGAGCTGTATTCAAAAACCCAGAAAAGTGTTTATGCCTTTGCTTTATCGATACTGAGGAATCATGAAGATTCTATGGATGTACTACAGGACACGTATCTAAAGATTAGAGGCGTAGCGCATCTATACAAACCAATGGGTAAGCCAATGGCATGGATATTTACAATTGCCCGTAATCTAGCCTTGAGCAAGATACGTGCAGCAAGTAAAACGAATTCCATATCCGAAGAGGACATAGAAGATAATCTGTCGTTTTCTTATGTTACAAATAAGGAGGATAAGATAGTATTAATGGCTGCACTCAATATTTTGGATGTTGAAGAAAGGGAGATTATATTATTGCATGCGATATCGGGCTTTAAGCATCGTGAGATAGCCAATAGCCTAGGAATCTCGTTAGGTACCGTTTTATCAAAATATAATAGAGGACTAAAGAAATTAAAAAAACATTTGAGTGAACAGGGGGTACAAGGATGAAAAGAAGCAAAATTGAAAAATCGTTAGATCATGCGATAAATAATGTACCGTTCCTGTCATTTGAGGAATTATCTAATGCACCTTTTATAAAGATGTCTGAGCAAGATTATATAACAAGACAGGAGGAACCCAAAAAGATAGGTTATACAAAGAAGCTAGTAACAGTATTCAGTGTATGCCTGATTTTATTGGTGTCTATGTCCTGGTGGTATTCGGCAAATGCGAAAGCCCAAAGCGTCATTACTCTGGATATCAACCCGAGTATTCAATTAAGGGTAAACCAGAAAAATCATATTATAGATGTAATTGCATTAAATGAGGATGCGAAGGCAGTTATATCAGGTAGTAAGTTTAAAGGGAAACCGCTTGATGAAACAATTGCTCAGCTTATGGACTCTCTGATGGAGAAGAAATATCTAAATCAGAATAAGAAGACGATTTTAGTTTCAATCGTAAATCGTAATAAGAAGAAAGCGGATGTGATTCTCGGAGAAACAACTCAGGTCATTATGAATACGTTGAGTGCTAAGAATATTAATCCAGTTATTTTAGAGCAGAGGATAAATGAAAAAGAAAGTAACGCAAAATTAGCAAAACAATATCATATCTCAATCGGTAAATTAAAGCTGATTCAGAAGCTGACAGCGGTAAACGATAAGTACAAACTGGATACACTCGCATCGATGTCGGTTCAAGAACTATTAAAGCTGATGAAAGCGAATTCCATGGAGGATAAAAAAGATTTGTCCATAATCAATGATGAAAAGAATTCGAATAAAGAAGATGACCAAGATTCATCTGGAGAAAAAGAGAATTCTAACGATAAGATGGATAAAAGGTCGAATCAGGGCGATACCACTCCAGATAATGAGAAGGGGTCAGATGGAAAAGGTAATATTCATAAGAATGGAATTAAGGAAAAGGGCGATAAAGTTAAGGGCATAAAAGGTAAGAATGATGTATCTATTAATAATTCCAATAATGGTAACCAAGAAACGAATAAAAACGGGAACCAGAAAAAGAATATTGAACATGATCAAGGGAAATCTGTAAGCCATGGAGATGATAAGCAAGGAACTGATGAGCAAGGAACTGACGAGCAAGGAACTGACGAGCAAGAAACTGATGAGCAAGGAACTGATAAGCAAAAGAATGAGAATCAAAATACAAAAGAAAAAACGGATAAGAAAGATGAGAATCGAAAAAACTTTGTTAAGGGTATTGGAAAAAAGGTAGAATCAGAAGATACAAATCAGGGACAGTCTCAAAAAGGTGAAAAACCAGATGATAAAAAAGAGCATAAAGAAATTAAAAAATAATTTAAATTCCATGCAATAAAATGGTTTCGCTCTGCATTATCTTATTGAAGAGAAAAAATCTCTACAAAACTAAGATGTAAGAGACTTAAGGAGGAATTTTATATGACATTAAAATTAAGATCAAAAATTACAATGATTGGATTTATTATGGCATTACTAATTGGTTCAGGAATATGGATGTATTTGAATTCAGCTTCCAATATGATTGCCTTAGATGTAAACCCTAGTATTGAAATACATACCAATCATATGGGTCGAGTGGTTTCAATTACCCCGATTAATGATGATGGCAAAAAGGTAATGGCCGGCTATAAATTGAGACATAAAGATATTGATAGCGTTATCAATGATATTGTCAACCGCTTGGTTTTTAACGGATATCTTACTACAAACAAAAACAATGAGATATTAGTATCAAGTGACAATGGTGGTGAAGCGGATCAATTAATAACGAAAGTAAATACTACCTTAACCAAATATATGAAAGAAAAGAAATTACACGTTGAGGTATTACAACAAAAACTCAAGGTGACCAAAGAAGATATTAAAGCAGCTCATGAATACAATATTTCCGTCGGAAAAATGGCTATGATCAATAAAGTGATTAGCGTTAACAAGGATTTAAAAGTAGCAGATCTTTTAGGTGCTAGCGTAAAAGAGTTGAGAAAATATTTTGCTGAAGCAAAAATCAATAATGAAAAACTTGAAGATGACTACGCAATTAGTGTAACGCCTGCTCCAACTACGGTACCTGAAGTAAGTCCTACGATTACAGAAGCTCCAGCGGATCAAGCTCAAGTTACAGAAGCACCAGCAGACCAAGCACAGGTAACAGTAGCACCAACAGAACAAGCTCAAGTAACCGAAGCTGTAAGTGGTACAGTAGAAATCAATGTAGTAGAAACAGAAAAGAAACACAAAAAGATAGAAAAGAAGAAAAATAAAGAGATCAAAGAAATAGAGACCGACGATCAGGACAAAGATATTAGTGAAGACAACGAAGGCAATCAAAAGGATCCTGATAAAGTGTATGGCTACCATAAGAATAAGGACAATGAAAAACACACGGACAATGGTAAACATAAAGGTCAGATTAAGAATGAAACAAAAGAAAAGAATGATAAGATGGAGGAAGATAAAGATTCTAACGAATCTAATTCTGAATCGGAGATTGAGTCTGGGAAAGATGGGAATAAAGATTCCTATGAAAAAGATGATAAGGTAAACGAAGATCAAGATTCTCAGAATGATGAAGATAATAATGATTAATAAAACTTCTACGGAAAAGTGAGTAAGAATTCTATCCATATTTATCAGATGGTAACCAAGTAAAGGAAAGCCAGAAGCAGATATCCCTGCTCCTGGCTTTCCTTTTGTATTAATGGGGGTAATGGATAAAAAATAAAAATACTCTACGGAGAGTTGATTGAAGAGCTATGTAAAAGAAACTACAATTATATTAATTTCATGTGCTCGTGATATAGATGAATCAGAGGATTATGTGTTATAGATTGGTGATGTAATTGAAGAGAGGAATGAATTGTTAATTGTTTTAAGCGTATGTGTTGTTGGTGAAATAGACAGATGTATATTGTTAAATTAATAAACTGAAAGAAGGAAGAGTGAATATGGATCAGAAAATAGATATCAGTATATTTCTTGATGAAGAAGGAAAGATAACTCAACTATCACAAAAAAGAAATAAGAGAATCGCTACATTAAGCTATCTGGCAGAAAAATTTGAAGATGGTAGAGATTATACGGAGAAGGAAGTAAACTTGATATGTGAACAATGGCATACATTCGGAGATTACTTTATACTTAGAAGAGAACTTGTGGATAATGGGTTGTTATTTCGTGAGCCGGATGGGTCAAGATATTGGAAGAAGGGGGTGGAAGTTGGTAGTAATCAGAGTTACACCTTATGAGTTGTTAAAAGTAAGCTAGTAGGCAAAGTTCAAAAATATTTCTTAAAAGTTGAGAGAAAGCGTCGTTTAAAGTATAATGATTTTAGATTTGGCGCTTTTTTCGTATAGAAGGTTGAGTGAATCCTACTGTTCAGAGATGAAGAGAGAAAATAAAATAAAAAGCTTTTCCCACAAACAAGGAGATATTTATGTTTAAAAACTACAAGCTAAGATTCAATTTATGGGGACTGATTTTATTTTTTATAATTATGATACCCAATTTCTATTGGTTTGCAGTTCCTGCACCCCATGATATTTTAAGAACAGAGTCGGTAACAGCAGTATTAGATATGATTGCATCAGTATGCCAGGTTTTAATGTTGATTGCTTTGTGTCTGGTGATAAATGTAGATTCTAAAAAGCATCGTTTTTCGCCTCTAATCATTGTTACGATACTTAGCTGCATCGGTTATTATATTGGATGGATTTTTTATTATAATGAGATTACGAACGTATTTGTTATGTTAGCTTTAAGCATTTTTCCCTGTCTGGCTTTTTTGTTTTATGCGATGGATAGGAAGAATAAAGTTGCGGTGGTTCCGACACTTATTTTTATGGTATGCCATTTGATATATGGGGTAGTGAATTATATTTTATAAAGTATATATCTAGATAAATTAAAAATTATCATAAAATTTTAATTCGGTAAAGTAATCGTTAAGGATAATCAGTTAACGGAAGCAGTTTATATTGATATGTGATCTCAAGAAATAAAAAATTACTATTGACAGCAGGGAAAATATAACATATACTTTATAAAAACAAAACATATAATATAAGCATGTTTACTATGCAATGCATATTCTATTTATATGAATTCGATATTTTATTGAGTAACTGACTAGAAAACTAGAGGTTCTAGAAATCACAACATATTCGTGTGTTTGATGATTCTAAAGCCTCTTTTTTATTTGAAAGGAAGGATTTTGTTAAACGTTTTGAAACAACACTAAATAAGTTAAAAGATAATGGTGAAGCGAGTAAGGTTGATAAGAAATTCTACGGAGAAGATATTTTTTCATATACCTATACAGAAGGAAGATAGTATTTCGCTTTGATCTTTCTTAAGAAGTACCTGGTTGATCTTTACATAATGTATGGGTTTGTTGTACAACAAAAAATAAAGGCAATACAACATTATTATAAGTCGATTATTTGTTGTGCAACTGCCCCTCAAATCAAGATTGGAGGAATGATTAGTCAATGGAGTATAAAATTGCGGTGGCCACCTCGGACGGAATTCGTATTAATCAACATTTTGGTACTGCAGAAAACTTTTGGATATATAAGATATATGATGATGGAAGTTATGAGCATATTGAAATTAGAGAAGTAAGAGAATTTGAAGCAGAAAGATTTGATGAATGTAGGGAAGAAAATGCATCTTGTGGAGGGTGCGGGGGTCATAAGAGTAAAAGTAAAAAAGTTGAAAGCATTAAGGATTGTCGATGTGTGTTATGTGCAAGATGTGGGTTTGGTTCAGAAAAGGAATTAAGTAAAGCGGGTATCACTGCGTTTGTCATTGAGAAAGAAGTTGAGGAAGCAATAAAGAAGATAATTCAGTATTATCAAAATAGTGATTCTCATAAGTTGCTAATCAATAAATTAAAATCGTAGCATGGAAGAATGTGTGCAAAAAGGAGATTTATTATGCCAAAGGTAGCAGAAAAGTTAACGGACTTGGTGGGGAATACCCCGCTGTTGAAGCTAAAGGAATATGGCAGAGAAAAGAAGGTTAAAGCAAATCTAATTGGAAAACTGGAATATTTTAATCCGTTGGGGTCAGTAAAGGATCGGATTGCTCTTGCGATGATAGAAGATGCAGAGGAGAAAAATATTATAAATAGAGACACGATATTGATTGAACCAACCAGCGGTAATACCGGTATAGGGCTTGCTTTTGTGGCAGCAGCTAAGGGATATCGTATCATTATCACTATGCCGGAAAGCATGAGTGAAGAGAGAAAAAGAATGCTCCGGGCTTTAAATGCAGAGCTTGTGCTAACGCCTGCTAAGGATGGGATGAAGGGGGCAATTCGAAAGGCAGAAGAGCTATCCTTTCAACTTCCCAATAGTTATATGCCAAGTCAATTTGGGAATCAGGTTAATCCAGATGTTCATAAGAAGACAACCGCAATCGAGATATGGAATGACCTGGATGGTGAGATAGCCGCATTTGTTGGGGGAGTAGGAACAGGCGGAACAATTACCGGTGTTGGTTCGGTGTTAAAGGAGAAAAACCCTGATATAAAAATTATCGCGGTGGAGCCGTATTCTTCCCCCACACTATCAGGGGGCGTTCCGTCTTCGCATAAAATTCAAGGGATTGGTGCTAACTTTGTACCTCCATTATTTGATTATGACGTGGTCGATGAAATCTTTAAAGTGCGTAATGAGGAGGCGATAGAAGCCGCTCAGGATTTAGCAAGAACAGAAGGTCTATTAGTGGGATTTTCATCCGGTGCGGCAGCATTTGCTGCAGCTCAAATCTCAAAAAGGGCGGAGTTTGAGGGTAAGAATGTCGTAGCTCTACTTCCTGATACCGGGGAACGATATCTGTCAACGGATCTTTTTAATATAGTAGATAAGGTAATTTATTAAAAGAAATTGAGGTAAAATATGAGTGATTTTATTGAAAGACCGAGATATGCCTGTGCATTAGGTGGTGCACTGTCAACCCTGCGTGCGATCCCAAAGGCGATACCGATTGTACATGCAGCATCAGGCTGCGGTTATAACTTATTTAATGCAACCAATGCTGGTTCCGCGTATCTTGGAGGGGGATATTGTGGTTCGACCTCCATTCCTAGTTCCAATGTGACGGAAAAGGAAATTGTATTTGGTGGGGAGCAGAAACTGGAAGAAGAGATACTAACAACATTAGAAATTATGGATGGCGATCTTTTTGTCGTATTAAGTGGGTGTATGGTTGAGATGATTGGTGATGATATTGATTCCGTAGTAAGAAAATTTGATGATGCACATAAGCAGGTAATTGCAATTTCTACTCCAAGCTTTAAAGGGAATTCGTATTATGGTTATGATTTGCTATTAGAAGGTTTTGTGAAGTACTACATAAAAAAACCTGAAAAGAAATTTGAGAAGAAGGTTAATATCCTGGGTATTGTTCCGGGTGAAGATGTATTCTGGAAAGGTAATCTAAAAGAAATTAAGAGAATCTTTGGTTTGCTCGGTATACAAGCCAACACATTATTTGGCGAAGGAGAAGGATTGAACGATATACAAACATCTTCGGAAGCAAGTTATAATATAGTGTTGTCTGAAGTGTATGGTCATTTGACAGCACAGGCTTTTGAAGAGAAATTTGGTATTCCTTATGTTGTGGAACAACTGCCGATTGGATATTTGCAAACCGAGAAGTTTCTAAGAGAAATCGGTGTATTGTTTGGGATCTCAGAGGATGTGGTAAATCAGGCAATTGAGACAGAACGAGTGATTTATTATGATTACTTTGAACGATTTAGTGATATTTATACAGACGCCGATTTGCAAAGCTATGTTGTGGTGGTAGGGGATGCAAACTATGCACCCTCTGTAACAAGGTTTTTATCGGATGAGCTAGGGTGGCTGCCTAAACTATCGGTCATTACGGATATTCTTAACGAAAAACAAAAATCAAGTCTACAGAGAAATTATGAGAATTTAGAATCCGGCTTAACGGTTACTGTAAAGTTTGATACCAATACTTCAGCGGTGAAAAAATATCTTAGAGAGGTATGGGAGCCATACAAAAATGAAAAACACTATGATTCGCTGACTCCGCTTGTTATCGTTGGAAGCATTCTTGAAAAGGAATTGGCTACTAGTTTGAATGCACCTTTGATTACAGTTACCTATCCAATTACTAATCGAGTTGTATTAAACCGATCTTATATTGGATTTAATGGAGGATTAGCACTGACGGAAGATATATTGAGTACTTTAGTGGCCGGTAGGTAAAGGAGGAGGTTATATATGAGTATTGTATTAGGTGATACAGCTCCTGCAAGAGAAGAAAGGTTGAAGGCGGGAATCGCATATGGAGGCACCTGTTCTCATTTGGAAGAGTGTTTGAGCAAGGGTTGCTTGGGTGGAGCTACAAGAAGTTTTAGCCAGACCTATGGATGCCAACATGGTTTAAGTCTTGGTATATTAAATACGATTCGGAATGCTGTGGTTATTATGCATTCGCCTCTGGGATGTGGTGCTTCTTCTATCCTTTATTCCGGTCAACAAGGATCTTCCTTTCAAAAACTTAGGGATCCACAGGCGGAGGGGACAGTAATTATTAATACGAATCTTGATGAAGTTAATGTTATCAATGGGGGAGAGAAGAATTTAAGAAGGGCAATTTATTATGCGGATAGAGAATTCAGACCGGAAATTATCATTGTAGTAGGAGGATGTGTTCCGGCTCTTATTGGAGACGACATTGACGCAATCACGGATGAGTTGCAATCTGAAGTTTCTGCAAAACTAATCCCCGTAACCTGTGAAGGATTTAAAACAAAGGTTATGGCAACCGCTTATGATGCAGCTTATAACGGAATTATGAAGAAGCTCCTTGGAACGGTGGAAAGAAAGATTTCAACGGTTACTGAAGATTTTGATGAATATAAGCGAAAATATCTGGCAAGTAAAAGAGTAAATGTATTTAATGTTGGATCAATGAGCAAAGCGGATGAGAATGAGCTCGAACGAATACTAAATGCGATTGGGCTAGAGGTAGAATTTCTCCCTTGTTATTCTGCTCCGAAGGATTTCACCTTGACACTGGAAAATGCATTGAATGTCAGCATATGTGGTACGCATGATGACTATTACATTGAATATCTGCAACAAGAATACAACATACCTTTTATTATTGATACCATTCCGATTGGAAGAAAGAATACAAAGAGATGGGTTATCAATATAGCCAAACATTTTAATCTGGAAAAGGAAGCAGAAATATTTTTACAAAGAGAGGAAGAAGCTTTATTGCAGGCTTTAGCTCCATATAAGGAACAGCTAAAGGGGAAAAAAGTGTACTTAGGCGGAGGGGCAATCAGAATCGTAGCGACTGCAGAAGTATTGCAGGATCTTGGAATGGAGATTGTGGGATTTAAAGGCCATCATATCGACCATTTTATAAAACCTGTTTTTGAACAGTTGGAGAAAATAGAGAATATAACCTTCAATGTGGCTACGCAACAGCCTTTTGAACAGGTTAATCTTGTAAATCGATTAAAGCCGGACTTTATCATCATACACGCTGGTCTCAACAACATCACTACCAAATATGGAGTTCCCATACTACCGTTATTCGGACCTAGCTTTCATTATATGGGTTATTCGGGAGCGTTTGACATAGCCAGAAGGCTTGTGCGCAGACTGCAGAATAACCAATACAATAAAAACATTGCAAGGAATCTTAAAATTCCATATAGGCAGGAATGGTTAGAGAAAGATCCATTTACGTATATAAAAAACGAATGAACGGCTACTAAGAGTCAGAACGTCCATGAAATCAAATTTGAATTTGGTTTTATGGACGATTGGGTGTATGATAAGATTATACAAAGTACGAAGCGCATCATGAGAAGGGAAGGGGACAATTAAGAGATGTCATACTTATATACATTTTATAATGGAATATATGTCGATATGAATGAATTGATATGTAATCAAGACAAATATAAGGGAAATAGTATCTATATTAATATTACGAATCAGTGTCCTTGTTCCTGTATCTTCTGCCTTCGTAGTGAAAACTTTGGCAAGGATCTGGATGACTTATGGCTCGAAGCTGAGCCGAGCGCAGAAGAGGTCATAGTCGAGTTGAAAAAACTTAATTTATCGATTTTTAAGGAATTTGTCTTTTGTGGTTACGGGGAGCCATTAACCAGATTAGATGTATTGATTACAATAGTAAAATATCTAAAATTAAGTAGTAATTTAAAGATTCGGATTAACACAAATGGATTAGGGAATAAGATTTATAGTAAAAACATTGTTCCTTCTCTGTCAGAATATATTGATAGCGTATCAATCAGTCTCAATGCTTCCAACGAAGAAGAGTATCTTCGGCTAACCAATTGCTTGTACGGGCGAGGCTCCTTTAAAGCATTGCTTGAATTTGCCTGCGAGTGTAAGAAATATCTAGAAGAAGTACGTGTTACCGTTGTAGATATTATTGGTTTAAAAGAAATTGAAGAATGCAGATTGTTATGTGATAGGTACCGGTTGGATTTGGTTGTTCGAGAATATAGACAGTAAGAAAAATTAGAAACCCGTTCAGGTTAAAAAACGAACCGTATGTGATAGGGCTATTGTCTAGGTTTGTTGTCAATGTTATGATATGCTCCATATACATTATAATAAGATTGTTAGTGAAGTTACTTCCCTAAACATCATGACAAACCGAATTATCAGGAGGAATAGTATGGATCGTAGCATATTAACAGGACACATTAGAAATATTAACAGGAGAATATTTTTCATCTTAATCGCATTAACGATATTGTCGTTGGTAACAGGAATAATTTATAAGCAACCTTTCGTTTTAGTAGGAGCTTCAGTTTATGCTATAAGTTGCGGTTTGGTGTTTTTTAGCAATAAGAAGAAGTTGTTTGAAGAACAGATATCCTATTTCATCGTTGTATCATTAATCGTTTCAGTGACGATGGTTGTGAAAGATGCTCAAAACTTTTACATTGTTCTAATTCCAATTAGCATCGCTGCGTTATACTTGAATTCTAGATTGTTTTATACCGGAGCGGCACTGGCAAATGTCATACTCATAGGGAAAATGTTGATGACTGGTCACCCATTTTCGGAATTTTTTATGACATTAATTATTGTGGACTTCGTAATGTTTATTCTGTTATTTTCAACTTTTTCAGGAAGGGCATTAATCCTATCGGTTACTGAAGCAGGTAGAAAAGCCAGTCAATCCTTAGAAGAACTGAATGTTACAATGGATATTATTGATTCTAATACACTAACACTGAATCAGGATATTAATAACTGCTACACTAGTCTGGAATCAGCCAAGGAAATCAGTGGTTCCATCATGATTGCAGTGAATGAGGTGGTTGTGGGTGTTACAAGTCAGGCTGAATCAATTGACCAAGTCTATAATATGATTAACTCAGCAGATGAGAAAGCGGTTATGACTCAGAAGACTTCAAAGCAGCTAGGTGAGATCTCATCTAATACCGGTAAACTAGTTTTAAATGGATCGGTTAAGATTAAACAGATGAATGATCACATGAAAATTATAAGTAGCGCGGTTACAGAAACAACATCTACGATGAATGAGCTTGAGAAAAATATGGGTGATATCAATCACTTCCTATCCAGTATTGTTAACATCGCTGCTCAGACCAATCTTTTGTCACTGAATGCTTCAATTGAAGCAGCTAGAGCCGGTGAGGCTGGTAAAGGTTTCACGGTCGTGGCGGAAGAGATTAGAAAACTAGCTGAACAAAGTGCGGATACAGTAAAACAGATTAATGATGTGATGAGCCAATTGAACAGTAAAACCAAGGCGGTTTTGGAAAAGGCAAACATCGGTAATGAAGCAGTGAAGCTCGGAGAGAGTGTTGTTCAAGAGGTTGATGAAAGCTTTGATACGATCAAGATTTCTTTTGAAGATATCGATCAATATGTAATTAAAGTTCTGGATATGGTTGAAAAGACAACAGAGATTTTTGGTGAAATCAGAAATGAATCTGAAAGCATGGCTAGTATATCGGAAGAGCATTCCGCTACTACGGAAGAGATGCTTTCAACGATGGAAAATCAGAATGAAAATATTAATAATATATTCCGTTACATAAAGGATATCACAGAATCCAGTGAAAAGTTGAGAAGTGTCGTTCATAATGTGTAAGGTGTTAAAAGTTCTTCTTGATTAGGTTGTAATAAATTAAAGGATTTTGTGTAAAAATTTTAAATAAGATTATGTATCTATTCCTTTGTCCGATTTATGGCAGATGTAGTCAATCGGCCGGACAAATAATAGATTCATAGTCTTATTTTTCTATAACATCTACTATTTCCAAAATTTACATTCTGGTATTTCCATATAGACACCACATTTAAAATGAATTATAATATTAAATTGTTGTCGAATTGTGTAAAATATGAATCATTGAAGGAGGGCAAAAATAATGCCTCTAATTACTGTCTTACTATTCATATTTTTCATATTCTATTTGCTCTTTGGTATTTATATCCTGCTAAAAATGCCTGGTTCCTTAAAGAACAGATTATTTTTCTCAATATGTCTTCACTTGAGCATATGGTCATTTGGTTATGCTTATATGAGTAATGCAGGGACACGTGAGAATGCAAATATAGGAAGAGAAATTGCATCCTTAGGGTGGTGCTTTATCTATAGTTTATGGCTGGATTATGCTATTTTAATATATATTGATGAAAATAAGAAATGGATGACTGACTTTAGAAGATTAATTATATATATCCCGTCTTTTTTCTTCTTCTTTGGAAACTTAAAATATAAGCCAGATGAAGTTATTACAGGATTTATGCATGTGTGGAGAGATACCTATCCAATGAATTACTTCGAGATTCTCTATAACATATATTATACGAGTTATATCATAGCCGGTATCGTTATTATTTATCGGTGGGGTAAAAAATCAATATTGAACAGGGAAAAGAAACAGGCTGATACGATTATTATGGCTGTTTTGATAAACTCTGGAGTTGGAATGATCATTAAGCTTATAATTCCTATATTCATAATAAATTCATTTCCATTAGAGATACTTATGTTTACCATCATAATCTTCGGAATTTACCATGCAATGACGAAATACCAGTTGATGTCCATAAACACTCAGGATGCAAGTGATTTTGTCTTACGTAATATATGTGATCCGGTTATACTTCTTGGAAACGATATGCTAATAAAAGAAGTGAATTACGCAACACTTGAGATGACCGGTTATAAAGATAAAGAACTTGTAGGGAAGTCAATCGATTTTTTAATATCGGAGATGAAATTAAAGCATAACCATCTCGATTTCGTGATGCAAAGAGGAAATGCCAGGGCTTCTGAAGTGACATTAATGAACAAAGATAAGATAGGAATACCCTGTATTCTCTCAGGAGGAATGGTCGAGAATGTTTACAATGATTCGCTGGGTATCGTGTGTATCCTTCATGATATCACTGATCGTAAAAAAGTTGAGAGTCTTTTATTGGATAAGCAACAGGAATTAGAAATTGACTTAGATAAACGTACTAGGGAACTTAAAAATATCAATCAGCAGCTTCTCGAACGGAGGCAGCAGATAGCGAAACTGGAATCTCTTGGCACACTATCCGGTGGAATTGCTCATGATTTTAATAACATATTATCGGGTATGCTAGGATATACGCAACTAACGCTGGAAGAGTTGCAGGAGGATAGTCTACATGCTGAAAACCTGAAAGAAATATTAAAACTCGGGGATCGTGCAAAAAATATTATTTCACAGATCTTAACCTTCAGTAGAAAATCTCTGATTAAGCGAGAAAAAGTGAGCCTGGAACTGATTGCAAGTGAAGTGATAAGTATGTTGAGGGCTACCCTTCCATCAAATATTAAAATTATATATGAAATACCTATAACATCCTGTAATGTGTATGCTGATGCCAGTGAGATGCATCAACTCATTATGAATTTATGTGTAAATGCGATTCTGGCTTTTGAACAAAGCGGTGGTACTGTAACCGTACATCTGTCAGAGACTGAGATAAGTAGAAAAGAATCTAAAATACTTAATCTTAAGGAAACCGGATCTTTTATACAATTAGTAGTAAATGATAATGGTTGTGGTATGGACGAGGAAGTAATGAAAAGAATCTTCGAACCGTTTTACACAAATAGAGGGAATTATGAAGGAACCGGTTTAGGATTGTCAGTTGTTCATGGCATTGTAAAACGAATGGAAGGGTTCATAAAGGTTGATAGTAAAATTGGGAAGGGTAGTACTTTCGCTGTCGTTTTGCCAAAGTATGAGGGAACAGAGTCGAATCAACCTATATCAGACCCGTTAACTGTGGATGGAGAAGTACGAGTTTTGCTGGTTGATAATGAAGAACCGATTGTAACAACCGTAAAGAAATTATTAAGCAGGAGAGGTTATATTATCACAGGAGTAACCGATGCACAGGAGGCGTTGAATCTATTCGCCAATGAGCCGGAATCTTATGATATCTTACTAACTGATCAATTCATGCCAAATCTGTCCGGAGAAGAACTAATGAAAGAATTACGAAAGATCAGGCCGGAACTTCCTACTATTATATGTTCCGGATTTATGCAGAATCAAGTTAGTAATACAAATACAGAATACTTGATAAAACCAGTTTCGGTTGATGAATATATTAGTACTATTGAAAAATTGTGTAAAAGGTTATCGTGATAGGATGCCGTAATCTAAATATGTGGAGGCCTTGTAATATGCACTATTTAATAATACTTGATGATGATCATTCACATAATGATTTTGTAATGAAAAAATTGGAGTATATCGTACAGAAGCTGAAGTTAGAGGCATCGGTTGCGCTCAATACAACGAATCCTAAGGATGTGTTGAACTACAGTGACATGAATAAGGGAAGGAATAACATATATTTGCTAGATGTAGATGTTAAGGATAAAATAACCGGAATTGATGTTGCAGCTATGATACGCCGTCAGGAAGCAACTGCATATATTGTATTTATATCCGCACATCCGGAATATGTGATGCCTTGTTTAAAGACAAGAATATTTGATTATTTAATTAAGCCGGTGTCCATGGAGATATTAGAGTCATGCATTGGTGCAATTATCAACGATTATATTCAAACAAATGATAAAAAAATTCCGAAGTTAAGTTTTAAGTCAGGATTTGAGATATATAACATAGCAATGGATGAAATATTATTTTTAGAAAAGTTTGGACATGTTCTGGTGGTGCATACTGCTACAGGCAGAATTGAAGGAAACGAAACACTGGACAATATGGAACAAAAGCTAGATCATGATAAATTTTTTAGATGCCACAAATCCTATATTGTAAATACCACATTTATTTCCCACATTGATTATCAAAACAATATCATATTTTTAAAAAATGGTGAAGAATGTATGGTTTCAAAAAGAAATAAGAAGGAGTTAAGATTACTATGCAATTAAGGGTAGAGCTCCAACTTGGGATTCTTATTTTAACTATCGTTTTAATTCTTGCATTCCTTATAGTTGTTGTTTATAGATTATATCGATTAAGTAAAATAGAGTGTAAACTCAAAGAATGTAATCGGGTAAGAGGAAAAATCATCGATGAATATTCAAAAATAAGGCATGAATATAATAATTTATTTCAGACGGTTGTTAATCTTATAGAAGCTGAGGAGATAGAAGAATTATCAAGGTATAAAAGCACTTTGTTTGAGAAGATACATATATTAAATTACAACAGTATGGCTCAGTTGGGAAAAATCAAGTCAGAGAGTTTGCTTAATTCGGTATATCAGCTATACCAATATACCGAAAAAGAGAGCATAGTATTAAATATCAATGTTTATAAGGCAATCATGGGAGAATGCCCTTACGAAGAGGAGCTTTATCCTATTTTAAAGAAATGTATAAATACAGCGATTAAGATGGCAGGGAATGAGTGTCGCGAAGTCAATTTGGGAGTAGGAGAAAGTGAAGAAGGCTTATATTTTTACTTTGATAGTACAGGAACTCCGGCTACCGACAGTATACTTAGAGATGCTCATTACTTTGAAGACAGGAAGATAAGAAAATTATTAACTTACAATACAATGATAAATGATAGCACATATGTTCAGGAGCTTATGATAAGTAGTAATTCTAAAAGATGAAATTAGTAAATAAGTAAATAATAATTTTAATGCACTCAGCATGAACTGATCCTTGTCTATTTTAGAATGATCATGTCACAATGGGTGCATTTTTGTGTAGCCTTTTTCATTATATTTCAATTAAGTACCGTATTATGGACTGTAATTATGATATGATAGATAGTGAGAAGGTGAGAGATATGTTGATAAACAATACGTTGCTTTTTAATCTAATTAAATTAACCGGCACAGAAGGATATTTAAATTACAAAATGTCGGGATTTGGCTCGAGGAAACAATAAATAGAAATAAAGATTATACGCTCATGTAAATATTATCAAAAAAGAAAGTGGGGTTTATCATATGCATTTTGTAGAAGCGAAGGGAATATTATCGCCTCGTAACGGGATGAACCTATACCGAGGGTGCACACATGGATGCATCTATTGTGACAGCCGTAGCAATTGCTATGGGTTTACGCATGATTTTGAGGATATTGAGGTTAAGAAGAATGCACCACAGCTTTTGGAGAATGCATTACGTTCAAAGAGAAAGAAATGTATGATCGGAACTGGGGCGATGTGCGATCCATATATGCACTGTGAAAAGTCGTTAGAGCTGACAAGAAGATGTCTAGAGATTATTGATCATTATGAATTTGGATTATCCATACAGACGAAATCCGATCTGATTTTGCGTGACCTGGATTTGCTAAAAAGCATTAATAAGAAATCAAAATGTGTAGTGGCGATGACACTCACGACCTATGATGAAGAGTTGTGCAAAATCCTGGAGCCTAATGTCTGCACTACCAGAAGACGATTTGAGGTGCTGCGGATTCTAAAGGACAATGGGATTCCTACGGTTGTGTGGATTACTCCTCTATTGCCATTTATTAATGATTCGAAGGAGAATCTGGATGGAATCCTAGATTACTGTGTTAAAGCAAAAGTTCACGGAATCATTGCCCCGAACATGGGGGTGACGCTTCGTGAGGGAGACAGAGAATACTTCTATGACGCACTTGATCGGCATTTTCCTGGGATGAAAGCGAAGTATCATAACAAATACGGATACGCCTATGAAGTAGATAGTGACAATAAAGCGGAATTGTTTGATACGTTTTATCGTATCTGTAAGGAACATGGAATAGTGAGCGATTGGAGAGAGGTATTTGCATACCTGCACCAATACCCTGAGAATAAGAATTATGAACAGCTACAATTATTTGATGGAGGATTCTGATAAATATGCCGGCGAGATCCTTATACAGGAGCTTGCCGGCATATAATTTATATATGAAAATATCATGATCTCTTATTTTATATGATTTTTGATTGCCTCAAAGCTCTCCTTGCTGAGCACATGCTCCAGTCTGCAGGCATCTTCAAGCGCGGTACTTTCCTGAACACCAAGTTTTATAAGCCAGGAGGAGAGAAGACTATGTCGTTCATAGATGGATTCAGCGATATCCTTACCGGCATTTGTCAGATGGATAAAGCCCCCTTCATCAACTGCAATATAATCCTTTTCCCTAAGATTTTTCATAGCCACACTGACGCTGGATTTTTTAAAGCCCATCTCGTTGGCAATATCAACAGAACGAACTTCAGTGAGCTTTTGGCTTAGTACCAGTATGGTTTCTAAATAGTTTTCAGCAGATTCATTCATCATAACGTTTACTCCAATCTATAGAGTTTGCATTGCTATCAGGTGTATTTCTTCCAGTCAACTGGCACAAGTATAACACAGAAAATGCCAGATATCAAACTCAATAATATTTAAAAAAGCCGGAAAAGCTCACATCGAGTATTTTTCCGGTTTTTCATAATTTATGAAAAATATGATTGACAGTAGTTAGTGAGTTAGGTTATACTAACTTCAGAAAATGAAAATCATTATCAAATAGAAAGAGGATGAGTGAAATGCCATTGTCAATGATTCAAACAGGTATGTCAAATGTGGTGAAGAGAGTCGGAGGTAAAGAAGAAACCAGAAGATTCTTGGAGAGCCTTGGTTTTGTGCCGGGTAGTGAGGTAACAGTGGTTTCCGAAATGAATGGTAACCTGATTGTCAATGTGAAGAACTCCAGAGTTGCTATTGGTAAGGATATCGCAAATAAAATAATGGTTTAATGAAATAGTATTAAGAAAGGAATTGCTGATGAAAACCTTAAAGGAGATCGCGATTGGTCATACGGTCAAAGTAGTCAAATTAACTGGAGAAGGTCCGGTGAAGAGACGTATTATGGATATGGGTATAACGAAGGGCGTTGAATTATTTGTTCGAAAAGTTGCACCACTTGGTGACCCCATTGAAATTACAGTTAGAGGATATGAATTATCCCTTCGTAAGGCAGATGCTGAGATGATAGAAGTAGAATAAATTTTTTTGCAGGACAGTTAGTTAAGACTAATCGAAACAATCGATAAATAATACGTTTACAAAATGCCATTTGGCGAAAGGAGTATTGAGATGTCTATAAAAATCGCACTTGCCGGAAATCCGAACTGTGGTAAAACAACTTTGTTTAATGCACTCACAGGTTCAAACCAATTCGTAGGTAACTGGCCGGGAGTAACGGTAGAGAAAAAAGAGGGTAAATTAAAGGGGCATAAGGATGTCATCGTAATAGATTTACCGGGTATCTATTCTTTATCTCCCTATACCTTAGAAGAGGTTGTAGCAAGAAATTATTTAATTGGTGAGAGACCGGATGCGATTCTTAATATCGTGGATGGAACGAATTTGGAGAGAAACCTGTATCTTTCTACGCAGTTAATGGAGCTTGGAATTCCGGTAATCATGGCAGTTAATATGATGGATATTCTGGAGAAGACCGGAGATAAGATACATATTAGTAAGCTTTCCAAAAAGCTTGGCTGTGAAGTGGTTGAAATCTCAGCATTAAAAGGATCCGGAATTCGTGAAGCAGCGGATAAAGCAGTAGCACTTGCCAAGAATAATCTTGCAGCTGTCCCGGTACATGAATTTGATGAGGGAGTCGAATCCGTTATCAATTCGGTGAAGGAGATGCTTGGTGCGGATATCCCGGAGGAACTGAGACGTTTTTATGCGATCAAACTTCTTGAGAAGGATGATAAGATCAAGAGTCAGATGAAAACAGTTCCTGAAGTGAGCCAGTACATAGATGATCTTGAAGAGAAATATGATGACGATACAGAAAGTATCATCACAAATGAAAGATATGTTTATATTTCCTCCATTATCAACGATTGTTATACCAGAACCAAGAGAAAAGATCTTACTTTATCCGATAAAATTGACCGTGTTGTTACGAACAGAATACTGGCATTACCTATCTTTGCTGCAGTTATGATTATAGTTTACTATGTATCGGTCACTACGGTTGGAACCTGGGCAACGGATTGGGCAAATGATGGTGTGTTCGGCGAAGGATGGAACCTATTCGGTATTGCATCGTTACATATCCCGGGAGTTCCGGTTATGATTGAATCACTCTTAAATGCAATCGGTTGCGCTGATTGGTTACAAAGCTTAATTCTTGATGGTATTGTAGCAGGAGTAGGCGCGGTACTTGGATTTGTGCCTCAGATGCTTGTGTTATTCGCTTTTCTTGCATTCCTTGAGGCTTGTGGTTATATGGCAAGAGTTGCATTTATTATGGATCGTATCTTCCGCAAGTTCGGACTATCCGGAAAATCCTTCATACCGATGTTAATCGGTAGTGGTTGTGGTGTTCCAGGAATCATGTCCTCCAGAACGATTGAGAATGACCGCGATCGTAAAATGACAATTATGACAACTACCTTTATTCCATGTGGAGCGAAACTCCCAATCATTGCGTTGATAGCCGGAGCGATATTTCATGGAGCTTGGTGGGTTGCCCCAAGTGCTTATTTTGTAGGAATTATGGCTATTATCTGCTCAGGTATAATATTGAAGAAGACGAAGATGTTTGCAGGAGATCCCGCTACTTTTGTAATGGAGCTTCCGGCATACCATATGCCGACACTTATGAACATTCTTCGTAGTATGTGGGAAAGAGGTTGGTCCTTTATTAGAAAGGCAGGAACCATCATACTCCTCTCCACAATTGTATTATGGTTTGCAATGAGTTTTGGTTGGGTAAACGGAAGTTTCCGTATGCTGGATGCAATGGAGCTGGATCATAGTATATTAGCAAAGCTTGGCGGAGCGATATCTTGGCTGTTTATTCCACTCGGTTGGGGTGACTGGAAGTTCTCAGTGGCAGCAGTAACCGGTCTGATTGCAAAGGAGAATGTTGTTGGTACGTTCGGTATTCTCTTTGGTTTTGCTGAGGTTGCGGAAAATGGTAATGAAATCTGGGGAAGTCTTGCAGGAAACTTAACAATGTCAGCAGCGTATTCCTTCCTGGTATTTAACCTCTTATGCGCACCATGCTTTGCAGCAATGGGTGCAATCAAAAGAGAAATGAATAATACAAAATGGTTCTGGTTCGCGGTAGGTTATCAGACATTGCTTGCATACTGTGTGGCATTATGTGTATTCCAGATTGGTACGTTAATCATAACAGGAACATTTGGAATGGGTACAGTTGCAGCATTTGCACTGATTGTAGTATTTGGATATCTTCTGTTTAGACCGGCG
This sequence comes from Variimorphobacter sp. HTMS_6, assembly GCF_059717775.1. Classification (NCBI taxonomy): domain Bacteria; kingdom Bacillati; phylum Bacillota; class Clostridia; order Lachnospirales; family Lachnospiraceae; genus Variimorphobacter; species Variimorphobacter sp. HTMS_6. The sequence continues at coordinate 621,882 of NZ_AP046094.1, forward strand.
AAGCAGAGAAGCTAATATATAAGGCAATCTATTTAAGATTATAGAAGTCTTTAGGCAACTGATTGATGTAGATGTTTTAAAATGCACTAAAATAAATATTATGTTGTTGTATATAAGAGTTCAACCGGTACTTGGAATATGAAAAAACCGGTTGAACTTCATAAATATATATTTGCTATAGTATATAAGATTTGTAATGGATATTGTTTTTGTTGTTTAAATTAATGGTTTAATGATAAGGAGGATATGTCATGGGTACTGCTATTACAGCAATTGTAGTAATCGGAGTTGTAGGTTTAATTGTTAAGAATATGGTTCGCGAAAAGAAGGCTGGAAATTCAGTGCATTGCGGTGGAGCCTGCAAGGACTGTGGAGGACATTGCCACTAACGAATACACTACTAAGGAGACAGAAATATGGGGCAGATTCTTACAAATGAGATAGATTATCATGAAATAATCGAATGCATTGTCAGTGCACTAGATGCGAAAGATACCTATACGGCGGGTCACTCTCAGAGGGTCAGTGATATGGCACTGAAGGTTTGTCGACTAATAGGGTTGAATAGTAATGATACTGAGAAAATCCATATTGCTGCGCATTTACATGATATCGGTAAAATTGGAGTCCCAGATATAGTCTTAAACAAATCAGATAAACTTATCAGAGAGGAATGGGAGATGATGAAAAAGCATCCTCAGATAGGAGCGGAGATCTTAAGCAAGTCCTCCCACCTAAATGAATTGAAAGATATCGTACTCTTTCATCATGAACGTTTCGATGGATTAGGATATCCCCAGAATATTAAGGGGGAGGAGATACCGGTTGGTGCGAGAATTATCGCAATATGTGACTCGATTGATGCTATGACATCAAACCGTAGCTATCGTAAGGCAAATACTTTGTCCTATTGTTTTAATGAGATAGAACAGAATTTAGGTAAAATGTATGATCCGGTAATCGGACAATATGTGCTGGAGCACTGGGATGAGGTTACGGCCATCTGAGCTGATATAAAATGAAGTATAATTACCATGGGATAGGTTTTGTTAAAGGTCATAGCTGATGTATAATAAGACAGTAAGGACTGTCGACATGAAATTTAGATAAAGCATTATAATAAACATTTTAAATACAAGATTATTGAATAAGAAATATTTTTTTAATACAGAGTTAGTTGAAACTAACTCGCTAGGAGGAGATATGTGTAAAGAGACTTTTTATTTTTTACAGCGATTGGATTTACATAATATTGAAACTCAATTAGCGTTACAGTGTGCACCTCTGTTCGCAGGGCTAAAGATATCAAATTTGTTGATTGTTCAGAATAAGAACTGTGAAGAGATTGAAGAGATACTGAGGGAAACAGGAATCTCATATTTCTTACTTATGGAGACGAAGATAAAAACAACATTGTTATTATATAAAGAGGATAGATTAAAGAAGGAACTAACAAACGAGGCTGTCGTAACATTTTTTTATGAACTTGGATATGAGGATTTTGAACTTGGGCATTTACTGGCACAATTTCAAAAAAGATACGAGAATTATATTCTATCAGGGGCGGATTTCCCTCATGAGATGGGACTACTATTAGGGTATCCGATTGAGGATGTGAATGGGTTTATTGTAAATGAAGGTAAGAACTTCCTGCATTCCGGGTACTGGAAGGTTTATAAAGATTTGCCTGAGAAGATACATTTGTTTCATCACTTTGATAGAGCAAAGAAAAATGTAATACAAATGATTTTTAACGGAAGATGCATACGAGAGGTTATCATTACTTATCGTGAACAGGAATTACAGCAACTAGCAGGTTAACCCATGAATGCAGAGGAAGATCCTATTATTAAAGGGTCTTAGGAAAGGAAATAGCATGAGCATAGTAATAATCGGTGGACATGACCGTATGGTCTGTCAGTATAAGAAAATCTGTAAGAACCATAAATGTAAGGCTAAGGTATTCACGCAGATGAGTGCGAACCTTAGTGATCAGATCGGATCTCCGGATGTCGTTATATTATTTACGAATACAGTTTCTCATAAAATGGTACGATGTGCGATGGTGGAAGCGGAGAGAAGTAAAGCGGAGATTATAAGGTGTCACTCTAGCAGTGGTACTGCTTTGAATGAGATACTGGAGAAGGTTAATAGATAATTACACTATATATACGTGTGAAGATACATTCCTATATTTTACGAAAGCACTTGAATTAATATCTATTTGACGGCGTATATGTTATAGCAAGCCGAAATAATGATATCAATTCAAGTGCTTTTTTAATAAATAAATTACGTATTTTCGCAAGCATTAATAATTATTATTATCTGCTATCTTACTCTGCTGCGGATACAGAGAGATACTCATTTAATTTATTTACGAGAACATCCACGTCGATGCCATGTACTGCACATGCATCCTCTAAGGACTCAACCTGCGAGGATGGGCATCCGAGGCAATGCATACCGGAATTGAGTAAAATCGGTACGAAGGCCGGGTTGATTTGTAGGATTTCTCCGATAATCATAGTTTTTGTAATTAATTGCATAATAGAAACCTCCTTAAAATGTAGCATATGAATAGTAATTGTAATATAAGATTCATTGAAATTCAATTACTTCGTATTAAAACTGTTTTATTAACGATAAGAAAAGTCGTTGCATTTAATATACCAGATAAATCAGAGGTTAAATGTAGCCATGGATACATCATGTAAAAATTATGCTTGATATAATAATTACAAAGATGAATACGAGGAGGTACTGTCATGGGTTACAGGCTTAATCTGGAGCAGTTTGACAAATATTTAACAGAATTATCTAAGAACTATCAGATTTTTGCACCGCAGCGTAAAAAGGGTAAGGGCTCCTTTTCAGATACGGATTTGATTTGTTATGGCCCGGTGACTTCCTTAGAGGAAATGGAATTACAAGAGAAATCAGCGTATTCTCCGAAAGAAGTGTTCTATCCGATCAGAGAGACATTATTTCAATTTTTCAATAATCAGATTATTGAACCGGTGATTAATACAAAACCGATTCTACTGTTTTTAAGACCGTGTGATATTAACGGTATTAAGCGTCTGGACGCAATGTTCTTAAAGAACGGACCGGAGCAGGATTATTATTATTTAAGAAGACGTAAGCTTTTGAAGTTTGTATTAATAGAATGTGTTAAAGGCTTTGACAGCTGCTTTTGTGTATCGATGGATGCGAACAAAACGGATGAATATGAAGCAGCAATCCGCATAGAAGGGGAAGAAATTCTCTGGAAGGTGAAGGATGAAACTCTTGATCTGGATGAATTAAAGGCAGGAGTAAGCGAAGAGTTTGAACCACAATTTATTCAGGAGAATAAGGTGAAGGTTCATATTCCACCGGTTGAATTAGTGACGAAGGAAACCTTTAATCATGACTTGTGGAAAGAGTATACCTCAAGATGTATCGGATGTGGACGTTGTAATACCGTTTGTATCTCCTGTTCTTGCTACAGCATGCAGGATATACAAATCAACAAGGAACAACAGATCGGCGAACGCAGAAGAGTATGGGCTAGTTGTCATGTTGATGGTTATACTGATATGGCCGGCGGACATCATTTTAGAGATAAGAATGGTGATCGTATGCGTTTTAAGACAATGCATAAAATTAATGATTTCTATAAACGGTTTGGCTATCACATGTGCGTAGGATGTGGACGATGTGACGATATTTGTCCGGAGTACATTTCCTTCTCAAAATGTATCAACAAACTCAATGAAATAGTGATGGAGGGTCAAAAAGATGAATAACCCTTATTTACCGAAAGCTTATAAAATTCTGGATATCAAGCCGCAAACGGATATCGATGTGACCTATAGGATTGCCTATGAAGGAAAAATAGTTGGTGGTCAATTTATGGAGATCTCCATCCCGGGTGTAGGAGAAGCTCCGATATCCATCAGTGATTTTGATGACACTTCAATGGATATGACAATTCGTAAGGTGGGGCGTCTGACTGATAAAATATTCGATTTAAAGATTGGGGATTCCTTATATATGAGAGGACCTTACGGAAATGGCTTTGATCTGAATCAGTTTAGAGGTAAGGATTTAGTGATTATTGCAGGTGGAACTGGTCTTGCACCGGTGAAAAACCCGATTCGATACTTTGTTAATAATCCGTCAGAAGTGAAGCAGTTAGAAATTATGCTAGGCTTTAAAACTCCAAAGGACATCCTGTTTCCCGAAGAAATCGCAGAGTGGGAAGAAAAATGTCATGTCTGTTTAACGGTTGATCAATCGGTGGAAGGCTGGGAAGGGAAAACCGGACTGATCACAACACATGTAACTAGCCTTGATCTTAGTGATGTTAAGAATAAGATGGCAATCGTAGTTGGACCACCGATTATGATGAAATTCATGACACTGGAGTTAATTAAGAACGGATTTCAAGAGGAGAACATATGGGTATCCTTTGAGCGTAAGATGAGCTGCGGTATCGGAAAATGCGGACATTGTAAAATCGATGAAACATACGTATGTCTGGAAGGGCCCGTATTTAACTATGTGAAAGCAAAAAATCTACTGGATTAGGAGGCACTTATGAGTGTTAATAGAAAAGTAATAGCAAAAAATGCATACCGCATCACTAAGGTTAGAAATAAAACAGCTTTGAGAATCCGAGTGCCGGGGGGACATTTAGAGGCTAGATTTTTTCCGTTAATCGAATCCATCGCGAATGAATATGGAAATGGTACGGTTCATATTACAACGAGACAGGGTTTTGAAATTCCGGACATCGATTTCGATGCGATCCCGGAGATTAACCAAAAAATCAGGCCGATGATTGAAGATTTGGGCTTGAATATGACGATTCGTGGAGAAGGATATCCGGCGGCCGGTACGAGAAATATTTCTGCCTGCATTGGCAACAGAGTATGTCCTTATGCAAATAATGATACAACAAGAATTGCAAGAGATATTGAAAAAGCAGTATTCCCGCATGATTTTCATTTTAAAATTGCGGTTACCGGATGTCCGAATGATTGTATCAAAGCACATATGCAGGATTTTGGTATCATCTGTGTAACACAGCCACAATACGATGCCTCTAAGTGCATCAGCTGTGATGCCTGCGTAAAGAATTGTAAAAAGAGAGTTACCGGCGCACTTACGATGAAGGATTTCACCGTGGAAAGAGATGAGAAGCTTTGTATCGGATGTGGAGAATGTGTTTTGAAATGTCCGACAGGAGCTTGGACCAGAAGTGAGACAAAATTTTTCAACATGGTAATCATGGGCAGAACCGGTAAGAAGAATCCTCGACTAGCAATGCCATTTATCAAATGGGCGACAGAAGATGTTATTATCCAAATTATAAAGAATACCTATCAGTTCGTTGATCGCTACATTGATCGTACCCTTCCGAAGGAGCACATCGGTTATATCGTAGATCGCGTTGGGTATCAGGTATTTAAAAACGAAGTGATGGAAGGAATTATATTGAACAAAGAAGCGAAGATAGCTAGAAATATTCAGTGGTCCGGGTATTGGCACAATAATAATGAGGAATTTCAATAAGGTATAGGAGGGATAGCATGCAAGAGGTATTTTTATTAGAAGACTTACTGAATGTACTGATCGAACTGGAGACTTTGGGGAATCAACATTATACGAAGATGGTTTCATTGACCCAAAACTCGAATTTGAAGTCCCTTTTCGAGAGGTTGGCAATTGAAGAAAATGCTCACAAAGAAATTTATAGCAGATACCTTGCAGAGAAGATTAACTTAGTAAGCAGTACTGCGACACAGGAGTATAAAGAATATATGGACTCCTTACTTAAGAATAATTTGTCACTATTAAAATCCTCCGGCGAAGTTGAAGCATTTGATCAGGGATATGCTTTCGCAATTACTTTGGAGAAGGAAACAATTCTGTTTCTGAATGAAATGAAACAGATTATCTCCGAGGGATGTTATGAGGATATTGAATTCTTATTAAACCAAGAAAGAATGCATTTAAGATATCTGTTGACCTATCAAGGTTAATAGATTTCATAAACTCGAAGGGGTTTATGGGTTGGGGTGCTTCGTAATCTTAAGCTCAAAGTGTTGATGTATTAGGCTATCCAGTAATAAGCTTATGTATTAGGCTACTTAGCAATAAGTTTATTTATTAGGGTACTTAGTAATTACTTTATGTATATAGCATATGAAATGAAAAACATAAAAGCTATAAAAATTTATGCAGTGATTATTGAAATATTATAAGATAGTTCATTAGATTGAAGTATACACAAATATCCCTGCCGGGTAACCCGCAGGTTTTGATGAAAGGGACAGGTAATAATTATGTACGAAGAATTGGTAGATAAGATATCGGGTATTGGTCAGACAAAAGTAAGTATGTTAAAGGAAAGTAAAGTAAAATATTTAATACTTTCGATGTTGGCCGGAATCTATGTTGGATTTGGTATTTTATTAATATTTAGTGTGGGAGGCATGTTAGGCGATGCACCATATAAGAAGATTTTAATGGGAGTATCGTTTGGTATTGCCCTCAGTTTAGTTCTTATGGTTGGTTCTGAACTATTTACCGGCAATAACATGATTATGACGGTTGCTTCGCTCGATAAAAAAGTGAAGTGGTTGGATACAATTAAGATTTGGATTTACTCCTTCTTTGGCAATCTTGTGGGAAGTATTTTATTAGCATACATGTTTGTGTTATCCGGTTCAGCGACCGGACCGATTGGGGATTTCTTCGTGAAGGTTAGTGCAACTAAGATGTCCGGTGATGTGGTGGAATTATTCTTTAAAGGTATCCTTTGTAATATGTTAGTGTGCCTGGCTGTTTTATCCTATATCAAACTAAAGGATGAGACCGCGAAGTTGATCATGATATTCTGGTGCTTATTTGCATTTATCACCTCTGGATTTGAGCATAGTGTGGCAAATATGACAGTTATGTCGGTGGCATTATTAGTGCCGGGTAGCGGACTTACAATTGGTGGCTTCCTACATAACATCATTCCTGTAACTTTGGGGAATATTGTAGGAGGAGCTGTTTTCATCGGCATGGGATATTGGTTTGTCGGAAGAAAGAAAAAGTAATTTGTAAATAATATAAATGAAATAAGAGAGATGCATTCAGTTGATTCTATCGTAATCAATCGAAGCGTCTCTTTTTTCGTCATCAAATCCGGAGGAATTGGAAAATCCTCACTTCGGGGTTGACAAGAGAAACGTTGTAGGGTAAGATACAAAACATAGAGTAAACATATATAACATATCTGCATAATATGATATATATAAAATGATGAATTTTATGCTGTGTTTTGAATGGTTGCATGCACCTTGGGTATGTAAGGATGAAAGGCTGGGTTAAGATATAGGACGATTTAGGAGGTGAAGGGAATATGGAAAGCCACTCAAAGCTGGATTACGTGATGAAAGCTTTGGATATATCGGGCAATTCAATATCGGAAAATCTAATGATAGATAAGACGTTGGTAAGTAAGTGGCGAAACCAGCGCAGAAAACTAGGATACGATAGTCCATATATCAATAAGGTTGCCCAATATTTGATATTATCGGAGTCTGAGAAGAAGCGAAAGGTAATTCATAATATTTTGAAAGCATACCGACCGGACGTAATATATACGAATAATGATCAAAAGATAGAGGCCTTCTGCTTATGGCTGACGGAAGAATCAATCGAGATGAAGCAAAGAGATGAGGGAAAACAAAAACGGGTCTACACACCTAAGAACGGATATAATACAAATGTCAGTATCTTTCTTGGAGACAAGGGTATATTTGAGGCGGTGGCATATTATATGAAATACTTGCTCACCCTTTCACCTGGAAAAGTGATGTATATGATTGATTATTCGGGTATCAACTGGAATTATGGTGAAGAAGGCAGAGATAAGCAGATGAGGATCCATGCTTATATGGAATTGTTTCGTCCGGTTCTGGAATATGGACATAAGTTTATTATCGTAGATTGTGATACTGATATCCATAGACCTTACCGTGCGATTTTCAGGTGGATGGAATTATATCTTACCGACGGAGTTGAGGTATGGGTGCATCCCAGACTTCATGAGGAGCAGTACTATAGTACATCTTTTTTAGTAAAGGATGAGATTGCGCTGCAATGCATATCTGCTGAGGGAAGTCCGAATTCACTGCAAGGAATGATGTATCATAATACGGAAACTATTGATTTTTTGACAAATAGCGCTAAGAAGGTCTATCATCGTTCAAAAAAACTAATTGAGACTGTAGCTGTACAGGAAGCAGTATTAATGATGGATGCGGTTGAGGAATATATTAAAAGCAGAAACCGCATTTATATGCTGAATCCATCCCTGACCTTACAGATTATAGAAGAGGATTTGCTGTTAAAAATATTACAGGATAATCTGGTCGGTGATGATGAGATAGAAGAATGTTTAGTAATCCATAGAAGAATCCGCCAGGTGAAAAAACGCTGTAACTATATCTCGATTTTTAATCTGGATTATTTGGAGGAAATGTCCTCCCAGTCCCGTATCTTTGACAATAACCTTTCTGTATTGTGTGGAAGGAAGATATTGATATCAAGGGAAAACTGGAGAAGTATGCTTCGGTCAATCCTTCAAGCACCGGAGGGTAAGGAGAATCAATTGATATTTACATCTTTTCGCTATCTGAGTTATATACCGGAGCATTTAAGTATTATGGTTCAGGATGATTGTTTGGTCGCGGCCTGGAATGTGAATAAATACAAGAAAAGGTTGTATTGTGTTAATCCGAATGTAATTGCAGGATTTTATCGATATTTGGATGATATATGGTATATGATACCAAGCGTGTGCAAAGAGGTGAACTGGAGGAACAAGCAGCTGCTCCGTATGCTGGAGCATGAGAGGGATTATGAGACAGTACAAATAAATTAATGTCAATAATCAATTAGTGAGATAGAAATAACACTGAATAAAATTGACAAAAAAATAGTTGACAGATTTATAGTCATAAAATATAATACTAAACATATAAGAGATATATGAGATAAATATTTGCTGACTAGAAAACTAGAGGCTGTTCTTCCGAAAGGGTGAGCGGTCTCTTTTTGTTTGTGAAATTAACAAACAGAAGTATAGGTATTAAGTTTTGCCTGAGTGTTAGGGAACAAATTATGTAAAAAGAATAGAAGGAGTGGTTGTATGAAGCGATGTTGTAGTTTGGCTGTTATTTAAAATGGATTTCATAAGTATGAAACAGCCTGTGAGGCAGATAGGAGTATTGAATGAGTAAAGAAAATAGTATTCAAGTAAAAGAATCAGGACTAAAGAAGTCCATATTATCCCCAATTGAGGTCCTTGCACAATCCATCGCAAGTATTGCGCCTAGTGCAACCCCGGCTCTTGTTATTCCGTTAGTATTTTATTTTGCAGGAAATGGAACCTGGTTATCCTATTCCTTTGCGACCATTGCAATTTTGTTAGTAGGAGCAAACCTTAATCAATATACAAAGCGATCTGCATCACCGGGGTCTCTATATTCATTTGTTGTAAAAGGGCTTGGAAGTGGAGCCGGTGTAATTGCAGGATGGGCTCTGGTTCTAGCTTATCTATTAACAGCCAGCGCTGTGTTAGGGGGATTTATCAATTATGCACATGTATTAATATCCTATAGTGGAATAACCGTTTCACCTTTGGTAATCGGTATTGTGGGTGCTGTAATTGCATGGTATATCGCAATTAAGGATATCCAGTTGTCAGCAAAGTTGATGCTAGGTTTTGAAGTTATCGCTTTAATCCTAATCTTCATCCTTGCTATTGTAGTTCTTGTAAAAACTGGTTTTAAAATCGATCTTAATCAAATTACATTAAAGAATGTTACTCCAAGTGGTATTGGACTTGGCTTAGTACTTGCATTCTTTAGTTTTGTTGGTTTTGAGAGTGCAACATCTCTTGGAGATGAAGCAAAGAAACCGTTAAAAACAATTCCAAGAGCTTTAATTATTAGTGCGGTATTTGTGGGATTATTCTTTATTCTTCTTTCCCACTCTGAGATTCTTGGGTTTGAAGGAAGAGATACCACATTGAGTAGCTCGGCGGCACCATTAGCTGACCTTGCATCCTTTTATGGAATAAAGTTTCTTGGTGTTTTGATTTCTGTCGGCGCTTTAATCAGCTTTTGGTCTTGTTTCCTTGCTTGCACCAATGCGGGTGCTCGTATTTTATTCTCTATGGGTCAACACGGATTATTTCATCCATCTGTTGGGAATATCCACGAGAAAAATAAAACACCTCATATTGCAATAACCATATCTGCAGCGTTGGCTGCAGCAGTTACATTTCTTTTAATAATTAATCGTGGCGGCTTAACACATATCAATGATTTTTATAAAAATAACGAATTAATTATTACGATTTACAGCTGGACCGGAACATTAGCAACGTATGGCTTCATCTTTGTGTATGCATTGATTGCAATATCTACTCCGTTTTATCTGGCAAAAGAGAAGGAGTTAAAAGCGAAGCACATCATATTGGCAGCAATTACAATTCTTGTTTTATTGGTACCGATCTTTGGCAGTGTATACTCTAATTCGATTTCACCTGCACCATTGCCGTATTTTATCTTCATCTTCCTTGCATGGTTGGTAGTTGGAGGTTTGTGGTTCTTAATTCGTAAGCTACAGGCTCCCGAGGTATCAAGTAATATTACTAATTACGTTGATAGTGTTCATCAGCACTATAAAGATATCAGAATAAACGGAGATGGCGAGGGAATCTAGATGAGTGTTCAGGATATAAAAAAATACATAGAAGAAAATCAGATTACAACGGTTGAAGTGGGATTCGCAGATATATGTGGAGTTCTACGAGGAAAACGACTTCCGGCAAGACACTTTTTGAAAATAGCAGAAAGCGGAACAGGATTAGCAAAAGCACCTTTTGCATGGGATATTCAGTGTGGAGTGTATGATGATATTGATTTAGCTAATTTTCAGAATGGATTTCCGGATATGAATGCCAAACCAATATTAAGCACATTACGAAAAATTCCATGGAGAGAAGGAAGTGCATTTGTATTTGCTGAACTGGTAGATGAAGAAGGGCATCCGGTTAAAGTGAATCCAAGAGAAGTGTTGATACGTGTTTTAGAACGTTATAAAAAGCTAGGGCTTAGACCATTAGTGGGTTCAGAATTAGAATTCTATTTATTTGACTCAAATAAAAAGCCAGTGTTTGATGGAGTACAGTGCTATTCTTTATACCGTGGTGCAGAACTTGAATATGTGATTCGTGAGATGAGGGATGGACTGGAGGAATTGGGGGTTCCTCTGGAAGCTTTCCACATTGAATACGGACCGGGGCAGATAGAAGTGATTCCAGAGTATGGTGACGTACTTGAGATGGCTGATAACACCGTATTAATAAAAAATGCGGTGAAGGAAATTGCAAGAAAGCATAATTTATATGCCTCCTTCATGCCAAAGCCTTGGTCGAAAGAGTCCGGCTCCGGATTTCATGTTCACCAAAGCTTATGGAATGAGGATTTGAGTGTTAACTATTTTGAAAGTGATAAGAGTATAGCGGATGGATATCTTGCTGGATTATTAAAGTTTTCAAGAGAGTTCAATGCGTTGGTCTCTCCGACAATTAATGATTATAAGAGATTCCAGGAGAATTCCTTTGCTCCGACAAATGTAACCTGGGCACAGGATAATCGAACGGTATCTACCAGATCGCTACTTGGGCTTGGCAAGAGCAGTCGATTTGAACAGAGAAATGGATCTGCAGCCGCAAACCCATATCTAATCATCGCAGCTAGTCTTGCATCCGGTCTATATGGTATAGAGAACAAGCTGGCTCTTCCGGAGGTAACAGATAACTCTTTAGAGTTTCCTAAGACCTTGGCAAGCGCGTTAGATTATCTTGAAGAAAGTAATGATGCAAAAGACTTTTTCGGAGAAGAATTTATAAAATTATACCTTACATTAGGAAGGCATGAAGTCGAACTATTCAATTCTGCTGTAACTGATTGGGAGTGGCAGAGATATTTCGAATTCATATAGGTAATTTATGGGGAAATTACTTATTATTAAAACTGGCTCCACTTTGGATGCTGTAAAAGAAAAATATGGGGAATTTGAAGATCTGATTATAAGTAAAATCGGAATTGATCGTGAGAAAGTACGGGTAATCTCAGTTTATAAAAATGAACCGCCGTATTTACCTGAAAATACCTCTTCGGTCATAATATCAGGCTCGAAAGATATGATTACAGAAGAAGCGGCATGGATGAAAGTAACGGCTGCATGGTTGAGATTACTATCCACAAAAAAGATCCCGATACTAGGTATCTGTTTTGGCCATCAGCTACTTGGCTATGCTTTTGGTGGAAAGGTTGGCTATCATCCGAAGGGACCGGAATATGGGCAGTGTAAAATTCGGATTACCGATGAAGTTGGGGATGATCCAATCTTTCATGATTTTCCAAAAGAATTTTCAGGCTATGTAGCACATTATCAAAGTATTCTTGAACTGCCTGACAATGCCAGAGTATTAGCGACCGGTGATCATGAAGCGTATCACGGAGTGAAATTTGGCAAATATATCTGGGGTGTACAATTTCATCCGGAGTTTAATCCGGAGATTGCTTACTTTCATTTGAAAAATCAGGAGGATGAATTGATACGAAGAGAGTATCCGATAGAGGAACTCTACCGAGGAATCAATGATGAGGAATATGGTCAACTAATTCTTAAGCGATTCTACAAGTTTGGTGAGCAGAGATTGTGATCTATTGAGGTGGGAGGGGCTGTTGTCTCTTCCGCCTTTTTCAGTAAGTTGACAGAAGATAGACAGCATTGAAATTATGTATCAAGTTTGGTAAAAAGATGACGGATAGTTGACATATAAATTTAGTATGTAATTATTGACAGTGCATTGACATAAGGATATAATCACACTAACCATACAATACATATATGAATAATATAATATTATGTCTATGCAATTCAGTGATTAGATTGATATTAGTTATCGAGTTGAAATAGGTGAGCCGTATAACGGAATGATTCGGTAGGATATGATTAGATCAATATAAGGAGGGAACAGAGATGGCTACTTATAAACAGAGTTTGGTGGAGTTGATTGGTAACACACCGCTTCTTCAACTAAATCGATTTACCCAAAACAAGAATGTGAAGGCAACCCTGGTTGCAAAACTTGAGTATTTCAATCCGGCAGGAAGTGTGAAGGATCGAATCGGTTTTGCGATGATTCAGGCTGCTCAAGAGGAAGGATTAATTAATAAAGACACCGTGATTATTGAACCTACCAGTGGTAACACCGGTGTAGGTCTTGCCTTTGTCGCTGCAGCATTAGGATATCGAATTATTATCACCATGCCGGAGACGATGAGTGTGGAGAGGCGTAATCTCTTAAAGGCATACGGGGCAGAATTGGTACTAACCCCAGGAGCGGATGGGATGCGCGGAGCAATACGAAAAGCAGAGGAGATATCCGCTCAGATACCGAACAGCTTTATACCTCAACAGTTTCGTAACCCGTCAAATCCTAAGATACATAGGTTGACTACGGCAGAAGAGATATGGAAAGATACGGAAGGTGAGGTTGATATATTCATTGGAGGTGTAGGTACGGGAGGTACGGTTACCGGAGTTGGGGAAGCCTTGAAGGAGAAGAAGCTATCAATCCAGGTTATTGCAGTTGAGCCGAATGATTCTCCGGTATTATCAGGAGGTGCAGCCGGAGCTCATAAAATTCAGGGAATCGGAGCTGGATTTGTGCCTGAGATCTTTCAATTGGGTGTTGTTGATGAGATTTTTCGTGTTAAGAATGAAGAAGCCTTTGATACAGCCCGAGAACTTGCACAAAAAGAAGGTCTATTGGTTGGAATCTCCTCCGGAGCTGCGGCGTTTGCTGCGGTACAGATAGCAAAAAGGGAAGAAAATCGTGGAAAAACCATTGTTGTATTGTTACCGGATACAGGAGAACGTTATCTCTCAACCGGATTATTTGACGATCCGAATTTGAAAATAATGTGAATTATTGAAAAGCATAATTCACACTTAGAAGTTTGTGCCTGCGAAATCCTCGGTGCCAACTAATCCAAAGATAAGGCACGTAACGTAGTGTGTCAGGAGGCGGATGGCTTTGGAACAAATTAGCAAGCAAGTAAGTATGAGGGAGGTATCTACATGTCAGTATCAAAAGAATTAGTGGAAAAGGCATTTCATCTGGAAAAGCCGGAGAGAATACCGGCCGGCTTTTGCCTCGGTGGCAGTTGGCCAATCTTTGCTGAGAATAGAACATTACAGGATTTGTTATCCAATCCCGATGAGGCGGCAGATATATTCTTCCGCGTCAATGATCGTTTGGATGCAGATTTTGTAACAGTAGGAACCGGTGCGACCGCATTTGTAATAGAGGCTCTGGGAGCAACCATCCGGTTTAGCGCTAATGGAGCACCGGAGATCATCTCACTTCTCGTAGAGAAGGAAGAGGATATTGATAAGCTGGATATCGCAAAGGCGCTTCAATCACCCAAGGTTCAATGGTTGAAAGAGGTAGCAAAGGGAGTAGTGGAAAGAAATAACGGTAAGCGGAGCATATTCGTAAGTGGTAGGGCACCCTTTACCTTAGCAGGCCAGATATATGGTCTTGAGAATCTATCCAAAGCACTTTATAAGAATAAGCCATTGGTAGAAAAGTTGTTGAATTTTACGACTGATTTGTCCGTGGCATATTATGAGGAAATGCTTAAGGTTGACGGAATTGACGGTATCTTCATTGCTGATCCCAGTGCTTCAGGTGATGTGGTGTCCTCAAGACACTTTGAAGCAGTGGTGCTTCCCTATCTCACAAGAGTGTTGGAGCGTTTGAAGGGGTATCAGAAGCTCTCAATTCTTCACATATGCGGTAATATTACTGATCGACTACATCTGTTACCTCAAACCGGAATACAGGTGATTTCACTGGATTCGAAAGTGGATCTTGGAAAAGCAAAAGAGATATTAGATGGAAAGATAGGGATAGCAGGCAATGTGAATCCGGTATCGGTATTAGAAGATCAACATCCGGACGGTGTATACGAGGTGACGATCGGTTGTTTGAACAATGCAGCGCGGGATGGAGGTTTTTTGCTCCTTCCGGGTTGTGATATCTCAGCCAAGGTACCGGAACAGAATGTGAAGGCTATGGTAGAAGCAGCACATCAATGGAAGCATAGTCATTAAGATAGAACGGAGGGATTACCTTGAGTTATTTGGAATTAAATGCAGCACCGTGCCGTGAAAACAGACTCGGTACAACAATAGAATTTGGTGGGAAAATTGGTGAAGTACATAAGCAGTTCTGCGGAGGTTGCCTTAAAAATAGAAGAAGAGCGTTCAGTCAGGGAACAATCTGCCAGTTACTTCCTGCAACAGCAATTCTTACTTCACTGCAGGATACGGTAGTAATTGTCCATGGATCAATTGGCTGCGGTGGTGCAGTCCATTCACAGGGAGCAGCAATCAGATTAGGACAGTTTAACAGCGGTGATAAGAATCCAAAGGGAGTGCTTTGGCTCAATACCAATCTAAATGAAAAAGATGTTGTGACCGGTGGAGAAGAAAAGCTCAGAAAAGCAGTGCTAGAGGCGGATAAGCGTTATCGCCCTGAAGCAATTATTATTCTATCCACCTGTGTTCCCGCTATTATTGGTGATGATATTGATGCGGTAGCAGATTCGTTAAAGGAACAGGTTTCGGCAGCGATTTTACCAATTCACTGTGAGGGATTTAAAACGAAGGTTATGGCGACTGCGTATGACGCCATCTTCCATTCCTTCTTGCGTAATTTTGTGGATGGAGAGGATGAAGTTCAGTTTGGTGTATATAATAATGATCTTGCTGTAGAAGTGGAGAAGCAACGTCGTAGCAGACTGGTTAATCTGCTGAATGTATCTTCCATGACAGGGCCGGATCAGAAGGAATTAATTCGATTATTGAATAAGTTGGGATTGGAGGTCAATATGCTTCCCTGTGATGCTCACCCGGACGCATTCAGAATCGCTCCGTTTGCCGCATTATCCATCGGAGTTTGCCCAACCCATGATGATTATTTTATGACTTATCTGAAAGAACGTTTTGGGGTACCGTTCATTGGCGGACAGATGCCAATTGGTATGCGCAATACTGGTATCTGGTTAAAGCAGATTGCGAAGTTCTTTGGTCTGGAGGAGGCAGCAGATAAGATTATTGAAGAAGAAAAAAGAGAACTAAACAGGGCATTAACACCTCTTCTTGATACCTTAAAGGGTAAATCGGCGATGCTCAGTGCCGGAGAAATCAGGACTCTTTCCACAGCCGTTCTTCTACAGGAACTTGGAATGGAGATCCTTGCGGTCAGACCATATCACTATGATGAATTTGGAGAAAATGAAGTTGCTAAATTAGAAAAAGCGGATCCCAATATTATTATTAATGTAGCTACCGCACAACCGTTTGAAGCAGTAAATCTGATATATCGTAATAAACCGGATGTTTATATCGGTCATAATTCAGATAATGTATGGGCAGCAAAATGTGGCTGTTCCATTCTGCCAATCTATGGCGCTGGTAATATTTACAGTGGTTATGCAGGAGCCTTTGACGTGGCAAGAAGATTATTCCGACATTTTAAAAATACTGCTTTTAATGATAATTTATCAAAACACGTGCGTCAGCCATACCGCGAAAGTTGGTATCAGCAAAACCCGTTCCAATATATCAAAGGGGGAAAAGTAAATCATGAGTAATAGTTTTATTGAAAGACCTAGAGCCTTTTGTGCCTTGGGTGGAGCCTTGCTCACAGTATCAGCCCTTCCGAATACCGTGCCAATTCTTCATGCATCCATGGGCTGCGGTGGAAGTATCTATTGGAACCAATATGGAACAACGGGATACTTAGGAGCGGGATATTGCGGTGGTTTGGCTGTTCCCAGCTCTAACGTACTGGAGCGTGAAGTAGTGTTCGGAGGATTGGAACGATTGGAGGAACAGATTAAATCCACTTTGGAGATTGTTGAGGGTGAATTATATATAGTTCTAACCGGTTGTACGACGGATATGATCGGTGATGATATACAGGCAGTTGTTCGTGATTTTCAGGATCAGGGAGCGAATATCATCGGGGCGGAAGCGGGAGGCTTTCGAGGAGATGGATATAAAGGATATGACATTGTACTATCTGCACTCGCACAGGATTTTATTGAAAAGAAAGAGACAGCGAAAAAGGGTAAGGTAAATCTATGGGGAGTTGTTCCCGGACAGGATGCTTTCTGGAGAGGAAATCTATTAAAGCTGCGTAGCTTATTAGAGAAGCTAGGTCTGGAGGTAAATACCTTTTTCACGGAGCATGATACTCTGGAAGGAATCAAGAATTCCGGCGACGCACAGCTAAATATCGTTGTATCCGAATTCTTTGGTGTAGCGGCAGCGAAAGCTTTTAACCAAAAGCATGGTACACCGTATATTACCGGACAGTTGCCAATCGGACCAACACTGACAAGCGAATTCTTGCGTCGCATCGCGGAAGAACTAGAGCTCTCTCCGGAAGTGGTTGAGGGAGTTATTGATTGGGAAACTACGAATTATTATCGTTATATTGAACGCGTAGCGGATGCTTATAATGATTTAGATTGGCAACGATATGCAGTTATTGTCGGGGATGCGAACTATGCACCCTCCATTACAAAGTTTATAGCGGATGATTTGGGATGGTTGCCTGTTCTCATGGTAGTAACAACCGAAGTGTCTGAAACGAATAAAGCGATATTTAACCGGGTTGTGGAAGGACTGACCTCAGAATATCCTGTTGGGATAGCATATGAGACAGATCCTACTGAAATCAGGAATCATCTGTGGAAATTGGTTCCAAGACGTTCCGATAGCCCGTATTACCATGATATTTCGCCTGCCTTTGTTATTGGAAGCCATTTAGAACGAGAATTTGCTACTGATTTGGGTGCTGCTCATCTGACCGTATCCTATCCGGTAGGTAATCGCGTGGTGCTAAACCGCGGATATGCCGGCTTTGAAGGAAGCTTATCCCTGATTGAGGATCTGTTGGCAGTCATTGTAGCACAGCGTTAATAGGAAGCAAAGTTTGTGCCTGCGTAATCCTTGGTTCAAACTTTATATGCAAATAAATCGAGCACAGGAATGGAGATAAATATGAGCATAGAAAAAGAAAAATTATATACCGGCTTAGCCGAGGCAGTGGTTAATATGGATGAAGATTTGGTTACTGATTTATCCTATCAGGTGATCGAAGCAGAATATGATGCTTATGAAGCAATTGATCAAGGTTTGGCAAAGGGGATGGAGCGTGCCGGGCAGTTATTTGAAGAAGAGGAGTACTTTGTTCCTGAACTTTTAATGTGTTCCGATGCCATGAATGTGGGAATTGACATTCTCAAGCCCCATATACTTCGAGAGGATTCTGCACAAAAGCATAAAATTGTAATCGGTGTAATTGAAGGAGACACACATGACATTGGTAAAAATCTGGTTAAACTGATGCTGTCCTCTGCAAATTTTGAGGTGGTTGATCTTGGCCGTGATGTGCCGGTGAATAACTTTGTTGACAGGGCGGTGGAAGAAGCTGCTCAGATCATCATGATATCTTCTCTGATGACTACTACGATGGATCGAATGGGAGACGTAATAGAGCTATTGAAGGAAAGAGGAATTAGAGAACAGTATAAGGTTGCAATCGGCGGCGGGCCAGTGTCGCAGTCCTTTGCCAATAAAATTGGTGCGGACGGTTACTCTGCAAATGCAACAGAGGCAGTTCGCCTGGCAAAGCACCTTGTCGTAAAGGAGAGCTAATATGGATGTGTTTTCTCCTAAGGAACGCTTGATACGCGCTCTCAATAAGGAAGCAGTGGAGCGCCCTCCGGTGATTTGCCCTGGAGGAATGATGAATGCGGCGATTGTTGATGTTATGAATTCGACAGGACACACTCTTCCGGCGGCACATCATTCCTATGACTTGATGAGTGAATTAGCTTATGATGTGCATCAGAATACCGGATTTGAGAACTTCGGTATCCCGTTCTGTATGACGATTGAAGCAGAGGTTCTTGGAAGTGAGATTAATTTCGGAACCTTAGAGTGTGAGCCAAAAATTGAGAAGGAACGGTATCATTCGGTTCTGGAGGTTGATTTTCTTCCGACTTCTGTAATGGTACAGCATCCCAGGGTTGGTGCGGTTGTTGAATCGATTTATCAATTATCTAAAAAATATCCGGATATTCCGGCAATCGGTAGTCTAACCGGTCCACTTAGTACCGCAGCCTCGCTGGTGGATCCGATGAATTTTCTAAAGCAGCTTCGAAGAGAACGAGACGGTGCTCATAGGGTACTCGATTATGTTACTAAGCACTTGATTTCATATGGAACGCTAATGGTCGAGCAGGGAGCAAGCGCAATCTCCATTGCCGACCCGACTGCGACCGGAGAGATTCTGGGGCCAAGATTATTTGAAGAATATGCGGTACCGTATTTAAATCAGTTGATTGACGCAATCCACTGTTTAGGAGTGCCGGTTATCGTGCATATCTGCGGGGAAGTGGGTATGGTAAAGCCTCAACTGAATATGCTGAAAGGGAATGCGATTAGCGTAGATGCATTTGTGAATCTGAAAAAGATGAAGGAAGAGAATGAGTCATTAACAACGATGGGCAATCTTAGCACCTATCTCTTAGAGTTTGGAGAATCTCAGAAAGTGTATCAAACCGCGAAGCATCTGCTAAGAGACAGAATTGATATTATAGCGCCGGCTTGCGGACTCAGTACATCAACTCCACTAGAGAATATCAAAGCATTTACCCGGGCAATTACGGAGGGAAATGATGGCTGAGATATATTTTAAGAAGGAAAGAATTAAAGTAAAGGTAGAATCCGGAACCACGATTCTACAAGCCGCAAGAATAGCGGGTGTTATGATTGAATCACCTTGTGATGCATTTGGTACCTGTGGGAAATGCAAGGTTCAGGTGGAGGATATCAATCATGCAAGAGAAAGTATAAAGATAGCACAGGTATATCATCGTGTATCACGGGAAGAAGAGGATAGAGGTTTCGTGCTTTCCTGTCAGACCAAAGTATATGCAGACATTACTGTTATTACTAATAATACCGAAGCCAGAAACAAATCCCTTAAGATTTTATCGGAGGGTAAAAGCTTTGAATACCTTATTCGTCCTAATATTACGAAGAAATGGGTTGGTGATAAAACTGAGATATATGGGGGAGAAAGCTTACTTGGTGTAGAAGAGGGAGATACCTTAGGAGAAACATATGGGCTGGTAGTGGATATCGGAACAACTACACTGGTTGCTGCATTAGTGGATCTAAAGAGCGGAGCTGAATTGGGCTCCATCTCCTCGCTAAATCCCCAGAGCCTGAAGGCACAGGATGTGCTAACAAGAATTAACCTCGCCTCGAAGGAAGACGGACTAAGGCTCATGTACGATGCAATTACACTAGAACTAAACAGAATGATTGAAGAGTTATGTAACAAATATGCCATTAAGAGGAAGAGGATTTATGAGGTGGTTTATAGCGGGAATACCGCGATGATTCATCTTGCAACTAATGTAAATCCAAAACCGCTCGGTCAGTATCCGTACACAGCGGTAATTCACGGGGGTGATACAATATCTGCATCTGACCACCTTAATATATCACCGTTCGGATTGATTTATCTACCACCAATCATATCAGCTTATGTGGGCCCCGATATCACCTCCGGTGTAATTGCTTCACAGTTACAGCATACGAAGGGAACAACCTTATTCATCGATATTGGAACGAATGGTGAGATGATATTGGCGAAGGATGGTCAGTTGTTCGCTACCTCAACGGCTGCCGGCCCTGCCTTTGAAGGGATGAATATTGAATATGGCATGAGAGCTGGAAATGGAGCAGTTGAATCATTCTCCATCACGGAAGAAAACGTAATCGAAATCGGGATTATTGGAGATGCAGAAGGAATTGGAATTTGTGGAAGTGGGCTCCTTGATATTGTTGGTGAATTGGTCAGAGTGGGAATAATCGGAGCAAAAGGTAAGCTAAATAAGCCGGATGAAGAAAGTCGCTATTATTCCTTGGGAGATAAATTAATTTTAAAAAATAACAAGCCAGCTTTTTCTATTACCGGTGAAATCGTATTAACCCAAAAGGATATTCGTCAGGTGCAATTAGCAAAAGGAGCAATTCGGGCTGGAATTGAGGCTCTTCTTAAGCAGATGGATCTTCGTGCAGAAGATGTAGACCGAATAGAGATTGCAGGTTCTTTTGGATTTCATCT
Source organism: Variimorphobacter sp. HTMS_6 (assembly GCF_059717775.1). NCBI lineage: Bacteria > Bacillati > Bacillota > Clostridia > Lachnospirales > Lachnospiraceae > Variimorphobacter > Variimorphobacter sp. HTMS_6. The sequence goes on from NZ_AP046094.1 coordinate 643,234, forward strand.
AAAAGAAAGTAGTCTGATTAATATAGGAATGCTCCCTGCAGAGTTTGTTGGACGTATTCGCTTTGTCGGAAATACCTCTAAGTCAGGCGGAAAAGCTTTTTTATTAAATGAAGAGATTAGGGAAGTAGCATCAAAGCTGGTTCGGGATATAACGGTAGTGGAACTTGCTAATAGTGAAGGATTTGACAAAATGTTTATCCGTGCAATGAGCTTTTAAAGGAATGGTGAGCGTAATGAGTAAGATTAGCGGTGATTTTCGCTGCGCACCACAGATGTGTAACAAGGGGCTTGAGAAGGAGGAATGGAGTAACTGCTATGAAAGTAGTGATCATATTCTGGAATTAGCAAAAAAGGTGATGAAGAGGAATGACAGTTCGTATGTAAAGATTCCCTTTGATGATTATATGGAGGCGGAGGCCTTCGGTGTGTGGGTTGATCGAAGTGGAGAACTGCCACAGATCAGGTATCCATTGAATAATTCAGAATTAATTCAGGAGTATCAAGGTATTAATTTAATAAATCAGGATAATCAAAGAACAGATTCAGTTGCAAGAGATAATCAAAAAGTTACTTCGATTGAAGGGGCTGTTCAAAGGTTTTCGCTTGTGAAGACTGAACTCATTAAAAGGATTCTTGGGGCAATTCATTCAGAACAGCAAGTTCCGGTACTTCTACAGGTTCAGGCTCCGTTTTCGCTATTAGCATATCTCTTGGAACCGATGAATCTGTATAGGAGAATGCGAAAAGAACCAGATGAAATCAAGAGAATGATTGCTTTAGTTAGTACAGAACAGGTACAGTATGTTAAGGCAGCACTTGAATTGGGAGCAAGAATAATCTCTATCGCCGATCCCTGTGCTTCACTTGAGGTACTTGGAGAGAAGAACTATCGATCCTTTGCTGCTTCTGCACTGGTGGATATGCTTTTGCAGTTGAAACCACATTTAAATCATGGAGTTGTTCATTTGTGCCCTAGAAGTTCGTATCTGCTGGAGCAATTCGGATATATAAGATCTGATAGAATTTTGATGGAGGAAAGAAAGCAAGATTTAATCTTGTTAGATATTGCTGGCAATAAAGAGATTGCTTTTACCGGACACCAGTGCATTCATAAACAATACTCAAATCATATTCACGCATTGCGTTTGCAATCATTAAGAGGAAAATGCAATCGATAGTAAGGAATGAAACGAATGGAATTTAAGAAGTTAGCTCCTCAGGATCTAAAATATAGCGAGTTGGCCCAGGCAGTTGTTGATATGGAGGAAGATAGGGCAGCAGAGATTGCGAAGGAAATTGTTCTGGAGCGAATGAATATTCTACATGCAATTGAATTTGGATTAGTGCGTGGAATGGCACGCGTGGGCGAACTTTATGAAACAGGAGAATATTTTATACCGGATCTGTTGGTATGCTCCGATGTGATGAATCGAGCGTTGGATATTCTGGAATACAATCTCCCGGAGGAAGGGCGTATCTTAAAGGGCAGATTAGTGATTGGAACGATTCAGGGAGACACACATGATATTGGAAAAAATATCGTCGCAATGATAATACGATCTGCAGGTTATGGAGTGCTTGATCTGGGAAGGGATGTTTCACCGAAGCACTTTGTTGAACAGGCGTTAGAGTATCAAGCGGATATTATAGCAATCTCTACACTTCTGACAACGACGATGAATCATATGGGAGAGGTGATTCGCTTATTGGAGGAGAATAATCTAAAAAGCAGGTTTAAAGTGATAATTGGTGGAAAGCCCGTCTCACAGGCTTTTGCAGATGCAATCGGTGCGGATTATTATGCTGAGAGCGCACCGGAAGCACTTAGAATTACAGAATCAATTATGGAATCAAAGATATATAAATAGGAGGCAATTATGTCAGAGAAGAAAATTAGACAGGTAGCGATATATGGAAAAGGAGGGATTGGAAAATCAACAACCACGCAGAATCTTACTGCGGGCTTAGTGGAGCAGGGTAAAAAAGTTATGGTTGTTGGTTGTGATCCGAAGGCGGATTCCACCAGATTATTATTAGGAGGATTAGCGCAGAGAACGGTATTAGATACCTTAAGAGTAGAAGGCGATGATGTAAATCTTGACGATATTATGAGAGAAGGCTTTGGTGGAACCAAATGTGTGGAATCTGGAGGACCGGAACCTGGTGTCGGATGTGCAGGACGAGGAATTATAACTTCAATCGGGCTATTGGAAAGCCTCGGCGCATATACGGAGGATTTAGATTATGTATTCTATGATGTATTAGGGGATGTTGTATGCGGAGGCTTTGCAATGCCAATTCGTGAGGGTAAAGCAAAGGAAATCTATATCGTAGCCAGTGGTGAGATGATGGCTCTATATGCGGCGAATAATATAGCGAAGGGAATACAGAAGTATGCACTAAAGGGTGGAGTTCGATTGGGTGGTATCATATGTAATAGCCGTAATGTGGATCGTGAGATAGAATTACTTCGTGCATTTGCAAAGGAGCTTGGTACAAAACTAATTCATTTTATTCCAAGGGATAATGTAGTACAAAGAGCTGAAATTAATAGAAAGACAGTCATCGATTATGATCCATCTGCAATACAGGCTGACGAATATCGCCAGTTAGCGAAAAACATTGAAGAGAATCAAGACTTTGTTATTCCAACACCGATGAATCAAGATCGTCTTGAGGAAATACTGGTGAAATTCGGATTATTTGATGGTGTTGTTGCGGATTATAAAATTTAATCGTATGCTTATCTGACAGCTCACCTACAGGGTCTCTTCTTTATTAATAAATTCATCTTTTCTTTTTAAAAAGTATTGACATAGTAGTTTAATGGATATAAAATATATAAAACATATAAGTAAACTATGATATTGAATGGATGAAAGTTAAATAACGAAAGAGAAAGAGGGAGTGGCATATGGTAAGTATATTTTATAAAAAATCGAATTCTTATGCAAATACTCTGATAGAGAGCGTTTCGCAAGGAAATCTTACAAAAACGGCTGAACCGCGTCAGGCAAAGAAGTCAGTAATACTATCGAATATCAATCAACTGGTATATATCTTACGTGGATTTATCGCTCAGGTAATGACTTTGACGGATAAAACGATTAATTACACAACTGCGCTAAAGAACGATGCGGAGGATATCAAACAGTCCAGTAAGGAGAATTCCATTCAAATTGCCATCATCTCAAATGACATGGATATGATGACGGAGACGGCGAAAGAAACAAAGGATTACTCAGAAGAAATTATTGATTTAGCGCAAAAGATTGCAGTAAAATCCGAAACAATCAAGAATATGCAATATCGGAATCTGAATACCGTAACATCGGAGTACGAAAAATTGGATCATCTGATCAATAGCATTCAAAAAACCGCTAATTCCAATATTCAGACAAATAAAAAAATTAAAAATCTAGAAGATAAAATGCAATTGATCCAAAACATTGCAGAGCAGGTGAATTCCATCAGTGCAAGTACAAATCTGCTATCCCTGAATGCATCAATTGAAGCTGCAAGGGCGGGAGAATACGGCCGAGGTTTTTCGGTTGTTGCAGAAGAAATTCGAAAGCTTGCGGAATATTCTGCACAACAATCCAGCCAGATTAAAGGAATTATTGATGGAATTAATGAAGAAATATTCAGCATCACCTCGAATATTGAGAATGAAATAGATGAAATTAATGATTACATCACCACATCGAAAAATACAAAGGAGCAACTGAATGAACTGAAATCAGAAACAAAACATTCCTTCGATGAATTTTTAGAAATTGACCGACATATTGAAAATCAAGTTGATAAAGTGAATAAAATCGGAGATTCCATAACAGAGATTCATCAAACCCTGAGAGATATCAGTGATGCTACAACTCAGATTGCTGTATCCTCCGATCATCAATATAAAATAACAGAAAACTCCTTTGAGAAAATATCTAATCTGACTCAAATGAATGAGGATATCCAATTGTATCTTGATTCTTTTATCAAGAATTACAAAATAGATGTAGAGACTCAAAAATATATCGATAATAGTATCAATACATTGAAGGAAATTGCTCAACTACAAGATCTGAAAAAAATGGAATATGAAATTGCTACGCCGGTTTTAAAGAAAATGATTGAGAAATTCTCTTACTTTGAACTACTTGCCTTGATGCAAAAAGATGGACTTAGAAAATCGATAACGCTTGATTACACAGAGGAACAGGTGTATGTAAACTTTTCGCATCGTCCATATTTCAAAGAAGCAATTAATGGTAAGGAGTTTATATCAAAACCCTATATATCTGTAGATACCAATAATTACTGTATTGCTATGGCAGTTCCGATTCATTCAAATCGGGGTGAAATCATAGGAATACTAATGGCAGATCTAAAATTATAAAACGAATCATTAATTGAGATTATAATAAAACGGGGAGGCTTGTTTAGCAGGCTTCTCCGTTTTAAATTTATCTTCTTTTTCTGCTAATTGTAGCGGCTAAATAAACATCTAATAGATAATATATAATTCTGCTTTTAAAATGTAATTTCATCTTGTTATTTTTTTAACCTTATGCTAGTATGAACTCAATTGGAACAAATTGATAGAAATGTAATGAATTGTTATGAATTGTACCGGTTTTATATAAGTATCAGACAAATCGAGGAATAGCAAGATAATTATAATGATTTGAATGGTTCGTTGATGCGATAGGAGGAAGCAGTATGGAGAATGATCTACTTAATGCAAAGGATGTCGCTGAAATACTAAAAATCTCAAGAAATACGGTTTATGAATTGATTAAGCGTGGAGAGTTGAACTCTTCCAAGGTAGGTAAGCAGGTTAGGGTGTCTAGAAGTGAAGTGAATGCTTATCTTAATGGCGTACCAGGAGGTGCCACAGTATCACCCAGAGAAATGTCAACGATATCTTCTTACGGTAAGATGCCCAAGAAACAGAATACGTATCAGGTAACGGATGAGAATGTAAGAGGAAATGAATTCATCATCTGCGGACAGGATGTATCCCTGGATTTGCTTGCAAATCATCTGGGGGGATATTCGGAATCACTCCATATCTATCGTTCTTACCTAGCGAGTTATAATGGAATTTATGCGCTATATCAGGGACGTGTTAATATCGCAACAGCACATCTGTGGGATGGTGAATTAGATGAATATAACGTATCCTATGTAAAGAAGATGATGCCGGGTATACCTGCTCTAATAATTCGTATTGGCAAGCGTAGACACGGCTTCTATGTACAAAAGAATAATCCTAAGGGAATTACCGGTTGGGCTGATTTGAAGAGAATGGATATATCAATTGTAAATAGAGAAAGAGGCAGCGGCACAAGAGTTTTATTGGATGAGAAATTAAGATTAATGGGAGTAATTGGTGATTATATAGAGGGATATCATCACGAATGCAAGTCTCATCTGGCGGTGGCAAGTTTGGTATCCCATGGAGAAGCCGATATTGGGATTGGTAGCGAAACCGGTTTGATGAACGTGAATGGGATAGATTTTATTCCCCTGCAGACAGAAAGCTATGATGTGATTATGCGCTTAGCGGATGCGGATAAGCCGCCTTATAAAAAGATCATGGAGATTTTGGCATCGGAGGAATTTAAGATGGATCTACAAATACTTGGCTGCTATGATACAAGCGAAACAGGGAAAATTATATGGAGCTGAGCTGCTCCATGTTAAGAAATGTGATATGATTGAGAGCGAAAGGCTTTTCTATCAAATATATTCAGCAGTTAATTTGTGTGTTTTATGATTGTTGATTATGTATAAGATAGAGAGGTCTTTTTGTTTATATGGATTTTCAATTTACTATTATTGTCCTTGTGACAAACATAACAAATCGTAACAGAATGGAATAGGGGTATCGACATATTACATAAATGCCCGAATATAACCGAGGAAATTTAGGATATATTCACATTGACATATTATGGGTACGATATTATAGTATGCATATACTTAATGATGAATGTGACAAATGAGAAAAAATAAGGTTTAATTCAGATTTATGAGGAATAAATGTGACAAACATTAATTAACAAACTAGTTCGATAATTTAATAAAGTTTTCTGACATAGATGCTGGAATATCAGTAATTTTATGTAAAGAATAACAAGGAGGTTATTATATCCGTTCCTGCGGGTATAATGCCTCTTTTTATTATACTAATAATTCATTATAAGGAGGTAACAACAATGAGAAAGATAGCATTTTACGGTAAGGGTGGTATCGGTAAGTCCACTACACAACAGAACACAGCTGCTGCTATGGCACATTTTTATGATCAAAAGATCTTTATCCATGGATGTGACCCTAAGGCAGATTCAACCAGACTTATCTTAGGTGGAAAACCGCAAGAAACTCTGATGGATGTTCTTCGTGAGGAAGGTGCAGAGAAGGTAACCAATGAGAAGGTTATCAAGAATGGTTACCACGATATCCGTTGCGTTGAGTCCGGCGGCCCTGAACCGGGTGTTGGATGTGCAGGTAGAGGTGTTATCACAGCGATAGACCTAATGGAATCAAACGGTGCATATACGAATGATTTGGATTTTGTTTTCTATGATGTACTTGGCGATGTTGTTTGTGGTGGCTTTGCAATGCCAATCAGAGATGGCAAGGCTCAGGAAGTTTATATCGTTGCCTCCGGTGAGATGATGGCGATCTATGCAGCAAATAATATCTGTAAGGGACTTCTTAAGTATGCAAAACAAAGTGGTGTTCGCCTAGGTGGTATTATCTGTAATAGCCGTAAAGTTGACAGGGAGAGAGAATTCCTAGAAGAATTCACCGCTTCGATCGGTACACAGATGATTCATTTTGTGCCCAGAGATAACATCGTACAGAAGGCAGAATTTAATAAGAAAACGGTTGTTGAGTATGACGAAAGTCAAAATCAAGCAAAGGAATACGGTGAACTTGCAAATAAGATTATAAATAACACGAACTTTGTAATCCCTCAGCCACTTACGATGGATGAATTAGAGAAGATGGTTGTGAAGTACGGCATTGCAGATTAATTCGAAAGGAGCATATCATATGAAAATGATAAAAGCGATTGTACGGCCGGAAATTGCGGATACCATAGCGGATGCACTTGGTGAAGCCGGTTATAACTCAATGACAAAGCTCAATGCGTTCGGTAGAGGAAAGCAAAATGGTATTGTTGTCGGTTCCGTTCACTATGATGAGTTGCCAAAGACCATACTTATGTTGGTAGTGGAAGATGATTCTGTAAATGAAATTTTAAAGATTATCAAATACAAGGCATATACCGGAAATTTTGGTGATGGTAAAGTTTTCATCAGCCCGGTTGAGAGAGTTATGACAGTCAGAACCGGCGAAACAGGCCTGTAGTGTGAATTGAATAGCATAATTCGCACTTCCGAGTTTGTGCCTGCGAAATTCTCAGCACAAACTTATGCATTATCTTTAGTTATCGGAAAAGATCTCATTTGTAAATTTGAGCCTGTGGTATGAAGTTACAGAATTTGAAAGGTGTGGTTATTAAATGAAGGAGATAATTACAATTATTCGACCGAAGAAAGTGAATGCCACCAAGGAGGCACTGGTTAAGCTGGGTGTTCCGAGTATGACTGCAATCCCGGTACTGGGAAAAGGGAAACAAAAAGGCATTGACAGTGAAGTGAATATTGAATATCGCAAGGGAATATTGGAGCAGAACAAAAGTGGTGGAATGAAATACGTACCCAAGCGCTATTTATCCATTGTTGTGAGTGATGAACAGGAAGAGGCAGTTCTGGAAGCGATTATAAAGATCAATCAGACCGGTCAGATTGGTGATGGTAAGATATTTGTATGTCCAGTCGATGAGGCCCTTCGTATCAGAACCGACGAACAGGGTAATGAAGCAATCAGTTAATCCATTGCGATAGATTCGGTTGTGATTGAAGTATATTAAAGTTCAAATTTTATCGCTTCAGTTGTTTATTGATCAAAAATAAGCGATAAATTGTACATTAATATATTTCATAATAATTGTATATCGCAATTTTAGTATTATTTTTAAAGGAGGTAGAATATGCCATATCATTTATTTAAATGCAGTGAGTGTATACCGGAACGAGAAAAGCATGCTGTTGTAAAAGGCCCCGGTGAGACCTTGGCAGATGCATTACCCCTCGGGTATTTGAATACAATTCCCGGAACGATTTCTGAAAGAGGCTGTGCCTATTGTGGTGCAAAGCACGTTATCGGAACACCGATGAAAGATGTTATTCATATGAGCCATGGTCCGGTGGGATGTACCTATGACACCTGGCAGACCAAAAGATATATCAGTGATAATGATAATTTTCAGTTGAAGTACACTTTCGCAACAGATATGAAGGAATCACATATTGTATTTGGTGCAGAAAAAATCTTAAAGAAAAACATTATTGAAGCATTTAAAGCATTCCCTAATATAAATCGTATGACTATATATCAGACCTGTGCGTCCGCTTTAATCGGTGATGATATCAATGCGATAGCTGCTGAAGTGATGGAGGAGATGCCAGAGGTAGATATCTTTGTATGTAACTCTCCGGGCTTTGGAGGACCCAGTCAGTCAGGTGGTCATCATAAGATCAATATCGCTTGGATTAATCAAAAGGTAGGTACAGTAGAGCCCGAGATCACCAGTGATTACGTAATTAATTATGTAGGTGAATACAATATCCAAGGTGATCAGGAGGTTATGCAAGATTTCTTCAAGAGAATGGGAATCCAGGTGCTTTCCACCTTTACCGGTAACGGTACCTATGACGGACTTCGTTCCATGCATAAAGCACATCTGAATGTACTGGAGTGTGCAAGATCTGCTGAGTATATCTGCAATGAGTTGAGAGTAAGATATGGTATTCCCCGTCTGGATATTGACGGCTTTGGATTTGAACCGCTTTCCTCTTCGCTTCGCAAAATAGCGATGTTCTTTGGAATCGAAGACAGAGCAGAAGCAATCATTAAAGAGGAAGTGGAACGCTGGAAGCCTGAGCTTGACTGGTATAAGGAGCGATTAAAGGGCAAGAAGGTATGTCTGTGGCCGGGTGGTTCCAAGCTATGGCACTGGGCAAACTGTATTCATGAAGAAATGGGATTAGAAGTTGTATCGGTATACACAAAGTTCGGTCATCAGGGGGATATGGAAAAAGGTATCTCAAGATGTGAAGAAGGTGCGTTAGCAATTGATGATCCAAATGAATTAGAAGGACTGGAAGCGATGGAAGAACTGCAGCCGGATATCATCTTCACCGGTAAGAGACCTGGTGAGGTGGCGAAAAAGATTCGTGTTCCATACCTTAATGCTCATGCATATCATAATGGACCCTGGAAGGGTTTTGAAGGTTGGGTAAGATTTGCAAAGGATGTTTATAACGGAATCTTCTCTCCAATTCATGAATTATCACTACTTGATATCAGTAAAGATGAGATACCAACCGATGTCGGCTTTAAGACCCAGAGATTAATCTCCGATGTTAACCTGAGTGATGAAGTAAAGAACTCAACGGTGCTTCGAGAATATACCGGAGATTATGATGTATTGAAGAAGTTTAAAGATAGAGTATATCCGGAGTTTCCCAGAATGAATGATTCTGTTAAGGAAGTTTCAGCAATCTAGCGGAGGTGAATTGTTTTGGAAGATGCATTATTAAAAGAGCGAGTGGAGAAATTGCTTGATTATATTATGAAGAAATGCCTGTGGCAGTTTCATTCCCGTGCATGGGACAGAGAGAGACAGAATGCCAATATCATTGAAAAGACAACCCAGCTCCTATGCGATGAACCGGTGATAAATGACACTCCGGAAGAGCGTTGCTACTATGTTGATGCGGTTTATCTTGCAGAGAGCTATAAGAAAAAATTTCCGTGGGTATCTGAGATAGAAAAGGCTGATTTAAAAAAGGTGATGCAAGGATTAAAAGAGCGACTGGATTTCCTTCTCATTACCGGATCTTTGAACCTGGAACTAACTGACCCGCTTTATTAAAGGAGGTATCTATGAATTGTGATGTGAAAAATAAAGAACGTGCCGGTGTTATCAATCCCATATTCACATGCCAGCCTGCCGGTGTTCAGTTTGCGAGTATAGGAATTAAGGATTGTATTGGAATTGTACACGGTGGTCAAGGCTGTGTAATGTTTGTTCGGTTATTATTTTCCCAGCATTTTAAGGAAAGCTTTGAGCTTGCTTCCTCCTCTCTTCATGAGGATGGAGCGGTATTCGGGGCATTGAACAGAGTGGAAGAAGCGGTGGATGTTTTATTAATGAGATATCCGGATGTAAAGGTTGTACCGATTATCTCCACCTGCTCCACAGAGGTTATTGGTGATGATATTGACGGTGTGGTACGTAAGTTGAACAGTACGTTGCTAAAGGATAAATTCGCCGGACGTGAGGTTCATCTGATTCCGATACATTCTCCAAGCTTTGTGGGAAGCATGATAACCGGATATGATATCGCTGTAAAAGAATTTGTATCCTATTTTGCAAAGAAGAGTACTCCTTCCGAAAAGATTAATCTAATAACGGGATGGGTCAATCCTGGAGATGTTACGGAATTAAAGCATCTTCTATCGGTAATGGGAGTGGAGGCAAATGTTTTGTTTGAGATAGAACCTTTTGACTCACCGCTTATGCCGAGTGGTAATCATGTATCCCATGGTGATACAACGATCGAGGAACTTATCGATACAGCAAATGCAAAAGCAACATTTGCACTGAATGTGTATGAGGGTGGAAAGGCAGCCTCCTATCTTGAAGAGGAATTTGAGGTACCGGCAATTATTGGCCCAACCCCAATCGGTATCCGTAACACTGATGCTTTTCTTCAGAAAGTCAGTGAAGTAACCGGTAAGCCGATTCCGGAATCCTTAGTGGTAGAGAGAGGAATTGCACTGGATGCAATCACTGATGTGACACATATGTTCCTCGCAGATAAAAAGGTGGCAATCTACGGCGCACCAGATTTGGTAATCAGTCTGGCTCAATTTTGCTTGGATATGGAGATGAAGCCGGTTCTTTTGCTTCTTGGTGATGATAATTCAAAGTACAAGAATGATCCTCGACTGAAAGAATTTGAAGAAAAACTTGATTATGACATGGAAGTGATTGTGAATGCGGATCTATGGGAGTTAGAGAATCGTATCAAGAATGAAAGACTTGAGATTGACATGATTATGGGTCACTCAAAAGGAAGATTCATCTCTATCGATTATAATATTCCAATGGTCCGTGTCGGTTTCCCTGTATATGACAGAGCAGGTAAATACCGTCATCCTCTTGTAGGATATCGTGGAGCAATGCTTTTAGCTGAGGAGATAGCGAATACTTGGTTTGCAGATATGGAAGCAAAACATAACAGAGAGCCAATCTTGAATATGTGGTAATAAGGTTGAAAGAAATTCACTTTCAACCTCAAGAATTTGTGCCTGTGTCATCCTCGGCACAAATTCAGATGGGTAAAACAGACATTTCATAACTGATAGATGATTACGGTGAGGTGATGAAGCTTTGAATAATTATAAATCATTGAATAATCATAAAGTGAACAAACATGTATGCCAACATCCGTGTTTTAATAATTATGACTATCATAGTGCAATCATTCATTTACCCGTAGCTTCCCGGAATAATATTGAATATAAGGATTCATCCTTGAAAGGACATTGCCTAGGTACGAATCATGAGATTTCTGATCCGGTAGTACTATCTTCTTATGAGGCGTATGAACAGTTCGTAGAGGCAAAGAAAAGTATACCCATACTCTCGGTAGCAGCAATCGCAGGACCCGGTGAAACGTTAGCAGATTTTGACGTGGTTAAGGAAACTTTTAAGTTCATTCGTCAGACGAATCAGGATATCAACCTGTGCTTGTCTACGAATGGACTGATGCTTCCGGTTTATGCAAACCATCTGATATCGTTGGGCGTTAATTTTGTCACCGTTGTCGTCAATACAAACAGACCGGAAACTGGTGCAAAATTATATCATCATATCACATATATGGGGCGTAAATATTATGGTGAAGAAGGGGCTAATATCTTATTGCAGAACCAAATAAATGGAATGAGTTATCTTTCCTCCATGGGTATAGAAGTTCGAATGAATATCGGTGTTATAGAGGGAATAAATCATCATGAAATCAAGGATATGGTCAAACTGGCAAAGGAGTGTGGCTGTAAATTAACCAATATTATTCCACTGTCTTCCGGTAAAAATACGGACTTTAACGGAATGGAATCCTATAGTAACGACGAATTAAGTAGCCTGCGAAGGGAATGTGAGAATATAATGCCTCAATCCTATTACTGTAAACCTTGCAGTTCCGCTTCCGTTGAAACACTAAATACAAGACTTTCGATCAATTTTAATGATTTTACAAGGAATATAAATAAGGATCGAAAGTCTGTTTCTATTCATTATCGATTTGCAGTATGTTCAAAAAATGGAACCTTGACCGATCAGCATTTTGGCCATGCTACACGATTTTATATTTATGATTACAATGGGGAAAATGTTACCTTCATTGAAACCAGGACAATTGAGCAGTATTCTCATGTGACAAAGGAAGAGAAGGCAGCAGGGAGAATATATAAATTAATCAAGTATATTGAGGATTGCAATTGCGTTATATGTATGAGAATCGGAGTGTGTCCCTCCGATGCATTGAAAGAGAAAAATATTGAAGTCTATACAACCTATAATCTCATTGAAGACGGTATTAAGGAGGCAGTAAAACGTCTGTATTCCGGATTACCGATTGATCGATGATAGCATTAGAGCAATACCCTATGGGAAAAGTAGATTCATAAGGAGGATGTGACATTTCTATGAGAATACATTATCTGCAGCATGTACCATTTGAAAATCCGGGTACGATACTGGAATGGGCCACAGAGCGGGTCTATTCGGTCACCTGCACGAGGCTTTATGAGAACCAGGTACTTCCGAACCAGGAGGAGTTTGACTGGTTGGTCATTATGGGAGGTCCCATGAATATCTATGAGGAATCAAAATATCCCTGGTTGGTTCGGGAGAAGGAGTTCATAAAGGCTGCCATTGATAACGAAAAGGTAGTAATCGGGTTGTGCTTGGGAGGGCAGTTGATAGGGGACGTAATCGGGGGAAGAGTTATTCAAAATCCGGATAAGGAAATTGGTTGGTTTCCGGTAACCTTGACGGAAGCAGCTTTAGCCTTACCACAGTTTTCCGCATTTCCAATCAGTCCGGTTGTATTCGAGTGGCATGGAGATACCTTTGTGGATCTGCCTGAGGAGGCAGTATTGCTCGCAACGAATCAGGCCTGTAATAATCAAGCATTTGTATACCGGGATAGAGTGTTCGCATTTCAGTTTCATCTGGAGAATACACCACAGATTATTAATGATTTACTAGAAAATTGTTCTGATGAGATGATACCATCCCGGTATGTGTTAACACCGGAGGAGATACGATTGGGAAGCATTTATATCGAACAGGATAATGCTTTGATGAACAGCTTCCTGTGTGAACTGGAGCATTTGTTTGGCAAGATGGAGGGTTGATATGGAGCAAATTAGATATAAGCAAAGAATATGTACGGATGAAGCCAGGATAGAAGAGTTTTTATTAAAGTCAAGAACCGGTGTCATTGGGATCTCCGGTTCAAATTATCCGTATTGTGTACCGGTAAATTATATATGGAGAAATGGATCGATCTATTTTCATGGATTATCCTCAGGAAAAAAGATTGATTTATTAGCGAAATACCCTAAGGTGAGCTTTACCGTGTATGAAGAAGTCGGAACCGTGAAGGATCCGGTGGCCTGTCATGCCGATACCTCCTATATGAGTGTAATGGTGTACGGAAGTGCAGAAAAGGTGGAGGATTTTGAGGAAGGTGCATTGGTTTTGCAGGATATTGTGGAAAAATTCATGCCAGGCTTTTATAAGAGCAAAATATCTTCCGCGCTGGTTGAAAAATACCGATCCTCCCATGATAACAAGGGAGTAGCGGTGTATAAAATCATCCCGGAGGAGAGAACGGCAAAAGAAAATGTTGCAACGAAAGATGAGATGTTTCATGGTTAAAGAAATGAAAGGGGAGTGATTTTATGATTGCAATGGATCGATATCAATTAAAAGGAATAACAAGCTTTACTACTTATCCCTCAGGAGAGATGAAGGATTGCAAAATAGATGAATGTAATGAGATCACTGTGGGTTCTAAGATTTATATTCCCAGATATAAGGCGCCTGACGAACGAAGGAAAGATAATAAGACATTATCTTTTTATGAAAATGGGAATGTAAAAAGTATCGCACTAGAGGAAAGAACGAAGGTAGCAACATCCCTTGGAACCATGATGGTTGAAATGGTAACCTTTTATGAGGATGGTAGCATCGACAGTTTATTTCCTCTCAACGGTCAGCTTAGCTATGGTTGGAGTGTAGAGGATGAAGAAGCACTCCTTGAAGATATGAAGTTCGACCTTCCCATCGGGTATTTTATCAATAAAATAATTGGACTTCGTTTTTATCAAAGCGGTGTGCTAAAGAGCTTAATTCTATGGCCGCGAAAAACAGTTGAAATCGCTACTCCGATTGGGATTCAGACTGCCAGAATCGGATTTCGATTATATGAGGATGGAAGTCTAGAGTCTTTCGAACCAGCTTATCCAACTACAATCGAGACGAGAATTGGTATGGTCATCGCATTTGATCAAAATGCAGTAGGAATCGATGCGGATTTTAATTCTGTAAGATTTTATCCGGATGGAAGTCTGCAGTATGTCAGTACAAACAGTGATATTGTGGTTAATCGAATTTCTGAGCGAAACAGAACCATGATTTTTCAACAGCTTAGGTTGGATATGGTTTCGGATGAAATGGTGAAGTTACCGATTGTTATTCGCTTTCATGGCGATGAGGTTACGATTGATAATGGTGCTGAAGTATATAATTTTACGATTGAAGACTATAATTTTTTGTTTCTTTACGATGGTAGCTATCAGCAGAAAAAATGCAGCCCGGGAAGCGATTGCTCTGACTGTGGAGCATCCTGTATGTAACGATTATTACAAATAACCATCGAATTAGGAGGGAGATATGGAAATAGCTGTATTGGTTAATTCGGATGGGAATACCTCCGGATTTGATAAGGATGGATCCATTCGGATTTACGCTAAAGTAAACTGTGAATGGGTTATCATTCGGGATATGGATTATAAACTAGAGCAGATTGCAGATTCTGTAGCGCTTCATAAAAAGATTCGGGAAATCTGTGATTGGCTGGATCATTGTAAACTGATCGTGGTTAACCGTATTAGGGGGATTCATTATATCGCATTTGAAGAAAAACAGGTATCAATGCTAGAGATTACAGGGAAACCAGAAGGATTTTTAGATGATATTAAGGAGTGTGTTCAGCATCAACGAACCGGTAAAGAGGTTCCAATGGAACCGAAAGCAATCTTTGAACTGCAGACCGGAATCTACCATACCGATCTTCGCGAGGTGATGAGTGGAAACACCTCCTATAATTCCAAGCAGATATTGATGCCTTTTCTAAAAAAACATGACTATACCCAGCTGGAGATTATCTGCGATCACGTACCAAAGTGGCTTGAAAAGGAGCAAAGTGACTTACAAATTCGGTTTTCTGTGGAAAATTATAAGGAATGTATGAAGGTGAAAATTTATCCGAACAAGGGTAAAATTTAATTATCACGCTGTCATCAGCTTTTTGTCTCTATATTGACATCCATAATAAAAGGAGTACAATAACCTTGAAAAAGAATCTTGGATTAAATGTTCCTTGATTCTAATGATATGTACGTTGTTCCGATTAGACAATGACCTCCTGTAATGGATAAAAGTATTACGTTTAATCGTAAAATAGAGGAAGATAATACTTAGAAATGTAAAAGTAGATAATGGTGAATTCTTATGTGGAAGATAAATGGAAGATCAAAATTATTAAAGATAATCCTTATTAGTGCTGTCTTAACAATCGTTGCAGTGAGCTCAGTGATTTTTGCAGATAATAACGAACAATTTTATCATAGAACTATCGGTAAGGTGGTTAAGATTACGGAAGATCCGAACAATTCGAAGTCTGATAATAAGAAGTTGTATCAACAGACTCTGAGTGTTCGGATTCTTAACGGTGTGAAAAAAGGTAGTATTCTCAGCATTGACAACTCCTACTCTATGGAGGGAGCATATGATTATCATTACCACATCGGAGATAAGATTTTTCTATCTCTTACTGACTCCACACAGAACACATCGGTGAAGATAACAGGTGTAAAAAGGGATTACTATCTCGTAATAACAGGTTGGATATTCCTTATATTTATCTTGCTGATTGGTAGGAAACGAGGACTTTTCGCTGCAATTAGCCTGTTTGCCAATATACTCATTTTTTATTATGCTTTGGATTTATACCGACAGGGAATGAACCTGGTATTTCTTTGTTCCATACTGGCAATCATTTTCACTGCATTTTCAATGATGATGGTTTTGGGGAGGAACAGAAAATCCTATGTGGCAATTCTATCGACTCTGCTGGCAACCCTTGTTACGATGCTAATTACTTATATCGTTTTATTCGCTACGAAGAAAAATGGATTACGCTTTGAAGAAATGCAATACATCACCAGACCGATTGAACCGATCTTTTTATCTGAGATTTTACTGGGATCGCTTGGTGCCATCATGGATATAGCGATTACAATAACTTCCTCATTGTATGAAATGAATCATGAACAGATGTCAGGAGCGGCGTTGGTCAGTTCCGGTAAGGAAATCGGACGAGATATCATGGGGAGTATGTGTAATGTATTGTTACTGGCCTATGTCAGTGGCTCCATCCCGATGATCCTATTATATAGCAAGAATGGCATGTCAATGTTTCATGCCTTCTATGCAAACTTATCACTGGAGATGGCGCGGGCGCTGACCGGGAGCATCGGAATCGTACTATCGATCCCAATCTCAATTTATACGACTCTTTTTTTCTTGAACAAGAGGATTAAACCTAATGGTGAGAGAAATAGGGATGAAATACATAATCTGAATAAATAGAAAATAAGTGTGAGTTATTGAAAGCATAATTCACATCACCAAGTTTGTGCTTACGAAATCTTTGGTATAAACGAATGCAAAGAACAGTCACTAGGGGGAAATATGAATATAATTGTTGTGTTGGCATTCCTGTTGTTTTTTTTAATGGAGGAAATTGGAGGGAGACAAGGGGTAAAATCCTTCTTCTCCATGATCTTCAATGTTGCAATCCTATATCTTGCAATTGTATTAATGGCGCATCACTATAGTCCGTTTCTTGTTACGATCGTATCAGGAATTGTGATTAGCTGTGTGCTGTTATTTTTTAATAATAATGTTAATAAGAAAACAATCGCTGCCTTTCTCTCCGTTCTAATTACATTGATTTTCTTAATTGTGCTTGTAGAAAAAGTCGGAGAGCTTGCAAAGATTCAGGGCTTTGGCGAGGAAGAATTTGATGAGATCAGTACCTACTCACTTTATATCGGCATCAACTTTACCAAACTGTTAGGATGTACGATGATCATGGGGTTATTAGGTGCTGTAATTGACGTGGCAGTTTCCGTATCCTCCGCTATGAATGAATTCTACCGAAATAACAACGCATTGACCAAGAAAGAATTATTCGCAATGGGGATGAATGTAGGAAGAGACATCCTCGGAACCATGACAAATACCATCTATTTTGCTTTCCTTGGTGGATATCTTGCCCTGATTATCTGGTTTAAGGATTTATCCTATTCCTTTGGTGTTATTATGAACTCTAAGGTATTCTGTGCTGAAATTATTCAGGTATTTTGCAGCAGCCTCGGTGCCACTATAATCATACCAATCACGGCAGTAGTCAGCACTTATTTCATAATGCATGATAAGGATGATGTGAAATCATTATCATAGTGTTTTTTCAAACTCTGTTAAATAAATATTTTTATCGATTTCTATATCATTTATTTTTAAATACGCATTTTTTAAATATAAATTAACAGCAGGCAGATTTTCCTTTCCGGTACAAACAATTACTTTATCGATATCACAATTAATTTTTTCAACAAAGTGAATCAATGCATCTGAGATCCCTCTTCTGAAAAAACGGGGATGTATTGCAACCCTATGTATATCTAAAACACGATCTATAATTTTGAATGTGATGATACCTGCTAACGAATTGTCTATATAGTATCCATAAAAATTTTCATCACATACCTTTAAACTTTCTACAGTATCCTTTAATGGAGGTATATCATAAAAACCAATTAACTCAGCTTCGATTTTATATGAGGCTAATTGAACCTCTAAAACACATTTCACTATATTGATATCCTTCAAGTCAAGCTTTTTAATCATTTATAAATCTCCTTTTGGTAATAATCAGATTATATTTAATATCATTTCATACAGTGATTTTAACATGTCTTAATTCTACATTCAAAATATTACACTGTCTATATTTATATATTATTCAATAAAGTAAGCGATATTATGATTCTAAAGAAGAACAGTATATCCAGTCAATAAAATATGTAGAACAATATGCTATCCTTTTATAAACCGGTTTTTTCTATGCACATTTAAATTGATTTTATATTGAATTTAAATCAGACGCAGATGTATAATATTACCATGATTGCGGTTGAAAGCAAAATTTTAATCAAAACCGTTCACAATAGTGAGTTGTCAGACTTTAAAATATTAGGAGTGTATACTGAAATGAGTGATTATATATAATAACAGTTTTATATTATTCTGATAATAAACGAAAAACATCACAATACTTCGCAATAGAGTGGCTAATGCTTATTGAAATTTGACCTAAGATATAGATAGGAGGCTATCATTTGAGATTGATAATAGGTAATTATATTCTTGATATTAATGTAGAAGAAACCAAAGACTATTACATAAAAGAAAGGTATATTTCAGATGGATGTGACTGTGATGGTTGCCAGAACTACGAACGTGCTGCTGACCAGATGACTTCTGACATTAGTAATTTATTTGAGAAGCTGGGGATAGATATTAAAAAACCATCCGAAGTGTATGTAAATTATTCGGAAAATAATGTACTGTGTTATGGAGGATTTTATTATATTTGCGGCAAAATTACCAAAGGCGAGTCACCTTGGGTAATTACATCTAATACTGAAGATGCTATGGTAAGTCATTTAGCTGAGGAAAATATGATTGATATAGCAAATAATTATAAAGTTGCTTTTCATGAAGAGTGCTCTTTGTTAAACAAAAGCTTTCCAAGACCAATTATACAAATGGAAATTTTAGCACATATACCTTGGGTACTTACAAAACAAAATTCATTTGAAGACTAAAGTAAATGAACATATCCTAAAGATGATAAGCTTATATATTGAGAACCTAAAAAATTGGAAGATTACATCCCTCCTTCTATCATATTCATGGCCAATATTATTTATAAGAGAGCTTATAATAAAAATCTTTCAGACAGGATGTGCTTTTACGTCAATTATGTAGTACATATTTGTGATAAGAAAATCGTCCACAAGTTGTCTGGAGTCATTAATCATTTTTAAAAACGGTATCCAACGTACAAGGTTGATTTAAAAAGATGAGGTTTATAAATTTATTGAGTAGACAGCCTTGTTATATTACGAGGAGTAAGTCAATCTGCACGGTACGTAAAACAGAAAGGAATGGGTGACATATAATCAGAAGCAACTGTATGAAGTCGTTGGTGCTTAGGTCATGTGTTTTATGACCTTATGCACCACTACGTACTTCATTCAAGCGGGAGCGTGTTGCGAATGATATATGTCACCCATTCCTTTCTTAATATACCTATACCCAGATTGACGTAAACCAAGTATTATTAATCTTCAATCAATCGACATCAACCTACTCCCCTTTTTAAATCAACCTCCTAAATCAACCACTCGGTTGATTTTTTTATTCTCCCTTCGCGTTATGATAGCCTCATAAATCAAATAGGAGATGAACGATATGGAGAATTTATTATCAGTCAGGAATTTGACGAAGAGCTTTAAGGAGAATACCGTATTAAAGAATATAGGCTTTGAGGTATACCGTGGGGAGGTGCTTTGCATCCTTGGGCCGAATGGAGCTGGAAAAAGCACAACCATTAATATTCTGACAGCAGCACTGGGTAGTGACAGTGGAGAAATAACATTTAAAGGAGCGAAGATAGGGAAAAGGCTTCGTGCCTACAAACAGTTCATCGGAATTGTACCGCAGGATATCGCACTTTATGAAGAACTGAGTGCGGAGAGGAATTTAAGATTCTTTGCTTCGTTATATGGGTTGCATGGAAGTAAATTAGAGGAGGCAGTAAATGAAGCTTTACTCTTTGCGGGACTTGATGATAGAAGAAAGGATAAGGTAAAAACCTTCTCCGGTGGTATGAAGAGAAGACTCAATATTGCATGTGCGATTGCACATCATCCCGAGTTAGTTATCATGGATGAGCCAACGGTGGGGATTGATCCGCAAAGTAGAAACCATATTCTTGATTCAATCAAGAAATTAAAAGAACAGGGGATGACTGTAATCTATACCACTCATTACATGGAGGAGGTAGAAGTGATTTCTACAAGAATAATTATTATGGATCATGGTTCCATCATTGCGGAAGGCACAAAGGAGAGCCTGAAGGAAGATATAGAGAATGAGAAGCATTATATGATTGAAGTGGAGGATAACGGCAGAGTTGGTCACGATGACTTTTTCTCAATTGAAGGAGTCAAGTCCGTAAAGGTTGAGGGTAACACGATTGAGATCAGTGCATTAAAGGGAATTGAAAATTTGGATCGTATCATCGCACTTCTTTGTGACAGCGGGGAAAAAATTCGTAACATTACAAGTGAAGCTGCAAGCTTGGAGACTGTATTTCTTAAGATGACTGGTCGCAAACTGAGAGATTAAGCGAGGAGTAAAGAGTGAAAGAGAAACCTTTCACTCGCAAAATTCGTACCTGTGTAATCCTCGGCTCAAACGTTATATGCGCATAAAACATGCGCAGGAATGGAGGTAAATTATGAGAAGTTTTTTAGCTATATTTAAGATGGATATGACGAATCTCTTTAAAAACCCGGTTTTGGTTGGCTTTAATTCCGTTTTTGCTGCACTTATGATTTTAATTATGGGTTTTTTATCGAGTGGTAACTATGCTAACTCTAAGGATTCTTATCAGTATTATCTGATTTCACTTATGATATATACGATGCTAAACGGAGCAATGACCGCCTCAAATTGTTTTATGGAGAGGGACATAAAACGACCAAACCTACGTATTATACACTCCCCAGCCGGAGGGTTTCAAATCTATTTTTCAAAAATATTATCATCCTTTTTATTTGACTATACCCTTCACCTTGGGTTGTTGGCAGTTCTATGTCCGTTACTAAATGTTACACTTGGATCAAGACCAATTTACTTTATTCTTCTTATGGCTCCAATTGAATTCGGTGCGGCAGCACTCGGCATCTTCTTTTGCTGTTTATTTCATTGTGAGGAAACTACCAGCACTTTGCTAAGTACTGCGGTTAGTCTATTGTGCGTACTGGGAGGCACTTTTTTTTCACTTGATGGACTTGGTAAAATGGCAGCCTTTGCTTCAAAGCTATCGCCGGTGAAATGGATGAACAATGCTTTTTTTGCAATATCCTGTGATAACAGTATCAGCTACTTCTGGCCGGTATTTCTTACAGCAACAATGATATCCGCTCTATTAGTAGCAGGGTGTAGCGTTTTTTTTAGAACGGAGGATTATCTGTGAGAACTTTTTGGAATGTATTAAAAAATAATTATCTTCGTACGATACCAAGAATGATGACATTAGTGATTATAACGATTGTAACCATGGCAACTATGGTTCTTGCAGTTTATATAACAGGCTTACAGCAGGTGAAAGGGCATGTCGTTTTGATAACAAATCAATCGGATGAAAATTTAATCAAGGATTCAAAGCGGCTTGATATCACAGTTTTAGAGAAAAAGCCCCCTCATTCAGACTTGGTTAAACAAAAATACGATGCTTATGTGACGGTAGATGGAAGTGGTAACTATCAAGTAGAAACTTTACGTAGTAGAGATTTTAAGAATATGGTATTATTGCTGTTACAAAATCCGAACGCCGATATCGGAAAGATTAGCGCTGAACGAGGTGTGGGTGTAAATATAATCGGGTTCATGATGATGTTCTTTCTGATGATATCTTTTGCAAATCTGTTTGGGTTTGCCGATGACAAGGAACAGGGACAGCTTACAAGAATTACGGCAGCCCCAACTTCGTTTGGATGGTATCTTGCAGCTCATTGTCTCTACTGTCTGACTATATTAATACCGGAATATATTATGCTGATGGTGATGAAATTGATTGGTATTAATATCGGTTTTTCCCTCCTGCAATACGCTGGAATTATGACGGTATTAGCATTCTTTGGAATCTCTGTGGCATTGTTGTTAAACACCTTGATTGACAAACCGGATAATGCAAGTATGTTAGGTAATTCTGTTATGATCCTTACCTCGATCCTATCGGGGAGTTTCATCTCCTTTTCGAAGAATAATGTAGTTCTCGATCATATTCTAAAGCTGGTGCCGCAGAAGGAGTTCATGGATTTTGCAGAGGCAATGGAGAATGGGAAGGAATGGACGCACAGTGTATCAATTCTATATGTAATTGGATTTTCAATTGTGTTATTTCTCCTATCCTGTACCCTGCTTCGTAAAAGGTATGTGAAAAAGGTTTGATTTGTAATCCTGACTTGCCAAAGCAGTTAGTCAGGATTACAATAATGTTAAAAAATGATAAAGGGGAACAATTATGGAAGATTCCCAGAGCACAATGCTTCTTTCCACAAAATTAAAAATACCTGCCCCACGTAAAAATTATGTGGTACGTAAGGCCTTATTTGACCGACTCTCCCAGAGCGAGGATATGAGTGTGATCTTTGTTCGAGGTGGTGCGGGAACCGGCAAAACAACGCTTCTTTCTTCCTATCTTCGGGAAACAGGACTGAAAAATGTTTGCTGGATGACAGTGGATAATGCAAATACGAATGTATATTCTTTTTGGCTTTATTTTACCGCTTCAATCAGTGCATTTTGGGAAGACGGGGATAGTATTCTATCTTTAATTCGATCTAATCCGGACGTATCCCATATGGAAAACTTATTAATTATGTTGATTAACCATATCTGTGGAGACGAGGATTATTATATGGTTTTGGATGATGTCCATTGTATGAATGATGAAGCGTTGATTCGTACCTTTGAGTTCTTTATCAGTGCGATGCCCTCCAATTTTCACCTGTTTATGCTCTCTAGAGAGGATCCGCCGGTTTATTTAGGTCCTCTTGCTGTTTCCGGAAGATTTCTCTTTATTGATGGAAAGCAGATGCAGCTCTCCCCAGAGGAAGGGTTGTCATTTTTAAAGGATACATTGAAACTAGATGCCAGTGAGGAGGAGTTAGAACATCTTAATTCCTATGCAGAGGGATGGATAGGAGGACTTCAGCTTGCGGCGGCAGCCGGCATTGCCTGGAAATTTAGCGGAGAATTGCTTAGAGCTGGCGGAGGGATTGCAACCGAATATTTAACACGTGAGATTTTTGAATCATTAACAAAAAAGCAAAGAGATTTTCTGTTAAGAACCGGTTATCTGACTTATTTTGATGGGGAGTTATGCTCCTTACTTTTTGAGGATTTTACTAAAACGGATTTTAATCAGATGATGGAGGAGTTGATTCAGAAGAATCTATTTATTATCTGTATTGATGAGCGAAATAGTATTTATCGGTATCACAATATTCTTTCCGAATATCTTACTCATCAATTTACATTACTTTCGGAGCGGGAAAAGAAAGAATACTATCAAAAATCAGCACATGCTTTTGAACAAAGAAATGATTATGAAGAAGCACTGAAAGAATACTGTGCTTCTGAGAACTATAAAGAGGTACTTCGATTAGCGAATGCGATGGATGGCAGTATCGAAACTTGGAGCTTTCTGGATCAAGTACCAATAGAGATATTAATAGAGGACAGTGACCTTACTGCTCAGTGTTTTATGTATAACATGGGAAAACTGAACATGGTGCGTTGCAAAATTATTTTTGATGCTTTTGAAGAACATTATGGGGATAGTGATATCTTTCAAATATTCAAATTCGCCGAAGTTTATTTTAATAAAACGGATGGTATAATGCCGCGTTTTCACGCATTGACTGGTGATCAAATTGATAAGTTTCGTATGAGACCAGTTACAAAAGCGATGATACTTGTTGAAAACTCCACTGCGTTGGTGGATCAGATGCAGTATGAGGAAGCGGAGAATTGTATCAAGAAAGCGATACAGTTAAGCGCTGGCACAAATATCTTTGTTGATTTTTATGCGTATAATCAATTGGCTCAGATCTATGAAGAAACAGGTAATCTTAATGATAGCCTTGCCTGTTATTCAAAGTCAGAGGAGTTGTTAAAATCACCTTCTTTTATGACTGCAAATGGTACGAATTATTACTTTGGACTAACCGGGGTATTCATGCGCCGTATGGAGTTAGAAAAAGCAGCTGAGGCACTTGAGAAGGCACAGAAAATAATTGAAGAACAGCACATACGTGTTGATATAACAGATATGACACTAATATATCACCTCGCTGAGTTAAAATTCTTATACGGGGATGATGACGGAGGAGTGCAAAGTGTAGAACAAATTATAGCAAAATACTCCGGATATAGCGTTGTGACATTAGGTCGTCTGCTTCATGAGATGGAGTGTGCGAATAGACTTCCCGATGAGATGGGGGAAAGCTTTGTCGATGAACTGAGTAAGGTGAAGAACTACAGGGATCAATTGTTTATGAATCTACTAAGAGCAAGACTTTTATTCAGACGTGGGGAAGAACAGAAATCGATGAAAGAAGTGGAAGAGATATTAACCTTTTCCCGCCTTTATCATAATAAAATACGTTTAGTAGAGGCCGATTTACTTAAGGTATACATGTTAGTGAATTCTTCAGAGAAGAGCAGCTCATTAAAAAGGGAGATTACGAATCTATTATGTGAAGCAATTCATTATGCACATGAGAATCGTATCTTTATGCCGTTTTTCCTGGATCGCACAATAGTTCTTCCTCTTTTAATAGAGCTGTATGAAAAAACGGAAAGTAAAAAATTGCTCACAGAAGCAGAGATACAATTTGTTCGGGAAGCGATGACAATATGTGGTCATACTGCTTTGCCGGTCACTACACAGGAGATATTATCCGCTCGTGAACATGATGTATTAAGCGAGATGGCATTTGGAATTACCAACCGTGAGATTGCAGAAAAGCTCTGTATTTCACAGGCTACAGTGAAAACCCATCTAATTAGTATCTTTGGTAAGCTCGGAGTTACATCTCGTATGATGGCGGTGGAGAAAGGCCGGAAGGAAGGGCTGATTAAGTAAGATCAGCTTCAACCAGTTTTATTATTTGATTCGTATAAATCAGGTTAATAAAATAATCCATATCCTGATATAGATATCGATCTTCCGTTACAAATGGTATCTCTTGACGTATATATGCTAATATCTGTTTTGCGACTAAGGAAGGTTGTAATCCAGTTGACGATATCGTAATCTCAAGTGCCTGGATTGAAGTCATTAAGAGAATACCGGTCATTTGAATTAATTTCTTAGCGGATCTATTAGATTTGTAAGCGGCATGGTATGCCATTGATACAGGATCTTCTTGACCGGCGCAAGTTGTGATGCTATCAACTGAAGCCGGAGAAGCCAAGAGTTTTAACTCGCTTTGTAATCCGGCTTGAGTATATTGGGGTATCATAAATCCATTGTTTAAGCCGGGGTTAATTGTCAAAAAAGGTGGCAGTCCATTACTGATATGATGGTTTACTAATCGATCCGTACAGCGTTCTACAAAGTTACCGAGATTAGCATATGCAATCGAAAGAATATCACAGTGAGTTCCTACATAGGAACCATCAAAATTACCGGTCATATAAACCTGTTCGCCACCTTCCCACGCAGGAAGAATAACAGGATTATCCGATACGGAGAGCAATTCATTATAAATAGTATCATAGCTTTCGTGAATTAATTGCAAACAGGAACCCAGTACCTGGGGAATGGTACGGAGTAAACAGGCATCCTGAACCTTTTCATCGCGATATTTATCACAGATTTGACTGTTCTGTAATAGTGTTCTCATGTTTTTAGCAACTTGTTGTTGCGTCGTGTGATGCTTCAAATTATGAATCGGCTCATCGAAGGCTTTCGTTGTTCCCTTTAATGATTCAAAAGCAAGCGCTCCTGCAATTTGGATATTTTGAAAAGCACTTATACCGTAAAAGAGTGATAGCAGAGCAAGAGCAGTTACTGAGGTGGTTCCGCTGATTAAAGACAGACCCTCTTTACATCCCAGTTGAACCGGGGACAGATTTTTGGTGCTAAGCATCTTGATAGCAAGGACTTTGTTACCATTATCAAGAAAATATCCTTCCCCGATTAAGGTAAGACAAATGTGAGCTTCGACCGACAGATAACCGACGGAACCTTCCCCCGGAGCAAATGGGACTAAATTAAGATTTAGATAATTGCATAGTAATTCCAGTGTGTCTGACTTGATTCCTGAGTAGCCTTTACCGGTATTCAATATAATCATGAGAAGAATGGCTCGAACCTCTTCTTCCTTCAATGGTTCACCCACGGAACAAGCATGGGAGCGCAGCAGGTTCTGTTGTAAAATCGTAGCCTCCTCCGGTGAAATCATATACTTTACATTATCCCCGAAGCCGGTTGTAACACCATAGATTGCTCGCCCATCTTCTAGATACTTTTCCACAATTTTACGGGTGGAATCAATATTCTTCTTATAATCTTGGGTAATGTGAAGTATTGCATGATATTTCGCAACAGCGATAAATTCCTCAAAAGTAATTTCTCTTTCAGAAAGTTCAACGAACTTTATCTTTTCTATGTTCTTAATTGATATTTGATCCATAATATTTTCTCCATACATATCTCAGCGATTAATTGATTTTCTGCTATTTTACTTATATTGACGCAATTATACCATAGGAATTTCTTGGTTGTACACTGATTTTCGACTGATTTTTGACAATAGGATAGTATGATGAAGATAGTATATGATTAAAATAGAAGGAAGTAGTAACATGAAACGGTTATTAATTAAAAACATATCACAGATAGCAACACCACTTGGAGATACCCAGAAAAAAGGGAATGAGATGAATCAGATACACTGCATTCATGATGGAGCAATCTATATAGAAGAGGATACCATCCGATACGTCGGTAAAACAGAGGACATTCTATCCCTTGTGGATGAACAGGAATGTTGTGTTCTTAGCGGTGAGGGTAAGTGCGCTGTGCCGGGTTTTGTGGATTCGCATACTCATTTTATATTCGGAGGCTATCGTGAGGAGGAATTCGCAAAGCGATTAAAAGGAGTATCCTACCATGAGATTATGAATATGGGAGGAGGAATCCAATCCACGGTTATTCAAACTCGTGATACTTCACTGGAAGAATTGATCGCACTGGGTAAATTCCGATTGAATAAAATGATAGAGCAGGGAGTTACCACGGTTGAAGGGAAAAGCGGGTATGGACTGGATCTGGTGAATGAACGGAAGCAATTAGAAGCAATGAAGCAGTTAAATCAGGTTCATCCAATTACGGTAGTTCCAACCTACCTCGGAGCACATGTAATACCTCTTGAATATGTGGGGAAGGAAAAAGATTATATTGATTTTATGCTTACAGAAGTTATGCCGGATATTATAAATCAAAAGCTTGCAGAATTTTGTGATGTCTTTTGTGAAGAAGGGATCTATAATATCGAAGCTTCCAAAAGATTGTTAGAAGGAGCCAAGAACATTGGATTTTATATAAAAATACATGCGGATGAGCTGGCTTCAATCGGAGGAGCCCGGCTTGCTGTACAGTTAGGCGCTATCTCAGCAGATCATCTGTTAATGGCATCGGATCAAGGAATACTCGAATTAGCGCTATCAAACACGGTTGCCACCCTGCTGCCCGGCACAGCCTTTTGCCTTAATAAACCTTATGCAAATGCTCGAAAGATGATTGACTGTGGATGTGGTGTGGCATTAGCCAGCGATTTTAATCCGGGTAGTTGTTTTTCGTCTTCAATTCCTCTGATTTTTGCGCTTGCAGTACTTCAAATGGATATGACGATAGAAGAGGCACTATGTGCATTTACGCTAAACGGTGCAGCGGCCTTAAAGCGCGCAGGGCTCATTGGAAGCATTGAGCCGGGGAAAAAAGCTGACATTAATTTGCTGGAATACCCGGATTATAAGTTTCTCGCCTACCATACTGCCACCAATATCATCGATACGGTAATTAAAAATGGTGAAGTTATTTATCAAACTCAGGGCGAATGAAACATCTATATTTAAGATATCTCAATGATAAAATCCTCAAATTCCTTGGGATGATCAGAGAATAATTCTGATTGTATTTTGCTCAACAAAGTGTTCTCGATTGGAGAATTTAACTGGTTAGCAGCATTTCTTGCAGCTGTTAGTAATGCTCTTGCGTGATTGAAATCTCCCTGTTCACTATAGTAAAGGGAACAATATGCCTTGGCGATACTGCGACCCATAAGGGTAAATGAATTATCATAAATTTCACTTGCTGTGAGGAAATTCTTATATGCTGCTTCTTTCATTTCATGCTCATAAAGTGTGCAACCTAAATTCGTAAAGTAAGTGGCTACAAGTGTGATATTATGCTTTTGGCATAAATCAATTGCTTTATGATAGTATTCAATGGCCTGATCATAATGCTTCTGCTTCCGTTCCATTTCGCCTAGATAATTATAAGCGGCGGATATATTAATAATACGTGTGCTGTTTGGAATACTGTTACTCTCTAGCGTTGTGATGGATTGGTTCAAATTCTTATAGCTGGAAGAATAATCCTCCTGCATGATATCGAAAAGTCCATTTAGCCTTAGGAATAATGCATACTCTAACCACATGTTATTTTCTTTTGAAAGAACAAGTCCCTTTTTAATATAATCCTGCATTAATTCCGGATTGTTTAATTGAATACCATAATATATCATCTGTCGAAGTGAACTTAATTGATATAGAGGATTCTTTTGCACATAAGGAAGTTGAAACGACTCCTTAATACTTACAATTCCATCATAATATAAGCCGGACATAATACAATAACGGCCTTTGGCAATTAATAAACGGGCATATAATTCATCATATAACTCGGGTTGGTAAAATTGTTTTCTTGAATCAAGTAATCTTTTTTCTATCTCTTCGAAATACGAAAGGAGGTTATCCGGAGTCTGCAGGCTGTCTTCTGAAAACTGACTGGGATATAATTCAAAAAGTGTAATTGAAATATCTTCAAACTGGTAAATCTGATAGGTTAAAGTTTTTACAATATTCCCGGCTAGATTAAAATAATGGATGAGTTTGTTATAATACGAAGCATCATTTTTTGATAAAATCTGTTCTAGTGCATTCGCAATACTATTGCATAATACCCGCTGTTTAGAGGGAGGAATTTGTGAATTTACATAGTCTCGCATTTTTGAATGTGTAAAGGATAATTGGATTTCATTGTGTACAAGTTTCTCTTTCACAAGGGCTCTTATTTTAAGTTCATCCAAGGAATTCATCATATCGAGTGTACTTCCGCCAAAAACCTTTTCTAATAAATCCAAAGAGGCATAGTCATGAAACAGTGATATAATATCTAAAACCTGTCTGGCCGGCGTGGATAAATCGGATAAGCGCTGTGCCAATATGCTCTGTGCATTGACCGACAGTTCCGTTAATTCTCCCTTTTCTTTGAAGGTATTAAGTAATTCAATTAAAAAGAAGGCATTTCCGGCTGTTTCTTCATAAATCTTATCAATTAATCCTGGAGATAACATCGAGACTTCCAGAGAAGATGAGATAATCTCCTGCATATCCTCTTT
The DNA here is from genome assembly GCF_059717775.1 of Variimorphobacter sp. HTMS_6. Taxonomy (NCBI): domain Bacteria; kingdom Bacillati; phylum Bacillota; class Clostridia; order Lachnospirales; family Lachnospiraceae; genus Variimorphobacter; species Variimorphobacter sp. HTMS_6. Next base: position 673,291 of record NZ_AP046094.1, read on the forward strand.
TGAAAAACGATTTAAGTGAATCTGTGTCAGTAAATTCAGATTCTGAATTGCCCCGATGAAGGATAGCATCTCACTATTAAAGGGCTCAAGTGATGTGATAACGGTCATAAAGTTCGAATGCATATCCTGTACCAAACTACTAATTAAGTAACGACTGGTCTGATCTGCAAAGTGAAGGTTGTCAAATATGAGTAGTATCGGCTCTTTTTCCGCTATTACTGACAGGATGCGAAAGATACCGTTATATACTGCACGTAGATTCAAGGCATTACCCAGATCATATGCGACGGAGGTGTTAAGCGGAGCATGATTACCAAAGGTAGGAAAGAACTGCGCTACCGCCTGAATAATCGAAGTAGGAAGTTTGATTTCATGGCTCTGAATATAATCATCAAGCTGCAGAAGAATACTGTTCCAGGGATATAACAAGGAATTTCGCTCTTGGGAATAACAATTCGTATTAAGAATTAATATCTTGTCCGCCTTTACGGATTCACAGAGGCTCTTCACCAGATAGCTTTTGCCGATTCCGTTTTCCCCGCTTATCATAACAATTTGAACTTTCCCATTGATAAAATTCTGATAACTGTTTTTCAATCGAAGTGCTTCTTTTTTACGCCCTTGCACGACAAAGGTATCTGAGACATCGTCAATGGTTGAGTTTTGCGCCCACTCCTTTCTCATTTGACGATAAAGATTGGTGATATCCTGTCCGGGTACAATTCCTAATTCTTCTCCTAATTCCTTATGTAATTTTTGATAAGCTTTAATGCCCTTTAAATAAAGCTTATTCGCATGATAAGCCTTAATTAGTGAATGTACAATCCGCTCGTCATAGGGATCCGCTTTCATATAAGCCATACAACTTAGTTCGATTTCGGTTAGTTTATTATGGGGTAGGGAGTGTATATGTTCATAAAGTTTAATCAGATAATGGGATTTTATAAATTCTCGTTTTTCCTCAAGCCATTCTTCAAAGGAGGAAGTATTTTTTATAAAAAAGCCGGATAAGAAGTCACTTGAATATACTGACAAATTACCTCCAATAAATAGTTTATCAATATCACATTGAAACCTAATATCCGGATTGATGCTTAAATGTATCTTTTTTATTGAAGTAATCACTTCGAACCCAAAGAGTTTCTTAATGGTATAGAGGGCGTGGCGTAGATTTTTATGTGCAGTTTCGGTGTCTGCATCCTCCCATAACAAGTAGGAGATTCGATCACGAGTGACCGTCTTTTCGACAGCAAGATAATAAAATAAGGCCTCCGTCTTCTTGTAAGGGAATACGATAGGTTTTCCATCGGATAATACATATGGTGATTGTAAGGTATATACTTCTATATTAGCCATGAGGCACCCCCTTTTTTGGATATTTTACTATATCAAATATGTAATGTCAAAAAAATAATAGATGTCTAAATATTTTTTGACGTTTTTTAGACTATAACATGTTATACATATAAGAAATATATGAATTATACCAATTACGGAGAACATTACAATGGATAATGATATGATAAATAAAGCGATGGTTATAAAGTTGGAAGACACTTTACCGGAGTACTCACAGATTATGGAAGGGTATCGCAGAGCGCCCAAACGTGAGTCGGACCTGTCTGAAAAAGATAAGATATTAGCAATCAAAAACGCGCTTCGATATATTCCTGAACAGTTTCATAAACAAATGGCGAAGGAATTTTATGAAGAATTAAAAAATCATGGAAGAATTTACGGTTATCGTTATCGACCAAGCGGCGTAATTAGCGGAAAATCGATAGAAGAATATCAGGGAAAGTGCATAGAAGGAAAAGCGTTTCAAGTCATGATAGATAATAATCTGGATTTTGACGTAGCATTATATCCCTATGAATTAGTTACGTATGGTGAAACTGGTCAGGTTTGTCAAAACTGGATGCAGTACCGTTTGATCAAAAAATATCTTGAGATTCTTGATCATACACATACACTGGTTATCGAATCAGGTCACCCGGTTGGTTTGTTTGAATCCCATGAACTGTCTCCACGTGTAATAATAACGAATGGTTTGATGGTCGGAGCGTTTGATAATCAATCACAATTTAATCGTGCTGCTGCACTTGGTGTAGCAAATTACGGACAAATGACCGCCGGAGGATGGATGTATATCGGACCGCAAGGAATCGTACATGGAACCTTTAATACTCTTTTGAATGCAGGACGAATAAAGCTGGGATTAAAGAATGACGAAAATTTAGCCGGCAGGCTCTTTGTCTCTTCGGGATTAGGAGGTATGAGCGGCGCACAAGGTAAGGCGGCTAAAATTGCAGGCGCGGTATCCATTATCGCCGAAGTAGATGAATCAAGGATTATTACAAGATATGAACAAGGGTGGATTCAAAGCTATACGTCGGATCTGGATAAAGTCATTGCTATGGCGAAATCAAAACTTGAGAAGCAAGAAGCATATTCGATTGGTTATTATGGTAATGTGATTGATCTACTTGAATATCTTGTTGAACAACAGGTAGAAGTAGATTTATTGTCGGATCAGACTTCTTGTCATGTGCAATATGATGGAGGATATTGCCCTCAGGGTTTGACATTTGAAGAACGTACATCATTGCTTTATGAAGATAGAGATCGATTTGTGGAGCTTGTCAATCAATCTTTGAAACATCACTTTGAACTAATTTATGAGTTAACAAAAAGAGGTACCTATTTTTTTGACTACGGTAACAGTTTTTTAAAATCAGTTTATGACAGCGGAGTGAAGGAAATCTGTAAGAATTCGGTCGATGAGAAGGAAGGCTTTATCTTTCCTTCCTATGTAGAGGATATTCTTGGACCTCAATTATTTGATTATGGATATGGTCCATTTCGCTGGGTTTGCCTAAGTGGGAAGCAGGAAGATTTAGATAATACAGATCAAGCAGCAATGGAATGTATTGACACAGAGCGAAGATATCAGGACTTGGATAATTATATATGGTTGCGCGATGCCAAGCAGAATGAACTTGTTGTAGGTACCAAAGCAAGAATTCTATATCAGGATGCGATGGGAAGAACAAAAATTGCATTAAAGTTTAATGAACTTGTCAGAGAAGGTGTAATTGGGCCGGTTATGCTTGGAAGAGATCATCACGATGCGGGCGGTACAGATTCACCCTATAGAGAAACCTCAAATATAAAAGATGGCTCCAATATTATGGCAGGGATGGCAACCCAGTGCTTTGCCGGTAATGCAGCCAGAGGAATGAGTTTGATTGCATTGCATAATGGGGGCGGTGTTGGAATTGGGAAAGCGATAAACGGTGGTTTTGGTATGGTTTTAGACGGAAGTGAAAGAGTGGACACCATACTTAGGATGGCAGTGCCGTGGGATACCATGATTGGTGTAGCAAGAAGATCCTGGGCTAGAAATGAAAATTCTATCGCCACCTGTGTTGAATATAATGATGAGTATGGCGATAAAAATCATATTACAATACCCTATATTGCAGATGAACAGATGATTCGAGAGAGTGTTATCGAATAATAAAAAGATGACGGAATGAATTATGATTTACGAGAAATGGAATAAGAAAGCCGAAGTGTATGGTCAAGAAATTGGAGATATGAATAGGTGTGAATGATATGAGTAGCAAATCGAAGATTAACATAAAACGATTAATAAATAATCTAGAGGAATTATCCCAAATCGGAAGAAATGCAGGGGGAGGAATTGATCGTCCCTTCGGCAGCAGGGCAGAGCGTGAGGCAAGAAAATGGCTCGCTGATTATTGGAATAGAGAGCTAAAGCTGACCTCTCGAGTGGATGCGATTGCAAATATGTGGCTGGATTATAAACCATATGCCACCGGAAGGAAGATCGTGATCGGTTCTCATCATGATACGGTTCCAGATGGAGGAAAATATGACGGAGCCCTTGGAGTATTGCTGGCAACAGAAGTATTTGAGACCATACAGGAGAACCATACAAAGCTCAATCATCCGCTATCCGTAATATCCTTTACCGGAGAAGAGCCAAACCCATATAATGTATCCACATTGGGTAGTAAAGTGGTATCGGGAAGATTAAAGCGAGAGGATTTACAAAGCATTAAAAACAGAGAGAATCAGGAGCCCTTAGAAAAAATCATAGAAGAGCTTGGCGGTAATATTCAAAAAAGTGAGGAAGCACTGCTAAATAACGATGACATCGCTGCTTTTTTGGAATGTCATATTGAACAGGGTAAAAGACTGGAAGATATGCAGGCCTCAGTGGCTGCGGTAAGTTGTATCACGGGTATACGAAGAGAGCTGTACACAGTGGTCGGAGAAGCAAATCACGCCGGCACAACGGTTATGAATGACAGAAAAGATGCTTTACTTGCTGCGTCAGAGTTAAATCTGGAGATTGAAAGAATTACGAAGGAGTTTAATAATGATGATGTGGTATCAACGGTTGGTTATATGCAGGTAGAGCCAAATGAAGCCAATATAATCCCCGGAAGAGTAAGATGCATGGTAGATATCAGAACCTATCAGCCTGAATTGGAAAAAGAATTAGTCGATAAGATTACCGATGCAATTCGTGACATTGAAGAAAGACGCGGAGTTTGTATACAAAGAGAAATCCTGTTACAGCAACCACATACTGATATGGATCAGGAGGTAATCGCAGCGGTACAAAAAGCGATATTTGATATAGAAGAAACACCTATCACCTTAATCAGCATGGCGGGACATGATGCAGCGAATATGGCTAGGATAACGCAGAGTGGGATGCTGTTCGTACAGAGCGTGGGTGGAAAGAGTCATTGCAAAGAGGAGCTAACGAACGAAGATGATATCGAAAAAGCAGGTAATGCAATACTAAGAGCGATATTAAGATTGGATGGAGAATTGAAAGCATGACAAGAATATTTATCCCAAAATATCTATATATAAATAATATGTTTGTAAAAGAAACGGCGATAGTGGTAGAGGGAGAAAACATAATTGGGATTACGCCACTAAAGCAAATCAAAAAGACATACCCGGAGGGGGAATTGATCTATCTGGATAACCAAGTTGTGGTACCTGGAACGGTGAATGTACATAACCATTCCTTTCAGAGCTTATTAAGAGGCATGGCTACAGACCGCCCATTCCTGGAATGGAGAGATAAATCTTTGTACCATTACTCACCTAGGATGGAGCTTGAGGATATTTATAATGGAGCTTTATTTGCATTTGGGGAAATGATGAAGCGAGGGGTAACCTGCGTGTCAGATTTCTTTTACCTTCATAATTACGGTATGGAGAGTGACGAGGCAATTATACGGGCAGCCTCCGATGTAGGAATTAGATTGGTTCTAGCCAGAACGATGTATGATTGGGACGGTGCGCCAACAGGTTATGTGGAAAGTATCAATCAAGCTGTTGAGCATACTAAAATATTAGCAGAAAAATACAACAATCAGGGAAAAATGGTTACCGTGTTGCCCGCGCCTCATAGCCTGCATGCTGCAACACCGGAGATGATTTTGGCAGGTCATCAGTTGGCAAAAGAATTGGGAACTTGTTTCCACATCCACGTAGCAGAAGAACCCTTCGAGGTAGAACAGGTGCAAGAAGAGCATCAGGGAATGACACCGATTGAGTATCTGGATTCTCTCGGTGTTGTAGATGAACATATGGTGATTATTCACGGAGTGTGGCTGAAAAACAGTGAAATTGAGTTGTTGGGGAAGAAGGGAGCAAAACTAGCTTATTGTCCTTCCAGTAATATGTTTCTCGCTGACGGCATCACCAATATTCCGGAATATATAAAAAATAATGTCTTGATTGGGCTCGGTAGTGACGGAGCCTGCAGTAACAACCGTATCAGTGTTTTTGAAGAAATGAGAATGGTATCTATATTGCAGAAAGCAAACACTTGCAATGCCCTATGTATTAATTATCAGCAGGCATTTGATATGGGAACGGTAAATGGAGGAAAGTTACTTGATTTACCGGTAGGAAAGATTGAGGTAGGTTATAAAGCAGATTTTATCGGTGTTGACCTGGAGGATTTTTCAATGATGCCGATCAGTGATGATCTAGAACAGCTACTACCTAATATCGTATATTCCATGGAGCCATCGTCAATAAAAACTGTTGTAGTGAACGGAGTGCAGACCGTAAACAGTGGGTCACTTATCTCAGTAAAAGAAGATGAGATACGTAACCGGGTGAGGAAAACAATGAAAAGACTAGGAGAGACGGATAGAAATTAATGAATAGTGAATAGATTTAGAAAAGGAAGAAATCACCCGTACATAGTTTTTAGAGTTACATGAAAGTTGTATTGACATTTGAGATTATCTGCTTTACTATGTGCTTATACATAGTAAACATATAATAAATATATGATTGAAGAAAGGAGGTATATAGATGCAACAGATTTTAGATTACTTAAAAAATAATTGGAATGATCTCTTGAAACTGACCGTTCAACATCTGGATATTAGTTTGATTTCTATTATCTTTGCAATGATTATAGCAATTCCGTTAGGGATTTTCAGCACACGATGTAGAAGCTTAACGAAATTATTCAAAGGAATATTCGGGACGCTTCGAATTATACCGAGTTTAGCGATTTTGGTTCTATGCATTCCAATTATGGGAACCGGTCTGAAACCTGCAGTGACAGCATTAGCGATTTTGGCTATACCGCCTATTTTAATCAATACTACCTTGGCATTTCAGACTTTACCCGAACCTGTACTAGAGACAGCGTTTGCCATGGGGATGGGGAGATGGAGGACGTTCTTTACTGTGAAATTTCCCTTGGCATTCCCACTAATATTTGCCGGTGTAAAAACGGCAGTTGTAGAAGTAATCGCAAGTGCAACGTTGGCTGCTTATATCGGAGCGGGTGGACTTGGAAGTCTTATTTTTACTGGGCTTGGATTAATGAGATCGGACTTATTGATTGTTGGAGGAGCCTCGGTTGGTATTCTGTCCTTATTATCCGGATATCTACTGAATATGCTGGATCGTCGACTTACAAGGTATAAGAACCCAGGTAGATAATAAAAATTAATTTTTACGCCTCATTGAAGGCAGGAAGGGAGAATTATATGAAACATTATTTAGGAAAGAGTTTATCAATTGTTTTAGCATTAATATTAGTAATAGGAGCGTTTGCCGGCTGCACAAAGAAAGCAGAAGATAACGCAAATAAGGCAACAACCCCAGCAACTACGTCAGCTGCGGAGCCAACCAAAGCAGATACCAAGAAGGATACGGAGATTAAGATTGGCTCAAAGGATTTCACAGAGAATCTTGTTTTAGCAGAGATTTATGCATTGGCGCTTGAAGATAAGGGCTACAAAGTAAAAAGAGTATTTAACCTTGCAAGCGCCGTAGTTCATACAACACTTATAAGCGGAGATATTGATTTATATCCGGAATATACAGGAACCGGTTTACTCTCTATATTAAAGCTTCCTTTAGAGACAGATCCTCAGAAGGTATATGATAAAGTAAAGGATGAATATGCAAAGCAGTTTAAATTAGTATGGCTTGATTATGCTCAGGCAAATGATGGTCAGGGTCTTGTGATTTCAACGAAGGCAGCGAATGAATACGGTATCAAAACAATCTCTGATCTTCAGAAGAATGCAAGCAAATTAAGATTTGCATCACAGGGTGAATTTGATACCCGTGAGGATGGTATTCCTGCTTTAACGAAAACCTACGGTGATTTCAAATGGAAGTCCTCCAAGGTTTATGATAACGGATTAAAGTATCAAGTATTAAAGAATAATGAAGCTGATGTTGCAGTTGCTTATACAACAGAGGGTCAATTAGTAGATAACACATATACTTTATTAGAAGATGATAAGCATGTATGGCCTCCATATAATATCGCACCTGTAATTCGTAAAGAGGTTTTAGACGCTAACCCTGATATCGCAGATATCTTAAATGGTGTTGACGCTAAGATTGATACTAAGACAATTACAGCATTGAATGCGAAAGTAGATGTTGATAAACAAGAATTTGAAGAAGTGGCAAAAGAATATTATGACTCAATAAAATAACAAAATAAGAGAAAAACTTATGAAATTATTAAATGAGCCAGTAATCAAACAGTAAAATTAAGCTACTGATCCATTACTTGGGTTAGCGGCGGAGTGGAGATAGTTACAATGATAAACCAAACATTCATAGATAAGTTTCAAATACCGGAGGTTGCATACCCCTTCATAGACCGAATCTTTCTTCCGGAGGAAATCGAATTCGTTACGAAAGTGAACGCAACGATTTTTACAAAATCAGATGTAGAGGCATTGTCAATTGAAAATGCCGACGATTTTATAAAACGAAGCTATCACAGGGGAATCATATCGATTGTTGATGAGGAAGCAGGAACTTACAAAATATCCGATTTTTACGGTAGGCTTGATATCTTTTCCATATCAGAAACAAACACCTACAGAAGCTTTCCGAAAGAGGATAGAGTAGCGCTGGATCAATGGTATTTTGATGCTTACTATGAAGGTTTATCGAACGATCCAAACGAAAGACCGACACAAGATGAAATCCTTCCCCTTAATAAAGTGCTAGATTTTATTGAAGAGCAGGAGCGTCCCGTTTACCTGAATTATTGTGATTGCAGAAGTCTGGGCGGGGATTGCGAATTGCCGACCAGAACCTGTATCACATATAGAAATGGTGTTAACTCCTTTGTCCATCGAGGTCTTGCAGAGGAAATTACGAAAGAGAAAGCAAAAGAAATCGTTATTCAGTCAGATCAATCAAGACTTATGCATACGGTGAATCCGAATGGAATCTGTAACTGTTGCGGTGACTGTTGTTATTTATTCAGAGCACAGCAGAGGAGAAACAGTAGCGGCTTTTGGCCGAAAACAGAGCAAGTAATTAATCTGGATGGTGGTCGATGCATTAAATGTGGTAAATGTATTAAAGTCTGTCACTTCGGGGTTTTCCATAAGGAAAAAATCGTATTGGCAGATCAATCAAAATGTATTGGCTGTGGAATATGCGTACAGCCGTGTCCGACCAATGCATTAACGTTGTTAGAAAGAGCACAGGTCAATGATTAAATCGTGTGCAGGAATGAGGGTAAAGAATGAGTATTGCAGCTGAATTTATAAACTTAAACAAGCGTTTTCCGAAGGCAAATTATAATGCGCTCGATGATGTGAATCTGAGTATCAATGAAGGAGAATTGGTTACTATTCTGGGTACCTCGGGGTGCGGAAAAACCACACTGCTTAAAATGGTGAACCGTATTTATGAGCCTGACAGTGGCGAAATCAAACTATTTGGGAAGAACATCAAGGAGATGGATCCGGTTAAGCTCAGAAGAGAAATTGGGTATGTAATTCAGCAGGTTGGGCTCTTCCCTCATATGACAATATATAATAACGTAGCCACGGTACCGAAGATTCTTGGATGGGATAAGGAAAAAATCAGAAGTCGCGTAGAGGAACTATTTCAACTGGTTAATCTGGATTATAAGGAATTTAAGGATCGATATCCTGCACAATTATCCGGTGGACAGCAGCAAAGAATCGGTCTTGCAAGAGCGTTAGCGGCGGATCCGTCATTAATGCTGTTAGATGAACCATTTGGCGCAATTGATGCGATTAACAGGGAGAAGCTTCAGGATGAATTGATACGAATCCACGAGGCTTCCAAAAAGACATTCCTATTTGTAACACACGATATTAATGAAGCATTTAAGTTGGGAACACGGGTTTTGATTATGGATAAGGGCAGAGTGAAACAATTTGCGACCCCATCAGAGATCGTTAAAAATCCTGCAGACGAATTTGTTCAAACATTACTTCGCTCAGCCGGAAAACAGTACATAGAGCTTGACGGAGGGGGGATTTGATGCTTACCTACTTTGTAAGATATCATGATAAGTTATTTGCAGCGCTGGGAGAACATTTGAAATTGGTAGGCACTACGTTGCTGATTTCAATTATATTGGCTTTTATAATTACCATAATCATTGTAAGATCTGAATTATTATCCAATATTGTTATTCAGATATTTGGTGTGGTTTATTCTATTCCAAGTCTTGCATTGTTTTCTCTTCTAATCCCATTAATGGGAATTGGAGCCAAGACTGCAATCTTTGTATTGGTTCTCTATAATCAATTTTTGCTACTGCGTAATAATATTGCAGGATTAAGAAGCGTTGATCCTGCGGTACTCGAGGTGGCAAAGGGTATGGGTATGAGTAACTGGCAAAGGCTGTATAAGGTAGAATTACCATTGGCGCTTCCGGTTATTATGGCAGGAATCCATCTGTCAGTTATATCGACCATCGGCATAGCAACGATTGCAGCAACGATCCATGCCGGAGGACTCGGCAGAATACTGTTTGACGGATTACGAACAATGAATACCAACAAGATTATATGGGGTACGATTTTCTGTGCAGGAATAGCATTAGTGGCTGATATATTACTTAGACTATTAGAAAAAATTCTTTATAAAAAGGCGGGATATCAAAATGAGTTATGAAGCATATAAAGACAATTCACTGGGCTTTACAACCAGACAATTACATGCCGGGTATAATCCGGCGGAGCATTATCGCTCAAAAGCAGTTCCAATCTATCAGACGGCTGCTTTCGAACTGGGAGATTTTGATCGATGTACTCGATTGTTTGATTATTCAGAGGAAGGTCATTCCTATGTTCGTTTTTCGAATCCCACCAATGATGTTCTTGAAAAAAGAATTGCGTCCCTTGATGGAGGAAGTGCTGCTCTGTCATTAAGCTCCGGTATGGCTGCGATATCAAATACCTTTTTGAATCTTGCCAAGGCCGGTGATGAAATTGTTGCAGTTCAGACTCTGTATGGAGGTAGTACCACTCTGCTGAATAAAATTTTACCGGAATATGGAATTATCGGACGATTTGTAGAGGATGAGAATGATATTGAATCCTATAAGAAGGTTATTAACGATAAAACCAAAGCAATCTATATCGAAAGTCTTGGGAACCCGGGAATGAATATTGTTGATATCGAAGCGATTGCGAATTTGGCTCATGAGAACGGAATTCCGTTGGTAATCGATAATACCTTTGCAACACCATATTTGCTTCGAGCATTTGACTATGGTGCTGATATTATTTGCTATTCCGCAACAAAGTATCTTGCAGGTCATGGTACCATAATCGTTGGACTTGTTGTGGAGAAGGGTGACTTTAATTGGTTGAACGGAAAGTTCCCTCAGTTTGAAGATTTCTATGAGGAATATAGAGACTCAATTGGTGAAGAGGTGCTGAAAAAGACAATCTTTACAAAGCGCTTAAGAATCAGATACTTAACTGATTTGGGGTCCCATCTATCTCCGACAACCGCATTCTATCTAATGCAAGGGATGGAAACACTATCACTTCGTATGGATCGCCATACCGAGAATGCCCAGAAGGTAGCGGAATTTTTGACGACCCACCCTCAGGTACTATCTGTGAATTATCCGGGGCTTCCGGATTCACCGTATTATGAATTGGCGAAAAAGTATTTCCCAAAGGGACCGGGAGCAATCCTTTCCATCCGCTTAAAAGGAGGGCTGGAGGCTGCAAAAACCGTATTAGAAAAGGTTCGTGTATTTGATTATATGGTAAATGTAGGAGATGCCAAATCATTGATTGTGCACTCTGCAACCTCCACTCATTTTGGTCAAACCACAGAGCAAAGATTGAAAGCGGGGGTATATGAAGATACCCTGCGTATATCAGTTGGAATCGAGGATGCCATTGATTTGATTGAGGATCTGAAGCAGGCTTTGGATGCAATCGAAGGATAAATAATGTAGTGTTTCTATGAAAACAGATTTGGAATAATTGCTTCCGAAATTTCAGCTTATATTAATAAGGTTAAGGACAGTGCAAAATCATTTGTGCTAGGTTCTTAACCTTTTTTATTTGATAGAGGGATGTTAATATCATGTGTGAAGATTATGGATAAATACATAGAGGAACACTCTGTTTTGATTGACATTCAAAACAAATCAGATATGATATAGATAGAATGATTGTACTACTACGTACTTTATCTAAGCATAAGTGTCTTATGCTAGAATAATGTTCATAATACATATAAAACATTATATGTGAATATTACCGATAACATTTTAAATTATTGCACTTAAGTGTTGGTAGATAACAAGGAGATAGAATGGCGAGACCGACAAAATGGAGAAAAATTGAACATATCCCTGCAATTCCATACTTTATTCCATCGGACAACGATATTGCCGAGATCCCAGAGAATAGCCTAAAGTTGGAAGAGCTGGAGGCGATTCGCCTTAAGGATCTAGAAGGACTTGAGCAAGAGGAATGCGCTCAGCGTATGGAGGTATCCAGACCTACCTTTCAGAGGATTCTGTTATCAGCAAGAGAGAAGATTGCAGATAGCTTAATTAATGGAAAGATGATTCATATAGAAGGCGGTAACTTCACACGTAATATATGTCCGATTAAATGCTTAGATTGTGGGAAGGAATGGAAGGAAAGCTGTGAGAAGCTGGAGATCATAAAGAAGGGTCAGTATGCCTGCCCAAGCTGCGGATCTGTCAGCGTGGTTTGTGAGAAAAACTGCAAGGGTAGAATGTGTCGTAGAAATTGCCCGAGACGAAATGAAGAAGAATCTAATTAGATAACTTATTAAAAATAAATATAACGGAGCTGTTACAAGATACGAAATATTTTGAAACAACTCCATTTTTCGGTTAGTGCTGGCATTCCTGTCCATGCTCGTGTTTATGTCCTTGACCATCTCCGTGATTATGTCCACCTCCATGATGGTGACCATGATTATGTTCCTGTCCATGCTCATGGCACATAACACCAGAATCAGTTATTTTACCTTCAAGCCAAGATGTTGCAACTTCCTGCACATTACCGGAACAACCACGAATTACCTGAATTCCGGAACGTTTAAGAACATTTACAGCACCGTCACCCATATTACCTGCGAGCATGAGCTCAACTCCCATAGTAGATAACGTTTGTGCTATGTCAGATTTGCAGCCGCAACCAACCGGTGAGGAGATAACCTCTTGACTGGTAATTATTTTATCTTCAATGGTTAATATGGTAAAGTATTCGCAGTGGCCGAAATGACCATCGATGTTATTGTCTCTGGTTGGTAAAGCAATTTTCATAATGTTCGCTCCTTTTTATTTGTTAGTGGTTTGGTACCAAAAGCACTTATCATTAATAATAGCCATCAATATGCATAAGAATATGTTGCATTAAAAATTGTGAATTACATATTCTTAAGGACTATGTTTTACAATTTATTTGAATATTAATATATGTGCATATTGATGAGTACTCTTTAAAAAGTGATTTAGATGCCCTAACGTTAATTGATATTAAAATAATACATATATTATTAGCATATGTCAATAACTATTATGAGCATATGCTACAAATAATTATATTCGCAAAGACAGAATTGAGCATACTCAGACAGGAATAGATTAATATTTTTTGATAAGATTGAAATGCAAGGAGATGATAAAGATGGAATGGATTAAGACCTTAAATCAAGCGATTGACTATATGGAGAATAACATATCAAGAAGTATAGCCAGTGAAGATATCGCCAAACATGTATACCTTTCAAACTTTCATTTTCAGAGAGTGTTCAGTCTTTTAACCGGACTTACGGTAGGGGAGTATATGAGAAACCGGCGATTGTCATTAGCCGGTCATGATCTAATTAGCGGGAATGATAAGATTATCGATATTGCTTTGAGATATGGATATGTAACGCCGGAAGGTTTTACGAAAGCATTTACCCGGTTCCATGGTGTAACACCGATGGAAGCGAAAAAACAGGGAACGGTCATAAAATCATTTAATCGCCTTGTATTAAAAATCAAATTGGAAGGTGGAAATTGTATGGATTACAGAATCGAGAACAAGAATGCATTTGATGTGGTGTTAATGACTAGGCTATTTAATCAGGAGACATCTAGTGTAGAGATTCCAAAGTTTTGGAATGAGTATATGAGCTCTGGGTTAGAAGAGCAGGTTTGCGGAATGTTTGGTATATGCTTTGAGGATGATCGCTCTGACGATGAGTGGAAATATGGAATTGGTGCAGAGAAGGAGTATGTACATGAGATCCCAGAAGGGTTTGAGGTACTGACGATACCCGCTCATACTTGGGCTGTCTTTCCCTGCGTCGGTGCTATGCCTCATGCAATACAGAATTTATGGATGAAGGTATATAGCGAATGGCTTCCTGCTTCGAATTATGAATTAATTCCTGATTATACAATTGAGAATTACGAAGAAGGAGATGCTACACAAGAAGATTATGTATGTGAAATATGGCTTCCGGTTAAGGAAAAGACTAGATAATAAAACTTTAACAAAAAGTGTAAATTGACATAGAATAATGATTATGATAGGATGATTTAAGTAATGAAATCTTGAAGGAGGATAAGCAATGAATGGTTTCGGGTACACGCCAATATGTAGCAGTAGTTGTATATCAAAAACACATATTTTTGAATATAACGGGATTACTGCGCTTATTTTTAGGTAACCATTCTGATTATCCATATAATAAATGCAGTAACTCCCACGGAGCTGTTGTAAAATAAGAATTTTTAGGGCTAAGATATTTGCTTCGCACAGGTGGAAAGGCAATATATCTTTATTCCTACAAATTATTTATTTTGTAACAGCCCCTTTTACGTGTAAAAATAAATTAATAGAGGAGTTACAATATGAAATTACGATATAAAAATAATATGATATATAGCTACATCTTTCGGTTTTTTAACAGTTTTGATTTATCAAGTGCAATCTGGGTGCTGTATCTCGTACAAAAAGGGTTGCCGCTCTGGCAAATTGGAGTATTAGAGGGTTTGTTTCATGTAGTGAGTTTCGTAAGTGAAATTCCAACAGGGGCAGCGGCGGATCTACTAGGTAGAAAAAAGGTGATGATCCTCAGCAGGTTGTGTCACACAATTTCAGCAATTATTTTGCTATTCTCAACGGGATTTTGGGAGTTTGTAATTGGATTTACTTTTTCAGCATGGGGTTATAATTTATTGTCCGGATCAGAAGAAGCATTTGTATATGATAGCTTAAAGTCGATGAAACAGGAGAAGACTTATCTCAAAGTAAGCGGGCGATTAGAAGTAATACTTAATATTGCACAAGGGATTGCTACATTAGTAGGCGGCGTTTTAGCACAAGCATCGTTTTATTACTGTTATGCAGCAGCTGCATTCATCAGTGTTCTATCACTCGTTCCGTGCTTTTTATTAAAGGAACCTGTATTATTAGAAAAGAAACAGAAGAAAAAAGTGTCATTAAGAGGGCATTTTGCTGACAGTTATCATATCATTAGGAAAAATCCTAAGGTTTTTGAGGTCATTATATCTTATTCTGTTATATTTACAATCTACATGATTACATATTTTTACGGACAAAAGTATTTTGCAGAATTAGGGTTGAATAAAATACAAATTAGTATGATTATGACGGTAACGATGGGAACCTCCTGTATCGGTGCTTTGTTATGTCATAAGGTGAAAGAATTATTTAAAGAATATACAAAGCTATTTGCACTATTTATTATTGGACTCGGAGCGATTGGTTTGGCATTTGGGAATATTCTGTTATCAATATTTTGCTTTAGCTTTATGGGGTTTGCCAATACCTTGCTATATCCAATACAATCCGATACCCTAAATCGTCTGATTCCTTCAGAATATAGAGCAACTATCATATCCGTAAGTAGTATGGCTTATTCCTTATTTATGTTGTTATTATTTCCGGTGGTAGGAGCAATAGCGGACAGAATTGGCCTAAATACAGCATTCGCCGGTCTTGGAGCGATTGTTGTGACATGTAGTATGGGGGTATGTGGTAAGAGATTGTTCAAATATTCTTCACATAATAATCAAGGATGCAACACACCTTGAGTATAAAATAAAGCTGTAAATCGATAGAAAGGAATAGGAAGTTATGAATGAGAATGAGTTTATCGATAAGCAGTTTCTAGCATTAGGGACGATTAATGATATAAAGATTTATCAAAAGGCTGATGAAAAGGTTTTACAAAAAGCGATTGATCGGGTTTATGAAATTGAGGAAAGAATGTCCCCCTTTCGACCCAACAGCGATATAAGTAAAATCAATCAGAATGCAGGCAAGGGACGGATACAAGTACATCAGGATACCTTTGAAGTATTAAAAGCAGCCGCTCATTACGCAAAATTATCAAAAGGCACATATGATATGACAGTCAGACCACTTGTAGAGTTGTGGGGAATTGGAAAAAAGGATAGTTACATCCCCTCCGAAGATGAGATTAGCAGCGTGATAAAGCTGGTCAATTATAAAGATATGCTACTCAAAAAAAGAATCAGCACAGTGGAGCTTAAGAAGGAAGGACAAAAGATAGATCTCGGAGGAATTGCAAAAGGATATGCTGCGGATGAAGTAAAGCGAATACTTATAGAAAATAACATAAAGAATGCAATGATTAATCTGGGAGGTAATATACTGACCATGGGCTGTCGCAAAAAGGATGAGCGCTGGAAAATCGGTATACAAAATCCGCTTTCCCCAACCGGAAATTATCTGGGCATCTTGAGCGTAGCGGAGAAAACCATAGTGACCTCGGGAAGCAATGAACGCTTCTTTATGAAAGATGGGAAAAGATATCATCATATATTGGATCCGAAAACAGGGGTTCCGGCCGAGTCACATCTATTAAGTGTTACGGTAGTGTGTAACTCCTCGATGGAAGCGGATGCTCTGACAACCGCATTGTTTGTGATGGGTCTTGAACAAGGATTAAAATTCCTTAAAAGACTTAATGCAGAAGCAATCTTTATCACAAGTAATATGGGGATTTACCTGACCAAAGGTTTGAAAGAGAAGTTTAAGATTGCTTAGGGCATATTTGTGCCTGCGACTAAAAGATTGCAGAATGTGAGAAAGGGCATGATTACTATAATGAAGAAAAAGATATATTATACTGGAATATTACGCAACATAACTCAAATGATTTTCTTTATCCTTTTACCGGGGCTTTATGTGAATGCATTCCTTGGAATTAAGGTACTTTATCAGGGATTACTAAACCATAATTTTAGCGTTACTGCTTCCTTTCCCATGATGATCAGTGCGATTTCAGTGATACCACTGACATTGTTTTTTGGACGATTTTTCTGTGGGTGGATGTGTGCCTTTGGAACCTTAGGCGATTTGATGTATTATATTGGACGAAAAGTGTTTAAAATTAAATATAACTTAAATGAGAGGATGGACAGTGCTTTAAAATATGTGAAATATTTTGTATTTGTACTTATATTTTTCTTAGTTTGGAGTTTGGATAATGTAAATATTAGCAAATATAGTCCATGGGATGCTTTCGGAAGCCTGCTTAATATTCCGCATCTTCCGGATTTCTCCTATGTTATTACCGAAATCACAGTCGGATTCATACTGCTAGTTATAATCATGATTGCCTCTATGTTTATTGAACGATTTTTCTGTAGATATTTTTGTCCGATGGGAGCAGTGTTTGCTATTGTTTCAAATCTAAAGCTAATTCGTATAAAAAAACCCTCTGCGCAATGCGGAAAATGCAAAGCGTGTACGAAGCATTGTCCAATGGGAATCCCATTATATTCGACAAACAGAGTGGATTCAGTGGAGTGTATTGACTGTATGAAGTGTGTATCGGTTTGTCCTAGAGATAATGTGAGCGTGAACTTAGTTGCCAGTCCGGCAAATCCAGCTGTAGTTGGTGCATTAGCAGTGACGGCAATGAGCGGAATCTACTATATCAGTACATTTGCAACCGATACTCCCTCTCCATTGATTGGTACTACTACAACAGAACAGACAAAAAATAATGTTAAAAATAGCCCTTATGCAGATGGAACATATCAGGGATCAGGAACTGGATTTCGTGGTGCCACCACTACTGTGTCCGTCACGATAAAAAACGGAAAGATTAATAATATCGAAACTGTTTCTTCTGGAGATGACGCGCCTTATTATAACAGTGCTTTTCAATATGTTACAAGTAAGATTATTGATGGACAGGATGCTAATGTGGATGGTGTATCAGGAGCAACCTTTAGTAGTAATGGAATTATGGACGCTGTATCAAATGCACTTGACCAGGCTGAGCAGGCAAAGGAAGGCAATGCAGTGCAAAGTAATATTACCCCTACGGAAGGTGCTGGTTCACTTCCAACAATTGCTGAAAGTGTGGATTCGAATGACTCTACAGATGAGAAAGCTTCAACTAATATTACGAAAAGTGATGAAAACGGGGCATCTTCCGATGAAGGTACATTGAATTCTGATACATCTGACACAAATAATACTTCAACTACTGTAAAATACAAGGACGGAACTTACAAAGGATCTGCTTATGGATTCCGCCATGGTATTACGACCGTATCAGTAACAGTAAAAAATAATGAGATTAAGGATGTTGCGATTGTATCCAATGAAGATGACGCTCCTTTTTTTAACAGTGCTTGTGATACGATAATCGGAGAGATACTGGATAACCAGTCTGCCAAAGTGGATGCAGTTTCCGGAGCAACATATAGCAGTAACGGAATCATGAATGCAGTAGAGGATGCTTTAAGTAGTGCCGCGACGAATCAGGGTTAACCGGAAAATTCAAAAACTTTCCAATATATACTTGACAAATGGTTAGGAACTCTTTATAATTTTAAAACATATAATACATATATATGATAAATGATTTAGAATTGACTAGTAAACTAGAGATTTTAATTCGCAGGGATTCTTGCGGTTAAAATCTCTTTTTCGTTTTTCCAAAAAATCAAGTTGATTAAAACACAATAATCAATGTTCTTTTATTACTTGGAAAGCAGATTCGAATTATAAAAGTGAGGGATTTGAATGAGATTGACCGAACATTATGGAAAGGCAGAGGTAAGAGCGCTTCATCCATGTTTTGGAGCAACACAGAACAAAGGCAGAATTCACCTTCCGGTATGCCCCGGATGTAATATTGAGTGTAATTTCTGCGATAGAAAAATTAATGATTATGAAAAAAGGCCAGGGGTAGCAGCATCAATCATATCGCCACAGGAGGCAGCTGATGTTGTTAACAGAGCGAAGGCGCTCTGCCCTGAGATTACAGTAGTGGGAATTGCAGGGCCGGGAGATACACTGGCATCGGATAAAGCATTAGAGACCTTTGCTTTGATTGAAGAAACTCATCCTGACATGATCAAATGCATGAGTACAAACGGACTTCTGCTTAGTGAACGGGCACAGGAGGTTATCGATGCAGGAGTTAAAACATTGACTGTCACGGTGAATGCGGTTGATCCGGAGATACTGTCTAAGATTGTATCCAGCATCTATTATCATGGCCAACGATACATCGGAACTTCTGCAGCAGAGATTCTGATTCGTAATCAATTGGAAGGAATTAAGAAGGTATCCGAAGCGGGAATTACGGTTAAGGTTAACAGTGTTCTGATTAGTGAGATCAATCGGGATCATATTAAGGAGATTGCGAGAACGGTGAGTAAGCACGGCGCGGCATTATACAATATCATTCCTTTGATACCTCAACATAAATTCAGTGATTTATCCGAGCCCGGATGCCCTGATATAGACGGAGCAAGAAGAGAAGCTGAAGCCTATATTGATGTATTTCGTCATTGCCAAAGATGTAGGGCAGATGCAGCAGGAATACCTGGGAAAAAGGATTTTGCAAAAGAATTATATGAAGGAAAAATTAATGCAAAAGAAACCTTTTCACATGGATGATTGTGAATTATTAAAAAGCATAATTCACATTTTCAAGTTTGTGCCTGCGAAATCTTCGGCACAAACTAACATTAAAGGTTCGCATGCTAGGACTAATGTGTAGAAATTATATTACTAGGATTTAAATAATAAATATATAGATGGAGGGTTGACATGAGCGATAAGAAAATTCGACAAATCGCGATATACGGAAAAGGCGGAATAGGAAAATCTACGACAACTCAGAACCTGACAGCAGGACTTGTAGAGGCTGGTAAGAAAGTTATGGTAGTAGGCTGTGATCCCAAAGCAGATTCAACCAGATTGTTATTAGGGGGATTGGCACAAAGAACAGTTCTTGACACACTTAGAGTTGAAGGGGAAGATATTGATCTTAATGCGATATTAAAAGAGGGCTTTGGAGGCACAAAATGTGTGGAATCCGGAGGACCGGAACCCGGTGTTGGTTGTGCAGGTAGAGGTATTATCACATCAATTGGTCTGTTAGAAAGATTGGGTGCATATACAGAAGATTTAGATTATGTATTCTATGATGTTCTCGGAGATGTTGTATGCGGTGGTTTTGCTATGCCGATACGTGAGGGAAAAGCAAAAGAAATATATATTGTTGCCAGTGGTGAGATGATGGCTTTGTATGCAGCAAACAACATATCGAAAGGGATTAAAAAATATGCTTCCAAAGGTGGAGTACGTCTTGGGGGTATAATCTGCAATAGCCGTAATGTGGATCGTGAAATTGAACTCTTGAGAGCCTTTGCTAAGGAGCTTGGAACGAAACTGATTCATTTTGTACCTCGTGACAATGTTGTGCAAAGAGCAGAAATTAATCGAAAAACAGTAATTGATTATCAACCGCAATCAGGTCAGGCTGAAGAATACAGACAGTTGGCAAAAAGTATAGAAGAGAACACAGATTTTGTGATTCCGACTCCTATGAGTCAGGAACGTCTGGAAGAAATCTTGCTTGAATTCGGATTAATGGATGGTTTGCTAGATTATAAAATATAATGCAATCATTCTAAATTATACTATTATCTTCATTAGGAAGGATTCGATGAGTATGGGTATACAAGTAGCGGTAGCTTCGTCTGATAACATCGTAGTAAATCAGCATTTTGGCCACACGCAGCAATTTTATATCTACGATATCAATGGGGAATCAGATTTTCATTACATTGAAGAGCGGTGTGTTGATCCTCCCTGCAGTATTGGCGAGCATAATCAGAATATGTTGGAGGAGGCAGTACAGCGAGTATCGGATTGTCAGTATGTTCTTTGTTACCGAATTGGGGGAGGAGCGTCCAATCTTCTGTTATTGAACGGGGTACATAGTTATGAGATAGGGGATTATATCGAAGTTTCCTTAAATCGATTATGGTATATATTAAATAATTAATGTAGTACGACCACAAGAAGGGAATGTTGTAAAATAATAATTTTTTTTAGGAACAATGTTATTTGCCTCACACATAGGTTGGAAGAACAGCATTATGGCAATAAAACATTATTCCCACAAATTATTTATTTTGCAACATTCCCTTCGTTTTATTCTTTTACACATTAATTGAATTTTATTTCATAAAGATACTTGACATATATGTATTGATGGTATATTATCGATACATGTAATTCATATTAATCCAGTATGAATTGAATATTTGGTAAAACGGAAACCGTTATCAATAATATTTATTATAAAATCATTAGGAGGAAACAGGAATGAGAAACAAAATTATTTTAGGAGTATTGACCCTAACATTATTAGTTGGAGGATTAGTTGGTTGCGGAACCAAAGCAGGAGACCAAGATGCAGCCAAAGATAATAAAGCTACTACGGGGGTTACAAAAGCAGCAGACGATACCAAAGATGTAGATAAAAACTTACTTGCACAGATTAAAGAAAGAGGGAAGCTTTTAATTGGTACAGAAGGAACTTATGCACCATATACATTCCATGATGAATCCGGCAAATTAGTTGGTTACGATGTTGAAGTAGCAGAAGCAATTGCAGCAAAATTAGGCGTTAAGGCAGAATTTGTTGAGAGTAACTGGGATTCCCTAATTGCAGGGTTAGATGCAGTTCGTTATGATGTGGTTATTAACCAGGTTACGATTACAGATGAGCGATTAAAGAAGTATGATTTCTCAACACCATACACAATTTCTAGAGCAGCCTTAATCGTTGGCAAGGATAACAACGATATTAAGAGTTTTGAAGATCTTAAGGGTAAGAAAGCAGCACAAGGATTAACAAGTAATTATGCACAACTTGCAGAAAGCTATGGCGCTAAGTTAGTTAGTGCGGATGGTTCCTTTAGCAAAGCAATTGAGCTTGTATCTACAAAGAGAGCGGTAGCAACGATTAATGATCAGGTATCCTTTTATGATTTTTTAAAGCAGAAGCCGGATGCACCGGTAAAACTTGTTGATACTTTAGATGATGCAAGCAAAAATGCCGTATTGATCCGAAAAGGAAATGATACCTTTGTTCAAGCAGTGAATAAGGCGTTGGATGAGATTACGAAAGACGGTACATTAGCGAAGCTCTCTAATAAGTACTTTGGTGCTGACGTTACAAAATAAAGATATTTTTTGGAAAAGAGGTAACCATTATGCATATCAGTGACAGAACCATAGAGATAATACTTCAGTCATTTTGGCCGATTGTCAAAGCTGGGATTCAGTTTACAATCCCATTAACGATATTATCGTTTATATTTGGGTTAATAATTGCTATCTTGGTTGCCCTTGTCCAGGTTGCCAATATAAAGGTTCTAAAGCAGATTGTTAAGTTTTATGTTTGGATTTTTCGCGGCACGCCAATGCTGGTTCAGATTTTCATTATCTTTTTTGGTTTACCAAAGATGGGAATTTTACTAGATCCATTTCCGGCAGCGGTCATTGCATTTTCATTAAATGTCGGTGCATATTCTTCAGAGACAATAAGAGGAGCAATTTTATCCGTACCGAAGGGTCAGTGGGAAGCCGGCTATGCGTTTGGAATGACATTTTCACAAGTGTTTCGAAGAATAATATTAAAGCAGGCAGCGAAGATATCTATCCCACCACTCTCCAATACCTTTATCGGTCTTGTGAAGGATACTTCACTTGCTTCAACGATCACACTTACAGAAATGTTCATGGTTACACAAAGAATCGTGGCATACCGATATGAACCGTTGTTATTATACTGTGAATTAGCGGTGATTTATCTTGTGTTATGTAGTATATTAAATGTTCTCCAGGGATACCTTGAGAAAAAACTGGTGCACTAGGGGATGAGGTGAAGAGATGCTGGAAGTTACAAATATTCATAAGAGTTTTGATGAGAACGCGGTTATTAGAGGAGTTGACATCAAGGTTAATAAGGGTGATGTAATTGCAATACTAGGACCGAGCGGCTCCGGAAAAACCACACTCCTTCGATGCTTGAATTTCCTAGAGCATGCCGATCAAGGCGAGATTCGATTAGGAGATATTTCAACAGAATTTAAAAAGGCACATAAAAATCAGATTATCGATATCAGAAAGAGAATGAGCTTTGTGTTCCAGAATTATAATCTGATTACTACAAAAACGGCACTGCAAAATGTGATGGAACCACTCATTGTAGTTCAAAAGAAAACGAAAGCCGAGGCTAGACAAATTGCACAGGAGGCCTTAGATAAGGTTGGATTATCCAATCGTTATGATTTTTATCCGTCACAATTATCCGGTGGTCAGCAGCAAAGAGTAGGCATAGCTAGAGCAATAGCCGTAAAGCCGGATGTGATACTGTTTGATGAACCGACCTCCTCCCTCGATCCGGAATTAGTGGGTGAGGTATTGAATGTAATCAAAAAAATAGCAGAAGAAGGTACTACGATGCTAATTGTAACCCACGAGATATCTTTTGCACGTGAGGTGGCGAATAAAGTAATCTTCATGGATGGCGGTAAGATTGTGGAAGAAAATGATGCCAAGGAATTCTTCGTCAGACCTAAGAACGAAAGAACAATCGAGTTTTTAAATCGATTTATCCCGGACTTCTCTAGAGGGTTATAGACATATTTGATTTGGATATGATAAAGAAGTAGCATAGAATCTAATAAGCTGATTTTCCAAGATAGATTATTTTGGATGGTCAGCTTTATTTCATTTCGTAAGATGTCTTACATAACTATGAAATAAATATAAGTTTTACCGAACTTTTTTATTGATTTGTGATATAATTGACATCAATATTTCTACTCACTTGATACAGGAGATAACGATGAAAAAAATATTAATCATTCTAGGAACCGTCGGAGTGTCATTTTCGGCTATCTTTGTGCGGGCTTCCTCTGCACCCTCCATGGTTTTGGTGTTTTACCGCGTTTTGTTTGCTTCCCTTATGCTTTTGCCGTTTATTCTCTTGCGGTTTCGGAAAGAAGTCCTTATCTTAAAGCCTAGATCAGTTCTAATGCCTATGATAAGTGGGATATTTTTAGGATTACATTTTACGATGTACTTTGAGTCATTGCATTATACCAGTATTGCATCCTCGCTTATTCTTGTGGATACCGAGGTGTTTTTTGTGGCCGGGGTTATGATACTGATATGGAAGGAGAAGATATCAGCGAAGGCCTGGCTTGGAATTATCGCAACCTTTGTTGGAAGTATCGTTGTAGCGACTGCAGACATGGGTAGTGGAAGTAATATGTTAATCGGTGATTTGATGGCCTTTGTGGGTGCTGCCTTTATGGCGGTATATACCTTGATTGGTAGACAATGCCGTAAGGTGATGAGTACCACAGTTTACACCTTTTTTGTTTACGCGTTTGCTTCCTTGACGCTTATTATAATGATATTATTTAGAGGGATGCCAATTACCGGATATGAGCAGAAGAATTATCTGATTGCGTTTGGGCTGGCTGCTTTGTGTACCTTGTGCGGTCATAGCGTTTACAGTTGGGGATTAAAATATGAGAAGGCTTCTTTTATCTCAACAGCGAAATTACTTGAGCCGGTATTTGCTTCTGTATTGGGACTAATGATATTTACTGAGATACCCTCTTTGTTGGTGGTAGTTGGGGGCATAATTGTGATTTGCGGAGTATATTATTATTCCCGTAATAGTGAAGCGGTTCAAACTAGCATCCGGAAGACATCGGTAGTGGTGAAAGATTAGAGGTTACATATGAAAAGTCAAACATGGTTAACAAAAACAATAGTAGTATGTGTCGCAGCATCAATATGCTGTGCATTATGGGGAAGTGCATTTCCCTTTGTCAAGATTGGATATCGAATGCTCGGTATCACATCACAGGAAATCAATTCTCAAATTTTGTTTGCAGGTTCCCGTTTTATGCTTGCAGGAATACTAACTATTCTTATTGGCAGTGTTATATCCAGGAAATTATTAATTCCGGCGAAAGAAAGCTGGGGTAACATCTTAATTTTATGCCTGTTTCAAACAATTCTTCAATATGTGTTCTTTTACATCGGACTCTCGAATACCTCAGGTGTAAAGGCGTCGATTATTGAAGGTATGAATGTATTTGCTTCCTTGCTTATAGCAAGTTCCGTCTATCATATGGAGAAGTTCACTCCAAGGAAGGTGATAGGATGTGTCATCGGATTTATAGGCGTAATTCTTGTGAATATTAATAAGGACGGTTTGGACACACATTTTAAGATGATCGGGGAGGGCTTTATCATTCTTTCCGTGATTGCATATGCATTCTCGTCCGTTATGTTAAAGAGATATTCAAAGAAGGAGAATGCAATATTGCTCAGCGGTTATCAATTTGTAATCGGTGGGGGTATCATGATGCTAATCGGCCTTTTTATGGGTGGTGAAACCTTCCATTACAACGGAAAGTCATTGGCTATCTTAATCTATCTGTCATTCATTTCAGCCATTGCTTATGCGCTTTGGGCTGTTCTGTTAAAATACAACACGGTCTCAAAAGTAGCGGTTTATGGATTTATGACACCAGTATTTGGAGTGATTCTATCAGCAGTTTTGTTAAATGAACAAAGATTCTTAGGGCTTAAATGCGTAATCGCTTTAATATTGGTAAGTGTCGGAATCTTTGTTGTGAATAAAGAAAAATGATAGTCAAATATGTTAAAAGCAGCGCAGATTACAATCAAGTATTATTTGTTTGTAATCTGCGCTACTTTGCTATTCGGAGAATCTAGAATAGGGTTGCTTTATTCAATATTCATTGCTATATATTCGGTTTCTTTTAATCAATGTGATAATGTGCTTGTATAGAATAGAAAGCATGCTCATATTAATTAAGAAAGAGAAATTAGGAAGTGAGCCATGGATACACTTTGTATATTACTTGCAATATTAGCAGGTATTTTTACAACCATTGAGTCAAGTATTAATTCACAGCTGGGCAAATATTTATCGCCAAGTGTTGCCGCTTTACATAGTCTAATTATTGGGGTTGTTTTTATGTTGTTCTTTACGATATCAAAAGGCGATATCGAGCGATATACAAAGGTTGTTAATGTAAAACCAATTTGGTTAATTGGTGGAATATTCGGTGCTTTGATTATTTATTTATCCTCAAGATCAATTCCGATGCTCGGAATCTCCAACACCATGATATTAGTGCTTGCCGGACAGCTTTTAAGCGGATTAGTGCTTGATGTGGTAGTTTTGGATGCTCAAGTTAGCGTGAAAAAGATGACCGGAGCAATATTATTTCTGATTGGAGCCATAATATTTATAAGGGATTAATGTTATCATCCTACCGATAAACGGTACATATCCGGTTTCTGAATAACGCTTTTTTGTATATAAGGATCTAATTTTTCCTTCAGAGAATCACTGATTTCCATTAGTGGTAGTCGAACCTCAGGTGAGTTGATTAAACCGAGTTGATTCAACATGTATTTGATCGGAGCCGGGTTCGGCTCTTTGAATAATAGCGGAACAAAATCATATAGTTCCTTCCAGAGTTCAAAAGCACCGGACTGATCCTTGTTCTGCATTCTGCGATATACTTCAACGAATTTATCGGTTTCAATATGCGCGGACGCAAGAATACCACCATGTCCTCCAAGTGCTAAGGTGACATAGAATAATGCGTCTTCGCCGGTTAAAATGGATAAATCCTTAGGAGGGTTCATTAATAGTGACATAGACTGCTTCATATCTCCGCTGGCATCTTTGATAGCTACGATATTCGGTATTTCAGCCAATCGGAAAACTGTTTCATTCTCAATATTTACTCCTGTACGATAAGGAATATTATATAGAATAATATTTAAATCAGTTTCTGATGCAATGGTCTTAAAGTGGGTGTAGATACCCTCCTGATTTGGTCTGTTATAATATGGACAGACGGAGAGGATTCCTTGAATATCATACTTCTGTGCGATTTTTAATTTCTTGATTACCTTAGCGGTATAATTACCACCAATACCTACATAAATAGGTAGACGCCCCTTGTTATATGCTAATGTCTTATCTATCATTTCTTCAAATTCATAATCATCCAATGTAGGTATCTCCCCGGTTGTTCCCAGCGGGATGATTCCACTAATTCCCTTATCTGAATAATGATCGATTAGTTTTTTGTAGGATGTATAATCAATTTTATCATCGTGAAATGGAGTAATGATCGGTAACCAAACACCGTTAAGTTGCATATATAAACCTCCTCAAAATGCGAAATCTTAGTTTTCTGATTCTATTCTACAGAACATTATTTATAAAAAATAGCATAATAATGCTTTGAATGTTGCATATAATGCTTTATAATGATTAAAATGAGAGATGAATATTTCATCGCATATTTTGTGGTGAACCGAACCGCTAGAATAAAAGAGAAATACGTACAATTTATAATATGCAAGATTAAGTGCAAGGGAACTTGGTATAAAGGATAGGGATATTATAAGGAAGATTAAAGTCGATATTGTGTGGGTTCATTTATATAATAAATTGACTTAGTGGATGTATGTCGGTTCATTGGTTAGTGTGAATAAGGAATAATCTATAGAAGAAATAACTTTAGATATAATATATAGATTTTCTTTAACACAGTGGGTTGGATAAAGGGGTGTGATACTTGTGAGTACGTTTGAGAAGTTTGGTTATCTGGAAAATGATTTTAGGATGTTTCATATCGAGGATCGACAACGGAAGGAATTTGCTTTTCATTATCATGATTTTAATAAGATCATGATTTTTATTAAGGGAAATATCAATTATACGATTGAAGGCAAGAATTATAATCTGAATCCGTATGACATAGTTCTTGTAAATGCAGGAGAGATTCATAGACCCTCCGTGCTGGATGACTCTGAGTACGAGAGAATTATTATCTATGTATCCACGCAGTTTCTCAAAAGCTATGCAAAAGATGATTATGATCTGAATGATTGCTTTGAACGGGCGAAAAAAGAAAAGTCAAATGTATTAAGAATTCATAATTTAGAAAAAAGCAAATTGTATCAGGTGTGTCTTGAGCTGGAACACTCCTTTGAGGATGATGCGTTTGGTAATGAATTGTATCAGAAGATTTTGTTTTTGGAGTTTATGATTCATTTGAATCGGACAGTGATATCGAATCATATTAATTATCTGGATTCGGTTATCGGTAATACAAAGTTGGTTCAAATTTTAGATTATATTAGTGAGCATTTGGTGGAAGAGATTACAATTGATGCACTTGCCGCTAATTTTTATATCAACCGGTACTATCTGATGCATTTTTTTAAGCAGGAGACGGGTTATACCATCGGAAATTACATCACCGAGAAGAGGCTGCTGCATGCGAAGAATTTAGTACAAAACGGATGCTCAGTGACGGATGCATGTTATAGAAGTGGATTTAAAAATTATTCTACATTTTCAAGGGCATTTAAAAAGGCCTTTCATACGCTGCCTAAGAATGCGCAGATGATTGATTGATGGAAGGACTGACCTTCAGCCCCTTGTAATATAGAAAATATTTGTTATAATGAAGGTGCAAAGATAAAAACACAGCTCCGGTTGGTAGTCCGGACGTAACAATAAAGTTATCAGTAACCTGCCTCCTTGGTTGTCCGTTCTTTGTTCATTATTTTAAGGAGGAATAATAATGGACAAAGTTACAATTAAGTTTAGCGTGTTTTTTGAAGAACCTTTTTGGATCGGATTATGTGAACGTGTCGAGGATGAGAAGTTGATGGTATGTAAAATAACCTTTGGACCCGAACCAAGGGATCAGGAGCTAGAGGAGTATATTTTACAGCACTGGTATCAGTTGAGATTTAGTCAGGCTACGGATATTAACGTCAGGCATAAGGATATAGTAAATCCAAAGCGGTTGCAAAGAGATGTTAAAAAACAGATGGATCAAGTCGGAATTGGAACGAAATCACAACAGGCACTGAAATTACAACACGAATTGAATAAATCGGTCAGAAAACTTCGGGTAAAGCAGAAGCGGGAAGAAGAGCAGAATCGAATATTTGCTTTAAAGCAACAAAAACGAAAAGAGAAACATAGGGGCAGATAATCTGTCCTTTCTCTTATTCATCAAAGATAAGGAGGTTTGATATTATGGCAAAAATGATTGTGACATTGAATGACATCAGCGATATGAATCACTCTTTGGAGGATAAAGGATTAAACTTTAAGGTGCATCTTCATGATGCGTGTGGTGCTCAGAGCTTTACGATGGAAGAACTCGGTGAACAGAGTGAGGAGCAAATAGAAGCAATGCAACAGGTAATGAAGGAATATTTTGAAGGAAAGCGTGCTGAAATCGAATTTTCTCAGGATGGAATGGGATTTGCTGTAATTTCTTGAGAATCTATACTATTGCTACTAAGAAAAGCATATGATAAACTAAGTATAAACGAAGGCGTTGCAGAGATTGCAGCGCCTTTTTTATAAGGAGGTTCTTCGATGGCGATTATGGTTAAAAAATTATATAAGAATGCAACTTTTCTCTACCAGATGAATTTGATTGGAGGGAGAAAGGGGCTTACGAATCTTGTTCAATGGGTACATATCATCGAGGATGACGGTATTAGCTCGCTTCTTCATGGAAAGGAACTGGTTTTTACAGCTGGGATTTTGAATAAAGAGGAAGGGTGGTTGCTGAACTTTGCCAAGAAGCTTTATGATGCAGGGGCAAGTGCGTTTGTTGTGAATCTGGGACCTTACACCACGGGTATCTCACAGGAGGTAATTGATTATTGTGATGAAGTGAATATGCCTCTCTTTACGATACCTTGGAAGACGAAGATGGTGGACATGACCAGGGACTTTTGCCACAAAATTATGAACAATGATAATGTGGAGGATAATATGGCATCCTCCATTAAAAATATTATTTTTAGAGTGGGTGATCTTGAGACACAGATTCTGCAAATGGAGCGCTATGGTTATCAACGGGATGGACATTTTTGCTTTATCAGCATCTATGCGGAGGATAAAAATGGAGTCTATTCTCAAGAGTTTATGGATAGCCTGGAGTTTTATGCGGAAAAGACCGCAAGGAGTATACGTGAGCTGTACATCTCATTTACTTACAAGGATGCTCTAATTCTGGTATTAGTTGACTATTCTGATAAGGAGATTGAGTCCTTTGTGAAGAATTTTTTAAGTCTCACGAATAAAGACAAAAGTAAGAACCGATTACATATGGGTATCAGCACAAATCAGCAGGGATTATATAAACAGGATAAGAATTTTGAGAAGGCTTTCGCTGCGATGGAGATGGCAATCAGAAAGAATGAAACCTGTAATTATTATGATAAACTGGATGTATATAAGGTACTACTATCGGTGAGTGATAAATCGGTGTTACGAAGCTATTACCGTGATACGATAGGTAAGTTGGAATTTTATGATAGCAAGAATAACACAGAGCTAATGAAATTACTCAGGACATATTTTGAGAATAACGCAAGTCTGCAGCTGGTATCGGAGAAGCTATTTGTGCATCGTAACACGGTGACAAATCAGCTTAAGAAAATCGAATCCGTCACTGGGTATAATCCATTTGATCTGGAAGATCGGATGAAATTGCATATGGGCTTGTATATAAAGGATATTTTATAAAATCATAGAATTAATTAAAGTATCAAACTCGAATTTTAAACGTCATATTGTTAATGAGAATTATTAATATTTAATCAATATTTTACACGAAACTATTCTTTTGTAATAGTGCGACAATTTGATCGAATACATACAAATAAAAGAATATATTCACTTATTAATATAATAGTCAGATTGTGCATCTGCACAATAAATATTGTTCATATATCAATTGCATTTGTTTATAGGCCTATATATAATGGCATTAAGTTAATCGAACCATTTAGAGCAGCAAGGGAGCCGTTTAGGGAATCTTCCGGGCTGCTTCTTTTTTGATTAAAATCGGAATATTAGAAAATAGAAATCAGGGAGGATATGAAGATGACAGGTGAAGAAATAAAAAGTACGTTGAAGGAGTACAATCTACAATCTTGGAGCAAACAGAGGAACTTGAATCCGATACCGGTACAAAAAGCGGAGGGAATTTATTTTTGGGACTTTGAAGGAAATCGATATAGCGATATGTCCTCTCAGCTTGTTAATATGAATTTGGGGTTTGGAAATAAGGCAATTAATGAAGCGATTAAGGAGCAGGTGGATCATTACTGTTTTGTAAGTCCGTCCTATGGATCAGAATCCAGAGCAAAGCTTGCGAAGAAGATTATAGAATTGATGCCGGACAGTATGGGTAAGGTTTTTTTCACAAATGCAGGAGCGGAAGCGAATGAAAATGCGGTGAAGATGGCAAGGATGTTCACCGGTAAGAATAAAATTTTCAGCCGTTACAGAAGCTATCACGGTTCCTCCTTTGGTGCAGGAAATTTAACCGGTGAGCCAAGAAGATATGCGTTGGAACCCGGTATTCCCGGATTTGTGAAATTCATGGATCCCTATATCTACCGTGAGGTGATTGAATTTGCTACAGAAGAGGATGCTACAAAGTTCTATCTCACTAAGCTAGAGGAGCAGATCCAGTATGAGGGATCGAACTCCATAGCAGCGATTGTACTTGAAACCATAACTGGATCAAATGGAGTTATCATCCCGCCTAAGGGTTATTTGCCGGGTATCAGAAATCTTTGTGATAAATACGGGATACTGATGATTTGTGATGAGGTTATGACCGGATGGTGCCGAACCGGCAAGATGTTTGGATTTCAGAATTTTGATGTAGTTCCGGATATCGTAACCTTTGCAAAGGGTGTGACTTGTGGATATGTTCCGCTAGGTGGTGTGGTTGTTTCTAAAGATATCGCAGCGTATTTTGATGATAATTTATTATCTTGTGGTCTTACTTATAGCGGTCATCCTCTAGGTTGTGCAGCTGGTGTAGCCTGTGTGAACTACTACGAGGAAGCGAATATCCCTGAGAATGTGGATAAGGTTGGTAAGGTTCTCGGAGAATTGTTAGAAGGACTGAAAAGTTCTCATGCATGTGTCGGGGATGTAAGATATATCGGATTATTCTCCGCTGTGGAATTGGTGAAGGATAAGAATACGAAAGAAGCGTTGGTTCCTTATGGTAAGGATCCGGAAGGGATTATGGGCAAAATAATAGGGTTCTTGAAAGCGCGTGGATTTATGACATACTCCCATGAGAATATGATTCTAATTGCGCCTCCGCTGATTATAACCGAGGAGCAGATAACAGAAGAGCTTCAGAAACTGGATGAAGTACTTGATATCGTAGATAAGGAATATCTATAAATCATACCAAGTCAATGAATATTTAGCTTGATTGGAGGGAATTATGGCTTATCAGTTTACAATGCCGGGTAAGGTTATGATAGGAGAACATTCGTTGGAAGCAGCAGAAGCTGCGGTAACTGAATTGGGAAAGAAAGCATTCATTATAACCGGCAAGGTCGTTACAAAAACAGGTCTGGTGAAGAGATTAACCGATCTTCTAACAAAGTGGGGTGTCGAATACGTGGTATTTAATGATATCACGGGTGAGCCCACGGAAGAAATGATAGATCAGGGCATTTGTGTTTATAAGGAATCAGGATGTGATTTCCTGATTGCGATTGGGGGTGGAAGCCCGCTGGACAGCGCGAAAGCAATCGCTGCGATGACGGTACTTCCCGGCAGGCTATCTGATTATATGGGTGTGGAGATCAAAGGAAAATTTCCTCCAATGGTGATGATACCAACCACAGCCGGAACCGGTTCCGAAACTACGAAGTTCACCATCATTACCGATACAAAGAGAAATGTGAAAATGCTCTTAAAGGGAGATGCATTATTACCCAAAGTGGCGATTTTAGATCCCTCACTCACCATCTCAGCACCTAAGAGCATCACAGCAGCAACCGGGATGGATGCACTTACCCACGCTGTTGAAGCATATACCTCCAGAAAAGGAAATACCTTAACTGATTTATATGCACTATCGGCGATTAAAAGAATCTTTGAGTATTTACCCACAGCATATACCGATGGCATGCATAATAAGGCAAGAGAAGAGATGCAGATAGCTGCATTTGAAGCAGGTGTATGTATCAATAATGCTTCCGTTACTTTGGTTCATGGCATGAGCAGACCAATTGGAGCACTCTTTCATGTACCGCATGGAATCTCCAATGCGATGTTGATCAAAGAATGTCTCGCCTTCGCGTTGGATGGTTGTTATGAGCGCTTTGCAACAATAGCAAGAGTCATAGGGGTAGCAGATACGAATGATGAGGATAAGGAAGCTGCAAAAGCATTTCTTACAGCACTTGATCGCTTATGCATCCAACTTGATATTCCTACCTTAAAGGAATATGGGATAAATCAGGAAGAATTTGATCGGGTTGTGGATAAAATGGCGGGTGATGCAATGACCAGTGGAAGCCCTTCCAATACAATCAAAGAAGTAAACAAGGAAAATTTGGTCAACATCTATTATAAATTATGGTAGGATTTTTAATTCACGATTTTACGATGGCGTAAAGCAAAGTGCTTTACGCCGTTTTTTTGTTTGAATAGATAGTAAGGAGGAAATCAGTATGGTAACAGCAGAAAATTTTGATGATTTAGTAGAAAACGAAGTTTTAAATCAGGAAACCGAGATTAGTATCACGGATTTGTGTGTCAGCTTTCCGGATAAGAACGGTGGCGAACCGGTCAATGCGTTGCAAAATATTAATTTGGAGATTCGTCAAGGCGAATTTATCTCACTGCTAGGACCTTCCGGTTGTGGTAAGACCACATTATTACGCACACTCGCTGATTTACAGCAGCCAAGCAGCGGATCAATCTCCGTCAGAGGGCAATCCCCCAGAGAGATTCGTTTACAGAAAAAATACGGTATCGTTTTCCAGAACCCCGTTCTTTATGATTGGAGAACGGTAAGAAGAAATGTATGTATGCCAATGGAAATGATGGGTATTCCCAAAAAAGACAGAACAGCAAAAGTGAGTAAGATGCTTGATTTGGTTGGACTAATGGATTTTGGAAAAAAATATCCTCATGAACTAAGCGGTGGTATGCAACAAAGAGTCGGCATCGCCAGAGCTTTGGCAATCAACCCGGAGATACTTCTTATGGATGAACCCTTCTCGGCTTTGGATGAATTTACAAAGGAGAAATTACATGAGGATTTATTGAGAATATGGAAAAAAACTAATAAGACGATATTATTCGTTACCCATAATATTCAGGAAGCGGTATTCCTATCCGATCGGGTAGTTGTTTTATCACCGCATCCGGGTAGAGTCTCAGCAGTTGTGGATATTGATATACCACGACCTAGAACATTAGCTACGAAAAATACGCCTCAGTTTAATTCTTTAGTAGCAAAGGTTCGTAATAGTTTTGAAGGCGTATAGATTCGGGGCAACCCGAATCAAAATGAATAAAGGATGATTTTCATTTTGTAATTACAATCAGTAGTCAAGCATTTTTGAACTTCATTCTTTATTCAGAGGAGTAATAATCAGGAATAAGATCGATACACAATGAAAGGAGATTTTTGATGAACGCTATAAAAAAAGCTCTCTCCTCAAAGAAGATAGTAACAGTAGTGTGGGTGATTGGCTTAATTATAATATGGGAAATCGGGGCAACAATAATTGCAAATACAAAACGTTCTCCCGAAAATGTTCTTCCTCACATCTATCAAATTATTGAATCTATCTTCAGTAAAAAGATGGTCAGCAGTGGCCAAACCGCAATTCAGATTGTATTAAGTAATGCGGGAATTACTTTAATCCGTGCCGGTATCGGTTTTGCGATTGGAGCCCTTATTGGATTTTTACTGGCACTGTTTATGAATTTATTTGTCTCTGTTGAGAAGACATTATTCCCGTACCTGATGTTGATACAGATGATTCCTATTCTTGGTATGGCACCGATTGTACTTGCCGTAACAAAGGATATTGATAAGAGCCGAATCGTGATAGCCGCCATATTAACCTTTTACCCGGTAGCAACCAATACACTAGCAGGCTTTAAATCCGTCGAACGAGAAAAGCATGAATTAATGTACTCGATCGCGGCCTCTAAATATCAGATTTATACTAAATTATTGATACCCTCTTGCATGCCTTATCTCTTTACCGGTCTTAAGATATCGGCACCGATGGCAATTACGGCATCCATATTAGTGGATACCTTACAGGGTGGAGGCGGATTAGGCTGTATGCTATCCCAGTCCTTAAAGCATGCTATGTCAATTTACGTGTTCTGGCAGATTGTATTCATAAGTGCACTGATTGGAATTCTG
Organism: Variimorphobacter sp. HTMS_6; assembly: GCF_059717775.1. Classification (NCBI taxonomy): domain Bacteria; kingdom Bacillati; phylum Bacillota; class Clostridia; order Lachnospirales; family Lachnospiraceae; genus Variimorphobacter; species Variimorphobacter sp. HTMS_6. The sequence continues at coordinate 708,812 of NZ_AP046094.1, forward strand.
AGCTATTACCTTATGACGTTAATAGAGAAGGTGTTGTCGCCTTACAAACGTCCTTCCAAGGGAAATAGAAAATAGTGAGCGGATCGAATTCGATGGTACAGAATGGAGGTTAAGATGGAGAGAAAAAAGAAATTACGACTTAATAGAGATAGTATTTCTACCGTTATATATCCTATTTTGTTTGGAGTGATATTTGTCATTCTATGGCAAACACAGATATTACATAAAATCATTGGAGCAGATACCTTTACCCTTCCTTTGCCCGGAAGAATTATAAATATCATTCAGGATAATTCAAGTGCGATATTAAAGAATGTGGATGCAACGTTAATTGTAGCATTAGGTGGATTGGTATTAGGTTCCCTGCTAGGATATCTGCTGGCAATTATCGCAGCGATATTTACCAAATGGGGAGCAGGAGGTTTAACGATTGCATCAGCTTTTAATGCAATACCAATCATAGCAATTGCTCCGATCATGACGAATTTAACAAAGGATTTTAGTGAAAATCCAAATACAAGAAGTATGCTGGCGAAGATGCTTGTCGTAATGATAACCTGTACGGTTTCGATGAGTATTAACGCCTTTCGTGGTTTTACAGAGTTAAAACCATACTCGCTGGATTTGATGAATTCATATGCAGCAAGTAAAACCGCAGTATTTTTCAAATTACGAGTACCAAATTCGGTGCCGTATGTTTTTACCGCTCTTCGGGTAAGCGTCCCAGCATGTGTAATCAGTGCATTGGTTAGTGAGTATTTTGCAGAATACATCATCGGTGTAGGACGTCAGATCAGGGAGAATATCGTATTGGCACAATATGCAACTGCTTGGGCTTATATTCTGGTGGCATGTGTAATCGGTATTGCAATGTATGTAATTCTGTTAATTACAGAAGGTATTTTGTTGAAGGGACGCAAATAAAGCGATTTCAACTTAGTATAGAATTTAATTAAAAAATAGGAGGATACGATATGAAGAGTTCAGTGGGAAGAAAGTTAACGAAGTTATGTTCCTTATTATTGACATTCAGTATGGTTATGATGCTGCTTGCAGCGTGTGGTACAAAGAAGGATACTGCTACATCAGGAGGAGATACAACAAAAGCACCTTCAAAGAGCGGAGCAGACGGGAAATATTACGCAGCAGATGCAACAGTAGAAAGCATTGTGAAAGATGCTGCAGCGAAGGGTAAGGTTGGTAATTGGGGTCTTGGTAATGAATATGAGGTTCAGGCACTTTTATCGAAGTATGGTCAGCCGACTAAGTTCTTAAGTCAGGCATTTGACATGGATGGATTTGATGATAACTCCATTAGCTTAGCATCCGCTATGACTTATAATGAACTTGGGTTAGTTAAAAACAACTATGAAGGTGGTTATGGATACGGCGATAAAGTAAAATACGTGGATATGAATGATGAAGGCGTTGCAATGCTTGAGGATAACATCTTCTGTACAAAGGAATTTGCAAAAGCTAATCCGAATACAGTGAAGGCATTTGTGTATGCATCTATGAAAGGCTGGGAATATGCTTGTGCTCACCCGGAGGAAGCAGCTGAAATCGTATTTAAATATGGTTCCTCTGTATCCGCAGATCACCAAAAGTACATGGCATCTGAGGTGAAGAAGCTTGTTGAGACCGATACCAAAGGGGCGGCTGTAAAAGAATACGGTAAAATGGATGATGCAGCGTTACAGCAGACATTAGATCTTGCAAAGAAATATATTAAGTTAGATGACTCAACTGCAGCTGATAAGTTAAAGACATTAACACTGGATAATGTTAGAGATAATTCCTATTGGACAGCGGCTACGGCTTCTGACGGAAAGTTCACTCCAGAGAAGAAAGATATCTCCATACAGTTAAAATGGTTGCCACAGGCACAGTTCATGGGCTACTATGTAGCGCTTGATAAAGGTTTCTATAAGGATGCAGGCTTAAATGTGAAAGTAGTTCCAGGTGGTGGCGATATCGGTGAAACCACAGCAGTATATTCCAAGCAGGTTGATTTTGGTGTGACTTGGGTATCGAACCTAATCGCTGCAAATGCAGGTGGTATGGATTTGGTAGAAGTTTCACAGGTATTCCAAAGATCCGGACTTGTACTGGTATATAAAATTAATAAGTAATAGCTAGGCTAAAAAAGGCAACGGATAGCAATTAATGATGATACTATATAAGGGTAATATACACCATCTAAAACTTATAAATGGCAATTAAAACTTATAAATGGCAATTAAAACTTGTTGGTTTTGGAAATAAAGAAGTCAACATAATACACACTTTGGGTTTAAAGTTATATAAAGTTATCCAAGTGAAATGTTGTAATGATTAAGATGACCCGGGTGTTAAGGGAGCATGTTTTATATAAGGCAAACAGCTTTATTTTAACGCTTAAGCGCAAAATACTCGGGTCACTAATTAATATTATTAATAAAAAATATTTAATATCGGAAGTCCCTTTAAAGGAGGCGGAAATTATGGATTTATTAATCAAGAATGGAACAGTTGTAACAGCAAAAGAAAGTTTTGTTGCTGACCTTGCAGTGAAAGATGGAAAGATCGCCTGTATCGGAACAAATCTTGATATTAAGGCAGATAAAGTTGTGGATGCAACCGACAAACTAGTGCTTCCCGGAGCAATTGATGCCCATACTCATCTGGCGATGCCATTTGGCGGAACTGTATCAGCGGATAGCTACCTGTCAGGAACGAGAGCGGCTGCTTGCGGTGGTGTTACTACTGTATTTGATTACCCAATGCAGAGGAAAGGCATGGGCATCATGGAAACGGTGGAAACAAGAAAAGCAATGTGCGATCCCGAGGCATGTGTGGATTATGCATTTCACTGTATTATTACAGATCTTAATGAAGATAAGTTACTAGATGAATTTGAAGTGGCAGTAGAGAATGGTATCACCAGCTTTAAGTGCTTTCTGGTATATAAAAAAGAAGGCATGATGGTGGATGATGCAACACTGATAAAAGTTTTATTAAAAGCGAAGGAAACAGGAGCAATTACCAACATTCACGCAGAAAATCCCGATGTAATCGATTTAAATATAGCGCAATTTTTAAAAGAAGGAAAAACCTCCGCCTGGTATCATTACCTTAGCAGGCCGGAATTTGTTGAAGCAGAAGCAGATAAGAGAGCGGTACACTGGGCAAAATCAGTAAATGCGCCTCTCTACATCGTTCATATGGCAGATAAGGAAGGCCTCGAGGCAGCAGTTGCGGCTAAGAGACAGGGAGCTCCGATCTTTGTAGAAACCTGTCCGCAGTACCTGGAATTTACCTGTGATGTATATAAACGTGAGGATGGAAGAAACTTCGTATGTTCCCCACCAATCAAAGCGCAGGAGAGTCAGGATGCTTTGTGGGATGCTATTCGACAGGGAGATATTGATACCGTTGCTACGGATCATTGCCCTTTCCAAAGCTATGAAAAGGATTGGGGTAAGGATGACTTCACTAAGATTCCAAATGGCTGTGCTGGTATTGAAAACCTGTATCCCTATATGCTGTCGTCGGCGAATGAAGGTAAGATTTCTTTTAACCGTGCGGTAGAGCTGTGCTCCACCAACCCTGCTAAAATCTTCGGATGCAGCAACAAGGGTTCGCTGATGGTAGGAAAGGATGCGGATATTGTCATTTATGATAAGGATAAGGAATTTACCATATCCGTAAATAATATGCATTCCGATTATGATCATACAATCTGGGAAGGAAAAACCCTACACGGTTATCCGGTGCAAACTTATCTCAGAGGCCAATTGGTTTATGATAACGGTGATTTTGTAGGAACTCCCGGTCTCGGAGAATTCATCAAACGCCAACCGAATGTATATTAAACTACAATAAGAAACAAGACCCTATAAATTAAATGATGGTTTGGAGTGATTTCTATGAGTAATCCGGCGTATAAAGATATAACGATGATAGAAGAGGTTGGAGGGTGTCTACTCTGTAATGAAGCACCATGTACGAAAGCGTGTCCACATCATCTTCCGGTTGATTCAGTCATCCGATCGCTCCGGTTTGAGAATAAATTGGGTGGGGCGATGAAATTACCACAGGAATTACCTTGTATAAGCTGTAAGGTGAAAGACTGTGAAAAAGCATGTCTTAAGGGTAAGGTGAACAGATCTCTTTCAATCAGTGAAATAATGAAAGAAGTAGCAACTTATGACAGGGTGATAAAAGACGGAGCAGATTTATCCATTCGATTTTGCGGAATTGAATGTGAAAATCCCTTCTTTTTATCCTCTTCTGTGGTGGGAAGTAATTATGAAATGGTGGCTAAGGCATTTGATATGGGATGGGCTGGAGTAGCTTTTAAGACCATTGGTACCTTTGTTCCGCAAGAGGTATCCCCAAGATTTGATGCACTTCGCAAAGAAAATGTACCCTTTGTCGGGTTTAAAAATATTGAACAGATCTCAGACCATACATTAGAGGATAATATATCCTACTTAAAGCAGCTAAAGAAGGATTATCCGAGTAAGATTATCATTGCTTCGATTATGGGACAGAATGAAGAGGAATGGACATATCTTGCTAAGCTTATGACGGAGGCAGGGGCCGATATTATAGAATGTAATTTTTCTTGCCCTCATATGGCGGCGGATGGTTTGGGGTCGGATGTTGGTCAGAATCCGAAGTTGGTTCGTTCCTATACCAGAGCGACTAGAAAAGGAACTCATCTTCCGATTTTAGCGAAGATGACGCCGAATATCGGGAATATGGAAGTTCCTGCAATTGCAGCAATGGAAGCGGGAGCGGATGGTATCGCGGCTATCAATACCATTAAGAGTATTATGAATGTCAATCTGGATTCCTTTTCTTCCGGTCCAGACGTCAAAGGAAAGACCAGTGTTGGCGGCTACTCCGGTAAAGCGGTTAAACCGATTGCCCTACGTTTTATTCAATCGATGAAAAGCTGTAGACAACTAGAGGACGCTCCGATTAGTGGTATGGGCGGAATTGAGACCTGGAAGGATGCGGCAGAGTTTATCGCACTTGGCTGTGAAAACATTCAGGTAACTACCTCAGTAATGCAATATGGATATCGTGTGATAGAAGATATGATTGAGGGAATGAAATTATATCTGAGCTCACATGGGCTTACCTCAATCACTCAGATTGTAGGTAAGGCATTACCAAACATTATTCCAGCTGAGGATTTGGAGAGAAGCAGCATATGCTATCCCAAATTTGATAAAAACAAATGTGTTGGCTGCGGTAGGTGCTATCTATCCTGCTATGATGGAGGACATCAGGCATTGACTCAGGATAAAACATCAGGGAAGCCGATTATGAATCCTGAAAAATGTGTAGGATGTCATCTATGTCTGGCGGTATGCCCGGTAGAAGCTATCGGTCAGGGTGGCCGTGTAATGAAAAAATAAAGAGGAGGGGTATTATGTATTCGTGTAGTTTAGAACGATTGGATGATAAAATTAAAACATTTAGTAAATTTGGTGATACCGGAAATGGGGGAATTACTAGGTTTTCACTTTCTCCCGAAGCACTGGAAGCAAGAGCGGAATTCGTCCGTAGAATGAAAGCAATCGGTGCAACCATCAAGACGGATGATATGGCTAATCTCTATGCCACAATTCCCGGAACGGAAGATTTACCTGCAATTTACTCCGGCTCTCATTTGGATTCGGTAAGGCAGGGAGGCAATTATGATGGAGTCCTTGGAGTGTTAACAGCGATGGAAGCAGCGGAGACGATTGTTACTGAGAAAATTCCTCACAGACATCCGATTACGGTGGTGGTTTGGACGAATGAAGAAGGGGCACGCTTTGAACCGGCAATGATGTCCTCCGGTGTTATCTGCGGAAAATTCGATAAAAAGGAGATGCTGGCATCGGTTGCAAAGGATGAGCCTGGATATACCTTTGGAGATGCTCTGGCTGCAAGCGGCTACGTCGGTGAGGAAACAAATCGCATCAATCCCGCAGGAGCAACTGCCTTATTAGAATTACATATTGAGCAGGGACCGGTTCTTGAAGCGGAAGGCTATGATATCGGCATCGTAGAAGGTGTATGTGGAATGATTAATTATGAATTTACATTTACCGGTCAAGCGGGTCATGCCGGTACTACTCCAATGAAGTACCGTAAGGACGCACTCTATGCAGCAACCAAAACCATCCAATATCTTCATGATGAATTAGATGAGCTGGATAGCAAATTAGTATATACCACAGGAAAGATATCCTGCCATCCGAATATCCATACGATTATTCCAGATGAAGTAAAATTTACGTTAGATGCAAGACATCAAGACCCCGAGGTAATCAAGCAAGTACTCGCCATCGTTCACCGTATCCCGGAGGAAGTGGAAAAATGTCAGGTGAGCTATCAGGAAGCCTGGGCAAGAAAAACCGTAACCTTTACCTCTGAACTAGTCGATTATGTGGAAAAGAGTGCAAGAGAGCTTGGTTATTCCAATCGTAGAATATACAGTGGTCCCGGCCATGATGCACAGTTCATGATAGATATGATACCTACCACGATGATATTTGTTCCAAGTGTAGGTGGTCATAGCCATTGCGAGATTGAATATACCCCGGTGGAGAACTGCGTTAAGGGTGCAAATGTGTTGCTGAAAACTTTATTATATATTGATCAGCAGTAGAAGTGGAATCAATAAACTAGGATTTAATTGAAACACAAAGTAAAACCCGCATAAAGCTGAGTTAAGTATTAAGTATGTAATGATAAATGGAGTTAGAGACGATAAATAGATAGAAAGAACCATGACTTTTGTCATGGTTCTTTCTATCTATTATCACTTAAAGGAAAGGCCTTCCTTTGTTATACTTATTATATAGTCGTGATAAATTGGAGGGTAAGAAATTGAGTGAAGTGGTATTGAGATTGGAAGGGTTGACTAAAAAGTACGATAATAAGCCGGTCGTTGATCATATTAATTTGGAGATAAAGAAGGGAGAAATCTTTGGATTACTTGGTCCTAATGGTGCTGGTAAGAGTACAACGATGAATATGGTATGTTCTTTGGTGAAACAGACCTCCGGTAAAGTGGAGCTGTTCGGATACGATACCAAATCAGATATGAATAAGGTAAAATCAAAGATCGGCTATATTCCACAGGAATTGGCCATTCATGGTAATCTCAAGGCATGGGAGAATGTAGAGTTGTTCACCTCCCTTTATGGGATGAAGGGAGAAGCTCTAAAAAAGGCGGCAAAGGAATCCTTGGAATTTGTAGGGCTCGAGGATAGGAGGAACGGTTTTGCGAAGAATTTTTCAGGAGGTATGAAGAGGAGACTGAATATTGCTTGCGCAATCGGACATAAACCGGAGCTTTTGATTTTTGATGAGCCTACGGTGGGAATCGACCCACAATCTAGAAACTTTATTCTGGAGAAAATAAAGTTCGTAAACGGGCAGGGAGCTACCGTTATTTATTCCAGCCATTATATGGAGGAAATTGAAGCAATCTGTTCAAGGATTGCTATTATGGATAATGGAAAGATTGTTGCCATCGGCACGAAGCGGGAATTGGTAGAGATGGTTACTTCTGATCAGGATAGTGATATGACATTAGAACAGGTATTCCTTACTTTAACCGGCAAAAAGCTTAGGGACTATGCAGAGGGGGAGATGTAGAATGCCTTGGATATTAATTAAGAATAATCTTAAGCTAATGCTGCGTAGCAAATGGATTTTCATTATGATGATTATATTCCCGATATTAACAATTGCATTAATCTCAAATGCGTTTCAGTCCTTGATGAATACCAATATGAAGGTGGAAGAATTCAAGGTAGGATATCGGTTAGACAGTGCCACCACCTATGAACCACTGATGGGTAAGCTCCAAGAGGCTTGCAAAGGTAAGAATATTATACTGCAGGATTACCCGGAGGGTGATATAAAAGAATTGTTGCAAAATCGTACGGTTTCTGTGTTTGTGGAGATAAAGAATGATTATTATAAGCTGTATCAATCAAATGAAAAAAAGATTGAGGCTTCAGTAACAGACAGCATATTATCCGGTTTCTTCTATCAGGTGAATGAAGAAGCCACGCTGGGAACATACGCCATGAAGAATAGTTTAAACCCTTCAGGGCAGGGAAGAGAAAGTAGTATAAAACAGGAAATATTGGCTACAAATCCGGTTCCCTCTGCGATCGATTATTATGGAATTATCTATATCATATACTTTGCATGGTGTGGTCTGGTATCGCTGATGGCTGTAATATCCAGTGAACGAAAGAGTGCAATTCCAAGAAGAATGCGTGTTACTAAAATGTCTAGTACAAAACAATATCTTGGTAAATTTATTCCCTGTACCATAGCAATATTAATCGAAGCATGTATTAGCTGGTTTTTATCTATCATTATATATGATATTCATTGGGGGAACGTTGGGTTATCATTTGTAATCGTCATGTTAACCTCAATGGCAGCCAGTGCAATTGGAATTGTGTTATTCCAATTGTTTCGTAATGTAGCAATAAGTATTGTTACGGGGTTTGTGGTAACCTGGGTGTGGGGTTACTTTGGAGGCACCTTCCAATCATATATGTATCTTGATCTTCCTAAGTATTTGATTTATTCCTCTCCAATTTATTATATCAATCGTACGTTGGTGGAATTCTCTACATTGGGACATAGTGAATATACATTTAATTGCATCGGATATTTGGCTGGAATCATATTAGTAAGTGTTTTGATTGGTATTCCATTAACCGGTAGAACGAGGGAGGAATAAGAATATGAATGGCTTTAAAACAATAATCAAAATGAATTTAAAACTACTTCTTCGTAATAAGGGTTATCTGGCATTTTTATTTATTCTACCTGTTATATCAGTAGTTATGCTAAATTTAAATAATACAGAAACCATGTTTTCTCAACAAAATATCAATACGTTTTACGAACTAAAAAGCGACTCAGAACAGGTACTGAATATGGCCAATGATCAATTAAGTGTTAAAGTGATCGATTGCAGTAATTCGAAGCTATCGGACTATATCCTAAAAGAGCTTCTCAAAACAGGAGCTTTTCGTATCTATCGATTTAAAGAAAAGCCGATTAACCTTAACAGAGCCAGAGAGATCGCATTAGATTCTGCTAACAGGGGTTCAATCGGAGCGGTAATCTATATTCCAGAGAATTTTGACAAGGAGATTCTCGATGGAAAGAATAGTAGTATCGTCTTGTTCAAGGCAACAAAGGATCAACGAATAGAACTGCTAGAGAATAATCTGAATACATTTCAAAACAGCTTATACAGATATGGTGAATTAACCGGTTACCAAAAAAGTAAACTGGAAGCACTACTGGAAGCATCCACAAATAATGAATTTAAGAAGGAAATCATAGGGATAGAAGTCGGGGATGAACTGAATCTAACCTCTCAGCAAAAGAGCAATAGCTCATGCATCAGCTATTCATTGTCCTTTTTAACCATTGGATTTTTATTTAGTGGCGTGTTTATTGCCGCCACCGTGGTAGATGAGAGAAGGAATAGAGTATATAATCGTTTTCTACTATCAACAGCTTCACTAATAAATTATGGAAGTACAAAGGTTTTGATGGTACTGGCAAGTGCACTGATGCAGACCGGAATATTAGCGATTGGGATAAAGCTATTTGTAAAGGCTGATTATGGAATCGGTTTTGGCAGTTTCCTGTTTTTGGTATTCTGTTTGGGAGTTATCTTTAATCTGTATAGTGTTGTGATTGGTGTAATAACGAATAATGTATTAACATCAAATTATATCGCTTTTATCACCTGGACCTTCTCCAGTTTGTTAGCGGGGTTGTATTTCCCATTGGACGGGGCGTCAAAATGGTGGGTGAAGGCATCCCAACTGATGCCGCAGCGTTGGGTAGTTAAGTCTGCTGAGATGTTGATGGTTGGCAAGAGCGGAGTATATGCCATGTTTCTCCTGGTAGTCAGCAGTTATCTGATTGTTATTATGAGTGTTGGTCTACTAGGAATCCGAATAAGAAGAAAAGAATAACGTTCATGTACTTTTTCTCTCCCATATGGTAAAATATTGCCAACAATATATTGGTTTGCGGTATGATTTGAACGGAGTACATTATATGAATGATAACGGTAAGAGATACTATTTTTCAATCGTTAAATTACTATGTATCATTATTTTAATTGTATATATTATCTATTATAACGAGAAAGCACTTCATGTGATTAGCATGGAGTGGTTTCTCCTTGCTGTCTCCTTATTGGCGACATTAGGCTTTGAGCTTTCGGGCGATGATAGAGTATATGAGGCTACACAGGAGTTGGATTGGCGCAAATGGATGTCCCTGATGATGAACAGGGAGCGTAGGTGGAAATTACTCTGCTTAGTAGCAGAGATTATAATCGTGCTGGTACTATTTCTGTGCTTTGATGAAAAAAATATTGGGCTATACCTATACCCGATGGTATTAATGGATACAATCGTGTTTTTGCGTTTGCCATTTATATTTGGTGTTTTTATGTTGTTAGGGGTTTTGGCAAATAAGGAAGATGTGATTCAATATACTGCTTATAGCTTTTTTGTCTTTATTATATATTATCAAAATTTCATCATAATCGAACGTTATAAAAAATATATCGATGATTATGAAGAAGAGGAGTATCAGCTGAAAGATTCGATTCATATGAAGGATACCATATATCGTGAACAGCTGGAAAAAAGTAGCTTAGCCTTTGAAAATAGAATGTTAGAGGAGAAGGCACGTCTATCCCAGGCACTTCATGATAAATTAGGACATAGTATTAATGGTTCTGTTTACCAGCTGGAAGCATGTAAGGTATTGATGGAGAAGGATGCACAGCAAAGTAAAAATATCATGCAAGGTGTTATCGATAACTTAAGAGCCAGCATGGATGAAATTCGTCTGATCTTAAGAAAAGAAAAACCGGATAAGAAACGGATGGCTTATCTTCAGCTGGTTCAGCTTTGTGAAGAATGTAAGGAGAAATACGGTATTTTAGCCCGGGTTACCATCGAGGGCGAGGATAAGGATATTCCGGAGCATCTCTGGGATGTGATATTAGATAACACCATTGAATCCGTAACCAATGCGTTAAAGTATGCAAAATGTACGGAATTAACAATTGAGATAGCAATTTTACATAAAGTAGTTCGTTGTATGATTCGAGATAATGGAATTGGATGTGGTCAACTGGAGGAGGGAATGGGAATTCAGGGAATGAAAAGCCGAATCAGAAGGGTGAATGGTTTTCTTGACATTAATTGTGAAAACGGTTTTCATATCAACATGATTATTCCATTATAAAGACTAGTATCATAGTAAATGTGAGAAGGGCTATATGTTATGATTAAATTTATCACTGATATAAACACCTTACTAATTTAAATGTTATGTAATAAGGTTAAATCATGTGAAGTAGTATTAAAAGTGGGAGTTGGGGCATGGAAAAAATAAAAGTAATCATCGTGGATGATAGTGATTTTGTAAGAGATGGAATGAGGATTATTCTGAGTGTGGATGAAGAATTTAGCGTATTAGGTTGCGCGAAAAACGGAAGGGAAGCACTAGAACTGGCGATGAAGGAACGAGCAGATGTTATTTTGATGGATATTCAGATGCCTGAGATGGATGGAATTGAAGCGACACGTGAAATAGTAAAACGCAAGCTCGGAAAGGTGCTGATACTAACGACGTTTGATGATGATGACCTGGTAGAGAAGGCAATAAAAAACGGAGCGGATGGTTATCTGATTAAAAATCACACACCTGACCAGCTAAAACAGATGATTAAATCGATTCATCATGGAGTGAATATTTTAGATGGTCAGGTGTTTTCAAAATTCACCGATGCTGGCCTTAAATCCGGTAACGGATTTGACAGTTCTCTTTTTACTGCAAGAGAGTTAGATATTGTTAGGGCCATTTCAGAAGGACTTTCTAACAAAGAGATTGCAATGAAGCTCTTTATCAGCGAAGGTACGGTAAAGAATCATATCAGCACAATATTGGAAAAGGGCGGGTTATCCCATCGCACTCAGGTCGCGGTATATTATTTAACTGGAAAGAAAGGCATTTATTAAAGGAATAAAGAAGATAGAAAAGACTCATAGTTTTGTTAACGGAGCAAAATGATAGATGCCCGAGTAACAAAATGGTGAGTCTTTTCTTCTATAACAATATGCTGTAATTCTAGTATCACTAATAGAATATCAAGTCTAATTGATGGCCTAATTACAGATCCTTTACTGCTTTTTCCAACTGCTCTAAAGCCTGCTTAAGAATCTCTCTTGGGCATGCAATATTAATTCGTTCAAATCCGGTACCTTCTTTACCAAAGATATGTCCCGCATCCAGCCAAAGATTTGCTTTATCGACGATTAAGCTTTTCATTTCAGATGGAGATAGCCCTAAAGCGGAGAAATCCAACCAGATTAAGTATGTGCCTTGAGGTTCAATGAGTTTAATATGAGGTAGCTTTTCACCTAAGAAATCTCTAACATAATTCAGATTATCTAAGAGGTAGGCTCTCAATTCCTCCAACCAGGGTTGACCAAATTGATAAGCTGCTTTACATGCAACTAAACCAAGTGCATTAAGCTGACTGTAGCCACTTCTATCTATTTCTTTTATCACCTTTTCACGAAGCTCTTCGTTCTTAATAAAGATATTGGATACCTGTAATCCTGCCAGGTTAAAGGTTTTACTTGGAGCGGTACAAGTAATTGCTATTTGTGCAAAATCTTCTCTTATATTTGCGAATACGGTATGCTTGTACCCGGGATAAATAAAATCGCAATGTATTTCATCCGATAGAACCGTTACATTATGCTTTAAACAGATTTTTCCGAGCTGTGTTAATTCCTCTACAGTCCATACCCTTCCGACCGGATTATGAGGATTACACAAGATGAATAACTTTACGTTATGAGAGATAATCTTTTTCTCGAAATCCTCAAAGTTCATAGAATATTTGCCATCATTATATACTAACGAGTTCACAACTAGTTTACGATTATTCGCTTGGATGGAGCCGCGAAATGGATAGTATACCGGTTGTTGAATTAAAACACCATCCCCCTCCTGGGTTAGTGCCCGGATTACTTGAGCGATAGCAAATACGATTCCGGGTGTTTTAATTAACCACTCTTCGTTAACATCCCAATCAAAATTCTGGTAAAACCAATGATGAAGCACATCAAAATAATCCTTTTTCACATCGCTGTATCCAAATATTCCGTGGGTTACTGCATATGTTAAAGCGTCAAGTACCTCGTTAGGCGCCTGAAAGTCCATATCGGCTACCCAAAGAGGCAGAATATCGGAAGGTTTTCCTCGTTCTACAGCAAAATCATATTTTAGAGAGTTCGTATTTCGTCGATCAACAATCGTATCAAAGTTATAGCTCATTTGTATCCCTCCTTTATTCTTATCTAGCTTTCAAAAGCTTGTTCTAAATCCTTTAACAAATCATCAATATGCTCAATCCCTACAGAGAATCGCAGGAGCTTACGATTGATACCTTTTGCTTCGCGTTCTTCTTCCGGAACATCCGCATGAGTCTGAAGCATCGGGTATGTAATGAGGCTCTCCACACCGCCAAGGCTTTCGGCATATTGAATCAATTTTACATGATTTAAGATTTTCACAGCAGTTTCTTCCGCTTTTACACGGAAGGATATCATACTGCCAAAACCGTTCGATTGCTTTTTGTTGATTTCATAACCGGGATGAGAAGGAAGTCCGATATAATAAACTGCATCTACTTTATCGTTTTTTTCCAACCACTGCGCAAGAATAAGAGCATTCTTTTGCTGATATTCCATTCTAAGGGGAAGCGTTTTAATTCCTCTTAGCAACAACCAGGAGTCAAAAGGAGATAATCCTGCACCGGTTGTTTTAATGATAAATCGAATTTTTTCATCTAGCTCCTGATTTGCCAACACTAAGAAACCAGCTAATGTATCATTATGCCCTCCGAGAAACTTCGTACCACTATGAAGAACGATATCAGCACCCAATGTGAGTGGTTTTTGGAAGTACGGGGATAAGAAGGTATTATCCACAATAAATAATAAATTATTTTGTTTTGCAATCTTATTGATTTCCTGTAAATCCGTAACATTCATCATCGGATTCGTTGGTGTTTCAACAAAGATAGCTTTCGTATTCTTCTTGATATTTGTGGTAAGCAGATCAAGATTAGAGGTATCAACATAATCGATTTCCACACCGTTTTTTGTGTTAATATGGTCGAATAAACGAATGGTACCTCCATATAAATCTTCCGAAGCTAAAATATGATCACCGGGAGAAAATAGTTCCATCAAAGCGTTGGAAGCAGCCATTCCGGAGTTGAAGGCTACAGCACCAAAACCATTTTCAAGTGAAGCAACCACCTTTTCTAATTGCTCACGGGTAGGGTTTTGGGATCGGGAATAATCAAAGCCGGTACTTTCACCCACACTTGGGTGAGCAAAGGTAGCTGTTTGATAAATTGGAAAGCTGATAGCACCTGTGTGTTCTAACATTCTGGCTTCATTATTTCCATGTACGCACTTGGTGTTTAATTGAAAACTCATAAATTACCTCCATTCGCTTGATGTAAATTAATACATTTAGTGATATGCATTTCTACTAATCATATCAAATAAATATGAAATGTATTATATTATAAAATTCCTCTCATTTCAATATGATTTTCTATTATTGCTATCTGTTATACGGATATACATTATCAAATATATAGATGAATAAAATTATATTTATTTGAAATTATACATCAATTACTTAAGAATATACAAGATAGGAATAACTTAAGTGATAAATATAATATCGAATTTCGTTCTGATATTAATATAAAAATTAAAAATATAGAAAAAATTGTATTGACATTAAAATCTAAAAGCGTTATCATTATTTAAAACATATTATACATATCTAATAAGTATGAATATCTTAGGGGGATGCAATATTGGATAAGGAAATTCGGTCAATACGCAAAAATAATATTGAAGAAAAAGATTTAAAGAAAATTATTGAATTTCTTGAAACAATTCAGTATGGGTCAGTTACGGTAATCGTGCAGGATGGGAAGATTATGCAGATTGAGAGAAATGAGAAAATTAGGGTGAAGTAAAAACATGAAGCGACTAGTTAACTGGAGGTTTTGGAGTTGATTCCAGAGCCTTTTTTACGTAGAGTTAGAGATTATATGTATTCGAAAAATAGTGAAAGGAAGTACTCAAATGAAAATCTCAACTAAAGGTAGATATGCTGTTGATATTTTGTTATATATGGCAACTGATAATACAGGGCAATATATTACTTTAAAGACAATTGCGGAGCGTCAATCCCTTTCGTGGAAGTATTTAGAGCATATTGTTTCGGTATTAAATAAAGCAGGATTTGTTAAAAGCATCAGAGGATCACAGGGAGGATATAAGCTGGCGAGGCGTCCGGAGGAATACACGATAGGCATGATTCTACGATTAATGGAGGGAAGCTTGTCGCCGGTGAACTGTCTGGATAGTGAAAGTGATTGCCCAAATCAAAATCATTGTGTTACAATGAGGGCATGGAAACAGCTAGCAGATGCGATTGATGAAGTGGTGGATGGAATTACACTGGCAGATTTAGTTACATGGCAGCTCCAAAGTGAGAAAACGGTCATTAATTAATAAGAATTTGAGGGCTTATATGGTGAATCAAGTACGTATTATAGAAGAATTCCGAAAACTGGTTTCAATCGATTCGATTTCATTTCATGAACGGAAGATGGCTGATATACTAAAGGAATATCTGTTACAGCTTGGGTTTGAAGTGGAGGAAGATAGAGCCGGTAACTATTATGGAAGTGAATGTGGTAATTTATATGGTTATCTAAAAGGAGATATCCCGGGTAATCCAATTCTGTTATCTGCACATATGGATACGGTGACTCCTGGTTTGAATAAAACAGCAGTGGTTCAGGAGGATGGAACCATAACCAGTGACGGTACAACAGTACTCGGTGCTGATGATTTATCAGGAATTGTCTCTATATTGGAGGCAATTAGGACAATTAAGGAATCCGGCTTGTCACATCGCAGTATAGAGATTTTATTCACAATCGCTGAGGAAGTTTATATCCGTGGCAGTGAAGTGTTTGATTATTCTGTTATCAAGACGAAGGAAGCCTATGTACTTGATTTGGACGGATTTGTTGGGACAGCTGCACTGAAAGCGCCAACAGTTGTATCTTTTACCGCTTCAATAATCGGAAAAGCTTCTCATGCCGGGTTTGCACCGGAACTGGGAATTAATGCGATTGCGATTGCTGCACAGGCAATCACGCAGATCAAGCAGGGTAGAATCGATGGAGACACAACAGTTAACATAGGATTAATTGAGGGTGGTAAGGCTAGAAATATTGTGTCAGATAACTGTGTGTTAAGAGGAGAAGTACGAAGTCTTAATCATGATAAAGCGTTATCTGAAGTTGATAATATAAGAGATATTATTGCAGATGTGGGAAGTCGTCTTCAGGCGGAATATACGTTCGAGACGGATTTCGGGTGTATCGCATACCAGGTAAAACAAGAAGATTTGGTTGTTAAGCGATTCGAAAAGGCATGTAAGGAGTTGGGTTATGATACGAATTATGTGAATACGTTCGGAGGCAGTGACAACAACAACCTTCACAGACATGGTATATCCGGATTAGTTATGTCCTGTGGTATGAATCAGGTACATTCCTGTAAGGAATATACTTATATAGATGAATTAGTAAAATGCAGTAATATTGTATTAAAAATACTGACTGATAAAGGGAATGACACAGCTTAGGGAGGTTAATTATGAAGAATCCTTTAATCTATCAATCAACCGAATATGATTGTGGACCTACTTCAATGTTGAATGCAATCAATTATCTTTTTCATCGAAAAGAAATATCACCGGATGTTGTAAAAAACATTATGCTGTATTGCTTGGACAGTTACAATAAAAAAGGGGAAGCATACAAGAGTGGAACAACTGGCATGGCGATGACTTTCCTGGCTAACTGGTTAAATCAATTTGGTAAAGTGAAAAAATGGCCGATATATTGTGAGATGATGAACGGAGAGGCGGTTAAAATAAGCCAGAATAGTAAATTAGCAGAATGCCTCGGACAGGGAGGCGTTGCAGTTGCTAGAGTTATGCTCGGTTGCTGGCACTATGTTCTGTTAACAGGAATTGATGAGGAGTATATCTATTTATTTGATCCATATTATCGTGTAAAATCGTTTAATACGGAGGGGATTGAGATGATTAAAGATGCTCCGACTAAGATGAATCGTAAAATTAAACACGATATTCTAAATAGTGAGGGTTCAGGAAATTATGCTTTGGGTAAATTGGAGGGCAGAGAATGTATGCTGCTTTTCAATCAGAAGACCAGAAAGACAATGGATAGCATCGAATATTTTATTTAGATTAGTAATCGTCAATATGCGTAAATTGATTTAGAAGAATATATCTTTCACAATTCTTAAGATATACATAGTGTCTCACATATTGACTGTGACTTTGTATCTGAGTATTTGGCACACTAATCTAAATAATATAATTACACAAACAATAAAAGAGGGTTCGCTGAAATCGAACCCTCTGGCTTTATTATTATGGTATTTATCTAGATGAAGAACATGAATCCTTCGCCGCTTTTATGCTTTTCTGATTCTGCTACTAAATCTGCTAATGTTATCTTTTGTAGGTTTGTTTTGATTGCTGAGTCAAGCGGATCAAAAATGGTGTAATTCATTGCAGCCTCAATATCAGGTGCCTTGTCCTTTATCGTTTCTTCTGTCTTCTCAAATAGAGAGGTTTCAACAGCGGATAAGATATCGTATGCAGAAATTTGTTGCGGCAATCTGGATAACTGGTAACCACCCTGAGAACCCTTAATGGAATTCACAATTCCGCCGTGCTTTAATAAAGAAAATACCTGCTCTAGATATATTTTTGAAATACCAAGCTTTTCTGAAATACTGATTAAAGTTATATATTCGTTATTGCTATGATACTGAGCCATACTTGTGGTTGCAGCAAGTGCATATCGACCTTTTGCCGATAATCTCATTTAAACACCTCATTTCATACTTAATTTATATGTAATGATAATAAATGATTATTGCAAAAATGTCAATGACATATTATTTATATATGATTTAATAAAAATTTTTCATTTTCCTATTGACATATTATTAATAAGGGAATATGATGGTATCAAACATATTAAGCATATATGTAATATATAAAATATGGATGGAGGTATTCATTATGTCAAAAGTATTTAAAAGTTTAGCAGATTTAGTAGGTAAGACACCATTATTGGAATTATCTAATTACGAGAAAAAACACAACCTTGGTGCATCGGTTATTGCAAAATTAGAGTATTATAATCCGGCAGGAAGTGTAAAGGATAGAATTGCAAAAGCAATGATTGAAGATGCTGAGGCAAAAGGCCTCTTAAAACAGGATACCGTTATTATAGAGCCCACCAGTGGTAATACAGGAATTGGGTTGGCATCCATCGCGGCAGCAAGAGGTTACCGTTTGATTTTAACTATGCCAGAGACGATGAGTGTTGAAAGAAGAAACCTATTAAAAGCATACGGTGCAGAATTAGTATTAACAGAAGGTGCTAAGGGTATGAAGGGTGCAGTTGCCAAAGCAAGTGAGCTTGCACAGGAGATCCCGAATTCCTTTATCCCAGGTCAATTTGATAATCCTGCAAATCCTGCTGTTCATAAAGCGACTACAGGACCTGAGATTTGGGAGGATACAGATGGTAAAGTTGATTTCTTAGTAGCAGGTATCGGTACAGGGGGAACTATTACCGGAACAGGCGAGTATTTGAAATCACAAAATCCTGATTTGAAAGTTATTGCAGTAGAACCTTTTGATTCACCGGTTCTCTCCGAAGGAAGAGCAGGAGCTCATAGAATTCAAGGTATTGGCGCAGGCTTTGTACCTCAGGTTCTTAATACAACAGTTTATGATGAGATTGTTAAAGTTAAGAATGAAGATGCATTTGCAGTTGGTAAGGAATTATCCAAAACTGAAGGTCTTCTTGTGGGAATCTCCTCCGGTGCGGCTCTTTGGGCAGCAACAGAGATTGCAAATCGTCCTGAGAATAAGGGAAAGAACATCGTAGTTATCCTTCCGGATACAGGTGAAAGATATTTATCCACTCCTTTATTTGCAGAACAATAAATCGATTATTTACTTTATCCTGTGAATTAACATATTATCTATGAAAAGGGATACCCCTCGGGGTATCCCTTTTCATGTACACGGAGGGTACACTCTTAATTAATATTAATCTACTTGAAAGAATTTTATCAATTCACTTAATTCATCTACGATTTCTCTGTTGCTTCTTGCCTGTTCCAGTACTTCGTCCGTTTTGTGGAAGATTGAGGTGGAATTTGAAGCAATCTCAGTTGAGCCTTTTGCGCCCTCCTGTGAAGCAATTGTTACTTCTTCAATCGCACGACGAATATACGTTATGGATTCATTTAATTGAGAAGCGGAGTTCTTGATTTCAGATACCATCTGCTCGATTGCTTTTGCATCCCCATCATACTGCTCACCGGTGTCAACTAAGAATGAGTAATCTTTTATTACTTTAGTATCTACAAATTCTAATAATTGTTTTGAATCAGAAACAATATCTTCCACTGCAGCGGATATGTCATTTGAGATAGTTTCAATTTGGGTAACAGCATGCTTGGAATTTAATGCAAGCTTGGCAATCTCACCTGATATTACAGCAAATCCCTTTCCTGCTTCGCCGGCACGGGCTGATTCAATGGAAGCATTTAACGCGAGGAGATTTGTTTGTGCAGTAATATCCAGGATAGTTTTGGATAATACCTTGATTTCATTAATAGCAGAAGTCTTTTCGATTGAACTTCTTAATTTACTATTTGCATTATCGTACATCTCAATTGCAGTTTTTTGAGAATCAAGAGCCACGGTTTTTAGATTTTCAGCTCTTTCTTTAATCTCTGAGGCTAGCATCTGTCCATTCTCACTTTTTTCTGTAACACGTACAATTTCTTCTTCAATGGTTAGAGAGGTTGCATTCATCTCTTCGGAAGATGCAGCGGTTTCTTCAAGTCCGGCTGATAATTCCTCAGTGGTAGCGGTAATGCTTTCAATCTCTCGGTACATTATGTTTGAGCCTTCTTCAATTATCAAAGAAGATTCACTTATTTTGGATACAGAAGACTTAATGGATAAGATAATATTCTTAACTCTTTCCTGCATAGTATTGAATGAGCGAATACTGTCACCAACTTCGTCTTTACGCTTATGATCTTTTAATTGGAATAGAACACCAAAGTTGCCTTTTTCCAGACTTTCAAGATTAGTTTTAATCATACCGAAGATCTTTGCAATATAACTACCAAAGACAAATGCGAAAACAGAGCCTACCAATAAGAAGATACCCTGAAATATTAGAGTGGTTTGCATCGCTTTATTAACTTTATCTTTTATCACATCAGTATGGAGTCCGGAAAATATCATTCCGATTACGTTTCCATTCTTATCGGAAATCGGTGCATAATAAACTCTGGTGGGGCGATCAACAACCGTAGCTTTACCGGTATAGGACTTATTGTTTTTTAATACTTGATTAATTACTACATCAGATGCTTTCGTGCCAATCATACGTTTATCACTATTATCTCGTACGGTGGTAGCGATTCGGGTATCGCCGGCGAAGATCGTGATTAATGAATTCGTATCCTTTGAGATAGCATCAACTAGCTCATAGTTTTCATTCATTTTAACATTACCCTTGTATAATATATCACCGTCCATATGCCAATCACCAGGATATTTTGAATCGAATAGAGTCATACCCATGTTTGTGTAATTTTTGAGTTCTTGGTCAATTTCATCATTGTATGTAGCTAAGATTTTGTTATACGTTGTGACGCTTGTCAAAATAATAAATATTAATAGGAAGATATCTAAAGCAACTGTTACTTTCCATTTAATTTTCATTTTTTAATCCTTTCGTAATTATATTTATGTAATTACATTATAACATAATATAGGGTGTAATAAATAACAAAATAATCACTTTTATGACATTTTATACATGAAAACTACAATTGATTTACATAATAAGGTTTAATATAATAACTACTACACAAACGGTACACTGAACAAATAAATGGAATCAAAGTTCATTTAGAATTAATGGATTTACATTGTAAGAATGATTTTGATATGATAATAAGAGAGATATCTGATACAATAGTTGAGTAGAATAATGTAAATGGAAGGTGATTAGGTATGCGAGAATATAATATTAATGATAAGTTGATAGCTTTAACCTTTGATGATGGTCCAAGTTTTGATACAACTCCGCTGATACTAGATAAACTAGAAAAATATGGGGTGAAAGCTACCTTCTTTTTGTGCGGCAAACATATTAATGAAGAATCCAAGTTTATTATGGATCGACAATTACATCTTGGCTGCGAACTTCAAAATCACTCATGGTCTCATCTTGATATGAGCAAAATGGACGAAGTGGAGATTAGTAGGGAAGTATCTGATACAAATCGTGTCATATATGAAACTGCAGGAGTAATACCGACATTCTTTCGCCCCCCTTATATTGCTACCAGCCAATCTATGTTTGATCTGATTGAACTTCCGTTTATCAATGGGGTAGCATGCAGTGATTGGGAGAAAGATGTAAGTGCAGAAGAGAGAATATCTACATTATTACGGAATGTGACAGATGGAGATATTATATTACTTCATGATTTCTCTGGGAATATCAATACGGTGAATGCGATGGATGGTATCATCACAGGGCTATGGGAAAGAGGGTTTCAATTTGTGACCTTAAGTGATTTGTTCAGATATAAGGGAGTCGATTCCAATGTGAAGAACAAGCTATGGACAAATGTATCAAGTTAGTTATTTGCTTGGGTTGCACAATTAATAAATTGGATTTATAATTATTAGATCGTAGTAAAAAAATATGGATAATATAGGGAAAAGTTATTATTGCATAATGAAGTTTATCGGAGGGAATATGGGGAGAGTTAGGATAATAGCAGATAGTACCTGCGATTTGACACAAGATTTAATTAAGAAGTACGATATTACAATTCTTCCGTTGAATATAGTTTTGGAGGATAAGAGTTATAAGGATGGTGTTGAGATAATCCCGGAGGAGATTTATGAGTGGGCGGATCGAAGTAACACAACTCCTAAAACTGCTTCACCTGAGATTGGATATATTATCGAGGCGTTAAAACCGATGGTGGATGAAGGGGAAGAAATTATATTTATCGGTATCTCAGAGGACATGTCAGTGACCTGTCAAACAGTAAGAATGGCTGCACAAGAATTAGAATATGAAAAGTTGTATGTAATTAATTCAATGAATCTTTCAACAGGTATCGGTCTTCAGGTCATACGCGCAGCAGAATATGCGCTACAGGGAATGGATGCCCAAACAATCATCAATGAAATCGAGAATGCTAGGGATAAGGTTTGCGCATCCTTTGTAATTGATACTTTAACCTATTTACAAAGGGGAGGGCGTTGCAGTGCTGTTGCTGCTTTACTTGGAAATGCACTAAAGTTAAAACCTATGATTGCAGTCAATAACGGGAAAATGGGAGTGGATAAAAAATATAGAGGAAGACAGCAGGCCGTGGTTCGCAGCTATGCCAAGGATCTGGAGGAACAGCTTCTTCAGGCTGATTCAAAACGTGTGTTTATTACTCACTCAGGAATAGATTCAGAGATTGAGCAAGAAACCTATGACTACTTGAAAGGATTAGGTTATTTTAAAGAAATATACATAACGAGAGCGGGCGGAGTAGTCTCTAGCCATTGTGGACCAAATACATTAGGTATCTTATTTTATAAAAAATAATTGAATAAGTGCTAAAATTAAAAACATCTTTCATAAACAACCGGCTGAAGTTATGGATTCTCTGGTTGCAACGAAAGATGTTTTTTAATGCGCTACTAACTATTAGAAAATCATCTTCTGGATATCAACATCCGCGATTTTCTTTAATTCTTTTTCAAACGCTGCTGCTTTATCATCAGCATTATCAATAAATTCTAATAGGATTAATCCATTTGAACTGCATGCATCCTGTGATGCTACATGAAGCCCGATACGTGTGTTGATCTCACAACCATAAGAGGTTAATAATTCTTGAACAGAAGAAGCATTTTTAACACGATCCTTTAATACAAAACCCATAATAACTTTCGCCATAATGTTTCCTTCCTTTCTAGATCCATATAATATCTTACATAATATCCCCCATTTATTATATTTTATCATAGTTTCACCATGTCATCATTATGAAATACCAAATTTATGTTGATCAGGGATAATATACAATTATTATAACATATGTTGATGTGAAAGAAATCTAAAGTTAATCAAGTTAAATGAAATTATTTGATTATAATTTCTATGATAAGTGAACGATAATAAGGAAGTAATTGTGGAAGAGGTGACTAGCTATTCAAAGTCAAGCTTTTTTGAAGAAACTTGAAATTTAAAAAAGGGTAACCTTAATAAACCTTTCAAGAATTAGTTATAAAAAGTTGAGATATAGTGTTGCTGGTTGCCACTACACAATCAGCGGAGTTTTGAAGAGTCGAAGTTCATGTTATATTTCTCTAATATAAAGATAACGCGGATAAGTTTCTTGATGACATGTGAGCAGGTAACTCGGTGAGTTTTCCCTTCGCCACGTTTCTTAGCGTAGTATTCAGCAAATACCATGTTGTACTGTATCAAAGGTATGCATAAGTTCATAAGCGTAAATCTTAGATGAGAAGAACCGCGCTTAACCATGTGACCTCCGTGTTCCGAAGTTCCTGATTGATAATACCCAGGTTCTAATCCGGCAAAAGACAACATTTGAGCAGGTGAATTGAATTTCGATAAATCGCCATATTCAGCATAGATAACGGCTGCTGACAAAGCACCAATGCCTGGTATGGTAAGTGATCTGGGCTGAATATCCTGTATTAGAGAAATGATTTGTTCTTCAATCAAGTTAACTTCTTTGGAAGCTTGGTTGTACAGGTTAATGAGGCTTTGGAGTTGCAAAGAGAATATTTCATTATCTTCACCGACAGTATTAGTAGCAAGCTCCTTGAGTTTTAAGAACTTCTGCATAGAAAACTTACCTCTGGAAATCTTTCGAAGATTGTCGTAGGAAGCAGTGTTCATACGAGCCATTCTTTCAGCAGAACCGTATGTTTCAAGAAGATATAAAGAGGTCTTACTGAAACGATTATGGAAGAAAGGCTTAAATTCAGGAAAAGTGTGATCCAAAACATTGGTTATCTTAACGAGATAAAAACTTCTTTGTTTTACAAGAGTATCTCGAAGACGAGTTAATGACTTTAATGAATATGTATGATAAAATCCTATTGGGTAGGGTTTGTAGTCTACTGTCATTAACCAACGAGCTATAGAAGTACAATCTATAGCATCGGTTTTGGTACGTCGTAAGGTCTGAGACTTGTTAAATTTAGCAAGAAGTATAGGGTTAAATTCCATGAAGCTGTAGTGGGCTTTTTCAAGGAATAACTTCAGATTAAGGGCATAATGAGCAGTGGCTTCAAACCCTATTCGCATTTCTTCTTGAGAATTAAGTGATGTTAGTACTGTAAGAAGTTCCTGGAAACCATCCTTACTATTTTTGATGGTAAAAGAGTTAGTAACAAACTCGCCTGATTCGGTAGTGATAAAGCAGTCATGTTTGTACTTGGAAATGTCGATCCCGACAAAGTACATGATAGATACCTCCTAAAATAATATTTGCACTGTTGTTTTCCACAGGAATCTCGGCTGTGTTTTCACGTAAATATAAACGTCGATGCGTTAACTAGCTAATTACCAGTGAAGACGAAAAGCTGTGGTCTGAGTCACCTCTGAACAGTCATGGCTGTAGTATTATAGAAACAAATCCACAGTGCTTTATTATTATAACGGAGTAATAAGATTACCCCAACTCTTTTGGGGAGAAAGGAAATAATCCAAACACCCTCGAAAGAGGATAATTGGATTATACGTGTAATATGAACAGTCAGGAATGGAAGTTATGTAACAATGATATAATACAGTTTTCTAAAAAGAAAACTACAGAAATGGATGAAATGATTAATTTCTTACTGGGGAATATTTGCATGGAGACACTGCTTGGATTAAAACCATCTTCATTAATCCAGATCCCTATAATGGGAGATAAGGAGAAGGTGTTAAAAATACTTACATCCGTGATTGTTCATTATAACTGCAACTATGAAGTGCTTCATGAAAACAGTATTAGGTTGACCGTATTAATTTATCATACACTCACATTAAATCACTATCTATCAAGAAGAGAGAACCTGGATTACCTAAAGGAGCAGGGATATCTTATAGAGAGTCGATCAATAGACAGTATCTTCCCGGTAATAAGACAGAGGCTAGAGAACTATCATAATAATATAAGTAGAATTACCACGGATGTAAACATTGTTGATGAGTATCCGCATGAAATCGGAATCGTTCTAGGATACCCGTTAGAGGATGTACTAGGCTTTATTACGAATCACGGCCAAAACTATATATTTAGCGGTTGTTGGAAGGTATATCATAGCGCTAATCAAAGAAAAAAACTATTTCAAGAATATCATAGAATTCGAATTGAGGCTATAAAATACTTGATGGGTCATAACGTCCTACCTTACGATGGAAAGACTGTGAGAATATAAGAATACTATGAATCATCGATTATAATGAATCAATCACCAGCAGGGTTATGCAATGAAAGTGCAACATGATATACCGTTTGGATTGAAAATTTATAATATAGTATTGACATATACGAACCAGAGATGTATATTTGTATAATAATTATGTATAAATATACAAAAAAACAAGAGGTGATTTCATGAAAAAGAAAGTATTTGTAGATGGATTGTCAGGAACTACGGGTCTTAAGATACATGAAAGACTTGCTTTATATAATGAATTAGAGATGATTACAATAGAATATGAAAAAAGACGTGATCCCAAGGAAAGAGCAAAATGCCTAAATGAAGCAGATGTCGTATTTTTATGTCTACCCGATGAGGCGGCTAAGGAGGCAGTAAACCTTGTAACCAATCCAGGTACCAGAATTATTGATGCGAGTACAGCTTATCGTACTGCCAAGGATTGGACTTATGGCTTGCCAGAATTGTCTGCGAAGCATAAGCAAGCAGTTATTGAAACAAAGAGACTTAGTAATCCGGGATGTCATGCAACCGCATTTAACCTATCCGCGTATCCGTTGGTATCAAAGGGGATTATCGCACCGGATTATCCGATTACCTGTCAAAGTTTGACTGGATATAGTGGCGGTGGCAAGGCTTTGATCGAGAAATATGAACAAAATGAAGAAAAGAATGATTATACGAAAGCACCAAGACCGTATGCATTATCATTAAATCACAAACATTTACCGGAGATGAGCATACATTCCGGATTAACAGAAACACCGTTCTTTGTACCGATTCTGGGTAATAATTATAAAGGGCTTGCAATTATGTTGCCATTACATAATAAGCTTTTATCAAAGAAGTTGACCGCGAAAGAGTTACATGAGGTGATCAGTGATCATTATAAAGATCAAAAATTTGTCAGTGTAATGCCTTATGCGGATGATAGTGTATTGTTTGACGGAGCGGTGGATATAACGACCTGTAACAACACAAACAAGGCGGAAATCTTCGTGTTTGGAAATGATTCGAAGGGAACTACACTGGTGATGACAAGACTCGATAATCTGGGTAAAGGTGCTTCCGGTGCAGCTATTCAGAATATGAATCTAATGTTAGGATTTGAAGAAGATTTACATCTTTAAAGAGATGATTAGGCACTTTTACTCAATTATTTGAAGGGACTAAGAGATTATTACCTTAAAACTTGACTAAGAGGTAAAAATGAGGCTGGACAGATGTCCGGCCTTTTTATTTTCGAGAAAGAACATTAATTTGCTTTGTGATGCTAATTTATCTTTCTTAAGGTAGTGGTGATATAACGTAAGTCACGTGATTTCATAGGGAAACGGAAGATCTCGGCTAATGAACATATCTTATCCACGCAGCAAACCAACATAGATTCTTTATAGATTGGACAACGGGTAAGAGTCAAAGGCCACATGTGTTTTTTGATAATATCCTCTTCAATATGTGAGATAAGATAATATTGCTTTGCATTCTTAAAAGCAAAATGCGGATGATAAAAACCATGCAGACGATGACTTTTATCTGGTATATGCCAATCATAAAGGTAAAAGTCATGGAGCATAGCCCCTCTTATGATACCTTTGCGGTCAAGGTTAAATGGCAAGCGAAGGGATAAACGATAACTGACATATGCCACAGTCAAACAATGCATGAAAGTAGTGGTATTCCCATGCTGAAGATATTGATTCATTTCATGAAGTTTATCGTTATCATATAAGTCACTGATTGAGTGAATAAAGTAATCCTTTTGTTCTCGTGTTAATCTCATTTTTACCCTTCCCAATAATAAAGTAGCTGATGGATTTTATTAAATAAGATGATAAAAGCTGCTGCAAAAATCAAATCATAATTTCTAATAGATTATCATTTTACAACAGCCCTTCATTCCTATAAATATACCTGATTATTAATAATTCATCGGAGGAATCGAACTTGCAGGTGTTTGTGTTTCCTCGTTGTGATGTGATAATGTACCATATACTACATAAGTACAGGTTACGATGATTGCAATTAATGTACTTGCATATCCCGGTATACTCAGTGATGTTGTTGCCTTAACTAGATGAATAATTGCTGAGATGATGGCTGCGGTAACCTTTCCGTATATTGCCACCTTAAACATTCTGGAATAGCGCAAGTTTAAATTGGATATTGCAGAGACAATTAAACTCAACAAGGAATAAAGTAGGGCAGTAATATAATATCCGGCAACCATGAACAAATATACAAAAATCATAGACACAAAGAAAATAATATTAATTAATGGCACGATTGCTTTTAGTATACTATTGTCAAAAGAAAAACCATTTAAGTCGGAAAAACGGACTTCTCTGGTACTGGAACCTTCATACATAATGAGGTTTGTTTTGCTGACTAAGATAACTTCAAAATAAGAATGGTCAACGTCATCCGTTGAAAACTTATTAACGCTGGTATCAACTAAAACATAGGTACTACCGTCATTTACTTCATAGCGTTCAGCAACGGATAATTCACCGTTTTCTAATTTGAATTCTGGTATTTTATCATTAAGAAGTTCAGTCAGATTTAATTGTGTATAGTCAATAGTTGCCGGTATAATGCTAAACAAACTAATTATGAACACGAACAGAAATACAAAGCTGGTGGAGCGGCCACCGCTCACTTTAGACAGTTTAAAATATTGTGTTGGTTTAAATATCGCAGTTTGTATTTGCTGAAAGAAATTTAACTTTGTTTTTTCCATTGGATTACCCCCTGTATTATATATAGCTTAGTATATTTTAGTAAAAGATATTTGTCAAATATACTTTTATAATCATATGACTCCTACATACTGCAAATGCTACGAAGTTTAGGTGACACAAATTAGTATGAATATGGCTTCCTACACTTTTACATAAAATTTAATTTGTATTAACGTGATATTGATAGAAGCATTTGTTTAATCTAACTATAATGAAAGAGAAGAACTGAGTTAGGGCTGGATTAGCTTTGGTATTTGATATCAATGGAGGTATCTATGAATAAAGGTTCACACATTTCGTTAGCTCATTTTTTACTGGAAAGAGAAGATTTGAAGAAGCTGAATCTTCATAAAAGAGCTTTTTTGCTAGGCAGTATCTTGCCGGATTGCTTACCCTCCTTTTTAACAACACGCCATACCATAACAGAAACATATGGTTTATTACAATTAGAGATTATAAAAATATCGAAAAGCTATAATAAAGATAGAGGAATTACGAATTACTTTTGTATTCATCTTGGGATGATTATGCATTATCTGGCAGATTATTTTACAATGCCTCACAATCCGGGATATGAGTGTTCGGTTAAGAATCATGTAGAATATGAAAAGGAATTGTTGATTTCCATCCGACGATATATCGAGGAAGAAGCATGTTATATGCAAGAGGAAATGGTGATAGAGGATGGGATTCTATTTCTGAATAATCAAAAAGATATTCAAAAATACCTTAGTGAATATATTTTGCTATTGCATAAAAGATATCAAGGAGAAATGCGTGATTTATTAACGGATTGCAAATACATCGTTAAAATCTGCTATACCGCTGCACTCGCCCTAGTGCGATATCTGACTACTAATCAGATGCCACAGGAGTTTGTTCGGGAAAATGTTGCATAATTTACTTCTCAATCACTCAAGCATATAAGTATAAGTTTAGGGGCTGTTCAAAGCTATAATTTTAACAGGAATATTAATATATCCTTTATTCCGATTAAATATTATTTTGTATCAGCTCTTCACTTTATGTGTGTTGGATAATATTATAATTTGTGCTACAATATTACATAAATTATTAACTAATATACGGAGAGGAGAAAGACAACTATGGCTCAAGCGTTTGTTTATAAAACAAGATTGGGAAGATTCTTAATTATTGAAGAAGAGAATGCGATTACCACAGTAAAGTTACATATGGAAGAAGAGCAGGAACTACCTAATGAGCGGCTGTTGTTGAATTATGAAGTCGTGGAAACTACGCTGATCAAAGAAACAGCCAGTCAGCTGAAGGAATATTTGGATGGAAAAAGAAAAACATTTCATTTAACTCTAAATCCAAAAGGAACTGATTTTCAAAGAAAGGTTTGGGAAGCATTAAGAGCAATTCCATATGGAGAGACCAGAAGCTACAAACAGATTGCAGAGGCGGTAGGGAATCCGCAAGCGTCAAGAGCGGTAGGGATGGCAAATAACAAGAATCCGATTCTCTGTATTATACCTTGCCACCGTGTGATAGGAGCTGACGGTAAACTGGTCGGTTTTGGTTGCGGACTGGATGTGAAGGAAGATTTATTAGGATTGGAACATGATAATTATAAGAAGTAATTATTAAAATAATAGCAATATAAAAATTGAATATAATAGGGAATATAATATTTGATTTGAATAAAAACATTATAGGCACGGAGGTTGACATGAACAAGGAATGGTCTTTGGATATACTTTATAAAGGATTTGACGATGCTAATTATCAAGAAGATAAAGCAGCACTTACAAAATTGACGAATGAGCTATCAGATTTTAGTAATACCTTATCAAAGAAAGAGAAGGATGAGGATACGCTGGTAAAATTAATTGATTATCTGGAACAATATCAATTACTTTCCACCAAATTAAGTTATTATGTTGCACTGCGTATATCGGTAAATACGTCTGACAGTATCACGGTAAATGAGACCAATGCGATTGAAAGACAGGTCAGCATGGCATCAAAGCCTTTGGCGGTGATTTATAAATTTATTGCGGGTTATGATAATGTTGCGAGTTTTTATGAGCGACAGCCGAAATTAAAAAACTATGATTATCTGATTTCAGAAATGAAAAAAGAGGCGAAACATATCCTGAGCGATGATGTAGAAGATGTAATTGCTAAATTAAATATATCAGCCGGCTCAGCTTGGAGCAGTATGCAAAGCTTTCTTACTTCTACGCTTGAAGTGGAATACCGCGGAGATATCATTACTTTACCGGAAGTTCGTAATCTGGCACATAGTGAAGATAATCAGGTGCGTAGGGATGCATATGATGCAGAGTTAAAAGCTTATGATAAGATTAAGGATGCAGTCAGTTATTCCTTGAACAATATTAAAACACAGGTTAATACTATCTGTGAATTAAGAGGTTATGAATCGCCACTTGATATGACATTAACCCATTCTAAGATGAAAAGAGAAACCTTGGAGGCGATGCTAGAAGCAATCCGCGAAGCACTTCCTTCTTTTCACAAATATCTGAAGCATAAAGCAAAGATTATGGGACATCAAGGTGGCTTGCCTTGGTATGATATGTTTGCACCAATCGGTGAAAGCAATACCAAGTTTACGGCAGAAGAATCCAAGGAATATCTTGTCTCAAGGTTTAAAGGTTTTTCACAGGATTTAGCGCAGTTAGTTGAGGAAGCATATGATGATTCTTGGATTGATTTCTATCCTAGAAAAGGTAAGGTTGGAGGAGCATTCTGTGAAAATCTTCCCTTTGTGAAGCAAAGTAGAATACTTACGAACTTTACTGGTTCCTTAAATGATGTTGTAACTTTGGCGCACGAACTGGGTCATGCTTATCATGGATTAAATATTCAGGAGCATCTTCCACTCAATGTGGATTATAGTATGCCGGTAGCAGAGACAGCATCAACCTTTAATGAGGGGATTATCATGGAGGCAGCAATTAAGGAGGCATCCGGACGAGAAAAGATCGCGTTGATTGAAAGTCAGCTTCAGGATGTAACCCAAATAATTTGCGACATTTATTCCAGATACATTTTCGAAAGCAATGTCTTTGAAAAAAGCAAATCGGGATTTTTATTTGCAGATGAGTTAAATGAGATCATGCTATCTGCTCAAAAGGAAGCGTATGGAGACGGCTTAGATCATACAACACTTCATCCATATATGTGGGTGGTAAAAGGACATTATTACTCTGAGAATCTTAGCTTTTATAACTTCCCATATGCATTCGGTGGTTTGCTGGCAAGAGGGTTATATGAGAAATATAAAGAAGAAGGAGAAGCCTTTGTTCCAAAATATAAGGCACTTTTAAATGCGACGACAATCATGAGCGTAGAGGATGCAGCAAAACAAGCTGATATTAATTTAGAGGATCCGAATTTTTGGAGAACCAGTCTTGGTACGGTAGAAAATTTAATTGATGAATTCGTGCGCCTTGCGTAGAAATTGTAATATGATGATATATTATGCTTTTAATTCAAAGCTACTATCGTCAATATGCTAATGAGAATTATGCCTTAAGAATAGAGAAATATATATTCTTAAGCAACTGTATGAAGTCTTTGGTACTTAGAACACGTAGTTTGTATTCTTATGTACCACTACGTACTTCATACAAGCGAAAGCGTGTTGCTTATGAAATATGTTTCTTTATTCTTATTCATCAATTATTTTTTGCATATTGACGTTCGTTAATTTTGAAGAAAAAGGAAGAATTATATCACATAAAAGTGAAGCATTAATCAGATAATAAACCTGTATCGAATTATCACAATTAAAGTTTACAATATACTGTGAATTTTAAGAAAGGAGCAGGTTATGAGTCTTGTTAATGAACAACTTCCGGAAGGTCTCGGATTCCGATTGGCTATGGATATGAAAGCAATGTCCAGTTTTGTTAATATGCCGGAAAATAATAAAAAACAAATGATAGACTATATAAAAAGCTCAACAACAGGAGAAGAAGCAAAAAACCGAGTTACTGAAGTGGTAAGTAATCTTCATAATGGGGGATCGTTTCAATAAAGATCAAATGAGTAATTAAGGGACTACGAATTTATATTAAATATAGCGGATTTATAAAAGGATGTCTGTATAAAAGGTTTAACCTTGGATACAGACATCCTGTTTTAATAAATAATATATTGTCCAATGAAGTTTGCTATACGACCGACTCGTATTGGTAAGAAGTAATATCGAATTATCGTTCACTACCCATGAAGAATAAGGCAATCGTTCCTGGTCCCGAATGTGAGCCGATGGTTGGGCTGATCATACTAATCAGGCAGTTGGCGATTCCTAAGCGCTCTTTGATAAGATTTTCAACAAACTGAGCATCCTCTAAGCTATCGCCGTGGCTAATAAATACAATATCATTTTTTTCTTTATAATTTTTTACCTTTTCCTCCATTAAGTCCACTAACGCCGTCAAAGCTTTTTTTCTACCTCTTACATTATTTAAAGGAAGCAATTTTCCCTCATTATTCACGTGAAGAACAGGCTTTACATTGATCAATGTTCCAATGATAGCAGATGCCTTGGATACACGGCCACCGCGGTGTAGATGATGTAAGTCATCTACGGTAAATAGATGGCATAGATTTAACTTGTTGTTCTCAAGCCACTCTGCCACTTCATCAATTGTCTTACCACTTTCTTTTAATTGTACTGCTTTATGGACCAACAGACCTTCTCCGAGGGAAGCACACAGAGAATCAATTACGATTATTTTTGCATCCGGTAGTTCTTCGTTAAGCTCTCTTGCAGTGGTGGAGGCAGCGGAACAGCTTCCACTAAGAGCGGAGGAGAAGGCGATATGTAAAATATCGTATCCTTGTTCAGTAAAATTCGTAAATACAGTTCTTGCAGTGTCAGGATTAACGGCCATCGTGGTAGGCATAGCACCATCGCGCATAATACGGTAAAACTCCTTTGGTTCAAGTGCATTTTCCTCGCCGTAAACTGTTTCATTAATGCTGTAATATAGCGGCAATAAGGTAATGTTATGTTGATTCAGATATTCTTGTGGTAAATCACTGGTGGTATCTGTTGTGATAATATATTTTTTCATAAGCCACTCAATCCTTTCTATATAAAGTGATTTCATAAGTTCTGCAAAGTACGCTGATATGAATATACAATAGAAGAATGTAGTATTCATAACGACATCATAAATTATACCATACTATGATTACATGTATCAATACATTTTCCAAGATATCCATGGAAATGTAATCATATTTCCTAATGATAGAATTGCAAAAAACACTTTTCTTATGCATATACATATGCTATAATACAAAAAGTTAATTGAGGCTAAGGAGGCAAAACAATGAAGCATATCAAAACATTAAACACAAGAAACCTGAAAGATACTTTAAAAAAAGGTGGTTGTGGAGAATGTCAAACATCCTGCCAGTCAGCATGTAAGACATCTTGTACAGTTGGTAATCAGAGCTGTGAGAACAAATAGATAATTCGTACATAGAACACGTAATCTGGTTCGTTGGTTATATGATTTGAACGATGATGAAGGTGTCTTAAGATGCTAGTCAACTTGAGGCGCCTTTCGATTTATGTGAAGAGAAAACGTGTTTCTCCAGTTAGTCTAAAGAATGGTTTGGGGCTGCCTTATATTATTTTTCGTTGCTAGGATTATTCGGAAAATATATAAGACAGTCCTATTCGTTGTTTTGAAAAATATGATAGGTAGGCATGTTGAGGATAACGTGAATTATTAAAATGAATAACTCACCTCCGAAGTTTGTACCAACGTAATTTTTGGCACAAACTTATGCAATATATCATCATGTTAATGGATAATATTAACTTATTAATCGTATTCCGACTGGATACAAGTCGGCAGTTTTAAGGAGGAATTATCGTGGTTCACCAGTTTAAAAATAACGGTTTTAATATAGTACTAGACGTGAATAGTGGAATGGTTCATGTGGTTGATGATCTTGCTTATGACATCATTGAGATGTATGAACAGCATGATCAGAATAATATCATAAGTTCCATGGTAGAGAAATATAGTCGTCCGGAGAATAAATCACTTATCTCGTTAGATGAAGAAGAAGGAAATGATGCCTTAAATCCTGAAGCACTAGAACGTCAAGTTCGTGAGGTGCTTGCAGATGTAGAGGAACTCAAAGAGAGTGGTGCTTTGTTTACCAAGGATGTGTATGAGAATTATATTAAAGACTTTAAGCAACGATCTACCGTTGTAAAAGCACTTTGTTTACATATTGCACATGATTGTAACCTTGCCTGCAGATATTGCTTTGCGGAAGAGGGTGAATACAAGGGGCATCGTGAATTGATGAGCTATGAGGTTGGTAAGAAAGCGCTTGATTTCTTGATAGAACAATCAGGCAATCGAAGAAATCTTGAAGTAGACTTCTTTGGTGGGGAACCATTGATGAATTTTCAGGTGGTTAAGGATTTAGTGAAATACGGCCGTGAATTAGAGAAGGTTCATAATAAAAACTTCCGCTTCACACTTACCACGAACGGAGTATTACTTGATGATGACATCATGGAATTTGCGAATAAAGAAATGAGCAATGTGGTATTAAGCATTGACGGTCGTAAAGAGGTAAATGATCGAATGAGACCAAGCCGTAATGGCAAGGGTAGCTATGATCTGATTGTACCGAAGTTTAAAAAATTTGCAGATAGTAGAAATCAGACGAACTATTATGTAAGAGGAACCTTCACTCATAATAATCTGGATTTTGCAGATGATGTTTCTCATCTAGCAGAATTAGGGTTTAAACAGATTTCGGTGGAACCGGTAGTTGCGATGCCGGAGGATGCTTATGCAATCACAGAAGAAGATTTACCGGTATTATTTGAAGAATACGATAAACTTGCGAAATATATGCTGGAATGCAAGAAGGAAGGAAAGAATTTTAATTTCTTCCATTTCATGATTGATATGACGGGAGGCCCCTGTGTTGCAAAACGTCTGTCCGGCTGTGGGTCAGGTACAGAATATCTTGCTGTGACACCTTGGGGTGATCTTTATCCTTGCCATCAATTCGTTGGTATCGATGAATTCTTGATGGGAAATGTATTTGAAGGGGTAAAGAAGGCAGAATTAAGAGAAGAATTTAAGGTTTGCAATGTATATTCCAAAGACAAATGTAAGGATTGCTTTGCAAAATTCTATTGTAGCGGTGGTTGTGCTGCAAACTCTTTTAAGTTCCAAAATGATATCAATGGTTCCTATGATATTGGCTGTGAGTTACAAAAAAAACGTGTGGAATGCTCTATCATGCTAAAAGCAGCCGAGAGCATGGATGAATAGAGAAAAGTTGTTGCACATGGAGGCGCAATGGAAAACTGGGTTATCAAAAATAAAAAAGCAGATTTCAACAGCATTGTAACAAATTGCGGAGTCAGTGAAGTGATTGCACGGTGCTTAGTGAATAAAGGGATAGAGGAACCGGACGCAATCCGTTCATTTTTAAACCCTGACATCAAAAACTTATATCCGCCTCTATTATTAAAGGATATGAAATTATCCTGTGAGATATTGTCAGAGAAAATCAAACAGAAGAAAAGAATTCGTATCATTGGAGACTATGATGTGGATGGAGTGGTATCTACCTTTATCCTTTATCGTACGTTTTCTGAGTTGGGAGCTTATGTCGATTATGAGATACCGGATCGCATAAAGGATGGCTACGGAATCAATGTCAATATTGTAAAAGCGGCATATGATGAACACATAGACACCCTGATAACCTGCGATAACGGGATAGCGGCGATTGAACAGATTACTCTTGCAAAAGAACTCGGGATGACGGTAATTGTAACCGATCACCACAGTCTTGTCATGTCAGAGGATGGGGATTGCATTCTTCCGAGTGCAGATGCAATAATCAATCCGAAGCAACCTGAATGTACGTATCCCTTCGAAGGTCTTTGTGGAGCAGCAATTGCCTACAAGCTTTGTGTGGCCTTGGTAGAATACTTGGACGAGGCAGATAAAGCTGAATTACTCGAGGAGCTTTTATCCTACACAGCGATTGCAACAATCTGTGATGTGATGGATTTGGTGGATGAAAACCGAATTATTGTAAAGTACGGACTGGAGTTATTAAAACGGACCAAAAATATGGGTCTTATTGCATTAATGGAGGCTAGTGCCATTGATAAGGAGCAGCTTAATACCTTTCATATGGGCTTTGTGATTGGGCCATGCTTGAATGCTTCCGGAAGACTTGACACCGCGAAGAAAGGGTTGGAACTTCTGCTATCGAATTCTCTGGAAGAGGCGGTGCGATTATCGGAAGAGGTACGAAATCTGAATGAGATTCGTAAAAACATGACCGCAGAAAACGTGGAAAAGGCGATACGATTAATTGATGGAAGTGATTTGGGTCAAGATAAAGTATTGGTTGTATATCTGGAGGATTGTCATGAAAGCATAGCCGGAATTATTGCAGGGCGAATCAGGGAGCGTTATAATAAACCAACCTTGGTTTTAACTGAGGCGGAAGGCTGTATCAAGGGCTCCGGTCGTTCTATTGAACAATATAATATGTTTGAGGAGCTTTCAAGATGCAGGGACTTATTCTTAAAGATGGGCGGACATCCAATGGCAGCAGGGTTTTCTTTGTTAATGGAGAATCTGGAGCCTTTAAGGAGAACCTTAAATGACAATACCTTATTAACTGAAGAGATGTTGATCCCAAAAGTTACTATCGATATTCATCTTCCTCTTGGATATGTGAATGAGAGTTTGATAAGGGAGTTGCAGCAGTTAGAGCCATTTGGCAAAGGGAATGAAAAGCCGCTATTTGCAGAGAAGAACATTAAAATTAAGTCAGCGTTTATTATTGGGAAGAATGCAAGCGGAATCCGTTTTCGACTAGAAAACCAATATGGAAGAGAAATGGATGGGATCTATTTTGGAGATGTTGTT
Source organism: Variimorphobacter sp. HTMS_6 (assembly GCF_059717775.1). Classification (NCBI taxonomy): domain Bacteria; kingdom Bacillati; phylum Bacillota; class Clostridia; order Lachnospirales; family Lachnospiraceae; genus Variimorphobacter; species Variimorphobacter sp. HTMS_6. The sequence continues at coordinate 746,295 of NZ_AP046094.1, forward strand.
CGGTTTTTTGATTATATTGGCAATACTTATGGAAGTGACGAAGCGGATAGAATGAAAACGGGAAGAGGAAGTAAGGCTTTGATATCGATTACTTATTTCCCGAAAATCAACGAATATAATGGATTTAGGACGATTCAGCTTATGATAACGAATTATCGTTAGCATAATATATAATGTGCAAATTGTCACATTTCATCAATTTTTGCTTTTATTAGGATAAATATTCTTTACGGATGATTAATTATGATGATATAATAGTCATCTATAAGAGAGAATGATTTTATAAATGCAAAATAAATCCGAAATTCGGCGTAAATATACATACCGTAACCGGGTATAATTTGAATAAGCGATGGTTTACGATAGAATAATGATAATTACATTGAGAAAGGCATGGTTAAAAAATGAAACATTTAGAAGATTATGTTAGAAGTATTCCGGATTTTCCGGAGCCTGGTATTGTATTTAGAGATGTTACCAGCGTATTACAAGATAAAGATGGATTAAAGATGGCAATTGATCAGATGCAGGAGTTATTAGACGGAGTAGATTTTGATGTTGTGTTAGGTCCTGAGTCAAGAGGTTTCATTTTTGGCGTTCCGATCGCTTATAATTTAAATAAGGCATTTATTCCAATCCGTAAAAAAGGTAAATTACCATGTGAGACAATCTCTATGGATTACGACTTAGAATACGGCAAAGCAACAATCGAGATGCACAAGGATGCAATCAAGAAGGGTCAGAAAGTAGTAATTATTGATGATCTGATAGCAACCGGCGGTACTATTGAAGCAATCACAAAATTGATTGAATCCTTAGGCGGTGAAGTGGTTAAAATCGTATTCTTAATGGAATTAAAGGGATTAAACGGTCGCGATAAGTTAACCGGTTATGATGTGGAAGCTGTAATTCAATATGAAGGAAAATAATAATTATAAATAATATAATGAAGGGTGGTGATATCATGGAAGAGAATATGGAATTTTTTGATGACGATCTGTTAACCCCTGCAACAACAGTGCATGCGGATTTTACGGCGCCGGAGATTCTTTATAAGGAATTGATTGATAAAATCAGAAGCTACCATCCTTCCGCGGATATCACAATGGTTGAAAAGGCTTACCTTATTGCAGATAATGCACATAAGGAGCAGCTTCGTAAATCAGGGGAACCCTATATTATCCACCCTCTCTGTGTTGCTAATATCCTTGCTGAGTTGGAACTGGATAAGGAGAGTATTGTAGCAGGTATCTTACATGACGTTGTGGAGGATACCGTACTTACTACCGAAGAGATCTCAGAGATGTTCTCAGAAGAGGTTGCGCTTTTAGTAGACGGTGTTACAAAGTTGACCCAGTTGAATATGGATAAAGTAGAGCAACAGGCAGAGAATCTTCGAAAGATGTTCTTGGCTATGGCGAAGGATATCCGTGTTATTCTGATTAAGCTGGCCGATCGTCTTCATAATATGAGAACCTTAAAGTTCGTTCCGCCTCATAAGCAGAAGGAAAAAGCTAGAGAGACGATGGATATCTATGCACCAATCGCTCAGAGATTAGGTATCAGCAAGATAAAGATCGAATTAGACGATTTGTGTTTAAAATATTTGGAGCCAGAGGTTTACAAGGATTTGGCGGAGAAGATCTCTACCAAACGAAGTGAACGTCAGTCATACATTGAGGGTATTGTCGAAGAAGTAAGAGACCATATTAATGAAGCGGGAATAGAAGCGCAGGTAGATGGTCGAATTAAACATTTCTTTAGTATCTATAAGAAGATGGTAAATCAGAATAAGACGCTAGAGCAGATATATGATTTGTTCGCGGTTCGAATCATTGTAGATTCCTTGAAAGATTGTTACGCAGCCCTTGGTGTTATCCATGAGATGTATAAACCGATTCCAGGGCGCTTTAAAGATTATATCGCAATGCCAAAACCGAATATGTACCAATCCTTGCATACAACGTTGATCGGCCCAAAGGGATCTCCGTTTGAAATTCAGATTCGTACCTTTGACATGCATCGTACCGCCGAGTACGGTATTGCTGCTCACTGGAAGTATAAAGAAGGTCAGGATGGACAAAGTGGTACAGCCAATTCAGAAGAAGAGAAGCTTACCTGGCTTCGACAGGTTCTGGAATGGCAGAAGGATATGGCTGATAATAAGGAGTTTTTAAGTCTTATTAAGAATGACTTTGACTTGTTTTCCGATAGTGTATATGCATTTACTCCAACCGGTGATGTTAAGACCTTACCGGCAGGCTCAAATCCAATTGATTTTGCTTTCAGCATTCATAGCGCAGTTGGCAATAAGATGGTTGGGGCAAGGGTAAATGGTAAGCTTGTGCCGATTGATTACGTAATTCAAAACGGTGATCGTATCGAGATTATCACCTCTCAGAATTCAAAGGGACCGAGCAGAGACTGGCTTGCAATAGTAAAAAGCACTCAAGCGAAGAATAAGATCAACCAGTGGTTTAAAACAGAACTGAAGGAAGACAATATCATCAGAGGAAAAGAACTTATAATTACTTATTGCAAGGCGAAGAGTGTGGTGGTTTCCGATATCACCAAACCGGAGTTTACTGCTGTCGTAATGAGAAAATATGGTTTTAGAGATTGGGATTCTGTTCTTGCCGCCGTAGGACACGGTGGTTTGAAAGAAGGGCAGATTGTCAACAAGCTGGTTGAGGAATATAAGAAGAAGAATAAAAAAGATATAACGGACGAGAATGTACTTGAAACAATTTCGAGGGAGAAGATTCCTACAAAGAAATCCAAGAGCGGTATCGTTGTGGAAGGGATCCACGATGTAGCAGTTCGTTTTTCCAAATGTTGCAGCCCTGTTCCTGGTGATGAGATCGTCGGTTTTGTAACCAGAGGTCGAGGAGTATCCATTCACCGTACGGATTGTATCAATGTAATTAATATTTCGGAAGAGGATCGTGCTCGATTGATTGATGCAGAATGGAATGTTACAGACGGTAAAAACCCGGATGGAGTATACAGTGCGGAAATTAAAATCTACGCGAACAATCGTACCGGTGTGTTAGTGGATTTATCAAAAGTTCTTACCGAAAATAAAATTGATGTAACCTCAATGAACGTTCGTACCAGTAAGCAAGGGACAGCAACCATTAGTGTTGGATTTGAGATTAACGGTAAGGATCATTTGAACGAAATTATTGCGAAGATACGCAATGTTGAAAGCGTTATAGATATAGAACGAACAGCAGGCTAATTTCTTGTCAATGTGCTGGAATGAAGATCAATCATGTTACATTGTTAATATGATCGAGAATAAAGGTTTTTAATTGGAGGACAATATGGGCGATTTAAAGATGAAAACTCTTGTTCTTGGTATGGTACAGACGAACACCTACGTGATTCGAAATGTATCCACCAAGGAAGCAATCGTTGTTGATCCTGCCGATCATGCTGAAAAAATATATGAGTATATTAAATCAAATGACCTCGTGTGCAAAGGCATCCTTCTCACACACGGTCATTTTGACCATATAATGGCAGCAAAAGAATTGGCAGATTTAACACAGGTAAAAATTTATGCGCACGAAGCAGAAGAAAAACTGTTAAGCACGCCGGATATGAATGCATCACCAAGTGCCGGAGTAAGAATTAACTTAACCCCGGATGTATTCTTAAAGGATCAGGAGGATATCCTTCTTGCCGGTTTTGATATCAAAGTGATTCATACACCGGGACATACAGCGGGTGGAGCATGCTATTATTTTATGAAGCATAATGTATTAATCAGCGGAGATACACTGTTTTATGAATGTATTGGAAGATCGGATCTTCCAACCGGCAATGGCAGAGTATTGGTAGAATCAATCAAGAGTAAATTGTTAAATCTTGGTGACGATGTTGAGGTATATCCGGGTCACGGAATTCCTACCACCATTGGACATGAGAAGGTACGCAACCCCTATCTGTGAGGTAATATTTACTGATTAATCGGGATTAATTCACTTAGTTATGACAAGCAAGAATTGTAAGCTCAGGAATGAGGAAATAGATGATAGAAATAATCATATCAGATAAAGCATATGAAAATGACGTTTATCCTTTGGTCAAGGCATTTTATCCAAATGATACGGTAAAAGTATTAAAGGATAATGAGTATGAAAATGTAACTGATACGGAGTATGGGTTACTTATCAAGGTTGATTTTACGGAAGAAGGGTACACCATCAGCCTATGCGATCAAGAACAAACGATAGAACGATCCGAGTTGCTTGAAGGAATGCTAACAAAGTCACAATTTAAGAATGCGATGAAGCGCTTTCTATATAAGATTCTTTCAGAGCATACCTCCAGACAATTACCTTGGGGAATCTTGACCGGCATCCGTCCTACTAAGTTGGTATATGAGATGTTGGAGCAGGGATTGAGTGAAGATATTATATATCAAAATATGACCAAGGAGTACAATTGCTCTACAGAGAAAATTGATATGAGTATCCTGATTGCTAAGCGAGAGCGTAAGCTCCTTAAGGAATTGGATTATAAGAACGGATATAGCCTCTACATTGGAATTCCATTTTGTCCAAGCACTTGTTTATACTGCTCCTTTACATCGTATTCCATTGAGAAATTCTCGAGTCTCGTAGAAGAATATCTGAATGCACTTGAACAAGAAATTGAATTTGCTTCTACTTGTTTTCCGGATAAGAAGTTAACAACAGTATATTTTGGAGGTGGAACACCAACCACGCTTTCGGCAGATCAACTAGACCGTCTCATAGGAATTGTTCGAGAGAAATTTGATTTTACCCACGTAAATGAGTTTTGTGTAGAAGCAGGTAGACCGGATAGTATTACGAGGGAAAAACTTAAGGTGCTAAAGAAATGGGGAGTTGATCGAATATCAATCAATCCGCAGAGTATGCAGCAAAGAACCTTGGATTTGATCGGACGACATCATACAGTGGAACAGGTTAAGGAAGCATTTAACCTGGCTAGAGAGACCGGACATGATAATATAAATATGGATATTATTATTGGTTTACCCGGTGAAACAGAGCAGGATGTTGAAGATACATTACAGCAGATTAAGCAGCTGGATCCCGAAAGCCTTACCGTTCATACGTTGGCACTTAAGCGTGCCGCCAGATTGAATGCGGAAAAGGAAAGTTATGATAACATGAAGGCATCCGGGGTAGCTACGATGCTTGATGATACAATAAAATATGCCAAGGATAATGAGTATCTGCCATATTATCTCTATCGCCAGAAGAATATGGCGGAGAATCTAGAGAATATCGGGTATTCTAGGTTTGGAAAAGAAGGTCTCTATAATATCTTGATTATGGAAGAAAAACAGACTATACTTGCACTGGGAGCGGGTGGAATGTCAAAGTTCGTATTCCATGAGGAAAACCGGTTAGAGCGTGTGGATAATGTTAAGAGTGTGACGGATTATATTAATCGAATTGATGAGATGATTATGAGAAAGCGTAATTTCATTTCAGAAAACCCTAAGATATGAGCACTTCCGGGGATTATCCATATAAGCAGGTGCATTTTTATTATAATAGAACTAATTTTATATAAATATTCAGAAAAGAACGGAGGACTACAATGATTACTCAAAGACCAAAAGGAACGCAGGATTGGTATGGCTCAAGTATGCACAAGCGTACCGTTATTGAAGCAATCGCGAGAAAAATATGTAAAGCTTATAATATAAAGGAGATTATTACTCCTGTTTTTGAACATACGGTATTATTCCAAAGAGGTGTTGGTGAGACGACTGACGTGGTTCAAAAAGAGATGTATACCTTCGAGGATAAGGGTAACCGTAGTGTTACTTTAAAACCAGAGGGTACAGCTGGTGCAGTTCGTGCTTATTTGGAAAACAGCCTTTATTCCGAGAGCCAACCAACGAAGATATTCTACTTTACCCAGGCATTCCGCTATGAGAAACCACAGAGCGGACGACTTCGTCAGCATCACCAATTTGGTATTGAATTCTTTGGTTCCTCCAGCCCGTTAGCCGAAGTGGAGTTAATTACACTTCTGACTGAATTTATGAAGGAACTTGGAATGAAGGGAGCAAAGCTGCATATTAACAGCATTGGATGTGGTAATTGCCGCAAAACTTATAATGAAGCACTTTTAGCATACCTTAAGCAGCATGAAGAAGAATTATGTCCTACCTGTCGTGAGAGAATGTTGAAGAATCCACTACGTGTAATCGATTGTAAGGTACCGACCTGTAAGGAAATTGTAAAGGATGCTCCTAGAACAATTGAATATCTGGATGATGAATGTAAAAATCACTTTGAAGAACTTCAAAAGCTGCTCACTGAACTGAATATACCATTCGAAATCGATACCGGAATTGTACGTGGTTTGGATTATTATACAAAAACAGTATTTGAATTTGTAAATGCAGAGGGCTTTACTTTATGTGGCGGCGGCAGATACGATAATCTGATTCATGAAATTGATGAGAAACAGGATATCCCTGCGGTTGGATTTGGTTTTGGTATTGAGCGTATTATCAATGAGCTTGCTGCAGAAGGTGTAGAGCTGGAAGCGGAGCCTGCAGTTGAATTATATGTCGGAATACTTGGACAGGAAGCGAAGGCATCTGCGTATCAACTCGTAAAACAGCTCCGTAGCAAGGGCGTTGTTGTAGAAACAGATTATATGGATCGTAGCGTAAAGGCACAGATGAAGTATGCGAATAAAATCGGAGCAAAGAGTACCGTCATCATCGGTGCAGATGAGCTTTCCAATAACAAAGCCAGAGTGAAGAACATGGAAACTGGTGATCAAACAGAAGTAGCACTTGATAAGATAGCAGATCTGTTTTTGTAAAATAATTATATTAATGCAATTGAAATAGATAAATTATGATGGAACAAGGAATTTATGAATATTTGTGATCTCAAAAACAATTGTCATCTGTATTAATGGTGCTAATGTGATTGATTACTGAAAATCATACTGGACTTGTTCTTTTCATATCATACATTCCAGTTAGATGTTCTGGTAGAGAGCATGAAGATATGTAGGTGGTATCTTGATAGAAGGTCCAGTGAATATTTCCGTATGGAAGACTAAAGAGGATTTGCAATAGATGGTTGCTTCCATAATTGCATTTTCTATAATCTATGATAAAATGGTTTTAAAATCTTAAAGGATATATTAAGGAGGAATTACAATGATAAAACATGTGATCGGATGGGATTATGGTGATGGATTTTCTGCGGAAGAAAATTACAAGCATGCAGAAAGAATGAAGAGTGAATTAGAGAATTTAAAAAATCAGATAGAAGGTATAATATCGATACAGGTATCCTATAAACAGGTGGATACATCGGATTGTGAAATTACCTTAGATAGTGTTTTTGAAAGTGAAGAAGCGTTGAAGGCATATACCATTCATTCGGCTCATGTAAAAGTTGCAACAGAATATGTAAGACCATTTGTGAAAAATCGTCGTTGCTTTGATTTTGTAATTGATTAATCATTGTAGATACCCCAAATTAGTTGCGTAGAGCTCAACTTTTTGTGGAGTTGCATGCAAAAGCTATGGACAGATAGGGTAAAATGCCTTAATATAATGAATAATGTGCGTTTTTAATACTAGTGTGATTGAAAACGGAATTTTGAGAAATGCTAAGGATTAGCAGATAAAAGGAGATATGTAGACATGGCTGAATCTATGAAGGGCTTGCAGAGAAGTCACAGATGTACCGAAGTATCCAATCAAAATATTGGTGAGTCAGTAACTGTGATGGGCTGGGTTCAAAAGAGTAGAAATAAAGGTGGTATCATCTTTGTAGATATGAGAGATCGTTCCGGCTTACTTCAGATCATATTTGAAGAAAGTGATTGTGGCAGTGTGAACTTTGAGAAGGCGGAAAAATTAAGAAGTGAATTTGTTATCGCTGTTGTGGGCGAAGTAGTAGCCCGTAACAGTGCGGTGAACGAAAACCTTGCTACCGGTGATATCGAAATCAGAGCAAAGGAACTTCGTATTCTTTCAGAGGCAGATACACCTCCTTTCCCAATTGAAGAGAATTCAAAGACCAAGGAAGAATTAAGATTAAAATATCGTTATTTGGACTTAAGAAGACCAGATCTTCAAAAGAATATGATATTACGTAGTAAGGTAGCGAATGTTGCTCGTCAATTTCTGGATCAGGAAGGCTTCTTAGAGATAGAAACTCCGATGTTAACGAAGAGTACACCGGAAGGTGCGAGAGATTATCTTGTTCCTAGCCGTGTACACCCGGGTAATTTCTATGCATTACCACAGTCACCTCAGTTGTTTAAACAACTGCTTATGTGCTCCGGTTATGACCGCTACTTCCAAATCGTAAAGTGTTTCCGTGATGAAGATCTTCGTGCTGACAGACAGCCGGAATTTACTCAGATCGATATGGAATTATCCTTTGTTGATGTTGACGACGTTATCAGTGTAAATGAACGCTTACTTCATAAGATGTTTAAAGAGGCAATCGGCATTGATATTCCACTACCGATTCAGAGAATGTCATATGCTGAGGCGATGGATCGCTTTGGATCTGATAAACCGGACGTTCGCTTTGGCTTTGAGCTTAAGAATGTTTCTGAAGTTGTGAAAAATTGTGGCTTTAGTGTATTTACTGGTGCATTACAAAATGGCGGTTCTGTTCGTGGTATTAATGCAGAGGGTCAGGCAGACATGCCAAGAAAGAAAATTGATGCTTTGGTTGCTTTTGCAAAAGATTACGGCGCAAAGGGTCTTGCTTATCTTGCAATTGATGCAGAGGGAGCTTACAAATCTTCATTTGCAAAATTTATGACTGAGGAAGAATTAAAGCAGTTAGTAGATGCAATGAATGGTAAACCGGGAGATCTTCTGTTGTTTGCAGCAGATGAAGACGATACGGTATTTGCAGTACTCGGTGCACTTCGTCTTGAGATTGCAAAGAACCTCGGTTTATTAGACAAAGGTGACTATAAATTCCTTTGGGTTACAGAATTCCCACTCCTCGAGTACTCCAAAGAAGATGATAGATTTTATGCAAAGCATCATCCATTTACAATGCCAATGGAAGAGGATATTCCATACCTAGATAGTGATCCTGGCAGAGTAAGAGCAAAAGCGTACGATATTACATTAAATGGTACTGAAATCGGCGGCGGTTCCGTGAGAATCTTCCAAAGTGATGTACAGGAGAAGATGTTTGAGGTTCTCGGCTTTACAAAGGAATCTGCGTATGAACAGTTCGGATTCCTTCTAAATGCATTTAAATACGGTGTTCCACCACATGCTGGTCTTGCTTATGGCTTAGACCGTCTGATTATGTTGATGGCACAGGAAGATAGTATTCGTGATGTTATTGCCTTCCCTAAAGTAAAGGATGCATCCTGTTTGATGACTAACGCACCGGATGTCGTAGAGCAAAAGCAATTGGTTGAGCTTGGCATCGAGATTTCTAAAGAGGAGAATTAAACTTTGGATATGATTAAATATGCTGTAGTAGGTTATATCACAGTTCTTAGTATAATCGGTTATTCACTCATGGGAGTGGATAAGAATAGGGCAAGAAAAAAGGCTTGGCGAATCCCTGAGAGTACACTGATTGGTGTCGCTTTGGTAGGCGGTGGTATCGGATGCTTTCTAGGCATGCATACGTTCAGACACAAGACAAGGCATAAAAAATTCACCGTCATATTGCCACTAACTGCTATTGTATATCTTACACTCGTATTACAAATACTTAAATAATTTAATTAAAAGAGTTACTGAAACCGAAAACTCCAGCGTGGGCTAATCGGTTTGGTGGCTCTTTTTTTAATGTAACGGAAAATAATAAATAAATCTATAAAACGAGCATATGAACTATTAAACGACAGGATGCGACAAAAGTGGAACGCGTTTGTTTGTGCAAAATATATAATTTAAAAATCGAATATAAGATAAAAGTACAATTAAAGCACAAGCATATATTGACAAAATGTCTTTAAATTGGTAATATTGCTTTAAAGTGCCGATGCTTTAAAGTGATAAAGTATCGGAAATATAGAATTGAGGAGAAACAAAATCGATGGTGATTAAATTAATTTTCTTGATTTGCTTTTTTGCGGCGATGATATTGGTTGGTATTTATGCCAGAAGGCATACTTCCAATGTTGGTGATTTTGTGCTGGGTGGACGTTCCGTTGGACCGTGGATTACCGCATTTGCTTATGGAACAACCTATTTTTCAGCAGTTGTATTCGTGGGATATGCAGGACAGTTTGGGTGGAAATATGGAATTTCAGCTACATGGATTGGTATTGGCAATGCATTAATCGGTAGTTTGTTAGCCTGGGTAGTATTGGGGCGCAGAACCAGAGTCATGACACATCATTTAAAATCTACTACCATGCCGGATTTCTTCGGCAGCCGCTTTAACAGCAAGGCAATTAGGGTAGTTGCATCCGCTATCGCTTTTATATTTCTCATACCATATACTGCTTCGGTTTATAAAGGATTATCCAAACTTTTCGGAATGGCATTTGATATTCCGTTTTCAGTATGCGTATATGCAATGGCTATATTAACCTGTTTGTATGTAATTCTTGGTGGTTATATGGCGACGGCGATCAATGATTTTATTCAAGGCATTATTATGCTGTTTGGTATTATCGCCGTGATTGCAGCGGTATTACATAATAACGGAGGTTTCATTGAGGCAGTAGGTAACCTGGCGAAGATTCCTAGTGATACGAATCCTACTATGGGACAGCCTGGTGCGTTCTCTTCCTTCTTTGGACCGGATCCTCTCAATCTTCTTGGAGTTGTTATACTTACTTCTTTAGGAACCTGGGGACTACCTCAGATGGTACATAAATTCTATACGATTAAAAATGAAAAATCGATTAAAACCGGAACGATAATATCGACCACATTTGCAATCGTTATATCAGGTGGGTGTTACTTCCTGGGTTCTTTTGGTAGATTATATAATGGTTCTGCAATACAAGTTAAAAACCCGGATGGTACGGTAGGGATCGCATTCGATGCAATTGTACCTCATATGCTTTCTTCCTTATCCAATGTACTAATTGGTATTGTGGTAGTGTTGGTTTTATCGGCTTCGATGTCTACATTAGCAGCACTTGTAATGACCTCTAGTTCAACGCTCACGCTTGATTTTATAAAAGGCAATATCGTTAAGAAGATGAGTGAAAAGAAACAGATATTAGTTATGAGAATACTAATCGTATTTTTTATTGTATTGTCAGTTGCAATAGCTCTATACACGCCAAAGAGTGCGTTGAAGTTTATCGCACAGCTGATGGGTATATCCTGGGGTGCGTTAGCTGGGTCGTTCCTGGCTCCGTTCTTATATGGATTGTATTGGAAACGTACAACGAAGTTAGCGGTTTGGGCAAGCTTTGCAACGGGTGTTGGAATAACGGTATCAAATCTTTTCATTGGCTATATCAAATCACCGATTAATGCGGGTGCGATCGCTATGGTGGTAGGTTTGATTATCGTTCCTGTAGTCAGTCTGATTACACCGAAGATGGAAAAGAATAAAATAGATGAGATTTTCGCGTGTTATGATGAAACCGTTGTTGTACATACAAGGGAATCAATTGAAGAATAGATAACTGTTAAGATGCAGAGATGATCTAGAAGCTTCTTATTGGCTTATGAGAAATCAGCCAATAAGTTAGCTTCTATTTACGCGATTATTATACATGCTTTTGCACGTAGAGGGAGGTCAATATGATTTGGGCAAAAGAAGAAACCTTATCAAGAAAAGAAATGGAGGAGCTACAGCTTAAGAGACTACAAAGTACAGTGTATCGCGTTTATGAAAAGGTACCAGCTTATCGAGAGAAGATGATAGAAGCAGGGATTGTACCTGAGGATATCAAAAGTCTTGAGGATTTAAAACGATTACCTTTTACGAATAAAAAGGATCTAAGAGATAATTACCCATTTGGGATGTTTACAGTACCGAAAAAAGAGTTGGTTCGCATTCATGCATCGTCGGGAACGACTGGTAAACCAACAGTTGTCGGTTATACAAGAAAGGATTTGGAGGTCTGGACAGAGTGTGTCTCCAGAATAGCAGCACTTGGAGGAGCCACGGAAGAAGATGTTGCGCAGATTTGCTTCGGTTACGGAATGTTTACCGGTGCTTTGGGGTTGCATTATGGCTTGGAGAATCTCGGTGCAGCGGTTGCACCTACCTCTTCCGGAAATACACAAAAGCAAATTATGTATATGCAGGATTTTGAGACTACATTATTGGTTGCAACACCCTCCTATGCGTTACATATCGGTGAAGTGGTTCACCAGATGGGACTTGATCCGGCTAAGGATTTAAAGGTAAGAATCGGATTATTCGGTGGAGAAGGAATGACAGAGCCGATGCGTCAGGAGATGTATAAGCTATGGGGGCATGAGATGAAGGTGACCCAGAACTATGGTATGAGTGAATTAATCGGTCCTGGCGTATCGGGAGAATGTCTGGAATTATGCGGAATGCATATAAACGAAGATCATTTTATTCCTGAAATAATTGACCCGAATACCGGCGAGGTGCTTCCACCCGGTTCAAAGGGTGAGCTGGTTATCACCTGCATCACGAAGGAAGCATTGCCAATTATTCGTTACAGAACAAAGGACATCACCAGATTAATGTACGAGCCGTGCAAATGTGGTAGAACAACTGTAAGAATGGAGAATCTCTCCGGTCGTTCTGATGATATGTTAATCATAAGGGGTGTGAATGTATTCCCAAGCCAGATTGAAGAAGTGTTATTAAAGATTTCTGAAATTGGTGCGCATTATGAAATTATGGTGGATCGAAAAAATCATCTGGACTGCATGGAGATTAAGGTGGAACTAGCGGACGAATCACTGTTAGACTCCTATGCAAAACTAGGGGAATTAGAGCGTAGAATTAAATCCAATCTTCGAGTGGTTCTGGGATTGGATGCAATGATAAAATTGGTAGCACCAAGAAGTCTTCAGAGGTTTGAAGGGAAGGCAAAGAGAGTAACGGATTTACGGAAAGATTTATAAATACAAAAGACAGGCTTATCGTAAGAAAGGAGTTACAAAGTGGCAGAAAAAGTAATTATGCTTGGAAATGAAGCCTTTGCTCGAGGAGCATACGAGGCAGGTTGTAAGGTATCAGCAGCATATCCGGGAACACCCAGTACTGAAATCAGCGAATATATCGAGCAATATGATGAGATATACGCAGAGTGGTCTCCAAATGAAAAGGTAGCAATGGAAGTAGCAATTGGTGCTTCAATCAGTGGAGTAAGAGCCTTGGCCTCTATGAAACATGTCGGTTTAAACGTGGCGGCAGATCCGTTATTTACCGTATCCTATATCGGGGTTACCGGAGGATTGGTAGCGATTGTAGCGGACGACCCGGGACTTTACAGCTCACAGAATGAACAGGATACCAGAGCGGTGGCCAGGGCAGCAAAAGTTCCTGTGCTTGAGCCCTCAGATAGCCAGGAGGCTAAAGAATTCGTAAAATTTGCATTTGAGTTAAGTGAAAAATATGACACTCCGGTTATCGTAAGATCAACCACCAGATTATCTCATTCACAAGGGATGGTGGAGCTTAATGACAGGGTGGAACAGGACGATAAGCCTTATGTAAGAAACATAGCAAAAAATGTTATGATGCCGGGAAATGCGAAAGGGCGTCATCTGGTTGTGGAAAGCAGGGAAGCTGCGCTTGCAATTGATGGCTGTGAATTTCCGATTAATAAGGTTGAATATAATGATAAAAAGGTAGGGTTTATAACCTCAGGTATCCCGTATCAATATGTGAAAGAAGCATTTCCGGAAGCATCGGTTCTTAAGCTAGGATTATTAAATCCTCTTCCGAGGAAGCTTATCGAAGAGTTTGCTTCCAATGTCGAAACTCTATACATAGTGGAAGAATTAGATCCGATTATTGAGGAACAGGTGCAGTCTTGGGGTATTTCAGCAATCGGTAAGGAATTGCTAACCGTTCAAGGTGAATATTCTGCAAATCTATTGAAAAGGGCAATTGGTGGGGAAAAGATAATTACTTTATCCGCGGCAGAAGTACCGAACAGACCACCTATATTATGTCCGGGATGCCCTCATAGAAGTGTATTCTCCGTATTAAACAAACTTAAAATTCACGCTGCAGGAGATATCGGTTGCTACACTTTGGGTGCGGTTGCACCACTCAGTGTTGTTGATACAACCGTTTGCATGGGCGCAAGTATCTCTTCCCTTCATGGCATTGAGAAGGCAAAGGGTAAGGAGTATATAAAGAATTGGGTAGCTGTCATCGGAGATTCTACCTTTATGCATACCGGCATCAATTCCTTAATTAATATGGTTTATAACCAAGGGACAGGAACAGTTATGATTCTCGATAATTCAACGACCGGAATGACAGGTCACCAGGATCATGCGGCCACCGGTAAAACATTAAAGGGCAATCCAACTTATGCAGTGGATATTGCATTACTTTGTAAGTCAGTTGGAGTGAATCATGTGTACGTTGTAAATGCATTTGACACAGAAGAATTAGAGAAGGTTATAAAAGAAACAACAGCAATGGATGAGATTGCAGTAATAATTACAAAATCACCATGTGTATTACTGGATAAATCAGCAAAAACAAAGATTTACCGTATTGAAACCGAGGCCTGTAAAAAATGTTCCATGTGCATGAAGCCAGGTTGTCCTGCCATCACAAAGAAAGAAAACGGAACGATAGTAATTAATGATACTATGTGTAATGGTTGCGGACTTTGTGAAACATCCTGTAAATTCGGCGCAATCAAGCCGGTACAGCTAAGATAAGGAGGATTGCCATGAAGACGAAAAATATTATGATAGTAGGTGTAGGCGGACAGGGCACGCTGCTTACCAGTAGAATATTAGGAGCATTAACCATTCAGGCAGGTTATGATGTGAAGCTATCTGAGGTACACGGGATGGCACAGCGAGGCGGTAGTGTTGTTACCTATGTAAGATATGGAGATTGCGTATATGAACCGATTGTGGAAGAAGGTCAGGCGGATGTATTAATTGCGTTCGAGAGACTGGAGGCATTAAGATATGCCCATTTTCTAAAAAAAGACGGGGCGATTGTTGTAAATGACCAACGAATTGATCCGATGCCGGTCGTAATCGGTGCTGCAAGATACCCGGAGGATATTCTGGAAGAGTTAGAAAAAGGATACCGAGTATATAAGGTTGACGCGATGGAGGAAGCAAAGAAACTGGGCAATAGTAAAATATTTAATGTGATTGTCCTTGGTGTAGCAGCGCAGCATATGAATTTTTCAAAAGAAGATTGGATGACTGTGATTGAAAATACTGTGCCGCCTAAGACGATAGATATGAACAAAAGAGCATTTGAGGTGGGATACCACCTTGGGGATAGGCATCTTGATTAATGCGGAAGTTTCATTATCCGCATAGAAAGTTTGTGCTGACACCCTAATCCGTGGGCAATAGCAGAATGGAGGAAAAATATGATGAAACAGCTTTCCGTATTTGTGCAGAATGAAATCGGTAGTCTGGCAAGTGTCACCACTGTTTTAAAAGAAAATCACATAAATCTTAGGGCAATCGCCTCCTTTGATACGCCTGAATTCGCAATCTTAAGAATTGTAGTAGATAAACCGGAAAAGGCGAAGGAGCTTTTAAATGCGAGAGGTTTTGTTGTAAGGATGTCCAATGCAGTGGCTGTGGAATTGGAGGACAGACCGGGAGTGCTAGACCGTATGCTTCATGTAATAGCTGATGCAAATCTTGGTATCAATTATATTTATTCAATCGTAATGCGTAGTGGAAAAACTCCACTTATGATAATAAGTACGGATGACCTGATGAAAACAGCAGAAGTATTGAAGAAAAATGGCTTTATAATAGCAGAAGAGGAGGATATAACGGCATGATTTGGAACGAAACCAAAGAATGTATGAGTCGTGATGAAATTCATAATCTACAGAGTGCAAGATTAAAAAAAATGGTAAACCATGTTTATCATAATGTAGAGTTCTATCGTAAGAAGATGCAGCAGATGGGATTGGAACCTGGAGATATCACTGGAATTGATGACTTAAATAAACTACCGTTTACTACAAAGAATGATCTAAGAGATAATTATCCCTTCGGGTTATTTGCGGTTCCACAGTCTGAGGTTGTCAGAATTCATGCCTCCTCAGGAACAACCGGCAAAGCCACCGTAGTAGGATATACCAGAAAGGATATTGAGATATGGCAGGAATGCGTTGCAAGGGTACTTGCAATGGCAGGCATTGGAGCACATGATAAGATACAAGTTGCCTATGGATATGGCCTATTCACCGGAGGATTGGGACTTCACTATGGTGCGGAGAATTTAGGAGCCACAGTAATTCCAATGTCAACAGGCAATACACAGAAGTTAATCACGATGATGCAGGATTTTGGAGCAAGCGCAATTGCCTGTACACCATCCTATCTGTTACATATAGCGGAAGCCTTAGAGGAGGCAGGCAAGCTTGGAGAAATTCAGCTTAAGGCTGCAATCTGCGGTGCTGAGCCGTGGACAGAGAATATGAGAAAAGAGATCGAAGCAAAATTAAATCTTAGAGCGTTTGATATCTATGGATTGAGTGAAATTCTAGGACCTGGTGTTGCTGCTGACTGTGAATATCACAAGGGACTTCATGTATATGAGGATCACTTTGTCCCTGAGATTATTAATCCTGATACCTTACAACCTTGTAAGGAAGGTGAAGTAGGAGAACTGGTATTTACAACGATTACAAAAGAGGCAATCCCGTTGTTCCGATACAGAACAAAAGATTTGACCAGCATCACTTATGATAAATGTGAATGTGGAAGAACATTAGCTCGTATTGACCGATTTAAAGGACGCTCCGATGATATGTTGATTATCCGTGGTGTAAATGTTTTCCCTTCTCAGGTAGAAGCTGCATTATTAGAAATTGGTGAAACAAGTCCACATTATATGTTGATTGTTGATCGAATCAATAACCTAGACATACTAGAGGTACAAGTTGAAGTGGAAGAGCGATTCTTCTCCGATGAGATTAAACAGCTGGAAAAGCTGACTCAGAAAATCTCCCATGTTCTGCAATCTGCACTTGGGCTCTCGGTAAAAGTGAAATTAGTAGAACCAAAAACAATTCAAAGATCTGAAGGAAAAGCGAAAAGAGTAATCGATAAGAGAATTTTAGTATAAATAATCGAAATGGAGGGATACTATGGTTATTAAGCAATTGTCTGTTTTTATCGAAAATCAAAAAGGAAGATTGGAACGAGTAACAGAAGCTTTAATGGAGCATAATATCAATATCGCATCCTTTAGTCTCGCAGATACGTCCGAATATGGAATGCTGCGAATGATAGTGTCTGATCCGGATGAGGGCAAAAGAGTACTGAAGGAAGAAGGATTTTCTGCGATGCTTACCGATGTTATCGCCGTGAAGATTGCTCAGAAACCGGGTACATTGCACGAGATACTGAAGCTATTATTTGAAGAAGGAATCAGTGTTGAATATATGTACACTTTGGCTACGGCAGGCGTAAACACATCCATCATTATGAAGCTCTCTAATTTACAGTCAGCGCTTAACGTACTGAGTGAAAATAAATATGAAATCAATACTGCGCAGGAGGCATATAAGCTGAATAATATATCGTGTGAATAGTAATGAAACTATGTAATTTACGTAAAAAGTATTTTTGTTACTATCTGTGTCGACAAATAATATTTGACATGAATTAGAAAGAGTGTTATCATAAATTTGTTGCCAAATATATTGGTAATAATTATATATTTTATTATTTTGGAGGAATTTTTCATGAACAAAGGTACAGTTAAATGGTTCAACAACCAAAAGGGATTCGGATTCATTTCTGACGAGCAGGGTAACGATGTATTCGTACATTACAGTGGTCTTAACATGGACGGCTTCAAGTCTTTAGAAGAAGGCCAGGAAGTTGCTTTTGAAGTAGTTCAGGGTGCTAAGGGTCCTCAGGCAACTAACGTAACAAAATTATAATCAATGTTGGGTTTACAGTGTACCTTTTTCTAAACTATAAATTTAAGAAATAAGTTTATAAAGAAATAGTGTTATATTGTTGGAAACGATTGATTAAAGGTTATCCTTAAGGTTTTAAACCTCAAGGATAACCTTTTTTTGAGTAAGTATCATACAATTATTTACAGCCTTTGAAGCTTGTTGATAATGTCATGAGATTCTGTGTAAATATGGAGAAGAGGCTGTTGCAAATTTATTATTGTTTTGCATCAGCCCCTAAAATTATCATACTCTATATGAGTTCATATTGCTTATTTAACTTATTCAGAACAAAGAATAAAGGTTTATATAATATCAAAATTAGAATAAAATTTGATATGCCATGTGTAATATCAAAAGGAATTCCACTGATCCAGAAGGATATCCCAAAGGAAAATCTTCCGATAATAAAGTAGGGAATTGAAAATAAAGCACCGAAGCCTAAACCGAAAGCAGAACTAACTATCGCATAGGTATATAATGATGCATGATTAAATTTGGTGATGATAAAATATAGAATAATCCATACATATAAGTAGCCAAACCACCAGATTCCGAAGCCATACATAAGCCCTTCTAGCAATACAAAGACATAGATAATGAAAATAGTCTTTTTCCGAAATAATTTTGTAAATAGAATAATTAATAATGATACCAATTCTACATTGGGGATGAAACTCAGTGCTACCTGAACGACAAAAAGAAGAGAGGCCATCATTCCGATTAATACGATGCTTTTGGTTTTCATGTTGTTAATCACTTCTCTCTTCATCCTCCTATCAATTAGTATCCTGTTTTTAGTGTTATTTCAAAATGATCTCCGTCATTAATCGGTGTGGTATCAACGCCGGTATTCACAGTTGCCCCTTTTTTAGTAACACACCACCATTCTTGCTTGGAATCATTTGCTTTGCGACCGTTCACCTCTTGAATAAACAATCCATAATCACTTTCCTTGCCTTTTACTAGCTTTTTATCTTCTAATGGCTGACGTAAATATTTTTCATCTGTGTGAAGTGTAAATTCTTTGCTCTTTTTATCCGGTATAACCACTTCTACAACTATTTTTTTTGATCCCTGTGTTGTTTGAGGTTTTAAAATTTGGTAAGCATAAAACATCACAACTACCACGATTATAAGGATTGCGGATGCTATAATCGGCCTTAATTTTTTTGATTGTGTCATATCTGTTCTCCTTTTCGGTTATAAAAAAATCCTTATCCATAATCGGAAAAAGGACTAGCCTGCAGGCAAGCTGCCACTTTATTTATAATGAGTATAAAATGCTAAACTAGTATAGCACTAGAATATTCGAGTGTCAATTCAAGAAAGTAATTGCTATTTTATAGCATTATGCTATAATTAATAAAATAGCGATAATAATTATATGTAAGGAGTAAATCAAATGAAGGTTTCACAGAAGACTTTTGGAACGACGAAAAAGGGAGAAGAGGCAAATTTATATACAATTACCAATAGTAATGGCATGACAGTATCCTTTACTGACTTTGGTGCAAATATAGTAGATATTATTCTTCCGGATGGAAAAGGTAGTTTGGTGGATGTAAACTTAGGATATGCAGACTTAGCAGGTTATGAAGAGAATGCACCTGGATTTGGTGCTTTCATCGGTAGAAATGGTAATCGTATCGGTGGTGCAAAGTTCGAACTTAACGGCAAAGTTTATGAATTAGATAAGAATGATGGAGAGAATAATCTTCACGGAGGTTTCACTCGTTATCAGCACTGTATGTATGAGACTGAGATTTTCGAAGATGAGGATACAGTTAGCATTGAATTCTCAAGACTTAGCCCTCATATGGAACAAGGTTTCCCTGGAAACTTAGATGTAACAGTAACATACAGCCTTACTGAAGCGAATGAATTAGTGATTGAATATCTTGCAGTATCAGATAAGGATACTGTAGTAAATCTTACAAATCATTCCTACTTTAATCTTGCTGGACATAATGCAGGTACTGTATTTGACCAAAAAGTATGGATTAAAGCAAATCAGTTTACACCAACCGACGCACAATTAATTCCAACAGGTGAACTTGCTGATGTAACCGGTACTCCTATGGACTTTAGAACCTTAAAAACAATTGGACAGGATTTCAATGCAGATTATGAACCGTTAAAATTAGCAGGTGGCTATGATCATAATTTTGCACTTGATATCAGCGGTAACGATGTTGAGAAGGTAGCTGAGATGGTTGATGAGAACAGCGGCAGAAGAATGGAAGTATACACTAATCTTCCGGGCTTACAGTTCTACACAGGCAACTTCTTAGCAGAAGACAATAAACATAATAAGGCCGGAGCTGTTTATAGCAAGCAGACAGGTGCATGCTTCGAGACTCAGTACTTCCCGAATTCATGTAATATCAGCTCATTCCAATCCTCTGTATTAAAAGCAGGAAAAGAATACGACGCGGTGACAGTTTATAAATTTTTCTTCTAGTACATGATTTATGATATAATAATGTGAAGTAGATCCCTATCATTGTATTCATATTATGAATATATAAGACTGGGAATATAATAGACATAAAAAAGCTCTATACCATGAAACGAATGTATGCAACTTGCATCGTTGTCCATGGTATAGAGCTTTTGTATTTACGCCCGCTCAGGCGCACAAGTGTCAGCAGACTGACACTTTGTTATAAAACGTATGCGAATGAAGCGGGAGATTTACTGTTTATACAATAATGTAAATTATTTGGTACCGTAGATTCTATCACCGGCATCGCCTAATCCGGGAATAATATATCCTTTATCGTTCAGTTTTTCATCCAAATTACCAATGAAGATATCAACATCAGGATGTGCTTTGGTAAGTCGTTCTACACCTTCCGGAGCAGCGATTAAGCATAGGAAATGAATTTTGGATATTCCACGGTTCTTTAATAACTGAATAGCAGCTACAGCGGAACCACCGGTTGCTAACATAGGGTCAACAACGAAGATTTCTCTATCGGAAGCATCAGATGGAAGCTTGCAAAAATATTCTACCGGTTCTAAGGTTTCTTCATTTCTATATAAACCAACATGTCCGACTTTTGCGTTAGGAATTAGATTTAGAATACCATCAGCCATATGAAGACCAGCTCTTAAAATTGGTACGATACAAAGCTTCTTGCCTTCGATTTCCTTTGCGATAGTAGTTGTGATAGGGGTTTCAATCTCAATATCTGCTAGTGGAAGATTTCTGGTTGCTTCATAACAGATTAACATTGCAACTTCTGTAACCAGGTCTCTGAATTCCTTCGTTGACGTAGTTTTACGTCTCATAATGCCGATTTTGTGATGTATAAGTGGGTGGTTCATGACGATAACATTTGACATATTTCTACCTCCTGTTTATTTTTGTCTCATTACCTAACGACCATTATAACAAATTATAATTGTATAGAAAAGGTTTAATTTCATTAATTTAATGTTATTTGATACTAATTTTACGGATTATTGTAAATCTTATTCTAAATATGTCAGATTAAGTTTGAATATCAGTTATCGATAAAAAAATAGATAGGCATTCCGCCTATCTCATGTTATACCACATTTATTTCTTTTATATGTAAACACATTAAATGTGTAAATTTTTACCAAAATTCAAAATAAGCAATAATCGTTCATTTGTAATTACTTAATTTTAGACAGAGGAGAAGCCCGGTAGAGGGGGGGAGGGTAGCTGCCGGGCTTATTTTATGAAAAAAATTATCTTGTAAGCAATATTAAATTAATTAATTAGTTATACAATGTCTTAACTTATGATTTTATTATAAAAGACATATATGTTTATAGTATGGATATATTATGAACATTCTGTTAATAAAGCTTATTGTTAAAAATGTTTCAAAAATTGAAAATAGTATACGTTTTTAATCGTTATTAATGATAGTTTATTAAGGAAATGGTTACAGCATTTGCAGAGTTTTATTTTATGTCCACTGAGAATAATAGTATTATAAATATTATTTTTTTTACCTAATTATAAAATGCTGAATATAATATTCTATAAATGTTATAATCAATCGAAGTAAATTATAAGGATGGTGATGTAGAGAAAATAGAAATACTGGACAATTATGGTGTAATATGTTATAAAGTCAAAAGGAAAGATACCAGGATAAGTGATTGAGAGTAGGTGATATTGTGTCAAACGTGTTTAAAAAATTAATCAGCAAAGAAATGGGTGAGGTGAACTATCACCGTTATTTTTCCTTCATTAAAAAGAATATTGAAGCGAAAACCGTTGATAGTCAAGCTTTATATAATGACATGTATGAAAAGTTGAAGTACAGAGATTTTAAATCAATTACTAAAATGCATAGCCGACTCAATGATACGATGTTGTTAGCATTTCGAATTAGCAAAAACTTTTTCTTTGCGTTCATAGTATATCTGACAGCTACAGTATTTTTGGTGACAAAAGAGTTATCGCCACAGCTAATGATGATCTCTCTGATAGCAATGAATGTATGTTTTGTTTATAAAATATATGAATTTGTAGTAAATAAATTTTGTTACATTGATGCCCAGATCGTTTTGATCTATAAGGCAGTTTTAGACCGAATTATATTGAATGAAAAAAAAGAACAAAGTCAATAAATTATTCCGATTACAGTAAAATGCTCATATCCTTAATAAAGATATGAGCAATTTTTTTATAAATAGGGAATATGATAAGTATTATTTATTAGTAACTAAGGCCAGTTTGGATCATTCATCATCTTAGCTAGCTTGTTCCTCCGATCTGATATCTCGTTTAATACTTCCTTTGGAGACATTAAATCTGCATACATCTTCTCAATATCCTCGCCGATTTC
Source organism: Variimorphobacter sp. HTMS_6 (assembly GCF_059717775.1). Classification (NCBI taxonomy): domain Bacteria; kingdom Bacillati; phylum Bacillota; class Clostridia; order Lachnospirales; family Lachnospiraceae; genus Variimorphobacter; species Variimorphobacter sp. HTMS_6. The sequence goes on from NZ_AP046094.1 coordinate 769,202, forward strand.
CATCCACTGTGCATCCACGTAGGATACTCCAGCCTGCATAACGATACCGGATTGGAAGTGAGATAAGTAATCTGCGTACTCCTTCGGATAGCGGGAAGGTATCTCAGGCCAGCATAGCTCATAACAGTTCGGATCTCCATTGATACGCTTTTCGAGGTTTTCGTGTTTGGCTAAAAAACGGAAAAACTGAAGAATTTCCTTTTGGTGTGGGCTATTCTTATTTCCGAAGTAAGCATTGGAGGCTGGGTTAATACCAAGGACTTGGTTATCATCCCATGGCATAATGAATATTCCGATATCTTGGCTCATGTTTGGATACTCAGAGATGACCTGGTTTGGCCAGGATATCTCTTCGAGTACCATCGCAACCTTTCCACCGGCAAAGTCATAAATCTCATTTTTGACTGAGTTACTGTGATAATTATCTCCATAATAACCTAAATCAGCAAATTCGTTGATTTCTTGTAATACTGTTAATAACCCCGGTACATTTTTTATATCAATTTTATTGTTATTAAGCTTATTATACAATTTGGAATCTTTACTTGCGTAATGTGGTCCTAATTCAAATAGAGGAAGCACCTGATGCCAGCCGGTTGCTGGAACCTGCCACATAGGCGTGATGCCTTCGTTCTTGATTTTTTGACATACATTCTTCAGCTCTTGATAATTAGTGGGTACTTTAAGATTAAGTTTTTTAAATATCTTCTTATTGTATGCATATACCCACATCTTTTTGCCCATAAAAGTAATCCCGTATACTTTGTTATTGTAGGAGATAGAGGGCAGGACGGAGGAATTCATTCTAGATACAAATTCTTCGGAGGTTAAATCAATGCAATTGATATCGGGTCGGATTCTATCATATAGGGAAAATGGATCCGCATCTACAAGAAAGATATCAGAAGCACTTCCATCCGTTAATTGTGCTTTTAATAAATCCCTCCATTGTGCATCGGGAACGGCTTTGAATTCTATGTGTATATCCGTTTGTTTTTCAAAATCCCGGGCAAGTTCCTGCACGATTCCACTCTCTGGTAATGCGGATTCATGGTGCTCCAATGTAAGGGTTACACCGGTAGATTTATGATTGGAAACATTTGATTTTGTATCGTTATATTTGCAACCTATCAGATAAAATAGGCAGGATAACACTCCTGCAATGATTAAAAAATTACGGCAGATTTTCATACAAACCTCCATATTCGGTTTTTGTTTTAACGATATATCTTTTCTTTAAATGTATTATTCAAAACGATCTGATTGAAGCGATAGTTGGAGTAATGCGTTTTCATCGATCGGCCTGCTTAGCAGGTAACCTTGAACTAAATCACAGCCAAGATTTTTTAATCGTTCCAGTTGATTTGTCGCTTCAACACCTTCTGCAATAACCTGAATGTTCTTGTTATGTGCAAGTTGAATCATCGTATCGACCAATTGCTCATCATAAAAATTAGTTTCAATATGATCAATAAAGGACTTGTCAATCTTTAAAGTAGTGATAGGAAGCTCCTTGAAATATTTTAAAGAGGAATAACCGGTTCCAAAGTCGTCCAATGAGATTGATATGCCTGCTTTACGAAGCTTATTTATCATCGAAGAGCCTTTTTCGATCGAATTCATTAATATGGACTCTGTCATCTCTAGTGTGATGTAATTCGTATTTACATGTGTTTCTGATATGATTTTTATAACTTTCTCTGCAAAATCACTCTGCATTAGTTGTAGGGCAGATATATTAATCGATACAGTAAGTGGTTTGCTTCTGTTGTCATTTATCTTTTTTGCAAATCTGCAAGCATCTTTAATAATCCACAAGCCAAAATCTATCATTAATCCCATTTCTTCAATGATCTGAACAACTTGCTGAGTGGAAATGTTCAAATTACAATCCTTCTTCCAGCGAAGTAGTGCTTCGCACCCCACGAATTCAAGTGTCTTAATGTCATAATAAGGCTGGTAAAACAGGATAAATGAGTTCTGCTGTATTGCTTCTCGAATAGCCGATTGGTGCGTCAGCTTTTCTGATAAAGCCTTATTCATGGAATTCTCAAATAAGACAATTTGATCGCGTCCCTGTTCTTTGGCTTTATATAGTGCGATGTCAGCTAACTTTATCAGCTCATGGCGCTTTCTCGAATGAACTCGGTATAGGCTGATTCCCATACTGATCGTTAATAAAAATGTGATATTATGGATGATAATAACTTCCTTCAAAGCAATTCGAATATTGTTATGAATTGTTTTGAGTTGTTCTAAATCCTTGAAATCTTTCACCGTTATGATGAACTCATCTCCGCCAAAGCGTCCAATGTGTATGGATTCGCTTTCGAATTGTTTCAGCCTTGCCCCGGTATGTTTGATGATTTCATCACCGATATCATGGCCATAGGTATCATTGATTAACTTGAAGTTATCAATATCAAGAAAGCCAATTGAAAAATTAACATCTTCATTCATTTCTAAAAATTGATTGTCGATAAATCGAGTAATGGAAAAACGGTTTGCTAAATTTGTTAACCGATCTAGAAAAATTAATTCGTCAATTTGACGATCTTTATTTTCAATATCATCGATGGAGGCGATTAGCTCTTCGTTTGTACTTTGTAATTCATCATTAGCTCGAAGGTTTTCGTCCATCAAAGATTGGATTCTTTGTATCATATCATTATATCGGTTGGCCATAATTCCGATTTCATCGGAACCCATGTCAACAGTAATTTCTGTTAATTCATCATTTCTCGACTGATCCATTACCCCTGCTATATGTACCATTCTTCGAATCATGGTGTGAGCAAGTCCATAAAACAATAACAAGGAGGATACTAAAACTGCAAAAAATGTGATCGTTAAGAATACAATTTGTTGGTTGATAATTGAGGTTAGAATACTGTGCTCAGTTACAATAACAAGCTTCCAATCTTTTGTCAGGGTGTCGTTATCAAAGCCCTTGCTATAGATGTGACCCTTGAATTTTGCTACGTTGATGACGTTCGGGGGTTTATCCAAATTCGTAGCAACTACTTGATTTTGGGAATTCACAAGATAAATACTGCAATTATCCTTGGAAAGGAGCTTAGAATCAAAATGATTCCGGATGGAGGAGGGGCTTATTACCATTTTGACTATGTTTTCGCTTTCATTGCGTAACATATTTAACTTCCGAATAAATATAATGCTAGCAGTATCTCCTTGACCGTCAACATTTACATAGATGGATCTGTTGCTCGATTTAAATTTGCGGTACCAATCAGAGCGCTTAATGTCTGTAGAAAGATAGTGTGAATAGGTTGTTTCAAATAGGTTTTTATTATCATGATAAATATTGATACTTTGTATAAATGGCTGAACCATCTGATTAGATAGAACTTGTGAATCTATATTTCTTATTGTCATAAGGGAATCTTTTGAGTTATCACTATAGGTTTCGAGAGCCCAGCTTAATTCTTTGTCAGAAAAATAGGTCGCAGCCAGGTTGTTAGTCGTTGACAACATAGAATTTATTGTCAATTGCAGCCGAGTTAACTCGCTGTCCACTAAATCGTTCTCTCGATTATTCAGTTGAGTTTTCATCAGACCTACAAAAAAGACCAAAAAAATTACAATAGGTAAAAGAATACCGAATAGATAAATCATTATAATTTTTCTTTTGATATGTACATTATTAATGCTTGACTTTATTTTTTTTAGCATATTCTCCCTACTTCCGTCCATAGAATTTGATGTGATGCTTATTGTCATAGCATTACATTAATTTTATCATTTTTTAGCGGATTATGTCAATAGAGGCACACACAAGATAGGGCTTTAGTGCTTATTATTGCTGAATAATGAACTAGCTCTGCCAATATATTATAGTAAGAGACATCTTAATGTGGTGAAGCCATGGATCAGAATGAAAATAATCAAAAATATATAAATTTATTCATTAAAGTAGGTATTGTAATTTTAAGCATTATTATTATAGTGGAAGTCGGGTTGCGTGTATTACCAGGAGCCATAACCGTCACGAATACAGGTGGTAAAAAGGATCTGCCAATATTTTGTGTAGATACCAATGAGAAAAAAGTAGCATTAAGCTTTGATGTAGCCTGGGGGAATGGTAAGTTAGGCTCATAATATTATGATCTGGAATCATGAATTCATTCGTCGAATCATACATTTTATATGAATATATTTGACTTGGTGAAGCTATGAGTAAGCGTCTGATAGAGAATGAGAAAATTATCAAGAATTATCAAGTATACAGAGAGTACAAATCAAATATCACATCGGAGGAAATGATAAAGAAAATTATAATGAATCACCTGAATGAAGAAGAGCAAAGCAAACAAGGGAACGATCAAAGCAGGTTGCAAAACCATCAGGATAAGGTATAGATATATTATGTAAAAAATCTAATTACGAGAAATGCTTAATGGGTTCTTTCGAAAGGTTCGGTGATTGTTATTAATAATCGTGATTTGCAAAGTAAATATCAGGTTGCACTATATATCCGTTTATCCAGAGAGGATGGGGATAAGGAAGAAAGTAATTCGGTCACGAATCAGAAAAGTATGCTAAGCAGGTATGTTGAAGAGCATGAGGATTTGTCGGTGTGTGATCTCTATGTCGATGATGGATATACCGGTACTAATTTCAATCGTCCAGGCTTTCAACGTATGCTAAGCGACATAAGGAAGACATTGATTAACTGTGTATTGGTGAAGGATTTATCCAGATTTGGTAGAGACTATATCGAGTCTGGACATTATATTGAGAGGTATTTTGTTGATTATAATATCCGATTTATCGCTATAAATGATAATATCGATAGCTTATATTCCGAGTATGATTTGATTATGCCGATTAAAAATGTGTTTAACCAACAATATGCACTCGATATCTCTAATAAGGTACAATCTGCGTTTAAAGCAAAGCAGAGGGAAGGGGAGTTTATCGGTGCATTTCCGTGTTATGGTTATAATAGAAGTGTTGCTGACAAGCATCAACTGGTGATTGATGAATATGCATCGGAAGTGGTGCGACGAATATTTAGGCTTTATTCTGGAGGTATGGGAAAATTAAGAATTGCCAAGCAGCTTAACGATGAGGGTGTTTTGTGCCCCAGTGAATATAAGATAGAAAACGGTATGAACTATCATAATAGTAAGAAGATGATCAGTACAAATTATTGGACATATTCAACCATCCACCATATCTTGAATAACCAAATGTATCTCGGTGATATGGTTCAGGGAAAAACAAGGCGTCGCATGAAAGGAAAGGCGAAGTATTTGCCCAAAGAGCAATGGATTATCGTGAAAGAAAAGCATCCCCCAATTATTGATCAGGAGTTGTGGGTGAAGGTTCAGATTGAAAGTAAGAGGTATGTAAGAAATATAGATTTTAATCAGAATATAGGAGTCTTTGCCGGTTTTTTAAGGTGTGGTGATTGCGGAAGAGCCTTAGCAAAAAACGCTACCAACGGACAGATCCACTATGTTTGCGGAAGCTATAAGAATTATGGAAAAGAAAGCTGTTCCTCTCACCGGATCGATCAAAGCGTATTGGAAGCTATAATTTTGGACGATCTGAACCATATTATTGAAAGGTTACTTGAAGGTAATGAAGAAATTCTTAAAATTATGGTTAATCAGTCAAAGCCCATTGACCAAAAGTCACCGGATAAGGAGATTGAGATGTTAGAGGAAGAAATCAAGAAGCTTACCTCGAAAAAGAAGAAATCTTATGAGGACTATCTTGATGATCTTATTAATCGAGAGGAATATGCCCAGTACAAGAATTCCTGTGAAAAGAAAATGAAACATTTTGAGGAGCAGAAAAGATTTTGGACTGAATATGAAGAAAAGACGCTGGAATATGATTACCCCATATGGATAAAACAGCTTTTAGAACATCAAAGAGTGGATAAGTTAGATCGAATTGTGATAAACGAAATGATTGATACGATCTACATATATGAGGATCGTTCCATGAGGATTATCTATAATTTTGAAGTGATGTGATTGATTCAAATAAGCGTTGATGATTTATAAAGCAAATGATTTTTGTTAATAACGATGATTTATTATGGAGTGAATTATGAACAGTGAATACAGAAGCATCTAAATATTATGGGAATAATTATATCGGAATCAAATTAATTAGTAAAAATACATGATATGAGAATAGAGAAATCATAAGATTAACAGAACAAGTTATAGATTTATAGATTTTTTGAACATACTTGGTAGAATATATCCTATTTGCTTACAATGGGAATTATGATACTATTAATACAGGTATATTCACAGTCGATTGTACAAAATAAGCAGGACTGATGAAAGTGGACGAACAAAAGAAACCGATGATGGGGGAGGCTATAATGAAACTGTTTCACATATCTGATTTACATATCGGAAAGCAATTGCATTATTATAACTTAAAAGATAACCAGGTAGAAATACTTGGTCAAATTGTTCAAAAAGCAAAGGAGTATCAGCCTTCAGTAATACTGATAGCCGGTGATATTTATGACAGATCAGTGCCCTCCGCAGAAGCGTATGGAATCTTTGATGGTTTTTTAAATGATCTGTCTGAAATCAACCCAAGCATACCGATTCTGATTATAGCTGGGAATCATGATTCGGCAGAGCGCTTAAATTATGCCAGTTCATTTTTGGAAAAACACAATATATTTATCTCAACGATGCCTCCGCAAAAGGAGGGGGAATATCTGAAAAAAGTAACTATGCAGGATGAATATGGAACAGTAAACTTCTATCTGCTCCCCTTTGTAAAGCCGGGTTATGTCAGGCACCTGTTTGAGGATGGAGTGGTTACAAGTTACGACACAGCAATCCAGGCATTGATTGATCGTGAGAATATTAACTATGAAGAGAGAAATGTTTTAATCTCTCACCAATTCTATAAATCTGGTGAAGTAGCTCCTGAAACCTGTGAATCGGAACAAGTATACATATCGGTGGGTGGAATTGATAGTGTGGATATAGCTTCGGTGAAGGAATTTGATTATGTTGCACTTGGACATTTGCACGGTGCACAGCAAATCGGAGAAAAACATATTCGCTATAGCGGCACTCCATTAAAGTATTCAACCAGTGAGGAGAAGCATAAAAAATCCATTACGATGGTTACGCTTAACGATAAAAAGGAAGAGGTAATAATTGAACAGATACCTTTATTAGCTGCACAGGACGTTAGAAAAGTAAAGGGAAGTGTCAGAGAGATTATATCACAGGCAAAAGAGCAAAATTGCCATGATTATATTAGCATTACTTTAACGGATGAGGAAGATATCTTTAAACCAAAGGATCAGTTGGAGGAGCATTATGATCATATCCTTGAGATTAAGGTGGAAAACAGCAGAACGAGGGCACAACTTGAGGATAAAACTGGTGAAGCAAGTGTACTTGACCCATATGAGGCATTTCGGGAGTTCTACAGGGAGATGCAAAATGTTCCGATGAATGAGGAAGAGGAAAAGATTATGGCGGATGTAATAAATACGGTAAAGGGGGTGGACTAGCATGAAGCCCATTTACATAAAAATGTCTGCGTTCGGTTCCTATGCCGGAGTGGAAGTGGTAGATTTTACAGATGTGGATCATGGTATCTTTTTGATTACCGGTGATACCGGAGCAGGCAAGACAACAATATTTGATGCAATTACATATGCTCTGTACGATGAGACAAGTGGTGGAAAACGTGATGGCGAGATGATGAGAAGTCAGTATGCGGATGAGGACACCAGAACCTTTGTGGAGCTGAAATTCATTTACAATGGAGAAATTTACACGATTACCAGATACCCACGACAGAACCGTATCAGTAAAAGGAAGAATAAGGACGGAGAATACACTATGACGGTGGATCAACCAAGTGTAGAGTTGATTATGCCGGATGGAATGCCGTTCCGTGGAAAAATCAAAGAGACAAACCAGAAGATTGTGGATATCATCGGACTTGACCGAAATCAGTTTACGCAGATTGCTATGATTGCGCAGGGGGATTTCCTGAAGCTGTTACATGCTCCGTCTAAGGAGAGAAAAGAAATCTTCTCTAAGATATTTAATACTAAAATCTACTGGCGTATTGAAGAAGAGTTGAAGACCCGTGCAAAATCGGTGTACATACAACTTGAAGATAATAAAAAAGATATTATTCGGGAAATGGATAATGTTCAAACAATTCCGGGGAGCTCGTATGAGTCCGAATGGGAGGGCGTACCTCGCTTTCGTGAAACGGAATCGGACAAGCTATTAGATATCGTAAAGCTGATCATAGAGGAAGCAAAACAGAAGGAAGAGGAACTTAACCTCACAATCAAGACGAAGCAGAAGGAACTTGACTATATTAATTCCTCCCTACAGCAGGCGGAGGATACGAATAAGCTATTTGATATCGTGGATAAATTGAATAAATCAAAACAGGAACTAGATTTTATAAAGGAAGAGATGGAACTTGTTAAGGCACGTATTGAGTTTGCGAAAAAAGCGTCCAAGATAGAAGCTAAGGAAGAAATCTATCTTGCAAAGAAAAAGGAATATCAGGCCTGTGAAAACAGATTAGCAGAGAGCGTTAGCTGGCTTAATAATAACCAAGAGATACTGCAACGGTATAAGAATCAATTAGAGGAAATGGAACTTGAATTTCGAAAGAAACAGCCGGAATTATCCGCAAAGGTTATTACGATTAAGGATGTACTGCCTAAATACGAACAATACGAGTCAAAGAACGCATTAAAAGAGAATTTATCAGGGAAGCTAACCGTTGCGAAAAGCCAACTTAAGCAGTTGATTCATCAAATCGATCAGACAAAACAGAAGCAGATAAATCTTGCGCAGGAACAAGAGGAGTTGAAACGATACTCTGAACAATTAATACAGATAACACAATCAGTTGAAAAGTTAACACAGCAGCAAAAATCATTGGAGGGAATTTATAAATCCATTCAATTAGTTCAGGAATTAAGGATATCCAATAAAAAAGCAGAAGAGTTATATAACACTGCGATGAAGGTATATGAAGAAAAAAATCATGCGTATGAGATGCTTTACCGTAGTTTTATTGAAGGGCAAGCCGGTATATTGGCATCTACTTTGATGGAAGGAACGCCCTGTCCGGTATGCGGTTCTACCGAACATCCGGTGATCGCTGATATCACACATGGTGTGGTGAGCCAAGATGAATTGGAACGCTCGAAGAAAGCAATGGATGAAGCAAACCGCATTGTGAAGGTTAGATACGACGAATATCAACGTGCAAAACAAAAATATGAAGGGGAAAAGCAGCTTTGTGAATACGAGGGTAAGCGAGTATATGATGAATCCTTTGATGTCGATACCTATTCATATGAAGATTTACTTAGCACAATGAAGGCATGTGCAGAGAAATTAAAAGATGAGTCATCCCTTAAAGGGAAAGCGTTATCAGCAAAGGAAAGGTACGATCAAAACGAAAAGGATGGCAAGGGATTACAAAATGTACTGGAAGGTTATTTACAGCAAAAGGACAGGGATGAAATTACAGAAAAGGAACTTGAAATTGCGTATGCAGAGGTAGAAACGACCTTGGCAGCACTTAAGGAATCCCTTATATATAGTAATAAACAGGAGGCTTTGGCTGAGATTGCAGCTACTGATAACCAGATCTCTCGGATGGATGAAAACCTGCAGAATATTCATAAAAAGTATCAGAAATTATTTAATGAAACCACCGAACAGCAGGGGAAGCTAAAAACAGAAAAAGAGACCTTGATAAGAATAACGGCGGAACAGGAAAAAGCAAGAGAAGCATTTGTAAACGAGTTGGAAAATCAGGGCTTTACGAAGGAGACAACTTACCAATCAGCGAAGCTGGGGCACCAGGAGATTGAAACATTAACCGCCTCTTATGATGTTTATCGTGAGAAAGTACTTAAGAATGAAGCGAATCTTAAAAGTTACACGGAGCAGACAGTAGGTAAGTCCAGAGTGAATACGGAGGAGATGCTGCTTAGTCGTAGTTCCCTGCAATTGATAAAAACCGGACTGGAAGAGGAAAGTAAATCTGTGTATGGCATTCGCACCAGGGATGAATCTATATTAAGTCAAGTGATTAGACTGCAGGAAAGAAGAAAAAGTTTACTCGAAAATTATGGTAATATAAGTAGGTTAGAATCAACTGCGAACGGTAGACTTAGCCAGTGTCATATGAACTTTCAAACCTATATCCAGAGAAAGTATTTTAATTATGTTATAAGAGAAGCGAATAAACGTCTTTATGTAATGTCCAATAATCAGTTTATATTACAATGTAGGGATGTGAAGGATCTTGCTGGTCAGGGAGAGGTAGGTCTGGATCTGGATGTGTATAGTATGATTAATGACCAGACAAGAGATGTTAAGACATTATCCGGTGGAGAGTCCTTTATTGCGGCGTTAGCAATGGCGCTTGGAATGGCAGATATTATTCAAAATTCCGCAGGTATGATACATATTGATACGATGTTTATAGATGAAGGATTTGGTTCATTAAGTGATGACACCAGAATGCAGGCAATTAGAATACTTAGCGAGCTTACTGGGGGGAAACGACTGGTTGGAATTATCTCACATGTATCTGAATTGAAAGCACAAATTGGCACCAAATTAATGGTAACAAAAAGTGAAAAGGGCAGCAGGGTAAAATGGGAGAAAGGCGATTGACATATTATAGGCAGTAATGTGATTTATACTAGTATAATTACAGAGTCTAATAAAAAACCACTTGATTATATATCTATATTCCGACTTCAACGCAATACACGTAATACG
>NZ_AP046094.1:785000-2460000 GCF_059717775.1 Variimorphobacter sp. HTMS_6
TCCGGCGAGTTACTTCTGCAGGCAAGGTTAAGGACTGAAAGTCTGGAGCCGAAGGGAAACCAAGGGTTAATAGCCCGTCAAGTCTGCATGAGTATACCCGAAACCGGGTGATCTATCCATGTCCAGGTTGAAGCCGCCGTAAAAGGTGGTGGAGGACCGAACACACATCTGTTGAAAAAGGTGGTGATGAGGTGTGGATAGGGGAGAAATTCCAATCGAACCCGGAGATAGCTGGTTCTCCTCGAAATAGCTTTAGGGCTAGCCTCGATATAGATTAACGGAGGTAGAGCACTGAATTGCCTAGGGGGCGTCAAAGCTTACCGAAGCATATCAAACTCCGAATGCCGTATAATTGTTTATCGGGAGTCAGACTGCACGAGATAAGTTGGGTAGTCAAAAGGGAAAGAGCCCAGACCACCAGCTAAGGTCCCAAAGTGCGTGTTAAGTGGAAAAGGATGTGGGATTTCGAAGACAACTAGGATGTTGGCTCAGAAGCAGCCATACATTCAAAGAGTGCGTAATAGCTCACTAGTCGAGAGGTCCTGCGCCGAAAATGTCCGGGGCTAAAACACGTCACCGAAGCTGTGGAATTACACTAGTTGTAATTGGTAGAGGAGCATTCTTAAAACGACGAAGCGTTACCGTAAGGAGGCGTGGAGATTTAAGAAGAGAGAATGCCGGAATGAGTAGCGAGATAGAAGTGAGAATCTTCTAGGCCGAATATCCAAGGTTTCCGGGGTAAAGCTGATCTGCCCCGGGTAAGTCGGGACCTAAGGCGAGGCCGAAAGGCGTAGTCGATGGACAACAGGTTGATATTCCTGTACCTTATATAGACAGAACTGTGGGGACACGGAAGGGTAGGAAGAGCCGGGAATGGAAAAACCGGTTCAAGCACAAAGGTTAGTCTGGGAGGCAAATCCCCCGGATGTTACTGAAGTGTGATGAGGAGCGAATTTAAAGTAGTGAAGCTTCCGAACCCATGCCGTCAAGAAAATCCGCTATTGTTCTATGTAAGCCCGTACCGTAAACCGACACAGGTGGATGAGGAGAGAATCCTAAGGCCGACGGGAGAAGCATTGTTAAGGAACTCGGCAAAATAACCCCGTAACTTCGGGAGAAGGGGTGCCTACGCAAGTAGGCCGCAGAGAAATGGCCCAAGCAACTGTTTAGCAAAAACACAGGTCTATGCAAAACCGTAAGGTGAAGTATATGGGCTGACGCCTGCCCGGTGCTGGAAGGTTAAGGGGAGAGGTTAGGAGCAATCCGAAGCTTTGAACTTAAGCCCCAGTAAACGGCGGCCGTAACTATAACGGTCCTAAGGTAGCGAAATTCCTTGTCAGGTAAGTTCTGACCCGCACGAAAGGCGTAATGATTTGGGCACTGTCTCGACAATGCACCCGGTGAAATTGAAATACCAGTGAAGATGCTGGTTACCCGCGCCAGGACGGAAAGACCCCATGGAGCTTTACTCTAGCTTGATACTGGGATCCGGTAATGCATGCACAGGATAGGTGGGAGGCTGTGAAGTTGTAACTCTGGTTACGATGGAGCCACTGTTGGGATACCACCCTTGTGTTACTGGATTTCTAACATTCAGCCGTAATCCGGCTGGTGGACAATGTCAGGTGGGGAGTTTGACTGGGGCGGTCGCCTCCGAAAGGGTATCGGAGGCGCTCAAAGGTCTTCTCAGAATGGTTGGAAACCATTCGAAGAGTGCAAAGGCAGAAGAAGGCTTGACTGTGACACCGACGGGTGGAGCAGGTACGAAAGTAGGACTTAGTGATCCGGTGGTATAAAGTGGGATTGCCATCGCTCAACGGATAAAAGCTACCCTGGGGATAACAGGCTTATCACTCCCAAGAGTTCACATCGACGGAGTGGTTTGGCACCTCGATGTCGGCTCATCGCATCCTGGGGCTGTAGTAGGTCCCAAGGGTTGGGCTGTTCGCCCATTAAAGCGGTACGCGAGCTGGGTTCAGAACGTCGTGAGACAGTTCGGTCCCTATCCGGCGTGGGCGCAGGATATTTGAGAGGAGCTGACCTTAGTACGAGAGGACCGGGTTGGACGAACCACTGGTGCATCGGTTGTCATACCAATGGCATGGCCGAGTAGCCAAGTTTGGAAGGGATAAACGCTGAAGGCATCTAAGCGTGAAGCCCCCCTCAAGATAAGATATCCCATAGCATAAGCTAGTAAGACCCCTGGAAGACTACCAGGTAGATAGGACAAAGGTGGAAGTGCGGTAACGTATGTAGCTGATTGTTACTAATAGGTCGAGGGCTTGACCTTAAAAGGTTTACAGTAAAACGAACAAAACGTTCGTAATGGATGGAACATTTTCGTGTGTAGATAAAGTCAATTGAATAAGAAATAACTTAGCTCAAAGCTTAATGCTTTGGGTTTTTTTGTGTTTGAATATTATGGGTAAGTTGAGTAAATGGAATTAAATAAATACATTAAATATGGGTTTTACTACCAGAAGAATGCACTTTGCTATGTATTGTATCAAGAGAATTATCGAGTAACTTGAATTACGAAACAAAAATAGGAGGGGAGATCCCTCCCGTTTTTGTTTTGAAAGTTCAATTACTTCTTATACGAAAGTTATCTATTGAAATATAATATAAAATGTTTATAATATATATGAAAACAATTTTATATAACATTTACATTAATCAACCCTATTTAGTGGCTCATATATTCTTAATATAGATAGTCGGAATTTACTTAAGCGTAGAGAATTAATTGCATATAACTTTTAGGTTTTCAGTATTAAAAACTAGAATAATGTGGTAATAATAGACATTTTATTGTATTATAAAAAAGACTAATCGAAACATTTGATATTTATTTGACTTGTAACGGGAATTACCTGTGTTTATATAATAGGAAAGAGAAGGATGAGAAACGAAATGAAGGCAAGTATAAGATTAATAAGTGACATCACAGGGTATTCGCTGGCAACTGTTTCAAATGCACTTAATAAGAAAAAAGGGGTAAATCAGAATACTTCGGAGGAAATATTTCGCGTTGCGAGAGAAATAGGATATTTAGATAATAATTCAATCAATAAAATCAAGCTTGTTATCTATAAGAAAAACGGTCTGATTATTGATGATACGCCGTTTTTTACATTGTTAATTAGTGGTATAGAACAGGAATGTCGGGAAGCAGGCTATGAACTGGTTATTGGCAATTTGGACGCAAGAGATTCGGAGTTTCAAGAAAAAGTGAAACTTTTACTAAACGAGCAAGGGACTGCGGTTATTCTATTGGGTACAGAGCTTTCTCCTGAAGAATTGACAATATTTAAAGACTCACAATATCCCATACTTCTGTTGGATTATTGGAGCTATGACATGGACTTTAATGGAGTATTGATTAATAATGATGATTCGGCACGTAAGGCGGTTAATTATCTTATCAACAAAGGACATAATAAAATTGGGTATTTGAAAGGTAGTTTTCGAATACTCGGTTTTGAGCAGAGACAAGCAGGCTATTTTACTGCGATGAGAGAGAAGAACAAGGAAATTAACTCTAAGTATATAATTGAACTTAGTACAACAATGAATGGAGCATATAAGGATATGCTTGAATATTTGAATATAAATTTTGAACTTCCGACCGCATTTTTTGCAGATAATGATATGATTGCACTCGGGGCGATGAAAGCATTGCAGGAAAAAGGCTATCACATCCCAGAAGACATATCAATTATCGGCTTTGACGATCTGTCATTTTGCGATATTTCTTCTCCTCGCTTGACTAGTTTGCGTGTACCAAAAGAAGAAATGGGTCGATTAGCGGTTAGGAAGGTTATCGATATGGTCAATAGTAAGGACAATATACGTTCTAAGATTCAGGTATGTACTGAATTTATCGAGCGAGATAGTGTCAAAGAGATAGAACAGTAGATATTAATAGGTTTCTAGAACATTCGCCTTAAAAATCATCACCCTGGGGCAATGAAGATACAGAAGGAATTCTTGCAATCCTTCATAAATATGAGATTAAAGCAACATTTTTTGTAACAGGAGACTGGGCAAAGCGGTATCCTAAAGAACTAAAAGCGATTGCTAAAGCTGGGCATGATATTGGAAATCATAGTGAAGATCATAAATCAATGGTAACTCTTTCTGAAAAGCAATGTGTCAATGAAATCATGCAAGTACATAAACAAGTGAAGCAGTTAACCGGTATTAATATGAACTTATTTCGATCCCCTTATGGAGATTATAATAATACAGTCCTATCAACAGCGAGGGATTGTGGGTATTATGCGATTCAATGGGATGTTGATACCTATGACTGGAAGGGCTACACCGCACAGTGCATTATCAATCGGACTCTTAATAATGACAGCTTAAGTAACGGTTCTATAATCCTTTTGAACGACGGATCAAACAATACGATTGAGGCACTGGATGGGATTATCACCGGTTTGCAAAAGAAGGGGTATGAGATTGTTCCGGTATCAAAGTTGATCTATAAGAAGAATTATGTCGTTGATATGAATGGGATGCAGAAGGAACGATAGGTAATAATTAGATAGTTTTTAAGAACTGATAGATTTGGTATTTGTTTTTTACGCGGAATCAATAATGTTAATGTTACTGATTCTGTATAGAAAAAACTTGCATGTAATAGAGATTTATAATATTTATAAAGCTGAAAAGTAATGGTCTTGGACCGGCTTTTCAGCTTATTTTATTATGAATAAAAATTTTGTAGTTATTTTAATATATTTGACGATTTTTAGAAATGGTAATATAATGAAATTATAGGGAGATTTGTTTTAATGCAACATTACTGCGTACATAATAGGGAGGAAAAGAAGAATATGGAACCAATGGATAACAAGCAGGATCAAGAACAAAATAATGATTTGAATTCTCTAAATCATCAATCTAATGAAGGGACTAACGAAGCGAATAGAGAATATTCGCAAAATTCACAATTTAATAATAGTGCTAAAAAAAGAGGTTTTTTGACTAAGAAAATTATTATAGGTGGCGCTCTAGTCTGCTTTATTATTATAATTGGTATTATTACTTCATGGTTTTTAATCATGAATGGGAAATATAATCACGCAAGCAAATTATATAATAATAAGGAATATACGAAAGCAATCGATGCATTTAGTGAGTTGGGTGGTTTTAAAGATAGTAATGATATGAAGAAAAAAAGTATGTATGACCAACTTATAGCGACAATAACTAACCACGCAAAAAACGGTGAGTGGCAAGAAATGAAAAAGGTAATTGAGGGGAAAGATCCCTCTATTAAGAATACGGATTTGCTTGACCAATTATCATCGACATTAAGAGATATACTCACTAATGCATTTATGCTGAATGAGGCTGATTCTAAGCTGCAGGATGCTCAGGATAATTGGAAAGTTAAGCAAAGTGAGTTAGAATCATTGATTAAAAATATCGATTCAGCCAAAAAAACGAAAGATTCTACTCATAATGATTACGCAGATGCAAAGAAGAAATATGATAATACAAAGGACAAATCGATTAAGATAAATGTATATATTATAGGACTTGTTGGTGAAGAAGATGGAGTGCAGGAATATGAGGTGGCTCCGGCGGAATATACTTCTTATGGAAAGATGCCAAGCTCTAAGCATGCAATATTATATACTGGATATACGAAGTATACTTCAAAGGGGTGGGCAAGCTTGAAGGTTATAAGTTTGGGTACGGAATCAGTAGAATTAAATGAAGATGCCGGTGGATTTACTCAGAAGTGGAAGAGTTATATGGAAAAAGACTATTACAACGATAAGTACGGAAATAGTGCATATGAGGATATGAAAAACGCAAAGGATAAGTACGATGCAGAATTGAAGAACTATAACAATCTTGTAAAATCGAAAAGTAGTTTGGAAAATGAAGTTACGAAGCTTGGTGGTATATATACTGATGTAAAATCTGCATATGACAAAGTAAAGCAGGAGTATGATACAACAGCTACATCATTATCAGGAAAGATAGGGGATTTGCTGGGACTAGGGTTGGCACCGGCTAATTAACATTTAGTTACTTTAGAAAATTGGTGTCTTTATAGAACATAGAATTATCAGGGCTTGCATTCATATTGATGCAGGCCCTTTGTTTTTATCATATTAAATAAACAACTTCTTTAGTTTGGGAATATGAGTATATTTTATCAAGTAGATATGGATGATCAACTAAAAAGTTTAACATTAAGATCCGCATCTGTAATCTTTTGACAAATGAGTATAAATATGTTAGTTTCTAATTATATAGCATATGGGAAAAATGACCTATCATATATTCAAGTTCCAATAAAGGGGGAAAGCAATGAAAAAACAATGGAGTTTAGGTTTTATGTTTACTTTCATAATTATGCTAGCTATGTTAACCTTTAATATGGTGAGTAAACGTGTGGATGCAGAGGTTACAAATACTGTTATAGCCACCAACACTACGTTGGGACAGAATGGGAGTAACTTATACGCAGGAATTTATCAGTATGATAATCTTACACTGGAAAATAACGTGCATGTAACATCAACAGGAATATCACAACTTGTAATTATTGTAAAGGGAACACTGACAATAAAAGAGGGTGCGGATATTAGAGTGAGAAATGGATACTATCCGGAAGCACCTCTTAATAATATTGCATTATTGACTACATCTAATTTCAATGCTTTTGGTATAAGCATGGGCAATTATAACCTATATCCCAACACATATGGTAAAGGTGGAAACGGAGGAGCAGGTGGAAAAGGAACTTCCGGTTCAAAAGCTGATTATAATGGTTGGGACGGCGGAGGCGGTGGCGGAGGCTACGGTGGAGGTTTAGGAGGGCAAGGTGGCGGAGCTTACGGCCAAGCTGGAGGGAATAATGGAGGACCAGGTGGCACAACCCGAGGATCAAATGGAGGGAGTGTTAATGTAAGAGGCGGCGGAGCAACCGGTGTGGGACAAAATGGTACCAGTGGGCAGTATGCTGGTAATGGTGGCATCGGTGGTGGTGGAAATGGCGGAGACGGTGGGAAAGGTTATCCCATCCAATTTTACTCACCGTCAATATATATTGGTGAAGGCGGCTCAGGCGGAGGCGGAGGCGGTTACGGCGGTGGAGTTTTGACGATCGTAGCTGATAAAATCGTAGTAGAGTCTTCTAAGGAGTGCTTTTTAGTATCAGGACAGCAGGGCGGCGCCAGTGGATTAAATGGAGGAGTGAGCGGAGCGAAGGGCGATGGTGGATTATTGGCCATCTACTCGAATTCTTATTCCTATTCTGACCGTAATTGGTCGTCAACAGATAAGCAATATGGACGTTACGAGACGAAGCCTTTATACGATGGAGGACATGGAGCTTTAGTTGGAGACCCTCAGGCAATTTTTATCAACGGAGTTCAATATGGAACAGGAGAAACGATACCATCTGTTGGCATCGGCTATAAGGTTACTTATAATTCAAATGGTGGAACACTTGTGAGCAGTAACGGAATTGTAAAATCAGGATCACTACTCACGAAGCCTAGTAATCCTATAAGGAATGGATATTATTTTGCTGGTTGGTATGATAGTACATTAACGAAGCCATGGAATTTCTCAAAGGATGTCGTGACATCAAATATCAATTTATATGCAAAATGGCTACGTACCTATACCGTGTCATTTATCAGTAACGGTGGTAGTGGTGTGAATGATATAACGAATGTCGTAAGTGGAAGTACCATTCCGAAACCGACTGATCCATCTAGAGCGGGTCGCAAATTTGCTGGTTGGTATATGGATAGTGCTTGTACCAATGAATGGCTGTTCAAAACAGATGTAATAACTTCTGATCTTGTCTTATATGCCAAGTGGGAAATCGCAGCAGTTGTAAAACCATCAATTGAAAAATCGTCAATTGTAGTATCATTTTCTCAAACTTCCTATGTATATGATGGGAAAACAAAATGTCCTGCTATAACCGTGAAAGATGGAGCGAAGAAGCTTTTACAGGGAACAGATTATACCGTATCCTATACTAATAATGTAAATGCCGGAACGGCAGGTGTAAAAATCGCGGGACGAGGTAACTATACTGGGAGTATTACGAAATACTTTGTAATTAAACCCGGAACGATGACCGGAATTATTGCAAAAGGAGAAAATGTACAGTATGATGGGAAAAACCATACATTGACAGTAACATTCCTGTCAGGAGCTGCGATAACTTACAGCAGAGATGGAAAAACCTTCAGTAAAACAAAGCCTACGTTTAAATCGGTTGGAAGTTATAAAGTCTTCTATAAAATTAGTAGAGCAAATTACAATACGGTAACCGCAAGTGTGATAGTAAAAATAACACCAAAGAATATCAGTAAGATGAGTTTGACACTTTCGAAATCAAGTTATGTGTACACGGGAAAGGCATTAAAACCTACGGTGACATTAAAGAATACCGGTACTACGATTGCTACATCAAACTATAAGATTAGTTACAAGAGTAATACGAATCCGGGAATTGCTACGGTAAGTATAACTGGTAAAGGGAACTATACCGGAACAATATCCAAAACCTTTATTATTAAACCAAAGGCAGCAGCTATTACAGTAAAAAGCGGAAGCAAATATGCAAACATTGGGTGGAAAAAAGTTGTGGGAGCTCAAGGATATGAAGTGTATATGGCTACCAGTGCAAAAGGGGTATATCAAAAGGTGAATACTGCAGATATATCAAAGTCGGGTTTTGTTAAAAAAGGACTAACAAGTAAAAAGACCTATTACTTCAAAGTAAGAACGTTTACAAAAGTGGGAAAGACAATGATATATGGCGATTTTTCGAATGTATTATCTGTGAAAGTGAAATAATCTGGTTAATGGACTACTATTCCAGAGATGAAAACTTATCATTTATTATTAAAAAATCACCTACCTAATGAGAACTCTTTTTATTAACTCATTAGGTAGGTGATTTTATTTACCAGGTCAAATAACTATCAGTAATAGTAGAATGTCTTCTCCCGGATTTTTCTCGCAATTCTTTTTTGATTTCTTCAGGAACCAATCCGTTAAATGCTTTACCAAGTTTGGTAGTTAAATCATTTTTGCAATTCTTACAAAAGCGGCCGGTCTTTATCGTTGATCCGCATATTTCACAGTCAATACCTAAGGGGGAGTCGGGTGTAAATTCTAATCTCTCCTCACGTACCCACTTAACGATCTGATGTGTTGATACGTCATTTACCTCGGCAATACGCTGGATGGTTGCACCGGGATTATCATATAAATAATCTTTTACTTTCTCAAATTTCTCTTCCATTATACTCGCACATTTCGTACAAAATTGTGGGCCGTACTGATATAAAAAAAGCCTGCCACAATTCTTACAATTAATTGTATCCATATATAGTTCCTTTCTGGAAAAATCATTTATTTAAATAAAGCATTATGTATACTACTATCCTAAGATGTTTCATTGATATATATGAATTATAAGCTATGCTAAAGAATATATGTAGCAATATAAATGATTATGTGATTTCTTAATATATTTTATCATTTTTTGCCAAAAAATCAAACGTTTTTATTTGTCAATAGTAAATATATGTTATAAAAACTGATTTTTCTGATCTATTCCATAAAAAATGTTATTTATTAGTAGCATTTTTAATGATATTATTTAACATCCGAAATAGTAATTTAGTTTATAGGTAGCCATATTTTAACTAACTGATTAAAATTTAACAATATTTTAATGATTTTGCCATTTGGATGGTATATAATGAGAATACAAATTTCTAGATAATAAAATTTTATTGATTAAAAGCAAAGGTTACGTAATTAACGTACATAAGCTTGAAAAAAAAGAAACACAGAATAATGCTTTCATATCGGGAGGAGTATGATGAAAAAGAACCGCAACAAGAATTACACAATGTATTGGTTTGTTGCAATCAGCGGGGTTATGACAATTCCTGCGGCCATTATCATTATAAAGAATATGAATGGTGGGAATCTGTTGAAAACAATTGCAATTGTGCTTACATTCGTAATACTACTATTTGCTATCATTTTTTTATACAAAATCATATTCGGGGTTTCGGTTCAGGAGATAACAAGTGAAGAAAAAGTGACTGAACTTGATCGAATTGATAATGAGATTGAAAAATTTGCAAAGCAGTATAGAAATCCTCAGATAGTAAAGGAGGCTTCTATCGCCCGGTCGCAGATTCAAAAGTTTAAACGAAGAAGGAATGTGCTGCTTCAGGTTGCCGGCGTGAATACCCAGGAGAATGAATCCGGAGCCATAACAGACATTATACAAACGGTTGAGGATGCTTTGGCTGTTAATATGGAACGATTATCGAATCGAATTGAAATCTTTGATGACGAGGGATCTCCGGAGAGTATTCGACAAAACCTTGACTTTGTGAATGAGCAGATTAAGAAATGTAATGATATTCTGATGGAGTTTGAAACATTGATTACTGAGATGTCCAGAATCGGAGAAGTAAAACAGGAAAAGGATGTTAGTAAATTAAGAGATATGGTAAACGCGATGCAAAGCCTTAATCAGGATAGTAATGATGAGATTGATGATTTAACTAAAAAATATGAGGGAGAGATGAATAAATGAATCGAGGTAATATGATTAAATTTATGGTAGGGATCGGAGCGTTATTTGTAGTGGTGCTTATCCTTGTAACTGCAATAAGCTCATTAACCGGAGCTTCTAATAAAAAACAGAATGATAAAAAGCTCGAAACCTACATAAGCAAAAGTGAAAGTGAGAAGATTGACTATCTAATGAAGTCTATTACTGTGAACACAGCTAGTCCCAGAAAAGCATCGATTAATCTGGAACCTGCTTCTCTTTATGACGAGCTACCTGATATATCAAAATATCCGTTAGTAGTAGAGGGTAAAGGAGATATCAATATTGAAATTTGTGCCAGTCCGGAAAAATCAGGTGAGAATAAAGACGGTTGGATGAATGAAGTTGCCAAAAAGTTTAACGAACAGAATTACAATGTGAATGGTAAATCGGTCTCTGTCTCCATTCGTAATATCTCCTCCGGTCAGGGTGCAGATTATATTCTCTCTAAAAAATATACTCCTGATGCATTTGCACCGTCCTCAATATTATGGGGTAATCTAATTAAAGCCCAGGGTGGAACTGTGAATATCGTTTCAAACAAGTTAGTTGGTAACGTTGCAGGAATATTAGTAAATGACGCTACCAAGAAGAAGTTGGAGTCAAGTTATGGGAAGGCTGATATAGCTGCGGTATTAAAGGCAGTAGAAAAGAATGAGATGATGATGGGTTATACAAATCCTCTGGCAAGTTCCACCGGCTTGAACTTCTTATTAAGTACCTTAGCTCACAGTGACAGTAAGAACTTGCTAAGTGATAAAGCAAAGACAGGTTTCACGAACTTCCAGAATAATGTACCCTTTGTTGCTTATACCACGATGCAGATGAGAGAGAGTGCTGCTTCGGGGAAATTAGACGGAATGGTTATGGAATACCAAACCTATCAAAATGATCCTGAATTAAAGAAATACGAATTTATACCATTTGGAATCCGACATGATAATCCATTATATAAGGTAGGAACACTAACCGCAGATAAAGAACAGGTGCTTAATAAGTTTGCTGATTTTTGTGCAAACAAGGATTCTCAAAAGCTTGCGACCGAGTACGGCTTTAATGGTTTAGATAGCTATAAAGGCGAGAATTACGAAACAAACGGCGCAACTGTATTACAGGCGCAGCAATTGTGGAAAGCGAATAAGGACGGCGGTAAGGACATCATAGCAGTATTCGTAGCCGATGTCAGCGGAAGCATGGATGGAGATCCGCTATCCCAGCTTAAGAAGAGCTTAATTAATGGTGCTCAGTACATCAATGATAACAATTACGTTGGTTTGGTAAGCTATAGCTCAGGAGTAACGAAGGAGGTTCCGATTGGTAAGTTCGATCTCAATCAACGAGCTTATTTTCAGGGAGCGGTTGAGGACCTAACGGCTAGTGGCGGTACAGCGACCTATGATGGAATAACGGTTGCAATCGATATGCTGGAGAAAGCGAAAAAGGATAAACCGAATGCGAAAGTGATGCTATTCTTACTAAGTGATGGAGAGACGAATGAAGGAATTAAATTTGATTATGCACAACCTCTGATTGCACAAAGTAAAATCCCTGTTTATACCATCGGATATAATAAGGATATTGCAGCATTGCAAAAGATATCCAATATCAATGAAGCCTCTAGTATTAACGCGGATTCAGATGATGTTATATATAAGATAAAGAGTTTATTTAATGCACAGATGTAATTAATACTTAGGGTGTCAAAAGCAATTATCTATGATCAAATTAGTTGTGTATATTAACGATAAAATCATAGTAGTGAAGCTTTTGGCACCTTTATTAATTATTATAATGAAAACAATATATAGAAGAATAGTAATTCACAACATCTATGGCTTGCGTTTTCTTTCAAATTATGATATATACAACCTTATAACAATTAATTTGTTTTGAAAGGATTGATAGATAGAATGGGTTTGAATGAGACACCTTCAGCAGATAGAATACATATTGGTTTTTTTGGAAGAAGAAATGCAGGAAAGTCAAGCATTGTGAATGCAGTCACAGGTCAAGAATTGGCAGTGGTGTCTGACGTAAAGGGAACAACAACAGATCCGGTTTATAAGGCGATGGAGCTGCTTCCGATTGGTCCTGTTATGATTATCGATACACCTGGAATTGATGATGTTGGAATGCTTGGTGAACTTCGAATTCGCAAGACGAAGCAGGTATTGAATAAGACGGATGTGGCGGTCCTGGTAGTTGATTCCACTGTAGGAATCTCACCTGAGGATGAGGAACTGATACAGTTCTTTAAGGAAAAGAATATTAATTATATCATTGTTTGTAATAAATCTGATTTACTTGAGGCTGTTCCGGCAGCGAAAGAGCATGAAATCTATGTAAGTGCTAAGGAGAAAAGCAATATCGAAGTATTAAAAGAAAAGATTGCATCACTTGCTCCGGTAGAAAATCAGAAGTTAAAAATCGTGGCGGATTTAATTAATCCTTCTGATTTTGTAGTTTTGGTTACCCCGATTGACAAGGCAGCACCGAAGGGAAGATTAATCTTACCCCAGCAGCAGACGATTCGTGATATATTAGAAGCAGATGCTACCGCAATCGTGGTGAAGGAGTATGAGCTGAGAGAAACACTTGCGAATCTTGGGAAGAAACCGAAGCTTGTCATCACGGATAGTCAGGTATTTGCTAAGGTTTCTGCGGATACACCAAAGGATATTATGCTGACTTCCTTTTCGATTCTTTTTGCCAGATACAAGGGTTTACTTGAAGAGGCAGCGAAAGGTGCAGCTGCAATCGAAAAGCTGGAAGATGGGGATACGGTATTAATCTCTGAGGGTTGTACCCATCACCGCCAATGTGATGATATTGGTCAGGTGAAGCTACCAAGATGGATCAAAAATTATACAGGCAAACAATTGAACTTTGAATTTACCTCCGGCGGAGAGTTTTATGAGGATCTTACGAAGTATAAGTTGATTGTACATTGTGGAGGATGCATGTTACCGGAGAGAGAAGTGAGATTTCGCATGAAATGTGCAGCAGATCAGTCAACACCAATTACGAATTATGGTATATTGATCGCCTATATGCAGGGCATACTGGAGAGAAGTTTAGAACCGTTCCCACACATTTTAGCAGAAATCGAGGAATAAAAAGATGCGTAAGGAAAAAGATAAGATTGGAGAGTTAGAGCTGGCGGAAGATGTTGCTTACGGACTTCAAACTGCTAGGGCTAAGGACAACTTTGCACTGGACTATAGACGAACCAACTTAAAGCTTATATATAATATAGTAAGAATTAAAAAGGCAGCAGCACTGACTTACTTGAAATTAAACATCGGATCAAAGGAAGTTTACGAAGCCATCGTTGAGGCTTGTAGCTTGATTTTGCATGGTGATGCGGATGACTACTTTATCGTGGATGCGCTTCAAGGTGGGGCTGGTACCTCTACCAATATGAATGTAAATGAAGTGATTGCCAATCTTGCGTTAAAACAAGTGGGAAAATCCTACGGAGAATATTCTTATATCCACCCTCTTGATGATGTAAATCGTGGACAATCAACAAACGATGTATATCCAACCGCTCTTCGTATGGCGGCAATTGAATTGCTCCGAGATTTGAGTGAGGGTTGTGCGAAGCTTCAACAGGCTCTTCAGCTAAAAGAGAACGAGTTTGACGATATTAAGAAACTGGGACGAACCGAATTAATGGATGCGATACCGATTACGTTAGGCTCAGAATTCGGCGCATATGCACAAGCAATCGCACGTGACCGTTGGAGAATCTATAAGGTGGAGGAACGTTTACGCCAGGTAAATATCGGTGGCACTGCGGTTGGTACCTCGAATAACGCGGAGCGAAAATACCGTTTCGGTATCATCGAAGAGTTACGCAGCATGACGGATATCGGATTGGCTGTTGCGGAATATCCGATGGATATCACTCAGAACAATGATGTATTTGTTGAAGTGTCCGGGCTGCTAAAGGCATTGGCGGTCAACTTAATCAAGATATCCAATGACCTGCGATTGATGAATTCCGGACCACATGGAGGGTTTGGAGAGATTAAACTTGCGGCGATGCAGATGGGCAGCACAATTATGCCAGGCAAAATCAATCCGGTTATTCCTGAGATGGTGATGCAAACCGGCATGAAAGTGATTGCAAATGACAGCGCAATATCGATGGCAGCAGCACATGGCGAATTTGAATTAAATGCATTCTTACCTCTGATAGCAGATTCCTTATTAGAGAGCTTGTCTTTGCTGATCAATTCTGTTTCATTATTTCGAACAAAATGTATTGATTTAATTGAGCCGGATCGTGAAAGATGCGAAGAATTATTAAATCGTTCCTATGCATTTGCAACCGGATACACCGCAAAGCTTGGATATGATGTAGTAAGCAAGGTAATTGCAGAACATAAAGGCAAAGCGGATTTAATCAGAGAGACCTTAAAGGAATTGTCAAAAGATATAGATTAATAGACTGTCAAAAGTTCTGGATTAAGGAATTGTCAGAAGACTTGGGTTATAGATACAGGGCATAGAAACAAGTTAAAAGGAACAAGATGAAAGACTAGGTAAAATGATATAGGTTACAGTAATAGATGACTTAGTTATCATGTTTATAGATTTGTTGACATAATATAAACGAATAGGCTGCAGAAAACCACTAATTATAAGGAGGCTCACTAATGAAAACAAGAAGAGAAAAGGGTAAATATTCAACCGCAAGATTAGTACTTGGAATTATATCAATTGTGTTATTTTTTGTTATCGCTTTACAATCATTTGTAGTGCTTGTTGATCATGCATTATCAGCAAATGCAGATCGAAGTGGAATGCTAGGAATATTGGTAGCGTTATTCGTGCTGGTTGCAGGAATTATCGGGATTGCGACAAGGAATTCCAGGGCAAATGTCGGTTCTATCATCAGTACAGTATTGTATGGTGCAGGAGGAATCGTATCCTTTTGTGGTACCAATGCTTATTTAGGTTTAAGAATATGGGGTGTAGTAGTTCTTAGCTTTGGAGTTGTATTTTTACTCTCCAGTATTCAAAAGAAGAAAGTACCTTTTTAAATTATTTTGAGCTTTTTGTTAAATCTGCTAAGGAAATCAAAAGTTAATGAAAGATTATATATGAAATAAAGAAGCATCATTCTCGGGAGCGAGATTTTCACCTTCCTAAGAATAATGCTTCTTTTATAATAAAAATTTGTTCTACTAGTTGTCATCAATAACTTGTATGCCAGATATAAAATTATTTTTTACGGTAAATTAAATCGATAACTTAATATAAAATATTTGTATAAAAGAGACAGAATATGGAATGATCTTTTGTCGATAATTCAGATATATGAAACTAGAGTATTATGGTAAAATTCTTGGGAGGAACTTCAGAGGTTATAATGATTTTATTTACTTTATTTATTGAAAAGTTGAGGAAGTCAAAAATTTTCATTACTATTAATGCTGCAGCTTGACGGAGGAATGGGGATTATTATGAAGTTAAAATTGATGTTCATAAAGGTTAGAACATTGGCACATACAACCAATTTGTTTTTGTCAACGTTTATTCTGTTTTGGAGTATGGTGATATTTGGGTTCGTTTCTCTTGTCTTGTTTGGTAGTAATCTTATTATTTTGGACAAACAGATATTACCAATCTTGCATTTGTATCAAATTAGTAATTTGGGAAGTGCAATCTGCGGTGTCCTTTTTGTTTTATGGCTTTTATTATCACTTGATATTTCATATAACATAGCTACTAAAAAATTCGAACACTCCTTTATGCTGTTACATAAGAGTTGCAATCCTGAGCCT
Source organism: Variimorphobacter sp. HTMS_6 (assembly GCF_059717775.1). Classification (NCBI taxonomy): domain Bacteria; kingdom Bacillati; phylum Bacillota; class Clostridia; order Lachnospirales; family Lachnospiraceae; genus Variimorphobacter; species Variimorphobacter sp. HTMS_6. The sequence continues at coordinate 801,432 of NZ_AP046094.1, forward strand.
TCGATTTTAATGTTGCAAAGAAATATTAAAAGGTGTTCAGTTAAATTGAAAACGGATCGTTTTTATTTGCTTTTTTTATTGGTTATTTCTTACTTGCATCATGGGGATTATAATAAATTAGTACCAATTCTTGATGAGCTTGAAAGTTTAGCAATTAATTTAGAAACAAAAGTTCATTACTATGAAATAGTATCCAATTATTATATCCGTATAAAAGATGTTGATAATGCTAATATTTTTTTGACTAGCTTTAGAGAAACAATTGATTTGAACATATCGCCAGAAATTAAAAAAAAGTATTTTGATTCATACACTGATAAAGTGAACAAATATAATTTGTTGATTGGAAAAATTGAAGGGTTAGAAGAAATTTATATGAATAACTTTAACAATGCGGAGGATCGATTAAGGAAAGTTATAGCAAAGTTTAATTTATCAGAAGTATTTATAAAAAATGATCAAATAGAAAAAGCAAAAGAAGCTCTAAAATATGTTGCAATGCATGGTAATACGACAGTGTATGCAGTTGAAGCAAAAGATACACTCCAGAGATTACAATACTATGGCTATTAGTCCTATACGCCAGCTCAATATCTGACGACCTGACTGGTGGTGACGATAATAAATTAAGGAGGGATATTATGGAAAATGTTTATATTAAAAGATGTAATTATGTAATACAACGGCTTTTGAGGATTACTGTATGTGTCACAGCTATCATGGTAGTTATATCGTTAATGAGTAGCTGCGCGGTCGGAAGGACACATACATATGGTGATTTTCAGTATTCGAATGACGCAAAGGCTAGATCTGGTATATGTAAATATATAGGAAAAGGCGGAGACGTAGTTATCCCTTCAGATATTGAAGGACCGGTAGCAAGCATTTATGAAAGTGCATTTTCAGGATGCAAAAACATGACATCAGTGAAAATACCGAACGGTATTAAATTTATTAATGATCATTCGTTTGGTGACTGTACAGGCTTAACTTCAGTAATACTTCCAAGTAGTATACAAACTGTTTGGGATAATGCGTTTAGTGGTTGCACAAATTTACAATCAGTATACTTTGAAGGAGATGTGCCTGCACTGGGTAAAGATGTGTTTGCAGGAACGCCCTCAGATTTCACAATATACTATAAAGCTGATAAAGACGGATGGTCAGACAACTGGCATGGATATCATACAAAAGCATATTAGGCAATAAGTTGAGATTTTCTCTGTGAGAAAAACAAAATTATTATTTAGTTCAAAAAGAGAGCCTTATTTTTACTTCAAAAGTTGATATAAGGCTCCCTTTTTGTACGGTAGATAAAATAACCTATTTAAACAAAATGTCGATTCAGCTCCTTGTTTCGTCTTTTAGTTGACCCGACCCCATATCAGTATTATAATATCGATATTAAAGCATTGCTTATACACGCTAACCAATAAAATCATAAGCTTACATAGAATATTCTTCTGTCCTACAGGAGGTGGAACAAATGAATGAAAATGTGAAAAAACCGATTACCACCCAAGCACTGAATCGTATGTCATATTATATTCAACAGCTTCGGTTATTGAAGGAGCAAGGAGTGGAAACAGTATCAGCACCGAAGATTGCGGCTTTGCTACATCTGAATGAGGTGGTAGTTAGAAAGGACTTCGCATCGGTTTATGTGAATAAAGGAAAGCCTAAGACAGGCTTTATCGTAGAAGATTTACTGGATTCGATGGAAAGTATATTGGGTTATAATAATGCAGATGAAGCGGTGATTATCGGAGCAGGATCACTTGCTCATGCGATTATGTCCCATGAAGGCTTTCAGGATTACGGGTTAAAAATCGTAGCCGCATTTGATACCAATCCGGATATCGTAGGGACGGAGATAAATGGAGTCAGGGTTTTGCCTACAGACACCATTAGTAACCTTTGTAGACGCATGCAGATTCATATCGGCATTATTACCGTACCACCTTCCCAAGCACAGATTGTGTGCGATCAGTTGGTAGCGGGAGGGATACAGGGAATATGGAATTTTGCACCGGTACATTTGTCCGTGCCGGATTATATTCTTGTACGGAATGAAAATCTTGCAGCTTCTCTTGCAGCGTTGTCGAATCATTTGAAACAGGCAATGAGAACGAGTGACTAGAGTGAATGATAGAAAGATGGGTTAACAATGAATACACAACATTTAAAATATGTTATAGAGGTAGAGAGAACAAGCTCTATCTCCCATGCGGCAGAAAATTTATACATGGGACAACCAAGCTTAAGTAAAGCTATCAAGGAACTGGAAGATTCCCTCGGCTTTACTATTTTTGAACGTACCTCTAAGGGGGTAACGCCCACGCAAAAGGGTACTAAATTCTTATCCTACGCCAGAAATGTACTGAATCAGATTGACATGATGGAATCTTTATCCGATGAGGCAGATTCGGATATGCAGAACTTTAATATATCGATTCCGAGAGGAAGTTATATTGCAGATGCAATAACGAATTTTATTTTGGAACTCGATAGTTCAACGGGGATTCATGTGAATGTACAGGAGACTAATTCGTTGCAAGTAGTCAGTAATATATTTGACGGCCCATTTAATTTGGGAATTATAAGGTATCAGACAGAATATGAGAATTATTTCGTGGATTATCTGAATGAAAAACAGCTTCGTTTCGAACAAATCTGGGAATTTGATTATCTTGCGTTGATGTCCGTGAATCATCCTCTGGCAAAGAAGGAATATGTGGATTTTAAGGAACTCAAAAAATATACGGAAGTAACTCATGGAGATACCTCGATTCCTTATATATTACCGAATAATAGTCGGGCAGAAGCTCCTTCAAAGAATACAAGGGCAATCTATGTATATGATCGTGGCAGCCAATTCGATATACTTTCAGAGATTCCCACTTCCTATATGTGGGTATCGCCTGTTCCTGACAAGTGGCTAAAGCGTTATCAGCTTGTTCAACGAAAATGTATGGTGGATAATAATCGGTATAAGGATGTATTCATCTATCCCAAGAATTATAAGCTGACCGAATTAGATCGTCGTTTCATCGACCTATTATCGGAAGCGAAGAATGAAGTATCTTTTCGTGAATATCATTAATGTGTATTTCTCTGATAGAAGTATGATCTGTATGTAAGATATTCTCGGTTTTATAAATTTTACAAAATCAGAATCAGCTATTATATGTATATTAGAATTAATTCACTTGTTATATCAGAATTATTTAATTTGCTATATCAGTATTGGAATATCGATATAAAAATATCGAATATATAATAAGAAATGTTTGGTAAATAAAATGGAAAATATAAGAATTGCCACAAGATAAATTAGAGTATATTGTAATTTGAAGCATTTTATCTAGATGATTACAAAAATAGCCTATTATAAGGTATCTGAGCGTTTGAATGGTGGAGAAAATCCTTTGAGTTTGGCTGCTATCTAGCTTTCTATTATGTGTCAATCCAAGAATTATATGTTACCATTGTATTCAGCAAAACCATAGAAATCCGTATATCGATATTGGAATATCGATATACGGATTTTGCATTTCACATCCCACAAAAAGATTGTTAAAATATAAACAATCCAAACGACAACATTTGGTGGTACTTTAGAAGTCATCGTCTGAGGACGAAAACATCATATTATTATAAAGGAGATTAAACTATGGCTAGATTTACATTACCAAGAGATCTTTATCATGGCAAGGGTTCACTGGAGGCTTTAAAGACTTTAACAGGAACAAAGGCAATTGTAGTAGTAGGTGGAGGAAGCATGAAACGCTTCGGCTTCTTAGATAAAGTAGTTACTAATTTGGAAGAGGCAGGCATGCAGGTACAGTTATTTGAAGGCGTTGAGCCGGATCCTTCTGTGGAAACAGTTATGAAGGGTGCTGAGGCGATGAAAGAATTCGAACCGGATTGGATCGTTGCAATCGGCGGAGGATCTCCGATTGATGCTGCGAAAGCAATGTGGGCATTTTATGAATACCCTGAGATAACCTTTGATGAACTTTGCATTCCATTTAATTTCCCGACACTTCGTACCAAAGCAAAGTTCTGTGCAATTCCGTCTACTTCAGGTACCGCAACCGAGGTGACAGCATTCTCTGTAATTACCGATTATGCAAAGGGTGTAAAATATCCTTTAGCTGATTTTAATATAACTCCTGATGTTGCAATTGTTGATCCGGAGCTGGCAGAAACCATGCCGAAAAAACTTACCGCTCATACCGGTATGGATGCAATGACTCATGCAGTAGAAGCATATGTATCTACATTAAATAGTGATTACACCGATCCGCTTGCGCTACATGCAATCAAGATGATCAGTGAGAATCTATTAAAATCCTATCAAGGTGATATGGAAGCGCGTGCCAAGATGCATAATGCACAATGTCTTGCAGGCATGGCATTCTCCAATGCACTCTTAGGTATTGTTCACTCCATGGCTCATAAGACCGGTGCTGCATATTCCGGCGGACATATCGTACATGGTTGTGCAAATGCGATGTACCTTCCAAAAGTTATAAAATATAATGCTGTGGATAAGACAGCAGATGAAAGATATTCTGAGATTGCTGCATTCTTAGGACTTGAGCGCAGTACAGATGCTCTGATCAAACATATCAATGAGATGAATAAAGCTTTAGATATTCCGACCTGTATCAAAGATTATGAGGGCGGAATTATAGATGAAAAGGAATTCCTTGAGAAACTTCCTAAGGTATCAGAACTGGCTGTTGGCGATGCATGCACCGGTTCTAACCCAAGAGCAATTACCCCAGAGGTAATGGAGAAATTATTGTATTGTTGTTATTACGATACAGAAGTAGCTTTCTAATCCATAACTGCTGATTGTGTCGCCACGCAAGAAAAGTTATCGGTTTGAAATATAAAAGGCTGTAGCTGTCAAAGGCCACAGCCCTTTTTTTGTAGCAGATAGTTGAGACATCGTATGCATTACCCGGTTGGTCATTAGATAGGACTCGCGGGGGAAATGCATTGGAGGAATTTATGTATAAAATAGTAAAGAAAGAAGTTTTAAATCCTACGGTTACCTTAATGGAGATTGAAGCTCCGATGGTAGCAAAGAAGGCTGAGCCAGGACAATTTATTATATTAAGGACGGATGAGAACGGCGAAAGAATCCCGTTAACCATCGCTGATTTTGATCGTAAAGCAGGAACAGTAACGATTATATTTCAAGTAGTTGGTGCAACGACGGAAGAATTAAATCATAAGAAGGTAGGAGATTATCTAGAGGATTTTGTAGGGCCTCTCGGAAGAGCTACCGAAACAGAAGGAAAGAAAAAGGTTGCAGTAGTAGGCGGGGGCGTTGGATGTGCCATTGCGTATCCGGTGGTAAAAAAATTCCACGAGCAGGGAGCAGAGGTACATACTATTGTAGGCTTTCGTAATAAAGAGCTTATTATACTGGAAGAAGAATTTAAGAAAAACAGTACCAAATTCATAATGATGACGGATGATGGTAGTTGTGGAGAAAAAGGTCTTGTAACCAATGCGCTTAAGGAACTTTTGGACAGCGGGGAAAAGTACGATGAAATCATAACAATTGGACCACTGATTATGATGAAGTTTGTATGTAATCTTACCAGAGAATATAATGTGAAAACAGTAGCCAGCATGAATCCAGTTATGATTGATGGAACCGGTATGTGCGGCGGTTGTCGCTTAACAGTTGGTGGTGAAATCAAATTTGCCTGCGTAGATGGGCCGGAGTTTGATGGTCATAAGATTGATTTTGATGAAGCAATCGCAAGATCAGCAATGTACCGAGAATTTGAAGTCAGAGTACATGAGGAAACCTGTAATCTCTTGAAAGAAGAGGTGAAGTAGTATGGCAGCAAATATGTCTTTATATAAAAATGAGATGGCACTTCAGGAAGCAGATATAAGAAATAAGAACTTTCTTGAGGTGGCATTAGGATATACGAAGGAACAGGCAATGGAGGAAGCTGCACGATGTTTGAATTGTAAACACAAACCATGTGTGAGCGGTTGTCCGGTACAAATCGATATACCTGCTTTTATACAAAAGGTTGCGACAGGTGAGTTTGAGGAAGCTTTTCAGATTATAGCAAAAGATAGTTCCCTTCCTGCTGTTTGCGGCAGAGTCTGCCCACAGGAATCTCAATGTGAATCTAAGTGTGTTAGAGGATTAAAGGGAGAAGCTGTGGCAATCGGTAGATTAGAACGATTTGTGGCAGATTACCATAATCAGAATTGTAAGGAGATTCCTGTTAAACCACATAGCAACGGACATAAGGTGGCGGTAATCGGATCCGGTCCCTCCGGTCTGGCATGTGCAGGTGATCTTGCGAGAAAGGGCTATCAGGTTACCGTATTTGAGGCATTACATCTGGCAGGTGGAGTGTTGGTATACGGAATTCCGGAATTTCGACTTCCCAAAGAGATCGTAAAAAAAGAGATATCCTCGTTAAAGCAACTGGGAGTAGAGATTCGTACCAATATGGTGATCGGTAAAACCTTATCAATTGATGAACTGATGACGGAATATGGTTATGAAGCGGTATTCATTGGTTCAGGCGCGGGACTTCCGAACTTTATGAATATCAGTGGTGAGAATTTAAAGGGGGTTTATTCGGCAAATGAATTCCTCACCAGAATCAATCTGATGAAGGCCTATGAAGAAGGAGCGAAAACCCCGATTCAAAAAGGAAGCAAGGTTGCAGTAGTCGGAGGAGGAAATGTTGCAATGGATGCGGCTAGATGCGCGAAGCGTCTAGGAGCAGACGTTACAATAATCTACCGACGTACAGAGAAGGAACTGCCTGCCCGTTTGGAAGAGGTGGAGCATGCAAAAGAAGAAGGAATACAATTTCTGTTTTTAACGAATCCATTAAAGATTAATGGTGACAAAGAGGGATGGGTTTGTAATATAGAATGTCAGAGAATGGAGCTGGGTGAGGCAGATGCGTCGGGGAGACAACGGCCAATCCCGGTAAAAGGAAGCGAGTTTGAATTGGAATCGGATTGTGTGATTATGTCAATCGGAACTTCGCCAAATCCTTTGATAAAAGCGACTACCACGGGTCTTGAGACTCAACGATGGGGAGGCATCATTGTGAACGAAGATACGGGGCTGACCAGCAGAATCGGTGTTTATGCAGGAGGAGATGCAGTAACCGGTGCTGCTACAGTTATTCTGGCAATGGGAGCAGGTAAAACGGCTGCCGCTGCAATTGATGAGTATCTATCCGTTTAACAAAATGAAATGTGTAGTATAAATGTTGAGTTAGAGAAAGAGGAGAATAAACGGGTAGGTACGATGCAATATTGTTAGATAAATTATAGTTTGAGGAAAAGAAAAAAGAGAAGCATATAGAAAAGGTGTTGTTTCACAAACATAATGTTGTGATGCAACACCTTTTCTATTATGCGGATATTTATCGATATGACCTCGCGTAACTAATGTTATATAAATGAATTTCAAACTTCAAACTTAATTCGAAATTTAGTCTTGCGATTAAAGGGGAGGAAGGGTGATAAAGTAAACAATCCTCTTATTATTCAACCTATATCCCTGAGAAAATATTATTTATCGTATCAACCGGGAGTACGAGAGCAAAGCGAACATATCCCTCGCCCAGAGTACCGAAGCTGCTACCCGGTGTGCATAATATTCCGGTAGTAGAAAAAAGCTTCTTACAGTAATCGATAGAATCGGTATACCCGCTTGGAATGTGAGCCCACACGAACATGGAACCAGCAGATTTGGTAACTTGCATTTCAAGTTTTTCAAGCCCCACACAAAGAGCATCTCTCCTGCGTTCGTACTCCTTGCAATTCACACTGACGCTGTCTTGGGGACCGTTCAAGGCTGCTATAGCAGCCTTTTGTACTAAATAGCTGGTACCATAATCGAATTGGGAACGTATTGTTTTAAATTTATGTATTATTTCTGGATTACCAAGCAGGAAGGAGATTCGGATTCCGGTTATGTTATAGGTTTTCGATAGGGAATTAAATTCCACGCCCACTTCCTTTGCATTCGGAAAACTTAAGAAAGAGATACCCTGTGCTCCGTCATAGATAATCTCAGAGTAGGCATTATCATGTACAATTACAATTTCATGCTTCTTTGCATATGCAATTAATTCTTCATAGAAAGAAGCTGGAGCGGTTGCGCATACCGGGTTAGCGGGATAGGATACAATCATCAGTTTCGCTCTTTTGGCCACCTCTTCTGAGATTGTAGTAAAATCAGGAAGATAGTTATTCTCCGGTAGAAGATCGTAATACTCTATCTTAGCACCGGACAGATAGGGACCAATCTCAAAGATCGGGTACCCTGGGTTTGGTACCAATACGGTATCCCCATAATTACAAAGAGCCAGTCCGATATGAGTCATTCCTTCTTGGGTACCGCTGACGGAAGTGATATCCTGTGCAGTCAATGTAACTTGATATCTTCTCTGATACCACCCAATGACCGATTCGATTAACTCGGGGGAATCTCCCAAGGAATATTTATAGTTTTCCGGATCGAGTGCTGCCTTTGATACCGCTTCCATTACAAAGGAATCCGGTTTGAAATCCGGTGTTCCAACCGTGAAGTTATACACCGGTAAGCCCGACTCTTCTCTTTCCTTTTTATATTCATTTAAGGTATTAAATATATTGCTACCAAAGTGATCAACTCTATTTGAAAATTCAATCTTCATTTCATACTCCTATTCATCGAATTTAAGTTTGTTCTAATATTTTTCCAGTATTTATACAATACACCTGTTATAAATAAATGTCAAAAGTTCATTGCATTATTTACATAGTGCAAGATAAAAATCAGTTGATAAAATGAAGTCATCAACGTATAATATATGAAACATAGAAAACATATATTATAAATTCGGAATTTTAGAGAAGCAGGCTATAAATTTTGAGTAGTAACATTAAATAGTGTGAATGAGAAATGATCTTTTTACAACATAAAATATAAGTGAGGTGGCCTGACATGGAGCAGAAGGTTCAAGAAATTGTAAAGTTGATTATGAATGATTATATTAAGCCGGGAGCAATTAATAAAGAGGATACATTCAATCAGCCGAACAAAGATGATATAATATCAATTTTAAAAGATTTACAGTATATTATATTTCCGGGATATTTTAATAATAAGAAACTGAAAAGCTATCATATGGAATATCAACTTGGTGCGGTAATTGAGGATGTCACATATCAATTGAATAAGCAAATAGGATATGCACTCCGCTATAATCCTGTTTATGAAGAGGCAAAAAAAGAGGATATTGATATGGTTTCAGAGGAGTTAACGATCTCCTTTATGCAGAAGATACCGACAATACGCGATTATCTTGAAACAGATGTGGAAGCTGCTTATGAGGGGGATCCTGCGGCATACAGCAAGGATGAAATCATCTTTTCTTACCCTGGGGTATTTGCAGTGATGGTCAATCGAATCGCCCATGAATTGTATTTGCTTGGGGTGCCGTTGATTCCCAGAATTATGACAGAATATGCACATACGATTACAGGAATTGATATTCATCCTGGCGCTACGATTGGTACTTATTTCTTTATCGATCATGGAACAGGTATCGTAATCGGAGAGACTACCCATATTGGCAATCACGTGAAGATATACCAAGGGGTTACGCTCGGCGCGTTATCAACCAAAGGTGGTCAGAGCTTAAAGAGTGTAAAGAGACATCCTACGATAGAAGATGGGGTGACTATCTACTCCGGTGCATCTATTTTGGGAGGAGATACAATTATCGGCCAGGAGGTCGTAATTGGAAGCAATGCATTTGTTACGAAAACCGTGCCTCCTAAGACAAAGGTCAGCATGAAAAATCCGGAGTTGCAGTTTAAAGCGTATGCAGGTGCTACACCGGAGGTGAAAGAGCTAAATCAATACGATTTCTTTGATTATATGATATAAGAATAAGGGGTTGCTGCAAAAATAAATAATTTTATAAAGGAACAATGTTAATTGCCTCACACATAGGTTGGAAGACAACGTTCAAATTTTGTATTTCATAGTCGTACATAAAAGTTCGACTTTGAAATACAAAATTATAAACAGTGTCTTCCAAACAGTGCATTATGGCAATATAACATTATTCCTATGAATTATTTATTATTTGCAGCAACCCCTTATACAAAGTGAGTAACTCGTTCGATTTTTGCACTTCTATTTTGATTTCTTATCTTATTCGGCGTAGAGCCGTAAGCATTCTTGAACATTCTCATAAAGACTTTATAATTGGTAATCCCGTTTTTTTCGAGCAGATAAGTTATGCTGTCATTACTTTGGATGAGATCGTTGTAGAAATTGATTAATCGCACTGTATTTACATATTCTAAGAAGGTTTGATTGGTATATTTCTTAAAAAGTCTGCAAAAGTATTCCGTACTTAAGGATAAGTTAGAGGCAGCTTCCTTTAAAGTGATTTGCTTCTGGTAATTTCTTTTTACATAGCTGATGATCTGCTCAATTCGTTGGAAATCCCGGTCTGCTCTTTCACGATTGTGTAAAGATAGCTTAGTTGTATATTTTTTATATAAAATATATAAGAATTCGTATAGTAGTGAGGTGAAATGAAGTTGATAACCGTCTTCCTTTTCCTCAAAGCAATTCTGCATCTGGATTAAATAATGTTCCAGACAGTCCTGAATATCCTCGCTCTCGGAATGAGGTGTGTAGAATTCCTGGAAGTGGATCAGTTCCAGATCAGGAAGGATAAGCTTTAAATTAGCATAGGGAATTTGTAATAGCATATAATTAACTTCACCGTGAGCCTGTGTGGAATGAATGTCCTTTGGATTAATAATTAGTGTATTATGTGAATTTAACTCATACACATGATCATTAATATGAACGGTCATAGAACCGGAGAGGATAAGTAGAACCTCCACGTGACTATGCCAATGAGCCGGATAGAGTTCATTCATTATGTTCAATATTTCAAAACGAACCTGCAGCCTTGAATCGTCGAATATGGTTTCATGGGAATATAAGGACATAATTCACCTCTTATCTTATTATGATATCAAAATTATACTAATAACTAACCTTTATTATAGGCATAATTGATAGTTACGTCAATATTAACCTATATTTTGGCTAAGATTTTATATAGATAAACCTACCATGAATGTATAAAATCTTCTATAAAGAGAAATAACATGATAATAATTACTCGAAAGGATTATGATTGATGATAGTGAATGAAATACTGGATTGGAATAAATATTGTGAGGTAGCGAGAAAGGCTATTACAGAAGGAATTGTACTGATTAAGAATGACGGTGCTCTTCCGATTAAGAAGAATAGTAAGGTTGCGTTATTTGGCAGAATGCAAAATAATTATTATAAAAGCGGAACAGGTTCCGGTGGTATGGTTAACGTAACAAAAGTCATCAGTATCTTTGATGGTTTATCAGAATGTGAGGATATCACTCTGAATCAGGATTTAATAAATGTTTATCAGGAATGGGAGCAGGAGCATCCATTTGATAGTGGAATCGGTTGGGGAAACGAACCATGGTCACAGGACGAGATGCCTTTGTCTGAGGAATTAATACAAAGCGTAGCGAAGGATAGCGATCAGGCAATTGTTATAATTGCTAGAACCGCCGGTGAAGACAAGGATAACCAGGATAGACCCGGATCTTATCGTTTAACAGATACGGAAAAGGATATGTTATCAGGGGTAAGAAAAGCATTTAACAAGGTGACGGTTGTGTTAAACGTAGGCAATATTGTCGATATGTCATTTGTAGAAGAATATAATATCGATGCAGTTTTATATGCTTGGCAAGGTGGAATGATTGGTGGTGCCGGTGTTGCAGATGTACTTACCGGAGCGGCTTATCCTTCTGGAAAGCTGACGGATACGATAGCGTATTCTCTTGCAGACTATCCTTCGGATTCTAACTTTGGTGATGACGAAAGAAACTTCTACGTGGAAGATATTTATGTCGGATATCGTTACTTTGAAACCGTGGCAAAGGATAAGGTTCAATATCCTTTTGGATTTGGTCTTTCTTATACTAGCTTTGACATGTCTTTTAAAGAGGCAAAAAGAGAGAATAATATAATTCGGCTGGAAGTTACGGTAACCAATTCCGGTGATGCTATCGGTAAGGAAGTAGTACAGATTTATTATGAAGCACCGCAAGGGGTGTTGGGTAAACCTTTAAGAAATCTTATCGAGTTTCAGAAAACGAAAGAACTAAAACCGAAAGAAGCACAGACTTTTTATTTTGATATTGATATTACAAAGATGTCTTCCTATGATGATGCCGGTTTAACCGGTCATAAATCCAGCTTTGTATTGGAAGCCGGTGAGTATAAGATTTATGTGGGTAACAATGTTCGAGATGTGGAGTTAGTAGGAAGCTTTAACCTGGATGAACTGATAGTTGCTGAGGAAACCAAGGAAGCACTTGCACCGGATTTATCCTATCGAAGAATGAAGCCTGCGATTGGCAAAGACGGAAGTTATACGATGCAGCTTGAGGATGTACCAACCGGTACAATTGATAGTGTTGATAAGAGGAATGCAAAACTTCCACAGGATATTCCGTATACAGGAGATCAGGGCATTAAATTGATTGATGTAAAGCATGGCACGGCTAAGATGGAGCAGTTTATTGGTCAATTATCGGATGAGGATTTATCCTGCATTATCCGAGGCGAGGGTATGGGAAGCCCGAAAGTTACACCAGGAACCGCCGCCGCCTTCGGAGGAGTATCCGACAGTCTGAAATCCTATGGTATCCCTTGTGGTTGTTGTTCTGACGGACCTTCCGGTATGCGTTTAGATTGTGGCACGAAGGCCTTCAGCCATCCGAATGGTACCTTATTAGCATGTACCTTTAATGAGACTTTGGTAGAGGAACTCTTTACCTTGATGGGTATTGAGATGGTTAAGAATAAGGTGGATTCCTTACTTGGACCGGGTATGAACATTCATAGACATCCGCTAAACGGAAGAAACTTCGAATATTTTTCAGAGGATCCGCTTGTTACCGGAAGAATGGCAGTAGCACAGCTAAAGGGAATGCACAAGTCTGGTGTAACCGGAACGATAAAGCATTTTTGCGGCAATAATCAGGAATATAAGAGACATGAGACGGATTCAGTTATTTCAGAACGAGCGCTGAGAGAAATCTATCTGAAGGGCTTTGAAATTGCAGTCAAGGAAGGAAATGCTTGCTCCATCATGACTACTTACGGTTCAGTGAATGGTTTGTGGACCGCCGGAAGCTTTGATTTGAATACCACAATACTTCGTGACGAATGGGGCTTTAAGGGTATCGTGATGACGGACTGGTGGGCTAATATTAATGAGAAAAATGGCACGGTGAATAAAACAAACTTTGCTGCCATGGCTCGTTCTCAGAATGATATATATATGGTTTGTCCGGATGCTGCAGTTAATAGCAGCGGTGACAATACATTGGAGGCATTGCAGTTAGGAACCTTAACAAGGGGTGAATTACAGAGGAATGCGATGAATATCTGTGGATTCTTATTATATACCCATGCACTTGACCGTTTAATCGGAATCGAAAGTAAGATTGAAGTAACTAATTACCCACAAGAAGAAGAGGAACTGCAAAATAGTGAAGTGATTTATTATAATGTAGAGGATTTAACAACAATCCCTCTACAGGATGTGGATACTAGCAAGGGTAATAGCTTCGCAATTGGATTAGATGTGAATAATATCGGTAATTACAAATTAGAACTAATCGGAAAGTCCGATTTGGGTGAACTGGCTCAGATGCAAGTTACGGTATTTATTGAAGGAATTCCAGAAGCTGCATATACCTTTAATGGCACCGGAGGAGAATGGGTAACGAAATCAAGCATAGTATTACTTAAATCCAAATATGCAGTGATGAGATTGTACTTTGGTCAAAGTGGTTTACAGTTGAAGGAAATCAGATTAATAAAAGCATAAAATCATTAAAACGTTTCAAGAAAAAGGGGAGCCGCACTATGCATTATGCGGTTCCCCTTTTTGCAGTGGATGATGTTTTTCACAAAATCAAATGCCAACGATGACAAGCATACTCTTCTTTTTATAATAATTACGCGTTATCATATACGAAATATTTTTGTATAAATTTTATTCTACCGTGATAACACCTACCGGGCAGCTATCGCATGCTTCTTTCGCATCATTTTCTGCATCTGCGGGTACAACATCTACATATACCTCAGCAATTCCATCATCCGCCATACGAAATACCTTCGGACATATTCCTGCGCATAAACCACATCCGATACATCCTTCTCTATCAATATTTGCTTTCATAATCATATCCCCTTTCAGTTCTCGGCTGTTTTCAGCTTTAGAAGTAAATTGTTATCTTTCTATTTATACTATATACCTAATTATTTAAATTGCTGTAGCTATAGCTACAATTATTTTCCTGAAATGATATTATTATATTGAAAAGAGTGATTAATTCATTTAACCAAATATGAGTTAATTAAGAAATATAATTTGAGGTTTTATCAAATAATGTGACTTGAATCACAGATTTGAGGGAAGTTGTTTGTTACAATCACAACTAGATAAATAAGGAGGAATACATATGATTAATTTGACAAATATGAATAAACAACATAGTAGGATTAAGGAAGAGGTTACTTCCCTTGAGAACGAAATCAAGAAGGGAATTGAGAACATGAATCCGTCCGAGTTGGCACTACGTATTAATTACCTTGCCGGACAGCTAAAGATACACTTATTAGAAGAGGATGAATTTTTATATCCTAACTTAATAAAATGTGGTGACATAGAGATTCAGCGCATGGCAGATGAGTACAACCGTGAGATGGGCAATCTTGTCAGTGATTATACAAGCTTTAAATCTCAATATAATACAAGTAATAAGATAAATGCAAATAAAGAAACGTTCTTGAAAGAGATGCAAAAAATTATTAAGGCACTCAAAGAAAGAATTGCAAAAGAAGATAATGGACTCTATCATTTGATAGATATTAAGGGAATATAAGATTAGTCACTTTTATCCCCCGTAATTTCTTTATGATTGCAATACTGTTGAAGTATCTCGTAAGGATATTGTGTACCGCATTCATTGCACTCGATATAAGTTCTGGCTTCTTTTTGCTCTCGATTATCATACAAAAAGGATTGAAAATTATCAGAATTTTTAAGTCCCGGTTCATCGTCATCCAGAATGTAGGAATAAACATAGCTTGCTTCGTGTCGCAGTGTTAGATTCGTACATTCACAAACCGGGCAGTAATAATTGGTTGTATCCATGTTATGACCTCACATTTGTTTTTATTTATTATTTCTAATTAAACATAACATTATACAAATATATAAGCGTGGCTGTTTTTAATAATCGTTTCCGTATCGGAAAGATTGTTTCAAACAGCCTTATTTAATTGAAACGATAATCTTTTTCGCCCGGTTGTAATAGATATTAGCTATAACAAATTGATTTTATTTAAAATGTAAAAAATAATATGAAAATATTGAAATATTTAGTAAAATATAATACATAATAGATAAGGCACTATTTCATATTATGGAATAGTGTTATATAATTCATTATATAAGTGGAAGAATATAGTCGATTTGCCGAGAATAATGTTGTATTATGTTGCTTGTGATTGAAAATTACAATAAAATGAATTCCGGCAAAGTTGATAGAACGATAATCTTCTCACTATGTTTTATGCTTCAGGTAGTAAAATCGATTAAAGACTTAACAAAAGGAGGTTTGGATATGGCAGGTAATAGCAATAGTCAGGAGAATTATGTTGCGTTGCAGGACTATATTGACAGCATCAAAGATCGGAGAGGAGCTTTAATTGCAGTACTGCATAAGGCACAGCATATATTTGGGCATTTGCCAGATGAGGTAATCTTATTTATATCTGAAAAATTAGATTTACCAAGTTCAAAAATATATGGTGTAATTAGTTTTTATTCTTACTTTACTACAAAACCGCGAGGTGAGAATGTCATTAATGTTTGCCTTGGTACGGCATGTTTTGTCAGAGGTGCAGATGCCATCATGAAGGAAATTGAGAAACAATTAAACGTAAGGGCTGGAGAAACATCGGAGGATATGAAGTATACACTGTCCGGTTTACGTTGCATTGGTGCTTGTGGACTTGCTCCGGTTGTTGTGATTAATGAAAAAGTATACGGTAGAGTAGAAGCGAGTGAAGTAAAGAAGATACTAGCAGACTGCAAATAAGATAGAAGGGTAAACGCATCTCCCAGATAGATACATGAGATTAGACAAGGATGAATCAATCGAAAACATATATATTAATAGATTGGAGGAAAATATGAGCAAATTAAAATCATTGGAAGAACTCGAACGCATCAGACAAGCAGCCAAGAATAAGATGGATTTAAGAACCACTGCAGAATCTGAGGATAGAATTATAATTAGAGTCGGAATGGCAACTTGCGGTATTGCAAGCGGTGCCAGAGAGACAATGCAAGCCATCATTGATGAGCTCTCAAAGCAGAATATTACGAATGTCTCAGTTACCCAAACAGGATGTATGGGATATTGTGCGGAGGAGCCGATTATTGAAGTAATAAGCAAGGATATGCCTTCTATAATCTATGGTCATGTTACCGCTGAGAGAGGACGTAATATCGTGAACGAACATATTAAACACGGTCGGCTCTTGCAGAATGCAATCATCTCAAAATCATTTGAAAAATAGCGAAAGGAGGATGTGGTATGAGTAACTATAGAATGCATCTGTTGGTATGTGGCGGTACAGGCTGTACATCATCAGATAGCTTGGTTCTTGTTGATAAATTGAACGAAAGCATTGAAAAGAACGGTCTTTCGAATGAAGTGGAAGTAGTCGTTACGGGTTGCTTTGGCTTTTGTGAAAAGGGACCGATTATAAAGGTATATCCGGATGATGTGTTTTATGTATCCGTCAAACCGGAGGATGCAGATGAGATTGTGGCAGAGCATGTTATAAAGGGTCGACAGGTAGATCGATTATTATATGTGGAACCAAATCTAAAGGTAAAACTTGAAGGACAGAAGGATCTTCCTTTCTATAAAAAGCAGATCAGAATTGCACTTAGAAATTGTGGCTTTATCAACCCTGAAGATATTAATGAATGTCTTGCGGCTGACGGTTATCAGGCACTGGCTAAGTGTTTAACGGAGATGACTCCTGATGAGGTTATTGCAACGGTAGAAAAATCAGGTCTGCGAGGTAGAGGCGGCGGTGGCTTCCCGACCGGTTTGAAGTGGAAGTTCACCAGAAAAAGTAAGGCGGAGGAGAAATATATCATCTGCAATGCAGATGAAGGTGACCCGGGTGCATTTATGGATCGTTCCATACTCGAAGGAGATCCTCATTCCGTATTAGAGGCTATGGCAATTGCCGGTTTTGCAATCGGTGCGGAACACGGTTATATCTATATCAGAGCGGAGTATCCGCTTGCTATCCACCGTCTTGAGATAGCGATATCTCAGGCGAGAGAATTAGGACTACTTGGAGAAGATATCCTTGGTACCGGTTTTAATTTTGATATTGAACTCAGATATGGTGCCGGAGCATTCGTATGTGGAGAAGAGACAGCGTTAATTCATTCCATAGAAGGAGACCGAGGAGAGCCGTTTACCAAACCGCCGTTCCCAGCAGAAAGCGGTGTATGGAATCTGCCGACCTCTGTGAATAACGTTGAGACATTTTCCAATGTCCCACCAATTATCTTAAAAGGTGCAGAGTGGTTTCGAAGCATCGGTACAGAGAAATCTCCGGGAACGAAGGTGTTTGCACTTGCAGGTAAGGTCAATAATGTCGGACTTGTAGAAGTTCCGATGGGAATTACATTGCGTGAGGTTATCTTTGATATTGGCGGTGGAATTAAGGATGGCAAAAAATTCAAAGCAGTTCAAACAGGAGGACCTTCCGGTGGTTGTATCACCGAAGAGAACCTAGATATCCCGATTGACTATGAATCCCTCAATAAAATTGGTTCCATGATGGGTTCGGGTGGTATGATTGTAATGGACGAAGACAACTGTATGGTTGACATTGCAAAATTCTATTTGGAATTCACTGTTGATGAATCATGTGGTAAATGTACCCCCTGTCGTATCGGTAACAAGAGATTATTTGAGATTTTAACTAATATCACAAAGGGCAAGGGTACGGAAGAGGATTTAGTAAATCTACAGGAGCTTGGTGAAATTATTAAAGATACCTCTTTATGCGGCTTGGGTCAGACTGCTCCAAACCCGATATTGAGTACGATTAAGTATTTTTATGATGAATACTATGCGCATGTGGTAGAGAAGCGATGCCCGGCCGGAGTATGTCAAGATCTTCTTACCTATTATATTCTACCTGACAAATGTGTTGGCTGTACCGCCTGTGCACGAGTTTGTCCGGTGCCGTGTATCTCCGGTGAGGTGAAGAAACTTCATGTGATTGATCAGGAACTATGTATCAAGTGTGGAGCCTGCTATAACAAATGTAAATTCAATGCGATAGAGAAACGCTAAGGAAGGGGTGACGAATACGATGATTAACTTAACTATAAACAATCAAAAGGTTTCCGTAGAAGAAGGAAGTACAATCCTTGAAGCTGCAAGAAAATTAAAAATCAGAATACCAACCCTTTGCCATCTTGACCTGCATGATATTCGCATGGTAAATCGAGGTGCATCCTGCCGTGTATGTGTGGTTGAAGTGGAAGGCAGAAGAAATCTTGCACCTTCCTGTGCAACACCGGTAGTGGAAGGAATGGTAATAAAAACAAATTCACTAAGATGTATTCAGGCTAGAAGAGTAGTAATTGAGTTGTTCCTATCGAATCATCCAAAGGATTGTTTGGTTTGTGAGAAAAACCTTGGCTGCGAGCTCCAGGCATTGGCAGCAGAATATCATATCCGAGCGATAAAATATAAAGGCGAAAGAGCAAAGCACCCTAAGGATATATCGAGTAGAGCAATTATCAGAAACATGGATAAATGTATTATGTGCAGAAGATGTGAGACGATGTGTAATGAGGTTCAGACGGTTAATGTATTGTCTGCAATCAACCGTGGCTTTGACACGTATATCGCTCCTTCCATGAATTTACCGATGCATGAATCCACCTGTGTATTCTGTGGACAATGTGTTGCGGTATGTCCTACCGCTGCTCTTACAGAAGTAAATCATGTCGCTAATGTATGGAATGCGCTTAATGATTCCAAAAAGTGTGTTGTTGTACAGACGGCTCCGGCGGTCAGAGTTGCACTTGGTGAAGAATTCGGTGCGAAGCCCGGTACTCGCGTTACCGGGAAAATGGTTAGCGCACTACGCCAACTTGGTTTTGATAAAGTGTTTGATACTGATTTTGCGGCGGATCTTACCATCATGGAGGAGGCAACGGAATTCATCCACCGCCTAAAGCATGGCGGTAAACTTCCGATTTTAACAAGCTGTTGTCCGGGATGGGTAAAATTCTTTGAGCATCAGTTTAATGATATGTTAGATATCCCTTCCACAAGTAAATCTCCTCATGAGATGTTTGGAGCGATTGCGAAGTCCTATTATGCCGAGAAGATGGGAATAGATCCAAAGGATATGGTAGTTGTATCCGTTATGCCATGTCTGGCGA
Source organism: Variimorphobacter sp. HTMS_6 (assembly GCF_059717775.1). Taxonomy (NCBI): domain Bacteria; kingdom Bacillati; phylum Bacillota; class Clostridia; order Lachnospirales; family Lachnospiraceae; genus Variimorphobacter; species Variimorphobacter sp. HTMS_6. Next base: position 821,099 of record NZ_AP046094.1, read on the forward strand.
AAAAATACGAGGCGGCAAGACCGGAATTATCCCATGATGGGTTGCAGGATGTTGATGAGGTTATCACAACAAGAGAGCTAGCTCGGATGCTAAAAGAGGCCAACATTGATCTAATGGAATTAGAAGATGAGGATTTTGATAATCCACTTGGCGAATCGACCGGTGCCGGTGTTATATTCGGTGCAACCGGAGGTGTAATTGAAGCGGCACTTCGAACCGCATATGAATTCCTTACCAACGAAACTTTGAAAAAGGTGGAGTTCCATGATTTAAGAGGATTTGATGGCATCAAAGAGGCAGTAGTAAAGATTAATGATATGGATGTGAAAATAGCGGTAGCGCATGGCCTTGGTAATGCAAGAACATTATTGGAAAACATCCGAGACGGTAAAGCGGATTACCATGCAATTGAAATTATGGCATGCCCCGGTGGTTGCATCGGAGGTGGCGGTCAGCCTTATCATCATGGCAATATTGATATTCTGAAACAGCGTATGGAAGGGATTTATCGTGAAGACGAAGGGAAGGACCTTAGAAAATCTCATGAGAATCCTTATATTAAGAAGCTTTATGATGAATATCTGGGCGAACCATATGGTGAGAAGGCACATGAATTGCTGCATACGCATTATATAAAGAGAAGAAAGATGTAATAGCGGAATTATATAATAGTACGTGGTAGCTTGTGTTCTGAGAATGAATAGGGAAGTGGTACTGACTAATAATTGAGTTTGAATAATAGTAGCGACGAGTCTGGGAAGCCTTGTAAATAGGGCATTCCCGGACTTTTCTTTTGCCTCTGCTACTACTTTGCTACTAACCGCAACTTTCCTTTTTCCTAGTACTTATGTGGCGTATAGTAGAATTTAGTGACAATACAGCGCATGTTTTATGGCATGGCTGATATTAAAGTTGATATTAAACAATGTTTCGAAAGCAGTGATACAAACAGTATTACATCTGCAAATCTATATCTCAATTTGTAATAACAGTCCTAGTGGCTGTGATACAAATTGTAATAAGTACAGATGGATTTATCACATTCTGTACTTACCATATATCAGGGGTCTTAGGGGGATTTTAGCCCCCTAACCAGACTTTGTTAAACGCCCTGCGTTTTACGAATCTGGCAAAAAGCAATCGTAACAGTTTCAGAAGGTGCTTAAAAGGCTTTTGAAACATTTCTATAAGACATAAAAAAGGAGGAGATGCTTATCGGAAGAAAGAAACAAATGATAGACCCACGAAAAAACTTTACGGTTCGATTATCGGATACGGAAAGGGATCGGATCATGCAAGCAGCCAAAGAGAATGGACTGACACCCAGCGAATATCGCAGAGAATTGGTTTTGCATGGTGGCAAAGTGGACACGACACTTATGCTGGACAGGAGAGATCTAGTGAATCAGATTTCAAAGGTTGGAAATAATGTGAATCAAATCGCACACGTAGCAAACGCCAGTCAAACGGTGAGTTAGTATAAAATTATGCAGATAAAAGATTATATGAAGGATATTTATAATCTGTTGATGGAGGTGTTGAATAAATGGCAATAACCAAAGTCATGCATATGAAGGCGAGCAAAAATCGTCAGATAGATGTTCACTTAAAGCAAGCCATTACTTATATCTTAAAGCCTGAAAAGCTTGGAGAGGCTAATCTGGTTGGCGGTATTAACTGCCTGTCAGAAACGGTATATGAAATGATGAAGGCAACAAAAAAGATGTTCCAAAAGACTGGAGGCAGACAAGGATATCACCTTGTGATTTCTTTAAGACCAGGAGAAGGAACGGGCTGGCTGATGCATGATTGTGTTGGCTGGCTTTTACTTTATCGTAGATGCACATTGGAATAGTGTATTAAATGTCATGTGCAAGAGTAAATTCTAGTAATATTAAAAATTACGTTCTAATATGTTGAAACCATGGAATCCAGGGGCTTGAACAGGAAAAATGAATTAACTGACATTTCGAGAACTCAAAAATAACGTTTGTAAAAAAGAAATCACTTTAGTATAATAGATACTGTATATTAAAAAGTCGTTTATCGCAAGTGGAGGATAAGAAAATATGACAGATAAGCAAATAAAAATAACGTATAAACCATTATGGAAATTGCTTATAGACAGAGAAATATCAAAGACTGAGTTGCGTAAAAATACAAAGATTGCGCCCAGTACATTTACAAAAATGAATAACGACCAGCAAGTATCATTAGATGTCCTTGCAAGAATATGTATTGAACTGAAGTGTGGATTTGATGATATTGTGAAGATTGAATCCTGAAAAAAGGACACATAAAAATGTATTATGAAGATTGAAGTAACGTGGAAGTATATTATTATCATAAAGAATGAAAGGCTAGGTAAAATATGGATAATCAAGCACACAATACAATAGTAAGTTTTATATGGGGAATAGCAGATGACTGTTTACGTGATGTATATGTAAGAGGAAAATATCGTGATGTAATTCTCCCAATGACAGTAATTCGTCGATTAGATACTATGTTGGAGGATACAAAAGATGAAGTTCTTAATATGAAGAATAAGATGGATTTAGCAGGAATATCAAATCAATGGCCTGCGTTATGCAATACTGCAGGACAGGCTTTTTGTAATTCATCGCCTTTTCTATTAAGGGATCTAACAAGTCGTTCAAAAAAACAGACATTGAAAGCTGACTTTGAAGCATATTTAGACGGATTTTCGCCAAATGTACAGGAAATTTTAGAAAAATTTAAATTCCGTAATCAGATTGATACATTGATAGATGCGGATATTCTCGGGGCAATTATTGAAAAATTTATTTCACCAGATATTAATTTAAGCCCTAAAACTATTTTTAGGGACGATAACCAAAAGGAAATACGATTACCTGCTCTTGATAATCATGGAATGGGAACTGTGTTTGAAGAACTTATCCGTAAATTTAATGAAGATAACAATGAAGAAGCAGGAGAACACTGGACTCCTCGTGATGTTGTTGAGTTAATGGCTGATTTAGCTTTTAAACCATTAAAGGACAAAATAAAAGATGCAACATATTCTTGTTATGATGGAGCTTGTGGAACTGGAGGAATGCTTACAGTTGCGCAAGATAGATTGTTAGAATTAGCGGAAGATTCAAATAAAAAAGTATCAATCCATTTGTTCGGTCAAGAAGTTCAACCAGAAACATATGCTATTTGTAAGGCGGATATGTTATTAAAAGGAGATGGTGAACAGGCTGAGCATATTAGTTATGGTTCGACGCTTTCTGCTGATGGGAATGCTACAAGACAATTTGATTTTATGCTTTCGAACCCACCATATGGAAAGAGTTGGAAGACTGATGCAGAAAAAATGGGTGGGAAAAAGGATATTCTTGATAGTAGATTTAATACGTTTTTGCAAGATGGTACACAGTTTTCAATGTTACCTAAAACAAGTGATGGTCAGTTGTTATTTCTGCTTAATAACGTTGCAAAAATGAAAAAAGATACAACATTAGGAAGTAGAATTGTAGAAGTGCATAATGCATCTTCGTTATTTAGTGGAGATGCTGGAAGTGGTGAGAGTAATGCGAGACGATTTTTAATTGAAAGTGACTTAATTGAAGCTATAATAGCGTTGCCAGAAAGTATGTTCTATAATACAAGTCTTGGGACTTACATTTGGATATTAACAAATAAGAAAGAAGATAGACGAAAAGGAAAAATACAGTTAATAGATGCTACATCTATGAAATCACAATTAAAGAAAAACATGGGTAAAAAGAATTGTGAACTAACTCCAGAATTGCAAGCAGAAATTATTCGCATATATATGTCAATGGAAGAAAGTGAATTTAGTAAAGTGTTTAATAATGAGGAGTTTGGTTTTTGGAAAGTTACGGTTCTTCAACCACAACTTAATGCGAATGGAGAACCTTTAAAAGATAAAAAGGGAATGATGATCGTAAACAAAGAAAAATCAGATACAGAAATAATACCTTTTAGTTATGCTGGGGGTATTGAAGGATTTATGAACGATGAAGTTCGCCCATATGCACCATATGCGTGGGTTGATGATAAAAAAATTCAAATAGGATATGAAATGAGTTTTACTAAGTATTTCTATAAATCAATAAAGCTACGCACTATGGAAGAAATTATATCTGAATTACATGCAATTGAAGAAGAAACTGATGGTATTTTGTCAGAGATTGTTGGAGGACGCAATGAATAATAAGTATAAGTACTATTTGGATATCGATGAGAGATGGATAAAAAATATTCCATCTCACTGGAAGATGATTCGACTAAAAAGAATTTTGCAGATTCGAAAAGAGAAGAATAATCCTATTGTTACAAACTTTATATTGTCACTTACAGCAAATCAGGGAGTAGTTCCATTAAATCAAAAAGAGGGAGCTGGTGGAAATAAACCCAAAGAAGATTTGACTAAATATAGTATCGCTAGAAAAGATGATTTGTTGGTTAATTGTATGAATGTTGTTGCAGGTTCTGCAGGTGTGTCGAAGTGGGATGGAGCAATAAGTCCAGTTTATTATGCGTTGTATCCTAGAGACAGTGAGTCGTGTAATATTTGGTATTACCACTATATATTTAGATTATTGACTTTTCAAAGGAGTTTACTGGGACTTGGTAAAGGTATACTCATGCATGAATCAAGTACAGGTAAGCTTAATACAGTTAGAATGAGAATATCTATGGATTATCTGAATAACGTTAACCTTCCAGTACCACCACGTGATGAACAAGATAAAATAGTAAAATATCTGAACTGGCAGGTGTCCTTAATTAATAAGTTAATAATTGCAAAACATAGGGAAATTAAGGCTCTAAAGGAGTATAAGGAGGTGAGTATTAGTTATTATGTTACGCATGGTTTGCATAAAACAGAGATGAGAAAAACAGAAGTGTATTGGCTTGATAAGGTTCCTGTCTCTTGGAAAGAAACTAAATTACAGCATATACTTACGAAAGAAAAAAGAGTAGTGCCAGAGAATGCAGAATTGCTTATTTGTTCAAATAGTGGTGAAGTAAAAAAAAGAGGAAACTCAAAACTTGGACTAGTAGCATCTTCAAACGATATTTATCAAGGGGTAAATAGTGGTGATTTATTGATTCACGGAATGGATACATGGCATGGTGCTATTGCTATTTCTCATTTTGATGGAATGTGTACACCTGTTGTTCATGTATGTACTTGCTCTCAGAGCAAGAGATTTGTTGTTTTTTATTTAAAAATGATGGCATATACAAAGGTGTTTAAAGCAATATCTAATGGAGTTCGTCAAAATACGAGTGATTTTAGAAGCTGGGACAAAGTTGCAAACTTACTTATTGCATTTCCTGATATACAGGAGCAAGAAGAGATTGCAGATTATATAGATAATATTGTGGGTGCAACGGATGCAATGATAAATAATTATAGTAAGCAAATTGAAGCACTTCATGATATGAAGAATAGAATAATTTCAGATGTTGTCACAGGGCAGATTGATGTTGGTAATATAGATATACCGGATTGTGAATATGTTGAAGTAGATTCAACTGATGACGAAGTCGATTTAGAGGCAGAGGAAGAAAATGAGGAGATCGAGGAGGTGTAGTCAATGCTATTAACTAATACTAGAGAAAATGGTCTTGAATCATTAATTGTAAAATGGTTAGTTGAGAAGAATGATTTTGAACAAGGGGAAAATATAGATTACAATAGAGAATATGCTATTGATGAAACTCGTTTATTAAGATTTTTACAGGAAACACAGCCTGATGAGATGGAGAAGCTTGGAATATTCAAGACGGATATTAAGAAAAAACAATTTCTTGATCGCCTTCAAGGAGAGCTGGTTAAGCGTGGAATTATTGATGTTTTAAGAAATGGAATCAAAGTATATCCTGCTGACCTTATTATGTTTTATCTTACACCGTCTGAAAACAATACTAAGGCAAAAGAGATGTTTGAAAAGAATATCTTCAGCGTAACAAGACAACTAATGTACTCATTAGATGCATCGCGTCTTGCACTGGATTTATGTTTATTTATTAATGGGCTACCAGTTATAACATTTGAATTGAAGAATCAGCTTACAAAGCAGAATGTGGATGATGCTGTAGAACAATATAAAATAGACCGAGATGCAAGAGAATTACTTTTCCAATTTAAACATTGTATGGTTCATTTTGCTGTTGATGATGCCAGAATTAAGTTTTGTACTAAACTTGACGGAAAGAATAGCTGGTTTTTACCATTTGATAAAGGCTTTAATTTTGGAACCGGGAATCCACCAAATCCGGATGGTATTATGACTGATTATCTCTGGAAGGATATTCTTACAAAAATAAAGCTCAGTAGGATTATTGAAAGCTACGCGCAGGTAGTGGAAGAAGTCGATCCTGAAACAAAAAAGAAATCTATAAAGCAAGTATTTCCACGCTATCACCAGCTGGATGTAGTAGAAAAACTATTAATTGATGTACATACTAATGGTATTGGAAAAAGATATTTGATTCAACACAGTGCAGGGAGTGGTAAGTCAAATTCTATAGCATGGCTTGCACATCAATTAATTGGTTTGGAAAAAAATGGACACCCATTGATTGATTCGGTACTTGTTGTTACTGATCGCAAAATATTAGATAAACAGATAAGAGATACAATCAAGCAGTTTATGCAAGTTCAAAATACGGTCGCATGGGCAGAACATTCTGGAGATTTAAGAAAAGCAATTACTGCTGGAAAAAGAATCATTGTAACTACAATTGAAAAGTTTCCTTATGTTGTGCCAGAATTGGGTCCAGAACATAAAGAAAACAATTTTGCGGTAATAATTGATGAGGCTCACTCGGGTCAGAACGGTCATAATTCCGCTCAGATGAATTTGGCTTTATCTGGTTTAGCGTCTGAAGAAGACATGGATAATGAAGATAAAATTAATGCAATGATGGAAGGACGGAAGCTGCTAAATAATGCCAGCTACTTTGCATTTACCGCAACACCTAAAAATAAAACACTTGAAACATTTGGTACACCATTTGAGGATGGTGGTGTAATAAAGCATTGTCCCTTTCATATATATACAATGAAACAAGCTATACAAGAGGGATTTATTCTTGATGTGCTAAAATACTATACGCCAATTGATAGCTTTTATAAATTGATGAAAACAGTTAATGATGATCCAATGTTTGATAAAAAGCGTGCACAAAAGAAATTGCGTTCATTTGTAGAAAGCAATAGCTATACTATATCGCAAAAAGCAGAAATGATGGTGGAGCACTTTCATGAACAAGTTATTTCTAAGGGTAAAATTGGAGGAATGGCACGTGCGATGGTTGTTACTGCTAGCATACCACGATGTGTTGAATACTATTATGCAATAAATAAATGCCTCGCAGATAGGAATAGTCCATTTAAGGTTATTGTGGCTTTCTCCGGTGAGCATAAGTATCAAGGACAGGAACCTGTTTTAACATCTGCGACATTGAATGGATTTCCAGATGCTAAAATCCCAAGTGCCTTTAAAAAAGATCCGTATCGTATTTTGCTTGTAGCAGACATGTTTCAAACAGGGTTTGATGAACCATTGTTACATACAATGTATGTTGACAAAATGCTTTATGATATTAAGGCTGTTCAAACACTGTCACGTTTGAATCGATCACATCCGCAAAAACATGATACTTTTGTATTGGATTTTGCAAATAAGGCTTCAGTAATTGAAGAGTCATTCTCACATTACTATCGTACTACAATTCTTTCAGGGGAAACGGATCCTAATAAGCTCTATGATATTATAGCAACTATGAAAGAATATCAGGTATATTCAGATAAATATGTAGCTCGTTTAGTTGAACTTTATCTTAATGGGGCTGAGCGTGATCAATTAGATCCAATTTTGGATGCATCTTCTGCTATATATAAAGAACTTGATACAGAAGAACAAATCAAGTTTAAGAGTTCAGCAAAAAGTTTTGTTCGCACGTATGGTTTTTTAGGTGCGATATTACCGTATGGAAACGCTGATTGGGAGCGTCTTTCAATTTTTCTAAATCTTTTGATTCCTAAATTACCATCACCAAGAGAAGACGACTTATCACAAGGAATATTAGACACAATTGACATTGATAGTTATAGACTTGAAGCTAGAGAGGCTATTTCAATAAAACTTGAAGATGAAGATTCAGAAGTGCCACCAGTACCATCGGGGAAAATAGGTCATATTGTGAATCCAGAACTTGATTTATTATCATTAATTCTGTCAGATTTTAATGATATGTTTGGAAACATCAATTGGAATGATGCTGATAATATACGACGTCAGATTCTTGAAATACCAGAAATGGTTTCTAAGGATGAAAGATATCAGAATGCAATGAAGAATTCAGATAGACAGAATGCCAAAATGGAGAGTGAAAGAGCTTTACAACAAGTAATTTTTTCAATCATGGCAGATAATATGGAACTTTTTAAACAGTTTCAGGACAATCCATCATTTAAAAAGTGGCTGTCGGATATGGTATTTAATCTTACTTATGATGATAATGGAAAATCGAAGGTGATGAATTATCCAAAAGATATAGTACCTGTTAGTATGGTTGCAGAAGAACATGACTTATATAAATCAAGGTTGTCTGAAAAAGACGCAATTGCAAAAATTCAGGGATATGGATTTTCAATCGAAAATGCAAAAAAAGTGTTGGAAACTCTTGAAAACAACAAAGAATTATTTGATAAAAAGTTATTCTGTATAGAAGAATCAACAGAGTTTCCTCATTTCCCAGAGGGAACCATAGGATTAATGGTTCCTATTCAAAAAAAATATTATTGCATTAATTTGGGGAAAAAAGCAATTGAATTAATTGTGTTATTAATTAATAAATTTTCTCCCTTAGGATTAGTATCGGATGTTATAGATTATGTTAGTAAATTTGGATTCCATATTGAACCAGAGGAAGCGTGTATATACGGATACCTAAAATTATTAAAGGGCAATAAGAATGAAATTCCTATTGTTGAGCTAATTGATTATATTAAAAACAGAAATGATAAAATTTGCTCCGAAGTAAATGCTTTATGCAAGTTCTCGGAAGAAGGGGCCTGTAAGTTGGACGAAGTAAGGATTAATCAAGTATTAGATATGTTGCAGAAACATAATGTTATAAAAAGATATTCTTCATGGATAGAAATTGAACAAAACATATAATACGGTGAGAAAATGGCGTATTGGAGGCTTTAAAAAAATTATGGCAACAAAAAAATAGAGGAAAATAAACAATGTGTATTGCTATGGAGCTGTTATATAAAATATTGAAGTTCAAATCAGATCGTAAAACATCGTTGATTTTATTAATCAAGTATTGATGAAGTATGAATAACGCGTAATGGATAGCGGAGAAACTTAAGGTGGTTTGATAATGTATTTTGAGGAGGTACAAAAGTGATTAGTTATGGATTAATGTTATGTAGTTTCTACCTGAAAAAGAAATACTCACGTGGTGAAAATGAACTTTATTATTTGAATCAAGCATATACGAATACAGATGTTACATATTCAAATGTAATTGATATGTTCAAGGGATTTTTTGAGAATTATAAAGATTTTGACGATGACGAGAAGTTAATGAAAATGTTTGCGGTGGAACAAAAAAGTGTAAAATCACATATGACAGACTCTTATTCTGCTTTATCGGCAACAATTCAATCTGGAGGATATGGACTCGAATCTAAAATGACAGATCGAAAAACAAGAGAAGTTGTATATACGAGAAAAAAAGAAGATGCTGATATCAAACCATTTGATTTCATGGTATTTGTACCAAAAGATGATGAGGATAAAAATGTTGTAAAAGGGATGTTTTTATTTGAAACAATAGGAACCTATGGCGTAAAAACCATAGCAACGAATAACATAAAAGGATATTTTTCAGAGAAATATGGACTGACGATGGAAACTAGAAGCATATCTGTTCGGGTATTCATGGAAAATTTATTGAAAAATGATAAGTTGAGTAGAGTGACATTAATAAAGAACAAGATATCACCAGATTCATCAGACAATATGTTTTTGAATAAAGGTAGAGAAGAAATTACATATATAAAACCAAAACTAAAAGATTCTTGGATTAAAATATTTTTGGAGCATCTCGATGGAACTGCTGATGATGATATATTTGAAATAAATGATACTATTTATGAGGACATTAAATTTACATTTTGCCATGCTGGAAGAACAAAGACAGTTGGTCTGTCAGATATTGATAGATTTAGTCTTGTTGAAGATATACCTAGTTACATATGTGATGGTGACGGAGGAATAGATAGTGAAAAATTAGTCGATTATATGAAAGAAACAGCTCAATCATATATGGATAAGATGGTGTGTCATCAAGTTAATATGGAGGGATGAGATTGAAAGTACAATATATAGGTATTTTTTTAATAACAGTTTCAATGCTTTTGATTATTACCACTTTGTTCAGTAAAAAAGATACATTTTTTGACTTGAGAAACATATTCACAAAACATTTAGCTCTTTTTAAGGATAGCAAACGCCAGTATTTGACATTTTACATTTACCCACTTTTATTGGCAGTTGGAATTTCTATTTTTTATGTAGCTGATACTGATTTCTATGAAGGAATAAATGTGATTTTAAGTATTTTTGTTTCGATGCTCTTGGCAATTTTTAGTATTTTAGTCAGCAAAGATTACTCGGATCTAGAAGAAACAAAGAAAAGCAAAATAAAAAAGGTATTAGAAGAGACGAATAATGCAATAATTTTTACGATATGTCTTTGTATTTTTTTAATGATAGTGGGACTGATCATGATCGCAATCAAATCTTTATGTGCAATAGTATCTATGACTATTGCAACTGTAACATATTATTTGTTTTTAATTATTTTGCTTAATATTCTTTTGATAATTAAGCGATTGGGAAAGTTGGTTCAGGTAAAGTAATGGCATGTGTTTTAAAGAGCTAACTTAAATGAAATTATTGAGAGTGATTTTGATAATTATTTATTAAAGGTAGGAAGAAGGTGAAATTTTGGAATTGGAATTTAGTATAGAAGATTTGCTAAATGCAAGACGAGTTGAGTCTGATCGTATTGAATTTAAGCGAAATTGGAATCCTGATGATATTTATACGAGTGTATGTGCATTTGCTAATGATTATGATAATCAGGGCGGAGGATATATTGTTATTGGCGCAGAAGAAGAAAATGGTGTTGCAAAAAGACCAGTTTCAGGATTAATTGAAAAAGATTTAGATTTGATTCAAAAAGAGATGCTTGGTTATAATCGGAAATTAAGTCCGGCATATTTTCCGAAAACTATAATTGATCAGGTGGATGGAAAATATGTCATGGTCTTATGGGTACCTACAGGATTGCAGCGACCATATAAGGCACCTGAACATGTAACATCGAAGGCAGAAAAAACATTAAAATATTTTATCCGATATAACACGAGTTCCATGGTTGCTACGCCTGAGCAGGAAAGAGAATTAATTTCAATTGCAAGCAAGGTTCCATTTGATATGCAGCCAAATCCAGATGCTACCTTTGACGATATATCACTTATTTTATTAGAAGAACATTTGAAGACAACTGGAAGCAAACTTGCAAAGGAAATTCGTACCCGCGGAGTACAGGAAGTACTGGAAGAGATGGGACTGCTTGATGGACCATCAGAACGAATCAGAGTTAGAAATGTTGCACTAATGATGTTTTGTGAGAATCCAGATAAGTTTTTTCCATATATGCAAGTAGAGATTGTAAAATTTCCAGATGGTAGCATAAAAAATCCAGATAATTTTATTGAGAGTCCACCAATTAAAGGATCTGTGCCTACTATCATAAAAAGAACGATGGAAAAGCTACAGGATATGGTAATAGTCGATAAAGTAACAAAATTACCGGGTCAGATGGAGTCTGTACGTAGATTTAGTTATCCATTTGCAGCACTTGAGGAAGCTGTAGTAAATACTTTTTATCACAGAGATTATATGTCATATGAACCTGTGCATATAGAAATTGAGCCAGAATGTATAAACATAATTAGTTTTCCAGGTATTGATCGATCTGTTTCTATGGAGGATATTAAAAGAGGAGATCGCTTCCGTACCCGAATGTATCGAAATCGAAGATTGGGTGAATTCCTAAAAGAATTACACTTATCAGAAGGTCGTTCAACAGGAGTACCAACGATTCAAGAAAAATTAGAAGAAAATGGTTCTCCAAGAGCAACTTTCGAAACGGATGAAGATAGGAGAGCAACTCGTGTAGAGATACCAATACATCCAGATTTCTTATCAAATATAATTGAAAATAATGTAAACTCCGCTCAAAAAAATGAGCGAAGTTTGATTGAAGTTTTGAGCGAAGTTTTAGATACAAAGACAATAAAGAGATTAACAGAAATAATTTTATACTTAGATGAAAATGATGGGATTACACCACAGACAGCCAAAAGGCTGGTTAATAAATCAGAGGCAACAGTTAGAAGGTATCTTAAGGAACTCGTTGATGTAGGGTTACTTATTCAATCTGGAAGTACAAACAATATTATTTATGAAAAACAAGAATTAAAAAAATGAGCGAAGTTTTGAGCGAAGATGTCAGCAAAGCATTGAAAGCATATGAAATGATATTCTTTAAAGGGAATGGGTTTAACTTGCACAAGCTTGCAATAAATATTGTGTCGGTCTTATAAAAACTACATTTTAGCGAAAAATACACGAAATACTTTTGAAACTATCAAAATTTAACTTGCAGCTGGAATAGTCAAAGGATAGGAGGAATACTGTTGGATTTAATGGATGCGGTAGCCGTAAGCTATGCACAAGATGGCATCGAATACAATGAACAAGTAATGGGCTTTGTAGACCTATTAAGAAAAGAATATGGATATAATGCGATTATGGATCAGATGTTTAAACAAGATGAGACAGCAGTTGATTTTAATGAAATGATGTCTAAATTAATAGTGGACTCAAACAAAGTAATTGTTGTACTTTCTATAAAATATAAACAGCGAGCAGACGCATTTGAAGGAGGAGTAGGGAAAGAGTATAGGATTATTTTGGATGAAATTGAAAAGAAGACTAAGAAGTATATTTTTATTACATTTGATTCTTTGAAAGAAATTGATATTAATGATATGAAACCATCAGCTCTTGGAAATAGAGAAATAATAGAAATGACAAACCAAGAAGAACAATGGAATGTATTGTTGGCAAAAATATCGGATAATGAAATATATTCATTTTCAGAGGTGGCGAAAGATAAAAGAAAGCCAATACAGAAGTTGGCTCAATTTAAGCAAGGAAAGAATAAGCATGAGCTTTTTAGGTCTGCACAGATTTTGTTAACAGAAAACAAACAAATATTGGATCAATACGGACCCGATTCATTGATTGCAATAAATAATCCTCTTTCATCTACGGTAAAAACATGGAATAACGCAAAAACAGATAGTGTAATACCGAATAATAGAAAGATAATACAAGAATTCGAAAAAAGTATGTCCGTGTTATCAATAGAGGAAATAAGAATCTTTAAAAAATATAAAATTCATGCCGAAGCTTTTGAAGTGTGTCAAAGAGGAGAAATTGGGCGTGAATCGGTGCCGGTATTTCCAGTAGAGTTTGAAAATATGATTAATGAGGAGGAACACGATGCCTGATTCGTATACTAAGTTTCCAAGGCCTGAAAGTATTGATTTCTTTGAAAAAGCAATGCGGAATCATAATAAGGTGAGAAATATAAAAAAATTAAGTACCAGTTATTATGAAATTCATAGAAGGGATTTATCTATGATACGTGTCTTTGTTTCTAATTACTATGCATTGAGTTTGTCTGACTACTATGATGTTTTAGAGGACTATGGTGATATTGATTGTTTAATTACGATTTCAAATTGGAATGGAGTTACTCCTGAAGCATATAATCAGGGGAAAAGGAATCGTGTCGGAGTATTCAAGATGGAGGAATTTTTGGGGGCTTTAAATTATGAAAGACCAAGTACATATACTAGGCCAATTGATAGAGAGGATAATGACAGATTCGGTTTTAGAAGACAATGTTAAGGCATCAGTTATATTGATGGGATCTTTTCAATTTGAAAAAACAGCAAATGATATTGATTTGATAATAGTATACAAAATAGCTAATTATGTAGCTTTAAAAAAATTGAAGAGTATAATAACCAAGGCACTAAATGATGAATTTGGTCTTCCTGTACATTATACAACATTGTCGCAGAATGAATATGCAGAAATGGAACAGCTACATAAAGAAAAACAACAAATCATTTTTGATTCTAATAACAAAAGCATATTGTAATCACTAATGGATTAAATGGAAAAGCGATAAAATGGAAAAAAGATATATTCACATGATCAATATGGTTTAGGAAAGAAATGCAAAAATCTCATCAGTCTCAGAATAATAATGAGACTGGTGAGACTGAAATGCAATTAATAATTAAACCAATTCATAGCATCCACATAATCCTGCAATCCATCATCAGATAATGCAAATTTAGCATATGTCAGTGGCTGTTCCTCAGCCAGATGATACAGATAAACCACATCATTTGGATTATCAAACATGACAGTGGAATTGAAATCTTTACAATGAATAAAGGGAGCAGTACCCGTTCCAGTATTAACCTCCACAGTATCGGTTACAGGATTGTACATAACAAATTGATAGTTAAAGTCATTCATGGTGTCCTCCTTCCCAAAGATACTTGGCACCGTCAAGCATATCAATAATAGCTTTTAGAGCAAGTTCGTATTCGGTTTGAAGTGACGAGATTTCATCGGAGGTTGGAAACGTAGTTTTGGTATCATTGGATAAAGTAGTATGCATGGTATAAAGTTGAAGATATAATTTCCTTAAGACTTCAACCATAGGATATATCGTTTCTTTCTTGCCAACAACACAGATTTGGTTATAGATACAGGAACGGACAAAGTAATCTATCTTCATCATACCACTGGAAAGAATGCGTGCTTCATTAGCTTTTCGTTCATATTCAGATACTCTGAAACTTATGGTTGGATTTTTATGTTGATTGCTCATAGCAAACTCCTTTCAAAAGTGGCGACATGTCGCCATAATTCATGGTGAATTTGCAGCGTAACAGCGACTTGTAAGTCACTGACTACAACTGCCTAGTGAATAATAAAAAGTAGATTATATCAACCTTTATGGGTTTAAAGTCTGCTACTATTCTGTTACTAAAAGAACGAAAAACAATACGGAAAGCGTAACATTTCATGGAATAGATATACCAGAAACCGCCATTTATCAGCATTTGGTGAGCTGTGGTAAAATGCCCAGCAAGAGTTTGAATAGTAAAGGGTAGTTTATTAAACAAGGATTAGTTTAAGAATTTAAAACTTCAGTAGCGAAAGGATCTGTTTGAAACAATTTATTTTATTGAGAAGTATTTTTACCTCATATTTATATTGTTTGATAACAGATCCTTTTATGATAAGTTATGAAGTAGAGAAAATTGAGCTTGTTTTCCATCACTTCCTACATTCCTATAAAATAGGGCACAATTACCCATACGGATTCATATATGCTTGCCACAAACTCCTTTTATATAATAATTGAGTTTCTATAGGATACTATGGTAAAATATTGGTATCAGAGAAAGTCGATTATAATGGAGTATGGGATGAAATTAAAACAATATTGCCTAGATATAATGAATAACAATAATGAAGCGGTAAACGTCACAACAGAACTGGGACAACGCATCATGTGCCCCGAGTATTCGGTTGACCATGTGGATGTTAAAACATTTCCTTTGAAAGAAAAGGAAGGGATATTCGTATTGTGGTGGAATATCAACGAAAAGGGCAGTCTATCTGCTACAATCAAACCGTACTCTCATCCCTTTACCTATCGCTGTGATTTTATACCGGATGTGAAAACACAATATCATACACATGATTATATTGAGCTTGCCTACATTGTGGAGGGTGAATTCAAACAAAGAATCATGGGTAAAGATATTCTGTTTAAACAAGGGGAGCTGTGCTTAATTGATAAGAATTGTCCTCATCAGGATTATCTTCAGTCAAATAACAGTGTGATTTTATTTATTGGTCTTTCTAATGATGTATTCGATCAAGCCATGGTTGAAAATATCGAAGAAGAAAAGTTGCTTGATTTTTTAAGAATGGCACTAATGAAGCAAAAAGATAACCATCAATATCTTCATTTTAAGCCCAAGGATCAGGATGATAAACATTTGGAGAGTTTGTTGCTTTTGTTACTGAAAGAATTAGACTTGAATGACGCAGCAGCGAAGTATATCTGCAAGGGACTAATTATCAGAATTCTGCATAATCTTAGTACAAGATATGATTTTAGTCTTTCCAATGAACAACGTAAAAGAATGAATTGGTTGATCTATCAAGAGATAATTGCTTATATTGAAGCTAATTATGCATCGATTACGGTGAAGGAGCTTGTAGCAAAATTTCATTTTAATGAAGATTATTATAATCGATTATTAAAGGATAAACTCGGTATGACTTATCTGGAATACGTTCGAGATATGAGACTTAAGAATGCTCTCAGCCTGCTTAAAACCACAAAGCTTACTATTGATGAGGTGGCTGATCGCGTAGGGTATCAGAACAAAGGTTATTTTTATAAAATCTTCGTGGAAAAGTACGGTGCAACACCGGCCAAGTTAAGAAAATAAAGAATAGAGTCAAAGACCTCCATAATCAAATGATATTGAAGTAGGAATAGGTAACTTTTTTGGATGAATAGTAGGATGGCGCAATTGTAGCCAAACAAGCTATAAAATACAATATTACCAGAGGTACAACTACAATATTGTTGGATGATAGGAGGTATTTTTCTATGTTACCATGTAAAAGATATCAATTCTGGTTTGCAACTGGATCGCAGTCACTATACGGAGAGGAGTGCTTGAAGGTAGTTGCTGAGCATTCACAGAGAATGGTGGAAGGCTTGAATGCGTCCGGACTTTTGCCTTTCGAGGTGGTTTGGAAGCCTACACTAATCAGCAATGAATCCATAAGAAAGTTATTTAATGACGCAAATGCGGATGAAAATTGTGCTGGGGTTATCACTTGGATGCATACTTTTTCTCCTGCAAAATCATGGATTCTTGGGCTGCAGGAGTATAGAAAACCATTACTTCATTTACATACACAATTTAACAGAGAGATACCTTATGATACGATCGATATGGACTTTATGAATACGAATCAGTCAGCACATGGTGACAGAGAATTCGGACATATCGTCAGTCGTATGGGAATTGAAAGAAAAGTAGTAGTCGGTTATTGGGAGGACAGTACTGTTCAATCTCGTATTGCAAGGTGGATGATCACAGCGATCGGAATTATTGAGAGTAGTCACATCCGTGTCCTTCGTGTTGGTGACAATATGCGTAACGTTGCAGTTACGGAAGGCGATAAGGTAGAAGCGCATATCAAGTTCGGATGGGAAATCGATGCTTATAATATCACCGATATTGCAGAATATGTTCAGCAGGTATCACAGGGGGATATCAGTGCATTAGTCGATGAATATTATGATAGATACGACATTCTTTTAGAAGGTAGAGATCCGAAGGAGTTTAGAGAGCATGTTGCGGTTCAGGCAGGAATTGAAATAGGCTTTGAGAAATTCCTGGAGGAGAAGAACTATCAAGCAATTGTTACAAATTTTGAAGTGCTATCCGGATTAAAACAGCTTCCGGGTCTTGCAATTCAACGTTTGATGGAAAAAGGATACGGCTTCGGCGGAGAGGGTGACTGGAAGACAGCAGCCATGGTTCGTTTAATGAAGCTGATGACACAAGGAATTAAGAATGCGAAGGGAACTTCTTTTATGGAGGATTACACCTATCATCTCGTTCCTGGTAAGGAAGGAATTCTTCAAGCACATATGCTAGAGGTATGTCCATCAATTGCGGATAGTAAGGTTGGTATTAAGGTTTCTCCTTTAAGTATGGGTAACCGTGAAGATCCGGCAAGATTGGTATTTACATCAAAGCCGGGTCATGGTGTGGCAACTTCCTTAATTGATTTAGGAAACCGCTTCCGTCTGATTATCAATGATGTAGAATGTGTTAAGCAGGAGGAGGCAATGCCAAAGCTTCCGGTTGCATCGGCATTCTGGCGCCCGGAACCTGATCTGGCGACCGGTGCAGAAGCTTGGATTTTAGCCGGTGGAGCTCACCATACTGCATTCTCCTATGATCTGAATGCGGAACAAATGTGTGATTGGGCAGCTGCGATGGGCATTGAGGCAGTACTAATTGATAAGACTACAACAATCAGAAGTTTTAAGAATGAATTAAGATGGAATTCGATTACATTTAAATAAAACATTTCTGGAGAAAATACTGTTATAGAAAGAAGGATATCTATGCTGGAACAACTAAAAGAGCTCGTTTTTCAAGCAAACATGGAGCTTCCTAAAAAGGGACTGATTACATATACTTGGGGAAATGTGAGTGGTATTGACCGAGAAAGTGGCTATCTTGTTATTAAACCGAGTGGCGTAGAATATGAAAAAATGGCAGCGAGTGATATGGTTGTAGTTGACTTGGAGGGGAATAAAATTGAAGGGAAATATAAACCATCCTCCGACACAGCAACCCATATTGAATTATATAAAAAATATCCGGGGATAGGTGGTGTAGTTCATACTCATTCCACTTGGGCGACCTCCTGGGCACAGGCTGGGAGAAGCATTCCGTTATACGGAACGACCCATGCTGATTATTTTTATGGTGCAATTCCTTGTGCCAGAAGTCTTACGGAAGAAGAAATTAAGGGTGAATATGAGAAAAATACCGGACTAGTAATCATTGAAACATTAACCAATGAAGAGAAAGATCCACTTAGTATGCCGGGAATTCTCTGTTGCAATCACGGACCATTTACCTGGGGCAAGGATCCTTTCGATGCAGTTCATAATGCCGTGGTTTTGGAAGAGGTAGCAAAAATGGCTGGCTATAGTGAGATGATTAATAATCAAGTGAAACCGGCACCTCAGAGTATCGCAGATAAACATTATTTGAGAAAGCATGGAAGCGGAGCTTATTACGGACAGGATTAATGTGAATTATAAAAAACATAATTCACATTTCAAAGTTTGTGTCTGCGAAATCCTCGGCACAAACTAACGTAAAGATTTACATGCTTAATTAGTATTATTTATTAATAATTATTTTATGGAGGGTAACCATGAGTTTATCAAATAAAGATGTGAAAGAAGCAATTATAAGCGGAAAAACATATCTCGGTATTGAGCTTGGATCAACTCGAATAAAAGCAGTACTTATTGATTCTGATAATGTATCAATTGCTTCGGGTAGCCATGATTGGGAGAATAGTTTAGTTGATAATATTTGGACATATAGTTTGGAGGATATTTGGAAAGGTGTTCAGGACAGTTATCAGATGTTGGTGCAGGATGTAAAGCAGCAGTATAGAGTTTCGTTGACCACAATCGGCGCAATTGGATTTAGTGGTATGATGCACGGCTATATGGTATTTGATAATGGTGGCAAGCTATTGGTACCATTTCGAACCTGGAGAAACAATATTACCGAAGCTGCTTCATATGAACTGACAAAACTATTTGAGTACCATATTCCGCAAAGATGGAGTATTGCTCACTTGTATCAGGCTATTTTGAATAAGGAAAAGCATATCGGGAAGGTATCATTTTTGACCACTATAGCTGGTTATATACACTGGAAACTTACCGGACGAAAGGTACTTGGTGTAGGCGAAGCCTCAGGCGTATTCCCAATCGATTTGGATACAAAGAAATTTAACAAAAGAATGATAGATCAGTTTAATAAACAGGTATCCGAAGAAAATCTTCCTTGGAAGCTAGATGAGATTTTACCGGATGTTTTGACCGCGGGGGAATCCGGTGGAGTTCTGACCGCCGAAGGAGCAAAGCTGCTTGATATCTCAGGAGAACTACAAGCGGGAATTCCTCTTTGTCCACCGGAAGGAGATGCAGGAACCGGTATGGTAGCCACGAATAGTGTTAGCCAGCGAACCGGTAATGTCTCAGCCGGAACCTCTGTTTTTGCTATGGTGGTTTTGGAGAAGGAATTATCCAAAGTTTATGAGGAAATCGACCTTGTTACAACACCTACCGGAAGTTTGGTTGGTATGGCTCATTCCAATAATTGCTCCTCTGACTTAAATGCCTGGGTTGGACTCTTTGAAGAATTCTCAAAGGTGATGGGAATGAAAGTGGACATGAATCAATTATATGGTACATTATATAATCTTGCATTAAAGGGCGATGCAGATTGCGGAGGATTGTTGGCTTACGGCTATCTGTCCGGCGAGCATATGACTCATTTTGAAGAAGGGCGTCCGCTCTTTGTAAGATCTTCGGATAGTAAATTCAATCTTGCTAACTTTATGAGAGTGCATCTGTACACCTCACTTGGTGCACTAAAGATCGGCTTAGATATCCTTCTTAAGGAGGAACAAGTAAAGTTAGATGAAATTCTTGGTCATGGCGGATTATTCAAAACCAAAGGGGTTGGACAAAAGATCATGGCAGCGGCGTTAAATGTACCGGTGTCTGTTATGGAAACAGCCAGTGAGGGTGGCGCATGGGGTATTGCATTACTTGCTTCCTTCATGGTGAATAAAGCAAAAGATGAAACATTGGAGGAATATCTGAATAATAAGGTGTTTGCCGGAGAATCCTGTGTTACGATTGCACCAAATTCGAAAGATGTCGCAGGTTTTGAAACCTTTATGAAACGGTATAAACAAGGTCTTCATATTGAAAGAGCAGCAGTGGATTTTCTAAAATAATTGGATTATGCCACATTCTGTAAAGTTTATCAGAAATACACAGTGAGATTTACTACAGCGTATTTTTGTATTTCATATTAAAATGCTTATATATTACTTCCTGTATCCTTATAATAGATATCAATTAGCGTGTAACAGCGTAGGTTGATATCTATTTTTTTGAGCGATGTATGAGAATTATATTGGTATTTAAGTGGGATTGAAGGAGGAAATAATGTTTCCCTCCTATAAAGCTCACAATTGTAAAAAGAACTATTCCAATCAAAGGAATTTTCTGTTTATACAAATCCTATATTAACTAAACGCTATGGGCTAATCCAAAAAGGTTAGTAACATACATCCACGCGAATATATTTATGAATAAAATTAGAATGAATTCAATAAAATTAATCTTCTTAGTTCGTATTTTAATAATGGAAACTACAAGAATAATAAAATTAATTATGATACCCCCAAACACATATAAATAAAGAGCCCAATCAAATAAATGTTTCATGAGATTTCTAAACTGTAACATGTCTGAATATAAATCAGAATATACAAGAAGTACCATAAGTACGCAACACAAAGGAAAAATAATCATAGCAATAAAGTACTTGCTTATTTTCATCTATACACCTCCCAAAATATAATGTGGATATATCCGTTTAAATCATTGTTAAAGATGGTATAATAGAACCCCCATTTCTTAGTTCTATTATACTATACTAAGAACATATGTCCAATAACAGTAATATTATCTAACACCGCCCTTTTTCTATAATATAAAATTTAAATTTCTTATATATAAAAGCCTAACAGGCGGAATGCGCACTTCGCAACAATAAAGTTAAGCTTCGCAACCACTCAGGTGAAACGTCAGCTAGCTGACCCTTTGTTCAAAATTGGTTGTAATTATTAGAATTGTACACGATGTATTTATATCATTGAGCAGATAGCAGAAATAATCAAAATAAGATAAAATAATACATAGAAAATTGGCAGATATTTGTTATAATTTTCTATAGCAAGATAAATATAATTGATAGGAGATTGGAATATGAGCAAGATTAACTTTAGGGGAAAAGGTACCTTCACATTAGACCATCCAGATTTGATGAATTATCTCTACTTTCCATTAGCGAATAAGGCAGGTGTTATGAGTAGTATAACGCCGGAACTGGCAGGCGATAATAAGCTGGGTCAAAATACATTTTTATTGTCACCGGTAAGCAGTGAGGATTTGCATAATAATAAATACAGTCGTAATTTTTGGTGTAAAATTAATCATAATACAATTTGGTCTGTAACAGGGAAATCAGCATGGCAGCAGGCAAATAAATTTGCGGAGGATAAAGAACCTTGCCAACTGGAAGCGGGAATGTTGTGGCATAAAATCACCAGAACCTCTGAGGAGTTGGGTGTAAAAGCAAGCATCACCTCCATTGTTCCGGTTGATGAGGATACGGTAGAGCTGATGAAAGTAGAGATTACTAATATCAGTAATGAACCGATTACAATTGAGCCGGTAGCAGCGATACCTTTATATTGCCGTTCTGCGGACAATATCCGAGATCATCGCCACGTAACATCTCTTTTACATCGAATCGAAGTAGGAGAAAAAGGAATAATCGTTAACCCGACTCTGACATTCGATGAAAGAGGGCATAAGGTAAATGAAGTTCTGTACGGCGTCTTTGGTGGTAATGATGAGATTGTTCCGTGTTCCTTCTATCCGACGGTGGATTCTTTTATCGGGGAAGGTGGTACATTTGAAAATCCGAGAGCTTTGCAGACGGATGACATGCCTTCCATGAAACCAGGGGATAAAGTGAATGGGTATGAAGCCCTTGGGGGTCTTGGATTTAATGAAAGTATATTACAGCCTGGTGAAAAGACTGCCTATATCGTCGCACTCGAATATGGAAGCACTAGAGAAGAGCTTCTCTCCATCGCTGAGAAGTATTTGGATGAAAAGGCTTTTGATAGAGCCTACGATAAGCTGGTTGAATATTGGGACAAGCAATTAAATGTAGCATTTGAAACAGGGGACGATCGTTTTGATCAGTGGATGTACTGGGCATCACTTCAACCAATTCTTCGAAGAATCTATGGCTGCTCCTTCCTTCCTCATCACGATTATGGAAAAGGTGGCAGAGGTTGGAGAGATTTATGGCAGGATTGTCTCGCTCTATTAATGATGGAGCCGGATGAGGTTCGCGGACTTTTAAGAGACAACTTCTGCGGAGTACGAATTGACGGTACCAACGCAACAATTATTGGAAAGAAACAAGGAGAGTTCATTGCAGATCGTAATAATATAACCCGTGTTTGGATGGACCATGGAGTGTGGCCGTTAATCACCACGAATTTATATATTCAACAGAGTGGCGATTTGGACTTTTTATTAGAGAAAATTCCTTATTTTAAGGATGCACAAGCGGTTCGTGGTGAAGAAAAGGATACGCTCTGGAAGGATGAGCAGGGCAACACGGTTCTTACCGGACGGCAGGAAGTTTATCTGGGTACAGTACTAGAACACTTATTGGTACAACATCTCACTTCATTTTATGATGTTGGTGAGCATAACCATATTAAGCTGCGCGGAGCAGATTGGAATGATGCACTTGATATGGCGAAGGACAAGGGTGAAAGTGTTGCGTTTACTGCATTCTACGGTAGCAATCTGGAGCTTTTGGCTGATTTGATTGACTCTTTAGCTGTAAAAGGCGTGAAGCATATTACGCTTGCCAAAGAATTAGAGAGACTCTTTGGACAGGAAGAAATGTATGGGGATTATGACAAAAAACAGAGTATATTAAAAGAATACGCAAGACTTGTAAAACACAACCTAACCGGTGAGGTGGTGGAGATGTCCGCCTCCGAGCTAAGTAAAGCATTAAGAGGAATGGGCGGTTATATAAAGCAGCATATTCGTGAGACGGAATGGATTTCTGATAATCAGGATTCTCATTGGTTTAATGGTTATTATGATAATTTGGGTAGACGCGTTGAAGGGGTACATGATTTGGGTGTAAGGATGATGCTAACCAGTCAAGTGTTTACTATTATGTCCGGAACCGCGGATGAAGAACAGGTCAAGATGATATCTAAGGCGGTGGATAAATACCTCTATACGAAAGAAGTCGGTGGATATCGATTGAATACCAATTTTAATGAGATTGATTTAAGCCTCGGAAGAATGTTTGGATTTGCATATGGGCATAAAGAAAACGGCGCTGTATTTTGTCATATGGCAGTAATGTATGCCAATGCTTTGTATTCCAGAGGATTTGCAAAGGAAGGTTATAAAGTACTCAATACGTTATATTCCCACAGTATGGACTTTGATCGCAGTAAGATTTACCCTGGAATACCGGAATATTTCGATGCAAACGGTCGCGGTTTGTACCACTATCTGACGGGAGCAGCAAGCTGGCTTATGTTAACTGTAATCGGTCAGGTATTTGGTATCGCAGGTAAACTGGGTGATATGGTTTTCCAACCAAAACTATTAATGGAGCAGTTTGATGAAAACGGCAAAGCCGGGATTCGTCTGGACTTTGGTGGAAAACATTTTCATATCGTCTATGTAAATGAGCAGAAGTTAGAGTATGGAGAATATGGTATAAGTCACGGAGAAGGTGATGTAGCCGTAACAAAGGATAACAATGATTTTGTGGTAAAACGTGAAGAGATTAGGAAGCTTTCTGATGATAAGGTTCATGAGATACGTATTTATCTTAAATCAGAGTAGGGTTGATAAATGAATTGTAGATTTTTATATAATATCAAGGCATCAAAACATAATTAACTACTGAAATCAAGCCAAGATAGTTGTATTGTCATATCTTGGCTTGATTTTTAAGAATTAAGAAGTTAGTTTTTAAGAATTAGGAAGTTGATTTTTAGGTAATTAATTTTTAGGTGGTTGATTTTAGGAAGTTGATTTTAAGGTGTTGTTTTTAGATAGTTGGTTTTTAGATGATGGAATTAATTATTGATATTTAAATTGGGAGGGTGTACGAATGGATATTGATGTAAAAGAATTTCAAGAAAGCGGCTATAAGCCAATCGTTGATTATATGGAGTGGAGGGTGGCAGTACTAAAGTATTGTGAAGAGTTAGAAATTGATCAGATATCTAATATGCAAAAGCATATGGAGTCGGATGAAGTCTTTGTATTACTGGAAGGAAGCTGCACGCTGTTCTCAGCAGGAGACGGAGAGACACTGGGGGATATTCAGTCTTGGAAGATGGAACCGCTTAAAATCTATAATGTAAAAAAAGGAGTATGGCATACCCATACACTTGCCAAAAATACCAGTGTGCTTATTGTAGAAAATCGAAATACCTGTGATGACAATTCGCCGATTATACAACTGACGGAAAGTAATAAGAAGGAATTGAAAGCTACATATCAAGTGTAGCGTAAATGGGCTGAGCTCAAGGAAAGAGCATGACAATTGTGTACAAGGGTTGAGTACAAGTAAAACGTATAAGAAATAAGTACAAGAAATAAATACAAGAAAAAGTACAAGAAATAAGTACAAGAAATAAGTACAAGAGTTGAATGAAAGAAATAATTATGAAAATGAGCATAAAGATTGAGCACTAAAAAAAGGAAGGTTATAGATATGGATAAAAACATGTTTGATTCTGAGAATCGATTTATTATAAAGGATTATATGAAACAATCCACCTTCTCCAGTTTTTTACCGGGCATAAGCGGGGAAAAAGGCATCCCGATTTGGTGTTTTTATGTAAATCGCGGACAGGCGATTGCAAGCTTTGGAATACAAGATAAGGATCATTCCATTATGGAATTTTACCCGGCACATCAAGCCTACCAACTAGCGAACACATTAGGATTTCGTACATTTCTTAGGGTGGAGGATTACTATTACGAACCATTTCAAAACCCTGACATAGAACATGCGATGTATATCGGAACGAATGAATTGGAGATTGAAGAGAGGAATGCACAAGTTGGATTAAAGACCAATGTACTATATTATACTCTGCCCGAGGAATCGGTGGGTGGCTTGGTACGTGTGCTTCGTATTACAAATCTAGATAACAGATCAAAAAAACTTGAGGTATTGGATGGCATGCCGGCTCTGTTACCTTACGGCGTGAATCTAGAACAGATTAAAACTATGGGTCAAACGGTGAAGGCTTGGATGCAATCGGAAGATAGTAAGGAGGGCGTGCCTTATTTTAGAGCTAGATTCAGTATCAAAGATACTGCGGTTGTAAAACCGATTGAGGGTGGTAACTTTTACTACTCCATAGATCAAGATGGTGTACGATTACCGGTCATCGTCGATCCACGTGTAGTATTTAATCATGATTCTAGCATGATTCATCCTTACGGATTTCAATGTAATTCGCTGCAGGTGCTACTAGAGAAGGAACAGGCTCATACCAATCAGGAACCATGCTGCTTTACCGCAAAGGAGCTGATATTAGAGCCCGGCGAGAGTGTAGTATTCAATAATTTGATAGGACAATGTGAGAGTAAAGATATATTACAACAGTTCATTACTAAGCAAATGCCAAATTCAGAATATTTTATTAAGAAACGGGAGTCAGCGGCCAAACTGACTCAGGAGTTAGGTGATTTGATCAATACGAAGTCTGGTGACCCGGTATTCGATGCTTATTGTCGTCAATCTTATATCGATAATGTATTACGTGGTGGATTCCCAATTCAATGGGGTAAAGATAAAGTGTTTTACATCTATTCCAGAAAGCATGGTGATATAGAGAGGGATTATAATTATTTCTGTATGCAACCGGAATTCTATTCACAGGGAAATGGGAATTATCGTGATATAAACCAAAATAGACGATGTGATTCGTTATTTACCCCTTACGTAAAGGATGAAAATATTAAGCTATTTTACAATTTAATTCAATTGGATGGGTATAATCCATTAATTATTCAAAGAAAAACCTACCGGCTTATGCAGGAGAAGAAGCAAGAATTATTAGAATTGATCGATGATAACAGTTTGATCCTGCTAGGACTGTTAGAAAACAAATCCTTCACTCCGGGGGAGTTACTGGAGTACATCCACACGAATCGCATTGGGCTAAAAGTGAGTGAAGAATTGTTTCTGGATAAGGTAATAAGTCTGTCGGAAGGGTTGAATAACGTCTCCTTTGGCGAAGGATACTGGACGGATCACTGGGTTTATAATTTGGATTTGGTGGAGAGTTATTTGACGGTATATCCGGAAGATAAGTATCGATTATTATTTGAAGATGCAACCTATAGCTATTATGAACCGAAAGTTGTTGTTTTAGAGAGAAGTAAACGATATCAGATAACCGACAAGGGAGTAAGGCAACATCGGTTCCTCGATGTGGAAACTAAGAGTGAAGTCACTCATGAGTTGATCCATACGGAATATGGAAAAGGGGAGGTCTATTACAGCACATTAATGACCAAGCTATTCATATTGGCACTAAATAAGTTTACCACGCTCGATCCCTATGGCCTTGGCATAGAGATGGAGGGAGGACGCCCCGGATGGTATGATGCACTCAATGGATTTCCGGCAATCTTTGGATCCTCCATGACAGAGAGCTACGAACTTCTTCGAATGGTTAGATTTATGAAGAATGTGCTGAGTGAGACCAAGCAAGCAATAAGCATACCGATTGAGGTTGGAGAATTTTATAAGCATATAAATGCTGGACTGAAAAAATACAAAGCATCTCATGATAATGCATTTGAATTATGGAAGTTATTTAATGAAGCGAAAGAACAGTACCGGCAGAAAACGATATTTGGTATTGATGGTACACAGTTTGAGCTCGCTTCCATAGAATTATTGGAAGGACTTGAATCATGGGCAGATTATTTGGAAGAGGCAGTAAGTAAGGCAAAGGAATACAGCAACAATCCTTGTCCAACCTATTTTTATTATGAACTGGATGATTATTATGTGGAAGGTGACTCCATCATTCCGCTTCATTTTACGTTGAGGAATATGCCAATGTTTTTAGAGGGCGGAGTAAAAAGTCTGAAGCTTCAGGAGAATCAGACCGAGAAGAAAAACCTTTACCGATATATTAAGCAAAGTGCTCTATTTGATAAGAAACTATTGATGTATAAGGTGAATGAATCCTTAGCTGAGATGGGGTATGAGCTTGGAAGGGCTAAGGCATTTACTCCGGGTTGGTTGGAAAATGAATCGATCTGGCTTCATATGGAATATAAGTATTTGCTGGAATTGATTAAGAATGAGCTTTATGAAGAATTTATCACAGACTTTAAAACAGCATGTGTACCATTTTTGGATCCGCAGATTTATGGAAGAAGCATATTGGAGAACTCCTCCTTCATAGCAAGCAGCAGTAATCCGGATAAGCAATTACATGGTAAGGGCTTTGTAGCAAGATTGAGCGGTTCAACGGTAGAGATGATTCATATCTGGCAAATTATGATGTTTGGAAAGAAGCCGTTTTCCTATGCTGATAACCAGCTCACTTTGGAATTTGTGCCGTTATTGCCGGAATATCTAATTGGAGAAGACAGAGCAGTGATAGCGACATTCTTAGGGAAAACAAAAGTAGAATACCGTATATCAAACCGCACTAATCTAATCCCGGGCAGCTACAATATATCAGAATACCAAATATATTATAAGGGTAGCAAGGGAAAAGCTATGGTAGTGCAAAGCAGTAGCATACAAGGCCTAGCTGCAGAAGACATCCGTAATGGATTGGTTGAAAGAATTGTTGTAACCATAGAAAATTAAGGGAACGTACTTCATCCAAGCGGGAGCGCGTTGCAGATGTAATAGGTATCTCTTTTCTTGATCAATACCCTAAAGTTATAACAAATATTATTAAACAAATAACCGGTATCCCCACCACAGGATACCGGTTATCGCTTTTTATGCATTTATATAGAAATTTATGAAGTTGACTAAAGTATTTTATTTTCTTCTCAACAAATTTTTGATTTTCTGTCTGAATGGAGTACGAGAGAAGAAATTTTCGCAGTTATAATATTTTTCAGAGGGATCACAATTGGAAGAAAACTTGGAATTATGAGCGTGTACATTAAAGTAAATATTTGTGCTGTCGATATACATATTGGTAATCCTCCTTTATGGTAATTAATGTTATAAGTGCTTTGAAATATCTTTGTTATGTATACATTATATTTAATAATTGACGTGTTGTATATAATCTGATAATCTAAAAATATAAAATTATTTTGTGCTCCCGATACATATATTTGTATTGTTGAAAAATGGGGCTAATGAGAGAAGGTATTGAAATGGCAGTACGATTTTGGGAGCTGTATGAGGAGACAAAAGAACGGTTCCGTCTTAAATTAGTGGCAGGTAAATCAGGTATGGACACAGTTGTGAGTTGGGTTCATATGCTGGAGGATGAAACAATTGTATCAAGATTTCATGGAGAGGAATTGGCTATCACAACCGGTATGAAGGCGAGTCAGCCAAACTGGCTATTAAATCTAGTTAGGGAGATGGCAGTATATGAATGTGCAGGTATCATTATTAATACGGGAATGTATCTGCATGAGATTCCTGAGGAAGTAATTCGTTGGTGTGATGAAAATCGTTTCCCGCTATTGGAGATGCCATGGGAGTTGGCTATCACGAACCTGATTCAGGATTTTTGTACCAGAATTATTGATCAAAAACAATACGAGAAAAAAATTGGCAAGGCATTTCGAGAGATTATACAGGGACATGGAAATATTGCTGAATACAGACAGACGATAGAAGTCAGATATGATGTTAACGGTACATTTCAGATGTTTTATCTGAGTGTTAAAAAACAGATTGAAGAAGAGGTAAACTTTAACCATGCAGTTTATAAACTGGAGAATCTATTCGGTTTTCGTCGTGGTAATAAAAAGATGAATATTTCTTATGGGTTAATTCGAATAGGAGATACTCTGGTGCTGGTTCTTAACAATATGCAAGACAAATACCTGGAGGAATTACCGGATTTAATTCTTCAAAGTTTTACTTACTTTGATAAGAAGCATAGTTTGTTCTTGGGGATAGGACCAAGAGTTCAGGGAATTGATAATCTTTCGATTGGATATAAAAGAGCGAAAACCGCGATGAAGATGGCGACAGTCACAGGCAATAACATTGTAAAATTTGAAGAGATGGGTTTCTTTAAGATATTATTTTCAATTGAAGATGGGGAGATACTAACAAGCTATGCGCAAGAAGTGTTAGGAGTGCTGGAAAAGTATGATCTTTCTCATAACAGCTCTTATATTGATACCTTACGAAGCTATATCAAAAATGACAGAAGTCTGATACGAGTAGCAGAAGATACCTTTACCCATCGTAATACGGTTAATTATCGTATCCAGAATATCAAACGTCTGATTGGAAATGAATTGAAGGATGCAGAAGACATCTTTCCATATCAGGTGGCATTTTACATCCGTGATATGGAAAGGAAAAGTTAGTGATCATCCATTTGCTAAATGGAATTCACTGGTTTCTTTATCATATATATAAATTTCACCGGTTTCTATAATATAATACCACCCGCTTACGGCTAAAGACCCTGCTTGAACTCGCTCTTTAATGTAGGGGAAGGACATAAGGTGCTTTAATTGTTCAATTACATTAGTTTGCTCCATAATCCAATCGATTGCCTCTTCGCATTCATCACCATGTAAGCGAAGGACTTGTTCACGAACTGGTTCAGCTAACTCAAGCCATTTGTGTGTATGGGGGAGATTTTTCAGTTTTTCACCGGGATTTAGTACAGCCCCACAGCCGCCACAGTTGGAGTGGCCGCATACTATGATATTATCAACCTCAAGAGACATAACCGCATACTCGATTGCTGAAGTAGTTGCTACATATTCATCGGTAACACGGTATGGCGGAACGATGTTGGCAATATTTCGAATAATAAACATTTCACCGGGAAGCGTTCCAGTGATTCGGTTCGGATCAATGCGGGAATCACAGCAAGTGATAAATAGAGTGTGTGGCTTTTGTACTTCCTTCAATTGGCTAAAGAGTTCTTTATGTGCTTCAAAATCAGTTCGTCTGAATTTTACGATTCCATCGAGTAATTTTTGCATAAGCTTCTCCTGTTCTTTGGTAAATGTTTATATCTTTGAATCATTATATAGGAAAAGGTGTATCTTGTAAAATGATTCTTACAATGAAGTGTCCGATATCGTTACATATGAATTTTATTATAAGTCAATTAAATGTAATAATTTAGCAGATTGTTAAAAAGTATTTGAATAATAATGCCAGATGATTTATGATATAGACGTTGTGTAATTATCGGGTAATTATGCACATAATATGAGCGCACTTTTTTAGGAAAAAGGAGAAAAACAGTATGAACATTTTAATTACAGGTGGAACAGGTTACATTGGAAGCCATACCGCTATTGTGATGCAGGAGGCAGGTTATAATGTGATTATCGTTGATAATTTGTCTAATTCAAGTCTTGATGCCTTGGATAATATTAAAGCGATAACCGGGATTAAGCCAACATTTTATCAGATTGATGTCTGCAATGAGGGAGAACTTAGTAAGGTCTTTGACCAACATAAAATTGATGCAGTAATTCATTTTGCAGGGCTTAAAGCGGTTGGGGAATCCGTAGAAAAACCATTGCTGTACTTTAGAAACAACATTATCGGTACGTTAAATCTATTGCAGTGTATGCAAAATGCAGGTTGTAAGAAATTGGTTTTCTCTTCGTCGGCAACCGTGTACGGAGATAACGTATCGCCAATGAAAGAGGAATTTAAAAGACATACTACAAATCCGTACGGAGCAGCGAAGCGTCAAATCGAGGAAATCCTTGAGGATATCAGCAAAGCAGATCCGGAGTGGGCAATTACTCTATTAAGATATTTCAATCCGGTAGGCGCACATCAATCCGGCTTAATTGGAGAAAATCCGAACGGTATCCCGAATAATTTGGTGCCATACATAGCGAAGGTTGCCGGAGGCGAATTGGAATACCTGAAAGTATTTGGTGATGATTATGTTACCAAGGACGGAACCGGTATCAGAGATTACATTCATGTTATGGATTTGGCAGAGGGACATCTCTCAGCACTGGAATATCTCTCTAATAACCAAGGTACTCATTCTTTTAATCTCGGAACGGGAATTGGCTATAGTGTATTAGAGATGGTAAAAACATTCAGTGAAGCATGTGGAATTGATATACCATATAAAATCACTCCACGCCGTCCGGGAGATATCGCTATATGTTATGCAGATGTAACAAAGGCTGAGAAATACCTCGGATGGACTGCAAGCAGGGATTTGAAGCAAATGTGTATTGACCATTGGAATTATCAGAAAAATCGTAAGAATAGCTAAATCATAAAAACAGAATTAAGTTAGTTGATGCCAAGCGGGTATATCGTGGATAAATTGCGAAATGCCCGCTTGGTTTATATAACGTGATTTAATATGATATCTAGAATATTGCATAATGAATTCGAATAAATACTAATGTATGGTTATCAAAGAATTCAAATAGAAAGCAGGTTATCAATGAATAAAAAGAATTTCATTTTTAACTTAATATTAACGGTAATCGCTTTCTTGTGCTTCGTATTATGGTATGAGAAATCAGGAAGTGATTCAAGTAAAACAACTGTGAATTTGGAACATAGATATACGATTTATTTAATAACAACGGATAAAGAATATGAATATTGGCAATACATTAACAATGGAGCCGCAGATATGGCAGAATTATCCGGTATGGAGTATAGATGGGAAGCCCCAAAGCAAAGAGATACACAGGAGCAGATTGAAGTGCTAAGGAAAGCGGTAGATGACGGAGCGGATGCTATATTAATTGCAGTAAATGATCCAAGAAAGCTATCAGGACCAATTGAGGATGCGAAGGCTAGAGGGGTTAAATTCGTCTATGTTGATTCTCCTGCTGCTGAGGAAGCGGTTACGACATTAGCGACTGATAATTATACGGCAGGTATGCTTGCCGGAACTAGTATGCTGAAGGAATTAGATAGTAATGGAATTAAAACGGGTGATATTGGGATATTTGGTGTTACACCTGATTATGACATCACGATGGCAAGAGAGCGTGGATTTCGAGATGTGGTTGGTAAAGACGGAAGATTTCGGATACTGGATTCAATATATAAAAATGGTGATCCAAACGATACACAAGTTGCTGCAGAGGAGTTGATTAGAGCAAATAATAATCTGGTAGGTTTATTGGGTACGAATGAGGGTTCGACAGAAGGAATTGGTAAAGCAATTCAAGCTTCAAAAGCGAAAGTAATCGGCATAGGGTTTGATAGAACTCAGCAAAATATTAAACTCTATAGGGATGGAGCCATCACGTCACTGGTATTACAAAATCCTTATACAATGGGATATCTTGGGATGGCAGAGGCAATCGCTTCATTAAAGGGATATGATACCGGACCGCAATATATCAATACAGGTACTAAATTATTGGAAAAAAATTAGTTATGAACTTAAAAATGGCCTCTAAAAAAGATCCGATTGAAGCGTTGTGCTCAGAATAGGATAGCATTGATACTTAATATAATCAGGCATATACTTAATTATATTAAGTTTAGATAGCTGATTACCTACTTATCTAAGCTTGACGAATTAAAATAATTAATGTATTATGAAAGAAAGTTGGCAAAGACGTTTCTTATAGCGTAAGTGCCAACTTTTTTACGTATTAGGAAAAGTTAAATATGCGACAGCGAAGGAGCTATTGTGTATCCGGTTATTGGGTTCACAGTGGCTCCTTCTTTTTAATCAATATATTAATTATGAGGTGATAAGTATGAACCATAAATCGTTCTGTATCAAGCGAGGAACTGGATATAAGGAGATTGTAGTCAATCATTCGGTGTTTAATAAGTTTTACGAATTTGATAAATTGAATGGTCAAGATATCATATCCATTCCGGATGGATGTGTGGATATTGAATTTGTATGGAAGGGAGATCAGATTGAAGCTTTTGTGTGTGGATGCATCCTCAATGGTAAAATTTCCGGAATTGGTAATTATGAAAAATGTTTCGGTATGCGTTTTAATCCGGGTAATATCCCGGAATGCTTTAAAAAAGAGATGAATACAATCATTAACAGCAAACGCAAGCTTTCTGATTTTATGAACATAAAAGAGATGATTTATATATTGTCCCAGAATCTAACGATGGAGGAACGTGTAAACTGTTTTATGAATTACTTTGAGAACCATGTAAAAATAGAACCCAATATCATCGCCACGTTAATTATGAAGAAAGTGAGAGAAGAGTCCGGATTTATAAATGTTACGGATTTGGTGAATACGACCGGATACAGCCACTGCTATATTGATAGGGTATTTAAAAATAATGTAGGAATATCTGTGAAAAAATATGCCAGCATTATAAGACTACAGCAGGCAATCGATATCGTGAAGGAAAACAATGAGCATGAAATATATGAGCGACTAGGCTTTTATGATCAGGCACATTTTATTCACGAGTTCAAAAGATTTACATTAATAACACCATCCGTTTTACATAAGATGAAAGAAATCATGATTGTTTAGGAAAAATAATAAGTGTACACGATTTCCCGCGATGCGGGATTTTGTTGTGCAAGAAAGTAAGGTGAACATAATGCAAATAGTATAAGATTTTCCAATACATACGAAAAGAAGCCTCCTATAATCCACTATATTAATTTTGATCTTGGGAGGTATGATAATGCAAGTTACTGCGAATGGGAATGAACAGGAATAAACATCAGGGAATGAAGGAAACGGAATTAAATTTACCAACAAAGTATAAGATTGGTGTATGATTGAAAAACTATAACGGAATGATAGGAGAATCAGTATGAAGGAATTTATGTTTTCGATACCTCAGAATATCGTGTTTGGAAAAGGCAGTCTGGAGAAGCTGCCTGATTTATTGGAAAAAACAGCACAGGGTAAAGTACTCATTCTTTCTGACCGGGGACTAGAGAAGGTCGGAGCAGTAAAAAAAGTAACGGATATTTTAGATCTGGCAGGAATGAAACACCTAGAGTTTTTAGATATCGAAGCAAACCCATCCATTGAAACGGTGAATGCAGCTCTTGCTTCTTATAAAGAAGGGAAGGCATCCGGAATTATTGCACTGGGCGGAGGAAGTCCGATGGATGTAGCAAAAGCGGTAGGAGTATTGGCTGTATACGGAGGAGAAATATCAGCTTATGAAGGAGCCAATCTAGTACCGGGAAAAATTGCTCCGATTATAGCTATTCCTACAACAGCAGGAACTGGAAGTGAGGTTACGGCATTTGCGGTAATTACAGATAAGGCAAGAAATTATAAGTTAACTGTTTTTAGTTATGAATTAGTACCGAGTTATGCACTACTTGATCCGGACCTTATTATGTCTCTACCTCCATCCGTTGCAGCTGCTACGGGTATGGATGCATTAGTCCATGCGATAGAAGCTTATCTCTCGAAAGCCTCTTCTCCATTTACTGACATGATGGCGGAAAGAGCTATGATGTTAATCGGTAAGAATATACGAAAATTCGTGGCTGATCGCAGTAATGAGGAGGCGGCTTCCTCTATGCTCCTTGCCAGCACATTTGCTGGATTAGCTTTTGCATGGGCAAGATTAGGTGATGTTCATGCGATGGCACATCCGCTTGGAGGATTTTTCAATGTTCCCCACGGAGTGGCGAATGCAATCTTACTTCCAACCGTGTTAGAATTTAATGCGTTGGCGGATAATGGAAGGTATGAAGTAATCTATGATTTTATTAAAGAAGGTAGAGAAAAAATCCTCTACTTTGATCCTTATACATTAATCAGAGAAATTCGTAGACTTCTCAGTGACTTGGGAATTCCGGAAGGATTGAATGCTGTTGGGGTAACTGAGGATAAGATTCCGGAGATGGCAGCCGATGCGATGAAGAGTGGTAATATAGCTGTTAATCCCAGAAAAACTACGATAAAGGATATTGAATTCTTATATCAAAAGGCGATGTAATTTATGATTACAAGATAATCTATGGATAAGATATGAATGCATACTGATTATGTATATTTGAGGAGAGGATTGAACTAAATCATGAATATATTTGACATCTTAGGACCAATAATGGTTGGCCCCTCCAGTTCACATACAGCAGGCGCAGTAAAAATCGGATTTACCTCCAGACAACTTCTGAGAGAAGAAATCCGTTCTGCGGATATCTATTTACATGGCTCATTTCTTGCTACGGGAAAGGGGCATGGAACGGATAAAGCTTTGATTGCGGGTTTGTTGGGTATGAAGCCGGACGATGAAAGAATACCAAGTAGTATGGAAATTGCGACAGAGCGTGGAATGGAGTTTGGATTTTCAGCCATCGAATTAAAGAATGCTCATCCAAATTCTGTATTGCTTAAGTTAAAAGGAGTGCTTGGAACAGAATTAGAGATTGTTGCATCCTCGATCGGTGGGGGACAAATTGTGATCAATCAAATAGACGGACTGGAAGCAAATATCTGTGGCTGCTACCCGACCTTGATTGTTCATAATGTGGATCAGCCGGGACATGTATCAGATGTCACCTCGATGCTCGGCCATAAATCAATTAATATTGCAACGATGCAGCTTTATCGTGATAAACGTGGAGGTAATGCGGTTATGATCGTGGAGTGTGATCAGGAGGTACCACTCGAAGCAATCGGTTGGTTGAGAAAACTTGAGGGTGTTGTGAAGGTCACTTATTTGAGTATGGAGGAAAAAAATGAGTTTTAGATCCCTGAGCGAAATACAGGATTTATGTACAACAAAGGAAAAATCATTCTGGGAAGTTGTTTTAGAAGATGATATGAATGAAAGATTAGCCTCAAAAGAGGATTCATTTGATAAGATGAAAGAGCTTTATTTAAGTATGAAGCATGCTGATCAAGCCTATAATGCTAATCTGAAATCAGAAAGTGGGCTGGTTGGAGGAGATGGTGCAAAGGTTTCACTCGCATTGAAAGAGGGAGTATTGATCAGCGGCTCTTTTATCGGAGAGGTGATGGCTAAGGCACTTAAAATGGGTGAATCTAATGCCTGCATGAAGAAGATTGTTGCCGCTCCGACCGCTGGTTCCTGTGGAGTTATTCCGGCTATTTTATTAACATATGAAGAACAGTATGGTGTAGGACTGGATAAGATGATTGAAGCGATGTATGTTGCTTCCGGCATCGGAGAAGTAATCGCCTACAGGGCTTTCCTTGCAGGAGCAGCCGGAGGATGCCAGGCGGAGATCGGTTCAGCCAGTGCCATGGCAGCCGGTGCCTTGACCTACCTAAACGGTGGCAATGAAGAAAGTATCTGTCATGCAGTAGCGATGTCATTAAAAAATATGCTTGGTTTGGTATGTGATACCGTGGCAGGCTTAGTGGAAGTACCATGTGTTAAGAGAAATGTAGTAGGAGCAGTGAATGCTATATCAAGCGCAGATATGGCGATTGCAGGTGTTCACAGTAAAATTCCGCCGGATGAAGTGATTGATGCAATGCGAGAAGTTGGGGAATCAATGCCGAAAGCATTACGAGAAACCGGGCAGGGAGGGCTGGCAGCTACCCCCACCGGACAAGAAATTGCACTAAAGCTTTTGGATTAACTATATCTTTTTTGAAAGGAACTAAAGATGACAAATACGAAAATACCGAATCGTTATGTGATATTGATATTTGCCGCATGTGTACAGTTTTGTTATGGAATTGCGTATGTTTGGAGTATATTTCAACCATACGCGATTCAAAAATATAATTTAGACACCTCCTCAGCTAATCTGCCCTTTGGTATCATGCTGGGGGTGTTTACCTTCGGTAACCTGGCCGGTGGTTATATGCAAAAGAAGCTTCCGGCGAGGTTACTTATACTCGGGGGAAGTGCAGTGCTCTGTCTTGGTTTGTTTTTGAGTGCTTATGTGCCGGTATCACATCCCTGGTTACTTAACATTACCTATGGATGTATTACCGGTTTTGGATGTGGTGTCGCTTATAATACGATGCTTGCAACGATGCAGAAATGGTTCCCGGACAAGAGAGGTATGGTAACCGGTATTATAATCTGCTCCGCCGGATTATTTGGTCTTATCATGAATCCGATTGCGAACAATATTCTAGAGCAACACGGATTTAAAACCGCAATGGTAACGGTAGCAACAATCTTGTTTGTGATATGCTTTACATTAGCATGGTTTATAAAGACTCCACCAGCCGGATACAAATCAGAGGTGAAACCGAAAAATATTCCTGTGACATCCAAACAATACACGATGGCGATGATGATGAGAACGAAACAGTATTATATCCTAACGATAACTTTTATGCTTGCCGTACCCGCTTACTTTTTGATGAATCCAATGCTAATGTCTTTGGGTAAGGAAAGGGGATTAAGCACCGGAGTCGCATTGTTTGGAGTAATGCTGGTATCCGTATTAAATACAACAGGAAGATTACTAACCCCTTGGCTATCCGATCGAATCGGAAGAAAAAACCTATTACTATTCTTATTTTTGTTCAACATGATGGCAATCGCATTTCTTACTGTAGCAAAGGGAGATCTATTCTTAGTATTTATTTCTTGTATCGCTTTCTCCTATGGAGGATTTATGGGTATGTATCCAACCATCAGCTCGGATTATTTTGGAATGGATAATGCCGGAATGAATTATGGGGTTGTGATGATTGGATATGCTGTAAGTTCAATCGGTTGCCCTTATTTGGTTCGAGCGGTACAGGGTACTTCAATGGGAACAGCATTTTCTTTCGTTATTGCTTCTATTGCAAGTGTAATAGGTTTTATATTGATGATAAGTTTAAAAAAACCTGAGTAAAAAATACATAATATGTTCAAGTTAAAAGAGATAGATGTTTTTCAAGTATTCATGAAAGATATCTATCTCTTTTTATATGTAGCCATAGCTACACTATTCATTGTGAATAGTCATTATAATAAAGTCATAGTTCTAAGACAATTAATAAAATACTTTAAAAATCATAGGAGGATGTGTAAATGAGCGCATTTTTGGGAAAAATCCATTATTGGCTATACAATAAAATATTACTTCAGGAAAAATTAATCGGGGATATCGCAGTACTGGCAAATACAAAGGGCTTTGACGCAAATTCAGTTTTGTCTGAGAGTTATGCAAAATTCGGTTCACTTGCTCAGGGAGAGTTAGAAGAGATAATTGAGCACTCCAATATTCATGGGTGGCTTCAAGAGCAAATTATAAGTGTAGAAAACAGATTAGCTTTTGTTGCTACAGAATTATTGAAGGGTAATGCAGTAGACAAGGGAGAAATCGCAAATCTATTTTATCTGGATGGTCAAGAAAGAGGCAAGGACATCGCATTAAACCAGGGTTCACCGGAGGATTATTTTCAGTTGATATTTGATTATTTGGTAGAAGGAATGCCTTGTGATCGTGTGAATAATATTACTTCAAGTACTGAAACTGAGATGATTTGGGAGACAACCAGAGATCTCCATCAACCATTCTGGGAGAATGCCGGTGGGGAGCTTGCAAGTTTTTATGCTTTTAGAAACGCATGGATTAACGGATTTTTAGCAACAAGCGGATATGAATATCTCAGAACAGATGACGGGATAAATACGATTAGAAAGGTGGGTTAATATGAACGGTATAGCACTTATGGTGGATGAACATAAAGTAATCAAAAGAATGCTTGCAGTAATTCGTAAAGCTTGCTTTGGTGTGATGAACGGTAAAGATATTGACTATGCTGATTTTGAGAAAATGATTGATTTTGTCAGAAGCTATGCTGATAGACACCATCACGGTAAGGAGGAGAAGATATTGTTTAACAAGATGGTGGATGAGATAGGCGGTCCTGCTGAGAAGTTAATCAATTACGGAATGCTTGTAGAGCATGACCTAGGTCGTCTTTTTATCAGAGAGTTGGAAGAAGCTCTTGGTAAAGTAAAGGCAGGAGATCAAGAAGCGAAGCTCGATGTCATTGCGAATGCAATCTCCTATACACATTTATTGCATCGACATATTGATAAAGAAGACGCTGTGGTTTATACCTTTGCAGAAAAACAATTGAAACAGGATACCCTGGACAGGGTGAATAACGAATGTGCTGCATTTGAAGAAGAGATGAAGCTAGAAGATGTCCAGAATAAGTATCTTCGTGTTGTAGAAGAGCTGGAGCAGAAGTATCAATAATATAAATGATGAGGCTATGATGTAATGTAAATATTAACAAGACCATATTTGAATGCTAACATACAAAAAGAAGACACTGATATATAGGTGTCTTCTTTTTGTATGAACTCCTTTCATTATCTGGTAGAAATTCATTTAAAATTGAGACATGATTACAATATTTAGTGGATTTTTACAGTGTGGAATGATAATATTGTTTTATAGGTATGTTGTGGTTTCGGAGGTAATTATATGAAAAAATTAATGCTTTATGTGTGTAGCATGGTATTAATGTTAATGATGGTTTTTGTTATGACCGGATGTACGACAAAAGAGGGTAAGCAAGTTAAAAGTACAGGCAGTAGCAGCGTAAAGCAAGGGAAAAGCACTTCAAAACAAGATAATACCGTGAATGGTCACAACACTTCGGATAACGACAGCCCGGATGCTCTTTTAAAAGAGGATGGTGATACGGATCTCTTAGTCTATAAGAACGTTGCATATGTGAATGCGGCTACAGTAGATTGGGTAACTGATCTGACCTTAGAGAATGATAAAAAGCTTGGTGTAATTACAAGGACAAATGTAACAAAGCAATTTAAAGATTTTGATGCAACGTTATTGGATGTAGGAACCGAGGTTTATTCCGTAAAAGGTAGATCAAACATCGTACTTGCAAATATTAATAACAGGATGGTTCCGTATCTAGCGTATCTGGAAGGGTAATATACTACAAAGGAGACCAAGATGAAAGTATTAGTTCTATTAGCAAAGGGTTTTGAAACAATGGAATTCAGTGTATTTATCGATGTACTGGGATGGGGAAGATTTGATTTTGGTTATGATATTGAGGTGGAGACTTGTGGATATCAGCAAAAAGTAATCAGCACCTTTCACGTACCGGTTCTTGTGGATAAATTAATTGATGAGATCAATGTTGACGATTATGATGCACTTGCTATACCGGGAGGTTACCAGGAATTTGGGTTTTACGAGGAAGCCTATCATGAAAGATTTTTACACCTGATTCAAGAATTTGATGAGAAGAATAAAATAATTGCTTCCGTTTGTGTAGGTTCCCTACCGATAGCAAAAAGCGGAGTCTTGAAGGGTCGCAACGCCACTACCTATCATTTAAGCGGTGGATACAGGCAAAAAGAGCTGGCGTCCTTTGGCGTAAATGTAATCAACCAACCGATTGTGGTCGATCGTAATATTATTACATCCTATTGTCCGGAAACCGCTTCCGGCGTAGCATTTAAACTGCTTGAGACTTTAACATCGAAGGAGAAGATGGAGGTTGTAAAGCGTGCGATGGGATTTCTCACGAATATATAGTAGTAGAAATTAAAAATTAATTAGAAGAATTAGAAGACACCTTATTCGCTTGTGCGTTTATATTAGCGATGGTAAAATGTAGAAACAGTAGCAAAATAAGAAATAACAGGTGGGAATAAAATTGAGTATCAAAAAGCTGGTAGGAACCTTATTAACGTTAAATATTTTACAGTTTTTAATTGGACTCATTATTTGGATAGGTATGGGTAGTTCGTTACTTGGTGAGGTAAATCATTATATCTTCCTAACTATGGGTATGATGCTATTAAGCAGCTTTATTACAATTCTGGGTCTGTATTTTGCCGGGAAATATAAAAATGTTAATATGGAGGAGAGTATTCATGATTTAGAGGAACTGAATACAACACTTCGTGCACAGCGGCATGATTATCTGAATCACATACAAGTTGTTTATGGATTGTTGGAACTGGATGAATATGGGGAAGCAAAGAGCTATCTGGATCCTGTGTTCAAAGATATTATGAAGGTAAGTAAGGCACTAAAAACTGCACAGCCGGCAGTGAATGCTCTCCTTCAATCGAAAATGCAGGCAGCAGAGCAAAAAAATATCGATCTTTATCTTGAAGTTCGATCTGATTTAAAGCATATCACGATGGAGCCCTGGAATTTGTGCAAGATTCTTGCCAATATTATAGATAATGCTATCACGGCATTATCCGTATTAGAAAAAAATAAGAGCATTCATATTGAAATTGGGGAGAATCCGAACGGGTATAACTTCGTGATTTATAATAATGGTCCACAGATACCGGAAGGAATAATAGGTGATATATTTAAACAGGGTGTTACAACGAAGCAAGAAAAGGGACATGGTATGGGGCTTTATATAGTAGACAAAATCGTTCATGAAGAAGGGGGTACCATACAGGTGATGTCCAATTCAAACCGAACAGGTTTTACCGTAACCATTCCTAAAAGAGAAGATATGTATCGCAACTCTTAAAGCATAAATAAGCTAGTGCATATGAAAGGTTTTAAATAATTAATTTAACTATTAGAGATTATCTCTAACAGCACAAGGGAGAATATTATGACACTTTACACGGGAAAATGTATAAGTGAGAGGATATCTATTACGTATTTTCATTAAATCAGTTATAGTAGTATTAAATAAAGTGCTTAACGTTAAGAGTCATAGTTAATAAAAGGTTAACAAAAAAGATTTTGGTTAGGTGCTTGTTTGATAAGAAAGGAGAATGGATATGTTCGGATTGATTGACGGATTTTTGTTGTTGGCAATTCTTTTATTTATTGCCGGATTTATATTGGTTGGAATTGAAATGATAACGCCCGGGTTGCATGCTCCCGGAATCGGTGGTGTTACTTGTCTGATTATTGCAGTATTTTTGGTTGCAGATAATTTTGTGGAAGGAGCAATTATTACTGTAATTGTGCTAGCAGTTCTTGCAATTATGCTAGCTGTTATTTTGGGGTTATTATCACATGGGAAGTTGAAATCACCTATTATATTAAAGGAAGAGCAGAATAAGGATAAGGGATACATAAGTTCCAATGATCTGAATTACTTGCTGGATAAACAAGGGGTTGCAATTACGGATTTAAGACCGAGTGGTGTTGGTAATTTTGATGGAATCGATTTTGACGTGATATCGGAGAGTAAATATATAACGAAGGGTACGAATATTGTGATTTATAAAGTACAAGGTTCAAAGTTGATTGTAAAAGAAAAACATAATTAAAATATAAGTAATTGTATGAAGTTATGAGAAGTATTGTT
The DNA here is from genome assembly GCF_059717775.1 of Variimorphobacter sp. HTMS_6. Lineage (NCBI taxonomy): Bacteria > Bacillati > Bacillota > Clostridia > Lachnospirales > Lachnospiraceae > Variimorphobacter > Variimorphobacter sp. HTMS_6. The sequence continues at coordinate 864,239 of NZ_AP046094.1, forward strand.
ATGCAATTGCTTAATATAAAAATATGAGAAAGAGGGTATTTATTTATGACGGATTCAACCATTATTTCTTTAGTGATTATTGGTATTATTGGGTTACTAATTATTTTGTTTTTCAGCTTTGTTCCGGTCGGCTTATGGATTTCATCCTTAGCTGCCAATGTAAGAGTTAGCATATTTAATCTGATTGGTATGCGTCTTAGACGAGTTGTTCCTTCCAGAATCGTAATGCCGTTAATTAAGGCAGTAAAGGCAGGCCTTTCACTTAATGTTAACCAGCTTGAAGCACATTATTTGGCTGGTGGTAATGTTGATGGTGTTGTCAATGCATTGATTGCAGCGGAAAGAGCAGATATTGATTTGGCTTTTGAAAAAGCAGCAGCAATTGATTTGGCAGGCCGTGATGTATTTGATGCGGTAAAGATGAGTGTTAATCCTAAGGTAATTGAAACTTCGAATGTATCAGCAGTTGCTAAGGATGGTATTGAATTAATCGTTAAAGCACGAGTAACGGTTCGTGCAAATTTGGAGCGTCTTGTCGGTGGTGCGGGTGAAGCTACAATACTCGCCAGAATCGGTGAAGGTATTGTAACAACGGTTGGTTCTGCACAGGCTCATAAGGAGGTTTTAGAAAACCCGGATGATATCTCTAAACGAGTTTTAAGTAAGGGTCTTGATTCCGGTACTGCTTTTGAAATCCTGTCCATTGATATCGCGGATGTGGATGTAGGTCGTAATATTGGTGCTCAGCTTCAAACTCTTCAGGCAGAAGCGGATAAAAATATTGCACAGGCTAAAGCGGAGGAAAGAAGAGCGATGGCAGTTGCAAGAGAACAGGAAATGCGTGCTTATGTTGTTGAAGCAGAGGCTGAAATACCGAAAGCAATGGCACAGGCACTTAGGGAAGGTCATATCGGAGTGATGGATTATTATGATCTTCAGAATATTAAGGCAGACACCATGATGAGAGAGAAAATATCAGATTCTTCCAAGAAGTCAATTGTAGATAATACAGATAAAAAATAATAGTTTTTTGGATATAGTCAAAGCAAGAAATTGAATTACAATTGTTCTGATGCTTTGGAAGCATCATGGAGGTAAGAATGGATTACAAACAAAGACAGATGTTCGATCAGGCGGGAAGTTATAATAATTCGTCGGATTATAGCCAGCCTAGTATTCAAAATCAGTCTAGTATGCAGAATCAGGGAGCAGCAACTGGGCAAAAGCTGAAGTGGCCGACAATATCAGGAAATTATCCGAATAACAACATAAAACCAAAGCCGCAGGGATACAATCAAAATAATTCCATGCAAGATAGATCAAAACAAGGGAAACCGGCTCAAGGGAAGCCTTACCAGCAGAATGTTCCACGAGAAATGCAGGAGAAGTCAGCCTTGAATACTGTTTCAAACAGTATGAACATCAGGAAGGTTACGCCAAATACGACACCGGATATTATCATTAGTAATGATAGACTACAGGAGGCAATTATTTGGTCTGAAATTCTAGGAAAACCTTTGAGCAAGAGAAAGAAGAGAAGATTTGAATAGCATGAAGGTGATTTTGGTTGAAGATGATGCAGGTATCCGCATTTTGTTACACAAGATAATTGAGCAAAATGATGGTTTTGAAGTTGTAGCCGAAGCAGATAATCTGGCGGATGCTGTCCTGCAATTTACGAAGTTCAAGCCGGAAGTTGTATTCTTGGATATTGAGATCAAAGGAGCTAGCGGTCTGGAATGTGCGAAAATAATTGCAGATCTGGAACCAAAGACAAAAATAGTATTTGCAACTGCTCATGCAGAATATATGTCTGAAGCATTTGAAGTGTATGCCTTTGATTATCTTGTAAAGCCCTTTCCAGTTGAACGGGTAAATCAAACCTTGGGACGCATCAGAGCTCTATCGGAGCCGCTAAAGAATGATGAGCTTGATAAGATTGTTAAATACGAAAAAGGATTGGATAAGTTGTTAGTAAAAGGCAAGGAAAGTATGAGCTTTATTGATATCAAGGATATTATTCTTATTCAGCGTGAGAACAGTACAACAGTAATCTATACGAAGGATGACTCTTTTACAACGTCAGCCAGCCTATCGGAGATTGAAACCAAATTAGATCCCGAACAATTTATGAGAAGTCATAAATCTTATCTCATTAATCTGTCACAAATAAAAAAGATAGAGCCATATGGACGATGGACTTATATTGTAATATTTAAGGATTTAAAAAAAGATGCTTTGATCACAAATGAAAAGTTTGATGAGATAAAAAAGAAATTCTTATAAAAATCCTGTAGTGATATTTGTTTTTATAGTTTATAATAAAGCTCAAACTAACACATAGGGTAGCATGTTCCGTTTTAAAAATAAGAATTCACACGGGAATGTATGCCTTCGGTTGAAAGTACGCTGGTTGAGAAAGGACAGGATTGTTTTATGAAATATAGTTGGAGTACTTTAGTTGTTAAAGATATGCAGGAATCGCTTAAATTTTATCAAGAGGTAGTGGGATTAAAAGAAAATAGAAGATTCACTGGTGGGAAAGGTGTAGAGATCGTATTCTTAGGTGAAGGAGAAACATTAATTGAGCTTATGACTAGCCCCGAACCAAGAGAAATCAATATGGGATCAGACATATCTCTTGGTTTTGAAGTTGATTGTGTAGACCAAAAGATCGAGGAACTTAAAGAAATGGGTGTTGCAATACTAAGCGGTCCATTTCAACCGAATCCACATGTGAAGTTCTTCTATGTACTTGATCCGAATGGCTTGAAGATTCAATTTGTTGAAAATATAAAATAAGTGTACGTCAATAAAAGATGTTGCATTATTAAATTCCAAAAGATGAAGTCAAGTCACTCTTCATCAAAAGGAGTTTTGATTATGCAACATCTTTTTTGGTAAATATGGCACAAAATATGGCTCGGATGAATAGGTATTTGACATTATATGTATAAAATGGTAATCTATAGTAGCAAGCCCGATGGATAAAATAACCAAATAGTATTATGATAGTTGTATTGATTAGTGCCAAATACCCTTATTCGAAGATATTATTATGAATATGTGAATGCTTAAGCTAAGTGCTCTTTTTTGTATAATTAGTGTGCATAAGGCTTATGATTAGATTTTTGACATCCTAACCATATATTATAATACGAGATTGTGATTGAAAGAAGTTATTTTAACAAGGGGGGAGGATCGTGTAATGAATTATGAGATTGAACAGCTCTTACAAGAAATGGGCGCATCCATGGTAGGCTTTGCAAAGATAGAAGGATTATACTCCAAAGAAATAATTGATGTTAATAAAAATGATGATTCTATAGCAGAATTTTATAATATTCCTCATTATCCCAATGGTATTTCTATTGCACTGGCATATCCCAAGGAGATAATAAGAAATATAAGTAAATCACCAACGATGGAATATCATGATGCATATCATGATTTGAATAAACGATTAGACAATATGGCCATAAAATGTGCCGAACACATTAAAAACTTAGGGTATCGTGCGATGGGACAAACGACTACCTTTACAAAACAATATGGTAATTATCGTACAATTATGCCGCACAAAACTGTGGCAATTCATGCAGGTCTTGGATGGATTGGAAGATCTGCCCTCTTTATTACGGAACCATATGGCTCTGCAATTCGTCTAACTTCTGTATTGACGGATGCACCATTAAATACGGCTACTTCCATTATTCAAACAAAATGCGGTAGCTGCATGCTCTGCGTAAAAGCATGTCCAGGAAAAGCGATATCCGGTCGTTTATGGGAACAGGGAATCGATCGGGACGAGATCTTTGATGCAACGGCATGTAGTAGGAAGGCAAAGGAATTATCTGCTCATTATTTAAATAGACAGATTACCTTGTGTGGAAAATGCATAGAGGTGTGTCCATATACAAAGATATATAGTTAGAGATTTCTTGCTAATGAGGAAGTAATAAAGAATCATTAACGAATGTATGTGGGGTGATATAATGATTACAGTGAATGAGATATCAAGAATTCAAAAACACATTATAAATACAAAATTGGAGTTTGAAACCAGCTTTGTAGAAGGAAATTATTATAATAAGCAAACTAGAGATGAAAAGCATCGGGAACAGATTTTGGATAGTTTGAACATAAAGCGTGGGAACAGGATATTGGATCTTGGAACCGGGAATGGTTTTTTGGCATTTGCAATTGCGGCCAGAAATCCTTATTGTCAAATTGTCGGGTTGGATATACTGGAAGAAACATTAAAAAGAAATAATGATAAAGCAAGAGAACTGGAATTATTTAATCTAGAATTTATTACATATGATGGCATGACATTTCCGTTTGAAGAAGATTCCTTTGATGTGATTGTATCTCGTTATGCGATACATCATTTCCCGGATCTTGATTATACATTTCAGGAGATAGGTAGAGTTTTGAAAAAAGGCGGACAATTGTTTATATCTGATCCGTGCCCGAATGAGAATGATACGGATCGGTTCATAGATGATTACATGATGATGAAATCGGATGGCCACATCAAATTATATACTCACGATGAGTTGAATCAAAGAGCACAGCATTTCTTCTTGATAGAGAATGCATCTTTTAAATCCACGTTAAGATTTCCGAGAAAGGATCCAATGCTCTACTCTGATATAATGGATCGATATGATAAGAGGGTTATCGATGGATATAATGTTGAGATATTTAATAATGAAATCTATATTAGTGAGAAAGTAAATAATATATCATTCATTAATTGTAAAGGATTATTTTAATCATAAAGGTTGTTACAGACCAGAATCCAAATTAGAGATAATAGGAATGGATTCGGGGAAGTAATGACCTTTTTTATTTAATTTGTAAATTCCAGAATGGTATAAGATTGGAATGATAGAATAAACAACTAATTCAAATAAAAATGTAAAATACACTTGACATTTGATGTAAAGCGAACTATACTTTAAATGTAAAGTGAACTATACTAATTGAGGAGTGGTAATTTGTTGACGAGAATTCAAGAATTGCGTAAGGAACGAAAAATTACGCAGAATGAATTGGCTGATGTGGTGAATGTTACACGTCAGACAGTGATATCATTAGAAAATGGTAGGTATAAAGCATCGTTGGTTTTAGCACATAAGATTGCACAGTTTTTTGGAGTGACAATCGAAGAAGTATTTATTTTTGATCAGGAGGATGAGAATATATGAACGGAATATTTTGTAGTAGTACAGCCACAACGAATGAAGAATATAAGAAGGTAATTAAAGCAAGAATGACTAGAATGCTTTTTTTGTTCGGGATCGGATGCCTCACTCTTGCGGTGTCTATCTGGGCAAACGAAAGCAAGAAAGCTAATTTAAATGATCAGATGCTTGGGGTTTACACAGGAGTTGGGATAGGACTTATATTTGTCTCAATCTTATTGATGATTAAAAATATGTTGATATTAAAAAATGAAGAGAAGCTGAAAAACAGCAGGTTAGAGAATTCAGATGAGAGAATTCACGAAATCAGTCATAAAGCATTCCGAGTTGCTGGATTTTCTTTATTAGTAGCTATTTATGCTGTGGGATTAATCGGAGGAATATTTTACCCAATTTTAGTTAATGTATTGTTAGGACTGGTGAGCCTCTTCCTACTTGTATATTTAATCGCCTATAAGATTTATGATAGATCCATGTAACAGAATGAGCATAGATTTAACGATTATAAGCTATAGCAGTGTTAAAATAAAAGGCAGTCGAAGTGAATAACTCAAATTAATAATAATTTAAATAGTGTGAAACAAGAACAAATGTATCAATCAGAACATACAAAAATGGAGGAAATATTATGGACAATAAAATCAATAAATATCATCAAATAGGTACGCTAGCTATCGCATTAGGGCTTGTAACAAAAAGAATAACAGCGGTACCGGATTTTGTGCAGGGTTTTTGCATGGGGTTAGGGATAACCCTAATAATAGTTGGCATCTTTGCCTATAAGTACGATATATCAGGTTTGAGGAAATTTAAACTCAATCTGCTCAAAAAAGTGTTTGGCAAGTAGTTGAAACTTCAAGGAATATTTGTTCGGCTTAAAAGTTACTGTCTGTATCCGTTCCTGAAATATTACAGATACAACAATTTATTCCGGTATTCCTTGACATAAAATAGGTTTCAGAATATAATGATGCCAGAAAGCCATGGCGGTTTATACAATTGAATAATAATCATTAATGGTAATGAGGTTCCTAATGCAGATTTTTTATGCGTTAGGGCCTCTTTTTTCTATAACATTTTTAAAAATGCGCTAAAACGCACATGTGTAGTGTTTATGAAAAGTGTAGGTGAATTTATAAACTTACATAATCTGCTAAGAAAATTTGATATATGTACGAAATCCATACTAAATGGCAAGGAGGTAATACTATGGAGTTTATAACCAAGAATGTATCAAGAAATCTCAAAAGAATCCGCAAATCCAGAGAAATGAGCCTGGATGATGTGGCAAAGCAAACCGGAATTAGTAAAAGCATGCTGGGACAAATTGAAAGAGGAGTTTCAACGCCTACCGTGGAGACTTTAGGGAAGATTGTAAGTGGCTTAAGAATATCATTTAATTCGTTAATTAGTTCAGCGAAAAATGATATTATTGTTGTAAATAAAGCCGACCTTGATCCCTCTTACATCAGTAAGGATAAAGACTACAAAGCATATGAATATTTTCCGTATGAAGAGGATCGTACCTTTGAAATCTATATGATGAATCTGGAGGGTGGATCGAGATATGAATCGGATGGTCATGGTGATAATACTTATGAATATCTGACCGTATTATCCGGTATTGTTATTATCATTGTGGATGGCAGGAGCTATACTGTTACGGAAGAGAACTCGATTCGGTTTCCGACGAGCTCGAAGCACACCTATATGAATCCTACGGAGCTTATGACGAAATTCTGCGTGACATTTACCTGGAATTAAATGTTCCGTATTGTAAAAAATTATACAATAAGTCTTACAGTTTAAGTTATTGTGGTTTGGTTATTGACAATATAACGCACGGTTGGTATAATTCGGATAAATTAGTTAATTCACAACAATTGAATCGGTTATAATGGAATAAACAAATGCGTTTAAGAAGAGAAAATCTGCTTAAACGTTTTTTTATTCTAAAGGATTGACTTTGCTATGGATTCAAGTTTGCCAGTATTATGGAAATCAGTTATTATCAGAAAGGAAGGGATATAATGAAAGAAATTACGATGTATATTAAACCCGAGAAGCTAGAGATCGTGAAGGAAGTATTGCAAAAGCATGGCGTTGGTGGTATGTCTGTTATGAGTATTATGGGTTGTGGCATTCAGATGGGCGATACAACTCCGGTGGAGTTTAAGGGACTTCGAACCTCGATTAATTTAATTCCTAAGATTAAGATAGAGGTTATTGTCAAAGATGATCTCGTGGAGGTTATCCTGCTTGATATTCGTGATAAGGTAGCAACCGGTCAGGTCGGTGATGGAAAAGTAATTATTAAGAACGTGGAAGATGTCATGAGAATACGAACCGGTGAACGAGGAAATGATGCAATTTAATAGAAGTAAACATAGATGGCAAGGGTGCTGACTTTTATAGTTAGCACCCTTTTTCTTTCAAAATAAAAACTCTAAAAAGGAGTGATAACAATGACTGGGGAAAAAAAAGCAATTGTAGAAATAAAAAAAGTAAATAAAAAATATGCGGATAATCACGTGGTGCATGATCTAACCCTGGATATTTATGAGGGTGAATTTCTTACAATGCTTGGTCCATCCGGTTGTGGTAAAACAACATTGTTAAGAATGATTGGTGGATTTGAAGAAACATCGGACGGACAGATATTAATTGAGGGGGAGAATGTAGAAGAGAAAGAGCCTTTTGAACGTAATGTAAATACGGTATTCCAAAGCTACGCATTGTTTCCTCACCTTAATATATTCAATAATATTGCATATGGCTTGAAGATGAAAAAGGTAGCTAAGTCAGAGGTTAAGGAGCGAGTTCAGAAAATGTTAGAATTGGTTCAGCTTAATGGATATGACAAGCGATTTCCTAGCCAGCTATCCGGTGGACAAAAGCAAAGAGTTGCGATTGCCAGAGCGTTGATTAATAATCCGAAGGTATTACTCCTTGACGAACCTTTGGGGGCACTTGACTTAAAGTTAAGAAAAGAAATGCAACTGGAGTTAAAAAATCTTCAAAAGAAATTGGGAATTACATTTATCTATGTAACGCACGATCAGGAAGAAGCATTAACGATGAGTGATCGTATCGCAATTATGAATCAAGGTTATTTGGATCAGTTGGATACACCGGAGGGAATTTATGAAAAGCCAAAAACTAAGTTTGTTGCTGATTTCATAGGGGAATCTAATATCTTTGATGCCACCATCCAAACTAAAGATACGGAGAAACTAAAGCTTAGCATTGAAGTAGGTGAAATACTTGGTAGAGCGGAAGAAGGAATGAGTTTTGATTTGGGCGAGATGGTATATGCCTGTGTCAGACCGGAGAATTTAAAGTGGTCAAAAGAACCTGTTGACGGTTTTTCGATACAAGGAATTGTAAAAGAACAGATCTATGTCGGCAATATCATTAAGAGCAATATTGTACTTGGTAACGGACAGATATTGAAACTGAGTAGAATGGATTTGGAGGATATTCCCAAGGTAGGTGAAGTTGTTAACATCTACTGGGAACTGGAGGATGTGGTTTTGATGAAATCTGCAGCCCATATCATTCATAATGTAATTGAAAATGTGAACTTAGGAGGGGTGTAAATGAAGAAAAGCCACGGTTTTCGTAATAAAACACTTCCATTGGTGTCAACGGTTTCACCGGTAACCATATGGCTAATCTTATTGGTTGCAGCACCGCTCCTGTATGTGTTTTATTTAAGCTTTCAGTCAACAGACGGATATAATGTTGTATATAAATTGACGCTGACTAACTATAAGGAACTATTAAATCCCATCTATATGGAGATTTATTCAAACTCCTTTATTCTGGCAGTATTGACCACGGTACTTAGCATTCTCTTCGCTTATCCCTTTGCTTATCATATGGCAAAGGCAGCGAAAAAAAGAAAAGCCTTAATGATGATATTGTTAATGGTACCATTTTGGACCAACTCCTTGATTCGATTAAATGGTTGGAAGACGATTCTTGGAAAGACCGGATTTATCAATTCCGTATTAGTGGATCTTCATATTGTAGATCAACCGTTAGAAATCCTATATACCAGAGGTGCTGTGTTATTAGGTATGGTTTATATCTTATTTCCTTATATGGTTTTGCCGCTTTTTGCTTCGATTGATAAGCTGGACTTCAGCCTCTTGGAAGCATCAAATGATCTCGGAGCCAATAAGGTCAAGACATTTTTCCATGTGACCTTACCGCTTACTTCCCCGGGTATCTTCTCCGGAACGATTCTGGTATTTATCCCTTCCCTCGGTTATTTCTTTGTATCGGATATTATGGGTGGCGGTAAATCACAGTTAATTGGTAACCTGATTGAGAATCAGTTCAAGGCAGCCAATAACTGGCCGTTTGGAGCGGCGCTGTCTATGTTGTTAATTGTATTAATCATAATAATTGTTTCTATTTATAAGAGATGTGGTGGTGATATTAAAGATTTGGGGGTGATGTAAATGAGAAACAGAAAAAAGAAGTTTTGGAAAGGTATATCCGGCATCTACGATGTGCTAATCTATATTTTTCTCTTTCTGCCGATTGCAATCGTAGTATTATTCTCTTTTAATACTTCCAAACGAAATATTGTGTTCGAAGGCTTTACCTTTAAGTGGTATAGCGAATTGTTTCAAAATGATGCACTACTGCAGGCTTATGGCAATACATTGATTGTTGGCTTAAGCAGTACCATCATTGCAACTGTGGTAGGTACGTTGGCCTCCTATGGTATGTCTAAGTACAAGTTCAAAGGGAAGGGGATTATTGATACCCTCCTCTATATCCCAGTTGTTATTCCTGAGATTGTATTAGGTATATCATTGTTAGCAATCTTTAATCTATCACAGATTCCAATGGGTATCCTAACATTGATTATTGCACATGCGACCTTCAGTATTCCATTTGTAGTATTCACGGTGAATGCAAGATTTGCTGGATTTGACCGTTCGGTAGAAGAAGCGGCGATGGATCTGGGTGCGGGTAGAATCAAAACCTTTTTTACCGTAACACTACCAATTATTATGCCGGGTGTAATTTCAGGAGCGTTTTTAGCATTTACTTTATCAATTGATGATATTATCATCAGTTTCTTTACAACGGGACCTGGAAGCAACACCTTCCCGCTTAAGGTTATGGAGCTCACCAAAACCGGTGTCACTCCCGATGTATATGCACTTTCAACCATCGTACTAGTGATTACCATTACACTTGTTGTAATATCTCAAAGAGATTCAAAGAGCACCAAGAAGCGGCAGGCAACTGCTTAATACTTGCAGAACGACAATAAATGATAGCTATTCCCAGAAGAAATCTAAGTTATTAATTAAGGAGGATGGAAAGTATGAGAAGATTGAAAAAGTTATTAGCACTGGCTTTGGTAGGAGTGTTCGTATTATCTTTGACCGCCTGTGGTAATGGTGGTGAGAAAAAAGGAAAATTAAATTTGTTTATGTGGACAGAATATATCCCCGATTCCGTGATTAAGGGATTCGAAAAGGAAAGCGGTATTAAAGTTCAAATGCAGACATATTCCAATAATGAGGAGATGCTAGCGAAGGTTAAAGGAAGCGGCGCCGGAACTTATGATATTGTTTGCCCGAGTGATTATATGGTAGAGAATATGATTTCTCAGGGTTTATTAAAGGAATTGGATAAATCAAAGCTTACTAACTTAAAAAATATTGATCCCACTTATATGAATCCAAGCTATGATCCGGATAACAAACACTCCATTCCATATCTGGGTGGTGCAGGTGTCATCATTTATAATAAGACGAAGGTACCGAAGGATGCGGACTTTACAACTTATAATGAATTATTTAAACCGGCTTATGCAAACTCATTAGTTGTGCTGGATGACTTTAGATCTATTATTGGTGTGACTTCACTTAGCATGGGATATGACATGAATGAAACAGATCCTGATAAACTGGCGAAAGTAAAAGAACGATTAATGACTTTAAAGCCAAATATCAAGAGTTTCGACAGTGATTCACCGAAGACATTAATGATAACGGAAGAAACCTCTGTAGGTTTATTCTGGAGTGGAGAAGCAGCGATCGCATTATCCGAGAATAAGAACTTAGCAGTTTCGTATCCAAAGGAAGGTATGTATTTATTTTTTGATAACTTATGTATAACTAAGGATTCTAAAAATTCAGAAAATGCATATAAATTCCTTGATTATGTTATGAAGGCAGATGTAAATAAAGAAATCGTTACTGAGTTCCCTTATCTGAACCCGAATAAAGCGGGAGCAGCTCTGATGGGTGCGGACTACAAGAATAACCCTGCAATTTCAATTCCGGCAGATGTTATTAGCAAAGGACATTATGTTAAGAATATCGGTAAATCAGTGGATCTCTATAGCGAGATATGGGCTGACTTTACAAAATAGGTATATGGTAATTAGCAATTAGTAAATTATAAAACCCCAAGAATAATGATCATAAATATGATCTGAAAGCGGAAAGGCTAGGTAATAACTATGAGAAACAAAGAGCAGGTAGTAAAGGAATTAAACAAAGTAATCAAGTTTATACACAGCGATGAGTTAACAGATGAGGAGAAGAAGGAGATTACACAGGAAACTGTCGAATATTTCGACACCTATGTAAGCCCTGGATGGTTAAAATACCGTAAATCTGTATCAACCAATGCAGCTGTAGTTGAATGGAAAGATTATGGTGCGTACTGCTCTGGATTATACGGAGAAGAATTCATTGACTGTTTGGGTGGCTTTGGTATCTATACCTGTGGTCATCGAAATGAAGAAATCATTGAGACAGTAAAGGCTCAGCTAGAGCATCAGGCACTCCATTCTCAGGAATTATTAGACCCTCTTCGTGGATATTTAGCGAAAGCGGTTGCAGATATTACACCGGGTGATTTAGAAAAATGCTTCTTTACAAATGGCGGTGCAGAAGCAGTGGAGATGGCATTAAAGTTAGCTAGAATTGCAACCGGAGGTAGATGGTATATCTCTACGGTAGGAGCGTTCCATGGTAAGTCCATGGGAGCGGTATCCATGGGTGGTAAGGGAACCTATCGTATTCCGTACGCACCTATGGTTCAGCAAGTGCAGCATGTTGAGTACGGTAAAGCAGAGGACATCAGAAAAGCGATCAGTAATCTTAAGGCAGTTGGTGAAAGCGTTGCAGCGGTTATCTTAGAACCGATTCAGGGTGAAGCAGGTATCATCATTCCACCTAAGGGATATCTGAAGGAAGTACGTGAAATTTGTGATGAGTATGGCGTAGCATTGATTTTTGATGAGATTCAGACTGGAATGGGTAGAACCGGTACGATGTTCCGTTGTGAAGCAGAGGATGTAGTTCCGGATATTATGACCTATGGTAAAGCATTTGGTGGCGGTATCATGCCAATCACCGGTATTATCTGCAGACCTCATATGTGGACAGAAGAATTGGTGGATAATCCATGGCTTCTTGGTTCTCCTACCTTTGGCGGTAACCCGTTAGCATGCTCCGCAGCACTGGCAACAATCAAGTATATGCTAGAGAATGATATCCCGGGTCAGTGTGCAGAGAAAGGGGAATATCTCTTAAGCGGAATTGAGAAACTAGCTAAGAAGTACCCTACAGTAATTGATGAGGTTCGTGGTATCGGATTAATGATAGGCCTTGAGTTTGTGACAAGTGATGTCGGCTATAGTGTTGCAAAGGGTATGTTCGATAGAAGAGTTTTAACGGCAGGTACCTTAGTGAATGCAAAATGTATTCGTTTTGAGCCTGCAGCAGTAATCACGAAGGAACATATCGACATTATAATTGAGAAATTGGAAGAGGCAATTATCGAAACCAAGGAAGAATATAATTTATAATGATAAGAGGGCTGTTGTAGTATTTATACAGAATCATTGTGTCATAAGATTTGGATGACATACTGCCTTACAACAGCCACCTCCATAACATTTCGCCTGTGACTACTACACACAGGTAATGAGGAAAGGATCATGGACATGGAACAATTTCGATTAAAGACTACAATACAAAGTTACAATTCCTTTCTGGAATTCTATGAATGCTATCAGATTGGCAGTGATGACCTGATTATTACACTGGATTATATTATACAGAAATATTTAATCGGCCAGAAGGATCAGCCAATTATAATTGATTTTGGAAAATATGGTTATGGAGAGCCAAACGATGGAATCGTGGAAGCGATTCTTGCGGATATTAATAATCTTCCTTATAAAAGAGTTATCGCAATCGGCGGAGGGTCTATTCTGGATGTTGCGAAGCTCCTTATACTAAAGAACATATCACCGGTTCAAGATTTATTTGAGAGAAAGCTTGAGATTATCAAGGATAGGGAATTGATTTTAATTCCTACCACCTGCGGTACCGGTAGTGAGGTAACGAATATATCCATCCTTGAGTTACTAAAGAAAAAAACAAAGCTTGGACTTGCAACCGATGAATTATTTGCAGACTATGCAGTGTTAATCCCGGAGCTTTTGGAATCACTACCATTTGGTAGCTTTGGAGCCAGTTCGCTGGATGCATTTATCCATGCGATTGAATCCTATCTCTCTCCGAAGGCAAATGCATTTACTGAGATGTATTCCTTAAAGGCAATGGAATTGATAATTCAAGGCTATCAAAGTATTGTCGCAAAGGGTAAGGAGAGTAAGAATGAATATTTAAAGGATTTTCTGACTGCCTCCACCTATGCAGGAATCGCTTTTGGTAATGCCGGTTGTGCTGCGGTTCATGCTCTTAGTTATCCGCTTGGTTCTGAATTCCATATCGCCCACGGGGAATCTAATTATGCGGTATTCAACGGGGTGTTTCAGCGATATATGAAGCTCAAACCGGAGGGCAAGATCACTATATTGAATAACTTTTTAGCGGAGTGTCTTGGTTGTGAAGTGGATCAGGTTTATCAGGAATTAGAAGTACTATTCAACAGTATACTTGAGAAGAAGTCGTTGAGCGGATATGGGGTCAGCTCAGCGCAGCTAGTAGAGTTTACCGATTCTGTATTGGCAAATCAGGGACGATTATTGGCGAACAATTATGTGGAATTAAAGAGAGAAGATATTTTGGAAATATATCAATCTGTTTATTAGGGTTGGATTTTGGTTTGATGATAAAAGCAGATGAATAGTGAAACCGGAGATAGTAAGAATACTGTCTCCGGTTTTTTGCATTGAAATTGACTACCTATTTGTACTAATATATGGAATAGGGGAACTAAGAAAGTATACTTAAAGCGAAATTCAGCCTGTAGATATTTTTAAAATAAACCAAACTATTTTAATATTATTTCGTATATATATCTGAAGCAGAAAATTGGAAAGGGAGAAGTTGATGCATGTAGATAGCAAGCTAATCAAAAAAATTCAAAAACGGCAAGATAGGGATGCGGCGAATGCGTTGATTACTAAGTATTATCACGAGATTTATATCTATGTGTACAAGCAGGTAACAGACCCTGACCTAGCTGCTGACCTTTGCCAGGATATTTTTATTGCCGTAATAAAAGGGCTTCCCGGATTTCAAGAAAAGAAGGCATCTTTTCGAACTTGGGTGTATCGAATCGCTTCCAATAAGGTGATTGATTATTTTCGAAGTAAATATCATAAAACGATGTTGTTAGAGGAGGATTTTTCGGAAACTTATGTCAGCGGAGAGGAGGATGTGGTTTTGGGTAAGATTCTACAACGAGAAATGCTTCGGGATGTGATGAAAGTAGTAATGAAGTTTAAACAGGATTGGATTACCATCTTTCAGCAAAAGATTTTTATGGATCGATCCTTTGCCTCCATTGCAAGTGATATGAATCTTTCGGAGGGCACCGTGAAAACGAGATACTATGCAATGATACATAAAATCAGAGAGGGGGTAGCAGATGAGAGAACAAAATAAAACGAAATTAACAGCGGAGAATCAGAAAGTATGGCCTTACGATGCAGAGCTAAATCAGGGATTTATATCCATTCAGGTCGATGAAATTCTGGAAAGAAGTCTACCAAAGACGGTGCCACCTCTACATAAGCTGAAAGAAATCTTTGTTGGACCCGGATTACCAACAATATTTTTCAACAGTAGATACTCTATTTTATCCAGTCTATTAATTTATGGAATCATACTGTATCTTACCTATTTGGTAAAGGATCAAGTTCGTAATAACGAATATCTTATATTGATGCTGTTTCCGATTTTACATCTGATTATATTGGCTTTGGCATATTGGTCGGAAGAGCAGGAGGAGATGATCGAGTTCAAACAAAGCTTTCGTTATTCCTTTTCCTATATCATCTCACTGAGAATGTTCTATCTCAGCATTGCTTCTGCAATGGTAAATTTGTTAGTGCTACCAATGGTCTTTCCGGTGGAAAACTTCATAAAAATAGGGTTGATCGGAACCAGTAGTGTGTTTATGTTTTCCTGTTTGTCCCTGTATCTATGCGATAGGAGGAAGAACTATTATCAAATCATTATCCTGTTGTTTTCTTGGTGCTTATTGTGTGGAATTGAGTCAAGGCTAGGTAAAGATTTCAATCATGTTGTATTCGATGTGATGCCCATCGCAGTTCATGGGGTGATAGCAGTGATCTGTTTTTTTGGATTTATAGTATTTATCAGAAAGGTGGAATTAAAGAATGCTTACGCTTACTAATATTAGTAAAAAATACGGTGATACTTTGGCAGTTACCAATGTTAATCTCTCCATGGAAAATGGTTTATATGGGATGTTGGCACCCAATGGTGCAGGAAAGACTACGTTAATTCGAATGATAACCACGTTAATTCACCCTACCACAGGCGATATCACTTATGATGGGGAAGACATCTGGGAGATGGGAGCTAGATACAGAACATTGGTAGGCTATTTGCCGCAACATTTCGGTTACTATAAAAATTATTCTCCGATGCAGTATCTGACCTATCTGGCAGCACTGAAGGGCTTACCATCAAAAAGTTTGAAAGAAAAAATAATGGAATTATTAGTATTAGTCGGAATGGATGAAGTATCAAAGAAAAAGATGCGGAAATTCTCCGGTGGTATGCTTCAACGAATCGGAATTGCTCAGGCAATGCTAAATGATCCTAAAATCCTTATTCTCGATGAACCCACTGCAGGACTTGATCCAAAAGAACGAGTACGTTTTCGAAATATTATCTCCACGCTCTCCAAAGACCGGATCGTTATTCTATCAACCCACATCGTTTCGGACATTGAATCCATTGCCAATCAGGTCATCTTAATCAAGGATCAGAATTTATACAAGATGGATCAGGTACCGAAGATTTGTGAAGCATACCAAAATTGCATCTATGAGAAGCATGTTTCCAATGAAGAGTACGAAACATTTGAACAAAAGTATGTGATTTTATCGGTACGTCAGGAAAGAGAAGGAATTATGGTGCGTTTTTATTCAAAGGACAAGTTTGATGATCTAAGTGTAACCTCCTGTGAACCGAATTTGGAAGATGTTTTCCTAATAGAATACGCTTAGAATAGGAGGGGGTAAGGATGAGGATGTTGTGGGAAGAGTGCAAAAAGATAGTGGATCGAAGATCAATACTTGTAATTGCACTGTTTACGGGACTGTATCTATTTTTATATAGTGTCTTATATATCGCTGGATATCCGGAAGATAGTGCTGAAAGAGTTGCAGATTTATCCATCCATAAGACATTAGTAGACAAAATAGGTGGTAAAGTGGCAACGTGGCAAGAGGTTAATGCTGTTCTGGATGAGATATATAAAACAGATAAGAAAAAGCTGGATCAGTTGATTCAGGCGAATGATGTATTTAAAAAAAATGGAATTCATACCTATAAACAATTTAAGCATTGGAATCATAATGAAGCTGGTAAAGAAGCAAATGAAGAGATTAACAAATTAGTCTTCGAAACGGGAATGGATGAGGCGTTTCGAATTCAGACTATTGATAATATGAGAGAGAACTTTAAAATAATTCCGTATTTAAGTGGATCCAAAAAAGAGGCATCTAAAAATGTGAAGGAATGGTTTTCCGCGATGAGTTCTCCACGAGTAGGGGATTCGTTTGCTGTCAAGCGGATGGAAAGTTTATTTAATGTAGAGGAGATGACACTTCTTCCAAGTGAAATAATACGTTATATATCATTTGATATTCCTACCATGGGAATCCTGATGATAATCAGTTGTATGTTATTAATCATACCTTATCAGATCAAAGAAAGAAGCAGCAGGGTACGGAGTTTGCAGGCATCATCCATAGTCGGTCGCAGGATATGGAGAATCCAGATGGGGGCTTCCGTTTTGTCCGCGTTTGTGGTGTGCTTTTTTCAAAGTTTAATTTACTTCGGAATTATGCTACGTAAAGGCGTAGGGGAGTTCCTTGATTTTCCTGTCAATGGAAACGGGAATATTTATATTTGGGTTTCGACTAATTTGGGAGGATATTTTGCACTTACCTTTTTTCTGCTCACACTCTTAGCCTTGGGTTGTACTTCACTGTATTTTGTTTTATCAAGAGTTGCTACAAATTATGTATTTGGATTTGTAGTTGCAATTGGGCCAACCATAGGATTCATATATTTGTGTAGCACGCAGTTTAGGCTGTTTCTCTGGATACGTTCGAGAACCTATCATCTTCTGATTCCAATGGGGATTATTCTGGGGATGGTACTGTCTGGAGTAGTTGCGTGCATTATCATGTCATACCGGGATCAAAGAAGGGATGTATCAGAATGATAATAAAAGAAGAGAGTCAGAAACTAATGAAGCATCCTGTATTTTGGGTACTGCTTGTGATATTTCTGATTATTAATCTGTTGTTAGTGTATGAAAATACCCATGGCATGAAAAAAGATCTGAACGAGATACAAAACAGCCTCCAAAAGTCATCGGATCATAAGGATGAACTTGCAATATATAACCAGTCGCTTTACGAAAAATTATACAAAAGTCTTGATATGGTTCAAATCAAAAATTTGAAGGAGCAGCTTTCTAAATATAATCCAAAGGGTAGCTATGGTCGATTCATTGACAATAACTATAAATTATTGAATCAAAGAGTTGAAGAAATTAAGAAAAGCGGAGAAACAAAGGCTCTCTTTTATCCAGGAGAATATTATAAGGTGCATAAAAACTTATATAATAATATTCTTTATAACGTTTTTCTTGAAATGCTGTTTTTTGTGGTGGTAGGGATGTTGTTTTTAATGGATTATGAAAGACTTAATAAAACAGAAGATCTTGTTTATTCCGCTAATCAAGGAAAGAAAATTCAATTACTAAAAATGTATATGGGAGGAGGCTTTGGACTTGGCTTTGGATGCCTCTTGCTTCTTCTGACGTTACTTGCTTTTTTCTCTCAGATATCCTTCCGATCATTTTGGAATACTTCCATATCTGCTCCTTTGGTAGCCAATGTTCGGGGAGTTTTATATTATCCGTTCATCACCTATGATAAGATGACGGTCGCTAGTTATCTTTTCTGGACCATTGCAGCAGGTCTGGCCTTCATTATCGGGATAGGAATTTTGGTTGGTTGTATTCAATTGATCGTTCACAATAGTTATCTTTCAATCGTAATCATGGGGTTTTTAATGATGGGAGGAGTAGGGCTAGCTTATTCTGTGTCCACCCGAACCTGGCTGGATGTTTTGATCGACTTGAACCCTTCGTCCATGCTTCGCCGCTGTGGTGGATGGTTTATAGAAAATGATTTGTCACTTAGCTTTCGAGGTAATGAACTTCTTGCAGTTGTGCTTTTACTGTTTTTTGTTGCTGTAAGTTATGTGTTTTCAAGGAGAAAATGGATTGCCGGAGATGTTTAAGTGAGTCAATCTAGTAATTAGGAGTTTACTGTTTGCTTGATTTTATTAAGAAAATAAATGCTGAAACCGGAGATAGTAAGATCTACTTATCTCCGATTTTTTTGTTTAATAGGTTGCTTTCAAGTGCCTATAATGTTCTAATTAAGCGGATTTTTAACAGATGGGCGAGAGTGCCTTTCTTATGGGTTATTCGAATATAATTTTATGTATTTGCTTACTCTATTTCTAATGAATAATATTTCTTTAGTATCGGGATGTGGAATCAACTCTTAAGGTCAATTGGTGGCAAAACGCTGATATTCATATAAAACATATATGATATATAAAAAAATCATACCTAGCCTATTGACATCGATGGAAAATTATAATAATATAAAACATATCAATTTACTAGGAAATATATAAAAGAAATAATGGAGGTAATAAATATGGCAAATATAGCAAAGAATTTAACGGACTTAATTGGTAATACACCTTTATTAGAATTATCAAATTATAATAAGGAGCATGGCTTGGATGCAAAAGTTGTTGCGAAATTAGAATACTTTAATCCGGCCTCCAGTGTAAAAGATCGTATCGGTTTTGCAATGATTAAAGACGCAGAGGAGAAGGGTCTTATTAATAAAGACACTGTTCTCATTGAACCTACAAGTGGTAATACAGGTATTGCACTTGCTTTTGTTGCTGCCGCAAGAGGATATAAATTAATTCTTACTATGCCTGAGACGATGAGCTTGGAGCGTCGTAACTTATTAAAGGCACTCGGTGCTGATTTAGTATTAACACCTGGAGCAGAAGGAATTGGAGGATCTATTAAAAAAGCAGAAGAATTAGCGGAACAAACACCAAACTCCTATATTCTTCAGCAGTTTAAAAATCCTGCAAATCCTTTAATGCATATTAACACCACTGCAGAAGAGATTTGGAGAGATACGGACGGAGAAGTAGATATCTTTATCGCGGGTGTTGGTACCGGCGG
This sequence comes from Variimorphobacter sp. HTMS_6, assembly GCF_059717775.1. Classification (NCBI taxonomy): domain Bacteria; kingdom Bacillati; phylum Bacillota; class Clostridia; order Lachnospirales; family Lachnospiraceae; genus Variimorphobacter; species Variimorphobacter sp. HTMS_6. The sequence goes on from NZ_AP046094.1 coordinate 884,242, forward strand.
TACGGTATCCGGTGTATCGGAAGGACTGAAAAAGAAGAAACCGGGTGTTCAAGTAATCGCAGTAGAGCCATCCGATTCCCCTGTATTATCCGGCGGTAATAAAGGGCCTCATAAGATTCAGGGTATCGGCGCAGGATTTGTTCCGGATAATTATCATAGCGAATTCATTGATGAGATATATCAGGTAAAGAATGAAGAAGCATTCGAGACCTCCAGAAAGCTTGCTAAATCAGAGGGCTTATTAGTTGGTATCTCCTCAGGTGCTGCAGCATATGCGGCAACTCAGATTGCAAAAAGACCGGAGAATAAAGGAAAGACGATTGTCGTTCTTCTACCTGACACAGGAGAAAGATATTTATCCACTACATTATATCAAGACGCATAATAAATGATAAAGTACTAGGGGGATGTTGCAAAATTTGCAGCAGCCCCCACTGTAATATAAAATGGATAGAAGGAGGCAATTTATGAAGATTGCAGTGAACGGAAAAGAAGTTGTTCTTGAAAGTGCACTTTCAGTAAAGGAATTATTAGAGACACAAAAGGTGGAGATGCAGGACTACGTGACAGTACAGCTTAATGAGGAATTTATTAATCGTGAAGATTTCGAAACACTTCTAGTAAAAGAAGGAGATGTAATTGAATTCTTATATTTCATGGGAGGCGGTGCAAGATGAGCTTTACCAATGAACAGATGGAACGTTATTCCCGACACATCATATTAAAAGAGGTTGGGGCAAAAGGACAGACTAAGCTTCTGAATTCCAAAGTGCTGATTATCGGAACAGGCGGACTAGGTGCACCGGCCGCGATGTTCTTGGCAGCTGCCGGAGTTGGAACCATCGGCCTTGTGGACTTTGATGCAGTAGAATTATCAAATCTTCAAAGACAGATTATACACTTGACAAAGGATGTGGGTAAGCCTAAAGTAATATCAGGCAAAGAGACGATTAATGAGATGAACCCGGATGTCAATGTCATTACATATCAGCAGTGGGTAAGTGCCTCCAATATAGTAGATATTATTAAGGATCAAGATTATGATTTTATTATTGACGGTACAGATAACTTCCCGGCTAAATTCTTGATTAATGATGCATGTGTATTGACTGAAAAGCCATTCTCCCATGCAGGTATCATCAGATTTCAGGGACAGACGATGACCTATGTTCCGGGTCAGGGACCCTGCTACCGATGCGTATTTGAGAATCCACCGCCGCCGGATGCAGTTCCTACTTGCAAATCAGCAGGCGTGTTAGGTGTAATGGGTGGTATCATCGGTACAATTCAAGCAACAGAAGCGATTAAATATATCCTGGGAATCGGTGATCTTCTGACCGGACAGCTATTAACCTATGATTCGCTTAAAATGGAATTTAGAAAGGTTAAGTTGCCCAAGAATAAGAAATGTCAGGTTTGCGGAGAGCATCCAACCATAACAGAGCTAATCGATTACGAGCAGGCAGCATGTGATCTGAAATAATAGATAGGCGGTAATCCATATGATCGTTTTAACAAAGCAACAATACAATGAGATAGTAAATCATTCTCTTAGTGGTATGCCGAATGAAGCCTGCGGTTTGTTGGGCGGAGTGACGAAAGATGGTATAAAGCGGGTAAAAAAGATATATTTATTAGAAAATATGGATCGAAGTCCAGAACATTTTTCGATGGATCCAAAGGAGCAGTTCGCTGCAATTAAGGATATAAGACAAAATGGTTGGACATTGCTTGGTAATTTTCATAGTCATCCGGAAACACCTTCCCGTCCATCGGAGGAAGACAAAAGGCTGGCTTTTGATCCGGAATCTAGCTATTTGATTCTATCCTTAATGGAGCAGAATAATCCGATATTAAATAGTTTTCGAATCGCTAATAACAATGTAAATCAAGAAGATTTAAAGATTGAAGGAGAGTAATTATGGCACAGGTTGATTATAAGGAATTAAAAAAAGGCGGATTTATGCGCCAAGTGCAAAAGAATCATTTCGCATTGAGACTCAGAGTAGTTGGTGGCCAACTTCAGGCAGATAAATTACTGAAGGTGTATGAGATTGCCAATAAATACGGAAAAGGCTATATACATATGACTTCCAGACAGAGCCTTGAGATTCCTTATATTAAATTAGAGGATATTGAGATCGTTAAGCAAGAACTCAAGGAAGCTGGTTTACAGCCGGGTGCCTGTGGTCCAAGAGTTAGAACGATTACTTCCTGCCAGGGAAGTGAAATCTGTACAAGTGGTTTAATTGATACCGTCGCTCTTGCAAAAGAGTTTGATGAGAGATATTATGCAAGAGAATTACCTCATAAGTTTAAGCTTGGCATTACAGGCTGCCGCAATAACTGTTTAAAGGCGGAGGAAAATGATATCGGAGTAAAAGGTGGTATGCAGCCGACCTGGAACCAAAGCTTATGTACCTATTGTGGCTTATGTGAGGCGGTTTGTCGTGAAGATGCGATTAAAGTTGATAAGCAGAATAAGGCACTTACTTTTGATGAGTCTTCCTGTAATTATTGCGGTAGATGTGTGAAATCATGTCCTACCGAAGCGTGGGAAGGAAAGAGCGGATTTTTGGTTTACTTCGGAGGGCTGTTCGGAAATCGTATCACAATTGGTAAGCAGCTGTTACCAATCATATTTTCCACAGAGCAGCTTCATGCGATTATTGAGACAACATTACAATTCTTTGAGAAGTATGGTAAACCAAGTGAGCGCTTTGGTAACACTCTAGAGCGTGTCGGTTGGAATCTGCTTCAGGAGGAATTAGATAAAGTAATCTAATTTAGGCACCCAAACCAGTTAATATTAAACAGGAGGTTTCATAAATGAGTGATGTAAAAATCGATGGCATAGTTGATATTACGGATGTTGTTTGCCCAATGACTTTTGTTAAGGCTAAGATTGCGATAGAAGAGCTTGAAGATGGTCAGGTTCTGGAAGTTAAGATGAATGAGGGAGAACCGATAGCAAATGTCCCAAGGAGCTTTAAGGATGAAGGACATAAGATATTGAATGTTAATAATAACGAGGATGGAACCTTTACAATTCTCGTAGAAAAAAGCGGACTCGAATAATCGCAGAATTTATTGTTGGAAGATAAAAGATAATACGATATAATAAGGTCTATGGATAACATAGGCCTTTCTTGCATCACCTTATTCGAAGGTTATTCTTTTTCGTTCGAGGGACGGTGTATGGTATGGGATCATCAATTTCTCATCCGGCTCGCTCATTAGTAGTACCAGTAAGTTTATTAAGCAAGTCTATCAAATGAACATGTGTTATTTATCATACAAGCATTAACTAGAGGTTACTTTGTATCAAAATATTATAAAAACTATATTCTATGGGATAATAATTGGGCAGGAGGAACGTTCGGAGAACACGAGTTGTTCGTTCTGTGATTTGGCGTTGAAAGGAACCTTAACATGACATCAAGGCAAATATATGTAATCGGAGTGAATTATAAAACTACTCCGATTGAAATTAGGGAACAATTCAATATAGATATTCAGGATTATGAAGATACCTTATCGGCGATTAATCAGGTCGAAGGGGTGCAGGAGTGTGCGCTGCTTTCTACCTGTAATAGGACAGAAATACATGTAGTAGCGGAAAAGTCTGTTCGTGATACCAGAAGCATTGAAGAGAAATTCTGTTCCTTAAAGGGAATTGATTTATATCAGGTAAAGAAATACTTCTATGTCTATGAGGGAATGAATGCAATTCATCATATTATTAAGGTGGCTTCCGGTATGGATTCCATGATTCTGGGGGAAGACCAGATTCTTGGTCAGTTTAAGAGAGCATATGAAATTTCTATGAAGCAGGGCAGCAGTAAATCCGTACTGAATACACTCTCAAGACTGGCAATCACTTCTTCAAAGAAGATCAAAACAAGAAATATATATGTAGGGAAAGCACGTTCCGTAGCTGGACGAGCAGTATCGTTTCTTTCTGATTTGTTTGGTGAACAATTGAAGGATAAAAAAGTGTTGATGATCGGTTCGGGAGAGATGGGACAGCTTGTTTTTAAAGAATTGAATGAACTTGGAGCAAACAATATCCTTATGACAAAAAGGAATATGGCTTGTATGAAAGAGAGTCAGAAGTTATGTGGTGATATTACTTATGTAGATTATACAGAGCGTTATCAATATATTGACGAATGTGATATCATAATAAGTGCTACTTCAAGTCCGCATTATACAGTGACGAAGGATGTATTGGATGAAAATATATTAGTTAAAGAAAAAGAGCATATATTTATTGATCTTGCTGTTCCAAGAGACATTGACTCCTCAATCAGGGATGGTAAGCAAATACAGTTATATAATGTGGATGATATGAGCCATCTGGAGAATAAGGATTCAAATCATGAAAAACAGATGGATTTAGAATATATACAAGAGCAAATCGATCTTCATACCGAGGAATTTATCAGGTGGTATCAAAAGCACAATATTTATTCCACAAGGAAGGAGTAGGGCATGTCATCATTTCCGTTGTTTGTTAACTTGAAGAATAAAAAATGTCTCATAGTCGGAGCAGGGATTGTAGCTTACCGGAAAATCGAAATATTGCTTCGTTATGATGCGGATATCCATGTGATTGCGCCGGAAGTGATTGCACCGATCGCTCAGTTTGAGAGTGAAGGAAGGATTCGAATTGAACAAAGGGAATATCTTGATGAGGATGTGCAGGGTGCGTTTTTAGTAATCGCGGCAACTTCCTCCTTGGAGACGAACGCAAAAGCATATGAGGAAGCAGTGAAGCGGAATATCCCTGTTAATGTCGTGGATGATCCGGAGCGCTGCACCTTTTTCTTTCCCTCGGTAATTAAAAGAGGGGATTTAACGGTTGGCATCTCAACGGATGGAAAATATCCGGCGTTATCAAAAAAACTTCGTAAGATGATGGATGAATCCATAACGGAGGAATATTCTGAAATAATAGAACTGCTTGCCCGGTTTCGTGCACAAGTTAGGGAACACATACCGAGTCAGGGTCAGAGAGAACTTGTATTAAAACAGGTAATTGAGGAGTTCTATGTAAACGGTGAAATCACAGGAGAAGCGTTAAATAAACTTCTTTTAAAATATAGAGATGAATTAAAATAGCTGGAGGCAATATCATGGAAAAACGTATCCGGGTTGGTACAAGACAGAGTGCACTTGCGATTGCACAAACAAATATAATAATAGAGCAATTAAAGCACTTAAATCCGGAATTGGAATTTGAGTTAGTCGGAATCAAGACAAAGGGAGATGTCTTGTTAAATACAAAACTTGATTTGATCGGTGGCAAAGGGTTATTTGTGAATGAGATAGAACATGCCTTATTGGAGGACTCCATCGATATGGCGATTCATAGCATGAAGGATATGCCAGCCATAATGCCGGAAGAGCTAGTCATCGCCGCTGTATCCAGGCGGGAAGATCCAAGAGATGTGTTGGTTACAAGAGGTGATGTAACACTACAGAATCTCAAATCAGGGGCTGTGATAGGAACTAGTAGTGCGCGTAGAGAGGTTCAGATATTACAGCTCAGAGAAGATTTAAATATAAAACAACTTCGTGGAAATGTACTAACCAGATTGGATAAGCTGGCGGCAGGAGAATACGATGGGATTATTCTTGCGGCAGCAGGGTTAAACCGCCTAGGTATGGGATATCGTTGCTCTCAGTACCTGGAGGTTCGTGATATGATTCCGTCCATTGGTCAAGGAATCCTTGGTATTCAGACGAAGCGTGGTGGAAAGCTACAAAGCATAATTGAAGAGATTAATAGCCCAGAGGCGATGTTACAGTTAGAGGCAGAACGCAGAATTATGTTAAAATTAGACGGAGGTTGCAGTACACCAATCGCCGCTCATGCACAGATTGAGGGTGACAGAATGATGATATATGGAATGCTAGCGACAACAGATTATGCAAAATGTGTGAAAGCTCAGATCGAGGGTAAGAAGCAGGATGCACTCAGGTTGGGTGAGAATCTGGCAGACCAGTTAAATGATCTGATCAACCAGTGCAATTAGTGGAGGTAATAGGATGCAGGGAAAAGTATATATCATCGGAGCAGGTCCGGGTAATTATAAAATGATGACCATAAAAGCACTGGAATGTATGAAAAAGGCTGATGTGATTGTTCATGATCGTCTGATTGACAGTAAGGTGCTTGGGTTTGCTTCAAAAGAGGCAGAAATGATCAATGTGGGGAAACATCCCACCTATCATCAAGTGCCTCAAAAAGAAATCAATCAAATTATATGCAAACTTGCGAAAGAAGGGAAAAAGGTAGCCAGAGTAAAAGGCGGCGATTCATTTTTGTTCGGAAGAGGAGGAGAAGAGTGTGAATACCTGAGGGAGCATGGCGTTTCCTATGAGGTCGTACCAGGTGTGACATCTTCTATAGCTGTTCCGGCATTTGCAGGAATTCCGGTTACTCATCGTAGCTTCGCTTCCTCCGTGCATATTATAACAGGTCATAAAAGTCCGGAGAATGAGGGAAAAAGCTTTGATTTGGATGCTTTGGCAAAGGTGGAAGGCACGCTCGTGTTCTTAATGGGTGTTAAAAATATTGGGGAGATTTGCACTGGGTTACTTCGATACGGCAAAGAGGAGGATACACCGGTCGCGATTGTAGAAAAAGGTGGTAGTGCTGATCAGAGAGTGATTCGTGGTACATTAAACCGGATTGTGGAGATATCGGAGCAGGAGGAGGTAACATCCCCTGCGGTTATTGTTATTGGATATGTTGCACAATTACATGATAAACTCGCCTGGTTTAATCAAGGAATCCTCGCAGGAAAGCGGATCGTTGTGACAAGACCAAGTCACCAATCCCAGGGACTAGTGGACTCTCTCGAGGATCTTGGCGCTACCGTAATAGAGTATCCGGTGATAAAAATTGAACCTAATGCGGATAAAGAGACACTTTTAAATGTGTTGGATCAAATTAATGACTATCAATGGATCGTGTTTACAAGCGCGAATGGTGTTAATATATTCTTTGATCAGTTGAAACAATGGAAAAAGGATATCAGACTGTTTCAGGGTTTGAAATTCGCCGTCGTTGGTACTGCCACACAAAAAGCTCTAGAAGATCGTGGTATCTATGCGGATTATGTCCCTGAACTGTTTACAACAGCTCATCTTTGTGAAGGTCTTCTGAAGCGGGTAGATAGTAAGGATAAGTTACTATTGTTGCGTTCCGAGATTGCAAGCCGAGATTTATCTGATGGGATTAGGAAGCAGGGAATTGCATTTGACGATGTGCCGGTTTACAAAATAGTGGAGAATAAGCAGGAGCAGTCCGAATTACCGGAATTACTTGAGAAGAATATGATTGATTTCGTTATATTTACAAGTCCGTCTACGGTGAATTCTTTTGTATCGATATTTGGTAAAGAGCGTATCGCAAATATGACTGCTGAATGTGTATGCATTGGACCGGTTACAGCGAAAGCAGCAGAAGAAGTGGGTATGAAGATAGCCGGAGTGGCAGAGGAATATCTGGAAGAAGGAATTGTAAACAAGCTAATAGAATTATCTTAGTGTGAATGATTGAAATGCATAATTCACACTTAAAGTTTGTGCTTGCGAAATCCTCAGCATAAACTAATACAAAGGACATGCATGATAAAATTTTGTATTAAATAAAGTTTTTCTACAAAACAAAATGCACATACCTTAAATCACATCTGTTGGTAGTAGGAGGTTTAATATGGAGATAGAGAAGAGACCACGAAGATTAAGAGCAAATGAAGGGGTACGTAAACTGGTTAGTGAAACAATCATTACACCGGATAATTTTATCTACCCGCTTTTTGTTGTTGAAGGAACCGGAGTAGAACGAGAGATTTCCTCAATGCCGGGAACCTACCATTATTCAGTAGATAAATTATTATTCGAACTGGAAGAAGTCAGTAAGGCAGGTGTTCCTGGGGTTATGCTGTTTGGTGTACCTGAGGAAAAGGACGAACTGGGCAGCGGTGCTTATTGTGAACATGGCATCGTACAACAAGCATTAAGGGAAGCGAAGAAGCGTTTTCCTCAGATGATTTTTACTGCGGATGTGTGTTTGTGTGAATATACCAGCCATGGCCACTGTGGCGTGATCAAGGACGGATATGTCGATAATGACATGACGCTGGACTTGCTGACAAAGGCATCTGTGAGCCTTGCAGAGGCAGGTGCGGATGTGATCGCTCCCTCGGACATGATGGATGGAAGAGTTGGAGCGATTCGTAAAGGCCTAGATTCCCAGGGGTTTATAGATAAAATCATAATGTCTTATAGTGTAAAATATGCCTCTGCTTTCTATGGCCCTTTTCGTGATGCTGCCGGTTCTGCTCCGGCATTCGGAGATAGAAAAACCTATCAGATGGATTATCACGGTAGAAAAGAAGCAATGAAAGAAATAGAACTTGATATCGCAGAGGGCACGGATATTATTATGGTGAAGCCTGCACTTGCATACTTAGACATCATTAAAGAAGCTTCAGAACGTTTTGATTATCCACTTGCAGCTTATCAGGTAAGCGGAGAGTACTGTATGATTAAGGCAGCGGCTCAAAGAGGATGGATTGATGAACAACGAGCAGCTCTCGAGTCCTTAACGGCGATTAAGCGTGCCGGAGCCAATATCATAATCAGCTATTATGCGAAGAATATCAAAGAGTGGATGGACAGGTGAGAATATGGAATTTAATAAATCAAGTGAAATATACAATCAATCTTATCAGATAATACCGGGAGGTGTGAATAGCCCGGTTCGTGCCTGTCAATCAGTGGGACGCACACCACTTATTATAGACAGAGCATCAGGAGCAAGAATTTATGATGTGGATGGCAATGAGTTCATCGATTATATCTGTTCCTGGGGGCCTATGATTCTTGGACATGCACATCCGGAAGTGTTGGAGGCAATCGCAAAGGCGGCATCAAAGGGAATCAGTTTTGGAGCACCAACGAAGAACGAATTGGTATTAGCTGAATTGATTTGTGATGCAGTACCGTCAATCGATATGGTACGCCTTGTGAATTCCGGTACGGAAGCGGCGATGAGCGCAATTCGTCTCGCTAGAGGCTACACAGGAAGAGATCTGATTGTTAAATTTGAGGGTTGTTACCATGGACATAGTGATGGATTATTGGTGAAAGCCGGCTCGGGAGCACTGACCTCTGGAATTCCTGATAGCGCGGGAGTCCCTGCGGACTATTCAAAGAATACTTTAATCGCTACTTATAATGACTGTGAACAAATTACAGAGATATTTAAAAAACACGGAGATCAGTTGGCAGCTGTAATCGTTGAGCCCGTGGCAGCTAATATGGGAGTGGTTTTACCGAATCAAGAGTTCTTACAAAAGCTCCGTGATTTAACAAAGGAGCATGGTGCACTCCTAATCTTTGATGAAGTAATTACCGGTTTTCGTCTATCTTACGGCGGAGCACAGGAGCTGTTCAACATACTTCCCGATATTACCGTACTTGGTAAGATCGTAGGAGGAGGTATGCCAATCGGTGCATATGGTGCAAGCAAAGAGATTATGAGTAAAGTGGCTCCGGTGGGACCGGTATATCAGGCCGGGACTTTATCAGGAAACCCGGTTGCTGTTGCAGCGGGAATCAGCACTTTATCCACACTTAAGAATACAAAGAATATCTATACCAAGTTAAATAAACTAGGGGATAAACTAGAGATCGGATTGAAAGAAGCTGCGAAAAAGCAAGGGCGTAACATTTCAATTAACCGCATTGGATCATTGATGAGCGTATTTTTTCAAAATAATGAAGTGCTCGACTTCAAGTCGGCAGTACAATCTGACGTAAATGCTTATAAGGAATATTATTCACGAATGCTTACCGGAGGAATTTATATCGCTCCGGCACAGTATGAAGCAATGTTTTTGTCTGATGCACATACTGAGGAAGATATAGTAAAGACTATTCAAGCTGCAGATTATGCATTTGGTAGCATGTCGCAAGCATAATTGAGCGTAATGAGGAATTACTCAAAATGAGTGGTGGTTACAATCTCTTTAAAATAACTTAATGGCTTTGAAAAATGCTTATCCTTGTGATAAACAATTTGAAGCTTACGATTTAAATTCATATCTTGTATTGGTAATTCTGTTACTTCCTTCCGGTCGATATGCTCTTTTGCAATACGGTAAGGGAGAACAGCAATTCCGATATTTTCTTTTACTGCATTGATAAGAGCGTAGCTGCTGCAGCTTTCCCACACCGGTTGAATTGGAAAACCGCTTAAGGAAGCGAGCTTATCAAAGGTAATACGAACACCGGCACCCTGTTCTCGCAGTAAGAAGTCTTCCTTTGCAATATCACTTAAATGAAGATTTTTACTTTGGGTTAGGGGATGTTGGTTATTCGCAAGCAGTACAATTCGATCATGGAAAAATACCTCATACGCTAAGTGAGGATCTAGTTCTCTTTCTTCAATCAAAACCATATCTAGTTCATTCTTAAGCAATAAATCCAGTAAATGTCCCGCATTATTAATGGATACCAACACTTTAACATTTGGATATATCTGTCCAAAGCGTTTCACATATTGTTGAATCATAGTTGCGCCTACCGTTATATTTGCTCCGATTTTAATTTTTTCTTTTTTATGAACCCTTTCTTTACTCTTATCAAATACGGATAATATCTGAGAAGCATGTTGATACACTTCATTCCCGGCTTCCGTCGGATAGAGCGTTCTGGGAAAACGATCAAACAGGACCTCTTCATAATACTCCTCCAATTCTTTAATTGCCTGACTGACAGAGGGTTGGGTCATATATAGCTTTTTTGCTGCATTGGTCATATTCCTTTCTTCATAAACGGTAAGAAATATAGTTAGATGTCGCAGTGTCATATTATACCTCCTTGTTTTGATGAATAAATTATTGTATCAAAAGTACTTAACAAATTCAGATTTGCAATATATAGGTAATTACCTATATATATTATAAAATATAACTATTTTACTTATTAATCAATAGACAATACGATAGAAGTAAATAAAAACCATAAATTGGTGCAAAAACAATCAAAGGAGAAGGCAATTATGAAACTGAGCGCAAGAAATCAAGTAAAAGGAACAGTAAAGTCAATTGAAAAGGGGGCGGTAAATGCAATCGTTACGTTGGAAGCAAGCGGAGCTTTGATTAAGGGAACCATTTCACTGGACGCTGTATCGGAACTTAATCTGGCAGTAGGAGTTGAGGCAGTTGCAATCGTAAAAGCAACAGAAGTATTAGTGGGTGTTGGAGAGTTGAAGCTTAGCGCAAGAAATCAGATAGGAGGGAAAGTAACATCAATCAAGGAAGGTGCAGTTAACGGAATTGTTACCATAACAAGTGGCGAGATTGTAATCTCTGCAACCATATCCGTCGAAGCAATCAAAGAATTAGGGTTAACAGTCGGCAGTGATGTAGTAGCTGTAATAAAATCCACTTCAGTCATGTTTGGTGTACTTTAATACATAGAGCCTATGGAGGAGAATACAGTATTAACAGCCCAAGAAGTTGCAGAAATGCTTAAAATAGCCAAGAATACCGTTTACGAATTAATTAAGCGTGGTGAATTAAATGGATACCGTGTGGGAAAGAAGTTAAGAGTGGATCTGCAGGATGTAATTGAATATAAAAATAGTACAAAGGCGAAATTCCATACGCATATTGTACAGGACTTGCCCCATCCTGTTTTACAAACTCAAACAGTTTTAGAGACACAGGTAAATTTAGAAACACAGTCTTTTTCGGAAGCACAAGCGGTTTTAGTAAAACAGCTACCTAATGTTGGTAAGAAAAAGGAGTTGGCAGAAAGTTATCCTCGACCAAAACATTTTATTTCACAAGAGGATACAAGGACGAATGGCTTTATAATCTGTGGGCAGGATGTCATACTGGATATTCTCTCAAGCTATCTGCAAGATCATATGAATCATATACAGGCCGTAAGATCCTATGCAGGGAGCTATAATGGGCTGTATGCACTGTATCATAATGAAGTTCAGCTCGTCACCGTTCATCTTTACGATGGTGAGACGGGAGAATATAATATACCCTATGTAAAGAGAATGGTGCCTGGAATCCCTACCATGATTGTGCATCTTGCAACAAGACAACAGGGCTTTTATGTTGCTAAAGGAAATCCCAAAGGGATACGGAGTTGGGAAGATCTTAAGAGAAAAGATATTACTATGATTAATAGGGAGAGAGGAAGCGGAACCAGAGTGTTGCTCGATGAAAAGCTGAAGTTATTAGGAATACCCGGGAATCAGATAGTGGGTTATAATCTGGAAAGCACCTCCCACCTAACGATTGCGAGTACGGTTGCCAGAGGAGGAGCGGATGTTGGCCTTGGCAATGAAAAATCTGCACTGCAGGTCAGCGGAGTTGATTTTATACCACTACAGACGGAACAGCTTGACTTAGTGTTTAAAAAGGAAGATCTCAATAAACCGGAATTTCAAGCCGTATTGCAAACATTGAATTCCAAGGAATTTCAATCAGAACTGGAAGGGATAGGAGGATACAACATCAGCCGGATAGGAAGCATAATTTCTGAAACTTAAGTTAGAAAGGGCGCCCAGTATAGAAATTATATTTATCTCGATAGATAATGAAGGAATAGCAGGTATATTATAAATAAATTAATAAATAAAGGTGATGCCGATATTTCAAGGTAATAACTTCAGCTCGTATGATGTAGTTACTTAGGAATATCGGTATCACCTTTTATTATGCGATTATATAATAACAGAGTAAATGTTACAGGTGTTTATGATGACTGGTGATGGTTCTAATTAATACTATAATACGCTAAGGAATTTTGTTAAAGTGAGATAATTGTATAAAATGACGGCAATTAATTGAAAATATGGCATTCTTTCTATGATTTGATGCATTGTTTTGAGTAAAAATTATCCTTATACTACCAATAACAAAACATTACATAACGGAACATAACATAACAAAACGTAGTTATAGTCGATTCATAAAGGAAGCTATAACGGGGATGTGATAGCTCTATGGAACGATTAGTGGGTGTCAAACATTTATACGGAACGAATTGTCCCAAATAAATGAAAACAATATATCTTAAGGAGGAAGTAAAATGAAGAAGTATGTTTCAATTCTTATGACGTTAGTATTAACCATCGCTCTTTTATCCGGTTGTGGAGGAAAAGACAGTTCATCGGATGGTGGGAAAACCGATACTACACCTACCGTAGGGCAGCAGGCTTCATCGACTCCCGCACCGACGGTTGCCGATAATAAGACCGGTTCCACTGAAATTTATGTGTTTATCGCTGCAAGTTTGAGTAATGCGATGAAAGAAGTTGCTACAATGTATAACAAAACACAGCCTAATGTTAAAATTACATACAATGCAGATAGTTCCGGTACATTGCTTACGCAGATACAGGAGGGTGCACAATGTGATTTATTCTTTTCAGCAGCGAAGAAGCAAATCGATACATTAAATACGGCCGGTTTAATAGAACCCAACACAACGGTGGATTTATTGAAAAATAAAGTGGTGTTAATTAAACCAAAAGGCGGGAAAACAGCCGTTACAGGTTTTGATAATGTATTCAAAGCGAAGAATATTGCATTAGCAGCCGAGGGCGTTCCGGCAGGCGATTATGCAAGAGACATTTTTACGAATCTGGATATTCTCGATAAAGTAAAGAAGATGGAGATCAACGAAGGTAGTAATGTTACCGCTGTGTTAACCGCTGTTAGTGAAGGAAGTAATGAAGTAGGAGTGGTGTATCAATCGGATGCTGAGTCTATGAAAGATTCTGTAGAAGTAATTGCAACCGCACCGGATTCCAGCTTGACAAAACCGGTACTCTATCCTGTGGCGCAGGTAGTCAATAAAGAGGCAGATGATACACAGAAAAAGGCAGCTAAGGATTTCTTGGCTTTCCTATCAAAGGAAGAAGTCCTAAAGGTATTTGAAAAATACGGTTTTACCATCAATAAGTAATATCACTCAAAGTGTTAAGATTGATAGAACACAAGGAGTGCTTTTATACTAAGGTTTCTTTAATATGGGTAAGGAACCAAAGAAGATTTCTTGGGGAAGGTAGTTAGAAATAGATAGATTATGAACTGGATCTGGCTAAATAATAATGAGAAGAATGATTTGATTTAACTGTGATAGTATTATTACTTAGGGAAGGGGGAGTACACAATGACTAACTTTATTACATCAGTTGATTTTAGCCCATTTTTTATATCAATAAAAACAGGAGTGCTAGCCACAATCATAGCATTTTTTATTGGTATTGCCACAGCCAAGTCAGTAATGAATATGGGGAAAAAGGCAAGATGGGTGATTGATTCGATTATAACATTACCATTAGTACTACCTCCTACCGTAGCAGGTTTCTTTCTTCTATTATTATTTAGTTTAAGAAGACCGTTTGGAACATTTTTATACGTCAACTTTGATATTAAAATCGTTCAAACATGGCCGGGCTGTGTAATTGCAGCATTTGTTATCGCATTTCCTCTTATGTACCGGAATGCCAGGGCGGCCTTTGAACAGGTGGATGTGACGATGATCTATGCAGCTCGAACCTTGGGAATACCAGAATATAAAATCTTCTGGAAATTAATTATCCCATTAGCAGCACCTGGTATCATCTCCGGAACGATACTGACCTTTGCAAGAGCAATCGGGGAATATGGTGCAACCTCAATGTTAGCAGGTAATATCTTAGGAAAAACCAGAACGATGTCTGTTGCGATAGCCTCAGAAGTAGCGGGCGGTAATTATGGAACCGCAGGCCTATGGGTGGTCATCATACTGTCTCTATCCTTTGTTCTAATCCTAATGATTAACATGTTCACAGGAAGAGAAGATAACAGCATAAAAAGATGGGGATAAAAACATTAACGACTCGTGCCAGGTTCAAACTAATATAAAATAAATTTGAAACAAATGTAAAAAATTATTAATGAGTAAAATACTTAGCCATCTTTTAACCCGGGAGTAATAGCGGAAGCTGTTACTCCCGTTTTGAATATGATAAGCACTTACCTAGCGATATTGAGATAAATTCATAGATTATGATCGGAAGTAATAACCGTACGAGAACTTGACTCAAGTACATAAAACGCACAAATATTTATTGTTAGTTTAAAATTATTAAATTGAATCCTATTAATAATATAGTATACGGGCGCCTTTATAACATTGAACGTTTATCACATCAAAGCATCAACCAAAAAGTGTGTGAAATATTAATCCACGAGAGACCGTTTATCGCCGTCGGTTCTTAGGTTGTGGCAGATGGAACATCTGTTACGACCTTATGAACCGCTACGTGCGATAACCGAGTGAGAACGTGTCTCTCATGGATAATAATTCATACACTTTTATTTTGAAACTAGAATGTGATAAATATCGCTACGTTGAAAGGGCGCCCTCCGAAAACCATTATTTTATCAGAATAAATATGTTTCCGGATTCGGTATCTTGACAATGTTCTTGCCAATAATATATTATGAAGTAGTTTGATAAAAAGTTTTGGAGGATTTAACGTGAGTAATTATACCGATGAAATAAAGAAAAGAAGAACATTTGCAATTATATCTCACCCGGATGCGGGTAAGACAACACTGACAGAGAAGCTGCTCTTATACGGAGGGGCAATCAATCTTGCAGGTTCCGTTAAGGGTAAAAAGACAGACCGTCATGCGGTTTCTGACTGGATGGAAATCGAAAAGCAGAGAGGTATCTCCGTTACTTCCTCTGTTATGCAGTTTAATTATGATGATTATTGCATCAATATTTTGGATACCCCGGGGCATCAGGATTTCTCCGAGGATACTTACCGTACTTTGATGGCTGCTGATTCTGCGGTCATGGTAATTGATGCTTCTAAGGGTGTTGAGAACCAGACGGAAAAGCTGTTCAAGGTTTGTGTTATGCGCGGTATTCCAATTTTTACGTTTATTAATAAATTAGATCGTGAGTCAAGAGATACCTTTGAATTACTAGATGAGATCGAATCAGTATTAGGTATTCGTACTTGTCCAATTAACTGGCCAATTGGCTCGGGTAAGAATTTCAAAGGAGTTTATGATAGGGAAACCAAACACATCACCCGTTTTTATGCAGCAAACAACGGCCAGAAAGAAGTGGACACCGTTGAGGTAGAATTAGGTGATTCCAGTTTGGACGATTTGATCGGTAAAGCCAACCATGATATCTTGGCGGAAGAAATTGAATTGATTGATGGAGCAAGCAGTGAGTTTGATTTGGATTTGGTTTTAAGTGGTAAGCTTACACCGGTTTTCTTTGGTTCTGCGTTGACAAACTTTGGTGTGGAGGCATTTTTAAAGAGATATTTATCAATGACTACTTCTCCACTTCCGAGAAAATCCTCCGAAGGCGAAATTGATCCAATGACCAATGAATTTTCTGCCTTTGTTTTTAAGATTCAGGCAAATATGAATAAAGCACATAGAGATCGTATTGCATTCATGAGAATCTGTTCCGGTAAGTTTTCAGCTGGAATGGAAGTAAATCATGTTCAGGGCAATAAAAAAATAAGGTTAAGTCAACCACAGCAGCTGATGGCGCAAGAAAGAACGATTATAGAAGAGGCTTATGCAGGAGATATAATCGGTGTATTTGATCCGGGAATATTCTCAATCGGTGATACGCTATGTTCCACCGATCAGAAATTTGCTTATGAAGGAATTCCAACTTTCTCACCGGAACATTTTGCTAAGATTCGTCAGGTTGATACCATGAAGAGAAAGCAATTTTTAAAGGGTGTATCACAGATTGCACAGGAAGGCGCAATTCAGATCTTCCAGGAATATAATACCGGTATGGAAGAAATTATAGTTGGTGTTGTAGGTACTCTTCAGTTTGATGTATTGAAGTTTAGATTGGAATCGGAATACGGAGTAGAAATACGTATGGAGGTATTACCGTATGAGTATATAAGGTGGATTGAGAACAAGGATATCGATGTGAGCAAACTTAGTGTTTCCTCCGATACCAAGAAAATCAAAGATTTGAAAGGGAATCCTTTGCTACTATTTGTGAATCGCTGGAGTATCCAGATGGCGCAGGATCGTAATAAGGATTTGATTCTGTCTGAATTCGGACGATAAACACTACCCAAGAAAACGATAAAGGACTACAGGATGGGCTTGTTATTACTGATACAAAAGTATAACAGGCTCGTTTTAAAATACTTGCAACTGAACCACAAAAGGCTTATTATTATCTAAAACTGTCGAAAGACGTTATAACAACAAAATGACTTTTTAGCTTAAAGAAAAGGAAGTGCAATATAATGATACAGTGGACAGAAGAATACTCGGTGGGAAATGACACGATTGACGAACAGCATAAAGAACTGATAGCGATTATGAATGAAGTTCTACAGATGATTGAGGATCATGATTTTAGTTATTTCAATATTGTTGAAATTATTACAAGGCTGGAAGAGTATATTAAGATGCACTTTGAATATGAAGAGCATTTGATGGTGAAATCGGATTATCCTGACATTGGGGAACATGCAAGTCAACATAATTATCTTAGATTTAAGGTTTTTAATACCAGCATTCTAGAGATTAATACCCCTCAGGATTTTTATACGGAGATATTATCTGATTTATCGGATTGGCTCATTAACCACATTTTAGTATCAGATAAAAAATTAGTACAATATCTGTCAATAAAACAAGAAGCATAACTAGAAAACCACTTGATTAAGGGAAGGATTAAAAGTTTATGGGGTGTTTAGGTAATTTGATATGGTTTATCTGCGGAGGGTTTATAAGCGGATTAAGCTGGTTATTGATGGGTGTGCTGTGGTGTATCACAATTGTTGGAATACCTGTAGGGCTACAATGTTTTAAATTTGCAGCGTTAAGTTTTTTTCCCTTTGGCCGGGAGGTCAATTATGGAGGGGGCGCCGGTTCGTTTTTACTTAATATCATTTGGATTATTGTTACCGGTTTGCCACTTGCGATAATGCATTTGATTTTCGGAGGTCTGCTATGTCTTACCATCATCGGAATACCATTTGGTTTACAGCATTTTAAATTGGCGAAATTAGCCTTGATGCCATTTGGTGCAACGATAATTTAGAAAAGGGGCGATGTAGTTGAAAACATTGAATTCAGGGATCATAGAAGTTGATCTGCATGGCTTGACGAAACATCAGGCGAAAATCTGTATAGATAGCCAGTTAAAAAAAGCAAATGGCAGCATATACCGAATCAGAATTATTCACGGCTATCACGGTGGTACGGAATTGAAGAATATGATTCTAAAAGATTATAGGAATAATAAAAAAGTAGTTAGGGTTGAAATTGGTTTAAATCCGGGTACTACGGACTTAGTATTAAGAGAATTATAAAGACCACGGAATAGGATTTGTCATTAGGGATTATCAAGATGCCAAATATTATTCCGTGGTCTTTATTCATAGTTCTAGTTCTGTACTTCTGTGATGAATGGATTATGTCGGTATCTCAAACTAATACAGATAATAAGATTTTAATCATTCTCCTTCGTGACACTTCGATAAATTAGCTGAGAAGTGATTATCATTAATGTGATAATAATAATCAATGCACCCATATACTGATATGCGGATACTAACCCAAAACGATCAACCAGATAGCCGCCAATGATGTTTCCTACGATACTTCCTAATCCGGTTTGTACGATGGTGAGTATACTTTGACCTTTGGATTGGTTTTTGGATTTTACTTTCTTACTGATATATACCGCAATGCTGTAATATACGGTCATAAAGGTCAGTCCATGTAAGAATTGAGCAAATATAAGAAACCCGATTCCTCCTGATGTGATGATAAACATACGGATACCTAACAGAAGACTGGATAGAGCGATTAATTTCATAGTGCTAACCTTACGCATTATTTTATTGATCATAAACAATACAGGAATTTCACTTAATGCGGCGCAACAATTTATCAATGCGATCATATCTTCACTGGTACCAAGCTTAAGGGCATAGACACCCATAAAGCTACCGTGAAAGCTTAGTCCTACTTGAGTAATGAAAGCGAACGCTAACATGAAATAAACCTGGTTGGATTCAAATATCTTCAAGAATCCTCGCTTCTTTTCTATTGATGTGACAGACAGTGTTTTGTTTTTATCGACGGATGGTTTTTCATCCTTCGGTAGTCGGGTTACAAAGAATAGCAAAATCATATATCCTAGAAAGCCAAGAAGAAACTGGATATCTGGGTTTTTCTTTACGATTCCCCCAGCTATAATAACTACGATTGCAAATCCAACTGTTCCACCCATTCGTATTATTGAAAAGTCTAAACCGTTCTTTTTCGCAAATCGTAAGGTTATCGCATCATTCAGCGGCACAATTGACGTGCTAAAGATGGCAAGTAGCAAAGCTGCGAAAAAAAAGTTGAAAAAGGAATGCCCGATGTAGTAGCTGAACATGGAAAATGCACTTCCTAATATAACCAAACAGAGGATTAATCTTCGATGACCTGTTTTGTCACTAAGAATTGCCCATAATGGTTGAATAAAGATGGCAACAACCGGGCCAATGGTAAGTAAGATTCCTATTTCAACTGCATCTAGTCCGGCTTTTGAATAGTATGCACTTAAAAAAGGTGTATAAAGGGAAAAGGAAATATAAATGGATGCATTAATCAAAAGTAGCGTAGCGCCTAGTTTGCTCCTGCTGCTTAACTTCATGTTGTAACTCCTTGCTGTTTGATTGAATTTTAAGTTCAGTTTGTATCATACATGAAAATATTATATTTATAAAGACAAATTTATTCTTGAATTTTATTTTTATAATATAATCTAATTGATATAAGATAAACCATTAGTAGAAGTTAATCCTTATATTAAAATATGCATTTTTACATGCTTTATTATAAAGACGGATTGGCAAAATATCAAAGGATGTGAATTGGTAATTTTAAGCGCTTTCTAATCTATTATTAATCTGAGGATATTGTAATTTATGTCAATAATTAGTATAGTAGTTATTGTGAAATATAAATCAAAAAGAAAGAAGTGAATAATTTTATGGTAGATCCAATTGCGTTAATTGCAATAATTGTGGTCGGAGCTTTGGTAGCATTATATTTATTGATTTTTGTTATCTTTGGCTTAAGAGTAATCTCATCTGATCAGGTGGCAGTAGTAGAAAAGTGGTGGAGTTTTAGAGGATCGTTAAAGGATTCTATTATCGCTCTTAACGGAGAAGCCGGTTATGCCCCGTCATTACTCCGTGGTGGTATACATTTTAAATCAGCGTTGATGTATAAGATCCACAAATATCCGCTGATAACAATCCCTCAGGGACAAATTGCTTACATCTTTGCTCGTGATGGTAAGCCGTTAGCACCGACACAAACTTTAGGTGCGGTGGTTGCAGAGGCAAATAACTTTCAGGATGTAACAGGATTTTTAAAAAACGGAGGTCAAAGAGGACCTCAGCGTGGTATTTTAAGAGAAGGTACATATGCAATTAACCTTGCGCAGTTCATCGTCATTACATCGGGTGAAATCAAAGCGATCTTTAACAGCTCAAAGGGTGAACGAGTGGAATTGGTGAGCATGCAGAAGACTTTGCTAGAAAGAAACGCATTCAGCCCCGTAATTATCATGGGTCATGGTGCAGAAGCTAGCGATAACATGGGTATCGTAACCGTACACGACGGCCCATCACTTCAGGATGGTGAAATCATTGCTCCTTATGTTGGTGAGGAACACGCTAGCTTCCAGGATCCCGAAAAATTCCTTGAAATAAATGGTAGACGCGGTAAGCAGATTCAGGTTTTAACAGACGGTACTTACTATATTAACCGTTTATTTGCAACGGTAGAGTTTCGTCCAAAGACGGTAGTTCCGATTGGTTATGTTGGCGTAGTGGTATCCTTCTTCGGAAAAGAAGGTGTGGATACGACCGGTTCAGAATATAAGCATGGTGAATTGGTAGGTGCAGGATGTAAAGGTGTGTTAGAGAAGCCATTGATGCCTGGTAAATATGCATTTAATACGGACGCAGGCAAGGTGGTTCTGGTTCCTACCATTAACATCATCTTGAAATGGAATAAGGATGAAATAGGTTCCCACAAATACGATGAGAACCTGACCGAAGTTGATATTATCACGAAAGATGCATTCGAACCATCCCTACCTTTATCCGTGGTTATGCATATCGATTATAAGCAGGCCCCTTGGGTAATCCAACGTTTTGGTGATATTAATTTGTTGGTTAATCAGTCCCTCGATCCTTTGGTAAGTGCATACTTTAAAGATGTTGCACAAACGAAGACTTTAATAGAGTTGATTCAGGAACGTAGTGAGATTCGTGAAAGAGCATTGGGTGAGATGAAGGAGAAATTTGCTAAATATAACCTTCAATTAGAGGAAGTATTGATTGGTACTCCTAGATCTCAGGTGGCGGATATTCAGATAGAAAATATCCTGACCCAGCTCCGTGAAAGACAGATTGCGGAAGAGAAGAAGGTTACTTACCAGAAGCAGCAATCTGCTGCAGAAAGTGAGAAATCACTTCGTGAAGCACAAGCAGTTGCAGAACAGCAGAGCTACCTCACAAAATCTAAAATCCAGATTGATATTGAACGTAATAGTGGTGCTGCTCTTGCATCCAAGGCAGAACAGGAAGCAAATCAGATTGTCGCATTAGCGAAAGCAAACGCCTCCAGAATCACGCTAGAAGGTGAAGCGGAAGCATCCAAAGAATCCAATGTCGGATTGGCGAAGGCTCGTGCAATCGATGCACAGGTTAAAGCATATGGTGGCGCTGAGTTCCGTGTTATTCAGGAAGTAACAGATAAATTGTCAGATGCAATTAAGAGTGCGAAGGTAGATATTGTACCGAAGACAGTAGTGAATATGGGCAGTAGTGAAAAAGATGGTAACAATAGCAGTACCATTCTTGACACCCTTCTGAAATTCATCACAATGGAGAAGATGGGAGTAAAAATTACCGAAGAACCGGAAGCCTCCTTACAGCTAGTTGCTCCAACGGTTGAAAATTCAGCTGAGGTAGCTGCAACAAACGTACAGGATAGTGAAGTTAAAGAATAAATTGTTGTTTTGTAGGGAGTAAAACCCCACGAACATCATAAGGAAGTTTTAAGAAATACGAAGCAGCCGGGGTTGATAGATGATTAACTCCGGTTGTTTCAATGAGAAGTATTCGATCAGAAAGAAAAAGTAAAGAAAATCACAGTCAACTTAGTTGCAATGGAATTGATAGCGTTAGATGATGGCAGTCAAAATTACGTATCAATGTTCTACAAATGATAAATTATAATTAAAGATGGAGAATTATATGAAAGCAAGAATAATAGTCAGAAGAATCTCGTTATGTTGCCTGTTCACCTCTATATTACTTGGTTTAGTAGCCACACTGCTTCGAATTGGAATATTAGTGTTTATCAGTGTTCCGTTATTAGCAGCATATACTTTACTTTCTGTACTATTTTGGAGATGCCCGTATTGTAAAGAAAGATTGCCGATGAGATTTAATCTGAAAGATGAAGAATATATTAATGATGTTGACGGATATTATATATGTCCACATTGCAATAAACAAGTAGATTAAGTGATATGTAAAATGATGGAATATGGGAATTATATATAGTTTTTGTATCTCTAGAGAAAATAAAGTTAGTCTAAGGCAGGTTGTCGGAAGAAGAGGTGGTAGAGGCATGTTATTTTAAAAAATTTGTACTTTACGTTCACTACTTAGGTGTCTGAGAGAGCAATAAAATCAGATGTGCGATAAATCGCACGAGCGCAAATGTTTGATGAGGAAAATAAAAGGAAAGCTACTGAGTAGGTTTCCTTTTATTAACGAAGAGTTTTTGCGCGTTCTGATTGTATCAAGGGAAGGAAGACACCTTAGTAGTGCTAGTAAAGTACAACGAGTTTAAAATAGCATACCTCTACCTAAACTTCTGCCGACAACCGTCCCTGGAACAACCGACCCTAGAACTATATGTTGACAGTTATGTTAATCCTTGTATAATAAGAATGATAGCAATGACATTACAGCAGATAAGTGATTAGACTTTAAAATCATGTTGACAAATCGGTAGTGCTGCTGTTATTATCTTAGATAATATGGACAAAGGCGTTCCGATACGTGGAAACTTTGTCCTTTTTTGTTTTCATATCTAAAGAATAATCTCATACAAATAAGTAAGGAGTGGTGAAAATGAAACATTATACGAAACAGGAAATTCTAAAAATGGTGAAAGAAGATGACGTTGAGTTCATCCGTTTACAGTTCACGGACATGTTCGGCAATCTAAAGAACGTAGCTATCACTACTGGACAATTGGAAAAAGCATTAAATAACCAATGTATGTTTGACGGATCTTCCATTGAAGGATTTGTAAGAATTGAAGAATCAGATATGTATCTCCATCCTGATTTAGACACTTACGTTACCTTCCCGTGGAGACCGCAGCAGGGAAAAGTAGCTCGCTTTATTTGTGATGTTTATACCACTGACAATAAACCTTTTGAGGGTGATCCCAGACATATCCTTAGAAAAGTAATCGAAGAAGCTGGTGAGATGGGTTACACCTTTGATGTTGGACCTGAATTAGAATTTTTCTTATTTAATATGGAAGAAAATGGTCAACCGACTACTGTGACTTATGAAAAGGCTGGTTACTTTGACCTTGGACCTCTTGATTTTGGTGAAAATGCAAGACGTGATATCGTACTTACCTTAGAGGATATGGGAATCTCAGTGGAAGCATCCCATCATGAGGTAGCACCGGCACAGCATGAGATTGATATCAGATACAGTGATGCATTAACTACCGCGGACAATATCATGACCTTTAAACTGGTAGCTCGTACTATTGCAAAACGCCATGGCCTTCACGCAACCTTTATGCCTAAGCCTAAATTCGGCGTGGATGGTTCCGGAATGCATGTGAATATGTCTCTTAAAAAAGAAGGGAAAAACATCTTTGATGATCCGGATGACAAGTCGGGTCTTAGCAAAGAGGCGTATCATTTTATGGCCGGTATTATGAAGCATGTGAAGAGCATGACTGCAATTTTAAATCCATTGGTTAATTCTTATAAAAGAATTGTTCCTAACTTCGAAGCACCGGTTTATATCGCTTGGTCAGCATCTAATCGTAGTCCATTGATTCGAATTCCTTCCGGTCGTGGTAGCTCTGCTAGAATTGAATTAAGATGCCCGGATCCGTCAGCGAATCCATACTTAACGCTAGCAGTATGCTTGGCAGCAGGACTTGACGGAATTAAAAATCAACTAACTCCTCCGGTAAGTGTCGATAAGAATATATTTGCCCTCTCTGATGAAGAAAAAAGCGAACTTGGTGTAGAACGACTCCCTGCTAACTTAAATGAAGCTGTTATAGAGCTTGAGAAGAGCGATTTTATAAAGAACGTTCTTGGAGAGCATGTAAGTAAGAAATACATCGCAGCAAAGAAGATGGAATATGATAACTATCGTACCCAGGTAACACCTTGGGAAATCGACCAATATTTATATCGTATATAATCCAATCATCTCATAAAATTTCGTTTTGAAAAGGATGGAGGTGGGCAGATGTGTATAGTATTATAGTTGGTTTTCCAAAACAAGAGGATGCCAATAACATTAAAAATGTACTGGTCAGGAATGGTTTTAATTGTAGTGACGCATGTACACTGGGTTCTAAGGTTATCACCATGGCGAATGATCTAGACGAAGGAATTGTTGTATGTGGTTATCGATTTTCCGACATGCATTATAGCGAACTTAATAACTATTTACCAAAAGGCTTTGAAATGCTATTAATAGCATCACCTGAAAAATTAGAATTTTGTCAGGATAGTAATATTGTCTGTTTACCTATGCCGATAAAGACGCATGATCTACTGAATACATTGCAAATGATGTCATATCAGTATCAGCGGAAGAAAAAGAAGGAAAAGGATCGCCCCAAGGAACGATCAGAGGAAGAAAAAGCGTTAATCAGGAAAGCTAAATTAGTATTAATGGATCGAAATAACATGACGGAAGAAGAAGCCCATAGATATCTTCAAAAAACTAGTATGGATAGCGGTACGAATTTGGTTGAAATGTCGGAAATGGTACTAAAGATGTTTTACTCATAATGCGGAAATCTTAAGACTGTTTTGAAGATTAATCATGTCATGGCGTTATCGTCTGATATAATCAATATAATTATGGAGTGCCGGAATAAATTTTTATATCCGGCACTTTTTATTTACTTATGGCGAAGGCGTTCGGTGCGAGAATGCGCCAAGGCACATTTTTTGTTCACCTGTAAATAAAAAATGAGTCTTTACCGTTTGGTAGGTTTTTGATATAATGGCATATAATGATTGGAAATATCGGAAAATGGATTATGGTTGTATTTACAGGGCATCTTAAATAGATGGATGTGTTGAAAGGTTGGTGGCTTAAATGAAATTTACGAAAATGCATGGCTGTGGTAATGACTATGTTTATGTTGATTGTACACAGACAACAATAGATAATATACCGGAGACTTCAATTAAAGTGAGCGATAGACATTTTGGAATCGGATCTGACGGTTTGATTTTAATAAAATCCTCCGATGTGGCAGATTTTTGCATGGATATGTACAATAATGACGGTTCTAGAGGAAAGATGTGCGGTAATGGAATCCGATGTGTTGGAAAATACGTATATGATCATGGCTTAACGAATAAGACCTCCTTAACAATAGAAACCTTAAGTGGAATTAAGGAGCTGGAATTAACAGTAGAAAACGGAAAAGTAGCCTTTGTAACCGTAAATATGGGAAGTCCGATCACGAAGCCTTCCGAGATTCCGGTTATATCGGATAAAGACATTGTAATCAGTGAGCCTATCACAGTCGGTGATGAGAAATATAAGATTACCTGCATTTCAATGGGTAATCCTCATGCAGTAGTATACGTTGAGGATCCATCTAAGCTTGAACTGGAAAAGATCGGCCCAAAATTTGATTTTCATGAGGTTTTTCCTGAGAGAGTCAATACAGAATTTGTAAGAGTGATTGATCGTAATCATATTGAGATGAGAGTATGGGAGCGTGGTTCCGGTGAAACATTAGCTTGTGGTACCGGTGCCTGTGCAAGCGCTATGGCAAGTATTTTAAATGGTTACACCGATAATGAAGTTACTGTGACTTTGCTTGGTGGAGAGTTAAAGATCAGGTATGACAAAGTAAGCAATACAATATTCATGACTGGTCCGGCAACGGAAGTATTTAGTGGCGAGATTAATTTATAATCGAAAAAATTCTTCCAATAATATTTTGTAATTCATAAGAATTAAATAATATATAGATGGAAAGTATGAAGATTGTCCAGAATGATTTTAAGGCTTGATCACATACATTTTCCTGGAAAGGTCTGGTTATTATGTTTAAAATTAACGAAAACTATCTGAAGTTACCCGGAAGCTATTTATTTTCCACAATCGGCAAGAAGGTCAAGGATTATACAGAGGCCCATCCTGAGAATAAGATTATTCGATTGGGAATTGGTGACGTTACGCTTCCGCTTGCTCCGGCAGTTATTGATACACTGCATACCGCAGTTGATGAGATGAGCAAGAAAGAATCTTTCAAAGGATACGCACCTGATCTTGGTTATGAATTTCTTCGTAGTGCGATTGCAAAACATGATTATAAATCAAGAGGCGTTGATATAGCGATTGATGAAATCTTTGTAAGTGATGGAGCTAAGAGTGATTCTGCTAATATTCAGGAGATTTTTGACGAGAACAATAAGATTGCAGTATGCGATCCGGTATATCCTGTGTATGTTGATTCCAATGTTATGGCAGGACGTACTGGAGTATATAGTACAGAGACCGGAAAATGGTCAAACGTAATCTATATGCCTTGTACAAAGGAAAATAATTTTGCTCCTCAGCTTCCAACCGAGCAACCTGATATCATCTATCTTTGCTTCCCGAATAATCCGACCGGTTCCACGATTACGAAAGAGGAATTACAGAAATGGGTTGATTACGCGAATAAAGTGGGAGCTGTTATTATCTACGATGCTGCTTATGAAGCTTATATCTCAGAGGAGAATGTTCCTCATACAATCTATGAGTGTGAAGGAGCAAAAACTTGTGCAATTGAAATTCGCAGTTATTCAAAGAATGCCGGATTTACAGGTACTAGACTAGGATTTACTGTAGTACCTAAGGAATTAAAAAGTGGTGATGTGATGTTAAACAGCCTTTGGGCAAGACGTCACGGTACAAAATTCAATGGAGCTCCTTATATTACCCAGTTAGCTGGCGCTGCTACTTATTCAGAAGAAGGCAGAAAACAGACTATGGAGCAAATCACTTATTATATGAATAATGCAAAGATTATACGTGAAGGGTTACTATCAGCTGGTTATAACGTATCAGGTGGTGTGAATGCTCCATATATTTGGCTGGAGACACCAAAGGGTATGACCTCATGGGATTTCTTTGATTATCTCTTAGCAGATGCGTATGTAGTAGGTACCCCGGGTTCAGGCTTTGGACCAAGTGGTGAAGGATACTTTAGACTAACAGCATTTGGTACTTATGAAAACACATTGGAAGCAATCGATAGAATTAAGAAACTGTAATTGGTATAAAGATTTATTCATAGTATTAAGTAGTAATCAAGGTGACGGATCGATAGACTTAAAATTAAGCTGGAACAAGGAACAACTTTGTTCCGGCTTTTGTTAAAAATTAAATCATATGAAAGAAAGGTTGAATCAATTATGAAAAAAGTAATCCAGATAGAAGGAATGAGCTGTGCTCATTGTCAGGCACGAGTAGAAAAGGTATTAAATGATATAGAAGGTGTTGAGGGAAAAGTGGATCTTAAAAAGAAACAGGCAGTAGTAAATCTAACCTCGGAAGTTTCGGATGACACTTTAACACATGCAGTTACAGAAGCTGGATATGAAGTTGTGTCAATTGCAGAGAAGAAGGGCTTGTTTGGACGCTAAGAGCGTGTATATACTGACTTTTTTTAAGGTAAGATTGATTATAATTACCTATGATGATATACTGAGTTAGAGAAAATTACAATAAGAATTCACATGGAAAATCATCTTTGACGGAATGTGGAATATGAAGATCTACAACACGGCAAATTTGTGCTGAAGCCCAAATTCGCGGGTATTGGCAACATAGAGGAGAATTACTATGATTTACCCAAAGAATCTTGAAAAAGGTTTTCAAATCGGTGTTACAGCAACATCCTCCGGATTTGATACAGAGGTGGATTTAGTTCGACTGGAGAGTGGAATTGCTCATTTTGAGGAACTGGGCTATCCTGTTTTGTTGACTGACAATGTTAGGAAGAATGTGAAAGGTAGGAGCTCAGATGGCCTGACACGTGCCCAGGAACTAATGAGCCTTTATCAGAATAATAATATAAGGGCAATTATTGCAGCAAGCGGTGGAGATTATTTGTTTGAGATGCTTCCTCATATAGATTATACGATTCTTAAGGAGAACCCAAAGTGGATACAAGGGTTTTCTGATACGACGGGGATACTGTTCACCATCACAACCAATCTGGATATAGCTACGTTGTATGCGAATAATTTTAGTTCCTTTGGTATGAAAAACTGGCACAGCTCTTTATGGGATAACATAGAGATATTGAATGGTGAAAATATTACTCAACATAGCTTTGACAATTTTCAAGATGGATTTAAGCCAAGAATCACCGGTTATGAAGAATATGAATTGGAAAAAGAGAGCGAATGGATTAATATAAATCCAAATGATAATAAAAATATCCGAGAACTACAGCTGAACGGAAGAGCAATTGGGGGTTGCTTGGATGTTTTACTGAATCTGGTAGGTACAAGATTTGATAAAACTAGAGATTTCATCGAAAAATATAAACAAGATAAAATACTTTGGTTCTTGGAGAGTTTTGATTTAGGTAGTGAGGCTTTAGTTCGAGGATTATGGCAGTTAAAAGAAGCAGGATGGTTTCAATATGCATCGGGATTTGTATTCGGCAGGCCGGCAATGTATCATTCTGATATGGATATAACCTATCAAGATGCTGTATTATCCGTATTAGGTGAGATGAACCTGCCAATTATCCTAGATGCGGATATTGGACACAAGCCGCCTCAATTTACGATGATAAACGGAGCAATAGCGAATATTTACAGTTTTAACGGAAAGGGAAAAATCGTTTTCGAAAGAAGGTAATCCAATGGAGAAGGATAAGATAAACGAGATAGGTACGAATGGGGATAAAGGTAATCATGATAATTATGAGGATTTAATTGATATCAATCACATTGAGCAAAAACTATCAGAAAGACTGGATGATATCATAAAAGATGATAGTCTGAATATAGTTACCTTGAATGATGATAGAGAAGAAAGTGATTCTGTGAATGCTTCAAAAGAGAGAAAAGACAAGGGAGAGAAAATCCTAAAAAAAGGCTTAGGGAATATAAAAAAGACATGGCAAAACGATGTTCATATTTCGATAGGAAATTTAATTTTTCCGATTTGCTTTCTGATTGGTTCTGTTGTCTACCTTGAGTTGATGACACATCTTTTGATCTATAGAAGCATCAGCCTAAAGATTATTTACCCGATATTGTTTGCAATACCGTTCGGTATCATAATCAGCTTTATTACCGGTTGGTTTAAAACGATTGTTAATAAAATTGTTTTATGGGTACTTACTACTCTGATCTGTTTTGTTTATGGATTGCAATTAGTCTATTATTTCATATTCAAAACCTTCTTCTCCTTTCAAACAATTGGAATGGCAGGAGATGCACTAACTGAATTTGGTGATCAGATAGTTGATGCGATTGTTTCCAATATTGGTGGAATTATATTGGTTTTCATACCATTGTTAATTTTAGCATTTATTATAAACCGATACATTGATTATTCAAAGAGAACACTAAAGCTTCAAGGGATTTTACTCGGAACAAGCGTAGTATTTCATATTGTAGCGGTAGTAGCATTATTTATCTTTGGAAAAGGAGATTATTCGCCCTATGATTTGTATCACAGCGCGGAAGTACCAACCTTGTGTGCGAAGGATCTTGGAATTGCTACGATGACTCGTATTGATGTATCACGTTTGATAATCGGTGATAACAGTGGCTTTACCGATGCGATGAATACGGAGGACGGATCCATCCCTACCGATACACCGGCACCTGATAAATCTCAGGGTAATGGTGCAACACAAGCACCAACGAAGCCTGCATTTGATACCTCACCAAATGTAATGGATTTTGACTTTAAAGCAATGGCAGCTTCTGAGAAAAACAAATCGATGAAACAGCTGGATGAATATTTTGCGTCTGTTACTCCGACAAAGAAGAATAAATATACCGGAATGTTTAAAGGGTATAATTTGATTCAGATAACAGCAGAAGGGTTTTTCCCGGCAGCGGTGAATGAGGAATTGACTCCAACTCTATACAAATTGACACATGAAGGCTTTGTTTTTAATAATTACTATTGTCCGTTATGGCAGACCAGTACTAGTGATGGAGAATTTGCAAATCTGCTGGGTATAATTCCACTTGGTACACGAAGTATGTATCGCGGAAGAAATAATGACTGGCCTCTCAATCTTGCAAAGCAATTTGATAAATTAGGAGTAACCAGTAAAGCATACCACGATCATACTTATACTTATTATCAGAGAAATGAAACACATCCGAATCTTGGATATCAATTCAAAGCAAAAGGGAACGGACTAAAATTGGAACACCCAAACACATGGCCGGAATCCGACGTGGATATGATGAATGCTACGGTTGGGGAGTATGTCAATGATAAGCAGTTCCACGTTTACTATCTATCGGTCAGCGGACATATGAATTATAATTTTTCCGGTAACTATATCTCCTATAAAAATAGAGACTTAGTAAAAGATCTTCCGTATTCGGATTCAGTGAAAGCATATATCTCCTGTCAGATAGAGCTTGATCGTGCGTTAGAAGTTTTGATTAATAAGCTTGAGGAAGCCGGAGTTGCGGATCGTACCGTAATTGCGTTAAGTGCAGATCATTACCCTTATGCATGGGATAAAGATACAATTGATGAAGCAATCGGTCATAAGGTTGAGAAGAATTTCGAGCTTTACAAAAACAACCTGATACTATGGTCAAAAGGAATGAAGGAGAGCGTCGTAGTCGATAAACCTTGCTATAGCCTGGATATCCTACCTACACTATCCAATCTGTTTGGCATTGAATATGATTCAAGGCTCCTAGTAGGGCAGGATATTCTGTCAGATTCACCGCCGCTTGTTATCTTTGCGAACCGTAGCTATATTACAGATAAGATAATGTATAATTCAGAGACCGGTAAGGTAACTGACTTGACAAATGGAGAGCTTCCGAAAGATTATGTGAGCACAATGAATAAGATTGTTAAGAATAAATTCATTGCTTCGGAAAATATATTATCAGAGGATTATTATCGCCATATATTCAAGAATAAGAAATGATAATATTTCGCTTGATTTTAATGGAGTAATGTGCTAATATAAGTCATCAATAGGGATAAATTTCATATCCCAATATAAGATCAGCGAAGAAGGAGACTTTGTTCTACCGAATAACCGATCGACAGGAAGGGTGAGCCACCGACTGAGAGCACACCTAAGGTGATAAGTAGAATACGGAACACTCTGGAGCTCACGAATTGAACGATTAGTAGGTTTGTGCGTTGCACGCGTTAAGTGTAGTAAAGTAGGAGAGTTGTGTTTTGCTCTCAATGCGGGTGGTACCGCGGGAATTAGAATTCTCGTCCCGGATGAATGTTTCAATTGCATTCATTCGGGACTTTTTTTGTGTATAATTCTCTTGTACAGATAAAAATTTCTGAGTGAAACATTGGAACACAGCAGAGAAATGATTAGGAGGAAGCAGTAGAATGGATTTT
The DNA here is from genome assembly GCF_059717775.1 of Variimorphobacter sp. HTMS_6. Taxonomy (NCBI): domain Bacteria; kingdom Bacillati; phylum Bacillota; class Clostridia; order Lachnospirales; family Lachnospiraceae; genus Variimorphobacter; species Variimorphobacter sp. HTMS_6. Next base: position 916,253 of record NZ_AP046094.1, read on the forward strand.
ATAACAGGAATTCAGAAGAATGATACTAGAGAAATCAGTGATATTTTAAGCGGAGACTTAACCGGTACAGTAAAAGTGAATGGTTACATTCATACGATTCGTGACATGGGTGATGTGGCATTTGTCGTATTAAGAAAAAGAGAAGGCCTTGTTCAATGCGTTTATGAAGAAGGTGTTACGGATATTTCCTTAAAGGATTTAAAAGAAGGTATGACCGTAGAAGCAGAGGGAACGTTAAATGCAGAAGAGCGTGCACCGCAAGGCTTCGAGGTTCGTTTGAATAAAGTTACTGTTTTATCTTCCCCAAAGGAAGGCACGATGATGCCTCTTCCAATCTCTAAGTGGAAGCTTAAAACCACCTTAGAGACGAAGCTTAACTATCGTCCGATTTCTTTGAGAAATGTCAGAGAAAGAGCAATTTTTAAGATTCAGGAGGGTATAATCCGCGGATTCCGTGATTTCTTATTCACTCAGGGCTTTACGGAAATCAGAACTCCAAAAATAGTTGCCGGTAATGCAGAGGGTGGAGCAAATGTATTTAAGTTAGAGTACTTTGGTGAAAAGGCATTCCTAGCACAAAGTCCTCAGTTTTACAAACAGACCTTGGTAGGTGTGTATGATAGAGTATTTGAGGCGGCACCGGTATTCCGTGCGGAGAAACATAACACAACCAGACATTTGAACGAATATACAAGTTTAGACTTTGAGATGGGCTATATTAACGGATTTGAAGATATTATGGAGATGGAGACCGAAGTTCTTCGCTATACCTTCAACCTGTTAACAACCCAGTATGCAAAGGAAGTGAAGTTGCTCGATGTAAAAATTCCGGATGTTAGCAAGATTCCTGCTGTACGTTTTGATGAAGCGAAGCAGTTGGTAGCAGAAAAATATAACCGTAAAATTAAAAATCCATATGACTTAGAACCGGAAGAGGAAATCCTAATCGGTAAATACTTCAAAGAAGAGTGTGACAGTGACTTTGTATTCGTTACACACTATCCATCCAAGAAGAGACCGTTCTATGCGATGGATGATCCGTCCGATTCAAAGTTTACATTGAGCTTTGATTTATTATTCAAGGGGATGGAGATTACCACCGGTGGACAGAGAATTCATGACTATGAGATGCAGGTTCAGAAGATGATCGATCGTGGCATGAATCCTGAAGACTTCACCAACTTCCTTATGATCCACAAGCACGGTATGCCACCTCACGGTGGATTGGGAATCGGTTTAGAGCGTTTGACCATGAGACTTCTCGATGAGCAAAACGTACGTGAAACCACATTATTCCCAAGAGATGTATCCCGTCTGGAGCCATAATAAAGGTTTGGTGTTAACTTATTCAGCTATACTTTTAGAGGATAATCAAAAATAAGCATACAACAAAAATAAAGGAAAAACGCATATGATGTGTTTCTTCCGATTAATGAAATCGGAATGATTATAATGAAGCAGTGATACAAATTGCTTTAAGTAATAGAAAGGTGGTACGAAGATGAAAATAACAGAAGAAACAGTACAATATGTTGCCTCCTTAGCGAAGCTTTCCGTCTCTGATGATGAGAAGCAGAAGATTGCGAAGGAACTGGATCGAATTCTTGATTATATTGAAACAATGAATGGTTTGGATACAGAGGGTGTGGAACCGATGTCCCATGTGCTTCCTGTGAAGAATGTATTCCGTGAGGATATTGTTACAAATCAGGATAACCGCGATGAATTGCTTAAGAATGCGCCGAAAAAGAAGGACGGAAGTTTTGTCGTTCCAAAGACAGTAGAATAAAAGTAGTCGCGAAATCTTGTAATTATAAAACCGTTTATGTTCGTTATGAACCGGTTTTAATATTTGAAGGAGGTACCTATGAAAGACATTACAAAGTTATCTGCACTTGAACTTGGTAAGCTAATTAAGGCAAAGGAAATTACCGTTGTCGATGCAGTAAAAGCCCAGTTAGAAGTGATAAAACAAAGAGATTCACAATATAAATGTTATATTACCGTATTAGAGGACGAGGCATATGCACAGGCCGAAGAAGTACAAAAAAGAATTGATGCAGGTGAACTTGAGGATTCTCCTCTTGCCGGTGTTCCGATGGCAGTTAAAGATAATATCAGTACAAAGGGTGTAAAAACTACTTGTGCATCACAGATTCTATATAATTTTGAACCCATCTACGACGCAACCGTTGTAGAAAAATTGAAAAAAGCAGGTGCTGTCATTATCGGTAAGACAAACTTGGACGAGTTCGCAATGGGTAGTACGACGGAGACATCCTTCTTTGGTGAAACCAAGAATCCTTGGGATACCTCCAGAGTTCCGGGTGGTTCCAGCGGTGGTTCTGCAGCAGCGGTAGCCGTAGAAGAAGCATTTTATGCACTTGGTTCTGATACCGGCGGTTCCATCCGTCAGCCTGCAAGCTACTGTGGTGTAACAGGTATCAAGCCTACTTATGGTACCGTATCCCGTTATGGCTTAATCGCATATGCATCTTCCCTTGATCAGATTGGCTCCTTTGGTAGAAATATCTCTGACTGTGCAACAGCACTTGAGGTGATCTCCGGACATGATGATAAGGATTCTACGTCAGCACCGGATAAGAGTTATCAATATACCTCTGCATTAGTAGATGATGTGAAGGGAATGCGCATCGGTATTCCAAAGGATTATCTTGGTGCGGGACTTGATGAAGAAGTAAAGGCGGCAATCTTAAAGGCGGCTGAAGTATACCGTTCAAAGGGTGCAATCGTTGAGGAATTTGACCTGACTGCTGTTGATTTTGCAGTTCCTTCCTATTATGTAATTGCATGTGCGGAAGCAAGCTCCAACCTGTCTCGTTTTGACGGTGTTAAATATGGTTATCGCACTCCAAACTTCGAAGGACTTCAGGATGTATATAAGAAGACCAGAAGTGAAGGTTTTGGTAATGAAGTTAAGAGCAGAATGATGATTGGTGCCTTTGTGTTAAGCTCCGGTTATTATGATGCATTCTATAATAAAGCACTGAAAGTAAGAGCAAAGATAAATGAAGGTTTCCAGAAAGCATTTGAAAAATATGATGTGATTCTTGGACCTGCTGCACCTCAGACAGCTCCTAAACTTGGTGAGAGTTTATCCGATCCGTTAAAAATGTATCTATCCGATATTTATACCGTATCCGTTAACCTTGCAGGACTTCCTGGCGTGACTCTTCCTTGTGCAAGAGATAGCAAAGGTATGCCAATCGGACTTCAATTAATCGGTAAGCATTTTGGTGAAAAGGATATCATTCGTGCAGCTTACAGCTTTGAGCAGGCTGTTCCTTATGAGAGACCGGTAACCATTACTACTGAGGAAGGAAAGGAGGCATAGACATGAAAACATACGAAACCGTCATTGGCTTGGAAGTTCATGTTGAGCTTGCCACCAAATCAAAAATCTTCTGTGGATGTACCACACAATTCGGTGGAGATCCGAATACCCACTGCTGTCCGGTATGTACGGGTATGCCTGGAACACTGCCTGTTCTTAACAAACAGGTTGTGGAATATGCGATGGCAGCAGGCCTTGCATTAAATTGTAATATAACTCAGAAATGTAAATTTGACCGAAAGAATTATTTCTACCCAGATCTTCCAAAGGCTTATCAGATCTCACAGCTCTATCTGCCGATTTGTAGAGATGGTGGAATTGAGATTGAGACAGAAGCAGGTAAAAAGACTGTTCGAATTCATGAAATTCATATGGAAGAGGATGCCGGTAAATTGGTTCATGATCCATGGGAGGATTGTACACTCGTCGATTATAACCGTTGTGGCGTTCCGTTGATCGAAATTGTAAGTGAGCCGGATATGCGTTCTGCAGAAGAAGTTGTTGCTTACCTTGAAAAGCTAAGATTGATTCTTCAATACCTTGGTGTATCTGACTGTAAGATGCAGGAAGGTTCCTTACGTGCGGACATCAACTTATCTGTTCGTGAGATGGGAGCGAAGGAATTCGGTACCAGAACAGAGATGAAGAACATGAACTCCTTTAAAGCAATCGCAAGAGCAATAGAAGGAGAGAGAAAACGTCAAATCGAGTTAATCGAATATGGCAAGAAAGTTATCCAGGAGACCAGACGTTGGGATGATAATAAGGACACCAGCTTCGCGATGCGTTCGAAAGAGGATGCACAGGATTATCGTTACTTCCCGGAACCGGATCTTCCTCCAATCGAGATTAGCGATGAATGGCTTGTAACAGTAAAATCCCGCCAGCCGGAACTTCGAGATGAGAAGATGGTTCGATATGAGAAGGAATTTGACATTCCGGCTTATGATGCATCTATTATCACAGGTTCTAAGCATATGGCTGATCTATTTGAAGATACCGTTGCACTTTGTAATAAACCAAAGGAAGTATCCAATTGGCTAATGGTTGAGACCATGCGTTTACTTAAGGAAAGTGAGATGGAAGCTGAGGAAATTACCTTCACTCCTGCACAGCTTTCTGCTTTGATTAACATGGTGGATGGTAATAAAATCAACCGTACCGTGGCAAAGGAAGTATTCGAAAAGATCTTTAAAGAGAATGTGGATCCTGAGGATTATGTTGAGAAGAACGGCCTTGGCATGGTATCCGATGATGGATTACTTCGTTCCACAATCGAAACCATCATTGCAAACAGCCCTCAATCCGTAGCGGATTATAAGAGTGGTAAGGTGAAGGCGATGGGCTTTATCGTTGGACAGACGATGAAAGAGATGAAGGGGAAAGCAGATCCTGGCATCGTAAATGTAATCGTGAAAGAGCTTCTAGATAAAATGTAATTCAATTTATTATTTACAAAAGAATTGATTAGGTAATCTGATCAACTTAATACAACAGGGCAAGCGACCTCTTGAAAGAAATATACAGATGATTTATCTATATAATTCTTTCAAAAGTAGTTTGCCCTGTGTTTATTTGAAGGAGCTTTTGAAATAAAGGTACTCTTATCCGTTACTTAACTCGAAGTATAAAATTCCATATTGTAACATATTACCCAATCAGTTATAATAATAAGTAAAATTATACATAGTAGGAGGATTATTCCATGGATGATAGAAGAAGGGCAAAGAGAATGCCATTTACTGTCTCGCTAGAAATCAATAACCTATATAAGCAGGACAATGTATTGGTAACAGATCTACAAGCCCCGATCGAGGTAATTAATATCTCAAAAACAGGGCTAGGATTCGTTACAACCAGTGTATTACCGCTTGGTTACTATTTTGATGCGAATATTAATTTGAATAACAATGACAGCGTATTACACTGTGTAATTCAAATTATCAGAAGCCACGCTACGGAAAATGGTGAAACCATGTATGGCTGTTCTTTTGTCGGCATGGCTGATATCCTATCCTTTATATTTGAAGAATACGATATGAAGATTGCAGAAGTTTAGGTTCTTATATCAAAGGTATAACGTTGCGTTGTAATATCGGAGGAGGTTTCTTCAATAAAATCCTTTACAAAATCAGGCTTTGCATAGTCTAGTTCAACCTCAGCATGAATTATATATCCCTTATCTTGAAGTGCTTTTTCAAGGAGGGGTATATTTTTTTGAATAATTTCACTCCCCTCTTTATCTTCTACAGAGAATTTTGCTTGGATATGATTCTGATTCATTTGAATATGGATATTAAGTGAACCGAGGTGGTTCATATCCAAATGCAATAATACGCTTAGACGCTTCGGGTTATCTTTAAGTGCTCGTTTGTTTGTGAACACGTATAGCTCACTATGCATTTGCTGGTCTTTAAACTGCATCGGTAATTGTAAGTAGGTGTATGCTTCATTAAGATGCTTCATAAACTGAAGATTATCACCTAGACTTTTTAGCGCCTCTCCGGTGGGGAGATTCTCGGGTGTGATATTATCCATCCGTAAAAGTTTGTGTAATTGATCAACATCGTCTTGAAGGCTTTGATACAATTCATTTGCCGGAGCCTTCTGAGCGAGCTGATCTGAGGTCAAAGTCCATTTTTGCATAAATGCATTCTCAAGCACCTTACTATATTCCGGGGTATGTAATAGCTTGAAGAGGGCCTTGTTATCTGTATTCGTTAGAAACTGCGATACTTCCTGTAAAAATCTCTTAACCGGTAAAGTTCCGTTTGCAATCTGATCTTTTAACTCCTGACCGAGGGGGGATAAATTAAGGGATTCTAATAATGCAGTCCTTTCCTGGTGCTTAAGTATCGCCGATAGGGGTGTAGATTCAGCAGGGTTCTGTAACGTAGTTAACAGTTTTTCAATTAAAGGAGCTATTGTAGAATCAGCTCCTTCAGGAAGAAGCTGCATCAAGTGACCCAAACTTTCTTGTGTAAAAGAGCCCTCCGTTATCTGCTGAATCAGTGCGGTGATATTTGTGGGAACGCTTGGTGAGGAACTCATTGGACTGTCAGTATTACCGGCGAACTGCTTCAGAATATTGTTTATAACAGACTGCTCTTCGTGGGTTAGCTGATTTACAGCGGGGGTGATTGGTGTTCCCTCTACGACCGGATTTGAGTCCTGATACAAGATGCCAAGTAATTTTCCGTTCATATCAAGTGCATGATTTAGGATTTTCGGATTCGCGTTAACAGAAGAAGGTTCATTCCCGTCGATTGTAAATAACAACTCAGAGACGTTCTTCGTAATTTGATTGATATCATTCATTAACTTTGCCGTTCCGTTCTGATGACTGACAAATTGCTGTATATTTTCCTTTGTTAAGGGAATATTGTTTTTTAACATTAATACCAAGGAAAGTGGGGAAGCCTCACGGTTTTGTAAGGAGGCTTTCATGATTAATTGAATTGTTTGCTTATCAACCCCCATTCGATGGGATAATAGTTCGCTTACTATGGACTTATTTAAAGTAGTTGGTGTGAGTCCTGAGGCTGATAATGCCTTCATAACGGTAGCATCAGGTAGGGATAACCCTTCCGGAGGAAGGTATTTTAGGGTTAATTGATCCGGATTATTCCCGTTCACCTGAAAACTCGCTTCTTGACCGATGGATAATGCAACATTACCGGACAACTTTGCTGATACCACTTGATTGCCTGGCTCTAATTGAATCCGAACCTCGTTGTATCTTTGATCGATGATTCGTCCCTTGATTACTTGGCCATCGTTTAAATTAAGTTGATTTAGTACGGGGTTGGCGGAAGCGGTTGTACCTGTCTTGTTTATGGTAGAAGCGGATCTTACTTCTGATTTCGAACGCTTAATGTCACGTCCGTCTTTATATTGATTTAAGGAAGATTGATTAATATCCATTGAATAACTCCCTTCATTTGTCTATAATTATGTGGTATTTGGTAACTACTATAGAATATATCGACTGTTTGCAAGGATTTATTAATCACGAATTTTTGAGATTCTATGAGAACGGCTGTTATAAAAAACAAGAGAGTTGAAGATAATGATCTGTTTGTTGCAACAAATGAGAAAAATGAGTACAAGTTGAACTTAATAAAGTTAAGTGTAATGTAGTGTAAACCTTATTATCTTAGGTATATTTGGTTAATTAATTAATAAAATAATTATTTTCCCTGTTTTTTGATAAAAATAGGGTTGAAAATATGGAGCGTCTATATTATAATCAACTCATTAAAACAAGGGCGTTTTAGATTACGAAGGGGTAGTCTAGGGTGCTTCTTTTTTATGCTAAAATTGGAAAAAATTATAAATTAATATAAAAGAAAGAGGAGTGTTTATGCAGAACAACATCAGAGAGGAAATAACACAGGTTCCGCAGGGGCTATATGATCCCAGATTTGAGCATGATAACTGCGGTATTGGTGCAGTAGTGCACATGAAGGGTGTGAAAACACATAGTACAGTTGAGAACGCATTAAAAATTGTTGAAAGTTTGGAACATCGAGCAGGTAAGGATGCGAATGGCAAGACTGGTGACGGTGTAGGTATTCTTCTTCAAGTTTCTCATAAGTTTTTTGCTAAGGTAACTAAGCCTTTAGGTATTGAGCTGGGCGCAGAGCGTGATTATGGTGTGGGTATGTTTTTCTTCCCACAGGATGAATTAAGCCGTAATCAGGCAAAGAAGATGTTTGAGATAATCGTTGAGAAAGAAGGACTCAAATTTTTAGGTTGGAGAGTGGTTCCTACTACACCTGAGATTCTTGGTGAGAGAGCAGTTGCCTGTATGCCATATATTATGCAGTGCTTTATTAAGAGACCTGCTAAGGTAGCAAAGGGTGTTGATTTTGACCGTAAGCTATTCATTGTAAGAAGAATATTTGAACAAAGTAATGACAATACCTATGTGGTATCCTTATCCAGCCGAACCATCGTATATAAGGGTATGTTCTTAGTTGACCAGTTAAGACTTTTCTTTGGTGATTTACAGGACGAGGCATATGAGAGCGCAATTGCATTAGTTCACTCCAGATTTTCTACCAATACAAATCCAAGCTGGCAGAGAGCGCATCCGAATCGTGTTATTGTTCATAATGGTGAGATTAACACCATTCGTGGTAATGCGGATAAGATGCTTGCAAGAGAAGAGACTATGCAGTCAGAGCATTTAAAAGGAGAGCTTCATAAAGTGCTTCCTGTTGTAAATACAGAAGGTTCTGACTCTGCGATGCTTGACAATACATTGGAGTTCCTGGTAATGAGTGGTATGGATCTTCCTCATGCAGTTATGATCACAATTCCTGAGCCTTGGAGCAATGATACAGCAATCAGCAGAGAGAAAAGAGACTTCTATCAGTATTATGCAACAATGATGGAGCCTTGGGATGGACCTGCATCCATCCTGTTCTCAGATGGTGATATTATGGGTGCGGTACTTGACCGTAATGGTTTAAGACCTTCCCGTTACTATATAACAAGTGATGACTATTTGATCCTTTCCTCCGAAGTAGGTGTTATGGATGTAGCACCGGATAAGGTAATCAAGAAGGAAAGACTTCGTCCAGGTAAGATGCTCTTAGTGGATACCGTTAAGGGATGCCTGATTGATGATGAAGATTTGAAGACAGATTATGCAAACCGCCGTCCATATGGTGAATGGCTAGACTCTAATCTTGTTCGTTTAAAGGATCTTCACATTCCAAATAAAAAGGTTGTTGAATATAGCGATGAAGAATTAGAAAGATTGCAGAAGGCTTTTGGCTATACCTATGAAGATTATAAGTCAACGATTTTACCGATGGCAAGTTCGGGAATGGAAGCAGTTGCAGCGATGGGTGCTGACTCACCTCTACCGATGCTTTCCAAGAAAAATCCTCCGTTATTCAACTACTTTAGACAGCTCTTTGCACAGGTAACAAATCCTCCGATTGATGCAATTCGTGAAGAAATCGTTACTGCAACCTCCGTATATATCGGAGAGGACGGCAACTTGCTCGAGGAAACTTCAGAAAATTGTAAGGTATTAAAGATTAATAATCCAATCTTAACAAATACTGATTTACTTAAAATTAAGATGATGAAAAAGCCGGGATTTAAGGTAGATGTAATTCCGATGATCTACTATAAGAACACTTCCTTAGAGAAGGCGATTGAGCATATGTGTCTGGAAGCAGATCGTTCTTATAAAGAAGGAGCAAATATTCTTATTCTCTCCGACCGTGGAGTGGATGAGAATCACGTAGCTATTCCTTCCTTATTAGCAGTATCTGCGCTTCAGCAGCACTTGGTTCGTACCAAGAAGAGAACAGCACTTGCTATGATTGTAGAGAGTGCTGAGCCTAGAGATGTTCATCATTTTGCGTGCTTACTCGGTTATGGTGCATGTGCAGTTAACCCATATCTTGCACAGGAAACCATTCATCAGTTAATTAAGAATAACATGCTGGATAAAGATTACTATGCAGCTGTAGATGATTATAATCATGCAATAATCCATGGTATTGTAAAAATTGCTTCCAAGATGGGTATCTCCACAATCCAGTCTTACCAGGGTTCCAAGATATTCGAAGCAATCGGTATCAGTAAGTGTGTAATCGATAAATACTTCACCGGAACTGTAAGCCGTGTGGAAGGAATATCCACGAAAGAAATGGAAGCGACAGTGGATGAACTTCACTCCGAAGCATTTGATCCCCTGGGATTAAATGTTGACCTGACCTTAGACAGTATCGGTTCTCATAAAATGCGTAGCGGTGAGGAGGAGCATCTATACAATCCAAAGACCATCCATCTTCTACAGATGGCTACCCGAACCGGTAATTATGAGACCTTTAAGGAATATACCGAGGAAATCGTGTCGGAACAGCAGAAGGTAAATGTCAGAGGTTTATTTGATATCAATTTCCCGGAACAGGGAATAAGTGTTGATGAGGTAGAAAGTGTTGATGAAATTGTAAAACGCTTCAAAACCGGTGCGATGTCCTATGGTTCCATCTCACAGGAGGCACATGAGGCTTTAGCAATCGCAATGAACCGTCTTGGTGGTAAATCCAACAGCGGTGAGGGCGGTGAAAGCTTAGAGCGTCTTAAGATTGGCGAAGACGGACTGAATAAATGCTCCGCTATTAAACAGGTTGCATCAGGACGTTTTGGTGTAACGAGTGAGTATTTAGTAAGTGCGAAAGAAATTCAGATAAAGATGGCACAGGGTGCAAAGCCTGGTGAAGGCGGACAGCTTCCGGCTCAGAAGGTATATCCTTGGGTTGCGAAGACAAGACACTCCACTCCTGGTGTGGGCTTGATTTCCCCTCCTCCTCATCATGATATTTACTCTATTGAGGACTTGGCGCAATTAATTTATGACCTGAAGAATGCCAATACTAGCGCAAGAATCTCTGTTAAGTTGGTTTCTGAAGCAGGTGTAGGTACTGTAGCAGCCGGTGTTGCAAAAGCAGGTGCGGGTGTAATCCTTATCTCCGGCTTTGACGGTGGTACCGGTGCAGCTCCTAAGAATTCCATCTACAATGCGGGTCTTCCTTGGGAATTAGGTTTGGCAGAAACACATCAGACCTTGATTATGAATGGATTACGTTCCAAGGTTATGATAGAGACAGACGGTAAGTTAATGACCGGACGTGATGTGGTTATCGCAGCACTTCTTGGAGCAGAGGAATTCGGTTTTGCAACGACGCCTTTAATTACATTAGGCTGTGTCATGATGCGTGTATGTAATCTTGATACCTGCCCTGTTGGTGTGGCAACACAGAATCCGGAGCTACGTAAGAACTTCACCGGTAAGCCGGAATACGTTGAGAACTTCATGAAATTTATCGCTCAGGAGCTTCGTGAATACATGGCGAAGCTAGGAATTAAGACGGTAAATGAACTCGTAGGACGTACCGATTTATTAAAAGTTAGAGAAAGTGCTAGTACGGATGAAAGAGCAAAATTAGTTAACTTAGATGCAATCTTGAACAATCCATTCATCGAAAAAGGCGAGGTAGTACATTTTGAAGCAAATCAAATGTATGACTTCCAGTTAGAGAAGACCATTGATGAGAAAGTTCTTCTTAAGAAATTCAAGTTAAATGAAAATAAACCTCAAAAGATTCAAGTTCAGGTTACCAATACAGATCGTACCTTTGGTACCATCTTAGGATCCGAGATTACAAAGAGATTTGCAACAACTTTAAAGGATGATACTTTTGTAATCGAGGCACAGGGTAGCGGTGGACAGAGCTTCGGAGCATTTATTCCGAAGGGAATCACAATAGCATTAGAAGGCGATAGCAATGACTACTTTGGTAAAGGCCTATCCGGTGGTAAGTTGATCGCATTCCCTCCAAAGAATAGTAAGTTTAAAGCGGAAGAAAACATCATTATCGGTAACGTAGCTCTGTACGGAGCAACCAGCGGTAAAGTATATATAAACGGTGTTGCAGGTGAGCGTTTCTGTGTTCGTAACTCCGGTGCAACTGCGGTTGTAGAAGGTGTTGGCGACCATGGTTGTGAGTACATGACAGGTGGTAGAGTAGCGGTACTTGGTAAAACCGGTAAAAACTTCGCAGCAGGGATGAGCGGTGGTATCGCTTACGTTCTTGATGAAGACAGCGATTTATACAAGAAATTGAATAAAGGTCTTGTTTCCTTCGAATCTGTACATGAAAAATATGATGTAATTGAATTAAAAGAAATGATTGAAGAGCACGTAAAATATACAAACTCTGCAAAAGGCAAAGCAATCTTAGAGAATTTCTTTGATTACTTACCAAAATTCAAGAAGATCATTCCTCATGATTACAGACGTATGCTTCAAACCATCGTACAGATGGAAGAGAAGGGATTAAGCAGTGAGCAGGCACAGATCGAAGCATTCTTCGCTAACACTAGAAAATAGTCTTATACAATTTATCAATAAGGACTTATGATACTTCGCAACTACTGAAGGGCGTAAGTGTCAGTAAGAACTTTATCGACAAGTGAGACAAAGGATGTATAATAATGAACGAGTGAAATCGTTCGTTATTATCTCCGATTACTATAAAGGAGGTTAATATGGGTAAACCAACAGGATTTATGGAGTTTAGCAGATTAAATACCAAAGCGGAAGCTCCTAAGGATAGAATTAATCATTTTAATGAATTTCATCAGCCTCTCTCGATGGAGGATAGAAAATGTCAAGGTGCACGTTGTATGGAGTGCGGCGTACCTTTTTGCCAGTCAGGTATGATCATCGGAGGTATGACTTCCGGTTGCCCTCTAAACAATTTGATTCCGGAGTGGAACGACTTATTATTCAGAGGTAATTTAAAGCAGTCTCTTTCACGTCTTCATAAAACTGATAATTTTCCGGAGTTCACCGGAAGAGTGTGCCCGGCTCCATGTGAAGCAGCTTGTACCTGCGGACTCAATGGAAACTCGGTTACAATCAGAGAAAACGAATATGCGATTGTAGAGCATGGCTTTGAAGCAGGATATATCACTGCAAATCCTCCTACAATTCGTACCGGCAAGAAAGTTGCTGTTATTGGTTCCGGTCCTGCAGGGCTTGCTGCAGCAGATCAATTGAATAAGAGAGGTCACTCTATTACAGTATTTGAACGCTCGGATCGTATCGGTGGATTGTTAATGTACGGAATCCCAAATATGAAATTAGAGAAGAACATCATCGACCGTAGAGTGGGTATCATGAAGGAAGAAGGCGTAACATTTGTAACAAATGCAAACGTCGGCGAAAATTATAAAGTTGCAACCCTCACAAAAGAGTACGATAGTATTATTCTTGCATGTGGAGCATCTAACCCAAGAGACATCAAGGTTCCGGGTAGAGATGCAAACGGAATCTATTTTGCGGTAGATTTCTTAAAGGCAGCTACGATGGATCTATTGGAAGCAGGAACTTCATATGTGGGAAATGTAAAAAAATGGACCAATTCCGCAAAAGATAAGAATGTCCTTGTAATCGGTGGCGGTGATACCGGTAATGACTGTGTCGGTACCTCCGTAAGACAGGGAGCAAAATCCGTAATTCAGCTTGAGATGATGCCAAAGCTTCCGGATAAGAGATCAGAGAATAATCCTTGGCCGGAATGGCCAAAGGTTTGCAAAACCGACTACGGCCAGGAAGAGGCAGCAAGTGTATTTGGCAACGATCCACGTCTATATCAGACAACCGTGAAGGAATTTATCGCTGACAAGAAGGGTAATGTAACAAAAGCAGTTCTTGTAAGCCTTGAGAGCAAATTAGACGAAGCTTCCGGTCGTTATATGATGGTTGAGGCTGCCGGTACTGAGAAGGAAATCGATGTTGACCTTGTCCTTATCGCAGCTGGCTTCTTAGGAACTCAGTCCTATGTAGCAAAAGCGTTCAGCGTTGAACTTGACGCAAGAACCAACGTTAAGACTGCAAACGGTCAATACAAGACTAATGTAGATAAAGTATTTGTTGCAGGTGATATGCGCCGTGGACAGTCCTTGGTTGTATGGGCGATCCGTGAAGGTCGTGAAGTAGCTAAGGCTGTTGATACAAGCCTGATGGGTTATAGTAATCTGTAAGGGAATGGTAGTGGATTTAATTGAGTATTTTGGTTATGAAATAATATAGTTAATAATGAATTGTTTTAGCCCCGTATGATAGGATGATGTACACTTATCATACGGGATTTTTGTATGTGATAATAATGTTGTTATTGAGGGAAACTTAAGGTTTATATGTTTGAATTATATGCTATCGATATAAGACAATGATTCAAAAAATAAGAATGGAATCATAAAGAAAAGGCTGTTCGATAAGTGCATAGGCGTAGGAGCGTAGCCTTTTCTGGAATAATATATTTTGATTGAAATAAATACAGGATAAGTGTATAATTTTACCATTGAAAAGGTGATTTGATATAGTTACATTGATGTAAAGGATATGGTTTTTACAAGATATTAAGCAGTATTAATACTGATATGATTGAATGACAAATTGTACTTTTAGACAAAGGAAAGTGGTGAAATCTCTTTGTTGCTTAATTACGGTTTTTAGCCGTTATTTTTTTACGACAATTTACGGAAGATGATTACTTTGGGGCATTCTACATTGATCTTAATAGTGATGTTTTATATTATGAGTTAGAAACATATTAAAAAGTTCAGTCACGGAGGCAAAAGATGAAAACATACAGGATGATTATAATATTCTTGATAACGCTATCAGTATTATCCGGGTGTAATAAAGAAATATCAAATATACATAGCGATATAACACCGAAACCCAGTTCGGTTGAACCGCTGAAAAATAGTGCTTCTTCAATCACTCCAATCAGTCCAACAGTTACGTCAATACCAAAGGATAATGAGTTGAAATGGACATGGTGCATTAACGCGGAGCAATACAGTGACCTGTTCTTTATCGATAAAAGTTTAGTTGCAGCTAAGCAGAAGAATAAAAAATATATCATCCTAGATACCAATGGTAAAATAGCGATTCCGGGTGAATATTCAGAAGTTTCGAGCTTTGAAGAGGGGATATTATCAGTTGACCTCAATGGGAAATCCTTTTTCATTAATAAAAAAGGAGAAAATATCTTTCATAAAGTATACGACTATACGCGCAACTTCAGTGAAGGTCTGGCAGGCATTAAAAAAGATGGTCGTTGGGGATATATCGATAAGTCCGGGAAGGTAGTAATACGGAACCAATTTAGTGATGCCAGAGATTTTAATGAACATAGCGCACCAGTTCAAAAGAATCATAAATGGGGATTGATCGATGAGTCAGGGAAAATTATATCAGATTTCTATTATGATGAAATAAATGATTTTCATAATGGTTACTATGCAGTTAGAAAGAATGGCAAGTGGGGATTTATCAACAAACATGGCAAAGTTATTGCCAAATGCCAATATGCTGAAGTTCAAGATTTTTCTGAAGGATACGCTGCAGTTAAGAATAATGGTAAATGGGGATTTATAAACAACAGCGGAAAGCTATGCATTGATTTAAAATATAATGATGTCGAAAACTTTAGTGAAGGTAAGGCGGCAGTTCAAATTACAAAGGAGAAAGATGATGTGGTTGAATGGGCTTATGTTGATTATGAAGATAACATTGTTATCGATTTTTATCCTTATGATGCAGGTAATGATGCTTCGCCTTTTTTAGGAGAATTCAGGGACGGTTTGGCTTTTGTTCCAAAAACCTTAACCAGTATTATTGATGAGAAAGGGAAAGATGTTTTTATAGGAGACTCTAAATTCTTCATTAATGACAGTTATTACAATAAAGAATATGATGCCATTCCTGGATATGTTTATATTGATGGCGCGATGAAGATTAAAAAATATGGTTTGATGGGTCTAAAAGGCGACCAAAGGTTGGAACCCATATTTGACTATGTCGATGGAATACATGGTGAATATGTAATTGTTGAAAATTTGGTTAATGACGACTATAGATTTGGGTTGATAAAGATTGAGAAAAAGTAGTGGAGAGTTTTGGTAGCAACGGATAGCATGGGAATAAGATATACTATAAGACTTAGTGATTTGACACTTTTATCTGCGAAAGGATATACTTTTTAAAATAATAATGAATCTATACTAAGGCGGATTATCCTGTTATGTGTATCTAACTTATAGGCCATAGCATTAAGTTTATTATATCAAAGTTGAAAGAAAAGGAGAGTATGATATATTTGTACTAAATACATCATATAAGAAAATAAGTGAAGAAATATAGACAATTACTAAAAAGATATAATGATTTGAGACAATATGCAATTACTTTTCCTGGTGATTACTCTGAGAAAATTTCAGTTGAAGTTGGTAAAGTAATGAATGTTCAAGTAGATACAGAATTGATTAACAATATAGCCTCGACAAGACATAGAATGCTAGGAGAAGAAAGTATATGCATATTTAATGATGCTAAAGATGAAAGATGTTTTATCTTACTAGATTGTAATCCAGGCGATTGGATATATTCTATGACTGTAAGATGTACAATAGATAATAGTGAAAAGGTAAGTGAGGTATTGTTGTATTGGTTTAATTATTGCCTTCGGGAAGAGGGACAAGTGAAGCAATTTGATAGACTTGATGATGAGATGTTTAAAGAATCTAGCTTGTTGTTAGATTCTATTAAGCGTCATAGTTTAGATAAAATATAAGCCACAGCATTAAGTTTATTATATCAAAGTTGGAAAGAAAGGAGAAAATGATGTATTTGTTACTTAATACATCATTCAAGAAATAATGAAAAAATATAGCCAATTACTAAAAAGATATAATGATATGAGACAATATTCAATTACTTTTCCAAGTGATTATTCTGAGGAAATTGCAGATGATGTTGGCAAAGTAATGAATATTCAAGTAGATACAGAAATGATACATAAAATAATCTGGACTGATCGAAGTAAGCAAGGTGAAGAAAATATATGCCTTTTTAAAGATACTAAAGATGAAAGATGCTTTATATTACTAGATTGTAATCCATTTGACTGGATATTTTCTATGAGTGTAAGATGTACAATAGATAGCAGTGAAAAGGTAAGTGAGGTAATGTTGTATTGGTTAAATTATTGTCTTCGAGAGGAGAAACAAGTGAGACAATTTGATAGACTTGATGATGATATGTTTAATGACAGTAGTTTTTTGTTAGAAACTATTAAGCGTCATAGCTTAGATAAAATATAGTATAATGTCTACTAAAAAAACAAGGTCGACCAATACTTACGTTTGGCTTACTACTACAACAGATAATGCTAAAGTAGAATTACAAGACATGTATCAATTAACGAATTTTATAAAGGGGTGGTGAGTTTATGAAATATACAAAAACAATTGTAATGGTTGTTTTAATATTTATCGTTTTTATATGCAAAACTAGCTTTTTATACATAAAACAATTCTAAGGTTAAATTGTATATCATGGATAAGTTATAGATTTACATTTATAAGCCCAAATGGGTTGATTCTTCTATCCAACCCCAAAGCTTGTTCAAAACAGCGAAAAAATTCACGTTTTGAACAAGCTTTTATTATTTCATCCATAAAAACTTTCCTAAACGATGATGGTTTTGGTTTGTAACTGGAAACGTTTTGTCAGTATATATAAAAAATAACGATGAACACTAGTAATACTTTAGTAAATATGGTGAGAATTATCCCAAAACGGTAATGATTACTGTTATTATTTTGCCTTGACGATATACGGTTATCGTTATATTATATAGGTGTAATAAAAGATAAGTGCCAATAATGGTAGGCGAAGGAGATATAGTTTCTATATCAATCTGAGAGAAGCACATAGAAGTGCTTTGAGAATCCGGGAGCTGCCGAATTGGCAGAATGGAGGATCGTTATGAAACAAGAATGGTACGATTTTGAACCCGGAAGCTGGATGACGGATGTTAATGTGAGAAGCTTCATTCAACATAATTATACACCCTACGAGGGGGATGATTCGTTTTTGGTAGGACCTACCGAACGAACTACTCAGCTTTGGGAACAAGTAAAGGAATTGATGCAGGAGGAAGCAAAGAAGGGTATTATCGATGCAGAAACCTCAGTTCCATCAACAATTACTGCGTTTGGAGCAGGATATTTGGATAAGGATAAGGAAGTTATCGTAGGCTTCCAGACAGATAAGCCTCTAAAACGTGGTATTATGCCAAATGGTGGTATTCGTGTAGTGAAGAGTGCATTAGATGCTTACGGATATCATTTGGATAAAAAGACGGAACTAATCTATTCCGAAAATCGTAAAACACATAATGATGGTGTGTTTGATGCTTATACTGACGCGATGAAAAAGGCAAGACATACCGGAATTATCACAGGTCTCCCGGATGCGTATGGCCGTGGTAGAATTATCGGTGACTATAGAAGAGTAGCATTATACGGCGTAGATATCCTTATTGAAGACAAGATTCAGGAGAAGAAACTCCTTGAGATTCCAATCTTAGAATCACCGGATATTCGTCTGAGAGAAGAAATCTCTGAGCAGATTAAAGCGTTAAAGGCATTAAAGCAGATGGCTGCTTCTTATGGCTTTGATATCAGCAATCCTGCTAAGAATTCCTTTGAGGCAACACAGTGGACATATTTTGCATATCTTGCAGCAATCAAAGAGCAGGATGGCGCAGCGATGAGTTTAGGTAGAGTATCTTCCTTCCTTGACATATACTATGAGAGAGATTTAAAGAACGGTACAATTACCGAAGAAGAGGTTCAGGAACTGGTAGATCAGTTCGTAATGAAACTTCGTATGGTTCGTTTCTTACGTACCCCTTCCTATAATGACTTATTCTCAGGAGATCCTACTTGGGTTACTGAGTCCATTGGTGGTATGGGTGTGGATGGAAGAACACTTGTTACGAAGAGCAGCTTCCGTATTCTTCATACACTTTATAATTTAGGACCTGCACCGGAACCAAACCTTACCGTTCTTTGGTCTGTATCCCTTCCGGAAGGCTTCAAGGAGTTCTGTGCGAAGGTTTCCATTGACACCAGCTCCATTCAATATGAGAATGATGACATCATGAGAGATGTATGGGGTGATGATTACGGTATCGCTTGCTGTGTATCCGCAATGAGAATCGGTAAGCAGATGCAGTTCTTTGGTGCACGTGCGAACCTTGCAAAGGCATTATTGTATGCGATCAACGGTGGCAAGGATGAGATTTACGGAGAACAGGTAGGACCGATGTTTGCACCGATCACCGGAGATTATCTGGAATACGATGAAGTAATGAAGAAGTTTGATCAGACCATGGATTGGCTCTCCGAATTATATATTAATACTTTGAATGTAATTCACTATATGCATGATAAATATAACTACGAGAATCTTCAGATGGCACTTCATGATATCAATATTCTACGTACCGAAGCGTGTGGTATCGCCGGATTATCTGTAGTGGCAGACTCCTTATCCGCAATTAAGCATGCTAAGGTTAAAGTAATCCGTAACGAAGAAGGTTTAGCGGTAGACTATGCGATCGAGGGAGAGTATCCTGCATACGGTAATAATGATGATCGTGTAGACCAGATCGCTATCGAAATCGTAGAGAGATTTATGAATAAGCTTCGTAAGGTTAAGACCTATCGTAATGCAAAACAGACTTTATCTGTATTAACAATCACTTCAAACGTAGTTTACGGTAAGAAGACAGGAAGTACTCCGGACGGACGTAAGAAGGGTGAGCCTTTCGCACCGGGAGCAAATCCGATGCACGGTAGAGATAAGAAGGGCGCAATTGCTTCTATGGCATCTGTTGCTAAGCTTCCTTATAAGCATGCAGAGGATGGTATCTCTTATACCTTCTCCATCGTACCGAAAGCATTAGGTAAGAATGGTGATGACAGAACGAAGAACCTGGTTGGTCTTATGGATGGCTTCTTCAACAGCAGCGGACATCACATTAATGTTAATGTATTTGATCGTGAAACTTTATTAGATGCTATGGAACATCCGGAAAAATATCCTCAGCTTACGATTCGTGTATCTGGTTATGCAGTAAACTTCATTAGACTGAACAGAGAGCAGCAGCTGGATGTAATAAATAGAACCTTCCATGAGAGATAGGATTTAATGATTAGCATACATGATTAGGAAAAAAATAAGTATCATTTATTACATTCATCATATACATCTGA
Organism: Variimorphobacter sp. HTMS_6; assembly: GCF_059717775.1. NCBI lineage: Bacteria > Bacillati > Bacillota > Clostridia > Lachnospirales > Lachnospiraceae > Variimorphobacter > Variimorphobacter sp. HTMS_6. The sequence goes on from NZ_AP046094.1 coordinate 936,279, forward strand.
TTATGTATTGTATGGTTAAAAAATTAATAATACAATGGACATTATATAGGTAGCAGAAAGGTTGTGGGATTATGGACATCATTGGTAGAATACATTCCTTAGAAAGCTTTGGCACTGTGGATGGACCGGGAATACGCTTTGTGGTATTTATGCAAGGTTGCCCTCTCCGCTGCCAATTCTGTCATAATCCTGATACCTGGGATACGACAACGGGTACGGAGTACACACCAAAGCAGCTCTTTGATGAGATTATTAAGTACAAATCTTATATGGAATTTTCAGGTGGAGGGGTGACATTTACCGGAGGAGAACCACTTTTACAGGCACATTTTATCCTGGAAGTGTGCAAGTTGCTAAAGGAGGAGAAAATCTCCGTCGCGATTGACACCTCAGGCTATGTATGGAGCTCAGATGTAAAAAAAATTCTTGAATATGCAGATATTGTTCTGCTTGATATTAAGAACTATAATCCCTTTGTATATGAGCAGATTACCGGTGTATCTCTTGCGCCAACTCTTCAGATGCTTGATTATCTGAAGGAGAAGCAGATAAATACCTGGATTCGCTATGTACTAGTACCTGATTTGACTGATAATTTGGATTACATTGAGAAGCTGGCAGATCATCTTCGCTCCTTTGATAATATATCAAAGATTGAACTCCTCCCATTTCATAAAATGGGTGAGTTCAAATGGGAGGAGCTTGGTTTAGAATATAAACTAGTAGATACCAAAGAGCCAACGAAGGATTTAGTATTACAGGTGAAAACAATTCTCGAATCCAGCGGAATCAGTGTTTCAACCAATGTTAGTTGACGAAATATATCATAATATGACTTGTTAGTTATGATTTATACAATATTCCCATTGAAATGAACAGTTTTACTAGAAAATTGTTTCAATGGGAATATTTTATTGGGTAGATTTGATTGCAAATTGTCAAAAAATAATATAAAATAAAGATACTAATTCTTAGATATATAAAATATGTGTTTTACTACGAATATCAATTTTTGTATCAAAGAAAGGTGAAAAAGATGCATATTAAGAGCATTAAAGTTAGGATCTTACTATTATTTTCCCTACTCATCATTGCAATTACTTCCATTACCACTTTCCAAGGGGTATTTACCGGTAGGAATTTATTAAGTAAGAGTGTTGAGAATTCAGTTACATCATTAGCAGAAAACAATGCGAAACTAGTAGAAAGCAGAACAGAGACATCAAAGGTCGAGATCAGCATGCTCGCACAACAGGAAGAAATCCAAACTATGGATTTAGAAAAGCAATTGCCGCTGCTGAAAAGTGAGCTTGGTAAGACAAGCTTTATAGATCTTGCGGTTGTTGATATGAACGGTAAGGCCAGCTATACGGATGGTTCTACTGCGGATCTTGGCGAGCGAGATTATATTCAAAAGGCTTTAAGTGGACAAACAAACATATCGGACGTTATTATCAGTAAGGTAACCGGACAACCAGTCATTATGGTTGCTACACCAATTGAAAGCGAGAATAAAGTAGTAGGAGCTTTGATTGGTAGAAAAGACGGTATGGCATTAAGTGTAATGGCAACTGGTATCAAGTTCGGTAAGAACGGGTATACATATTTAATCAATAGTAAAGGGCAGGTAATCGCTGATAAAAATCATGAAGCGGTAGCGAAACAGTTGAATCCAATCCAGGAGGCAGCTAAGAATTCCGCTTATAAATCATTTGGTTCAGCAACCAAAACCATGATTAGTGATAAGTCATTAAGCCGTGGCGAAGCGAAGTTTCTTACCTTTGTCGATCAGAATAAGAATTCGGTTTATGCCGGATACAGTAAAGTCAAGAGTACAGATTGGATCATCGTTGTAACAGCAATGAAAAAGGAAGCAATAGATCCAATTAATACAATGCAATTTATTATTATTATCACTGTTTTAATTAGCTTAGTAATTACATTGGCTATCGCTTATGTAATAGGAGAGGCGATAACAAGACCAATTAATGCGGTGACAAAAATCTCACAAAGAATTGCAAATCTTGATATTACCGAAAATATTCCCGAGAAATATCAAAAGCGAACCGATGAGAACGGTGTTCTTGCAAGAGCGTTACAAAGTATTGTTGACAGCCTGAGAAACATTGTTGGCGAAATCACCGAATCCTCCACGCAAGTATCTTCAACTGCAAGCCAATTATCCACAGTTGTTCAGCAGTCTGCTTTAGCGGTGGATGAGGTAGCAAAGACCGTGGAAGAGATCGCGAAGGGTGCATCCGATCAGGCAGAGAATACAGAGACTGGATCAGAGCAGGCGATTAAACTTGGTGATATTATCGAAAAGAACAGAGAAGAAGTATTTAGCATGAATAAAGCTTCTGACAAAGTTACTGAAGTTGTTATGGGTGGTTTAAAGGATATTAAACATTTGACTGAGATTTCAGAAGAGAATAATATCGCGACAAAGAATGTATATGATATTATTTTAAAGACGAATGAAAGTGCAGATCAAATCGGTGAAGCAAGTAATCTTATTGCAAATATTGCGGAACAAACGAACCTCTTATCCCTGAATGCATCTATTGAAGCTGCTAGAGCGGGTGAAGCAGGCAAAGGCTTTGCGGTAGTGGCTGCTGAAATTAAAAAGCTTGCTGGCCAGTCTGCTAATTCCACGAACTATATCAATAGTATTGTAACCGAGCTTCAAGCAGTGGTAACAAAAGCGGTTGAGAGCATAGAACGTATCAATGAGATAGCAGGGGAACAGTTAACTAGCGTAGCCAATACAAAGCATAAATACGAAGCTATCATGAAGGCGATGGAAGAGGCTGTGACTGCAATCTCAGGATTAAATGAATCCGAGGAAGAGATGACAAAGTCTAAGAATGATATACTTGATATGCTTCAAACGCTGTCTGCCATTGCAGAAGAAAATGCTGCAAGTACTGAGGAAGCGTCCTCCGCTATGTTAGAGCAAGGAACTTCGATGGAAGAGATGGCACAGTCAAGTGAGAAGTTATCTGACTTGGCTCAAAGCCTGCAATCTATAATTATGAGGTTTAAAGCATAATATGAATGCTTGGTATGGCAGAATTATCAACTTTTGCCTAGTACCAACATAGAATGAATTTAACAAAAACGTATATAATTTTATGTGTAGCAATGATGCATAGGATTATATACGTTTTTTATTTAACTGAGATTTCCGGACAGAAGTTGGAATTTATACTAATAAAATAATTTGCACAAAGGATATAAACTCCCATAATATGAATTAAGAAATTAAGTCCATTTATCAAAAATGGGTAGCGAATGAATGTATAATCGTGTTAGAATAAATTAAAAATTGATTCGGAGATTATTACTTATGAAGATATATTTGATCAGACATGGTCAGACAGATTGGAATGTACAAGGTAGATTTCAAGGGAGAGAAGATATTCCTCTCAATGAAAAAGGGATGGAACAAGCTAAAATATGTGGCGAAGTGCTGCAGGGCACCCGATTTCAAGCTGTTATCTCCAGCCCCCTTAAGCGTGCTAGTAAAACAGCTCAAATCATAGGAAAGTATGTATCAGTGGAGCAGATTATTACGGATGAGGGAATAACAGAACGTGATTTTTCCAAAGTATCCGGTATGACTGCACAGGAACGAGATGCATTTTATGCCTCTGGTGAACCAGATGATAAGGAACCTTGGGATGATCTGTGTGCCAGAATGTTTGCTACGATGAAGACCTATGCGGAACAATACCCTGACCAGAAGATTATTATGATTTCCCATGGAGCCTCCATTAATGCTGTACTATCTGTTCTCAGTCAAGGGAAGACAGGAACCGGTAAGATATTTCTTAAGAATACTTGTATCAATATTATAGATTATAGCAACGGCGAATTTAATTTAGAGGTTTGTAATCTCTCTGCCGATGAATATTTAACGATGAAAAAACAGCAATGCTTGTCTTAATTGGACAGACGTGTCATTCTTTAACTATATTAATAATGTCAGGTGCTTATAATGGAGAGAACTAAAAATAATGTTTATTTTAATTCAGTAAAACTGATATTTCATAATAGTTTATCATTGGTGTTAGGGCAGGGGGTTATATTATTCCTGGGTATTGTCCTTTTTACGCCGTTAATCTCATTTATATATCGTCTTAATTTATCGATCACAGGCTTTCGCCATGTTACGGTCGATAATATTGGGTACTTTTTGATTCATCCGGTAAATCTGATCGCTATCATTCTATTGTTTTATCTCATCGGTCTATTCCTACTCTTTGAGATATATTACCTCATTACCTTTTTTACAATGATTCATATGCGTAGAAAGATACATGTATTAAGTGCATTATCCACTTCTTTCGTAAAAGTATTGTATGGGGTTATAAAAGGTAATTTAAAACTAATTCCGTTGGCATGGATGACAATGGTACTGTTTAACCTTCCCTTGTTTTTCTATACCTTCAGTAAAACCAGATTAATCCGATATACGATTGATGAGATGCCGGATCAATTGTTCTGGTTGATTCTTATATTGATACTTGCAGGATTGTTATACGGAGTATTATTTCGAAAGCCATTTTTATTCCATTACTATTTTTTTGACAAGATGGATTATTCAAAATCAGTAAAGTTAAGTAAGAGTTTTAAGAAGAATAAACCGATACGGACATTTTTCTACTTCTTAGGATGGAATATCTGCATTGTACTGATTGTGCTGATTATATATACCTTCACCATGGCTGTGACGGTGTTTTTTGTATCAAGCACCTTTGATCGAAGGCTTGCGATTGCTTCATTTATATCAATTAATGATAGTTTGAAGATATATCTTAGCATTGTGATTTGCCTTATCAGCACGATAGGCAATATTGCTTTATATACACAGCTCTTCCATCATTATAAGCTGATTCCGGAGGACGCAGAGGGCAATGAAGAATTTTCTGAAAATGTTATTACATCGGTTACCAACCGAAGTGGTAGAACATATAAGGATATTTTGCTTACTACCGCGTCGCTACTTATATTGATTAATTGCTACTTATTTATCAATATGTTGAGAAATGGTTCTCCGCTCGATTATATGAATCTTGACAGCATTAAGGTGACATCTCATAGAGGGTTTTCTCATAGTGTTCCGGAAAATACGCTTCCTGCGATAGAGAAGGCGATAGAGGAGCATGCGGATTATGTGGAAGTGGATGTAAGAATGACGAGGGATGGGGAACTGGTTCTTCTTCATGATACTAATCTGAAACGAACCACCGGATTGAATAAAAGCATATGGGATGTAAACTATGATACAGTCTCTTTACTGGATGCAGGAAGCTGGATGGATCAAAGCTTTGCAGGAACCAGAATTCCGACTTTACGCCAAGTCTTTGAAAAATGCAAAGGAAGAATATTTTTGAATTTGGATTTAAAATACCGTAATCCACAGGAAGGATTGGCTGAGAAGGTAGTAGCATTAATTCAAGAGTATAATATGGAATGGCAATGTGTAGTTTCTTCAACAAGCCTTAATACTCTAGATACAGTGAAAGAATTGGATCCCAAAATTCAGACCGGCTATATCACATATCAGTTATATGCGGGCATAACAGTGAAGGATGATGTTGACTTTTTTAGTATGAAGTCCAATCTGATTACAAAGAGTGTATTGCACTCCATCCATAAAGAAGGAAAGGAGCTTCATGTTTGGACAGTGAATTCCAGGTCAGAACTCGAGAGGCTTCAGAGAATTGGGGTGGATAATATTATCACCGATAATCCCGCTTATGTAAAAGAAGTGTTATATGATGCAGATTCAGACTGGTATTTGACCACGTTATTTAAAGTGATCGTGGAATAAAAACCGGCATTAATAAGTAATATATTCTACGTTTTTCATTCGATAAAAATTTTATTTATATGATTGACTTATAGAACCCGTGGTGTTATAATGACTTTCCGTTTGTTGGAAAAGAATATTTACCACGGGTTTTCTTGGCAAAATCCAAGAAAAAAAGCGTACATCAAGCTACGCCGTCGCTTGGCAAGATATTTGAAAAAATATTACTACCAGGAGGAATTAAAATGAAAGATTTAAACAACGCTACCATTCTGCCGTTGACCGAGAGACAGAAGGAGGAACTGCACCTGCAGGAATGTGTGGAGATAATTGGGAAGAATATTGATGATTATCTTCAGAAGTATCATGAGGCGAATGATGAAACAAAAGAGCTTTATGATAATTATCGGTCGAACAATCCGGAACTTCATAACGATCTTGTTATTGGGCTCGATATGAAATCCATGATGCAAAGAATTTTGAATAAGAATATTCTGGCATTAAAGAAGCCCTACTTTGGAAGAATTGATTATACGGAGCAGGACGACGCTACAAATTATATTCTCTATCTTGGCAAAAACGGAGTGAGAAAGAACACCTCAGAGAATCTGATCATTGACTGGAGGGCACCAATATCCAGCGTATATTATGACAGTGATATCGGAGAAAGCTCCTATACAACACCGTTTGGCGAAGAGATCCCAATTAATCTAAGTCTTAAGCGAACCTATGAATTATCGGAGGGTAAGCTGATTGACTTCTACGATTCCGATGTAATTGCGAATGATGAATTTCTAACAAAATACCTCAGTAAAAATAAAGAGGTAGTATTGGGAGAGATTATCGCAACCATTCAAAAAGAACAAAATCAAATTATACGTGACGTGCCCTGGCATAATGTTGTCGTACAAGGGGTAGCGGGCAGTGGTAAAACTACTGTTGCGATGCACCGTATCTCTTATATTTTGTACAACTATAAGGACAAATTCAGTCCTGATGAATTCTTTATCATCGGAAGTAATAAGATGCTTCTAAATTATATCACCGGTGTTTTGCCTAACCTTGATGTGTACAATGTCAATCATATGACGATGGAGGAGTTTCTCTTAGTATTACTTGATAAGGATTTTGACACAAAGAAGGGTAAATACGAACTTGGCAATAGCTTTTTAAAACTCAGAACGCAATCACAGTCACTTGAGGAAGGAGAGCTAAAGCGATTTAAGGGTTCCATTAATTTCATTAAGGCGCTGGAGCATTTTATGAAGAAATATGAACTGTCTCTGGTAAATCAGCCGACTGTAACTTACGAAAACCAGATATTAATATCTCAGGAGGATGTCATATATTATATGAACTTCTTCACGGATCTTCCTCTACAGGAGAAAATAGATCTCCTGAATAAGCGTTTGGCTCAGAAGGTTGCCTATATTAATGAGGAAAACTATAAGCGTAAGGAAGAGGTTAAGGTTGAGGTAAATAAGTATAAAAACTATTATGGAGTAAGGAATAAAAAATATAACTTGATGGATATTTATCAAGTATTTCTGGAGGATCTTGTACTTCATAATCAGGAGTATCTTGAGTTGGGATTTGATATTGTAAAGCCCCATATCATTCATTTACTTTTAGAAAATCTAAAGCAGAAAAAAATTGATCTGTATGATCTTGGAATGCTGACCTTTATCAAAAAGAGATTAAAACGAACAAAGGATTTTGAATATGTCAGCCATATTATAATCGATGAAGCTCAGGATTTTGGTGTGATGCTATTTTACGTATTTAAACAATTATTCAAGACTTGTACTTATACCATCATGGGGGATGTATCTCAGAATATTCACTATGATACGGGTATGAATGATTGGGAGACACTAAATAATGAGGTGTTTTCACCGGAGAAGGATCGATTCTACCTTCTTGCAAAAAGCTACCGTAATACAGTTGAGATATCAGACTATGCTAGTCGGGTATTAAGAAAATGCACTTTTCAGACTTATGATATTGAACCGATCATTCGACATGGCAATGAGGTTACGGTACAGAAGCTAGAGAATGAAAGCCTTATAGTAGAGAATACCGTTCACATTATCGGGCAGCTGCAACAGAATGGTTACGATACAATAGCAATCATCTGTCGTACTGTCGATGAGACGAATAAAGTAAATGAGTTATTGAAGGATAAGGTAACACTGGGGCAGCTGGGTGAAAATGTAGAGGAGATGACCTTCCAAAACGGTGTTATGGTATTGCCGATTCACATGACGAAAGGACTGGAATTTGATGCAGTAATTATCTGGAATCCGGATGAAAACAGCTATCCCGTTACGGATGCGGATGCCAAGCTATTATATGTGGCGATAACCCGTGCATTGCATGAATTGTTTATCTTATATCAAGGGGAGCTGTCCGGTTTATTATTATAGGATTAGAGTGTTAAAAATCAAATTTCTATGAGTTGTGAAGTCTGGCTTAGGTGTAGTAACTGGTCATATTCGTTACACACCTAAACCAGAATTAAGTGTAAAATTTAATGTATTGTTCAAACTATTAAAAAAATTTCGCATATTACTATTGACAAATTACGTGCTTATGAATATAATAAAAAAGTACTTTTTGATCACCACTTAAAAGAATATGGCGAAGTAGCTCAGTTGGCGAGAGCACGCGGTTCATACCCGCGGTGTCGGCGGTTCAAATCCGTCCTTCGCTACTTAAACAGCAATAATCGATGATTATTGCTGTTTTGTTTTATGCATTTTCATAATTTACTCAAATAAGATATAGCATTACCGCAAGGAATATTCTATAATAACCAACATAAGTAAACAAAATATATAATAGTGGAATAGTTTCATATAAATAAATATAATGGAGGAATAATCATGAGAATCGGTTCCGGTTATGATGTTCATAAATTAGTAGAAAATAGAGAGTTAATCCTTGGAGGAGTTAAGATACCGTATGAGAAGGGGCTGCTTGGACATTCTGATGCGGATGTTTTGATCCATGCTATAATGGACGCACTGCTTGGAGCAGCGGCGCTTGGAGATATCGGAAAGCATTTTCCTGATAATGATGATTCCTATAAAGGAATTTCTAGCATTGAGCTATTAAAGAGAGTGAAAACCTTATTGGATAATAAGCTATATGTAATAGAGAATATTGATGCTACTATTATCGCGCAAAGGCCAAAACTAGCTCCTTTCATACCCGAGATGGTTAGTAATATCGCTTCAGCGTTAGCCATTGAAGAAGACCGCGTAAACGTGAAAGCAACCACGGAAGAAGGCCTTGGATTTACAGGGGAAGGGCTGGGCATTGCGTCCAACGCAATATGTCTATTAGAAAATATGATGAGTTATCAATACGATGTAACCCCTTCAGAAGGTGATAGTAAATGTAGCGGATGTAGTGGGTGCAGTAAGCATTAAGAAAATAACCGTTAACCATACAAAGTCATTCTGTAATATTGTTAAACCTTTAAGAATAATTTTTTGAAAATTACAAATGAATGATAATTCTGTTATCCTAAGATATTATAATATTATCTGTCAGCTTAGAATTATGTTTTTCTTTTTGAATATTAATAAGTTGAATAATAAAAAGTTAAATATTAATAAGATGAAAAAATTGCTAGTTTGGAAATAAAAATATCTTATTTTACACTCTAATAGTTAGAGTAGATAATAGCAAAGGTTTCGTTAAAATAAGTAACCTGTTTGCTATTATTGAATTAAGAGGGAAAGGGTTTTCAAATGAAGCTGCCAGAGGAAAAATTTTTGCTTGAATTTGATAGTATCAAAGAGCAATTGTACCGATTTGCTTATGTATATCTGCGAAACGAAACAGCTGCCTTGGAGGCTGTCGATGAAACGGTTTTTCTTGCCTACAAAAATATTAAAAAACTGAAGTATCCACAATATTTTAAAACATGGATAACTCGGATTCTTATCAATGTATGTAAGAAGGAATTAAAACATATAAAACGAATTACAAACATGGAAGAATTGCCGGAGTTATCATATGAAGAATATGATTCACTTCCGTTGAAAGACGCCATTTCTAAACTACCGGATGAACTTCGTATAATCATTAATCTAAGATATTTTAGTGATTACACAGTCATGGAGACAGCAAAGATTCTAAATTTACCACAAGGAACAGTGGCCACTAGGCAGCGCAAAGCATTGTCCCTATTAAAGTTAGAATTGGAGGTGGATGCATGAATCGTATTGATGAATATAAAGAGTTAAGAGAAGAAATGGAGAAGATTCCATTCGAATTAGAGTACACCGGTACCAAGGCGATTTCCAGGGTTAAAAGTCATAAGAGAAGGAGATTGATATGGAGAACACCGATTATAGCCTTATTTTCCCTATCATTAATCTTTGTTTTAGTGGTTAATATAAGTCCATCGGCTGCATTTGCGATGAGTAAGATACCAATAGTGAAAGAGCTGGTTCAATTTGTATCCTTTGATGAAAGTTTAAAGCGAGCAGTGGAAAATGATTATTATCAGGTGGTCGGTAAAAATCAAACGAAGGATGATGTTACTGCGACGGTAGAATATATAATAGTGGATGGAGGACATCTCTCAATATTTTTTCGTGTGGATGCACCGGTAAAGAAAGGTTACTATGAGTTGAGACTTACCGATTCCTCAGGAACCGAATTGCCTTTACCTATGTCTTATCCTGACATTTATGAATCCGGGAAAATGAATGAAATTAAAGTTGAATTATGGCCGGAGAATTATTCACTTCCTTCTGATATAGAATTGAAGCTCATAGTGAACAAGAATAAGAAGTTCAAAGATGATGGAAGAAATACAATGAAATCAGAGGGTGTGAATGAACCCTTTAATTTTCCTCTCCACATAAAGAAGCAATTCATGGGTACTAAAAAACTTGAGCCAATTAATCAATGGGTAGAGATAAACGGACAGCGGATTTTACTGGATCGGTTAGAAATCTATCCGTCACGTGCCAGATTATTTCTACAATATGATAACAATAACAAAGCGGCAGTACATGACTTGGATATCCAACTTAAAGATAATGAGGGAAAGGTTTATAGTACTCCTGGAGGCTTGGTTAGTCAAAGCACGAATGATCAAAATATCATAACCATGGATTTTGAGAGCAGTTATTTTACGAACACGAAGCAGCTTACTTTGTATATTGATGGTATTGAACTCATCGATAAGATCAAGCGTTATGGAGAGATTGATCCAAAGAATAAATTAATAACAAATCTTCCGAAGGGTGTATCGATTAAATCAATGACTGAGGAAGGCAAGGATCTGAACATTGTATTAAATTATACTGTTGATTATAAGAAGTCTTACAGCTTTTTAGCAATGATGGTTTATCAGGATGAGAAGGGGAACAGCTATACGATGAAGAGTTGTAGTGGTAATACAATAGAAGATAAACAAAAAGCAGAGGCTCGCTTTACCATTCAGAATGACAAGAATCATAAATATAGATTAGAATGGATTTATGCACCTATGGAAAAATTGGAAAAACCCATTACCATTAATCTGAAAAAATAGTAAAATGATAAAATAATGACTGTCACATGAGTGGCAACCAAACTCCAAATTGAAATAATATTGACAAAGTGAATCATCTTGCATAAAATGTATATAGAAAAGATATGTAATAGTTCAAAAGCAATGAACGGGAAAGTAACTCATGTATTAGTATCAGAGATAGAATGTCACCGGCTGAAAGCATTCTTTACGAGGATATGAGGGAAGTGCATCCGGGAGCTTGTTCAGTGAGGTGAATGCTTAGCTGAACACGGTGACAGCCGTTATCTGTGCGAGATGTATATTGATCTTTGATATACAAATAGAGTGGAACCGCGACTTTCACCGCCTCTATATTTTATAGGGGCGGTTTTTTATATATTTATAAATTCTGAAATTCCCTTTATATAAAAGTCTTATTGGTTGGTTCCGCAATATGCACAATGAAGTTTTGCCACGTAATCGATCAGGTGTGGCAGATGAATTATCTTAAGTTGACTACATTAGATTCACACTCAGCAAAATTTAGTCATACTTTTGAAATTGTTCATAACTCTTTTTAAAAAGGAGATATATAGATGGGTATTATAAAATATATCAAGGAAGAGATACAAATTATTAAGGAACGCGATCCGGCTATTAAAACACCATTGGAGGTTTTTTTATATCCCAGTTTTAAAGCCATCCTTCGTTACCGAATTGCACACTATTTATTTGTCAGGAAGCACTATTTTCTAGCGAGATGGTATTCCCAGCGTACAGTTAGAAAGACCGGTATCGAGATTCACCCCGGTGCGACCATTGGAAAAGGCTTGTTCATTGATCATGGCCATGGAGTTGTTATTGGTGAAACAGCAATCGTAGGAGACTATGTGACTTTATATCAAGGAGTTACGCTTGGGGGAACCGGTAAAGAGAAGGGTAAGCGTCATCCCACGGTCGGTAATAATGTTATGATCAGTGCCGGAGCAAAGGTACTTGGTTCCTTCACCATAGGTGAGAATTCTAAGATAGGAGCAGGCTCCGTGGTATTATCTGAAGTACCTCCTAATTCAACTGTTGTCGGTGTTCCGGGAAGAGTAGTTAAGCAGAATAATATGAGAATACCAAGAGAAGAAATGGATCAGATTCATTTTCCCGATCCCATTCAAAAAGAACTTCTTTGTTTACACAATGAAAATATCTGTTTGAGAGCAGAGTTAAAGCGAGTGTGTGAAAAGCTGGATACACTGATTGAAAATGAGAAAAATAGTGAGAAAACAGAAGATAAATTGTAATTCAAATAGTTATGATTGGTAGAAATTGAATAGTTATGATAAAATAGAGTATAAAATAGTAATAGAGTAGATTGAAACAGATAATAGTGTTAATATTATGAATGAATTTATACACATGTAACGATGCAGAACTTACTAAATGGTAGGTTGAAATAAATTAACCGGAGGAATAACGATGAAGATTTATAACACATTGACACAGAAAAAAGATGAGTTCGTACCGATTGAGGAAGGAAAGGTAAGAATGTATGTATGCGGACCAACCGTATATAATTATATTCATATTGGAAATGCCAGACCGGCGATTATATTTGATACGGTTCGCAGATACCTTGAATTTCGCGGCTATGAAGTGAATTATGTCACCAATTTTACTGATGTCGACGATAAAATTATTAAAAAGGCAAATGAAGAGGGTGTAAGCGCGCAAGAAATATCTGAACGCTACATCAAAGAATTTAAAGTAGATACGGAAGCGTTGAATATCAAGGAGGCGACTTATCATCCAAAGGCGACTGAGGAAATTGGTGGAATGGTAGAGATGATCGCAAACCTAATTGAGAAAGGCCATGCTTACGAGAAGAACGGCACCGTATACTTTAAAACAAGAAGTTTTGATGAATATGGAAAATTATCAAAAAAGAAAATAGATGATCTCGAGGCAGGAAGCCGTATTGCAGTTGCGGAAGAAAAGGAAGATCCCATGGATTTCGTGCTTTGGAAACCGAAGAAAGAGGGAGAACCTTACTGGACTTCCCCTTGGAGTGATGGTCGTCCAGGTTGGCATATCGAGTGCTCAGTCATGAGTAAAAAATATCTGGGTGATCAGATTGATATTCATGCCGGTGGAGAGGATTTGGTATTCCCGCATCATGAGAACGAAATTGCACAGAGTGAAGCAGCAAACGGCAAAGAATTTGCAAAATACTGGATGCATAATGCATTTTTGAATATTGATAATAAGAAGATGTCAAAATCAGAAGGTAATTTCTTTACGGTACGTGAAATCTGCCAGCAATTTGAACCTCAGGTAGTGCGTTTCTTTATGCTGAATTCCCACTATCGTAGTCCTTTAAACTTTAGTAAGGATCTAATGGAATCAGCTAAGATTTCATTAACTAGAATCACTACAGCGATTGGTCAGTTGGATCACTTACTATCCAGTGGAGCTCTTTCCAGAGAATTTGTATCCTCTGACGAGCAGGTGTTATTAACCGAGGCGGAAGCGTTAAATACGAAATTTATCAATGCGATGGATGATGACTTTAATACAGCGGATGCAATCGCTGCTATATTCGAGCTTGTTAAATTATCGAATACGAACTGCAAAGGTGACAGCAGTGTGGAGTTTGTGAAAAACCTACGCGATAAAATCGTTAACCTCTGTGATATTCTTGGTGTTGAGACCGAGAAGGAAGAGGAGCTATTAGATGAAGAAATCGAAAAATTAATTGAGGATCGCCAGACGGCTAGAAAGAATAAAGATTTCGCAAAATCAGATGAGATTAGAAATCTGTTGCTGGAAAAAGGGATTGTATTAGAAGATACAAGAGAGGGTGTTAGATGGAAACGGAGCTAAGTAAGAATAAGGCCAACATCGGATTTGCAAGATTTATTAAAGAAAATCTTAACCTACCTGAGACCGACATTAAGACATATTCTCCTTTGACGCTCGCATTTATCGGTGATTCCATCTTTGATCTGGTGATAAGAACGATGGTCGTGGAGAGTGGGAATGCTCCGGTTAATAAGCTGCATCAACGCTGTTCTAAACTTGTTCAAGCAAGTTCTCAAGCAGGCCTATATCATGCCATAAAGGAACAATTAACCGAGGAGGAACTGGGAGTATTTAAAAGAGGGCGTAATGCGAAATCCTTTACATCAGCTAAAAATGCAGGAGTCGTGGAATATCGAACTGCTACCGGACTTGAGGCACTTATGGGATATTTATATTTGACCGATCAGATGGAACGATTGATTGAGCTTATGAAGCCTCATGTGGAAAAATATACAACAAATTCATAATATTTGACACCTTTTGGAACCCTTTCATTCTGGGGTACGTCTAATCAGTAGAGTAATTATTTATTATTTGATGTCATGTATGACAGATTGGAGGGTTTATGAAAGGAATAAAAAGGGTTCAGGGGATTTGTTTATTACTTTTACTGATGTTGGTTTTTACGGCATGCGGTAAGAAGGAGGACGGTAAGAGTAGCGAAATGATGCCAAACACTAGTGCTACTCATAGTGAAGATGCATCAGGAACTGATAATGGGGATGGTTCGTTAAGTTACGGTGACAATCAAGATGCAGACGCTCCTAAGGGTAGTGAGAACGATGCTAAGACGGAGGATAACAAAACTGGTTCTGAGATAAAACCTACAAAGCTCAGTACCACCAAATCGAATGATAAAATTATCTATAAATATAACCTTGAATTAGAGACAAAAGATTTTGATCAATTTCTTGAGGATACGAATAAAAATATCCAGAATATGGGGGGATACATTGAGAATTCTCAAGTTGGTGGAAAAAGCTATAATGAGGATAATGTAACCAGATCCGGTAATATCGTTGCCAGAATCCCAAGTAATAAAGCAATTGAGTTTTTGGCCTATATAAAGAAAGCTGCGAATATAACAAACAGTGAACAAAGCAGTGAAAATGTATCACTCCAATATGTAGATGCACAGAGTAGATTGGATACCTTAAAGATTGAGCAGGATCAATTAAGTGATCTCTTAAAGAATACCAAGGATTTAGATAGTATTGTCACACTGGAGTCCAGATTAACGGATATCCGATATGAGATTGAAAAATATCAAAGCCAATTAAGGGTATTTGATAACCAGGTGGAGTATAGCTATGTTACGCTTAATATTCAGGAGGTTCAACATATATCAAAAGTAGTGGAGAAAAAACCGACTTTCTTCTCAAGAATATCAAATGGATTAAGCGAAAACTTGCGTGATGTTGGGAATGGTTTTCAGTCCTTTATCGTTTGGCTAATTGTAAACCTTCCTTATTTCTTAGTATGGGGAGTTATCATACTAGCGATTACGTTAATTGTACGCGTGATTGTTCGTAAATATTCAAAGAAGCCATTGGAAGTACCAAGATATCCACTACCTCCAAATCAAAATCCGCAATATAATCAAAGACCTGTAAATCAGCCACAACAACCACAACCGCAGCAACCACAACGGCCACAACAACCGCAAAATCCGGTTGCTCCGAATACGAATAATCCAAACCAAACGAATCAAAATCATGATAAATAAAAAATCATAGTAATTAAAAAATCATAAGAATGAAATAAATGGCGTGTAGCAAACAACAATGACTGATTGCTACACGCCATTTTTTATATGTAATCTCAAAAATCACATGGTTTTTATTTGGTATCAATAAGTGAATTTGAAAATGAAATTGGATATGTCTCTGTAGAGATGTAAATCGAATTTATTAAATATGTGAATAATGAAAGAATTAGATAATAAAAGTTTTAGATGTACAGGTGAGTGGCAGGGGGTTCAATTTGTCTGAATTTATAACTTTCCTGGTAATACTAGCTTTCTAACTGGTGCGGTCAATTCTGGGAATCGTTCATGGAGGAACGATTCAGGAGCGAGCGACATGGAAGTCGCTTTGCTCCGACAGAATGCATCGAGCACCAGTTAGAAAGCTTAGAATCACCCGAAAGTTATAACCGGAAAGTCAAATTGAACCCCCTGCCACTGACCGTCCCTAGAACACGATACCTATCCTAGAACACGTAACTATCCCCATTTATAAAGCAATCGAAGTCCATTTCCCTCCGGAAAAGCGTCGATAGCTTGTGATAAAACGGAAGAATTGATCCACAAGCAGGGCAATCCAGGCTCCGTATAATCCAAGTCCGAGAGGAAAGCATAACCCCCAGGTAAGTAAAGGGCGCACGAAAGCAACACTGATTAAAGATACTCCGGCTACAAATCCGGTATCACCGGCTCCTCGTAAGCAACCGTTTAACACAACCTGAGAGGTTTGAAGATGGGTGGTAAAAGCACAAATCATCATAATGTGTGCACCGACGGCTATTACCATCGCTTCCTTTGTGAATAAGGAGATTAGCATGCTTCTTCCACCGATAAATACAAAGAATACAATTGTGGATATAATAAAGGCAATTCTTTGACCTGTTTTTCCGTACATTATAGATAAATCAGGCCTCTTGCCTCCCATATTCTGTCCTACAAGAGCGGATGCAGCGATGGATAAGCCGTCACCAAAGCAGAAGGATAAGCTTAATATATTCATGCATATTAAATGAGTCGCATAAGCAGTTTCCCCTAATCTAGCTACAATAGCTGCATAGGCTAAGAAGCCGAGTCTCATAAATACCTGTTCAACGAAGGCACTTGAGCTTACCTTGGTAATTGGGTTGATTACGGCTTTTTTTATTCCCCACCCCACTTTAGCGTGAAAGGAAAGATATTGATCTTTACGAAACAGGGTAATAAATGAGATGCAAAAAGCAACAAAAGCACCTGTTGTAGTGGCAATAGCGGCTCCCTTTACTTCCAGACGAGGGAAAAAACCGATACCATTGATAAGAAGAACATCCAGAATAATGTTGATAACATTACTTGTGACATTGGTAATTAGTGATATCTTAGTTTTGCCACAGCCTCGTTGTGCAGCGTTAATGGTTAAATTCATGGCTTGGAACGGTATACTGAACATTAATATTTGAAAGAAACTCACGGCGTCACTTAGATAGGACTTTTCAGCGCCGACCATCAACAGAATCGGTTTCGCGAATATGTATCCAAGTATAGACATCATAAGAGATAGGATGAAACTTAGTATAATTCCGGTTCGCAATGTCTGGTTTGCTCCTTTTTGATCTTGCTGGCCTTTACGGCGAGCAACCACAGCGATAATTCCGGTGTTTAAAGAAAATATGGCAGCTAATAATACAAACTTAGGCTGATTCGTAACACCGACTGCAGTAATTGCGCCTTTCCCAAGTGTTCCTACCATGATAGTATCGATTACACCAATCATAGCGACCAATAAAGCCTCCAGTGCTGAGGGCCATGCGATTCGGAAAAAGTTTTGGTATGCATCTTTAGAGGAAGGCAGCTCACCCAATCGTTGATCTTTTTTTAACATTCGGTCTACAGATAGGACGTTAGTTATATTCATATCATCATCTCCAATTCTGATCCTAAGCAGTATAAAGGTGATTATAGCACTATTATTTATGAAATCAATGGGGTAAATGATTTGTTAAAAAAATTATTATTATGGTATACTTTTTACCATTTCTATACATCATAGAATTGATATGAAGTAATTAGCAGTATTTTATTAGTCGATGGGAAGGAAAAGCAGAATTGCCTTTTCGCTTAAAATATGGTAAAATTGCAATTAATAAATACCATTTCTGATAGTGAAAATCAGGTAAGCTTATCCAAACTCAACTTAATCTTAATTCAAATATAAGGAGGCTTACAATATGGAAATTCCAACACCTCACAATGAAGCGAATATGGGCGATATTGCAAAAACCGTTTTAATGCCAGGGGATCCACTAAGAGCAAAATTTATCGCTGAAACCTATCTTGAGGGTGTGAAATGTTTTAATAAAGTGAGAAATATGTTCGGTTATACTGGAACATATCAGGGTAAGCAGGTATCTGTTATGGGTGGTGGTATGGGTATGCCATCCATCGGTATTTACTCCTATGAACTATATCATTTTTATGAAGTGGATCAAATTATTCGTATCGGTTCAGCTGGCGGAATCACGGAGGATGTAAAACTACGGGATATCGTTATAGGAATGGGAGCTTCTACAAACTCTAATTTCGCAGCACAATATAAATTGCCGGGGACATTTGCCCCGATTGCGGATTACGGATTGCTTTGTCAGGCAGTGGAAGCAGCGGAGAAGCTAAATATAAAGACTATTGTCGGAAATATTCTATCTTCTGATACCTTCTATGATGATAATGCGGATTCAATGTCCTTATGGCGGAAGATGAATGTTCTCGCGGTTGAGATGGAGGCTGCTGCATTGTATATGAATGCAGCCAGGGCGAATAAAAAAGCACTCTGTATATTAACTGTATCGGATCATATATTTACAGGGGAATCATTATCTGCAGAGGACAGGCAGCTAACCTTCCGCGATATGATGGAAATCGCATTAGAAATCGCATGATGATAAGAAATACGTGGACTTTGATTACACGAAACTATAATGAAATCTAAGAAAGGAAAAGAAGATGGATAATAATTTAATCTTTGGAAAAGTGGATCATACATTGTTGACTCAGACAGCAACATGGGAGGAAATCAAGGAGATATGTGATGATGCGATGAAGTATGGAGTGGCTTCCGTGTGCATACCTCCGTCCTATGTGGAACAGGTGAAGGAATATGTGGACGGGCAAATGAAGGTGTGTACCGTTATCGGATTCCCGAATGGCTATAGTACAACAGCAGTGAAGGTTTATGAAACAAAGGACGCAATCGCAAATGGTGCAGATGAAATCGATATGGTTGTTAATATTGGGCACATTAAAAATAATAAATTTGATTGTATTCTTGATGAAATCAAGCAGATTAAGGCAGCCTGTGGAAATAAGATTTTAAAAGTAATTATTGAAACTTGCTTACTGACAGAAGAAGAGAAAATTAAGATGTGCGATATCGTAACGAAGGCAGGAGCAGATTTTATAAAGACCTCCACCGGGTTTTCTACTTCAGGAGCAACCTTTGAGGATGTAGCACTATTTGCAAAACATGTGGGAAAAGAGGTTAAGATTAAAGCGGCAGGCGGAATCGCCTCCTTTGATGATGCTCACAAATTCATAGAGCTAGGTGCTTCCAGGCTTGGTACCAGCAGAATAGTAAAGCTTGCTAAAAATGAGCAGGGTTCCGGTTATTAAATACCCCGGTTCTGCATATATTATTTTACTTTATAAACAAGAATGAAATATAGGGAGGTATTGTTTATGAGTGAACAGGATAATAATCAACTTCATGATGAGCAAAAGCACAGCCTGATTCTAAGAGAAAAGGGTGAAATTCAAAAGAAAGAAGGGATTGTCAGCCATTCTGTTGCAAAGAATTTAGTTAGAGATGCAATTGATGCAATGAAGAATTCCTATGCACCTTATTCGCATTTTAATGTAGGCGCGGCGCTTCTTACGAAGAAGCAAAAGGTTTTTAAGGGAGGAAATATTGAGAATGCTTCTTACGGTGCAACAAACTGTGCCGAACGTACTGCATTTTTTAAAGCAATTAGTGAAGGAGAAAGAGAATTCTCCGCAATAGCAATTGTTGGTGGTAAAAATGGATTGATAACGGACTACACTCCTCCATGTGGAATATGTAGACAGGTACTAAGAGAGTTTGTTGATCCTAAGAGTTTTCTGGTGATTTTGGCAAGATCAGAAGAGGAATATGCACTGTTTTTCCTTGAGGAATTATTACCACTGAGTTTTGGCCCTGAAAATTTATAATAATCAATTCTGATTTAAAACCTGTATATAAGTAGGATTTGATAAACTTATATACGGGTTTTTATTTGAAGAATTCTTAACTTAATAGGGTAATGTCAGGCATAAGCATATTTAAGATTATGGAATAAGCTCAAAAATGTTATTTGTTCGAACAAAAATATGAGGAGTGTGAACAGGTTTTTGCTTGTTTCGATGTCTTATATCCTAGTTTTTAAATTGTTTTCATTATATTTTAACATACTAATTATAAGATAAAATTATGAATGATTATGCAGTATTATCGTATTTTTACTTCCATAATAGTTTCCATTATGTTATACTATACGATAGTTCGTTACTAAATCGGAAAGGAATTGAAAAATATGTATTCTTTTGATGACGTAAAATCATATGATCCTGAATTGGCAGAAGCAATATCTCTTGAGGTTGGCAGACAGAACAGCCATATAGAATTGATCGCTTCTGAAAATTTTGTAAGCAAGGCTGTTATGGCAGCAATGGGAAGCCATTTAACTAACAAATACGCAGAGGGTTACCCTGCAAAGAGATATTACGGTGGCTGTGAATTTGTTGATATTGCTGAGAATCTTGCGATAGACAGAGCAAAACAATTATTTGGCTGTACCTACGCCAACGTACAACCTCACTCCGGTGCGCAAGCTAATATGGCTGTATTTTTTGCTTTATTAAAGCCGGGTGATACTGTTCTCGGTATGAATTTGGCTCACGGAGGCCATTTAACACATGGTAGTCCGGTAAACATGAGTGGTAGTTACTTTAAAATTGTACCTTACGGCGTGAATGATCAGGGCTTCATTGATTATGATAGTGTAAGAAAGTTAGCGATAGAGAACAAACCTAAGTTAATCATTGCAGGCGCAAGTGCTTATGCTAGAAAGATTGACTTTAAAATCTTTAGAGAAATTGCAGATGAGGTTGGTGCATTCTTGATGGTGGATATGGCACATATCGCAGGACTTGTAGCCGGTGGTTACCATGAAAGCCCGATTCCTTATGCACATGTTACAACAACAACTACCCATAAGACACTCAGAGGACCAAGAGGTGGTATGATTTTATCCAGCGCTGAATTCGCTGAGGAATATAAACTGAATAAAGCTGTATTCCCTGGTATTCAAGGTGGACCTTTAATGCATGTTATCGCAGCAAAGGCCGTTTGCTTCAAAGAGGCACTTGATCCAAGCTTTAAGGATTATGCTAGAAGAGTAGTAGAGAACGCACAAGCTCTTGCAGCAGGGTTAACGAAAAGAGGTTTTAACCTTGTATCAGGAGGAACCGATAATCACTTAATGCTAGTTGATCTTCAGAACATGGGTGTAACTGGTAAGGACACTGAAAAACTTCTTGATGCAGCGAATATTACCTGTAACAAGAATTCGGTGCCGAATGATCCGGCTTCTCCTTTCGTAACCAGCGGTATTCGTCTTGGTACAGCAGCCGTTACGACCAGAGGAATGAATGTGGAGGATATGGACGTTATTGCGGAAGCGATTTATCTTCTTGTTAAGGATGTCGATGCGAATAAGGCAAAGGCAATGGATATGATTAAGAACTTAACGGACAAGTATCCTTTGTACTAAATAAAGGTATAACAATAGATTATAACAAACAACCCAATTTCACATGTGACGTGAAATTGGGTTGTTATATTTAAAGCAACTTTTATATTATTGAACCAGATTAATTCTCTTTTTTATCAAAAAAGTTTTCTTCTAACATGTTTTTGAAGCATCTGGTACCAAAGATAATTCCAATGATTAGTACGGATGCAACCGATAAGTATTTAATAATCTTAGGGACATCTACATTCACGCTAACTTTCACATTGGAAGCAGTTTCTGACGGAGTACAACAATTTTTTAATGACATTTTCATAATTCCTCACTTTCATTTTTATATTTAGGTAAGTGTGCGAAATAACCATATTATTAATCAGTGTATGTAATCGCAACATGAATCATTTCACAATTACCTTAAGAATCGTTAAAAACCTAATTCTTCCCCAACTAATATAACTTTGATACGTCCGGGGATGCCGGATCTGCGGGTAATTACAATATCACTGCACATACAATCATCTGTCAAGCAATTGGCGCAACGACCAATCTCCGCACAAGGCGTTTTAAGATTGAGACGCACAGCATTTGGTGGAGCAGCAATATTGCGGACACGTTCGATACCAGTTTGAGTATCTGTTACTATTTTATTCATTCCTGCTATGACGATTACATTCTTAGGTCCGGTTATCAAACAAGCTACACGATTGCCGGAACCGTCAATGTTGATTAACTGACCATCAAGTGAGATGGCATTGGAACTCATAAAGTAATAATCAACTGTCACGATTTTACTATACATGGCTGACTTCTCCTCAGGTGTGTTTGCCTTTAGACGGTCATAAAGTATGTAGTCTGAGCTATATAAGTCTTCTAGTAGTCCAATATCGGAAAGAGTTTGGGAGCCACCCCAAGAGATGGAACAACCGGGAGTTAAAAAGCGCTTCGCAGTCAGTAGAGCATCTTCTGTATTATCACAATAATAGCCTTCAATCCCCCTCTTATTGAATTTTTCAATGATACTGTCTGCCAAATTCTCATAGGAAATCTTCTTGGGTGTCATGTTCTTTCCTCCTTATATTTTGTTGAAATTTTTAACAAAACATATACCAATACCCCCTGGACCGGTATAGGTTCCGATAGTTACTCCGATTTGAAAAACAGGATATTCAATGTGACGATCAATAATCTTCTCGATTTCATTCTGTAAAAATATCGAATCCTCATCAGTAGTTGCATTTGCAATACAAAAATCATAATCTTTGGGATTTTCCCCGGATTCAACAAAGTATTCCTCCACCATAGTAAGGATTTTTTCTAAGGATTTTTTTCTTCCTCTAATATTAGAATAGGGAATCAGTTCAGCGCCCTTTAATTGTATTAAAGGCTTTCGTTCAAGCATGTTTCCGGCAAGTGCAGCAGCTTTACCAATTCGTCTTCCCTTCTCCAGATAAGTAAGGGTATCAACCGTGAACATGATTCTTGAGGTGTCTCTAAGTAAGGGAAGCTTATCAACAATTTCATCGATTGTTAATCCGGCTTCTTTCATATAAGTGAGCTGAAGCAACAGTAAGCCTTGTCCCGCAGTAGCCTGATAGCTGTCAAATATCTCGATTCGTGCTTCAGGATATTGTTCTTCGAGAATATCTTTAGCATTTACAGCGGATTGATAGGAGCCGCTAAGCTGATGGGATAAGCAGAGGCAGATAATATCGAGTCCGTTCTTTATTGCTTTTTTGAATTCAGACATATAATCCTGAACAGAGGGTAGAGAGGTGGTGGAAAAAGTGTTATTTTGCTCTAACCTTTTATAAAAGTCTTCGTTCGAGATTTCCACATTCTCCTTATAGTAATTGTCCTGGTCAAAGGTTACATAAAACGGGATTAACTTTATATCATGTTCTTTCACTAAAAGTTCAGGTAAATCACACGATGAATCGCTGAATATCTGATATGCCTTCATGAAATGCCTCCAAATGTATATTTATTATGTAGTATAGATTCCTATCCTCATTTTATACGATGCAATGGAAACTTTCAACAAGTTTTCGCATATGGATTTCAAGGAAATTTGTACGGATAAGCTCATACTGTATCGTTGTGTGGTCAGTACCGAAAACATGCTCGTTTTTCGGGAGCTACTGCATGCATCTATTTCGTTTTGCTCCGCCCTAATAGTGCGTCGGTCGCTCGCAAAACGAATTAGCATGCAATATCTCGCACGAAAAACGGCAAATTGTTTTCCGTATCTGACCACACAACGATACAGAATGAGCTTATCCTGTACTGTAGGTATCGTTTCTTCCCACGAAAAGCAGCTCAAAGACTTCGTCTTGTCGGGCTTGCTTTGCAAGACCGTGTTCGCAGTTGCGGCAAGTTGTGGAATGCGCGAAAGCAACTCGAGAACAAAGTTCTCGAGTTCGCGTTGCGGCGGGAATGGAAAATAAAGAAAAGATGAAAGTGAAGGGAACTTTTATCTTTTCTCTATTTTTCATTCCCTTTGCTTTTCGCGCATGGTATAATCGTTGTATTAATGAGAAAGTTGGAGTTGTATGTCTAAGAGTTTATACATTGCCGAAAAACCGAGCGTGGCGAATGAATTTGCCAAGGCGCTTAAGATAACAGGGAAGAAGCAGGATGGTTATATTGAGTCGGATAATGCGATTGTAACCTGGTGTGTCGGACACTTGGTCACGATGAGTTATCCGGAGGTTTATGATCCTGCCCTGAAAAAGTGGAGTATGCAAACACTGCCGTTCATCCCGGAGCAATATCGTTATGAAGTGATTGGGAATGTGAAAAAGCAGTTTAATATTGTAAAAGGTTTATTGACCCGCAAGGAAGTGGACACGATTTATGTGTGTACTGACTCCGGACGTGAAGGAGAATATATCTATCGTTTGGTGGATCAGGAAGCGAAGGTTCCTTCTGATAAGGTGAAGAAAAGAGTGTGGATTGACTCTCAGACGGAGGAAGAGATTCTTCGAGGAATCAGAGAGGCGAAACCTCTTAGCGCCTATAATCCTTTATCCGATGCAGCATATCTAAGAGCACAGGAAGATTATTTGATGGGTATTAATTTTTCTAGAATTCTTACACTGAAATACGGTAATGAAGTGCAGAAGATAATGAATTCTGAAAAATGGACCGCTATCTCCGTGGGTCGAGTAATGACTTGTGTGCTTGGTATGGTAGTCAGAAGAGAGCGAGAGGTTCGAAGCTTTGTGAAGACACCATTTTACCGAGTTATGAGTGGATTAAAGTTAGACGAGAAGGAATTACCAGCAGAGTTTCGTGCAGTTGAGGGTTCTAAGTATTTTAATTCCCCTTTGCTCTATAAGGAGAATGGTTTTTCTGAAAAAACCTCTGCGATTAAGTTGATTTCAGATTTGTCGGAGCAAATTCCGCTTACGAATGATGACGGAACGTGGAATGCGAAGCTTGAACAAAATGAAGAACCACAGTTATTTGCTCAAATTAGCGCAATTGAGAAAAAGAAAGAGAACAAGAATCCTCCTTTATTATACAACTTGGCGGAGCTTCAGAATGATTGTTCCAGAATGTTTAAAATCAGCCCGGATGAAACCTTAAAAATCACCCAGGAGCTCTATGAGAAGAAGATGGTGACATACCCAAGAACGGATGCCAGAGTTTTATCCACTGCGGTCTCAAAAGAGATTGGGAAGAATATCAAGGGACTACAAGA
The DNA here is from genome assembly GCF_059717775.1 of Variimorphobacter sp. HTMS_6. Taxonomy (NCBI): domain Bacteria; kingdom Bacillati; phylum Bacillota; class Clostridia; order Lachnospirales; family Lachnospiraceae; genus Variimorphobacter; species Variimorphobacter sp. HTMS_6. Next base: position 961,713 of record NZ_AP046094.1, read on the forward strand.
GCTAAATCAATTCTCCGGTTTTGTTCAAGAGATTATGGAACAGGGAACCTATAAAAATATAGCGAAAACTCGTTATGTCAATGACAGTCAGATTACAGATCACTACGCAATTGTACCAACAGGCCAAGGCTTGGGGGCACTCAGATCGGTATCTCCGACCGCTGCAAAAGTATACGAGACGATAGTAAAACGTTTTTTAAGTATTTTCTATCCTGCGGCTGAGTACCGCAAGGTAGGCATTACAGCGAAAATAAAAGGGGAAAGCTTCTTTGCTTCAGTTAGAGTGCTCGAAAAAGAAGGGTATTTGAAGGTACTGGGCAATAATTATGAAAAATCACAAACCACAGCAAAATCAGAAGAAGATAAGAATTCGGGTGATGGTGATAATTCAGAAGAGGAGGGTGCTGACCAATCATTATTACAGGCAGTAATGAATTTGAAGAAGGGAATGGAACTCCCGGTAAATTATCTGACCATCAAAGAAGGGGAGACCGCCCCACCAAAGCGTTATAATTCCGGTGCGTTGATACTTGCAATGGAAAATGCAGGACAATTGATAGAGGATGAAGAGCTGAGAGCCCAGATCAAAGGTAGTGGTATCGGAACCAGTGCAACGCGAGCTGAAATCTTGAATAAATTGGTAACAATTACATATCTTAATTTAAATAAGAAAACGCAGATTATAACGCCGACATTACTTGGTGAGATGATCTATGATGTGGTAAATTCATCGATTAAATCTCTGTTAAACGCAGAGCTAACTGCAAGCTGGGAGAAGGGCTTAACCTATGTGGCAGAGGGGCAGATATCGAAAGAAGAATATACCGCTAAGTTGGATGCCTTTGTTGCGAAGATGGTAAATGGAGTAAAGGGATTAAATAATCAGGCCGCCTTGACTTATTTTTATAAAGAGGCTGCACAATTCTATAAGAAATAATTTGGTATTATATCGCATACTAATACAGATAAAGAATGTCAAACTATGAATTTAGTTCTTCAACTTTTCTTTGGGGATGAATTCATAGTTTTAAGTCAAGATAAAAGGAAGCAAACGGAATGGAGGATTATATGTCAGAACATCTTATGATTAAATCTTTATTTGATTTGGAAGAAACCATAGCCGCAGAGGTATTTAACGGATGTATGTATCCGTGGGAAGTACTTGGAAAGATAAAGGATGAAATCCTCAAGATTGGAGAAACGTTATCTTCTGAGGAATATATCAAGGTCGGCGAGAATGTGTGGATTGCAAAATCAGCCAAGGTAGCACCCACAGCATATATTAATGGACCGGCAATTATCGGCAAGGAAGCGGAGATAAGACATTGTGCATTTCTCCGCGGGAATGCAATAGTAGGAGAAGGAGCAGTAGTGGGTAATTCTACCGAGCTTAAGAATGTAATCTTGTTCAATAAGGTTCAGGTTCCTCATTATAATTATGTAGGTGATTCAATATTAGGGTATAAAGCTCACATGGGTGCGGGATCGATCACCTCGAATGTGAAATCGGATAAAACTTTGGTTAGCGTAAATGCAGGAGAATTAAAGATTGAGACCGGTTTGAAAAAGTTTGGAGCCATACTCGGAGATTACGTTGAGGTAGGATGTAACAGTGTATTAAATCCGGGCTCAGTTATCGGAAGAAGTGCTAATATATATCCGCTTTCCATGGTACGAGGGTATGTTCCCGAAGGTAGTATTTATAAGAAAGCCGGAGAAATAGTAGTGAAGTTGTAAAATGTAATGACAATTGTGTGATTTTTATTATCTAGGGCATATTATTGAGAGCATCAACTATATTATAGTTGATTTTATTATCACAATAATTAATGAACGAATTTCCTATAAAATGGGAGATATTTGCAGTTAAAATTATATAAAAAAACTATAGACTTATTAAGGGTTTTATGCGAAAATATGTTAGGTAAAGAAGATGGATCATTCTGTGATTCACTTTATACTTCATTATCGTAAGTGGGATATGACTTACGATAATTTAATGTTGAAAGCTGTTATTTTCTTAACAAGGAAATGAAATGCTATACTATGTATTATTGAAAGGAGTTTCAAAACATGACTTATTCACATGAAGTTCAATTGATGTGTCCGGTTACACAGGGTGTTCATCATGGAGCAGCACCAATCCCTCAAGAAGCAAAATGGGTACAGGCAAAAGAAATCAAAGATATCTCAGGCTTAACTCATGGTGTGGGCTGGTGTGCACCACAGCAGGGTACCTGCAAATTAACTCTTAACGTAAAGGATGGTATCATCCAAGAAGCTTTAGTTGAGACTGTAGGATGTTCAGGTATGACTCACTCCGCAGCTATGGCATCTGAAATTCTTCCTGGTTTAACTATTTTAGAAGCGTTGAATACAGATTTGGTCTGTGATGCAATTAACGTTGCAATGAGAGAATTATTCTTACAGATCGCTTATGGTAGAACACAGAGTGCATTCTCTGAGGATGGTCTTCCAATCGGTGCAGGTCTTGAGGATTTAGGAAAAGGTCTTCGAAGCATGGTTGGTACTATGTACGGTACTCTTGAAAAAGGCCCTCGTTACCTTGAGATGACTGACGGTTATGTAACAGGTCTTGCTTTAGATGAAAACAGCGAAATCATTGGTTACCAATTTGTTAACTTTGGTAAAATGATGGATTTCATCAAAAAAGGCGATGATGCAAACACTGCATTAGAGAAGTCGAAAGGCCAGTATGGTCGCGTAGCTGATGCTGTTAAGATCATCGACCCAAGACACGAATAGTAAAGGAGGATACATACAATGGCTTTATTTGAATCATATGATAGAAGAATAAATCAAATCAATGCTGCTTTAAATAGCTACGGCATTGCTTCCATTGAAGAAGCAGAGAAGATTACAAAGGATGCCGGACTTGATGTAATTAGCATGGTTAAAGGCATTCAACCTATTTGTTTTGAAAATGCTGGTTGGGCTTATGTTGTAGGTGCAGCTATCGCAATTAAAAAAGATGCTAGAAAAGCTGCTGATGCAGCTGCAGCAATCGGTGAGGGCTTACAGTCTTTCTGTATTCCTGGTTCCGTTGCTGATCAGAGAAAAGTTGGTCTTGGTCATGGTAACTTAGGTAAAATGTTACTGGAAGAGACAACAGATTGTTTCTGCTTCTTAGCAGGACATGAGTCTTTCGCAGCAGCTGAGGGTGCGATCGGTATCGCTCAGTCCGCAAACAAGGTAAGAACAAAGCCTTTAAGAGTAATCTTAAACGGTCTTGGTAAAGATGCAGCTCAGATCATCTCCCGTATCAACGGCTTTACTCATGTTGAGACTCAGATGGATTACTATACAGGTGAGGTTAAGGAAGTATCTCGTAAGGCATACTCCACAGGCCTTAGAGCAGCAGTAAACTGTTATGGTGCTAACGATGTAACAGAAGGTGTTGCTATCATGCATAAGGAAGGTGTTGACGTTTCCATCACAGGTAACTCCACTAACCCTACCAGATTCCAGCATCCAGTTGCAGGTACATACAAAAAAGAATGTGTTGATTTAGGCAAGAAATACTTCTCCGTTGCTTCCGGTGGCGGTACAGGTAGAACTCTTCATCCTGACAATATGGGAGCAGGTCCTGCTTCCTACGGTATGACAGATACTATGGGTAGAATGCACTCCGACGCTCAGTTCGCTGGTTCTTCTTCCGTACCTGCTCATGTTGAAATGATGGGCTTAATCGGCGCAGGTAACAACCCTATGGTTGGTATGACTGTTGCTGTTGCGGTTTCTATCCAGGAAGCTGCTGAAGCTGGCAAATTCTAAGAAATACAGTGTTTTCAAGGGATTGAAGAGCTGTGAAAAGTTACTAAACGTAGTGAAAAGTAGTGAGTAGCACACAAGTAACTCACACGTAGCACACGAAATATTATAATGTAAAAGGGATGTACCGTAATGGAACATCCCTTTTTAATCTGGATTTTTTGATGAAATAACGTTAGCGATAACATTTTTTACAAGGTTTAAGTCCTCTTGCTTTTGCCTTTTTTAAAGTAGTCTTTGTAAATTTGCCGTTACCACACTTGTGCGTATGATATTTCCAAAGAACGGGATTCTTGTTTTTTCGCTCTATTACCTTTATTAATATATTATTGATATTAAGTATTACTTTGTTATTGTGATGTGTATAGTAGCTGCCTTTTTACTACCATCTTTAGCTGTAGCAGTAATTGTAACTTTACCTGCTTTAATGCCCTTTACAAGGCCAGTAGAACTCACTGTAGCAATCTTTGTATTAGAAGATTTCCAAGTAACTGCTTTATTTGTTGCATTGGTAGGTGCTATAGTAGCCTTCACAGTAGTAGTCTTTTTTACTTTTAGTGTCTTAACTGCTTTGAGTTTTATGCTTGATACATTTACAGCTTTAACAGTTATAGTACATATTGCTGTCTTACCATTTGAAGTTTTAACGGTGATTTTAGCTGTGCCAACTGCTTTTGCGGTTACAACACCTTTTGTTACTGAAGCAACTCTAGTATTGGATGACTTCCAAGTTACTGCTTTGCTAGTTGCATTGGATGGTGCAACTGTTGCGGTTAGTGTATATTTACTACCGACATGTAAACTCTTTGTAGTGGCATTTAGCTTAATGCCTGTAACTGGAACGGTGGTTACAAGAAATTTCTTGAATACTTTTAAATCGGTTAAATACTTCGTTCTATTCGTTTCATTATTAATTATAGGTGTTTTTAATTCGATTTTATCTGGTACTAATTGGTTCATATCTGTATCAAAATTTTTCTTTGTTATTTTCTTTTCATTTCCAGATGTAACTTTATAGTAAGTGTTGCTTTTATAAATATAGCTACGATCCGTATTATAACTTAATACATTGTCAGGATCACCTTGAGTACTATTCACTTTATAGAAGTGCCATTCTTTTTCATTGTTCCAGCTATAATAATTCATAATGGTTTTTGTTTTACTGGAATAGAAAAATGTCTCCATTACCCAAGAATTATAAATCCAAACTGCTTTATCATTTTTCAAACTATATGAAAATATCTGTGGTGATTCACCATTGATAATTAATTCAGGAATACCATCGCCATCTAAATCAAGAAGATTGAAGCTTCTAGCAGTAAAGCCTCCATCGCCGCCTTTATATGGATTTGTCGCTAAAATGTTTAAATAGCATTTCATTGCTTTGTTTAATTGTGTATCTGTAACATTAGTCTCTCCAAGTGCTGTCAAACTTGAAAATTGCATGGAAAATAATGCAGTAATAACTAAAATAACAATATAATTCATAACCTTTTTTGATTTTATCATTATTAACCCTCTCTTTAGTATAATTTAACTTATTATACGATACATGACATAATAATGCAATTTTTGAAATGTAAAAAAGGCTGTTGAGGAGGTTCTAATTGCATCTCATAAGAGTAAGATTTTCATTAAAATAGGCATAGTTAACATCATTCTATTTATTATTTTAGATGAACTATATAATAATAGAAAATGTCAACTAATGCCTGCTTTAATTTACATACCACAATATTAAGTTCAGCGTTAAAGTTCTAACCTCTAAAACCCCCAAACATTACCGGAGGTATGACGGTCGCTTTCACTACTTTTCGCTTTGGCACCTCCAGCCTGTGGAATATACTTATAATCATCCGTAGCACCGTTGGTGGGGTTGTTTGATTTTGTTTTAGGGGGTTGATTTTGAGTGTGTGTCACATTTTTATTGGTTATCTTATTCTCTGATATACTGCTTTTACCTTGTTGTTTAGAAGATTTGTTAATGCTATTATCCATTATTTCTTACTCCTTTCGTGATTGACTTTCATCTGTGGTGCAATTTATCAACACAATCAATAATATCCTGACGCGTACGTGATGCATCAGTGTGTTTGACTACATAATCTCTGGTGTCAGAATCTAATGATGCAAGATAATCCTCATTACTGGCATTCATGAAAGCTCCTGGGGAAAAAAATCCATACAATTGAACCATAGGCACTGGTTGATCAGTAACATATTTTTCTGAATGATCCATGTTTATCACCTCCATAATGAAGTATTATCTACATTTACAATGAAATGTATGTATGGATCTGTTGGTATCACAAAATAACATATGTAGTTCCATTTTATTAAAAGTTTAAGATTTTTAAATTACTTTATCTTCTCCTATGGAGTAACTTAAGTACAAAACAGAAGAGTACTACGAATATAATAAACATGACCATAACAATTGTATGGAAGCGAGCATGTGGAAATAGTAAGCCCCAGGTATAATCAGTATAGATAAGAACGTAAATCTTCCACCCGATATTACAGATAATTAAAATTAATAAGTATAGGGCAAAGATACAGATCAGACCCTTCATAAGGTAAGATAGTAGTCGGTTCATCATAATCAGCTCTTTTTTATTTTAATATATGAGCAGGAAAAAATTATATAACAGAAGTGCTTTGGGTAAGCAAATCAGAATAAGGAGATGTTGCAATATAACATTATTTCGCTAAATCATTTATATTGCAACATCTCCTTAGTTTTTCATTTTATTTGACGTGGGTGTGTTTTTTAGAATTCGTAGCGTTACTGCTATTTTTATAGTCCACATCATTGTCTGAATTATTATTCTTAGCGCCGGTATCCTTTGTTGGAGTACTTTTACTATCTTTTGCTTTGGCCACTAAAGTACACTCCTTTCTATAAGATTTGAATATTATTTGTTATTGCTTCAAAAGTATTCATGAATTTGTATAGATAGTAATGCATAGCCAAAGACTACTTTTTCTCATGCTCAGATTCTTTCACTATCTGATCCAGAACATCGATGAGATCATGAATATTATTAAGCTGGACATTTCTCTCGAGTATATCATTTTTTAAATCAACGGACAATGTTTCAAATTTATCCCTGATTGCCGGAGCCACATAAGACATATCATCACCTCAAGGTTAGATTAACCAGATTTTTAAAGAATTATTTATATAGCCGAGAAAAAACCGGGTCGTAAATAATAAGTTCGTTGAACTTATTAATTTCGACCCGGTTCGTCATATAACTATATTATTTGCTAATTATGCAAATGGATTCTCGGATTTGTAAAGCATACCCTTAGGCTGGTTGAAGCCGATATCGGATACTTCTAAGTAACGGAATACGTTGTATAAAGCTTTTCCGTAATGTCCGAATGCAACAGCACCGTGATGAGGATAATTCTTCTCAATTAATACATGGCGATAGAAACGACCCATTTCACTAATTGCAAAGATACCGATTGAACCGAAAGAACGTGTAGCAACAGGAAGAACTTCACCTTCTGCAACATATGCACGAAGCTTCGCATCAGCAGTACTCTGAAGACGGAAGAATGTGATCTGGCCAGGAATGATGTCACCCTCTAATGTACCACGTGTAATGTTTGGCTCCTGATCTGGCTCTAAAGCTCTAGCCATAATCTTCTGATGTTTCATAGAAGAGCTGCTTAACTTGCAGATTGCAGTGTTACCGCAGTGGAAGCCCATGAAAGTATCTTTGTTTGTGTAATCAAAGTTGCCTTTGATTTCTGACTCGTACATATCAGCAGGTACGGTATTGTTGATATCAAGAAGAGTAACAGTATCTTCACTTACACAAGTACCGATGTATTCGCTTAATGCGCCGAAGATATCAACTTCACAAGATACCGGAATACCCTTAGCTGTTAAACGGCCATTAACATAACATGGAACAAAGCCGAACTGTGTCTGGAAGGAAGGCCAACATTTGTTAGCGAATACAACGAATTCTCTAGCACCTTTGTGCTCTTCAAGCCAGTCAAGTAAGGTGATCTCATACTGAGCTAATTTAGGAAGGATACCAGGCATTTTGTTGCCTTCGCCTAATTCTTTAGCCATATCTTCGATTACAGCAGGAATACGAGGATCATTTGCATGCGCATTGAATGCAGCATATAAATCAAGCTCTGAATTCTCTTCGATTTCTACACCTAAATTATAAAGCTGTTTGATTGGTGCATTACATGCTAAGAAGTCCTGTGGACGAGGTCCGAAAGAGATAATCTTTAAGTTCTCAAGACCAAGAATAGTTCTTGCTACAGGAACGAATTCGCCGATCATGTCAGCAACTTCTTCTGCAGTACCTACAGGATATTCAGGTATGTACGCTTTGAGTTCGCGGAGCTTAAGATTGTAGCTTGCATTCAGCATACCGCAATATGCATCGCCTCTACCATCTAATAAGTCATCACCGCTTTCTTCCGAAGCCGCTACAAACATAGTAGGACCATCGAAATATTTAGCTAATAAGGTCTCTGCTGTTTCTGGACCGAAATTACCAAGGTATACAACGAGAGCATTAACTTCAGCTGCTTTAACATCTTCAATAGCCTTAAGCATGTCCTTCTCATTTTCAACGGTAACTGGGCACTCATAGATATCGCCTAATCTTTCACTATAAGCTTTTACAACAGCACTTCTTCTGCTCGCGGATAGTTCCATTGGGAAACAATCTCTACTTACGGCAACTACACCGAGCTTAACTTTGGGGAAATTCATATTTTTACCTCCTAATTGATACATTTAAAAATGAATCTACACTATATTATATGGGTTTGTTATATATTAGTCAATTTGTAATTAATGATATTTTGTATACAGATTAAAAAATTTATAGAATTTACATGAAAGAATACTAAAGATTACCAATATTTGAAAAACTTTGTTGAAGAAAATATTATGATATGGTAGGATATAGGTACGATTTATATTTTTTAAAATAATAGGGGGTAAATTTCATGGACGAATTTAATAATTCTCAGCAAAATAATGCTGATAATACACCTGATTCTCAACCACAGGTAGATCAACCTCAAGTTGAACAACCACAATACGAACAGCCACAGTATGAGCAGCCTCAATATAGTGGGGAATCACAATACCAGCAAACAAGTGGTCAGGAATATCAGTATGATCAAAACTATAATGAATATCCTGAACCGAAGAAAACGGATGCATTTGCAGTCGTATCCCTTGTATGTGGTATCTGTAGTCTTGTTTTTGGATGTTGCTTATACGTTGTAACCTGGATTCCTGCTATCGTAGGTCTTGTATTCGGTATTTTGAGTATCAAGAGAAATCAGAACGGTAATAAAACTATGGCAATCTTTGGTGTTATTCTATCTGCGTTAGCACTTTTGTTAGCTATCGTTTTCATTATTTTTGTTGTCATATTTGCATCCAGTGGTTTTATGTCAGAATTTCAGAATATGAATGTCAATTATTAATAATAGCAGCTACATAGCGGTTATATGATTTGTAACCAAATCTACTTATCAATAAGAGAGCTACGGTATAGGACAGCAGAATCTGTTCTTTACCGTAGCTCTTTTATGAATTATCACTTTAAATTCTCTCGTATGAGAGTATTACTGTGCATGCACTTATTACTATTATTATGGTACCTTATAGGAGACGGAATTGGAGGTGAAACTTCCATTTCCGAATACATAGGTGACACTAAAGTAATAAGTTTCTCCGGATACTAGTTCCGGATTATGGTTATAATCGCCGCTAGAAAGAGAGAGTGTCCAACACGATTTACATTTATCGGAGAAGGAAGCTAAATAACCATCCTCTGGATATTTGGGATTGCGATTACTTTTGGAAGCTACGATTTTATAATAGTTAAAATCAGTGTACGTTTTACCATTATAATAGGTATTACAGTCCTTTACCGAAGTCCACTTAAAGTCCAGTCCACTACAGGAGGAGCTTACGGATAGATCGTAGTTGGAGACTTCTTCGGTAGGGGGCGGCGTACATGGGACAGGTGTGCAGGGAGCAGGTTTGCAAGGAGCCTGAGTTGGATTTGCCGGAATCTTCACTCTTCTTGAAGATGAACTGAATTTGCCATTGTCAAACACATAAGTAACACAAAAATAATAGGATGTTCCTGGGCTTAGCTTTGGTGAACAGCTATTCGTGTCACAGGGATTAATCGTACATTTCGTGGAACTTCGGTCAGTAATACAGGTGAGATATCCGTCCTCAGGATATTGAGGATTGGGATTGGTCTCAGAAGCAACAATCTTATAATATTGAAAGCCTTGATAGGTATTTCCCTTATAAATGACGGTATCGGATTTTGGCTGGGACCAAGAAAAGTCCAATTTGCTGTCCTTGTTTTTAACCGATAGATATGGCTTGAATTCACCGTTATGTATAATTTGAGAAGGCCTTGGTTTAGTGGTTATTGAGGGCTTATCAGTGGGCGAAGGAGTATTACTTGGATTTGTGGTGGAATCCCCATCGTTTTCAGCTGTTTGCGTAGGTGTGACGGACTCCGTTGGTGACGGTGGTTCGGTAAGATCCTGACTACCCGAAGGAATGGGATCGTTAAGCGAATGACTCCTTGATAATTTTTCATTCAGTTTACCGTCCTGTTTAAGAGCGTTTAACTTAAGAAGCAACTCCGTAATGTTGGTATCTCGAACGTCATCGGCAGACAGCTGCCCATTTTCTGATTGGGCATACTGATAGAGCAGTTCTTTTCCGATTGACAAATTATTGCTTTTTGCGCGCTGTATAATGGACGAATCATCAATAAATACGGTTAATACAGAAGCGTCGTTTTGATTTCCTTCTATATTTAATAAGATATCCTTTAACTGATTGGCATATTTTTTGCTATCCGATTCGGTTAGTGAATCATATAATGCGGCGGATACAAGTACAACATTAGTGTCTTTATCGATATAACCCAATTCCTTAGCCGTACTTACAATCTTTTTGATTCCCTCTGGAAGGGATAATTTTTTTAAGTCAACCGAGCTAAGTACATTAACACCATCTTTATTCACAGCATTCGCTTTCACAATCTGTTTATCTTTGTTAATGCTGATCTGAATGCTTGGATTGATGTCGACGGAGACTAAAGCGGTACATACCTGGTCAAATGATGAACTACCTGTATTTAGCGGATGAACCAATGTCACAAGAGCAATTACCGTAACCAGTAAAATCGCAGCAGCCACAACTGCTAGGTTTTTGATGGATTTAAATCGAAAATAATAGGTATTCGTATAAATATCATTCTGTGAAAAAGTGACATGCTGTCCGAGAATAAAGTCCTTCTTGGTTTTTATTGTGACAACGGAATAATCCATCGTAAATACGTATGTTTTATTGTTGGTAATCTCAATAATTGTTCCGGCATAAATCATGTTCTGTTCACTCCTTTCAAAAGAAAACTGCTGTAACTTTTGATTATTTCTAGGTTACTGTTTAAGACAAGGTATAAGGCGATGATGTATTTTCTATGATTTTCAATTGTTTTCCGATTGAGGTGAAAGACGTTCAGTAATTCGTTTATTGGAAGTCTTTTTTCACCCTCTAATCGTTCGGATAATTCCTTTGTAATGGATAGCTTATTAGCGATATGAAGGCATAACAGCTTAGTATCAAGATGTTTTGGTGTTATACGAACTAAATCCTCAAAGGTTATTCCATAGCTGTTTAATCGATTTTTAAAATTTAAAATTTCCTCCTGAATCTCATATTTGTCTGTAAATGTTGATGTTTGGCTGGCATAGTGTTTTTCAAGATAATTATCGTTGTCCCGCGCTTCAAAATAAGTAAAAGGATATTCCAATTGATAACGTTTATTCTGCCTTATGTAATCGATTACGCGTCGATTGATCACGAGGCCCGCATAGTAGAGAAAGTTAACATTTTTAGATGCGTCAAAACCATCAATGGCCTCGTTAAAAGCTTGCAGCCCGATACTGTATTCGTCGGATGAATTGGCTGGTTTTCCAATCATTTTTGATACGATAGATAAAATATAATTCTGGTAATGCTCTACTAGAAAGTTTCTTAGGTGGCTTTCTCCCCTTCTAAGGCGCAGAATCACTTCTTCGGGTCGGATATCATTCTCGGCCTCACTAGTTATTTGCATTGTATTCCCCCTCCGGTATGGATTTACTATATAATTCGGCAGAATATTGTTTTTTTATGGGGTAGGTTGGAAGAATTAGGTCTAAATGCTTAGAAAAGGTAGATGTTTATCGGTTTATATCATATAATGAGATTAACATCAATTAATATGGTCTCTTGTATTGAAGAGATTTGATATAAAATGCTTGTTATGGATGGAAGAATGAAGTATAATATGAAAAATTATTATAAAAGAATTTATAATTATGCTTTTTAGGTACGCATTGTCCAAAATATAGTGCGAAAATGATATTATTGAGATGGGTACAGTGAATAGTTATAACTACTTAATAAACAACAGCAGGTTATTAAAATAATAAATCAGTAAGGATGATGCACGATGAGATTAAAGGATTATTTGGAGAATCACAGACTGATACCAGATGGTTCAATGGGAACCTATTATTCGAGTATTATGGATCAACCGGGTGCGATATCAGAGTATGCGAACCTCGAGGCACCGGACATAATAAAGAAAATCCACATGGAATATATAAAATCCGGTGCGAGAATTCTTCGTACAAATACTTTTGCTGCAAATCGTGAAGTTTTAGCAATAGAGGAAGAAAAACAGTTGTTACTTATTGAAGCTGCTTGTCGGATTGCGAAGGAAGCTCAGATTGAGAGTGACAGCTTGTATCCGGAACATCCCCCGGTATGGATTCTTGGTGATATTGGCCCGATTCCCGAAGATGCAGATACGAAGGAAGAGGATGTATTCAATGAATATAAGAAGATGTGCGACATCTTTTTAGCGGAAGGACTTGAGGGAATTCACTTTGAGACGTTCTCGGGGATTCGTTATATAGAAAAGTTGGTTCCTTATATAAAACAGAAAAATCCGGACATGTTTATTATGGCTAGTTTTTCAGTGAATAAGAATGGCTATACGTCGTCCGGAACGCGTGCGGCACGAATTCTCGACATGGTTAGTAAATTAGAGGGCGTGGATGCCTGTGGACTCAATTGTGGAGTGGGTTCAGGACATATGTATCAAATTTTGAAGAATATCGCACTGCCACTAAATAAATATATCTATGTTGCTCCAAATGCAGGTTATCCAGAGCAGATGCAAAATCGAATGATTTTCATGGATAATGCAGATTACTTTGCAGATAATATGAAGCGAATTGCTGAGCTAGGTATTGATATTATTGGCGGTTGTTGTGGAACAACACCGGAATATATCAGTGATCTTGTAAGTACAATTGACCTAACCCATCAACATCGGACAAAAAGAGCAGTCCGTGGAGAAAATCTTATTGTAGATTTACCGGTGAAGGAAAATGAATTCGAAGCACTTTTAAAAAGAGGTAAGAAAGTAATTGCGGTAGAACTTGATCCGCCCTATGATGCGGATATTGACAGAGTGATGGAATGTGCTCATATCTTAAAGGGCAGCGGGGCTGATATGATAACCTTTGCCGATTCCCCGATGGGAAGAAGCAGGGTGGATTCCATCCTAATGGGTATCAAAATCGCTGAAGAGACAGGATTAAAGGTTATGCCTCATATCTGTTGCAGGGATCGTAATATGATTTCAATCAGATCTACGCTGTTAGGCGCTTACATTCACGGTATCCGTAATCTCTTAGTTGTTACTGGTGATCCTGTTCCGAGTGACAGCAGAGTGAAGACAACCAGTGTGTTTGATTATAATTCCATTAAATTGATGGATTTTGTTAAGGAAATGAATGTTGAGCATTTTTTGACCGAACCACTTTCTTACGGTGGAGCGCTAAACCATGCAAGGGGCAGTTTAAAGAGCGTGGTGGACCGAATGAAACGTAAGATCGAGGCAGGAGCAACTTACTTTCTGACACAGCCTATTTATTCCAAGGAAGATGTGGAGCGAATTCGTGAAATCAAGGAGCAGGTGGATACTAAGATTCTATGTGGGATTATGCCATTAGTAAGCTATCGGAATGCATATTTTATTAAGAATGAATTCACCGGCATCAATGTACCGGATGAAATAATGGATCGCTACCATCCAGATATGACAAAAGAGGAGGGCGAGCTTGTAGCAGCAGACATAGCCCGAGAAGTAATGGAATTACTGGATCCGGTAGCGGATGGGTTTTATTTCATGCTTCCTTTTAACCGTGTCAGTTTAATGGATAAGATATTGCGATAATATGTGTAGTGGTAGAACCTGATTGGCTACAGCAGCAGAATACTTATAATTAGAAATTTAACATAGGATAGATTTAGAGTTGGATAGGAGGAACTATGACAAAAAAGGATTTTGTAGAACTAATTGAATCACGAATTGTGTTAATAGACGGTGCAACCGGAAGTAATCTTCAAAAGAGAGGAATGCCGACGGGGGTATGCCCGGAGGAGTGGATTTTAGATAATAAAGACATATTAATTGACCTTCAGCGTGAGTTTTTAGAAGCAGGCTCTGATATTATACTGGCGCCGACTTTTACCGCAAATCGAATAAAGCTTGCGGAATATGGAATAGAAGAACGAATAGAAGAGATAAATAAAGGGTTAGTGGAAGTTTCAAAGAGTGCGGTAGAAAGTTATTACAAAAAGAACGGCAATCAGCGTAAAGTGTACATCGCTGGTGATTTAACCATGACCGGTGAACAGGTTCAGCCGATCGGTACGCTTTCATTTGAGGAATTAGTGGACGTGTATAAAGAGCAACTAAGGTATGTGGTAGCAGCAGGTGTTGATCTGATTGTTGTTGAGACTATGATGAGCCTACAGGAATGCCGCGCTGCACTACTTGCGGTGAAAGAAACCTGTGATCTACCGGTTATCGTATCGCTTACTTATGCTGAAAATGGAAGAACCTTATTCGGAACCGATCCGAAGACTGCAGTGATTGTACTTCAGAATATGGGTGCGGATGCAATAGGTATCAACTGCTCTACAGGCCCTGATAAAATGGTGGATCTTATTAAGGAGATGAAGCAGTATGCTTATATTCCGATTATGGCAAAACCAAATGCTGGAATTCCGATATTAGTTAACAATGAGACGGTATTCCCGATGGAGGCAGAAGAATTCGCCATTGAGGTAGAAAAATTAGTCGATGCCGGAGCTAGTATTGTGGGCGGTTGTTGTGGTTCGACACCAAAGCATATTGAGTTGTTAACCAAGCAGGTACAGAATAAAAATGCACATGTTATCACAAATGCTCATGTCAGAGCGCTTACTACGGAGCGAAATACCTTAGAGATACCGCTTGATGGGCATTTTATGATTGTGGGAGAGAGAGTTAATCCTACGGGGAAAAAAGCACTTCAGGCTGAATTAAGAGAAGGAATATTAAATATTGTAAATCAGATGGCAAGTGAGCAGGCAGAGCTTGGTGCAAGCATTCTGGACATCAATGTCGGTATGAATGGGATTGATGAGAAGGAGATGATGCTTCAAGTGATGCAGGAGGCAATGCAGGCTAGCGATTTACCGCTTTGTATTGATTCCAGCCATGTTCCTGTAGTAGAGGCTGCACTTCGTATCTATCCAGGTAGAGCATTAATTAATTCAATCTCTTTAGAAAAAGAGAAATATGAAAAACTGATACCAATTGCAAAGAAGTACGGAGCAATGTTTATTCTGTTGCCATTATCTGACGGAGGACTTCCTAAGGATATAGAGGAGAAGAAGCAGGTGATTCAGACGGTTCTTGAGCGAGCTTATAAGTTTGGTCTCACCAAAGAAGATGTGATTGTGGATGGTCTGGTAAATACTGTTGGAGCGAATAGAAATGCATCCATCGAAGCATTACAAACAATCCGTTATTGTAAGGAAGAGCTGGGTGTGGCTACCATAGTAGGATTATCTAATATATCCTTTGGTATGCCGGAGCGCCAATTTGTTAACAGTACATTTTTATCCTTTGCGATACAGACAGGACTTACAATGGCAATAGCAAACCCATCCCAGGATCTCCTGGTTAATACCGCGCTGGCAGCAGATTTGCTTCGTGGCGTTGAGGATGCAGCGGAAGCATACATTGATCGTGTAACGTCAAGACCTACTACAATTACAAGTGGAGCCACTGCACCGAATAGTAAACCGCTACAACCCAAAGCTTCCCCCGAGGTAAATACAAAGGATGCTTGTTGTTCACCCGCCGGGGAACACACGCATGAAGAAAGCGCAGAGCAAAGTCCTGATTATAAAAAGGAGATTTTTGAAGCGGTAGTTAAGGGTAGAAAAAAGATTATTATTGATATAGTAGAGAAAGAATTAGCGCTTGGCACCAAGCCGGATTTAATCATTGAGAATACTCTGATTCCAGCAATAAACGAGGTTGGACGATTGTTTGATAAACAGATATACTTTCTTCCACAGCTAATATCTGGTGCAGAAACGATGAAAACTGGGATCGATTATCTGGAGCCAAAGATAGAGAAAAAGGATTCAGTTGCAAAGGGAACTATTGTAATCGCCACAGTAGCCGGGGATATCCATGATATCGGGAAGAATCTAGTTGTACTGATGTTAAAGAATTACGGTTACCGAGTAATTGATCTCGGAAAGGATGTTCCGTCGGAGAAGATCATTCAGACAGCCAAGGAGGAGAACGCTGATATCATTGGTCTTTCCGCTTTGATGACCACTACCATGGTGGAGATGAGACGTGTTGTTGAACTGGCTCAGGAAGCAGGAGTTACCGCAAAGATTATGGTCGGTGGGGCAGTAATTACAGAAAGTTATGCGGATGAAATAGGCGCTGACGGCTATTCTGAGGACGCGCAATCTGCTGTAGAATTAGTAAGAAGATTTATGTCAATCTAATGGGACTCTGAATTGGTTTGTGCTATATGGAATTGATTCTTGGTAGGAAAGGATAACCTCTATGGGATTATTTCAAAGAAGTAAATTAAAGATTGAAAAAACAATAAAGAATGGAACAAATCAATACTTTGTTGATTATTCAAAACAGAAAGCACCTGAAATTTTTCTAACGAAATTTTATCAATTTATCATAGAAGAGGAAAACTGTTTGATTATCATAGATTCCGATCTATTTTATGAGAAGCGTAAGGGAGAGATGGAAGGCGTATTTGACAGAATCAAGACGGAGCTGGAGCATAAGGGGATCCCTTTTCAAGAGTTTATTACAATGAAGGATGCGGACAATCGAATTCTCGGCATGAAAATGAATACCACAGAGCAGGTAAATCACTACCGGATTGGAGTGCCGTGCAATTCTAATACAATCAAAGAAGTGCTTCCGTATCTAACGCAGTACAATATCTTTTGTTACATACTTAAAGATTCTACCGAAGAAGAACTGATGAACCGTTTTCATGAGATTCGAGGTAATTTAGAAGAATTCAATCAGCTCAGTGAAAGATATGTGTATCACGATAGCTATTTCAAACGTATCGGTGTTTATTGTGATCACGATATCCAATCAAAAATTGAGGATATTGTTCAGCAGTGTGAAACAAAGTAATTATTATATAAGATCAACTATAAGCAAAATATTTAACATCTTAAAAAAGACTGGCGTAAGCTAGTCTTTTTTTTCTATAGGACAGACCTTATTACTATAAAATGATAAAGCTTTTGAATCCTATAGAATAAAAATCACCCCTTGAAGGATGCGCATTCTCCGCGGAACACATACATGCGTATTGTTTTTATCTGCCTGTGGTAGAATACGCTCGGTACGAGAATGTGCCAGGGCACATTCTTGTTATGCTATAAGCTAAAACAACCATATATTGCCAAACTGTTTGCGGAAGTAGTATAATAAATTTAGTGAATGTGGTTGAATGGTGATATACGTTTGTTGGAAGGGGAAGAACATGATTTTTATACGAATAGTTTTAACCAATATGAAACGTTATAAAAGTAAAAGCGCATTGAATCTAATGATTTGTATGATTCTAGTAGTTTTACTAAGTCTATTTTTCGGCAATCTAGAGGGTAATAAAAAACAATTGAAAGATATGTCAAAGACAATCACAATTCATGGACAAATCAGCAATTTGAATGGAACTCTACAAACCGGACTGGTAATTAGGAACAATGTTATAGAAGGTTTGTTGCAGTCAAAGTACATAACGAAGCCTAGCATCACGGTGACATTGTCCGCCTGTGAAGGGAAATTTCCAAAAGAGAATATAAGGTCAAAAGTAATGATTGATGTTGCCGCTGTCACAAATATTGCTGCAATAAACGGGGTATCTGAGAAAAACATAACGACGGATCAAAAGACCTCTTTGAATTTCCTTCAAAAAGATACCGCTACCTGTATCGTGGAGGAAGGATTTTTAAAACAAAATCATTGGAGTGTAGGACAAACCGTTCAGTTATCAGTTTATTATGATTATAGGGATCAAAATCTGGAATACACCATGCAGGAATTGAAAGCAGAACAGTTTTATATTGCAGGAAGTGTAATCTCTACGGAAGGAGAGAATATTCCGCAGGTAATTGTTCCGTTTCAATGGGCTAAAAAAGTATTTAAGGAGAAAAAGTATCCGTTCCTTGCTAATGCGGCTTCCTTTAGTATTAAAAATCCTCTTCAGATTAATGAGTTTAAGCATGAGATGCATCAGAAGTTACATTTACTCGAGATTATTCCGGCAAGCGATTCGGACTTTGCAGGAAATGCTCTGGCAGTTAATGATGAAACATATATTCTATCTGCCTCAAAAATTAAGGATAATATCGCAATGTTAAAGGGGTTCTTACCTCTGATTTTACTTATTATAGTTTTTATCGGGTATATAACCTCCTACCTTCTGATACAGAATCGGAGGGGGCAATATGCGACGATGCGATCTTTGGGTGTAAGTAGTAGAAGCTGTTTTTTCGTTTTCTTATTGGAAAGCTTATTGGTGGAGTTAATGGGCGGAGTCATCGGTATTGCGATATCGAATTTTTTAACAGAGACAAAAGGAAGGGCACTTATCATTGTATTTAGTGTTTTTCTTATCTGCTTTCTGTCCGGTACTGCGGTGGCGCTCTATCAGCTTGGCAGGATGAGTGTATTGAAGGCTTTTGCTCAAAAGGATTAAGGAGGAGGTTAATATGGAAATCATAAAAGCGGAACAAGTTCATTATTCATACCAAACCAAATACCAGACAATCGAAGCAGTTCGTGGAGTTTCCTATTCCTTTGAGACTGGTAAAATGTATGCAATTGTAGGAGAATCAGGATCCGGTAAAAGTACATTTTTGTCCTTACTAGCAGGACTTGATGTGCCCACAAAGGGAACGATTTATGTGGAAGGAGAAGATATTACCGTTCTGAATCGTGATATCTTTCGTAGAGAAAAGGCTTCGGTTGTATATCAATCGTTTAACCTCTTTCAATTGTTGACAGCAAAGGAAAATGTAATGTTTCCGATGGAGTTAAAAGGGATGAAAAAAAAGGCTGCGTCAAAGAGTGCAAATGAATTGATTGAACAGGTAGGACTTCGGAAACAAGTGGCGAATCAGTTTCCACAGATGATGAGTGGTGGCGAACAGCAGAGAGTGGCGATAGCAAGAGCGTTGGCTTGTGGCGGTAAGATTTTGTTGGCAGATGAACCAACCGGTAATTTGGATTCGGAAAATGAGAAGAATATCGTTCGGTTGTTAAAGGAAGCAGCGCATAATATGGATTATGCAGTTATTGTGATAACACACAATCCGGAAGTGGCAGCAGAGGCTGATCATATCTTAAAGATGAGAGATGGTAGGCTAATAGATTAGGAGGGGTTTGATGTTAATTAGAAACAGCATACGGCAATTAATGAGAACCCCGGTAAAGTCTTTCCTTTTTCTAATACTCATAATGTTTGCAACGATTTTATGTTCTTTGGGAGTTCATTTGTGGAAGATGAGTGATTCCAATGTAAAGGCATTTGAAAAAGCATTTACAACAATCGGGACAGTGGAGCAGAAGAAGACTGTAATGAAGAAAGAGGAAGAATGGGATTCGATTGATAAGATTTTTAGATATTATTATTATCCGGAATACAATGCTCCAATTCCTGTAAAAATTTTGGATTTTAAAGGGGTGAATTACCTTCAAAAGCCCGAAAAAAGACCGTTCTATGGTGCATATTTACCGGATAAGAAGATACTTCCACCGAATGTGAATTGGGGAATAGAAGAGATTATTGTACAATTTAGCGTTGATAAGGATTGTGTACCCGATCATGAGATTGAAATTAATATTAAGAAACAGTTATTTGCCAGATACCTAATTAATACAAAGACGGTTTGGTTTTGCGATCGATATAATCCAAAGCCTGATAAATTATATGCTGGCAAAACTTATATTATGGCTATGGCTGCGACGTATAAATGGACGAGCGATACTTCGATAAGAAGTATATACACTCCGGTAGATATGGTAGGTTCAGTGCAATACACGAAAGACGGTAAAGTAATGCCTGATGATATGCAGGGAATTTTATATGAGGAAGTTACTAAGAACTTTGACCAGTCAGAACATGGAAAACGATGGCTGGCCTTGTCTAAAACCATGGATCGTCCATACCATACCGTTGCAGTCACTCCGACGAATGATACAAATCTTTTAATCCCCTTTTATGGAGGAACCACATATGTCGAAAGGGGAAGGGATATTACGAAAGAGGAATATGAGAAGGGTGATAAGGTTTGTTTGATCTCAAGCAGCTTTGCACGACGAAACAATATCAAGGTGGGTGATAAGATTACCTTACCATTGTATTATGCCAACTATCAATATTCGGCGGGTAGGGCATTTGGGGGAAGTGAAGCATGGAACGGATTTCGCTTACTGAATGTAAAGGGAGAACCTTATCCAGTATTTTATGAAGCGGATTATAAGATTGTCGGTTTTTATGTCAATGCCGGTGGAGGGAACTCAAGCGGTTATTCATTAGCACCAAATGAAATAATTATTCCGACTAAATCTGTCAAATCGAGTGATAAGGATAATATTATTTCATATGGTCCGATGATGGGGTATAATACTTCCTTTCAGATACCGAATGGATCCATTGATAGGTATAAGAAGGCGTTTCAAAAGTTGGGTTACGATGAGTTGGAGCTGAAGTTTTATGATAAGGGATATTCGCAGTTAAGAGCCGGTCTTGATAATATTAAAAATATGTCATTCGTATTGTTAGCGGCAGGACTGATTGCTACTATATTAATTCTTGCATTCTTTTGTAATCTGTTTATTGCAAAACAAAAGAAGCGAACAGCTATTGAACGATCTTTAGGGATGAGTAAATGGAAATGTATCAACTCCATGATTAGCGGAGTGGTATTAATTGTCCTGATTGGAAGTTTAATTGGTTGTTTAATCGGGTTTGGGTTAACAAGTGTGGCAGCTAAGGACTTCAGCGGTCAAAAGCATTTTAGTACGGAGTACACAAGTGGCTCGATAAGTAAGAATTTGGATGCACAAACCGTAATCGAACATACCCATCCAAGCTTCGTGCTTTCGATAAGCATAGGTTTGGTTATAGTGATATTTGCGATGCTGTTATCATATATTGTTGTGACAAGCAGTCTGAGATGTGAACCTTTGGAATTGCTATCGCAGAAAACCGAATAAGGTTGCAACCATAAAACATTTTAAAACGTCTAAGTATATATAATGAGAGGAGTGAAATAATGAGATTTAAAAGTAAAATGTGGAAGTTTGTAGTAGGTGTTTTTTTGGTAGGAATTATAGTAGTTGGCATGCATCAAGGCGCAACTAGGGTTAAAGCGGATGAAGTTGGGACATCTTATAACAAGCAGGTGATTAAAGACCTACTTGGTGCCGGCCAATTTGGTATATCGGACAATGGGGTTACTTTACGCAAGGATGATACTGCAAATGGAGTTATGATATCCGGGCCAAATAGTAACATATCAAACTGTAAATTTACATTTACAAAGGAGTTTAATTTTGATCAAAAAAGTCCTGCGTGGATTATAGTGGATGGGTTAGCGGAGATACGCAAGGATACTGTATTGCAATTCTATTTGGATGATGCAACAGAGAGCTTTGCAACGGTTAAGCTTCAAAGACAGAAGAAGGAGTATAATTGGAATGCACAGAAAATAGTTACAACTGAGATTCCTGGTGCAGGGATTACCGGAAAGCATAAGATATCTTTCCGAGTGGTTGCAGGAAGCGATTCCAGTGCGATATTACTTTTACGCTACATAGAATTTGTACAAAACGATCTGCCGGTAGTTAATTTAAACCTAGATGAGTCTAAGGGATTAATTGATGCAATGAATAATGATCCGGAGCATTTGAC
The DNA here is from genome assembly GCF_059717775.1 of Variimorphobacter sp. HTMS_6. Lineage (NCBI taxonomy): Bacteria > Bacillati > Bacillota > Clostridia > Lachnospirales > Lachnospiraceae > Variimorphobacter > Variimorphobacter sp. HTMS_6. The sequence goes on from NZ_AP046094.1 coordinate 983,916, forward strand.
CGAATGTTATGGAAATATGACGCTTCAGATTCCGGAGGGATATAAATCGGAATATTCCGATAAGACCTTTACGACTGGAACCTATCCTCTTGAGTATATTCGTGGTAGAGGGAATTCTACTTGGATGGTCGATAAAAAACCATACAAGATGAAGCTCCAAAGTAAGGCGGATCTCTTAGGAATGGGCAAGAGCAAACATTGGGTGCTACTTGCGAATTACTATGATGTATCAATGATTCGTAATAAGATGACCTACTGGATGGGGAATGCTCTTGGAATGGAATTTACACCACAATGTGTGTTTGTAAATGTAGTTATGAATGGAAAATACCTGGGGAGCTATTATCTATGTGAACAGGTACGAGTAGGCAGCAGTGTGGTTGATATTGATGATCTGGAGAAGGATGATACTACAAAGGCTGCAACCGATGCAACAACTATCTCCGGTGGATATCTATTGGGCATGTCTCCTTATGGAGATGATGAGGGACTTACCTTTTCTACAACAAGGGGAAATTCCTATGAGATAGAAAGTCCGTCTTTTGAAGGATATACGAATCAGGCACAGTTTAACTACATAAAAAATTATATTCAAAAAACGGAAGATGCCATTTATGGTAAGAATTTTAAGGATAGCAGTGGAAAATCTTATTCTGATTATATGGATGTGGATTCTGCGATAGATTATTATTGGATTCAGGAAGTCTCAATGAATGGGGATGGATTTATAAGTCCCAGTACATATTTGTATAAGAAAAGAGATGGCAAGCTATATTGGGGACCGTTATGGGACTTTGATTATGTGGCCTGGGGTGCAACTGAATTTGATGGCAATCAAACCAGTGGATTTACACAGAATCAAAAAACTTGGTTTGCACAACTTCTGCAAGATGATAATTTCTATAATAAATTAAAAACGCGTTGGCCTGCTATTAAGGCGAAGCTTCTAGAGGCGGCAAAAGATGGTGGCAAGATTGACCAATATGCAAAAGAGCTTACTATCTCACAGAAATATAACTATGATATCTGGGAAAAATTTAATGACTACGGTGAGGACATGTCAAATGTTACATATAATGGTGAAGTCTCACGATTGAAGAGTTGGATTAAGGCTCGTGTTACCTGGATTGATGCAAATTTAAATAAAGTAAGGCCATCTATTTATAAAGTGGTATTTCAGGTAGATAACAAAGATTATAAGGATTACAGTGTTGAATCAAATTCCACGTTGGATCAGCTGCCGAATGACCCGACAAAAAAAGGATATTATTTTAAAGGTTGGTATACAAAGGGCAAAATTAATAACAAGGAATATGAATACCAGATAACCGCTCCGATAACTGTCAACTCCAATATGACTATCTATGCCAAGTGGATGAAGATATCTGATGTAATAAAAGCAACAAAAATATCGTTTGCTGCGCAAGATATCTATGTTCCGACCTATGGTTTAGTTGTACTGAAGATGGGAACAAAACCTTTTGATGGATATATCGGTAAAGTAACTTGGAGCAGCAGCGATTCCAGTATAGCAGAGCTATATGATAATAATGGCAATGTATATACCAGTGATAAAGAAGGTGTAGTAACAATTAAGGCTACCACAAGTACAGGGCTGGTAGCAACCTGTAGGATCCATGTTGTATCCAATATGAATGATAAAATAACAAAATTCACGTGTATTCAAACCGATTCAATGAGTATTGGTGAATATAAGAAGATTAACTTAACAAAAACACCGGGTACGAAAGCTTTGGGTATCTTTAGCTATGCCTCACAGGATCCTTCTATTGTTGCAGTAAATGAGATTGGTGAACTATATGCGAAGAAAGTTGGTACAACGAATATCTGTATTTATAACGCGGATAGTAATACCATGAAGTTTTGCAAGGTAACCGTCAAGGCAACTCAGTTTGAAAATGGTGGATTAAAGTATCAGGTTATCGCATTGGGTAAGATAAATTACGCTAGATGCATTGGAGTAACGGCTAAAATGTCCACAATTACTGTACCGGCTACGGTGACAAATAAGAATGTAAATTATCGAATATACTCAATCAGTGATAAAGCATTTAAAAATAATACTAATGTGAAGAAAGTAGTATTAGGTTCTAATATATCCTCGATTGGAACGGAGGCTTTTGCAGGTTGCAAAAACCTAACTTTAATCAAGATAGAATCTTCTGTATTATCGAAGGTTGGAACATCAGCAATAAAGGGAGTTAACAAACAATTTAAGATTGAAGCTCCTAAGAACAAGCAAACAGCGTATAAGAATTTGTTTTCAAAAGCAAAATAAAATAGAAATATTTTAAAGTTAGATACAGCCGGGGAGATTCATACCCGGCTGTATTGTATATCTAAATTCAATAATTATTTATCGAAAAACAATAAATAATTATTGACTTTCGTTTTTCATGATGATATATTATTATCAAGGCAGGGAAAATTATAACGTTTTTCTGTTATGATTTTATAAGTCAGGTATGTTAGTGATGGCAATGTACCTAGAGAATACCGTAACATAAACCGGTTTAATTAAGAAAAATATTATTTCAGGAGGAAGTTTTCTTATGAGTAAGAATCCATTGGTACGTGTCACTAAGCTCTTATTAGATTTTATGTTTTTTGTGGGGATAGCGGTATGTATAGCGGTTCCATTGATATTTAAGTTTGCAGGGAAATATTATAGTATATTTGAAACATATTATCTCCCCTTTTGTATTTTGTATATGATCGCAGGTTTATTTGCGTTGATTATTCTATGGGAGCTGCGTAAAATGTTCCGTTCAGTTATGCAGGAAAATCCATTTGTAATAGGGAATGTGATATCGTTAAAGCGTATGGGAGGCTGTTCCTTCATTATCTCGCTTTCAATGTTACTTCGATTGGTATTTATTATAACTGTGGCTGAATTAATTCTTGTAACGGTATTTTTGATAGCTGGATTATTTTCCGTTGTACTGTCTATGGTATTTGACCGAGCGGTAACTTATAAAGAGGAGAACGATCTTACCATTTGATTTGGCGACATTTGGGAACGTACATGGGTAAAATGGAGGAAATATATGATTTTAGTAAATTTGGATGTTGTAATGGCTCAAAGAAAAATTGGTTTAACAGAGCTAGCAGAGAAGGTGGATCTTACTCTGGCAAATCTGTCCATTCTTAAGAATAATAAAGCAAAAGCAATGCGATTTACCACCCTTGAAGCCATCTGCGAGGCACTGGATTGTCAGCCGGGTGATATCCTAGAATATGTAAAGGATGATAAAGAAGAGTAGGATTAGTATAAGGGGTGTGGAAACTATGATAACAATGTTTTTTGCTAATGAGAAGGTCGTCGGTGGAAAGTTGATATTATATGGAATATTAATTTCGGTGATTATATTTTACTTGATCTTTATACTGTTTCGTGAAAATAGAAACCGAAAATCAATGATATATTATTCAGTAGGAGTAATAATTGCACTTGAGGTATGTGATATGCTTTGGTTATCTTATCTATTTCCTCACAAGGAATATGTGAATCGAGGATTAGAGGGAGCATATAATTTGTTGATATTTCCAACATCACTAATCATCTTGAATACATCAATTACTGTTAAAAATAAGATAAATGATAGTACACTAAAAAGTACGTTGAATTAAAAATAGATTTATAAGTCACAAAGAGTTTTGTAATATTTAGACAACGATCAAAAATGAAAGTTAGAAAACATATAAAATTAAAATAATGGAGGTAAAATTATGGAACAACTGAATAATCCTCTTCCTCCACAGGAAGAGAAAAATCCCGCAGCGGAGGCGGTAATTCTTAGAAAGGAATCTCCACTGTTTCTACAAGTGCGCCAAAATTTCGGGTTATATGGAGCAATTAGCCTAACCTTTGGAGGTGCATTTGCATTACTTTTTTATAAGGCTTGGATTGGATTAAATGTATTATTGTATGCAGCAATCATTGTCGGGCTCTTAGCAATCGTTATGATGAAATTAACTTCAAAGATAAAATCTGGTACAAAACTTTACTTTACAGCAGTTATCTTGTTGGGAATTTCAACAATGTTAACGTCAAATGGGACAGTTCAATTTTTGAATATAGTTGGTATCTTAATATTGCTGGATCTATCCCTTCTGCATCAATTTTATGAAGTCGGTAGATGGGAATTTGCAAAACACCTAGTCAAAATGTTTGGCATGGTATTTAGTTCAATTGCATGCATCTGGATGCCATTTGCAGACAGTATTAATTACTTTAAGAAAACGAAAGTTCTTAAAAATGATAAGGTACGGAATATTACAATCGGAATCGTCATCGCAATTCCTATCTTGTTTATTATAACAGTATTATTATCTGGCGCAGATATATTGTTTGGAAGCGTGACAAAAGATATCTATAATACAGTATTTTCAGCCGATATATTCTGGATTATAACGATGATATTATTTGGTTTACTAGCGTGCTATTGTATTCTCTGTGCATCGGTTAGTAAGGTGGGAATTGAAGATGTGAAGAGTTATCAAAAAGCGGATGCCACAATAGCTGCCACGGTTATGACATTATTATGCCTTGTTTATGCCTGCTTTTGTGTACTACAGGTCGTCTATTTGTTTGCCGGTGGATTGTTTACCTTACCGGAGGGTTATACTTTTGCAGAGTACGCAAGAAGAGGGTTTTTTGAATTGATGTGGGTTACTGCAATCAATATTGGTCTTATGATTCTTTGCAGAAGTTTATTTAACGAAAGTAAATATCTTAGCTTGTTAGTTGTGATTATGACAGTATGCACCGGAATCATGATTGCTTCAGCGACGTATCGTATGATTTTATATATTAGCGTGTATCACCTGACATTTTTAAGATTGTTTGTATTAATGATTCTATTAATTGAGGTATTTGTGCTGGCAGGTGTAATCATATCTGAGTATAAAAAAAGCTTTCCGTTATTCACCTACAGTGTAGCAGTTGTTACTACATGTTATATTATTTTTTCCTTAGGAAAACCGGACATATGGATAGCCTCTTATCTTGTGGATCAAAAAGAAAATTTAACATTAAATGATCTATTCTATGTCACTTCGGATTTATCCCTTGATGCCGCAGGGGTAGTCCTACCGTTAATTGGGGATGAGAAACGCTGGAATAACGAAGGTGAAAAACTTGATGACGTAACAGCATATGAATCGGATCGAATATATAATAACAGTTATGAGGATATGATTAAGAATTATTATGCTAGAATTAAAGAAGCAAATCAGGGTGCGGATCTTAGGGAATATAACTATTCGAATAGTAAAGCAAATGAGTTGGTAAAAGAATATCCGATGAAATAGGTTAGTGAAAAAAGTATATGAGGTTGTTTATGAAACGATATTTTAATTTTGATAAGAAACATTTACCACTAATTACTGTTTTGATATCTATATTTGCAATTGCAATACTTTGTTTATATATATTATCCTTTCTTGCATCAAAGGATATGTATTTATACTTCAATTCAATTATTAATTCAAGGATTAAAAATGTTATAATTTATATCCTAATTATTGATATCAGCATTAGTGTATTCATTATCATAAAAAATAGGAATCTTAAAATATATGTAATAGTAGTTTGTCTTTTGTTTGGATTCTTAAACTATGCATTTAATGGTTTCTTGGAACCTGATATAGCATATTTTGAGTTTACATCACCAGACAATAAAACGATATTGATTGAAGAATATTCATTTCTATTAGGTGGTTGGAGTAATGTGTATCAAAAGAAGGATAACCATATTCTTATAGATTTGAAAGGAAATATTGGCACTGATGATGGTTATACACCTTTTTCAAATAATGATTATAAACTAAAATGGAAGAAGAATTCAGTAACAATAACATATGGTTTTGGAAGTGAAGGTATCGAAAAAACTGAAACAATTAAGTTAAATAATAAAAAATAAAATGTTTTAGGGCTATATCTATGTAATTCAATATCAGGTTGCTATAAAGCGAAAGAAAGATGATCTCGGATTAAAAGTATTTGTAGTTTATGTGCAATTCTTAGGTGCCAGATGGAACGATGAAATCAGATGTGCTTGTAATCGCACGAGCGCAAATGTTTGACGAAGGAGTATTTTGCGCGTTCTGATTGTTTCAAGTGAAGGAGGGTACCTTAGAACTGCTAGTAAACTACAACTGTCTTTTATTACGAGATTACTTTCCTTATCGCTTTATTAGCAACCGTTTCTTGAATAACGATAACTACATTTTATATATTCTTAATAATCTTTCTGGTTTTCATTTCTCCAAATTGTGGTATACTTAACACAAAGAGTATATATTATGGAAGGAAATGAAATATAAACTATGGAAGAGTCAAATACAACAAATAAACCAATCAATAATTACTCGGTGGATGTAATCATTCCGACCTATCACTCTGACGATAAGCTGAATAAGCTATTGAAGATGTTGGACAGTCAGACGGTTAAGCCTGGCCGGGTTTTTATTCTGCATACAGAAGAAACTCCGGGACAGGAACAGCCGTTGCCGGAGGTTGAAAATCTTAATATTACAGTAGTTCCAATTGAGAAGTCTTCCTTTGATCACGGTGGAACTAGAAAATACGGTGCATCCCTTTCCGATGCTGAGTTTATTATGTTTATGACTCAGGATGCGATTCCTTCTGATGAACACTTAATAGAACATATACTTGCTCCATATGATGATCCCTGGGTGTCTGCAACCTATGCCAGACAGCTGGCAGATGAGAAAACAGAATTTTTAGAGCGATATATCCGTAGTTTCAATTATCCGAAGAAGAGTATGGTTAAATCCCTAGAGGACTTGGATACCATGGGAATTAAAACATTTTTCTGTTCCGATGTATGTGCTACCTATCGTAATATCGTTTATAAAAAAATGGGTGGTTTTGTGGACAAGACTATATTTAATGAAGATATGATTATGGCAGCCGCGATGATTAAGGCGGATTACCGTGTGGCCTATGTGGCTGAGGCAAAGGTAGTTCATTCCCATAATTATTCCTATATGCAACAATTTACCCGTAACTTTGATCTGGGAGTATCTCATAATCAATACGTTGAAGTGTTTTATGGTATAAAATCAGAATCAGAGGGGATCAAGATGGTGAAGAACGCCATGAAATATCTCATTAGCAAAAAGAAATACTTATTAATTCCGGATTTGATTCTTAGCAGTGGATTTAAGTTTCTGGGCTATCAGGTTGGCAAACGGTATGATATTCTCCCAAAGAGCTGGGTGATATGTTTTAGTATGAATAAGTCCTTTTGGAAATAATAAACCTAACACGGTGAAAATTTATAATAAACTATAGATTTGATGGAGACGTTAACATGAGTACTGTAGCAGTCGTAATGGCAACCTATAATGGAGAAAAATATATTAGGGAACAGATTGATTCCATTCTGGCGTCAAACTATCAGGATTTTGAACTGTTTATCTATGATGATGGATCACAGGACGATACAGTATCGATTTTAAGATTTTATGAAGAACAAAATCCGTCCAGAGTGCATGTGTATCAGAATGTGAAAAATCTTGGTCTGGTTCGTAATTTTATAGAAGGGCTTTCAAAGACGACGATGGATTATGTGATGTTTTGTGATCAGGACGATGTGTGGAAGAGTAACAAGATCGGTATTACATTAAAGAGAATGCGTAATATGGAGGCACAATATGGCAAAGGAATGCCCTTTGCAGTATTTACGGATACTTCTGTGGTAGATAGTGACTTGCAGGAGCTTTATCCCTCATTCTTTAAATCAAATCATCTGGATCCTTCCAAAACGGATTTATCTCATTTACTCATGGAGAATAAATTAATAGGTTGTACCGTGATGGTAAATGCTGCATTACGTAAAATTCTACAGAGTAATCGTATGCCTCAGCACGCCAAGTATCATGACTGGTGGGTGGCGTTGATTGCAGCCTCATTTGGTAAAATTGGATTTGTGAACGAGAGTACGTTGATGTATCGACAACATGGAGGTAATATCGTTGGAGGTGCAGATTTTAAGTCATATGTTAAGAACAGATTGCATTCGTTACATCAACAAAAGGAATCTATCCTATCACTTGAACAACAGGCCGCAGAATTTGTGCATTTGTATGGCGAACAATTGTCTGCGGAAAAAAGAATGATTATTCAGAGATTCAGCGAATTAAGTGAAGCAGGTTTTTTACAAAAAAGGCAGATAATTCTAAAGAAAAAATACCTAAAGACAGGGCTTGTTCGCAATATTGGCTTGCTTATAATCATTTAAAAAACATGTATTTTTATGCAACGCTTTATCGATTTAAACCAATAAAAAATTTCTGCAAATACCGTCGTTTCAAGACTTGACAAATAGTGAGGTTGCTGATACAATAACTTAAAACTTAATAATATTACTTTTTATACAGCAACAGAAGCCCCATTACAGAGTGACCTGTGGTGATGGGCTTTTCTATTTAGATACGAAAAGTAATATACATACAGAGAGGAGCCTTCTATGAAAAGAATGGTATTATCAATTCTGGTAGACAATACAGCGGGTGTGCTAAGTCGTGTTTCGGGATTGTTTAGCAGAAGAGGGTATAACATCGATAGCTTAACTGTAGGAGAGACCCAGGATCCGGAAATCTCAAGAATGACCATTCTGGCTCATGGCGATGATCAAATTTTGGAGCAAATCAAGAAGCAGTTACTCAAACTGGAGGATGTTTTCGAAATTAAGGAATTAGCTCCTGGTGAATCCGTTACAAGAGAATTGATTTTGGTAAAGGTCAGTGCAACTGAGAAGGATCGTCAGAGCATTATATCTATCGCTGATATTTTCCGAGCTAAAATCGTTGATGTCGCTTTAGAATCTCTTATGATTGAGCTTACTGGTAATCAGGAAAAGATTGATGCATTTATTAATTTGTTAAATCAATATACGATAAAAGAATTGGTACGTACCGGGATCACCGGTCTTGCCAGAGGGTCAGGAGATATTGCAGATTATATCGAAGATTAATTTGTGACAGGAATTAGGTTTATAAATAGGGGAGCAATCCTCATTTCATACAAAGGGGGAAACCCCGGAGTAAATTAACATGCTGGGACGAATAGTCCTGCAAAAAACAAGGAGGATATAAAAATGGCAAAGATTTTTTATCAACAGGATTGTAATCTTTCATTATTAGAAGGAAAAACAATCGCCGTAATCGGTTACGGTAGTCAGGGACATGCACATGCATTGAATGCAAAGGAATCAGGAGCAAACGTTATCATTGGTCTTTATGAAGGAAGCAAGTCCTGGGCAAAGGCTGAAGCAGCAGGATTTGAAGTATATACTGCAGCAGAAGCTGCTAAGAAAGCAGATATCATCATGATTCTTATCAATGATGAAAAGCAGGCTAAGCTTTACAAAGAGGAAATCGCTCCTAACTTAAAGCCGGGTAATGCATTAATGTTCGCACATGGTTTCGCAATTCATTTTGGTCAGATTATTCCTCCTGCTGACGTAGATGTATTAATGATCGCACCAAAGGGACCTGGTCATACAGTAAGAAGTCAGTACCAAGAGGGTCGCGGTGTTCCTTGTCTTATTGCAGTTCACCAGAATGCTACAGGCAAAGCACATGATTTAGGTCTTGCGTATGCATTGGCAATCGGTGGCGCCAGAGCAGGTGTTCTTCAGACAACCTTCAGAGAAGAAACAGAAACTGATCTTTTTGGTGAGCAGGCTGTTCTTTGTGGTGGTGTTACCGCTCTTATGAAGGCAGGTTTTGAGACATTGGTTGAAGCAGGTTATGAGCCTGAAAGCGCATACTTTGAGTGTATCCATGAGATGAAGTTAATCGTAGACTTAATCAATGAAAGCGGTTTTGCTGGAATGAGATATTCCATCTCCAATACAGCAGAATACGGTGATTATGTAACCGGTTCTAGAATTATTACAGCTGAAACTAAGAAAGAGATGAAAAAGGTTCTTACTGAGATCCAGAATGGTACCTTTGCTCGTAACTGGTTATTAGAAAATCAGGTAGGCTGCCCGAACTTCAATGCAACCAGACGAATTGAAGCACAACATGATTTAGAGGTAGTTGGTGCAGAACTTCGTAAGATGATGAGCTGGACTAGCAAACCGAAGTTAATCAACAACTAATTACATTAATATAATAAATAAAAAGTGCTGTCTCGCTAATGATTAAGTAATCATAGGGTGGCAGCACTTTTTTGATATCCGGAATGAAAATAGATTTTATTGCTAATATACCGACGAATGAATTATCTTATTTGACATCAATGAATGCAAAATCAATTGTTCAGGCCGTAATTCATCTCATTCGTACTTAAGGTCTCATTCATACTTCCGGTTCGATAACCCCTCAGGTCTAGAGACACATAGGTAAAACCGATTTTGCGGAATTCCTCATAAAGTTTATTACGAGTATCGGTGTCAAGAAGTATCGCAAACCCTTTTTCATCGGTTTCAATGCGTGCTAAATTATTATGAATCCTTACTCTCACCTGCCAGATACCAAGATCAAGTAAGTATTGCTCTGCTTTATCAATCATAATGAGGCGTTCCGGTGTAATGCTTTCTCCATAAGGAAAACGGGAGGAGAGACATGCAAAGGAGGGTTTATTCCATGTCGGTAGTCCGAATTTTCTGGATAACTCTCGTATTTCTGCTTTCGTAAATCCAACATGCCTTAATGGACTATGTATTCCAAGCTCCTTTACTGCAATCAATCCGGGACGATAGTCACCATTATCATCACTGTTGGAAGCTTCTAGTACCGCTGTTATATGTTTTTCCTTTGCCATATCAGTGATCTTGGTAAAGAGCTCGGATTTACATAGATAACAACGATTTTTTGGGTTTTTTGAAAATCCTTCGATATCCAGCTCCTCTGAATCCACTACATAATGTTCAATCTCATGTTCCAGAGCATACTGGGTTGCCTCATTTAACTCTCTCTCCGGGAAGCTAAGTGAACGGGCAGTAACTGCTATGATATTTTGTCCGAGTGCTTCTTTAGAAGCATGTAATAGGAACGTAGAGTCAACACCGCCAGAAAAAGCAATTGCTGCACAACCAAGCTTCTTTAAATATGCTAATAATTCTTCATATTTCAAATGTAAATCATCCATAAATTTACCTCCATTCCTGCGCACATTTTATACGCATGTAAAGTTTGAGTCGAGGATTACATAGGCACAAACTTCGCGGTGAAAGATTTATCTTTCACGATATCTTTTTGATTCTGATATATTACTTATATTCATATAAGAATACTATGAAATATTATATATTTTATATAACTCTTGAGGGACTGTCAAGAGCGAAGTTATATTGCACTGGTGTTGGATAAACTCTGTTGACATAAGAATCTTATAATGGTAAAGTCAAGAAAATGGATAATTAATACAATACACTATAAGATACGAACAGATGGGAGACAGTTATGATAAAAACGGTAATACTTGATATTGGAAATGTACTCGCTTGCTTTGGTTGGAAGGAATATTTGATGGATTGTGGATACGATAAGGAATTATTTGAGCGTATCAGTGCTTCAACAGTTTATAGTGATGCTTGGAAGGAATGGGACAGGGGGAGTATGACCAGGGAAGAGATGACTGAAATCTGCTGTCAATACGACATCGGTATTGAAAAAGAGATAAAGCACTTCTTCGACCATATTTATGATACTGTACGAGAATACGAATACTCAGAGGGGTTTGTGAAGCGATTAAAGAATAATGGTTATCAAGTGTATCTTCTTTCGAATTTTAATGGAGGACATTATGAATATTGTAATGAGAATCTTCGCTTTTTAAAATATGTGGATGGTGGGGTGATATCTTATGAAGTAAACCATGTAAAGCCTGAAGCTCAGATATATCAGATTTTACTTGATAAATATAATATCAATCCATCCAGTGCGGTTTTTTTAGATGATATGGAGGAGAACCTTGAAGCAGCAAAATTATATGGAATACATACGATACTAGTAAAAAGTCATGAACAAGCACTGGATCAATTAAGAAGTCTTGGAGTTGTGATATAAGAGGAAATAGGAATTATTATTAAGGAGAACGAAGATGAAGCGAGTAAAGAAATTATTAGTCAGGGTAGCAATTTTGTTCGTTATTATGGGGTTAGCAGGAATCGTAACATCGTTATGTATAAACTGGTATGTAACCTCTTCCGTTAAAGGTAGAATGGTTACAGTCTCTGAGGCCGAAAAGCGAAAGAACATGGATTGTATTATTATTCTGGGAGCCGGAGTATGGAAGAATAACACCCCTAGTCCAATGTTAAAAGATCGTTTGGACCAAGGGATTGCTTTATATAAGTCGGGAGTTTCTGACCGTTTATTAATGAGCGGGGATCACGGACGCACCAATTATGATGAAGTAAATGTAATGAAACAATATGCGATTGATGCTGGGATACCTTCGGAGAATATATTTATGGATCATGCGGGTTTTTCAACATATGAGAGTATGTACAGAGCAAGAGAAATTTTTCAGGTAAAAAAAATGATAGTAATTACACAGAAGTATCATATGTATCGCTCTTTATATGATGGGAAAGGCCTAGGACTTGATGTATACGGTGTGGCCTCTGACCCAAGAAAATATCGTGGACAAAATTACCGAGAGGAGAGAGAAATACTCGCACGCTGCAAGGATTTCCTTTATATCATTGTAAAGCCAAAGCCAACCTATCTTGGGGACGCAATTCCGGTCAGCGGCAATGGAAACTCTACAAACGATAAGTAATACAGGACGAGAACTTACCACTGATTCCCTACCCCTAACCAATTGACGTAGTGCACAATGGATGATAGTATTTGAATAGGTGATGTGTAAATAATACACAAAGCATATGACACTATATTACACCAGATATCCATTCGTTTTAGGATGCTTTACATTAAATCAATGTATCTAAAACAAATGGACATAGTTACAGCACGTTAAAAGGGAGGGCAAAATGAAACAATATTTTAAATCATGGACGAATAAAAAGTTCTTGGTAATTATTCTTACAGCCATTTTTATATTAAATGGCGTAATGACATCAAGTGGATTGAGTGCATCTGCAAAAGTAGACCGTACTGTTCCGACTGCTCCAACGAATTTAAGAACAACATCCGTTACGAGCAACTCAGTATCTTTAACATGGAACGCATCTACTGATAATGTGAAAGTATCCTCCTATGAGATCTATAAAAACAGTTCTCTTGTAGGGACAAGTACTTCTACATCTTATAATGTAAGTAATTTAACCCCAGCAACAACTTATTCCTATTACATAAAGGCAAAGGATGCAGCAGGTAACCGATCTGCAAGTAGTAATGTTATATCAGTTCAAACAGCTGCAGCAATAACACCAACCCCGACAGCGGTACCCACGGTAGCACCTACTGCAACGCCAAGTCCAACCGCAACTCCTATTCCTACTGCGACAGTAGCGCCTACCGCAACACCTGTTCCAACGGTAAGTCCGACCAATGCTCCTACACCCACCCCGGTTCTTGCCGGTAAAAAGATGGTAGGATACTATGCAGCATGGTCAGCGTATTCACAGTTCACACCGGATGATGTGGATGTTATGAAATTAACGCATATTAATTACGCTTTTGCTAATATTGGAAGTGATTATAAAATAGCTCTAGGATATCCTGATGTTGATCCATCAAACTTTACTAAACTCAATGCCTTGAAACAGATTAATCCTAATCTTAAGACTCTTATTTCAGTGGGTGGATGGGAGTGGTCAGGAAGATTCTCGGATGTAGCTTTAACCGACGCATCGAGAACCTCATTCGCAGACAGCTGTGTTGATTTTATTGTGAAATATGGTTTCGATGGTGTAGATATTGACTGGGAGTACCCGGTATCCGGTGGCTTATCAACCAATATTAGACGTGCCGAAGACAAAACAAATTTTACCTTGTTAATAGCTAAATTAAGAGAGAAGTTGGATGCAAGGGGTGCAATTGACGGAAAACAATATCTGTTGACCTTTGCAGGAGCAACTGGTAGCTGGTATACGAATAATGTTGAATTAAGTAAATTAAGTCAGTATGTAGACTATGCGAATGTTATGACTTATGATATTCACGGAAGCTGGGATTCCTATACGGATTTCAATGCTCCTCTTTACAATAATACCGATACTTCTCCACAATATAAGGATAGTGTAGATTCAAGCATCAAAGCATGGATTAATGCAGGTTTTCCTACGAATAAGATTATTATGGGAGTTCCGTTCTACGGATATATTTATAAATCCGTTACGAATGTAAATAATGGATTATACCAAAGATATTCCGGAGCGAATTCCATAAGTTATGCCAATATTGAAGCGAACTATTTGAATGCTTCTGGTTATGTACGTAATTGGCATACTCAATCTATGGTTCCTTGGTTATTTAACGGATCGACCTTTATCAGCTATGATGATCCACAATCCATGGGCTATAAGGCCTCCTACATTAATAGTAAAGGTCTTGGTGGAGCAATGATGTGGGAATTGAGTCAGGATCCAAACCGAGTACTTTTGACTGCACTGTATAACGGATTGAAATAGGAGTTAGACGCCTTAGGTAAGTGTCAAAGTTTATTACGATATAGGTATTGATAATAACGCACACGCTATTGATTTATGTTATGAAGTGATAAACAGCCAAGTAATCAAAGACGCATTCCTATTTTGGGGATGATGAAGTTTATCACGATAAATAGCGATACATACTAAAAGCCGTACAAATACGCAATGCGTGTTTGTGCGGCTTTTTTGAATGATTTTACAATATCGGTGAATAATACAAAGAAACAATATTATGAATTGATAAAATGGGAGCTAAGACATGAACAAATACAGATTAGGCTTAGACATAGGTTCCACTACGGTGAAATTAGTGGCTCTGGATGAGGAAGATCAATTGATTTATCACGAATACAGACGTCATTTATCTGATATAAGAAATACGGTACGTAATGTGATAAGGGAATGTTATGAATCACTGGGTGAATCCATAATTAGAGTGAATATCACAGGCTCCGGTGGATTATCTCTTTCGGAATGGCTTGGCATTGGCTTTGTTCAGGAAGTGATTGCCTGCTCCAATGCAGTTGAAAAATTCATACCTCAAACCGATGTAGTGATTGAATTAGGTGGTGAGGATGCAAAGATTACTTATTATGGCACAGGCATGGAGCAAAGAATGAACGGTAGTTGTGCAGGAGGAACTGGCGCTTTTATTGATCAAATGGCGGTCCTTTTGGATACGGATGCCTCAGGGTTAAATGATCTGGCGAAAGGACATACAATGATTTATCCGATTGCTTCCAGGTGCGGTGTATTTGCGAAAACAGATATTCAACCACTTATTAATGATGGTGCTAGGAGGGAAGATATTGCAGCATCTATATTTCAGGCGGTTGTAAATCAAACAATCGGAGGATTATCCTGTGGAAAACCGATTCGTGGTAAGGTGGCATTTTTGGGAGGACCGTTATTTTTCCTCTCAGAGCTAAGGGAACGATTTCACGAAAGTTTAGGATTAAAGCACGAGGACGGTATATGCCCGCAGAATTCTCAACTCTATGCTGCGATTGGTGCGGCTCTTAATATAACAAATGAGAAATCAGTAAATATGAGTAACCTTGTAAAACAATTTGAACAGATTAAGAATCGATCTGATGATGAAGTAAAGATTCTTTCTCCACTATTTCATAAGGACGAAGAATATAAGCATTTTCTGGAACGCCATGATAGAGCTAAAGTAAACAGAGGTGATTTAAAACATTATCAGGGGAAGGTTTATCTTGGGATTGACGCAGGGTCTACAACTACGAAGGTTGCATTAATTGGTCAAGAAGGAGAGCTTCTCTACTCCCATTATGGTAATAATGAGGGAAATCCACTGTCAAAGCTCATAGCAATTATCAAGGATTTGTATCAAAAGCTACCGGAGAAAGCAAAACTATGCAAATGTACAGTTACCGGATACGGAGAGGCATTGATTAAATCAGCACTACACGTGGATATCGGAGAAATTGAGACGATCGCTCATTATAAAGCAGCGGAGCATTTTCTCCCAGGGGTTAACTTTATCCTAGATATTGGAGGGCAGGATATGAAGTGCCTTCGCATCAAAAATGGCGCGATTGACAGCATACTGTTGAATGAAGCTTGTTCCTCCGGTTGTGGTTCCTTTCTTGAGGGATTTTCAACCTCCTTAAATATGGGTGTAGAGGAATTTGCAGAAGAGGCTCTATTTGCAAAATCTCCAGTTGACCTAGGTACCAAGTGCACCGTATTTATGAATTCCAGAGTAAAACAGGCACAAAAGGAGGGAGCAACGATACCCGATTTGTCTGCTGGTTTATCGTATTCCGTTATAAAAAATGCCTTATATAAGGTAATAAAATTAAGAGATGAAAGAGATTTAGGATCAAAGATAATTGTCCAGGGCGGAACCTTTTATAATAATGCGGTACTTCGTTGCTTTGAAATGGTAACCGGGAAGGAAGCAGTAAGACCAGATATAGCAGGACTTATGGGTGCTTATGGTGCTGCGTTGATTTCAAGAGAGCGTTATATAGAAGGAGAGAAGAGCTCGCTTTTGGAATCGGCGGAGCTAAAGGATTTTTCAATGAGGGTTTCCTCAGCAAGGTGTGGAAAATGCACCAATCAATGCTTACTAACGATTAACACCTTTTCCACTGGAGAGAAATTTATTGCCGGAAATCGTTGTGAGAAAGCAATAGGAATCAATCAGCATACGAATAATCGATTGCCGAATCTTTATCAATATAAATACCGAAGAACCTTTGGGTATACCCCGCTAAGTGAAAAGGAAGCAATCAGGGGAACGATTGGTATACCGAGAGTTTTAAATATGTATGAAAATTATCCCTTCTGGTTTGCCTTTTTTAATACACTTGGATTTCGAGTTATTCTATCCTCTCCCTCATCAAAGAAATTATACGAGAAAGGATTAGAAACCATTCCGTCAGAATCAGCTTGCTATCCGGCTAAACTTACTCATGGACATATTATGGATCTGATTGAACAGGGTATCAAAACAATATTTTATCCCTCCATTGTTTATGAAAAGAAGGAATATCATGATGTGAACAATCATTATAATTGTCCAATTGTAATCTCCTATCCGGAGGTGATACGCAATAATATGGATGAGATAAAAAATAAAAACATACGGATTTTATCCCCGTTTTTATCCTTAGAAAATAAAAAGGTTTTAGTAAAAAGGCTGACGGAAGAATTTGCGGAGTATGGAATTGATGAAGACGAAATTAGACTTGCAGTAGCAATGGCATGTAGAGAGCGGGACTATTATAAAAGTGATATCCGAAGGAAAGGGGAAAGCGTATTAGAACAGCTTCGTAAAGAGGGACGGCATGGAATCGTGTTATGTGGTAAACCCTATCATGTAGATCCGGAGATTAATCATGGTATCGCTGATATGATCACTTCTTTTGGTTTGGCGGTATTGACAGAGGATAGCATCTCACATCTGCTACCTTTAAAGGACAAGCTTAGAGTAGTGGATCAATGGGTATATAATTCCAGACTTTACCGAGCAGCTACTTTGGTTGTGAAGGAACCATGCCTTGATATGGTACAGCTCAATTCCTTTGGATGTGGGCTGGATGCGGTAACCTCGGATCAAATAGCAGAGATACTATCAAAAGGAAATAAAATTTACACCATGATAAAAATTGATGAAGGGAATAATCTTGGAGCAGCAAAGATACGAATTCGTTCTTTGAAAGCAGCGGTGGAAGAGCGCGGTAATAATATGGAGCATGAGATAGCGGAAGAAATCGCAATTACCCCGCCCACATTTACAAGAAAGATGAGAAAAATGCATACGATATTAGCCCCTCAAATGGCGCCGATGCATTTTGAATTAGTGCAGGAAGCGGCCAGAGCCTGTGGTTATCAGATGGTTGTATTACCGGCAGATGATAGAAGTGCAATCGATGAAGGACTCAAATATGTGAACAATGATGCCTGCTATCCGGCGATAATCATGATTGGGCAGATCGTACAGGCTCTAAAATCAGGAAGTTATGATGTGAATCAAACATCGGTAATCATTACACAAAGTGGAGGAGGGTGCAGAGCAACCAACTATATTGCGTTTTTAAAATTAGGGTTACAACAGGCAGGTTTTGGTCAGGTTCCGGTTATTTCACTGAATACCATTGGGTTGGACAAACAACCAGGGTTTAAAATGTCACTTGGGATGATCAATCGATGTATTATGGCTCTTATATATGGGGATTTGTTTATGCGGGTACTGTTTCGCACCAGACCCTATGAATGTTTCCCCGGTTCTGCTCAGTTACTTTATGAAAAATGGAATGACATTGCCAAGGATAATATCAAATCAGCAAACCGAAAAACATTTCGCAAGAATATCAGCGAGATAGTACGTGATTTTGATCATTTAGAACTTATAGAAATCAAAAAACCAAAAGTGGGTGTGGTAGGAGAAATCTTAGTAAAATATCATCCTACTGCTAATAATGATATCGTTACGATATTAGAACAAGGAGGAGCTGAGGCAGTTGTACCCGATCTTATGGATTATTTCTTATATTCTACTTTTAATTCGGGATTCCGAACTCGATATCTGGCCGGGAAGAAATTAGACAAACAGTTAAGCGATATAGCGATGAACTATATTATAAGATTCCGTAATATCGTGAAGCAGGAGCTTGAGAAGAGTAAGCGTTTTACTGCACCAACACCGATTCAGGAGTTGGCAAAGATGGCTTCCTCTGTATTATCACTGGGCAACCAGACAGGGGAAGGATGGCTTGTTACGGCGGAGATGTTAGAATTTATCGAGCAGGGAACCAGTAATATAATTTGTGTTCAACCGCTTGCCTGTCTTCCAAACCATGTTACCGGTAAGGGGATGTTCAAGCCGCTAAAGGATCGTTATCCGAAGGCTAATATTATGGGCATTGATTATGATCCCGGGATATCCAATGTGAACCAACTGAACCGAATTAAACTTATGTTATCTATCGCAATGAAAAATAATAAGGATTAATATTTAATTGAGTTCAGTATTGGTGTCTAGCTAACCAAAGTGGTTTAAAATACTATATTAATCCCTATATCGAAAGTTTGTTATATGTAAAACAGTATCTTGACATTTAGCCTGACTTTAATATATACTATCTTTCAAATAATTAAAAGCGTTGATAAGAACGAGTACGAGTTCGAACTTTCTTACAGAAAGCTGCCGGTCGATGAGAGGAGCAAGAAGGTGAATTCAGAATACATCTTTGAGCTTCACACCGAACAGGAATACTAAGTAGGCTGTTGACGGTTCCCTGCACCCGTTATCGTGCTAGAGTATAACTAAGCAACATTTTTAGATTTCCTGTTAAGGGATTCCGAAAGCAGTTTAGCGTACTCAAAGAGGTTGGCTATGAGAATAGTCGATAAATATGAGGTGGTACCGCGAGATGATATCCCGCCCTCTAATTCATTAGAGGTGCGGGATTTTTTGTATTCTTATGTACCATTACGTTCTTCATTAAGCGAGAGCGTGCTACTTAGGAAATACGTTAATCAATTCTTATAACACCATTAATTTAACATATTGTCGATAAGAACTTAAAATCAGTGCTTTCGGCATCCGAACAGTATCAAATTTAATCATGAAAGGTTGATCGAGTATGAAACATTCATTGGAAGAGCAAATACGAATTATCACAAAAGGAGCAGCACAAGTTATATCAACTGAGGAGTTAAAAGAGAAACTTATCAAGTCAAAGCACGAGAATCGCCCATTAACAGTGAAATTAGGACTTGATCCAACAGCACCAGATATTCATCTTGGTCATACGGTGGTGTTACGTAAAATCAAACAAATACAGGATTTGGGGCATCATGCAGTCATCATCATCGGGGATTTCACCGGGAAGATTGGTGATCCAACCGGTAAATCCAGAACCCGAATACCCCTATCGAAGGAACAGGTAGCGCAGAATGCGAAGACGTATACGGAGCAGATTTTCAAAATTATTGATCCTAATAAAACTACTGTACGTTTTAATAGTGAATGGTTGTCGCAGCTTCAGTTTGAAGATGTAATTCGGCTGGCATCGACGACCACGGTAGCCAGGTTGCTAGAACGGGATGATTTTCAAAGCCGATTTAGGCGAAGTGAAGCGATAGGTTTACATGAATTTTTCTATCCTTTGATGCAAGGGTATGATTCAGTAGAAATAAAGGCGGATATAGAGCTGGGCGGAACCGACCAGACCTTTAACATACTGATGGGACGTACACTACAGGGGGTATATGGACAGGAGAGGCAGATTGCTATGTTTATGCCGATTTTGGAAGGGCTAGACGGAGTGGAAAAGATGAGCAAAAGCCTTGGCAATTATATAGGGATTTATGAACCTGCTGAAGTGATGTTTAAAAAGGTAATGGAAATTCCGGATCATATGATTATCAGATATTTTGAACTGGTTACAGATGAACATCCGGATCAAATTGATGAGAGGAAGATTCAGCTTGCGGACGGTAAAAACCCAAGGGATATAAAGTTAGAACTGGCTAAGACAATTACAGGTTTGTACTATTCTATCGATGAGGTGAATAAAGCCTGTGACTACTTCCACACGGTATTTCAGAATCGTGACATTCCGGAAAATATACCTGAGATTATAGTAACAGCTTCCGCCTTAACATTATTTGATTTGGTTTCTATACTGGTGGAACAAAATATAATCGTATCCTCCAGTGAGTTTCGTAGATTGGTAAAACAGGGAGGGGTACAATTAAATCAAGAGAAAGTGCTTTCACTAGATACCCCCTTACAACAGGAGGATAATGTATTAAAAATAGGAAAGAAAAAATTTGTACGAATTGTTAGAGAAAAATAAATTAGAAAGGATTGCACTTATGCAATAAAAACAAAGCCCAGTGACCGTGATTTTATCAAAGGTCATGGGCTTTATGTTGTCTTATTCTTTGGATGACTTTAAGCTCTAAAGTAGATTAAAGATTTTATATTAGATTAAAGATTTTATATTATATGATTTTACAACTGATTTTAATATCAAATGTCAGTATATAATTAATTTTAATATCAAATTTTATTTATCAGATTCTGCTTCTTCGCGTTCAGGCTTTATCAAGATATGCACCTTATCCACACGATTTTTATCCACTGAGGCAACGGTAAAGACGATGTTATTTTCTTCAACCGTTTCACCCTCTTCAGGAAGATGATCTAATAGGAATATGATATGACCGGCGATCGAATCATAATCATCGGATTCCAGATTGAGTCCGAGTGCTTCATTAATCTCAAACAGTTTGGTAAAGCCATCAACAATATATTCGTTCTCAGATAACGATTTAATACTATCTTCTTCGTCATCGTCGTATTCATCTCGAATCTCTCCGACGATTTCCTCGAGAAGATCCTCAATTGTAATTAGTCCTACCGTCGCACCGTATTCATCCAGAACAATAGCCTGAGAGATGGAGTTCCTTCTCATCTCAATCAATAACTCGGAGGTCTTTTTATATTCATAAGTAAAGTAAGGTTCTCTAACAATATCAACCATGTTAAAATTCTCTTTTTCTCCCTGATAGAAAAAAACATCCTTGAGATTGACAATTCCGATTATGTTATCACGGGTATCGGAATATACCGGCATTCTTGTATACTTTTCTTCAAAGAATGCTTGAACCAATTCATCATAAGTAAATTCAACATTGGCAAATGCCATATCAGTTCGAGGAACCATAACATCTTTTGCTAAGGAATCACCAAAGTCAACCACATTGGTAATCATTCTGCGTTCCTCGCTTTCGATTACACCCTCCTCATGACTGAATTCAAGAATGGAACGAAGTTCATTTTCTGTTATTGCCATGGTTTTTGCTTTTGCATCAATCCCTAATAATCGGAGGAAACCGTTGCAAATCTTATTCAGTACATAAACAATAGGATTTAAAAGCACTACAATTAAATAAATGGGGCCAGCCAATGTAAGTGCTAATCGTTCGGTATAAATACTTGCTATCGTTCGGGGTATAATTGAGCCAAATACTAAAAACAGTAATATTAAAACCGCTACGGTTAGCCAGATCCACTGGCTTCCCCAATAATGCTTCGCCATGATGGTTGCAAATGCAGCCGCGGATATCTTGGCCACGTTTTTACATACTGAGATAGCACTTAGCATCTTCTGTTTATCTTCTATTAGTTTTCCGGCAGTCTTTGCGCCTCTTGTATTGTCATCTGCAAGTGATCTTATTCGCAATTTATTCACCGCATTCAATGCTGCTTCTGAAGTGGTAAAGAAAGAGGATAAAATCAATAATATAAACAATAAAATAGGCTGCCACAAATCACTGGGATCCAATCAATCATCTCCTAAATCCAAATTAATCTATCTATAATATATTATTATACAAGGTATATTTTACAATTTACAATCTTACCTTACTGATGGAGTAATGTCAAGATTTACACCGTTTTTTCAGTATACTTCATAAAATATTCATATATTACTACCAATTAATCTTTGTCAAAATAAAATGAAAAATAGACTTATATGAATTAATTGTGAACTTAATTTCACTTGTAGAATAATGTGAAATGGTGTATGATTCAATGCATAGCGTTTTAAACCATTTTTTAGGATAGATAGTTACATTTCCAAGGAGGAATATAATGAGAAAAAAGTCTCATATCTCACTTGCGAAGTTTTTAATGAATAACATGCAAGTACAGGATCTAAATGAACATAAAAAAGCTTTTTATATTGGAAGTATATTACCGGATATCACCCCATCCTTTCTAACCAAAAGACATACTTTTGATGAAACAATTATTACACTGATAGAAGAAATAAGAAAAATCACAATAGATTATGATTTTGAAAAAGGTATCAATGGATACTATGCAAGACATCTTGGCGTAATTACACATTATCTTTCCGATTATTGTACGTATCCTCATAATGATATCTACGAAGGGAATATAAAGGGTCATGTAACTTATGAAAAGGAGCTGAAATACTCTCTAAAGGCTTATGTCAATCATGAGAATAATCAAAGAGAGAGACTTCAAAGACAGAGAAATTGTTCTTTTGATGATATTGTATATCTAATCAGAAGAACACATGAGGAATATCTAAGGGCGGTTAAAAATATTCATCAGGACATTCACTTTATCATCGAGTTAAGCTATAAGGTGGTGGATGCAATTCTTTCCTTTTTGGAAAAATCTTTATATGAGTTACATAATAGCTCACGACATTCTATGATGTATAGTTAAGAATACTTAGAAACAGCGATTGCAAAAACTCTTATGTTTTGCAATCGCTGTTTTTTACTTTCAGGTAGGATGCAAATACATGACATGAAGTTTTGCATTCAATAGCTCAGGTGAACAAGTATCTGCAAGAGGTACTTTGAGCAATGTATTGAAATCTTGTGGTTATGACTGCATCATACTATAATAATATAATATAATTATGTATGTGATTGCAAATTGGAGTGATCTAAAGCAAAGGAGGGCTTCACTTATGATTCGTATTAAGGGTGAAGTGAAGGAGATTGATTATGATGCGTTATTTGAACTGACAATGCCGTATCTCGTAAGCTGGCTGTCAGATCAGAATAATAAATTCTACGGTTTAATGACAAAACTGATTAGCAAGCAGGGGAAGCCGAGCCGACTATCCAAAATATTAGTA
The DNA here is from genome assembly GCF_059717775.1 of Variimorphobacter sp. HTMS_6. Lineage (NCBI taxonomy): Bacteria > Bacillati > Bacillota > Clostridia > Lachnospirales > Lachnospiraceae > Variimorphobacter > Variimorphobacter sp. HTMS_6. The sequence goes on from NZ_AP046094.1 coordinate 1,007,713, forward strand.
TCTGCGTTACCTAAAAAGACGGAATTGGCTGTTTGGGCTCTTCCTCATTTTGATGAAATGCTAGTGGATTATATGAATCATATCGCTAACAAAAACGGGATTGTAGCACGAGTAAGTGATTTAAAGGCGCAAACAATAGAAAGGAGTGGCAAGAAGATGCTGCGAATAGAATTTTTGATTGATGAGGTAGACTATGAAAAGTCTGCAGAAGATCTGTTACCGATCTTATTACAACAGTTATCCGAAAAAGAGGATAGCAGTTCCAAACTACCAAAATTACTTTTAAGCCTTAAGAAACTTCCCAGACAGGTTCTGGGCGCTGCAGTGAGAGCAATTCCGAAGGAACAAAGAGATGAGATTACCTGCCTATTTTTAAATGAATATAAGGAGGAGTTAACCGGTGTTTTGAATCATTTACTTCTTCAAAATAGTATCAAAGCAGAGGTACAGAATATTAAAGTTGATACCAAATAAGAGAAATTACGCAAATGAATTCCAAATTTTAATATATTTTTAATGTAATTTGACTCTCGTTATGGTAAAATATGGCGTAGTTAGTTGTTGAATTAACAAGAGATTACAAATTAGGAGGATATTTAAATGGAATATGTACTGCAAACCAATGGTTTGACGAAGCGTTTTGGTAAAAAAGCGGCAGTCAATGGCATAAATCTGAATGTTCGAAGGGGCGATATTTATGGATTTATCGGAAGAAACGGCGCCGGAAAGACAACGTTAATTCGTATGGTAGCCGGATTGGCTCGTCCAACCAGTGGTAGCATAGGACTTTTTGAAGGGGACAATTTAGAAGAACAGAGGCATAAAACAGGCACCATGATTGAAAATCCTGCTGTTTTTCCTCATATGACAGCGAAGCAAAATCTTGAATATTATTGCTTATTATTTGGACTTGATTCGAAAGCGACGATTGATAATATGCTAGATTTGGTTGGGCTTTCGAATACGGGTAAGAAGAAGGCGAAGAACTTTTCACTGGGTATGAAGCAAAGACTTGCAATTGCCATCTCATTATTAGGAGATCCTGAATTCCTTATGTTAGATGAACCAATTAACGGACTTGATCCTTCAGGCATTAAGGAAATTCGTGAACTGATTCTTAAGTTGAACAGGGAGAGGGAGATAACCATTCTGATTTCCAGCCACATTCTTGGGGAATTATCTAAGATGGCAACACGTTATGGGGTAATTAATAATGGTGTTATGGTTACGGAATTTACGAATGAGGAACTGGAACAAAGATGTAAGGGTGAATTAGAGGTTAAAGTGGATAATGTTACAGAAGCACAGAAAATAATTTCTTCCATTGTTAATCCCTCTGCAATTAAAGTAGTAGATGATAACACATTACACATCCTGGAAGATCTGGATAAGGCGGGTGTTATTAATATGGAACTTGCAAAGTGCGGAATCGTTGTTAATTCAAGCTCCGTTGTCGGTCAGGACCTGGAAGCATATTTTATGCAGTTAATGGAGACTACCGATAAGAGAATGAATTAATAACAGATAGGATGGAGGAATAATATGTCAAAATTATTAAAATCGGATTTTTACCGACTGTTTCGAAGTAAATCGTTTTATATATGTGGTTTTATTGGGGTAGCACTTTTTAATCTAGGTTTAATTATGCTTTTTTATGCGAGCAAAATGGTTGCTGATCAGACAGGGGATGCATCTTCGTTAATGAATTTTACCGGAATACAATACGGAATCAGTGCATTTGCTGACATGGATAATCAGATTATTCTATCAATAATATTGGGGATGTTTGTTACCTCGGAGTTTTCCCATGGAACAATGAAGAATGTAGTTTCTAAAGGATTCTCCAGAATATCTATCTACTTTTCAAAATTAATTACGATGGTTGTTGCCAGTTATATAGTACTACTTGTTACGTTGATTACAGGTATAATTAGTGGAAGTATTGTGACCGGAAAAATAGGTGATTTTTCTACAACTCCAATGGCAGAATATGCGAAGATGATCAGTGTTGAAATGATATTATATATAGCTTTCACAGCATTACTCGTATTTGTCGGAGTTTTGATACGTAACTTAGGAGGAGTAATTGCAATTAATATTATAGGTGTGACAATGTTCATTCCTATTATTTGTAATTTGCTGCAGATGTTAACGAAGAATAAAGTGATGTTTACTTATGCCAGCTTAAGGGATAATATGTCATTACTTATATCAGGTGCTGAGCCTGCGTATATGCGTTCCATTTTAGTCGCTGTTATATACTTTGTAATAACAACCGGCCTTGGTATTCTTGCCTTCACCAAAACGGATGTAAAATAAATATAACAAGATAACCTTAATCCCGCGAAATATGTTTAGGATGCTTTTATTCTTAATATATTTAGCGGGATTTATTTTGTCCCATTATTAGTAAATCCGGTATTCCATAAATAATGATATATACTTAGATTATATTAATAGTAAACAGCTTCACCGAGTTAGTGCAAAGTTCACTTAAGAAACTGCATAGCATATATTATTATGAAGTTTTGAATTGTCACGGGAGTGGATGGAAACCGTGACAGAATGGAGCATTATGCAGATTCATGTGGTGAAAGCAGGAGATACCATGGCATCCATTGCGAATCAGTATGGAGTGTCTGCTGAGAGGATTATTATTGAAAATGAACTTCCGAATCCGGATAATCTTCTCGTTGGTCAAAGTATCGGTATTCGGAAACCAAATACCGTGTATACGGTTGCAGCGGGTGATACGGTCTTTGGGATTGCAGAAAAGTATGGTGTGGAACCCAATCTTATCTATCAAAACAATCCGCAGGTCGCAGGAAGACAGGGATTGGTTCCGGGTGAGGTACTGGTGATAACTTATGCAAATGAAGAGAAGATTGATACGGTTGTTACAAATGGGTATGCATATCCATTCATTGACCGTACGGTACTACGAAAAACACTACCTTTTCTGACGTATCTATCCCTGTTCACTTATGGTTTTACCCCGACTGGTGAATTGGTTCCTATAGATGATACGGAGCTAATTGCCATAGCAAAGGAGTTTGGGGTAGCACCCATTATGGTGCTGGCGCCAATGGATGCTCAGGGCAATTTTAGCAGTGAAAGCGCACATGCCATCTTTATTAATCCGGAAGCTCAGACGAATTTAGTCAATAATCTGGTTACTGCTTTACAAGCGAAGGGATATGCTGGTATTGATATAGATTTTGAGTTTATATTGCCTGAGGATAAACAGCGCTTTATAGATTTTGTTTCTGCCATAAATACAGCCCTAAATAAAATCGGATTAATTACATTAGTGGCTCTTGCCCCAAAGACTTCCGGTGAAATGAAAGGCCTTCTTTATGAAGCGCATGATTATGTTGCAATCGGGGCAATTGCAGATCAGGTTCTTTTAATGACTTATGAGTGGGGCTATACCTATGGACCACCGCAGGCCACCTCGCCGATTAATAATATGCGCCGTGTATTACAATATGGGGTATCCGTAATTGATCCTAATAAAATACTAATGGGGACACCAAACTATGCATATGACTGGCCTTTGCCGTTCGTACAGGGCACAACATCTGCCCAGTCCTTAGGAAATCAGGAGGCAATAATTCGTGCAGCCAGCTTTGGAGTACCGATTCAATTTGACGAAGAAGCGCAATCCCCCTTTTATAATTATACAACACCGGAAGGTGTCGCTCATGTAGTTTGGTTTGATGATGTCAGAAGTATGAATGCTAAGTTACGTCTTATTCCTGAGTTCAATCTTAATGGTTCTGGGGTATGGCAGGTTATGAGATATTTTCCCGGACTATGGATGAATATGTCTTCCTTATTCAATATAACAAAAGTATAAGTATGCATTGAGAGTTTTTTATTTACAAACGAATCCAGTCAGTTTATAATTAAAATTACGTTCCCTTCTTATGAGAATGGGAGAATTATCCATTGAATTTATATCCAAAGAGAAAAACGATGCTGTAAGTATCGGAAAATAGCTGATTGGAGGATTTATGAAGAATAAAATAGTGAAAGAAATTATTAGTTGGATTCTGGTCTTTGTATGCGCAATTGCATTGGCTACGTTCATTAATAAGGTTATCATACTGAAGGTTGAGGTTCCCACCGGCTCTATGGAAAAGACTATTATGACAGGGGATCGGGTAATTACCTCAAGATTATCGTATTTGTTTTCTGATCCCAAAAGAGGAGATATCATTGTATTCCCATTTCCGGATAATGAAAAGGTAGACTATATTAAGCGAATCATCGGTCTACCAGGTGAAACAATTGAAGGAAAAGATGGTTATGTTTATATTGACGGTAAGAAACTGGAAGAAAAATATGTTACTTCAACCTTGGATGAGGATTTCGGCCCCTATGTTATTCCGAAGGATTCCTATTTTATGATGGGAGACCACAGAGAGATATCGGAGGATGCAAGATACTGGAAGAATAAATTCGTTAAAAGAAGTAAGATTATTGGAAAGGCTGTTTTAAAATATCCGAATATGAAATGGTTAAATCATAATGTTTATAAAAAATAAAAATAATAGGATGTTGCAAAATAATAATTTATTTTGCAACATCCTCTTTCTCTATATAACAGGTTAATAACTTATATTTTAAATGAATTAGCGCGAAACTACGGCTGATAAGGAGCGATTGCGCCAAGCACTGTTTTCTCAAGTGCTTCCTTGCCGTACTGGTCAATCTCATTCTTATTACGGTCACCATGCGTCAGACATCCGGCTCCACCAATACAACCACCGTTACAAGCCATACCTTCAATGAAATTATTTGGTAGAACATTCTTTGAGGCTTTTAATAATGCGGTACGGCAAGCTTCAATTCCATCACAGGAGACGGGGTTAAACTTGAAATCCTCGTGTCCCTTCTCTTTTAATACTTCTCTAACTGCTTCGGATAATCCTCCGCTACGAGCGAAGATTCTTCCGAAATAAGAGGCATTATCTAAGATATCCTCAGGTAAGTTTTCCATATTAATACCCATACTATCAATGAGTGCTTGCAATTCTTCAAAGGTAATTACACTGTCAACATAGGGGGCAACTTCAGGGTTGCTCATCTCCATCTTCTTCGCGGTACAAGGTCCAATGAAGACAACCTTGGAACTAGGATCGGTTTTTTTGATGTATTTCGCAATCATAGCCATTGGAGATAGGTTATGTGAAATATGTTTTGTCATAGCAGGAAATTGTTTTTTAATATAATCAACAAAAGCAGGGCAGCAGGAACTGGTCAAAAATCCTTTCTCCAGTAATTCGTCTGCTTCAGAGCTGGTTACCATATCGGCGCCGAGAGCAGCCTCCACCACACTATGAAAGCCAAGTCTTTTTATCGCGGTGATTACTTGACCAAGCTTTACATATTTGAACTGACTTCCGATGGAAGGCGCAATGACTGCATATAATTTATATTTCGTGTTACTTTTGCTTGCCTTGATCATATCAACCACATCTACAATATAGGATTTATCCATGATTGCGCCAAAAGGACATTGATAAACACATGCTCCACAGGAGATGCATTTGTTATTATCAATGATGGCCTTCTTATTATCATCCATGCTGATTGCCTTTACCTTACAGGCATTTTGGCAAGGACGTTTGTGGTTTGTTATTGCACTGAAGGGACACACGGAGGCGCACTTCCCACATTCCACACATTTTTCATGATCAATGATTGCTTTCTGATTACGATCAAATGAGATTGCACCCATTTTACATACTTCTTCACAACGATGCGCAATACAGCCTCTGCAAGCATCCGATACCTCATAACCACCTACCGGACATTCATCACATGCGATGTCAAGAACTTCAATTACATTTGGATTTTCAGCGTTACCGCCCATTGCCAGATTGATTCGTTCTCCTACAATTGCGCGCTCCTTATATATACAGCAGCGCATGGTGGCTGTCTGTCCGTCAACTATGGTTTGTGGAATGTTATAAAGTGCATGATGTAAATCATTATAGAAAGCAGATTTTGAAACTTCTTTTAATACTCTATATTTTAAATACTGAACTTTGGTGTCAAATTTACCCATATGTTTACCTTTCCGGACATGCCATAAACGTTACGACATTTTCCTAACTAGCAGTAATTATTAGTAATTGTATACTAGATGAACTAATATTTTTGTTTAAATGATTAATAGTAAGTAACTTGAATGCGCTTGCCAATCTTGCGTAAGCAATCCGATAGTTCATCGATTAATCGCATCTTAATACTGAAATTAATCGGTAGTGTCGGATTTTGATGAGCCGGGTTAATTGCCTTCCCTACATAAAAATTAATATCAGTTGCCTCCTCAAAAAGCAGCTTAGCTATAAGTGAAGCAGCATCCTGACGATATCCCCATTGAGCGTAACAGGCATTGTCCTCCAGATAATTCTTCGCATAATAGAGTACACGGTTGATGGTGATGACTCCTTCCGTTACAAGATCAACACCTGGTATCTTAGCGATTGGCGGTATCTCATTGTCATGATAATCAAAACCGGTACTTATTTCTTTACCTAGATAATTGGCTGCGAGAGAGGAAGTTGTTCCACCGCATACGATATGTTTTCCATCCTGATCAAAAAATTTTGTAAGCATCTCCTCTAGATCATCCGGATTGGAGGGAGGACCGATCATTAAATTGATGAGCTGTCTCTTTCTGATTTTGACGGCGGCAATTGTTGTATCATCGCCCGGAGCCTGGCCATATAACTGAGCACATTGTTCCAATAATATGGTGGAAACCATTTTGGGTGAATAATTCTCCTCGTACATTAATTCAAGGAATTCAATGATGTTGTCTCTTTGCCAACCAAAATTGAAGGTCTTTCCGACACCGGCATAGATTGCACCATCACTCATGGATATTAGCATATCACCGGGCAAAAGTTCCAGTTTCGATTGAAAGATTTTCTTATCTCCGAGCTGGATTTGATTCATTTCGTATTCGCAGTTTACACCATCGCGTAATAATATTACCTGTGGGTTATCATATTGTATTACTTCAGCGGTTTTGTTGTTGATTACATGTATGATTGTGAATGTGGAGTAGGCGATACCTCGTTTTTCACAAACAGGGAGCGTGGATGCTACCGTTGCGACGCAATCTTCAATGCTCATATGGCTTGCCATCATAGTGGATATAATTTTTGATGTCAGTGTGGATAGGATATTCGCTTTTACTCCGCTGCCTAAACCGTCAGCCAGAACCATAACAATCGATTTATCATTACCTTCCGCAACCTCAACGTGATCTCCACACAACTGCTCGCCATGTTTGTTAATACTGAGATAGCCTACATCGGTACAAAGACTATTCATTATTCAGACTCTCCTTTAGATTAGTTAAAGCAATTTTTGTTTCAGCAGTGGTTTCGCCAAGTAACGAGGCGATTTCTTGTACGACACGCATCTGCTTTTCAATTACTTTGTCAGTGATTTCAACGGTTCGCCTGTTCAGGGATTCTTTTTTTAGTTTTGTTTTTTGCTCTATGGTCACATCCTTCATAATACTGATGATAATATGATAAGTTTTATCATAAAGGATAGTTTCTTCTATGTATTTACCGTAATCATCCAAGTAGGTCAAATTATCGTGCAGATTTTTTTCACTGTTCATTACCTGTAAATATACGGTAGGGTTTAAGATGCGAATGACCGGTTGGTTAAGTATGTCACGCCCATGACGTATATTCAGTAATTGCTTTGCAGCACGATTGATTTGTTGGATTTCCAGATCTTCATTTAATACCATAACACCGTTTGGCGTATTATATAAGATATTATCGGAGAAGGATTCTGCTCTTTCTTTCAGATAAGGCAGGCACATTGTTAAATCCGCTTTTCCCTGATATACGGCAATTGCTTTATCCCTACAGGTATTATAACCGCAACTACCACAGTTGAGCTCCTGTAAAGAGGAAGTTTTCCCCATTTTGTGCAAAATTTCATTCACTGCTATACTTCCGGGCATCTTCAGGTTGGAATTCTGGAAGAGAAATTGCTTTTCAAGATGAGAGGATGTAGGTGGTGTTACATCAAAATCCTCTTGACCGGCATAGCGGTTGACACTTATGATGTCGGATAGTAACATACTGTGTTTTTTATCCATTGCCGGACCACCAGTACAGCTACCTGCACAGGCAGACATTTCAACAAAACAATGATTCAAATTACCGCTTATCATATTCTTAAAGGCACGAATACAATTATCAATACCGTCAATAGCAATATAATCATAATCTGCGTCGTTATATTCCATGGAACGCAGGATACCTCCTGGAATTGGGAATAATCTCGCTTTTCCGGTTGTTTGTTTGGTCTTTGGCGATGGGGTTAGTGTGATCTGTTCCTTCTCAAACCAATCGGTTAATTCCTCAAAGGTTAGAGCAGCATCAACAATACCCGGATATTGTTCCGCTTCCTCTTTTTTTGAAATACAAGGGCCGATAAAAACAGTAAAAGCCTCGGGATGCGCTTCCTTTAGCATGGTACAATGAGCCTGCATAGGAGACATCACCTTTGCCAGATATGGAAGTACCTCGGGATAATATTTTTGAATTAAGGTATTTACCGTATGACAACAGGAGGAGATTAGAATTTTAGATTCACCGGACTTGATGATTGATTCGTATTGCTTTTTCACAATTGTTGCTCCAATTGCTGTTTCCTCTACTTCGGTAAATCCAAGTTTCTTTAATGCGGTTTCCATCGAAGTGATGTCAGAATTATCATAATTAGCAATGAAGGATGGTGCTAAACTTACGTAAACTTGTCTTCCTGAAGCAATCATTTCTTTAACGGATTCTACATCATTTCTGATTTGTTTTGCATTTTGCGGACAGGCTACAAAGCATTCACCACAAAGAATACATTGTTCTTTTACGATATGAGCCTGCTGATCTGCAAAACGAATGGATTTAACCGGGCAGTGGCGGATGCATTTATAACAGTTTTTACAGTTCGATTTTTTTAGTTGTATGTAATGATTCATTTTATCAACCTCCGCGAGGATTGCACTAGGCACATAACGCATGGATACGTATGATTATGTCAGCGATAGCTGACCGCGCTCTGCGAGAGAATGCTTTAGGGCAGATTTAATGTTAAATTTGTTAGAATTTAGATAGGACATAGTCATTAAAGAATCCTTCGAAACTATCCTTTGAAACACCACAGACTACTTCTTCATCAATTTTTACCGATACACCATCGGTACAGCGTCCCAGACAAAAGGCAGCAGATAGCTGGATTTTATCTTCAAGATCATATTTTTCTATGGCTTCTTTCATAAGTTGTATGATGTCATAGGAACCTTTTAAATGGCAGGAGCTGCCGACACAAATATAAATATTCATAAGATTACTCCTTTTCATGAGTTATTAAGCAAAGAGTTAAATAAGTTTGGGGTCGATGTGACACCTAAACCGATTCAATCTATTTGCACAGAAAGAACGGTGAAGCTCACACTTAAGATGCGTGCTCCTCCGTGAATTCTTTCAAGGGTTCTAGATGTCGCTGTGCCAAAGCGACATTGGATATGTTTAAAACACACATCATGGAGGCTAAGTAGTTAATTACTACAAGATTGTTAATTACTTAACGAACCCAAGTATAATACATTGTTAAAAAACTGTCAATGTTAAAAACAATATTTTTTCTTCTATAGAATGATATTGTATAAACGAACAAAGAGGATTATAATTTGCGTGTTAGATTGGTGAATTTGAACAGCAGAATACATAAACTTGAAAGTGAACATAGACGAGATGTATACAAGAGCATTAGGCCTACATGGACGTGACGTATACATGAACAAGAGCTACATAAAAATGTATGCAATAAGGTTAATGAGAGTTATAATTTGGCTTTGAAAATATGCATTAGTAAAAGGAGAAGAAGATGTATTTCATTAAACGATATTATGAGAAGATTTTGATAGTATTATATATTTTATTTACCGCAGTTATGAACGTGATTGGTTACTTTAATCTACCGGGTAAAATTGCAACACATATGGACGTAAACGGTGAGCAGTCAAATTATGTATCTACACCTATTTACTTGATCATAAGTTTTTTACTCGTAATTTTCTTATCGATACTAGGAACAAAAAAAATAGGGGAGAAAAAGGTGAAATTTCATTTTGCTACCGCGATCGTCGTTATAGCTAATGCAGTTGTAATTATCATACAATTTCAGTGATAGTAGAGAAGGGATATTGCAAATAACATTGTTCCTTGATAGAATAATTTATTTTGCAACATCCCTTCTTTTATAAGAGTTCAATTATTGATTAAGATATTCTTCGTTTAGTTTTAAAACTTGTGCCATCGCTTCCAAGCCTGGAGCCCCGATGGTATTGCGTTTATTTACGCAGGTGGTCAGGCTGATTGCGTCATAAATATCCTGTTCGAATACAGGGCTAATATTCTTAAATTCGTCCAATGAGAGATCGTCAAGGGAACAATCCTTATCAATACAATATAATACAAGCTGTCCGATAATCCCATGTGCATCACGGAAGGGAACACCCTTATATACCAGGTAATCTGCTGCATCAGTTGCATTCGTAAAACCATTCTTAGCGCTATTTTCCATATTTTCTTTATTAAACTTCATCGAAGCAATCATTCCGTTAAATAGAGCGAGACATCCTTTGACGGTGTCAATTGCATCAAATGTATATTCCTTATCCTCCTGCATGTCCTTGTTATAAGCAAGTGGGAGACCCTTCATAACAGTTAATAGTGATACCAGTGAACCATATACACGGCCGGTTTTGCCGCGAACCAGTTCGGCAATATCAGGATTCTTTTTCTGAGGCATAATACTGGAACCGGTGGAGTAAGCGTCATCAAGTTCAACAAAACGGTACTCGTTACTATTCCAAATTATAATTTCTTCACTGAAACGGCTTAAGTGCATCATGATAGTGGAAAGTGCACTCAGTAATTCAATTAGATAATCGCGATCAGAAACACTATCCATACTATTTAATGTGGGACCGTCAAAGCCCAGTAGATTAGCGGTATAATTTCGATCCAGAGGATAAGTAGTTCCAGCCAGAGCCCCGGATCCAATCGGAGATAGGTTTAATCGTTTTGAGATATCGGTTAATCTGGAGCGATCTCTTTTAAACATTTCAAAGTATGCTCCAAAATGATGAGCCAATGAAACAGGCTGAGCTTTTTGAAGATGAGTAAAGCCAGGCATAAATGTGGAGGTGTGTTCTTTCATAATATGATGAATACTCTCAAGCAGCTCCTTCACTAATTCATCAATATCTTTGATTTCATCTCGAGTATATAATTTCATATCCAATGCTACTTGATCATTACGGCTTCTGCCTGTATGAAGTTTTTTTCCTGCAGCCCCTATTCGATCTATTAGATGAGCTTCTACAAAGCTATGTATATCTTCATGCTCGTTATCAATTACTAGGCTACCATTTATGATATCAACCAGAATTCCGGTTAATCCGTCAATAATACTTTCTTTTTCGTCTTCAGAGATGATTTCCTGCTTTGCTAACATTCTTACATGAGCAATACTTCCTTCAATATCCTGTTTGAAAAATTTTTGATCAAAGGAGATTGATGCATTAAAATTATGGACTAATTGATCGGTTTCCTTGGTAAAGCGTCCGCCCCAAAGTTTCATATAAGCCTCCATTCTGCCACGGTTGGCATCCGAATTTCATATTATTCAATGCGCGCATTAGTAAAGAATTACCAATGCGGGCATCTTTAACCTCAATATTGTAATCTGAATTCTTAAGGTTTTGATTGAGATAATATTACATCGTTTTATTCAAACTTGCAATATAAAATTAATATTTATGCAGAAAAATTAATAGTTCTGCATATTCATTAATTATATGCGAAGATAATATTAGTATTTTAATGCCGGAAAACAAGCGCTTAATTAAAATGTATATCATAAAGCTTAGTATATTTTTCTTTAAGGTATTTGATATAATATTCAGCAGAGAATTTCTCGCCGCAAACTTCGGTGAGGATTTCATTTGAATTTTTTAAAGCGCCGTATTTGTGAATATTATCACGTAGGAATTCACGAATCGGTGTTAAGTTTCCTTCCTTAAGGTAATCATTGATGGGCATGTGATCCTTCATATAAGCATATATTTGTGATGCGATTGCAGTTCCTATCGCATAGGAAGGAAAATATCCGAATTCACCCCATGACCAATGAGTGTCCTGAAGGATCCCTTCGGTGTCGTTTGAAGGAGAGATACCCATGTATTCTTGATATTTCTGATTCCAAATAGTGGGAAGTTCGTTGATATCGACTTTTTCATTAAAAATCATCTTTTCAATCTCATAGCGGATTAGGATATGAATACAATAGGATAGCTCATCCGCTTCCGTACGTATCAGGTTCGGAGCTGATTTGTTAATTCCTCGGATAAACTGATCCAAACCGATAGAATATAGATTTTCTGAATAGGTGTCCACTAGCTTATCATAAATTGGTTCCCAGAATTCTTTACTACGTCCAATTATATTTTCATAGAAACGGGACTGGGACTCATGCATAACCATGGATGCCCCTCCACCGATTGGAGTTTGTGTAATGTCATCATCAATATTCATTTCATATAATGCATGGCCGCTTTCATGAATGATGGAGAAGATAGAACTTTCCAGATTATCTTCTTTATAATTGGTTGTGATTCTTACATCGTGGTTATGAAGCTGAAGTGTAAATGGATGAGCACTTTCACTTACTACGCCTCGATTAAAATCAAAACCGATATATCCACAAATGTATTTACAAAATTCCTTTTGCTTTTCAATATCATAATTGAGATAATTATAACTCTTATCAATCGTTTCTACTTTTTTTGACACTTCCTTTAATAAGGGAATAATTTCTTTTTTTACTTGGTCAAAGAAAAGATCCAAATCCTTAATCATAAAGCATTCATCAAAATCGCTTAGCAATATCTCATAAGGTTTCTTATCATCCTTAACTCGATAGCTGGCAAATTTCTTCTTGTACTCGATTACCTTTTCTAAATAAGGGGCGAAATCTTGATATTTATTATCCTTCTTTGCTTTTGCCCACTTTCGGCTGGAAATTGAAGTCAATTCGTTAAACTCGCGGTATTCAGCGGGAGGAATGCTTTCCAATTGTTCGAAGGTTCTCCCAACCTCCTTAACAATCGCTTTTTCAATTTCAGTTAATTCCTCTTGCTCCTTCTTTTCCTGAAGCTTTTTTAAAAGTTTGCGTACATCATCGTTAATCATACTTTTCATATATTCATCCGAAAGAATACCGATTACCTTAGAGGTATAATCAGCAGCTTCAAAAGGGGCTGTAGTTTGCTCATCCCAATCGAATAGATTACGGGCAGTTTGTAAGGCCATGGATTTTTCCAGAAAGGGTTGTAATTTTTCAAATGTTTTACTCATTGTATAGACCTCCGTTTTATCGTATCAAAGTAAACTCGATATTTTTCACATTATTCATCTTAAGTAAGAAAGGACAGTATTAATAGTTTTTTACCATTTAAATAATGCTTATTATAATTAGTATAACAATTTTCATAAGGTATAACAATCCAATAAAAGGTAGTTTTTTTTGAGTAAATGAATTATAATTTAAGTGTACCGAATATTTTCCATATTAAAGCAGATAATAAAAAAGATAATTGTCAAAAATGATTAAGTGACAAAAGCAAATGTCAAAACTATCAGCTGAACGGAGGTAAATATGAAAAACATGATTATTGAAAAAGTAATTGGTAGAGAGATACTGGACTCCAGAGGTAATCCAACTGTTGAGGCAGAAGTGACTTTGGTGGATGGAAGTGTTGGAAGGGCAGCAGTACCTTCGGGCGCATCTACCGGCGCATTTGAAGCAGTGGAACTTCGTGACGGAGATAATTCACGTTATTTGGGAACTGGTGTAAAGAAGGCAGTTGAAAATGTTAATAAGTTAATAGCGGATCATATCAAGGGAATGTGTGCAAGTGATCAGACACAGATTGACGGAGCCATGCTTGCATTGGATGGTACAGAGAACAAAGGGAAGCTTGGCGCAAATGCGATATTAAGCGTATCGTTAGCAACTGCAAAGGCAGCCGCTGCATCCTTAAAGATGCCGTTATATCGTTATCTTGGGGGTGTAAATGCAAAGGTTCTTCCGGTTCCGATGATGAACATTATAAATGGCGGAAAGCATGCGGATTCAAGCCTAAATATTCAGGAATTTATGATTATGCCTGTGGGTGCTACCTCTTTTGCGGAAGCACTAGAGCACAGCGCTACTGTATTTCATACATTAAAGAAGTTGTTAAAAACAGATGGTTATGTAACCGCGGTAGGAGACGAAGGTGGTTTTGCTCCGAAGTTTACCAGCGATACACAGGCACTGGATTATATCGTGAAAGCGATAGAAGCTGCCGGTTATAAGCCGGGACAGGATTTTTATATTGCGATTGATGCTGCTGCAACAGAGATGTATGATGAAGCAAAAAAAGCCGGAAGAGAAGGAGATTATCTTTTCTGGAAGGCAGGAGAATACAAGACGGTTGAAGAAATGGTAGACTTCTGGGATCAGATCTGTAATAAATATCCGGTTATTTCTTTGGAGGATGGTTTATCAGAAGAGGACTGGAAGGGCTGGAAGCTCTTAACGGAGCGTATCGGCCACAAAGTGCAATTGGTAGGTGATGACCTATTTGTTACAAATACCAGTCGTATCAAAGAAGGAATCAATCAAGATATCAGCAACTCTGTTCTGATTAAATTTAATCAAATTGGTTCCCTGACTGAAACATTGGATGCGATTGAGATGGCTAAGAATAATCGATGGACAGCGGTAGTATCGCACCGTTCCGGAGAAACAGAAGATGTAACTCTTGCAGATATTGCCGTTGCAACAAATGCAGGACAGATTAAAACAGGTGCACCTTCCAGAACGGATCGTGTTGCCAAGTATAATCAGCTTCTTCGAATTGAACAGGAATTGGGCGATAAGGCCGTTTATCTTGGCCGGGATGCCTTTAAAGTGTTTAAATAAATCACAAGACCAAATTATAAGGAAGGGCTACCGCATGAATGAGGTAGCCCTTCCTTTTAAAGATAATGTTTATAATAGCCAAGGTTATAACTAGCGTAAAAGTTATTATCCTTCAGAGATATGTTTCCACTCGGATATCGCACGTAACGGCACATAATGTTGTGACAGATTAAAAAGAATTAGCCTCAACCTAAATGCTGACGGCGGTAAACAATTTGCTTCTGGATAATACTGAAAACGTAATTTGTTACTTAAAGAGTCTGCACCGACAGAATGAAATAAGCGATGATGAGTAAGGGTAGCATTACCGGAAAGTTATAAGGGAAATAAATTAGAGTAACCCTGTTAATGTACCGTCCCTAGAAAGAAAATATCAGAGAGGTAACTATTCTTCGATTTCAAATGCTTCTCCGTGTCCGGGATATATGGTTTTTACATTACGACGCTGAATCATATTCCAGCTGTCCGCAATTACCGTATTGTACTCTTCAGGTTTAAATATTGTAGGTAAATCTCCGATAAAGGCAAATTCATCATCGATAACCAGGCTGACACTGTCATCACTATGTCCCGGAGTGGATAAGAGTTCCCCATGTATATTAAGAGATTCTAAAAAACTTCGACTGTCTGAATTATTAATCACAATGTTATTACTATTCGTTATATCCTTAAAATTAGCCTTCGGATTTTTCTTAAAGAAGCTATTTAGCCTATTATAATATGGAAGCTGGGATTCGTGCAGAATCAGATTCGTGCCCAGATCCTTTAAGTTTTGGGTAAGACCGGCATGTCCCGGATGAAAATGTGTGATAATTAAATAATCCACCTCATTTACCGGAATATTATTTTGATAAAGCAGTTGAAGAAGTTGGGAAAATGTATCCGGCCAACCGGTATCTATCATAATCCATCCTTCATTTGCCGGTACAAGATAACAATTTGCTGATTTATATGTTAATTGTACTACTTTCACTTGATTCACCTCATAATTAAAAATATTATCCTTTGTTACCTACTTCAATGATGTCCACTATTTGGCAACGGTATGCCTTGATTACATTTCCTGTAACTAATACAAATTTTTTATCTGCGTTAAGATCCGGATTCCATGTAAATGGAACCATATCATACATAGAATGACGATCCAATAAAGAATCATCATAAGGTGCAACTTTTATATTATTGTTCATTATTTCATTCATCATGTCAAAACCTCTGTTTTAAGCGTATTAAAGCATTTGTAAAATAATTGGATGAAATTTGTATTCCATACTTATTTCGCAAATACTAACCAACCGTATTATCAATACTATATAACGATTTGAATCAGATTTCAAGTACAAGCGGATTCTAGTAATGAAAATGTTAGCATAAAAATACTCTCTTTATCAGGATTTAATGATTACAGGGAAGATTTGTTCTTCCGGCAGCAATCTTTCACACTGAAAAGAGAGTATGTGGTGATGGGAACATAAATTTACGAAGCATCAATTATTACGATTTTTTGAAGTATGAATTTATATTCTTCTGTAATTCTATTACGATAATAGGAACAAAGGCTAAGAATAGAGCGATTGCCCATTGTTGTGCGGTTAATCCAACCACCTGGAATATATTGGCAAGCGGTGCTATGGTGATTACGGAGATCTGAAGTGTTGCACATATGATAAAGGATATAACGAGCTTCATGTTGCTAAATATTCCTATCTCTGACAGGGAATGTTCACTTCTCATATTAAAAGAGTGGAACAGCTGGGAGAGGCTGAGTACTGCAAATGCCATGGTTCTACCTACCCAAGGAATCATATCATCGTTTGGGCTGTTAGCATTTTGACTTGATTGTAGGAAAGCGGGTAGGTCGTAGTGATGATAGCCTATCACGAAAGCTAACAGTGCTAATGAGCCGATCATCATACCTTCCAATATGATTTTTACTGCAAGGCCATCAGCGAACATGCCTTTCTTTGGGGATACCGGTTTCTTTTTCATGATATCTTTATCCGTCGGTTCAACCCCTAGCGAGATGGCAGGCAGGGAATCCGTTACAAGATTAACCCAAAGTAGTTGAACGGCAACTAATGGTGTTGGCAAGCCGAGAATGATAGCGACAAATATGGTTAATATCTCTCCGATATTACTGGATAAGAGAAAATGAACCGCTTTTTTTATGTTATCATAAATTCCGCGACCTTCCTTAACCGCCGATACAATCGTCGCGAAATTATCATCGGTTAAAATCATATCGGCAGCATTTTTAGCCACATCCGTACCCGTAATACCCATCGCGCAACCGATATCTGCAGCATTTAAAGCCGGTGCATCATTTACACCGTCACCGGTCATCGCCACAACATTTCCTTTGCTCTGGAACGCTTTTACAATTCTAACCTTATGTTCCGGAGATACTCTTGCAAACACGCTAAATCGGTTAATATGATTTGCTAGATCCTCATTAGTCATTCGGTTTAATGCATCTCCGGTGATAGCTTCTTCGCCACCTACTAAAATACCGAGTTCTTTCGCAATTGCTTTGGCTGTTAGTACATGATCACCGGTAATCATAACCGGCTTGATACCGGCATGACGACACAGAGCAACAGCTTTCTTTACCTCTTCTCTCGGAGGGTCAATCATTCCAATTAAACCGATTAAAATCAGATCATTTTCTAATTGGACGGGATTGGCATGAGCAACCGGTTTTGGTAAATCTTTATAAGCTACTGCGATGACACGTAAGGCTTTTTCTGTCATCTCGTTGTTAACAGAATTTAAACGTACCCTATCTCTAGAGGTGATCGGGGTAGGAGAGCCATTTAGATAATAATGGGTGCAATGTCCTAGAAGATAATCAAATGCGCCCTTCGTAATGCTGCGATACGTATTATCGGAAGACTTATGTACGGTTGTCATTAACTTTCTTGATGAATCAAAAGGAATTTCATTTATTCGTTGATATGTTTTGTCTAGGTCAATCTTGCTAGAACCAGTTTGATAGGCAGCTAGTACTAATGCTTTTTCAGTAGGCTCACCGGTTACGGTTGCGCCTTTTTTATCAAGTTGTAGAATGGCATCGTTACAAAGTGCTGCATGTGATAGGAGGAAGGAAGCAAATTCTCCCGTCATATTTTCCTTGCCGTTAATGGAGCTGACCCTGGTAACCGTCATAACATTCTGAGTTAAGGTTCCGGTTTTATCGGAACAGATTACGGTTGCACTACCAAGTGTTTCTACCGCTGGAAGCTTGCGAATAACAGCATTTTTCTTTGCCATACGCTGTACACCCAGTGAAAGCATAATGGTTACGATAGCCGGGAGTCCCTCCGGTATGGCAGCTACGGCAAGACTAACCGAAGTCATAAACATATCAAACACAGGCATTTGCTTTAACAATCCAATCAAGAAGATACAGACACAGATGGATAAGGCAGCTATTCCAAGGATCTTTCCCGTTTTTGCCAGACGCTTTTGCAGCGGTGTCATCGGTGTTTCTTCATCCATTATCAAAGTCGCGATATGCCCCACCTGGGTGTTCATTCCTATGTCTGTTACTACTGCTATACCCCTGCCATATGTTATTGTGCTGGTGGCAAGCACCATGTTATGTCGGTCAATAATATTGGTTTCCGGACTTAGCTTAACCTCAGCTATCTTTTCTACAGGGTGGGACTCTCCGGTAAGAGAGGCTTCTTCCGCCTTTAGATTTACAGAGGAGACTAATCTTGCGTCAGCAGGTACATAGCCGCCTGTTTCCAACATAATGATATCACCGGGTACAAGTTCGCTGGAATCAATTATGGATACTTTACCATCACGCAACACATGAGCGGAGGGAGCGGACATTTTTTTAAGCGCTTCCAATGCTTTCTCTGCACGTGCCTCTTGTAATACGCCGAGCGTTGCATTCACAACAATGATAACTAATATGATAATAGGATCGACAAAATCTGGTTCGCCTTCAAAATAGGATACTGCAAAAGAAATAACAGCGGCAAGAATTAAGATGATGATCATGAAATCAGCAAATTGTTCAAAGAATTTCACTACGTTGCTTTTGCCCTTCTTCGTAGTTAAAATATTCTTCCCATATGTATGCTGTCTTTCTTTTGTTTCTTTTGTAGATAAGCCCTGATCCAGCGAGACCCCTAATTTGTTTAAGGTCTCTTCTACGGATAAACTGTGCCATTGCATAGAGGTTCTCACTCCTGGTTAGGAAATCTTCTTTAAATTATATGAGTCATGCATCGGATTATGAATGCTTTGTTGGATAAGTCATCCGGTGCATACTAAGAAATCAATCTTTAGCTGAATTGATTTTACGTTTCTTTCCCTTTTTTATAGCAAAGTTAACGATAAGAATAGCAGCGAATACAATAAAAACGGGGATAAGATTATGTTTATAGCGATTATAATATTCACCCACATTCTTATAATTCTCGCGAAGAATATACCCAAGCCCGATTAAGATAGTATTCCAAACCGTGATTCCAAGTGCAGATGCTGTAAAGTAGGTAACAGGATTAAGTTTGGAGGCACCGGCAATCAATGCAATATAGGTGCGAATGAGAGGGATGACGCGACCGATACAAACAGTGGCTGCTCCGTGGGTATTAAACTTTTCATAGGCCGAATTAATGCCTTTCTGGGTCTTGGGAAATTTACGTGTAATTCTGCTAATAATAGCGCCCCCTCCATACCACCCTAACGCGTAACATAAACCGGTTCCTATGAGGCCGGCTATCACACTCAACGGGAGTATAACGAAGAAGTTGGTATTATTAATCGAGGCAACTGCGCCGGAGAACGGTAGAACGATTTCGCTGGAGACTGGAAAACAAGCGTATTCAAGCAAAATGATAATAAACATCGCAATTAAGCCATAATCCGTGATAAAATCCATGATAATATTCATATACTCTCCTTGATTTATAATAATTCTTTTAATTATATTCGTATAGCTTGGTAAACATGAGGAAGGACATACT
Organism: Variimorphobacter sp. HTMS_6; assembly: GCF_059717775.1. NCBI lineage: Bacteria > Bacillati > Bacillota > Clostridia > Lachnospirales > Lachnospiraceae > Variimorphobacter > Variimorphobacter sp. HTMS_6. The sequence continues at coordinate 1,027,776 of NZ_AP046094.1, forward strand.
GCATGTGGGAAGCGTTTTCGTACAAAATCCTTGACAAAACTACAAAGCATGATTATATTTATATAGAGTTAATAAGTAATATATATAAAGCTAGGACAAGGAGTATTAAGAGTCCCTGTGCTTCCAGAGAGCTGTCGGTTGGTGTGAGACAGCAGCAGCACACTCCCAACTCGCCTTTGAGCTCTCTGACTGAACTAAAGTAGGTTGGGGCGGTATTCCCGTTATCGAAATCAAGTGCGTATGGTCATTCTACTTTAGGGTATAATATAGGTAGAAATGATATTACGAAACAGAGTGGTACCACGGAAGATATCCTTTCGTCTCTTAATTGAGGCGAAAGGTTTTTTTATTTAAAAATATAAATGTAATTGATCATATTGATTGGAGGAGATACTATGGCAGCACCTTATAATCATAAGGAAGTCGAAAAGAAATGGAGTAAATACTGGGAGAAGAACCCGGTTAATCCCAAAGACGGTAAGAAGCCGAAATACTACTGTTTGGATATGTTCCCATATCCATCAGGAAGCGGTTTGCATGTAGGACACTGGAGAGGGTATGTAATCAGTGATGTTTGGAGCAGATATAAGATTCTTAAGGGATATTATATTATTCATCCAATGGGATGGGATGCATTCGGTCTTCCGGCTGAAAATTATGCGATTAAGATGGGTGTTCATCCAAGCAAGTCAACTGCAGAAAATGTGGCAAACATTAAAAAGCAGATTAATGAAATTGCAGCAATCTATGATTGGGATATGGAAGTGAATACGACAGATCCTGATTTCTATAAATGGACACAGTGGATCTTTGTTAAGATGTTTAAAGCAGGGTTGGCATATGAAAAGCAGATGCCTATTAACTGGTGTCCTTCCTGTAAAACAGGTCTTGCGAATGAAGAAGTAGTAAACGGTGAATGTGAACGATGTCATTCTTCAGTAACCAAGAAAAACTTAAAACAATGGATGTTGAAGATTACTCAATATGCTGATCGTCTGTTGGAAGATTTGGATAAACTTGAGTGGCCTGAGAAGGTTAAGAAGATGCAGTCTGACTGGATTGGTAAGAGTTATGGTGCAGAGGTTGATTTCACAGTTGATGGTAAGGATCAATCAATCCGTGTATACACAACCAGACCGGATACGTTATATGGTGCAACTTTCATGGTTCTCGCTCCGGAGCATGCGATGGCAAAGGAACTAGCTACAGATGAGACAAGAGCAGCGGTAGAGGATTATATCTACAAATCTTCTATGAGATCCTCCGTAGACCGTATGCAGGATAAAGAGAAGACTGGTGTATTCACTGGAAGTTATGCGGTTAATCCGATCACTAAGAAGTTAATCCCAATTTGGTTATCTGATTATGTACTTGCTGATTACGGTACCGGTGCAATTATGTGTGTACCTGCTCATGATGATCGTGACTTTGATTTCGCAACGAAGTTTGGTATTCCGATTATTCAGGTAATCTCTCCGGACGGAAAAGAAAATCCTGAACTAACCCAGGCATATACCGAACCTGGTATCATGATAAACTCAGGCGACTGGACCGGTATGGATTCTTCGAAGGCAAAGCAGGAAGTTCCTGATATGCTTGATGAATTGGGTATCGGTAAGAAAACCGTAAACTATAAATTACGTGACTGGGTATTCTCCAGACAACGTTATTGGGGTGAGCCGATTCCGATTGTTCATTGCGAACACTGTGGTGCAGTTCCGGTTCCTGAAGATCAGCTACCGTTATTATTACCGGAGGTAGAAAAGTATCAGCCTACCGGAACAGGAGAATCTCCTCTGGCAGATATTCATGAATGGGTTAACACTACCTGTCCTGAGTGCGGTGCTCCTGCAAAGAGAGAAACCAATACGATGCCTCAGTGGGCAGGTTCTTCTTGGTATTTCTTGCGTTATGTAGATAATAAAAATGATAAAGAATTAGTATCCAAAGAGAAGGCTCATGAATTACTTCCGGTTGATATGTATATCGGTGGTGTGGAGCATGCAGTTCTTCACTTATTATATTCCAGATTCTATACTAAGTTCTTAAATGATATCGGTGTGGTGGATTTTGATGAACCATTTACGAAGCTGTTCAATCAGGGTATGGTAGGAAAAAATGGCGCCAAAATGAGTAAATCCATGGGAAATGTAGTTTCACCGGATGATTTAGTGAATGATTATGGTTGCGATTCCTTAAGAATGTATGAATTATTCGTTGGACCGCCGGAACTTGATTGTGAATGGGATGACAGAGGTATTGATGGAGTGTACCGATTTATCAACCGTTTCTATAACCTTGTTATGGATAACAAAGATAGCCAGGTTGCTGAGTCAACGGAGATGATCAAGCTTCGTAACAGAATGGTATATGATATCACTACCCGACTTGAAACTTTCAGTTTAAATACCGTTGTCAGCGGTTTTATGGAATATAATAATAAAATGCTTGATATGGTGAAAAAAACAGGTGGTATTGATAGAGAGACTTTAGAAACAGCAGTTACCTTATTGGCTCCGTTCATCCCTCATGTAAGTGAAGAATTATGGCAGCAGTTAGGTCACACCGAATCAGTATTCAAAAACACCTGGCCTACCTATGACGAAGAAAAGATGAAGGACAGTGAGATAGAGATTGCTGTACAGCTTAACGGAAAGACTAAGACTACCGTATTAGTAGCAGCAGATGCAGCAAAAGATGATATAATCGCTGCAGCAAAAGAAGCTGTAGCAGATAAACTTACTGGAACCATTGTGAAAGAGATTTATGTACCAGGTAAGATTGTAAATATTGTAGTAAAATAAGATTCCCATGAATAAAATCACTTTGTTCTGAATGTTAATAAAGCGAATTAATATATATTTGCTTTTGTGTTTCAGGATAAAGTGATTTTTTATCATATTTTAAAAATTGGCTACCAAATCCCAAATATTTGTGTTAAACTTGTTATAAGTATGGCATTTGTTGGATAATACTTATATATTAATAGTAATTTTATTAAAAGTAATACATAAGACTAATCTACATAAAGCGAGTTTAGGGGGTTTGAGATGAAATTAATTAGTAAATTCTCAAAAAGTGATTTGATAAAAATACCGAATTTATTATGCTATATTCGATTATTATTAATACCATGTTTTATAATTTTATATATAAAAGCGGAATCGCCCAGAGATTATCTTCGTGCTGGTTTGGTGGTGTTCATATCCGGTTTAACTGATTTTTTTGACGGTATGATAGCTAGGAAGTTCGATATGATAACTGATTTTGGAAAGCTGGTTGATCCACTGGCCGATAAATTAACACAGGCTGCATTAATATTTGTGTTGGTTGTTAAAATTAGATGGATGTTCCTGCTTCTAATCCTATTCGTGCTAATGCAGGTATTCCTGTTAATTGCCGGGATTGTGATGCTAAGAAAGGGAACAAAATTGAATGGAGCAAAGTGGTTCGGGAAGGTTTCAACAACCATATTCTATGCCGTAATGTTGGTTCTGATTTCTGTTCCTACACTGGGGTACTCGGTGACGAATGTGCTAATTCTTATCTGTGGAGCATTCCTGTTATTATCATTATTGATGTATGCGAAGGAATATACAATTTTGTATCATAAGCTGGATAATCATAAGAAAAGTGTGGTTAGCAAGTAGTAAGTATTTGAGTAATATAGGATTGCAAAGTATGATATTATTAGAATAAATGTAGAAAATAAAGACTAATTAATATATGAATAAAAAGACACACCTTATTTTATAACGGAATCGTTCCAATCGGTACGACCCCACTAATAAACCCAGGAGTGTCTTTTTTATTTATATCTATACCTTCAAATGGACTCAGTTATTTGTAATAGTTCGTTTGATAGGAATATCCCCGTTCTCTCTTTACATGATGAAGTACTGGCTCGGGGGATGAATTTCGCCCGTAAAAACAGCTTGCTGGTCGGAACATTCTGTATTAGACCATCCAGTAAAAGAAATGCACTTTTGCCGATATCCCTGCGATCCTGACGTATGGTAGAGATGGAGGGCTGGAACTTTGAAGCGATTGTCAAATCGTCAAAGCCGGTGACACTGATATCCTCAGGGACACTGAGGCCAAGTCTATGAAGCTCCCTTATTACACCTACAGCAATCACATCGGTGGCACACATGATAGCAGTTGCGCCCTCTTTGATGAAGTTTAGTACATGATCCTTCGCGCAGGTGGTAGTAAAGTTTCCATAAACAATCAGGTTTTCATGAAGAGGCAATCTGTTTTTATGTAAGCCATAAATAAAAGCTTTATTTCTTGTTTCTGATACAATAGAATTCTTGGAACCATTCAAAAATGCAATGTTTTGATGACCTAATTGACATAAATGTTGTACCGCCTGATCAATTCCTTCAAAACAATCGGTACCAACATAGCCGATATGTTGATTCTCTTCGATATAATTGTCGAAGAGCACGGTTGGTACATTCGTTTTTCCTAATTGTTGAATCCAGTGATCCCGTAGTGTAAAACCAAGTAAGAATGCTCCACTAAAACCATTTTCCAGCATGTAGGTATCATAATGTTCAATTGTCTGTATATCTAAATTAGATGGAATAACAGTTACCTCCCAATGTCTCTTTGCAGCGGCTAGCTTAAAGCCTATGGAAATCTCATAACCAAACTGCTCAATACTCGCATAATCCATATTTTCAATAAATACACATACCTTACGCTTGGTCGGTTCTCTCAACTTTTTTGGTGAATATCCCATCTCTACAGCTGTATCCAAAACAAGCTGTCTCATCTGTGGGCTGATATCGCAGGCACCGTTCAACCCCTTTGATACGGTACTGATTGCAACCCCTAATTTATTGGCAATATCCTTGATTGTTGCCATAATATCCCCCTCTATAATCTGATAAAACAGAGTATAAACCCATGTACAAAGGTTTTCAATACGCGTTTGATAATTCGCTATTTTTGACATATTTATACAAGGTTTAAGTGGTTAAAATTGTATAATATTACATAAAAATGCAAATATTATCAAAGTAGATTATGTATTCTAATGTTTCACAAATTATAATTGCTCGATTATGAGGTATTAGCATATATATAATTAGGAAGCGTAAGCATATATAAATAATCTTTTGAATAAAAGCTTAGAGTATCATTATAGCAATAACATTTGGAAAGGAAGTATATGACTTTGGAGCGGAATTTTAGACTTGAGAGGGGAGCCGGAGTATTAATGCCTATAAGTTCACTTCCATCACCGTACGGAATAGGGAGCTTTGGAACAGAATGCTATAGTTTTGTTGATTTTTTAAAACAGATTGGATGCAGCTATTGGCAGGTATTACCCTTAGGACCTACAGGTTACGGCGATAGCCCGTATCAATCCTATTCCGCCTTCGCAGGTAATCCTTACTTTATTGACCTAGATATCCTAGTCGATGAGGGTTTATTAAAGAAGGATGAAATCAATAAGCTGTGTTGGCAAGTGGAAAAAGAGTATATTGATTATGATGCATTATATCAACTACGTATACCTGTTTTAAGGAAAGCATATGCACAAAGTAATCATAGTACCTCGGAACGTTATCTGGAGTTTTGTAAGTATAATAGTTATTGGATGGATGATTATGCACTCTATATGTCTCTGAAAATTTTATTCTTAAACAAGAGTTGGCTAGAATGGGATAGTAACGTTAAAAATCGTAAGAGTGATGTGTTAATGGGTTATTCAGAACAAATGAAAGATGAGATTGAGTTCTGGAAGTTTTGCCAATATAAATTCAGGGAACAATGGAACCGTGTTAAGCATTATGCGAATATATCAGGAATTAAGATTATTGGAGATATGCCGTTATATGTATCGGAAGATAGCACGGATGTATGGGCTCACACAGAATTATTTGAACTTGATCAGGAGAAGCATCCCAAACGGGTTGCAGGGGTTCCACCGGATGCTTTTTCCGATACCGGACAAAGATGGGGTAATCCATTATACCTTTGGAGTGCTATGAAACTGGATAATTATACCTGGTGGCGGGAGAGAATGAAGCTTTCTTCCGAGTTGTATGATGTAATCAGGATTGACCATTTCATTGGAGTAGTGAACTATTATGCGATTCCAGCTAAAAGCAGCACGGCGATGGAGGGAAAATGGCAAGTAGGACCCGGTAAGCAACTGACTGATGTACTCAGAGAATCAATAGGTAATGCGAAAATTATAGCGGAGGATTTGGGAATCGTTTCACCAAAGGTTAGGAAGCTAATTTGTAAAAACGGATATCCTAGTATGAAAGTCTTGGGCTTTGCCATAGAAGGACCGTCATCGAATGAGTATTTACCCCATAATTATATAAGCAGCAATATCGTAGCCTATACCGGAACGCACGATAATGAAACTTTGATGGGGCATTTGTTGAGTAAAACAGAGAAGGAATTAAGCTTTGCCTTTCAGTATTTCAATGTGACTAAAATTGAAGATCTTTCGAATGCAATCATCAGATCTCTATATTGTAGTATAGCGGATGTCATTATATGTCCAATCCAGGATTTGCTGGGGCTGGATAACCGTGCGAGAATGAATTATCCGTCCACAACCAGTGGAAACTGGAGGTGGAGAATAAAGAACAGTATGTATCAATCCATTGATAGGAAGCTGTTAAAAGGGTATGCAGAGCTTTATAGCAGATTACCCAATAAGGAAATAAAGTGAGGACAGAAAGTTCCACCCACATTGGCAGAATGGAGGATTAATATGGAGAAGTGTTGGAAAGAGGATGTATTAGCAATACTGGAAGCAGATTATCACACCACAATCTATGAGGCGAATATGGTGGAATTGTATCAAGCCATTTCAAAAAGTACGATGAAGTTTCTATACAGTGATTGGAAAAGTGAGAATTCAGGGAAAAAGGTTTGCTATCTTTCCGCTGAATTCTTAGTAGGAAAATTTATTTTTCAAAATTTATATAATTTAGGATTGATGAAAGAATTTAATGAACTGATGGAGGAGAAGCAAAAAGATATCAGTTTTTTTGAAGAACTAGAGGATGCTGCACTTGGTAACGGTGGTTTAGGACGGTTGGCTGCTTGCTTTTTGGATTCCGGTGCATCCCTCGGAATATTAATTAACGGTTATGGAATACGGTATCGATATGGTTTGTTCAAGCAGTTTTTCGAAAAGGGTTTTCAAAAGGAAAAAGAAGATGATTGGCAAAGTTTTGGCGATCCTTGGTCAGTTCGAAGAGAAGAAGATAAAATTAGAATTGATTATAAAAACAGCTCCGTTTACGCGGTACCATACGATTATCCGGTAATCGGTTATAATAATAAGAAAATCAATACCTTGCGTCTATGGCAATCGGAACCGATTAAAAAGTTTGATTTTAAACTTTTTAATGATCAAAGATATGCAGGAGCGTTCAAATGCCAAACTGAAGCGGAGAGTATTAGCTGCATCCTTTATCCGAATGATAATAACGACAAAGGTAAGAGATTAAGATTAAAGCAGGAGTATTTTTTCTCCGCAGCAACGATGGCGGATCTGGTGAGAACATATAAGAAGAAATATGGCGATGACTTTTCACATTTTTCCTCAGAGTATGCAATTCAACTCAATGACACTCATCCGGTTGTAGCAATACCGGAGCTGATACGCCTGCTTATGGAATCAGAGAAGATAAGTTTGGAGGCTGCAATAAAGATTGCAAGAGAATCCTTCGCCTATACCAATCACACAGTGATGTCTGAGGCATTGGAAAAGTGGAGCGTGACACTGTTTCAATCCGTCATTCCAAAGGTCTATAGCTATATATTACTGATTCAGCAAAGGTTATTAGAGGAGCTGAAGTTACTTGGTATGAATACGTATAACACGCAAAAGGATTATCTGATTGTAGATAATGATATGATTCATATGGCGAGGCTTGCTATCTATGTCAGCCACTCGATCAACGGGGTGGCTTCCATTCATACTGACATATTAAAGTATGATCTTTTAAAGGAATGGTATGTGATTTATCCGAATCGCTTTAATAATAAAACAAATGGTATCTCGCAACGAAGATGGCTTGCAATATGTAATGAGGAATTGTCTGAATTTGTGACTTCAAAGATTGGGCAGGGGTGGATTACTAATCTGGAGTTATTAAAAGAACTTGAAAAGAATTGCGAAGATGAGGATTTAATCAAAGAATTTGACATGATCAAACAAAGAAAGAAGAACCAACTTGCTGAGTTTATCTATAAGCAGGAGGGGATTGTGATTGATCCGAAGTATATCTTTGATATTCATGTTAAGCGGATTCATGAATATAAGAGACAACTACTGAATGCTTTTTCCATATTAGATATCTACTTTGGAATCAAGGAGGGAAGAATTAAGGAGTTTCATCCGATGTTATTCCTTTTTGGTGGTAAGGCAGCGCCTGGATATTATAGAGCGAAAGGCATTATAAAGTATATTAATGAAATAGCAAAGTTAATCTCTAGTGATTATGAGGTCAATGGGAAAATGCAGGTGGTGTTCCTCCCAAATTACAATGTATCCTATAGTGAAAAGTTAATTCCTGCCGCTGATATCTCAGAACAGATTTCTACCGCAGGGACGGAAGCTTCCGGTACCGGTAATATGAAGTTTATGCTGAACGGGGCAGTGACGCTTGGAACTTATGACGGTGCTAATATCGAGATAGTAGAGCAGGCAGGGGAAGAAAATAATTATATCTTTGGTGCCAGGGTGGAAGAACTTCGGTTAATTACTCCAACCTATCAGCCAAGAGAGCTTTATGATGGGAATCCACGCATTAAGAAAGTTCTGGATACATTAATTGATAAGACTTTTGATGACGGAAATACCGGAATGTTTGAAGAGTTATATCACTCCATTCTTGATGGAGCTAGCTGGCATAGAGCAGATTATTATTTTTTACTACATGACTTTATTGACTATAATGAAGAACGGCTAAAAGTGAACCAGGATTATTCAAATGCATACGAGTTTCGGAAAAAATGTTTTCTTAACATGGTGAATGCTGGGAAGTTTTCAAGTGACAGAGCAATTAGAGAATATGCCAGAGATATTTGGTCTGTTTAATTTCTGTTTACAATTGTATGTTATAATAATCGTAAAGTGGAGTATAACATAACAATCTTAACGGAGGTTGCGAATGAGTAAAATAATGATAGTTGACGATGATCCGAATATTCGGGAGCTTGTCAGTGTTCTATTAAGAAACGGTGGCTATGACGTTTGTGAGGCAAAGGACGGCCGTGATGCGTTACAGAGAATCACCTCCGATAATCCGGAGGCAGCCATTATAGATTTAATGATGGCGAATATGGATGGTTATGAGCTTTGCAAAAAGCTTCGAATGTATTATGAAAACATGCCGATCCTTATGCTAACCGCAAAGTCGGATTTAATGTCCAAGGTAAAGGGATTTGAAGCAGGAACGGATGATTATCTTACTAAGCCCTTTGAGGGAGACGAATTATTGATGCGTGTTAAGGCACTACTCAGGCGTTATAAAATTGAGGCTTCACAGACGGTTAGTGTAGGTCGTGTTATTATTGACAGAAGCAGTTATTCGGTCATAATCAACGGTAAGAAAGAAGACATTCCGATGAAAGAATTCGAGTTACTGTTTAAACTGGCAGGATTTCCGGGCCGGACATTTTCAAGGGATACACTGATTGAGGACATCTGGGGTTATGATTTTGATGGAAATGAACGTACCTTGGATGTGCATATAAGCAGACTAAGAGAACGATTTTCGGAAGAGATATCAGGCTTCAAGATATCCACAGTTCGAGGTTTGGGATATCGTCTGGAGGTGGTAGCTTGAGAGAGGGTAGAAAGCCAAAGTATATATATAGTATAGCATGGCGAATATTTATGGTTATGGTATTGTTTGCTCTATTAAACGGCTTAGGATACCTGATTACCGAGTTCGTATATCGCTATACCGGACACCCACCGGAGGCTTTTGCGCACATGTTATCCGGCCTGGCAGCAATTTTAATATTTAGCCTGATCAGCTTGATCTTTCAATTCTTTATGAAACTTAGTAAGGCTTCAGAACGCCACAGGGGTGTGCATAACCAACTGACCGACGCACTGGATCAGATATCAAAAGGAAATTTTAACGTTCTAATTGACACGAATCAAAGTCATTTTCATGATGAACTGGCAAATGCGATTAATGATATGGCAAAAAATCTAGGTACGATGGAAACGATGCGGCAAGATTTCATATCCAATGTGTCCCATGAGATTCAATCGCCGTTAACATCAATCAGTGGTTTTGCTACGTTATTAAAAGATGATAAGCTTACCGAGGAGCAAAGAGTACATTATGCAACCATAATCGAAACGGAAAGTAAGCGCCTATCTTCCTTAAGTGATAATTTGCTAAAACTCTCTTTACTTGACAGTGATAAAAAACCGTTATCAATAGTAGAATATCGTTTGGATAAGCAGATAGAAGGAATTATTCTTTCGATGGAACCTCAATGGTCCTCTAAGAATCAAATGCCGGAAGTAGAGTTAGAGAAATGCTTGATAGCAGGTGATCAAGACCTCTTATCACAGGTATGGGTTAATCTCTTGCATAATGCGATTAAATTCACTCCGAAGCAGGGTTCTATCTATATCTCATTAACTAAAGATGTGGAAAACGTAATCGTAAAGATTACAGATACCGGCATTGGAATTGCGCAGGAAGATCAGGTCCATATATTTGAGAGATTTTATAAAGTGGATAAATCCCGTGATAGAGCGTTGGGGGGCAATGGACTAGGATTGTCATTGGTTAACAAGATAATAAATCTTCATGATGGTAAGGTAAGTGTAGATAGTGAGTTAAATGAAGGAACTACGTTTATGATAATTCTGCCAATAAGAAAAAGATAAATTTACATTCCGTTTAAATTATGTTTAACCTCCGTTTAATTTGGGGCAGTAAGATTAAGCCATCAAATGAAACGGAGGATTTTTTTATGAGCGCAATGATAGAGGTCGATAATCTCAAAAAACAATATAAGTCTTCAAATGTTGCTGCTGTTGATGGAGTAAGCTTTCACGTGCAGGAAGGAGAGTTTTTCGCCTTCTTAGGTCCCAATGGAGCAGGGAAAACAACGACTATATCGATACTGACTACCACACTGGCAAAAACCTCAGGAACAGTTAAGATTGCAGGCTTCGATGTAGAAAAAGAGGCGAGAAAGGTACGTGAGAAGGTCGGTATTATCTTTCAACAACCAAGTCTTGATCCATCTTTAAGTGCGGAAGAGAATATCCGATTTCATGCCTGCTTATATGGAATGTATGGATATCGTCCGAGCTTTCGCATGATGCCGGCTTCCTATCGAAATCGAATTATGGAATTGGCACAAATCGTGGGCATTGAGGATGCACTATTCAAACCGATTAAAAAGTTGTCAGGAGGTATGAAGAGAAAACTAGAGATAATACGCAGCCTGATTCATACGCCGAAGGTATTGTTTCTTGATGAGCCAACACAGGGTTTGGATGCTGTAAGTCGACGTTCCTTATGGGAATATATCAATAATGCCCGTAAGGAGAACGGCACTACGATTTTTCTGACAACACACTATATTGATGAGGCAGAAAAGGTAGATAGGGTATGTGTAATTAACCATGGGAAGATAGCAACCTGTACTTCGCCGGAGAATATGAAAGAAAGTTTAATTCGTAGAGAATTAATATTGGATGCAGATAATAGAGAAAGTCTTTTTCAGGAGTTGGAGGATAAAGGACTGCAATATACCGTAGATCGACATGTATCCATAGCACTGGGTGATAAATCTGCGCAAGAAATTATAACACTATTAAAAAATAAACTTACCGTGTTAAGGATTAATGAGCCATCACTAGAGGATGCGTACATTGAATATCTTACAGATACAGGGAGGGCAGCACTATGAACGAATTAGTGGTTTCCAAAAAACACTCAAAAATATTTCGTGAACTGAATGCAATTTTTACGATAATGTCACGGGATATTACGTTAACAATAAAGTCACCGGCTACCATTATATTAAGTTTGGCTTTTCCTATTATCATGATGGGAATGTTGGGAGGAAATCTGTCTCAGAATATGGCTTCCGGTCTGGACTTTTCTTACAACCGATTTATGATGGTTGGAATGCTCATCAATATGTTATTCATGGGTACAGTGATGCAGATGACTTCCTTGGTGGATGATCATGAAACGGATTTTACACAGGAGATGTTAGTATCCCCGGCTTCACGCTATTCCATTGTAATCGGAAAGATCTTCGGGTCCATGTTTGTAGCAATTATAAATATGATCGGTACTTTGGCTGTCGGTTTGGCTATGGGTATCACCATAACCTGGGTTCAGTTGTTGCTATTATTTATACTGTCACCATTGATGTGTCTCTCAGCGGGAGCTATTTCGATGTTAATTATCGGCTTGATCAAAAATAAAAGAACCGCCAATACTGCAGTTATGCTAATTGTTATGCCACAGATGTTCCTGTCGGGAGCAATTATACCGATTAATCATTCCAGCGGAATCTTATATGTTTTGAATCATCTTATGCCGATGACCTATTGTCTTGATTTGGCGAGAGCAGTTATCTATGCCGGTACAGATGAATATGCAAGAATCGTCATGTTCAATCCAATTATTAATTTCGTTACGATTGTTGCATTAACGATAGTATTTTTAGTGATGGGTACAATAGGATTTGCCGGATCTGAAAAAAATAAATGATAAAAGATAGAAATAAAAGATAGAAATAAAAGATAAAAGATAAAAGATAAAAGATAAAAGATAAAAGATAAAAGATAAAAGATAAAAGATAAAAGATAATAAAAAAACAACAAGTTTAAGTGTAGAAACATAGAATATACCTATCCTGCAGCTTTAGATCGGATCAAAGGAAGAAATCATTCAATCTGTAAGCACATAGCATGAGGGATAATATGTATCGAGGCACTTAAACTTGTTTTGTTTGGAATACTTACTTGTTTTACTTTCGGTTATTTGCCATTACTTTTTTGATCATTTCGAATTGTGCTTTTTCTTTCGCGTTCATATTCTTAGTTAATATCTCTATCATCAAATCGGATTCATCCTTAGTAAAAGAAAGGTGTTGTTTTTGAAGTTTTTTCTGTGTGTTCATTAACAAAGGAATTAATTTATCCATTGGTTTTCCATCAGCATCCTGCACTAATTCTAATAGTATAGCAAGCTTTTTGGGATCAATATTTTTGAGCCTGGGATTATCACTCCAAGAATTATCAGCCATCATTTCACTCCTTATCATCATCTGATTTACTATTATTATCATATGACATGGCATTGAAAAGCATGCTTAAGTTTTGAAAGGAGGACATCTGATCCTGTGGGATCATGGATTTTAACATTTCAAACATATTATTGTTCATGCCACCCGTTGAATTTGTACTGCCCGTGGTATCATTTTCTTGCTGTTCATCTGAGTGTTTCGAGTCGGATGCGTCAGTATCAGAACTGTCATTGGCTGAATCCGTTGCTTCAGCCGCTTTAAAATGTTCTGTATCGATATCGGGGAAAGGGCTATCGGAAGAACTCTCTGAGGTATCACTGCCGAAATTACTGAAGTTCTTAAAGATTGATTCGAAGGCGGAACCGTTAAAATTGCCGGTAACATTATCTGCATCACCCGCCCCGAAAGCATCTGCGAATGAAAAATCACCGACATCCTGCATATTTTTCATCATGGACATCATGTTATTGTACATTTCAAAGGTTCGCTTCATATTAAAAAAGTTAAGAAAGCGATCTACCATTTCTTGTTCCTTAGCACTACAAATGGGTCTTATACCTCTTAATAATCCCTCAAAGTCGATATTAGATGAACGAAAGCCGCTGGCAGCCAGTTTACCGGGTTTGGTGGCTGAACGCAAACTTCCCATTAAATCTAAAAACTTTGCAAATAATTCGGCTGTACCTTTGAGCGGTGAATCAACAAAAGGAATTGCAGCCTTGATGATATCTGCGGTATGAGTAAGATCTTGGTCTGCCATAGCTTCTCCCATTATAAATACTCTTTACATTATATTCATTGGGACAGTAAAAATGAACCTCTGAGGGAAAGGGGACATCAGGACGGATAATTTAAAGTTTTGTCTTCAATCTTATATAGCACCTCATCAAGGAACTGTTTCGCATAATGCTTCGCAAGAGGTAAGTCCATATCGGAATAGTTGCCACAGTTTTCGGCTGTTGCGCCAGGAATATCTCCTTCAAAATCTCTCATGAACTCATACATCTCAATTAGGAGAGGTATAATGCTCTTTGATTCGAAATCTCCACCCAGTAACAGGTAGAAGCCGGTGCGGCAACCCATCGGTCCAAAGTATACCGTCTTATCAGCGTAATGTTCGTGATTACGTAGAAAGGTTGCACCAAGGTGTTCAAGGGTATGAACCTCACCGGTGTTCATAACGGGATCAAAATTCGGGCGTGTCATTCTGATGTCGAAGGTAGTGATCACTTCATTTCCAATTTTATCTTTTCGGGATACATAAACTCCACGAAGTAATTTCATATGATCGATTGTAAAGCTGGCGATTTGTTTCATAATGCATCATCCTCCAATAATTCCTATTTTTACTTATTTGTGAATCAAAAGCCATAAACTTAGTAAAACGTCAATTCAGATAATGACATGCAGGAATATGAAATAGAAAACATATTCAACTAAAATTTTTATAAATTGACGGACTTAAGTATTTGGAGGCTTTTGAGCACTAACTATCTACTCAAATATAATCAGGTTATTATATTCCTATTGATTTTACATTATGTGATAATACAAGTGGCACGAGTATAACTTATCAGAATATAAAATGTTTACCTTCGGATTTGAGTTTTTTCAGTTACTATAGTTAATATTGTAACACATGAATTGCCGTCTGTGAATTACATTTCGAGCATATATGTTTTACAGAATAGTAAAAACTACGTATGAAATGGAAACTTCTTACTGTAATAACTTGACGAATTATAGGTAGATTGATATGATAATAGTATTCTTCATTATATTGGAAAGAAGGGGAAAAATTGGTAGTCGGAATATGCGATGATGAATTAATGATAAGAGAGGAATTAGTGAAGTTTTGTAAGAGGTATATGCAGGCTTATTCATTGTCTTTTGAGATAATCTGTTTTTCTTCCGGGGAAGAAGTAATTGCTTATGAGAAAACCCTAGATATTCTATTTCTTGATATTCAAATGGGTGGAATGGATGGAATGGAAACTGCAGAGCAGCTACGCATGAAGGATAATAATGTTACACTTATATTTCTGACCGGCTATGTGAATTATATGCAGGCAGGGTATCGTGTAAGAGCATTCAGATATCTACTAAAACCGATAAGTAGACAGGAATTTAAAGAGGCGTTATCGGATGCAATTCAGGATATCAAGAAGGACAGCAGGGTTATTGTTGGTTCTGATGGGGAGACGATATTCTTAAAGCTAAAAGATATAATTTATATAGAGTATGTAGATCGATATACCGTAGTTAGAACGCGGAATGATTATTTTCAATCATTTTCGTCAATGAATGATTGGGAAAATAATCTGAATACCGGAGATTTCTATCGTGTTCATAAATCCTATATTGTAAATTTGGAGTTTATCAAGGAAATTGGTAAGGAGATTGTACTAGACAATGAGGAAAAAGTCGAGGTTTCCGTTCGTAAAGTAAGCGCATTAAAAAAAGCATGTAAAGCATACAGAAAGAGAAATGCCAGATAGGGGTGAGTTACCATAGCAACGATAGTATATGTTATGTATACATATTTTACGGATTTTATTAAATTATGGCTGGTTTTAACCGGAATATTTAGTATCGCGAGAACAAAAGGGAAAACTAGATATCTTGTACTGGGAGCTCTTCAGATAATATTCCTTATTATTGGAGGAAGTCTGAGGCATTTATATAAAGATGTGATTCTTGCTATTAACTCCGCTATAGTTGTTGTTGTGGTTTGCTTTCTGTTAGAAGGAATGTTTTTGAAAAAATTAGCTCTTTCTATTTTATCCTACTTGGCGATCTCCTTTATGGATGCAGTATTGGTAGCAATACTGACCTTGGTGAACTTCTATTCGAATACTCCGCTGGAGCATGTTTTAACGAATATCGTCAATATTATATTAATTGGCTTTGCGGTAGTTATTAAAAATAGAAAGTATACAAATTTTAAAATTAATTTTACAAGAAAAATATATGCGATGTTCTTTGCCGGTGCAGGAACGGGATTTTTAATTATTACAGCCCTTCTGATCGAATCAAATAGCAATATTAATGACACGGCGCGTCGTTTTATATTATTGATAACAGTAGTACTTGTAACGTTTTATTGTTATGTATGTATTAAATTCAGCTTTATCAGTGAATCTATGGACGTGTATAAGGAATTATCTCTGATTAATCAGAGCATAATTGAATCTCAGCAGAAGTATTATACTTTGGTAAATGAAAAACAGCAGGAAATACGTTCGTTAAGACATGAGATGAAAAACCACCTGGCGTGCATTAACAGCCTCTATCACTTGAATAAAATTCAGGAGATGGAGGATTATATGGGGGAATTGATAAATTTGTCAACGAAGACCGCTCAGCTTATCGATACCGGGAATGATATTGTGAATGCTATATTGAATGATGTTCAGAGCAAACGTCGGAAAGAAAATATAGTACTGCGTGTAGAAGGCGGTTTTCCCGACGAGCTTCATATTGCCTCCATGGATCTTAGCGTTATATTTGCAAACCTTATATCGAATGCAATAGAGGCCATACAAAGAATGAAAAGGACGGAGGATACCCTCTATTATATCGATGTCAGAGTAACAAATTATAAAAATGATCTTTATATCGATGTCAGAAATCCTTGTGAAAATAATTTGCAAATTATAAATGGAAGTTTGATTACTTCAAAAAGGGATAAAAGTCGTCATGGCTTTGGAGTAAGCAATGTAATCCAAAAGGTAGAAGGGTATCACGGAAGCTATAGTTTTAAACAGCAGAATAATGAATTCGTGGTAGAAATATTTATGGAGAACAATCCTAAAGATTAAAATTTGACGTTCATGCAGGAAAACACGACGTTCATGTATCCACCTATTGAAAACACCTTGTCCATATGCTATAAAAAGCATGTGACAAGGTGTTTTCTTTGAAAAGGAGGTTCGGCATGATGTCAATTATGTCTACAGATTTGGTTGATCTTATCATTCGTTTATTCAGAAAACATTAATCTTTTGAAAGTATCTATTGGGGAATATATACTTTTCTTTTTCAGCTGACTCATAAGGCAAAATGCCCGGATTGTTTGTTCAATCCGGGCATTTTGTGTTTTATGAGCAAGGTAGATTGACATTATTGACAGAATGAGGCATTATAATAATTGGACAATATTTTCACAATAATATGAAACAGAGAAAAAGGACAAAAAATATGTTTGATAGTATTATTTTTGATTTAGACGGCACTTTATGGGATTCTACCAACGAGGTTGCGCTTGCATTTAATAAAGTATTACAGGAGAGCCATCCTGAAGTAAAGGATGAGGTTACCGTAAACCGATTAAAGGAGTTATTCGGTTTGCCGTTAGATGTTATCGGTATCAAGTTATTTCAAAGTGTTTCCAAGGAACAGGCTGTATCAATCATTGAAGAATGCTGCGATTATGAATGTGAATATCTGGCAGAGCATGGCGCGACTCTTTATGAGGGGCTAGAGGATATGCTAAAGCTACTTTCGAAGCAATATAAGTTATTCATAGTAAGCAATTGCCAAGAGGGGTATATCCAAAGTTTCTTTCATGCATATCCGCAACTGGAGCAATACTTTACGGACTATGAATATCCTGGTCGTTCCGGTAAGCTGAAGGCGGATAATATTCGCTTAGTAATGGAAAGAAACGAATTGAAAAAGCCGGTTTACGTCGGTGATACCCATGGAGATGCATGTGCAGCGAACGAAGCAAACGTTCCGTTTATCTTTGCTCGTTACGGATTTGGCGACGTACAGGATTTCTATCAATCCATCGATTCTTTAGAGGAACTTCAGAATGTTCTTAATCGGGATTAAGTCAAAGTCGACATTGACATTTTTCCACTTTCTTTATATATTGGAATATAGATTTATTAATAACTGCAGGATTACACAAATGAGTATCCTGACTAAATAAATTAGGATGTGAACATATGCTAGACGGAAAAAAATCAATATTTAGCGGAATGCAGGCAACAGGAACCCTTACATTAGGAAATTATTTGGGTGCGTTAAAAAACTGGGTCGAACTTGAGAATGAATATGAATGCTTTTATTGTGTAGTAGATATGCATTCCATTACGGTTCGTCAGGATCCTGCAGAGCTTCGCAAGAGAGCAAGAGCATTGCTGTCATTATATATCGCTTCCGGACTTGATCCTGAGAAGAATTGTATTTACTACCAATCCCATGTTCCTGCACATGCAGAACTTGCTTGGATCTTAAATTGCTTTACCTATATGGGTGAGTTAAACCGAATGACTCAGTTTAAGGATAAATCAGCAAAACACTCTGACAACATTAATTCAGGACTCTACACCTATCCGGTATTAATGGCAGCGGATATTTTATTATTCCAGGCTGATGTGGTTCCGGTTGGATCGGATCAAAAGCAGCATCTGGAAATCACTCGCGATATCGCGAACCGATTTAATGCAATTTATGGTGATGTATTTACCATTCCGGAACCTTACATCGGTAAGCAGGGCGCAAGAGTAATGAGTCTTCAGGAACCGGATAAGAAGATGTCTAAATCAGATGAGAACCCGAATGCGAGTATCTACTTGATGGATGATACGGATACGATTATCCGCAAATTCAAAAGAGCAGTAACAGATTCCGATAATGAAATTCGATATGCGGATGAAAAACCGGGTATTCGTAATCTGATCGACATTTATTCCTCAGCTACCAATAAATCAGTTAGTGAAATCGAGAAAGAATTCGCAGGAAGTGGCTATGGTGATTTTAAACTAGCTGTTGGCGAATCGGTTGCAAGCTTATTAAAACCGATACAGGATCGCTTTAGTGAACTGCAGAAGGATAAAGCTTATGTAGATAGTATTATTAAAGCAAATGCTGAAAAAGCAAATTACTATGCAACGAAGACCTTACGCAAAGCTCAGAAAAAAGTGGGCTTCCCGGAAAGAATCAGATAAAACGAATAGGGCTGTTTCAAAATTGGAATCAACGAGGCTTGCAATGAGGCTGGTGTGACATTTTGAGGCGGCCCTTAAATAATAGCCCTAATAGAAGAGCCTTTATGATTTGTTTTCTACGACGGTTAGGCAAGTATATTGATTAATTTTTTACTGAAAGGATATGAATTTATGAAAATAGTATTTTTAGAAACAGATACATTGGGAAATGATGTGAACTTATCAATGTTTGATCAACTCGGCGAGGTGGTAAAATACCCATGTTCCGATTCTGTATTGAATGCGAAGAGAATGGAAGAAGCAGATATTGTTATCGTGAACAAGGTACCCATGAATCAAGAATCATTAGTTGGTGCTAAGAATCTAAAGCTGATCTGCATCACAGGTACAGGAACGAATATCGTTGACTTTCCATATACAAATAACCGTAATATCGTTGTGGCAAATGTAAAGGGATATTCGACTCAGTCAGTGGTTCAGCACACCTTTGCTCTTTTCTTTTATTTGTTTGAGAAGCTAAGCTACTATGACAGATTTGTAAAATCAGGGGATTATATCCGATCTGATATCTTCAGCCATTTTAATGTGAAATTCAATGAACTTTCAGGCAAAACCTGGGGTATTATCGGACTTGGGGACATTGGAAGAGGAGTAGCTGAGGTGGCAAAGCAGTTTGGCTGTAAAGTGATATACTACTCCACCTCGGGCAAAAATAGTAATTCTAAGTTTGAACGTGTCGAGCTAGACACCTTATTGAGGGAATCGGATGTTATCTCAATTCATGCACCGTTAAACGATGCAACCAATAATCTGATTGATGAAAAAGAGCTTAAAAAGATGAAGAAATCAGCAGTTTTACTCAATCTTGGAAGAGGGCCAATTATTAATGAGAATGCACTTGCGAAAGCATTAAAAGAAGAGTGGATTGGGGCTGCAGGGCTTGACGTTCTTACGGTGGAGCCAATGGTGGATAGTAACCCTCTAAAAGAAATTCAGGACAGTACAAAGCTCTTGATTACACCACATATCGCGTGGGCTACGGTTGAAGCAAGACAGAGAGTAACGGATGAAGTGTTTCAAAACATAAAGGCGTTCCAAGCAGGGGAAGAGCGAAACGTGGTCAGAGCGTAGAAGAGCGTTATGATAAAGAGCCGACAGAAATGAAAGTATATATTTTGACTTATAAAGGGCTGTTTCAAAATGCATTTAAAACAGCCCTTTGTTTAATATTAATCAGACTTAACTTGGTTCCATTTGTCGTTATATAAGGATTCAATCTTGTCACCTAAGAATTTGTAGGTGGTGCAACGATCAAGTATGGATTGATCAGGGAATGCAATTTGACTATTCTTGATATCCTGATCTGTAATTCGTTCACGTGCAACTTTATTTGGTGTGGAATAAGTGATATAGTTAAAATTCTTTAAGGCTGCGTCACCATCACACATATAGTTGATAAATTTTTCTGCATTTTCTTTGCTCTTGCAGTTTTTCGGAATAACCCATCCATCAATCCATACATTGGAGCCTTCCTTTGGAACAACATACTCTAAATCAGGATTTTCTCTTTTGGTGAAGATTGCTTCACCAGAGTAGATTACACCAAGTGCTGCTTCATTACCAATCATTTTATCACGAACCTGATCAACTACATATGCCTGCACTAACGGGTATTGCTTCTTCAACAAATCTCTTGCCTCGTTCAACTGTTTTTCATCCGTTGAATTGATATCATAGCCCAGATATGCTAGTGCAGTTGCGAAAGCATCGCGAACACTGTCAATCATCAGGATATTGCCGGAATATTGCTTGTCAAAGATTGCACCCCAGCTGTCAATTGGACCTTTTACCATTTTCTTGTTATAAAGAATGCCAACGGTACCCCAGCAATATGGAACACTGAATTTATTCTCAGGATCAAAGGTTTGTGATGCTTTCATATAGGCAGTATCAATGTTTTTAATATTAGGTACCTTAGTGAAATCAATTTCGGTGAGTAAGTTTTCCTGTCGCATCTTTTGTATCATATAATCTGAAGGACAAATAACATCATACTTTACAGCACCGGCTTTCACCTTCGCATACATCTCTTCATTAGAATCAAATTTATCATATACTACTTTGATACCGGTTTCTTTCTCGAATTGTTTTACAGTTGCTGGATCGATGTACTCTCCCCAGTTATAAACATATACTTTTTCTTTCGCTCCGGAACAACCGGTCAAAACTCCTACTGATAATGATAATATCAATAATAGAATTAATGCCTTTTTCATTAATTTTCTTCCTTTCCTATCCTACTCTCATAAGTGTATTTTTTTCCGCATTTTTACGATTTATTAGGATTAATAACAATAATACTGTGACAAACATTAATGTGGACAGTGCATAAATCTCTGGCTGGATTCCCTTTCGAACTTCAGTATAAATCTGTGTCGATAAGGTGTTGATTTCCTGACTTTTTGTAAAATAAGTAATTACGAAATCATCCAACGACATAGTAAATGCTAAAAAGTATCCTGAGATGATACCAGGGAAGATATCCGGAAGGATTACTTTGAAAAATGCATATAATGGTGAAGCTCCCAAATCAAGTGCTGCTTCAAAGGTACTCGGATTCATTTGACGCAACTTTGGCATTACACTTAAAATAACATATGGAATGTTAAAGGTTATGTGTGCCAGCAGAACACTGGAAAATCCAAGGGTATAATTAATCGCTACGAAGATTAACATAAATGAGATACCGGTTACAATATCTGCATTTAGCATTGGGATATTAGTAATACCAAGTAATATGGCTCTTGGAGTTTTCCTCATCCTGTTTATTGCAATTGAGGCAGTAGTACCGATTACTGTCGCTATCAAAGCAGATAAAAAGGCAAGTATGAGAGTAGTAGTCAAAGCATTCATAATATCTTGATCCTGAAATAATGATTTGTACCATCCCAGGGTAAAACCACCCCATTTTGCTCTTGATTTTGACTGATTAAAAGAAAGCACAATTAAAATGAAAATGGGCGCGTATAAGAATAGGAGGATAAATCCAACATAAAATCGGCTTAAAAAACGTTTTACCATATGTTCTCTCCTTCTTTATCATATTTTGACATCACAGACATACTTATAAGAATGAATATCATAAGCACCAATGACAAGCCAGAACCCGTGTTCCAGTGGTAATACCGAAATTGCTGCTCGATGACATTACCGATTAAAACAATCTTGTTACCACCGAGAATTGTTGAGATTGCGAAGGTCGTTAAGGAAGGTACAAATACCATCGTGATACCACTGATCACTCCGGGTAATGATAGTGGGAATATAATCTTTTGAAAGGTCTGTCTACCATTTGCTCCAAGGTCTCTGGCCGCATTTACGACGTCCTGATCAATTTTAATCATAACATTATAAATTGGCAGTACCATAAAGGGAAGAAAGTTGTACACCATACCGAGAATGATTGCTTCCGGAGTATTGATTAAGTTTAGTGTCGGCAGATGGAATAGCCTTAGAAAACTATTTAAGACACCATTTCGCTCTAAGATATTTTGCCAAGCGATTGTACGTAATAAAAAGTTCATCCACATAGGTAAAATCATGACTAACACTATGAAGCTGTTGCTTTTCATCTTGGCATTTCTTAAGATTAAAGCTAATGGGTAGGCTAAAATCAAACAGATGACAGTGCTGATAACGGATAATGCAAGGGACAAAAATAAAGCCTTACGATTAATCGGATCAGAGATAATTGTGATATTCTTTAGGGTGAATCCACCTGTTTCTGAGGTGAAACCATAGAAGAAGATCAATATTAATGGTATAATGATAAACCCTATCATCCAAATTAAATAGGGAAAGGAAAGCCATTTTACATTGGCGGTTTGTGTCATGCGCAAACCAGTTTTCGTAATAGTTTTAAGTTTATTCTTAAACATAGGAAATCTACTCCTATTCTTTAAATTTAGTTAAATGATATTATTCACTAATATCTGCAGCTTGTTCGTCTTCGGATTCCGGTTTATTCATAATCTGAATATCATAAGGATCTACATGAATTCCAACCTGAGTTCCAACTGGTACAAGATCGGTAGAATGAACGAGCCATTCTCTGCCATTTGCAGTAACTTCCATCTCGTAATGTACTCCTTTAAAGAGAAGAGAGGTTACAGTTCCGGTTACGGAACCGTTTTCCGGTTTCACTAAATCAATATCCTCTGGACGAATCACAACATCAACGGACTTGTTTTTACCAAAACCGATATCCACACAAGGGAAATTAGTACCAAGTATGTTAACCAGCTTATCCTCCACCATGGTGGAAGGAATGATGTTACTGTCGCCGATAAAGTCTGCCACAAAGGCATTCTTTGGTTCGTTGTAAATATCCTCAGGTGTTCCGATTTGTTGAATATAACCCTGATTCATAACAACGATTGTATCGGACATGGTCAAGGCCTCCTCCTGATCATGTGTGACATATACAAAAGTAATACCTAACTCATTTTTTAAACGAATCAATTCATATTGCATGTCTTGGCGAAGCTTTAAGTCGAGCGCACCAAGTGGTTCGTCGAGAAGCAATACCTTAGGTTCATTTACGATTGCACGGGCAATGGCGATTCTTTGCTGCTGTCCACCACTTAAGGAATCAGGCATTCTATTTTCAAAACCGTCTAAGTTGACTAACTTTAATGCATATTTAATCTTATCATCTATGTATGTTTTACTCTTTTTCTTTATTTTAAGGCCGAAAGCAATATTTTCTGCAATTGTCATATGTGTGAATAGCGCATATTTTTGGAATACTGTATTCAGCTTTCTTTCATTGGGTGGAAGTTTGGAGATGTCCTTTCCCTCGAAGATGACTCTACCCTGATCCGGTGTTTCAAAACCACCGATAATTCGTAAAGTTGTTGTTTTACCGCATCCGGAGGGACCGAGAAGCGTCACGAACTCGTTCTCTCGTATATATAAATTTAAATCATCCAGTACTGCGGTATCGCCGAATGATTTAGATATGTGTTCAAGGTTAATTAATTTGTTATCCGTCATTGGGGTTCCTCCTTTTGCATGAAAACAAGCCAGTTTTGGCTTGTTAAAATATATCGTAATATAATATTATATAATTCGGTTTCGGATTAGAAGCTGGGCGGAGTGGATACCCACAAAAGCGTAGCCCCGGTTTTTTCATTCGCTGTAATATAGTGTTGCTTATTTGCAGTAAAGTAAAAAGATTCCCCTTTTTTGACCTTATGGATTCTGTTTCCGATGTGAAGAGAAATACTTCCGTTTAAAATATATCCAAACTCTTCCCCTTCATGTGGGTTATCGGGATAAGTGGAGCCCCCTGCATCCAAGGTTAATAAAATCGGTTCCATTATATTTTTTTGAGCATTTGGAATAATCCATTTCACTTGATTCTTAAGTTCGGCATCGTATTTTTCAAAATAATCACCCTTTTTGAATACAACCTGATCAGCGGTAGTTCCGCTAAAGAATTCTTCCAGGTTGGTTCCAAGGCATTGAAGAATATCCACCAGAGTAGCGATGGAAGGTGAGGTGAGGTCACGTTCCAACTGTGAAATAAACCCCTTTGATAACTCTGCTCGATCTGCCAATTCCTCTTGAGTCAGACTCTTTTGAATACGTAGTTCTTTGATTTTAGATCCTATTTGCATAACAGATTCCCTTTCGGATTCTTACTTGGAATAAACAATAAGTTTAGCATTGCTAAACCACAACAAGATTATTATACTAAGATATCATACGTTGTCAATACAATTTTGTAATTTAAAGTGAGACAGTGATAAAATTTTATTACAAAGACAATAGATAGATTTGCATACTACGATGTACTAGAATTTTTTAATAATAAGAAACCGGGAAGACTGGCTACATATTAGTCTTTCCGGTTATTCGTATTCCTGCTAAATTGGTGGTGGTGTTATTGTGATCGGTGCATTTTCGTTATCTTTTTTACTCTCATTTATCTCTCTTTGGGTTAATACCGTCGCCAAGGTATCCCCTAGTTGGGATAATACCACGGATAACAATGTAATTTCATTTTCCGAACAACATTTTGAGATGCCACAGGCAACAGCAGTTACAAGAGTAATCAATTCACATTCATCCATAAGTCGATACCTCACTGTCATAGACAGATTGCGTTCATTTTACTAAAATATATGAATGGAATAAATAAAAAGTTCCAACCCAAGATTGTGTTAAATCTCTGTTGGAACCTCTGTTCTGATAATTTTATATAACCATTTAGGCGAATTTTACAATTTTACATGGTATAATATCTGGATAAGATTGAGCTGTTATTTGTAAAAATCCTTGATACGGCTCATCTTAGAAGTCATTCCCATGAATAATAAATCAACTAGAGTGATAGCAACCATGGATTCAACTACTACAACTGCACGTGGTACGATGATAGGATCATGACGGCCCTGAATATTGATTTCGATATTCTCGTTATCCTGATTTACGGTCTTTTGTGTCTTAAATATAGAAGGAGTGGGCTTGATGGCAGCTCGTAGAATAATATCCGACCCGTCACTCATTCCACCAAGTATACCGCCTGCATGATTGGTACACTTGACTATATTTGAATTTTCATCAAGGAAAAAAGGATCGTTGTTCTCGGCACCAGTTAAGGACGAAGTATGAAAACCGTCCCCAATCTCAAAACCCTTTACTGCACCTATGGACATAACTGCTTTTGCTAGTGAGGCATCCAACTTATCAAATACAGGTTCACCAATACCAACTGGCATACCGGATACGATACATTCAATTACACCGCCGGAAGAGTTGTGATTTTGCATTAACTGTAGCAGATATTCCTCCGCTTGTTCAGATGCTTTTAGATCAGGCATATAGAGAGGGCTTTTGCTTGCATCGCTTATATGTGTGTTATTCGGGTCAATGGTAATAGGACCAATAGATTTTGTGTACGCTTGCACTGTAATTCCCAATTCCTGAAGGATGATATTGGCAATCCCACCAGCGGCAACTCTTGCAATCGTTTCACGACCGGAGGAACGGCCGCCTCCACGGTAATCGCGAAAGCCATATTTTTGGTCGAAGCAATAATCTGCATGACCCGGTCGATAAGCCTGCGCGATCTTGTTATAGTCACCAGACTTTTGATTTTCATTAAATACAACTAAGGATATTGGGGTGCCGGTGGTTTTTCCTTCAAATACACCGGACAGGATAGTGACTTTGTCTTCCTCCTTACGGGGAGTGGAATATTTGGTTTGACCAGGTTTTCTTCTGTTTAAATAAGGCTGAAGCAGTTCTTCATTTAGCGTTAAACCGGCAGGGCATCCATCGACTACAACGCCGACTCCCTTGCCATGGGACTCACCCCAGGTTGATATTTTAAATATTGTTCCATACACCGATCCTGACATAGTGTCACTCCTTTATTTCATTTTGATATAGTATAATGGAAATTATTATATGTTTCAATCATTTTAAGATACATTTCTACAAAATTATCATATATTAGAGTGATAACATAAATCGAGGCACAAAATGGGAGAACAGTATCATCCTTCCGGTAGACCCGCCGGATATCATTATAGTAATCAATTCAAGTCATCTCAAAATAAAGTTAATAGGAATGATCTATATACAAAACAATCAGGAAAAGACGATGATTTAATCATTGAAGATAATACCGTGTATGAAATTGATCGTGAATGTTATGAGAGATATAAAAACAAAAAGAAAAAGTAATGATAAATATTAAGCGATAAAAGGGTTAAAAATACAGAAAAAGAAAGGCTGCAATCGCAGCCTTTCTTTTTTGCCACTTGTTCAAGTGAATGTGGTGTTAGTCGCTTTTAGAAGAAGCCACCAGATCCACCACAGCAGCAGCAAAGGAGAATGATAATCAAGATAATACCGGTACAGCCACAGCCATCACTTCCGCCGCCAAAACCGCCTCCGCCTAAGAAACCACCACTGTTACCTCCGCAGCAGCATAATAAAAGTATAAGGATGAGAATCCAACTACAATCATTACCACCACTTGATTCGCAATGCGTTGCTTGTAAATCACTCATTGTATGTTCCTCCTAATAATGATTACATTGTATCATATGAACATTAGCTTGACTGATTTCCTTTTTGGAATTTATGTTTCCAAAGAATTGAACGATAAAATCTCCCATAAATCGAGTTTTGATTGAAAAGTGGAGGAAAATGTGCATGTCAAAAGAGTGAAATTTTTAACTTTGCTGTAAAAAAATCATTCTAAGTTAAGCGTGTATATTGGTTAAGCTTTCAGAATAGGATAATAAAAAAGACAGTGGAGCCTAGGTATGGTCGCAAAGCATAGAGTACAGGTGATTGTACACTGTAATGAATATGAAAAAAGACTACAGGCGATGGAAGATTTGGGCAATGTAAAATATAGACTTCCTATGATAAACGCTTATGTGCTTGAAGTAGATACAGCTCAGCTGGAACATGTAAAATCAATGGATGGACTTCTATGCGTAGAGATGGATTCTCCTTTATCTGCTCAAATGAACCGGGTAGGAGATATTATCGAAAGTAAATGGGCTCATGACCATAGCGTATATGGAAAAGGAATCGGAGTAGCGATACTGGATACTGGCATAGCATTGCATAAGGACTTTGTGGAAGGTGGTAACCGAGTAATTGCTTTTCAGGATTTTATCAATCAGCGAACGGAGCCCTATGATGACAATGGACATGGAACCCATGTTGCCGGAATTATCGGAGGGAATGGCTATTCTTCAAAGGGGAAATATAAGGGAGTTGCACCGGAATGTAATTTTATATCAGTTAAGGTATTAGATCATCGTGGTGATGGGAATATTTCAGATGTTCTGGCAGGTCTTCAATGGATTATCGATAACCGAATTAAATATAATATTCGGGTAGTAAACATCTCAGTCGGTACCTCCTCAAAGGATAATCTGGATGAGAATTCATTGTTGGTTCAAGGGGTAAACGCGGTGTGGGATAACGGAATTGTAGTTGTGGTAGCAGCCGGCAACAATGGACCGGGGCCAATGTCAATCTCAACACCGGGTATTAGTAGGAAGGTTATCACAGTTGGATCATCTGATGATAATATCACCGCTGAGGTATATGGCAGCGGCAAAACAAAGGACTATTCAGGGCGTGGTCCTACTCCGTTTTGTATAAAAAAACCGGATATTGTGGCGCCGGGATCCAATATAATATCCTGTAATATAAGTCGATATTCTTCCAGAATGAAAAGTGGAGAGGTACGACTAAGCTCCACAGAATCTCCAATGATGTACACTATAAAAAGCGGAACTTCGATGGCCACACCGGTTGTCTCTGGCGCGGTTGCTTTATTGTTATCCGTTCGGCCAAATATGACAAATCGTGAAGTGAAGTTAAAGCTTAGGGATTGTGCAGTGGATTTGGGACAGCATTGGGAAAAGCAAGGATGGGGACTATTAAATGTAAGAAAATTATTTGAATAAAAAAATGCGATCAGTGTAATGATATATGAGGATACCTTTATTTTGATTCAAATACATTGCGTAACTTATGAACAGTTCACTGTAGATGTATGTTTCTTTTTAAAGGTATCCTGTAATAAAGTTGAGAGATAAAATCAGTATTAATATTGAATATACTTAATTGATGTGGAAGCATGAATTTCGATGGTAAATATATTGATTTTTGACTGTTGATAAAGCAAGGAAGTATGCCAAAAATAAAGAAAAAATGAATTAGTTTAATTAATTTACAAATTACTATTGTATTATTTTGAGAAAAGATTTATAATATGAATTGTAAATTAGTTTTTTCATAAAACTAATAGATAAACTTCATTGAAAACATTATTAAGGAGGAAGAACTATGTCATATTTTAAAGTTGATAAGATCCAATATGAAGGACCTCAAAGTAAAAACCCACTTGCATTCAAGTATTATAATCCTGAAGAAGTGGTAATGGGTAAGACGATGAAGGATCAATGCCGTTTCGCTATGTCTTACTGGCATACACTCACATATATGGGTAATGATCCTTTCGGTGGTGCTACAATGCATCGTGAATGGGATAAGACTGATGATGCTTTAGCGAAAGCAAAAGAAAGAGTTCGTGTATCTTTTGAATTTATGGAAAAAATGCAAATTCCTTTCTTCTGTTTCCATGATCAGGATATCGCTCCTCGTGGTGCAACTTTAGCAGAAACAAATAAAAACCTTGACGAAATCGTTGCAGTTATTAAAGAAGAGATGGCTCGTACCGGAATTAAGTGTCTCTGGGGTACAACAAATGCTTTCAGCGATGACAAGTTTGTTCATGGTGCAGGAACCTCTTGCAACGCAACAGTATTTGCTTATGCTGCTTCACAAATTAAAAAAGCAATGGAAATCACCAAAGATTTAGGTGGTGAAAACTACGTATTCTGGGGTGGTCGTGAAGGCTATGAGACTTTATTAAATACTGATACCGGATTAGAATTAGACAACCTTGCAAGATTACTTCAGATGGCTGTTGATTATGCAAAAGAAATCGGCTTTACCGGCCAATTCTTAATCGAGCCTAAGCCAAAGGAGCCTACAAAACATCAGTATGATTTTGATACAGCTACCGTTCTTGCATTCTTAAGAAAATATAATTTACAGGATTACTACAAGATGAACATTGAAGCAAACCATGCTACATTGGCTCAACATACATTCCAGCATGAATTGAACATGTCCAGAATCAATGGTGTTTTAGGTAGTGTCGATGCAAACACCGGTGATCCTTTACTTGGATGGGATACTGACCAGTTCCCAACCAGCGTATATGATACAACATTAGCTATGTATGAGATCCTTTTAGCAGGCGGCTTAACAAAGGGTGGTTTGAACTTTGACTCTAAGGTACGTCGTGGATCCTTCGAAGATGATGATTTATTCTATGCTTATATTGCAGGTATGGATGCATTTGCTAAGGGCTTAAAAGTTGCTGCAAAATTAATCGAAGATGGCGTATTCGAGAACTTCAAGGCTGAGCGTTATTCAAGCTATAACGAAGGTATTGGTAAAGATATCGTAGAAGGTAAAGTAGGATTTAAGGAATTAGAGGCTTATGTACTACAGAACAACTATGCACCTAATAAGTCCGGCAGACAGGAATTACTTGAGAGCATCTTAAATCAGTACATCTTAGAAACAAAATAATTCTAAGATAAATTAAATCACTTACAACAAAATTTCCCTTAAAATAATTTAAATAATAATTAGTTAAGCAGAAAGGGGCTGTTGCAAAACAAAATAGTTTTGTAGCAGCCTCTTTTCTATGCAGAAACAAAAATGCGGATTCCGAAGAATCCGCAAAAGTGGTATAATTAGGTCATGCGAATAACACAATTACACAAGAAAAATTATACCGAACTTAATCAAGGATATCAACTAGTTTTACCATTAAGTTTGGAAGGTTTGATACCTGAAGATGATTCTGTCCGACTGCTGAGCCACATATTGGAGGGATTAGATTACACAGAGTTGTATAAGGCTTACTCTTCTACAGGAAGAAATCCGGCAGTGGAACCACAGACCATGTTCAAGATCATGACCTATGCTTATTCACAGAACATATACTCAACTAGGAAAATCGAAACAGCATGCCGCAGAGATATTAACTTCCGCTGGCTTCTAGCCGGACAGAAAGCTCCTGATCACGTTACTATTAGCCGCTTTCGAAGAAACTATCTATCAGAAGGAGTGGTTGACCGACTTTTTTATCAGATGGTTCTAGTTCTACATGATATAGGTGAAATTCAGTTTGAGAATGCATTTATTGACGGAACAAAAATCGAGGCAAATGCCAATAAATACACATTTGTCTGGAAAAAAGTTATTCTTAAGAATGAAGATAAGATGATGGATAAAGCTATAAAACTGATAGCTGAAATTAATCTGTCAGAAATCAAAGAGTTTTCTTTTTCAAAGGAAACTGCTATTCAAGATATTGAAGGTATTCTTTTATGGTTATATTCAGAAAAAGAAAGCAGAAAAATCCCATTTGTACACGGTATAGGAAAGCGAAAAACACAGGTTCAAAAATGGATTGAGCAATTAGAGGAATATAAGGAACGAAAAGAAAAATACGATATTGGCAAGGAGCTTATGAAAAACCGAAATAGCTATTCCAAAACAGATGAGGATGCAACCTTTATGCATATGAAGGAAGATCATATGCGGAATTCGCAGTTAAAACCCGGGTATAATGTACAAATCGCGGTTGAAAGTGAGTATGTAACAGGAGTAGAGATTTTTCAGGATAGAAATGATGTGGCAACCTTAATTCCCATGTTAAATGGTATGTTGGAAAAGTTGGGACGTAAGTACACGAACCTTATTGCGGATTCGGGATATGAGAGCGAGGAAAACTATCGATATCTAGATAGAGAAAACATTACACCATATATCAAACCTCAAAGTTATGAGATATGGAAGAAAAAAAGCTTTAAGGATGATATCAAAAGATCTGAAAACATGAGATATTTAGAAGAGGCAGATGCTTATGTCTGTGCGAACGACCGAATTTTGTGGCCAGTAGGAATTCATCATAAGAAATCAGCGTCCGGCTATCGCTCCAGACTTACGGTATATGAATGTGAGGATTGCAATGGATGTTCCTACAAGTCCAAGTGTACAAAAGCGCAAGGAAATAGGCGAATGGAGTTATCTAAAACATTTATTAAGGAACGAAAAAAATCCCATGAAAATATAATGACAGATCAGGGAATTAAGTTGAGAGTTAATCGATCCATTCAGGTAGAAGGAGCCTTTGGTGTCCTGAAAAATGATTATGATTTCAATCGATTTTTAACACGAGGTAAAAACAACGTAAAAACTGAGTTTATTCTTCTTTGTTTAGGCTATAATCTCAACAAACTGCATGCAAAAATCCAAAATGGACGACTAGGAAACCACCTACATCCAGTAAAAGAAAGTGCATAAATTCAAGAAAAGTACATATCTTTATTAAAGTCGCGCTAAAACCCAAAAACAGATCTTAGACAAGGACAATCGAAATGATATGTCTTATTTTTTTTGCCTATAAAGAAAGAACGTGCTGCAAAACCATTTATTAAAACAGTTTTGCAACACGCCCTTTCTGTATTTTCTTTTTTTTAGATGGATGATCGACTGTAATAGATGGAAAGTGCTATGGAAAGATATTATAAGTATTTGAATCAAGATGATATTGTTTATGGAAAACTTTACTATAAGACGGTTGACTTTACAATAAACAGAATGTATAATATTGAATATATATTCAATGAAAGAATATTCAATAATATTTTGGAGTGTTTACTATGACGAAAAGAACAGAACAGAAAGAAAAACGGCGTCAAGATATCCTACGAGCAGGATTAAGTCTTTTTATACGTAAAGGCTATGAAGCAACAAAAATAATCGACATTGCAGAAATAACCGGAATGAGTGTTGGCTTGTTATATCATTATTTTGATTCGATTGAACGCTTGTATGTGGAACTGATTAACATTGGATTATCTGGTCGAACTGGGCAGTTTTTTCCTCCTTATGATGGTCCTATAAACTATTTTTCTAATTCCACGGACCACATTTTTAAAATGGTTAAGTCTGATCAGTACATTGCAGAATTATTTGTTTTGATGAGCCAAGCACAGCGTAATCCCAATTTACCGAAAGAAATGCGAGAGCTACTTGAAGAAAATGATGTTATCAAAAAATCAATTGGTATTATCGAAGAAGGTCAACATCTAGGGATCATACGAAAAGGAAATCCTATGGCATTGGCATTGGCATATTGGCTTTCAGTACAAGCCTACGTTGAGATGATTGCGCTTAACCCTACGGTACCTTACCCAGAAACCAGTTGGTTTGTAGATATGCTTCGTGTCAGTACTAAGTAGAATAACGAAATATTTCAAGGGGGAATAATATGATTCTTGAGGAAAACAACTATAGTAGAACAGAACTTTTAAATAAAACCATCTTGATAACAGGTGGCGGTGGTGGGATAGGTTTTGAGGCATCACGGGCATTTGCATACATGGGTGCAACAGTCATCATTGCAGAAATAGATGATGCAAAGGGAAAGGAAGCACAAGAAAGGATTAATGGGGAACATTATAATGGGAGCGTGGATTTTTATCCTATCGATATTACAGATGAAAACCAAATTAACAAACTGTACGAATACATAGAGAACAAATATAAGCAACTGGATGTTTTGATTAATAATGCTGCTGTTGTTCCCATGGGTGCTGTTGAAGCGGTTACAATATCGGATTGGGATTTAAGCTATGCGGTAAACCTGAGAGCACCTGTCCTTCTAGTTCAAAAGTTTATTACCTCTATGAGAAACACAGGTGGGATTATTGTGTTTGTTCCATCTGCCCCAAATCCATATATGTCGGCGTATGAAATATTCAAGACTGCACAGGTGGAATTATGTAATACACTTTCAGAGGAAAATGTCGAAACTAAACTTATTACATACTCTATAGCACCTGGATTTGTAAAGACGGATACTGCGATTAAAGCAGTAGAAACGATCTGTGCATCTATGGGCATTACTTCTGAGGAGTTTTTTGATGCACACATGGAATATATTGTGGATGCAGAAATTGCGGGGGTAGGTTATGCACTTTCAGTTGTAAATGCGAAACAGTATAACGGAAAAGAAATTATGTCCCATCAGGTACTTATAGATAGTGGTCTTTTAAGTAACGATATCAATCCTTCAAATGGAACGTATCTTCAAAAAGACTATGATAAATTATCATCCCTATTTACAAGAATAGCAAATGTTTTCTATGACCAATACCAAAATTGGCAGAAAAAAAAGTTGTTTCAGAAGCAATTCATTCTCTCAGATTTTAAAAAACAAATGGGCATCCCCGCTGATAGCTTCAACAATCAGCTACGCGACCTACAAGCTCAAATTGAAAATAAGGATTGGGATAAGCTTTTTAACTGCAAGGGAATATTTGTAAAGTGGCAAGAATTTTATAAACACCAGATTAAATTACTTCAAGGTTATGAAAAAGATTCCGTTCAATTAGATAAAGATACGACTTTGCTAAATGAGTGGATTGATATTTTGCAAGATATCATTGACATGCTATAAGATGGTTGGGACTCCTAATATTTCATAGCCGGATAGTAAAATATAACCCTCATTTTTATATGAAATAAAAAATAAAAATGATAACTATTTCTATTTTATTCTTGTAATATTACCAAGATTATGGTATATATATATTTATAAATAGAAACACTTATAAACAGGAGGTAATCTTTATGAAGAAGTATGAATGTATAGTATGCGGATATATTTATGATGAAGCTGAGGGTGATCCGGATGGTGGAATCGCACCTGGCACAAAGTGGGAAGATATTCCTGAAGATTGGGTTTGTCCTACCTGTGGAGTAAGTAAGGATGAATTCCAAGAAGTAGTATAATCTAAATAAGATATGATGAAGCAGGGGCTGTAGCAATAATAATCCGAAAGGATAGTTATATTGCTGCAGCTCCTGATTTTTGTAGTGAACATACCCTGTGATTCATTTCGATATAATCCATTGACATAGTATGAATTAGGAATTATGATATTACTATTGTTTTGTGATAAGTATCTAGATTGGCTAGCAAGTCAAAAGATTTCCACATATAGAACGTCAATTCAACTGGTTATATAAATTGAAGGAATGAGTTATATGTTGTGGGATTTGAACACGATAGTTAAGGTCGCTTTGCGACAGAATGGAGTAATTATGATTTATCTGGATTATGCGGCAAATACTCCGGTTGACCCTGAAGTGTTAACATGCTTTGTGGAAGAGACAAATCGATATATTGCCAACCCGAATTCGACTCACCCATTGGGGAAAAAAGCAAAAAACAGATTTGACCATATAACAATAGAGATGGCTGCATTACTTGGTGTAAAGCCCACGGAGATTATTTACACTTCTGGAGCCAGTGAAGCAAATAATCTAGCAATTAAGGGATTAGTGCAGGCACATAAAAATAATGGGAAGCATATTCTTTCCACTTGTTTGGAACATCCATCGGTCAGTGGAGCATTAACCTATCTACAGACCCAAGGTTATGAGATAGATTTGATTGATATCACAAAGGACGGACTTGTTGATATGGAGCATCTGAAAGAGCTTCTGAGACAGGATACCGTATTAGTATCAATCTGCACAGTTGATAGTGAATTAGGTGTGAGACAGCCCATCGAGGAGATTGGTAAGCTATTAAGCGGTTATCCGAATTGTTATTTTCACACGGATGCGACACAGGCGATTGGAAAAGTACCGATTTCCTTAGAGTATGTTGACTGTGTGACCTTTACCCCTCATAAATTCTATGGGTTAAATGGAACAGGAGTGTTAATAAAGAAGGAACAGGTTGTTCTGGAACCACTAATTCATGGTGGTGCAAGTACGACAATATATCGAAGCGGAACCCCCACATTAGGTATGGCTTCTTCTATTTTAAAAGCACTGGAGCTTTCCTATCAGAACATGACTAATCGACATCATAAGGTACAAGAGATGAATGAACGGTTAAGAAAGTATCTTCTTACCTATAAAAAGGTAAGAATCAACAGCTCCAATTTTTCGATTCCTTTTATACTGAATCTGAGTGTTCAGGGTGTGAAAGCAGGAGTGTTTCGAGAAGCCCTAGAAGAATACGGAATCTGTGTGTCCATCAAATCAGCATGCTCGGTAGCGGCGTCCCCTTCCAGACCGGTTTACGCCGTATCGAAGGACAAGAAGAATGCGATGTGTTCCTGGAGAATTAGTTTAAGCCATCTGACCACCGATGAGGAGTTGGATGCATTTATGGGAGCCTTCCATCAGTGTTATGAGAAACTGACGAATTAGTCTTGTTATATATTTGTAAGCAATAAGCAGACTAAGACCTACAAGAATAAGAAAAATGATATTAGAAAGTGGTATATTACATGGAACGTTATCAGGAAATTGAAAGAAGTATTATAAAGAAATTTCGTAAACCTCTCTGGAAGAAATTTATTAATGGTGTAAATGAGTATCAATTAATTCAAGAGGGAGATAAAATTGCTGTTTGTATTTCGGGCGGTAAAGATTCAATGTTACTCGCTAAGTTGATGCAGGAGGTTCAACGTCATGGTAAGATGAAGTTTGAACTGGTATTTTTAGTGATGGACCCGGGGTATAATGAAATTAACCGTCAAACCATCATCAACAATGCAAAAATACTTGATATCCCGATTACGATATTTGAAACCCAAATATTTGATATTGTGGCGGAGGTGGATGAATCCCCTTGCTACCTCTGTGCAAGAATGAGAAGAGGATATCTGTATAAGAATGCTCAGGCATTGGGTTGTAACAAAATTGCCTTGGGACATCATTTTGATGATGTGATAGAAACAATTTTGATGGGAATGCTATACGGCGGTCAAATTCAGACGATGATGCCGAAGCTTCACAGCACAAATCATGCCGGTATGCAGTTAATTCGCCCGATGTATCTGGTGAAGGAAGCGGATATTCTGGCATGGAAGCAGTATAATGATCTTCAGTTTATTCAATGCGCATGCCGTTTTACCGAGAACTGTACCTTATGTGATAACGGTGGTGGCGGCTCAAAGCGTCAGGAGATGAAGGCGTTAATTAAAAAGTTCAGACAGACTAATTCTAGCATCGACAGTAACATATTCCGAAGTGTTCACGATGTGAATTTAAGTACCATCATAGGGTACCATGATAAAGAGAAGGCTTATAATTTTCTAGATGATTATGATCAGAAGGGCGGAAAGATATGTTAAATCAATTTTCAAGAACAGAGTTGATGTTTGGCAGGGAAGGAATGGAGAAGCTTGAGAATTCCAGAGTTGCGGTATTTGGCATCGGCGGTGTCGGCGGTTATACAGTAGAGGCATTAGCCAGAAGCGGTGTTGGCAGTTTTGATTTGATTGACGATGATAAAGTTTGCCTGACAAATATTAATCGACAGATTATCGCGACCAGAAAAACCGTTGGAAAATACAAAGTGGATGTTATGAAGGAGCGTATCCTTGAGATTAATCCAAATGCAAACGTGATTACACATCAGTGTTTTTATTTACCAAGCAATGCGGAAGAGTTTAACTTTACACAGTATGATTATATCGTAGATGCAATCGATACAGTTTCTGCAAAGATTGAGATGATTCTTCGAGCACAGGAGAAGAATGTACCGATCATTAGCTGTATGGGGGCGGGCAACAAGCTGGATCCTACTAGATTTGAGATAACTGATATCTATAAAACCTCCATATGCCCCTTGGCAAAGGTAATGCGTAAGGAATTAAAAACACGCGGTGTGAAGAAGCTCAAGGTACTCTATTCACAGGAACCTGCAAGAAAACCGATTGAAGATATGGCAATCAGCTGTAGAAGTAATTGTATCTGCCCTCCTGGAGCAGAACGAAAATGCACCGACCGTCGTCAGATACCGGGCAGTAATGCATTTGTCCCTTCAGTAGCTGGTTTGATTCTCGCCGGAGAAGTTATCAAGGATCTGACAGGAATCAGATAAGAACATTTATAAAAGCATTTATTTCATAATATGATTTATGAATTTTACACCAGAAAATGTAGAAAAAGTTAAAAAATACCTTTCTAATTCACATTGCTTGTGATAAGCTAATGAGTTAACGAAGCAAGATGATAATTATATTATGTGAACAGAAAGGATGACGAATATGAGTAAGATACCAACTAGGGAAGAAGCATGGGAATTGCTGACAGAATTTAATGAGGATGAATTCCATCTTAAGCATGCAAGGGTAGTGGAAGGTGTTATGAAACACTTTGCCAAGGATCTTGGATATAATGAAGAAGAGGAATTCTGGGGAATCGTAGGGCTATTACATGACCTTGATTTTGAAAAATATCCAGATGCTCATTGCATTAAGAGCCAGGAAATATTCAGAGAACGAGGTATTGATGATAGAATCAATCACGCAACCGCTAGCCACGGTTATGAACTAACTGTGGATGTAAAACCGGAGCATGAGATGGAAAAGGTGTTATATGCTGTCGATGAATTAACCGGTTTAATCGGAGCAGTTGCAATTATGCGTCCTTCGAAAAGTACAATGGATTTGGAATTAAGCTCGGTGAAAAAGAAATATAAAAATGCAAAGTTTGCTGCAGGTTGCTCTAGGGAGGTTATCGAGCGAGGAGCTCAGATGTTAGGCTGGGAGCTTGGAGATTTGATTCAAAAAACGATTATTGCGCTAAGAGAGGTTGAACAGACGACAGGTTTGGTTTAACTTTGATATAAATAATTAGGGATTCAAAGCAGTTACCTTTGATAAAACCGTAAATATAAATAGTGGTAAGTGAGGATGAATATATGGTTGGATTAGGTACATTAGCAAATATGGCTTTAATCTTAGCGGGATCAGGAATTGGTTTATTTATCGGAGATCGATTAAATCAAAAATATCAGGATACGATTATGAAGGCCTTAGGTCTTGCCGTTATGTTCATTGGAATGAGTGGCGCGATACAGGGTCTTATGACAATCGAAAAAGGGGGACTGGGCACTGCAAATTGGATGCTGATGACAGTTTCTCTTGCAATTGGTGCTTTCTTTGGTGAATGGATTGATATTGAGGCGAGATTGGAACGAGTAGGAGAATGGATCAAACGATCACTGAAGGTGAAGGGTGATAAGGGACGGGATTTTGTAGAAGGCTTCGTGAGTAGCTCTCTATTATACTGTGTAGGAGCGATGGCAATTGTCGGTTCCTTACAAGATGGATTATACGGGAAGAGTTCTATATTGATAACTAAGGGAACGATTGACGGTGTTGTGTCAATCTTCATTGCATCAACATTCGGCATCGGCGTATTGTTTTCCGTTATTCCTGTAGCGATCTATCAAGGATCTATCACATTTGCCGCAAAATACTTGGAGCACTTTTTAAATGATACGCTAAAATTGGAGTTATCCTTTATCGGCTCTATTTTGATCTTTGCCATTGGAATTAATATGATATTTGGTAAAAAGATAAAATGTGGTAACCTATTACCTGCAATCTTGGTTCCGGTATTTTATCAAATACTAAACCCAATTATACAACACGTAATTAGTCTTATGGTTGGAATGTAGGAATACTTAATAATTCATGAAAATGATGTAAAGAACAATACAATACATAATAACAAAATAGTATAATTATACATAAAAGAGAAAGCCTGACTTATTATTTGGCCTTCTCTTTTTTTATAAGCGAAATACGTGATTTTAAAGGGATTATAGTACTTGAATTGTTATAAATATTTTTAATGTAAAGCATGATTTATTCATAGAATAAAGAAAAAAAGAATAAAATTAATATTGACAATACAAGTATAATTGTATACAATAAAACAAAATTTATTGAAAAAGTTGGGAGAACGTAAAAATGGATGAAAGAAAAGTGTACATAAACCCACACAATAATTTACTTGAACTGGAAGAGCCTATATATAATCTTGTTGACGTAGAACAACCGAATACTTTTCGCAATTTATTTCCATACGATGAGATACCGAAGATTGCTTTTAATGATCGTATCGTGCCTCATAATTTACCGGATGAAATATATATAACTGATACAACCTTTCGTGATGGACAGCAGTCCAGAGCTCCTTATACGACAGAACAGATTGTTCATATTTTTGATTGCTTGCATCGATTGGGAGGACCGAAAGGCATTATTCGCCAGAGCGAGTTTTTCCTTTATAGTAAGAAAGACAGGGATGCGGTATATCGCTGCATGGAGATGGGGTACGAGTTCCCTGAGATTACCTCATGGATCAGAGCTAGTAAAAAGGATTTTGAGTTGGTAAAAGACCTCGGAATGAAGGAAACCGGTATCTTAGTAAGCTGCTCCGATTATCATATCTTCTATAAGATGAAGATGACCAGAAGAGAGGCAATGAATCACTACTTAAGCGTGGTTCGGGAGTGTCTGGAAACTGGTGTATCGGCGAGATGTCATCTTGAGGACATCACACGTTCCGATATTCACGGTTTTGTAATTCCGTTCTGCCACGAATTGATGAAGTTAAGTAAAGAATATAATATTCCGGTTAAGATTAGAGCCTGTGACACGATGGGATATGGTGTAAACTTTGCCGGCGCGGTAATTCCTCGTTCCGTACAGGGTATCATCTATGGTATTATGACTCATGCAGGAGTTCCGTCTAAGTCGCTTGAATGGCATGGACATAATGACTTCTATAAAGCGGTGACAAATTCCACAACTGCATGGTTGTATGGTGCTGGTGCGGTTAATTGCTCCTTATTTGGCATCGGTGAAAGAACCGGTAATACCCCGCTTGAGGCAATGGTATTTGAGTATGCTCAGTTAAAGGGTACCTTGGATGGTATGGATACGACTGTAATCACAGAGCTTTCAGAATATTTTGAGAAGGAAATTGGTTATCGTGTACCTTCCCGTACACCATTTGTCGGAAAGAACTTTAATGTAACCCGTGCGGGTATTCATGCAGATGGATTATTAAAGAACGAAGAGATTTATAATATCTTTGATACAGAAAAATTCTTGAATAGACCGGTGCTGGTTGCGGTATCGAATACCTCAGGTTTGGCTGGTATAGCACATTGGATTAATACCTTCTTTAAGTTAAAGGGGGATAAGGCGATTGATAAAGCACATCCAATCGTGGTTAAAATCAAGGAATGGGTTGATGCAGAATATGAAACAGGTCGTGTAACCGTCATCACAGATGAGGAATTGATCAGTCTGATCAATAAATATGAGACTGAATTAGGCATTAATCTAGCTGAACGCTAAGAATTACTGTAAATTAATTGACATTACTAAGAAAACATTTTACAATTCTATTGAATGTAAGCATAGGATGAGTTGGCTTGCCAATTCATCTTGTGTTGCTATATATGGCAAAAAATAATTGAAAGGTAAGGGTGTAGCTATGACAACTGCAGATAAAATTGAAGCAGCAAAAGAGAGATTCGGACAATTATTAGAAGCTCAGTTAAAGAGAGTGGAGGAAATGAAAGCACAGGGTGATTTTGTTGACTATCAGGCTCTTGACCAGATTAAAATTGGTGTATGTGGCGGTGACGGTATCGGTCCTGCAATTACAGCACAGTCTCAGAGAGTATTGGAATACCTTTTACAAGATGATATCGAGTCCGGAAAAGTTGTATTTAACATAATCGACGGATTAACAATAGAACGCAGAGCAGAGGAGAATGCAGCAATTCCTCCTGCCGTATTGGAAGAGATAAAAACCTGCGACGTAATCTTAAAAGGACCTACAACAACTCCTAGAAAAGGCGATCCATGGCCGAACGTAGAGAGTGCAAATGTAGCGATGAGAAAAGAACTTGACCTATTTGCAAA
Organism: Variimorphobacter sp. HTMS_6; assembly: GCF_059717775.1. Classification (NCBI taxonomy): domain Bacteria; kingdom Bacillati; phylum Bacillota; class Clostridia; order Lachnospirales; family Lachnospiraceae; genus Variimorphobacter; species Variimorphobacter sp. HTMS_6. The sequence goes on from NZ_AP046094.1 coordinate 1,069,474, forward strand.
TGTAAGACCGGTTCGAATTCCGGAACAGGGCATCGACTGGACCTTCTACCGTGAGAACACTGAGGGTGCTTACGCAGTAGGTAGTAAGGGCGTTCACGTGACAGAAGATCTAGGGGTAGACTTTACGATTGCAACATCTCAGGGTACTGAGAGAATCATCAGAACAGCTTTTGAATTTGCAAAGGCAAACGGAAAAACCAGAGTAACCGCAGTTACGAAGGCTAACATTATCAAAACTACCGATGGTAAATTCTTAGATATCTTCCGTGAAATCGCAACAGAATATCCGGAGATTACAGCGGATGACTGGTACATCGATATCATGACAGCAAAGCTTGTAGATGAGAAGAGAAGAAAAGACTTCCAGGTAGTGGTTCTTCCAAATCTTTATGGTGATATTATTACAGATGAAGCAGCAGAATTCCAGGGTGGTGTAGGTACCGCCGGCAGCGCTAACATCGGTAAAAAATATGCGATGTTTGAAGCAATTCACGGTTCCGCACCTCGAATGGTACAGGAAGGCAGAGATATCTATGCCGATCCTTGCAGTATGATTCGTGCCGGAGCAATGTTACTTGCCCACATCGGTTACACAAAGGAAGCAGATAAACTTTACCGTGCACTTGATATCTGTACTGTTACAGAGAGAAAGGTATTCACAACCGGTAGAGATACCGGATCAACCGGTGCTCAATTTGCGGAATACTTAATGGAAACAATCGAAAAGATGGATTAATGAATTAAGATTTTATCTTTTCATATGATATAGTTATAAATCAATTAACATTCCTGATGTACAAGGAGGGAATCTCTTGGAAGATCTGAATCTTCACAAAGATGTTACCGATCATTATTCCTTAAGAGGAAGAGTGTTTAATAAATTAAGAGAAGACATATTAGCAGGAGTTTATCGTGAAAATGATGAACTTAAGGAAAACTCCATCGCGGGTGAGCTTGGAGTAAGTCGAACTCCTGTTAGAGAAGCATTACGACAGCTGGAGCTCGAAGGTTTGGTTACTATGATTCCGAATAAGGGAGCATATGTGACGGGAATCACCTCGAAGGATATGCATGATATTTATATGATACGTTCCTATCTGGAGGGCCTGTGTGCAAAGTGGGCTTGTGAGCACATAACGCAGGAGCAGATTGAGGCTTTGGAAGAGGTTCTGTATTTATCAGAATTTCATGCGAAGAAAAACCACAAAGAGCAGATGGTAGAATTAGATAGCAAGTTTCATGAGTTGATTTATGAAGCTTCCGGAAGCAAAATTCTATATCATGTGCTATCCGATTTTCATCATTATGTAGAGAGAATTCGTAAGATTACATTAGCGATGCCCAGTAGAGCTTCACAAGCAAGCCAAGAGCATGCAGCGATCCTTGATGCAATTAAACAACGTGACGGCGCACGCGCAGAGCAGTTAGCGTATGAGCACATCGAAAGTAGTATTAAAAATATAAGTGAACAGGGCTTATAATAAACTATATAAAAAAGAGGGTATCGACAAGGCGAAATGGCTTTTCGATATCCTCTTTTAATGTGTGATGATATGTGATTATCATAGAGAATAAGTAAAAAGAATTGAAATATTATGGTGATTTGTATATTATATAGATGGAAATGATTTCTTTATGTAAATTAATAAATAGTTTCAGTGGAGAAATTATACTCGCCTAAACACAAATTTAAGATAAAATGAAATAATTCATATTTTAGAAGGAGTATATTGCGTGAAAAAATTATTATTACTAATAGCATTTAACGTTCTGATTATATTCTCATTTACTGCATGCAAACAAATGACCAACTTTATATTTAGTAGTATGGATAACCTGCCAAAGGGTGAATTTATGACAGCTTATAAATCACCGTCAGGAGATTATACAGTGAATACATATTTGTGCGGTGGGAATGCAACTACAGATTTTTCTATTCGTGGAGAACTGGTGGAGAATAATGATAGTACGAAAAGAAATATATATTGGTGTTATCATGAACAAGAAGCTAAAGTAGAATGGATATCGGATGATATAGTTTCTATCAATGGTAAACAGATGGATATATCGAAAAATGAGGTATATGACTTCCGAAATGATAAAAATGTGGAATAAGATTTACATTAACAAAATTTCATAAAGTTAAGATAAACCTCTAAAACGGGATTAAATTTTCTCAATTTGATAAAGTGAGATTATTCGTTAAAGTTGCTACACAATATTGGGGAATTGACTTGAATGAAAGGATAATAAATGAAGTTAAAAAAAATAATCGCTGCGGTAGTAATTAGTATGGTAATGATTGTATTGATCGTGATGGGTGCGATGTATCACTTCTTTTTCAGTATGAAGGGATTACCACAAGGTGAGTTTATAAGTAGTTCTTTATCACCTCAAAAAACGTATACAGTAAATGCTTATATATCAAACAAAGCTCTTTCATCAGATGCAATAAGCTGTGAAGTGGTCAATAATGAGACGAAAAAAACACGTAATATCTATTGGGGATACCGGGAAAGTAACGCGGAGATAAAATGGAATAGCGATCAAATTGTAGTGATCAATGGGAAACGGCTGGATGTTAAAAAGGATAGTTATGATTGGCGGAAGTGATGTTTGTAGGCACATAAAAACAAGACAGGTTCTTAAAATATTAATAAGTGGAGGAAAATTATGAAAAAATCGTTTTCAGCAGGAGGATTATTTAACATTTTTGCTTTTATTTATATATTAATTTCTTTAGATGATTTATATTCGAGTCTTGATTCAGTATTTGCATTTAAACAGAATCCTGTGGAAGTCACTGGTGTTAGTTTTAATCTATTTCACATAACCCTGAACACCGTTCATGATAAAATAGTTTTAGACAATACTCCAACGCAGATTGCACTAGCAGCATTATTGATCAATGTTTTTGGATGGCTGATTGATTTGTTGATTAGTGTTTACAAAAAGAAAAAAGAATCTCTAAAAGAACTAAATTAAGTGAAGGGATTAATAGATTAAATAAAAACAAAATAAAAACCAATAAAAAACCAATAGAAAAAAACCCCTTAATATGGTATGGAAATACATAAATGTAAAGTGTTGACATAATGGGAATTTATGTTACAATTTACCATGTTGTTATGTGAAATAATACCATGGTGAGGGGATGAATTATTTGAATCGTAAAAAAACAATTCAAGTCTTAATTACAGTATTCGTAATGTTTGTTGGGATTATATTTGCTGCAGAATCTAGTGCCTATTTTCTAAGTAACTCTAAAGTGGCGTCGGCTCAAACACAAAAAAGTAAGGACAAGAAAAGTAAGGACAAGAAAAGTAAAGATAAGAAAAGTAAAGTTAAAAAAAATAAGAGCAAAAAGAATAAGGATTATACAATCGTTATTGATGCAGGGCATCAGAAGCATGCGAATAATGAAAAAGAACCAATTGGCCCTGGTGCTAAGAAAAAGAAGGCGAAAGTGTCATCAGGGACACAGGGTAAATATACTAAAGTTCCGGAATATCAGGTTACTTTGGATGTTGCTAAGAAACTAAGGGATATATTGAAGAAAAAGGGTTATCATGTTGTGATGATCCGAACGAAAAACGATGTAAATATTAGTAATGCGGAGCGTGCAAAGATTGCAAATGAAAATCATGCCAATGTATTTGTTAGAATACATTGCAATGGATCCAGTGATTCGAAAATACATGGTTCTGAAACTCTTTGTCAGACAAAGAATAACCCATACTGCAAGAAATATTATGAAAGTAGTAGAAAGCTCTCGAAATCGATTGTGAATTCTTTATGCAAAGAAGTTGAGTCTAAAAATAATGGAGTGGTGGAAACGGATTCGATGAGTGGAATCAACTGGGCGAAGGTTCCGGTATCAATTGTTGAAATGGGTTATATGACGAATAAGGATGAAGATAAGAAATTAACCAGCTCCGACTACCAGAAGAAACTGGCGACTGGAATTGCAAATGGAATTGAAGTGTATCTGGGCAAGAAAAAATAGATAAGTGTACTATAAATTCTGATTCTAAAGAGGGGGGGTATGAGCGATTTTGTAAAATTAGTAGTTGCAATTATTCTTTCATTTGGTGCATTATTAATCGAAATTTTATTGGATCGATTTGCTGATTCCTCCTGGTTTATTGTAATAATTAAGACGGTTGTTGCTTTTGTTTTGATTGTTGCTTTAGGACTTGTAATTAAATTTTTATTAGTTTGCTTAAATGTAGTATGATAGTTTAATCAGTTATAAATTTAAATCAAAAAGGAGAGTTCACTGTATAATACGGGTGAACTCTCCTTCTTCAAAATAATATATTTTCGTCTTTGTACAATATTGAAACAATTAATTCTACTGGCAGATATAAATTTTGATTCTTACATTGATGTTAAAGTCGGTACAATATGCACTTACTGTATTTTACTCTTCCTCAGCCAACAACTCCCATTGCTCCATTAGCTCTAATAGTCGATCTTCGATTGACTTCTTCTCATTATTTAGTTCAATCAGCTTCTGGACATTGGTAAATATCTCTTCTTGTGTGAGCAGGGAATCAATTTCTTCGTTACGTAATTCTAATTTTTGAATCTCATCCTCTGTCTTTTTCAAATCATTCTTTCTCTTACGAGCTTTTGCCTGTTCTTCCTTTTGCTGCTGCCAACTCATCTTATTTTCGCTGTCGTTATCCGATGTTGAAGAGGCTGTGGTAGTTGAAGCAGTAGGGAAGGAGGTTGGGAAGGCTCCGGGTTTGCCGGAAGGAGCAGCATTTTGATCAGCTACGGTCTTTCCGAGGTACACGGCTTCCATCTCATCTTTTTTCTTCAGATAGTAATCATAATTACCAATGTAATTAATTAATCTCTGTTCTGTCAAATCGAGAATTCTGGTTGCTGTTTTATTGATGAAATAACGGTCATGAGATACATATAATACCGTTCCACTATAGTGGTTTATCGCATTCTCTAGGATTTCTTTTGAAGTGATATCCAAATGGTTGGTCGGCTCATCGAGTATCAGAAGATTAGCTTCAGACAACATTAACTTTGCCAGTGATACACGTCCACGTTCGCCACCGCTGATATCCTTTATTCTCTTGAATACATCATCCTCCGTAAATAGGAAAGCAGCAAGGATATTACGAACTGCAGTGTTGTCTAGATGAGGATATGCGTCCTGCAACTCATCAAATAAGGTTTTGTCGGGATCCAGAACCTGATGCTCCTGATCATAGTAACCGACATGTACTTTGGAGCCTAATTTTATCTGGCCATCGTCTGCTTCCAGTTGACCGTTGATCATTTTTAATATGGTGGTTTTGCCGGTTCCGTTATTACCAATGATGGAAACCTTTTCGCCGCGCTTAATATCAAAGCTTAGGTTTTTAAATAAATTTAATGCACCAAAGGATTTAGACAAATCCGTAACAGTAAGTACATCATTACCGCTAATTACACGAGGCTCGAGGTCGAAATGCATCTCGGTATGCTCTGTTGGGCGATCCACACGTTCGATTTTATCTAACATTTTTTCGCGACTCTCTGCACGCTTGATGGATTTCTCACGGTTGAAGGAGCGAAGCTTTGCGATTACTTCCTCCTGATGCTTGATTTCCTGTTGTTGATTTAGAAATTGCTTAATCATTGCGCTGCGAAGCATTTCCTTTTTTACGGCGTAATCAGAATAATTACCCTCAAAGCTCTGGCATTTGCTGTTGTCAAGCTCAACTACCTTGGATACGACCTTATCTAAGAAATAACGGTCATGCGCTACCACGATGACAGCGCCATTATAGTTTAATAAGAAGGTTTCTAACCATGCGATAGATATTAAATCCAAATGGTTGGTCGGCTCATCGAGTAGGATGATGTCTGGCTTTGATAAGAGAAGTTTGCCGAGTGCAATTCTGGTTTTTTGACCGCCGGAGAGGGTATTGACCTTTTTATCAAATTCCTCTTCGCCAAATCCAAGTCCTTTTAGGATACCGGTAACCTCACTTTTGTACGCGTAACCATTTTTTATTTCAAATTCATGAGTTAAACGTGAGTATGTGGAGAGCATCTGGTCAAGCTTTGCGCCCTCGGCGTGTTTCATATCCTGTTCCAGCGTTCTGATATTCTTATCCAGATCGATGATGTCCTGTTTTACAGTGAGCATCTCATCAAGAATCGTACTGTCAGAGGACAGGTTCTGGTGTTGGGCTAGATAGCCAATGGAGCTTCCTTTTGCAAGTATGATGTCACCGTCATCGGGTGACATTTCCTTCATGATGATTTTGAGTAAGGTGGATTTGCCGGCGCCATTAATGCCGACGATCGCAACCTTTTCCCTGTCATTTACATGAAAGGAGACGGATTTTAATATTTGTTTTGTTCCAAATGATTTATTAATATTTTGACATGCAAGTATCATTGCTTTATCCCTCATTTATATAAATTTCAATTTTAGCGCATTCAATGTTTACACTGCTGTATATTTTAGCATAGGAACACTTATCCTGTCTACGAATTAAGCAGAAGAAAGTACTTTGATATATTAGCACCCATTTTATTAATCCTGCGGACAGTGCGTAAAACAAGCTGAGTTTTCCGATGGCTTTTTATATGAAAATTATCAATTCATTTACTTCATCTATACACCGGAATGATGGAAGGGTGCATGTTGGTTACGGATAAATTACGCTACTACCATGAAATTTATATATATAATACTTGACAAAATTGGTCGGTGGTTATAGACTAAATATAGGTTGGTAATTATAGACCTAATTGATAGAGTGTATGATTTTGAATAAATAACTATAGATATATTTAAAGTTAGGAGAACTTATGGAGAATTTAAAACTATGTGATAGCGATTATCGATTTATGATGGTTGTATGGGCGAATGCCCCGATCGGTTCCGGTCAGTTAGTAACGCTTTGTAAAGAAAAGTTAGGTTGGAAGAAATCAACCACTTATACCACGATAAAAAAGCTAAGTGAGAAAGGTTTTATTAAAAATGAGAATGCAATTGTGTCCGTTCTGGTTGGTAAAGAGGAAGTTCAAGCTGAGGAAAGTGATTATTTTGTAGAGCGAACGTTCGAAGGCTCCTTGCCACAGTTTATTGCATCTTTCCTTGGAGGAAAAAGGATATCAGATAAGGAAGCGGAAGAGATAAAGAAACTGATTGAGGAACATAAGGAGAGGTAGCGGTATGGAATATTCACTTCAAGGGTTATTTTTAAAGGTATTAAATATGAGTATTACCGCATGCTATGTGATTATTGCGATTGTAATCATTCGCGCTTTGTTACGTAAAGCTCCAAAGGTGTTTTCCTATGCGTTGTGGAGTGTGGTTGGATTCCGCTTAATTTGCCCCATCTCATTTTCGTTCGTATTCAGTCTATTTAATAGAAAGCTTCTTCATGGGGAAGAAGTCATGAATAACAATGGCATGCTAAATTATATTCCTACGAATATTGGAATGGAGCAAAAATCCCATGTAGTAACAGGGATGTCAAGTGTGAGTGAGGTGATTAATAAAAGTCTTCCTGCCGCTAGTCCAATCAGTAGTGTGAATCCCATGCAAATTATCATATTCGTGTTGTCTGTATTATGGATAATCGGAATAGTTGCAATAGCTCTTTATAGTATTGTATCCTATCTGGTACTAAGAAATAGGGTGAAAAAGGCGGTTCGTCTAGAAGAGAATATCTATGAATGCGACCGGATATCCGCTCCTTTTGTATTAGGAATATTTAAGCCGAAGATCTACATCCCTTTCCGATTAAGTGAACAGGAATTAAGTTATATACTAAGGCATGAACGGTATCATCTTAAAAGATATGATCATATCGTTAAACCCGTTGCTTATCTTTTGGCGATGATTCACTGGTTCAACCCATTGGTTTGGGTGGCCTTTCATCTGATGAGCAAGGATATGGAAATGAGCTGTGATGAAAAGGTTATCAGTGAATTAGGAAGCTCAATGAAAGGTGACTATAGCAAATCGCTTTTATCATTTGCATCAGGTCGTCACTTAACGGCACCCATCCCGCTTGCATTTGGTGAGTCCGGTACAAAAAGCAGAATTAAGAATATCATGAGATTTCGTAAACCAAAATTATGGGTTATGATTCTTGTAGGTCTGGTTTGTATGTTTACAATCGTGATATGTATTACTAACCCAGTTCAGAAGACAAAGCTAGATAATGATGTTAATAATGATAAAACAAACAAGGTGAATATAGAGCAAAAAACATCCGAGAAGGATTTATCTGCGGATGTAGCTCTATTATTCGCGAACAAGAATAAATATATCGGTAATCCTATGGCTGATGGAAAGTTAATGAGTATACTTGGAATATTTGATGATTTCGGAGCTTATAAGATCGAGCTTGAGACAAAGCAGAGACCCTATGTATTGCATATCAATTTTGAGACGGAGCCAAAGGACGAGGAAGCATTAAATCAAAAAATGTGTGGGAACGCGGCTCTATTATTAGCTTTAATTGAGAATGCAGATGATATTCAGTGGAGCTATCCATATGTAAGAAATGGGGAACCTGCTGTTAAAAAAGTGTACTTTTCTAAAGAAGATAGAGAACGGTCGGGGATTAAGGATATAAAAAGTTATGGAGTAACTGCTGAAAAGTTGAGAGAGCTAATTTATCATATACAAGATGCGGTTTTATATTCGAAGTTTAGTTATAAATATAAAATCATATCAACGGAAGAAGGATTAAATCCTGTTATTAATAAAGTGTATTATCAACTTCCGCATGGATTGAAGCAGAGTCGATTTAATGAAACGGTTGCTTATGGTGGAGGAGTTGTTTTTCAAATGAACGGAACCTCACCGAAAGCACCTCCATATTCATCAGCACCAATAGATTGGTATGCACCAGGTGTCGCTGGTTATATACCAAATGCAGTGATAAAGCCAACAAATGGAGTGGCGCGAATGATGGAATTTGAGGGCAGAAAATTAGTTAGAGGAACATTTTATGAAAATCGTGCCTGGTCAATCGATGAGCCAATGACTATAGAGGTGTTGAATGCCCAAGCGGTTCTTATGGAGTTTGGCTTTGAGCTTTATACTGCGGCAGAATTAGAGAAAGCGAAAGAGGAGGGAAAACCTATCCCAAAAGGCAAAATGACAAATAAGGCTTGGAGAATATTTTTTGCAAAAGATGTTGACCACGCAGGATATTGCTTTACATTGAATGAAAAATATTTTTCAAAAAGCGATGCAATTGCGTTCGCAAAGAGTGTAAGGTTTTCTGCCGATGCATTTGACTAACGAAATAAATTTATAACAAAGATCAAGTTCAAACTTCGAGATACAGAACTTGGTCTTTGTTTTGTCTATAGGGTATGGAATAGGTGAGTTACAAAGATCCTTTAATACGGTTAAATGCAGTTATACTTGCGTTGGAAATATATAGATGGTAGACTAGCAATAAGCAATATCTATTACCAACCAAAGGATAAGGAGTGTGATTACAATAGACTCAATGGAAGAGAGAATATTAAAGCTTGAACAAAGAGTTAAGGAGTTAGAGAATAAGCTTGCGAGTACATCACAGGTGCAAAAAGCTAATCCGTTAAGCAATGGGGGTATTTCAAGCCCTAATAAGGGGGTTAATCAACCGATTCTTACAAGAGAAACACAGATAAAGAATGAAGTTCCGACACAAAATCAATCCCCAATCCAATTTCAAGAGCCTTTTATTACTAAAACTCATGCAGAGACCAAGGTTAAGGAAGCTGTGGTAGGTAAATATTTAATTGGTTCGTTGGCTTCTTTGCTAATTTTTGTAGCAGCAATATCCTTAGTTGGGCTTGTTTGGAATGACTTATCTTCCGAAATGAAGTTATTCCTATTATCTTTTACCGGAATCGTATTGACTGCGGTTGGATTCTATTTGATCAGAAAAAAGAAGAATCCGATTACTGCGATTATACTTGGAACCGGATCAGGACTTGTATTTATCAGTATATTGTCAGCCAATATGGCCTTTGACCTGATCGGCAATAATACAACAATCATTCTGGCTTGTTTCTGGTGTGTATTTTTTATCCTGTCCTCAAGATATATCAACGTATTTTTCACAACAATCATTGCATACATAGGTAGTTATATCGCTTTGATATTAGGGCTAAGCCTTTTAAAAGGGGATATGGATTTGGCCGTTATGACCTTGTTTGTATCGGTCGTAGCAGCTGTTATGGTCTATAATGCACAGATAAATAAGAATAGAACGGAACGAAATATATCACTTGCACTGTCTTATTTGAGCTATTCAACCATTCTGACCAGAGCCTTATTTGACGGAGCATTCTCTGATCATATGATCTTTAAATACTGGATTGTTCAGATTGGTATTTTATTGATTCTTTATGTACTTTTGAATGTTCAGTATCGTTTGACTGATGTTACGAAAGCACTGCCCTTACATATCATTTTAGCAATTATCACAACTATTCTAACCGGATTTTTCATCAACTATATTAATGATAACTATTTACATTATGATAGCATATTGACACTTTATATCTGGTTTTTTATCATTAATTTAGTACAATTAAGCCTGATTAATATAAATCTTAAAAGTGTCTGCAAGATATTAACCATATTTTATGCGTTCATATTAATGATAGATATGATTTTGATAAGTGATAAGTTGTTCCAAGTTCCTACCGGTATTGTATTTGTTGCCTTTATATTAATCTTAATTGAACTCATATTTAAGAAAAATAACTATCAAATCATAATCAGTATTGTAGTTGCATTAGACTCGTTAAGCTTAATAACAACCACAGCATCCAAATTATATGCGGTGCCATTTGGCTTGCTACAATTAGGTGTGTTGGGATATGTATTGTATCGAAGGTATAGATCAAGAGAATTCAAGTATATTAATTTAATTAAATCCATTGCAGCTGTTACAATATTGTTTGATGGCTTTTCAATTACTCATAGTATAGGTTCATATTTTGAAGGAAAAGATATTTATAATTATTCTGTGTCATCAGCAGTCGGTTATATGGCAATGGTAATCATATTTGCTGTGTTATTCAGATCAGAATTTTTCAAAGATTGGACTGTGAATAAATTTCGATTTTTCGATTCACATCAAAACATAATAATGACACGCGATATGAGAATCGTGTTTTATTGTATATCAACGGCATTGTATTTTATCGGGTTACAAGGAGTTGGGTTTTCCGTTCTCTGGTATGTACAGTTGATATTTACGATAGCAACCTTAATCATAGCGCTCATTCAATCTTATAATCTAATTATGACCAAAACAGAAAAGGCACATATTAATGAGGTTTGGATTGGATTGAAATATTTAATCTTTACTTTTGTACTTATTAATTCTTTCTGGGAACTTTCGATTGATTCGGTATTTTATAGCGTAGCTGGATTGATTATAGCGATTGCCAGTATTTCGCTTGGATTCCGATTCCGATTGAAGAATCTAAGGTTATACGGATTGGTACTTACAATTCTGATGGTTGGGAAGTTCATAGTAATTGATTTAGGGCAGGAAAATTCAATTACCCGAATCGTTGCATTGATTTTTGGTGGATTAATCTGCTTTGGAATTAGTGTGCTTTATAATCGGCTTAATAATCGGATTTAGGATATAGATTTAAGAATGAATTTAAGATATTTCTCTCCAAATAGGACTTAGTGTTGATGGATTATTATTAAGAAAGGTGTATAATTTTAATCATAGCAATGTATCATTTTTGAGCTTGTTTCAACACGAATTATTTCGATTAACAGATGATTTTCGCCTCCGTCTAAACACATTGACTTTTTATTAACAATCCAATATAATGAAAATAATAGTGTATTGGACGAGGAGGATGAAAATTGTATAAGAAAGAAATTTCGAAGGCAGTTATTAATAGATTACCTAGATATTATCGCTATTTGGGAGATTTGCTGGAAAAAGATGTTGTACGTATATCTTCCAAGGAATTAAGTGAGAAGATGAAAGTAACAGCATCTCAGATAAGACAGGATTTGAATAATTTTGGAGGATTTGGCCAACAGGGTTATGGTTATAATGTGGAATACCTACACTCTGAAATCGGTAAAATCCTTGGACTTGATACAAGATACAACATGATTATAATTGGTGCCGGTAATCTGGGCTTGGCGCTCGCTAACTATGCGGATTTTGAGCGTAGAGGATTCTTTGTAAAATGTATATTTGATATTAATCCCGAGTTGGTTGGAACCAGTGTTAGAGGTATTCCAATCAAAGCAGGTGATGAGGTGGAGAGTTATCTGAAATCCAATAAGGTGGATATAGCAGCAATTACGGTTCCGAAGGCAAAAGCGGCCGCACTTGCGTTAGATATGGCTAATTGGGGTGTGAAAGGTATCTGGAATTTTGCTCCTACTGATTTAAATGTACCCAAGGGAGTTACCGTTGAGAATGTGCATTTGGCAGAAAGCCTTATGAAATTATCCTATAGATTATCGGGCAGTGACACAGAGTAGCGGAGAACATATTGCTCGGGGGTTTCGTAGATGGCAAAGAAAGCAAAGCGTATTGATTTTAATAAGATTGTTAAGGACAGAAAGCTTCCGATTTTAATTTTGGATAGTCGTTGGCATGAATTGTTTCCTGAGGATCAAAAAACACCTGCGATGAAGGAACTAGAGCGCAAATTGAATACTCTGCTTAAAAAGCAGGGAAAACTAGTTCATGATATCAAAGATATGAAAAAACTGAAGAATAATTTGTTGAATGAAATTATGGCGAATATGGAGATTAGTTCGGATAATATCGGGAAAGCAAAGGAAAAGAAGTTAGATCAGAACAAGCAATTTGTTACTGAGTTGAATGAGAAGATAGAGAATGCAATGGAAGAACTTGCGGAGATTCCGTATCAGATAAAAAATGTCAATGAAGAATTGATGGCGATTAGCATCAATATATTTTATGATGATTTAGAAGATAATAAAGAAGATCTTAAAAATGTTGCAGATTGGATTGCGCAGATGAGAGACGAATTGAAAATAAAGATTTTACTGAAGCAGGATTTGGAAGCAAAGAACTCGATGATTTATACCTATATGCACGATATTCTTGGTGCTGAATTGATGGAGTTGTTTGATAGGGAGAATAACCAAAATCAATAAGGAAAGGCGCGGGTAATCATGATTACCGGAATCGGTGTAGATTTAATAGAAGTAGATCGCGTAATAAAGGCAAGTGAAAAGGATAGTTTTCTCAATAAATATTTCACTGAGGATGAGATAGAATTAATTCGTACAGACAGGAATAAAGCAGCAGATAATTTTGCAGTTAAGGAAGCGGTCTCAAAGATGTTTGGTACAGGCTTCCGTTCCTTTTTTCCAAAAGAGATTGAAGTTCTGCGTAATCCTTTGGGGAAGCCATATGTGAATCTCTATGGGAATGCAGCAGATATAGCAAAGCAGCAGGGCGTAGCCGTTATTCATGTATCAATATCGAATACAAAGGGTTATGCAAATGCATTTGTTGTTGGGGAGGCCGGGTGATGAAATTAGTTCTTAATTCTACCGAAATGAAAGCAATCGATGAATATACAATTAAAACGTTAGGTGTTCCTCAGGAGGTACTGATGGAACGAGCTGCCTTTGAAGTAGTGGCAGTGATGAAGCAACAGATTAGAAAAGATGACCGTATTCTAGTGGTATGCGGTTGTGGTAATAATGGCGGTGATGGAATAGCAGCAGGTAGAATTCTGTATTTACAGGGCTACCGGGTTGCTATTCTTTTGATTAGTGATGATGGGAAAGGTTCGGATGGATTTCAAAGGCAGCTACAAATTGCGAAGAATTTGGGCATGCAGTTTGAACACAGAAGCAACCTTGGTGAATATAATATAATGATTGACGCTATATTCGGGATTGGTATATCCAGACCTGTTACCGGAATATATGAAGAGATTATTACAAAGATGAATGAGATTAAGTCTATTGTGTATGCTGTGGATATTCCGTCCGGAATCTCTACCGATACCGGTAAAGTGATGAATGTTGCTGTACGTGCCGATTATACGATAACCTTCGGATATCACAAACTTGGGCTAATATTTTATCCTGGCGCTGATTATGCCGGAAAGATTAAGATTGTCGATATTGGATTTGGCAGGATTGATCAATCTGAAATTCGGGCAAATACATTTTGTTATGACGGGTATGACTTATCATTAATCCCGCTAAGAAGTAACTACGGTAATAAAGGAACCTTCGGAAAGGTACTTGTGATTGCCGGAAGTAAGGGAATGAGCGGGGCTGCATATCTTTCCGCTAAAGCTGCCTATCGTACCGGAGCGGGCATGGTTAAGGTGTTAACAAGTGAGGATAATCGAATTATCCTTCAATCGATATTACCGGAGGCACTTTTTCGTGCTTACGATGATCCTTCCGTTGATGTCAAGACTTGTAAATCCGGTATACTAGAGGATTTGGAATGGGCAGATGTGGTGGTATTTGGACCGGGAATCGGTACAACACAGGATTCCGCTGATTTAATGGATCTTGTTTTGGAAAACTGTAACACACCACTGATTATGGATGCAGATGGTATCAATCTACTCAGTAAGAAGCTGGACACTGAACTACAAAAGAATATAAATAACGCTACAAATGAGGAAGGATTGGAAAGGGATGAGAATAGCAAATTTCCACCCGAGGGGGAGAGGCTTGAAACATTATCCCACCAATTAAAAGGGCAGGTTATATTAACACCACATCTTAAGGAATTATCGCGATTAATCAATTATCCGATTTCTTATATTGTCAATAATCTGGTTGACACTGCCTTTCAATGTTCTTATAATAATAATTTGATATATGCAATCAAAGATGCGCGTACAATTGTTACTCAGACGGGACAAAAATATATTAATACATCGGGCAATAACGGAATGGCAACCGCAGGTAGCGGTGATGTGCTCACAGGAATGATTGCCGCTCTTATCGCACAGGGAATGAAACATTATGAAGCAACCTGCCTTGCGGTTTATCTTCATGGTTTAGCGGGGGATGAAGCAGAAAAAGTAAAAGGAACATATTCCTTAATGGCAAGAGACATAGTAGATCATATTGAAACTGTGCTCCTAAAGCGGGCAGATATATTATAGTAACGTATTAACTTTGGATGAAACGATAAAGTGTTCCGGTTTATATCGTAGACACGTGGAAAGGCTAGCGAACGTATTATGAGCGAAAAAAATGATACACAAGAGCAGGCTTACTACAGAGTGCAAGCTAATGTCAATATTAGTGCAATACAACATAATCTGCAGGAAGTTCGAAAGAAAATCAATAAAGATACGAAATTAATGGTGATAATTAAGGCAGACGGTTATGGTCATGGCGCGATACCGATTGCTAAAGTTTTGGAAGAAGAGAAGAGTGTTGATGCATATGGAGTTGCAATTATCGAAGAAGCAGTAGAACTTAGGAATGCAGGCATTAAAAAACCAATCCTAATACTTGGGTATACAGCAAAAGAGCAGCATCATTTAGTGGTGTCCTATGATATTGCACAAACAGTTTTTCAATACGACATGGCAGAAAATTTATCGATGGAGGCAAGGCGCCAGGGTAAAACTGCAAAGATTCATATCAAGCTGGATACCGGTATGAGCAGAATCGGTTTTACCGATACCAAGGAAAGCGTCGATATTATTAAGAAGATCACTGAGCTTCCAGCGATTGAACTGGAAGGGTTGTTTTCTCATTTCGCAAGTGCGGATGAAAGTGATAAACATAGTGCTTTGGTACAGTTAAACAGGTACATAGCCTTTCATCATATGCTGGACGAGGAACAAATTCATATTCCGATTAAACATTTAGCGAACAGTGCAGGTATTATGGAACTACCACAGGCTTATTTTAATATGGTTCGTTCAGGTATCGTAACCTACGGAATATATCCTTCTGATGAAGTGAACAAGAAGGAACTTCAGCTTATCCCTGCGATGGAATGGAAGACTCATGTTGTCTATGTAAAAGAAGTGGAGGAAGGAATCGGTATTAGCTACGGTTCTACCTTTGTAACAAATAAAAGAATGAAAATCGCTACGATTCCTGTAGGTTATGCGGATGGATATTCCAGAAATTTATCAAATTCCGGTAGGGTGATTATAAACGGGGTCTTTGCACCGATTATCGGAAGAATCTGCATGGATCAATTTATGGTAGATGTTACAGGGATTGAAAATGTAAAACAGGGTGATGTAGTTACCTTACTCGGTAAAGATGGGGATGTATGTATAACTGCAGAAGAACTCGCCACCAATTCTCACTCCTTTCCCTATGAATTGGTGTGTACGGTTGGAAAGAGAGTACCGAGGGTTTATTAATCAGGGAAGTCAGAGATTAAACTACTTATATAAAAACATGATCATCACCGAGTAAATATGAAACATATACACTTTATGGTATACACACGAAAAAAGTGGCAATAATAAGGTTAGCCTAATATTGGAGTGTGAATAAAGTGGTAATTAAACGTGGAGATATCTTCTATGCGGATTTAAGACCTGTGGTCGGATCCGAACAAGGCGGTGTCAGGCCGGTTCTGATTATTCAGAATGATACAGGTAATAAACATAGTCCTACCGTAATTTGTGCGGCCATTACATCTAAAATGAATAAAGCAAAGCTTCCAACACATGTTGAGTTAGATGCTGAAAAATACGGAATAGTGAAAGATTCAGTTATTTTACTGGAACAGGTTAGGACAATTGATAAATCCAGATTGAAAGAGAAAGTCTGTCATTTGGATAGGGATGTATTGAAGAGAATTGATAGAGCACTTATTATTAGTTTTTCTTTAGATACATATTTTAATAATTAAGCAGAAAAAAGGAACCTACGAAAGGTTCCTTTTTTCTGTTATACAGCAGGGGAGCTGTATAACTTTGCGTATAATAGGGTGGGAGTAGAAAGTGTTTTATCACTGTCTATGTATATAATATAACTTCTAAATGTGTCTTTACCGTGAACTAAATCTAAAAAAAGAATAAAGCAATTATGAGTTAAATATAAAACCGGCCAATTGTGTAAATATTGTGTTAAGAATTATGGGGATTATTGGTTTCCCTTGAAAAATATAAAGAAAATATGTAAAATGGAAAGATAGCGATTGATGGAAAATCTATAACGGATAAAATTATAGAGTGGACAAGATAACAGGCTAGACATACGAATAGGAGAGCAATATGCGTATAGGATTATTACGGCATTTTAAAGTGAATTGCCCACATAAGAAAATGATGACCTCGAAAGAGTTTCGCGAGTGGTCAGAAAAATATGAAGTATCGAAGGTAATTAAGAAAAAAGTTGAAATGTATGGACTGGAATGGGATATCTGCTATGCAAGTGATTTACCAAGGGCGGTTACCACTGCTAAGGAAGTATATAGCGGAAATGTATTACTGGATAAATTACTTAGAGAAGTGGACAATGCTCCTTTTATACATACGGAACGTATTAAACTGCCATTTGAAGTATGGCATCTGTGTGGAAGACTTGCATGGTATTTTAAGTCCAAAAGTCAGCCTGAGAACAGAATAGAAACTAGAAAAAGAATTAATCAATTCCTTGATCGAATTGACTGGGAGCAGGAGAATATATTAATCGTATTTCATGGCTTCATGATTTATAATTTTCAAAAAGAGCTCAGAAAACGTGACTTCAAGGGTGCAAAGCTGAAGCTTGTAAAGAATGGTGTTCTATATGAATATATCAGAGAAGAGATACAAAAGGAAGCAGTAGAGAATGAAGATAACGTTAATATGTGTGGGTAAGTTAAAAGAGAAATATCTTGCTCAAGGAGTAGAAGAGTATAGTAAGAGACTAACCAGATATTGCAATATGGAGATTGTAGAGCTTCCGGATGAAAAAACACCGGATCATGCAAGTGAGGCTTTAGAAGAAGCAATCAAGAAAAAAGAAGGTGAGCGCATTTTAAAAGCACTCAAGGAAGACTCCTTCTGCATTGCCCTTGCAATAGATGGAAAGATGCTTTCCTCAGAGGAGCTAGCTAGCAAGATAGATACCCTCGGTGTAACGGGTACGAGCCATATATCTTTAATCATCGGTGGATCACTCGGGCTATCCACTGAAGTTCTAGCACGTGCAGATTTTAAGCTTAGCTTTTCAAAAATGACGTTCCCGCATCAGCTGATGAGAATGATATTATTAGAGCAGGTTTACCGCGCTTATCGAATTATTCATGGTCAACCGTATCATAAGTAAATGAGGCTTTTTGCTACAAATCATATAACGCTAAGTCAGGATGGTATTCAGTAAGTAAATATGATTGGTAAAGGCAGTAATGAAGAAGTTTAATGAAGTTATTACAGATTGATTCAATAAATATACTACTAAATAAAGATATAATAAAGTATCTGAATATAAATGGAGAAGAGGGATTATCGCTAGATGATAACCCTTCTTCTCTGTTTTCTGCTATTTATGTATGTACCCGTATTTGAAAATTGTTGGAATCGTTATAATATTTGACTAAATTAAAAATAGATTTAATAGCATAAATAATGTATAATATTACCATGTGTAATAATAAAGTCACTCAATTTAAAGAATTAGTAAGTATTTATATATGATTAATTAAGGGGGATTCGCTATGAAACGTTTTACCACTTTATTTCTTGCTTGCCTGTTCGTAATGATTATGACATTAATAGGATGTAACAAAATAAACGACAACCCAAATAGCTCGATCATTACTCCTAGTAACCCTGTAGATGATGCTAATAGTACAGATTCAGGAGCAACTGTAACGAACAATCCTAATTCAAATGTTATCAATGTTTTTTACTTCACAGATGAAGTTTTCGATATTATTGAGAAATACAAGAAACTTCATCCGGACTTCCCTTACAAAATCAAGAATTGTAACCCCGGAGATGTTGAGTATCAGACTTACCTTGACCAGGAGCTTGCTGCCGGCGGGACAGATACACAAGACATATACGGTGTTGATGCTAAATTCGCACTGAAGTACACCCAAGGCGATAAATATCAGTATGCAGCACCTTATAAAGATCTCGGCATCGATGTTGATAACCTCTTAAAAGTTGCTGATATCACACAGTATTCCGTTGATATCGGAACAAATCCGGATGGTGAACTTGTTGGTCTTGGTTATGAGGCAACCGGTGGTGCATTCATCTATCGTCGCTCCATTGCGACGGATGTTTGGGGAACGGACGATCCTGCTACTATCAAAGGGAAGATTAGTCCAGGCTGGGATAAGTTCTTCGCAGCTGCAGCTGATTTAAAAGCTAAGGGATATCGTATCGTATCCAGTGATGGCGACATATGGCATGCTGTAGAAAATGGTGCTAAACAGGGTTGGATCGTTGATGGCAAACTCTATATCGATCCAGACCGTGAAAAATTCTTTGATCTTGCTAAAGAGATCAAAGATAAGGGCTACAGTAATGATACTGTAGAATGGACTGACGCTTGGTTTGCAGATATGAAAAATACTGGAAAAAAACAAGTATTCGGTTTCTTCGGGCCTGCATGGTTAGTTAGTTATGGAATGAATGAACATTCCGGTGGAGACAAAGTTGGCGAAGGTACCTATGGCGATTGGGCGATATGTGAACCACCTGTTGGATTCTTCTGGGGTGGAACATGGGTTCTTGCAAACAAGGATACGAAGAAAAAAGCCGCTGTTGGTGATATCATTAAGTGGATTACCCTTGACAGCTCCGATACAGGCCTTCAGTACTATTGGGCTAATGGTACTTTAAATGTTCCTAATGGTACTGGCGGAGTAAAAGATGCCGTTGCTTCCGGTACTGTTATGAAGAGGTCTGATGGTAAACTCGACTTCCTAGGTGGACAGAACATGTTCGATGTATTCGCTCCAGCAGGGCAGCTCGCAAATGGTAGGAATAAGTCACAATATGACGAATTAATCAACTCCTTATTGCTTGACCAGGTACGTGAGTATACAGCAGGTAATAAAACAAAAAAACAGGCAATCGCGGATTTTAAACAGACTGTAAAAGATATGCTTAATATTGAAGTACAATAAGCTTTATAAGTTAACATCATACCCCCCCAATAAAAATATACCAGATTAACATATCTGGTATATTTCCGGTTACCGATTCAAAGTGGTGGATTTCATAGCTATAATAGACAAAGATGTTGCAAAGGCATGATTTAAAGTTAATGATGGTTCGTATGCTTTTAAAGAATTTCCAATAGATGAGTTAAAAATAAACCAAAGAATACGGCTTTTGCTTATAAAGCACACAACAAAAGGAACGATATCATCGTTCCTTTTAATTCATCCATTAAGCAAAAGCCGTCAACGTATTATTCATAAACTTTTACGCGAATCCAAAGTAACGCATGATGCCCAGGTAGATTCCATACGCGAACTGGTACTGATCATCGCGTAATTTTTCTGCATCCGAGGGGTTGGTTAAGTATCCTAACTCAATCAACATGGAAGTCATGTTAGTTCTTCGCAGTACATAAAGAGATGGCCTTACTCTTATACCGTTATCGATGGTACCGGTCATCTGATTGATTCCAACCATAATTTGTTCTGCCATCCACTGAGCCTGTGTTTGCAACTGGTAGATGTAGATTTCCGTACCGTTAATTGCCGGATTGGGATTGGAATTACAATGAATACTAATAAAATAATCAGCGGGCCATTCGTTCGCTAAACGTACTCTTTCTGCAAGGCTGGTGGAGCTGCTGGTTCCTAAAACAGTGGTTGCAGTCGGTCGAGATACTCTTGCTTCAAATCTCGGATCACTGTTAAGGAGATTGGCAAGATATAATCCTACCTGGTATGTGATATCCTGCTCATAAAGTCCATTTGCAGTAGCACCGGCATTTGGATTACCGGTTGGATTGTGACCTTGGTCTATAAATATCTTAATAGGCAAAGAAACACTTCCTTTTCATTTTAACTATAATATCATATTCTTGCCGAATAAACTTGTTACTGGAGAGCAGTTAATTAGTAAATTCATATAGTAAATAAACAAAAAGGATGCTATACTATTATAATAAATTAACAGTAAATGAGGAATAAGAATGCGAAACAAATCGGACAAGCGTAGATTGTCAAATCAAAACAGAGTGATTACTTTAGCTGCAATGTGCAGTATAGCAGTCGGAATTATTATTATTTTGGCTGGTATGTTTTATTATAAATATCGTATTTCAGAATTGGAATTAACGGAAAAAGATGAATATAAACAGTATGATTATCATTATGCAATAATATCGGAAGAAGCAGACAGTACTTTTTGGAAAGCAATTTATCAAGGTGCCATGGATAAAGGTAAGAAAAACAATGTCTATGTTGAGAAAATCGGAAGTGATTTATCTATTAAGTATTCCCTGCAGGATTTGATGAAAATTGCAATTGCCTCTAAGGTTGACGGAATTATACTTGAACCGAATGGGGACGAAGATATGAATGCATTAATTGATAAAGCATATAAGGCCGACATACCTGTTGTAACAGTGCTTAAGGACACAACTGGAAGCAAGCGTATCAGTTTTGTCAATATTAATAGTTATACGCAAGGGCAGACTTACGCGAGAGAAATCCTTCAGACGGTTCGTGAAGGAGTTAAGAATATAACAGTTCTGTTAAATAATGATTCAAAGTATAACACACAGAAGGTTATTTACTCGAATATTGTCGGCGCTGTTGCAAATCACAGTGTTACAGTAAAGTCTGTGATGGTAAATACCAAGGATGCGTTTAGTTCAGAAGACAGTATACGTAAGATCATAATGGATAAAGTAAATCCTCCTGATTTGTTAGTTTGTCTGACGGAATCGGATACCAGAAGCGCTTATCAGGCAGTGGTGGATTACAACAAAGTTGGGGAGGTTGGAATCGTTGGTTACTATTATTCGGATATGATTTTATCAGCAATTGAAAAAAATATTGTTCACTCAACAATGACATTGGATGCAAAACAAATGGGAGCAAACTGTGTAGAGGCTCTGACTGAGTATAAGAAATCCAACTATGTTAGTGATTATTATTCGGTAGATATCAGTGTTATTAACAAGAATAATGTAAAAGACTATATTAAGAATGTTAAAAAGAACAAATCAGAGGAAAACGAATAATAGCAAGCACACACATGATCCGGATATACACATCATATGTCTTGAATTACAAGATGTTTACTTAAGCGGGGGTTACAAAAATGAATTCAAAGAAAAAAACTGGATCGATTCGAAGAAGATTAATCTTGGTTTTTATATTGTCTTCGACAATCATATTTTTTGCTAATTTAATAATGTATTATAATATTAATAAATCGATCGGAACGATTGATCAAGTATATAAAAGCAATGCTCAATTAAACAAGCTTTACGATAAGCTGTCTGAAGTTCAGAATAATCTTTATGAATTTTTAAATACCAGAAGCAGTGAATCACTTGAAAATTATTATCGTACATCACAGGATTATAAAAATCTAATTAATGATTTGGATGGTAGTATTACTGATAATGATATGCTTTTAATGCAGAAAAATATTAAGAACATGTCAGAAAATTATCTTCAGCTTGTGGCGGATACCGTTAATGCAAAAAGAGGACGTAATATTGAAAAATATAAAAAACTATACGAAGAAACAAGACAAATGTTTGGATACATCAACGTTCATATTAATAGTTTAAATAATGAGAAGTTTAAAAATAATTCAAAAAAATATGACGTATTATTAATATCTTTTAATTATCTTGAAATTATCAGTACTACGGTTCTGCTGGTATTAACAATCCTTACGGTACTTCTAATTATTATAGTGACGCGAAGCATTACGGATCCTTTGATGAAGCTGACACGTGTTGCACACCAGGTTGCCGGAGGTAATTTTGAGGTTGATCTGGTTCACGTGGACTCATCCGATGAAGTCGAGATTGTTACGAAAGCATTTAATAACATGATTGTCAGCATTCATCAGTATATTATCAAAACAAGAGAAAGTATGGAATTAGAAAACAAGATGATGGAGCGGGAGTTGATGATGAAAAATCATCTCAAGGATGCTCAATTAAAATATCTGCAGGCGCAGATCAATCCACACTTTTTGTTTAATACCTTGAACGCGGGTGCGCAGCTTGCCATGATGGAAGGTGCGGATAAGACTTGTCTGTTTATTGAAAATATGGCGGATTTCTTCCGATTTAATATGAAAAGCTTTGATTATGATTCTACGTTAAGAGATGAAATTAAACAGGTAGATAGTTATATTTATATATTGAATGTAAGGTTCTCGGGAGGGATACATTTCTTTAAAGAGATAGATGAGAGTCTGTTGGATATTAGAGTTCCCAGTATGATTTTACAGCCTGTTGTTGAGAACTCAGTGAACTATGGAATTCGAAATGTGGAATATGAAGGGGAGATTCACTTGGAGGTTAAAGCTGCAGGTGAAAATATTGAAATTATTGTTGCAGATAATGGTACGGGAATTGATCAAAGTACAATTGATCGTATTATGACAGCAAGACTTGAAGAGAGCACATCGCTCAAAGAACGAGTTGTTTCTAAGGATTCTAACGGGATAGGGCTTGGTAATGTTATTAATCGATTAAGGCTTTATTATAACCGGGAAGAAGTGTTCCAAATTGAAAGTGAAGGTCATAATAAAGGAACTAGGGTTATCATTCGCATACCAAGAAATCGTTAATGCTAAGATGGGGGATCTAAAAGATAGGAGAAACTATGTACAAGATAATGTTAGCAGATGATGAAGGAATTGTTATTGATTCCTTAAGGTTTATTATTGAGAAAAATTATCAGGGCAATTGTCTGGTGGAGCATGCCACTACGGGGAGAAGTGTAATTGAGCTGGCAGAGAAATTTAAACCTGATATTGCAATTATGGATATTCAGATGCCCGGTATAAATGGAATAGAAGCGATGAAAGAAATTAGAAAAACGAATAGTTCGGTTATCTTTATCGTAATGACGGCATATGACAAGTTTACTTATGCGAAAGAAGCAATTAATTTAGGCGTTTTAGAGTATTTGACAAAGCCGGTGAATCATACGGTAGTGGTAAATACATTACAAAAGGCAATGGATATCATAGAATTAGAGCGTAAAAAAAGAAGTAATGATTTAATGATCCGGGAAAAACTTGAGATTGTTGTTCCAATTCTGGAGAGTGATTTTATCTATGCGATATTATCCAATGATGACTTTAGAACAGAAGTGGACTTTAGAAGCTTACTTTCTATTAAAGATGAGTATGGAATGATGATGGTAATTGAATTTGGTGATTCCATTGAGGATGGAAAGCTGACAAATCCTGTTGGTGTAAGTGTAAAAGCTCAAAATTACTACCAATTAATTCGAGGGTATTTAAAAGAAGAGTTCCCTTGCATTGTAGGGCCAATTATGGTGAATAAAATTGTTGTATTCCTTCCTTGTGATAAACCACAGCTTGAGTATGATGACCGTATTAATATTATCGAGATGGTGCGACATTTGATTAGAGAATTAACAAAGCAGATCGACCTTCAATTTAAAGTAGGTATTGGTTCCGTGGCTCCTTTAAATCGAATAGGAGAATCCTACAAGGAAGCATTAACTGCTACGCACAACAGTAAAGGTCGAGTCGTTCATGTGAAAGATATACCGGTTGGATGCGATTATGCAGATGACTACCCAATCGACATAGAGAAAAAACTCTATGATATGATTGAAAAGGGTAATATGGAAGGAACAAAAACGGAAGCGAATCGTTTTTTTGACTGGATGGTGGAACATTTTCCGGACTGTGAGATGGATATCAAGCTAAAGACTTTAGAATTTATCCTTTTTGCGGAGCAGAAGGCATTCCTTAGCGGGGGTATGACCTATCATTTCCGTTATCGTAAGGATTACTTAGAAACACTGATTCAGATAAGCGATTATGATTTGCTACGTAAGTGGTTTGTAAATAAAATTTTGGAGGCTTGTCGAAATACCATAACAAAAAAAGATGAACAAACCAATATAGTAATTATAAAAGCAAAAGCATATATTGAAGAGAATTATAGTAAAGATATCTCTTTAGATGATGTATCGAGAGTGGTAGATATTAGTCCATATTATTTTAGTAAGTTATTTAAAGAGGAGACTGGCGAAAACTTCATAGAGTACTTAACTAATATTCGTATAGAGGAAGCAAAGAAATTGTTGCGAAACAGGGAGATCAGCATCAAAAACATCTGTGCAGACACAGGTTACAGTGACCCGAATTATTTTAGCCGTATCTTTAAAAAGCAAGTGGGTGTTACACCTACGGAATATAGGGAGAAGGTAATGTGAGATAATTAAATTTTTCACATTAATATGAGGAAGGGCGTGGTTATTTTATGAAAAAGTTAAGTATTGTATTGGTTCTACTTGTGACATGTGCAATATCAATGACTGGGTGTAGTAATAAAAAGGAAAGTGATCATAACGTAAATCATGAGAAAAAGAGGATTCAGATCGGATTATCGTTTGATTCATTTGTAATTGAGCGCTGGCAAAGAGACCGTGATGTATTTGTATCAACGGCACAAGAGTTGGGGGCAGATGTTAATGTTCAAAATGCAAATGGGGGAGTAAAAGATCAAATCTCACAGATTGAGTACTTAATCAGCAAAAAAATGGACGCTATCGTAGTCGTTGCTGTCGATTCTGAGGCATTGTCCGGAGTACTAAAAAAGGCTAAGGATGCCGGAATCATTGTAATCGCATATGACCGTTTGGTTAATAATGCGAATGTAGATCTTTATATTTCTTTTGATAATGAGAAAGTGGGACGCTTAATGGCGGAAGCTTTAGTCAAGGGGGTTCAAAAGGGAGGTAATATTATTACGATTTATGGCCCGACATCGGATAATAATGTAGCCCTTGTCGAGAAGGGATTTAACAGTGTTATAAAAAATTCCGGTCTAAATGTGATATACTCAGTTAATGCAAAGGATTGGCTTGCCGAAGAAGCATTTACTGCAGTAAATACGGCATTATCCAAAAATTCGAATATTAATGGAGTAATGTGTGGTAATGATAATTTGGCGAGCGAAGCAGTAAAGGCGTTATCGGAGAACCGTATGGCAGGTAAAGTAGTGGTGACCGGACAGGATGCTGATCTGGTAGCATGTCAAAGAATCGTTGAGGGGACCCAGACCATGACGGTGTATAAACCGGTGGATCAGTTAGCGAAGTCTGCTGCGGAATATGCGGTTAGGTTAGCCAAGGGAGATAAGGTGGATTTTAAAGAATCCATCAATGATGGGAATTATAAAGTTCCCTACGTTAAGCTGGAGCCTATCGCTGTGAATAAGGATAATATATATCAGGTTATTATCGAGGGAGGATTCCAGAGAGAAGAAGAAGTATATTTGAATGTTCCGAAATAAATTAAATTAATATAGAAGAAAGAGCTCCATAGTTTGCACAGGAACAAGTTAAGGTTGTGCTACTTTGGAGCTCTTTTGTACTATGCAGGGATAGCTCGGAGTATAATAGGAATTTTTCGCAATATCAGTGCAATAAATTGCTATACCATAGGAGGGTAGCATATTAGTATGTGCATTAATCATCAATAATATGCAGATTAAAGCAAGTTTGTACTATTCTATACGTGTTATTATCAATACGTAGTAAAAAACATATTTTATGGGAGGAAAAAATTTATGAAAAAGAAGTTAATTAGTTTAATGCTTTGCGTTGCACTAGTAGCATCTTTGATGGTTGGATGTGGTAGCAAAGATGATTCCAAATCCGGTGCGAAATCAGATGCAAAAAAAATTGGTGTAGCAATGCCTACAAAAGATTTACAGCGTTGGAACCAAGATGGTTCTAATATGAAGAAGTCCTTAGAGGACGCAGGATACAAAGTAGACTTACAGTATGCTAACAATGACGTTTCTACTCAGGTTTCTCAGATTGAGAACATGATCACAAGTGGTTGTAACGTATTAGTAGTTGCAGCTATCAATGGTAGCTCACTTGGTACTGTATTAGCGAAAGCAAAAGAAAAGAATATTCCAGTTATCGCTTATGACCGTCTTATCATGGATACTGATGCAGTTTCCTACTATGCAACCTTTGATAACTTCAAAGTTGGTGTAATCCAGGGACAGTATATCGTTGATAAATTAAAACTTAAGGATCAGGCTGGTCCTTTCAACATCGAGTTATTCACAGGTTCTCCTGATGATAACAATGCTACTTTCTTCTTTAACGGTGCTATGAGTATTTTACAGCCATACATCGACAACGGCAAATTAAACGTTGTTTCTAAACAGAAGAAATTTGAAGAAGTTGCTACACAGAACTGGTCAACAGAAGAAGCTCAGAAGAGAATGGAAAACCTTCTTACATCCTTCTATGCTGATAAGAAAGTTAAACTTGATGTAGTTTATTCATCCAATGACTCTTGTGCAATCGGTATTACTAATGCTTTAGTTAACGCTGGTTATACAAAAGATGATTTCCCGATCGTAACCGGTCAGGATTGTGATAAGACTTCTGTAAAGAACATTCTTGCAGGAACTCAGTCAATGTCTATCTTCAAAGATACTCGTGAATTAGCAAACAAGGTAGTTGAAATGGTTACCGCTATTGTTGATAACAAAGAAGTACCTGTAAATGATACTAAGACTTATGACAATGGTAAGGGCATCGTTAAAACATTCCTTTGCGATCCAGTATTCGCAGATAAAGATAACTACAAGAAATTATTAATCGACTCCGGATATTACAAAGAGAGCGATATTCAGTAATCAACACATTAAGTAAGGGTGTTGTATAAGGAAACAGTCATACAGCACCCTTATTAAATTACGCGATGGTAGAGTGAAATGTTATTTCTTCCCAATCGTGAGAATATATGTATTGTACAATTAGTTACACTGCTACGGCAGTGAATATATTACTCAGAGCTTCGACATAGAAACTCTAGAAACCATCATATTTTATAGTATAGGAGGGGTATCAGTGGCAGCAATATTGGAAATGAAAAATATTACCAAACGCTTCCCCGGAGTTAAGGCATTAGATAATGTCAACCTTCATGTTGAAGAAGGCGAGATTCATGCGTTGGTTGGTGAAAATGGTGCAGGAAAATCAACATTAATGAATGTACTTAGCGGAATTTATCCGTATGGAAGCTATGAAGGCGATATTCTGTACCAAGGTGAAGAATGTAAATTCAATGTTATTAAAGACAGTGAAAGTAAAGGTATCGTAATTATCCATCAGGAACTTGCGTTAGTTCCATACATGACAATCGGAGAAAATATGTTCCTTGGTAACGAAAGAGGAACTGTAGCGAAAATTGATTGGGAACAAACTTATCATAAAGCGGCAGAGCTGCTTAAAGTAGTTGGTTTGAATGAAGACCCTAAAGAATTAATAAAGGATATCGGTGTTGGTAAACAACAGTTAGTTGAAATTGCGAAAGCTTTGGCTAAGAATGTTAAACTTCTCATTCTTGATGAGCCTACTGCGTCATTAAATGAAGCTGATTCCCGTAAACTACTAGATTTACTGTTAAGCTTCAAGAAAGAAGGAATGACTTCGATAATTATTTCTCATAAATTGAATGAGATTTCATATGTAGCTGATAAGATTACTGTAATTCGAGACGGTGCTACTATAGAGACATTGGATAATAAGAAGGAAGAAATCAGTGAAGAGCGCATCATTCGTGGCATGGTTGGTCGTACCATGACGGATCGTTTTCCTAAGAGAGAGAATGTTGATATTAAAGAAACCAATCTTGAAGTAAAGAATTGGAATGTATATCATCCACTCTATGCTGGACGTAAAGTTGTAGATAATGTATCACTTCATGTAAAAAAAGGTGAAGTAGTTGGTATCGCAGGACTTATGGGTGCCGGCCGTACAGAGCTTGCATTAAGTATCTTTGGTAAGAGCTACGGTGTAGATATCTCTGGTGATTTATTAGTAAATGGCAAGGAAGTTAATTGGAATAGCTCAAGAGAGGCAATTGATAATAAGCTGGTTTACGTTACAGAAGATAGAAAGGGAGATGGTTTGGTCTTATCCAACCCAATCCGTGTTAATACTACCTTGGCTAAGATGAGTAAAGTAAGTAAGAATGGAATTATTGATCAAGATCTTGAAGTAATTGTATCAAATGATTACATTGGAAAACTAAAAACCAAATGTACTTCTTCAGAGCAAACAGTAGGTAACCTTAGTGGTGGTAATCAGCAGAAGGTATTAATCAGTAAATGGATGTTCTCTGATCCAGATATCATGATACTTGATGAACCTACCAGAGGTATCGATGTTGGTGCGAAATATGAAATTTATTGCATTATTAATCAATTGGTTAAAGAAGGCAAATCAATCTTGATGATTTCTTCTGAATTACCGGAGTTGCTTGGTATGTGTGATCGTATCTATATAATGAATGAAGGTAAAATGGTTGGTGAAGTCTCTAAAGAAGAGGCTACCCAAGAACTTATTATGAGTCAAATATTAAAGACAAGTAAAGGAGAATAGAGATGGATAAAGCAAAGGAAATACTTAAAAAGAATACAATGATCTTTGCGTTGATCGTTGTTACAATCTTTTTCGCCTTTGGTACGGGTGGAAAATTACTTCTCCCAGGTAATGTTACAAACTTAATAGCACAAAATGGTTATGTGGTTATTTTAGCAACAGGTATGTTACTATGTATCTTAACCGGTGGTAACATCGACTTATCAGTCGGTTCAATCGTTGCATTAGTAGGTGCTTTAGCAGGTACATTAATTGTTAATATGAAGGTGCCGGTTAGTTTATCAATTATCATCTGTTTGTTAGCAGGTATCATAATCGGTGTAATTCATGGTTATTGGATCGCATATTTACGAATTCCTGCATTCATCGTAACACTGGCCGGTATGTTATTATGGCGAGGCGTTGCACTTATGATTTTAAATGGTTTAACAATTTCAAGCTTACCAAACTCATATTTGAATTTGTTCAATAGTTATGTTCCGGATTTCTTCAAAGGTGATATTAATATTACATGTATCTTAATTGGTGCTATCCTTAGTGTTATCTATGTTGTTACTCAATTAATATCCAGAGCAAACAAAAGTAAGAAGGGTTATCAATTAGAATCCATTATTGCACTTGTTGCAAAACTTGTAATTGTGGTAGTAGCAATCATGGCATTAAGCTACTCCTTAGCAAATGCAAGCGGTATTCCTGCAATCTTGATCATACTTTCTGTAATCGTTATGATCTATGCATATTTTACAACAAGAACCGTTCCTGGTCGTTACCTCTATGCAATGGGTGGTAATGAGAAAGCAGCTAAATTGAGCGGTGTAAATACCAATAAAGTATTATTCTTTGCTTATGTTAACATGGCATTCTTGAGTGCAGTTGCTGCTCTCGTATGTGTTGCTCGTTTTAACTCTGCTGCTCCTACAGCAGGTGTGAACTATGAATTAGATGCAATCGGTTCTTGTTTTATCGGTGGTGCATCCGCTTACGGTGGTGTTGGTAAAGTAGGTGGCGTTGTTATTGGTGCTGTATTCATGGGTGTTCTTAACATCGGTATGTCCATTATGGGCGTCGATGCAAACTTACAAAAAGTAGTTAAAGGTATCGTACTTCTCGCAGCTGTTACCTTTGACGTATTATTGAAAAAGAGAAGTAAAACAGCATAATATATTCTCCTCGTCCTATGCTGAAAGGCCCCGGTTCCCCGACCGGGGTCTTTTACCGTCCAAAAACAGACATGTTGATAAGGGGGGTGAAGGGAAGAAGCAGAACAGTGATTACTTCTTTGGAGAGATGATAATCACTGTCCTGCTTCTTCCCTTCTACATATCGAAAATAAATATTAAAGAAAATTGGTGGATTAGTTTTAGTAAGGTAGTTCTGTTATATTTATTAAACGATAAAAGATATAGTATAGAAAAGAAAGAGAATAAATTATTTTATGAAGAAGAAAGAGAAAAGCAGATAGCATATCTTTAGTAAGTATGAATTACCATGTAGCCTGAAATAATTAAATAATATTTATGGTTTGATTATACGCTTATGGACGTATCTATGATGACTAGGGTGGATGGAGTACACAATCTTTGATAAACTCTTGTAATTGGATTACATTACATGATAGAATGAGGAGGTTGACATAAATGACAATGAGTAGATATAGTATTGAATAAATACGGAGGTAGTGATATGAGAGATGAATTAGCACAGTTGGATGCAGATTTAAAGGGTCTGTTTTCTGAAAATAAATTGGAAGAATTGAATGCCTTACTGCAGGAGCAGTCGGAGGAGGATGTAAAGGAACTGATCGTGTTTTATTGTGATATAATACGAAAGTATTATGATTCGGAGCGATTTGATTTGTTGCTTACCCATATTCGATTTGTTGCATTTAGCTGTTATATGGTGGAGTATGCAGATCAGGGTGATATGATTACCAAGGAAGAATACCTGGGTATGATGAACATCTATAATGAAGTATATGAGAGAAAACAACAACAATAATCATGATTGCGTAACATATATTAAATGCAAAAAAGTAGGATGAAATATAGAAAAGGTGGTGCAAACATGATTAATCTTTACTTGATCAGACACGGAAGACAGTGTAGTAGGTTATGTAATGTTGATGTGGAGCTTGCGGATGAGGGAAGAAAACAGGCAGAACTTCTTCGGGATAGAATGAAACATTATGAGATTGATGCGTTATATTCAAGTGATTTAATTCGGGCAAGGCAAACAGCGGAGATTTTAAATGAAGCCTTACAACTCCAACATATAATCAAAGAGGGGATTAAGGAAATATCCTTTGGGTTACTCGAGGGAAAGAGCGACGAATATATTAATGAGCATTTTAGTGAATTTAAAAAACAACAGAAGATGCTGATGGATGATATTCCATATCCGGAAGGAGAAAACGGAAGAGCGGTATATCAAAGAGCGATGCCAGTCATCCAGGAAATTATAAATAGTGGTTATAAGAATGTAGCAATTGTAACTCATGGTGGAACAATACGTGTACTTCTTGCAGCCCTAGTTGGTAAAAATCAAGCAAACCGATTTTTGTTCGGTTTATCCTTGGAGAATACAAGTATCACTCATTTACAATATGATAAAGAGCTGGGACGTTTCTATTTAGAGAGATTTAATGACTTTGCACACTTAGAAGGATATCCGGAATTGTATCGAAAGAATATGTAAACCACGATTTCATTTTATGGCCATCAACTATTAAAATGTTAAAATGTTCAAAGTATGAGTAAGTAGATGTGTGACGGAAGCACGTATTATACATAAAATCATCAATATGCCCAAGTATATGTATGTTTTAAGAATTGTATAATATTTATTCTTAAGACTAATAGTATACTATTTTTGTTTAAGCTTTAATTTGTGCATATTGATGATAATAATATAAGCAGGATTTTTAATATCAGTAATTAATATAATTAAAGTGGTTTGAAATTCTCTTTTAACCACATTGCAACCCCATCTGAAGTATTCTTGTCGATCACCTGATCGGCTTTTTCTTTTAATTCTTCCACCGCATTACCAACGGCCAATTTTACGTCACAGGCTTCAAACAACGGCAGATCATTACGATTATCTCCAAAGCATACAACCTTTTCAAATCCGTATTCTTCTCGTAGAAACTGTACTGCATGGTATTTTGAAGCGGATTTACTGTATATCTCAAGGTACCACAAGCCGGGTACATAATTATCTTTATAGAATACACAGTTTAATTCCTTGATTTTTTGCAGAGCCTGATATACCGGTTCAAGTATTTCCCTTTCATCCATTAATGAATAATAGATTAGAGGTTCATCCGATAAGGTTGAGAAATCATCAATCTGAGTAAATGGCTTACGATAGCGGCTCACGCGTTCCTGCACAAAGTTCTTTAAGGCAGGGTGACTGATATCCTCATAATAAGTTGACATGATTCCATCTTTTATGGTATATGCAAACCCTTTTAGATTATGCTCTTTAATCAGAGTCATTAGTTTTGCAACGCTATCCTTAGGGAGTGTCTCTATTTTTACAAAATCGTCCTTTGCTAAATCAAAGATGCAAACACCGTTCATCAATACGATGGGAATGGAAATGTTCACATCCTTTAGTATTGGCTTAGCAGAAGCGATGGAACGTGCAGTTGCAACGGTAAATAGCATGTCTTGGTCAATTAATTCATTCAAAATTTGTACGGTAGCATCAGAAAGTTCAACGTTAGGTTGCAGAAGCGTGCCGTCCAAATCGGATATATATAATGTCTTCATTGGTTCTCCTTTGTTGTCTATAATATAATTTTAACTTCTGAATCTGGTATGGGATTTTTATTGTAATCATCAGCTAATAATCCGTAGATATAATAATCGGTCATTACATTAACAATAGCACCCTGTTTTATCATACCTTCCTTCTCAAATCCCAATTTTTCTGCGACGCGAACGGAGCTTTGATTGTTCGTAAAGCAACGGATCTGTAATCTGGTTAAATTGAGCGCTTCAAATGCCACTTTACACATAGCTTGTCCCGCTTCGGGGGTAAATCCCTTTCCCCAATAATTTTTACTGATGCGGTAACCAATATCTGCCTGTTTATCCAGTCGGAAATCGTATAATACGACCTCGCCGATTACCTTATGGGTATCCTTCAATTCCATAAGCCAGGTTAATTCCCTACGGGCTTTATACTCTTTCATGGTGGCTTTATAGTGATAATCCAATTTAATCATTTTTCTTGGGCGCCCGCTTCCGTCGCTGTCGTTTGCTTCATCGTATACACCCCAATAACGATAAACACTATAGTCGTTTATAAATTCCAGACTATCTTTTCCGTCTTCGGGACTCTCTGTGATTTGACGAAGGATTAATCTGCGTGTCTCCAACACGGGTAATTTATTAAAACATGAATCTAAACTCATGGTCTTCACTCCTTTGATTTGGTAAGATGTCTCTATTATCATATAAGATGGATGATTTTTCAACCTAGTTTGCGTAATATCAAATGAATCTTTCAAGAAATATTTTTAATCCGATAATTATAAGGATGATTCCGCCGACAAATTTGGCACGAACACCTAATAATACACCAAACATTCTTCCGAAATAAACTCCGACAAAGCAGAAACAGAAGGTAACAATACCTATCGTGAGAGAAGCAACTAATATATTGATATCAAGAACGGCAAAGCCTACACCCGTTGCCAATGCATCAATACTGGTAGCAATGCCCTGAATAAATAAATTTTTGATTTTGAGAAACTGACTCATGGGCTTTGGTGTTATTGGATGTTGTCTTTCTTTGTTTGCCTCAACGAGCATATTGATTCCGATTCCCCCTAGTAGAATCAAAGCAATCCAATGTTGATAAAGATGTACGACCTCTGAAAATGAATTGCCGAGAATAAAACCGATCACCGGCATGAGTGCCTGAAATAATCCAAACATAATACCATTGGCAAAGGCATAGCGTTTGGTAACCTTTTTACGACAGATACCATTTGTCATAGATACTGCAAAAGCGTCGGCAGTTAAACCAATCGCAAGAAGGAACAATGTTAGGAAATCCATAGTCTTTTTCCTTTTTTATTTTATTATACTGATAAGATTGCATTTATATGAACAGTCCAACAAGTTATTATGTAGAATATTGCTTATTGGGTGCACAGAGTTATAGCAGTAAGAATGAGCTTCGATATCAACGCTGCAAAAGTAGGCCTATCTTCTTTGTCATCTTTGTATAATTAAAATATAAATAATCATAATTATTTATTAAAAAAATTACTTGAAGGTTCCTGAAAATCAGTGCATAATAACTTATCGAGACATAATAATTAAAAATCCGACACATCGTGGAAAGTAGGTAAAATAATGAATCTTGCTCTAGCAGCGATTAGCCAGATTATCATAATGTTTGTTCTTATTCTGGTTGGAATCATTAGTTATAAAATAAAGTTAATTGATAATGAAACAAATAAAAAGTTAGCGGATATTGTGTTGCTGTTGGTAAATCCGATGGTAATCTTAATGTCCTATCAAAGAAAATTTGAGGCAACGTTATTAACCGGACTGTTGATTTCCTTTGTACTTGCGATAGCAACGCATTTAGTCAGTATCTTGCTATCGGTAATAATATTAAGAAAAAAAGGTGCGGATATTAGTATAGAACGGTTTGCTATGATTTATTCCAATTGCGGGTTTATCGGTATACCTTTAGTAAACGGAATCTTCGGTGGTGAAGGTGTGTTTTATCTAACCGCTTATATTACGATATTTAATCTTGTGGTATGGACGCATGGCATGGTTAGTATGTCCGGAGAATATGATAAAAAGTCCATTATAAAGGCAATCCTTTCCCCCTCTGTATTATCCATTTTTGTCGGTTTTTTGCTCTTTGTCTGTCATATAACATTGCCGGAGGTGATTGGTAAGTCGGTATCTTATATCGCTGATATGAATACGCCGTTAGCGATGATGGTAGCAGGAGTTACCATTGCCCAGACCAATATTCTTAAGGTGTTTATGAATGTAAGAGCATTATATATATCATTGTTTAAGCTGGTATTGATACCAATTGGTATGTTACTGGTGTTCCGATTTTTCAATATCCCAGA
Source organism: Variimorphobacter sp. HTMS_6 (assembly GCF_059717775.1). Lineage (NCBI taxonomy): Bacteria > Bacillati > Bacillota > Clostridia > Lachnospirales > Lachnospiraceae > Variimorphobacter > Variimorphobacter sp. HTMS_6. The sequence goes on from NZ_AP046094.1 coordinate 1,105,150, forward strand.
TATCGTTATACTGACATCAATTTTAGCGTGCGCCTGCCCGACCGGTGCTACAATCAATTTGTTTTCCATTCGCTATGATAAGAATTATCTATACGCTTCGGAGTTATTTGCTATTACCACAATTTTATCCATAATAACGATTCCAATTGTGATGGTACTTGCGAAATTAATTGTTTAGTTATCAGTTTGATGTTGACAGATTTATATTTTATCGTAAATAATGCTAATAATAAATACACAATTGCTTTATTTAATATCGGTTTATTGAATATTTCTTGCGTATTGGATCACTTTCGTAGTAAAATAGTAACCAGCATGTAATAATAGTAAATAAAGGAGCTGTATCAATGAATAACTATGTGATTGTAAGTGATGCAACACTTGATTTGCCTGCAAATATCGTAAAAGAATATGATTTAAATATTATTCCTATGGGTGTAAGTGTAGATGATAAGGAATTTAATCATTATCCGGATGAGAGGGAATTGTCCATCGAAGAGTTTTATACAAAATTAAAGAACGGAGGAGTACCTCGTACAACTCAGATTACTCCTGCTGTATTTATGGAACATTTTGAAGAAATTCTTGATCAGGGTATGGACATTCTTTACATAGCCTTTTCTTCCGGATTAAGTGGAACCTATAATGTATCTCAGCTTGTAATAAGAGATTTAGTTGAAGAGTATCCAGATCGAAAGATATATTGCGTGGACTCTTTATGTGCTTCGGTGGGAGAAGGTTTGCTTGTTTTAAATGCGGCAAAAAATAAGAAGAACGGTATGGATATTGATGCGTTGAGAGATTGGGTGGAAGAGAACAAAAGACGCATCTGTCATTGGTTTACTGTTAAGGATTTATTCTTCTTAAAGCGTGGTGGAAGAATCACTTCATTGGAAGCAATTGTAGGAACTGCATTAAAAATCAGACCGGTTCTTAGTACGGATGAACAAGGAAAACTGCAGGTGATTTCCAAGGTCAGAGGAAGCCGTGCAGAGATGGAACTAATGGTTACAAAATTAATTGAGCAGGGTGTAGATATAGCTTCTCAAACTGTAGGGATTGCCCATGCTGATAATCTTAGCCAAGCTTTAGAATTGGAAGCAATCATCAGAGAAAAGAATATCGTGAAGGATATTTTCATTACCAAAGTAGGACCGGTAATTGGCACGCATACCGGACCCGGTATGTTGGCTTTGGTGTTTATGGGAAATAATTAATTAATTAATTAATCCATCAATAAATTGAGTATAATTGTTATGAAAAGGGGCTGTTGCAAAATTAAAATTTGTTATATCATTTTATGAAGGATATACATTTTGCAGTAGCTCCTTTTTTATGTAAAGAATAAGCATTTCCAATTACAGTAAGCCTATGGCGTGGAGATGATTTAGGGCGTGAACGGAGGGTATCAATGAAACAGAGCAAGATAGATGCATCGAACGAGCAACAGATAAAACCATATAAAAAGGATGTTGATTATTCTTATACGTTGGGGGCGTTTCCGACGTATGAGTTAATTAAATCAAAACCTGAACAGGTAAAAAAGATATTAGTAGATTCCAGCTTCACGGATAAGGATAAGCTATATCAGTTGTGTGAGAGCAGTAATATACCGATTGAAGAGAATAATAAACTGATAGCTAGGTTAAGTGACAAAGAAAACTGTTATGTGGCGGGTGTATTTAATAAATATAACAATGAACTCGTAGCGAATAAGCCGCATATTGTATTGGTAAACCCCAGTAATATGGGGAATCTCGGTACAATCCTTAGAACAGCGGTAGGGTTCGGGATATATGATATTGCAATTATTCTACCCTCTGCGGATTTGTTTAATCCAAAGACAGTTCGATCCTCCATGGGAGCACTCTTCAAGCTGAACATCAGCCAATTTCAGAGCTTTGAGGATTATAGAAAGATCTATCCGGAGCATGATATATTTACCTTTATGCTCGATGGTGAGAATACATTAGAACTACAGAATTGTCCGAAGACAAGCTTATATTCTTTGGTGTTTGGCAATGAGGCAACTGGACTGGATGCCTCCTTCTTAACAGCTGGAACAAGTATTTTTATACCACAGTCACCGGACGTTGATTCCTTAAATCTGACGATCGCGGTTGGTATCGGAAGTTATGTGTTTACAACAGTGAATCGTGCAAATGAATAAACACTAGAGTGATAACATAGAATGGTATGCTGGCAGATTTCTGGTACTACTGGCAACAATTCTATTAAAGCTTACGGTGTTAGCTAACCGATGAGAAAGAATAAGTATGATTAAAATTATGATGATGATGCTGAGGATTAATGTTAGGAGTATGTAATATGTTGTTGTATATTTTAATTGGGCTTGCGTTAATGGTGTTATTATATTTGCTTATGATCATGCCAAAGTTAAAGCGTAACCCGGACAGTAAAAAACTTGATGGATGGTTATATGCGCATAGAGGGCTCCATGATAATAAGGGAGACGCGCCGGAAAACTCCCTACTTGCATTTCGTCTTGCGGTGGAGCATGGATATGGAATTGAACTAGATGTTCAGCTTACAAAGGATAGAGTAGCGGTTGTTTTACATGATTATAATCTAAAGCGTGCATGTAATGTAGATTATAAAGTGGCGGAACACAATTATATGGAATTACAGGCATTTCATTTGTTTGGATCTAAAGAAAAGATACCAACTTTACAAGAGGTGCTTGCGCTTGTTGATGGTAAGGTTCCTCTGATTATCGAATTAAAAATCTTATTCAAAGCAGATAGTACCTGTAAAGTGGTGTCAGAGATTTTAAAGAATTATAAAGGGGTTTATTGTATTGAATCCTTTAATCCCTTTGGCTTGTCATGGTATCGTAAGCATTATCCGAACATAGTAAGAGGGCAATTATCTACCGATTTCATACGGGAGAAGACCAAAGGAAATGTGGTTCAATATTTTTTTCTCAAACATCTGTTGATGAACTTTTATACTAAACCGGATTTTATTGCATATCATTATGTATATCGCAGTGGATTGTCTTATACAATCTGTAGAAAAGTATACCGCGTAAAGACGGTGGCCTGGACAATACAGAACCAGAAGGTTTACGAGGAAAATAGAAAATATTATGAATTGTTCATTTTCGATAGTTTCATTCCGGAAGAGGACAGCGTGAATTATTGAAAAGAATAATTCACACTTAGTTTGTGCCTGCTCACTGTCATAAACGGTACATTAACCTCGGCATACACTAACACAAAGGGCAGGCATATTAAGTTAATATAAAAGATTATATTAATCAACAAAATAATTATATAGAAAAAGAGAAGTAGTGGAAGCGTGATATTTATCGTGCTTAACTACTTCTCTTTTTATAGGTTTCAATCTATCATCATTTTGTTCAAATATGTCAGTGCATAATAGGAATTTTATTTGGGGATGAATACTAATAGAAAAAGGTAGGGATGTGAGTGATTGATTCAATTAATATTAGTATGGGTTTTTGAATGGCTTTGGTGCTTGGCGGATTTAATTATAAAGCCAAGAAATATTGCATATAAGAAAGGTTTTGAAAGGGAATTACGCTGGAAAAAATTCAACAGGGAAGACTTTGAGAAGTGGAAGAAAACCTCCTTTCGATTAAAATCGGATTTTGGTTATATACTGAGTTGTGAGGTATATGATTCTGATGAGATTACGAATACATCCGGAGATAGAAAGATAGCGATACTCTGTCATGGCTTAGGGTGCGCAAAATACGAGAGTATAAAATATGCGGAGCTTTTTATTAAGCTGGGTTTTACAGTAGTTGTGTATGATCATCGTAATCACGGAATGAGTGGTAAGGCTTATACATCGATGGGTTATTTTGAGAGGTACGATTTGAAAAAAGTGGTGAGTTGGTGTAAGGATAGTTACGGAAAGAGCTGCAAGATTATAACTCATGGAGAATCAATGGGTGCAGCAACGGTATTGTTGCATCTGGAAATAGATAATAGGGTAGATTGTGTGATTGCGGATTGCGCTTATTCGGATTTGAAATCACTGATTCAGCACCAATTAAAGCAATTCTATCATTTACCCGGCGTTTTACTGCTTCCTATTGAGAATCTTGTAATTTACCTTCGTGCCGGATTCTGGATCAAGCAGATATCCCCGATCCGAACAATTAGAAATAACACAACCCCGGTATTGTTTATTCATGGGAAACGGGATAACTTTGTTCCAACAGAAATGTCAAAGAAAATGTATCAACAAAAAATAAAGAATAAAGCCATCTATCTGGTTGCAAAAGCAAAGCATGCAGAAAGCTATTGCAAAAATAAAAAGGGATACGAAAAGATAGTACTGGAATTTTTAATGAAATATCTAAAGTAAATTAGATAAATCAAAGTTCACAACGAGAAATTCGAGAGAAAAGAGATTTAATAAATCATAGGAGGGGATTGATTCCCCCTCCTATTTTTGATACTCGTTTTTGAGAAAGTTTTGAATTAACATTCTATTATAAATCCTATATGTTTTCTTTTGAAAAATATTCTTTTGCTAAAATTAATATACCCAATATAAAGAATATACAAGTCAAAATATATGGTATTAGTAACCCATAATTGGTAAATGCAGTCATAAATGGACCGTCGTCAGTATTCCACTCTGTCATATTTGATGAAATTAAAGAAGTAGTTAATAAAATTGATATATTAGATAGTGATGAAATAATAAATATAACAATTCCTATCATGGTTTTTTTCATAATCTTCCTCCTAATAAAAATTTTATACATATAATTATATATCACCCAGCCAAATAATTCCAGCATACATGTCCGTATGGCATAATACAACCTTCTGTTCTAAAGCCTATTATATTGAATCTAGAGCATATATTCTGTACCAGTAATATTTTCTAGTAGAGCGAATTTATAAATTTACTAATTATATATTAAATCATTGTTATAGGTGTCGTAAAGTATTATCAATTTAGAAATAGTTAATTAAATATAACTGGCGAGAATTAAAAGGGCTTTTTCAATAGAGAATCTTTTCATGGGTGGATGTGATTATCCGATAATGCACAGATTGGAATACACAATTGTGGTTAGTGTCTTCCAATCTGTGTGTGAGGGATTTACATCCTTCCATAAGAAGATTGTCTATCGAAAAAGCCTTTAATAAACTCACTAAAATAATTTAACGATTATTTCTCATCCAAGGAAGCCATCTTCATAGCGCGAACCTTTAAGGATAAACCAAAGAGGTTGATGAAGCCTTCTGCATCACGATGGTCATAAAGATCACCGGTGGTAAAGGATGCGATGCTCTCATTGTATAAAGAATACGGAGAAGTTGTACCCTGCTTAATGATATTACCCTTGTAAAGTTTAAGCTTTACTTCACCGGTTACATATTCCTGAGTAACATCGATGAACGCTTGATATGCTTCTCTTAATGGAGTGAACCATTTTCCCTCATATACGATGTCTGCATAGCGGTTAGCAACTTCCTTTTTCGCGGTCAATGTAGCACGATCAAGGATTAATTCTTCTAATTGCATATGTGCCTCTAAAAGAATAGTGCCGCCAGGAGTTTCGTATACACCACGGGATTTCATACCAACAACACGGTTCTCAACGATATCTACGATACCAACTCCATGCTTGCCACCGAGCTCATTTAATTCCTTGATGATATCAGTAGGGGATAACTTCTTACCGTTTAAGGAAGTAGGAACACCTTTTTCAAAAGTTAAGGTGATTGTCTCGCCTTCATTAGGAGCCTTCTCAGGAGATACGCCGAGAACTAAGAGGTGATCATAGTTCGGAGCGTTAGAAGGTAGTTCTAATTCAAGACCTTCATGGCTGATGTGCCATAAGTTACGGTCGCGGGAATAGCTGTTATCTACAGAGAAAGGAAGGTTAATACCGTGCTTCTCGCAGTATTCGATTTCTTCTTCACGGGAGGACATGGTCCAGATTCTCCAAGGAGCAATGATTTTAAGGTCAGGAGCAAGTGCTTTGATGGTTAACTCGAAACGTACCTGATCATTACCTTTACCGGTTGCACCGTGGCAGATTGCAGTAGCGCCTTCGATTCTAGCGATTTCAACCAATCTTTTTGCGATTACCGGACGAGCCATAGAAGTACCTAAGAGGTATTTGTGCTCATATATTGCATTTGCTTTCACACAAGGAACTACGTAATCATCAACAAATTCTTCAACAACATCTTCAATATATAATTTGGTTGCACCGGATAATTTTGCTCTTTCTTCCAGACCATCGAGCTCGTTACCCTGACCAACATCGATACATACACAAACTACATCATAATCATAATTTTCCTTTAACCAAGGGATAATTGCGGTAGTATCAAGACCACCGGAGTAAGCAAGAATAACTTTTTCTTTCATACAATCCTCCATTCTGCCGATTACTGCGGCATGTTTATTTGTCTCACATTTAATATTTGTTTAAATATACATCAAAAATTAATATTATGCAATAGTAAAAATGAATAAAAGTATAAAAATACATTAAATATTTTTGGTAAAACTATAATGGCTTCCTATATTAGAAGCATTATAAGGAATTATCACATGAAATATGCGAGAGATGGGAAGGATATATCGGTTTTTCGATTATAAATGAGGTTATTTCTATTATGTTTCTTATAGGAAATAACATAAGACATCTTTTATATCAGATATAACATTTAATTCTTATGAATGAACGATTGTATTTTTCTTTTGGTTTGGGTATTATGTTTATTAAGATAGAAAAATGGAATTATATGAGAAAGGATAAAGAAGAATGAATCATGTAATATTAGCATCAGGCTCACCAAGAAGAAAAGAAATTATGGAGATTATGGGTATTCCTTATAAAGTAGTTACGGAGTATGTGGAAGAGATTACTGAGGAGACCATACCCGCAAACATGGTACAGGCTTTGGCTCAGTTAAAGACGAAAGCAGTTGCTGCAAAGTTAGAAAAAGCAGGCGAATACGAGGGAGGAATCATCATTGGTGCTGATACGATGGTTTTTTACCAGGACGAGGCACTTGGTAAACCGAAGGATGAAGAGGATGCATTCCGAATGCTTTCCATGTTATCAGATGATGTGCATGAGGTATATTCGGGCGTTAGTATTATTATAAAGAATAAGGACGGTTACAAAGAATATATTACCTTTTCAGTTGAAACAAAGGTAACAGTACAGCCGTTGACCAGGAAGCAGATTTATGACTATATCGCGACAGGAGAGCCGATGGATAAAGCGGGAGCATATGCGATACAAGGTTTATTCGGTATATATATTAAGGAAATAAAGGGTGATTATTATAACGTAGTTGGATTCCCGATTGCAAAAATCTACGAGAGCTTGATGAAAAAGGGAATCGATATAAAAAAATTAAAATAATTCTTGCATAAAATTCAATCCAGATGTATAATTATGAATAATTCATTTTGGCTGATGCATAGAAAAGCTTGTTTTAAGCATTGATCAGCTTGGAGGGGAGGATTCATGATACGGTTTTTCACAGAGAGTGATTATGCTGAAGTTTATCAACTTTGGAAAAACATGCCGGGTGTTGGACTGCGAAGCATGGATGATTCGAAAGAGGGTATTACAAGATTTATCAAACGGAATCCGACTACTAACTTTGTTGCAACCGATAATGATAATGGCAGAATAATCGGTGTAGCATTAGGAGGCCATGATGGGAGAAGAGGATATCTCTATCATGTATGTGTGGAGGAGTCTCACAGACAGAAGTCCATCGGCAGGCTGCTTATTCAATATGTAATTGAAGCGATGAAAGCTGAAAAAATATCCAGATTGGCACTTTTTTGTTTAAAGGATAATAATCTGGGTAATGAAGTTTGGAAGAGCCTGGGATGGACGGAGCGAACGGATCTCAATTGTTATGCACTAAATATCACGGAAGATAGTGTATAAAAATAATCGAATAGAACGTAACCTTATATTAATGTAAGGATAACATAGAACCGTAAATGATAAAATCATATCTGAGTGTATAAGTGGCTGATATGATTTATACATAACGGTATGTCTGAGGTAATTGCTTTTAGGCATTTGGAAAGGATGGGTAATAATTATGAATAAAATAAATGGCGGAGTTACCGTAGCACAGGGCTTTCAAGCAGCCGGTGTATATGCTGGAATAAAAAAGAAGAAAAAAGATATGGCTTTGGTGTATTCCACAGTTCCCGCTGTGGGAGCGGGTACTTTTACTACGAATGTGGTAAAGGCAGCTCCTGTAAAGTGGGATATTAAATTAACACAGGAAAGCGAGAATATTCAAGCGGTGGTTCTTAACAGCGGTATTGCAAATGCATGTACCGGTGTTGAGGGCGATATCAATAATGAGAAGATGGCTCAGGCTGTTGCAGATGCTATGAAGCTCCCTATTAATGCGGTCTATACAGCATCTACCGGTGTTATTGGTAAACAGATGCCTATTGATGTGATTCAGGAAGGTGCTAAGATTTTGGCAGCTGAATTAAAAGAAGGAGTAGAAGCTGGGTTACTTGCTGCAGAGGCTATCATGACCACAGATACCTATTCCAAAGAATGTGCAGTTACCTTTATGCTGGATGGTAAGGAAGTAAAGCTTGGTGGTATGGCTAAGGGTTCCGGTATGATTCATCCGAATATGGCTACCATGCTAGGAGTTGTAACTACTGATGTTTCAATTACAAAAGAGCTTCTTCAGGAAGCATTAAGTGCTGATGTAAAACGTTCCTTTAATATGGTATCGGTAGATCGTGATACATCAACTAATGATTCATTACTGGTTTTAGCAAACGGGTTATCCGGGAATAAAACAATTACAGAGAAGAACGAAGACTATGAGATATTCTGTCAGGCACTCAATTTTGTAACAACAGATTTATCAAAGAAAATGGCTGCAGACGGCGAAGGCGCAACCAAATTATTTGAAGTTCAGGTATTTGGTGCAGGATCAGAAGAGGAAGCGGTAGTAATCAGCAAATCAATTATAACCTCCAGTCTTGTAAAGACAGCAGTATTCGGAAATGATGCAAACTGGGGTCGTATTCTTTGTGCTATGGGCTATTCCGGAGTATCTTTTGAACCGGATAAGGTTGATTTATACATTGAAAGTATTGAGGGAAAAATTAAATTGGTAGAGAATGGTATGGCAGCTGACTACAGCGAAGAATTTGCAACGAAGATACTTTCTGCAAAAGAAGTAAAAGCAACTGCAGATTTAAAGTCAGGTACATCCACCGCGACTGCATGGGGCTGTGATCTCTCCTATGATTACGTTAAAATTAACGCAGATTACCGTTCATAAGAAACAAAAAAGCGATGATTGAAGCCGACCCGAGTCCTATACACAGTATAGAATATTTCCGGATGGAATTCCTGAGGAGGTTCACAAATCAAACTGCCCTGAGGAATCCTTTCGGGAACTCCACAACATAAACCTTTGTTAACAATTACTATAAACGTATCATTATCTTGAAAGGATGTAAAAAATGGAACAAATGGATCAGATATTAATTAAGGCAGGAACTCTGATTGAGGCACTCCCTTACATACAAAAGTTTAACAATAAGAAGGTAGTAGTAAAGTACGGCGGCAGCGCGATGCTTGACGAGAATCTCCAACTGAATGTTATTAAAGATGTTGCTTTATTGAAGCTGGTTGGTATGAAACCGATTATTGTACACGGTGGTGGTAAGGAGATTACAAAATGGCTTGGCTTGCTCGGTCATGAATCCAAATTCATAGAGGGATTAAGAGTAACCGATGACCAGACGATGGAAGTAGCAGAGATGGTTCTTGGCAAAGTAAATAAGAATCTGGTTCAGTTGGTGGAGAAGCTTGGTGTAAAAGCGGTCGGCATCAGCGGTAAGGATGGAAGCACGTTAATGGTAGATAAGAAGACGGTTAACGGTCAGGATATCGGATTTGTTGGAAATATCAAAGAAGTCAATCCTCAGTTGATCAATACCTTAATTGATAACGATTTTGTTCCGATTATCGCCCCAATCGGTGTGGATGAAGATTATAAGAATTATAATATCAATGCGGATGATGCTGCTTGCGCGGTAGCTACAGCAATCGGCGCAGAAAAATTAGTTTTCTTAACGGATATTGAAGGTGTATATGCTGACCCAAACGATAAAAGTTCTCTTATATCTGTTCTTACACTTGATAGAGCGGATGAATTATTTGAGAGCGGGTTTATTGGAGGAGGAATGCTTCCGAAGTTGAAGAATTGCGTGGACGCAGTAAGAAACGGCGTATCCAGAGTGCATATTCTGGATGGTAGAATGGAGCATTGCTTATTGTTAGAATTCTTCACGAATAAAGGAATCGGTACTGCAATAATTGACCAGGTAAGCTTGTTTGAAAATGAAAAATAAATAATCGATAGCAGGGGAGAGGATGAAGATGAATCAGTATATTGATGATGCAGAAAAGGTATTGATGCATACCTATAACCGCTATCAGGTTGTGCTTGATCACGGTGATGGCGTGTATCTATATGATACGAAGAATAAAAAATATCTTGATTTTGCAGCAGGAATCGCAGTATTTGCATTAGGCTATGGGAACAAAGTATTTAACGATGCATTAAAGGATCAGATTGATAAGGTGTTGCACACCTCTAATTTATATTATAATGCTCCGGCAGTCTCGGCTGCAAAGAAGATAACGAAGGCAACCGGATTAGACAGGGTTTTCTTTACCAGTAGTGGTACTGAAGCAATTGAAGGGGCTGTAAAACTTGCCAGAAAATATTATTACAAAAAGCACGGGATAGCAAACAGCCAGATTATCTCCATGAATAATTCTTTCCACGGCCGTAGTATGGGAGCATTAAGTATCACCGGTACAAAGAAATATAGAGAAGCCTTTGAACCTCTGATCGGGGGAGTGGTTTTTGCAGAATATAATAATTTAGACAGTGTGAAAGAATTAGTAACAGGGAATACTTGCGCTATCATTATGGAGACGGTTCAGGGTGAAGGTGGACTATACCCAGCTGAAAAGGAGTTTGTTCAGGGGGTTAGGAATCTTTGTGATGAGAAGGGCATCCTTTTGATTCTTGACGAAATTCAGTGCGGTATGGGACGAACCGGTACGATGTATGCCTATGAGCAATATGGTATTAAGCCGGATATCGTAACTACGGCAAAGGCACTCGGTTGTGGTGTTCCGGTGGGCGCATTTGTAGCGACCGAGCAGGTAGCAGCAGCGTTTGAACCCGGTGATCACGGAACTACGTACGGCGGGAATCCATTTGTTACCGCAGCTGTAGACGCGGTATTTGACATCTTTGAACAAGATGGAATACCCGCACATGTGAAGCAGATTTCTTCCTATCTGGAGAAACAACTGGACTCTTTGGTTGAGAAATATGATTGTGTCGTAGAACGACGTGGCATGGGGTTGATGCAAGGACTAGAGTTTTCTATGCCGGTTAAAGATATTATTCCGAAGGTGATGGATCAAGGGTTAATATTAATCGCAGCCGGAACCAATGTGATTCGATTTGTTCCACCGTTGGTAATTGAGAAGCACCATGTAGATGAAATGATTGGAATACTAGATAACGTAATCGGAAATATTTAATGCTCAAAAATTATAAAAAATTAGTTTGTTTGAAAAAGCCGCAAAACCCTAGGTTTTGTGGCTTTTCATCGCTACATTATACCAAAGACTGCTAACAACTTAAAATCGCTTATGCTTATTTACTGACATAATCAAATTTTAGAAAATCACAATCAAAACCATTTTTATAGTCTTTTGCTGTTATTTTATCAAGATTTGTTACAAAATAATATAATTTTCCATCATCCTGATATGTTACAAGATTTTTATATGTTTTTACTGCGATTTTTGAAACACTTCCAAATTTATCTCTAGTGGCATCATAAATAACTTTAAAACGAGAATTCTTATATAAAAAATCTGTGATTATTGGGTCTCCCTCTATTGTATATAATACCGTTCTAACGGATGCATTTTCCTTGTTTGAAACTTTCTTTAAAAAGTCATCCATTGCTTCATTGTTTGATATTTCTACATCAATCCTAACATAATCCCCATTTGCAATAGCGGTTTCAAGGGGATAATCTTTAGGTGAATCTTTCAGTGGAATGGTCTGTTTTATAGTTTCAGTAGGCTTACTTACGGAAACTGTGGGGGTCGTTTTGATCGAAGCAGTTGGTTTCTGTATCTCTTGCTCTTTTGGCTGTACCTTAGTGCCACAACCTGACAATAAAATTAATAAAAGAATTAATAACAATACAAGTTTCTTCATAAAATAGCCTCCCTTTATTTATATGATTAAATGCAACAATATATAAATTTGTTTCATTCCAGTCGATTAAAATATAAATGACGAACAGTTCACTATAGTAAACGAGCATTATGTATGGTAATATTATACATTACATGTTGTTCTAATAGCAATATTCATTATCAAACGAATGATAGTCCGTCAAATGAAAATAACATTAAGGGAGAAGATCCTATTAGTTAAATATATCTCACAATTTTAATAGTTAAAATTTAGATAATATGTCCATATTATACCTAATGCAGTTTATTTATAATTACAGGAGAAAGAATGGAAAGGAAGTTATGATATGGATATTCAAGAGTTGAGTATAAAAGCAGCAGCAATGAAAGAAAATGTTGAAAAGGTTATCATAGGAAAATCAGATACGATTACACTCATAATTACTGCATTGGTTGCAAATGGTCATGTATTGTTAGAAGATGTTCCGGGTACCGGTAAAACGGTTATGGCAAAATCATTGGCAAAATCCATTCATGCTGATTTCAAAAGAATTCAGTTTACACCGGATTTATTGCCGTCTGACATAACAGGTTTGAATTTTTATAACCAGAAGTTAGCTGAGTTTACTTTTCGTAAAGGACCTGCCTTTACCAATATATTGTTAGCAGATGAAATTAATCGTGCTACTCCAAGAACGCAATCCAGTTTATTGGAATGCATGGAAGAAAAGCAAATTACAATTGATGGGGAAACAAGAAGCTTAGAGAAACCATTTTTAGTAATTGCAACTCAAAATCCAGTCGAAACGGCAGGAACATTTCCTTTACCTGAGGCGCAGTTGGATCGCTTCCTGATGCAGATTAATATTGGATTCCCGGAAGTCAATGAAGAAATTGAGATATTAAACCGTTTTATTTTGGATAATCCATTGGAAAGCATCGTTCCCGTATGTACGAAAGAAGATCTCATTATGATGCAGGAGTGCATAAAATCCGTATATATTCACCCAACATTAATGGAGTATATAATAGAAATAGTACATAAAACTAGAACCCATAAAGAATTATCATTGGGGGTGAGCCCAAGAGGAAGTCTTGCGCTGTTAAGAGCAGTTCAGGCATATTCCGCCATTTGTGGAACGGACTATGTTACTCCTGAAACCATTCAATACCTTGCGCCTTATGTGTTGTCACATCGACTGATTTTAAGAAACTCATTCCAAAAAAGCGAATCGGGTTTAGATATTATAAAGGAGATTTTACGTGATACACCTGTGCCTACAGAAGAATTTCATAGAAGATAAGGTAGACACTAATATGAGGAAGGGCAGGTTATTTATATGATAATTGTTATAGTACTCCTGATCATATTATTATTGCATCAATTACTGAATTACATATTCAATCATATCTGGATGAAAAATCTGACGGTCAACCTACGCTTATCAGATGATATGGCCATAGAGGGGCAAACGTTGTTGCTGCAGGAAACAGTAACGAATCGAAAATGGATGCCTCTACTGGCGGTACAGGTTAAATTCATGGTATCAAAGAATTTATTATTTGAGGACAATAATAATTCTATGATTTCAGATCAGTATTATAGAAATGATATGCTATCGTTAATGATGTATCAACGAGTTACCAGAACATTAACGTTTCAATGTACTCGGAGAGGTTATTATACCATTAATCAGATTTGTGTTGTATGCTCTAATTTATTTATGACTTCAGAAAAATTAAAGAACTATGATCAGGATATTCGCCTATTTGTATATCCTAAGTTAGTAGATTATGCAAGGATTGAAGTGCCTTTTCTAAAAATGCTAGGAACCGTCTTAATAAAGCGATTTATAAACGAAGATCCCTTTGAATTTCGAAGCATCAGAGAATACCAATCCTATGATAATTTAAAGTCGGTGAACTGGAAAGCTTCTGCAAAGACCGGTTCGTTAAAAGTAAACGTGAATGATTACACCTCATCACAGAAAATTAAAATACTGATCAACACTGAAAATGAAGGGCTCCGGATTTTTGAGGATATACAGGAAGAAAGTATACGAGTTGGGGCAACGTTAGCAGTGGAATTCATAAAACAAGGGATCGAAGTATCTGTATTTACCAATGCAAAGGACATCATAACTAAAGAAATTCTGGATATTCCCGCAGGATGTGGAAAAGATCACATACGCTCATTAATGGAGGCTCTATCAAGAATAGATACGACTTTGAGTGCAGCCCCGTTTGTTTCAACAATTAATGATAAATTAATTAATCGTGTAGATGAAGACTATATCATAATAATATCCGCCTACCAAAAAGAGGATCTACAGAACTTATTATTAGAACAGCTGGAATTGCACAAGGATTTTTCCTGGTTTATTCCAACGAATAATGAAGTTAAGCTACATGTGTGTAATGAGTTGATGCCGCAGGTGATTTCATGGGAGTTGATAACCTAGCATAAGGAAAGGAGAGTAAGGTGAATAATAAACAATATCTATTCGTTGTTGATATAATTAATATTATATTAAGACTCATAATCTCCATTTGTATCATTGGTTTTGTGTTTCTGGTGCTTACCGGTAATATGAATTACTTTGGTACAGTATGGTATATTATCCCTGTGCCTTTTATTTCATACTGGATCAATAAAAAAGCAAAATCACTGTGGGCTTTTGCTCTTTTACACCTATTGTTAATAATGCCATACCTATTACTGCTTCATGATATCATCATGCTTACAGTATACGGTCTTTATCTGTGTATTCTGATAACTATAACTGTTATCATGCGTATAAAGAAAAAAAGTAATCTGGTAAATACAAATATTATCTATATTTTGACCATCATAGCGATGTATTTTTTTAGTGATTCATTGAAATCAAATACATGGAAAGAAGTATTTATATGGTTGTCTTTTGTTTATATATTTTTGTACTTTATCAATCAGTATATAATAAATTTTAATAATTATTTTTTAAAGTATGAAAGAATGAAACACATACCAATCCATCAAATTGAGGTCAATAACCACTTTATATTTGGTGCATTTATCATACTTTGTGGTGGTGCAATACTTCTTATTTCTCAACTGCCGCTACATAGTATATTATCATTCGTTGGAAATATCCTGCTTAAAGTAATTATGGCTATTGTGTATTTGTTTCTTCCGAAAAAGGTAAAGGAAGTAAAGCCGGATAAATCAGATCATGGAATTGGTAGACCACCGATCATTCCACAAGGTCATCATCCGATATTAGATGCGATAGGCACAATCTTATACGTTTCAATCATCCTATTAATCGTAACAGGAATAATCTATTGCATAATACTTCTTTTCAAGAAGTTCTATTGGAATAAGTTCAAAGCGGTAGAGGATAAGGTGGAATTTATCTCTCCCTTTGAAACGAAAGAGAAGATTAAGAAAAAAGACAATTCTTTTACACAAAAACTGTATCAAGTCATCTTCGGTAAATCAAACAATGAGAAAATTAGAAAACAATATTATAATGCAATTGTCACGAAGGCCAATCACGATCAGTTGACCAAGGATATGACACCCACGAAATTGAGTCGGTATGCGATCGGTGCTTCAGATGATAAGGACGTAGATGTGCAAAAAGAAAATGAGCTCACTAAAATATATGAAAAGGCAAGATATAGTAAGCAGGAATGTAATAAACAAGATCTTATAAAGGCAAAAGAATTAATAAACGGGAAACTCCGAAAGCATTCATAGTTCGGAGTTTTTTCTTGTTGAGAAAAGGTTGAGAAAAGGTCAATTGACAGGGTAAGTTCTAGTTTGCCATAGTAAACCTCTAGTCCCATGACAGTAAAGTAGTGGAGATCAAGAATGAATTGCTATGTTCTCTTAAAACTAATGCATTTTGGTGATTATAGGTGTAAAATTGGACTTAGGTAAGGAAAAAAGGGCGCAATTCAGCGCGAGTGAGATTTAGTCATTTTTTTGCCAGAGTAAATTCCACCCGTCAATGGAGTTATGTGATGCTGTGTCCCGGTTTGGTTTAT
The DNA here is from genome assembly GCF_059717775.1 of Variimorphobacter sp. HTMS_6. Classification (NCBI taxonomy): domain Bacteria; kingdom Bacillati; phylum Bacillota; class Clostridia; order Lachnospirales; family Lachnospiraceae; genus Variimorphobacter; species Variimorphobacter sp. HTMS_6. The sequence continues at coordinate 1,121,465 of NZ_AP046094.1, forward strand.
TGGTGGTTAGATTTCATCTTTTGATAAGAAACATTTTAAGTCATCATTCCAGTATGTTTGATGTTCGGGGCCTTTCCAGTAGTCCCATGGGCCACTGGAATATCCAATCTCTAACCGATATGCTTGTAGGAAGTTGAGTGGCATATCGTCAGAATCTAAGTAATCCCATGGATTGGAATCGATGTCATGGCCTTTACGGACCCATTCACGTAGATTTTTGCGTTCATCTAGCGTCATTGGGACACATTCCTCCATTTCGTGAAGCGCTTCAAGGTTGATTTGATAACTAATGGATTTTTTATCGTACATCATAATTCGACCTCCTTATCAAAAATAGATTTATTGAGTGTCACATCCTGGGGAGGAATACGGTGGCACTCAAGTAAATCTAGAATGTCTTTGCCATAGAGGAAGGCAAACATATCGTAAGGAGATTTGTCACCAATACTTTCTCTGCTATACGAATTAATGTGATCCATCATTCGATTGATATCTTTCTGAGTATATGGCTCTAAATCAGTGCCTTTGGGCAAAAAACATCTTATAAATTCATGATTGCGCTCAGCCGATCCTTTCTGATAAGGTGCGTTGGGATTGCAATAAAAGATATGTGTTCTTTGGTTCCCCAACACATCAAACTCAATTGCCTTTGGGTTGGAGAACTCACTTCCATTGTCAGCGAGACATACTCGGAAAATCCGTGTGAAATATTTCGATCCAAGGATTCGGTATAGTGCATTAAAAATCGCTATGACTGACTTAGAATCGTTATGATCACGGAGGAAAGCAAGCATCATTTCAGTATTCACAAAGTGAATTGTAAGCAGAACTTTTCCGCTTTTTTTGCCCTCAACAGAGTCGAGTTGAGTAATGGGGACATCCGGATGATTGGTTAGGAAGGCTTGAAAGCATTCATAATTGCGTCCAATGCGACATGATTTGTCCACTTTTAGCTGAATTGTTTTTTTGCGAGAATGGTAGCGAACTTTCCTAGGAAGATCAAGGTTCATTGCAGAAAGAACACGAGCATCTACTAATCGATAAATCGTGCGCTCACTGATCATGATGGAGTCACGATTTGTTACATAAATATGATGAGGAGACTGTTGTTGCTTGATAAGAGGAGAGATAAGATCATCAAGATACAGAACCTCTTCTTCGGAAAGAGAGATGCCAGATCTAGTCTCTGAAAGAATCAAGCGATATTCCTTATGAGCTTCTTCTGCATAGTAATAGCGTTTTTCGAGGCTGCATTGAAATCTTTTTGAGCATCCATTGCAGACATACGGTGGTTTTTCCAAAAGAAAGCATAGAGTTTTTTGAAAGTCCTTACAAAAAGAGTTGCACATGGAGCAGTGTTTACAAAGCTTGAATCTGCGATCGGTATTGCAGGGACTACAGAGGTGAGTTTTTGAACAGGAAAAGCGATGCTGACATGCATTGTAACGAGTGTGCATACCTCCGATACGTCGAAAGACTAGATGGGAACGTATCTCTTTTGAAATCGTCGTAGGATCCTTGAAAAGAACCCGCCCAATTTCCTTGAAGCATGCTTTGTCCTTTAGCATGGATTGGATAGTTGAGCGATCTTCTAGCGTTAAATGTTTATTATTGGCCATGTTGGTACCTCCTTATTTACCGGGACATAGCAACATAACTATAACATAAATGAGTTTGACAAATAAACTGTAAGGTAAACGGTATGGACATAGATTGCCAAAGTAAAATCAGCTTTTGAAAGATGCGGACTGGAATTTACTTTGGCAATTAACGAAGGTTGAGAAAATCGAGAAAAAGGTTATTTAAACGGAACTGTTTTAGAGATACCTCGTCTAATTATTATCCATTTGTATTGCGCCCAACCATTGAATAGTGATACCCGAACTTGGAAATGTTAAGAGAGAAAATTAATCTTAATGAAAGGTTTGGTATGATTATGTTAGGTATTCTGATTGCTGTTATTTCCGGTTCATTAATGAGTATACAGGGTGTGTTTAATACTGGTGTTACAAAGCAGTCAGGTATTTGGGTGACCGCAAGTTTTGTACAGTTCACAGCCTTACTGGTTTGTCTTGGCGCCTGGGTTACATCAGGAAGAGAGGGTTCATTTGCCTCTTTATTAAAAGTGGATCATAAATATATGTTGCTTGGAGGTGTGTTAGGAGCATTTATCACGTACACGGTAATAAAAAGCGTGGACACATTAGGGCCAGCTATGGCTAATATTTTTATTATTAGCGCCCAACTAATAATTGCTTATTTGATTGAGGTGTTTGGTATCTGTGGATGTGAAAAAGTCCCATTTGAATGGAAGAAATTGATAGGTGTAATTCTTATTATATCAGGTATTGTGATTTTTTATTGGAATCGCGAAAAATGTATATGATAATTTTTTAAAACTAGTTATTATTCCTATTGTAAAAGGTGGGCAAATTATGTAAAATAAGATTGTCTTATGAAAAGTATAGAGGGTACTTTTAAGTCTTCTTTGAATAAAGGAAGATGAATATGAATAAGAACATAAATAAGAAAATAATAATTACAGGATTATCCTGTGCTTTTTTACTGATTACCGGTCTATGTTATAGTTGTTCTTATAAGGATTCCGGTAAGTCAGGACTTCAAACGACTTTAACTGAAACTACACCTTCTCCGAACCCTTCGCAGGGAAGCGGACAAAATAGCTCAGCGAAACAGAAGGATGTGGATGCAAAAAATAGTGCGAAAGATGATTCAACTGAGGGCACATTGATTAATACAGAGCTCTACATTCATTTATGTGGTGCAGTAGCTAAACCGGGTGTATACCGTGCTCAAGAAGGTGCCAGATTAAGTGATTTAATCAAACTGGCAGGTGGATTGCGTAAAAATGCTGCGGGAGATTATATAAATCAGGCCAAGAAAGTGATTGACGGACAACGTATTTACATTCCTACCGTACAAGAGGTATCAAAACTTTCGAAAGATCAGTATATTGAAGGGGATAAATCTTCGGATAGTGGCAATAATCAAGATACGACAGAGCAAACAGATTCTAACGGAGATTTAGTCAATATAAACACCGCCACGGCGGAGCAATTAATGAATCTTCCTGGAATCGGTCAGTCGAAAGCAGAGAGTATCATAAGTTATAGAACAAAGAACGGACAGTTTAAAAAAGTAGAAGATGTTATGAAGATTTCTGGAATTAAAGAGGGGTTATTTGGTAAAATAAAGTCATACATTTGCGTGAAATAATTGCCATATAACCATACTATAATATGAGGTGATAAGATGGCGAAAAGAGTACTTGTTGTTGATGATGAAAAATTAATCGTGAAAGGCATCCGCTTTAGCTTAGAGCAAGATGGCATGGAAGTAGACTGTGCATTTGATGGAGAAGAGGCTTTAGAGGCAGCAAAAAAGAAAGAGTATGATGTGATTTTACTGGATGTTATGCTTCCTAAGCTGACCGGCTTTGAAGTATGTCAGCAAATCAGGGAATTCTCAAGTATGCCGATTATTATGCTGACTGCTAAAGGGGATGATATGGATAAAATCCTCGGATTAGAGTATGGTGCTGATGATTATATTACAAAGCCATTTAATATATTAGAAGTAAAAGCAAGAATAAAGGCAATTATTCGCCGAAGCAGCAAGAATGTTGCTAATAACAATGCTGATATGAAGCAAATAACATTCGGCGATATGAAAATCGACTGCGAAAATAGAAGAGTATATATTAGCAACAAGGAAGTAAATTTAACAGCGAAAGAATTCGATTTATTGGAGTTACTTGTATTTAATCCAAACAAGGTTTACAGCCGTGAGAATCTGCTGAACATCGTATGGGGATATGATTATCCTGGTGATGTAAGAACAGTGGATGTTCACATTCGTAGATTACGTGAAAAAATCGAAAGCAATCCAAGTGAGCCAAAATATATACATACAAAATGGGGTGTAGGTTATTATTTCCAGAATCAAGAGTAAATTACATTTTTTAAATAGTATGAGAATGTACCTGCTGATAATTTTTATTATCTTAGGTGTGGTTCCTCTTTCCTTTTTTTCCTTTGTATTATTAAACACATATCAGGATAAGGCTATCACCAATCAGATATTAAAGTTACAAAATCAGGGAAATGTTCTCTCGAATAAGTTGAGTTCCTCCGTGTTTCTAACCTCCGGTGAGGATCCTGATGTAGAAAATGAAGTAACGCGTTTTGCAAATATATATCAGGGTAGAATTATAATAGTCAATGATACACTTAAAGTTATTAAGGATACTTATTCCCTTGAGGAAGGGAAGTTCCTTATCTCTGAGGATGTAATCAAATGTTTGGGCGGAGATGCTTCTAGGGCAACTAATTATAAGTCATCAAATTATATTCGATTGACAATTCCAATCTTGAAAAATCAATCAAAGGATATAATGGGTGTTATCGTGATGAGTGTTTCTACCAAGGATATTCAAAGTATTCGTGATAGCTTGGAGCGAAGGATTTTATTGTTTGCAGTGACATTAGGAGTGTTGATTGTTGTATTTGCAATTTATTTCTCAGCTACATTGACGAACCCATTAACGAATGTGGTAAATTCAATAGACCGAATGTCCGAAGGTTATAATATGGATGAGGGCATATCGGTGAAGGGATATAATGAGATTGAAAAGATATCGGATTCATTTAATCATATGATTAAGCGGATGCAGAAGCTGGAGAGTTCCAGGCAGGAATTTGTATCTAATGTATCACATGAATTAAAGACTCCGATTACCTCAATTAAAGTTTTGGCAGATTCTCTTATTATGCAAGAGGAAGCTCCTGTGGAACTCTATCGTGAATTTTTAACCGATATAACAGATGAGATTGAAAGAGAGAACAAGATTATTAATGATCTCTTATCCCTGGTTAAGCTTGATAAAACTGCTGGTGATTTAAATATTACGCCGGTAAATATCAATGAATTATTGGAGCTTATATTAAAACGTCTTACTCCAATTGCTAAGAGACAAAATATTGAAATTATATATGAAAGCTTCCGCCCGGTTGTTGCTGATATTGATGAAGTGAAGTTATCTCTTGCTATCTCGAATCTAATTGAGAATGCTATCAAATATAACACAGAAGATGGATGGGTTAGAGTTTCCTTGAATGCGGATCATAAATATTTCTTTATCAAAGTTGCGGATTCCGGTATCGGTATTCCGGAGGATGCCCAGGATTCGATATTTGAACGATTCTATCGCGTGGACAAGGCAAGGTCCCGTGAGACCGGAGGTACCGGTTTGGGTCTGGCTATCACCAAAAATGTTATCCAGATGCATCGTGGAGCGATTAAGGTATATAGTAAAGAAGGGGAAGGTTCTACATTCAATGTTAGAATACCGCTGAACTTTATCGTTTAATATAGCCGATTTAATATCTTGGATTGGAAGGTAATTATGAAAATAAAGTATGGAATGCTCCTGATATTAATATTATCGATACTTCTTGTCGGATGTGGTGACAATAATAAGAAATCATCATCTTCCAAGGAAGTTAGAGTATATTATATAAATACAAAAACCTCCGGATTAGTGAGTGAGAGCTATAATATGAAAGAAACTGATCCGGTCAAACAGATTCGTGAGTTGTTAACACAAATAAAAAGAAAACCTAAAAATGCCGTTTATAAAAGAGTACTCCCGGAACATATGCCTGTGGAATATGCATTTGACAAGAGGGGTAATTTGATTATTAACTTCGATGAAACCTATAACGAATTATCAGACATCAACAAAATTGTTGGCTGTGCTGCCGTCGTAAAAACTCTTTGTCAAGTGAAAGGGGTGGACGATGTACAGTTCAGTGTCAATCGTCAACCTATGGTGAATTCAAACGGAGATGTTATCGTACCGTTATCGAAGGACGACTTCATAGACAATACAGAAACGAACATGAGCTATAAGATAAAATTGTATTTTACAAACAAAAAAGGCGATATGTTAATGGAAGATACCGCTAATATCAATTACTCCGGAACGGAATCAATTGAAGAACAGTTGGTGCAACTGATGATTGATGGACCAAAGAATCCTAATATGTATCCAACCGTTCCTGAAGGAACGAAACTACTGAATATAACAAAGGCTGATGGTATCTGTACGGTAGGTTTTAATGAGAAGTTTCTTGATAAAATCCCAACTGTGAAGGAAGAAATTGCAATATACTCAATTGTAAATACACTGGTAGAGCTTCCGGATATTAACAAGGTTAAATTTACAATAAACGGTGTGGTTCAAAAGAAGTATATGGAAAATATCAAGTTTGACCAGCCGTTGGAAGCAAATCTCAGCTTGGTAAAAGAGCCAGATTAATGAACCATATTAATGAACCATATTAAAGAATGTTACACTTGATAATAGGATGTTACATACGATATTACATCCTATTATCAAATTTTTCTATCTATCAAATCAAACTAATTCTTATGAAATTATTCTTATAAAATAAATCCTTTTTAAACAAACTAGTTCCTTTGATTCTGTTTCTTAGAAAACAAATTCTTAAACAAAATTTATAAACAAATTTTATCACAAATTGCAATCACAAATTTTATAAACAATTCTTAAAAATAAATCCTATAAAACAAATCCTATAAAACAAATCCTATAAAAACAATTACTTTTAACAAATTCTCATGAAGATTATTCGTTATAAACCAAAACTTATAATACCTATCTTCGAATTAGATTTATCTTAAAACAAACTGCCTGCTATTTTTTATTTTAGGAACTAAATCAATATTATTATAAAACGTATTATATGGAGGCGATATGATTAAACGTCCCTTTATTTTGATTCTTTGCTTTTATCTGTTTGGTATGTTTTTAGCTTGGAAAAGTGCTGTGCTTTTTCTGGTTTTATTAATAATGTTTATAGTTGCGTTAATGATTTATTTGTTTCAATACCGGATTTATAATCAATGGATTACAACGAAAGATAAGTTCCTGTGGTGTCTACCTTTTCTGTTGCTTTTGGGCTTTCTCTCAATGCAGGGTCAGTTAACCAGACCTGAACTGGATCAGGTATTCGACCAGAAGTTAAGTTGTAATGTATCTGGTACCATCTCGATGATTGTACAAAAACAGTCCTCAAGGGCCATTTATATAAAAAATACTACGGTGGAATTGGAGGATAAAAAAGCATATCAATGTGAGAGTATTATTGTATATTGTACAAATCAAAAGAGAGGTTCGTACCAACCGGATGCATCTCTTCAAAAATCCTATCTGGTAGGGAACAAAATAACCATTCACGGTTCCCTTCAAAAGTTTACTTCTGCCTCAAATCCAGGCCAGTTTAACGAAAAATTATATTATCAAATCGAAAATATTGATTATAAAATGCTAGCAGAAAGTATCACTGTTTCTGATGAAAGCTATTCCCGGTTTCATGCGGTGCTGGATTCGATTAAGCAAAGACTTCTGGCTGTGTATGAACAGATTTTGCCTGAGAAAGAAGCTGGTACACTAATTGCGATGATACTTGGTGAAAAATATCTGCTGGATGATGAAATCAAACAATTGTATCAGATGAATGGTATATCCCATGTAATAGCGATATCGGGCTTACATATATCCTTGATTGGTATGTTTGTATTTCATATATTAAAAAGGATAAAACTGCCGATTCTTGTGGCTACCTTTTGCTCCATCTTTATTATCTATAGCTATGGAGTGCTAACTGATTTTAGTGTATCGACCAACCGAGCGGTTGTAATGATGGCGGTGATGCTGTTGGCGGCATTGATTGGGAAAACTTACGATATGCTTTCCTCCCTATCCTTAAGTGCATTTCTTATATTATTGCAAAATCCCCTTCAAATCGTGAGTGCAGGCTTTTTGTTATCCTTTGGCGCGGTACTTGGAATTGCTGTTATTTATCCAGCTTTACAAAAGCTGTATTCGAGTAAAAATGCTATAGTTAATAGCATTTATATTAGCTATAGTGCACAGATATCTACTACGCCGGCGGTAATATATTATTACTATCAATTTCCTCTCTATAGTTTAATTACGAATTTGATTATTCTTCCTTTTGTAACAATCCTTACATTAACATCAATTCTAGCTGGAATCGCCGGAGTTATCTATCTCCCTCTGGGAATCTTCCTAATTGGTGCTTCAAATTATATTCTGAAGTTCTATGAATGGATTTGCAGGATGGGCGGAGCGTTGCCCTACCATCTAATCACGGTTGGAAAGCCGGATGGTGCAAGAATCATGATCTATCTATGTATCATTGCATTGTTTCTATGGCTTGCATATCGCAATCAGAATAAGTTGATTATGCTACTACCGGTTCTGGCACTGGCAATACTTCTTTTGCCTCAGTTAAAAGGAGATTTGGCTGTTATGATGTTGGATGTCGGACAGGGTGATGGGATTGTGTTGCAAAATGAGGAGGGAACAACCTATTTACTCGATGGGGGCAGCAGTGATGTGAAGAATGTGGGAAGATACCGTATCCAGCCATATCTTCTATCTATAGGGATTGACAAAATCGACTATGCAATTGTATCACATTCAGATAATGATCATATATCAGGGTTGAAAGAATTGATGGTGGAGAAGAAGATAAGAATAAAAACCTTAATTCTTCCTATGATTAATGAGAAGGATAACGCTTATCTGGAATTAGAGAAGCTTGCTAAGGAGGAAGGAATAAAAACGCAATATATAAAGCGCGGGGATATCATTCGTGAAGGAGAGCTTATATTTACTTGTCTCCATCCAAAAAAGGATTATACCCCCTCCTCAATTAATGCATATTCTACTGTTCTTCGGTTAAAATATCATGATTTTGATATGCTTTTTACCGGTGATCTTGAGAAGGATGGAGAAGAATTGGTAACTGAGGTGCTATCAACTGGTAACAATGATATGGATGTATTGAAAGTGGCTCATCATGGATCAAAATATTCAACCGGTCAAGATTTACTTTCCCTTATAAAACCTGAGATCTCTCTAATATCCTGTGGCGAAAATAATACCTATGGACATCCTCATATGGAACTGTTGAAACGACTCGACACGGCCGGAAGTAAAACGATGATTACTTATGAGAAGGGAGCGCTTCTGTTAAAGACGGATGGTAAAAAGTTAGAGGTGAAAGGTTATAAGGAGAAGTAAACTTCTTTATTCCATTATTCATAGGATTAACGAAACTAGATTTTCTTTCTAACACACAAATAGGTTTACATTAATTGTTCTTATAATAGATTAATATCATTACCTGTTTGCGGTTAGCCTATATATAATTACAAAAATCATAGATATAATTGGATACTAACCGCATGAACATAAACCAGATAGGAGATGATTGCATGACCGATAGTAGAAGAGGATTTGTCCCTTCTGACGAAAAAGAATTCTCGGATGATAGTGTGAGGATTCTTCGCAGGGCGCAAAAAGATATTCGATATCTTATTAATCAAGGATATCCTATTAAGAATGCATCCACCTTTGTTGGAAACCACTTTATGTTATCCGAACGACAAAGAATAGCCATCGTTAGAGCAAGTTCGTCAGACGAGGAGTTAGCACTAAGAAAAGGGAAGGAGCTTACGAGGGATACACTGGGTAATAGCGTTGTGATCGATGGATTAAATACGATTATTACCCTTGAGGTGGCATTATCCCAGGGTATATTGATTCGATGCATGGATGGCAGTATTAGAGATTTGGCAGGACTTCGTGGAACGTATCGGCTGATTAGTCAGACTGATCTTGCGATTCAATTGCTGGGTGAAAAGCTATCTCAGCTGAATGTAGAAGAGGTAATCTTTTATTTGGATGCTCCTGTTTCAAATACAGGTAGGTTAAAGTCACGAATCTTTGAATTACTTGAGGTCTATCCATTTCATTTGCAGGTGGAGGTAGTTCATGATGTGGATGTCCGACTGCAACAGATGGAGGGGGTAATCTCAAGTGATTCTATTATATTGAATAAATGTAAGAGTTGGTATAATATAGTAAATACTATTATGAAAGATTTATCGATGGAATTAATTGATTTAGGGTAAGAAACAGTACTTACTAGGCGGAATGGAGGACATTATGAAGTATTATGTTGTAGATGCTTTTACAAAGGAACATTATTGCGGTAATCCCGCGGGAGTTTGTGTGATGGAGAAATGGATAAGCGATGAAATCATGCAAAAGATTGCATTTGAGAATAATCTAGCAGAGACAGCCTTTCTTGTAAAAAATCATGACCATTATGATCTGCGATGGTTTACTCCGGAAGTAGAGATTGATCTCTGCGGTCATGCAACCTTAGCAAGTGCACATGTATTGATGAGTTACATAGATACTACATTAAATCAGGTAGCATTCGAAACAAAGAGCGGGAAACTTACTGTTACAAGAGATGGAGAGATTTACCTTATGGATTTTCCGTCTAGAGTACCGAAAGTATGTGTAAAGCCGCAATTATTGGAAAAAGCATTAAATATTGACGTATTAGAAACCTATCAATCCAGAGATCTCGTCGTAGTCGTCAAGGATGAACAGACTATGAAAGAATTAAAACCTGATTTTTCGCTTTTAAAGCAATTAGAAGATTACTTTGGTATCATAGTTACAGCAAAAGGAGATCAAGTTGATTTTGTATCACGCTTCTTTGCTCCCAGAGCAGGAATTCCAGAGGATCCGGTGACCGGTTCTTCTCATTCGACCTTAATCCCTTTTTGGAGTGAACGATTGGGTAAAGATGTTATGATTGCAAGGCAGCTCTCCTACAGAGGAGGAGAACTGTATTGCAAGAATTTGATGGATCGTGTTGAGATTGGTGGAAATGCTATCACACATCTAGTGGGAGAAATATTAGTATAAGCATACTTAAGTACACATGTTAAATAGCTAAGTTATAATTTCATATATTCATTAATTGATATATTGGTAAAGATATTCCCTATACCGTCCGCCTGCCCCAGTCCATGGGGATATCGCCTGGTAGATAAGTTTATATCCATCAGGAATCGGAAAGTCTTTTGCAAGTACTTCAGTATGTCCGCGTGAGGAGCTTTCCCAAAGTTTATAATTGCTGTTTTGATGAAAGATATATGTGGGAATATTTTGATGAATCGTATCAAAGTAATCACTAATATCCTTATAACTCATCTCGGAGAAGGAATTAGAATTGTAAGCAACATCAAATCCACAATTTATTTTCCTGTGATTATTAGATGGGACAAAGATCAAGTCATATTTTTGTGTGTCATTGGGGGTGATTTCACCCTCCATGGCCCATTTTATTTTAAGGTCTTTGTGAAACATGTGAGACCATTTTTTTGTATAATAATAATTTGTGAATAGGGTCTCTGCCAGATCGCATACGATATAACAATAATTATTTGTTAATCGGTTCAGATAATAATATACCCCTCCGTACCCACCACCGATTTCTAAAATTACTGGTCTTTTTATACCCTCAGTGAGTTCCTTAAGTTTACATGCGTGATAATAATGCCTGCAGGAGTTGTAAAGGATAAGGGAGCCGTCAATTAATACACCAAACGGATTTCCTATAAAGGGGGTGCTTAACTCTGAAACCGGTATGTCTCCACAGAATTCTCTTAAGGTATCCAAATCTAAAAGGGTATCGTTCACCAAATCCCGTCTTGTTGATTCCGAGTCGCTGTCAGGCGCAGATATACCAAACGATATCTGGTTTCGAAAAAAGTTTTGATACATTGAGATTAAGGCTTCTTTGTTCCCGTTGGCTAAATTCTTTTTATATTCATTTTGTTTGTTTTCTTGAATCCATGCCCATTCGCCTCCGGCAAGAACAATCTGGTGCGAATACATTTGATATATTTCAATAATATCTTTTACAATTTCTTCATCAAAGGGGTCGATGACTTCTCGATCATAATAAACACCATCCAGATAATCTTGACAGTTTGGGTGTGTCTTTCTCTCTATTCCGGCGAAGGTAAGTCGTTGCATAATTCCTCCCATATAAAAAAATATATATCTGTATTACTATATGCCTTAGCGGTTCATTTGGTATATCAAAGAGCGATTGCTGTAGAATATCAAGGTTAAAAATATTGCATATTGTGCTATAAACTCTACCATAAGTAGGTTAATAAGATCTAAGGCTTTACAAATAAGATTATTCGCCTATAATTATATGTGTGAAATAATGCTGTTTTATATCACATTTAGCAAATACTATATTTGATAACATCATCAGAATCGATGCAAAATATATTCTATGGAGGTTGACATATGTTATTAGAACAATTATTAGAAGATTTAGAGTATAGCTGTATACAGGGAGAGATACATACGCAGGTAACGGATCTGGTATATGATTCACGTAAAGTAGGAGAGGGTTCCGTATTCGTATGCATAACCGGTGCAGTGACGGACGGACATCAATATATTAATGATGTTGTGGAAAAAGGTGCGACAGCTATTGTTGTGGAACGTGATGTTGAAGCTCCAAAGGGTGTGACAGTGATAAAGGTTGAAAATACCCGCCTTGCCCTTGCTTGTATGTCAGCTGCTTATTTCGGACATCCTGCACGTAAGTTGATTTCAATTGGTATCACTGGTACAAAGGGAAAGACAACAACGACCTATATGATCAAATCCATCCTAGAGAATACAGGCAAAAAAGTCGGATTGATCGGAACGATAGAGACGATTATCCTTGATAAAGTGATTCCTGCAAATAATACGACTCCGGAGTCTTATATAATACAACAAACTTTTGCCGAAATGGTGGAAGCAGGGTGTGAGTATGTAGTGATGGAGGTTTCTTCCCAAGGTCTTATGCTAAATCGTGTCAGTGGGTTTACCTTTGATTACGGTATCTTCACAAATCTGGAGCCGGATCATATCGGTCCTGCGGAGCATAAGGATTTCGCAGATTATCTAAGATGTAAGAGTTTGTTATTTAAACAATGTAAGCTTGGGTTAATTAATATCGATGATTCCCATGCTCTGGAGATTCTTGAAGGGCACACCTGTAAGGTGGAAACCTATGGTTTCTCTGAGAAGGCAGATATCAGGGCTACCGATGTGAAGCTGGTAGAATGCCCTGGATATCTGGGAATTGCTTATAAAGTAGAAGGATTAATGAACCTGGAGGTTAGTATGAATGTTCCGGGTAAATTCAATGTATATAATTCACTCTGTGCAATTGCTTTATGTAGAAATTTTGATGTGAAAGACAGTGAAATTATTAAGGCTTTGGATAAAATCAATGTTAAGGGTCGTGTTGAGTTAGTCCCTGTGTCAGAGCATTTCACATTGATGATTGACTATGCTCATAATGCGATGAGTCTTAGAAGTTTACTTACCACATTGAAGGAATATCATCCAAGAAGACTGGTATGTCTCTTTGGTTGTGGAGGTAACCGATCCAGAGACAGACGATTTGAGATGGGAGAGGTTTCCTCAGAACTGGCAGATCTTACTGTGGTTACCTCCGATAATCCAAGATTTGAAGAGCCACAGGATATTATTAATGATATCCTTGTTGGTGTAAAAAAAGGTAGCGGTAAGTATGTTGAGATCATTGATCGTAAGACTGCAATTAAGTATTGTATCGACAATGCGCAGGAAGGTGATGTAGTGGTTTTAGCCGGTAAAGGACATGAGTATTACCAGGAAATTAAGGGTGTGAAGCATCACATGGATGAACGTGAGTTGATTGAGGATATTCTGGCTGGAAGGTAATCGTGTGATTTATTGATACATGAAGGAAAAGAACGAAAGAAGGAAAGGAGGCTGCTATGTCTTATCAAATGTATGCAGATATCATTATTGATATATCCCATGAAAATCTGGACAAGACATACCAGTACGCCATTCCACAGGAATATAGTGAACGAGCTGTAATAGGAGCTTTGGTAGTTGTACCCTTTGGTAAGGGCAATCGCAGAATTAATGGCTACATCGTTGGAATTTCCACCGAGCCGAAGATTGCGAAAGAATTAATTAAACCAATCAGCGAGGTAGTACAAGGGGCGCAAATCATTGAAAGTCACCTTATCTATCTGGCATATTGGATGAAGGAAAACTTCGGTGGAACAATGAATGATTCCTTAAAGACCGTAATTCCTGTAAAAAAAGCGATTAAAATCAAGGAACAAAGAAGTGTAGAATTAACCATAGATCCGGAACGGGTCAATCAGCTTTATTATGAATACCAACGCAAGAATAATAAGGCAAAATTACGCCTATTGGAGGCGTTGCAAAAAAACAGAGTTTTAGATTATGAGGAGGTAATCGGTAAATTAAAAATACCGAGAACCACCTTACAGGGAATGCAGGAGCAGGGTATTATGAAAATTGTATCGGAGCAGCTCTATCGTAATCCGGTACAGTACAGTGGAGAGCCATATAAACCTGTGTTATTAAATGATGAACAAGAATTTATAGTAATTGACTTTATTAGAGAATATCAAGAGGGAATAAGAGGCACCTATTTAGTTCATGGCATTACCGGTAGTGGGAAAACGGAAGTATATATGGATATTATTGCTTCGGTTATCGCACAAGGAAAACAGGTTATTATGCTGATACCCGAGATAGCGCTGACGTTTCAGACGGTGCAGCGCTTTTATAAACGATTCGGGGATCGTATAACAATTATGAATTCAAAGATGTCACAGGGAGAGCGTTATGATCAGAGTGTAAGAGCAGCGAACGGAGAGATTGATATCATCATTGGACCACGATCGGCACTGTTTACACCATTTCAAAATCTTGGACTCATTATCATCGATGAAGAGCATGAGGGCAGCTATAAAAGCGAAACCTCACCCAAGTATCATGCAGTCATGGTTGCTCGTAAAAGAGCGGAGCTTACCGGAGCCAGTGTGCTACTCGGATCAGCTACCCCATCCTTAGAATCCTATATTAATGCTACGAAAGGGGAATATAAGCTTTATTCGCTGACAAAAAGAGCGAAGGAAGCAAAGCCCCCAAAGGTATGGGTTGTGGATTTGAGAGAGGAGCTTAAGAATAAGAATAAATCCATATTTAGTTATAAGCTGAAAGAGTTGATAATAGATCGATTAAATAAGAAGGAACAGATTATGCTGTTTCTGAACCGAAGAGGTTATGCAGGTTTTGTATCCTGTAGAAGCTGTGGCTACGTATTAAAATGCCCTCACTGTGATGTCTCATTGACGTCTCATAATAATGGAAAGCTAGTATGCCATTATTGTGGGCATGAAGAAGTACAGCCAAAGCTTTGTCCACAGTGTAATTCCAAGTATATTGCTGCCTTTGGTACAGGTACACAGAAGGTAGAGGAGCTTGTTCATAGGGAATTTCCCGTAGCAAAGGTTCTTCGAATGGATATGGATACAACAAGGAATAAAGGAAGTCATGATGCGATTTTAAAAGCATTCTCGGAGCATAAAGCAGATATCTTAATCGGTACTCAGATGATTGTAAAAGGACATGATTTTCCAAAGGTAACCTTGGTTGGTATTATAGCAGCAGATTTGTCCCTCTACACAGGAGACTTTCGGGCAAGTGAAAGAACCTTTCAGTTATTAAATCAGGCGTCAGGAAGAGCTGGGCGAGATGCGTTGCCCGGAGAAGTTGTGATACAAACCTATCATCCGGATCATTATAGCATCATGACTGCTGCTGATGGTGATTATGCATCCTTTTTTGAACAGGAGATGCTATACCGTAAATTGATGCAATATCCTCCGGCGTCCCATATTCTGCTGGCTCTGATTACCTCTAAAGAGGAACAGGCGGTGGATGTTGCTTCCCAGATGCTTGGTGGAGCAATTAAGCATTATCTTGATGAAAAAGGGATGGAAGGACATGTAATTGGTCCAGCTCCGGCAACCGTATCAAAAGCAAATGATATCTACCGAAGAGTAATCTATATCAAGCATGATGAATATTTTGTATTAATCGATTTGAAGAATTATGTGGAAGGGTATTTTAATTATTCTGAGAATTTTACGTCTTGTAACCTTCAATTTGATTTTAATCCAATGAGTAGTTATTGATAAATGAAACAACAATATGGTATGATAAAGAAACTCATTTTTATTAGTTGAAAGGAATGGATTTATGGCAATTAGAAATATTAGAGAATTTGGTGATAATGTATTAAATAAAGTAAGCAAAGAGGTTATGCAAAATGATAAAAAATTGGGCATCCTTATTGAAGATATGTTGGATACAATGTATGAAGCAGGAGGCGTCGGTCTAGCAGCCCCTCAAGTCGGTGTGCTAAAAAGAGTAGTGGTAATTGATGTATCGGAGGAGGGCGATGATCCAATTATATTAATTAATCCTGTTATTATCGAACGAGATGGAGAACAGACAGGAGATGAAGCCTGCTTAAGTGTTCCCGGAAAAGTGGGTACAGTTACCAGACCAAATTTCGTTAAGGTAAAGGCTATGGATAGAAAAATGCAGGAGTATACGGTGGAAGGTACCGGATTACTAGCCCGTGCATTCTGTCATGAGATTGATCATCTGGATGGCACATTATATGTGACCCGTGTGGAAGGTGAATTACGTAGTTCCTTCTCGGAAGATGAGGAAGAGGAAGAATAATCAGCCGATAGAATTTTAAGTAATGCAAGAATAAGGTAAGGGAAAATTGAGATAAGAATCCTTGTAATCTGACGCTTGACGTAGTTGATGAAAGGCATGGTGAAACGATGAAGATATTATTTATGGGAACGCCGGATTTTGCAGCAACCATATTAGAGAAATTATTACTATCTGGTCATGAGATAATTGGAGTGATAACACAGCCGGATAAACAAAAAGGTAGGAAACGTGAGGTTAGCCAACCACCGGTGAAAGAATTAGCTATACAACATGGATTACCGGTTTATCAGCCGGTTAAGGTAAGAGAAGAAGAATTCCTTACAACGATTCGTGCACTTGCTCCCGATGTAATTGCGGTAGCTGCTTTTGGTCAAATACTTCCAAAGACATTACTTGACATACCACCAAAGGGATGTATCAATGTACATGCCTCCCTGCTTCCGAAGTATCGTGGCGCAGCTCCGATTCAGTACTCCATCCTGGACGGTGAGGAGGAGACCGGAATCACGATTATGCATATGGATGTAGGTATAGATACAGGAGATATCATACTACAGTCGAAGATTGCAATCTCTTCAGAGGAAACAGGCGGAAGTCTATTTGATAAGATGGCGGTACTGGGTGGAGAGTTACTGGTGGAAGCATTAGAACAGATCCAGAATAACACCGCAATGCGTATTCCACAGGATGAAGAGCACGCTACTTATGTGAAGATGATTACCAAGGAGATGGGTAAAATTGATTTTTCTCTTCCTGCTGTCCAAATTGAACGATTAATTCGAGGATTAAATCCTTGGCCAACCGCATATACCTTTCATGAAGGGAAATCCTTAAAACTGTGGAAAGCAGAAGTAAAAGCAGGCGATGGAAGCGCAGTTGCCGGTGAAGTGGTGGCTATTAATAAGGATTCCATTGAGGTCATGACCGGTGATGGGATATTAGTGATTAAGGAATTACAGTTGGAAGGCAAAAAGCGTATGGCAGCAGATGCATTCCTAAGAGGATTTCCGATTCAGCCAGGAATTAAGCTAGGTTAATGAAATCTTCACATAATAATCAAACATTTATACTATCATATAGATAGAAACAGACGATTCAATAGAGCATATTGTTTTATTTTAGAAAGTAGGTGTACACAATTATGTATTTTGGCTATTTTGATCCAACCTATATATTGGTTATAATCGGTATTGTAATAACACTTGCGGCATCCGCAAAAGTTAAATCAACCTTTGGAAAGTATTCTAGGGTAGGTAGCGCATCCGGGATGACAGGGGCGCAGGTTGCAGAGCGACTCCTCCGTGAGGCAGGTATCTATGATGTTCGTATTGAACGGATATCAGGAGATCTGAATGATCACTATGATCCCAAAAATAAAGTACTGCGTTTATCTGATCCTGTATATGGACAAACCTCATTAGCTGCAATCGGTGTAGCTGCACATGAATGCGGTCACGCGATTCAGCATCAAGAATCTTATGCACCGTTAAGTATTCGTGGTGCTTTGGTTCCTGTAGCGAATATAGGATCCATGGCTGCATGGCCTCTCATTATACTTGGATTACTCTTAAGCTTTAATCAAACATTGATTTATCTTGGAATTATTTTATTTGGGGCAGCAGTATTATTTCAAATCATTACGTTGCCGGTGGAGTTTAATGCTTCCAAAAGAGCGATTCAAAAGCTTGGACAGACAGGTATTTTATACGGCGATGAGTTAAAACATTCGAAAAAAGTATTGGATGCAGCAGCGCTTACCTATGTGGCAGCAGCGGCAGCGACCATCTTACAGTTATTACGACTGATTATATTGTTTGGCGGAGGAAGAAGCCGTGACTGATACGATAAATACGCGTGAAATTATTCTTGATATGCTGCTTGAAGTATTAGAGGGGGATAAATTCAGCCACACCGTATTAAAGGGTACCTTAAGAAAATACCAGCATCTGCAAAAACAGGATAGAGCATTTATTTCGCGTACATTTACAGGAACGATCAAGGTTTATCTTACCCTTGATTATGTCATAAATCAGTTCTCCTCTCTTCCGGTACATAAGATGAAGCCATTCATTCGTAACCTTTTAAGAATGAGTGTGTATCAGCTTATGTATATGGATAAAGTGCCGGTTTCCGCTGTATGTAATGAAGCGGTTAAGCTGGCGAAGAAAAGGAGTTTTACGAAATTATCAGGTTTTATAAACGGTGTGCTTCGGAATATTGCAAGGAATTTAGAGGATTTGAGTTACCCGGAAAAAGAGAAAAACCCTTGTTCTTATCTAGAGGTAACATATTCGGTTCCGAATTGGTTTGTCAAAGAGCTTCTAGGTTTATATAGCTTTGATGTTGTTGAGAAGATTTTAGGTGCTTCATTGAAGGAAAAGGAGATCACAATCCGTTGTAATCGAAAGAAGGTAACTCCTACCGAGTTAAGCATTGCACTAGAGAATGAAGGGGTAACCGTTGCTCAAAGCGAATATCTGAATTATGCATTTAAACTTACGGATTATGATTATTTGGATCGATTAGAGTCCTTTAGGCAAGGTCTGTTCACAGTGCAGGATGTAAGCTCGATGCTGGTATGTGAGGCTGCAGGTATAAAAGAAGCAGATTTTGTAGTGGATGTATGTGCCGCTCCCGGCGGAAAAGCACTTCATGCTGCAGAAACTGCAGAAAATGTTTCTGCCAGGGATCTAACGGATTATAAGATAAATTATATTAACGAGAATATTGACCGGATGGGATTTACCAATGTATCAACGAAGGTATGGGACGCAACGGTAGAGGACACAGATATTATAGGGAAAGCAGATATCGTTATCGCAGATCTTCCATGTAGCGGTATGGGAGTAATAGGGAAAAAGCCGGATATTAA
Source organism: Variimorphobacter sp. HTMS_6 (assembly GCF_059717775.1). Classification (NCBI taxonomy): domain Bacteria; kingdom Bacillati; phylum Bacillota; class Clostridia; order Lachnospirales; family Lachnospiraceae; genus Variimorphobacter; species Variimorphobacter sp. HTMS_6. Next base: position 1,140,916 of record NZ_AP046094.1, read on the forward strand.
ATACAATTTGGCCAAAAACCAGATAAGTGAATTGGCACAGCTACAGAGAGATATATTAAAAGTTGTGCAAAATTATGTAAAAGAAGGTGGAGTGCTGATATTTAGCACCTGTACCATTAATCGTTTTGAAAATCAGGATAATCGCAAGTGGTTTTTAGAGAACTTTGATTTTAACGCAGAGAGCCTTGACCCCTATCTGCCGGAGCAGTTACACTGCGAAGATACAAATGAGGGACACCTGCAATTATTACAGGGAGTTCATAATACGGATGGCTTTTATCTGGCGAGATTTCGCAAGAAGAGCAAGTTGCAGTAAAATTATAGATAGAATAGGATAAACAAATGGAAACAGTCGATATAAAGTCCCTATATGAAGAAGAATTGGTTCAAGAATTGAAAGTACTTGGATTACCGGCATTTCGAGCAAAGCAGATCTTTGAGTGGCTTCATGTTAAGTTGGTATCAAGTTATGATGAGATGACGAATTTACCGAAGAATCTTCGAGAAATATTAAAGGAAAAGTACCCAATCACGGCACTGGAACAGGTTGATGCACTGCGCTCCGAGAATGATGGAACTGTAAAATACCTATTTCGTCTAGAGGATGATAGAGTGATTGAAAGCGTTCTTATGAAATATCATCATGGCAACAGTGTGTGTATCTCCTCACAGGTAGGATGTCGAATGGGTTGTAAGTTCTGTGCTTCCACGATTGGCGGCAAGGAACGGGATTTGCTTCCCTCAGAGATGTTGGATCAGATTTATCGTATCCAGTCCCTGTCAGGTGAGAGGGTTTCCAATATCGTTGTTATGGGTACGGGAGAACCACTAGATAATTATGATAATCTCATTCGTTTTCTTCGTCTTATCACAAATGAGAAGGGATTGAATATCAGTGCAAGAAATATCACTGTCTCTACCTGTGGTATACCGGGGCAAATAAGATCGTTTGCGGAGGAAGGATTACCGATTACGCTGGCGCTTTCCTTGCATGCACCGAATAACGAGATACGAAAGCAGTTAATGCCGATCGCATCTAAGTATGATTTAAAAGAAGTGATGGATGCGTTTCTCTATTATTATGAAAAAACAGGCAGAAGATTAACCTTCGAATACAGTTTGGTAAATGGGGTAAATGATGAAGAAGTTCACGCAAAGGAACTTTCAAAACTGGTAAGGGGAATGAATTGCCATATAAATTTGATTCCTGTGAACCCGATTAAAGAGCGAGATTACAGGAAATCTGATAGCAGTAAAATACAAAATTTCAAAAATATACTTGAAAAAAACAGAATTAATGTTACTATAAGAAGAGAAATGGGCACAGATATTAATGCTGCCTGTGGACAACTAAGGAAGAGTTATTTAGATAAAAAAAGTCTTTAGAGGTTGCCATGATTGGGAGGTGCAGTCTTGAGAGCGTTTTCGTTAACCGATATCGGAGAGAAGCGACAGATTAATCAGGATTATGTCTTTTGTAGTGAAACCGCAGTGGGTAAGTTTCCGAACTTATTCATTGTTGCCGACGGCATGGGTGGACATAATGCAGGAGACTATGCTTCAAGATTTTGTGTGGAGTATTTTAAACAACAAATCGAAGAAAGTGAGTTGGAATCACCGGTTTCTTCAATTGAAGCAGCGTTAAAAGAAACAAATGCATCCCTTAGAAGTATAGCAGACGATCAAGTTGAATTAGAAGGTATGGGAACAACCTTTGTGGTTGCTACTATATTTGATAAAGAAATGTATGTTGCAAATGTTGGTGATAGCAGGCTATATGTGATCGATCAAGAGATGAAACAGATTACTGAGGATCATAGCTTAGTCGAAGCGATGGTAAAGACGGGTGAATTGAATCGAGAACAGGCTAGAGTTCATCCCAGCAAGAATGTGATTACCAGAGCAGTAGGTGCAAACGAACATTTGGAGCCTGATTTTTTTGAGGTAAGCTTGGACGAGGGAGATGTAGTACTTATGTGCTCGGATGGTCTAACTAATATGTTAGAAGATGAGGCAATTGAAAAGATCATCAAAGAAAATGATGATATTGAAGCAGCTGCCCATAAGTTAGTCGAAGATGCAAATAAGAACGGTGGAAAAGATAATATTGCAGTAATAATTATTAAAGTTTAAAGATGAGGTGAACAAAAATGTTAAAACCTGGTATGACTATCAGCAATCGTTATGAGATCATTGATAAAGTTGGCTCAGGCGGTATGGCCGATGTTTATAAGGCAAGGGACCAAAGGTTAAATCGTTTTGTTGCAATCAAAGTATTAAAGGCAGAATATTCAAATGACAAAAGTTTTGTAGACAAATTCAGAGGGGAAGCTCAATCAGCTGCGGGCTTATCTCATCCTAACATTGTTAATGTTTATGATGTAGGTGATGACGGCGGCTTACATTTTATTGTAATGGAACTGGTTGAAGGCATCACGCTCAAACGATTTATTGAGAGAAAAGGTAAGCTTGATATTAAAGAAGCAGTGGGTATCGGTATTCAGATCGCTCAAGGAATGGATGCGGCTCATGAAAATCACATAATTCATAGAGATATTAAACCCCAGAACATTATTATATCGCGAGATGGTAAAGTAAAGGTAACTGATTTCGGTATTGCAAAGGCAACGAATTCGAATACCATTACTTCAAATGCGATGGGATCAGTACATTATTTGTCTCCTGAACAGGCGAGAGGTGGCTATAGCGATGAAAAAAGTGATATTTACTCTCTCGGTGTAACACTGTATGAGATGTTGTCCGGCAAGGTACCTTTTTCCGGTGATAACACTGTATCAGTTGCTCTGCTTCATATTCAGGGAGAAGCAGTACCACTACGTGAATTAGATCCTTTTATTCCGGTAAGTATTGATAAAATCGTACAAAAATGTATGCAAAAGAGACCGGAGAGAAGATATCATTCCGCTTCGGATTTAATTGCAGACTTGAAAAAAGCAATCACGAATCCGGATGGTGATTTTGTTCAGATTCCTGCTTTTGTTGCACCGGATTCTCCGACGATAAACATATCGGATGATCTTAGCAAAATTAAAAGTGGAGCTTATCTGGAGGAAGATACTCGCCCGGTTAAGAATTATAATACGGGTAAAATAACAGAGGATGATGATGAAGATCTTGACACTGTGGATGCAAAAGTGGAAAAGGTATTCATGATTGGAACCATCGTTGTTGCAGGCATTATTATATTAGCTATCGTATTTGCAGTGGTTTGGTTTGTGAGTAACGGTGGAGGAAAGCCGAAGGGCGGAGATAAACCATCCGTGACTATGGAGGTTTCACCAAGTCCTGAAGCATCTCCAACGATATCTGAGACTGCAAAAAACTTCAAGATGCCAAGTGTTGTCGGCAAAACCAAGGAAGACGCAGAAAAAGCAATTAATGATCTCGATCCAACCGCATTTGTGCAATATAATGATCCGGAATATTCCGATGAATATAATAAGGATCAGGTTATGAAGCAATATCCGAATAAGGATAATGATGTAAAGATTGGTTCAACTATTATATTGACCCTAAGTCTTGGAGCAGAAGAATTAGAAGTACCGGATGTGTCCAATCTATCCGAGGCAAGCGCCAAGCTGAAATTAACCGATAAAGGCTTGAAGGTTAAGAATGACTACAAACCAAGCTCAGACGTGGAAAAGGGCAGAGTTATCTCCACCGATCCGGTAGCAGGAACGAAGGTTTCCGTAGGAGATACTGTTACGATCATAATTAGTGACGGTGATGCGAATACTCAGGTTTCTGTACCGAATTTGCTTGGTATGTCCGAAAGTGATGCAAAGGATGCGTTAACCGCTGCTGAGCTAACAGTTGGAAAGATATCCTATGAACCATCGGATAGTTATGATGTCGGACAGGTGACTTACCAATCAGAATCTTATAAAAATAAAGTGAAAAAGGGTACCGCAATAGATATAACTGTATGTAGTCCAATCTATCAGGGTTCGATAACAATTTCCGATGATTTGTTTACACCGAATGGCTTAAATCCATCAGATCCACATGAATTTGAATTTTCGATGACTCAGCCAGGAGTAGCAGGTGCAAAGGTTATTGATAACGGTAATTATACCAAGGATGATTTCCCGAAAACCATATCAGCTGAATCGGCTAGCAAATCAAACGGTACCGTTACATTAAAAATCGATGGTAATAAAGTACAGGGTAAAACATGGATCATAAAATTTAACTGAAGGTGAAATATGTTAAAAGGTAAAATTATCAAAGGGATAGCAGGTTTTTATTATGTTCATACTCCAGAGAATAATCAGATATATGAATGTAAGGCCAAGGGGATTTTTCGTAATCAGAAAATCAAACCCTTAGTGGGTGATGATGTTGTAATTGATATCAGTGACCAACCTGAGGGGAAGGGCACTATCACGGATATTTTACCTCGTATGAATGAATTGATCAGGCCTGCTGTAGCGAACATTGACCAGGCAATGATATTGTTCGCTGCAGCGGAGCCAAATCCAAATCTTAATCTTCTGGATCGCTTTCTGATTATGATGCAGAAGCAAAAGGTGAATACGGTTGTGTGTTTTAACAAAAAGGAAATTGTTACGAATGAGGAGCTCGCCTTATTGGAGGAAACCTATGAGCGTTGTGGATGCAAAGTGGTCTTTACCAGCATGAAACTGGGGAACGGCATTGAGGAGCTTAGGGATCTGATCAGGGGAAAGACGACTGTGTTAGCAGGCCCCTCAGGGGTAGGGAAGTCCACATTTATTAATTTGATTCAACCGGAAGCAAATATGGAAACCGGTAAGGTCAGTGATAAGATAAAACGTGGAAAACATACCACAAGACATTCGGAATTGATATTCGTGGAACAGGATACTTATATTATGGACACGCCCGGTTTCAGCTCTCTTTATATCAACGAGATTGATAAGGAAGAACTGAAGGACTATTTTGTGGAATTTCTGGAATATGATGAAGAATGCCGATTTATCGGTTGCAGCCATTTGAATGAACCAGGCTGTGCGGTAAAGGATGCGCTAAAGAATCACAAAATTAGTCATGTACGCTATGAAAATTATGTTCTCTTGTATGAAGAATTAAAAAATCAAAAACGTTATTAATGGAATTGCAATAAAGCAAAAGTTAAATCACTAATATACTTTACTTGACGAAAGGTTGAGGAATACTATGATAAAACTATCTCCATCAATACTAGCTGCGGATTTTGAAAAACTGGGAGAACAAATTGCCCTGATTGAACGGTCCGGAGCTCAATACCTTCATATTGATGTAATGGACGGAAATTTTGTTCCAACAATCAGTTTTGGTATGCCTTTGATAGCTTCGATACGAAAGAATTCGAAGCTTATTTTTGACGTTCATCTTATGGTAGAGGATCCAATTCGGTTTTTGGAGGACTTTAAAGCTGCAGGAGCAGATATTATTACAGTTCATGCTGAGGCATGTGATGACCTTAAGCAAACTGTTACAGCAATTAAAATGTTGGGCTTAAAGGCAGGTGTTTCTTTAAATCCAGTTACCCCAATCAGTGAAATAGAATATATTTTAAGCGAGATAGATATGATATTAGTAATGGCAGTGAATCCGGGTTATGGTGGACAAGCATTTATTCCGGCTGTTTTACAGAAGATAAGTGATTTGAAAGATATGATTTACAAAGCCAATTTGAATGTTGACATAGAGGTGGACGGAGGAGTAACTCATAAGAATATTACTGAGGTACTTCAAGCCGGAGCCAATGTGGTTGTAGCAGGAACTGCGGTCTTTAAGGGCGATATAACAGATAACATAGATATATTCCAGAAAAAGATCAAGGAGTTTGAAGCGCTTCAAGCATAGTACATTTGGATTTATGTCTAAGGCTTTGTTATATGGTCTGATTAAATAAACTTGTGATAAATTAATAAAAAGGTGATGAAAAGAGATGAAAACCAAGCATAATAAGATATTGATTATCACTGGTGGTAAAATTGAAGATGATTTCTTATCAAACCTTGTGATAAACGGAAATTATACGATGATTATAGCGGCAGATCACGGTTTGTATGCGGCAGATCGCTTAAACATCAAGTTAGACTATATCTTAGGTGATTTTGACTCAGTTACTGAATCTTTGTTAGAAAAATACAGGAGCATCTCTACTCCAATTCAGGCATTTCCACCTGAGAAGGATAAGACGGATACGGAGATCGCAATCGAATTGGCTTTGACGCATAATGCTGCTTCAATAGACATCGTGGGAGCAACTGGGAGTAGATTGGATCATGTGATTGGGAATATTCATCTGCTATTATTACCAATGCAGCTTAATGTTAAAGCTTGTATTCTTGATGCTAACAATAAGATATATTTAAAAGATATGAGCTTTTCGATACAAAGAGAGCATCAGTTTGGTGATTATGTATCATTACTGCCTTATGGTGACAAAGTAACCGGACTTACCTTAACTGGGTTTAAGTATCCGTTAAATCATATTACCTACATGGCAGGATCAAGTCTTGGTATAAGTAATGTAATAATAGAAGAGAAAGCAATAATCGAATTGTCGGAAGGAACACTAGTGGTAATTGAATCGAGAGATTAGGCAATGAAAGCAATACATTAAGATTATCACTTCGGTAATTGATAACAGACAATTCTATTGGAAATATATATAAGGAAGGAAGACACAAATGAAATTAGGTATCGTAGGCTTACCCAATGTAGGTAAGAGTACTCTTTTTAATTCTTTAACAAAAGCGGGGGCAGAATCAGCGAACTATCCATTCTGTACGATTGATCCCAATATCGGTATTGTACCGGTTCCGGATGAGAGATTGAAGGTATTGGGAGATTTATATCAGACCGAGAAGGTTGTTGCAGCTACGATTGAATTTGTTGATATCGCAGGTCTTGTAAAGGGAGCATCCAAGGGAGAAGGTCTTGGAAACCAGTTCCTCTCCAATATTCGTGAGGTGGATGCAATCGTTCACGTGGTTCGTTGCTTTGAAGATGGGAATGTAATTCATGTAGATGGTTCCGTTGATCCGTTAAGGGATATTGAAACCATTAATCTTGAGTTAATCTTTTCTGATATTGAGATATTAGAGAGAAGAATTTCAAGAGTTGCGAAGGGTGCAAAAAATGATAAATCTTTAGCGAAAGAACTTGCACTTTTGGAACGACTCAAAGCATTTTTAGAAGACGGTAAGATGGCGAAGGCTTTTGAACCGGCTGATGATGAAGAAACAGCAATTATGAATGAACTGAACCTATTAACAGCAAAACCGGTTATTTACGCATCAAATGTTAAAGAAGATGATCTTGCGGATGACGGTGTGAATAATGATAATGTTAAAGCTGTTCGTGAATTCGCTAAGAGTGAAAACTCTGAGGTATTTGTAATCTGCGCACAAATCGAGCAGGAAATTGCGGAGCTTGATGAGGAAGAGAAGAAGATGTTTTTAGAGGATTTGGGATTAAAAGAATCCGGTCTGGAGAAATTAATTACTGCAAGCTATCGACTTCTTGGATTAATAAGCTATCTGACAGCAGGCCCTAAGGAAACAAAAGCCTGGACAATCAAAATAGGTACAAAGGCACCTCAGGCTGCAGGTAAGATCCATTCGGATTTTGAGCGAGGATTTATTCGAGCTGAAATTGTGAATTATCACAATCTGGTTGAATGCGGTAACTATAATGCTGCGAAGGAAAAAGGTTTAGTTCGCTCTGAAGGCAAAGAATATGTCGTTCAGGACGGAGACGTAGTATTGTTCCGTTTTAATGTATAATCAACTTTATTATAGAGAGTGGTGAGGTTATTTTGGATAGCTTGAAGACAAATGTTATTTTTCCGCACCTAGGCATAGAGTTTCATCAATTTACCTCGGGCTTTGATGTGTTTGGATTTCATATCGCCTTTTACGGTGTCGTGATAGGATTTGGTATGATGATTGGTATGCTGATGGCGTTTTGGACGGCAAAGAGAACTGGACAAAATCCTGATTTTTATATGGATTTTGCGCTAGTGGCTATTATAGCATCAGTAATTGGAGCAAGAATTTATTATGTAATTTTTGCGTGGGATGAATTTAAGGATAGACCCCTATCTGTATTTAATCTCCGCACTGGAGGATTAGCCATCTATGGTGGTATTATCGTTGCATTTCTAACCGCAATAATCTATGCAAGATATAAAAAATATTCTTTTTGGTTACTGGCAGATACAGGGTGTATTGGCTTGGTAACCGGGCAGATGATTGGTCGATGGGGTAATTTCTTTAATAGGGAAGCGTTTGGAAAATATACGGACGGTCTCTTTGCAATGCAACTTGACCGAAGAGTGGTATCAAGCGTATATCAGGATACGTTATCTACAAGCCAATTACAACAGATGTATGATGGAAGGCCTAAGGCGTTGGAACGAATTCTCGAGATTCGTAACCATATCCAGTCAGTTGATGGAATTCAGTACATTCAGGTACATCCTACATTTCTTTATGAATCGCTATGGAATCTATGTTTACTTGTTATCCTGGTGTTTTATACGAAACATAAGAAGTTTGACGGAGAAGTGATGTTGCTCTACTTGTTTGGTTATGGTCTTGGTAGAGTATGGATGGAAGGACTAAGAACGGATCAGCTGTTCCTATGGGGAACCCCGTTTGCGGTATCACAGCTATTATCAGCATTGTTAGTACTTGGTTCTGCCGTATATTTTGTATATAGAAGAATGAAATTAAAGCAAGTTAATCTATCATAATCAGTATGCTCAGGGATGTTGCTAAATAAATAATTTAAGGAATAATGTTATATTGCCATAATGCACTGTTTGGTTGTTGTCTTCCAACCTGTGTGTGAGGCAAATAACATTGTTCCTTAAAAAATTATTTATTAGCAACATCCTATTTATATGCTTTAATGAAATGGGCCTATTTTCCTATTAACCCCAAAACGACTATATATTGACATGAATTGAATGATTTTATAAATTAATACTATATATTGTGAAGTATTACCGAAAAAGCGCTGAAAGCCAATAAATATAAGGCTTTCTGTGCTTTATTTTTTTATTTAACACTTGATATATTCCCATTTTTAATATAAAATAGACCTAGAAGTGGAGAGAAGTGGTGGAAAGTGGTGAATAAGACCACGAAAGTGGTGTGAAATTACTTGACGCCTATCACAGGATAAAGAAGGTGAAAGCCATTATGTTCATGGGTGAATATGAACATTCAATTGATGCAAAGGGAAGAATCATCGTTCCTGCAAAGTTCAGGGAAGATCTGGGAGAAGAATTTGTGGTAACCCTAGGTTTGGATGGTTGTTTATTTGCATACCCAAAAAACGAATGGCAGACTTTCGCATCAGAACTCGGTAAGCTTCCTGGAACAAAAGAAGCAAGACAATTACAGCGATACTTTTTTGGTAAAGCGGCTGCATGTGAAGCGGACAAGCAGGGAAGAATATTGATACCGGCTGTATTACGAGAATGTGCAGGATTAGAAAAGGATATTGTTTTTGTTGGAGTACTTAATAAAATTGAAATCTGGAGTAAAGAACGTTGGGATAACAATAACGATTTTGATGATGTTGATACAATAGCAGAACATATGACGCAGTTTGGTATAAGTTTTTAAGCGTACAGATGGAGGGCAGAATGGCATTTGAACACAAATCAGTATTGTTAGAAGAAACGATAGATAACTTGAACATAAAACCGGAAGGCATCTATGTTGACGGTACATTGGGCGGCGCTGGTCACTCAATAGAGATTGCAAAGCGTGTGACAAACGGCAGATTAATTGGAATAGATCAGGATGAAGCAGCGATTAAGGCAGCAAGTGAACGACTTATAGATTTTAAAGATAAGGTTACGATAGTAAGAAGTAATTATTGTAATATAAAACAGGTGCTACAAGATTTAGATATTCAGAAGGTAGATGGTATCATGCTGGATCTGGGGGTTTCCTCGTATCAGCTCGACACACCGGAGAGAGGCTTTTCTTATAGAGAAGATGCACCGCTTGACATGAGAATGGACACAAGAAATGAATTGACAGCGAAGGACATCATCAATGGGTACAGTGAGATGGAATTGTTTCGCATCATTCGTGATTATGGGGAAGATAATTTTGCGAAGAATATCGCGAAGCATATCGTAAGAATGAGGGAGGAGAAGCCACTTGAAACTACCTATGAGCTCAATGAGGCGATAAAGGCAGCGATACCTATGAAGCTTCGAATTAATGGTGGACATCCTTCCAAAAGAACCTTTCAGGCAATTCGAATTGAATTAAACAGAGAGTTGGACGTACTGAAGGACACCTTACAAGATATGGTGGAACTCTTAGCACCAGGCGGCAGACTTTGTATTATAACCTTTCATTCTTTAGAGGATAGAATTGTGAAGGCAACGTTTCGAAGATTTGAAAATCCATGTACATGCCCACCGAGTTTTCCGGTTTGCGTATGTGGAAAGGAATCTTATGGAAAAGTAATTTCCAGAAAGCCCATTCTTCCGACACAAGAGGAACTGGAATATAATAAAAGATCAAAGAGTGCCAAGCTGAGAGTGTTTGAAAAAAGATAGCATTTTAATAAAATAATTGGGAAATATATAGTAATGGGGAGAGGCTCAGGCATGGAGGCAAAAAGAAGCAATTATTATCAAAATAATAGGACAAGCTATGTAGAAGGCAACACAGCACGTAAGTTAAACACTGTTCCGGATATCAGGAGAGAGGAACAACCGTATGAACAGCCTTCCAGACGTAGGCAGGAGCAGAACCAGCCAAAAACCTTATCGGCGATCAATTTTGCGTCCTTACTAGTGCTTATTGTTGCGGTTTCAATTACGGTATTTATGTGCTATGAATATTTAACCCTTCAGGCAAGTGTTAGCCATTTGAACAGCAAAGCGAAGCAGTTACAGAAGGAATTAGTTGTTAATACGAAGGATAATGATGCCGCTATGGATAAGCTCAAAGCAGCAGTTGATTTGGATAAAGTTTATCAGATTGCAGTTGGAGATTACGGCATGGTATATCCAAACAAGAATAAGATAATTAGTTTTGACAGCAGTAATGGTAGCCATGTGAGACAATATGAAGATATTCCGCAAAAATAATATTGCGCGGATGAGGTTAAATACAATGGAAAACAGATCAGATAAAACAACTAAAAAATTTAATTCACGAATGCAAGCAAGTTTATTGCTTGTATTTTGTGTTATTACTCTGCTGATGCTTGGGTTGATAATAAGAATTATTTATATTATGCAAACGGATGGTGATCGATATGCAAAGACTGTATTATCCCGTCAATCTTATGTCAGCACGGTGCTTCCATACAAGAGAGGTGACATATTAGACAGTAACGGTACGGTATTGGCACATAGTGAACTGAAGTATCGATTGATCTTAAATCCGAAGCAGCTGCTAGCGAAAAAAGAAAATATTGCTCCAACGGTTCAGTCATTGAATAAGTATTTCAAAATCCCTGCAAAAACAATAAACGATATTTTGAATGATAAAAATAAGACAACCAGTCAGTATGTAGTAGTGGAAAAGCATTTAAACTACGATACGGTTCAAAAGTTTAGAGCGAAAGAGAAAGAAAACAAAGTTCTCGGTGTATATTTTGAAGAGGAATACATAAGGAAATATCCATATAATACGCTTGCCTGTGATGTGCTCGGCTTTACCACCAGTGATGATTCTGGATTATGGGGTATTGAAAAATATTATAATAGTGAACTTGTCGGTACAAATGGACGAGAATATGGATATTACGGATCGGATTTGAACTTAGAACGTACCGTTAAGAAAGCGGAGAACGGCAATAATATCGTTACCACTTTGAATGCGGATGTTCAACGAATCATACAGAAAAAAATCAATGAATTTAATGCTGAGACAGGCAGTAAAAATATCGGAGTGCTTGTGATGAATCCGAATAACGGTGATGTTATCGCAATGGCCTCCAACAAGGAATATAACCTAAATGATCCGAGAAACCTTGATGGGATTTTTACAAAAGAGCAGTTAACAGGAATGTCGGACACTCAAAAATCCAATGCGTTGAATGCTCTTTGGAGAAATGATGTAATCAGCTTCAATTATGAGCCCGGTTCAACCTGGAAGCCAATGACGATATCATCGGCACTAGAGGAAAATGTAATCAAACCTGAGGATCACTATATCTGTGATGGTGGACAGACAATACATGGTATACGAATTAAATGTAGTAACCGTGCAGGTCACGGAGACATCACGCTTACCCAGGCACTTATGTTTTCCTGTAATGATGCTTTGATGCAGATCGTTGCAAAAGAAGGAAAGAGCACATTTTATCAATACCAGAAGAATTTCGGATTGGGACAGAAGACCGGAATCGATTTGCCGGGTGAAGAAGTGGGTATCTTAACAAACCTAGATCGTATGGGGGACATAGAGCTTGCTACCAGCGGCTTTGGACAGACCTTTAATACTACGATGGTTCAGATGGCGTCCGCTTTCTCTTCTGTAGTGAATGGTGGAAATTATTATGCTCCTCATGTGATGAAAAAGATTGTAAATGATAACGGAGCTACCATAAAGGAATATGACAAATCTTTGATACGACAGACGGTGTCAGCTAAAACATCTGAATTCCTTAAAGCTGCCTTATATCAGGCAGTGGAAGCGGGTACTGCAAAGGGTGCACAGGTAGAAGGATATGCGATCGGTGGTAAAACCGGTACGGCTCAAAAATATCCACGTTCTGCAAATAAATATTTGGTATCATTCATTGGATGCGTACCGGCTGAAAATCCTCAGGCTGTTATCTATGTAATCGTAGATGAACCTCAGAATGTAATTAAGCAAGCGGATAGTTCTATCGCAACCAAATTTGCTAGTAAAATATTAAATGAGATATTGCCGGTATTAGGAATTTACCCCGAGGGAGATATTGACTATCTGTTGCCGACAAAAGCTCCGACTCCGACACCACCCCCAAAAGGGACGGTACAAGATGAAGGTGGCGTCATTGATAAAAACACACCGGGTCCGGGTGGTGATCAGGAGGATGAGAAGAAACCTCCAAAATCAAATAAGGAAACGAATCAGTAATTTTTAGGTTGGCTCATGCTTGTCCTAAGGAATAATGGCTAAAGAAAGCAGATAATGGTGAAGCTATGGGCTAATGTATGAATAAAGCCGTGTCCTATGTAATAAAATGAAACGATAAGATATGCAGGATATGGTGAAATGTCCAGAAACAGAACTTATAATAAGAGAAATCTTTTAATTGTGGTTACCATTATAATAATTGCCACCCTGGGGCTGACTCTACGCTTGGGATACCTGATGATTTTTAAATCACAGGTCTATGCCGTACGAGCAGAGCAGCTTCATGAACGTGAAAGAGATATTAAGGCGGAACGTGGTAAAATCATTGATACAAACGGGGTGCTGATTGCTACGAATAAGCCGGTTTGCACCATTTCAGTTATACATGCACAGATAACGGATCCTCGGAGAGTGATTCAAGTACTGTCTCAGGAACTGGGGTTAAGCCAAGAGGCAGTTAAAAAAAGAGTGGATAAGAACTCCTCTATTGAAAGAATTAAGTCTAATGTAAATAAATCAATTGCAGATAAAATCAGAGAGTACGATTTGGATGGTGTTATGGTGGATGAAGATTATAAACGGTATTATCCCTATGACACACTTGCTTCAAAGGTAATCGGGTTCACGGGTAGCGATAATCAAGGGATTGTTGGGCTTGAAGTAAAGTATGATAAATATCTGAAGGGAATTGACGGTACGATACTAACTAAGGCCACCGGTCATGGACAGGAGATTCTAGGTGCAGCAGAGGATCGCATTGAACCGCAAGCGGGTAATGATTTGAGGATCAGCTTGGATGTGAATATTCAGCAGTATGCGGAGCAGGCAGCGAAGAAGGTACTTGAATCAAAACAAGCGAATAATGTAAAGCTGATTATAATGAATCCTCAGAACGGGGAACTTTATGCAATGGTAAATGTTCCTGAATTTAATTTGAATGATCCCTATACATTAAGTGATATTATAAAAAATCAATACGCTGGGCAGACGCTGACGTCGAAAAAGACGAATGAACTCCTAAATGGAATGTGGAGAAATGCATGTCTGAGCGATACCTATGAACCGGGATCTACCTTTAAGATTGTAACAGCCGCCGCGGGTCTCGAGGCAGGGGTGGTAAAATTAACGGATACTTTTCATTGCCCCGGTTATAAGAAGGTTGAAGATCGTATGATTCGTTGCCACAAGGCTGGGGGTCACGGCAGTGAAACCTTCGTTGACGGAATAAAGAACTCCTGTAATCCGGTATTTATGGAGGTTGGAGCGAGACTAGGAGTAGATAAGACTTATTACTATTGGAAGAAACTCGGACTGTTTAATAAAACAGGAATTGATTTACCGGGTGAAGCAAATTCCATCATGCATAAAAAGCAGAACATAAAAGCAGTTGAACTTGCAACTATGTCATTTGGTCAATCTTTTCAAATTACTCCGCTTCAGCTAATGACAGCAGCATCTGCAGTGGTGAATGGCGGAACGTTAGTAACACCACATTTTGGGGTATCGGTTATATCTGGAGACGGGACCAATGTTAAAAAATTAGATTACCAGACAAAATCGGGTGCGATTTCAAAAGAGACATCAGAAACGATGAAACAGCTTCTTGAAGCGGTTGTATCAGATGGTACCGGTAAGAGGGCATATCTGCCCGGATTTCGTATCGGTGGAAAGACAGCTACTTCTGAGAAACTTCCACGTAGCAGTAATAAATATATCTCCTCCTTCATCGGTTTTGCACCCGCCGATAATCCACAGGTTATGGCGATGGTTTTAATTGATGAACCAGTTGGTGTGTATTATGGTGGAACAATTGCAGCTCCGGTTATCTCTGAATTATTTGATAATATACTTCCTTATCTTGGGATTGAACCAAAATATACAGAGCAAGAGATAAAGGACAACAATATTGGTACTTATATTATGCCTGAATTATTAGGAAAGACAAAAAAAGAAGTAAGTGAGTTATCTAAAATATATGAATTTGGTGATAAATATGAATTTGGTGATGGTGAGGTAGTTAAGGAGCAGTTCCCACTTCCGGGCGATACGATTAAGAATAAAGCAAATTTGATTTTACATTATGGTGCTGATGGGGACACGAACTAATTTTAAATATGCGCATAATAGGGATTAATCTCATATTGTTTTTTTAAATATAATAAAGTATAATAACCAAGGTATTAAATTCCGTTAATAACCAGTCGTGTTTAAAATATCCCGAATCGTTAAATTTTTCATGGGTGGTTTGTTTTGGAATTCTGTTATTTGTTAATAATAGACAAATGATTAATACATAAGAAGTAAGCCGAGAACGTGTTAAAACACGTAGATGGAGGATAGTATGAATTTTTCAGATTTTAAAATTGTTTTACCTGTCATTATTTCATTTGGAGTTTGCGTGATACTATGTCCGATTCTAATTCCGTTTTTAAGAAAGTTGAAGTTTGGCCAGTACATTCGTGAAGAGGGGCCACAGTCCCATCAGAAGAAGTCAGGCACACCAACAATGGGCGGAATAGTTATTGTACTTAGTATTGCAATCACTTCATTGATTTATATAAAGGAATACAAAGGGATTATTCCGGTTTTGTTTTCCACAATAGGATTTGGAATTATTGGTTTTATGGATGACTATATCAAAGTAGTTATGAAACGTTCAATGGGACTTCGAGCATGGCAGAAATTACTTGGTCAGGTATTGGTAACCGCTATACTTGGTTATTATCTGATTAATTTTACAGATGTATCGACATCTATGTTAATTCCGTTTTCCGGTGGGAAGTATCTGGATGCACACTTTTTGTTTATACCGTTCTTCTTTGTCTTTGTACTTGGTACGGTAAACGGATCCAACTTTACCGATGGTCTTGACGGGTTGGAATCCAGTGTAACTGTTTTGATTGCTACCTTCTTTACGGTTGTTGCAATCGCACTGAAAAATGATATTTCTCCAATTACCGGAGCAGTCGCAGGAAGCTTATTAGCATTCCTATTATATAATGTATACCCGGCAAAGGTCTTTATGGGAGATACGGGGTCGTTAGCTCTAGGCGGTTTTGTGGCCGCGACTGCATTTATGCTTCAGATGCCTTTGTTTATTATAATAGTAGCATTAGTATATCTCGTAGAAGTTTTATCCGTTATGATACAGGTAAGTTACTTTAAATTAACCGGTGGAAAGAGATTCTTTAAGATGGCACCGATTCATCATCATTTTGAATTGATGGGTTGGGAAGAAACCAGAGTTGTTGCGGTATTTTCAATCGTTACTACATTACTCTGTCTCATCGCTTTGATGGGAATCAGCTAAAATCATGAATTACAATCTGATCCGGAGGGAAAACAAATGGAGTTAAATGGGAAAAATGTAATGGTATATGGCGCTGCAAAAAGTGGAATATCCGCTGCAGGTATGCTGCAAAAACTAGATGCTTCCGTTATAATATTTGATCGCAATACCAATCTTACCAAGGATGAATTGCTGGAGAAATATACCTTTAGCCAGGACTTTACCTTAATAACCGGAAGTTTAACGGATCAAATAATTGAGTCTATAGATTTACTTATTATCAGCCCTGGTGTCCCAACCGATAATCCGGATATTATAAAGGTGAAAGAAAAGAATATCCCGGTTTGGAGCGAGGTGGAGCTTGCATATCGCTATACAAAGGGGAAAATCGTCGGTATAACCGGTACAAACGGGAAAACAACCACAACCACCTTGGTTGGAGAGATTATGAAGGCATACCATGATGAGGTTTATGTCGTGGGTAATATCGGTAACTCCTATTCCGACGCCGCATTATCAACAACGGAACAATCGGTTACAGTAATCGAGCTTAGCAGCTTTCAGTTAGAAACGATTCATGAACTGAAACCAGATGTAAGTGCAATCCTAAATATCACTCCCGATCATCTAGATCGCCATTATACGATGGAAAATTACATCACGATGAAGGAACGTATTACAATAAACCAGACTTCATCCGAGATATGTGTGCTAAATTACGAGGATGAAACACTTCGTAATATGGTTCCAAGAATATCTGCAAGGGTATTGTATTTTAGTAGTGAAAGAAAACTCACCGACGGATTATATCTGGAGGGTGAGGAAATCATATATTCGAAACAGGGCGAGGTACAGTCGTTCTGTAATGTAAAGGATCTACATATATTAGGCAAACACAATTACGAAAATGTTATGGCTGCAGTCGGGATCGCACTGTCATTAAGTATTCCGATGGATATCATTCGCAAAGCGGTTTTAAGCTTTCAAGGAGTAGAGCATAGAATTGAATATGTAGAGAAGATCAATGGGGTTACTTATTATAATGATTCAAAAGGGACGAACCCGGATGCTTCGATTCGTGCAGTGCAAGCTATGCCATGCCCCACAGTTTTGATCGGCGGAGGATATGATAAGAAAATACCGTTTGATGAATTGGTGGAATGCTTTGATGGTAAGGTCAAGTGCCTGGTACTATTAGGTCAGACTAAAGAGCAGTTTGCAGAAACAGCAAGACGTCATGGTTTTGAGAATATCATTCTTGTTGATAGTCTTCGTGAAGCTTTAGAGGTATCAGCAAAACAGGCTGTACCGGGAGATGCGGTATTATTATCCCCTGCCTGTGCAAGCTGGGGTATGTTTGATAATTATGAACAACGCGGTAGAATGTTTAAAGAATATGTAAGAGAGATGATATAAAACTAAACTTATTCAAAAGACAGTGAATGGATTAGTGTGGAGGTATGGATGAGTAGAACAGCACGAGAAGCCAATCAAAAAAAGATGCATAGCTATTATGACTATAGCCTATTATTCCTGATTCTGTTTTTAGTATGTTTTGGATTGGTCATGATTTATAGTACCAGCTCCTATAACGCACAGAGATTATATCAGGACCCTACCTTTTATCTACAGAGGCAGGCGCTATTTGCAGGGGTGGGTATACTGGTGATGCTGTTTGTATCAAAGATTGATTACCATATTTATGTGAAAAATCTGCCGATCATAAAAGTGAAACCAATTGTATTATTATATGTGATGTGTTTGGCGTTACAGAGTTATGTATTGGTATTCGGTGCGGCGACAAAAGGATCCAAACGTTGGATTGATTTGGGTGGACTCGGTAGATTTCAACCATCTGAGTTGACAAAGATTCTGGTAATCTTATTTACCGCGTACATAGTAAGCCTGGCACCGAAGAAGTTAGATAAATTCTCAGGCTTTTTAAAAGTAGCTGCTTTTATTGTTCCGTTAATCGGATTAATTGTAGTGGAAAACCTATCTACAGCAATTATCATAACGGTTATGCTAGTTTCCATTTGCTTTGTTGCTAGTAGGAGAAAAGCCTATTATATTATCACTGGGGCAATATTAGCCGTATTAGGATATATCTTTATCTTCTTTGTATCCTATCGATCCAGTCGTATTGATGCATGGCTCCATGTGGAGACAGCGGATAACGGATATCAGATTCTACAGGGCTTATATGCGATAGCATCCGGTGGAATCTTTGGCAAGGGACTCGGTCAAAGTATGCAAAAGCTTGGATTTATACCGGAGTCTCACAACGATATGATTTTTTCAGTAATATGTGAAGAGCTGGGCTTGTTTGGAGCCATCGCTCTGATCCTATTGTTTGTATTATTAGTTTGGCGTATTTTTATCATTGCTATAAATTCTACTGACTTATACGGTGGTTTGATTGCAACCGGAGTATTGGCGCATATCGCAATACAAGTGTTAATCAATATCGCGGTAGTAACAAACTCCATTCCATCAACGGGTAACACGCTTCCGTTTATCAGTTACGGAGGTAGTTCGGTTATGGTTCTGCTCTTTGAGATGGGGATTGTACTCAGTGTCTCAAATCAAATCAAAGGAGAGAAGGGGTAGTGTGAATTATTAACATAATTCACACCTGGTACGCGGACAAATTAGGATTCATATAGTATTAGTATATTCCCGTATTTGTCTGAGGTGTGCTATGTCGAGAATTGAGATCATCGGCGGTGAGCAGTTAAAAGGCGAGTTAAAAATACAAGGTTCAAAGAATGCAGCATTACCGATAATTGCTGCTACTATTTTGAATAAAGGTATCACGATACTTAAGAACTGTCCTAAAATTCTGGATGTATACCATATGGTAAATATTTTGGAGGAATTGGGATGTGCCATTACTTGGGAGCAAAATACGTTAATTGTAAACAGTAAAAAGGCTTCTGTTTCTTGTGTCCCTGAGGATTCTGTCAGTAAAATGCGCAGCTCTGTGTTGTTTTTAGGTGCGATACTGGGAAGGTTCTGTGAAGTTACCATTGCTTATCCGGGTGGTTGTTCCATTGGTAAACGACCAATCAATTTTCATCTGGATGCAATCAAAAGAATGAATGTAAAACAGGAATTCTTAGGAGAAAACAAGGATATTATTCATTGCTATACGGATGAGATTATCGGGAATGATATATTTTTCGAACGTTCCACGGTAGGAGCTACTCAAAACGTAATACTTACTGCAGTTTTATCACAAGGAAAAACCAAGATATATAATGCAGCAAAAGAACCTGAAGTGATTGAGCTATGCAGGTATTTAATTCAGGCAGGTGCAAAGATTATCGGAGAGGGAACCTCGTATATCGAGGTGGAAGGAGTGAAGGAATTACACGATGTAGAATTTACTCTTTCACCGGACCGAATCGTTGCAGGAACATATATGGCAGCGGTAGCAGCTACCCAGGGTGATGTGATTTTACGGCACGCACCGAGCGGGCATCTAGAGGCAATCATAAAGGTTTTAAGTAAGGCAGGATGTAATATTGAGGTAGATGGTGATGATATTAGAATTAGTAATCATATTAGACCGAAACCGGTAAACATTATTACAGAACCCTATCCTTCTTTTCCGACTGATATGCAATCTCAGCTAATGTCGATCTTATGTCTAGCCGATGGTAATAGTATTATCGTAGAAAATATCTTCGAATCCCGATTTCAAAATATTGATGAATTAGCAAAAATGGGTGCTCAGATTCAAATTGATGAATCTGGGAAAATAGCACAAATAACTGGCGTTAAAACTCTAAATGCTTCACAAATGTATGCTCACGATCTTCGCGGTGGAGCAGCACTTGTTATTGCTGCATTAGCTGCGGAAGGAACTTCTGTAATCCAATGTACGGATTATATTGAACGTGGTTATGAGGATATTAGTAGAGATTTAAAAATACTTGGTGCTAAAATCCGATATCATTGTGGATAAGGATTCATTATAATCAAAATCGAAGGAAACTCACTCGTGTGTTTCTTTTGATTTGGTAAGGAAGCGGACATGCTATAAGCACAATTACGGAGGTATGATGAGGATGTATTTGCAAAGGAATAGGAATACGAATAGTGTACTTAAGAGATTGTTAAAAAAAGCAATAATCGCTTTGCTCGTTCTTGGTATACCAACCTTAATATTTTTGTTTTCGTTCAATGTAAAAAAAGTGGTAGTGGAAGGTTCAAATCGTTATACCGAAAAGCAGATAAAAGAAATGCTGTTAAAAACAAAAGCAGACTATAATTCAGTTCTTTTTTTCGTCAGATATCACTTTATTACAAAGCCGAATATCCCGTTCATCGAAAAACTTGATGTCGAGATGGTAAATAATCATACGATTGCAGTAACAGTTTATGAGAAAAAAATCTCAGGTTGTGTGAGGTTCATGGGTGAGTATCTGTATTTTGACAAAGACGGAATTATCGTGGAGAGTTCACCAGATAAAATCAAGAATATCCCTGTGATCGAAGGGCTACAGTTTAAGGAAGTGATGCTTCATCAAAAACTGACGGTACAGGATGATACATTATTTGATGAAATCATGAATCTAACAAATCTGGTGAATAAATACAAGCTGGAAATTGACTCAATCAGTTTTAGTAAAACCTATGATGTTACGATATCATGCAATGGAGTTAATGTACTTATGGGAAAGAAAGAGTACTATGATGATGTGTTATCCGATCTAAAGAATATTCTACAAAATTCGAAGGAAACAAGGCTTTATGAGCTTGACATGAGAAATTATGAAAAAGGTTCCAAATATATTATAGGAAAGACAAAAAAAACGACAGAATAGATAAAAGATAGTGAAATAATTCGGAATTTTTTAAAATTGTTCTTGATTATTTGGGAATTTAAAGATATTATATAAAGTAGAATTACATATACCACAAGTTGTATTTATGTCTTGATAAATCCCATTATAATGTGGTTGAGTAGAATTATGGTAATAAAATTTTGAGGGATTAGGGAACAATGGACAAGCCAAAAATAGGGTAACTTTTGCTTGTCATTTTGAGAAGAATACGTTAAAGGAGGAATATACCTTGCTTGAAATTAGAACAAACGAGGCGGATACCACAGCTAAGATACTAGTTATTGGAGTAGGAGGAGCGGGTAACAACGCCGTTAATCGAATGATAGAAGAAAATATAAAGGGTGTAGAATTTATCTGTGTGAATACGGACAAGCAGCACTTGAAGAATTGTAAGGCTCCTCAGGTAATTCAGATAGGTGAAAAGTTAACAAAGGGTCTTGGTGCTGGCGCACAGCCGGAGATCGGACAAAAAGCGGCAGAAGAAAGCTACGAGCAGTTAGCTGAAGTGATTAGAGGTGCGGATATGGTATTTGTTACCTGCGGTATGGGTGGCGGTACCGGTACCGGTGCAGCACCTGTTGTGGCACAGATTGCGAAAGAATTGGGCATCTTAACGGTCGGAATTGTAACGAAGCCTTTTAAATTTGAAGCAAAAACTCGTATGACGAATGCAGTTAGCGGTATTGACCGTTTGAAAGAACATGTAGATACACTAATCGTTATACCGAATGATAAATTATTAGAGATTGTAGATCGCAGAACTACAATGCCAGATGCTTTAAGAAAAGCGGATGAAGTATTACAACAGGGTGTTCAGGGTATCACAGATTTGATTAATGTACCCGGACTCATTAACTTAGACTTTGCCGATGTTCAAACAGTTATGAAGGATAAGGGCGTTGCACATATTGGTATTGGTATCGGAGTTGGTGATGATAAGTGTATCGATGCTGTAAAACAGGCAATTACAAGTCCTTTACTTGAAACTACAATTCAGGGTGCTTCCCATGTAATTATTAATATCTCTGGTGATATAAGCTTGATTGAAGCGAATGAAGCAGCAACCTTAGTTCAGGAATTAGCAGGAGATACCGCGAATATCATCTTCGGTGCTATGTTTGATGACATGAACCCTGATACAGCAACCATAACAGTTATCGCTACCGGGTTAGATAGAGGTTTTAAGGATATGGTTAAGACTCCTGATTTCTTAAGACAATCTACTCCATTAACCGGGGGAACAAGACCTGTTATGAAACCGGATATGAATTTAGGAAAATCCTTTAGCGCTGCAAGTGCTTTTGGACAAGGACAGTCTGCTACAACTTATACTGCTCCACCAAGTTTTCAAACTGATCCGACAAGACGACCGGTTGCTCCAGCTCCAAAAACACCGTCCAATTTAAGTACGGATCCGAGTGGTATAAAAATTCCGGAATTTTTACAGAAGAATCGCCACAATAAGTAATTCTTTGACAGGAACGGATTTAATGAATTATTGATAGAAAAACCGTAATACATAAGAGATTTAGGCTGTTAGATTATTTCGATAATAATAATCTAACAGCTTTTTTTGCGTCTGAAATGCAGATAACATCTAAAGATGGAAAAAAAAGTAAATGAAAACAACGAATTACGCACCATGAATTGACATAAAATGGAAACAAAACAAGTTATAATCGTACTATGCTTGATTGAGGGACATAAACATAAAATACAGACCTGATATCTGGTATCTCTTCCTATGAGAAATAGTTATCGGGAAACAAAATCCAGTATATGGATTACCTTACTAGCTGGCTAATATTAATATTGACTGATTGTTGGAGGTGAAATTTGTATCTTGAGGTATATCCGGATATTATTTTTATCCTTAATTTGATTATAGATTTCATTTTGTTGTTCCTCCTAAAAAAGGTAAATCGTAAACGGAGTAAATTCATTCGGTTGTTGGCAGGAGCGGCTGTGGGATCATCCTTTGCCGTGATGGTCAGTATATTTCCAATGATGAATAGTATGATACGATTACTAATCATGAATGTATTTGCAGCAATCCTAATGATTATGGTCTCCTTTGGAAGAATGAAGATTCCGGAACTGATAAAGCAAGTGATTGTTTTATATTTGATTACGCTGTTTGCAGGAGGATTATTGAATTCCTTATACTATTATACCAACATTCGTGAGAGATTGATTAAGATCAGTAATGCCTTGGTATTTAGTAATCTGTCATCATGGTATGTACTTGTTATGATAGTATGCCTTATCCCATTAACTTATGCTATTCTATGGTTTCTTCGCTGGTATCAAAGTGAGAAACGGGAGACCTACGATGTGGAACTCATTTTTAAGGAGCATAGTATCCATACAAAGGGGTTAATGGATACGGGAAATTGCCTCTATGATCCGATTTTTCGTAAGCCTGTTATGGTTATGGAGGATATCGTTATTAAGGAATTATTACCCTGTGAAGTATATGAGGAGATTGAAGTAGCAAAACACTGTTTGGAAGGGGATAACCCAAATCAAGGAATCATTCCTCAGGATAGTGAAAATTCGGTACGTCTGCGATTTATTCCATATCAATCAATCGGAAAGCAAAAAGGTATGATGTTGGGGTTGATGCTGGATAAGGTTTTAATTCATACAGGACAGGAGATCATATGTAATGAGAAAGTAACCGCTGCTATTTGTGATAACCGCCTATCTACAAAGGATGACTATCACGTAATATTACATAAAGAGCTGATTTAGAAGTTTGGGCAATAGAATACTTGATGGAGGTTCAAGCTGATGGAAAAATGGGAGGTTTATCTATGCTTTTAAAATTATCAATTCAAAACAAATTTCAATTTCGGATGATCCCGGATCTAAAGACGATTCTATTCGGTCATAAGGGTGAAATACATTATATAGGAGGAGCGGAAGTGCTCCCCCCACCACTGGATTCGGTGAAAGAAGCGGAAGTAATCTCAATGCTTGGAACGGAGCGGGATAGTGAGATGAAATCGATCCTTGTAGAACATAATTTACGATTAGTCGTATACATAGCTAAGAAATTTGACAATACCGGGGTTGGAGTAGAGGATTTGATATCGATAGGTACAATTGGTTTGATCAAAGCAATTAACACCTATAATCCCGAGAAAAATATCAAACTTGCTACTTATGCGTCCCGTTGTATTGAGAATGAGATTTTGATGTATTTAAGAAGAAATAACAAGACAAAACTGGAAGTGTCCATTGATGAGCCACTTAATGTTGATTGGGATGGTAACGAGCTTCTTCTTTCGGATATCTTAGGAACGGAAGAGGATGTAATATATCGTAATATTGAAGAAGAGGTAGATCGTAAGCTCCTAAGAAAGGCGTTATCCAAATTATCCGAGCGTGAACGTGTGATTGTAGACTTGAGATTTGGTTTGAATACGGATGATGGAATTGAGAGAACGCAAAAAGAGGTTGCTGATTTGCTTGGCATTTCGCAATCATACATATCAAGGCTTGAAAAGAAAATTATAAAGAGACTAAAAAAAGAAATGGTCCGTTTTGAATAGTTTTTGGTAATTATTTCTTTTCTAAAAATCGTATAAACATGAGCCAAAAAGTGAATCATTCTATAAAGAAAATGAATGATTCGGAGGTTTCGTTATGGCTCTTTATAAGGTTGAGATTTGTGGTGTAAATACATCTAAGCTGCCGTTGTTGAAAAACAGTGAAAAGGAAGAATTGTTTCAAAGGATTTTATCGGGTGATAAAGAAGCAAGAGAATTATATATTAAAGGTAATTTACGCCTGGTACTTTCTATTATACAACGATTTTCTAATAGCAATGAGAATGTGGATGATCTGTTCCAAATTGGGTGTATCGGATTAATGAAGGCAATCGATAATTTTGATATTACCCAGAATGTAAAATTCTCTACTTATGCAGTTCCGATGATTATCGGTGAGATAAGAAGATATCTTCGGGATAACAATGCAATAAGGGTTAGCCGCTCCTTAAGGGATACTGCTTATAAAGCAATTTATGCGAAAGAGGCATTGGTTAAGAAGAATGAAAAAGAACCGACGATTACCGAGATTGCTCAGGAGATTGGCATCAGTAAAGAAGATATCGTATATGCCCTGGATGCTATACAAAGTCCAGTATCCTTATATGATCCGGTTTATGTAGAAGGCGGAGATGCACTATACATTATGGATCAGGTAAGTGATAAGAAGAATAAGGAAGAGAACTGGATTGAAGAAATCTCATTAAAGGAGGCTATGGATAAACTAACTGCTAGAGAGCATAACATTATTAAACTGCGTTTCTTTGAGGGAAAAACTCAGATGGAAGTAGCGAAGGAGATTAATATCTCACAGGCACAAGTTAGCAGGCTTGAAAAATCAGCTCTCAAAAACATGAGAAATTATTTAGGTTGATAAGAGAAAGAAATTAATTCATCCTAAGATGAATTGATTTTATATAGAATAAAGTGAAAAGGGTAGCCGCATTTAATATATTGTGGCACCCTTTTCATTTTATGAATAAGTAGAGATAATTATTAGAGGTTTTGTTTTATGATTAGTGGAGAAATTTGTTTTGCAAAATGTGACGAAAGTGTGTATTATATGAATAGGGAATTTGCCTTATGTGGCGATAAAATAGATGTGTGAATATGTGACACATTTTATATAGGTATAAGAGAAGAGGTAAAATAAAAATGGATATTATTCGAACACTGCTAATTTATTTTCCGGCTATGATTGAATGTTTAATATTATATCGAATTATGGTTACTATGCTGGAGCCAAAGCATAAAATAGCACCGATCGCAATGATAATAACATTGTTTTTCTTGATGGTGATAAAAAAAATGACGGTTGAAACACCGGAGTTGGTAAAATATCAAGCGTTTACTACGCTATTTCTGATTGTTTTCATGTATTTATGCATTCATTTTTTGACACGGAATAGTTTAGTGGAAAAACTTACTTGGTATATTCTATATTATTTTGGTCTGTTTACCATGGAGATATTGACGCTGTTGTTTCTTGGCCTTGTGTTAAAACAACCAGTAAAATCAATTGGTGAATTGGATCAATTGGGTCTGATTGTTATTGCAATTGGTAAGTTTTTAACATTTCTATTGTTTGAATTGGTTATTCGGATAAGAAAAGGCAAGCTGATCATCGGTGTCTCTTATTTAAGAGAATTGATCCTCGTATGTCTGTTCAATCTGCTGCTCTTACTTGGGCTTGTTTACGTATGCTATAATAAACAGATCATTGTTCAACATATAGATGATCTTATTACAGGTACCTTGTTTTTGGTTTTTGTAATAACCATAAATTCGGTTGCTTTAATATTTAGAATTGAGAAAAAATCGAATGAGGAGCTTGAAACACAGCTTAAGATTCAACAAATTGAACATGAACTTGAACTTAATAATAATATTGTAGAAATGACAGATAAATTAAGTAAATTGCGTCATGATATGAATAACCATATTGGTGTTTTGAATGCTTTGGTTAAAACCAAAAAGTATGATGACCTAGAAGAATATTTGAAACAAATGTATGAGGATGTAGAACTGGCAAATGATCTTGTAATTAAAGGGAATAAGGTCGTAGCCGTTTTATTAAATGCAAAAAAAGCGCTTGCTAAACAAAAAAATATTGAATTTTCCAGTTTTATTGGTGCACAGGAGTTTAATATGCAAAACAAAGATATCTGTGCCCTGTTAGGTAATATATTGGATAATGCAATTGAAGCTGCAGAAAAATGCAGGAGTAAGAAATACGTACAATTTATGATTCAAAAAACAGAAGAAGGGAATGTTATTAGCTGTGAGAATTCATTCGGTATCAAACCGATCGTAAGAAAAGGACGATTTATTACGAACAAAGAGAATAATCAGCTACATGGTATCGGAACGGATCATATCAGACTGATAGTTACAAAGTATAAAGGGGAAATGAATTTTGACTATGATGATGAAACATTTAATCTTCGCATTGTAATTCCTGCATAAAAAGGCGAAGAGTGTTAAATACATATAATCTCATACTGACATCAAAAAAATAAAGAAGAACTAAGTTAAGAATATTATAAGATAAATTATTTAAACTAAAAATATTAATACTACTATACTAAAGATAATCAATTATGTTTTCATATTAAGTATCATAATGAAATACGCAAGCGGAGGAATTATGAAAATCAACATAGTTGTATGTGATGATGAGAATATTGCATTAAGAATTAACTGTACTTATATTGAGGAACTATCAAAAAAATACCGAATAGATACAAATATAATCGGCTTTTTAAGTGGTGAACAACTAATGGAATATATAGAGGATAATGTGGTAGATATTGCTTTTCTCGATATTGACTTAAAGGGTATGGATGGAATTACTCTGGCTTCCAAGCTATTACGTAAGAATCCAAAGATCGCAACTATATTTGTTACAAGCCACCGGGAATATGCTTACGATGCATTTACTGTAGAAGCTTTTAGCTATTTAACAAAACCGATTGACCCCGATAGATTGGAGCGTATATTCAAGAAGGTAATATTACATGTGAATGATATGTATAATCGTGTTCAAAGAGTACCGCTTATTATCACTGAGGGTAATATAAAAAAGAAAATTAATCAAGCAAGTATCATGTACATTGAAAGAATAGGTTCTCAAAGTATCATCGTTACCAGATCAGGGGATCATTCTGTTTACGAATCGATAACTTCTCTGATTGGACGTTTGGAGATGAATTTTCTTCAGATTAACCAAGGTATCATCGTTAATATGGATGAAATCTCATACATGGAAGGGAATAATGTAGAGATGAAAAATAAAAGAGTATTCTCAATCGGTAGAACCTTCAGTAAAGATGCGAAAAAAGTTTATTTGGAATATCCAAAGGCATAAATTGATGTCGAATTGTGTATATTTTTATAATTGGATTAAAGAATTTAAAACCAAAATAATACCTTTGGAATTGTAAATAACTGAAAAAGTGCATAATACAAAGGAATTTATACCGAATAATAAGGAATGTAATTTTTTAATACGTTTTATTACGTAATATGATAAATATTTAACGTTATTTACCTTACCTTACTTGATGTATAATTATAAATCTGTTATTTTATATATAAATATTACAGTTTGGTGTAATACTTCAATTTTGGGTTGTATGGGGAATATATAACATAAATATATGCATAGATAATACTTGGCAAGCGGTATTGTCTATGCATGTTTTTATTCTGATAATTTTAGTTGACATGGTAATAATAAAATATTGTTTCAAGTAGATTATAATAAGCAGAAAAATAGGGAAATTATGAATTCACAAATTGTAAGTAAAAAAAATCAAATTAGAAGCTTAATCTTTATATTAATACTAATGATAATAACGATGGTGGTTTTACTAAGAGAATATTCTGTCCATGATTTAATTAGTGTGGTTAGGACGTCCAGTCCGATCTATTTGGCAACCGGTATCCTGATGATGATCCTGTATCTTAGCTGTCAGGCTCTAAATCTATATATTATCCTGAATGGGCTGGGTCATCGGGTTAGTTTGAGACGAAGTTTGCAATATACTTTTATCGGATATTATTTTGGAGCTATTACACCTTGTGCAAGTGGGGCACAGCCCGCACAGCTCTATTATATGAATAAAGATAAGATTCGTGTTGATCTATCAGCCATAGCCATATTTTATATGGTTTTTGTCAGCCAGATAGTGATACTGTTTCTTGGGGCAATCTTGATGACAGTTCAGCTACCTGTTTTTCTTCGCTTGCAAAATTGGTTAAAATATCTGTTTGCGGCAGGAGGTATATTTACCCTTAGTCTTATCCTTATTTTAACAGCGTTGATGTTCTCTCAAAAAATAGTCCCATTTCTTCTGAAACTCGGTTTTAAAATCGGGGTAAGATGGCATATCATCAAGGATGTAGAGAAAATGAAGGGCAAAATGGAAGCAATGATAATGTCATATAAAGAAAAATCCAAGCTGCTTATCAAGCATCCGGATTTATTCTTTAAGGTATTTTCAGTTACGGTTGTACAATGGCTATTCTATTATCTGATTTCTTATATGGTATATCGTAGCTTCGGACATAATGAACATGGTGGATTTGAATTAGTAACAGGACAATCCGTTATCAGTATTGCGGTAACGGCAGTTCCGCTACCGGGTTCGGTTGGTATTGCGGAAAAGGCATTTTTGATGATTTTTCAGCCATATTATACGCAACAGCAATTACCATCCGCGATGCTCTTAAGTCGAATTATAAACTTTTATCTACCATTATTTATAAGCTTTATTGTGTATCTTTTTGTTCATTTAAGGGTGATGAAAAAGAGGAAGTAGAGGGGGATGTTGCAATATCCCCAGACTTCTCTAGTTCAAATTCCAGTTTTGCAAGTGCTAAACAACCCATAATTCCTTGATTATCGTTTAGTGAGGGGGGGACAATATAATTTGCAAGATCCTTCATCTGGGGGGTATCGATATAACCGTTAAGTAAGGTGGCTACATTCTTATGAATAAGCGGGAAAAGCTGAGTTTGATGCATTACGCCGCCACCCAGAACAATCTTATGAGGGGAGAGCGTAAGAATATAATTAACAATCCCCTGGGCGATGTAATATGCCTCCATATCCCATACCTCCATTTTGTCTACTAGTTCAAAGGCTTTTTGATTCCAGCGCATCTCAATCGCAGGTCCCGAAGCCAAACCTTCAAAACAATTAGGATGATAAGGACATACACCTTTAAAGCTGTCCATTGGATGCTTGCTTAACAGAATGTGTCCACCTTCCGGATGAAGCATTCCATGTAACAGTCCGCCATTCATAAAGATACCGACACCAATTCCGGTTCCAATCGTAATATAAATGCCGGAGGGTAATCCTTTCATACAGCCCCAAGTGGCTTCCCCAAGAGCAGACGCATTTACGTCCGTATCAAACCCAATCGGAATATCAAGAACGGTCTTTAGAGTTCCTACAATATTATAATTTGCCCAAGCCAATTTTGGAGTGGATGTGATGTATCCATAGGTTGGAGAGGTTCGCTCTAAGTCAATCGGACCAAAAGAACCGACACCGAGGGCAGAGATATTTTGATTTCTAAAATACTGAAGAATATTAGCCATAGTAATATCGGGTGTTTCTGTAGGTATGGTGCTTTGGTTTATGATTTCTCCGTTCTCATTGCCAATTGCCATTACCATCTTTGTTCCGCCTGCTTCCAGGGCTCCAAATAACATATGCATTTCCTCCGATGTGATGAAATTACACGCCCTTGTTCGTTAGAAGAGCGGTGTTGTATAATTTATTATATAAAATTACTGAGTAAAAAAACAGAGCCATTTCATAGTAATTGCTAAAATATAGATTTCTTTATTATGTTCGCTCAGTTTCCTTGATTCTATTCGATTTGAGATAGGATTGGACAAAATTTAACAACATGCTATACTGATTTCATACATAGATAGATGAAAGGTATGGTATTAATATGTTTTTTGTTTTTGGCCTATCAAATGGTGAAAAGAAATTGAATTTTGTTCAAACCGTAATATGCTCCAGGTGCGGACAGTTTGGACGATGGGAAGCTTATGCTACATTTATGTATTTTAGTTTGTTTTTTATCCCGATTTTTAGATGGGGAAAGAAATACTTCATTAAAAGCAGCTGTTGCAATAGTGTTTATGAGATTGATAAAGAGCTGGGGAAACGGATTCAAAGAGGGGAAGAGATTACTCTTACAGAAGATGATCTTCATAGTGTCAATCAATACAATAATCACTTTCATCAGAGTTGCCCAAGCTGTGGGTATCCCTTATCCAGTGAATTTACGTATTGTCCTAAATGTGGTAATAAATTATAAGAAATTGTCTTTCTATATATAAATGATATCAACAGAGTTGCTGTTCAATTAAGATTATTAGTTCTAAAATCAATATCACAACTAAATCATAGATATTAGCAGTGTGAAGGATATATATTGTATAAACTGCATAGATATTAATGATACGTAATCATTAGGGGATTATTCCATGAGGCTTCGACTTAGATTCATGATTGGGCTTATTATAATAATGATAGCTCTCACCGGATGTGAATTAAAGAAAGAAAAAGAAACAGTTAATCAGAATGCAACTGGGAATTCATCGATTACAAATGAACATATTACCAAGAAGGGGATTGAAGCAGATTATCCGATCATTCCCGCTGGGGATAATTCGAAAGACATCACAATCTGGAATCAGATTATTAAAAAGGATTTTGATAAAATACTGGATATCTATTCCTTCGAACCCTTCCCGGAACTTACCCCTGAACCGACAAGCAACAGGGTAATATTGAAGGTTAGCTATCAGACTAAATTAAATAATGATAATTACAGTAGCTTTTTGTATCTGGCTGATTTTAACGCTCCATATTCGGCACATCCAACAGAGCTTACCTATACAACAAATATAGATAAAAGAAAAAATCAAAGAACAACACTTGGTGATGTTGTTACACTAAATGAGGATTTTGTGAAAGATTTTCGTAGCTGGGATTTTATCTCGGTGGAACAAGGGAATGAGGAACTGGATAAGGCGATTAGAGATTATTTTAGTAATATAACGGATGAAGATCTTTTGAAAGGGTTTCAAAATGCTGATATAATCGGCTCGGGTAATATGATGGATGCATATAGTTATAGGACTCCCGAAAAGCTTGGAATAACCTTTGGCATACCAAATTACATTGGAGATCATGTGGAATTTGAACGGAATTATGATAAGCTTGGGAAGTATTTAATAAAATAAATTTATGAGAATTGTGAAACATATATACTATAGCAATTGTATGAAGACGTTGGTACTTAGAATATGTAGTTTGTAAACTTATAGAACTTATCAATAAAGGGGACTCGGTCTGGCAGAGTCCCCTTTTATGAGTCATAAGATAATAGTTCGGAGGAACAGTTTCCACCCGGGGGCTATTCTAATATTTTTTTTAATTCGTCCATGAATGTGCTGACATCTTTAAACTCACGGTATACGGAAGCAAATCTTACATAGGCTACCGGATCCAGGTTTTTTAATTTATTCATTACGATTTCGCCGATAACAGAACTAGGAATCTCTTTATCTTCACGGATAAAGATAGAATTTTCAACTTCGTCCACAAGTGATGTGATTTGGTCAATCGAAATAGGACGCTTATGACAGGAACGAAATACTCCTGCTTCAATCTTGGCACGATCATATGGTTCGCGATTATTATCCTTCTTAATCACTACCAAAGGGATGGTTTCAACCTTCTCATATGTGGTAAATCTTCTATGGCACTCATCACATTGTCTTCTTCTACGAATTGAGTTGTTTTCATCAGCGGGACGGGAGTCAATCACTCTGGTGTTATCCTTGTTACAAAATGGGCATTTCATAGTAAATCCTCCTAGTTGGTACTAATATAAATCGTTTAAAACAGAATAGTTTGACGATTTATTAGACATAACTAGATTATATTGAAAAATTTACTAATGGTCAAGAAAATTATTACATTTTAGTGCTATTCTTGTTCAATTTTGTTGGTTTTTTATTCTTTTTATAATAATTAAATGCATTTTAGCAGACATTTTTCAATATCCACATCTACTAGTATAATATCGACTCCAATTTGCTTGATACAGCTTCGTCCGATAACATATTCCTGGTCACGTCCAAGGATACCCCACACCTTACAGGGGCCGGGAATTATGATATGAGTAATTTGACCGGTGCATATATCGAATTCTACATCACAAACATATCCAAGTCTCATGCAGTCTCTACAATTGATTACTTCTTTCTCTCTTAACTCACAAATGCGCATATAATCACCCTTTACATGAGATTTGTCTATAATATAATCTCTCTTGTATCATGGTTTATTATATGCGCATAATTTTAAAATGTCCGCTGATTATATGCTTTATTATCTGTTTTGTTACTGCTTCTTAAAAATATTTTTATGTAGTACGTTAATTTTAATATTGAAAAAATATTAATATAGGGAAAATCAATATTACAAGAAGAAAAAATAATCGAAAAGACGACTACATCTATAAAGCGGCTACCTGGTTCTCCAGATCGGTTAATTGTTCCTTGCTTGGTATGTAATTAATTTTAACCGGATCCATAATGATATCAACTCCTATATCAATGAGAGCTTGATTGACAATACCGGTACTTTGACCACCCCAACCGTAGGAACCGAATGCAAAACCCTTCTTACCCTTTGGTTGGAGACCCTTTAGGTAGGAGAGTAATGCTGCAACATTCGGAAGAATGTTATTGTTTAACGTAGGAGATCCAACCACTAGATAGCGTGCGGTTAGAACTTCGGTAACGATGTCGGACAGATCATTCTCCTTCAGATCAATTAATCGTACTTTCGTTCCTCTCTTATCAAAACCTTCCACAATACTATGTGCCATTGATTCGGTGGAGTGCCACATGGAATCAAAGATAACAAGTGCAGTGTCCTCGGTTTCTCCGTCTGAGAAACGGTGGTATGCGCTCAAAACTTCTTTGATATGGCTTCTCCATATAATACCATGACTTGGAGCAATCATATCAAGTTCGAGTTCCTCTACAATTGCGAGTGCTTTTTTTGCCTGTGCTCCGTAAGGCATTAAAATATTTGCGTAATACCCTTGAACATCCGACAACACCTGAGAGAGATCAACTTCATCATCAAAGTGTTTATTTGATGTAAAATGTTGACCGAAGGCATCATTTGAGAATAGGATTTTTTCTTCTGGGCAATAGGTAACCATGTTGTCAGGCCAATGTAACATTGGTGTACCGACAAAAGTTAAGGTTCTCTTGCCAAGAGGGAGAACATCCCCGGACTTGATTTGTTGATACTTATAAGTTGAGCCGTAATGCATACGCAATCCTTTTAAACCATTCGGATCCGAGGTCACGATAACTGCATTCGGTGCAGCCTGCATTACTGCAGGAATTCCACCGGAGTGATCCATCTCAACATGATTGGAGATAAGATAATCGATATCAGCAGGATTTATAATTTCTGAGACACGCTCAAGCAGCTCCTGTGAGAAGGAAGCCTTTACTGTATCAATTAATGCAATCTTTTCATCCACAATCAGATATGCGTTGTAAGTTGTCCCCTTATGAATAGAATAGCCGTGGAAGTTACGGAGATTCCAATCCACAACACCTACATAATATATACCTGGTTTTAATTCTACTTTGTTCATATCTAACTCCTCCTTAACGGGTGTTTCATACTAGTGGTATTTAGTGTTAAAATATTAATGATAAAATAGGAATAATTATCAATATTATAGTATCGCTAAATATGTTTGTCAAATGGTTCGTTTCTATTTTTATAATATTTTTTACAAAAACTTGAAAATCCATTTTTCCTTTGTTATACTACCAATAAGCAAATGATTCCTTCATTGTAGGAGAGACAATGGAAGGAGCAACTATGTTTAGTAAAGCCTACAGTGCAACTTTTCACGGTATCGACGGTCTAGTTGTATCAGTGGAAGCAGATGTCAGTGATGGATTACCTGTTTTTGATATGGTTGGGTATCTGGGATCGGAGGTTAAAGAAGCGAGAGAGAGAGTAAGAATTTCGCTTAAGAATTCCGGTTATATGATACCACCCAAGAGAATCACAGTGAATCTATCCCCGGCAGATATACGAAAAGAAGGAACGGTCTTTGATTTATCTATTGCGATTGCAATTCTAACGGCCCTTGGCCATCTTCCCGAAGAAAATCTTAAGGATTATTTAATTATCGGGGAACTCAGCTTAAATGGTAATGTGAATAAAGTAAACGGAGTACTGCCTATTGTTTATTCTGCAAAACAACAGGGGTTTAAAAAGTGTATCGTCCCGCAGGAAAATGCAAAAGAAGGAGCGGTCGTATCCGGTGTTCAGGTCTATGGTGTAGCAACCCTTAAGGAAGCGGCGGACATTTTGAATAACAAAGGGGAGAAGTCACCAGAGGAGTTGGATGTCAATGAATTGTTTTTGGCAGACCGAAAAGAGGATTTCATTGATTTTTTTGAGGTAGCAGGTCAAAAGGCAGCAAAAAGGGCAATCGAAATTGCGGTATCCGGAATGCATAATATATTAATGATTGGCCCTCCTGGCTCAGGGAAAACGATGTTAGCGAAGAGAATTCCTACAATTATGCCTGGGCTATCCTTTGAGGAGAGCATGGAGATCTCGAAGATATATAGCATCGCCGGCCTTTTGGATCAGCAGGCATTGGTGTTGAACCGACCATTTCGAAATCCCCATCATACGATAACTACCACAGCGTTGGTAGGAGGGGGAAGAGTGCCCCAGCCCGGTGAAATTAGTCTAGCGCATCTAGGAGTGTTGTTTCTGGATGAACTGCCTGAATTCCAAAAGAATACCATAGAAGTGTTAAGGCAACCTTTGGAGGATAAATCAGTCACAATAGCAAGACTAAACGGTACATATAAATATCCTGCAGGTTTCATGCTTGTTGGTGCAATGAACCCTTGTTCCTGTGGTTATTATCCGGACAGGAATAAATGTGATTGCTCTATTAATCAGGTGAAACGCTATCTCGGGCGAATCTCTCAGCCCTTACTGGATCGATTTGATATCTGTATCGAAGCGTTGCAGATGAATTATAAGGAACTACTTGAACAGGAGAAACAGGAAAGCTCAGAGGATATCAGGGGTCGTGTGAGAATTGCCAGACAAATACAGTTAGAACGATACCGGGGTCAGAATATCTACTTTAATTCACAGTTATCTCCCAGGACAATTAAAAAATATTGTAAACTTGATCATAAGGAGCAGAGCTTACTTGAGGAAGCATTTATAAAGATGAATCTTAGCGCCAGAGCCTATCACCGCATTCTTAAGGTCGCAAGGACGATTGCGGATTTGGATCAAAGTGAACGGATTCAAACCAAGCACATCAGTGAAGCAATCTGTTATCGCAGTATAGATCAAAAATATTGGGGCGATTAATGTGAATTATAAAGAGCATAATTCACATTTCTAAGTTTGAGCCTGCGAAATCCTCGGCTCAAACTAACACAAAGGGAAGGCATATGAAGTCTGGAGTGATTTAGATAAAGGCTTTGAAAGGCACAAGAATTTAAATTCACATCATATGGTTTGAGCCTGCGAAATCCTCGGCTCAAACTAACACAAAGGGGAGGCATATGAAGTCTGGAGTGATTTAGATAAAGGCTTTTAAAGGCACAAGAATTAAAATTTACATCATAAGGTTTGAGCCTGCGAAATCCTCGGCTCAAACTAACACAAAGGGAAGAGGTGTGAAGCGAGTTTGTTTCCATGAAATTACTAGAATACTGTAATGTTGTAAGAGGAGGATGGATATGACGAGTAAAGAATATAGTTATTGGTTGGCGAATATTGAGAGAATTGGCAATAAGAAAATAGCTCGTTTACTAGAGATGTTCGGTACGGCGGAGGAAGTGTTTCGCGCTACCAAGGAGGAGTTATTAAAGTTTCAATCACAATTTTCGTTGGCTAGTCAATTTTCACAACAGGATGTGGAATGCATCGTGAAAAGCAGAAACCACCAAGAAATTCAACATAATTATGCTAAACTGATAAAAGATGGCATATATTTTGTTGCAAAGGAGGATAATGATTATCCTAAGAAGCTAAAAAA
Source organism: Variimorphobacter sp. HTMS_6 (assembly GCF_059717775.1). Lineage (NCBI taxonomy): Bacteria > Bacillati > Bacillota > Clostridia > Lachnospirales > Lachnospiraceae > Variimorphobacter > Variimorphobacter sp. HTMS_6. The sequence continues at coordinate 1,177,876 of NZ_AP046094.1, forward strand.
TATATACGACGCTCCGTTTGCATTATATGTAAGAGGAAAACTTCCGGATGAAAATCAAAAAATTCTAGCCATCGTCGGAGCAAGAGAGTGCACCGATTACGGCAGAGAAATGGCAAAATACCTTGCACACGAGATAGCCAAGGAAGGAGTTGCGATTATTAGCGGTTTAGCGAGAGGGATTGATACCTGCGCTCATATCGGCGCGTTGGAGTCCGGGGGATTGACTTATGGCGTGATGGGTTCGGGAATTGATATCTGCTATCCGCGAGAAAATATCAATGTTTTTACTAGGATGATAAGCGAGGGAGGAGTGTTATCGGAATATGCACCCGGAGTACAACCGATTGCCGGTAATTTTCCGATGAGGAATCGTATCATAAGTGGATTGAGTGATGGAGTATTGGTGATTGAAGCAAGGGAGAAAAGTGGATCTTTGATTACAGTCGATATGGGGCTGGAACAGGGAAAAGATATCTATGCGTTACCGGGAAAAGCAACGGATCGCTTAAGTGGCGGGTGTAATAATTTGATAAAAATGGGGGCAAAGTTAGTAACAGGTGCCAAAGATATTTTGGAAGATTTGATACTGAATTATGAACAAATCCCCAATGATTTGAAAAAAAATAATAAAATTCTTGAAACAGATGGGAAAATAGTGTATGCTTGTTTAAGCTTCGAACCCATGCATATAGGGGAAATCAGTGATAAAACAGGTATTCCGATGGATTTGTTATTGGAACAACTTCTATTACTTGAGCTTAGGGGCTACATTTGTCAAATAAGAAAAAATTATTACATTGTAAATGATAGATAGGTTTTATACACATAGAAATGAAGGGAAACAAACAGTATGCCAAGGTATCTTGTTATTGTTGAATCTCCGGCAAAAGCAAAAACAATTAAAAAGTTTTTGGGTGCAAATTATGAGGTGCTTGCGTCAAACGGACACGTTCGAGATTTGCCGAAGAGTCAAATGGGAATTGATATTGAACACGATTATGAGCCGAAATATATTACGATTCGAGGAAAAGGCGATTTATTAGCGAAACTTCGCAAGGAAGTAAAAAAGGCGGATAAAGTCTTTCTCGCAACTGACCCTGACCGTGAAGGGGAAGCAATCTCCTGGCACTTATCTCAGACGTTAAGATTAGAAGAGAAGGATTCCAGTAGGATCACATTTAATGAAATCACGAAGAATGCGGTAAAAGCCTCCATAAAGCAAGCAAGGGATGTTGATATGGATTTGGTGAACGCTCAGCAGGCTAGAAGAATCCTTGATCGTATGGTGGGATATCAAATCAGCCCGCTTCTTTGGGCTAAGGTGAAAAGAGGTCTTAGCGCGGGTAGAGTACAGTCAGTTGCTCTACGTATTATCTGTGATCGTGACGATGAGATTAATGCTTTTGTTCCTGAGGAATACTGGAATCTTGAAGCTCAATTCGAATTAAAGGGAAAGAAAAAGCCTTTGGTTGCGAAATTAACGAAAAAAGATATCCATTCCGAACAAGAAATGAATGATATACTGAAGCAACTGGAACATGCTTCCTTTGTTGCAAAGGAAATCAAAAAGAGTGAACGAATCAGAAAAGCTCCGTTACCGTTTACCACCAGTACATTACAGCAGGAATCGGCAAAGGCACTGAATTATTCCACTCAGAAGACGATGCAGCTGGCACAGCAGTTATATGAAGGTATCGATGTAAAAGGTCATGGTACCATAGGTTTGATTACTTATCTTCGTACGGATTCTATTCGAATCAGTGATGAAGCAGATCAGGGTGTAAAGCAGTTTATTAAGGATAAGTTCGGTGAGCACTTTGTGGCGTTGGAAGAAAACGTTGGCCGTACTGGTAAGAAGATTCAGGATGCGCATGAGGCGATACGTCCAACTTATGTGGAGCTAAATCCGAATGATATCAAGGAATCCCTCACTAGGGATCAATTCCGTTTATATCAACTGATATGGAAGCGCTTCGTAGCAAGCAGAATGATGCCTGCAAAATACGAAACAAATACAATTAAAATAGAAGCAAATGGTTTACGTTTTTCTGCTTCAGCCTCAAAATTGGTGTTTGATGGCTTTATGAGCGTCTATACACCGGAGGAAGAAGAAGGTGATAATGCAGTTAATTTTGAAAGCCTGCAAGAGGGTGATAAGCTTGAACTGATGGAACTGAATGAAAGTCAGCATTTTACACAGCCACCCGCACACTATTCAGAAGCATCCCTTGTAAAGACGTTGGAGGAGCTAGGAATCGGAAGACCGAGTACCTATGCACCGACGATTACAACAATCATCGCCAGACGTTATATCGCGAAGGAAAATAAAAATCTATATGTCACTGAACTGGGTGAAGCGGTTAATAGCATTATGAAATGTGCTTTTGCAAGTATTGTTGATGTTAACTTTACCGCTAATATGGAATCGCTGCTTGACTGTGTTGAAGATGGAACAGTAAACTGGAAAACCGTAATAAGAAACTTCTATCCTGATTTGGAAGAAGCAGTAAAAAATGCTGAAACAGAGTTAGAGAAGATTCAAATAGAAGATGAAGTAACCGACGAGATTTGTGAGATGTGTGGTCGAAATATGGTTGTTAAGTACGGACCCCATGGCAAGTTCCTTGCTTGTCCCGGCTTTCCGGAATGTAAGAATACAAAGCCATATCTTGAAAAAATCGGTGTATCCTGTCCTCTATGTGGTAGCGATATTGTATTACGTAAAACCAAAAAGGGTAGAAAATATTATGGCTGTATACAAAATCCTGAATGTACTTTTATGACTTGGCAGAAACCTTCCGACAAAAGATGTGATAAATGCGGTGGCGTACTGCTAGAAAAGGGAAATAAGCTTGTATGCGACAATGATAAGTGTGGTAATGTTATTAGTAATTCTAAATAAATAAAATATTTCACCTATTTTTTGAAAAAACGCAAAATTCTATAGAACAATTTGTAATTATCTCATAATATATGTCAATTAGGAGAAAAGACTATTGTTTTTAGGAATCAGATATGATAGAATTATGAAGGTAATATATTTAGTAGGATTTACTAATTATATTACCTTCTTCCATGAACCGATTAAGCATATTTACGGGCACATGGTATGATAGAGGGGAACATTGAATTTGGGAGGAACCATCGAATGAGTGTACAGTTGTTGGATAAAACAAGAAAAATTAATAACTTATTGCATAATAATAATTCGCATAAGGTAGTATTTAATGACATCTGTGTAGTCTTGAGCGAAATACTTGCATCAAATGTACTGGTAATCAGCCGTAAGGGTAAGGTTCTTGGTGTTAAAAATCGGAATGATATTGCGGAAATTAATGAGTTGATTAAGGATGCTGTAGGAAGGCATATCGATGGTTTGCTGAATGAAAGACTCCTCAATATATTATCGACAAAAGAGAATGTTAATCTAAGAACGTTGGGGTTTGAGTTTGATGATGTTGATACGTATCAGGCAATCATTACACCAATTGATATCGCAGGGGAAAGACTTGGAACCTTGTTCTTGTATAAGAACGGTCCACAATATACTTTGGATGATATTATTTTAAGTGAATACGGCACCACAGTTGTCGGGTTAGAGATGATGAGATCCGTTAATGAAGAAAGTGCGGAAGAAAATCGTAAGGTTCAGATTGTAAAATCAGCGATTAGCACATTATCTTTTTCAGAACTGGAAGCAATTACTCATATTTTTGAAGAATTAAAAGGGAATGAAGGAATACTGGTAGCAAGTAAGATTGCTGACCGAGTTGGAATAACCAGATCGGTGATTGTAAATGCACTTCGTAAATTTGAAAGTGCCGGTGTAATTGAATCACGTAGCTCAGGAATGAAGGGGACCTACATTAGGGTATTGAATGATGTGGTTTTTGATGAGTTAGAGAAGCTGAACAATAATTAGATACCGTTGGTTTATAGAGAATATAAGGATTTATGAGAGGTGCCTCTTATAAATCCTTTTTTGTATGTAATTTCATAATGAAAATACATGAATGATATGATATCTTAATGAAGTAGTAATGATGAAATATGACAAAATACTTTATTTTTCGTATGAAATTTGGTAAAAGTCACATATTGTAATTTTGAATTGAGATAATATGTACAAAAAACACCTAACAAAATGGTAAAATATCTATAATATCACAAGTTGTAGTATTATTCTCCTAATTTTTCAAATACATCTTGTGTTTTTTGCAAAATTAATTATAATAAATTATATATGGAAAGGAGTGTAGATATGATAGGTTCAAACGCATTTAATTACATTAATGTACTGGGCAAGGCGGCTAATGCAAGTTGGAAAAGGAATGAAGTTATTTCTAATAATATTGCGAATGTTGATACACCCGGTTATAAAAGAAATGATGTGCAATTCGAATCTTATTTGCAGGATGCTCTGACGGGCGATGGGTCGCTAGATGAAAAGGTATCGAACGCTAATTTAAATTCATTGAATGCAACGGAATATACAGACAATGCAAACCTTAGCTACCGCCTGGACGGAAACAATGTGGATATTGATACGGAATCGGCTTACTTAGCGGAAAATCAGATTCGTTATTATGCCCTACTTGATTCCATGTCACAGGAGTTCAATCGAATTAAAACTGTGCTCAACGCAAGATAAGATTCACAAAATCAAATAGGAAGCTTTACGAAACATGGATGTTTATAAGAGGAAGAACCAGAGAAGTATTCTGGTTACTTAATTCAAATATAGAAAGTAAATCAAAACATAGGAGGATAAACGATGTCGGCGATTGATGCTATGAACGTAAGTGCAAGTGGTATGACTGCACAAAGACTACGTATGGATATAATCTCACAGAATATTGCTAATGTTAATACAACCCGTGACGAGAATGGCAACCCCTACCGAAGAAAAGCAGTTGTCTTTGCAGAAAAAGATTCATCCTCTTTTGGTGATGTATTGGCTAAAACCACAGAAAAGTCAGGAAACGGTGTTAAGGTAACACAAATAGTAGATGATACAAGCACGGAGATGCGCAAGGTTTATGATCCGTCTCATCCGGATGCTGATGCGGATGGTTATGTAACCTATCCAAATGTTAATGTTGTTCAAGAAATGACAGATATGATTGATGCATCAAGGTCTTATGAAGCCAATGTTACTGCTTTCAATGCAAGCAAGAATATGGCTCTAAAAGGATTAGAGATAGGGAAATAAATAAAGTAAGATGCTGACCGATCGCATTATGGAGGAAAGTAATGAATATTTCATCAATTAGTAATTTAATGGATTATCAAAAAATCGGGTCTTCAGGAGCTTCACCAACTACAGAAAACGGAAATAAGACATTTGATAGCTTGTTTAAAGCTTTAACGAACCAAGTAGATGAGACAAATAATTATCAAAACGCTGCAGAGCAGGAGGAAATGAACTATTCCCTCGGATTAACAAACAATACAAGTGATTTGTTGGTTGCTCAGCAAAAAGCGAATTTATCTTTGCAATATACAGTTGCTATTCGAAATCATGTATTGGATGCTTATAAAGAGATTATGAACCTTCAGTTTTAATTACAAATGATGAAATTTCTATTTGTACTTATGAATCGAAGGTTCTTAGAGCGTGTACACATTTGTGTAAAAGGTATGAAGTATTTGTTTATCCCGATTGGATAAATCACTAATACATTTATAGGGAGCATATGTAAATGGCAGAGAGATTAAATAATATTTTAAAACAAGGATTGGGACTTTGGAATAAATACACGACCAAACAAAAAACAATGATTATTAGTATCGCTGTTGTGATTATTTTGGCATTTGGTATCTTATTCTTTTTGGTCAATCGTGTGGATTACAAAGAATTTAAAGTATGTAAGGATGCAACGGAAGCCAGTAAGGTTAATGAATTACTGAAATCGGAGGGCGTTAAGTTTAAGTATAATGAAAATACGCTCACTTTTTATGTTGAGAGTAAAAAATCAACCGATGCTACCTTCTTATTGGCTCAAAATGACATCTCAACGGATGGTATCTCGTTTGATCAATTGCTTAAGAATGACCTAAGCACAACCAATGCGGATCGTACTTTAAAAATTAATTTGTATTTTCAAAGTCAGTTAAAAAATAAACTTAAGCAGATGAAGGGTGTTCAGGATGCAGAAGTTTATTATATTCCGAAGGATACCAGCAATAATATCCTGACTGAGCCAGAGGATACCGGCGCAGCCGTGATGTTAACGATTAAGGATGATTTTGATCCGTCATCAGCACAGACGATTGCAGAGGTAGTAGCTACTGTCATCGGTAATAAAAGTACGGATAAGATTAAGATTAATGATCAATTCGGTAATCTATTGTTCGGTGCTAACAAGGATTTATATTCCGGTACAGCAACGGATACAATCGATTACAAGGAAAGACTTCGTAATAATTTTATTAACTATCTTTATAAACTCCTATTAAAGAATGGTGGTTATAAGGACGTTGAGATTGCTCCAAACCTTGTATTTGATATGGATAAGGTAGAGGAGATGTATACGGAATATTCCGTTCCGGAGGGTATGGATCAGGGTTATTTAACAAAAGATTATACGTATAAGACGGATAATTCCAATACCTCTTCCGGTGGTACCCCTGGAACATCATCGAATGACGGAACCGGTTATGAGACAGAGAATCCTGCAACTAACTCAGGGTCCTCTAAAACAGAACAAAATGAACATGCACTTAATCAAAGAGTGACCAATACAAAGCATGAAGTGGGTGCGGTGAAATCAGACCAATCCTCCATCGGTATTGTTCTTACCAGAGTGACGAATATAACAGAGGCTCAACTGAAAAAAAGCGGAGCATTAAAAGGCATCACCTTTGAGGATTATGTTAGCCAGAACAGTACTCCAAAAGCAGGAAAGGTTGATACAAAGCTGATTCCTCTAGTAGCTGCAGCAACCGGTATTGCTCAGAATAACATACAGATTACAGTTTGGGATCAGACAAACTTTATTCCTACCGTAAAAGCTCCATTTAACTGGACAACTTATCTTCAAATTGGTTTGGCAGTTCTCATCGTTGGGTTATTAGTATTCGTAGTATTTAGAGGTATCAGACCAGTAGAAGTAACGGAGACAGAACCTGAATTATCCGTAGAACAATTACTTGCAACCACAAAAGAAAACCAGGTAATCGAGGATATTGAATTTAATGAGGTATCCGAGGTTCGAAGAATGATAGAAAAATTTGTAGACGAAAAGCCGGATGCGGTAGCACAGTTACTTCGTAATTGGCTGAATGAAGAATGGAGTTAAGAGAGGGGTTAGCATGTCGAAAGTAAATAGTGATATTTCCGGTATTCAAAAAGCTGCAATTCTATTAATCACTCTTGGGCCGGAACGTTCTGCAACGATATTTAAGCATCTCAAGGAAGAAGAGATAGAAACCATGACTCTTGAGATTGCCAATACAAGAAGTATTTCACCATCAACAAAGGATCAGGTTATGGATGAGTTCTATGAGATCTGCTTGGCACAGCAATATATTGCAGAAGGTGGTATCTCCTACGCAAAAGAACTTCTTGAAAAAGCGTTGGGTGTGGATAAAGCGAAGGATGTTATTGGAAAGCTTACTGCTTCCTTACAAGTTCGTCCATTCGAATTTATACGGAAAACGGATGCTTCTCAGTTGCTGAACTTTATTCAGGATGAACATCCACAAACGATTGCGTTGATCTTATCCTATCTGTCACCTTCCCAGGCCTCAACAATTATCTCTTCGTTAGGACCTGATAAGCAAGCAGATGTTGCAAGACGTATTGCACAGATGGATCGTACCTCTCCGGATGTAATCAAAGAAGTAGAGAAAGTACTGGAACGAAAACTAGCATCCTTGGTAAATCAGGATTACACCATTGTTGGTGGCGTGGACTCCATAGTAGAGATCTTGAACACCGTAGATCGTGGTACAGAACGTCATATCATGGAAACCTTAGAAATCGAAGAACCGGAACTTGCGGACGAAATCAGAAGGAAGATGTTTGTATTCGAAGATATTCTTACGCTGGATGACAAATCGATTCAGAGAGTTCTTCGTGAAGTGGATAACAATGAGCTTGCGGTTGCGCTTAAGGGCTCCAATGAGCAGGTTCAAAATATTATCTTTAACAACTTATCCAAACGTCTTGCTTCGATGATTAAGGAAGACATGGAATACATGGGACCTGTACGTATGAAGGATGTTGAAGAAGCACAACAGAAGATTGTTAATATTATAAGAAAGCTGGAGGATTCCTCTGAGATTATTATTTCCAGAGGCGGAGGTGACGAGATCGTTGTCTAATGTGATTAAAGCATATTCCGTACGTTATGATGAAGTTGTAAAAAAAACAATTGATTCACAGTTGAAAATAAATAATATTATTGAACTTAAACCGAACGTTATTCCTCAATCAGAGGAACATGCGGGAGAATTTGTTGAAGGAATCGATGCACTAGTGGTGGATGCTTTTCCATCAGAAGAGGTTACATCAGAGAAGGCGTCAGAAATTATTAAGAATGCTAATGATGAAGCTGAGATGATTATCGAGCAAGCAAAGCAGGAAGCAGAACGGATAAAAAGTGACGCTTATTCTATGGCAAAAACAAATGGTTATGAAGAAGGTATGCAACAGGCAAAACAGGAAGGCCAGCGATTACACTATGAATACGATTTAAAATCGAAACAACTTCAAAGTCATTACGAAGACATGATTCAAAGTGTTGAACCGGAGATTGTTAAACTAGTTTCCTCGCTGGTTCAAAAAATAACCGGGATAGTAGTGGATGGCAAAGAGGAAGTAATCTTATATCTAGTGCAAAACTCAATCAAGAATATGGATCGAAGCAACGAGTATACCATACGCATTTCAAAAGACGATTATGAGTATGTTGCGGATAGAAAAGATATGATCCTTGAAGCACTTGGCAGAGATGTATCGATTTATTTTACGGAAGATTTAAACTTACAGAAGAATCAATGTCTGATCGAAACAGACATGCAGGTGATAAATTGCAGCCTGGATATCCAATTAAATAACCTAATCACTGATTTAAAATTACTCGGCAATATTTAGATTTTGTAAGAAATTGCCGATATATAGAAGGAATGATCATGATATCAATCGATTTTGATAAATATAAGCAATTGCTTAATAAATCCTATGTGACGGAAATTGGTAAGGTTATTAAAATGGTGGGATTAACCATTGAGGCATCCGGCCCCAGCGCAAATCTGAATGATGTTTGTCATATCTTCGGGGAAGGGCAATCGGAAAAGAAAATTGCTGAAGTTATCGGTTTCCGTGAGAACAAAGTTTTATTGATGCCCTATGATGACATGGGCGGAGTTGGAATAGGAAGTTATGTAGAGAACTCTGGAACTACATTTAAAGTTCCGGTTGGAGATGAGTTACTTGGTAAGGTGTTGGATGGACTTGGTAATCCAATGGATGGTTCTGAGTTAAACACCAACCTGTTTTATCCATCAGAAGCTCCTGCTCCTGATCCGTTAAAGAGGCAATTGATTGAAGAAGTATTGCCGTTAGGAGTAAAAGCGGTTGACTCCATGTTGACAATCGGTAAAGGACAAAGAATTGGAATATTTGCCGGAAGCGGTGTTGGTAAAAGTACATTGCTCGGTATGTTCGCAAGAAATACAAAGGCTGATATTAATGTCATTGCATTGATTGGTGAGCGAGGTAGAGAGGTTCGTGAATTTATTGAACGAGATCTCGGAGAAGAAGGCTTAAAGCGTTCCGTGCTAGTCATAGCAACATCTGACAAGCCCGCATTAATACGTAAAAAGGCAGCACAAACCGCAACAGCGATTGCTGAATATTTTAGAGATCAGGGAAAGGACGTACTTCTTATGATGGACTCCCTAACCCGTTTCTCAATGGCGCAAAGAGAGATAGGACTTGCTTCCGGGGAACCTCCGGTTTCCAGAGGATATCCGCCAAGCGTATATTCTGAGATGCCTAAGCTGCTTGAAAGAGCAGGCAATTCGGAGCATGGATCAATTACGGGGCTTTATACAGTCTTAGTAGACGGTGATGATTTTAATGAGCCAATAACTGATACAGCGAGAAGTATATTGGATGGACATATAATGTTGTCCAGAAAATTAGGACACAAAAATCATTATCCTGCAATCGATATTCTGCAAAGTATATCCAGATGTATGAGCTCAATTGCAACAAAAGAACATAAATCCGCTGCTGGAAAGCTAAAGAATGTTCTTGCAACTTACCAGGATGCGGAGGACTTAATTAATATTGGTGCTTATAAGAGCGGTTCAAATGCAGATATTGATTATACCATTACAAAGATTAAGGAAGTTAACTCGTTTCTTCAACAAGAAATGTATGAAAAACATAGTTTTGATGAAGAAATTAATATGCTTATGGAGATTTTTGATAAATAATGAAAAAGTTTCAATATAAGATGGAAAGTGTTCTTCAAATTAAAGCAAAGCTCGAGGATCAAGCAAAAAGCAATTATGGGAATGCCAGAATGCGCTTGAATCAGGAAGAAGATAAATTAGAGCAAATGCATCTTAAGAAGAGTTCCTATGAAGAGGAATTAAGAAGTCTTAGGATAGATCGTCTGAATCTTTTAGAGATTAGGATATGTGAACAAGCGGTCGACGTCATGAAAACCAATATTAAACAACAGGCAGTTATAGTCAGAAACTCAGAACATCGTCTGGAGGTAGCCAGAATACGATTGAGTGATGCAATGGTTGATCGTAAAACACAGGAAAGATTGAAAGAAAAAGCGTTTGATGAATATTTACTGGTATTTGATTCAGAGGAACGTAAGGAAGTAGATGAGCTGAATAGTTTTAACTACAATAGGCCGACGTTTCAAGAGGGGGATAAATAATGGCAAGGAAAGAAAAAGAAGCCACCGACGAGAAGAAGGAAGACAATAAAATCCTGACGATGCTTATTGTAATTATGATAGTGTTTATATGGCTTGCTTTATTTGGGTTTTTAATAAAAATTGATGTTGGTGGGTTTGGATCGGGAGTATTAAGACCCATATTGAAGGATGTTCCGGTTGTAAACATGGTATTACCGAATGAATCCGGAATCAAAAATCCTACTAGTCAGGACTTTCAGTATAAGTCTTTATCGGAGGCGGTGGCCAAGATCAAAGAACTGCAGGAGAAAATTGATACGTTAAATGCAAATGCCAAAACCGATAAGGATACTATAGCAGACCTGAAAAAAGAAGTTGCACGCTTAAAAGTATTTGAGGACAATCAGAAAGAGTTTGAAAAAAGGGTAGCGGAGTTTGACAAGAAGGTGGTATTTAATGATAAGGCACCGGGACTGGAAGCTTATAAAGCGTACTACGAAGCGATTGACCCAACCAATGCAGCAAAACTTTATCAGCAGGTTGTAGAACAATTACAGTATTCACAGGCGATAAAGGAAAAGGCAGATATCTATAGAAATATGGAACCGAAAGCGGCAGCAACAATTCTTCAAACAATGACAGCGGATATTGACTCAGTCGCTCAGATTCTGCTCAGCATGAAACCGAAGGAAAGCGGTGCAATTCTCGCTGAGATGGACAATGTAGCGGCAGCTAAGATTACCAAGATGATGCTTGATTTGGATGATGCTAGATTAAATCAATAAGCCGTGTATCAGGAGTTTCATTTATAGTGATTATAGAAAGCATATGCTTTTTATAATAGATATTATGATGGCGTTAGAGTAACGCTTGAAAGAAAGGAGGAAACGTATGACGACACAGAGTGTGCAAACACAGTCACCAAAAACCGTTGCAAACATTACGGGAGGCGGAAGTAGTAAACCGAAGCATGCTGGGAATGCATTTGATTTTTTTATCAACAGCTCCATGAAGATGACAGATATCAAATCAAATTCTCAATCACAGGATATTAGTAGTTCAAACACGAAGGATAACAATCAGAAAAATCCAACTAAGTTGAAGGACAATAATCAGGATGATCAAAGCAAGGTAACAAAAAGTGATAATCCGTTTCGACAAGTTAAAAAACAAAACGATATCTCGGTAAACGATGATAAGGTTTCTACTGTTAATGACGACGTTAAGGATGATAAGGAAGATGCGATTACGGATAATCAACAGCTGATATCACAAATTGTAGGAATGCTACAGACGGTGAAGGAAGCAGCAATGAAAGTTTTGAATTTATCTTCGGATGAACTTAATCAACTTTTATCTGATCAAGGAATGACACTAAGTGATTTACTTCAACCCGAAAAATTGCAGCAACTGGTTCTTGCAAGCAAAGGAACGAATGATATTCTGTCAGCGGTTACCGATGAGAGTCTTGCAGATACCATGAATCAGCTTCTCCAAGCAGTAGACGAGATTAAAGATAATAATAATCTAGGTCTTACTGTAGATCAGATCAAAGAGCTACTCGTGCAGGCGAAGGATCAGGGAAATGAACAAGTTAATGAGGTAATGCCTAAGATCGTTAGCGAAGAGCCGATGGATGTTACTCCTAATCAGCAGACTCCGGTAACTAACAAACTGGTATCTGATACAAAGGAAGAAGTAAGTACAAAGGATCAGACTTCAGGTAGTACGAATGATGCGAAAGTAGTAACTCAAGAACCAAAAACACATGCTGAATTGTCACAAAACCAGAATTCGAACCAAAAAGGTAAGGATGAGCCTGGCTTCAAAGATCAATTTCAGGCATTTGTTGATAATCTAGCTAAATCAGCGCAAAGTGTACAAAACGAATCTACGACTGGTATATCCCAGATAGCGCAGTTTCGGGATGTTGTGAACCAAATCGTTGATAGTATTAAAGTTTCTGTTTCACAAAATAATGCAAAAATGGAGCTTCAACTAAATCCTGAAAACCTTGGCAAGGTTAACCTTACCGTACAGTCAAAGAATGGTGTGATGACAGCCCAATTTGTAGTTCAGAATGAAGTAAGCAAACAAGCGATTGAAAGTCAAATCCAAACTCTTCGTGACACATTAAACCAGCAAGGAGTTAAGGTAGAAGCAATTGAAGTAACTGTTTCAGCGAACGCATTTGAACAAAACAGTAGCCAGAACTCAAATAACGAGGCTGAGACACAAAAGAATCCATCCGGTAAGAAGATCACTCTTGATGAAGCGTTATCCATGACAGAAGTTATGGAGGAAACAGGTAATACAGAGAATGTCTCAGACTTAACGGGAAGCCAAATTAATTATACGGCATAATTTCAAGAAAGGAGGAAAAACATGAGCGATTTGATTCAAACAGTGAAAAATGGTGTGGTTCAACCAAACGAAAGTACTGTTTCAAATAAGAAATCCGGTAGTGCGTTAGATAAGGATGCATTTCTTCAACTTTTAACCACTCAGATGAAATATCAGGATCCACTGAATCCTAGTTCTAACACAGAATATGTGGCACAGCTTGCAACCTTTTCTCAACTAGAGCAGATGCAGAATTTGAGTAATACAACTACAAATTCTCAGGCGTTTAACTTGGTTGGTAAGAATGTCATCGTTAAGAATGTAGATAACGCTGGCAATACAACGTATGTTAACGGAGTTGTTGATTTCGTTAATGTTACCGGAGGAAAGGCACAGATGTCAATCGGTGGTAAATTTTACACCCTTGATAAATTGGATACGATTATTGATGACCAATTTGTTCGAAACCAAAATCTACCGGGCATAACGGATGCAACAAAACTGAAATATGATGGAGAAAAGCCAACCGATCTTAGCTTCAAGGTTAATTTGGGCTCAGGAGATACCAAAGCAGATGATATAGCGATTGCGATCAACGGTAATCTAGTGGATTCGAGTCTAGTAAAATTAACAGGTGATACCGTAAAGATTGATAAATCAGCATTTAAAGATCTTACAAACGGTACATATAAGATTACGGTAGCATTTAATGACTCTGAATATACTGTTGTAAGGGATAAGATTACACTTGAAGTACAGAAAGCAGTTACATCAGATGATACCCCTCCTGCAAGTGGAGATGGTACAACAGGTGGTACCCCTCCTACAGACGGAGATGGAACATCAGGAGGTAGCGGTACAAATGCATAAGCATTGCGCCTTGAATGGAAGGATGGAGGTTTAATGAATATTCCGGTAAATCAATTCCCGTCCATAGAGCAGATGACGCAGCAATTAAATGCAACAAAGAGCAATAGCGCAGGTGTCAAAAAGCAGATAGTATCAACTCCTTTCAGTGAGATTTTAAAGAATCAGCAAACTGAAGTGAATGAGTTGAAATTCTCAAAACATGCAAATGAGCGTTTGGCAAGTAGAAATATTGATTTGACAGACGAACAGATGGAGAGATTGGAGATTGGTACGAAAAAAGCGGGAGAAAAGGGAATCAATGAATCCCTGGTTATGGTAGACAATCTGGCATTTGTCGTAAGCGTGAAGAACAATACGGTAATCACAGCGGTAAATGACGGAGATGACAAAGTTTTTACAAATATTGATGGTGCAGTAATCGCCTAAAGCCGGACCTAACGGAGGCTTTTGTATCCATGAATGACAGATTGGATACGGATAATGTAGCATAAAATGGAGGTCAATAATTATGATGAGATCATTATTCTCTGGTGTATCGGGCTTAAAAGTTCACCAGACAAAAATGGACGTAATTGGTAATAATATTGCCAATGTTAATACTGTCGGATTTAAAGCAAGTAGTGTAAGTTTTTCCGATGTATTTTATCAAACAACACAGAGTGCAACCGGACCGAATGCGCAGACCGGTGCAGCAGGACGTAATGCAATGCAGATTGGTTTGGGTGCAGGAGTTGCAGCTATATCAAATAGTATAACAACAACAGGTGCTTCACAAAGAACGGACAACCCTTTTGATATTATGATTGATGGTAACAGTTTCTTTATCGTTAATAGCGGTGGTACCAATTATTTTACAAAGGCAGGTTCCTTTACAGTAGATGCTCAGGGTAGATTATGTACACCTTCCGGAGCGTCAGTAATGGGATGGCAGGTAGACCCGAATGATCCGACCAAAACGGTCGCAGATAAGGTATCTCCTTTGACTTTAATGTCAGCAGCAAATAAATATGCTGAACCGGAAGCTACATCTAATGTATATATTTCCGGTAACATTGATAGCATGGACACACAGCTTTCTAGTGCTACCGGTAGTATGGTAAACATCTCATTCTATGATAAGATGGGTCACGGTTATTCTGCAGATATGAAGGTTACTCAAACGGAAGACGCAACGAATACTTATAAAGTAGCATTAACTGATATAAAGGATGAATCCGGACAATCTATCTTTGTTACAAAGACAACAGATCCGGCGACCGGTGAGGTCACATATGGACCTTCCTCAATTACTACCTTTAATCTGGGATCATACAGCTATTCTGTATCAAACGTTGACCCAAAGACAGGTGCTGTTACAATTGATGCAACAGATTCTCCGGTAGTAACATTCAATGGTGCATCCGGTAAGTTTATTAGTGTGGGTGATGGAACGACCACTGGAAAAAGTATAGGACTTACCATTACAGCAGATCCAAATCCATTCGCCGATATTGATATAGACTTTTCTTCCCTTACAATGTATTCCACCAGCGGTTCTTCTTCAATCAAAGCGAATCGTGGTAGTGTTGATGGATTAGGTGCAGGTAAGAAGGTTGGTAATATGACTGGTGTGAGCATTGATGGTTCCGGTAAGATTTATGGTAAGTATGATAATGGTGATAGTAAGTTGCTTGGTCAGATTGCAGTAGCAAGCTTTGAAAACCCGGCAGGTCTTGAAGCAGTCGGCAACAGTATGTATGCATCAACCCAAAACTCTGGTGATTTTAACGGAATCGGACAAGATCCAACTCAGGGTGGTGGTAGTCTTACAACAGGTGTATTAGAGATGTCCAATGTGGATCTGTCTCAGCAGTTTACTGATATGATTACAACACAAAGAGGTTTCCAGGCTAACTCAAGAATCATTACCACTTCAGATTCATTGTTAGAGGAATTGATTAATTTAAAAAGATAAGATGAGATAGGCAGATATAGTTTATAGTATTTGCCTATGTTATGGGGCTGATGCAGAGTTAGTCTAATATTGGTTCAAATAAGACATAATAATGCATTGGCTCCATCTTTATATACGATAATCATTACATAATTATATATGAATAATTAATAAGGTATGATTAACATACTTTTAATAACGATTAAGTTAAGAGTAACAGAATGTCTTAGCAGAAGGAGGATTTTATGATTGAAGTAACCAGATTGAATAATGAAAAAATTATCATTAATGCAGAACTGATTGAAAAGGTCGAAGAAACTCCTGACACGATAATTACACTTACAAATGGGAGTAAATTAGTAGTAAAAGAAAGTAGACAAGATGTTAAAAATCTTGTAATATTATACAAAAAAGCAATATTTGGTCGAGAATTGTAAGAAAACTAAGATTACCTGCTGCATACATAAGGGCATGGTAAATTAATATAGAACGTAAGCTAAGGAGGAAGTTATAGAATGAAAAAGAACATATTGACTATCGTTATTATGGCAATTGTACTGATTAATACGGTATTAACGGCATTATTAATCTTTACTATAGTCCCAACAGCGAATAGGACGAATGCATTGGTATCAAAGGTGGCATCCATAGTGGATCTTGAAAAGGAATCTCCGGATGGTGAGGACAATATAAGTGTAGAGGATATGGAATCATATCCTATCACAGATAAATTGACTATCAATTTAAAAAGTACGGATGGGAAAGAAAACTATGCAACACTTAATGTCTCCCTCGTTATGAATATGAAAAATAAAGAATATGCAAAAATGAAAGATACAGTTGAACCGAATGTTTATCAAATAAAAGAAATTATTCAGGATGAATTTGCTAAGTATACAAAGGAAGAAGTGCTGAGTAATAAAGAAAAAATCAAAGATAATATTTTAGTGAAAATCCAAGATTTATTTAAATCGGATTTTATCATAAAAGTCAATTTCACGAATTTGTTGATTGGGTAAGAAATATGATGATTTTAGATTTTTTTTATGTTATTATGTAAAAGTAATAGGAGGTCAATAGAATGGGCGATGTCTTATCCCAAAACGAGATAGATAATCTGCTGGCAGCACTGAGCAGTGGAGAGCTTGATGCGGATGAATATAAGCAGACGTCGGAAAAACAGATTAAGAATTATGACTTTGCCAGACCATCCAAGTTTTCTAAGGAACATCTACGAACGTTGAATATTATTTTCGAGCATTATGCCCGTTTGTTATCTACAAACTTACCCGCATACCTTCGTAAAAATGTTCAGGTAGAAGTAGTAAATTCAGAAGCGGTTCAGTATTCGGAATTTACAAACGCCCTATCTAATCCGGTATTGTTAGGTATCATTGATTTCTCCCCTCTTGAGGGAAATATTATCATTGAACTTGCAGACAATCTAGGTTATGCGATTGTTGACCGAATGTTAGGTGGTGGAGGATACCCGCTAGATAAGGTTCGGGATTTCTCGGAGATCGAGTTATCCATAATAGAGCGAATATTTAATGTTTGCACAAACCTGTTAAGTGAACCCTGGACAAATGTAATTCAAATTCATCCGAGATTGCTGAGAATAGAAACAAATTCACAATTTGCACAAATTATTTCACCAAGTGAAATGATTTCACTTGTAACTTTGAATATAAAGATAGGTAATATTGAAGGCATGATGAATATTTGTCTCCCTTATGTTTGCTTAGAAAAGGTAATTGATAAGTTAAATACGAAATATTGGTATTCTACTATGCAGATGATAGATAATCAATCCTATCAAGATGTAATTGAACTGGCTATATCAAAAGCAAAAGTACCTCTTCGTGCCGTGTTGGGTAAAAGCACGATATCGGTAAACGATTTTATGAATATCCAAAAAGGCGATATCATTAAACTAAGCTCTAAAGTTGATGATGAATTAGACGTATATGTAGGGAACTTATATAAATTCACTGCGCTACCCGGAGCATCCTCAGGCTCCTATGCAGTGAAAATTTCAACAGTTATAAGAGGAGAGGAGTAAAATTGCTATGGATGGTATGCTATCCCAAGAAGAGATAAATGCGTTGTTAAATGGCATTAACTCAGATGATTCAGCGGACAGTGCTCCGGCAGAAACCTTAACTGATGCGGAAAAGGATGCTGTAGGTGAGATTTCTAATATAAGCATGGGAACTGCAGCAACAACGCTGTTTTCCTTAGTTAATCAAAAAGTTAATATTACAACACCAATTGTTGAATATGCAACATGGGACGATATAGTTAACAGCTATGATAAACCCTGTGTTTTCATCCAGATTTACTATGAAGAAGGATTGGATGGTAACAACATCCTGATTTTAAAGGAAGCAGATGTTAAAATAATCGCCGACTTAATGATGGGTGGTGACGGCTCCAATATAGCCGGTGAGTTATCTGAATTACACCTAAGTGCAATTAGTGAGGCGATGAACCAGATGATGGGTTCTGCGGCTACTTCGATTTCTTCCATGTTGGAGAAAAAGGTTAATATCAGCCCGCCTACAGCTAAGGTAGTAGAATTATTTGAAAATATTAGAGGTGAAAACATCGCTTCATTCCTAAATGGAAGTTTTGTAAAAGTATCGTTCCATATGGTAATCGGCGATTTAGTAGATAGTGTTTTAATGCAATTGTATCCTTTTGATTTCGCAAGAGATTTGTATCGACAATTCATGCAGGCTACATCGTTGGAACCGGATGTACCAACAAGACCTCAGCAAGAACCGGCTCCGCAACCACAACCTGCTCCGGCACCGGTAGCTCCTGCTCCGGTACAACAAGCGCCGCCGCAAATGCAACAACCTGGATATAATAATCCATATCCTTACCCCAATCCATATCCTAATCAGGGTGGTATGCCAGCGATGCCATACATGATGCCTCCGATGCAGGATGTCAATGTTCAACCGGTACAGTTTGCAGCGTTCAGTCAAAATATGAACCCTGTTATACAACCCGAGAATATAGATTTGTTAATGGATGTTCCTTTAGAGGTAACCGTAGAATTAGGTAGAACAAGTAAATCGATCAAAGAGATTCTTGATTTTACACCGGGAACCATTATTGAATTGAATCGCCTGGCAGGAGAACCGATTGATGTTTTAGTAAACGGTAAGTTCGTTGCTAAGGGAGAAGTGGTAGTAATGGAGGAAGCCTTCGGCATCAGAGTTACAGAAATAATTAAATAATTATTATAAAATTGAATGAAAACAACTACAAAATGATAGGAGATTATAATATGGCAAAAAATATTTTAATTTGTGACGACGCGGCATTTATGAGAATGATGATTAAAGATATTTTAACCAAGAATGGTTATACTATTGTAGGAGAAGCTGAGAATGGCCTTAAAGCTGTTGAGAAGTATGCCGAGACAAAACCTGATTTGGTTATGATGGATATTACAATGCCGGAAATGGATGGTATTCAAGCACTTAAAAAGATTAAGTCAACTGATCCAAGCGCAAATATAATTATGTGTTCTGCAATGGGACAACAAGCAATGGTTATTGAGTCAATTCAGTCAGGAGCGAAAGATTTTATCGTTAAACCGTTCCAGGCAGACAGAGTGTTGGAAGCAGTTAAGAAAGCGGTGGGTTAATAAATTATGTTGGGAAAATCGATGGTTCTATTGCAGTCCTTTGTTGGTCAAGTGGTATTAACATCCCCGGCACCAACAATTAAACCGGGCGGTAAGCCTTTTCCCGACGATAGTAGTTGGTTGCAATTAGTAGGCTTGGTATTTATACTTATCGCTATCCTTTTTGCAGCCTATTATACATCTAAGTTAGTAGGAAAGTTTTCGATTGGGCAGCTTAAAAACAGCAATTTTCATGTAATTGATACTTATCGCATCAGCCCCAATAAATTTCTTCAGATTATTAAGGTAGGAAATAAATTTATTGTGATTTCGGTAAGTAAGGAACACGTTCAGTTTATTACTGAGCTTGATGAATCGGAAGTATTTATTCGAGATACTCAAAGTAAAGAGAATATGAGTTTCAAACAAATATTTGAAAAAATCAGAAATAAAGCAGACTGAAAATTATCGTGTATGCTATAGAGAAGGTTGATACCCATGAATAAAAAAGTTTCCAAAAGCGTAAAAAAAAAGCCAGCTGTTGTGATTATAATGTTGATGATTTGTATGTTAGCTTTGTTCGGTGGACAGAGAGCTTATGCAACCACCACGAATAATAACACAACGAATACTACAGGTAGCACCAATACAAATAAAACAGGGGACAGCAATGTTAATGGTAATCTGGGACCACTCCAATTTTCATTAAACACCGATAAAAACGGTGGTGGTTTATCAGCATCACTTCAGATGCTTTTGATTCTCACGATTATCAGCCTTGCACCTTCTATATTGATTATGGTAACCTCTTTTACCAGAATTATCATTGTGTTACATTTTGTTCGATCAGCAATAGGTACACAAACAACACCCCCCAATCAGATACTTGTAGGTTTAGCTTTGTTTCTAACATTTTTTATTATGTCACCTGTGTTTACTAAGGTGAATACGGAGGCAATCCAGCCGCTTGCCCAGGGCAAGATATCGCAGCAGCAAGCTTATGATAAGGGAATTGCACCGCTTCGAACCTTTATGTTAAGTCAGGTCAATGAAAAGGATTTAAAACTTTTCATGGACATAGCACAGTTGAAACCGGTAGATAATGTAGATCAAATTCCAATTACGGTAATTATACCCTCTTTCATCATTGGAGAATTAAAAAAAGCATTTATTATAGGGTTTTTAATATATATTCCCTTTATTATTATTGATATGGTAGTTGCATCCACCCTGATGTCGATGGGTATGATGATGCTTCCGCCAACGATGATATCCATGCCGTTTAAAATATTATTATTTATTATAGCAGATGGTTGGAATCTCATCATAGGAGAACTTGTAAAGACATTTTATTAATGGGGGATGATCTGGAATGAATGAAAACATAGTAATTGATATTGCCAGAGATGCTATTTATCTGGTTTTGAAAACTTCCGCTCCAATGCTGCTCGTCTCCCTAGTTGTTGGTTTAATCATTAGTATATTCCAAACAGTAACTTCAATACAGGAGCAAACCCTCACATTTGTTCCAAAACTGATTGCAATATTATTGGTTATCATACTATTTGGAGGATGGATCCTTAACTCTTTAAAAGAATATATGATCCAGTTGTTTTCTCAGTTTAGCTTTTATATTCACAACCTATGACATTTACATTAATTAATTTTGAAGTATTTTTACTTATACTTGTGAGGATAACCGGATTTATCTATACGGCTCCTTTTTTTTCACTAAGAAATGTACCAATTATAGCTAAATCGGCGCTTTCGGTTTCATTTGCCGCCATTTTGTTTTATACAATCCCGATGAATCCTCCCAGGTATGACGGGATAATTGGTTTTAGCGTTCTAATAATCACAGAAGCACTGGCAGGAGTCATTATGGGCTTCTTTACCAATATCGCATATTATATTCTTAACTTTGCCGGACAACTTTTGGATATGGAAATCGGTTTTTCCATGATGAGTCAATTAGATCCGGTATTGAATGTTGAATCAACAATAACGGCGAATTTATATGGTAATCTGGTTTTGTTGATTATGCTGATAACCAATTTACATCATTATTTTATAAAGGCGCTGGTGGCTTCCTTTGAGAAAATTGCGGTAGGAGAAGTAGTAATTGATCCAAATGTTTATCATTTAATGGCAAAATTCATGGTTGATTATTTTGTTATAGCATTTCGTATCATATTACCTGTATATGCCGCACTTTTAGTAGTAAATACGATTTTGGCAATCTTAACCAGAATTGCTCCGCAGATG
This sequence comes from Variimorphobacter sp. HTMS_6, assembly GCF_059717775.1. Taxonomy (NCBI): domain Bacteria; kingdom Bacillati; phylum Bacillota; class Clostridia; order Lachnospirales; family Lachnospiraceae; genus Variimorphobacter; species Variimorphobacter sp. HTMS_6. Next base: position 1,199,816 of record NZ_AP046094.1, read on the forward strand.
AACATGTTTGTTATTGGTATGCAGATTAAAATTTTTATTGGTTTAGTAGTTTTAATTTTGATCATGGGTTTAGTTCCGTCAGTTGCCGATTTTATTTTTAATGAAATGGTAACAATGCTAAAGGCTTCCATGGAGCTTTTACATTAGAAGAGGAGCTTGGGATGATATTAGATGAGCAAATAAGACATTCAAAAATTCTCCTTCGCTATAACCTTCAATTTTTTGCCGGTGGCGGTGGAGCAGATAAAACGGAAGAACCAACCGCGAAAAAGCTAAGTGATGCCAGACTAGAAGGGCAAGTTGCTCAAAGCAAGGAACTTACTACTGCAGCTGGTTTGGTGATTCTATTTGTTACACTCAAGTTTTTTGTAGGATCGTTCGGTCAACAATTTGTAGATGGTTTTAAAAAATATTACAGTATTATTGAAAAATTTTCGCGAGAAGATATTACTTTGCCGGCTGCAGAGAACATCTTATTTAATGCAATTATATCGATTGTAGTTATTGCCCTTCCGGTACTGATTGCCGGTTACATCATTTCATTTGTAATTGTTCTTTTTCAGGTGAAATGGAAGATCTCAGGTAAGGCGTTACAACCTAAATTTTCGAAAATTAACCCGGTTAGCGGTTTTAAACGAATTATATCTAAGGATAAAATCGTTGAATTACTTGTAGATGTTGTTAAGATTGTTGTGATTTGTTATATCTCGTATTCCACATTAAAACAGGAATCAAAGAACTTGTTATTGCTTTATGATATGAAGCTAGAGCAGGCATTACAGCTAGTTGGCGACTTAGTAATTAATTTGGGTTTGAAGATCAGCATAATCTTTTTAATCATAGGATTAGCTGATTTAATATATCAGAAGTTGAAATTTAAAAAAGATATGAGAATGTCAAAACAAGAAGTTAAAGATGAGTTTAAAAACTCGGAAGGTGATCCGCAGGTCAAAGGTAAAATTAAAGCTAAGATGAAAGAAGTTTCCACAATGAGAATGATGCAGTCCCTTCCGAAGGCAGACGTCGTTATTACGAATCCGACTCATTTTGCTGCAGCAATTTCATATGAGAAGGATGCTGCGTCGGCACCGATCTTAATTGCAAAGGGTGCAGATTTTCTGGCTCAGAGAATTAAAGATGCAGCGAAGGAAAATCACATCGAAATAGTGGAAAACAAGCCTTTAGCGAGAATGCTTTATTATAATGTTGAGATAGGAGCGGAAATTCCTCCGGAACTCTATCAGATGACTGCGGAAGTTTTGGCATATGTTTATGGATTGAAAAACAATTCTTAACATTTGATCATATATTAGGAGGTAATACTTCTTGTATCATGGAGGAACCCCTCCAATTAACTGGAGAAGACTTCTGCTTTAGAGAGGAATAATCCATAGTGACAGGAGGCTTGGAAGAGGGATGAAAAAAAATGACATGATTGTCGGGTTGTTTTTGCTTTCTGCAATCGTATTTTTAATTATTCCTATGAATACATTATTACTCGATTTGTTATTAGCTTTAAATATATCAGTGGCTATGGTTGTATTGTTTAATGCGATGTTTACAAGAGAAGTGCTGAATATGTCAGCGTTTCCAACAATCATATTATTCACGACCGTATTCCGTATCTCATTGAATGTATCCAGTGTTCGTATCATTCTGGGAACCGGTGAGGGTGGTAATGTAATTGAAACCTTCGGTCAATTCGTAGGTGGAGATAAACTGGTAATTGGTATTATCGTGTTTATTATACTAATTATGGTTCAGTTTATGGTAATTAATAAAGGTTCCGAACGTGTTGCTGAGGTAACCGCCAGATTTACGCTGGATGCAATGCCCGGTAAGCAGATGGCTATCGATGCGGATCTGAATACCGGAGCCATCACAGATAAGGAAGCAAAGCAACGTCGTGAAAAGATTCAAGAGGAATCCGCCTTCTTTGGAGCGATGGATGGTGCTACAAAGTATGTTAAGGGTGATGCAATCGCAGGTTTAATTATAACGATAATTAACTTGGCCGGCGGAACGATTATGGGTATTACGTCAATGGGTTATGGAGCGGCTGAAGCTTTTCAACACTTTGCGACATTAACGATTGGTGATGGTCTGGTAAGCCAGATTCCTTCCCTTATGATATCTCTGGCAACCGGTATACTAGTAACAAAAGCATCCAAAGAGGCTGATTTTGGCGATATGCTGATCAAACAGCTCTTTTCGATTCCGAAGGTTCTATATATGGTTGGCGGCAGTATGATTGCGTTAGGATTTTTGACACCACTAAGTAATTTCTTGTTTACTGCATATGGCCTGATGTTTATTGTATCTGGTAGAATGATCTCAAATAAAATTGATGTGGAATCAATTGAAACCGAAGTATCTTCCGAGGAAGCTTCAGCGAACGAAATTAGAAAGCCTGAAAATGTAGTATCCCTTTTACAGGTAGATCAAATCGAGTTAGAGTTTGGTTATGGTATTATCCCATTAGCGGATACTAGCCAGGGCGGTGACTTACTTGACCGTGTTGTTTTAATTCGTAGACAAATTGCCCTTGAGCTGGGCTGCGTCGTACCAATGATCCGATTAAGGGATAACATTCAGCTAAATCCTAATCAGTATATCGTTAAAATTAAGGGGATACAGGTGAGTGAAGGTGAGATTCTCTTTGATCATTATATGGCGATGAACCCCGGCTATGTAGAGGAAGAGATTACGGGTATTCCAACCTTTGAACCATCTTTCCATCTACCTGCAATCTGGATCACTGAGGCGCAGCGCGAAAGAGCTGAGACACTTGGTTATACCGTAGTGGATCCGCCATCTATTATAGCAACTCATTTAACCGAGATCATCAGAGGTCATATATTTGAATTACTTACCAGACAAGATGTTCAAGGACTTATTAATAATATTCAGGAATCTCATCAGACGCTTGTATCGGAATTGGTTCCGAAATTGCTTAATATCGGTGAGATACAAAAAGTGCTACAAAACCTGTTAAGAGAAGGTGTTTCTATCAGGGATTTGGTTACGATATTGGAAACTTTGGCCGATTATGCACCGACAACCAGGGATACCGATGTGTTAACTGAGTATGTAAGACAGAGTTTAAAGCGAGCAATATCAAGCAAGTTCTTTCCATCCGGCGAGATGACCAATGTGGTTACACTTGATCCGAAGGTGGAACAGGATATCATGGGATCAGTTAAGCAATCAGAACAAGGTGCATATCTTGCTTTAGATCCAGCAATTACAAAAGAAATCATTCAATCCGTACAGTCAGAAATACATAAGCTGGAAGAATTGGGAAGGATGCCTATCGTTATTACTTCTCCAATTGTAAGGATGTATTTTAAACGGCTCACTCAGGATTACTTTCAGGATTTGGTTGTGATTTCATACAATGAAATAGATTCGAATGTAGAATTACAGTCAGTTGGGATGGTGACAGTATAATGATAATTAAGAAATTTCAGGCAAATACAGAAACAGAGGCAATCATGCTTGCAAAGGAGGAACTTGGCAAGGATGCTATTGTAATGAACATAAAAACAGTATCGCCTAAGGGGATTTATAAAGTTTTTCGTAAATCGGTTGTTGAAATCACCGCCGCTGTGGATGAGAATGTGACATATAAGCCGGAACGTCCTAAGCCGGAGCTTCAGCCACCGGTTTTGAAGAAACCTTTTAATCCGGATATCATCTATGATGATGAACCATTTAATTCTTCTACCCTTACAAGAGGGAGTTCTGCTTCTGAAACATCTGCAATTGAGGACAAGCTAAATAATCTTCAAAGTTTATTAGAAAAACAGATGAATGAAAAGGAAAAGGAAACAGAAGAGAAGAAGGAGCCTAAACCAGCGGAAACAAATAAGAATATTGCTTGTATTCAATTGATCTATAATCAGTTGGTATCAAATGAAGTTGATGAAAAATTTGCAAACCAAATTATTACAGAGATTGAGGGCAACCTGAAAAAGGATGCTTCGATGGATAATATTCTTTCTAGTATTTATCAAAAGATTGTATTAAAACTTGGACAACCTAAAATGATAACCATGAGTGAGAAAACACCCAAGTTTGTGTTCTTTATTGGACCTACCGGGGTAGGAAAAACAACTACGATTGCTAAAATTGCCTCCAAATTTAAAATGAATGAAAAGGCAAAGGTGGCTTTTTTAACAGCAGATACTTACCGAATCGCTGCAGTTGAGCAGCTGAGGACTTATGGTAATATTCTTTCCATCCCGTTAAAAGTAGTATATACAGAAGATGAATTAAAACAAGCTAAGGATGAATTCTCTGAGTTTGATCTGGTATTTGTTGATACCGCAGGACGTTCACACCGTAATAAGGAGCAGAGGGATGATATTGAAACGCTTATTAACGTAATTCCTGAGGATGAAAGAGAAGTTTATCTGGTATTAAGTGCAACAACAAAATACAGAGATTTGGTTAAAATTACAGAAGCTTATTCAGAAATTATTAATTACAATCTTATTTTCACAAAGTTAGATGAGACTACTTCCATTGGTAATCTGTTTAATATTCACATGTTAACCGAGGCACCTTTATCCTATGCCACTTATGGGCAAAATGTGCCGGATGATATTGCGCGTATTGATGCTCAAAGTATCGCTAAGCAACTTCTAAGGGGGCAATAAAAATGGATCAGGCTGAAAATTTAAGAAAAATGATAAAAGAACAAACTTCCCCAAGAAGAGTAGCAAGAGTTATTACCGTAACAAGTGGGAAAGGCGGAGTGGGAAAATCCAGCATATCGGTAAACTTAGCAATCGCTCTCAGCAAATTAGGTAAGAGAGTTGTTATAATTGATGCTGATTTTGGACTAGCGAATGTGGAAGTCATGCTTGGAATTCGGCCACAATATAACCTTGCTGATCTAATGTTCAGAGGAAAGAATCTAACTGATATTATTACAGAGGGACCGGATAATATTGGATTTATTTCCGGAGGTTCAGGTATTCAGGAACTGACTAATCTGACAAAAGATCAAATCGTATATTTAATCCAGAAGCTTGTAGAATTGGATCAAAAGGCAGATGTTGTTATTGTTGATACAGGAGCGGGAATTGCAGATTCTGTTTTAGAGTTTGTAGCAGCCAGCTCTGAAGTTATATTAGTTGCAACCCCGGAGCCTACCTCTATCACGGATGCTTATGCTCTATTAAAAACCTTGAATCGTAAAACGGATGTTGTGTTACAGGATACGGTCATCAAGATGGTTGCTAACAGAATTGACTCTTATGATGGTGGTAAGGAATTATATGAGAAACTAAGCTTGGTTGTAAATAAATTTCTTGATTTAAAGTTAGAATATTTAGGAGCGCTTCCACAGGATCCAATTGTATCAAAGGCTGTAATGTTACAAAAACCAGCCTTAAATGTGTATCCAAATTCACAATTTTCTAAAACACTCATGAGTTTTGCTGAAAATTTATGTGATCATAAAGTAGAGAATATACAGAGTAAGAAGGGAATTGCGCAGTTATTCACAAATCTACTAAGATCAAGAATTACCAAGTAAACTAAAATTGCGTAAAAGACAGATGATTAAACCCTAGGGGGGGATGGAATGTTTCGAGAAGTCTTGAATATTGGCGACAAAATTGACATCAGACATATACTAAAATCCGGCAGTCCATATCCGAATGCCAGAACGTATGCAAGTCAGTTGATTGACACAATCAATAATGATGTAATTCATATCGCAACTCCAATTAATAATAGTACACCTATCATTTTAAATGTGGGTGAATACTATAATCTCTGTTTCTTTTCCTCACTAGGTTTGTATCAATGCAATTGTGAGGTATTAAAAAATCAGAGAGAGAATAATATAATCGTTGCCATTGTAAGAATCACTTCGAATCTGGAGAAGATTCAAAGAAGGCAGTATTATCGCTTGGAGTGCGTGTTAAATGCGGATTACCGCATTATCTCAAATGAAGAAGAACAGTTAAATAGGAAAGTAGCATCGGACGATTTTATAAGTAATGAAGAACGAATCAGTTGCAAAAAAAAATTATTAGAATTTAATTCGCAGTGGATTAAGTCTATTATCATCGATATCAGCGGTGGTGGCATACGATTTACTTCATCAGTTCTACATGAATCCGGTGAAAGTATAAAATTAAAATTAGAATTAGCTATGGGATCAGGAATAAAAATCATGATGCTAGGAGCAAATATACTATCCTCGAGCAGGATTTATAATAAATCCGGTGTTTATGAACATAGAGTAGAATTTAATGATATTAATAAGAAAGATAGGGAAGAAATCATTAAATACATCTTTGAACAAGAACGAAAACGCAGAGGTTCGATGAAGAATTAAGTAGAATATTTCATATTAAAGGAAGGATTTATCAAAATATGAAGAAAAATATTTTAATAATAGATGACTCTGCACTTATGAGAAGGGTACTCTCTGATATAATAAATTCAGATAATCGTTTTCAAACAGTTGATACTGCGATAAACGGATTAGAGGGTCTCCAGATATTACAGACAAAAGCGAAGGAATATGATGCAGTTTTATTAGACATCAACATGCCTCGTATGAGCGGCATAGAATTGCTGGAGCAACTCAAGATACAACAAATCAAGATTACGATTATTATTGTTAGCACAATTGCAACGAAGGATGCCAAAGAAACCATTCGTGCCTTAGAGCTTGGAGCTTTTGATTTTGTAACAAAACCGGAAAGCTATTTGGAATTTAAGAACTATGTATTCTCAAACCGTCTTTTAGACTGCTTGGCGGTTGCAACAAAAGCTGAAGTGGTGAAGAGCATTACGGTGCCGGTGGTGGATCATCCGAAAGTAAAAGCAACCCCAAAATCAAAAGTGCAGAATAAACCAATTAAAACTTCAGACATATCGAACAAGCTTATAGCAATTGCTTGTTCTACCGGTGGACCAAAGGCGTTACACAGTGTAATACCAAATCTGCCAAAGAACTTGGATGCTCCCGTCTTAATTGTTCAACATATGCCTGGTGGATTTACGAAATCATTGGCGGATCGTTTAAATGAGATAAGTTCGTTGACGGTTAAGGAGGCACAGGACGGTGAATTCATCAGTAAGGGAATGGCCTATATCGCAAAAGGCGGATGTCAGATGAGGCTAAAATGTCACGAAAACGGCCAATATTATTTGGCAGTATCGGTGGAACCTGCCAGACACGGATTATTACCTTGTGCTGATATCATGTATGAATCATTGGAGGATATCGGTTTAAATCAATTAACTTGTGTCGTACTAACAGGAATGGGCAGTGATGGAACTGCCGGAATAAAGAAAATTCACAAAAAACAAAATATACATGTGATAGCACAGAATGAAGAAACCAGTATTGTTTATGGTATGCCTAAGGTTTTAAAGGACGCTGGTTTGGTAGATGAAGTAGTTGCGTTAAATGAAATTTCTGATGCCATCATAAAGAATGTGGGGGTGTATTAAATGGACGTAAGTCAATATCTTGAGATTTTTATTGAGGAAACAAAAGAGCATTTACAAAATTTGAATGAACATCTTTTGATTTTAGAGCGTGAGCCAGAGAATGAAGGAACCATCAATGAGATATTCCGTGCAGCTCATTCACTAAAAGGTATGTCAGGTACCATGGGATATAAGAGAATGCAGCACTTAACTCATGATATGGAGAATGTGTTCTCCGAAATCAGAAACGGTAAGTTGAAAGCATCATCAGAGTTGGTTGATATCTTATTCAAAGGATTGGATGCACTGGAAACTTATCTTGGCAATATCCAATCAGATGCAACAGAAGGCGAAAACGATAATGAAGATATTATCAATGCATTGAATAATTATCTCAATGCCGGTCTTGGAAAAGAACCGGTACAAGCCGTACAGGCTGCAGTTCCTGCCAAGGTAGAGGAAGCTCCGGTAGCGGATAACGGTTTAATGAAATTTAAGAACATCAATTTAGAAGAGCACGAGAAAAAGGCTATCGTTAAGGCAGGCATGATTGGTCTTAATGTAATTGGTCTTACGGTTTACATACACGAGTATTGTGTTTTAAAGGGAGCGAGAGCTTTCATGGTAAACCGTAGTCTTGAGGAGATGGGAGAGATTATTAAATTAAACCCTAGCGCACAGGACTTAGAGGACGAAAAATATGATTTTGACTATTCTGCTTATATCATTACGAAAGAGACACCTGAGACTATCGCAAAAAATGCTTCTTCCGTTTCTGAAGTAAAAGAAGTTGTTGCCGATTACATCAAATTATCAGATGCAGAAGTGGCTCAGTATACCGCAGCATTAAATCAAAGTGATGCTCCTTCTGCTCAGGCAAACAAAGCAAAGGATAGCAGTTCCTTAAAGACCGGCAATGCTCCTTCAGCGAAGCCAGCAGCAAAACCGATTGCAAATCGTTCGGTTCGTGTAGATATTGATAAGTTGGATGTTCTTATGAACCTTGTAAGTGAGTTAATCATCGCGAAGAATGGTTTGATATCAATAAGCGGTTCTTCCAATATTATGTTAGATAATACTTTCCATGAGCAAATTGAATATCTGGAAAGAGTAACAACGAACCTTCATGAATCTGTTATGAAGACACGAATGGTGCCAATTGAAAGTGTTGTAAATCGTTTCCCTAGAATGATTCGAGACTTATCAAAGTCCTTGAATAAGGAAATGGAATTATATATGACCGGTGAAGAGACAGAATTAGATCGTACCGTTATCGATGAAATCGGTGATCCTTTAATGCATCTGCTTCGTAATGCAGCAGACCATGGTTTAGAGTCTAATGAGGAGAGAAGCAAGAATGGTAAAAATCCTGTTGGTTCCATCTTCCTCGATGCATACCAGGATGGCAATAACGTAGTGATTGAAGTAAGAGACAATGGCGGCGGTATCAATACAGAGAGAATTAAGAAAAAAGCGATTGAACGAGGTTCTATTACCGAAGAGCAGGCACTTAGTATGACGGATAAGGATTTTATTGATATCTTATTCCAACCAAGCTTTTCAACAGCAGAACAGGTAACTGATGTATCCGGTAGAGGTGTTGGTCTTGATGTTGTTAAAACAAAGATCGAGGCACTTGGTGGAGAGATTGAAGCAAAAACAAAGCTTGGAGAAGGTTCCAATTTTATTATTCGCTTACCGCTCACACTTGCCATTGTACAGGCACTCATGGTTATCATCGGTGATGAAAAATATGCCCTTCCATTAGGAAGTATTCAAACGGTTGAGGACGTTCCATTAAGCGATATTAAAACAGTATCGGGTAAGGAAGTAATTAACCTAAGAGGTAGCATTGTTCCGATTGTTCGTCTGAGAAATGTCTTAAAATGTAATAATCCGGAAGCTGAGAAAGAAGAACTTACCATCGTTATCATGAAGAAGGGTGACAGACTTGCCGGTATGGTAGTGGATGAATTACTGGGCCAGCAGGAAATTGTTATCAAATCAATAGGAAAGTACATCAAGAATCATAAGATCATTAGTGGTGCAACCATTCTAGGTAATGGTGAAGTGGCTCTTATTCTGGATGTTAATTCTTTAATATAAGGGGGATAACAGAATGGAAGCAAATGATGCAAAACAATTTATTGTAGCAAATCTTAACAATGAACTATATGGTATCGAAATTAAGTATATTGATAATATTATAGTAATGCAAAAAATCACCAGAGTACCAAAGTCACAATCCTATTTTAAGGGTGTAATCAATCTGAGAGGAGAGATTGTTCCTGTTCTTAGCCTAGGCCATAGATTAGGAAATCTCAATGCAGATGAAACTGCTAAAACTAGAATTATCATTGTAAGACCTGAGCCTCAGGCTGCACCACTTGGGTTGATTGTGGATGGGGTAAAGGAAGTTATTACAATTGAGCCGGACGATATTGAGAAAATCAACTATGATGAAAAAGAATCAAAGATTAACTTTAGTATTGGAGTTGGAAAATATGAGGATGATTTAATTAACTTATTAAATATCCCGGCAGTTATTTTTGATAAAGAAACTAGTAACTAATAATAATTTGTGAGGTGTATTGTATGTCCCAGATAGATTTAAACAAGCTTGATTATATGCAATATGATGTTCTTCGTGAAATTGGTAATATTGGAGCGGGTAATGCTACTACCGCACTCTCACAAATGATTAATGCGAAAATCGATATGAAGGTGCCGAAAGTTGATTTACTCGAGTTTAAGGATCTTTCGGATATAGTTGGTGGCGCAGAAAATCTCGTAGTCGGTATCTTGTTTACTTTACAAGGAAATATAGATGGAATGATGATGTTTATGATGAACATCGAAGCTTCCAGACATTTAGTTAATTTATTGATTGGAAATATGAATGATAATGTAAATGAAGAATTCACAGAGATGGAATTATCTGCATTGAATGAAATTGGTAACATTATTGCCGGAGCATATCTTTCCTCTCTTTCTTCACTCACTAACATGTTAATAACGTCCAGCGTACCCTATATGGCAATTGATATGGCCGGAGCAATTCTTAGTGTTCCTGCAATAGAATTTGGCAAGATCGGTGATAAGGCTTTGTTGATTCAAACAGAATTCGGTGATGAAGTACGATCAGTAAACGGCTACTTTATATTAATACCTACATTAGAATCGTATGACGGAATATTATCTTCATTAGGATTATAGGGTGAATACATGGGTGAAATGATTAAGGTCGGGATGGCCGATTTGAATGTTTGTACCGCGCCGAATGTGATAACAACCCTTGGACTTGGCTCTTGTGTCGGAATTGTCCTTCATGACCCGCTGAGAAAAATAGCAGGGATGGTACACATTATGCTTCCTGACAGCACAAAGATTTTGAACAACGAAAATAAAGCAAAATTTGCAGACACAGGAATAGATGCGTTAATACTGGAAATGACTAAAATAGGTGCGGAACGTAGAACATTAATTGCGAAGATTGCAGGCGGAGCGCAGATGTTTGCATTTAGTAACAACAATGAAATGATGAGAATTGGTGATCGTAATGTCGAAGCGACTAAATTGAAATTACAGCAACTCGGCATCTCTATTAAAGCCGAAGATACAGGGTTGAATTATGGTCGTACCATCGAATTTTATCCTGATACAGGGATGTTACTAATAAAATCCGTTGGAAAAGAGAAAAAATTGATTTGATTTTATCTAGGAACGAATTGATTTCTTCTTTCGTTATACAGGTGGGATGCATGTATAAGAATATAGAGGGAGGTCAATATGCAAGTAAGATATATACCGGCTTTTATTGTACTTATTGCAGCAGCGATTACAAGTGTAATCAATATAGTGATTAATATTGACATATTAACCGGGTTAAAAAGATTACTGTTAGTAATTATCATATTTTATATCATAGGGTTGATTACCAGAACAGTGATTACCAATATAATAACACCAAAGCAGAAAAATATAAAAACAGAAGAAGTCCAGGAAGAGATACCACAACCGGAATCGAATAATGATTCAAAGTGATACTTTCAATTGGATCGTATGTAGATCAAAAGATTTTACATCAATATCTGTTAAGTTTCAGGAGGAATTATGGACGCTGAAAATAAGCAAAAGCTTTGGGAAGATTATTCCAAAAAAAGAGCACCGGAGCTTCAAGAAAAAATTTTAATTGAATATGCAGGATTGGTCAAAATGGTTGCAGGTCGCCTAAGTATGTATCTGGGTTATAATGTGGAATACGATGATTTGGTAGGGTATGGTACTTTTGGCTTGATTGACGCTGTGGATAAGTTCGATTATACTAAAGGGGTTAAGTTCGAAACTTATGCATCTTTAAGGATACGCGGTGCTATTTTAGACCAAATCCGGAAGATGGATTGGATTCCCCGAAGCATCAGACAAAAACAACGTAAAATTGATATGGCTTGCCAGAATCTTGAGTTGAAGTATGGACGTATGGCAAGTGATGAAGAGATTGCGATTGAGCTTGAAATCACTGTTGACGAGTTGGATACCTGGCAGAATCAGACGAAGGTAACCAATATTATATCGTTGGATGAGTTTATGGATCAGGGTAGTACTGAGAGTAAGATGGAATCACATCTGACCTCAGATTATGACCGACCGGAGCGCATATATGAAAAACAGGAGTTAAAAAACATTTTAATACAGACGCTGGAGACATTAACTGAAAAGGAAAAGAAAGTTATCATTCTGTATTATTACGAAGAATTAACTTTAAAGGAGATAAGCCGGATTTTAGAAGTTTCAGAATCTAGGATATCCCAGTTACACACGAAAGCGTTACAAAAAATGAAAATAAAGCTGGGGAATAATATAGAACTTTTAACTAGTTATTAAGGAATTAATAAGTAGATAGATTAACTAGACAAATGGATACTATATTAGGGGGGCTACTAAAATGAAAGGTAAGAATGGGTACTTCCAGTTATTAATTAAAAATGATGGTACATATTTAATCATTCATGAAGCACAGGAAGGCGGAGATGCCGTTTTTTATGATGAAATTAATACGTATCTGAGCGATCATAAAATTTATGAATTTGATAAAATTGCAATTGGAAGGGCTCTTACCATGTTAAGCGGTTCTGTAGAGTTGAAAATAACCTCTGCGGTTATCGGTCCAATTAGTGAAAGTGTAAGTATATTTGTTAATAGTGAGAAAACATACGCAAAGGGAAGATTCTATCCGCCCTCTAATAATGGTTCAAAAATGACGAAAGAAGATATTGTTCGTGCTTTGGTTGGATCAGGAATAAAGTATGGTTTAGATGATCAGGTCATTAATGAATTCTTGACGAATCGGGAATATTGTACGGATTATTATCTGGCGAAGGCCACTCCGGTTGCTCAGGGTAAGGATGCATACGTTACTTACTTTTTTAATACAGATCTTACTTTGAAACCAAAAAGAAATGAAGATGGAACAGTGGATTTCCATCAGCTTGATATTATTAGTCATTGTAGTAAAGGAGATTTGTTGGCGGAACTTACGCCGGTGGATAACGGAAAACCGGGTATTGATGTATGCGGTAATGTAATTCGACCTGCAAAGGTGAATAATAAAGTAATGCGCCATGGTAATAATGTGTTTTTATCCGAGGATGGACTTAAGATGTATTCCTCTGTCAGTGGTCATGTAAGTTTGACAGATGGGAGAGTATTTGTATCCGACACTTATGAAGTACCGGCGAATGTGGATGCTTCGACAGGTGATATCGCTTACGATGGTAATGTATTGATCCGTGGTAATGTAATTACTGGATTTACAGTAAGGGCCAAAGGAGACATCGAGGTAAACGGTGTAGTAGAAGGCGCATATTTGGAAGCCGGGGGGCAAATTATATTAAAACGTGGAATGCAAGGGATGAATCGAGGGGTTCTCAAGGCAAAAGGGAATATCATCACGAAGTTTTTAGAAAACTCAGAGGTGTTTGCCGGTGGTTATGTATCTACTGAATCAATCCTTCATAGTAAAGTCTCTGCGAAAGGTGATATCATAGTTGGCGGTAAAAGAGGCTTTGTTACCGGAGGAGAGATACGCTCTGCTACAAATATATCAGTAAAGACTGCAGGATCCCATATGGGGACTACAACATTACTTGAGGTTGGAATTGATCCTAGTATTGCACAGGAATATCGTGAACTAGAGAAAAAGATCACCGTTATGATGAAGGATAAAGAAAAGCTTACACAGGCCTTGGCTATTATTCGTAATAAATTGGACAAGGGCGCCGTCTTAGATAAAGAGAAGAAGGATCTGCTTATTCAAGTTACCAAGAATAATATTACGTTGGAAACAGAGCTTAAAGAAGCCAGAAAACGATGTGAGGAATTAAAAATAGAGATGGATAATGCGAATGCATCCGGTATGATAAAGGTATCGGACAGTGTTTATCCCGGTACGAAGATTGTAATCTCAAATGTGGTATATTTTGTACGGGAAGAGATTAAATATAGCAGGTTCATTCGAGAACGAGCTGATATAAAAATCATGCCATTTGCTTAAGTAATAAGGAGTTTGTCTTGTGACAGATTGGAGGTAGTTATGTCAATTAATCGAATCGATATTGTAAGAACTCAGGAAGTATCTCAGATTAAACACATTGAGAATCAACGAAGCCAACAAGCGCAAGACCAACTCGGCAAATCTTTTCAGCAGATGATTCAGCAGGATATGAAAAAACCTACTCAGGCTGCGAAATCTGATAATAACGAATATCGTTATGACGCAAAAGAAAAGGGTAATAATGAATATAAAGGTTCTAATAATAAAAAGAAAAATAGTGAAAAAGAAGATAAAAACAAATCAAAGGAACAGCAATATCAAGGTGGTATTGATATTTTGATTTGATTATGGAGGCATTATGACATTGCAAATAGCTCTAATTATCATTGGTATCATAACCATAGTGATTAGTTGTTTTGTGGTAGACAAATCACAAAATAATATATCAAAAGCTCCTGGTTTTGATTTTTTGATTGATAATGAATTAACAGATGTTCAAAAAAATAAAATTAGGGAAAAAATCGACGAGATGATATCAGAGGCAAGTGAAGAGGTAATTGTTCGCGCGGATGATACATTAAGCAAGATATCAAATGAAAAAATCATTGCAGTAAATGAATTTTCAGACCAGATATTAGAGAAAATCAATCGAAACCATGAAGAAGTAATATTTTTGTACAATATGTTAAACGATAAAGAAAAGGAAATAAAATCAACAGTACATGAAGTAAACACCTCAAAAAAGATTGCAAGTGAAACGATAGCAAATATATCGATTCCTACAGAAACAAATTCATCAAAAAGCCATCAAACGGTAATTACGCAAGCAGATCGCATTGATAACCGTTCAAATACATTAAACGATATAAAAGAACTTCATAAAGACTCGTCTGAGCAGGATATGGATGCAAATAATAATACACTTATCTTGGAATTATATAAACAAGGTAAATCAATTGTAGATATATCGAAGGAATTGGATCTGGGTCAGGGTGAAGTAAAATTAGTAATTGATTTGTTCAAAGCGAATAAGTAATGAAAGGCTTGGTATAAGATATGAAATTAAAATATTATATGAGGGGCCTTGGGATAGGAATTTGCTTAACGACTATTTTGCTTTCGTTTGGCAAGGTAAAGATGACGGATCAGGAAATAATACAACGTGCAGAAAAACTTGGAATGAAGTTACAAGATGAAACAGATGATGAATTACATAATGCACTGGATAAGATGAAAGTAACACTGACGCCTGTACCATCACCGTCTGCTAAACCGACGAAGGCTCCGACGTCAAAACCTACGGCTGAACCTACGAAAGAACCCACAAAAACTCCTACAAAAAAGCCAACGCCTACAACGAAACCGGTAGCAGCCTCCTTCTCCATCAAAAAAGGAATGACATCGGATAGTGTGGCATGGACGCTAAAAAAAGCAGGATTGATCAAAAATGCGGACAGCTTTAATGATTATATTATTAACAAAGGGAAGGCCAGTGTAATTCGAGTAGGATATTATTCGATTGCAAAGGGAGCCTCCTATGATGAAATCATTCGAAGGATTACAAAATAGAAATGTGGATAGAGTAAGAATATAGAGTTTTAATTAAAAGGAGACATCACTCTTTGCAGTTTTACTTAGGGTGATGTCTCCTTTTTTTGCCATTGATAAAGATGATATATTATAATTATTATTGACAAATGTACTTAACCTAACTATAATGTACTTATTGAATGAGTACATTAAGATACAAAGGTGGGATGATGTGGAAATAATTATCAGTAGCAATACGAGTAAACCAATCTATGAGCAAATCACTTCACAGATAAAAGCGATGATCATGAGCGGAGAATTGAAATCCGGTGATCCGATTCCGTCAATGAGAGCATTAGCAAAATCCATTCACGTAAGTGTGATTACGGTACAGAAGGCTTATGAAGATTTACAACGTGATGGGTTTATCGAAACCACGGTTGGAAGAGGAAGCTTCGTATCAGCGTTGAACAAGGATTTTTTTCAAGAAGAACAACAACGCAAGGCAGAAGAACATCTTCAAGCAGCAGTCGATATAGCACGTAACAGTGGTATTAAGGTTGATAAAATGATCGAACTTTTGACCATGTTTTATGATGAGGAGGATAAATAATATGGAATCAATATTACAGGTCGAGAATTTAACGAAACAGTATCCTGATTTTTTGTTAGACCATGTATCTTTTTCTATCCCGAAGGGCTCTATAATGGGACTGATCGGGGAAAATGGTGCGGGCAAAAGTACAACAATTAATGCCATACTGGATCTTATTCGTAAGGATGATGGAATAATCAAATTCTGGGGTGAGGAATTATCCTCCAATCCAAAGAAACTAAAAGAGGACATTGGTGTCGTGTTTGATGGTATCAACTTCTATGAAACACTTACACCGGAAAGAATAGGAAAAGTATCGGCTGCGGCTTACCAACAATGGGATGCTTCTATCTACAAAGAATATTTAAAGAAATTCCAGCTACCTAGAGATAAAGAAATCAAAACCTTTTCGAAAGGAATGAAGATGAAATTTTGTATCGCAGTAGCTCTCTCACACAAGCCTAAGCTGTTGATACTCGATGAGGCGACCAGTGGCCTTGATCCAATTATGAGAGATGATATTTTGGACGTTTTTCTTGATTTTGTTCAGGACGAAAATCATTCTATCATGATGTCCTCCCACATTACAACTGATTTGGAGAAGGTGGCAGATTATATCACCTTCATACATCACGGGAAAGTACTTTTTTGCAAATCAAAGGATGAGCTGCGTTATAATTATGGAATTATTCGTTGCGGTGCAGCGATGTTCGACTCCATTGATAAATCAGAAATACTTGCCTACCGGAAAAGTGATTACCAATGGAATGTATTGATTGCTGATAAAGAAAATGCACGTCGTAAGTATAAGTCAGCGATAATAGATGATGCTTCGATTGACGACATTTTATTGATGTATGTTAAGGGGGATAGATAATATGAAAAGCTTAGTTCTGAAGGATCTATATAATATTGGGCATAATGGGAGAACCATGCTACTTATGCTAATCGTACTGGCAGCCTTTTTCATTCCATTTAGTAACGCCGAGACTTATATTATTACCAGTGGAATCTTATGTAGTATGATGGTGATGACAACTTTTAGCTTTGATGATCAATCCAAGTGGTTGAAGTATGCGCTTGTTATGCCGATTACTAGGAAGGATATCGTTTTAAGCAAATTTATTGTACTCTTGGTATTTTCATTCACTGGAGCAGTTAGTGGGCTTATTTTAGGATTTGTGGGTGGAGTCATTTCTCATAAAATTAATATCAGTGATGCTACAAGAATAATCTCACTAGTATGTGTTTCGGTAGTAAGTTTACTTATTGCAGTGGTGATTGGAAGCATGTCCATACCGCTTTTATTTAAGTTTGGTACAGAGAAGGCGCGAATTCTTTCGCTTGTATGTACAATTATCCCTACTGTAATTTGCTATAGCACTTATCAGGTACTTATCTTATTAGGAGTTCAGGTGACTGATCAATTAATATTCGTTTTGTTGTGTAGCTCACCTGTAATCGTGATGGTTTGGAGCTTTATCATGTACAAAATGAGTTATGTAATATTGTTAAAAATGGAACCTGTGAATTAAAAATTTATCACATTAAAATACCTAGAAGAATGAATACTAATAATTGATGTTTGTATAAATTAGATAGTATTTGTCCGATTTTAATATGAAATGAAAAATAGTACTTGATATTACCATCATTAGTATGTTATAATTCTGAAGGCAAATTACACGCATATGGATCCTTATAGTGGTGCCGATGAGCAAGAGGTCTATAAGAATATGAAGTATGCGGAAGAAAACAACCAAATGGAGGTCAATTATGAGCGTTATTTCAATGAAACAGTTATTGGAAGCTGGTGTACATTTCGGACACCAAACAAGAAGATGGAACCCTAAAATGGCGGAGTACATCTACACAGAGAGAAATGGTATCTATATCATCGACTTACAGAAATCTGTAGGTAAAGTTGATGAAGCTTATGCTGCAATCAAGAATGTTGTTGCAGAAGGCGGTTCAATTCTTTTCGTAGGTACTAAGAAGCAGGCTCAGGAAGCTGTTAAGGCTGAAGCAGAGCGTTCCGGTATGTTCTTTGTAAATGAGAGATGGTTAGGTGGTATGTTAACTAACTTCAAGACCATCACAAGCAGAATTAAAAGATTAAGAGATATCGAGAGAATGGCAGAGGATGGTACTTTTGAAGTACTTCCTAAAAAAGAAGTTATCCAGCTTAAAAAAGAGTGGGAGAAACTTGAGAAAAACCTTGGCGGAATCAAGAACATGAAGAAGATTCCGGATGCTATTTTCGTAGTAGATCCTAAAAAAGAAAGAATTTGTATTCAGGAAGCTCATACACTTGGTATTCCGTTAATCGGTATTGCGGATACAAACTGTGATCCGGAAGAATTAGATTTCGTTATTCCTGGTAATGACGACGCGATTAGAGCGGTTAAATTAATCGTATCCAAGATGGCAGATGCTGTTATCGAAGCTAATCAGGGTGTTCAGTTAACTGACGCTGAAGGTGCAGAAGTATCTGAAGAAGCAGTAGCTGAATAATTCAAGACTTAATAAAGCTTATTCCAAGTACCCTGCTTTTTGAGTGGGGTACTTGAAGAGTATAAAAGCGTATTAAACAACGTTTGACATCAAATGTTGGAACAATATAGACAATTGGTCGCAGTTTTGTGACTTGTGATAAATTCACATTTACATTCTATTATAATATGTGTAAAGCACATAGATGGAGGTTAATATGGAAGTTACTGCTAAAATGGTAAAAGATCTTAGAGATATGACCGGTGCAGGTATGATGGATTGCAAGAAAGCTCTTGCAGCTACAGAAGGCGATATGGATAAAGCGGTTGAGTTCTTAAGAGAAAAAGGACTTGCTGCAGCTGAGAAAAAAGCAGGCAGAATCGCAGCAGAAGGTGTTGTTGATGTTAATGTAAGCGCTGATGGTAAGGTAGCTTCCATCGTTGAAGTTAACAGCGAGACAGACTTTGTTGCTAAAAATGAGAAATTTAGAGAATTCGTAGCAGGTGTTGCAGCTCAGGCAGCTAAAACAAGTGCAGCTGATATTGAAGCATTCCTTGCTGAGAAATGGGATCTTGATGCATCCAAGACAGTGAAAGAAGAATTATCTTCCTTAATCGCTGTAATCGGTGAGAACATGACAGTTAGAAGATTCGAAAAAGTGGAAGCAGAGAACGGTTTCGTATGTTCCTATATCCACGGCGGCGGAAGAATCGGTATCTTAGTTGAAGTAGAATCTACTGTTAACAATGAAGCAACTCAAGAAGCAGCGAAAAACGTAGCAATGCAGATCGCAGCATTATCTCCTAAATATGTTGATAAGAGCGAAATCTCTGCAGACTTCCTCACACATGAGAAAGAAATCTTAAAAGCTCAGATCATGAACGATCCTGCTAATTCCAAAAAACCTGAAAACATCATCGAGAAGATGCTTGAAGGTCGTTTAAACAAAGAGTTAAAGGAATTCTGTTTAGTTGATCAGGTATACGTAAAAGACGGCGATTTAACCGTTGGTCAGTACCTTGCTAATGTAGCAAAAGAAGTTGGTGCTCCAATCGCTATCAAGCGTTTCGTACGTTTTGAAACTGGCGAAGGCATCGAGAAGAAGCAAGAGAACTTTGCAGAAGAAGTTGCAAAGCAAATGGGTAACTAATCTTGCAATAAAGAAATAAATAGTTTATAAAATATTAAAAGCTGTTGGCATTTATGCCAGCAGTTTTTTTGACGCTAATTTTGGGGATTCCTTTGAATAAATACGGAATATTAGAAATAGAATTTAACAAAAATAATATAGGACATGGAAATGATATTAAAACACATGGAAATAATTACTAAATGGCAATAGGATTCCCATATAATATAAGAGCAATTGTGTACAAGCGATAATATTAAGAATAAACAAGTGACTTAAGTATGTAAAATATATACTTATTATTAAATCAATTTAAAGTTGCAAAAGATAAAGTAAATGAAAGACAAAGTAAATGAAAGACAAAGTAAATGAAAGACAAAGTATCTAAAAGATGAAGTATCTAAAAGAGGAAAGGAAGGGGGCAATAGTAGTAAAGGCGGAAATGGGACAGGTATAAATTGCAATGTTGCAAAGTCAAAAATTTAATAAGGTATGGGGAGGTTTTTATGTTTAGAAAGATTAAAAACAGGATTCTTGCTATCGTAACGATAATTACTATGGTGATGTCATTCGTACCCGTAAATGCATTGGCGGCAGATACGACTACGAGTTCAACAAACAGAGAATCTACATATCCTAATCTACTTGGAAATACAAATGTGAAAAAACCATCTACTGCAGGTGCGCTGCAGATTCTTGAAAAAAATGGTATAGCAACTTTGTGTGATAAAAATGGAGACCCCATCCAATTAAGAGGAATGAGTACACACGGTTTACAATGGTATCCGGGGATACTGAATGATAATGCATTTAAGGCTCTTGCAAACGACTGGGAATGTAATGTAATTCGCCTTGCTGTGTATGTTGGAGAAGGTGGTTATGCGACGAATCCTACGAGTATGTTTGCGGCAGTTAAAAAGGGAATTGATTTTGCGATAGCAAATGATATGTATGTAATTGTGGATTGGCATGTTCTTACACCCGGTGATCCTACTGCAAATGTATATTCGGGAGCGAAAGATTTCTTTCAGCAAATCTCTGATAATTACCCGGGTGTAAAGAATATTATTTATGAATTGGCCAATGAGCCAAATAGCAATGCACCTGGCGTACCTAATAATGCAGCCGGCTGGCAAAAAGTGAAATCCTATGCCGAACCGATTATACAGATGATCCGGAATGATGGCAATCGAAACTTGATTATCCTTGGAAGTCCAAACTGGAGTCAACGTCCTGACTTAGCAGCGGATGATCCGATCTATGATATACGTGGCAATACAGCATATGCGGTACATTTTTATTCCGGAACCCATAAGCCGTTGGCGGTGGATACAGATCGAGATAATGTTATGAGTAATACAAGATATGCAATCAAACATGGTGCGGCTGTGTTTGTAACAGAGTGGGGAAGTAGTAATGCGGACGGAACCGGCGGACCTTTTCTTGATGATGCGGATAATTGGCTGAATTTCTTAAATGAGAATAATATCAGCTGGTGTGATTGGTCATTAAGCAATAAGGGAGAAACCTCAGCAGCTTTTGTTGCGTATGAAAGTGGAAAGACAGATGCTACGGACCTGAATCCAGGTGATGATCATGTATGGTCAATTAAGGAACTGACTAAATCCGGTGAATATGTACGAGCTCGTATCAAAGGTATTGCGTATCAACCGCTTGATCGAAATGCATATACCACAAATGTATGGGATTTTAATGACGGAACAACACAGGGGTTTGGATACAATAACGATAGCCCAATTAAAAGCGGAATAGGGATAGCAAATGAAAATAATGCATTAAAACTTACGGGAATTAATTCGAGTAGTGATCTCTCGGAAGGAAACTACTGGGCTAATGTCAGATTATCTGCAGATGGAGCAAGTCAAAAGCCGGATATTAAGGGAGCACAAAAGATAACCATGGATGTTATCGCTGCATCTCCCGGAACGGTTTCCATTGCCGCAATTCCGCAAAGCAGTACGCATGGTTGGGCTAATCCAACCAAAGCGATACAGGTAACCCCTGCTGATTTTATTTTACAAAAGGATGGTAGCTATAAAGCGACCCTTACGATGACGGGTGTTGACACACCGAATCTACAGACAATTGCGGATGATCCTACGGATCACATTATGAGTAATATCATATTGTTTGTAGGAAGTAACATTAATAATATATCACTTGATAATATCTCGGTATCTGGAAGCCGTGAAGATACGAGCCCGGTAATAACACACGATCCGTTAGGAACACCAACACTTGCGTCAACCTTTGAGGATGCAACGCGACAGGGATGGAGTTGGGATGCTGCGTCCGGTATAAAAGGATCATTAACCATTAAACAAGCGAATGGATCCAAAGCGATATCCTGGGATGCGCAATATCCCGATGTTATGCCTTCCGATCCTTGGTCTGTTTCACCCAGACTAATACTCGCAGGAATTAATACAACCCGAGCAACCAATAAATATGTCTCCTTTGACTTCTTTATAAAGCCTACCAAAGCCACGAAGGGAACACTGAATATTAATCTGGCATTTGCTCCGCCATCACTTAGTTATTGGGCGCAAGTAAAGGATACATATAATATTGATTTAACAAAGCTTACTTCTATGACAAAGACTGCGGATGGATTATACAAGTTTAAAGTGTACTTTGATTTAGATAATCTTGCAGATGGAAAGGTATTCGCTCCGGATACTCTTTTACGTGATATTACCGTAGTTGTTGCAGATGGAGATTGTGATTTCGCCGGTACCATGTATATGGATAATTTCCAGTTCACGAATACTCCGCCTGCACCTTCGCAATACAAAGTTACCTTTAATAGCCAGGGCGGAAGTGGGGTAAATCCTATCACTGTAAATGCCGATAGTTTGCTGAAAGCTCCGAAAGAACCGACAAAAATCGGATATACGTTTGACGGTTGGTATAAGGATGCAACCTGTAAAATTGAATGGGACTTCTTGGCCGATAAAGTTACTGCAAGCACGACGCTGTATGCAAAATGGACAATTAATAAATATACAGTTAAATTTAACAGCCAAGGTGGAAGTTTGGTATCAAGCCAGAGTATAAACTATTATGGACTGGTGGCAGTTCCGAAAACACCGACAAAGAGCGGATATGTCTTTGGCGGCTGGTATAAGGATGCATCATGTAAAATTGCTTGGAATTTTGCAGTCAATAAGGTCACAGCAAGTACAACACTATATGCGAAGTGGATAATTATTACTCCGTCAGTTCCTGTAAAGGTAAATGCTGCAAGCAATGGATATAACAGTGTTAAGGTGAGTTGGAATAAAGCAAATCAAGCAACGGGTTATGAAGTATACCGGTATAGCGCAACCAGTAAAAAATATATTAAAGTGTCAGATACAAAGTTCTTGTCCTATATTGATACTGGATTAGCCACCGGAACAACTTATTCATACAAGGTAAGAGCATATAAATTTGCCGGAACTACAAAAGTATACAGTAATTATACTGCAGCGGTTAGTGCTAAACCAATTCTGTCTGTACCTACTAAATTAAAGGCAGCTAAACTAAGCTCCTCAAGTATAAAGCTCACGTGGAATAAGGTCAACGGAGCGAACGGATATGAGATATACAGGAGCGATAAAGGAATAATAAAAGCTACAAAATTATTGTCATATACCGTTTCAGGTTTGACTAAAAATAAAAAATATTCCTATAAAGTAAGAGCGTATAGATGGGTAGGAAAAACCAAGGTATATAGTGGGTGGACATCATATATTAAAAAATAAATGGTACTTGATTATGGATTAATATTAATGATATTTATGTTGCCGTATCTATTTTAAATTGCTTCAGTATATAATTGGATATATGTAGAACCTCTAAATTGATGGACTGAAGCCTCGATTTAGAGGTTTCTCTTTTTATGGAATAATAATTATTATCAAGAGAAATAATCAAAAATAAAAGATGTCGATTGCAGATTTATTTTGATTTAATATGTTATTTTATATCATAATATGATAAAATAGTGATGATATATTACTAGGGGTGATCACTTGGAAAATAATGATAATAAGATGCAAAATAAAAATATAAATAATAGTCCTACTTTAAATATAACAAAACAGACGATGGAACAAAAACGTAGAAAGAGAATAAATCGTATTAAAGTCGGTATAATCGTTATTGTTGTAGCCTTGATTTTAATACCGACGATACTTTGTGTCTTTTTAGGTCTTAAAGTTAGCCGTTTGCAAAAGGAAGTTGACCAGTTGGCGGCAATACATAATGAACATAAAACGTCTCAAAATCACGATAAATCCTTAGCGTATGCTGCGGTGAAAGGTGATGCTTCCGATGAAAGTAAGGATAATCCACAATCAGTTGCAGATACTGATATTAAAGAAGGCAATGAGACGGATTCGAAATCTGAGACTGACACGAAGGTAGATAAAGGCTTAAAGGATGATGCGAAATCAGAAAAGCCGAATAAGGGTGTGAAAGAAGATTCAAAGAATAATAAAAAAAACTCGGGGATATATAGAGGGAAAAAGATTTATCTGACCTTTGATGATGGTCCAAGCAAGTATACGAATGAGATTTTGGATATTCTTGATGAATACCATGTTAAAGCAACATTCTTTGTGATTGGTAAAACAGATAAATCTTCAAAAGCGATTTACAAAAGGATTGTAAAGGATGGACATACACTCGGTATGCATTCCTATTCACACAAATATAATCTTATATATAAATCAGTAGAAGATTTTGATAAAGACTTTACAAAACTATGGGATTTGTTATATGATACTACTGGATACAAGCCTAAAATTTACCGATTTCCAGGGGGAAGCGGCAACTTGGTTAATGATCATGGAATGGATGAATTTATTAAATATTTGAATAAGAAATCCATTGTATATTTTGACTGGAATGTCGTGAACGGTGATGCAACAAATATAAAGTATACAAAGAAGCAACTTGTGAAGAATATATTAGATGGTGTAGCAAATCGCGAAAATTCAGTCGTATTGATGCATGATACGAATCAAAAGAAAGCGACAGTAGATTCATTAAAACAACTTCTGGATGCACTAACTGCAGGTGGAGCACAAATCTTGCCTTTAGATGAAAAAATTCCACCAATTCAAATGATTAAGGCTAATACTATAAATAATTAAATCTTAGGGAGGTATTTGCAAATATGGGGTTTTTCAAGGAATTTAAAAATGATTTTTCACAGGCCGTTAATGAACTATTACCGGACGACAATGCAAACCAGAAGGATTCTGAATCAGAAGAAATCGTTAATACACTTGATATGAATCATGAGGCTGATAGTGAAAAGATGAAGGAATGGCTAGAGGAATTCGCTCAAGAGGACTCAGCGAAGGGTGATGAGGAAGAAATTAACGTAGATACTTTTGAGGAAGAGGATAATTTAACAGAAGAAGTATTAAATGATGAAGAAGAATTTAATAGTGAACAAGAGTTAAATAGTGAAGAAGAGTTAAACAGTGAAGAAGAACTAGACAATGAAGAAGGAACACCAGCTGACGATAAAAACGAAGATCACTTTGAATTTGAGGACAGCACGGAGTTTTTGGTACAAGATACCAATGAAATAAATGAAAAAGAGGATGAAACGATGGAAGATAACGTAGATTTAGAATTATTTGATGTATTAAATGCAGATGAGGCAGAAACAAAGGAAGAAGAAATCTCCCAGAAAGAAGCTCCAAAGCCTAGAGTAGCATCCGTATCTGAAGATGAAATCACAGTAATTGCAAAGGGTACTGTTATTAACGGTAGTATCTCTTCCGATGGTGCACTTGATGTATTAGGTACTGTAAACGGTGATGTAGAGTGTTTGGGCAAATTATCAATTACCGGTAAAGTAAAAGGTAATACTTCAGCAGCTGAAGTGTATGTGAATACAGATAGACTTGAAGGAAGCATCATTAGTGAGGGTAGTGTAAAAGTAGGCCTTGGAACAGTGGTATTAGGTGATATTACAGGCACGTCAGGCGTTATCGCTGGTGCTGTTAAAGGTGAGATCGATGTTAATGGACCAATCGTTATTGATTCAACTGCTATCATTAAAGGTAATATCAAAGCAAAATCCGTTCAGATTAATAACGGTGCTGTAATTGAAGGCTTCTGTTCCTTAAGCTATTCCGAAATAAATGTGGACAATATCTTTGAATAAGATAAAATTTTAGTCTAGTATTGGTAATGGATTTGTGGTAAATTATATAGGAATGTTTAGAAGATGATTTATCATGGAGGCAATTACGGAATGAAAGCATATGAAAGAGTACTTTTAAAATTAAGCGGAGAGGCTTTGGCTGGCGATAAAAAGACCGGTTTTTGTGAAGCTACTTGTATCGGTGTAGCGAACCAAGTGAAGAAACTTGTGGAGGAAGGAATCCAGGTCAGCATCGTGATCGGTGGAGGTAATTTCTGGAGAGGAAGAACAAGCGAAACAATCGACCGTACGAAAGCGGATCAAATCGGAATGTTAGCAACCGTTATGAATTGTATCTATGTATCCGAGATTTTTCGCCATGTTGGTATGAAAACTGAAGTATATACTCCGTTCGCATGTGGCAGTATGACAAAGCTTTTTTCAAAAGATGATGCACTAAATTGCATGAAACAGGGTGGAGTGGCATTCTTAGCAGGTGGTACGGGTCACCCCTATTTCTCCACGGATACAGCTACTGTTTTACGTGCAGTTGAATTGGAGTGTGAAATCATATTGAATGCAAAAGCAATTGATGGTGTTTATGACAGCGATCCAAAGCTAAATCCACAAGCGAAGAAGTATGATGAAATATCAATTCAGGAAGTGCTTGATAAAAAGCTTGGAGTAGTAGATCTCACAGCAACCGTTCTATGTCTTGAGAACAAGATGCCATTATTGCTCTTTGGGTTGAACGAAGAAAACAGCATTGTAAAAGCAGCGCAGGGTGAGTCGAACGGAACTAAAGTTACCGTATCATAAAACGAGTTGAACGATCAATTCGCATATAGGGAATAAAGATTTAATATAGTTGGAGGGATGAAAATGGATGCAAGACTAGAACAATTTAATTCAAAAATGCAAAAATCAATTGAAGTACTGAAGGAAGATTACTCTACCATTCGTGCCGGAAGAGCAAACCCACACCTTCTAGATAAATTAAGGGTGGATTATTATGGACAACCTTCCTCATTTCAATCGGTTGCAAATGTTTCCGTACCTGAGGCAAGAGTCATCCAGATTCAGCCATGGGAGAGCAAATTAATCAAGGATATTGAGAAAGCGATTATTAATTCTGATTTGGGTTTAACACCGAGCAATGATGGAAAGGTAATTCGTCTTGTATTCCCTGAATTAACAGAGGACAGAAGAAAAGAATTGGTTAAGGATATTAAGAAAAAAGCAGAAAGTGCTAAAGTTGCAGTTAGAAATGTAAGACGTGATGCAAATGAATCCTTTAAAAAATTAAGCAAATCCAGTGAGATTTCAGAGGATGATTTTAAGCGTCTTGAAGATGAGGTTCAAAAGATTACTGACCGTTATGTTAGTGAAATCGAAAAAATTATGGACGATAAATCAAAAGAGATTCTTACTGTATAAATTTTGAAGTCATGGGTGTTTCAAAAGGTTTATTCGTGTTTTACTATGGTAAAGAAGAATACTGCCTTATGAGGCACCTTTTATACATTTTTAAGAATCGATTGGAGTAGATTATGCAAGATAATGAGTTAAATGTGCCCAAGCACGTAGCTATTATTCTGGATGGTAATGGTAGATGGGCAAAGAAAAAATTATTACCTCGGAATGTTGGCCATACTCAAGGCAGCAAAAACGTTGAAAAGATTTGTGAAATTGCTTATAAGATGGGGATACAGTATCTGACTGTATATGCCTTTTCAACTGAGAATTGGAAAAGACCAAAGGATGAAATAGATGCTTTAATGAAATTGCTTCAGACCTATCTTGAAACCAGTGTTAAAACAAGTACAAAAAACAATATGCGTATCCGAGTACTTGGAGATAAGTCAAAATTAAATGATGATATTAAGAAAAGTATATTAAATTTAGAGGAAGCTTCAAAAAATAATACGGGTTTGAATTTTCAAGTGGCGATTAATTATGGAAGCAGGGATGAAATTGTTCGCGCTATAAAATCGATAGCGGAAGAGATAAAAGAGGAAAAAATACAAGTTAACGATATAGATGAGAATTTATTTGAGAAATATTTAGATACTCAGGGCATTCCTGATCCGGATCTTTTGATTAGGACAAGCGGGGAACAAAGATTATCGAATTATTTATTGTGGCAGTTAGCGTATACGGAGTTTTACTTTACAGATGTATTGTGGCCGGATTTTAATAAAAAGGAACTGCAAAAAGCAATCGAATATTATAGCAGTAGAAATAGAAAATTTGGTGCTATCACCTAATTATACATTTGGAGGAATACTATGTTTCGAACAAGATTAATCAGCGGTATTATCTTATTAGCAATTGCATTATCGGTGGTCATTCTCGGGGGAGAATTATTATTTGGTGTTCTCTTTATCGTGGCTATGATTGGAACGATGGAATTGAATAGGGTAGTTAACACTCATAAATCCTTTCCGGGAATTTTGGCTTATTTAGCTGGCATAGTTTTTTATCTGTTGATTTATTTGAAGCTTCAGCAGTATGAAACAATGCTGTTTGTTGTATTTTTGATGTTATTGATGTTTGCGTATGTATTCGGTTTCCCCAAATACAAAACAGAGCAGATCGCAACGGCATTTTTAAGCTTGTTCTATGTCTGTGTCATGCTGTCTTACATATATCAAGTTCGTATCCTGGATAACGGTGAGATATTAGTTTGGTTGATATTTATCGGTGCCTGGGGTTCTGACACCTTTGCTTATTGTACCGGCATGCTCTTTGGAAAGCATAAAGTAGCTCCGAAGTTAAGCCCGAAGAAATCCTTGGAGGGATGCATTGGTGGGGTATTTGGTGCAGCACTACTTGGATGCCTCTTCGCGATGATTTTACGACCTTGGATTCATGGAATCGCTAATCCTCCGCTGGTATTCGGTGTGATAGGAGCTGCCTCCAGTGTTCTGTCACAAATCGGTGATCTGGCCGCTTCTGCGATTAAACGTAATCATGATATTAAAGATTATGGAACCCTGATTCCAGGACATGGTGGAATCTTAGATCGATTTGATAGTATTATATTTACTGCACCGATTGTTTATTATCTTGCGGAATTGCTGATAAAGCAATTATAAAAGCATCATATGATTTGAGTGTGATATGATAAAATAATATAGTTCGTACTATTTATTGATAGTAGTATTAAAAATTCAACTCTATATTATAATGGAGGAGTAGAATGAAAAATATTGCAGTACTTGGGTCTACCGGATCGATCGGAACACAGACCCTGGATATTGTTAGAGAATATAAGGATTTATTGAAAGTTTCAGCTTTGGCAGCCGGAAGCAACATTGAGTTACTGGAAAAACAGATTCGTGAATTTGAACCGAATTTGGTATGTGTGTACCGGGAGGATAAGGCAAAAGAGTTAAAGAATAGGATTAAGGATCTTTCTGTTACTGTGGTTACCGGAATGGAAGGGCTGATTGAATGTGCCACTGAAAAAAGTGCTGATACGGTAGTAACAGCTATGGTGGGGATGATTGGTATTCGGCCAACAATTGAAGCTATTAAAGCAGGAAAGAATATAGCTCTGGCGAACAA
Organism: Variimorphobacter sp. HTMS_6; assembly: GCF_059717775.1. Lineage (NCBI taxonomy): Bacteria > Bacillati > Bacillota > Clostridia > Lachnospirales > Lachnospiraceae > Variimorphobacter > Variimorphobacter sp. HTMS_6. The sequence goes on from NZ_AP046094.1 coordinate 1,229,316, forward strand.
AGAAACCTTAGTTACCGCAGGGCATATTATTATGCCATTAATCAAAGAAAAAAATGTTGAATTACTTCCGGTAGACAGTGAGCATTCAGCTATATTTCAATCACTAAATGGAGAAGATAAGAAACAGGTACAGAAAATTATTTTAACGGCATCAGGCGGTCCTTTTCGTGGAAGAAAGCTGGAGGAACTTCAGAATATTCAGATAAAGGATGCTTTAAAGCATCCTAATTGGGCAATGGGTCAGAAGATTACGATAGATTCCTCAACTATGGTTAATAAAGGTTTGGAAGTGATGGAAGCAGCTTGGTTATTTGATGTATCGATGGATCAAATTCAAGTGGTGGTGCATCCACAGAGCATCATTCATTCGATGGTAGAATATATTGACGGAAGCGTAATCGCACAAATGGGTGTTCCGGATATGAAGCTTCCGATACAATATGCGTTATTTTATCCGAATCGCTTACCGATGTCAGGAGGAAATCGAGTGGATTTTGCAGCATTAAAGCAGATTACCTTTGAAGATCCTGATATGGACACATTCTATGGGCTAAAGCTCGCATTTGAAGCAGGAAGAATTGGTGGAAGTATGCCGACAGTATATAACGCTGCAAACGAATGGGCGGTGGATCAATTCCTAAGAGGCAAGCTTCGTTATCTTGCGATTCCTGAATTGATCCGTGAGGCTATGAAAAATCATAAACGAATTGAATGTCCTACCTTGAATGAAATTCTGAATACGGAACAGCAGACATATGATTTTGTAAGGGGATTAACAGAATCCGGTCGATATTATCTCTGAATTAGTGGAATGATAAATCGGAGAGATTGATTACGGATTGCCAGAAAGGATAAGTATAAGTATGAATATTATCGTAGCTATTTTGATATTGGGTATTATTGTTATAGTTCATGAATTGGGTCATTTTCTTCTCGCAAAAAAGAACGGGATTACAGTAACAGAGTTTTCTGTTGGTATGGGACCTAGACTTGCCAGCTTTGTAAAAAACGGAACCCGTTATTCGTTAAAGGTATTTCCAATCGGTGGCTCTTGTATGATGCTTGGAGAGGATGAATCCGTAGAAGATGAGGGAGCATTTCATAAGAAGGGTGTTTGGGCAAGGTTTTCTGTAATCTTTGCCGGTGCATTCTTTAATTTTGTGTTTGCGTTTCTTTTATCGCTTATATTTATAGGAGATATGGGTGTTGATAAGCCCTACATTACCGGTATATCCACAGATAGCACATCACCAAAGATTGAATTACAAAAGGGAGATCAAATCACGAAAGTAAATGAAACTCCGATTCATTTCTCTGAAGATATGAGATATTATTTCTATTTTAGTCCGTTATCAGAAGCTCCGATTAATATCGAGTATATTAGGGGTGGGAAAAAATATGACACAACAATTAATCCATCCGTAATTGAGAAGTATTATTTAGGAATTAATTATGATAACAATGCGAAAGCACCAATTATCAGCGCGGTTGATCCTACATTTCCATTAGGGAAGGCAGGGATGAAAGCAGGGGATCAAATTGTTAAAATGAATGGAACTGACATCAAATCGGGTAAGGGACTTGAAGACTATATCGCAAAGAACCCATTGGCGAATAAATCGCTCGATATAACCTACCTAAGAGAGGGGAAAGAGGCTCAGGTTACGATAACTCCACAATATAATAAGTCGTATGATTTAGGATTTGGATTAAATTATGCCCGTGCGAAGGTTTCAGCACCCGAGGTAGTTAAATACAGCTTTTATGAGCTTAAGAACAAAATTGTTTACACTTTAAAGAGTGTATTGTATCTTGTTACCGGTAAGATTAGTGCCAGAGAGATTGCAGGTCCTGTCGGAATAGTAAATGTAGTGGGTCAGGTTGTGGATTCATCTAAGACAGAAGGATACCACATTATGATAATGAATTTGGTTGGCTTTAGTATATTAATCAGTGCAAACCTTGGTGTAATGAACCTCTTGCCTTTGCCTGCGCTAGATGGAGGAAGACTGGTATTCTTATTAATCGAAGCAATTCGCAGAAAACCGGTTGCAAAGGAAAAAGAAGCAATGGTTCATATGGTGGGCATGGCGCTATTAATGCTTCTAATGGTATTTGTCATGTTTAATGATTTACGTAATATTTTTGGTTAAATAAAGGGGATTTCGATATGTATCGTGATAATAATAAGGTTATCCGAATTGGTGATCGGGTGATCGGTGGTGGCAATCCGATTCTGATTCAATCAATGACCAATACAAAGACGGAGGACGTGAAAGCTACGATCGAACAGATTCATCGTTTGACTGAAGCAGGTTGTGATATTGTAAGATGTACGGTACCAAATCAACAGGCGGCGGAAGCATTTTCAGAGATAAAAAAGAACATTACTATTCCACTGGTTGCAGACATTCACTTTGATTACCGTCTTGCTATTGCTGCGATGGAGAATGGAGCCGATAAGATTCGTATTAATCCTGGTAATATCGGAGACGAAGAACGCGTGAAGGCGGTTGTTAAGGTAGCGAAGGAAAGAGAGATTCCAATACGCGTTGGCGTTAACAGTGGTTCTTTGGAGAAAGACCTGATTATAAAGTATGGAAAAGTAACAGCCGAGGGACTTGTAGAAAGCGCTTTAGATAAAGTAAAACGTATCGAAGATATGGGATATGACCAGCTTGTAGTCAGTATCAAATCCTCGGATGTTATGATGTGTGTAAAAGCACATGAATTGATTGCTCCACAGATTGATTATCCTCTTCATGTCGGTATCACGGAAGCAGGCACAGTGAATGCAGGAAATATCAAATCCGCTCTTGGGTTAGGAATTATTCTTCACCAAGGAATCGGTGATACAATTCGTGTATCCTTAACCGGCGATCCGGTAGAAGAGATTAAGTCGGCAAAGATTATTCTTAAGACACTCGGATTTCGCAGCGGAGGAGTAGAAGTGGTATCCTGTCCAACCTGTGGCAGAACTCAGATTGATTTGATCAATCTGGCCAATCAGGTTGAAACCATGGTAGCAGGCATGAATTTAGATATCAAGGTTGCAGTTATGGGTTGTGCGGTAAATGGCCCCGGTGAAGCAAGGGAAGCAGATATTGGAATCGCGGGTGGCAAAGGGGAAGGTCTTATTATCCGAAAGGGTGAGATTATCCGAAAGGTGCCTGAGGATCAGCTGCTAGAGGAACTAAAACAGGAATTATTAAACTGGACATAAACAATAAAATACGATGTTAGCTTCGTGTAGGAATGGGAAGCTAACATCGTTTCATTTATCGCTTTATAAGAGGTATTGCTTTATGGCAGTAAAAAGTATTGGAGAAATAATATAAAAAATGATATTATTCTGATATAATATCAAATAATAATACAACGTTTGACAGTCGGTAAAAGGAGAAATATTATGCTGTTTTTTGAAGCGTTTGATCAGTTGAATGCCGATCAGGACTTAAAGAAGTTATATGGAGAAGCAGAGGTAATCAAGGTGCAGGCATCCAAGGTGTCACCGAATTTATATATCTGCATGAGGAGTCCGCGTCTGTTAACCAGAGCAAATATAAGAAAAATGGAAGAACTGATGAATCGTCAGCTCTTTATACATACAGGAAACAAAGCAATTCTTAAACCACAATATATTTTATCCGCTCAGTATACTCTAGATAAGCTATACCCGATTTACAGGGACAGTATCCTAGAGGAGTTGAAGGAACAAAGTGTGGTTACTTATCATATCTTTAAGGATGCTCAGATTGAAATCCATGAGATGACGATGACGATTCGTGTGACGGATAGCTATGTGGTTAGCCAGAAGATGACAAAACTAAAGGATTTTTTGGAAACGATGTTCCAAGAGCGTTTTGATTATACAGTACGTGTGGAGCTTGATTTTGTAGAACCGAAGAAAGACCAGGATAATCATGAGCTGGAATACCGTAAGCAGATGCTTCAAATGGCAGACAAAGAAGCAATCGAGGAGGGATATGAGACAGGTAATTCTGGTGCTTCTATGAGCGGTGATAATGCCACGGGTGCGATTTCGAATGCTTCTGTGAATACTTCCACAGGTAATTCAGGGAGTCAGGGTATAAAGCAGTCTCTTGAGAAGAAGGGAAATGCTCCTGCAAAAACAGCGGCGGATGTAGCCAAAACATCAGCACCCTCTTCAAAGTCATCTAAGAGTGCATATGAGAAGGGAAAGGGAAGTTACCGAAAGCTTCCTGCTGACCCATCCGTGGTTTATGGTAGAAATTTTGACGGAAGTTCCATGCCGATCTGTGATATTAATGCTGAAATCGGAGAGGTGGTAATCCGCGGAAAGCTAATCAAGCCGGAGAGTAGATCCATTGGTAATGAGAAGAGCATTATTATGTTCATTCTTACGGACTTTACAGATTCTATCAAGATAAAACTATATGCTAAGACAATTGAAGTGGATGAAATCAATGCGGTATTAAAACCGGGTGGCTTCTTTGTACTTAAGGGAATTGCGCAAATGGATAACTATGAACATGATATTACGATTGGCTCAGTAGTAGGTATCAAGACAATTCAGGATTTTACTACTTCAAGGATGGATCACTCCCCATTAAAGCGTGTGGAGCTTCATGCACATACTATGATGAGTGATATGGATTCCGTTGTGGATGTGAAATCACTAATTAAACGTGCATTTCAATGGGGTCATAAGGCGGTTGCAATCACTGATCATGGTGTTGTTCAATCCTTCCCGGAAGCAAATCATACCTTGAATCCGAAGGCTTATAAGGATGAAGCCGAGCAACAGAGAGCAAAGGATTTCAAGATAATCTATGGTATGGAAGCTTATCTGGTAGACGATATTCAGGAGGTGGTGTCAAATCCTAAGGAGCAAAGTCTTAATGGATCGACCGTAGTATTTGATATCGAGACCACCGGCTTTAGTAAGAATAGAGATCGCATTATAGAAATTGGAGCGGTAAAAGTGATGAATGGTGAGGTGGTCGATCATTTTTCAACCTTTATCAACCCGGAAGTTCCGATTCCGTATGAAATCGAGCAATTAACCTTAATCAATGATGATATGGTAATCAATGCCCCTAAGATTGAAGAGGTTTTACCAAAGTTTTTGGGCTTTTGTGAAGGGTGTGTATTGGTAGCTCATAATGCTTCCTTTGATATCGGGTTTATCGAGACAAATGCGGAACGCCAGGGAATCGCAATTGATTTTACCGTAATTGATACAGTAGGATTATCCAGAATCTTGCTTCCTGATTTAAATCGTTATAAGTTAAATATTGTGGCGAAAGCACTTGGCGTGTCGTTGGAAAATCACCATAGAGCAGTGGATGATGCAGGAGCAACGGCTGAAATATATTTAAAGTTATGTGTGAAATTAAAAGATAGAGAGATTAATCTAGTGAAGGAGATTGATACACTTGGTAAGTTGTCAGTTGAGGCAATTCGAAAACTACCGGCATATCATGCAATTTTACTGGCTAAAAATGATATTGGACGAGTGAATCTGTATAAGATGGTGTCGCTGTCCCATATCGAATATTATAATAAACGTCCTAAGGTTCCGAAAAGTCTCTTGATGGAATGTCGGGAGGGTATTATAGTTGGTTCTGCCTGCGAAGCAGGCGAGGTATTTCGTGCGGTGTTAAAAAATCAATCACACGATAAGATTGCGAAGTTGGTGAACTTCTATGATTATCTAGAGATTCAACCGATAGGGAATAATGAATTCTTAATTCGCAGTGACCGAAGTGACGAAAAGGATATTATGTCGAATGATGATTTGATAGAACTGAATAAAAAGGTGGTTGCACTTGGTGAAGAGTATCATAAACCGGTTGTGGCTACTTGTGACGTGCATTTTATGGAGCCGGAGGATGAGATCTATCGTAGAATTATAATGGCAGGCAAGGGCTTTAAGGATGCTGATAATCAGCCTCCCCTCTATCTTCGTACTACGGAAGAGATGTTAGAGGAATTCTCCTATCTTGGGAAATCGAAGGCTGAGGAAGTAGTTATCACCAATACGAATTTGATTGCCGATATGATTGAGAAGATATCCCCGGTGCGACCGGACAAATGTCCTCCGGTGCTGGAAAACTCCGAAGAAAATTTAAGAAACATCTGTTATGATAAAGCGCATTCTATGTATGGAAATCCATTACCAAAGCCCGTGGAAGAAAGACTCGAGCATGAGTTGAAATCCATTATTAATAACGGTTTCGCCGTAATGTATATCATTGCCCAGAAGCTTGTGTGGAAGTCCAATGAAGACGGATATCTGGTAGGATCGCGTGGATCAGTAGGTTCGTCCTTTGTTGCAACGATGGCAGGTATCACGGAGGTTAATCCGTTGGCACCGCATTATTTTTGTTCCAATTGTTTTTTCTCTGATTTTGAATCAGAGGAAGTAAAGAAGTTCGGTGGTAGCTCCGGTTGCGATATGCCGGATCGAATCTGTCCGAATTGCGGCCAACCTCTTACCAAGGATGGCCACGATATCCCATTTGAAACCTTCCTTGGTTTCTATGGAGATAAAGAGCCCGATATCGATCTTAACTTCTCTGGTGAGTATCAGAGCAAGGCACATGATTATACGGAGGTACTCTTTGGCAAAGGACATACCTTCCGAGCAGGTACGATTGGTACCCTTGCGGATAAGACGGCCTTCGGTTATGTGAAGAACTATTTTGAAGAGCGAGGAGAGCATAAGCGTAACTGTGAGATAGACCGAATCGTTGGAGGATTGGTTGGAGTTCGAAGAACCACCGGCCAGCATCCGGGAGGTATCGTTGTTATGCCACATGGGGAGAATATCTACTCCTTCACCCCGGTACAACGACCCGCAAATGATATGACAACCAAAACAATCACTACACATTTTGATTACCACTCCATTGATCATAATTTGTTAAAACTTGATATACTCGGGCACGACGATCCGACGATGATTCGTATGCTGGAAGATATAACCGGACTGAATGCACAGGAAATTCGCTTAGATGATCAAAAGGTTCTGAGCTTGTTCCGTGACCTGACTGCACTTGGTATCACACCGAAGGATATAGATGGTTGTGAGCTTGGGTGCCTTGGTATCCCGGAATTTGGTACGGACTTCGTTATGCAGATGGTTAAGGACACAAAACCGAAATCCTTCTCTGATTTGGTACGAATCTCCGGTCTGTCCCATGGTACTGACGTATGGCTGAATAACGCGCAAACTTTGATTCAGAGTGGCAAATGTACTCTGACCACCGCAATCTGTACCCGTGATGATATCATGATTTATTTGATAGCCACAGGTGTAGAGCCTGGTCAAGCATTTAAAATCATGGAGAGTGTCCGTAAGGGTAAAGGACTCACCCCTGAGATGGAGTCTGCGATGGTTGAGGCCGGCGTACCGGATTGGTATATCTGGTCCTGTAAACAGATTAAATACATGTTCCCGAAAGCGCATGCTGCGGCATACGTTATGATGGCGTTCCGAATTGCTTACTTTAAGGTGTATCATCCACTTGCTTATTATGCAGCATACTTCAGTATTCGTGCTTCGGCTTTCAATTATGAATTGATGTGTCTCGGAAAAGAACGCTTAGAGCAGCATATTGCAGATTACAAGAGAAGAAGCAATACATTAACGAAGAAGGAGCAGGATACCTTCAAAGATATGCGTATTGTTCAGGAGATGTATGCGAGAGGATTTACCTTCCTGCCGATTGACATTTATACAGCCATGGCTCATACGTTCCAGATTATTGATAATAAGCTGATGCCTGCACTGAGTACGATTGACGGGCTTGGAGAAAAGGCTGCAGACGGTGTGGTAGAAGCCTCGAAGCAGGGCAAGTTCTTATCTAGAGATGATTTTAGGGTTCGTTGTAAAGTCAGCTCAACTGTAGTCGAAACGATGGCAAATCTAGGTTTATTCGGTGATTTACCGATATCAAACCAGATGTCCCTTATGGATTTCTTATAGGAGTGTGGGTATGGATTATAACATGATTGATTATAACATAATTCATGACAACCAAAAGGCAGTTATAATTCTTCATGAAATCTATGGCATCAACCATTTTATCAAACGTGTTTGTGATGGTTATGTAGGGATTGGATATGATGTGTATTGTCCTAATCTGATTTATCGTGAGAATCCATATGATTACGCGGAGAGTGACACCGCATATCAGCATTTTAATGATATTAAGGGATTTGAGAAGTATCATTTGATTAATCAGTTGATAGAACAGATCAGGCCAAAGTATGATGAAGTTATATTGCTTGGATTTAGTGTCGGTGCAACGATTGCTTGGAGATGCTCTGATAATCCTTTGTGTGATAAGATGATTGGACATTATGGTTCCCGCATCAGAGATTACCCGGATGTAAAACCAAGCTGCCCGGTACTTCTTATCTTTGCGCAAGAGGATAGCTTTGATGTAGTGAAAGTAGCAGAAACTCTTAATAATCGAGAAAATGTATCGGTACATATCTTGGCGGGTAAGCATGGCTTTCTTGATTTTGATTCAGCGAATTATAATGTGGAATTGAGTAAGGTTGGTTATAGAATTACGGATGAATTTATCAAGAAATAGATGGATGTTGGAACTAGAAGAGATATCGGATAATGAAGAAAAGCCGGATTATGAAGAGATGTCGGATAATGAAAAGAAGCCGGATTATGAAGAGATGTCGGATAATGAAAAGAAGCCGGAACTAGAAGAGATATCGTAAATAGAAGAAAAGCCGGAACTAGATGAGATGACAGATATAGAGTAGATGAATGATATACAAGCGGTATAGAATTAGAAGAGATGATAGACTAGAAGATAAGATAGAACTAGAAGATACGATAGAAGTAGTAGATGGAATATCTAATTAAGATATCATTTTAGCTAGAAAGAGGCGAGCTGTAGATAAACTCAATTTAGGGATGTTAGTATACAATCCTTTAAAATTGTTGAGGTGAATTTACGACCCGCCTCTTTTTTTGAGTGTGACGGAAGTTCATCCAGGACAAAGCCGTGCAGCTGCAATGGTTCATGGATATATCCGGGAGTATGTGGAATATAAATACATAAATTTTAAATAATTCTCTAGGAAATGGCAAAGTGTGTCAATTGATTAAAAAATTTAAAAAATTATAAAAAAAGTGCTTGCTTTTTTATTCTCCATAGTGTAATATAAATATTGTTCTTAAGGCTCGTTGGTCAAGGGGTTAAGACGCCGCCCTCTCACGGCGGAAACAGGGGTTCGATTCCCCTACGAGCTGCTAATAACCCAAGTAGAAAGGTGATTTGTATACTGGATACTTTAAAAGTTTATCACCTAGTTTATCACATGATGTTTACTTAGAAAGACTATTAATTTAGTCTTTTTTTATTTGTCAGAAACAGGAGTTAAATATTAAAACAAGAGCCTTACCAAATTGGTAGGGTTTTTATTTTAGTGTTTATAACTTGCCAAAATATATCAAATAAGGTAATATTATACTGTAATATAATATATAGGATTTGATTATTTAATTATAAGACACTTTTGGAGGCTAAATATATGTTTGGTAATGTGTTATATTTTGATGAGAAAAAGTTTAGAGAATATAAATCTATTGCTACAGGGAAAAAGAATTTAAAAGTTGATAATATTGAAATAAATAGTGATAAAGGAATATCAATTAATTTACCAATTTTGGGGGCGGATGCAAAATCTACTAAGAATTATGGTGGTATAATCGAGGAAAGTCTCTTATTTGATTGTAATGAGTTCGAAACTTTGCTCAATGGAAGAGAAGATTATTTTGATTTTACAATGTGTGATGATTATGATTTATTAACATTGCAAAGGGGATACATAATAAAATTTGATAGTTATCTGAGGATACCTGAGTCGTTTGACTTTACGCAATTAATTGAACAATTCAAGCCAATGATTATTGAACAATTATCGGATAACATGGAAAAAACCGAGATGCAAGCATTTGAGAGTTTTTTTGCTGTATCAGATGCTAAGATTCCACTACTTTCTGAATTAGATAATATAGCTTTATGCTCAAAAATTGATGCTAAATATTTGCAAATATTGTATAATCAACTAGAAGATTATGAAAGTGTCGATGTTACTATTTTAGCTCGTATAATTTCAAGTTCAATGATTAATAAAACTAAATCGATATATGATCCTTTAAAAGATTTCATGGCATTGAATCGAGCGACTAGAAGAAGCATTGCTGAAGAAAGACCAGAAGGATTACAGGAGCTGTATAGCGAAGAAGACTATATGTGTATTGAAATAGTAGCTATATATCAGTAGTATAAAATTTCATATATTTAAAAAGTGTATATTATGAATAATAATGATTTTAAAATACTACAGGCGATGTTGTACATACTTATGTCAAAGCTTGTCTAGGAAGTATACCAATTGCTGGCGCAATAGCATCTGAATAGCGGTTAACATCTCAGAGATAAAAATTGGTCTTTGAATAAGGAGATTATACGTCAGTTTTATTAATATTATTTAAGGCAGTTGATAGTAAATTAGAAACATAATTCTATAGATAAAAGAGGGCGACAAGGTGAGTGCTAAGATTAAAGATATAGAGGAAATGTCAATTGAAGAAGTTATAAAAAAGCATGATGATGTATCTGAATATACAGTGGTTGGAGTTGATTTTTGGTTAAGAATTTATAACAATAAAAAGAATGAGTTGCTTATTAAAGAACAGAAGAAATTAAATAAACAAATGCTACTTTATACAAAAGCAATGACTTTAATGACTATAATAGTTGTAATAGCTACAATAGCAAGTTTAATTATTAGTATTTCAAAATAATTATAGCTATTTTAGATAAATAACAATTCGTAGGAGAAATATGAATAGCAATGAAAGATTAAAAACGTATTTTGAATACAGATATTTGATTGATGTGTTTTTGAATAATTGCTCACAGGATGATTCTGATTACGAAGACTTATATGACGCAGCTATCATGGGGTTACATATTGTTATAGACGGTATAGATTAATGCAGTGGTAATTTTGAACCTTTCGCATTATTCCATATCAAGAGTGCCATCAATAAATATATCAATCATGAGGACTAGCTTACGGGCTAGTCCTTTTACTATGTTCAAATTTATTAATATACAGACTTATTTAAGGCACTTTCAATGATGTCAATAGTATATATACTGCCTTAAAGGTTAAAATGGCTCTACAAGGCTGTGAGAAAGCGATTTGTTGATCTTTATAAGCTGTTTATTATATATAAGTAAGAGAGGCTCATTAAATATAATATTAAACTATTATATCTTCGAAGGTTCTTTATAAATAACTATTCATTCTTCTCGTCAGATTATATTGAAATAATCGTTGAATTCAATCCACTTATAGAAAATCAAAGTTTAAAGAAATGCTAAATTATCAATATTCAAGTTGAATTGATATTTAATCTACCTTTATCGACATAAATATTTCATAGAAATGGTATAAATCTACCAGATATAATAAAGACATATGATATTAAACTATTTTGTTAGTTGTATATAAAACATATTAAACTATAGTAAATGTGCATACAAAATAATAAATAAATAGTGTTTGACAAACAAATTAAAACGTATTAGTATATTCATATGAAGTAAAAATATGTAAATATTTATATAGGAGGGTTTTATGCAGCAGTCAGACTTCGGTATTGATAAGGTTTATTATGCAATCGAAGCCAAAGATAATAACTATAAAATACGAATAGATATAGAAAATCTTAAATCTGTCTATTTAAATCTCACCAATTTACTGGGAGATGATTTAACTTTTTTTATCAATACAATAAAGTATGCGTATAAAGTATTAGTTAGTAATTTTTTATCATGGATGGATAATTGGAATGGTAGCGAACAGTTAGTTCAAATTGAAAATATATTTATTAAGTATACAAATTTACAATCGGAGTTACATACTGTGGGAATAATAAATAAAGATTTAAAAGCTTTTGCTTATTATGGATTACATGCGATTGAATTTATTAGAGGTGAATATGATCCATGTTTGAAATATATATTGAACGCTTACATAGTTAATCCTAGATTAGCGCGTTACAAATTATATTATTATCTTTATGAATTTAGCTTTTATCCGATGATATCAAAAGATTTAAAAATTGATTTAGCATGTATAAGTAAAGATTATAGATATACAGATGAAGTAATTATGTCAGTAGAGCAAATGAGACTATTATCAGATTTGAGAAGGTACAGATTAGAAGAAATTGAACAAAGGATTGATAATCAATGTGTATGTATTGCGGAAAAAGTCCTCAAGGAAATGGGAGATAGGGGAGACAAATTATGATCTATAAAATATTATTCTATTTGTTAACATTGGCTGCGTCTGCACTATATTTGATTCAGAAAAATAAGAAGGAAACTACGATGGACAAGCATGATACTGATATTGATAGTATTACTGATGAATGTCAAAATGAAGTAGCGACCTCTGAAGAGAAAGATATTGATATAGATACAATAGATAAATAAAATGACGTTAGATCTTTAATAGATAGTTGGTTATGATGCCGGACTATATGAAATTAATATACTTTTCGGTTTACTTTTCTTGTAGTTAAATGGTAATATATTACTATACAGTTAGTTATTTACTAGAGATTTGTATCAGATTATAAAATGAAAACAAATTGAAAGCGAGGACATATATGTTTGGATTAGGAGTATTAGCATTTTTATTTCAAGTAGGATCAGAATCATATAATAAAAAGAAAGACAGTGGGAGAGTTAAACAGTATGAGAAAAAGAAATGTGACGAATTAGGAATACCACCATTTGAGGAAAGAATGAAAATGATTATGGATGGAGTAGAATGGAGAAAGAAGAATGGACTTAGTTAAATTAACAGAGGATTGAGAAACTATAGATTTATGTATTGCAGGAGGCTTATATGGAATATTTAAGTATTGTAGGGGGTTTGATTATAGGTGTACTGGTTTATGTGTTAGATAGTCAAAAGAAGCGTAATAAATGGATTAAAAGAGACAATGATCCGTATAGCACAATTAAAAGAAATGAAGAATATAGAATTAAATTAGTTTCAAAGGATGATGTAGAGGATGAGTAAGTAGAATTAAAAAATGGAACAGGGTAATAAAGTAGTATTTATCTTGATAAAGATAAATTAATATTTTTTACGGAGGTGCAAAAATGGCACTTATTAATTGTCCCGAGTGCAATAAACAGATATCAGATATGGCTCAATCCTGCCCTCATTGTGGATACCCTATTCAACAATCGCTAAAGCACAATGATAAATTGGAATTGTATAGTTTAAAATTAATAGAAACAACTAATCTTATAATGGCTATGAAAATATGGACTTGTGTCAATAACGTAGACACAAAAAGTTTAACTTCCTATGCAGCAGCGTCATGCACTGCATGAGGAGTCATATTGTTAATTGCACCGTGAATCCTTTTTCGATTATACCAGGATTCGATATATTCAAAGATTGCCTTACTGGCATCATTGAAATCATAGTATTTTTTATGATTGACCTCTTCTTTTTTTAGTAAGGAGTGAAAGGATTCAATACATGCATTATCATAAGGATTGCCTTTCCTGCTAAAGGAATGCACCATTTCCTTTTGGGTTATTAACTCGTTAAATTTCTGACTGGTATATTGTGTTCCCAGATCGCTATGGAGAATAATTCCCTTTGTACTTTTTACATTTAGGCAGGCGTTTTCTAAAGATTTAATTACAAGCTCTGTAGTCATTGAAGTTCCATATGCATAGCCTAAAATCTTTTTGCTGTAGAGATCCATTACAGACGCAAGATAAGTCCAACCATCCTTTAACGTATGAATATAAGTTATGTCAGTACACCATTTTTGATTTATATTGGTTGCTTTAAAATCTCTATTTAAAATGTTCTCTCTTTCTACCACATTTGATTTAGAGGAATGTGGGTGGAACTTTTTAACTACGATAGAGCGGAGCCCCATGGAAGACATATAACGTTGAACTCTTTTAAGACTAATATTTTTACCTCTCATTATCAGTATCTTATGAATTTTGGGAGCTCCATAGCGGCATTTGCTTTCTGAATAAATCTTATGGATTTCTGCCTTCAACTTTTCAGCTTTAATCTGTCGGTTTGAGGGCACATGAACTAGAGCCTTATAATAGGTGCTCCTAGGGAACTTCAAGGCTTTGCATATAAGTTTAACGGTATACTTTGATTTGTATTTTTCGATGAAGGTAACGATTTCTTCTATCGTTTTCTGGCGAATATGGCGGTAGCTTTTTTTAAGATTTCATTCTCCATTTCAAGTTCAGCAATACGTCTTTTCATTTTTTCGTATTCCTTTGAAGTGATTTCTTCCTTCTCAGATACTTTAATTGGAGATGATTCTTTAATCCATTTATAAATCGTTACATTTGCCACACCATACTCACTACTAAGATAGCTAACTGAACTACCTGATTGATACAGATCGATTATCTGTTGTTTGAATTCTTCCGAATAACGGACACCGTTCTTGGACATTGAATAACACACACCTTTCTTGGAACTATTGTAATGTGTTAAACTTTTCGTGTCCACTGTTATATACTAACACCAATAGTTAAAGAAGTTTTTAATTTAAATTTACAACAAACCAAAGATTTAGTTAATTCTTCGCCAGTCATCTTAGCAAAAAATATTACTAGAGATGAAGTAATAAAATTATCACAACCATTTTATGATAATCTCATTAAAGTAGACATTATTAAAAGTGATGGATCAATAATTGATCTCGGTATAAAACCACAACCACCAAAAAATCAATATTATTCAAAAGAACCATTACATAATTCGAGAGATTCTATAAATAGTAACCAACCTAAATGTCCCACATGCAAATCAACAAATATTCAAAAAATATCAATTACTCAAAAGGCGGTAGGTGGAACAATGTTTGGATTATTCAGTAGTAAAGTAAGAAAAACATTTGAATGTAAGAATTGTGGATATACTTGGTGATATGGAGGAGTTATATGGGAAAACCAGTACGTTATTTATGTTTAAATAAAGATACTGATTTAATTAAACTAGAAGCGGAAAAGAAAAAATACATATTAGCAGGATTTAATGTTGTTATTTATGATAATACAAGTAAAGACGATAATATAAAAAATGGATTATTTAATATCATAAAAAATCATATAAGTAATAAATCTAACTAAAAAGTGGGAAGGCTATACAATGGAATGTATAAATATTGAAGACATACAAGAATACGAAAAAGCACATCTGGGAGTATTTGATAAAATTAGAGAAGAATTAAATAAGAAGAAATGTATTATTAACTTAAAAATTCCCCTACGAGCTGCTAATATAAAAATCGAGTAAATAAGCCACTTTCAAAAGATTTGATTATCTTTGTAAGTGGCTTGTTTTTTTGTTTCTTGATTTCCGGGTTATCGAAATGGGGCATTAAATTTGTCGCCACTCTATATATTAGTACATATTATGAAAATTCAATAAATCATATAATGAAAATAAAAATCATGGTAAAGGGCGCTCTTATCAACAAATTGATAGCGCTCGTTTTTCATTTTAATCACTCAAATCCTAAGCATTTCAAACAATTCTATAATTATCAATCCGTGATAGTCAAAAAGTAATTATAAGAATTACTTACCCATCAAAAAATCCCTAATGTGGAATAATACAGAAATAATGTAAAATATTACAGAAATGATTGATTTTCGAGATATATAATTATAGAATGTCATTAAAGTTCAAAAAATCACATATGAAAAATATACGAAGATAGGGGATAAAGGAACATGAATTACAAAGTTGGAAAAAGTTCTAGCGTAGATCTTAAGGAAGCGGTGCGTGAAGCTACATGTGAGATTCAATCACCAAAGTTATTGCTGTTCTTTGGGGATGTGAAGCATTTTGAAGAATATACGGCATTGATCCATGAGGAATATCCTAATACGATTGTGATGGGTTCGACCACTTATGCAGGCTTTTGTAAGGATGGGGCTTATAAGGATTCTTTGTTAGTGATGGGAATTGAGGATGGGATAGAATGTTATGCAGATGTATTAGAAGAGGTGGATCGATATCCATTAAAATATGTGGATAGAATCACGGGCTGTGTTGGAAAATTCAAGGATTTAACAAATACGGTATGCTTTGAGATATCAACCGGATTAATCGGCTGTGAGGAATTGGTTTTGTCTACCTTTAGTTCAGTACTGGAAAGCAAAGAGATTCCGTTGTTTGGCGGTACCGCCGGAGATCACGGGAAAGCGGAGAAGACGTTAATCTCTTTAAACGGAATTGTTTATGAGAAAGCTTGTATCTTTGTTATCATTAAGAACCTGGGAGGAAAGATCAAGCTCTATCGTGAGAATATCTATAAACCCACGAATCACTATTTCACAGCAACGAAAGTTGATGTGAAAAACCGTATTGTACATGAGTATGACCATAAGCCGGCAGCAGTTGTTACTGCAGAGGCGCTGAACACATCGGTTAAGGAGCTATCGGGATATCTTGATGGCAATCCACTCGGGAGAATTATCGGTGGGGAGATGTACATAACAGCAAATCAGATGGTTTCAAAAAATAACGGTATGGCTTACCATGCAAGAGTATATAATAACTCTAAAATGGTTCTCCTTGAGCCGGATGATTATAAGAATGTAATTGGTGAAACCATTGAAAAAGTGAAAAAAGAAATTCCGAAGCCATCGATGGCCATTATGATAAATTGTCTGGCCAGATCCATATTGTTTGAAAATGACGGATACCTTGATACTTTCGCCAAGAGTATGGGAAGTGCGTTAGGTAATTACATCGGTTTTGCAGGATATGGAGAACAGCTGAACCAGCAACATTTTAACCAGACAATGGTTTTAGCTGTATTTGAATAGGTGGGGGAGAATATGAGAATATTTAATAAGAAGAGAAAAGAGATAATTACAAATCCGGAGATTAGTGCAACGATAGAATTAAATGTAAAACCGGTTACAGAAGCATCAGAAGAGTATTATAGCTATATCAATTATGGTGTAACACACATTGAAAAGAAGATTGATGAGTTCTTGGATGAAGAAGTAAAGGTGTCAAAATCAATCCAGGATATTCAATACACCTATGCCCAGATGAGCGGGATTCAAGACGTGATTAATCGATTGAATTCTAACTTTAATGATTTTGGACAATATGTGAATAATATTAATGGTGTTATGAAGCGATCGGAAACTGCTATTTCTCAAGCGGATGATAAAATGAATACCCTATCTGATAAATTAAATGGGACATGTGATCAGCTGGATTTATTTACAGAATCCTTTCATTCCTTGGAAAATAACTTTAATGATATTAAAGAAATGTCAAAAAGTATAACAGGAATAGCAAAGAATACAAATCTTTTGGCGTTAAATGCATCCATTGAAGCAGCAAGAGCAGGAGAGGCTGGCAGGGGTTTTGCAGTAGTTGCTGATGAGATTAGAAAGTTATCTTCCGCTACAACAGAGCTGGTTCACGGAATTGATGAAAATATTATGAAACTGTATGAGAGTATTAGCATGTTAAGTAACCAGATTGTTAGTACAAAGGAAGCAATTCAAGGTAATTTTGAATATGCTTTAAATGTACAGAAGGATTTTAAACAGGTTACTGATTGTACTTATGAGGTAAAGGACTTTAGCGAACAGATCGTTACTGGAATTGAACAAACAAGTACTGAGATTAGCGGGGCCGCAACCGGTGTTGGTTCGGTAGCGGAGATTGTTGATTCAGTGGGTGATAAATTGGAAAATCTGAATTTGAGAATGAGTAAGCGTTCGACGATTATTTGTAATATCACAGACTTTTTACAGCAGATTAATAATCTCTCGGGTGAAAAGATGTCCGAAGAGAAGGGAAATCAGTAAAAGATAGAATAACAGTAGGATATAGAATAACATAAAGATATTGAATAACATAAAGATATTGAATAACATTGAGATACAGAATAACATTAAGAGATAGGGTAACTGGAAGAATAAGAAAATCAGGAAGAGAAAGAATATCAGAAAGAAAATGAATATCAGGAAGGATTGTTGCTATAGTGAATAATAACGGCATAAGTGAAACATTAAAGAAGAAAATATTATTGATAGCAACAGGAGGAACCATCGCTTCTTCAAGTACCTCATCGGGTCTGTCCCCGCTCCTGACTTCGGAGGACGTGCTTGAATATATCAAAAACATCGATCATTTTTGCGAGGTGGATTCGGTTCAACTGTGTAATCTTGATAGTACGAATATCGGTCCGGAGCACTGGATTATGATGGCGGATACAATTCGTGATTCCTTTCATCAATACGACGGATTTGTCATAAGTCATGGTACAGATACGATGGCATATACCGCAGCGGCGTTATCCTATTTGATTCAGCATTCGCCAAAACCAATTGTCATCACCGGATCACAAAAACCAATTAATACAGAGGATTCTGACTCTAGAATGAATCTTTATGGCAGCTTTTTATATGCATCCTCAGAATTGGCAAGTGGTGTTCAGATTTTGTTCGGTGGAAAGGTGATACTGGGTACGAGAGCCAGAAAGACCCACTCAAAAAGTTTTCACGCATTCTCAAGCATCAATTACCCTTACCTTGCCGTGGTGCAGGAGGATAAAATTCTTCAATACATCACGCTGCCCAAGGAAAGAGAGCCAGCCTTTTATAATAAACTTAATCCGAGTGTCGCTCTGTTAAAGCTGGTACCAGGAATGGATTCCGGTGTTCTTAATTATCTTTTGGAGAAAAATGATGCTGTGATTATAGAGAGCTTTGGAGTAGGAGGGATCCCTTCTCTTAAAGAGTATAATTACTATGAAGTGATCGAAAAATGGATACAACATGGTAAAACTATCGTAATGACAACACAGGTTCCAAATGAAGGAAGCGATATGAATGTCTACAAAGTAGGGCAGAAGTTAAAGAAACAGTTTCCTATACTTGAGGCATATGACATGACGACTGAAGCGGTTGTCACTAAATTGATGTGGATTCTTGGACAAACACATGATCAGGAAGAAATAAGCAGGTTGTTTTATACCACGATCAGTAATGATTTATTATTTAAAGAATAATTAGAATAATCCCAGAGATGGTAGTTTGAAATAATCCCTCTAACGTAAACGGTTTAAAACTGATACGTTAGAGGGATTATTTAATTCGTTTAGAACAAAATGTGTGCGATGTGAGGAGTTGATATAAAATGATAATACAAAGGAATAATGTTATATTGCCATAATGTGCTGTTTGAAGACTATGTTCATGTGGATTACATTTCAGAAATACTATTTTTTGTCTTACTTGAATATATATTTGCTGTAACAGAAAGCTTTGGAGGTAACAATGCAAGTAAGCAATTCTGAAAATGCTCTGTCTGAGGAAAATCAATACATTGAGAAGAGAAGTGAAAGTTCCGATAAGGTTACGAAGTGGATTAAAGACGCAATCATATATGAGATTATACCAGATCGTTTTGCGGCTTCGTGGCGGAATTCGAATAGTAGTGTAGAGGATACTGATGAGAAATATTTGTTAAAGCAAGAAACAGTGTCAGAGCCTTTAATGGGAACAATTCAAGGAATCATTGATAATGTAGACTATATTCTTAAACTTGGGGTTAACTGTATTTGTCTAAATCCATTTATAACTGATGAAAACATTAAGGATGCATATGATTATACCCAAGTTAATGGACTACTGGGGAAAAATAAGGATTTTGCATTCTTGGTAAATTTCTGCCATGATTGCAATGTTAAGGTGATAATGGATGGATTATATCATGAGTATGATGGGGAGAGTGGTTCAGAGGGGGAAGAAACAAGCAATGAAGAAAGAATGAATTATTATCTTACGTTATGTCGTCAATGGATTATCGAATATGGAATAGATGGGGTTAAAATTGATGAAACAGTTGATACGATGAAGGAATCATTTCTTATGTTTTGTGAAGCAATCAAGAAATGTAATGAGAATTGTTTGATACTAGTTAATAATTCTAACGAAGATAAGCTCAAGCAAGATATCAACAAGGAAGATATGATCAAGGAAGTTATTCAGGGATTAAATATTGTGTTTAATAAACAATTTCATAATGTCTGCAAGGATTTCTTTGCCACGCATCATATTAATGCAGATGAGTTTCGAGATCATTTTAACCCACCTAAGCTTGATTGCATGATGGAGATACCTTATCCATTTATCAATTTTTTGAGTGATAAAGGCACACCGCGGTTTCTATTTTTATGTAATAAAGACTTTTCTCGGTATAAGCTTTCTATTCTGTATCTTATGACATCCCCCGGAATACCAATGATTTTGTATGGAGATGAAAATCCAGTATTCGGGGATAAGGAAGTGGATACCTTACAAGCGATGCCATTTGATGAGGAGCAGGAATTGTTTGCTTTTTACAAGGCTGCGATATTTTTACGTAAGAAGTTGAAAGGGTTACGTGTTGGAGGATACCGAACGGTTGAAGCAGAGAAGGACAGTAATCTCTTTGTATATGAACGATATACCGATGAGGAGTGTATCACGGTTGCGCTCAATGCAGGAGAGACAGAAGTGCCACTTGACCTAGACACAGAGGGTAAGATGATGATATGGAATAACGGATATGAGGAGTTGAGACTCACTGCGTATGGGTTTGTGATATTAAGGAAGAAGAGAATGGTTTAATGTAGGGATATCGTGATTTATAAAGCTTCGAGCAGAGGGCAGTAAAGAATGATGCTGTATTTGCTCGAAGTATTTATATTGGATAAGATAGTACAAACTATTAGGGTTTGTAAGACATGAATTATATACTGCATCTACTGGTATTTTTTATGTATTTATGGTACCATACTAGATGGAAAATCAATAAAAATGATAAGACTTAATGCATAAGCCATCCAATTGATGGAGAGGCAGATTGGAGTTATATATGGATGTTCAAAGACTATTAGAACAAGTTAAAAATAATGAAGTTACGATAAGTGAGGCCGAGGAGATTCTTAAGAAATTGCCTTATGAAGATCTTGGACATGCGAAGCTTGACCATCATAGGGAATTACGCTCCGGCTTTGGGGAAGCTATTTTTTGCGCAGGAAAATCTACTCCCCACTTAATTAGTATTTATCAGAACTTCTATGAGAAGGGGACGAATGTTCTAGGAACAAGAGCTACGCAGGAGCAATATGAGAGTGTGAAAGAAGTTCTTCCAGAAGTGGAATATGATTCGTTATCAAGAATACTAAAGATACAAACGACTCAGAAAGAAAAAGTAGGTTGTATAGTGGTTTGCACCGGTGGCACGGCCGATATCCCGGTGGCTGAGGAAGCTGCACAAACAGCGGAATTCTTCGGAAGTAATGTTATTCGCATCTATGATGTCGGGGTAGCTGGAATACACCGATTGTTTTCTAAGCTTGAAGATATCCGTCATGCGAACTGTGTTGTTGCTGTAGCAGGAATGGAGGGCGCTCTTGGAAGTGTTGTAGCAGGATTGGTGGATAAACCGGTGATAGCAGTGCCGACATCAATCGGTTATGGCGCGAGCTTTCAAGGAGTATCAGCATTATTGACTATGCTCAATTCCTGTGCGGAGGGACTTGCTGTGGTCAATATAGATAATGGATTCGGCGCAGGATATATTGCTACACAGATTAATCGTTTGGCAATAAAGGAATAGAAGAATAGCGTAGATATTAAAAATGCCACCATGAAGGTTAACCAATGGTGGCATTACATGTAATAACATATACAGTTCTTTCGTTTGTAAAACAACAACTTATCATGGAAGTACCTTTCTTTATGGCTCGCACGATTCCATTTGCCGGATCAACCGAGACATTGGAATTATTGGACTCAAAGGAATATTTCCCACCGCTATATGCGGTAATGACATTTAAGTCAAAATAATCATTGATGGATAAACTTAAGGTGTTTTTATTAAGTGATACGATATCCGCCTGATTTGCCACATTCACCTTCATAAAATAGGTATATTGCTCTTTCGAACTAGGGTTAGTTATGCAAGTGGTTATGATAGCATCTCCATTATGGATTGCTTTAACTTCACCGGTTGTGGGATTGACATTGGCTACAAGATTGTCAGAAGAAGTCCAATGAATTGATCCGGCAGGTGTTTTAGGATATGAAGTTGGAGTATAGGTCGAACCGGGCTGCATGTACAAGGAATCAGCCGATAAAGTATACTTTGGTGAATAATTTATAATAAAGGAACCTTTTAACACGGGATAGTTATCATTAACAGGGGTAAAAGCATATTGAATGGTATTATCACCCATATCATATTCGTTTATATTATCGCTATAATTGATTTCACCTGCAACCTGTCTGCCTTCACTATCCTTAACAGAGTATGTAATTGTTCGATAAAATGGCAATGGATTTTCGTTAGTCGTCATATAATCTTCTGTTAAGTGGAAGATCCTACCCTCTAAGGAACAATTCAGCTTCTGATCAGCTTTTACGACCTTAACCTTTATCGGGAAAGAGCAGCCTTCTTTGCTGTTATAAATATTTTGTACTCTTATATTGATTGAACTGGAATTCCCAACTTGAGTTAACCCGGTATTATCGCAATATAGGACACATAGGTTGTCTGAATGGTAAACCTTATTATTGCAGGTTAAAGTACCGGTAATGGTGAAATCCGTTGTACTGGGAATATCTCCTTGCACAAAATCATGTTTTTGAATAACCTTGCCATGAAAGCTGCCGGAAGAGTCGGTTATTGTATTCTTTGATTCGTTATAATATGTATTCGTAACCGGCTTCAAATTTAACATAAGTAATATAGTTGATATTAGTATAATTAGGATTCGAATATATTTCATAAGACACCTCCCACAGTATTATATAGAGGAATCTTAAAAATATAACAAAAATTTAAGTTGGTAAAACGTTTCTTGTCCTTTCTTTTAACCTTCTAAGTAAGATTAATATCCATACTTCCTGATCGGAATCCTTCCAGATCCAGTGTAATATAAATAAACCCAAGATCTTTCATATGCTGAATGATAACTGAAGTGTGTTCAAAAAGGCTAGGAAAGGCGGACTTATCTACCTCGATTCGTAGAATGTTATCGTGTAACCTGAGTCTTACGTTATAAAAACCAAGCTTCCTCAGGTATTGTTCCCCCTGATCGATTCGTTTGAGTAGTTCAAAATCAAAGGTTGTTCCGTAGGGCAATCGTGTGGCCAGGCATGGTGCAGAAGGCTTATCAGAGGTGGAGATATGTAATGCTGTGGCCATGGAGCGAATTTGTTGCTTTGTAATTTGTAACTCCAGTAAAGGGCTATTAATGCCCAGTTCTAATAGCGCTTTCATCCCGGGTCGGTAAGCGTTGCGATCATCATAATTTGTTCCGTCCACAAGATAAGTAAAGCCCTGTTCCTTCGCTACCTTGATAAAGGTTTGAAATAATAATTTTTTACAACGGTAGCAGCGGTCAACCGGATTTTTCATGATTTCAGGATCAGCAAATTCATCCACAAGGATGGTCTTGTGAATTGCACCCATACTGAGTGCTAGATTGCGTGCCTCCTCCAAATCACCATGGGGGTGAAGCTGTGTTTCAAAAGTAACAGCAAGTACCCGGTGATTTGAAGTCTTACCCACCTCGCAGGCAAGCTTAAGTAAAAGGCTGCTGTCCACCCCTCCAGAGAAAGCAACTGCTATACCCTCATTAACATGAGACTGGAATAGGTTATATAGTTCTTCTATGGCAGCAGAGCTTGAAATCTCTGCATTATTAGTGTTATTCATCATAATTTCCTCGGTTATTAAAATAAACTCTTTCTTCCTTCATACTGAGCTAATTGATACATCGTCATATAATCCAGTCCTGAACTTTGACAAAGTGATTTGATGCTTTCGTATTCGGGGTAAATATAGGTCTGGTTTTCATAGGTACATATTTTTAACTGTACATCACCATAGGGCGTGGTTACTGTTTTTTGCTCCCTCGGTAATATGGTACGAATGGCTTCTTGCTTACGAATCCCAATCGTGGTTGTATGTGTGAAGATAATTCCTTCCAGCTTTTTAATATCGTCTTCCTTACATATTACACCGAGCAGATAAGCAGGGCGGTTCTTCTTCATAAAAATAGGAGTATAGTAGACGTCCTTCGCTCCGTTTTGGAATAATAGTTCCATTGTGAAGGAAAGAGCTTCCCCGGTACAATCATCGAGATTTGCCTCAAGTACCCATATCTTATCCGTAGCGGTGTCAGCGGTAATCTCTTCAATTAACATTGCACGTAGTATACCCGAAGCACCCTGGTAAATTCTCTTACCGGCGCCCAGACCGATTTTTTGGATACGCATATTCTTTGGTAATTGATCCTCAGTCTTTATTGCAGCAACAATCGCAGCTCCGGTAGGTGTTACAAGCTCACCTTTTACCGAGGTAATATGGAGTGGGAGCTGATGCTCTGCTGCTATATTGATTACTGCAGGAACAGGAATCGGAAGCAGTCCATGCTGACATTTGATTTGGCCGGTTCCTTCGTGCAATTCAGAAACAATTACTTTTTTAATATTCAGGTTATCCAGACATATCGCTGCAGCTACGATATCGACGATGGAATCAATTGCACCAACCTCATGAAAATGCACCTCGTCTAAGGGCTTGGAATGAGCCTTTGATTCTGCTACCGCGATGATGTGGAAGATTCTTTTTGCTAAATCTTTCGCGTTATCTGTAATATCAGATTCTTCTATAATTGAATTAATATCATATAAGTTCCTATGCTCATGATGTCCCAGATGTAGTGATTCGCTAGGTTCAGAAAGATCATGAGTATGAGGATGATCATGGGGATGGTCATTCAGGTGGAAATGGTCATGAGAATGTTCATCCTCGTGGGAATGACTATGGGAATGGCCATCTTGGTGGAGGTGGTCATGACTATGTACTTCTTCGTGATCAAAATCATGAGAATCAATATCCTGATCTAAAATTACATTAAAATCACAAGCATCAATACTACTTTTTAATCTACGTCCTATCTCAATACGATATCCGTCTACCTTTAAACTATTTAATCCATCTAATAATATTTTTTGGTCGGCTCCTAGATCAAGTAAAGCCGCAACGGTCATATCACCGCTGATTCCGGAGTAACACTCCAGATATAATGTGTTTTCATTCATATTTATACTCTCACTTTCAATTAAGAATAGCTTTCATAGTCAATTATATAACTTCAATATTGATATTTGTATATCATAATTCGATTTTTTGTGGTGTATCAAACGAATGGTTGAATTATAGCACCGGGCTTATAGTATAGTAAATGTATTAAATTAGCTATAAACGTATCAAACATGATATGAAAAAACAAAAATATGAAAAATGCTCCGTACTGTGACTGGATTTATGAACAGTGAACAGAGGAGCAAGGTTTTGTGTAAAATTGAGACAAAATGATATCGTATTTAGTGAATCACAATTGTTACCGCAGAGTTTTAAGCTAAGACATCGGAATATTCCGGATGTTCTCCAAACCATTTCACAGCATAACTGCAAGTTGGCTTTGCCTTCTGGTTGTTAGCCCTTAACTGGGTAACTACTGCCTCCATCAGTTTGCCTGCGACTCCCTGACCGCGGAGAGATTTATCCACATAGGTGTGATCGATATTGACGATATCCGCTGTCACATTAGGAAAGGTTACAACGGCAATCATTTGATTGTTTTCATCATCTAAATATATTTTATTTTTTTCGTATTTAAAATCCATAAAGTCACTCCTCATTCACCTAAAATTTGTTATAACTAAATTATAACATAATGGGAATATCGCAACAATAGAAACATATTTCATTGCATAACGCTCTCGCATAGATGAAGTATGTAATGGTGCTTAAAGTCACAAAATGCGTGACCTAAACACCAGCGATTTCAAAATAATGCTTATAAAACGATATTACATCTTACATATAAAAATAATCAAACAAAAATAGACTAGTGAAGGAAAAATAATATCAATAGTATAATAAAAATTATTCTAAATTAATTACACTAACAGGGCAACCATCTCGAGCCTCTTCAGCCTGCTTTAAATGTTTTTCCGGAATATCATCTTCAATAGCCTGTGAAATGTCATTTTCATTATAGCTGAATACCTCGGGGCATATATCAATGCATAAACCACAGCTGATGCAGCCGTCTTGGTCAACTGATGCTTTCATGTGTATTCTCCTTTCAAACTGTATTATTTTTTACCATAATGTACTGGATATATTATGTATGGAAGAAGTTCAAATTATTCATTTATCATAAACCTTTTCCGGCTCAATTGGTAATAATATCTTTCGTCAAGATTATTATGAATACGAAAAAGAATAATTGGATTTTAACAAGAAATCATTTATAATAGTTCCATTATACGTTTTGTATTCTAAATTACAAAATGAATTACGACGGAGGTAATTATGGCTGAGAGAGATAATTGGAAGCCGGGAAATATGCTTTATCCAATTCCGGCTGTTATGGTAAGCTGTGGCAAAATTAAAGAAAAACCTAATATTATTACGATTGCCTGGGCGGGTACCGTGTGCACGAATCCTGCTATGGTATCGATTTCAATAAGAAAAGAGCGTTATTCCTATGATATTATCAAGGAGAACAGAGAATTTGTTATCAATCTTGTTACAAAGGATCTGGTATTTCAGGCAGATTACTGCGGAGTGAAATCCGGAAGAGATGTGGACAAATTCAAGGAGATGAAGCTCACTCCAATAAAGGCACAGAAGGTGAATGTTCCATATATTGAGGAAAGCCCGGTCAGCATTGAGTGCGTGGTAAAGGAGATTATTCCGTTAGGAAGCCATGATATGTTTCTTGCAGAAGTCGTAAATGTAGGGGTAGATAAGAAATATATGGACGAAACAGGTCGTTTTCATCTGAACAAATCAGAACTGATCACATACTCCCATGGGGAATACTATTCACTGGGAGAATACCTTGGAAAATTCGGATACTCCGTTAAAAAAAGATGATATTATAGGGCTGATGTAAAAAAAATTGCATCAGCCCTTCATATATTAATTTTCTTCGGTGGAATACTCCTGGGATTTAAAATATTCCATGATGCGAATTGGCCCTTCGAGAACTTCACGTCCGACATAAAGCGTACGATCTGGTCTTGTTAGTATTGCCCACTTCACCAATGCGATTGTTCCGTTTCGTATCTCTAATGCGGTGATACATCGCGGGTGCACACAACTGCCATCATTAAAATAAGGAACCTGACCGGCACTGGGGAATTCCGCTCTATGTGTATGACCGCATATAAGCGGATGTTTGTTCTGAATGATCCAGTCTCTTAATCTATTTTCGATAGCATTTTTATTGGAGTTGTTTTTAGATGCGCTCGTCGGGTCTTTTATTCCTATCAATTCCAGGGGTCTCCATAAATAACGCACGAGAAAGCGAGATAATCGCCATAATGTATCATTTTGAAAGTCTGCCTGATGTCCATGGGTTAAAAAAATCTTATGAGCGGATTGACGATATTGAAGTATGAGTCCTTCGGGGAATTTGATGCCGGGGAATAACGGAATCTGCGAATCAATACTTTCGCAATAAAAGCTGTGGCATTTTGTTTTTGAGAATCGGGAATCCCGTTTAATGATATCGTGGTTACCGTATAGCATCATAAGGCGATTGTTTTTATAAAATAAAGACATGAGCCAGAAAGCATCACTATGCGTGCTGATAATATCATTAATATCCCTATTTTCCCATAATTCATCTCCATCACCCAATTCAATGTACGTAAATCCGTTTTCATAATAATAGTAAAGTGAAGCGAAAAATAGGTTTTGATTACCAGAAAAGTTATCTCCCCAATTCCCTATTCCACGATGACAATCGCTCATGATTACAAAACGTGAACTATCATCAAAATTAATGATAGTTGATTCCTTAAACACTTTGGATAAACGTTTTGAAGTAGACAATGCTCCTTCCCCCTTTTTGTTTTTAATCCTTATCCAAATGTTCGTTGATTGCTACAAAGGCATCATATACTGCATGTGGCTTCCCGATATTGATTGCACTATTGTACATACCGGGAGATTCCTTGCGGAGTACTTCCAATTTATCAAGCGTATCAGGATATGCCTTTGTTAACTCGTTGTAGGTATTGCATAGGTTTTCATCATTTTTCAGCATGAGAAAGTCGGTAAATGCAGTTCTGGTAACAGGTTGTGGAGTGTGAGGTTTATCAAAATGAATGTATACCTTGTTGTTTTGAACCTGGTATTCGTTGTCCTTGTATCCTGCCTTTACCAGTGCATTTACAAAAGTGAATGTCATACGTTTATCATATAATTCTATTACGATATCCATGGTTAATTCGGAAGGCTTTGAGAATTCACCTAATTTAAATCCGGTTAGCCACCAATGAAAACCGCTCCTTGTAAACAATAAATTTCCTTTTTTGCGAAGAGCATAGGACATATTAATGCAGTCCTTATCCTCCACACTATGATAGAATGTTCCGTTAAAAATGCCTGGAATTGACATGGCAGAACTGGTTGTATAATAGATACCGATTTCCGCTCCGGTATTCATTCCGTATTGTCCTTTCCAGAATTCGATTAACCATTTACGGCCATTGTATTCAAAATAAATCGGTTCACAATCAATAATCATACTTAACGCAGCACTTGCTTCATCATATAATCTGCAGTAGCCAAACTCACGCTGCCATGGATACATGATGGAATAAAATATATCCTGATTGGGTTCGTATGCAAAACCAAAAGGTTTAATATCTTCATTTAATTCATTTACACGCTCAGCTGAATCACCAATGATGTCAGTAATCGGTGTAATCACCTCGTGCTTGTTGCCTTTCTTTTTTAAATGAACTGTATATAATAGTCCAACAATCAATACAAACAGACCACCGATGATAGTTAGCACTCCTATATAGTCTTCAAGAAAATAAATCAAACCAACTGCCTGCATTGGTAAAAGCGTAGACGTACAAAACATAAGCATTTTATCAGCTCCTTTCTTGTTGTTATATATCATAATATTCGGGATATGGTTTGGTTGTTAAAGGTGAAAGGGGTGTTTTGTTGAATCAATGATGGTAATTTTTAAATTCCGGATAAATTGGGGTTGAGTCGTAAAAACGAAGTGAATCCTAAGCACGAGATATTGACTTATAAGAAGAATGGGATATAATAAATTCGATAGTAGTGTGACTTATGGGAAAACATAATTCACATCTATTAGTTTGTGCCTGCGAAATCATCGACACAAACTAATACAAAGGGTAAGCATGTATTGTTCGTGTGAAAATATATGTAAAAACATAGAAAAGGATGATGAAAATGAGTGATTGCAGTCAAGATTGCGGAAGCTGTAGTGCAAGCTGTGGCGATAGAAAAGGCGAGAATAGTTTTTTAGAAAAACCACATGAGCTGAGTAAGGTTAAAAAGGTAATTGGTATTGTCAGTGGTAAGGGTGGAGTTGGTAAATCAATGGTTACCTCTTTGATGGCGGTAATGATGCAAAGGAAAGGTTACCATACTGCAATTTTAGATGCAGATATTACCGGACCTTCCATCCCGAAAGCATTTGGTTTAAAGGAAAGAGCAAAAGGCAGTGAGCTTGGAATGTATCCGGTTAGAAGTAATTCTGGAATCGATGTGATGTCAATTAATTTACTTTTAGGTGATGAGACGGATCCCGTTGTATGGAGAGGACCGGTTATCGCAGGAACTGTAAAGCAGTTCTGGTCAGAGGTTATCTGGAGTGATGTGGATTATATGTTTGTTGATATGCCTCCAGGTACAGGTGATGTACCTCTTACGGTATTTCAATCCCTACCGGTTGACGGAATTATCATAGTTACCTCACCTCAGGAGTTGGTTTCCATGATCGTTGGAAAAGCAGTAAAGATGGCTCAGATGATGAATGTACCAATCCTTGGATTAGTTGAGAATATGTCATACTTTGTGTGCCCGGATTGTGATAAGGCTTATCCTATCTTTGGCGAGAGTAAGATTGAAGAGGTAGCTGCAAAGTATAATATTAGGAATTATGCCAAGCTTCCAATTAACCCTAAGCTTGCCGCGGCATGCGATAAGGGTATGATAGAATTATTCGAGGGCGATTGGCTGGATCAGTTAGCGGAAGTAATTCAATAAAGAATAGCGAAGGACAAAAAAGATGGCTAAACTATATTTTAAATACGGCGTTATGGGAAGCTCAAAAACAGCGCAGGCATTGATTACGAAGTTTAATTATGAAGAACGTGGTATGAGGGTATGGTTATTTAAGCCTCAAATCGATAGCCGTGATGGGGAAGGTATTGTAAGTTCGCGTGCCGGACTATCTGCAAAAGCCTCTGTTTTATCTGAGGACGAGGATGTTTATGAGGAATATCAAAAATTAGATAATCCAGTGGATGTAATCATTGTTGATGAGTGCCAATTCTTAACGGAAGAACAAGTAAACCAATTATCATATCTGGTCATCGATTTTGATGTACCGGTGATTTGTTTTGGACTAAGAGCGGATTTTAGAACGAAGATGTTTCCGGGAAGCAAACGTTTGATGGAAATAGCTGATTCTATAACGGAGATTAAAACGATCTGTTCCTGCGGTAGAAAAGCGACGGTGAATGTACGTCTGGATGCAAATGGTAAGATTGTGACAGAAGGGGAACAGATATTGATCGGAGGAAATGATCAATACACCTCTATGTGCTATCAATGTTTTATAAAGAATAGATAAACAAAACAAAGCAAGGGGTTATAGCAAAATCTGATCCGATCAGGATAAGTGATTATTTGCTGTGCCCCTTGCTTTTCTATGTCAAACTGTATCATATATGGATACGCTATCATATCTTTGTATTAATAGCATAATTCAGAGGTGGCAGTTATGCCGATGATGGGAGATATGGCGCCAAGCTTTCGTGCACCTACAACATTAGGGGAGATAGATTTTCCAAGGGATTATTATGGAAAATGGGTTGTACTATTTAGTTATAGAGCGGATTTTACACCGGTGAGTACTACAGAAATTATGATTTTTGCCTCCATGATAAATGAGTTTAAGGACATAGATGTTGAATTGATAGGAGTATCAGGGGATTCGTTATATTCCCATATTGCCTGGACTCGAAAGATCAAAGAACTGGTCTGGAAAGATAAAAAGCACATTGATATCACTTTTCCCTTGATTGCAGATGTAAAAAGTGAGATAGCGAAGGAGTATGGATTAGTGGGCTCTTCCGATCAAGACAGTTGCACATCGGGTTCGGTTTTTATTGTCGATCAGGTGGGAAAGATCAAGGCCATATTGCATTATCCGGCCTCGGTTGGGGTAAATATACAAGAAGTTAAAAGAATGGTAATTGCGTTACAAAAAGCGGGTGAGGAGCATGTGTTAATTCCTGCCCAGTGGCTTCCAGATGATGATGTGATGCTTCCAATACCCGAGAACTGCGGTGCGGCAGCAGAACGGATTGAGAAAATCAATGAAAACATCTACAGCGTCGATTGGTTTTTGAGCTTTAGACAGACTAATCTTATACCTGATGAGGAGGAAAAAATAATACCTGAAGTAAATCCCTATCCATCCGCATTTCCGGTGAGGCGAAGAACTAATTTCAGAAGATGATGTTAAGTGAGGCGCGAACAGTTGTATTCCTACTACTCACATGGTATTATAGTAATAAAGAATCGAATAGTTACTGAGGAGGATAAGTCATGAAGGTTTCAACAAAGGGTAGATATGCACTACGTTTAATGTTGGATTTGGCTTTAAATAATACCGGTGAATATATTACGATAAAAAGTATTGCAGCTAGACAGAACATCTCCGAGAAATATTTAGAGCAGATTATATCACTGTTAAACCGTGCAGGATATGTGAAAAGCATACGTGGAGCTCAGGGTGGTTATAAATTAATGAAAGCACCTACGGAATATACGGTAGGAATGATTCTTCGATTAACAGAGGGAAATTTAACACCAGTGGATTGTGTCGAGGATCTGACGAATGAATGCTCAAGAAGTGAAGGTTGTGTAACCAGAGAAGTGTGGGAAGAACTCTATGAAGCAATTAAGTCAGTGGTGGATCGGATCACACTCCAAGATCTTGTAGATAAGCATAAAAGAAAAGTTCCTTTGGATTTTTCTATATAAATTGGAAAAATATTATCAAATGAGGCTACTTTATAATTGTTGCTTTAAAGGAATTATGTTATATTGTCACGCAGTTATTTTATCAGTGCTTTATTTTATAGCATCTTTTCTAAGAATAATGATTTTGGAGTAGTCTCCTCTATAATGATATTGAAATAAATTACATTTCCTACTTGACAAATATTACAAGTGGGTTTAGTATAATTACCAAAGCATAGTAAATATGTATGAATAGTAGTTATTGCATGCATATCACAAATTTATCATGGAGGTATTCATTATGGCAAACGAAAAGAAACTGAGATTTGAAACTTTACAACTTCATGTAGGACAGGAAAAACCGGATAGCGCAACTGATGCAAGAAGTGTTCCGATTTACCAGACAACATCCTATGTGTTTGCAGATTCCGCACAGGCAGAAGCAAGATTTAACCTGAGTGAGGGTGGAAATATCTATACAAGAATTATGAACCCTACCTCTGATGTTTTTGAACAGAGAATTGCAGCATTAGAAGGTGGAGTAGCAGCGTTAGCAACTGCTTCCGGAGCTTCAGCGATTACATATGCAGTACAAAATATCGCACATGCCGGAGATCACATTGTATCTGCTTCCACAATTTATGGTGGTACATATAATCTCTTTGCTCACACTTTAGAAGACTTCGGAATTAAAACTACTTTTGTTGACTCCGATGATATTAGTAATTTTGAGAAGGCGATTCAGCCGAATACAAAAGCAATCTTTATTGAATCCTTAGGAAATCCGAACAGTAATATTATCGATATTGAAAAGGTTGCGGAGATTGCACACAATAATAAGATACCATTGATTGTAGACAATACCTTTGCAACACCATATTTACTTCGACCAATTGAGTACGGTGCAGATGTTGTAGTACATTCCGCTACCAAGTTTATCGGTGGACATGGAACAACACTCGGTGGTGTAATTATTGATGCTGGTAAGTTTGACTGGGAAGGTTCCGGTAAATTCCCGGGATTAACCGAACCAAATCCAAGCTATCATGGTGTACAGTTTACAAAAGCGGTTGGTGCATTAGCATATATCATCAAAGCAAGAGTAACCTTATTAAGAGATACCGGAGCTTCCATCAGCCCGTTTAACTCCTTCCTGTTACTTCAGGGACTTGAGACATTATCTCTTCGAGTAGAGCGACATATATATAATACATTAAAGGTGGTTGAGTTCTTGAATAATCATCCTAATGTTGAAAAGGTGAATCATCCTTCCTTGCCGAGCGATCCATACCATGAATTATATAATAAATTCTTCCCGAACGGCGGAAGTTCTATCTTTACTTTTGAGCTTAAGGGTGATGCGAATACAGCAAAAGCATTTATAGATAAATTGGAGATCTTTTCATTATTAGCAAATGTTGCTGATGTAAAATCACTGGTTATCCATCCGGCAAGCACAACTCATTCTCAATTGAATCCGGAAGAGCTTCTATCTGTAGGTATTAAACCAAATACCATTCGTTTATCGATTGGCACAGAACATGTTGATGATATCATTGAAGATTTAAAACAAGCTTTAGAAAATTAATATAAAAGGAGAACCGTTATGGCTGAGTTTAAGAAAAAAATTACAGAGTTAATTGGAAAGACACCACTACTAGAGTTGGCAAACTATAATCATATTCATAATCTTGATTCAAAGATTGTTGCTAAACTGGAATATTTTAATCCGGGAGGCAGCGTGAAGGATCGTATCGCAAAGAAGATGATTGAAGAGGCGCTAAAGAGTGGTCAAATTAATCAAGACACTGTAATTATTGAACCTACCAGCGGTAATACAGGGATCGGTCTTGCAAGCGTGTGCGCCAGTTACGGCTTGAAACTAATTATTACTATGCCTGAGACAATGAGTGTTGAACGAAGAAATCTTATGAAAGCCTACGGCGCAGAACTGATTCTTACCGAAGGACCGAAGGGAATGCAGGGTGCGGTTGATAAATCCATCGAATTAAATAAGGAGATCTCGAATAGTTTTATCCCTTCTCAATTTGAAAATCCGAATAATCCTAAAGTTCATGAGGAGACTACAGGTGTAGAGATTTGGGAAGATACCGAAGGAACAGTAGAAATCTTTGTAGCAGGTGTCGGTACCGGTGGAACCATTTCAGGAACAGGAGCTTATTTAAGATCTAAGAATCCCAATATCCAAATTGTTGCGGTAGAGCCGGCGGATTCTCCATTGTTATCGGAGGGAAGATTAGGATCCCATCGACTTCAGGGTCTTGGACCAAACTTTGTACCGGGAACATTGAACAAGAATATCTATAATGAGATTATCACAGTTACTACAGAAAATGCCTTTGAAACAGCAAGGGAAATCGCAAAAAAAGAAGGCGTTCTTGTAGGAATCTCATCCGGTGCAGCTCTTTGGGCAGCGACTCAGGTTGCAAAAAGACCGGAGAATGCAGGAAAGGTGATTGTAGTAATCTTACCGGATACCGGAGAGAGATATTTATCAATCGCTGATTTCTCCTAAAAAAAGGGTTTGGGTAAAAACCCTATTCATAAAAAATTAAGTATAGGAAGATAACTTTAACTGACCATAAACTAAACATTTTTATAATGCCATATTCTCAATTTGATTGTGATAAGGAGATTCCGTTATAAAATTGTTTATTTATGGTCAGTTTTTGAGGTTGTTTTTGATGTGATAAATTCTTGACTTGTAAAGTTATATCCCTTATAATGAATTGAATGTAATAAAATAATTGTGATGCACAAGAAAGCATAATCACAAATGAAAGAGTGTGCAGATATGTTAAAAAGCATGACAGGCTTTGGACGATGTGAAATCGCAGGAATGGATCGTAAAATAACGATTGAGATGAAAGCAGTGAATCACAGATACTGTGAGATTGCGATAAAAATGCCTAAGAAACTTGGCTTTTTTGAAGCGGGTATCCGCAATTTATTAAAGCAATATATAGGTAGAGGTAAGATAGATGTTTACATTACATACGAAGATTACACAGAGAATAACGTATGTGTAAAATATAACGCTGAATTAGCAAAAGAATATTTGACTAATTTAGAGAAGATAGGCAATGACTTTGGATTAGAAAATGATATTAGGGTGTCCACCTTGTCCAGATATCCAGATGTATTTACTCTGGAAGAGCAAACCATTGATGAAAAGGAATTATGGGAATTAGTCGAGGAGGCTGTGCGAACAGCTGCTGTAAAGTTTGTTGAGACAAGAATCGCAGAGGGTGCGAACCTTAAGAAGGATATATTCTCAAAATTAGATAATATGCTTAATCTGGTAGAGTTTATAGAGACCAGATCACCTGAGATTGTAAAAGAGTATCGTAATAAACTGATGACTAAGGTGAGTGAATTGTTGGGAGATACCAGAATTGATGAGGGTGTTCTCGCAACAGAAGTCACAATCTTTGCTGATAAAATCTGCGTGGATGAGGAAACAGTTCGATTGAAAAGTCATATTCTCAATATGAAGGATACTTTGAATGAGAATGATAATGTAGGTAGAAAGTTGGACTTCATTGCGCAAGAGATGAACAGAGAAGCGAATACAATATTATCGAAGGCAAATGACTTAGAGGTAACCAATAAAGCAATTGACTTAAAGACTGAGATTGAAAAAGTCAGAGAGCAAATTCAGAATATCGAATAGAAGTTGGCGAAATGAGGAATAACTTTGAGTAAGTTAGTGAATGTAGGCTTTGGAAATGTAGTGAACTCCGGAAAAATAATCAGTATAATCAGCCCTGAGGCGGCACCGATCAAACGAATGATACAAACAGCTAAAGATCAGGGTATGGCAATCGATGCGACTTGTGGAAGAAGAACAAAGGCAGTGATTGTTACGGAGAGTGGACATTTGATCCTATCCTCCCTGTTACCGGATACGATTGCAGGAAGAGTAAATCAAAAAGGAATTTCAGAGATACAAGATAATACACCGAGTGAGTAATCAGGATTATTATGATATGATAATAAATATTAAATGAAAGAGATTGGAAGGAGATTTAATTATGTTGCATCCATCATATACAGATTTAATGAAAGTAGTAAATAGCGAGGTAGAACCGGGTGAGCAGCCTGTTGTAAACAGTAGATATTCAATCGTAATCGCTACTGCAAGACGTGCAAGACAAATTATCGACGGTGCTATGCCTTTGGTAAATGTTACTTATCCGAAACCACTTTCCATCGCTGTAGAAGAATTAAACCGCTCTAAGGTAAAGATTGTTGGAGATGATGAAACTCCAGAAGAGCAAGAACAACAAAACGATACGAATGGAACAACTGAAGCTTAATTTATTGTATCGATAATTGTATAAGCAAGAGTGAAAATTATGACAGCACTTTCATACAATCTGATATGAAAGTGCTTTGTATTTACGCGAAGCTATGGCTATACAGTGATAAGTGATGATTGAATAACGCTCTATTGCCATACTTTGCATAGATTAAAGGGATATGTTTAAGGAAATGGAGGGAATGGCTTGGTGTCAAATGATCCGGAAGAAGAAAAGACAGATTTGGAAAAAGTGAAAGCCTTCTCAAGAGGAAATAATTCTATAAACTCTGATATAAATGGGCTTATAGATGAGGAAACTACCTATCAAGATTTTGAAGAGCCATATGAAATAGTGGATGAAACAGCAAAGGAAAAACAAAAGAAACCAAGTAAAAAGGGTCTGTTTATTGATTTGATTTTCTACCTTATTCTGATCTTTGTGGTTGTGTATATTATCCCGAATTATGTGATACAGAGAACCTATGTCGATGGGGATTCCATGTTAAATACATTACATAATGGTGATCAACTCTATGTTGAAAAGCTCTCCTATCGATTTGATGCTTTAAAGCGATTTGATATAATTGTATTTTATCCTTACGGAAGAGAGCAATCAGACTATTATGTGAAGCGAATAATTGGCCTTCCTGGAGAAACTGTTCAGATAATCGGTAGTGATATATATATAAATGGTAAAGTATTAAAGGAACATTACGGCAAGGATCCAATTACGGAGGCAGGAAGAGCCGCGAATCCGATTAAATTGGCAAAGGATGAGTACTTTGTACTTGGTGACAATCGGGCGATTAGTAGGGATAGTAGATTTAAACAGGTCGGTAATGTAAAACGAGAAAATATCGGCGGTCGTGCAATGTTTCGCATCCTACCGTTTAGCCGATTCGGGACGATCAATTAATACAAAAAACAGAACGATTTGTGCTTGCAATTTGTATATGAATTAGGTAGAATAGTTTATGTTCTGTTCTGTAGTCAGGAGTATAGGTTATGAAGGTAATCAGAGAGCATATAAAAACAAAAAGCTTTAAACAATTCTATCTTTTGTATGGTTCAGAAGAATATTTAAAAAAGCTATATCGAGACAAATTAAAAGATGCGATTCTAACCGATGACAATGAGATGAACTTTTCTTATTATGAAGGAAAGAATGTAGATCCGTTAAAAGTGGCAGAGGTGGCAAACACATTACCGTTCTTTAGTGAGTTTCGCTTAATTATAATTGAAAACAGCGGACTATTCAAAAGCCAGAGTGATATGAGTGAAATACTTGATAAAGCACCTGACAGTACGATTACAATATTCGTTGAGAGTGAAATTGATAAGAGAAATAAACTCTTTAAAATG
Organism: Variimorphobacter sp. HTMS_6; assembly: GCF_059717775.1. Lineage (NCBI taxonomy): Bacteria > Bacillati > Bacillota > Clostridia > Lachnospirales > Lachnospiraceae > Variimorphobacter > Variimorphobacter sp. HTMS_6. The sequence continues at coordinate 1,267,249 of NZ_AP046094.1, forward strand.
ATACGTGATCGTGGAACTGTATCTGAAATGAATGGATTAGATGAGAGAAATTTAAAATTGTTTGTAGCATCATTATTTGAACAGAACAGTAAAAAAATTACCGAGGCTACGATTAATAATCTTTTAGATAAGACCGGAACGGATATGATAAATATCTGTAATGAGGTTGAGAAGATAAATAGCTATGCCATAGATCGTGATGTGATTACACTGCAGGATATTGATGCGGTTGTTACAACTCAGATTAACGGCAAGATATTTCAGATGATTGATGCAATCGGAAGTCAACAGTCTGCGAAAGCTCTTGATTTATACTATGATTTATTATCAGTACGAGAGAAGCCAATGTCTATCTTGTTTTTAATTATTAGACATTTCAATATCATGCTTCAAGTAAAGAATCTGCAGTCGCTTGGTCATAATTCGGCTTCTATCAGTGAAAAAGTTGGGATACCACCTTTCTCGGTAAATAAGTATGTTGCTCAATCCAGGAATTTTACTTCAAAAAGATTAAAGGAAGCGTTGGAGTTTGGAACAGAAGTGGAAGAGCAAATTAAAACCGGAAGAATGATCGAGAAAATCGGTGTTGAACTATTTATATTAACCTTTAGTAAGAGCGAAGTTACAAAATAAAAGTAAATACCTGAGTGATTTGAACTGAGAATAATCTGTTCAGAGAATTTGGTTATTATATATGGAAACGTATCGAAGAGGTCATAACGGCCCTGACTCGAAATCAGGTAGTCCCTAACGGGGCTCGTGGGTTCGAATCCCACCGTTTCCGTTATCATAAGGCTTAAAATCGTAGAGAATATGCGGTTTTGAGCCTTTTTTACGGAAATACCTTGGTTGGTGTATCACTATTATTAAAGTCTTTCGGATAAAGAATTGACAAAAGAATCAATTACTCGCCCACAGGAGTCTACGTCAACAAGACAAAATATTACATAATTCAATTTAAAAATGCAACGGATAACGAGCTTAATTGTGAGGGTTTTATTATAGCGAAGAAGGTATTTACTGAAATTGGTAGATGGCTTATAATGGAATTATTAAAGTGAATGGGGAGATTGTTATGAAAAAAGCTTTGATACATTATTTTAGTGGAACCGGTAACTCACTAATGGCTGCGACGCAGCTTATCAGAGAGAAGTGTTTAAGTGATTATGAATTCACATTTCATCCAATCGAGAAGGGGAAGCGCAGCGATATAAAGGACTATTCTCTTCATTTGTTTTTCTTTCCTGTGTTTGCAACCTCCGTTCCGCATATTGTACGTAAATACATTCGTAACCTAGAGACGGGTAATATGGCTAAAACGGTGGTAATATCTACGAATGGAAAGATCTCTATACGCTTTCGGGATGGTTATCAGGGATGGGCGCTACATCAAGCCAGGATATACTTGAAGGCAAAGCATTATGATGTTGTAATTAGTGAAACGCTTGATCTTCCATATAACGTAACAATTGTGGCACCACCTAGAAATGAAACAGCTAATAAAATAATACTTACAGAAGGGCTGAAGCCGCTCTCTATAATAGCAAACCGAATAGCGGAGCATCAGAGCTATCATCGTAGGATATTTCCAATCAACTTTCTGTGGAGCATACCCTTTGGAGTGTTATATTCCTTGCTCGGACGAAGAGGCTTTGGTAAGTTGTTTGGAGCGGATGCCTCCTGTAATCAGTGTAAACAATGCGTTCGTGAATGTCCGGTTCAAGCGATTCGATCGGATGGAAGGAGTATTCGTTGGAAATTAAACTGTGAAGGGTGTTTAAGATGTATTAATTCCTGCCCGAAGCATGCTATCCAAACCTCAACTGCACGCATTGTGCTATCGTTTGGAGCTATGTTCTTAAATCCTTTCTACCTGCTATACCCGAATGTGAGAGATAAATTTAGTGCAGACTTAAATCCATTCATAGTACATACAATCGGAGCAGTTTACGTAATATTATCGGTCTTGTTATTCTGGTTACTACTTGACCAATTAATTATATTCTTATCGAGATTTACTGTCTTCCGTAAGATATTCGGCTTTGGACATACCAGATTCTATGGAAGATATCAGGCGAAAAAATTTAGCGAATAGACCAATTCTTACTCGTGTTGCTTTAGAATTGTAGCCAAGCGTTTAATTCCCTCATTTATTGTGTTGGTATCTGAATTTGTATAATTAAGACGCATTGTATTAACACGCTCCCTGTAAGTATAAAAAGGGTCTCCCGGGACAAATAGTACCTTTGCGTCGGTAGCTTCCTTAATTAAATCAATGGTGGGTAATCCGTTATGTAGGGTTGCCCATATAAACATACCACCGACCGGAGTAGTATAGGATACATAGCCCGGAAAAAACTCCTTCATTGAGTGAAGCATCGTATTACATTGTGACTGATATAGGGACTTGATTTTGGTGATATGCTCCTCATAATCATTATGTTTCAGGTAGTCATAGATTAAATACTGGCCAAAGATATTCGTGTGCAAATCGGAGCCCTGCTTTGCAGTTATAACATGCTGCATAATTTCCTTGTTCTTTGTACAAAGAAAACCCAATCTCATGCCAGGAGTAATTGTTTTTGAAAAGGAGCCAAAAAGTACGCTGTTTTCTAATTTGTTCGCTCCGATATATGGAAGTGTTTTACCATCAAAACAAAGTTCACTATAGGGGTCATCCTCAACGAGCACAACATTGTATCTTTGTAGTATCTTATATACCGCCTCACGCTTTTCCTTCGAATAGGAGAGGCCGGTCGGATTCTGATAATTTGGCACACTATAAAAGATCTTAACCTTATTTTTTTTCAGTGCTTCCTCCAACTCATTCAGATTTACGCCGTCCTCTTCCAAGGTCAACGGTATAAATTCCGGCTCGAATAATGAGAAGGCTTGGATCGCACCAAGATATCCGGGTTCCTCAATTAATATTTTATCCCCTTTATTAATAAATACTTTACCTAACAGATCCAGTCCTTGCTGAGAACCGGTGGTGATCATAATATCCTCCGGTGAAAAATCTAATCCAAATCGCTTCTTATAACGAGCCGCTATATATTGTCTGAGCGGAAAATACCCTTCTGTAGTTGAATATTGAAATACAGCTTCCCCGCTATCACGAATGATTCGTTCAGAGGATTTTGATAACTCCTCTAACGGAAAGGATATGGGGTTGGGAAGTCCCCCTGCAAATGAAATAATGTCCTTATTACCGCTAACTTTTAAGATTTCTCTGGTAAATGAGGGTTTTGTTTTCATAATTCGATCGGAGTATAAATACTGCATATTCTTGTCCTTCTTTCTTTTCATTCCTATTATAAATACAATGCTAAAAACCCTAGACAACGCCTTGTCGGATAAAATGCCATATTTAATTACTGTTATTTATGAAATTTTTAAATTTAAATTTTTAAATTTGTAAATAATTTTACTTTTGAGAATTATAGCATTGATTATTGTACCGAACAATAATATAATTGTATGCAAAACAATATTAGTAAGATATTGGATTTGTTTATAATTTTAATTCGGAAAAATTGTAAAATGTATGGATATAAGCGTGACTATAGCATGGTTTGCTGAGTAAATATTATTACATATAATTGAGTTGTTATGTGTATATTATCTTTGTATTTGTATGGAGTATGTATGGTATTTATATGCTATATTGTGGCTATTTATATTTGTTAAATATGAATTATTGTGTGAACAGGAGGAGAAGACATGCCGGTGAATTCCTTTGAAAATTACCCGATGAGCTGGAAACCGAATTTGGTGAAAACGGAGGCACCCATTTATAAGGCGCTTGCAAACTTGCTTGAAGAAGATATCACAAATGGGAGATTGCTTCCCGGTACGAAGCTTCCTCCGCAGCGTGAACTTGCGGATTATCTTGATATCAATCTCAGCACGGTATCCAGAGCGTTCAAACTATGTGAACAGAGTGGTTTAATCTGTGCTTCGGTAGGGAATGGAACATATGTTGCAAGTGATGCAGGAAGTAACCATATCATCAAGATTAATTCTGATTCCATGCAGATAATTGAGATGGGAGCGATACTTCCCAGTATCCAGCCAAATCAATTGATGATTGAATATATGCTGAAGTTATTAACGGAGCCTGAAGTGGAGAAGCTGTTTCAATACGGAAGCACAGATTATACCCCGAGCCAGAAAGAAGCTGCGGTTAGATGGATGAAAGCAGCCAACAGGGATGTGTCTGCGGAAGATATTTTATTCTCAAGTGGAGGGCAGAATGCTATAACCGCTATTCTGTCCTCCTTATTCAAGGCGGGAGATCGAATAGGTACGGATCCCTTAACCTACCCTGGGATTAAAACAGCAGCGAAAATGTTAGGGATTCAATTAGTTCCAATTGAGTCACATGGGAATGAGATAACGGAGGAGGGCTTAATCAGTGCGTGTAAGAACGATAAGATTAAAGGGATCTATATAATCCCCGATTTTCACAATCCCACTACGCATGTAATGAGCTTAAATACGAGAAAGATGATTGGTAAGGTTGCAGAGCAGTATCAATTAATTGTAATTGAGGATGCGATAAATAGCTTGTTGGTAGAAAAGCCTCTACCACCAGTATCCTCCTTTGCACCGGAGAACAGTATTTATCTATTGAGTCTATCAAAGGTAATATCACCAGGCTTAAGGCTGGCATATATTGCAGCACCCAAGCACTTAAAAAGGGAGCTGTCCACTGCGTTATATAATCTGAATATCACGGTTTCTCCGTTTCTGCTGGAATTATCCTCAAGACTGATATTTTCCGAAAGAGCGGAAAGGATTGCGTGGGAACGAAGATCGGATACAGTTATCCGAAACGAGATAATGAATCGTGAATTAAAAGCTTATATTGTTGAAGGTCAGAATAGTTGCCCGTTTCGTTGGCTTCAGCTGCCGAATACATTTACCGGCAAGAGCTTTGAGATATGTGCAAAAAACGAGGGAGTACAGGTGTTTTCTGATGAACGCTTCCTGGTCGGCAATACGCGTCCCCGTGGATGGATAAGAATTTCCGTCACCGCTACCCGTTCCATAGAAGAACTCGAACGAGGCGTAAAGATATTAAAGCGAATCCTCGAAAGTGAGATAGAGACAGATCAGTTGTTATAGAATAGTAATCTCTTTCAAGCACGTAAAAAACCCGGAAATGTGGGTTAAACATTTCCGGGTAATAATTACACTTTGCAAAAATTAAGCGATTTTATTTACAGCCTTTGTTAAGCGAGATACTTTTCTAGCAACTGTATTCTTGTGGAATACACCCTTAGAACAAGCCTTATCGATTTCAGTGATAGCTTCAACTAAGCTTGTCTTAGCAACATCCTTATCACCTGCAACGACAGCAGCATCTACCTTCTTAATCATTGTCTTAACCTTAGACTTGATAGCCTTATTTCTTGCAGCCTTAGTAGCGTTAACTAAAATTCTCTTTTTAGCAGATTTAATATTAGCCATTTCGTATACCTCCAAAAATATTATTAATATTTAACCGGATTACTAAGGACATCAAATTGAGAGTGAGATGTTTACTCATATACGGTTATTCATAACTTGTTTCATTAAATCCGGAGACACGGACGTTCTAATGGAAACATACTCTTATATAGTAGTCGATAGTAATTGTTCTGTCAATACATAATTTAATAAACTTTGCAGAAAATAATACAAAAATAGAATAAAATATTTTGGAGGATAATCGCTTGAGTAAAATCAGAACTGACTTGGCTTTAGAGGTAAGGGAAAGCTTTCCTGAAGATGATGTTGAAATCAAGGGTGTTATACTAACCGAGAATTTTGATGAAAAGAATAATATCCGGGTATCGACTGTTGAGATTAAGGATGAAAAGGGAGCCAATGCAATGCAGAGGCCAATCGGAACCTATATTACGATCGAGGCTCCCGATATGTATCAGGGTGATGAGGATTACAATAAACCAGTTTCGCAGGAAGTAATTAAGCAACTTAAAAATCTAGCCGGTGATCTAAAAAGAGAAGAAATATTGGTGGTAGGGCTAGGCAATCGAGAGGTAACACCGGATGCATTAGGACCTCAGGTCGTAGACAATCTATTTATCACAAGACATTTAATCAGAGAATATGGTAAGGAATTTAAGGATAAGCATAAGCTAGGTAGCGTCAGCGCGATTGCGCCTGGTGTTATGGCGCAAACCGGAATGGAGACGGTAGAGATTATCAAGGGCGTAATTAAGGAGACAAATCCTAAACTGATCATTGTTATTGATGCGTTGGCTTCCAGAAGCGTTAGCCGCGTTAATACTACTATACAATTAACCGATACCGGAATTAGCCCAGGATCGGGAGTGGGTAATAACCGCAAGGCGCTGAATGAAGAGAGCCTAGGGGTTAAGACGGTAGCACTTGGTGTTCCCACCGTGGTCGCAGCTACCACAATCGTTGCGGATTCCTTAACAACGTATATGCAAAAAAGCGGTTTTAGCGAAGAGGATGTGGATAAATTTATCTCTGAGGTGATGGAACAACAGGTGGATAACATGTTTGTTACTCCGAAGAATATCGATGAATCCATAAAGAGGCTTAGTTTTACTGTATCGGAAGCATTGAATTCCTGCTTCGCACAGGCGGGATAATTTGTAGATTTATTGTACGTTGGAAGGGATTGCTATCAAAAATAACTTGTATTGTATCCAAAAAAAAATAAAAATTAATTAGCCTGATTTTCCCTTATAATTCGGTAGTTAACATAAGTTTACCAATTGTCCTTTCGGTGGGAGGGGGTAATAAAAACAAGCTGTCCGAATATAATGAATCAGGCTACATGATTATGCCGATTCATTTTGATAGGAGGAGATCATGAAAAGTATCCCAACTAAGAAAAAAATCAAGCTTTACCCAATCATATGGACGGGTATTATACTGGTATCCATCTATATAATATACCGATATGCGTCTTTATCGTTTTCGGTAAATGTTGGCCAAGCTGAGGGCACGATTAAGAATGCGTTTGTATCAAAAATCTGTAGTAAGGTGATGGAAGAAGGTTCTGCCCTGGTGAGCTATACTTCAAAAGGATATCATGGCACTTCCGGACCGTTTGATTTGATGGCAAAGCATATATCGATACAAAAATTCTCTCTCGATGATAGTTCACTCACTGCGAATGCAAAGGATAATAAGGCATTTCCGGATAGCAATGCAAAGAGCAATGATACAATTCCGGTTATGAGCACGAATGCAGTTAGTGATGAGAAAGGATATTATAAGATAAGTGGCGGAGTTACAAAGGAATATTTACTTACGAATGGATTGGTCTATAACGATTCCTTAAGCAGTAAATCAGATAATACAGAGCAGTTGATCGGATATACTCCGGGAAATGTCGATAATCTGGAAACAGAGGACGATAATGATAGTAAAGCTGTTGAAACAGTGAATATGAGCGGAGCATCAAAATATACGTTAGCACAGCTGAAGGATTTTAACTTTTTAGTCAATAATTTTTATGTTGTAGATTCTTCAACTAGAGTTACCAAAAACTTATTTAATGGAGAGAAATTAATTAGCAAAGATCTTAAGATGAAACAAAAGAATGATAAACCTCAGATTCTTATCTATCATACCCATGCTCATGAAACATATGCCGACAGTAGAACCGGTAAAATGGATGATACGGTTGTGGGAGTAGGAGATGTATTAACGGATATTCTGGAAAATACTTATCATTACAATGTGATTCATGATAAAACTGGTTATGATATTGTAAACGGTGTGCTGGATCGAAGCAGGGCGTACAACCAAGCAGAAGATGGGTTGGAAAACATAACAAAACAGTATCCATCAATTGAGGTAGTAATTGATTTACATAGGGACTCCGGCGCAGCTCGAAATGTTACAATTAATGGGAAGAAGACCGCTCAAGTAATGCTCTTTAATGGATTGAGCAGGGATAAAGACGGACCGATCAAAAGATTACCGAATCCCTATCTTCAGAGTAATCTCGCCTTTAGCCTTCAGACGCAGCTAAAAGCAAGAGAATTGTTTCCTGGGTTATTTGTAAAAAATTATTTAAAGAATTATCGTTATAATATGCAGATACGTCCGAAGACTCTGCTTGTCGAACTTGGAACACAAAATAATTCTTTGCAATCCGCAAAGAATGCAATGGAACCCTTAGCGAAGGTTTTGGATACCATACTTCAAGGTAAGTAAATGCTACCGCATTGTCTTGCCACTGAGTTATCGTTGTGTTATAATCATACAGATAAAATGCATTGTTATATACGCAGGAGGATTGACATGGCCTTAGACCAAAGTAAAATCAGAAATTTTTGTATTATTGCTCATATAGATCACGGTAAATCAACACTTGCTGACCGTATTATTGAGATGACCGGATTGCTCACCAGTCGAGAGATGCAGGCACAGGTGCTAGACAATATGGATTTGGAGAGAGAAAGAGGTATCACCATCAAAGCACAGACGATTCGTACCGTCTACAAGGCTAATGATGGGGAAGAGTACATCTTTAACTTAATTGATACCCCCGGGCATGTGGACTTTAACTATGAGGTATCCCGAAGCCTGGCTGCCTGTGAAGGAGCGATTCTTGTTGTAGATGCAGCTCAGGGCATCGAAGCGCAGACCTTGGCAAATGTATATCTGGCACTGGATCATAATCTTGATATTATGCCGGTGATTAATAAAGTTGATTTGCCAAGTGCAGACCCACAACGTGTTATTGCTGAGATAGAAGATGTAATCGGCTTAGAAGCGCAAGATGCACCATTGGTTTCTGCAAAAACGGGTCTAAATGTGGAACAGGTATTGGAGCAGATTGTAGCAAAGATTCCTGCACCCAACGGAGATCGTAATGCCCCTCTTCAGGCTCTGATCTTCGATTCAATCTATGATTCCTATAAGGGTGTTATCGTATTCTGTCGTGTGAAAGAGGGAACTATTCGAAAGGGAACCGAGATTCGCATGATGGCAACTGGTGCAACCGCGGAAGTAGTTGAGCTTGGAATATTTGGACCGGGACAATTCATTCCGACCGAAGAATTATCCGCCGGAATGGTTGGTTATGTAACAGCCAGCTTGAAGAATGTAAAGGATACCCGTGTGGGAGATACCTTAACTGATCATAAGCGTCCTTGTGCTGAACCCCTTCCCGGTTATAAAAAAGTACATCCGATGGTTTACTGCGGTATGTACCCGGCTGACGGTTCAAAATACGGCGATTTACGTGATGCATTAGAGAAGCTTCAGTTAAATGATGCAGCATTACAATTTGAACCGGAGACTTCGATTGCGTTAGGTTTTGGTTACCGATGTGGTTTCCTTGGATTATTGCATCTGGAAATCATTCAGGAAAGACTGGAACGTGAATATAATCTCGATCTTGTAACAACCGCGCCAAGTGTTATCTATAAGGTTCATAAATCAGATGGTGAAGTGATTGAAATTACCAACCCTACCAATCTACCGGATCCTTCTGAGATTGCCTTCTTAGAAGAGCCGATGGTATCCGCTGAGATCATGGTAACGACAGAGTTTGTAGGTTCCATCATGAGCTTATGCCAGGAACGAAGAGGAATTTATCTTGGCATGGAATATATTGAACAGACCAGAGCGCTTTTAAAATACGAATTGCCACTGAATGAAATTATTTATGATTTCTTTGATGCTCTAAAATCCAGATCGAAAGGATATGCTTCCTTTGATTATGAATTAAAAGATTATGTACAGTCAGAACTAGTGAAGCTGGATATCTTAATCAACAAAGAGGAAGTGGATGCATTAACCTTTATCGTTCATGCGGAAAGTGCTTATGAACGCGGAAGAAAAATGTGTGAGAAGTTAAAGGAAGAGATACCTAGACAGCTCTTTGAAATCCCGATCCAGGCAGCGATCGGAAGTAAAGTAATTGCTCGTGAGACCGTAAAGGCGATGCGTAAGGATGTACTTGCAAAATGCTACGGCGGTGATATCACCCGTAAGAAGAAGCTTCTTGAGAAGCAAAAAGAAGGTAAGAAGAGAATGCGTCAGGTTGGTAATGTAGAGATTCCGCAGAAGGCATTCATGAGCGTTCTAAAATTGGATGAGGATTAGAGTACACGCTTATCCATTTAGTAATTAAAATTTTGTTTCTGGATAATGACAGGCAATCGAATAACTCAATTAATGAATAGATTAATTGGTAAAGTAGATTTCATATGTTTAAGTTAATATAGGGACAATATAAAGTAGGCTGTTTGCGTATTTGTATTCTATAAGTGATGTGGTAAAATAATAATTATCATTCAAACACTTTGGAGTACGAGATACGAAACAGCCTTTCTAATATAATAAGGGTGATATCTGAGCTGGATTATAAGGTTACAGTTCACGAGTAATGAGTCTTCGCACCAGAAAAAAGCAGAATGAGTAATGAGACTTTGCATCAGAGAAAAACAGAATGAGTAATGAGTCTTTGCATAAGAAGAAAACAGAATGAGTAATGAGACTTTGTATCAGAGGAAAATAGAATGAGTAATGAGTCTTTGTACCAGATGGAAATAGAATGGCTAATGAGACTTTGTATCAGGGAGAAAAAACAATGAATAATCAGTATGTGTCACAGGGAGAAAGTAAAGTGAATATAGAGCTTATACCACATGAAAAAAGGAATAAGAAGAAAATACGTGACCTAGGAATCTATATACACATCCCTTTTTGTGCGAAAAAATGTGACTATTGTGATTTCTTATCCGCTCCCTGTACGGACAAGGAGATGAAGGAATATTTTGAAGCACTTTACGTAGAGATTGAGCAATACCGTGGACAAATGAATTCCTATGTGGTTCCGACCATATTTATTGGTGGCGGAACCCCGTCCGTTGTTGCATCTTCTTATATAGAAAGAACTCTGATTTTAGTAGGAGAGATATTTCACATTGATAGGTCCAGATTGGAAGCAACAATAGAGATAAATCCGGGTACCGTAACGAAGGAGAAGCTGAAAAGCTATCAAAAAGCCGGTATTAACCGAATCAGTTTTGGCTTGCAATCTACGAATAACGAGGAACTTAAAGTATTAGGAAGGATTCATACCTTTGAACAATTTGAGCAAAATTATCTTCTTGCCAGAGAATTAGGGTTTACAAATATCAATATCGATTTAATGTCGGCACTTCCCGGACAAACCTGTGAAAGCTGGGAGAGGACGTTAAATCAAGTATTACAACTAAATCCAGAGCATATCTCTGCCTATAGCCTGATCATAGAAGAAGGGACCAAATTCTATGATATGTATAGTGAAAGGGCAGAGAGTCACGAACTTTTACCGGATGAAGAAACGGATCGACAGATATACCACCGAACAAAGGAATTACTAATAAATAGTGGCTATCATCGCTATGAAATATCGAATTATTCAAAACCGGGCTATGAATGCAGGCATAATCTGTCCTACTGGATCGGTATAGAGTATTTAGGATTGGGACTTGGTGCTTCCTCCTATATGGACGGAGCTAGGTTCTCGAATGTAGATGAATTAGGAAGGTATATTCAGATATGTAATCATAAAACTGATGTCAATATAATAGAAAGAATAGATGAAAAGAGTGGTAAAGAAGAAAAAAATAGTGAGAAGATAATAGAGAAAGCTACGAGCTCCTTTGAAATAAATGATAACAAACTCTTTAATCATAAGAACGATATGTTATTAAATCTTCACAAAGATTACCACATTCTCAAAAAAGAAGAGCGGATGGAGGAATTCATGTTTTTGGGTTTAAGAGTCTGCGCAGGAATTGGTAAGAGTGATTTTTGTAATCGCTTCCGGATGCCAATTGAAGAGATATACGGTACAACACTGGAAGCGTTAACTACGAAGAAGCTGATTGTCAACGAAGGGGATAATATTAAGTTGACTGAGTATGGTGTAGATATCAGTAATTATGTACTTGCTGAGTTCTTGTTAGATTGATATTGATACGGAGGAGAAAATGAGAAAATATTCAGTTTTATTAATGTCATGTGTATTAACATTATTAATAGTGTTTGGATTGCAGTCATCACTTTTTGTGATAAGAACGGATATTGGAGTTTCAGGAATTATAATATTGGCAATATTATTTGTTTTATCTGTTCTATCCATGATTTGTACTAGATTGACCTTACGTTCCCGCGAAAAACAGTCTCCTTACACTCCTATATTCTTGATCGGAACGGGAATTCTTCTTTTTATTACAAATATGATTAATTTAGGAAGATTTTTATTTGTAGTTAATATTAATATAATGGGCGAAGTACTCATGTTTACATTTTTTATGACAGGAGCAATCGTATATTATATCTGGTTTTGGTATAGGAATAGTTTATGGCTTCTGCTAATAGCCGGTAATTCTCATACTGCAGCATTTTCACAGATAAAATACCTCATTCCCAAGGAATATAAAGTTGAGTTTTGTATTATTAATGCGATATTGGGATTGTCAATCTATGCTTTTATGATTTATCGATTTTGGAGAAGGTACAAGCTGGAAAAATAGTCTTACATAATTGATACAAAAAGAGATATGAATAAGATTACATTACTCCAATATACTAATCAATAACGCAAACTTATCATGTGATAATTCTAGAACTTCTTGTCATGATATGCGCCAATAATCAAAGAAAATTACTTGGTATGATTGTGAAAACATTAGAATAGGAGTATATAATGGAACGTAAATCGAATGAAGTTATAAAAAATGAGGTACGAAATGGGAATATACGAGGAATATTAAGAGCAGATTTATCTGCGCAAGAACAAATAAAGGAAGAAATTCTAATGGATGGGAATGAGTTGGCGAGTCAACCGGCAACAAACCGAGCTATTAAAGTAACCCCAACCGTTGATTTGCAAAAGGATTCCTTGAGTTAGTGAATAGGAATGAGCGGATGCACAAGAGGATATAAAAACAATCGATTGTGCATCCGCTCGTTTTTTATTTCATAATTCTACTTATAAAATATAATGAGATAATGTACTAAAGATAAAGCTTATAATTTTAAATTTTTCAAAAACCATACCAACTAAAAGTGCCAGTATGAGAATTCTGATCCCTTTATGATGACTATGCCCTACTGAAAACAATATTAACAGTACAATTGCAAAAATTACATTTAGTAGCTCTGTTACACATTGTTCGAAAAAAATATAGCTGTAAAAACGATATCCCAATGTAAATAACACTGCAACCGGTAAAGAAGCAATTATATCTGAAAAACAACCATTTCCTTTGCCATACCATATAATCCAGGCACAAATTGAGGATGTAAATGCGAATATAATCCAGTATAAAATTACGGAAGTTGAGTAAAAGCCACATATAAAACGGCTGTAAAGATAGTAACCAGACAACATGGCAAGAAAAAAACAAGTGTTATTAATCATGGCATATAGAGGGGTATAACTATACATTGCAATAATAGTTGCGATAAAAATCCATATTCCCAGGCTTGTAGTTATGTATGATATACAATGAATGAATGCCCCATATACTCCAGCATTGCTTGCAACGGTATCACTATATTTTGAGATAATTCCAAATATAAATCCAAACAATACGATAGTAATAAAAAATATGACTATATTTCTTTTTTTGATGTGATGCGCAGGTTCTCTAATCGCATTTAATTTTTCTTTCATTGGATGTTTCTCCTAAATAATCTATTATAGTGTTCGGTGTGAATTCACACGCATTATTTTCAAAATCATCTTACATCATATCTCATAATTTTTCCATACCGTAAAGAGGTATTATTTAGTTCGTTCTAATTTTATGTAATCATATTCTCTTTATATTGTTGGATCGTGCGATTCATTTTACCAAGGATAGATATTATGTATCTTTGAAGAATTCTCCAGTTTAGAATTAGTTTCTTCTTATATAATAACTTGTAAAAGCACTAGATTAGAGAATGATTAAAATTCGTGATTTCATCACAATAAATTTATAAAATGCCTTGACAAAAGAAATGGGTAGTGATATTTTATATATAGAAATTAGCACTCTACTTGATTGAGTGCTAACAATACAAACGAAGGTGTCTTATACGAAGAGGAATTGAGGGCTGGTTATGCAAGAGTTGGATGAGCGAAAACTTAAGATTTTGCAAGCTATTATTCGTAATTATCTGGAGACCGGTGAACCGGTCGGTTCAAGAACCATTTCAAAATATACCGATTTAAACCTTAGTTCCGCAACAATACGGAATGAGATGGCTGATTTGGAGGAACTCGGATTTATTATTCAACCTCATACTTCAGCAGGACGCATACCTTCCGATAAAGGATATCGGTTATATGTTGATATGCTATTGCAGAATAAGGTTCAGGAAGTAGATAATATGAGAGAAATCTTAATCCAGAAGGCAGACCGTCTTGAGAATCTTCTTCAACAGGTAGCGAAGTTACTTGCAGTAAATACACAATATACAACTTTGGTTACGACACCTCAATATAAGAAAAAAGTTAAATTCATACAGCTTACGGAGATGGATGAGAATCAGTTGCTTGCCGTAATCGTATTTGAACGTAATATTGTAAAGAATAAAATTATCAATATTACGACCACACTAAGTAAAGAAACTTTGCTAAAGCTTAATATTATAATTAATACATTTTTACAGGGCTTGGATTTAGGTGAGATTACGTTGCCGGTGATATCACAGATGAAGGATCAGGCAGGAGATAATCGCAATCTGGTAAATGATATTTTAGATGCGATTATGCAGGCAGTGTCCGAGGAAGATGATTTTGAGATGTATACCTCGGGAACCACCAATATCTTAAAGTACCCGGAATTAAGTGATAAAGAAAAAGCAAGCGATCTGCTCTATACACTAGAAGAAAAGAAAGCACTTTCTGATTTTATTCAGGATAAGATGGAAGATGAGGAAAGCAGAGGAATTCAGGTGTTTATCGGCGATGAGACTCCGGTAGAATCAATGAAAGAGTGTTCCGTTGTTACCGCGACCTATGAGATTGAAGAAGGAGTATATGGTAAAGTTGGTATCATCGGACCCAAACGAATGGATTATAAGAAGGTGGTTAGTACCTTACAATCCCTGATGCAACAGCTGGATGATATATTTAAAAAAGAATAATTGACGTTGACCATGAGAAAGGTGGTTTATAAACGGTGGAAGATATGGATAAAACTATAGAAGTTATGAAAGCAGCGATGGAAAAGGAGAAAGTGATGAAAGACAATTCGAATGAAACAATTGCAAACGAAGTTGGCGATGAGAATATCAATGATATTTTAAATGACAATGTAGTTGAGGAAACAGATGAGATACTTGAGGGTGAGGTTGAAACCGATGGAGAAGCTAATCCCCAAGCGGATGATGCAACAAGTGAAGGAAAAGCAGACAAAGGTGTAAAATCATTTTTCAAAAACAATAAGTCAAAGGAATTATCAGCAAAAGATCAAAAGATCGAAGAGTTAACAGATCGACTGATGAGAAATATGGCAGAGTTTGATAACTTCCGTAAACGTTCTGAAAAAGAAAAATCAGCCATGTATGACATGGGTGTGAAAAGCATCATAGAGAAGATCCTTCCCATCGTTGATAATTTTGAAAGAGGTTTTAGTACCATAACCGAGAAGGATAAGGAAAGTGCCTTTGCTCAAGGAATTGAGATGATATATAAGCAGCTAATAACCGCGCTTGATGAGATTGGGTTAAAGCCGATTGAAGCAGTGGGAAAAGAATTTGACCCGAACCTGCATAATGCAGTAATGCACGGGGAGGATGACAGCTTAGCTGAGAATATCATATCGGACGAATTCCAAAAGGGTTATATATATCGTGATATGGTGGTTCGCCACAGCATGGTTAAGGTAGTTAATTAATTCATATACACATGATTCAAGCAGGAATTACGAATGAATCAAAAACATTTTTAATCAATTACATGTTAACAAATTATAAGAAATATAGGAGGAATTGAACATGGGTAAAATAATTGGTATTGACTTAGGTACAACAAATTCATGTGTAGCCGTTATGGAAGGCGGAAAACCGGTTGTCATCGCAAATACAGAGGGTGCAAGAACTACACCATCCGTAGTAGCATTTACTAAAACAGGAGAGCGTCTGGTAGGTGAGCCTGCAAAGCGTCAGGCAGTTACAAATTCCGATAAGACTATTTCATCCATAAAGAGACACATGGGTACCGATTTCAGAATAAATATCGATGATAAGAGATATTCTCCACAGGAGATCTCTGCAATGGTTCTTCAGAAATTAAAGGCAGATGCAGAAAGCTACTTAGGCGAGAAGGTTACAGAAGCAGTTATCACTGTTCCTGCATACTTCAACGATGCGCAAAGACAGGCAACAAAGGATGCGGGTAAGATAGCAGGTCTTGATGTTAAGAGAATTATCAACGAGCCTACGGCAGCAGCATTAGCTTATGGTCTTGATAATGAGCATGAGCAAAAAATCATGGTATATGATTTAGGTGGTGGTACTTTCGACGTATCTATCATCGATATCGGTGACGGTGTTATTGAAGTTTTAGCAACCTCCGGTGATAACAGACTTGGTGGTGATGACTTCGATGATAAGATTACAAGATTCATGATTGAAGAATTCAAGAAATCTGATGGTGTTGATTTATCCACGGATAAAATGGCTCTTCAGAGATTAAAGGAAGCAGCAGAAAAGGCGAAGAAGGAATTATCTTCTTCTACAACAACAAACATTAACCTTCCTTTCATTACTGCAACCGCAGAAGGACCAAAGCATTTTGATTTAAACTTAACTCGAGCAAAATTCGATGAGTTAACTCATGATTTAGTAGAAAGAACTGTAATTCCGGTTCAGAATGCACTTCGTGATGCAGGATTAAACGCTTCCGATGTTAAGAAAGTATTATTAGTTGGTGGTTCTACTCGTATTCCTGCAGTACAGGATAAAGTAAGACAATTAACCGGTCAGGAACCTTCTAAAACATTAAATCCGGATGAATGTGTTGCAATCGGTGCTTCCATCCAGGGTGGTAAATTAGCAGGCGATGCTGGTGCAGGTGATATTCTTCTTCTTGACGTAACTCCATTGTCATTATCAATCGAGACTCTTGGTGGAGTAGCTACAAAGTTAATCGAGAGAAATACGACTATCCCTACTAAGAAAAGTCAGGTATTCTCTACAGCAGCTGATAACCAGACAGCAGTTGATATCAACGTAGTACAGGGTGAAAGACAATTTGCAAAGGATAACAAGAGCCTTGGACAATTCCGTCTGGATGGTATCCCTCCAGCAAGAAGAGGAATTCCTCAGGTCGAAGTTACCTTTGATATCGATGCGAATGGTATCGTAAATGTTTCTGCTAAGGATCTTGGAACAGGTAAGGAACAGCACATTACCATTACAGCTGGATCCAACCTCTCCGACTCTGATATTGATAAGGCTGTTAAGGAAGCAGCTGAGTTTGAAGCTCAGGATAAGATTCGTAAGGAAGCAGTAGATGTAAGAAATGATGCAGACTCCATGATATTCCAGACGGAGAAGGCTTTAACAGAAGCTGGTGACAAGATTGATGCGGATGCAAAAGCAACGGTAGAAGCAGATCTTACAAGATTAAAAGAATTAGTTGAAAAATCCAATCCTGAGGTTATGTCCGAGGGTGAGGTTGAAGACATCAAAGCAGCGAAAGAAAAATTAATGACCGACGCACAGGCATTATTTGCTAAGTTATATGAGCAAAGCGGAGCAGCAGGTGCAGGCCCTGATATGTCAGGTGCAGGTGCAGGTGCTGGTACAGGAAATGCTGGCGGAAACAATGATGATGTTGTGGATGGAGATTACCGCGAGGTATAATTCATTGTAGGGGCATACCCATTGTAAAGTGAAAAGAGAAATTCCGGTCACAGAATGGAGTTTCTTCCATATTAATAAATTGAGGCATAAGGCGGTCAGGATTGACTGCCTATTTGCCGATTTACACAAACCAACAAAAGGGTAAGACATACATTGTTAGTATGAAAGGTGAAGGAAAGATGGCAGATAAACGCGATTATTATGAGGTCTTAGGTGTCAATAGGACAGCGACGGATGATGAATTAAAAAAGGCGTATAGACAGATGGCTAAGAAATACCATCCCGATACCAATCCGGGGGACAAAGAGGCAGAGGCAAAATTCAAAGAAGCTTCCGAAGCCTATGCTGTACTTAGCGATGCGGATAAGCGCAGACAATATGATCAGTTCGGGCACGCAGCTTTTGAAGGCGGAGCAGGTGGAGGTGCCGGTGGCTTCGGCTTTGAGGGAATGGATATGGGAGATATCTTCGGGGATATCTTTGGAGATCTATTTGGTGGCGGACGTTCCAGACGTGCGAATAACGGTCCTATGCAGGGCGCTAATCTACGTACATCTGTCAGAATTACATTTGATGAAGCGGTATTTGGTACAGAGAAGGAATTGGAATTAACATTAAAGGATGAGTGTGGAACCTGCCACGGCTCTGGAGCAAAACCGGGAACATCATCCGATACCTGTCACAAATGTGGTGGTAAAGGTCAAGTGGTTTATACACAGCAATCCCTGTTTGGTATGGTTCGTAATGTTCAGACTTGTCCTGATTGTAAGGGAACCGGTAAGATAATTAAAGAAAAATGTCCGGATTGCTATGGCTCTGGCTACATTAGCAGCAAAAAGAAAATTAAAGTTACCATTCCGGCAGGTATTGATATCGGTCAGAGTGTTAGAATCAGAGGAAAAGGTGAACCGGGTACAAATGGTGGACCAAGAGGAGACTTACTTGTTGAAGTAGATGTAAGTAGACATCCGATCTTCCAACGTCAGGATTATGATATCTACTCAACCGCTCCGATTTCCTATGCAACAGCTGTTCTTGGCGGTGATGTAAGAATTAGTACCGTAGACGGTGATGTTCTTTATACCGTTAAACCGGGAACTCAGACTGATACAAGAGTTCGCCTTCGTGAAAAGGGTGTGCCGAGTCTTCGTAATAAAGCGGTACGTGGAGATCACTATGTAACTTTAGTGGTGCAGATACCATCGGGACTCAATTCAGAGCAGAAAGATCTTTTGCGAAAGTTCGATGATGCCATGAATGGAAAAACAACACCGGAAGCTCCTGAAGGTGATAAAGAAAAAGGAAAGAAAAAATTCTGGAAATAAACGATAAGACTTAAAGGCAAAAGACATTAAGGTCAAGGACTTTAAAACTAAGGACTTTTAAAACCACAAATTTTGGTATCCTTATTACGTCTTCGATGAATTCGCTGTGTTTCACTAATGGAGTTGTCATATAGTTATAGCAGGGTCAAAAAGGCGAAAACTCCTCGCTTCGCTCGTCAGACATTCAATTTTTTGACCCTATACTATATTCCAACTCCATAAGTGAAAACATCAGCTCTTTCATAGGCGAGTAATAAGGATATCAAATTTGTGGTTTCCTTTCGTTCGTGGATTATAAATGGCTTTTAAGTTAAATGGTTTTTCACTTTAATTTTTAATATGGTTTATTCATAAAATTTTTCCTCACCGAAGGGAAAAAAGGATGATTGTTTGTGATGTTTCAGTTGGTCATTGATTAGAGGAAGTTATATATTTGATATTTCTTGCTTCGAGTTTAGTTGAATAAAGAGAGTAATAATGATACGAATAAGCGGTAGTAATAAGTGGTAGAATTATGTAATAGAAATATCTAAGTGAAATACTGAATGAAATACCTAAGTGAAATACTGAGTGGAACAAACTAGTATTGTAAGGACTATTATGATATTAAGAAATGTTAATTGGTTTTATTGAGTAATGGGATTATGGTTTTTTACTATTTATATATGATTAAAATACGATTACACCCCAAATTTGTGCTGACGCCCAAATTCGCGGGTATTAGTAGCCTGGAGGAATAATATGAAGTGGACGAAATTCACCTTGGAGACAACGACGGAAGCAGTTGATCTTGTGAGTGATTTGTTAAATGATCTTGGGATTGAAGGAATTGAGGTTAGTGATAATCTTGGTATTTCGGAAGAGGACAAGAAAAAGATGTTTATAGACATCCTTCCTGAGCTTGAAGAGGATGATGGTTCTGCAACCGTAAGCTTTTATATTGATACGGAGCAAGATTCTGAGCAGGTTTTAAACAGTGTGAAAGAAGGACTGAAAGAGATGTCTGCTTATGTCTCGGTCGGTAGTGGTGAGATTACGATATCCGAGACAGAGGATAAGGACTGGGTGAATAATTGGAAGGAATTTTTTAAGCCTTTTCGTGTGGATGATACCATCGTCATAAAGCCGACCTGGGAAGAGCTTACGGATGTGAAAGAAGATGATTTGGTCATTGAGATAGACCCGGGAACTTCCTTTGGAACCGGAGCACATGAAACAACAAAACTTTGTATTATTGGCATGAAAAAGCATATCAAGCCGGAGTCTGTAGTTTTGGATGCAGGTAGCGGAAGTGGTATACTATCAATTATTGCAAAGAAGTTGGGTGCAAAAGAAGTCATGGGAATTGATATTGACGAGAATGCGACTAATGCTGCGATGGAAAATGCCCAAGTGAATAAACTATCTTTACAAGAGGGTAATTTAACCTTTGTCACAGGTAATATGATTGAGGACGATGGAATTCGAACAAGCCTAGGTGAGGAAAAGTACGATATGGTGGTTGCGAATATTCTTGCAGACGTTATAATCCCGCTGTCCGATGTTATCGGTGAGAATTTGAAACCAGGTGGCATCTTCATTAGCTCGGGTATTATTAATATGAAAGAAGAAGCAGTTCGAAATGCACTTGAAAAAAATCATTTTTCGATTCTTGAAGTAAACAGAATGGGAGACTGGGTATCCTTTGTTACTAAAAAATAATTTTATTGTTATAATCTACAATATAAAAATTGTGATGAAATAATCTGATTCGGATACAATAATATCAGACCTGAAATCAAGGTGAAAAGTAATACATTTTCCATATAATTATTATTTCATGTGGTGAAATAGGTTTAGATGAAAGGTATGGTATTATTATGAGTAGAAATAAAAGCTTCATGCCGGAAGATGAAAAAGAAGAAATTGCAAAGAATTGGGTGTGTATAATAAAGTGAAGCAAAACGGATGGGGCGAAGTTTCCTCTAAGGATTGCGGTAATATCGTAAAAAAGGCATTCGAAAAAACAGAAAAGTACGGGTTGAAAAAGTAATATTAATGTTTCTATCTGAAATGTAATCGAGTGATAGCTGCGCTGGTTACATTTCTTTTTTTAAAATGTTATTGAACATATGTTCTGAATCATATATAATACTTATGGGAAATGTCACATATGCTATCTGTGCAGGAAGGTAATTCAACCGTTACATAAGGTGTTCTTGCGTACATTAACTATTACAAGGAGAAAATCATGCATCGTTTTTATGTAAATACGAATCAAATTAATGGCAGCACAATTACAATTGAAGGTCAGGATGTAAATCATATAAAGAATGTACTACGAATGAAGCAGGGTGAGGAAATTGTAATTTGTAATGGACACGGAAAAGATTGTTATTGTATAATTAGTAAGGTATCTGACAGTGAGATTTTGGCAGATATTCAGTCGGAACAAGACACCGGAACAGAATTAAAGACAAAAATCACACTTTTTCAAGGACTTCCAAAGAAGGATAAGATGGAGCTCATCATTCAAAAAGCGGTTGAGCTGGGTATATATGAAATCGTACCGGTGATGACGAAGCGTGTTGTAGTGAAGCTGGAAGATAAGAAAAAAGAAGCGAAGAAACTAGAGCGCTGGCAGGCAATTGCAGAAGGAGCAGCAAAGCAATCCGGGAGAGGAATTATTCCGAAGATCCTGCCGGTACAAACGTATAAAGAAGCATTAAAAAATGCATCCAATATGAGCATTGGAATTATTCCTTATGAAAATGCAAAAGGAATGCAATATACCAGAGAAGTTATAGACAATCTGTCACGTCATTCCTCCATCGCAGTGTTTATCGGACCGGAGGGTGGTTTTGAAGATGGGGAAATAGAGCAGGCTACCCAACAGGATATCATTCCGATAACCCTGGGAAGGAGAATTCTGCGTACAGAGACGGCAGGACTTTGTGTGCTGTCTATGATGGTATTAAAGTTAGAGGAGTGATGGCAGGGGTTGGTGCCTCATTTCGTTGTAAGGTAGGAGGTAGGTATTATGGAGATACAGCTTTGGAGAGAAATTCTAGACCCATATTCCTTAGCAGTTGATGAATTAGTAACGAAATTTAACCATATCATAGATGAATACAGACATGTGGGGGCGTACTCACCAATAGAGCAGGTAACAGGTAGAGTAAAAACCATTTCAAGTATTCTTGAGAAATCCCAGAAGAAAGGGATTGATTTAAAGAATTTTGAGAATACCATGGAGGATATAGCCGGTATTCGAGTTATCTGCCAGTTTGTTGAGGATATTGATAAAGTAGTTGATATCATTAAGATGAGATCGGATATGCGAATTAAGAGTGAGAAGGATTATATTAGTAACCGGAAGCAAAGTGGTTACCGTTCTTTTCATCTGATAGTGTACTATGATGTAGAAACGTTAAAAGGAAAGAAGGAACTACAGGTCGAAATTCAGATTCGCACGCTTGCGATGAATTTTTGGGCAACGATTGAACATTCTCTACAATATAAATACAAAAAGAATATGCCGGAACATATCAGAGAACGTCTGGCTTCCGCTGCTGAAGCAATATTGATATTGGATCGGGAGATGTCTGCAGTTAGAGATGAGATTATGGATGCGCAAAATTCATTTACCGTAAAAGCGAATATCGTTGCGGATATACTCACCAATATACAGAACCTGTATAAAGTTGCGAATAAGCAAGAGGTTGTTAAGATACAGGATGAGTTCTTTCGTATCTATCAGAATGGGGATCAAGAGGAGCTTAGAAAGTTCAGCGATGAACTGGATATGATATCTGCCCGATATAGAGCACAGAGCTTAAGATAAAAGTACATTAGAAATCAAGCATATTAACAGAGTTTCATTACGAAATATACTAATGGAGTGAGATAATGAATTTACCAAAATTATTTGAGGACAGAATGAGAGAACTTTTGGGGGAGGAAGAATACGAGGAGTATTTAAAGTGTTACTCAAAGCCACATTACGGTGGCTTGAGGGTAAACTCCTTAAAATCAACCCCGGAGGATTTCGAAAAGATCTGTCCTTATTCTATAAAGAGAATCCCCTGGGTGAAGAACGGATATTATTATAATACGGGAGAACAACCCTCTAAACACCCATATTACTATGCCGGATTATATTATATTCAGGAGCCGAGTGCGATGACACCGGCTAGCCTGTTACCGATTCAAAAAGGGGACAAGGTACTTGATATCTGCGCGGCTCCGGGTGGAAAGAGCACTGAGCTTGGAGCAAAGCTAGGCGGAGAAGGAGTACTGGTTTCGAATGATATCAGTAATTCGAGGGCGAAGGCTCTATTAAAAAATATTGAGTTATTTGGTATCCGTAATGCGCTAGTTGTTTCAGAGGCACCGAGTAAGCTGGCTCAATATTTCCCGGAGTATTTTGATAAAATATTAATTGATGCGCCATGTTCCGGAGAGGGAATGTTTCGTAAAAGCCCTGCTATTATGAGAAACTGGGAGCAATACGGTGTTGAATATTATAATAAACTTCAGAAGGAAATTATCCTGTTTGGAGCGTCTATGCTAAAGCCCGGTGGGTATATGCTTTATTCTACTTGTACCTTTTCTCCGGAAGAGAATGAAGGAACGATAACCTATCTTCTGGATCAATGCCCGGAGTTTCGCGTGGTTAATGCAATTCCTGATGAACAGGTACTGAAGGAACTTGGATTGTCGTTTGAAGGGTTCGATTTTGGAAAACCTGAGTGGGTAGAAGGCAGAGAAGGAAGAGAAGAGTTAAAACATTGTATTCGCTTATGGCCGCACAGGATTAACGGAGAGGGTCACTTTGTAACCTTATTGTATAAGGAAAAGGCAAATGATCAAGACATAGTTGACGGTAAGGATGAAGAAATTGTTCCATCTGAAACGGACACGAATTTGAACTGTGATGAAGAAAAATATAGCAACGGGAATGGATCCAAATCGCTTACCAAGAAGAAAGAATCGAAGCAAAAACATGCAAAAGACAATGTAATATCAAAAGCTTCGATGAATAACATAAACACATTGAAGAAAGCAGTTAATTCCCTATCTGAGGAAGCAATGGAATTTTTAAAGGAACTGCAATGTTCAATTGATTATAACCAAATCGTGGTACGTGACGAGCGGGTTTATCTATTACCTTACGGACTGCCAAACTTGAGCGGGCTTCGTATTCTCAGACATGGTTTATTGCTGGGAGAGATGAAGAAGCAACGTTTCGAACCGTCACAGGCGTTAGCGAATTCCTTAAAAATAACCGATTACAAGAAAACAATTCGTATGTCTGTGGAAGATCCGAATGTAATTCGTTATCTAAAATGTGAATCCATCGATCTAAATCAGGAATATTCGGATGGCTGGTATCTCGTATGCGTGGAGGAGTATCCGCTAGGATGGTTAAAGATTGCCAAGAATAATGTTAAGAATAAGTATCTCCCAGGGTGGAGATGGGTTTAATAATACGCAAAGGTAGGAGGAGAGTGTGATGGGAATTCGTTTGGATAAGTACCTGTCGGATATGGGAGTTGGTACGAGAAGCGAATTAAAAACATGGATTCGCAAGGGTCGGGTAAAAATCAATGATGAGATATGTAACAAGCCTGACACAAAGGTGGATATTCAAAGTGATATCATACTCTTGGATGATAAGAAGGTCAATTATGTTGAATATGTTTACTATATGCTTCACAAACCTACCGGAGTAGTTTCTGCTACGATAGATAATGTCAGTAAAACAGTTATGGAGCTTATTCATGATAAACAGGGCAAGGAATTATTTCCGGTGGGAAGACTGGATAAGGATACGGAAGGGCTTTTGCTTATCACCAATGACGGAGAACTGGCTCATCGGCTATTATCTCCGAAAAAACATGTGGATAAGGTTTATTATGCGAAGGTGAAGGGGATTGTAACAACAGAAGATATCAAAGCCTTTGAAGAGGGAGTAAACATCGGAGAGGAGAAGCTTACCATGCCGGCTCATCTGAATATCCTTTTCTCCGGTGAGATATCAGAGATTGAGTTAACGATTCAGGAAGGAAAATTCCATCAAGTTAAGCGTATGTTTGAAGCGGTTGATAAAGAAGTGATTTATTTGAAGAGGCTTTCCATGGGTGCTCTGAAGCTGGATGAAAGACTTGCCCCGGGTGAATACCGTGAGCTGACGAAGGAAGAACTTGATAATCTTAATTCAAATAGTTAAACTCGGAATCCTTGATTGGTTAATATAAACAAATATGAAATAGATAAATCTATTTCTTGACTTTGGTTTTGATAAAGTAATTAGAGATAAACTTGATAAGACACAATACAGAATATACAGTAGAATGGATGTGAATAGAATGCTAAAGGATATAGATGCAGTGATTTTTGATTTGGACGGTACCTTGGTTGATTCCATGTGGTTGTGGAAGAGCATTGATATCGAATATTTAGCTCGTTATGGAATAGAATTGCCGGACGATTTGCAAAAATGTGTGGAGGGAATGAGCTTTTCAGAGACAGCGGTATATTTTAAGGAGCGCTTTGGAGTTCCAGACCCGGTGGATGTAATCAAAAGTGATTGGAATAAGATGGCTTGGGATAAATATCTCCATGAGGTTCCGCTAAAAGAAGGCGTGCTGGATTTCTTAAAGCATTTAAAGGAAGAGGGTATCCCTGCAGGAATTGCCACCAGTAACTCGAAGGAATTGGTATCTTTAGTAATAGAAAAATTAGGTGTGGAAGAGTACTTTTCTTCGATTCGAACTTCCTGTGAGGTAGCCAAGGGAAAACCTTCTCCAGACATTTACTTATTAGTTGCAAAGGATCTTGGTGTTGATCCGACCAGATGTCTGGTCTTTGAAGATATCTTGACTGGTGTGATGGCAGGGAAGAATGCAAATATGAAGGTTTGTGCAGTGTATGATGAATATTCTGCTGGGGAACAGGATGAGAAGATTAAAATGGCGGATTACTATGTGATTACCATGTCCGAAGTATTAGAAAAATAGTATAGGAAGTTGTCAGGTTATATTTCTCTTTGCAAAGAACAATGATCAGACGAATAAAATTGGAGAAAACGATGAAGCAGATATATGTTCAACAGAATGAAGCAGGACAAAGACTGGATAAGCTACTTGCCAAGGTGCTCAATAAGGCGCCAAAGAGTTTTATCTATAAGATGCTTCGCAAAAAGAATATTACACTGAATGGGAAAAAGGCGGAAGGTTCGGAAAAGTTATCCTTACAGGATGAGATCAAGTTGTTTTTATCCGATGAAACAATTGCGCAATTTAGTGAAGTAGAAGAAACAACGATTGTGGATGCAAAGCTTGATATTATCTATGAGGATCAGCATATACTGATTGTCAATAAGCCGCTTGGAGTACTATCACAGAAAGCGGAAAAAGATGATATCTCCATGGTAGAGTATGTTATCTCTTATCTGATTACTTCAAATCAGATAACGAAGGAACAACTTGCAAGCTTTAAACCCTCAATCTGTAATCGACTGGATCGTAACACAGGTGGAATATTAATCGCTGGAAAATCACTTCTTGGATTACAGGAGATGGCGAGATTATTTAAGGATCGTTCCCTGAATAAATATTACCTTTGTATCGTAAAAGGGAAAGTGGAAGAGAAGAAAAGGATCGAAGGATACCTTAGTAAGGATGAAGACAAAAATCAAGTGAAAATCTACCCGAAGCAGGTGGAGAACACCGAATATATCTGCACAGAGTACGAACCGATTGCTTATTCTAAGAATGCACTAAAGGATAAAGAAACCTTACACGAAGAGATACTTCAAAGAAACAAGGTGAAAAAAGAGGATATCAATAATACTGCTACGACTTCTGATTCAGAGGACATTTACGGAAGCTTTACTTTACTTCAGGTTAAGCTGATTACAGGACGTTCCCACCAGATTAGGGCACATCTTGCATCCATCGGACACCCAATAATTGGTGATTTTAAATATGGTAATCAAAAAACAAATCATTATTTTAAAAAGAACTATAACTTAAAGAATCAGTTATTGCATTCTCATCGAATGGTATTCCCTGAGATAAACGGGGAACTGTCATACTTATCGAATAAGGAATTCGTTGCTGAAATTCCAGAACAATTTAAAAAGATTAAGAGCGAATTATTCTAAATTATAACTGCCTTTATCATGATATTATGCTCCATCAATAATTTTGTAGCATAAATATTTAGGAAATATGCTATACAACTATTGTGCAATAATATTTTTTAAGATAGACGTTAATCTATTAGCATTAGCGCGTTTGGTTCTACAATCAACAAAATGAAATAATTAATTGTTGGATTGTAATGAAAAATAAAATGAATATATTTACAATAACGGACAAAGGATATAAAATAGATGGAGTAATCTATTTTGTACAGACTAGGGGGTGCGTGTATGCCGTCATGGAATTCCAGGGGTTTAAGAGGCTCCATGTTGGAGGAAATGATTAACCTGACCAATAATAAATATCGTGAGAAAGGATTGGCGCTGATTCAAAAAGTGCCTACGCCAATTACTCCGATTAATATTGATAAGGAAAACCGTCATATTACCCTTGCTTATTTTGAACAAAAGAGTACAGTGGATTATATCGGCGTAGTACAAGGAGTGCCGGTTTGTTTTGATGCAAAGGAATGTGCAGTGGACACCTTTAGCATTAATAACATACACGAGCACCAGGTTGCCTTTATGAAGGAATTCGAAGAGCAGAATGGGATTTCATTTTTGTTGATTCATTATAAGAAAAATGATTCTTATCATTATCTAACCTTTGAGCGTCTTAATGAATTCTGGGAGAGGTCAGTAAACGGCGGTCGTAAGAGCTTTCGTTATGAAGAACTGGACGACGACTACCGTATTCCGCTGATGGGCAACAGCTGCATTCATTACCTTGATATCTTAAAAAAGGATTTGGAACGCAGAGAGTACATATAAAATAATAATAGGAAAATGAGAAAACGGTTGAGGGTATTATAACGTTTTCAAATGATGAGGTGAACAATGAATATTATTGATATTTTAAACGCGATTATACTTGGAATTGTGGAAGGTGTGACCGAATGGCTTCCAATCAGTAGTACAGGGCATATGATATTGGTGAATCAATTTCTTCATTCAAGCTCAAGCATAACTGAGGAATTCCAGAACTTATTCTTAATAGTGATTCAGTTAGGTGCCATTTTGGCAGTTGTTGTACTTTTTTGGAAAAAAATATTTCCGTTTTCCTTTAAAAAGGGAGAGGCGTTTATTAAAACAGATATATTAATTATGTGGGTTAAGATTGCGGTTGCATGTATTCCTGCAGCAATCGTAGGCATCCTATGGGATGATGAAATTGATAAATTATTCTATCGTTATCAAGTGGTTGCATTGGCGTTAATTATATTTGGTATTCTGTTCATTGTAATTGAGAATAAGAATGTGAATCACCGTCCAAAAATCAAATCACTTGCAGAAATTACGTTTAAAACAACCATTATTATTGGTATCTTTCAATTGATTGCTGCTGTCTTCCCAGGCGTATCCAGATCCGGTGCTACCATTATCGGTGCGATGTTAATCGGTGTATCCAGAAGTGTTGCTGCAGAATATACCTTCTTCTTAGCTATTCCGGTTATGTTTGGTGCAAGCTTATTAAAAATAGTAAAATATCCTTCAGCTTTTACATCAGATGAATTGATAGTATTATTAACCGGTATGGTAACCGCATTTGTTGTATCCATTGTTATCATCAAATTCTTAATGCAATATATCAAAAAACATAATTTCAAGATCTTTGGATGGTACCGAATTGTTCTAGGTGTTATCGTGCTTGGTTACTTCCTTATCCAAAGTATGTAAGGGGTTTTTGTTATGGATATTAAAATTGACCGAACCATATACAGCACTAGGCCGAATCCCTCCACCCGTCTTGACAAGGAGAATCGATCCTATGATGTGTTGGAAAAGTTAGATATTCCGTTTGTTCGAGTTGACCATGAAGAAGCGAAGACGATAGAGGATTGCAATGATATTGATCAACTTTTACAAATTACAATCTGCAAAAATCTGTTTTTGTGCAATTCACAGAAGACAAAATTCTATCTCTTGGTACTTCCGGGCTATAAGAAATTTCAGACCAAAGAAGTTTCTTCCCAAATTGGTTCCTCGAGGCTTTCCTTTGCACCTCAGGAGTATATGGAACAGTTTTTAGATATTACACCTGGTTCGGTAAGTATACTGGGGTTAATGAATGATACACAAAACAGGGTTCAGCTGCTGATTGACAAGGATATATTATTGGAAGAATACTTCGCTTGTCATCCGTGTATCAATACGACAAGCCTTCGAATGAAGACTACTGATATTATTCAAAAGTTTCTTCCTTATGTAGATCATGCACCGGTTCTGGTTGAGTTATAAACCAGAACCGTTTTTGTAATAATAGTAAGACATGTTCCTGTTTTTGATTCAATACGTGTGAAAATATGGTATTATTTTCGTGATATTTGGTTGACAGCGTAGATAGAATAAATTATAATGTAGCAATATTAGCGTGGTAGCGAATTATCACACTACCATACTAAAGCGTATAAAATAGAGTGTACATTTAATATTAATAATACAGTAAAGAAAGGCTTGGTGCTCGATATGAAGGAAAAGTTATTACATACACCAGAAGGAGTCAGGGACATTTACAATTCAGAATGTGCAATGAAATTATCATTGCAAAATAAACTCCATCATGTGCTGGAGCATTATGGCTTTCGTGACATTCAAACTCCAAGTTTCGAGTTTTTTGATATATTTAGTCAAG
This sequence comes from Variimorphobacter sp. HTMS_6, assembly GCF_059717775.1. NCBI lineage: Bacteria > Bacillati > Bacillota > Clostridia > Lachnospirales > Lachnospiraceae > Variimorphobacter > Variimorphobacter sp. HTMS_6. The sequence goes on from NZ_AP046094.1 coordinate 1,297,253, forward strand.
AGCGTGGTACGGTTGCTTCTAAGGATATGTATAAGTTCTTTGACAGGGATGGGAATACCCTGGTGTTAAGACCGGATATCACACCTTCTATCGCACGTTGTGCAGCAAAATACTACAGGGAAGAGAATCTTCCGATCCGTTTGGGTTATATCGGCAATACTTTTATCAATAATACAAGTTACCAGGGAAAATTAAAGGAGGTAACGCAGCTTGGAGCAGAGTTGATTAATGATGATAGTATTGAAGCGGATGCGGAGATGCTGGCGTTAACCATCGAATGTCTATTACAATCCGGATTGCAACAGTTTCAATTGGAAATCGGAGATGCAGATTTCTTACGTGCTTTAATCGAGGAAGCTGGATTTGAGGAGGAAGAAGAGGTTTCTGATCTTCGTGAATTAATTGAAAAGAAGAATATGTTTGGCATTGAAGAGATGATGAAGTCGAAGCACATCAATGAGGAACTAAAGAATATCTTCTTAAAGCTATCTGAATTCTTCGGTACTTCTGATATACTGGAGCGTGCGAAAAAGCTGACAAGTAATACACGAGCAATTAAAGCTATTGAGCGACTGGAGAAGCTCTATGTCATCATGAATGAATATGGTTATGAAAAATATATCTCCTTTGATTTGGGAAAATTGAGTAAGTATAATTATTATACCGGAATTATCTTCAAGGCTTACACCTATGGAACCGGTGATGCAGTTGCTACCGGTGGCCGTTATGACAATCTGGTAGGACAGTTTGGTAAACAGGCTCCGGCGATTGGACTTGCAATTGTGGTTGATCAGCTTATGCTGGCATTGTCAAGGCAGAAGCTTCTTCCGAAACCGGAAGCACAGGATACGCTGATTCTTTATAAAACAAACTACCGTAAACAGGCAGTAGCGCTGGCAAATCATTTCCGAAAGGATGGGGTTAATACCATATTGCAAAAAGCAAAGGAGGATGTCTTGATCGAGGATTATCTATCCTATGCGATTAGAATGAGCATCGGTGGCATCTTATATCTGGATAACGACAAGGAGATTAAGGTAATCAGCGGAGATGGATCGACACAGTCTGCTCCGATGGAGGAGTTTCTTAGTTAATAATATCTACTAAGAATTTTGATGTTGGAAGAAGACTATTTGGTAAATTCCTGAGTTTTATATTGGTAGGCTGTCATTTGTTGATATGAGAGAGCCTTAATGGAAAGGAAGAGGATATGAGATATATAACAATTGCCCTTGCTAAGGGGCGTCTGGCATTAAAAACGTTGGAAGTACTTGAAAAGATAGGAATTACCTGTGAAGAGATAAAGGATAAATCCTCAAGAAAGCTGATTTTTGTTAATGAAGAGTTGAAATTAAAGTTCTTCCTTGCAAAGGCAAGTGATGTTCCGACTTATGTGGAATACGGTGCTGCAGACATTGGTGTAGTAGGTAAGGACACCATTCTTGAAGAAGGAAGAAAGATGTACGAGGTTGTAGATCTAGGACTCGGTAAATGCAGAATGTGTGTAGCCGGCCCGGCTTCCGCTATGGAATTATTACAACATGGTGAATTAATTCGTGTAGCAACGAAGTACCCAAATATCGCGAAGGATTATTTTTATAATAAAAAGCATCAAACTGTTGAGATTATCAAATTAAACGGCTCCATTGAGCTTGCACCGATTGTAGGTTTATCGGAAGTAATCGTAGATATCGTTGAAACCGGTTCTACCCTTAGGGAGAACGGATTGGATGTTCTAGAAGAGATATGTAATCTATCCGCACGTATGGTTGTGAACGAGGTTAGTATGAAGATGGAACATGAGCGCATTACCAAGATTATAAAGGATTTGCAGGAAGAGATTGTAGCCAAATAAAAGTAATTTATACGAAAGGGAGATTGGCGGATGAGAATAATTGATTTAAATGAACAAACGAAGCAAAATATCCTGGAGGACTTATTAAAGAGAAGTCCGAACCAATATGATGAATATGCAGAAGTAGTTGCAAAAATATTAAATGACGTAAAAGTGAATAAGGATAAAGCACTTTTTGAGTATACAGAGCGTTTTGATAAGTCGTTGTTGACAGTGGATACAATCCGCGTTACGGAAGCAGAGATCGAAGAGGCGTATCAATTGGTGGAGTCGGCTGTTGTGGATGTTATCCGTAAAGCAATTATTAATATTGAAGCTTATCATGCAAAACAGAAGCAATATAGTTGGTTTGACACGACGGAGAATGGCACGATTCTAGGTCAGAAAGTAACACCAATCGCCGCAGTTGGTGTATATGTACCGGGTGGGAAGGCTGCTTATCCTTCCTCCGTATTAATGAATGTAATTCCCGCAAAGGTAGCCGGAGTATCAAGAATTGCAATGACTACCCCTCCGAGCAAGGACGGTAAGGTAAATCCCGGAACACTTGTGGCAGCAAAGGAAGCTGGTGTGACTGAGATATATAAAGTAGGCGGAGCACAGGCAATCGCTGCACTCGCTTATGGGACCGAAAGTATTCGCAAAGTGGATAAGATTGTAGGACCGGGTAATATCTATGTAGCACTTGCCAAAAAAGCAGTGTATGGTCATGTCAGTATAGACTCCATCGCAGGACCTAGTGAAATATTAGTTCTTGCGGATGAGACTGCTAATCCTAGATATGTTGCAGCGGATTTGTTATCGCAGGCAGAGCATGATGAACTCGCTTCTTCAATCTTGATTACAACCAGCCGAGAACTTGCTGAAAAGGTATCCATCGAAGTGGATCAGTTCGTGGAGCAGTTATCCCGTAAGGAAATCCTTCAAAAGTCCTTGGATAATTACGGATATATCATGGTGGCTGAGAACGAAGCAGATATGATTGAAACAGCGAATGAAATCGCTTCCGAGCATTTGGAGATCATGACAAAGGATCCGTTCATGATGATGACGAAGATTAAGAACGCCGGAGCCATTTTTATCGGTGAGTACTCTAGCGAACCGTTGGGAGATTATATGGCAGGACCAAACCATGTCCTTCCGACAAACGGAACGGCCAAATTCTTCTCACCGTTAAGCGTGGATGATTTCATCAAGAAATCCAGCATCATTTCCTACTCCAGAGAAGCGCTTGAACCAATTTATCAGGATATCGTGACCTTTGCAAATTCCGAATATCTGACGGCGCATGCAAATTCGATTTCAGTTCGATTTGAATAGTTGGGGTTACAAAATCTTATGAAAGCTCTTCCAAACAGTGCAATTTTGATATGAATAACAGAACGAAGTTTCCGGACTCGATTTGATCTTGTTTATTATAAGAGTACTATGCTTTAATGATATTATAATAACAAGACAAATTCGAATGATAAGTTGAAATAAAAATATTGTAGAATTGTCTATATCAGGATGCAGGCAGGGCAGAAGAGAATATTCATTCCCTTCCGTACTCACTGCATCCATTCCTTAAACATCAATATAAATTGTAACGAATAAAATTTGACTTTTATAAATGTTATTGTATAATTATAAAAAACGAGAGGGTGAGATCATGAGCAACAGAAGTGCGGTGATAAAAAGAAAAACGAAAGAAACTGATATCAATATGGAGTTTAACGTGGATGGTAATGGTGAAGCAGTTATTGAAACAGGAATCGGTTTCTTTAATCATATGCTTGAGAGTTTTACTAGACATGGATTTTTTGATATGAAGCTTACTGTATCGGGAGATTTGTATGTGGATTCTCACCATACCGTTGAAGATACCGGTATCGTATTAGGGCAGGCAATTAAAACTGCGATTGGGGATAAGCAGGGAATAAGACGCTATGGTTCTTTTGTTCTGCCTATGGATGAGACCTTGGTGCTCTGTGCAATTGATTTATCCGGAAGACCTTATTTGTCATACGACTTGGAATTTAAATCGGAACGAATCGGTTATATGGAAACCGAATTATTGAAAGAATTTTTCTATGCAGTATCCTACTCTGCAGGAATGAATCTACATATTAAATTATTAGACGGTGGCAATGATCACCATATTGCTGAAGCTGCTTTTAAGGCTTTCGCGAAAGCCTTGGATCAGGCAACCGGCTTTGATGAGCGTATAGTTGGGGTGTTATCTACCAAGGGAACAATCTAATAACAGAAAGGCAATGGTGTATCATGAAATTATTTCCGGCAATTGATATTAAAAATGGACAGTGTGTAAGACTTAGACAGGGAAGCTTTCAGGATGTTTTAGTGTATTCTGATATTCCACTTAAAATTGCAAAACAATGGGAAGCGGCAGGAGCTTCCTTTATCCATATTGTTGATCTCGATGGGGCTTTAGTGGGTCACTCCGTAAATGATGAAGTCATTAAGGAAATCGTATCAGAAGTGAAGCTACCGATTCAGGTAGGTGGTGGAATCCGTACCATTAAGGATATTGAGAATAAGCTGAATTTGGGCGTTGAGAGAGTAATAATCGGTACTAAGGCGGTTAAGGATCCGGCATTTATTAAAGAAGCGATTGCAACCTTTGGATCAAAAAGAATCGTAATCGGTATTGATGCAAAGGATGGTATGGTAGCGATTGAAGGCTGGGAAAAGGTTAGTGCTTACCAGGCGGTTAATTTAGCTCTTGAGATGAAGAAGTTCGGCGTAAAGACAATCGTATATACGGACATATCTAAGGATGGGATGCTAATGGGACCTAATATTTCTCATACCAAGGAGATGGTGGATGCAACCGGGCTTGATATTATCGCATCGGGCGGAGTTTCTTCCTTGAAGGATCTGGAAATGTTGCAAGAAATCAATGTATACGGTGCGATTGTTGGTAAAGCATTATATGAAAATAGAATTGATTTGAAAAAGGCAGTTAACTTATTCGAAAAAAACTAGGAGGTTTCGTTCCCGATGTCAGAGAAAAAAATTATCCCATATATTAATGCGGAAGGTGAAGTATCCGCAAATGTAATCCGATTAGCAAAAAGCTATTCCTATGGTGGAGCGGATGAATTGTTAATTTATAATTACTCCAAGGATGAGAAGACGAGGGAAGAATTCTTTTCTTTGGCAAAGGAGATTGCTAAGGAAATTGATATTCCTTTTATTCTCGGATGCTATGTTAAGCGCTTAGAGGATATCAAAAAGGCACTTTATACCGGTGCCGGTGCCGTTATGGTAAACTATGCGACTCTGGAGAATAAGTCGGTGTTAAAGGAAGCCACGGATCGATTCGGATCAGAAAAAATAAGTGTGGAGCTGGATATTGTAGAATATCTGGAGCAGGAGCAAGCATTGTCCGAAAGCCTGGTTCAGTTTAAGGTTGGAACCGTTATGCTTAAGCATGTAACATTATCTGATTCAGAAACCGAGAAGTTTGAGGCATTCCCAATCAAGATTTTAATTCGTGACAGCTTGGTTCGTAACGATATGGGAAGCATCCTCTCCTTAGAAAATGGAATAGGTGTTGCAACCAATTTCTTTGAAGATAAGGATATCATGAAAGCAAAGATTGCTCTGAAAGCAGGAGGAATTGAGGTGAATTCCTATGACAGCAAGATGTCGTTTAGTGAATTCAAAGTCAATTCGGATGGATTGATTCCGGTTATCGTCCAAGATTATCGTACCTCCGAGGTTTTAATGCTTGCGTATATGAATGAGGAAAGCTATAATAAGACTGTTGCCAGCGGCAAAATGACTTATTATTCGAGAAGCCGCAGTTGTTTATGGGTGAAGGGTGAGACCTCTGGACATCTTCAATATGTCAAAGAACTCAGTCTGGATTGTGATAATGATACGATTCTTGCGAAGGTTCTTCAAATCGGTCCGGCTTGTCATACCGGAGAGCAATCCTGTTTCCATAAGGAGCTTGTGAAGAAAGAATATAATAATGAAGATCCGCTTCATATCTTTAATGATGTATATCATGTTATCATGGATCGTAAGCTACATCCGAAGGAAGGCTCTTATACTAATTATCTGTTTGATAAGGGAATAGACAAAATCCTGAAAAAATGTGGTGAGGAAGCGACCGAAATCACGATAGCAGCAAAGAATCCGGGTGCAGAGGAGCTTCGTTATGAAATTGCGGATTATTTATATCACTTGATGGTTCTTATGGCAGAATGCGGACTTGATTGGAGTGACGTCACAACAGAACTGGCACACAGAAAATAAATCTGGAAAAAAATCAATTTTGATGTTAGTATATTAGTTGCGAATAATACTATTATTGATTCAAGTACCGAATGTATTCTGTGAGTAAAACAGATATCATATGTACAGGGCTTGGTTCCCGGTAAAACATGTGATTTCTGCTTTGTTCACATATTACGTTCGACACTTGAATCAAAATTATATCTAACATGTATTAATACAATCTAGGAGGCAATTAACGTGCAAGTATACGGTGTAAATGAACTGAGAAAAATGTTCTTGGAATTCTTTGAAAGTAAGGGACATTTGGTGATGAACAGCTTCCCGCTGGTTCCTCATAATGATAACAGCTTATTATTAATTAATTCCGGTATGGCTCCATTAAAGCCATATTTTACAGGACAAGAGATACCACCAAGGAAAAGAGTAGCAACCTGTCAGAAATGTATCCGTACCGGTGATATCGAGAATGTCGGTAAGACTGCCAGACATGGTACTTTTTTTGAAATGTTAGGTAATTTCTCTTTTGGTGATTATTTTAAACATGAAGCAATCGCTTGGTCATGGGAATTCTTAACGGAAGTGGTAGGTCTCGATGCGAGCCGTTTATATCCTTCTGTATATGAGAACGATGATGAAGCATTTGAGATATGGGAAAAGGAAATTGGTATCGCACCAGAGAGAATTTTCCGTTTTGGTAAGGCTGATAACTTTTGGGAGCATGGCGCAGGTCCTTGCGGTCCTTGCTCAGAGATTTACTATGACCGTGGTGAAAAATACGGTTGTGGTGAACCGGGCTGTACCGTAGGCTGTGAATGTGACCGATATATTGAGGTTTGGAATAATGTATTTACCCAGTTTAACAGTGATGGTAATGATAATTATACAGAACTTGAGAATAAAAATATTGATACCGGTATGGGTCTGGAGAGACTTGCTGCCGTTGTACAGGATGTTCCGTCCATCTTTGATGTGGATACGATGAAAGCAATCAGAGATAAGGTGTGTGAGCTTGCTCATACAAGTTATCAATCAGATGCCAAGAAAGATGTATCCATCCGTAAGATTACAGATCATATCCGTTCCACAACCTTTATGGCATCCGATGGTGTTATTCCTTCCAATGAAGGAAGAGGATATGTTTTCCGTCGTTTACTTCGTGGTGCGGCTCGTCACGGAAGATTACTCGGAATTCAAGGCGACTTCATGGCAAAACTTGCAAAGGTGGTAATTGAAGAGCATAAGGATGGTTATCCGGAATTAGAAGAAAAGAAGGAATATATCTTAAAGCTTCTTACAATTGAAGAAGAGAAATTCAATAAGACAATCGATCAGGGCTTAAATATCCTTTCAGAGATGGAAAAGGAATTAGAGAAAAATGGTGGCAAGATCTTAACCGGTGAGGACGTATTCAAATTATACGATACCTACGGTTTCCCATTTGATTTAACAAAAGAAATCCTTGAAGAAAAAGGCTTTGAAGTGGATGAGAAGGGCTTCCGTGATGCAATGGAGGTTCAGAGAGTAACAGCAAGAACTGCTAGAAAAACAACAAATTACATGGGCGCAGAAGAAACCGTATATCAGCAGATTGATCCAAGTATTACTTCCGCTTTTGTTGGCTATGAGCATTTGGTTTATGAGTCTGAAATCACTGTACTTACTTCTGAGACTGAAATTGTTGAAGAATTAGTTGCCGGACAGATTGGAACTATTCTTGTGAAGGAAACTCCATTCTATGCGACTAGCGGTGGACAGGCAGCAGATTCCGGTATTATCACCACAGCAGATGCTGAATTTGAAGTAGAAGATACTATTAAGCTTCAAGGCGGTAAGATTGGACATGTTGGTACTGTAACTAAAGGTATCTTTAAAGTGAATGAGAAGGTTTCTCTTCAGGTTAATACCGTACAGAGAGCTTCCACAGCGAAGAACCACAGTGCTACTCACTTATTACAGAAAGCATTAAGAACGGTTCTCGGTTCACATGTTGAACAGGCTGGTTCCTTTGTAAATGAAGATCGTTTACGTTTTGATTTTACTCATTTCTCCGCATTAACAGCTGAGGAATTACAAAAGGTTGAAGAAATCGTAAACGAACAGATTACAAACAATCTTGGTGTTATTACAAAAGTGACAAATATTGATGAAGCAAAAAAAGAAGGCGCAATGGCATTGTTCGGTGAGAAGTATGCAAGCGATGTACGTGTTGTAACTATGGGTGAATTCAGCAAGGAACTTTGTGGTGGTACCCATGTTGCAAATACCGGTGTAATCAGCGTATTCAAGATCTTATCCGAGACAGGTATCGCAGCGGGTGTAAGAAGAATCGAAGCGTTAACCGGTAATGGTGTATTTACTTATTATAAAGAACTTGAGAAAGAGCTTACTGCATCTGCAAAAGTTGCTAAGACAGAGCCTGCTCAGTTAACTACTAAGATTGAAAGTTATCTCGAGGAAATTAAAGCATTAAAATCAGAAAATGAAAAGCTAAAGAGCAAGCTTGCAAATAACGCACTTGGTGATGTTATGAACCAAGTTGTTGAAGTAAAGGGTGTTAAATTATTAGCGGTTAAGGTTCCTGATGTAGATATGAATGAGCTTCGTAATCTTGGTGATCAGCTCAAGGAGAAGTTAGGAGAAGGAGTAATTCTTCTAGCATCCTCCACATCACCTGATAAAGTAAGCTTAATCGCGATGGCTACAGACGGTGTGATGAAGCAGGGTGCACATGCAGGTAACCTCATTAAAGAACTCGCTTCCTTAGTTGGCGGCGGTGGCGGCGGAAGACCGAACATGGCACAAGCTGGTGGTAAGAACGCAGCAGGTATTGACGCAGTCATTGAAAAAGCAAAGGATGCGTTATCAGGACAGATTAAATAAAATATATTTTAGTAAAATATGAAAAGGGCAGTTGTAAAATAGTACGTTTATTTAGGAAGAAAGTTATATAGCTTTACAGATAATTATTGGGCTAAATAATGTGACATCCTATTAAGCACTATTATGCAACTGCTTTTTTGCACTTATAATATTCCATTAATTATATAGATAATTTTAAAAATCATAAGGATTAGGGGGGGAGTGTTTTGGATAAATATGCTATATAATAAGACTGTTGTTAGGTCGATACATATTGTTTTGTTCATTAAGGAGGAGAATTTATGATAATGATTTGGAATAGAAAAGAAGTTTTTGTCGGAAACTCAACTCAAAGATTTGACGAAGTTCGTTATAAACTTTCATCTAATAACATTAAATATGATTATAAAATAGTTGATAGTACCAGCCCTGGTTTTTTTGGTTCATCGAATCGAGCAAGAACGGGTACATTTGGCGTTAATATGGACTATACCAAGACATATTATATCTATGTGCATAAAAATGATTATGATAAGGCACAAGGATCTTTATGATATTGAATTAATACAGTATACTATAAAATTTAATTATGGGGCATAACAAAGTTCAAAATAGCAGAGCAAACAGCTCTAATGTTTTTATAAGTCTATTGTTATATTTTCTATTTTATCAATTAAAACTAATTTGTTTTTAAGAAAGCGTATTATTTTTTCTCTATCCTCATCCCTGAATCCTTTTATGGCTCTAGGAACTCCTTGCCCTATTATCAAAGATATGAAGGCAAAAACAAATAATATAATCGGATTTTGATAATTAGAATTCGTTGGACTAGAGAATATATTTAAGATAGCACTGCATAGTACGCAGATTGTACAAATTGCAAATGCAATCATCATAGATATCTCAAATAAGGTAAAACCGGCTGGTTTGTTAAAATGCCCCTCGAGATAAGTGCCGTTATCGGAATGAACTAATTTACATATGAATTTGGGAGGATTATATCTTGCACCAAATCGATTCGCATCACAATAACGGATGATGAAACAGTCTTCTTTCACTTTACCGATGTAATCACCTTCCATATATTTTTTTACTATGTTCCTATTTAAGATATCATTACATTCCTGAATACTTTTCTCAGTGAAAAAAGAGTATTCTTGTTTATCTTTCATTAATATCCCCCCTTTCTTCGTAATCATTAATTTGATACATTAACTTCGTGTTGACCTAAAGAAAATGGCCAAGGAGAAAACCTATGAAGATACCTATGAAGATACCTAAAGTGATACCTAACGCAAAAGATTCTTCCTTCGGTGATATGCGAATCCAATCTCGGTTGTATTTATAATGAAAGTTTCTAACATCTAAGAAATTAAAAATATAAGGGTTAGCCCAATTGAGATAATTGGAATAAACAACCAAAAGCCATGAATTACAGATAGGGACATCAGCATTGTCATAGTGATGTATATTGTGAACGAGAAAATTGTTAGGAAAATGATGATTTTAGTTGAGGGGGATGGCTTGTATTTTACCAAGGGAGCCCTTTTCTGGGATGGTTGGTGTAAATCATCCTTCGTCATAAATTTATCCTCCTTGTATCAATGGTTTATTAAACTATATTATATAACTATTATTTTACAATAGCTAGCATTATAGAGAATGTTACCATGTTTTAATAATGAATAGTGGGATGTGGATTGTCAACTATAAATACAAGAACGGTTGACAATATAAATGAGTGGTGGTATACTTCATGTAACATCCAAACGAATATATAAAAGTACGCTTGGAAATAAATTATCTACTTGACTCTTACGTGATTATAACATTCTATAACAATCAACGAGAAGCTAGAGTCATTTTACTACATGGAGGATATAATGAATATTAAGAGTAATAAGTTTAAAGTAATTGATATGGTTTATATTGCGATGATGGCAGTGCTAATTGCAATCTGTTCCTGGATTTCAATACCCGCAGCAGTTCCATTTACGCTACAGACTTTCGCAGTGTTTTGTACGGTAGGGTTATTAGGTGGTAAGAGAGGTTCGATTGCAGTTATAATTTACATATTACTAGGCATGATAGGAATTCCGGTTTTTCAAGGATTTAGAGGCGGTATAGGAGAGTTGTTCGGTAATACCGGCGGATATGTTATCGGATTTTTATTTTCAGCCTTAGTATATTGGTTAATAACTCAAATCTTTGGAACGAAGATTATTCCTATGGTAATTGCTATGGTAGTAGGGTTAGTAGTTTGTTATGGATTCGGAACTGCGTGGTTTATGTATGTATTTTCCCACAATGTAAAACCGGTAGGCCTTAACGTAGTACTTGGCTGGTGTATTTATCCTTTCATTATCCCGGATTTAATCAAGATTGTTCTTGCTGTTGTCTTAACAAAGAGATTATCCAAATATGTGCAAAATTAAAATACGACCACACCATGTTCTGTGCATTACCTTCTTTGAAGGAAAGGGGTATAGTGAGGAATTTGTTAAGCAGATGTCCTATGTAATTAAGGAGCTGGAGAAAAATCCATTCATACAGTTGACCCAAGGGGAAGACCAGATCTGCGCTGCATGTCCAAATAGTAACGAGTATCAAGGGAAATGTTTTGATAAGGCATCAAGATACGATGAAGCAGTGAACAAGTTATGTAAACTGAGCCCTGACTTATTTATAGAGTGGAAACAGCTCCATGAGAAGGTGAAAAAACATATCCTTCAAGCAGGTAAATTATCCGAAGTATGCGGTGATTGCGAATGGAGCTCTATATGCTTGATTCGTGTGAAAGATTATTTATAAGTAGAAATACTTGTAATTCTTGTAGAATTATAGAAGAACAACATGATAAATCAAGCTGAGAAACTGTTCTTAAATATCAAAAAGAAGTTGACGAAAATGAAAAATATGCTATAATACTTTTAGTGCTATTCAAAAAATACCCAAACAGTTGTTTACGCACAATACACAACTGGAGGGAGGTTAGGTGTGAGACTATGTCAAATGTTATTGTAAAAGACAATGAAACTTTAGATAGTGCTCTCCGCAGATTCAAAAGAAACTGCGCGAAAGCCGGTATCCAACAGGAGATCCGTAAGAGGGAGCATTATGAGAAGCCAAGCGTAAGACGTAAGAAAAAGTCTGAAGCTGCTAGAAAACGTAAATATTAATTTTACACGAACTTCCAATGAACATTCATTGGAAGTTTTTTATTTAGTCTACATTTTAAAAAAAACTCATATATTATTACAGTATCTGCGAAGGATTTAGGGGGCCGCGATGAAGGATAACCTGAAATCATCACATCAAAAATTCAAAAAAATAAATAAAGACACATTATATAAAGGTCTGAACAAGAAAAAGAAAATCAAATCAAATCAATCACCCACCTATTTAGAAGAATTATCAAATCGAATTCATTTGCCAGCTGATATACTGGCGGGTGCTCCGATTATTACCGCAACCGGAAGAAATGAAATCTGTCTTGAAAATTATAAAGGAATCATCGAATATAACGGCAGTATAATTAAGGTACAAACAAAGCTATGCAAGATCTGCATTGAGGGAAAACAATTAAATATTCTATATTTTACTGAGGATGAGATGAGAATTACCGGCTATATCCAGGCAATCTATTATCAATAATTTTTACGCGAGCGATTTAACTGATACATATGACAATACATAAGGATTATGTAAAACGATCAGGTTTGTGAAGACCTTAAAAAATGGATCACAGTTGCCGACCGGGAGGGATGGTCATGCTAATTAAATTATTGAATTGGTTCCGTGGGTATTTGTATGTGAAGATTAAGGGAGCATCACCGGAACGATTTATCAATCTTTGTTGTAATAAAAAGCTATTTATATGGGATTTGAAGCAGGTTGATGACGAGTACCGCTTCCATATCTCTATAAAAAATTATAAAAAACTTAAACCAATTGCTAAGAAGACCAGGATAATACCAAGAATTATCAAGAAAAAAGGCTTTCCGTTTTTCCTACATAGAAATCGAAAGAGAAAAGGATTTTTTGTGGGTTTGCTCCTGTGTGTTATATTAATATACATAATGTCATTGTACATATGGAATATAAGTATTGTAGGCGGGTCAAAATATACTTCCGAAGCGATGATAAAATTCCTGGATAAAAATCAGGTACATACCGGCATGCTGCAAAAGAAAGTTGATTGTCAGGAGATTGAAGAAACCATTCGCCTGGCATATAAAGATATCGGATGGGTATCGGCGGAGATAAGGGGTACACGCCTTATTATCAAGATAACGGAGACGAATATGCCGGCTCCTGCAAAGGTCGCAATGTCCCCTAGTCATATGGTTGCTACCAAGGATGCAATTGTAGAGAAGATTATAACTAGATCAGGCACCCCGATGGTAAAGCTGGGTGACGTTGTGAAAAAGGGAGATATATTAGTATCCGGAATACTTGTCATTAAGGGAGATTTTGATGAAATACAGCGTTATCAACCGGTTGTAGCCGATGCAGACATCGTGTGTAGATCATTTTATAATTATAAGGATAGTTTTTCGATGCTATATGATAAACGCATTTATACAGGGAAAACAAAAAAAGGATATTATTTTGGCATTTTCGGGAAAAAATTATTTTTATATAGTCCTAGAAATTCCTATAGCAAATATGATATAATTACAAACGAAAATGCGCTTCATATTACCGATTCTTTTTATCTTCCATTTTTATATGGATCGATCAAGACCAGGGAATATCGTGAGGAACAGAATAATTATACGAAGGAAGAGGCAATATCTTTAGCAAAGGAACATTTGAACAGATATCTCAATAACCTTAATAAGAATAATATCAAAATTACGGATAATAATATTCAAACTACGATAGAGAATAATCAATGCATAACACAGGGTAGAATCCTTGTGGAAGAGCCAGCTTGGGAATATAAAACGATACAAGAAGACGAGTGGAGGATAGAACAGGAAGATGAGCATAACGGAGACAATAATTGATATACCTGCCGAACATGAGAAAAATGTTTTTGGAAGATTTGATGCATATGCTAAGATAATAGAGCGCTCCTTTAATATAACGATGATTGCAAGAAACGGTGAAATCAAAGTAGTTGGTGGTGCCGAAGACGTCGCCAGAGCAAAAAGCGTATTTATTCAACTGTTGGAACTTTCTAAACGTGGTAATCAGATCACAGAGCAAAATGTTAATTATGCAATCTCTCTTTGCTATGAAGATAAAGAAAGAGAAATTGTAGAAATTGATAAGGATCTTATCTGTCATACAATTACCGGTAAGCCGATCAAACCAAAAACATTGGGTCAAAAATCTTATGTGGATCAGATCCGTAAAAAGATGATCGTATTTGGAGTAGGCCCCGCCGGAACAGGAAAAACCTATCTGGCAATGGCGATGGCAATTACCGCTTTTAAAAATGATGAAGTAAGTAAGATTATATTGACTCGTCCTGCAATTGAAGCGGGAGAGAAGTTGGGCTTTTTACCGGGTGATTTACAAAGTAAGGTAGATCCTTACTTAAGACCATTGTATGATGCATTGCATCAGATTATGGGACCGGAAGCATTTGTTAAGAATACAGAAAAAGGACTTATCGAAGTAGCACCACTTGCATATATGAGAGGTAGAACTTTGGATAATGCTTTTATCATACTTGATGAAGCACAGAATACTACACCGGCGCAGATGAAGATGTTTCTTACCAGAATCGGTTTTGGTTCTAAGGTTGTTATCACAGGCGATATGACACAAAAAGATCTACCCATCGGTGTAAAATCCGGTTTGGATGTTGCAATCAATGTGTTAAGCAAGATTGAAGACATAGGCTTTTCCTATCTGACGAGTCAGGACGTTGTTCGACATCCGCTAGTTCAGAAAATCGTAAAAGCATATGATTCCTATGAAGAAAAGTTAAAAAAGGTTGAAACAAAGGCACTGGATCATGATAAATACAAAAGAGAAAGAAAATTGAACTTTAAATCCGAGAAGATCAGAGGAAACCGGAATGAAAAAAGACAATAAGGAAGGTTCTGTTAAAGAAAAGAGAGGATTTTTATCACTGATAGTAAGAAGGAAGAATACGAAGAGTAATCCTGTCTTTATATCGTTACTACCGATTTTGTCCACACTGTTTGCGGTATGGCTGAATGTTTTACACAACGCCTCCGGTGCAGAAGTTGCAAAAATCGGAGTTATTACTTTGGTATTAACTGGGACAATCACCTTTTATATACGTCTGAATGAGGAAACAACACGGAACTTAAGATTTTCAAAAACCATTATTGTATTAGGATATCTGGGCTCCATTGCTTTGTTGTTCCTACTACCGAATCCGGAACTTGATAGTTTATGGCTGATTGGTGGTCTTTTGATATCAATGCTAATTGATAATAAGCTTGGATTACTATGTAATTTTATTCTTACCTTTCTTTTAGGATTTCAACATAACTTAAGTCCACAGTTATTGATTCAGATTTTAATTGTATGCGTATTATTAAGTGTATTATCCGGTGCGATTAAGAATAAGGCAACAGTAGTGTATGCTGTTATTATCATATTATCAATTAATATTACGGTAGCATTTGCAATTAATAATTTTTCATTTGATAAAGAAAAGAACTATGATTATGTCCGTTCACTCTTTGGCATCTTGACGGTTATGGTTCTTTCTTATATAATAACCTTTTTATACCAGAGATTTATTAAGAACGATATTACGGAACAAACCTCAACCTCAACCTCGACCTCTGAGGATGAGTCTTCCCTTAATCAACCGGTGCTGGCGATACAAGAGATAGCATCATCTGAAGAGGTGATGACAAGTGAGTTTGAGTCTGAACTGGAGAGAAAAATCAATACACAGATAGCAGCTGGCGAATTGAATCGGAATAACGTTATGGATCGTAATAAGACAAGTTATGAGGAACTTTGTAATACCGAGAATGAGCTGCTGAGCGAATTAAGAGAGAAATCAGAGGAATTATATTTGCATTCCTTACTTATCGGAGAACTATCTGAGCGCGCTGCTTCATTAATTAGAGCAAATGCAAACCTTGCAAAAGCCGGTGGTTTATACCATGAGATCGGCAAGATCAGGAGTAAATATTATATCGAAGAGGGATTACGTCTGGCAAAAGAGCACTTTTTCCCGGAGGAAGTAGCAGCGATTATCAGAGAACATAATGTAAAATATGATAGACCAAGCTCGGTCGAAGCAGCAATTGTCATGCTGTCGGATAATGTGGTTTCTACAATAGACTTTATTGAAAAGACA
The DNA here is from genome assembly GCF_059717775.1 of Variimorphobacter sp. HTMS_6. Taxonomy (NCBI): domain Bacteria; kingdom Bacillati; phylum Bacillota; class Clostridia; order Lachnospirales; family Lachnospiraceae; genus Variimorphobacter; species Variimorphobacter sp. HTMS_6. The sequence goes on from NZ_AP046094.1 coordinate 1,313,521, forward strand.
AATGACCACAAATATACAACGCAAAAAATTATTGAGAATATCTTCCAGATGAGGTTGGATAAGGGAACGTTTGATGCTTCCGGATTAAGCCTGAAGGACTTTAAACTTTTAAAGGAATTTTATCAGGAAGAATTTAAAAGTAAAAAATCTTAGGCTTTATAAGGGAAATCAGAAAGGTTAGATAAATGACTTATAATATTGAATATGAAGCATCAAAAAATATGGATTTTGATTATGAAGCATTAATTCAGAGAGTTATCGAGGGATGCATTGATTACGAAAAATGCCCTTATGAGAGTGAAGTTAACGTATTGTTTACGGATAATGAGCAGATAAGGCAGATTAATAAGGAATACCGCGGAATTGATAAACCGACGGATGTGTTATCTTTTCCTTCAATTGAATATGATACGCCCGGAGACTTCTCCCGATTAGAGGTTGATTATGCACAGTGTTTTCATCCGGAATCTGGCGAGTTGCTTCTTGGGGATATTGTCATCTCGGTAGACCGGGCACAGGAACAGGCTGAAGAATATGGGCATAGTATGGAGCGTGAGATTGCATTTCTTACCGCGCACAGCATGTTTCACTTGTTTGGATATGATCATATGGAAGACGAAGAAAGATTAGTAATGGAACAAAAACAGAATGAGGTTTTGGACATACTTCAAATTAGAAGATAATCCCCAAAACACATAGAAGGAGGCAAAGGAATGCATAATAAAAAAATTATTACCATTTTCCTTATGACTTTAATCGTACTAGTTTTAGTTGGTTGCAAGAAGACGAATGATGAGATTGATAATACACAGCCCACATTAACCACAGCTCCAACAGATCAGCCTACGGAAGCGGTTACTCAGGCACCGACCCATGACGGAGAGATGAAGAGCTATCTCTCAGGTGAATGGGTTCCGAATGAAATCGGAACAAAACGTCCGATTGCATTCGCATTTAACAATTTCAAAACAGTAAGAAATCAATGGGGTATCGGACAAGCTGATATTGTTTATGAATGCTTGGTTGAAGGTGGTATCACCAGATTATTAGGAGTTGGAGAAAACTATACGGGTGACCGCATCGGCTCAACCAGAAGCGCTAGACATTACTTTGCAAGTATTGCGGATGAATATGATGCGATTTATATTCACTTTGGAGGCACCAGTTATGCAAAGGATAAAGTGAATGAACTTGGATTAGATGAGATTGACGGTATAACCGGTAAGGGTGGAACTATATTCTATAGAGATGAGAGCATTAGAGCTCCCCATAATGCATTTTCCAGTGAAAAATTGATTAAGGAAGGCTTAGAGAAATACGGGTATGAAACAAAATATTCGAGTGATTACAAGCCACATTTTTCCTTCTATGATCAGGACACGGAATTAAGTGATGGAACACCTGCCGACAATCGAATTGGTATTCATTTTTCAACTTATAATGATCCATATTTTCAGTATAACGCAGGAGAAAAGGTTTATGAACGTTTCCAGTTCGGAGAAAAGCATGTAGATTCTCTGACAAACAAGCAATTGGCCTTTAAAAACATCATCGTTCAATTCGTTAAAGAATGGAATATTGATAAGAAGGGTTATCAGACAATGGATATTGCGAATGCCAGTGGTTCCGGTTATTATATCACGAATGGCAAGAAGGTAAACATCACCTGGAAGAAAAAAGAAGCAGATCATTGGATGAGATACTATGATGAAGGCGGAAATGAATTAACAATTAATCCGGGTAAAACATATATCGCATTATTCCCGGATAGCCGTACGGATGACGTTTCATTTAAATAGTTATTAATTTCTTTATAGAGTGTATTGTTTAAGTAATTAAGTCAATAATCCTAAAAAACATCAACAAAGCAAAGATGAAATATTGTCTTTGATTTGTTGATGTTTGGTATGTTTTAGCAAAGTAATAACGTTTATTACATAGGAGAAACGAAGGAGCAGGTTATGTCAGCAAGAGAAAGAAGAAACAATTTTTTAATGCAGGGTAGTATCCTGGCAGCTACTTCTCTGATTGTTCGAATCATAGGGTTGGTGTATCGAATTCCTATGAACAGAATCATAGATGATGATGGTGTTGGTATTTATGGAAATACCTTTGAAATATATAATTTTGCCCTTATTTTGTCCTCGTATAGCGTACCAATTGCTGTAGCAAGGCTGGTTACAATTAGAAGAGTGAACAAGGAATATAAAAATTCCTATCGAATATTTATCTGTGCATTAGGATTTGCTTCGGCAGTCGGATTTGCAGCGATGCTAATTATCTATTTTTGTGCCCCCGCCCTTTCCCAGTTGGTTGGTAAGAGTGACGATGCAATACTTCCGCTGAGGATATTATCACCGACGATCTTTATTTTTGCCATTATGGGCGTGTTAAGGGGATTCTTCCAGGGTAAGAATACCATGATTCCAACCGCAATGTCCCAGTTAATCGAACAGGTGGTTAATGCAATCATTAGTATTGGCGCTGCTTATATATTTGTAAATATGTATAGGGATAGTAAGGATGTGTCATCCTACGGTGCTGCAGGTGGAACATTGGGAACATTTTTAGGCGCATTGATGGGATTATTCTTTCTGGTTTTCGTATTCATGGTATATCGACCTACTTTACGGAAGCAGATGCGCCGTGATAAGGATGAATATAAAGAATCTTACTCAACCATATTTAAGTTATTGCTTATTACTGTTGCTCCTATCATACTGAGTCAGGCCGTTTTCCAAATAAGTGGAATATTAGATGTAAGTATATTTAATCATATTATGGCCCCAAAGAAGGTTACAGTCTTTGATCAAGAGGTGCTGGAAAAATATGTTGCGGGCAAACTCTATATATCGGATTATCGTAATGCATTATTGGGAATCTATGGTTTGAAATATAGACTGCTATCCAATGTACCGGTTGCGATTGCAACTGCAATATCAACTGCAATTATTACAACGATAGCGGCAGCTTATTCCAAGGGCTTAAAGGATGTAATTTATAATAAAATCCATGTCGCAATTAAGTTTAATATGATTGTTGCGATTCCGTCAGCGGTTGGTATGGGTGTATTAGCATCCCCTATTTTGAAGATGATATTTAATGATGACTCGAAGTTATCTGCAAACCTATTAACGTTAGGAAGTATTGCAATTGTTTTCTTTGCATTATCAACACTATCTTCAGCAGTTTTGCAGGGAATTAATCGAATGCGAATCCCGGTTATCAATTCTGCAATCTCGCTGGCAATCCATGTAGTATTTCTGATTTTATTATTGCATTTCACACCGTTAAGTACATATGCACTTGTTATGGGGAATGTAACCTTTGCACTTGTGATATGTGTCTTAAACTGGCTAGCAATTGAGAAATATCTTGGGTATGAACAGGAGATTCTGAAAACCTTTATTATCCCGGCGGTAAGTGCAGGATTTATGGGGGTAGCAACATACTTTACCTATAAAGGGATGATGTCACTTCTTGATAGTAATATAATATCGGTTATGTTAGCAATAATCGTAGCAATCATTGTGTACTTTGCCTTTTTAATCTTCCTTCGTGGAGTGGATGAAACAGAGTTGCTATCCGTTCCAAAGGGCGCGACCTTGGTTCGCGTATTGAAGAAGCTTCACCTGTTAAAATAAATAAGCATGAAAGATGTTCAATATTATTATCATAAATTCATAAAAGGAACTCTTACATAGAGTTCTTTTTATTTGTAGTAAAATATTGATGTAAGTTTTGATATATCTGTATAATTATGAAAATAATGGACATAATCTTTGCCAAAGGAGTGGTTTCTATGAAGCTAAAAAAGGCATCGATTTATCTCTTGAGTTTTGTATTAATATGTGTCATGTTTTCGGCATGCTACTATTTGAGTTATCTTCATGCTTTAAATGATTTTAATAATAAAGCCATTGAACATAAAGAACAATTGTATGCTCTAAACAACAAACCGACGCCAACAACGGCAGCATCACAAACAAATAATAGTGTTGAAACATTGCAAAACGATGCAACCGTCAAGCCAACGACAAAATATACGTTGCAAAACTACGATTTGAAGACGGATACAACACAAACACAGGAATTAAATCCGCCCGCCTACTTGGTGGGACTTACCAGAGATCAAGTGGTCGAATACCTTACTTCATATATGAAGGATATACCACTGTCAGAATACAATAAAGGCTTGTTCTCCTTTGAACTTGTGTCATTTTCAGAGGATCAAATCGTTTTAAAGAAAAGCTATAATAAAGACTTTGTTCCGTGTATGTACTATGTAGCAATTAAGGACGGTAAAGTGATTGTATATAACAGCGATAAAAAGACGGTTTACAAATATACAGAGATTGATGCAAAAGATCTGTCCGAAGAGGATCGAATTGCATTAACACAGGGAATCTATGTGAATAGTGAGGACGAGCTATATTCCTTACTCGAAAGCTATTCCAGTTAGAGGAAAATGTAAGATAATTAAGTAAAATGGTTCATAGGAAAGAGGAGGCTGCTAGATTAAAAGGCAGCTTCCTTTTTCTGTAAGTTAAAATTTATTATTTTCAATAAGAAAACATTTATATCATCGGCAAGTTAACCTTTTCATATCCAATTATTAAAATCTCTTTAGAAAGATGAAAGAAGTTTAAAGAAATACTTATAATACAAAGAAATGCTTGAAATAATTCTTGGGGTAAAATATAATGAAACAAACATAATTTTGATTCAAATTGGAGGCTGCAGGGTGGAATACGATGTGATTATCATAGGTGCGGGTGCATCCGGATTGACTGCTGCAATTGCAGCGGCAAGACAGGGAAGCCGTGTTCTTGTGATAGAGCGAAAAGAAAAAGCCGGTAAAAAAATATTGGCTACGGGTAACGGTAAATGTAATTTTACCAATCTGGTTCAGGAACCCGCATGCTATCGTAGCAGTGACAGCGCATTTCCAATGAAGGTGCTGTCTTGTTTTGACGTTAATCGAACCATAGAATTTTTTAAAGAGCTGGGTATCTACCCAAAAAACCGAGAGGGTTATCTCTACCCGAATTCAGAGCAGGCCGCAAGTGTCGTTCAGGTACTTATGTTGGAATGCGCAAGATTCAAGGTAGATTTTCAATATAATGAAAAAGTAGAAGAAATTAAGAAGCCGGATTATACAATCCGAACAACTACGCAATCCTATCAGGCGAAGAAGCTGATTATAGCGGCGGGAGGATGTGCATCACCCCAACATGGTTCTGATGGCAGCGGCTTTGAACTCGTGGCTAAGTTGGGACATCATGTAATTAAGCCGGTTCCAGCATTGGTTCAACTAAAATCTTCTGATAAATGTTGTAAAACAGCTTCGGGGGTGCGAACCTTAGCAAAGGTATCATTATTTATCAATGATAAATCAGTAGTCGAAGAGAGTGGTGAAGTATTATTTACTGATTACGGTATCTCCGGTATTCCGATTATGCAGATAAGCCGGTTTGCTGCAAAGGCTTTGGAGCGCAAGGAGAAAGTACATTTAACCCTAGATTATATGCAGGAGCAATCTACGGGAGAATTATTGGTGGACTTACAAAACCGAATTCATCACAATCCTCAAAAAAACAGTGAAGAGATGATGATTGGCCTTTTAAATCATAAATTATCCTATATTATTCTGAATAAAGCGGGGATCGATGTATATAAAAAATCAAAACAATTAAAAGATCAGGAAGTAAAAGAACTGGCGAAAAATATTAAGGAGTTCCATTTATCGATAAATGGAACAAATTCTTTTGAACAGGCGCAGGTATGTGCCGGTGGAGTATCCACAAAGGAGATTGATCCGATGACCATGGAATCAAAGCTTCATCGAAATTTATATCTTGTCGGAGAATTGGTAGATGTTGATGGTACTTGTGGAGGATACAATCTTCAATGGGCTTGGAGCACCGGTTATATTGCCGGAACAGCTTCGGGTCAACAGTAGTAATAAAAGGAACGGGTGTAGAATGATTCGAATATCACAAATAAAGCTTCCGATCAAGCACGACGAAAAAGAGATGCTACAGGCAATTGCAAAAGCATTAAAACTTACGCAAAAAAAGATCAAAAGATATCAGATTATTAAAAAGTCTATCGATGCAAGAAAAGAGCAAGTGAAATATATTTATACTGTGGATGCGGTAGTGAATATGGAAGGAAAAGAAACAGAAAATTCCATCGTTGCCCGCTTGCACAATGTTAATATTATCATCTCAGAGAAATCGCAGTATGGGTTTGTGCCAACCGGTGAGCAAAAGATTGGTCATAGACCGGTAATTATAGGAACCGGTCCCGCCGGATTATTTACCGGCTGGCTACTAGCCAAACACGGTTACTCTCCTCTGGTGATAGAGCGTGGAGCACAGATAACAAAGCGTGTACAGTTGGTGGAGGAGTTTTGGAAAAGCAATGTACTTAACCCGGAAAGCAATGTACAATTTGGAGAAGGGGGAGCAGGAACCTTTTCAGACGGAAAGCTAAATACTCTGGTGAAGGATGCATTCAACCGATATCGACTGGTTATGGAGACCTTTGTACAGTTTGGTGCTCCTGCCGAGATATTATATCTTAATAAGCCCCATATTGGAACGGATCAGCTTCGATATGTCGTTGAGAATATGAGAAATGATATTATAAAACTAGGTGGCGAAGTACGCTTTGACACGAAGCTGACGGATTTAATCATAGAAGAAGGAAGACTAGTCGCTATTGAACTGGATCATAAGGAGAAGGTGCCTTGTGAAGTGTTAATTCCGGCGATTGGTCATAGCGCCAGAGATACCTTTGATATGTTTCATAAGAGAGGGTTAATGCTATCACCGAAGGCATTTGCGATTGGTCTTCGTATTGAGCATAAGCAGAGTATGATCAGTAAGTCACAGTATGGTAATGATTATATTCATCTGCCAGCTGCGGATTATAAGTTGACACACCAGACTGTAAGCGGTAGGGGAGTGTATTCCTTCTGTATGTGCCCTGGTGGTTTCGTTGTTAATGCTTCCTCAGAACAGGGTTATTTGGCTGTGAATGGCATGAGTAATTATAAAAGAGATGAAGTAAATGCGAACAGTGCCATTGTTGTGACGGTACAGCCCGAGGACTTTGGTGGAGATGGCCCGTTAAAGGGTATGGAATTTCAGCGAAAATGGGAACAAGCTGCGTATCAAACCGGCAGAGGAAGCGTTCCGGTGCAATTATTTGGCGACTTGTTAAGGAATAAGGATAGTGTTACAATAGGTGATGTCACCCCAAACATCAGGGGCGATTACCAATTATCCAATCTATCGAACTGTCTCCCTACCGAAGTGATTGATTCAATCAAAGAGGGGGTTTTAGCATTTGATAAAAGAATAAAAGGGTTTGGTAGTGAAGAAGCAGTACTATCCGGTGTGGAAAGCAGAACCTCCTCTCCGGTTCGAATAGAACGTGATATCACTTTTCAGAGTAATATAAAAGGAATTTATCCATGTGGGGAGGGAGCCGGTTATGCCGGTGGCATCACCTCGGCTGCAATCGATGGAATTAAGGTGTTTGAGGCAATCACAAGCTTTTATCAGGCGTAATAGACAAAGGATAAGTTGATATATTTATAGTTGGAGGCAATTATGCAGATTAGGGAAATGTTAAAAAACAGTAATAGAATCGTAATTAAGATAGGTTCCTCATCCTTAACACATCCGGAGACAGGAAGCTTAAACTTAGATAAAATGGAACGCTTGGTTCGTATCCTTACGGATATCAGAAATCAGGGAAAGGATGTTATACTAGTTACATCGGGTGCGATAGCTGTGGGAAGAAAAGCACTTGGTTTGAAACAGCGACCAACTGATCGGTCCGTAAAGCAAGCCTGTGCTGCAGTAGGTCAGGCAAGTTTAATGATGATTTATCAGAAACTTTTTTCAGAATATAATCAGGCAGCAGCACAAATCTTATTGACGAAGTATACGATGATTAACGATGTGAGCCGCTTTAATGCAGCAAATACCTTTGATGAATTGTTCAAGCTTGGTGTTATCCCAATCGTAAATGAGAACGATACTGTGTCCACGGATGAGCTCGATTTGGATTTTGGAGATAATGATACGCTATCCGCAATAGTAACTGCTTTGGTTGGAGGGGATTTGTTAATCCTGTTATCCGATATCGATGGTTTATATACGGATGATCCGAATAAGAATGCACAGGCGACATTGGTTCCGTATGTTGAGGTGATTGATGATAAATTAAAAGATATGGCGAAGGATTCCTCAAGTTCAGTGGGAACCGGCGGTATGGCAACCAAATTATCCGCGGCCAAGCTTGCAACCGCTTCTGGAGCGGACATGGTAATCACGAACGGAGAGAATGTTAGAAATATTAATTATATTATAGAAGGAAAAGAAGTCGGAACACTTTTTAAAGCGAACAAGGTGGAGAACTTCAACATTATGGATTACATTACTTCAAAGCAATATCAAAAGTAAGCTTAAGCAACATATTCCAAATATGAATTTAGATATGGAAAGTAATAGGGTATTTATAAATATATCTGTTTGGAAATAACAGGATGTTTATAAATAAGATGATACTTATAAATAAGAGGATACTTATAAATAAGATGATATTTATAAATAAAAGGATACTTAAAATAACAGGATACTCAAAAGTAGCAGGATGTTTATAAGTATAGGGTACTTAAAAATAACAGGATAGATTCTGAGAGAAATTCAAGTTAAGAATCTAAATTAGTGGAGGAAATATGGAAGACAGTAGAATTACAAGAATCAATGAATTATATCATAAATCACAGAACGAAGGCTTAACAGTCGAGGAGAAAGAAGAACAGGTTAATTTACGAAAGGAATATATTGCTTCCATCCGTAAGAATTTACGAGGAACTATAGAACAGGTATCCTTTGTGAATCCGGATGGTTCCGTTGTGAATGCGACCGATTTAAAGAAGAAAGAAGATTAATGTGAATTATATAAGTATAATTCACATTACAAAGGGATGGCATTCAAAGTTATGTAGATTGGAGGACATTCATGACAAAGGATGATATTCGAATTCTTCAAAAAAACAGAAGAGACCAGATGAGCATCAAAGAACAAAATACTAATTCACAAGCAATTAGGCAAAAGCTTTTCGAGAGTGAAGTCTACCGATGCAGTAAACAGATATTCATCTTTGTATCCTTTCGATCAGAAGTAGATACCCATGAGATTCTTCGTAGGGCTTTACTTGACGGAAAGAAAGTTTATGTTCCGAAAGTGGAAGAGTGTAACATGGAATTCTATAAAATCATGAGCCTTGAGGAACTGGTTCCCGGTACGATGGGAATACTGGAGCCCCAGATCAATCCGCAAAACCGCTACGCGACTTCTTCATCTCAAGCTGTGAAAAAGGATAACGTAATGCTATTACCCGGCTTGGCCTTTGATCATAAGGGAAACCGTATCGGCTATGGTGCAGGGTATTACGATCGATACCTTTCAAGAGAAGGGGAAGCCAATTTTACTAAGATTGCATTAGGATATGATTTTCAGGTGATGGAACAAATAACATCGGATGAATATGATATAAAAGCGGATATGATTATAACCCCAACTAGATGGATTAAATGTAGTGAAGAATAAGTAATATATGAAATGAATTCAAATGATGTGACGAGAACATTTGTATAAACTTCGCAATGAATGCGAAAGATTGGAGGATAGGATGGGATATTTAGAAGAACTGGGAACCCGTGCAAGAAAGGCATCTACTGCATTAAATCGGATGCTTCAGGATGAAAAAAATAATGCACTGAAGGAATGTGCAAAAGCACTGATCTCTTCTTCATCAGAGATTTTAGCAGCCAATGAGAATGATGTGAAGGCTGCTATGGAGAATGGAATGAAGAGTTCTTTGGTAGATCGCCTTCGACTGTCACAGGAGAGAATTGAGGGAATGGCGGACGGTTTGTTACAAATTTGCTCTCTACCCGACCCAATCGGTGAAGTGTTGAGCATGACGGTTCGTCCGAATGGACTTACCATAGGACAGAAGGTAGTGCCGCTAGGTGTAATCGGAATCATCTATGAATCCAGACCAAATGTAACTGCGGATGCGTTCGGTTTATGCTTTAAAACAGGTAATGCAGTTATTTTGCGAGGAGGCAGTGATGCAATTCATTCCAATACAGCCATTGTAAAAGCGTTGAGAAACGGTCTTATGGGAAGCGGATGTGATGAAGATGCATTATTATTGATAACAGATACCTCCAGAGAAGTAGCAAAAGATTTTATGAGGCTTAATCGATATATTGATGTTCTTATCCCAAGAGGTGGAGAAGGATTGATTAAAACAGTAGTAGAAAATAGTACCATTCCTGTAATTGAGACGGGTACCGGTAATTGCCATGTGTATGTGGATGAATTCGCTGATTTTGATATGGCGCTTGATATCATCGATAATGCAAAGACACAGCGTCTGGGTGTATGTAATGCATGTGAGTCTCTTGTGATTCATGCAAAGATTGCCGAGGGATTTTTGCCAAAGCTATATAGCAGATTGAATCCAAAAGAAGTGGAAATGCGTGCGGACGAAGCAGCATGTAAGATTTGCGAGGGCTTTATACCAGCACAGGAGAAAGATTATGCGACGGAATATCTGGATAAGATTATCTCAATTAAAGTAGTAAGCAGTATTCAAGAGGCGATTGACCACATTAATTATTACAGTACGAAGCATTCGGAAGCCATTATAACAAAGGATTATGATAATTCAATGAAGTTTCTAAATGAGATTGATTCGGCAGCAGTATATGTGAATGCCTCCACCCGCTTTACCGATGGAAATGAATTCGGTTTCGGAGCAGAGATAGGAATCAGTACCCAGAAGCTTCACGCAAGAGGTCCAATGGGATTAAAGGCGCTCACAACTACCAAATATATTATTTTTGGTAACGGTCAAATCAGGAAGTAATTAATATTTTAAATATAACAAATAGGAGGATATGAAATGGCAGAAAAAATTTACGATTTCCCCCCGGGTAATAATTTCAAGAGCTTTATGAAGCGATTTGGTAAGTTGTTTCTTATGGCGATTGGAGTTGTTATTATAGCAGTCTTAGTATTTGGCTCCTTTTACACGATTAAGGAACAGGAACAGGCAGTAGTCACTACCTTTGGAAAGGCAAAAACCGTCAACACTGCGGGATTGCATTTTAAAATTCCGATTATACAGCAGGTACATAAAGTGGATACCACAATTCAGGGATTATCCATTGGGTATGATTTAAAGACGGATAAAAGAATTGATTCAGAATCAATGATGATCACAAAGGATTTTAATTTTGTTAATGTAGATTTCTTTGTAGAGTATAAGGTATCAGATCCGATTAAAGCACTATATGCATCGGATAAACCTGAGATTATTTTAAAGAGTATTGCACAGAGCAGTATACGTATGGTGGTTGGTAGCTATAATGTGGATAATGTAATCACAAGCGGCAAGAATGAGATTCAGGCTGCAATCAAAACGATGATTTTAGCGAAGTTAACCAAGCAGGATATCGGTATTCAACTGGTGAATATATCAATCCAGGATGCGGAGCCCCCTACTGATAATGTCATGAAAGCATTTAAGTCAGTTGAAACAGCGAAGCAGGGCGCAGATACAGCGATCAACAATGCGAATAAATATAAGAATGAGCAGTTACCAAAGGCGGATGCAGAGGTGGATAAGATCTTACAGCAAGCGGCATCCGGTAAGGCTGAGCGTATTAACCAGGCAAATGCAGATGTTGCAAAATTCAACAAGATGTTTGAAGAATATAAAAAATATCCATCCATCACGAAGGAGCGTATGTTCTATGAGGCGATGGAGGATGTACTTCCTAACCTAAAGGTTATTATTGATGACGGTAGTTCAAGTGTACAGAAGCTGTTACCGATTGATAAATTAATGGAAGGAGAGAAGACAAAATGAAAAAAGTAAAAAGAATCTCCGGAGTATTTTCATTCATTATCATAATCGCAGTAATTATATTGTTGTTTTCCTCCATCGTTATTACGAAAGAAAATCAGTTCAGTGTTATTAAAAGATTCGGAAAGATCGAACGTGTTATTGATCATGCGGGAATATCTTTAAAATCACCATTTGTGGAAGAGGTATATACCATACCTAAGAGTATTCAGTTCTACGATATGCCGGAATCCGATGTGATTACACTGGATAAGAAAACTATGGTTGCCGATAGTTATGTATTATGGAAGGTAGAAAATCCTATTATCTTTGCACAGACCTTAAGCTCCTCCGTGGTGAAGGCAGAGGGAAGAATTGATACCACAGTTTATAATACAATTAAACTTGTAATTGGTCGACTTTCACAAACTGATGTAATCAGTGGTCGTGATGGGGCGTTAAATAATGAATTCATGGAGAATATCGGAGATGCAATGGAACAATACGGCATTAAGTTAATCTCTGTTGAAACGAAGCATTTGGATTTACCAAGCGATAATAAGGTTGCCGTATTTGATCGTATGATTTCTGAACGAGCTCAAATAGCAGCGACTTATACTGCACAAGGTGAGTCACAGGCACAAAAAATTCAAAATGAGACGGATAAAGAAGTTGCCATCAGCATCTCCGATGCAAAAACAAAGGCTGCAAAAATAACAGCTGAAGGAGAAGCAGAGTATATGAAGGTTCTTTCTGCAGCATACTCTGACAAGGCTCGAAGCGAATTCTATACTTATATCAGAGCATTGGATGCAGCGAAGGCTTCTTTAAAAGGGGATAACAAGACTTTAATACTTTCTCCTGATTCACCAATTACTCAGATATTCTACAAGCTGAACTAATATATAAATAAAATAGTATATTTCTGTTAATTTTAATCATAAAATCGTTTTTTTATCATAGAATGATATGATAATAGTTACTAAGGAGCTGATTCTATGATAGTTAACATGAATGATTCACTTTATACTTATGATGATATGGTTTCTGATGCTAAGAAACTTTCAAAGCAATACGATAGCATTCTACAATATGTCACGATTGGCACTTCCCATGACAATCGTGACATCGTTATGCTAAAATTGGGTATCGGAAGGCGTTACTTGTTATGCTGTGGCGGTGTACATGGCAGAGAATCAATCAATCCGATGGTATTACTTTGCATCGTTGAATATTATGCAGATTTATATAGTAATCATAAGCAACAAAAGAGCAATCTTAAGAAAAAGATGAGGAATTATGCCCATAATCTTGTTGGAGAATATGAGCAAATGTTATATGGAACTTGTATCTATGAGCTATTACAAACATTTACCATCCTGTTTGTTCCACTTTTAAATCCGGATGGATATATGGTATCATTAAGAGGCTTTGACGAAATACAGGATCCCAGGTTAAGAAGTACTTCGATGACATTGAATATTCCATATGCGGAGTGGAAGTTGAATGCACGTGGTGTAGATATCAATCGTAATTTCCCCAGCAGACTCTGGAAAGCAAAACATGACTCAGATACCTGGGCAAGTGAAAATGAAACAATCGCGTTAATAAAGGTATTTCAGGAATATAAACCGAAGGGATTTTTGGATTTTCATTCCCGCGGTAAACAGATTTATTATTATAGAAGCGTAATGCCGGGTAGTTACAATGAGAAGCAGTTAGAGATTGCAAATCGATTAAAAGAGATCACTAATTATGAATTGGTTGAGCCGGAGAATGAAATTGATGCCGGCGATACCGGCGGTAATACGGTACATTATTTTTCGGAGAATTATTATGAACCGGCACTTACTATTGAAACAGTAGAAGAAATTGCGGAGTTCCCGCTTGACTATAAATACAGACAACCGACGTTTGAGGAGATGAAACTCGTCATCTTTGAATTCGGAAGAATGGTATTAATTTGAATACATAAAAAACTGGAGGACAGAATGGAAAACAGAGATACAAACGTGAACGAGCTCGAGGCAGCCAGACAATTACAAATAATTAACGAGCTTAAAGTAAGTTTCGATCAGGAGTTTGAGAGAACAGGTAAGAAAAAGACATATCATATCACCACCTTTGGATGTCAGATGAATTCTCGTGACTCTGAAAAGATATCCGGTATACTTAAGCAGATTGGATATGAGGAAACGGATTCCGAGCAAGCAGACTTTGTTCTATATAATACCTGTACGGTAAGAGAAAATGCGAACAATAGAGTGTACGGACGTCTAGGATACCTCGGGAAATTAAAGAAAAGCAATCCGGGTATGTTAATAGCGATATGCGGCTGTATGATGCAAGAAGCATCAGCAGTAGAAAAAATAAAGACAAGTTATCGATTTGTTGATATTATATTCGGAACACATAATATATTTAAATTAGCGGAATTACTTCAGACCAGATTGGATTCAAAGAGAATGGTTATTGACCTGTGGAAGAATACCGATATGATAGTTGAGAATCTGCCAAATGAACGTAAGTACAGCTTTAAGGCTGGTGTAAATATTATGTTCGGCTGTAATAATTTCTGTAGCTATTGTATTGTTCCTTATGTGCGAGGAAGAGAAAGAAGCAGAAATCCTCAGGATATATTGAATGAAATCAAGAAATTAGCGGAGGATGATGTTGTTGAAATTATGCTTTTAGGCCAGAATGTTAACTCCTATGGCAAAAACCTAGATACACCAATGTCCTTTGCTCAGTTGTTATCTGAGGTAGAAAAAATCGATGGGATTGAACGAATTCGTTTTATGACTTCTCATCCAAAGGACTTATCCGATGATTTAATTGAAGTGATGAAACATAGCAAGAAAATCTGTAAACACCTTCACTTACCGTTTCAATCAGGTAGTTCTAGACTTTTAGGTTTGATGAATCGTCGTTACACGAAGGAAAGCTATTTGGAGCTGGTGGATAAAATTCGTGCAGCTGTACCTGATATCTCACTAACAACCGATATTATCGTGGGATTCCCCGGCGAAACAGAGGAGGATTTCTTGGATACGATGGATGTTGTGAAGAAAGTGGGCTATGATAGTGCATTTACTTTCATCTATTCAAAACGTACCGGAACACCGGCAGCGACCATGGAAGATCAGGTTGAGGAGGGGATAGCGATGGAACGTTTCGACCGTCTGCTTAAGGAGGTTCAGTCAAGCTCCGCAAAGTCTGCCGGTAAAGACGAACACACCGTTCAAAAGGTTCTGGTTGAAGAGGTGAATGATCAGGATTCATCGCTATTAACCGGAAGACTAAGTAATAACCTGTTGGTACATTTCCCGGGAGAGAAGAGCCTGATTGGTAAGATTGTAGAGGTGTATCTGTCGGAGAGCAAGGGATTCTATTATATGGGAACATTAAAATAATAAAATAATCAAAAAGAGCAACCCTGGATAATCAATCTAGGTTGCTCTTTTATGTTGGAAGGATCATATTTATCACGGAGCTAGAAGTGATTTTAATATTAAATATTAATAGTAATTTAAATAAATGATGAAATAACTTTGCGATATTTCTTACTTCATAAAGTTGATCTTATGTTGATAAATATATGAGTATGATCTATAATAATAAATGGGAAAATATTACAGTATTCAAGGTGGTAAAATATGAGGTATCGATTATGTACTTTTTTTACTGTGTTGATTTCAGTATTAGTAATAATGAAAATTGACGAGACAAAAGTTTTGGCAGGAACAAACATTGGAATAGGAGCCCATATTGATGTTGATTCGAGTTTTAATGCATATTGCGAGGAAGGACTCATTGGATACTTTTATTGGGGGTTTGACGACGCAGTAATTACATGGGGTAGTAGTAATTCTAGTGTGGTTAAAATTCGTAATTATAATAACCAATACTGTAATGTTCAATGTATGAGTGCAGGAAGTGCTGTGATAAAAGCAACAGCAACTTATCAGGAATATGTGAATATAAATGGTTGGCTTAGCTTACAGACAGTAAAAAAGTATATGAATATTGTTGTACATGTATCTAAACCGCAATGCAAGCTCACTTGTCTGTCAAAGACCACATCATGCGTGACGCTTGGCTTTAATGCTGCAGAAAATGCTACTTCAGTTACATTGTGGCTATCCAAGGATGGTGCGAAGACTTGGAAAAAGGCTTCTATCTCTGCACTTAATCGGAACTCAACCAAGGCTGTTGTAAATGGATTGAAACCAAAAACAAAATATATATTTCGCTTAACCGTTGTAGGTGGGAAAAGAAGTGGATATTCGAATGCACTCACTGTTGTCACCCCTTCTTTTGTATCGGGGATTACTCTTAATAGAACAAAAATGACAGTTGTGCGAGGTAAAACGGCAATCTTATCAGCTATTGTTTTGCCCTCCGATGCCTATAATAAAAAAGTAATTTGGAAATCTACTAATACAAAACTTGCTACAGTAGTAAAAAATAATAATGGGACTGTCACGATTAAGGCTAATTCGAGTAGAACCGGGAAGGTTAATATTATTGGAACTACTAGTGAAGGGGGATATACTAAAACTTGTAATGTTCAAATTATAAATCCGACAGCACAAACCCCGGTGGCATCAATTTCAACCGGTAAAATTAAAATAGGGACTTCTGTCAAACTTACTGATAAAGAGAGCCATGCTACCATATATTATACCTTGGATGGAAAAACTCCGACGAATAAATCAGCAAAATATGTATCTCCGATTAAAATAACTCGCTCGCTTACACTAAAGGCAATTGCGGTTTGTAAGAACATGTATAATAGTAAAGTTCTTTCTGTAAATTATACATGTATAGTGGGGGTAAACAGCGTGAAATTTAGTCAAGCTGCTTATTCTGTGTGTGTTGGGAGAACCTATGCACCATCTTATATAATATTACCATACAATGCATATGATAAATCGGTCAAATTTACTTCGAGCAATACGTCAGTCTTTACCGTATCTGATAAAGGAAAAATAAAAGGGATAGGATTAGGAAGTGCCACTCTGACAGTAAAAACAGTGGATGGAGGATTTACGGGGGTTTGTAAAATAAATGTGACTGGGATTCCGATTTATTCGGCGAATGATTTTATGAAAATCGGTTCAATTTCGGCCTATTCATCCAGTTATCCATATAAACTGATGAATGACATTGATTTATCTACAGTAACGAATTTTAAGCAAATTAAAAATTTTAGCGGTGTATTTGATGGATGCGGTCATAAAATTATTGGACTAAATTTCACTAATGATACATTTAAAGAAGACTCATATGGTATATTCCGTGTATCGCTATTTGATTCAAATAGCGGAATAATAAGAAATTTAACTGTTGAAGGCAATATTAATTGTAGTTTTGATGATGAGATGGTCTATGCATCTGGGATTGTAATTGATAATTCTGGTGAGATAACTAATTGCATCAGTAACGTTAAGATAACTTGTTCGGCGTTATATCAGCAAAATGGTGGAAATATTGGAGGTATAGCAGCGTCAAATACGGGAAATATTCAATACTGTATTAATAACGGTAGTATTAACTGTTCGGTTGATAATCAAACTCGTAAATATCAACTTTTTGATTTGTTGGTTGGTGGAATTTGCGGTAAGGGTGGAACTATCAAATATTGTTGTAATACAGGTAATATTTCTAGAGATGATTCTGACAAAAACCGTCTTTGGGCAAGTGCATATCTTGGAGGAATTACAGGTGGCTCCGGTCATGTTACCAGTAGTTTTAATACTGGCAATATCACAAATAATGCCTTTGCAGATTGTGATTATTTATTCGAGCAGATACACTCATTAGCATATGCCTACTCAGGAGGTATCTCTGGAAGCGCTTGTACTGTTGAAAATTGTTTTAATACGGGTAATATTAAATCAACAGCACATAATATTCAGGCTGGCTATAGTAACGGGAAAATATACTATGAATCGAATGCCTGTTCAGGAGGTATTATTGGAGATGTATCGGATAGTGGCTCTGCATTATATTGTTATAATACGGGGAGCGTAACTGCGGATGCTTCAGGGGTGGAATGTGAATCAGTTGCAAATGCTATTGCCGCTTATGCGACAAATTCATATAGTTTAATTGGAATCAATGATGAGTATAATACTGCTATTATGGTTTCTATAGCCCAAATGAAACAAAAGAGTACTTTTGATGGATTTGATTTTACTAATATATGGAGAATAAATCCTGCTATTAATAACGGGTATCCTTATTTGATCAAAAACGGAGGAACACCGAATGGCAGTACGAAATAAATTAACATCGATGATATATTGATTTATATTATATTGTAAAGATTGAAATACTTTTAGGGTAAAACAGTATAAACACTAATTTTTTGTGAATAATTAAACATATTCCACGTGTTACACTATCGATTTTGACTATATAGTGGTTGATAACAATGGATAAACTATATATTGGTACTATATTTTGTCAGATTAGTTAATTTGGTGGCACGAATACTTGACATATTAGTAAAAACAGTATAAAATTTATATGTTGTATTAAATCAAAATACATGAATTCTAAGAAAGTGGTACAAGTTTTCAATCATTTTATGAAAATTCATTTTGTAATGTACAATGAAAACTAAATAAGGAGGTGCTCCTGTGCTAGAAGAGGTGTTAAAAATCGTTATCGCGGTTGTAATTACCTTTGTGGTTGTAGCAGCTCTTACTTGGAAGTTTGCCATAGCATATCGTATTAAAGTTTATGAAGCAAAGATAGGCAGCGCAGATGAAAAGGCAAGAGAAATCATAGATGAAGCTTTAAAAACAGCTGAAACTAAGAAGCGTGAAGCCTTGCTCGAAGCGAAAGAAGATGCATTAAAAAATAAGAACGAATTCGAGCGGGAAACAAAGGAACGCAGAGCAGAGTTACAACGTTATGAAAAACGTGTTCTAACTAAAGAAGAAACTTTAGATAGAAAAACCGAAGCACTGGAAAAGAAAGAATCCAGACTCTCTGTAAGGGAATCAGAACTTGATAAGATCAAGTTGGAAGTGGAAGAGTTCCACGCAAGACAATTACAGGAGTTGGAAAAAATCTCAGGATTAACCTCCGAACAAGCTAAGGAATATCTGATTAAGACTGTTGAAGAAGAAGTAAAACATGAAACCGCTCTGCTTATTAAGGATTTGGAAAGCAAAGCAAAAGAGGAAGCGGATAAGAAAGCAAAGGATTATGTGGTTACAGCAATTCAAAGATGTGCTGCAGATCATGTTGCTGAAACAACGATTTCTGTTGTTCAACTTCCCAATGATGAGATGAAGGGTAGAATCATTGGTAGAGAGGGACGTAATATCAGAACTTTGGAAACTATGACAGGTGTTGATTTGATTATCGATGATACACCGGAAGCTGTTATTTTATCAGCCTTCGATCCAATCAGACGTGAGATTGCAAGAATTGCACTTGAAAAACTGATTGTTGATGGTAGAATACATCCAGCTCGCATTGAAGAGATGGTGGAAAAGGCTCAAAAAGAAGTTGAAGTTATGATTAGGGAGTCGGGAGAGGCTGCAACCTTAGAGGTTGGTGTTCACGGAATTCATCCGGAGCTTGTCAAGCTTCTCGGCAAGATGAAATTTAGGACAAGTTATGGTCAGAATGCATTAAAGCATTCAATTGAGGTAGCTATTTTATCCGGTCTCTTAGCCGGAGAAATTGGTGTTGATGTTAGACTTGCAAAGCGTGCTGGTTTATTACATGATATTGGTAAATCCATAGATCATGAAGTGGAAGGTACGCATGTACAAATCGGTGTTGACCTCTGTAGAAAATACAAAGAATCACCGATAGTCATTAATTCAGTAGAAGCTCATCATGGTGATACTGAATTCCAATCATTAATTGCATGTATCGTTCAGGCAGCTGATACTATTTCAGCAGCTAGACCGGGCGCAAGACGTGAAACTTTGGAGACATATACCAACAGATTAAAGCAACTCGAAGATATTACTAATAGCTTTAAGGGGGTAGACAAATCATTTGCTATTCAGGCAGGTAGAGAAGTAAGAGTTATGGTTGTACCAGAACAAATTACTGACGCCGAGATGATATTATTGGCACGTGATTTATCTAAAAAGATTGAGAGTGAACTTGAATATCCAGGACAGATTAAAGTAAACGTAATTAGAGAATCAAGAGTAACTGATTACGCGAAATAAGTGAAACAAATAAGTAGCTAGAATTGAAATGTATTTTTGATTCTAGCTATTTTTTTGTGCGTTAGGAGCATAGTTTTAGATGAGACAAGTCTGACAATGGTAAATATTATTATTTTAAAAATGATGAATAGTTAAATAGTTTATTTAAGATAATTAATAGTTCAGCGAAGTGTGATTTACAGATATATACTAATGTGGTATTATATTACAAGGGTTTATGCGGTATTTATAAAAGAGTATTTATAAAATTATTTCTGCTAAACTTAATAAATTATTGGGGAGAATAATATGAACGTAAGAAAAATGAAGTATGGAGTTTTGGTCGTTATATTATGCACATTGTTTTTGTCTACTACTGTTAGTTATGCAGAGGGAATTCCTTCAATAAGCGTAGAATCTGATAGTAAACAAGATGTAACGGCCTTAATTGAGAAATTTTTTAAGAGTTATGAGAATGCATTTGATAAAGAAAATACAAGTTTTACCGAGTTGAATAGTGTTTATACTTCGGATGTTAACAATATTAATAAAGCACTTATCAAAACTGTTTTAAATAGGCGCATAGTATTGGCTCAAGAATATCCAGGAATCAAGCTTAAAGAAATGAATAAAAAGTTGAGCTTTGATTATGAAACATTTGAAATAAACAACAATGAAGTAACGGTAAATGTTTATGTAACAAAAAAATTTAATTATAATTTTTCGTTAGATATACAATCAGGTGAAAGGAACAAATATACGATTACTTTATTTAAAAATAAAATATGGCAAATCGTTAATATTTCTGGATTTGTTGATGATTCAGTGAAGGAAGATTTTGAAGGGAAGGCTATTGATCCAGAAAGTATTGTGAGTCTAAATCATTATAACAAAAATTTAAAAAAGGATGTAAACAAATTTTATAGTGATTTTAACAAAGAAATATTAAATGTTGTTTCTGAAAAAAGTAATGAATCTGAAGATAAACAAATGGTTAATAATTCGGTAGTTGCGGCAGCATCTACTACATACAATAGATCAGGTGCCGCTGATTATGCAATGGATCATGCATATAATTACAATACGAACTATCATAATTATGACGGCAATACGGGTGATGGTGATGGTGACTGTACTAACTTCATATCCCAATGTCTATATGAAGGAGGCGGTTTGAAGCAGAAGGTTGGTGAAATATACAGCGATACTTGTTGGTTTTACAAATCTAGTGGAAATAGGTCATCATCTTGGACAGGTGCAAAACAATTTAATACTTATATTAAATCTTCGGTCTCTAATATAAATTATAAATCATCATCGTTTAGTGCTGTAGATTATGGAGATATAATACAATTAATTGAAGTTGGCTCAACTACTGCACATCATTCTTTGATTGTTACCGGTATAGTGTACAATGGTACAGGATCGACTAGAAGTGATTTGCTGATTTGTTGCCATAGCAGAGATAGACTAAATTATTCATTAGTAAATACATTTGGAACTGAAAAAAGGGAATACTTCCATATCGTTGGTAATAAATAGAAGGGGGATTTATGAAGAGAAGAATAGTTATTGTAATGATGTGCATAATATCGAGCATTGTTCTATTTTGTGGATGTGCAAAAAATAAAAATGTCGATTTGAATGGAGATGTAACAAATAAACCTTCAAGTGTATTAACGAACTCACTGTCACCGACTACAACCATAGCCCCGTCTACAACTGTATTCCCTACTACAACGATTATACCGACGATTAGTCCAGAAAAGATTGCAAAAGCACAAGAAGCTGAAAAGCAAAAATCAGAGGCGATACAAGTAATCAAGAATTATTTTGTGGCACTTAAAGAACACGATAAAAGAGATCCTTTTAAATATTTGGCTGATCGTTTAAAGCATGGAAATTTCTCTAATATAAAAGATGCTGAACTTATTTCAATCAGTGACAAGGATGGTAGACAAATTAGCTATACTTATAAGGTTGGAGCAGGTGCTGATACTAGACCATATAAGGTGATTAGCTTAGAGCTAACCTATAAGATTCTGTATAGGAATGATAAGAAGGGAAGTGGACCCGGTGGGGAATATACGAAGTGGTTTACTTTGGTGAAAGAGAAGGAAACATCTCCTTGGCTGATTGCAGATATAGGGTATTAAATTCAACTAAATATGGCTGGAACCAGTGATTAACTCATATAGGTTTCAGCCGTTTTAAGTTGTGAGAATAGGTATGAATTATAAGATAATCAGGTAATCCAAATCAGAATAACATAAAATATGAGTAATCTCGGTATTTGTGCAGAGAGAAGACGTGAATATTTTACAACTTATAATTACTAAACATGAACAATATAAATCCGTGTAGAACGGACATGTGATTGCGCTACAAATATATTTATTTTATAATTTTTTCATATTTCTGTTGCATAATCGAAAGTTATATATTACAATGGTTAAGATTTAAGTTGTATACAATAATACACATATTCAATTTGACAATATAATAATGTATCAACTTTAAAAATGAAAGGTTAAGGATGGTATAATTTATGGCATTAACGTTATCAAAAAAAGCGCAAGCAGTAAAGCCTTCTTCTACTTTGGCGATTACGGCAAAAGCAAAAGAATTAATGAGCAAGGGCATTGATGTCGTTGGTTTCGGTGCAGGTGAACCTGATTTCAATACCCCGGATAACATTTGTGATGCAGCGATTAAGGCAATTCATGATGGTTTTACTAAGTACACACCGGCGGAAGGCACATTAGAACTTCGAAAGGCAGTATGTGAAAAGTTTCTCAACTTTAACAAAGTAAAATACGAGCCAAACCAGATTGTGGTAAGCAATGGGGGAAAACACTCCTTAACTAACATTTTTGAGGCAATATTAAATCCGGGAGATGAAGTAATCATTCTTGCTCCATACTGGCTCAGCTACCCTGAGATCGTTAAACTTGCAGATGGTGTACCGGTATTCGTAAAAGGAGAGAAATCAAACGACTATAAGGTAACGGCAGCACAGATAGAAGCGGTTTGTACCGATAAAACAAAGGCTTTAATTTTGAATTCTCCTAGCAATCCATCCGGTATGATTTATACTAGAGAAGAACTTGAAGCAATCGCAGAAGTAGCAGTAAAAAAAGATTTCTATGTGGTTTCTGACGAGATGTATGAGCACTTAATCTATGAAGGGGAAGCAGTCAGTATTGCCTCCTTGAACGAAGAGATTTATAAGAGAACAATAACCTGTAGCGGTGTTGCAAAAAGCTACTCTATGACAGGTTGGAGAATCGGTTTTACTGGATCACCGGCACCGATTGCAAAATTAATGGGAAGCTTACAGAGCCATCAGACCTCCAATCCGAACTCGATAGCGCAAAAAGCTGCGATGGAAGCATTGATTGGTCCTCAGGATTCGGTGCATAAGATGCATGCAGAATTTAAGAAAAGACGTGATTACATGTATGAAAGAGTATCCGGTATGAAGCTTGTATCAAGCCTAAAGCCTCAAGGTGCGTTCTACATGTTTATCGATATCAGAGAGGTTTTAACTAAAGATTATAATGGTGAGAAGGTATCAGATGTGAATAAGCTTGCTAAAATTCTCATTGAAGATTATAATGTAGCGGTTATTCCTTGTGAGGATTTTGGTTGTGCAGACCATATCCGTCTTTCTTATGCAATATCATCAGAGCAGATTAAGAAAGGCCTTGACAGAATTGAAGATTTCCTTGCCAAATTGGTATAAATATAGGTAAGTCAACCGCTTGCCACAATAAATGGGTAGTGCATTCCGTATTGGAAAGCGCTACCCATTTATTGATATGAAACATTGGTTGTTGTGTCAAAAGCCCTGATTCTTAATCATTAATCATACCGATAATCTGGGTTCTTTTGTATAATAGGATATAAAAAACACTTATTTGGCTACATAAATAAATTATGGTTACCAGATTTTAGATTTTACTATGGATTTTTGACAGGAATATGATAAAATAACATAAAGATGACGTTTTACTTTGTATGTATTATATGGTTAGAAAGAAGGAAAATTATGGCATTATTTGGATTTATCGGAGCCGGTAATATGGGCTACCCTTTATTAAAAGTAGCAATCACCACCTTTGGTAACACAGAAGTAGTATATACGGATGCATCGAAGGACAGATGTCAGTTCGTAGTTCAGGATACCAAGGTTCCATACAGTGAGGACAATATTACTGTGGTTTGTCAGTGCAAATATCTTGTATTAGCAGTTAAACCACAATTCTTTCCTCAGGTCTTGCAACAGATAAAAGATAAGGTAACAAAGGATCACATAGTTATTTCTATTGCAGCAGGGATTACGATAGAGACATTGAAGGAAGCACTAGGAGAGGAGACTCGAGTAGTAAGAGCGATGCCGAATACGCCTGCAATGGTTTTGAAGGGAATGACCGGAATCTGCTATTCGAAGGACGAGTTTCTTGAAGATGAGATTACAACGATTGATCAGTTCTTTCGTTCGTTTGGTAAATATGAAGTATTTGATGAAAGCTTGATGAATGCTGTGGTTTGTGCGAATGGAAGCTCACCGGCATATGTATATATGTTTATCGAAGCATTGGCTGATAGCGTGGTGAGCTATGGAATTCCAAGGGACAAGGCATATACCTTAGCAGCCCAAACAGTTATGGGAGCAGCGGCTATGGTATTAGAGACAGGAGAACATCCTGGAAGACTTAAGGATAATGTATGTTCACCGGGTGGGACAACCATCGCGGCTGTAAAAGCCTTGGAGGAGCATGGGCTACGCAATGCCATCATGAAAGCATCGGATGCCTGCTATGAGAAAGCGGTTGAGTTAAGTAAGAAGAAGTAAGAAAGAAGAAAGTTATGTAAAGGTTGTCCTGGGAATAAAGAATGAAAAGAAAATATTTCAAAATTAAACGAAACAAATGAACAGGACACTTTTACAAAATATAAAAATAACAATGAAATGTATAATAACAAAATGAAAGTAACGATTTAGACTTAAAATAGATTATATAAACAAACATCAGATTAGGAGTAAATTATGGTACCACATAAAAGATTAAATAGAGAATTAGTCCATCAAGGTCGCATCATCAGCTTATATCGTGATACGATTGAAGTAAATAATGATAAGATTACTCATTTTGATTATATCCACCATAACGGTGCGGCTGCTATGATTCCGGTAGATGAGGATGGCAAAATCTACATGGTGCGTCAATACCGAAATGCAGTGGATCAGTATACCTTGGAGATACCTGCAGGAGGCTTAAATACCGGTGAGGATCCACGAGAATGTGCAATTCGTGAGTGTGAGGAGGAAACCGGACATAAGGCAGGGGAAGTTTATCACCTTCTTGATTTATATACCACAGTGGCTTTCTGCAATGAGAAAATTGGGATCTATTATACAACCGGAATTACTCCATCCAGTCAGAATCTTGATGAAGATGAATTTGTAACGGTTGAAAAATATTCACTCGATGAGTTAACAAAGATGGTTTTAGAGGGTCAGATCGTTGATGCAAAAACAATTGCCGGATTAATGGCTTATAAGGCAAAGATAGAATCGAAATAATCCGTATGTCAACTTCATAACACGATCACTTTTCTTAAAAATAGCTTGTTCTATTTCTCTGTTCCTATCATATCTATTTTATATAAGAAAATGATAGGCAGGTGAAGCGATGAAACCTTTAAAAGTACAATTCCATAAATTAAGCGTATTCCAGATAACAATATTTCTTGTTATCATTGGAGTGTTTTTTGGAGTGTTATGTGCAAACATTTTTCGGACAAATTATTCGGCTCAAATGCAAACATATGAATCCAATCTGTTTGGTAAGATCGTAGATGGAAAAATTGATTATATGGGGTTGTTTCAATATGTATTGGGCAAGAATTTTAATGATTTTATCATATTCTGGTTACTGAGCTTGACGATTCTCGGCATACCATATATGGCACTGAAAGTGACTTCCTTTGGGTTTTTTACAGGATTTTTTATCTCAGCCGTTACAATGCAATATGGAATAAAGGGACTTATCCTTGTAGCGGTTTATGTATTTCCACAAGGGTTGCTATATCTACCGATTGCATTGATCAGTCTATATAAAGGATTTGCAATATGTAGGACGATTTACAGTGAAAACCGCAATAATTTTGGCGGTATATTAAAATTGGTGAAATCCAACTTGTTTCTTATATTTTTACTAGCGCTTGCTCTGGTAGCTGCAAGTTTTCTCGAAGCGTATCCAGGTGCATATCTATTACAAAGAGTACTAGCAACATTTATATCATAAGCTTAATCATTTTCACAATACGGTACAATACTTCAAAACTGATTTTTATGAAAACCAGGGAGGTAGGAATGGAACAGTATATCAATGATTTTATTATGTATTTGAAAGAAATAAGACATGCTTCAAAAAACACATTGCAGGCTTATCAGAATGATCTGAGAAAATTGCAAATCTACTTTAATAAACAGAATATCGATTCTATAACGAAGATAAGTGAGACATGTTTAAATTCCTATGTACTTACGCTTGAGAAGGAAGGGCTGTCGCCCGCATCCGTATCCAGAAATATCGCTGCTATGAAAGCGTTTATTCTATATCTGATGAAAAATGGGTTGATTCAAGGAGATCCCTCGGAACGAATCAAGCCACCTAAGGTGCAAAAGAAAGCGCCTCAGGTATTAGAAGCCTCAATGATGGACAAGTTGCTCGGGCAGCCCGACTTAAAAACAAAGAAGGGGATTCGTGACCGCGCAATATTAGAACTCCTCTATGCTACCGGAATTAAGGTAACCGAGCTGATATCGATGAAGGTCACCGATATTAATTTATCTGCCAAATACATAACATGCGGGGAACGCAGAGAGCGTAATATTCCTTTTGGAAAGTCCGCAAAGCATGCACTCCAGGAATACCTGAAAGTACGACCGGAGGAATTTGATAAAAATAACAGTGATATATTGTTTTTGAATACCTCAGGAGAGCAATTGAGCAGACAGGGCTTGTGGAAAATCTTAAAAACCTATGCGAAGGCAGCCGGAATGGATACAATTAATCCAAACACCATCAGGCACTCCTTTGCAGCTCATTTAATCGATAATGGTGCTGATCTTGGAAGTGTGCAGGAATTCCTGGGTCATTCTGATATAACAACTACTCAGCTCTACCTGCCTCAGAGTTATAAAAACAGCAGAGAAGTATATATGAATACGCATCCCAGAGCTTAGTAAGGTGGGGAGAAGAGAAGACTACAATATGTGTTTGGGGAAATGAGACGGTACTGATTTAATATACCAAAGCGCATTTATAGGTTGTTACTTGGCAGATATTATAGAGAATATTGCATCAATTACTTTAACACATTAAGAGGTAGCATATGGATGGAAACATCACATTCCAACTAAAATCACTTTATATATCAGTAAATGATATGAGTAGAGCAATTATTTTTTATGAAGACCTTTTAGGGCAAAAGGTAAATGTGAAAGATAAAATATATAGTGTTTTTAATATTAATGGTTTTCGTTTAGGTTTGTTTGCGTATAAAAAAGTAAACGAATATAAGAGCTGGGGGAATAATTGTATTCCCAGCCTAGAAGTAAATGATATGAAGCAAATGTTGAAAAAGATAGAGGAATTACATTGTAAAATTGTTTTCCCTCTTACGATAATTGGACAAAATCAAGTACTTGAAATTATGGATAGTGAAGGTAATGTTCTAGAGGTGACGAGCCCATTGAATTGATTTTGCATCAACCTTTTCGCAGCGGAAACAACCTTCCTACTTTGTCATAATCATAAGAGGTGTAGAGGTGCCTACTTCAAAACCGAGTTTAGTATAAAAGCTGACTTTATCTTTTTCTTCTGCCAATATCAATAGATAAAGGTATCCTTCATAATGTTTCTTTATGCGACGAATCAGTTCCTTTCCGATACCTAGCTTCTGATAAGAAGGGGTTACAAGAAGGTAGTGGACATAAGCAGTCATGGCACTGTCATCAAGTGCATTGACGAGTCCGATTAGCTTATCTCCATCCCAGGCAGAGAGTACAGTGGAGGAATGATTTATCGCTTGTTCCAGACGCTCCGGGTAGTTAGCTGACAACCAATTTACAGAATGGAATAAGTCCTTTAATTCAGTAGAATAAAAATTCTTTGATGTTTTATAGATGATATTCATGTGAAATCCTTTCTACTTGATAATCAATTCCATACACAGTGATTCTTTCATTTTATCATAAGGTGGATAGTTCGGTATCACTTCAAATCCTATATTCTTATATAGTGAGATGGCAGATACGAGAGAGGATCCTGTCTCGAGTACTAACCTCTTGATTCCATTATCTTTATTAATGTTAATTAGCTCCTGGAGAATTGATCTCCCATAACCTTTGCCTCGATATGCTTTCTTCACAAACATTCGTTTAATTTCAGCGGTACATTCATCATGTAATCGGTAGGCTCCGCATCCAATCGCAATATCTTCATCATATAATATCACAACCATGTCCATTGTATTAGACTGGTTATAGGGCACATATTTTTTTCTGTTTTCAAATCCACCACTTGCCTCATCGAGTGCATGATCCAGTTCATTGCATAATATTAAGAAATCAGGATGAGTTCTATTTGTTCGTATTATATTCATTGTTAATCTCCTTTTCCTATCATATGTATTCCAATTGACTAAAGTATAATCCCATCATATAATATTTGTAAAATGAATTATTCGAATAATATCAATTCAAAAGTTGAATTGGTGAGAGTATGAGTAAACTAGATATTTCACACAAAAATATGTGTTGATATCTATTTTATTAGATAGTGGCAGCATGGAGGGTTAATAATGGATATACAAAATCTTAAAACATTTATAAAACTAACTCAACGAAAAAACTTTACACAAACTGCGGAAGAGTTATTTGTTGCACAATCGACAGTTACAAACCGCGTAGCGGAGTTGGAGCGTGAATTAGGGAAGAAGCTCTTCGATAGGGAACGCAGGCAAATAGAATTAACAGAGGAAGGGAAGCTGTTTTTAACATATGCGACACGAATAGTGGAGCTTGAGGAGTTGGCGTTTCAAAAACTAAATACCTTAACTAAATATAAGAAGACGATAAGAATTGGCACGACGAATACCATATATGAGACATCCTTATCAAAGGAACTTCATAAGTTTCGTTCTAAAAACAAGGATACATCGTTGAAACTAATATTGGGACATTCCACTGAATTATTACAACAATTACAAGATGGAGTGATCGATATAGCGTATACTTTTATACCATTGCATAAAATCGGATATCAATGCGAAATATATCACGAGGACAAGTTGGTCTTAGTAACGGATTATAATAACACAACCTATAAAGATGGTATCGCAAAATCTGAATTGGTGCAGATCGATTATTTAATGTGTAATTTTATGCTACAAGGAATTGGTGAGTTTATTCGTGAATTATTCCCGCCCTATTATCAATTTTCGTTTGAGATTGATAATAGTATCAAACTAATTCCATACTTATTTGATGGATATGGATATAGCTTTTTACCAAAGAAGCTTGCTGAAGAATATATTGAGCAGAAGAAGTTGAGGGAAATACCATTGATTGATTTTGAATCGCCACAAATAATAAGCTATCGTATTGTAGGAGTTAAAGAAAAATTACAAGGGAACAAAGTAATACTATGATTTACATCAATCATTATATAGAAACCAATTATATTATGTTTTCCTGCAAAACAAGGCCTGCAGGTTATTAGGAAAGAGAGTTAA
The DNA here is from genome assembly GCF_059717775.1 of Variimorphobacter sp. HTMS_6. Lineage (NCBI taxonomy): Bacteria > Bacillati > Bacillota > Clostridia > Lachnospirales > Lachnospiraceae > Variimorphobacter > Variimorphobacter sp. HTMS_6. Next base: position 1,343,461 of record NZ_AP046094.1, read on the forward strand.
ATAGGATGGAATTTACTTTAGAGACAATTAAAGCAGCACATGCAAAATATACGGGTGTAGATTTTCCGAAGCTGGTACAAGAGTTTAAATTAATGGGCATGGAGAGGAATGAATATATAGTAGAAGATGGAAGAAGTGTTTATGTGGATAAGAGTGGAAAGGTACTTGAGATAGAAGGTAATCGGCCAATTATTACAATCAACAGTATTAGTGACAGAGCGGAAGTTAAGAAAATCATCAAAGAGCATCAAGTTGGTAAAACGGATTTTGTAACCTTTTGCAATCAAGTTGCAGAGGCCGGGGTGTGTAAATGGATCACCCGGATGGAGGAGATGACTTGCAACTATTATGACATTAATGATAATCTCTTGGTATCAGAAGAGGTACCGGGGAAATGAAATGAGACATTATCTGCAGATGATTCACGATAGTTTATATGGTACATCGTTTTATAATAGGGGGATATAGTGATTTTTGAATTAAATGATTTTTATATTGATTTGGTCAAGAACAAGGACTTAAATGAAATTACTGAAGTTTATAACTCTAATAAACATTTTTTAGTGGCTCATATGGATAAGGAAAATGTAACAAATCAATGGATAATGGAAGAACTTGAATCAATGATAGAGGTTGGTTTTTATTCCTGTAAAATAGTTGAGAGAGCTTCAGAAAAGATAATTGGAACAATTGACTTTAAGGTGGATAAAGAAACCTATTTATCTTTATTGATGATACATAATGATTTTAAAGATAAAGGTTATGGCAAACAAATTTATCAAGCATTTGAAGAATATGTAAAATCATTAAAATCTAAATGCATTAGAATAGATGTAGTTACTAATTACGATAGTTCGGTACTACGTTTTTGGAATAGAATTGGATTTACTAAATTTGAAGATGTAGAACTGGATTGGACTGGGAAAAAGTTGCCTGCAGTTATTATGAAAAAGAATCTTTAATATAATTCACAGTATTGAAAATTATCAAAATGAAGGAGGGAAATCAAGTCCCTCCTTCAAATGTATATAAATATGAATTAATAAAATATATTCTGAATATAAGACAAACAAAATATTAAAGTAAAAATATAATTTTAAGATTAGATACTGTCAGCTATAGTATAAATTAATTTTTCGGAATCAGCCCAACCTAAGCAAGGATCAGTAATGGATTTACCGTATATATGCTCAGATACTTTTTGGCTGCCACCTTCGATGTAGCTTTCAATCATCACACCTTTCACCATACCTGCGATATCCTTGGATAATCTTCGGCTGTGGAGAACTTCTTTAACAATACGAATCTGTTCTTTGTATTGCTTGCTGGAGTTAGAGTGATTCGCGTCAACGATGATTGCGGGATTTACCAAATCACGCTCATTATACATAGAAGCAAGTAAAGTCAAATCTTCATAATGATAGTTTGGAATGCATTGACCATGCTTGTTCACCGCACCTCTTAATATGGTATGAGCTAACGGGTTGCCGGAAGTTTCTACTTCCCACTTACGATATAGGAAAGTGTGATTTGCCTGTGCAGCTACTACGGAGTTTAACATAACGGAAAAATCACCACTGGTTGGGTTCTTCATACCTGCCGGAACATCCATACCACTGATAGTAAGGCGATGTTGTTGATCTTCAACAGATCTGGCACCTACTGCTACATAAGATAGGATATCTTCTACGTATGGCCAGTTTTCCGGATATAACATCTCATCAGCAGAGGTTAAACCGCTTTCAGCAATTGCACGAAGATGCATTTTTCTCATTGCAATAAGACCCTCTTGAAGATCCGGTTCTTTCTCGGGATCAGGCTGATGCACCATACCCTTATATCCTTCGCCCGTAGTACGTGGCTTATTGGTATAAATTCTAGGGATTATGATTAATTTATCCTCAACCTTATCCTGCACTTTAGCGAGTCGGGAAATATAATCACAAACAGCATCTTCATTGTCGGCGGAACAAGGCCCGATAATAACCAAAAATTTATCAGATGAACCTGTGATAACATCCTTAATCTGTTTATCTCTATCCTTCTTACGAAGAACATCCTTAGCCGGTAACGGATAGGCTTTTACGAGTTCTTCCGGGGTTATAACTTCTTTTAAAAACTTGAAACTCATTTTATCAATCTCCCTCAATTCAATTTCATTTATTTTATCCTTTTTTTATAGTATAGTCAATGAAATTAAATTTAAAATATTTAATATTATGCCAAAAATCTGCATAATAATACGAAAGTAGGATAATTTAAAGTTTTTGATATCCAATTTGTGTAAAATGGTATATTGTAGTAGACAAATGAAACATACTATGTGGGATAATAAATATCGGAGGAAATGTGCTATGAAAATGTATGATTTGATTAATAAAAAGAAAAACAAAGAACGTTTAAATACACAGGAAATAGAGTTCATTATAGAAGGGTTTACGAACGGAACAATTCCTGATTATCAAATGTCTGCTTTATTAATGGCAATCTGTTTAAATGGAATGGATCACGAAGAAACAGCTGCATTGACGGTAGCGATGGCGAACAGTGGCGACATATTGGATTTATCGCAAATTAATGGAGTAAAGGTAGATAAACACAGTACCGGTGGCGTGGGAGATAAGACTTCGTTGGTGCTAGGGCCTATGGTGGCTTGCTTGGGAGTACCGGTTGCCAAGATGTCCGGACGTGGACTTGGACATACCGGAGGTACGATAGATAAGTTGGAAAGCTTTCCGGGCTTTTCAACTACAATTACTACTCAGGAGTTTATCCAAAATGTAAATACAATCAAAATGGCAATCGTAGGACAGACAGCAAATCTTGCGCCTGCGGATAAAAAAATCTATGCCTTGAGGGACGTAACTGCAACCGTAGATAACATTTCGCTGATAGCAAGTAGTATTATGAGTAAAAAGATTGCATCCGGCTCTGATGTCATTGTACTTGATGTTAAAACAGGAAGCGGTGCATTTATGAAAAAGTTTGAAGATTCCCTTGCACTTGCAAAGGAAATGGTTCAAATCGGAACAATTGCAGGCAGGAAAACCTATGCAGTAATCACGGATATGAATCAGCCGCTAGGTCAGGCGGTCGGTAACACCCTGGAGGTAATTGAAGCAATCGATGCACTGAATGGTTGCGCACCAAATGATTTGATGGAGGTTAGTATCACGCTAGCTGCCTTTATGTTGGTTGGATCGGATAAGGCTACCAATGTTGAAGAAGCAAAAAAGATGCTTTACAAGACAATTGAGGATAAAACGGCATTGAACAAATTCGCAGAGTTCATAAATGCACAAGGGGGAAACAGCAATGCTGTCTTTCATACGAACTTATTTACGAAAGCAAAGCTGGAAGAAGATGTTACAGCCAATGAGGATGGATATATTACCTCAATTCATACGGATGAGGTGGGGATGACTTCCTTAATACTCGGGGGTGGCAGAGAGACAAAGGATAGTGTGATAGATCTATCCGTCGGGCTAAAGATCCAGAAGAAACTAGGGGATTGTGTATCAAAAGGAGATGTGTTAGCAACCCTATATGCAAATGACCCTAAGAAACTTCAGGAGGGGAAAGAACGACTTCAAAAAGCCTACACAATCTCCAAGGAAAAACCGGAACCCACCAAGCATGTGTATGCGATCGTAACGAAGGATGGAGTAGAACTTCTGTAGAATACCGCATCCTGGAAGAGACCGTTTGTCGCTGTCGGCACTTAGGTTCTGTAAGCATGCCGTATATCTGACATAAGATTACGTGTTACTATGAGCGACAATCAAGTAAAAATGTATCTCACAAGGATATAAATCAAATCTTATTTTTATATAATTATGATAATAACATAAAATCTGAAGGGCGCTTTCATAGAACTTAGAAGTTTATCATACAGAGAATTGAATTAATAGCGTGTTATCTATTCATCCTGTAAGAGACCGTTTGTCGCCGTTGGCACTTAGGTTCTGTCAGAATGAATTTATCTGACAGAACCTAAGTGCCATTACGTGCGACAATCGAGTGAGAACGTGTCTCTGAAGGATAATAGATTACACGCTATTTTCAATACCTAAACATGATAAACCTCAATAAATTTATGAGCGCCCCTATATTAGTGCATTTTCAAAGAAATTCATTCAATAGTCCAGGCCTAACTCATAAGATATAATAGAACCTGGTATAGAAAGTGGGTTTATGCCATTAGGTGGCATAGAGTTGAATGAAAAAACGAGGGTATCAAGAAAAGTCGCCATTATTATATGTGATATATAAATACATAATTATTGTTATCATTGCAGTTCTCGTACTTCGTTATATTATTATGAATTCTTCCGTGTATTATAAGGAAAATATTATGCTTCCGTTTTCGCTTCATCTCACGAAGCAGGATATTTATATGGTAAAAGGACAGGAAACTCATCTTGGAATTAATGCGATTAATAAGAGGGCGACCTATTCTTCTACAAATTTTCGTGTGGTCGGGGTGAATTTTACCGGACGTTTATACGCGTATCAAACCGGCAAAGCATTTATAATCGTGAAGGTGAACGGCAAAGTGCTAAAATGCCGTGTGCATGTTGTTGACATCAGTAAAAAGAAGATAAGTTTGACGAAGGGGCGGAGCTACGATTTGGATGTCAAGGGTTCGGGCGCAATGGTGAGCTGGAAAAGCAGTAACCGATCGGTAGCTAAAGTATCCATGTTTGGGAATGTGAAGGCGGTTGGAAAAGGATCTACAGTGATTACGGCCAAGATTAAGGGGAAAAAGATGCGATGTACAGTTGTAGTAAAGTAATGTAATATAAATTGAACAAATATTGGATAGATTGGTCTAAAAACGGATAGCCTGGATTAAAATAGTAATAATGCATTTTTGCCCCGTAATGGCAGAATTGAGGTAAAGTTGAAAAAGACACTATCTATATTTTTACTAAGCTCTTTGATACTTCTTTTGATTTATCCTAGTTCATCCAATGGTCAAACAAAAGATACGAAAGTAGGAAAAGGCGGTGAGATGGCTGTCACTGCGGCAGCGGATACACAATTGCAGCTAAGTACTCCATCAGTAGTATTGATGGAAGGATCGACTGGTAAGGTTATTTTTGAAAAAAATAAGGACGAACGCTTAAAACCGGCAAGTATCACAAAAGTTATGACATTACTTCTTATCTTTGATGCGATTGATTCTGGCCAGATAAAGCTTACTGACCAGGTCAGTGTAAGTGAACACGCTGCTTCCATGGGCGGATCACAGGTCTATCTAGAACCAAATGAGACACAGGATGTTAATACTATGATAAAGTGTATCAGTATTGCGAGCGCGAATGATGCATGTGTTGCTATGGCAGAGTATATTGCTGGTTCAGAGGAAGAGTTTGTGGCACGTATGAATCAAAGAGCAAAGGATCTTGGTATGAAGAATACACACTTTGTAAACTGCTGCGGTTTAGATATCGATGATCATTACTCCTCGGCATATGATGTTGCACTGATGTCAAGGGCTCTAATTATGAAACATCCGGAGATTAGTAAATACTCAACCGTATGGATGGATAACATCACCCATACTACAAAGAAAGGTACATCCGAATTTGGTTTAACGAATACCAATAAATTGGTTCGGTTCTACCAGGGTATCACAGGCTTGAAGACCGGTTCTACAGGGTTAGCAAAGTATTGTCTCTCCGCAACTGCAAAGCGTAATAATATGGATCTGATTGCAGTAGTCATGGCCTCCCCGGATACAAAGACCAGATTTGCAGAAGCCTCCAAGTTATTAAATTATGGTTTTGCAAACTATAGTATCTATACGGATAAGAACGAAAATGCTACCCTTCCTCCTGTAAAGGTTACCAAAGGTGTTACGGATTCAGTAAAGGGTAAGGTGAGCAAGGACTTCTCGTATCTGTGTACGAAAGGAAAAGCCTCGGATAAAATACGTAAGGAAGTCAAGATGATTGATCAGGTACCTGCACCGGTGGCTAAGGACACAAAGATCGGTGAGATTGTATATTATTATGATAAAGAAAAGATCGGAAAGGTTGATATTCTAGCGGGTGATGCAGTGAAACAGGCCAAATACAAGGATTACTTTACAAAAATCTTACATAAATATTTTATGGGCCCGTAAATTATAGAATTCTACCTTTGTAGCATAGGAATATGTTTGACTAATCTGATTATAATAAAAATATTTATCGGGGTTCTCTTTAGTAGAGAACCCTGTTTTTTCTTTATTATATTTGTGAAAGAATATAATGTGCAATTCATATAGAATAAATATCACCCATTGTAGGAGACGTCGCCATCATTTGGTTGACACTTGATTTATGAACTAGTATATTATAATAGGTGCGTGTAATACGGCACAATTATATATAGAGACTTAGTAAGAAGGAGCATATATGCAATACTTTTTAATATTAATAGGAATTGCCTTGTTTTTTATCCTTTGGACTTTAATAGAACAAAAAAGCTTAGTGGTTTCAAATTTTGATATCGTTAAAAGCAATTTACCCCACAGCTTTCACAATACAAAAATAATAGTACTTGCAGATCTTCATAATGCTGCCTTTGGCAGGAATAACGAAAGATTGATTCGACGTGTTAAAGCTTTGAATCCGGATTTTATTCTTGTAGCCGGAGATATGACCTCAAAACATTCTCCTAGCTACCCCAGTAATGCTTATGTCTTATTGGAAGAGTTGTCAAGAACTTATAAAATATATTATGGGTATGGAAATCATGAGCAGAGAATTGAAAGACTATTCATGGAGAATTGTAATAAGGAGCAGCAGGAATCCCAGTATGAAAATGTGGTTTCAGCCAAGGGTCAGCAGTTGGAATTACTAAGTTCTACTTGGGTAGAATTTAAAGAAAAGCTTACACATAAGGGGGTTACCTTTTTAGATAATGAAAGTGTTGAGCTCGCCAAAGAGCAAGACCGTATTAAAATCAGCGGGGTATCGATTGCGAAGGATTTTTTTAATCGGAGTAAAGTACCGTGTATGGAGAAAAATTATCTGTCTTCATTAATCGGTAAGAAGTCACCGGATTATTATCATATATTAATTGCACATAATCCGATTTATTTTAAGAAATATGCAGCTTGGGGAGCTGACTTAATCATATCTGGTCATTTGCATGGCGGTATGGTTCGGATTCCGGGAATCGGAGGAGTGGTTTCACCTCAGGTTAAACTATTTCCAAAATACGATGCGGGATCTTATTCTGAGAATGGCAGTACAATGATTGTATCCAGAGGATTGGGATCCCATTCAATGATGCCAAGATATTTTAATACGCCAGAGATTTTACAGATCACGTTAAAGCGCCAGTAAAGAGTTGGATTACAGGCGCTCATGAAAGGGTGGGAATAATTAGTATGGGGATTTCCGTTAAATTGGAGGCATTTGAAGGTCCGTTGGATCTCTTGCTTCATTTAATAGATAAAAACAAAGTAAATATTTATGATATTCCGATCATTGAGATTACAGAGCAGTATCTGGAATACATCAGGGAGATGGACAGCAAAAATCTGGACGTTATGAGTGAATTCCTAGTTATGGCAGCAACCTTGCTGAATATTAAGTCTAAGATGCTTTTGCCGGTAGAGAAAACGGAAGAAGATGAAGTTATCGATCCGAGACAGGAGTTGGTGGAGCGCTTACTTGAATATAAGATGTACAAATATGCTTCGGAAGAATTAAAGGACAAGCAGATGGATGCAGCACGAATTCTCTTCAAACTACCGACTATCCCAAAGGAAATTGAAGATTATAAGGAAGAAATCGATGTGGAAGGTCTATTATCCGACCTGACTTTGAATAAGCTTCATGAGATCTTTAAATCCATTGTAAGAAAGCAAGCGGACAAGATTGACCCGATTCGAAGCAAATTCGGAAAAATCGAGAGGGAGGAAATCAACCTCGGAACTCTATTTGTTCAAATTCAGGAATATGGACTTAAACATAAGAGATTTTCCTTCCGAAACCTATTGGAAGCACAGCATACGAAGATGGAACTCATCGTAACATTTCTTAGCGTGCTAGAGCTAATCAAAATCGGAAGAATCAATATCGAACAGGTATGCTTATTTGATGATTTCATTATCACTTATCTTGCTGAGGATATTATACAAATGGAGGAGGACAGCTTTTAATGGAATTGAAACATCTCGAATCACAGATTGAAGCAATTTTATTTACAATGGGGGAAGCGGTGGAGCTAGACCGTATCGCATGTGCTTTAGATCATGATGAAGAAACAATAAGAAGATTGATACATAATATGATGGATCAATATGAGGCGGAGGAACGAGGAATCCATATCATTGAACTGGATGGAGCATTTCAGCTGTGCACAAAGCCTGCCATGTATGAATCCATCATTAAGATTGCACATGTACCTAAGAAGCATGTACTGACCGACGTACTCCTAGAGACCCTCTCTATCATCGCATATAAACAACCAATCACAAAGCTACAGATCGAAGCAATCCGTGGCGTAAAATCCGATCACTCTGTGAATAAGCTCGTTGAATATAATCTGGTATGTGAGATGGGAAGAGTGGATGCACCGGGCAGACCGATATTATTTGGCACCACAGAAGAATTCCTTAGAGCGTTCGGTTTACATTCGTTGGATGCATTACCGATTGTGAATCCGGATAAGATTGAAGACTTTAAGCTGGAAGCAGAAGAAGAGATGCAGCTGAAGTTGGATATCTAGGAATAGTAAGATAATTATTATTAATTAGATATTTCCCGATTTTGAATTGAGTTGATATATCTGATTTTTGGTTTTGGAAAATAAAATTACTATAGAGAACAGAAGGTTTGCAGATAAATTGCAGATCTTCTTTTCTTTATTCACTTATTGTGAAGCGAGAGCCAACTTAGGTGACCTTATGACAAATCCTGTGTTTAAAGATTTTTGCTATGATTAAGAAAGAATATATTTATGAAAGGAAATATGTTACAATTGGTAATATGAAGTAATATATATCCATAGGGTGTCACTTTAGCACAATAAAGGAGAATTTTTAAGATAAGTGGGGTTATGAACCTGATATATCAGATATAGAATATTGAGAGGTGGATGTATGAATCGAATAAATAAATTATTTATTTATTAAAGGATAACCCTTCAATGTATATCGGCGATAAATCTTTAAAACAATTACTTTCATTATAACAGGTTATCAATACTGTGTGTATGAAACGGAGGGTACTGTTCCAGAGTTTTTACCAGGTTTTCAAGGATATATTAAGACTTATTATGGTTTGTCTGATAATGTTTTTGTGTTTCAGCATTGGTCAGACATAATAATTTTCTTTAATGAAACTGAAGAAAAAGCTTTTGATAAATTCTATGAAATTTTAGATGGCTTCTGGAATCAGAATTAGTGAATGTTTTTAAGAAAAGTCGATGTTATTTTCGAATTGAAATGAAATAATTGGGTTTTGAAAATGGAATTTTAAGGAGAATTAACGAATGAAAAAATTGCTAATTACTATAATATTAGCTTCGGTAGTTTTATTATTAGGTTCTTGTGTTCCTGGAAGAATATTCTATAGCGATGATGATACAAAAGCTGAGGCAAGAATGAAGCAGGTATTAGAAATAATGGAGAAAAAAGATAAAGATGGGCTAAAAGCATTATTTTCAAAACAAGCGTTAAAAGATGCTAAAAATTTTGATGAAAATATGAATTATTTATTTGAGTTTTTCCATGGAGATGTAGAGTGTAGTATAAAAGAATTAGCTTCCTCTGATGAAGATATTGAATATGGTAAAAAATCTATCATGCTTAAAATTTGGTATACTATATATGTTGGTAAGAACATTAATTATGAATTTATAATGATTGATTATCCAAAGGACACTAATAATCCGGATAATCAAGGATTATATTCATTGAGGGTTATAAAAGCGGAGAATGAAGACAAAGAATTTACTAGCTGGGATGATATTAAGATTGCAGGTATTTATAAGCCGAAGAATTAGAAGAGGCTATTGACGATTTTTATGTTGCTGAATGAATTTGTTAATTCCATTGGAGGGGTGAAAGATGAAAGATTATATTTTTAGAACTTTGCTAGGGGTTGTACCATTGTTTATTGTATTAATACTAATACAGCTTTCTTGTGACTATATAAGTAATAAGATTAATATAGACATTGCGAAATTAGCACTGGTCAGGATTTTTGACATGCTATTCTATGGTTATGGATTAATTACGGCATTGATTATGGTTAAGGTGATTGAGTATAAAAAAAAGCAAGAACGAAAATAACAAGTAACTAAACTGTGTAAGGAGGAAAATGTTATGGATTTGTACGAAGCAATAAAGAAAAGAAGAACAATAAGAGATTTTGAAGAAAAAGAAGTAGAGAAAGAGATCATTGAACAAATTATTAGTGCAGGACTCAAAGCTCCTACGAATGATCATATGAGAAGTTGGGAGTTTGTCGTTATAACGGACAAAGATGAGAAAGCAAAACTGATAGCAACACTTCCAAAAACTATGTCAAAATCGGATACGGAAGCGATACTGGATAATTGGAAGATGACGGATGAAAAACAGCGCAAAATGTATATGGATGGCATCCCGAAGCAGTTTAAGATGTTATACAATTCATCCTGCTTGATACTACCGTTTTTTAAACAAGATTGGCCACTCTTAAAGCCTGGGAATATATCATCCCTCAATCCATTCGCATCAATTTGGATGTGCATCGAGAATATTTTACTTGCAGCTACTGCACATGGTTTGTACGGCGTTGTGCGAATTCCAGGAGCAGAGGGTGAGAGTGAACATTTACAACGTACTATAGGTCATCCGGATAATTACATAATGCCGTGTTATATTTCTCTTGGTTATCCAAAAGCCGATGCGATCATTCATGAGCAGTATGAATATGACGCCAAGGATAAAATTCATATGAATAAGTGGTAAGCTTGTTAATCCAGTTAACTAGAGCGATTACTGCGAGGCAAATGGAATTAATGTCGTTGACTGAATGGCGGTCTATAAATGAGATATATTCGTATAAATGTTTATATTGATTTATTATAACCTATATGGTGAATAATACTTGAATATTCATCAAATGGGTTATATAATGTGACATATGATACTGGAGGTGTTTGTATGTTTTTCTCTATCAATAAAAACTCATATGTCGCAATAATTGGAGACATTAAGAAGTCTAAGAAGATTCTGAACCGAGGCGAAGTACAGAATAAACTTAAGAAGGTATTAGAAGAAATAAATGATAAATATAAGAACGATATTTCATCGAAATTCATTTTAACACTGGGAGATGAATTCCAGGGATTATTAGATGATGGCAATAATGCACTGAATATTGTATCGGAGATTGAGAGAAGAATGTACCCGATCAGGATACGTTTTGGTATTGGGATTGGACAAATTCTTACCGATATTAATAAGGAAATGGCATTAGGGGCAGATGGTCCCGGATATCACAAGGCTAGAAATGCTATAGAATATTTAAAAGAAAATGAAAAGAAAAAGCAAGCAATTCATTCAGATAGAAGAATTGAAGTAGAAAGTGATAATCAAGAAACTGCGATAATGCTAAATACAATTTTAACACTCATGACATCAATAGAAGAAACCTGGAGTGATAGACAAAGAGAGATAATTTGGGATATGCTAGAACATCAAGATAGTCAATTAAATGTAGCAAAAAGACGAAATATTCAACAGCCAGCTGTACAGAAAAGTTTATCGAAAGGTAAATACTACGCATACAAAAATGCATTTGATACAATAGGACAAGCCCTTAAAGATATAAGGAGAGATGATGTTTAAAGATTATTTTTTTCTACTACTTATCGGTCATGTTCTGGGAGATTTCTATATTCAAACAGAAGGAATGGCAGGAAGAAAAGAAAAAAGCTTAAAATGGGTATTGATTCACTGCTTGTGTTATTTAGGTACAATGTTATTTGTTGTGTTGCCTGTTATGTCATTGGAAGTGGCATTTGCAGCAATAGCAGCTTCAATATTCCATTTGATTATTGATTTGATAAAGTATCACTATCTGACTACGAAAGTGAAACACAATAAGATGACACTAGAGTTAGAACGAAACGTGTTTTTCGTTGATCAAATATTACATGTTTTGTGTTTGGTAGTAATTGCATTCGTATTGATTGAAAGAAACGTTGTAATTAGAGAGTGGAAAGCGGTAGAAGATTTTTTTGTTACAATAGGTATTTCGGAAGTGTCAACGTTATCATGGCTACTTGCTTTAATATTGATACATAAACCGGCTAACATTTTAATTCAAAAATTGCTGATGATATATAGACCAGAAGATAAGGAAGACGCTGTGACAAAGGATAATAATGCCGGTAGGTTTATTGGTACTATAGAACGAATCATTATGTTAATATTTTTATCAATTGGGCAGTATTCTGCGATTGGTCTGGTGCTTACGGCGAAGTCAATCGCTCGGTATGACCGAATATCGAAGGAGAAAGATTTTGCGGAATATTATTTGCTGGGGACGCTTATCAGTACAGCAGTGGTAATCGTCGTGGCGTTTATCTTATAGGTAAAATGAATAGTTTTTATTTTCTAATGTAGGAAGGTATAGGTTATGCGAATAAAGTCTAGATTTGTTTTTGTAATGGATTATGAAACGGTACAAAAACTATATACAAAGTTAAATAAAAAGATTAAAAAACCTAATTTGTTAGATACATTGCAGGATATAGAAGTTTATAAGGATTCGCCAGATTATGTTACAATTGAAAATTTCCTAAAGGAATTAGGAGTAAGTTGTGAACCCGATGAAGAGGTTGAATACTCAAGTATTGAATTGAAAACATCACAAATATTACAAATCATTCCGAATAGTCATAGAGGAGGATATCCTCAACCTGAAGATTATTATCAAGAAGCTTCATTTGATATGAATACAGGCTGTAAATATTGCATTAACGGAAGAATACAAAATCGCCCATTAAGACTTAAAAGTAATATAAAAATGGGCAGAAATGATATATCTGGAGTCTGGTGGCTTAGAGAATTGATTATAACTCGGAGATTAAAAGAGTTAATTGAAAAGTCTGATTTGTTTGGATACGAAATATTTCCAGTTATTCAGCATGGAAAAAATATTCCTTTTAGTGATATTTACCAACTAAAAATTAATGGAAGCTTGCCGCCAATGGATTCAAAAACAAATATAGAATTTGAACCAGTATTCATTTATGAAGGAAAAGAAATGAGAAGTTGTCCCAATGGATGTGGAGAGAGAAGTGTTGAAGGGCCAATTTATTATAATGGTAAAGATTTGGTGAATGTTCCTGATTTTGCTCTTTCACAAGAATGGTTCGGAAGTAATGATGAATATTGGCGATGGCCATTTTTATCTCAAAGAGCCTATCGTTTATTTGAAGATAATAAAGTAAAAGGTATAAGGTATGAACCGATTAATATTAAATAGTGATGTTCTTCTATTCAATGAACTAAAACAGTTGCTGGACTCAAAAACTTCAAAAGAGGTCAATCGGTCAGTTAATAAAGCATATTTGTAAAAAGCTGGACTAAGAAAAGGTTAAAATTTAAGAGGTTAGTAAAATGGGCTACAATAATTATCAATTAGGAACTATTTATTTTACAAATAAAGATTTTAAGAATGCATTAAAATGTTTTGAGAAATCAGCAGCAACTGAACCTCATTTTAAAACATATGAAATGATGTATCTATGTTTGGTGAATTTAGAAGATAAAGATGGTTCGAAAGAGTATTTGAGAAAAGCATATGAATTAAATATAAACAATGATAAAGTCGGAGTTGAGTATGCAAAAATGGTATTAGAGGAAGGTAATAAAGAGACTTCGTTGGAAATATTGAAACAAATTCTTCAAAGAAACAGTACATATGGTCCAGCAAAAAAATTACTGGATTGTATGAACAAAAAATAATATAACTATAAGAAAATTGATTAAACAACAGGATTATTGACAATGGTAAGATGCACCTCATATTTTTGATATCAGATAATTTCAATCTAATATTAGAGGTGCATTTAATGATGAAATTTTCGATAATTCAATATTCGGCATGATGCGTTCTGTGATATTAAGATTTGTACATAATTAGTGGTTTAATTAGTTCTAGTTAAGGGAAAGAAACTTAATATATGAGAGTTTAATAAAGTGGTGGAACTAAACATGGACATCCAAAAGCAAAGGCTGAATATCAAAAACTTTAATAAAGGAGCGTGAAATATGATCTTTGATAATATATATTTTGGAAATGATGTATGTAAAAAATATATTGATTTTCCAATAGATGAAAGTATTCCGCTCATTAAACAGATATCTCATTTAAAGGAAGATATTTTGCAGGTTAATTATTATAGCGGTTACTCAATAGATGTAGGTTGGTATCCGGAATTTGACAAGAATGGATCTTTTAAAATTTTAGTTATTAAAAATTATATTTGGGATAACCCGATATATAATGCAAGTACTAAAGATATAAAATTAATGGAGAAATATGTATATGAGTGTATTGCATTAGTTAATCTATTAAATAGCTGTTTATAAAATGCTTGTTTCTTGTTGTTTGAACCATACAGGTTATAATTAATGATCATCACCTTATTGATGAATAATAATAAAAAATACATTAAATAAAATATTGCTTGTTTATGTTTGTAAGTTATTGCAATATTATCGAATAAAAAGAGAAAGAAATTGCATGCAAGCATGCATTTCCTTCTCTTTTTTATCAAGTAATCTGTTTTTACGCGAAAAGTCACACTAATACTAAACTTATGGTTTACAAATAGTAAAAATAATGCTTGCATGTTAGAATAGTTTTGTATATAATAGTCCATGCTGTTAATATCTGAGGGCTCTTTTTAGATGCTCCAAATGATGGAAAACAGTGCATATTTGGTACATATATGTGACTTGTTTTAAATTACATACACCTACATTTTTGAAAAGAAAGGTTGTGAGAGGTTTGGATAATAAAAAGCTCAAATTATATGGTTTTAACAACCTCACGAAAACACTTAGCTTTAATATTTACGATGTCTGTTATGCGAAGAGCGAAAGAGAACAGAAGGACTATATCGCATATATCGACGAACAATATAATTCAGAACGTTTAACCAAAATTCTTGTGGATGTTACCGAGATGATCGGTGCTCACATTCTTAATATATCCAAACAGGATTATGATCCTCAGGGAGCCTCCGTTAACATATTGATTGCGGAAGGTACTCTTACCTCAGATCATATTGATGAATCCTGCAATCAAGGCAAATTTTTAACAGAAGCAAGAGATTCCGTGCATGCACATCTTGATAAAAGCCATGTTACCGTGCATACATTTCCTGAACACCATCCTGACAACTCGATATCTACATTCCGTGTAGATATTGATGTATCGACGTGTGGGGAAATCTCTCCTTTGAATGCCTTAGATTATCTGATCGGAAGCTTTGATTCCGATATTATCACAATCGATTACCGTGTGAGAGGATTTACACGCGACCTTCACGGTATGAAATATTTTATAGATCACGATATTACCTCGATTCAGGATTATATCGATGACCAGACCTTGACCAAATATGATGCGATTGATGTCAATGTATATCAGTCCAATATTTTTCATACAAAGATGCTGATTAAAGAAATTGAATTACAGAACTATCTCTTTAACAAGGATGTATACGAATTACCTCCGAAGCAAAGACTTGATATTACAAATAGTCTTCGTAAGGAAATGATTGAAATATTCAGCGGAATGAACATTTATTAATCGGAATGGAGTAAATTATGAAGTACACACAAGAAAATTCACCCATTCATGAAGCATTACTACAACATAAGAAAAACCGTGTCGTACCTTTCGATGTCCCCGGACATAAGGGGGGACGAGGAATTCCTGAGCTAACTGAATTTCTGGGAGCTGACTGCATGAAAGTGGATGTCAACTCCATGAAGCCATTGGATAATCTCATCCATCCGGTTTCTGTTATAAAAGCTGCTGAGGAACTTGCCGCTGAGGCATTTGGTGCGGATGCAGCTTTTTTTATGATTAATGGAACAACAGCAGCGGTGCAGGCGATGATTATGTCAACCTGTAAAACGGGTGATAAGATTATCATGCCTCGTAATGTACATCGTAGCTCGATTAATGCGTTGGTAGTATGTGGTGCAATTCCGGTATATGTCAACCCGGGAGTTAATCATGAGCTGGGTATCCCTCTCGGTATGTCTGTTGAGGATATTAAAAATGCAATAATGGAAAATCCAGATGCGAAAGCAATTCTTGTCAATAATCCGACCTATTATGGGGTATGTTCAAATATGAAGGAGATCGTAAGGCTTGCCCACGAACATGATATGAAGGTGTTAGTGGATGAAGCACACGGAACCCATTTTTACTTCGGTGAAAATATGCCGATTAGTGGTATGGCTGCAGGGGCGGATATGTCCGCTGTCAGTATGCATAAGACAGGTGGATCACTGACGCAGAGTTCCTTCTTATTATGTAGCAACGGTATTGACCCGGGTTATGTAAGGCAGATAATCAATCTGACTCAGACCACAAGTGCCTCTTACCTCTTATTATCCTCACTTGACCTGGCACGTAAGAATATGGTGCTTCATGGTAAGGAGCTGGTAAAAAAGACGGTGGATCTTGCAGAATATGCAAGGGAAGAGATTAATAAAATTGGCGGATATTATGCTTTCTCTGCGGAATTAATGGATGGTGATACGATTTATGATTTTGACCGTACGAAGCTGTCCGTTCACACCGCGGATATCGGCTTAGCGGGAGTAGAGGTTTATGATCTGCTTCGTGATGAGTATGATATTCAGATTGAATTTGGTGATATTGGTAATATACTAGCAATTATCTCAGCAGGTGACCGACCATTTGAAATTGAGCGATTGGTCGGCTCCTTATCTGAGATCAAGAGAATATATAGCAAGGATAAGGTTGGTATGCTCAATCATGAATACATTGATCCGGATGTGGCATTTACTCCACAGAAGGCATTCTATCATGAAAAGAAATCGGTAACCTTAGAGGAGAGTATCGGTCACATCGCCGGCGAATTCGTAATGTGTTACCCACCGGGAATTCCAATACTTGCCCCAGGGGAACGCGTAACCAAGGATATCATCGACTATATTAAATATGCCAAAGAAAAGGGAAGCTCCTTAACCGGTCCTAGAGATATGAAGGTAGAGCGCCTAAATATTATAGATTTTTAAGGTGTACTATTAATTGCAATAAGAAACACATGAAATATAATAAACTAAAACTCAAACCTCACTTCATGATGAAAAAAGGTATATGTTTTCATCCTCGTTACACGGTGAAAAGCGAATGGTATATGTTTTTATCCTTGCCACAACGGTGGAAAGCGAATGGTATATGATTTTAACCTTGCCACAACGGTGAAAAGTGAATGAAGATGTTATAACTGAATCTGTTATTAAAATATCAATTTAATTGTATTTCAGAATATAACATTATTTAACTTCGATGACAGTCAATCCATTCACAGAGTGGGCGGGAGAACGATGAAAACAATATATCAAAAGCAACTGTATGAAGACGTTGGTGCTTAGGCGGCGTGCTTTGCGGCCTTATGCACCATTACGTACTTCATCCAAGTGGGAGCGTGTTGTTCTTGATATATGTTTTCATCTTTCTCCCTCAACAACTAAGAGGATTGGAGTCCCTTTGAATCACAGCATTAATCTAGAATCACTAAATAACATAGAAATGAGATAAATTCGGAAAGGGTGGTAATTATGGAATTATGGTATTCCGAGCAACACACGGATCATGTCCGTTTTTCACTGAAGGTGAAGGAACAGTTATTCAGTAAGAAGAGTGATTTTCAGCAGGTGGATATTCTGGAAACGTATGAATTTGGACGAATACTTACCTTGGACGGATGCTTGATGGTAACTGAGAAGGATGAATTTATCTATCATGATATGATCGTGCATGTTCCGATGGCAACGAATCTAAATATCAAAAAGGTATTAGTAATTGGTGCTGGCGATGGCGGTACGATTCGAGAACTTACCAGATATACATCCATTGAGCATATCGATATGGTTGAAATTGATGAACTGGTAGTGGAAGCGTGTAAAAAATATCTACCACAGACTGCCTGCAGTCTGGACGATCCGAGAGTGCATATCCATTATGAGGATGGATTGAAATTCGTGCGTCGCAAGTCAAATGAGTATGATTTAATTCTCGTGGATTCCACCGATCCGTTCGGGCCAGGTGAAGGACTATTTACAAAGGAATTCTACGGTAATTGTTATAATGCGTTAACCGATCAGGGTATTCTCGTAAATCAGCATGAGAGTACTTATTACGATGCTTATGTGGAAGCAATGAAGAGAGCGCACCGACGAATCAAAGAGACATTTCCGATTGCAAAGGTATATCAGGCACATATTCCAACTTATCCGTCAGGTCACTGGTTATTTGGCTATGCATCAAAGAATTTTGATCCGATTGCGAACCTGAATGAAGAAAAATGGAATGCACTTGGTATCAAAACAAAATACTATAATACAGAGCTACACAAAGGTTGCTTTGCTATTCCGAACTATGTAAAGGAGCAGTTGAACGAATATGAATAGAAATATCCATACTTTTATCGCCTGTGATCATGAGTATGAGGAGAGCGATATTGTATTATTTGGTGCTCCCTTTGATGGAACCACCTCCTATCGTCCGGGAACGAGATTTGCCAGCGCGGCAATTCGTAATGAGAGCTATGGAATTGAAACTTATAGCCCCTATCTGGATAAGGATTTGTTAGATAAAAAGATATTTGATGCAGGTGATCTGGAATTTGGCTTTGGGAATACTCAGCGTGTCATTGATACCATTGAGGAGATGACAAAGCAGATTCTTGATGATAAGAAAAAACCGCTTATGATTGGCGGAGAGCATCTTGTAACACTTGGAAGTGTAAAGGCTGTTTATGAGAAATATCCGGAACTTCATATCATACACTTTGATGCACATGCAGATCTGAGAGATGATTATCTGGGTGAACAACTTTCCCATGCCAGTGTAATGAGAAGATGTTACGACTTGGTGGGGGATCATAAGATATTTCAGTTCGGAATCCGAAGTGGAGACAGGGAAGAATTCCTGTGGGCGAAGGACCGTATCTTTACCCAGAAGTTTAATTTGAACGGTATTGAAGGAATCGTGGAGAAGCTTCAGGACAAGCCAGTATACCTGACGATTGATCTTGATGTGCTTGATCCATCCGTATTCCCCGGAACCGGTACACCGGAAGCCGGTGGTGTTACCTTTATGGAGTTGATGGGAGCATTGAAGGAAGTATTCAAGCTGAATATCGTAGCGATGGATATGAATGAGCTTTCACCGGTATATGACCAAAGTGGTGCATCAACCGCATTAGCATGTAAGTTACTTAGAGAGCTTTTATTACAATTATAAGTATATATTTAAGGAGGATTTGCAATGAGCAAAGCGTTAATCATTGGTGCCGGTGGAGTTGCCGGTGTAGTAGTTCATAAATGTTGTCAAAATCATGAGGTGTTCGAGGAGATCTGTATCGCAAGCAGAACGGTATCAAAATGTGATGCATTGAAAGCTCAGGTAGAAGCAAAGGGATATAAGACAAAGGTTACTACCGCACAGGTAGATGCAGATAAAACTGAGGAATTAATTGCATTAATCGAGAATATAAAACCAGATATCGTAATTAACGTTGCACTTCCTTATCAGGATTTGACCATCATGGATGCATGTCTTGCAACTAAGGTAGATTACTTAGATACTGCAAATTATGAGCCTCTTGATACTGCAAAGTTTGAGTACAAATGGCAGTGGGCATATCGTGAACGCTTTGAAAAAGCAGGTATCACAGCAGTTTTAGGCTGTGGTTTTGACCCAGGTGTAACCGGTGTATTCTCCGCTTATGCGTTAAAGCATTACTTTGATGAGATTCATACTATTGACATATTGGATGCAAATGCAGGTGACCATGGCTATCCATTTGCAACCAACTTTAATCCTGAGATTAATATTCGTGAAATTACCGCGAACGGAAGTTATTTTGAGAATGGCGAATTTATTGAGACTGAGCCGATCTCTATAAAAAGAGTATATAATTTCCCTGAAATCGGTGAGAAGGATATGTATCTTCTTCATCATGAGGAGATGGAATCCCTTGCTCTTAATATGCCGGGAATTAAAAAAATCCGTTTCTTTATGACCTTCTCCGAACGCTACTTAACCCATCTTCGTGTGCTTGAGAATGTAGGAATGACTTCCATCGAGCCTATTGAATTCGAAGGACAGCAGATTGTTCCGTTACAGTTTTTAAAGGCAGTACTTCCGGATCCTGCGTCCTTAGGATCAAGAACCAAAGGAAAAACCAACATCGGCTGCATCTATACCGGTGTAAAAGATGGCAAGGAAGTAAAATACTATGTATACAATGTATGTGACCATGAGGAATGTTATCGTGAAGTTAACTCTCAGGCAATCTCTTACACAACCGGTGTACCGGCGATGATCGGTGCGATGATGGTACTTACCGGCAAATGGAAGAAGCCGGGCGTATACAATGTAGAAGAGTTTGATCCGGATCCATTTATGGATAAGCTAAATACCTGCGGATTACCGTGGAAGGAAAGCTTCAACCCGGATATGGTAGAGTAGTGGAGAAAACAATGAATTTTGATATTAATAAAGTACCTACTCCGTCCTATGTGATGGAGGAAAGCTTATTACGTAAGAATTGTGAAATTATAAAATCAGTAATGGATGGAACCGGTTGTGAAATTTTACTGGCACAAAAGGCATTTTCGATGTATTCCACTTATCCGATGCTTGGAGAATATCTGAGCGGAACCACCGCCAGCTCCTTGTTTGAGGCGAAGCTTGGGAAGGAAGAGATGGGACAGGAAGTGCATATCTTCTCACCGGCGTATCGTGAAGATGAGTTTGAAGAGATTATGGAACTATGTGATCATATCGTATTTAATTCAATCACACAATGGGAGAAATATAAAGGTAAAGTACAGGGGACCTCGAAGAAGATATCCTGTGGACTTCGTATTAATCCGGAATATTCCGAGATTGAAACAGATATGTATAATCCATGCTTTGAGAATTCCCGTTTTGGAATTACGCTTGATAAGCTTGAGAGGGCTGACTTGACTGGAATAGAAGGGCTTCATTTTCATACCATGTGCGAACAAAACTCCGATGTTTTAGAGAGAACGCTTAAAGTAGTGGAGAAGAAGTTCGGGGATTTGATGCATACGATGAAGTGGATTAATTTCGGCGGAGGTCATCATATCACAAGAGATGATTATGATATTGAAACCTTGGTTCGCTGCGTCAATCATGTAAAGGAAACCTATCAGGTTCAGGTTTATCTGGAACCTGGGGAAGCGGTTGCCTTGAATGCCGGATATCTTGTGAGCACGGTTTTGGAATTGAATGAGAACGGTATGCAGCTTGCAATCATGGATACCTCTGCAGCTTGCCATATGCCAGATGTACTAGAAATGCCATATCGTCCGAACATTATCGGATCCGGTAAGTCCGGTGAACACCCTTATACTTATCGATTAGGGGGACCGACCTGCTTGTCCGGTGATGTAATCGGGGATTATTCTTTCCCTAAACCTCTAAAGGTAGGAGACAGGCTGGTGTTCTGTGATATGGCTATCTATTCAATGGTTAAGAATAATACCTTTAATGGCATTAATCTTCCTTCCATTCTTCTGAATACCGAGAAGGAAGGATTGAAGCTGATCAAAGAATTTGGTTATGAGGATTTTAAAAGTAGATTGTAACGTAGGGATATATTTAAGATCATTAGATAATATAGTGTAGTGAATTTAATAATTTTAGGTCTGAAAAGACCGTGACCGAATAATTAAATTGATCATTCATGACATGATTCTAATTAATTAGAATAAAAATGTACCTATATCAAAGTCAAAATGTTTTGATTCTTGATAGGTACATTTTTTAGTATGACAAATTAATATTTAACAAAAACTAAGAAAAGATTTTAAAGATTGAACACATATATGTCTTTACAAATTATCGATGAATGGATAATATGTTAGTAATAGATTAGCATAGAGATTGGAGAGGATTTAATTATGTATAGTACTTATGAGATATCATCAAATATATTTTGGATCGGCGGAAATGACAGACGATTGGAGCGCTTTGAGAATATGTTTCCGTTGCCCAATGGAGTCGCTTACAATTCCTATCTTGTATTGGATGAAAAAACAGCAGTCATTGATACGGTGGATGCCTCAATCAGCGCATTATACCTTGATAATATAACACATACTTTAGGCGGACGTAACCTTGATTACCTTGTTGTCAATCATATGGAGCCGGATCATTGTGCAAATATTGAGGAAATTGTAAGACGTTACCCAAGTGTGAAACTGGTAGGTAATAAGAAGACATTTCAATTTATGGAACAATATTATAGCCTTGATATGTCCGCGAATTATCTCGAAGTCAAAGAAGGGGACGAGCTCTCACTTGGTGCACACATCCTTCATTTTTATTTTGCTCCGATGGTTCATTGGCCGGAAGTTATGATGACTTATGAGATTACGGAAGGTATTTTATTCTCCGCAGATGCATTTGGTTCCTTTGGTGCGATCGCAGGGAATTTGTTTGCAGATGAGGTGGAATTTGATAATGCATTTTTAGATGAAGCCAGAAGATATTATACCAATATTGTAGGACGCTATGGTACACAGGTACAAGCTGTATTAAAGAAGGTATCCGGCCTTAAGATTAATATGATCTGTTCCCTCCATGGTTTACTGTGGAGAAATCAGGATGTTGCATATATCGTTGATAAATATAATGAATGGAGTAGCTATCGTCCTGAGAAAAAGGGAGTTGTGCTGGCATATGCTTCCATGTATGGTAATACGGAGAGTGTAGTCAATGCCCTGGCTGTTAAATTAGCGAAACGTGGAATTAAGGACATTAGAGTGTTTGATGTATCAAAGACGCATCCCTCTTATATCATATCCGATGTCTTCAAATACAGTAATGTGGTATTTGCTTCTTGTACCTATAACATGCATTTGTACTTTATGATGGACTCTTTATTAAGAGAGTTGGGTGTGTTAGGAATAAAAAGCCGTAAGGTTACCTTGATTGGAAATCATAGTTGGGCTTCTGCTGCGTTAAAGGGAATGACTGAACTTATTGATACGATGAAAGATATGGAGATTGTCGGTACACCGCTTGATGTTAAATCAACACTAAAGCAGGAGCAGGAACCAGAGCTGGATGCTTTGGCAGATGCTATCCTTGCTTCATTAGCAGAATAATTACATTCAATATATAAAAAGCCTTTTCTCATGAAATGATTGAAGCGCCCTCCTATGTTAGATCTCACTACTAACATACGGAAGGGTCGTTCACATTTTGAGAAAAGGTTTTTTTAGGCGTAAATACATATTTACGTATTCAATAAAAAGGAGTAACGTTAAGATATAGAAAAGATATGTTAATTATAATAGAAATTGGACATAATATTTGGAAGTGAATACTATATTAAAATTATATGAATAAAATCTTACATATTTGTTACTAATAATAATCATGTCCATATTTATAGTTGAATGCGAAAGCATCGAAAGGAACGTTTTCATGAGAATAACGGATAAATCTAAATTCATAAGTCAAAGTATGGAGGCACTTGAGGGGATTCTGGATGTGCTGTACAAGGCACCGGATTTGAGCTTAAGTAGTCTGCCCTCTGAACAGACAGCCTTACTTATTGTTGATATGGTAAATGGTTTTGTCAGAGAGGGCGCATTAATGAGTCCGGAAGCAGAGAAGATTATTCCTGAGATTCTTGATCTGATGAAGCAGTGTAAAAAGCTTGGAATTCAAACAATTGCATTCGGAGATAATCATACGGATGAATCGCCGGAGTTTAATTCTTATCCACCTCACTGTATACAGGGAAGCAGTGAAAGTGAAATCGTAGAGGAGATTAAGGAATTCGGTAATTACCGGTTAATATCGAAAAATTCTACGAATGGTTTTTTGGAAGAGGAATTTCAACAATGGTTGAGTGAAAATTCTCAGGTGGAATACTTTATTATTACTGGAGACTGCACGGATATCTGTGTTCAACAATTAGCAATCACCTTAAAAACGTGGTTTAATAAGCGGAACAAAAAATCTAGGATTATTGTTCCGATCAATGCGGTTGCGACGTATGATTTTGGGTTGCATAACGGTAATCTGACCCATGTTATGGCTCTTTATAATATGGTTATCAATGGAGTTGAAGTTGTCGTAGAAGTAAAGTAGTTTATATATTAAGGGATGTTCAAAAATAAAAAATTTGTAGGAATAATGTTATATTGCCATAATGCACTGTTTGGAAGACAGCTGTTCATAATTTTGTATTTTCGAAGGCGCACTTTTATGTACGACTGCGAAATGCAAAATATGAATGCTGTTCTTCCAACCTGTGTGTGAGGCAAATAACTTTGTTCCTTAATAGAATTATTTATTTTGGAACATCCCCTTTCTTATGCACGTAGGGACACGTTATTCCTATCGTATTGTAAATTTGGATAAACTAAAAATAAATGCAATATCTTTATATTATCATAGTAAATTATGAATAATCTGGTGTTTTTACAATAAATTTAATATGAAGACAAAGTTAGGATGATATACGTGAATAAAAAGTTGTTGCGTTACATGCCCTATATAATAATTTTGCTACTATTTGGACTGTTTCAAGTTAGTAAAATTAATGCAGACTATAATAAGTTATTAAGTTCTTCAGGACTTGTAACTGAAGACTATGGGAAGAAGATTGACCTAGAGAATAATCGCGCCCGCCAGAATGAAAATGAGTATCAGGAGATTTTAATCAAAGAGGGAGAGGAAGATCAGATTAAGAGTAATCCTTCCTCTGATCAAAATAATAAAAGTTCGGCGGTATATGAAAAGCTAAAACTCCATTCTCGTGGAGCAGTTCTTCTGGATGCTACGAATAATCGTGTTCTTTATGAAGAAAACGGTTACAAGGAATTGCCGATGGCAAGCACCACAAAGATTATGACCTGTATTGTCGCACTCGAGAATTCAAAGCCAAATGAAGTTGTAACGATTTCTAAACATGCCTCCACAATGCCCGATGTACAGCTGAATGCAAAACCCGGAGAAAAGTTTTACCTTGGTGATTTATTATATTCTTTGATGCTGGAAAGTCATAATGATATCGCAGTAGCAATAGCCGAGCATGTCGGGGGTTCGGTAGAGGGATTTGCAACGATGATGAATGACAAGGCGAGAGAGTTAGGATGTGAGCATACGAATTTTGTAACCCCGAATGGACTTGATGCGCCCGGTCATCATACTACGGCCAGAGATCTTGCTGTGATTGCAAGTTATGCAATAAAGAACAAAAATTTCATTAAAATTACAAATACTCCATCCCATGAATTTAATGAGATAAAAAGTAAAAAGAAATATTTTGTAACCAACAAGGATCGTTTTCTCTTTATGATGGAGGGAGCGATTGGAGTGAAAACAGGATTTACCAACGGAGCAGGGTATTGCTTTGTAGGAGCGGTACAAAAATCGGATCGAACCTTAGTATCCGCGGTACTTGGATGTGGCTGGCCTCCCAGCAAGAATCTGAAATGGACCGATACAAAGGAACTTATGAATTATGGTATAAAAAATTATAGACTAAAGCAAATTTTTAAAGATAAAAAGTTCGAGCCTTTGGTAGTGAAGGATGGACAACAAAGATATGAGCCTCTTACAATGAAGGGAGATATGTCATTATTATTAAGGGATGATGAACAGGTTCGGGTTGTATATGATTTGCCAGATGGTTTAGTAGCTCCGATAAAAGCTTCTGTAGAAGTGGGTAAGGCAAAATATTATGTGGACGATGTTTTATATAAGGAAGTTCCAATCTATGCAACAAAGGATATTAAGAAAATTGATATGAAATATTGCGTAAAGAAAATTATCAGATATTGGACTGGAAGATTTTAGCGTGAGAACGTGTCTCTAGGGGATATTAATAACATTCTATTTTGATATAATCAGTAATCAAAATGGGTGCCGCTTATATACTGCGACACCCATTTATTTTTAAGATTTATTCAATTGATAAATCATAAAGGTCAGAAAACCGGCGAAGGTAACCCATAGAAGGTAAGGAATCTGTAGTAAAGCAGCACATTTTGAGATGGGGTAGTAGGCTAATATCATTGCGATGATTAATCCCCATAGCAGTACCAGCCAAACAAATGCTAGTAAATAAGCGCTCATATTGAAGAAGATGAAAGACCATAAGAAGTTTACACCAAGCTGTAAGGCATAAATTCTTAATGCCTCCTCCTTCTGTAGTAGAGAAGCATCTGAGGCATATATTAAATAAGTAGATATGCCCATTAGGATATATAATACAGTCCACACTATCGGTATTACGTAGGAAGGAGGAGTGAAAGCCGGTTTAATAATATTGCTGTAATTTTGCATCCCTTCTTGTGATAATAGACCGGATATCGCTCCGACTGCCAGAGGAACAAATAAGTTAATCGCTAACGCTTTCCATCTGATTTTCATAGGAATCACTCCTTTCATTGCATTTTATGATAGGGACAATATGAGTATACTTAAATCATAAAAATCGAATAAATACGTTAATGCGCTTTTGTATGATAACAGTTTATCGCTGTAAAGTTATGTTGCGAATAGTAAAATAAGACTTGATTATTTTTGACATTCCGATTATTATTAGATTGTTTCACGAAATGAAATTCGACAACAACTATGCAACAGATGGGCGCAACCAGCCCTTGATAAATACAACGCCGTATCATCGGTAGAATGGAGAGTAAGCATGATAAAATTATATGACAAAGGTATTTATTTATTAGCCGGCACAGAAATTATTGAAGACTCACATGAAGCAGTTGCAGCCATCCAATCAAAAACTGGGGTGGAGATTAACAAGGAGGATGCGAAAAAGGGCACGATAGCTTATGATATCTTAAGCAGCCACAATACCTCTGGTAATGATAAGAAATTAAAGGTAAAATTTGATAAATTAACTTCGCATGATATAACATTTGTAGGTATTATTCAAACCGCGAGAGCCAGCGGTCTTGAAAAATTCCCGGTTCCTTATGTTCTTACAAACTGTCATAACAGTTTATGTGCGGTAGGTGGTACCATTAATGAAGATGATCACATGTTTGGTCTCTCCTGTGCAAAAAAATACGGCGGTGTGTATGTTCCACCTCATCAGGCGGTAATTCACCAATATGCACGTGAAATGCTTGCAGCAGGCGGCAATATGATTCTTGGTTCCGATAGCCATACCCGTTATGGTGCACTTGGTACGATGGCAATCGGGGAAGGTGGACCTGAGATTGTGAAGCAATTACTGGACAAGACTTATGATATTAATATGCCGGAAGTTGTTGCAATCTATCTGACCGGTACACCTAGAAAGGGCGTTGGTCCTCAGGACGTTGCGCTTGCAATCATCGGCAAAGTATTTGCAAATGGCTATGTGAATAATAAGGTAATGGAATTTGTCGGTGACGGAATTGCCAACTTAAGTGTAGACTTCCGAATAGGTGTGGATGTTATGACTACGGAGACTACCTGTTTATCCTCTATCTGGGTAACCGATGAAAAGGTGAAGGAATTCTATGATATTCACCGCAGAAGTGATGATTATAAGGAATTACAACCTGAGAAGGTTGCTTATTATGATGGGTTGGTTTATGTAGATCTTTCTGAGATTAAGCCTATGATTGCTATGCCATTCCATCCAAGTAATGTATATACAATCGATGAATTGAATGCGAATCTTTATGATGTATTAGATGAGGTAGAGAAGAAGGCATTAGTAAGCTTAGGTAGCGATAAAGTAAAATACACCTTAAAAGATAAGGTTCGTAATGGCAGATTATATGTGGATCAGGGTACAATAGCAGGTTGTGCAGGCGGTGGCTTTGAGAATATCTGCGATGCTACTGATATCTTGGATGGAAAATACATCGGAGCAGATGAATTCTCCTTAAGTGTATATCCTGCGAGCCAGCCGGTATTTATGGAGCTTGTTAAGAATGGTTCAGTTGCAAAATTAATGTCAACCGGAGCAACAATCAGAACTGCATTCTGTGGACCATGCTTTGGTGCCGGTGATGTACCTGCAAATAACGGTTTTAGTATTCGTCACACTACCAGAAATTTCCCTAACAGAGAAGGTTCCAAAATCACCAGTGGACAGATTGCTTCGGTAGCGTTAATGGATGCAAGATCCATCGCTGCAACGGCTGCAAATCAGGGTTACTTGACCTCAGCAGAACATATTGATGTGAACTATTCCACTCCAAAGTATTATTTTGATAGCTCTATCTATGATAATCGAGTTTATAACGGTATCGGTAAAGCAGATACTTCTTTAGATATAAAGTTTGGACCGGGAATTGTAGATTGGCCTGCTATGACTGCACTGAGTGAGGATATGATCCTTAAGGTGGTATCAGAAATCCATGATCCGGTAACGACAACGGATGAGCTCATTCCATCCGGTGAGACCTCTTCCTACCGTTCTAACCCACTGGGCTTGGCTGAATTTACTTTATCTCGTAAGGATCCAGAATATGTTGGACGTGCAAAAGAAATTCAAAAAGCGGAGAAAGCAAGAATTGCAGGAGAGAACATTACCGAAGCGAACCGTGAGATGAAAGAAGTATATGAAAAAATCGGAGAGAAATTCTCGGTGGATGAGAATGCAACCCAGATCGGTAGCACTATCTTTGCGGTAAAACCGGGTGACGGTTCCGCAAGAGAACAGGCTGCGAGCTGTCAGAAGGTACTTGGTGGTTTTGCAAATATTGCAAATGAGTATGCGACGAAGCGTTATCGTTCCAATTTGATCAACTGGGGCATGCTTCCATTTATTATAGATGGAGATCTTCCATTCACTAATGGAGATTTCATCTTTGTAAAGGATATCAAGAAGGCAGTAGCAGAGAAGATCTCAGAAGTGAAAGCCTATGTTGTAAATAAGGACATGAAAGAATTCACCTTAAAGTTAGGCGAACTTACTGACGACGAAAGAGAGATTATCTTAAAAGGCTGCTTAATTAATTACTATAGAGGATAATATATTTGTAGTTAGAGTAGAATTTTATATCAGAATCTTATATTAGGCTGTTGCGCAATCATTATACGTAAGTAATTACGTGATAGCGCAGCAGCCTATTGCATTTATGGATACAGCAGAACGCGATCGGCATGAGAGCTTGTTAAGATGCTTTCTTCGTTTGGTAATCTCTGGACATAGAACATTACTTTTTTCACATTGTCAGATTAAGGTAGAAAGTGGTAATGTTATTTATGTGGTGTTTGGATGATTATGGGTATAGGAACGCCGTAATTTCAAAGAAGTATTGAACAAGAATAGTTATAGTGAAAATATGATTTTCACAAATAAAAGAAAGGGATGGGTTATTTATGAATGTTTATGAAAAGGCACATCATGTAATGATTGAATTGTTCCAAAAGGATTATCAGTTTGCTTTGGCAACAGTAAAGGATAATGTACCATCAGTTCGTTATATTGATACCTATTATGATAACGATGCCTTCTACGTAGTTACTTATCTGAAATCGCAAAAGGCACAGGAAATATTGAATAATCATCATGTTGCGTTGTGCCATAATCTTTACCGCTTTAATGGTAAGGCATATTATATCGGACATCCAAAGCAGGATGAGAATCAAGAGATTAGGGCAAAACTTGTAAAAGCATTTGAACCCTGGTATTTTGCTCATAATAATGAAGATGATGAAAATATGGCATATATAAAAATTGAGCTTGAGGATGGTTTTGTTTATGATAAGGGAACCGGCTATAAGGTAGATTTTAAGAATCAGCAGGCAGAGGAGTTCCCTTTTGATTTTAATTTAGTAACTGTATCATAATGGATTAGAAAGATTAGAAGTATATTAAAATCCCCCAATTTAATTGACATATTCATCCACTTAAAGTAGCATGAATTCGATGAAGCTGATATAGATCAGCAAGCTTTAAGAAGATAAGAGTGAAAGATAAATCTTTCACTCTGCGTAAAAAAACGTGCGCAATGGTGGAGGAAAGTATGAAATTAAAGAGGGGAATTTTTATATTTATTATTTTGCTATTTGTAGTTACAGGAATATTTTATTTTAGTGGTATGTTTTAACAGTTGCTGATAATTTGCCATTATCTTAAATCATCGTAATACTGTCATAATCCTTAAAGATAATGCTTTCAACCCATATGATCGTCAAAAAGTATATTGCTAAATCAATGAAATTCAGCTTACATACAATAAATAACACGAGGAAACCGGCTATATATAATAGTGCTGCAATTACTGTGCGAATAGAGGTCTCTACTATTTGATTCACTATGACCAGGAAACCAATAATCAGTAATTCTAAACAGAAAGTCAGAGAGGTTAGTAATAGCTTTTCTCCGATATTGATATCACGATTTAATATTCCGAGGGAATAGCTGTTTTTTAATATCATTGTTATTACATTGTACAGTAGAAGGAACAAGCCCGCATCAAAAAGAATATGATGATAGTTTTTTTGAAGGTTATAAAAGAATAGTTTCTTGTTTCCCATAGTAATCTCCTTTCCGGTATAGAACCAACTGTTTTATTTTGGTTACATGAATCAACTAATTCTTATTAATATGCAAATGGATAAGGTTAAGTGACTTTCTTAAGGATAATGAATCTTATCTTCTTTACAATTTTAATATATATTATTCACCCAATAATCTGCTACCAAGGAATTCTCAATTCTATGTAATATTTTCTATAAATATATGTAAATTCTAATTGAAACGTATTCCATAACGACCATATCTAATCCTTTCAAGCCAAAAAAGTACAACAAATATAATCAAATATTGACATAGTTAACAATACAAATAAATCCTAGGTTCATTATAATGAGAATAAGATCTTATGTATCGCAGAGGATTCAGCTTGAATCCTGTAAAAAACCTGGAGGTGCAGCTTATCATGAAGTATGGATATTTTGATAATGAGAAAAGGGAATATGTAATTGAACGTGTTGATCTTCCTACCTCGTGGACGAACTACCTTGGCGTACAGGATATGTGCGCTGTAGTTAACCACACGGCAGGGGGATATATTTTTTATAAGTCACCGGAATATCATCGCATCACTCGCTTTCGTGCGAATAGTGTACCGATGGATCGACCGGGGCACTATGTATATCTTCGAGATGAGGAAAGCGGAGATTACTGGAGCGTATCCTGGCAGCCGGTAGGCAAACCTCTTGATGTAGCAGATTATCAGTGTCGACATGGCCTTTCCTATACCAAGTACTCTTGTAATTACAGCAATATTGAGGCGGAACAGACCTTATTTATCCCAACCTTGGATCCGGTAGAACTATGGGATGTAAAAATTAAGAATAATGATAATAAAGTCAGAGAAATTAGCGTGTTTTCTTATCTGGAATTTTCCTATCACCATATCGATATGGATAATCGCAATTTTCAGATGAGTAATTATGCAGCCGGCTCCTCCTATAAAGATGGAATCATTGAGCATGATTTATTCTATGAAGAGTTCGGATATCAGTTCTTTACTTCGAATATGGAGCCGGATAGCTTTGATTGTTTAAGAGATAAATTTATCGGTTTGTATCATACCGAATCAAATCCGGTATCGGTAGAACAGGGAATCTGTGGTGGAACCTTTGAAAAGGGGAATAATCATTGCGGATCATTACATAAAAAACTTATTCTACAACCGGGTGAAGAGGTTCGTATTATCTTTATGCTTGGTGAGGGGAATCGTGTTGAGGGTAAGAAATACCGTGAAAAATATTCGGATTTATGTAAGGTTGATCATGAATTTGAAGTATTAAAGGATTTTTGGAGAGAGAAATTAGACAAACTACAGATAAATTCTCCGAATGAAGGTATGAATACCTTGATTAATACTTGGACGTTATATCAGGCTGAAATCAATGTTATGTTTTCCAGATTTGCTTCCTTTATCGAAGTGGGCGGCCGAACCGGCTTGGGTTACCGAGATACCTCGCAGGATGCTATGACAGTACCACATTCTAATCCCGAGAAGTGCCGACAGAGAATCGTGGAACTACTACGTGCGTTGGTACAGAAAGGTTATGGGTTACATCTGTTCCAACCGGAATGGTTTGAACCAAACAATAATGCCAAACCGTTTAAATCTCCAACTGTGGTGCCTACGCCGAATAAAAATGATATGATCCACGGTATCGAAGACGCCTGCTCGGACGATGCGCTCTGGTTGGTAAGCTCCATTACAGAATATGTGAAGGAAACCGGCGAGTTAGCATTTTTAGATGAAGTGATTACCTATGCTGATGGCGGAAGCGGTACGGTCTATGAACACATGACAAGGATTTTAGACTTTTCTGCGGAGCAGGTGGGTCGGACCGGAATTTGTAAAGGGCTACGTGCGGACTGGAATGATTGCTTAAACCTTGGTGGTGGAGAGAGCGCTATGGTTTCCTTCCTTCATTATTGGGCACTTGAGAACTTTCTTCAGATTGCTTATTATCTGGGCAGGGACGAAGATGTGGTAAAATATTCGGTAATTCTAAATAAAGTTAAGGAAGTTGCAGAGCAGGAACTGTGGGATCAGGAATGGTATATTCGCGGTATTACGAAAAATGGCAAGAAAATCGGTACTAGTGAAGACAAAGAGGGTAAAATACATCTCGAGTCCAATACCTGGGCGGTTCTTTCTGGGTTAGCGGATCAGGAGAAGGGCGAAAAGGCGATGGACTCCGTCGATAAATACCTATATACCCCTTATGGAATTATGTTAAATGGACCCTCCTATACGGTGCCGGACGATGATATTGGATTTGTAACCAGAGTGTATCCGGGTTTAAAGGAAAATGGTGCGATCTTTAGTCATCCAAATCCATGGGCATGGGCAGCAGAATGTGTATTGGGCAGAGGAGACAGAGCAATGAAGTATTACGATGCGCTATCTCCATATAACCAAAATGATATGATTGAAATACGTGAAGCGGAGCCGTACTCCTATTGCCAGTTTGTTGTTGGGAAGGAGCACACAGCTCATGGACGTGCAAGACATCCGTTTATGACAGGTACCGGAGGGTGGGCTTATTTTTCAGCTACCAGATATATTCTAGGAATCCGTCCTCAGTTTGAATATCTTCAGGTAGACCCTTGCATTCCGTCTGAGTGGGGACGTTTCTCCGTTGCACGTGAATGGAGAGGGGCGAAATATTATATTACAGTATTAAATCCAGATAACGTGATGAAGGGTGTTAAATCGATCACAGTGAATGGAGAAAAGGTAGAGAATATTACAGTGATGCCTGCAGGAAGCGTGAATGATGTTACAGTTATCATGGGTAACTGCGAATAAGAAGACTGAAAAGTGTACATCAAGTATATAGTCACAAGGTGGTGATTAGAGGAGCAATGCTTATCCCATCTTGTGTAGAATGGAGGATATTATGATAAAATTCGGCACAGGTGGATGGAGAGCAATCATTGGTGATGAATTTACTAAAGTGAATATGCAAAAGCTATCCAAAGGATTAGCTTTGAAGATGAAAGATGAAGGAGTTGCGGAAAAAGGGATCGTACTCGGATATGATCGTCGTTTCTTATCAAAGGAAGCAATGAAGTGGGCTGCGGAAATTTTTGCAGCGGAAGGAATTACGGCTTATCTGATCAATCGATCCTCACCGACTCCATTAATCATGTTTTATGTTATGAAGTATGAGTTCCATTATGGAATGATGATTACCGCAAGTCATAACCCTGCTATTTATAATGGGGTAAAGGTATTTACCTATGGCGGGCGTGATGCGGATGAATTCCAGACTCAGGAGATTGAGAATTATATACTTGGAGTGGAGGACGAGGAGATTATATCCATTGACTACGATACTGCCCTCGAACAGCAAATGATATATGAATTAAATCCTCTGAATGAGTACATCGATAATATTATTAATGAGATTAATATGAAAGTAATCAGAGACAGAGGACTAAAAATTGCATTGGATCCAATGTACGGAGTGAGTGAAACTTCCTTGAGAACGATTCTATTAACAGCAAGGTGTGACGTGTCAATTATACATGACAGACATGACACGTTGTTCGGTGGAAAATTACCTTCCCCTTCCGCGCATACCTTAAGAAGCTTGCAAAACTATGTACTGGATCGTTATTGTGATCTTGGTATTGCAACAGACGGAGATGCAGATCGTATCGGTGTGATTGATGATAATGGCAAATTCCTTCATCCGAATGATATCTTAGTGCTATTATATTACTATTTGGTAAAGTATAAGGGATGGAGGGGTTCCTGTGTACGTAATCTTGCAACCACACATTTACTAGACAAGGTGGCAGAAAGCTTTGGTGAAAAGTGCTATGAGGTACCAGTTGGCTTTAAGTACATTTCTTCAAAAATGAATGAAACCAATGCGGTGATCGGAGGAGAATCCTCCGGCGGATTAACGGTTCGTGGTCATATTAAGGGCAAAGATGGAGTATATGCTGCAGCTCTTTTAGTTGAAATGATTGCTGTTGTTGGAAAAAAACTTTCTGAAATCATGGAAGATATCTATGAGCAATTCGGTCATTATTATATGGAAGAAAAGGATTACCGTTTTAGTGTTGAAAAGAAGAATGAAATACTTCATATCGTTATGGTAGATAAATTGATCCCGGATCTACCATATGAAATTGCGAAAATTTCGTACTTAGACGGTTGCAAAATCTATTTCGAGAATGGCGGATGGATTATAATTCGTTTTTCGGGAACTGAGCCATTGCTTCGTATCTTTTGTGAAATGCCTGAGGAGGATGAAGCAGCACGGGTATGCGATATCTTTGAAAATTTTTTGGATTTAAATAATAAACAAAAATTAAGCGTAAAATAGAATTTTTCATTGGTAAAAAATTCATTTTATTAATGCGGAATTCATCTTAACATGATAAAATATAAAGTGGGTTATCCTTAGTGATAACCCATTTTTGGCATGTCTCTACTATACACTTTCAGAAAGAAAGGAATATTTATGAATAACAAGATATCTCTACGAAAACGATTGTTGTTCCTTGTTCTTGCAATATGGTTAGTACCCGTTTTAACCATTTATACTTTTCTAACGATATCCTATCGTAATGATATTATCGCCCGGACAAGTATATTAATGCAGGAAAATTTGAAAAATTTTACGAATTTTTGTGCTCAGAAGATTGATGAATCGATAGTAATCGCTAAGAAATCCTCCTATGAAAAGGTGATAGAAGATGCTTGTAAAGATTATAAGAATAATAAAATTACAAATACTGATTTATATAATATAATCGACAAAAATCTTACTTCTAATTATAATAATAATCGCTTTGGTGTAGCGATATTTTATTTATGCTCTAACCCTGATTATATCTACCATACCCAACAAAAAGAAGAAGACCTAATTGATATTTATAAGAATAAGGTTGAGAAAGAAGCTCATAAAATTTCACAACAGGATACTTCTGACGCACATGTAAAGATAATTAGCGGAAGAATCTATATAATTCGCAATCTTTATACAACAACCAATTATACGAAGTTTGGAACACTGGTTCTAGAATTAAATAACAACAAGCTTATTGAAGGAATTACGCTACATAAAGACTATGAAATGGCTCTATATATTAATGATACAAGCTCAAATATTATATATGATAATCGTTTGTTGGAAAACTCACATCAGAATATCATTCAAAAACTATTGAACGATTATTCCGTAAAAAAAGACCAAGTAATGAAACGGGAGACGAAAAGTCCATATATCGGCTACATTTATCAGGAAAGGTATAGTGATTATCATTTGGGAACGATATTAGTCGCCAATAATAATATCATTTTTTCGGATCTTAAGAAATTATATATTGTTATGATTATGATTATGCTAGTTGTAATTCCTGTATTTATATATATGATTTATTTTATATCACATCATATTAGTAAGCCGATGAGCCGTATGATTTCAGCGGCGAAAGTGTTAGAGCTTGGTGATATCGGTAAGCTGATTGAAGGAAATGAGATGCCGAATACTGAGTTTGATGTTTTGAAAAAATCCTTTAATAAAATGTCTTCAGAAATTAAATATTTATTTGACTATGCTTATCAAGAAAAGCTCGCAAGAAAAGATGCTAAAATCATGGCATTGCAGTCACAGATCAATCCTCATTTTTTAAATAATACTTTAGAAATGATGAATTGGCAGGCAAGAATGGCAGGTGATGTAGCAGTTTCAAAGATGATCGAAGCTCTGGGAACTTTGTTAAACCATAGTATGGATCGTTCTAATAAGAAACTTATTCCGTTATCAGATGAGCTTCGATGTGTTGATGCATATTTTTACATAATATCAATGAGATTTGGTAAAAGACTCATGGTTGAGACTGAAGTAGATGAAAATCTTCTTCAGTTACAAGTACCGCAGCTGATTTTGCAGCCTTTAATTGAAAATGCTGTTGTACACGGAGTTGAAACGGTTAAAAACGGTACAATTCAATTGAAAATTTACAAAGAAAATGAAAATGCTGTGCTCCAAATTATTAATACCGGTAAACCTATGACAGAAGAGGACGTTATTAGGGTGGAACAAATCTTGAATGGAACCTATCGTCGTAAAGATGAAGAGATGGGTAAGCACGAGTCATTGGGAATATATAACGTAAATCAAAGAATAAAACTAATATACGGTGAGGAATATGGACTTACAATTAAGCCGACCGAAGAAGAGGAGACAGCATCAACAATTATAATCCCTCTGGAATATGATTCTTATAAGAATTTATCAAATCTAACAAAACTTGATTGATAATAAGGTGATTCGTATCTATTTTAAATAATGAAAATGTAAGATTGTAGATATAAGAAAGCAAGATTAAACAAATAATGTCAAGTTAGACTAAAGCCTTTTCGGATAAATGTTATTATAATTGAATCATACCAAGTAAGTCAGTAACTTCTTGGAGTAAACAAACATTTAAGGAGGAGCAATTTTATGAAAAGATTTCAAAAAGTTTTGTCAATCTTAATCGCTTCAGTTTTAGTAATGTCGATGTTGACAGCTTGTGGTAAGAAAGATGATGCGGTTTCCAGCAACAATCCTACGAAAGAAGCTAGCGCAACAAAAGCACCTGCTGCCCAGAAGGTTACATTGAGAACGGTATCAATGATGGGTGGAACAGATGCTAATGGACCGAAATATCAGGATGTTATCAAACAGTTCCAGAATGATAATCCAAACGTAACGATTGAAGATGAATCTCAGGTATCTGATCAGGATTGGAAAACGAAGGTAGCTGCAGACTTCGCAGTTGGTAATGAGCCAGACGTAATTCAGTACTTTACTGATGCAAATGCAAGTGATGTATTAAAAGCAGATAAATTTGTTGATATCAAAACAATTAGAGCTGAATATCCGGATTATGCGAAAGATACGAAGGAAGATTTTCTCAAATTAGCTGCTAACCCAGATGGTGTTGAGAGAGCAGTACCTACCACAGGTTACTGGGAAGGTTTGTTCTGTAATAAGGATTTATTTGAAAAAAATAATATTGAGCTTCCTACAGACTGGGATAAGTTAATCGCAGCAATTAAGGCTTTTAAGGCGAAAGGGATCGTTCCGATTGCTGCTTCCTTAAATGAAGTTCCTCATTACTGGACAGAATTCTTAATGCTTTCTGCAGCTGGTCCTGATGAGTATTCAAAGGTTCCTACATCAGCTCCTGCAGATTGGGTAACGGGTCTTACATATTTCAAAACTTTAAGAGATTTGGGTGCTTTCCCAGTTGATACTGATACTGTAAAGGATGCAGACACAAATACTTTATTCTTTAATAAGAAAGCTGCAATGCATTTAGATGGTTCTTGGTTCCTTGGACAGGTAAAAGATCAGGATAACACTGTTCTTATTCCTTTCCCTAATGTACCAGGTGCAAAAGCACAACAAGGATTTGAGGTTGGTGGTGTTTCCTCTGGTTTCTATATCACAAAGAAAGCTTGGGATGATCCTGCAAAGAGAGA
This sequence comes from Variimorphobacter sp. HTMS_6, assembly GCF_059717775.1. NCBI lineage: Bacteria > Bacillati > Bacillota > Clostridia > Lachnospirales > Lachnospiraceae > Variimorphobacter > Variimorphobacter sp. HTMS_6. The sequence continues at coordinate 1,381,724 of NZ_AP046094.1, forward strand.
AGCAGCAGTTAAATTTGTTGAAGCTAATACATCTGCAGCACAAGTTCAAATTTACTGGAATGGTGCCGGTTCACCAGCAACTGCTGTTACTACACCTGATTCATTGACTCCACTTGCTAAATCTGGTGCAGATTATGCTAGTTCAGCAGTAACAGTTTCCTCACCTACAGACTCTAGAATCAGTGCTGCTGCTTACACTACTATTATAAAAGGTATTGTTGGTGTATCTACTGGTAAGACGAAACCAGAAGATTTATTAAACAGTGCAATCGCTCTTAATAAATAACATAACTCCGAAAGGGAGAGGGGTTTATTTAACTCTCTCCCTTTTATAAAGCAAGTTGGTATTTTCATGTTGTCTTATCATTTGTTGAAAAATAATCGCGTTAAACATATATCTGCCTCTGGCAGAACAGGCAAAGTGCAAGTTTCATAAGCGAAACTTTTACATGAAAGGAAGAGGCAAATGTTATATAAAAAGAAGTTACCCTTATTGATTTTTTTGGTTCCAGGACTATTACTGATGGCTGTTTTTTTATTTGAACCATTTATTGAAAATATTAAAAATAGCTTTTATGATATGGGTGCGATTGTTAGGATGCCCGGTCAAAGCTTTCCTTTTATCGGGTTTAAAAATTTTAAAGAATTATTTCATGATGCAGAATTGAGGATTGCGCTCTTAAATTCCTTTAAAATGATGGGTTTAGTTGTGATCTTTCAGGTTGGAATTGGATTTGTCCTCGCAGTACTTGTTAATCAGATTAAAAAGGGCCAACATATATTCAGAACAATTTACTTTTTCCCAATTGTAATCTCAGGTTCGGCTATCGGTTTATTGTTCACATTATTTTATAACTATTATGGTGGTGCATTAAATCAGATTTTAGAATTACTACATAAAACTCCTGTGTATTGGCTAGGGCCAAAGTCAGCATTTGCAATGTTATCCATACCGATTATTTGGAGTTATGTGGGTTTTTACTTTGTAATTATGTTAACAGGATTAAGTTCAATATCCGATGATATTTACGAAGCAGCAGAAATTGATGGCTGTTCGAAGTTTAGACAGGTATTTTCTATTACAATTCCGTTATTAAGAGGTGTTATCTGTACTTGCATTACATTAGCAGTAACAGGTGCAATAAAAGTATTCGACATTCCATGGATGATTGCTCAAGGAGGAGCCCCAAATGGATCGACACATTTTTTGGGAACCTATATGTACGAAACTACCTTTAACATGTCTAATTATGATTACGGTTCAACTTTAGCAATATTTATCGTAATATTAGGGGTAATCGTTTCCAAGGTTGTAACATCAATCCTTAGACCTGACGATAATCTATAATGGGGGGAGTTAGAATAATGGTTCAAAAAACTTATAATAAGAAAAAAATTAAAATTTCAACTTTATTTACATATATAGTTTTATCCTTGTGGGGAATCACCACGATATTTCCGTTTATATGGATTGTTATGAATTCCTTTAAGCCTTCCGATGATGTATTAAGTTCATCCTTTCGTTTACCACAGTCCTTTGATTTGGCAAATTTTGATAATGCATTTAGTAAACTTAATATTTTAGTAGCATATAAGAATAGTCTTATCATCTCGGGAACAGTTACCATAGGCGTAATGCTGTTGGCTACAATGATTGCGTTTGCAATGACTCGTTATAGTTTTAAGGGGAAGGGATTCATCAATTCCTTAATTATGGCAAGTCTAATGTTCCCGGCATTCTCTACTATTATACCAGTGTTTAGGCTTATGACTCAGACTCACTTACTTAATAATCCGATTTCTGTTATACTACCCCAGATAGCTGGTAATCTGAGCTTTGCTTCTGTAGTAATGATAGGTTTCCTACGTGGTTTACCGCTTGAATTGGAAGAAGCCGCTTATATGGAAGGGGCTGGCGTTGCCAAAGTATTTACTAAAATTATCATTCCTCTTTCCAGACCTTCCTTAGCAACAGTTGCAATCTTTTGTTTTTTATGGTCCTATAATGACTTGTTTACACAGCTTATCATGATCCGTGACCGCACCAAGTTTCCGATTTGTGCACTACTCAAGGAAATCAGTTCAAAATATGGGACGGATTATGGACTAATGGCATCATCCGTAACACTAATAGTTCTTCCGGTACTAATTATATATATCTTCCTACAAAGGAACATTATTAAAGGTTTAACAGCAGGGGCTTTAAAAGGTTAGAGCATAGAAAATTAAGGAAAGGGAGAGGGGTAACTTATGTACACAGTTGTAATAATTGATGATGAACCAATTATTGTAGAAGGTATTTCACGAATGATTACTTGGGAGAATTATGGATGTAAAATTATCGCTACAGCAAATGATGGATTAGAAGGTACAGAAATAATTCGTAAATATCAACCTCATATTATTATAACTGATATATCAATGCCAGATTTAGATGGACTATCTATGATTGCAGGAATAAAGTCGGAATTTCCGGATATCGAAGTAAGTATTCTTACAGGTTACCGTAAATTTGAATATGCGCAGAAAGCAATTAATCTTGGTGTAACAAGATTGTTACTAAAGCCTTCCAATCTTGAAGAGATTGAAGAAGCAATTCAGGTTATGGTACAAAGTCTTAAGCATAAAGGGATTCTTCCGGAAAAAGAAATAAAACTGGAACAGTCAATTGATAAGTTTGATAATGAAGCAAGTAATTTTATTGTAAATAACGCTATAAAATACATTGAACAAAATTACCCTCATAAAATTTCTCTTTCCGAAGTAGCAGAAAAAACTTATGTAAGCCAATGGCATTTAAGTAAATTATTGAATCGGAATTTAGGTCTTAATTTTTCGGAAATCTTAAATAATATAAGAATTAAAGAAGCTCAAAGATTACTTCGTGATCCATCCCTAAGAATTGGTGACATCGCTGAAAAGGTTGGATTTATTGATATGGCACATTTTTCACGTGTATTTAAAAAGAATATAGGAATTTCGGCAAATGAATATCGTAACAAAATCTCACAAAAGGACATTGAGATAATCTAGATTATAAAAGTGAGCTGGTACAGCTGCGTTTGCCATTCCAGTAGTTTTAATCAAAAGACAACATAATATAATGACTCAATCTTGGGAAATTTATGTGTTCCAAGCTTAGGATATATTTTGTGAATTAGTAATTTAAAATTTCAGAAGGAAAAAGGCGTATGATAATAAAAAATGCTTTTGTTTTTAAAGATAACAAACAATTTGAAGTCGGAGATATCTATATCAAGGAGGATAGAATTGCTGAAGATAATCATAATATTCATGAGGATTTGGTAATTGATGGTGCCGGTTTGTATGCGATTCCGGGATTGATTGATATTCATTTTCATGGATGTGACGGGTATGATTTTTGTGATGGCACTAAGGAGGCACTGGATGCCATTACACAGTTCCAACTGAGGAATGGTGTGACGACAATTTGTCCCGCCACGATGACGCTTACTGAAGAGGAATTGATTCGGATCTGTGAAAATGCACGTGACTATTCGAATGAAAAGGGAGCCACTATCTGTGGCATTAATCTAGAAGGTCCTTTTTTATCAGAAAAGAAAAAAGGAGCCCAGAACGCAGCTTATTTGCATCAACCTGATGCGGGTATGTTTCGGAGATTAAAAGAAGCCTCAGGCGACCTGGTGAAATTGATCAGTATTGCACCAGAGGTGGAAGGTGCGATGGATTTTATCTCACAAGTGAAGGGTGAAGCAGTGATATCCGTGGCACACACCACAGCTAATTATGATACCTCCTTGCAGGCTTTTGGGGTTGGAGCAAGTCATGTGACCCATCTATATAATGCGATGCCTCCTTTTCATCATAGAGATCCGGGTGTTATTGGCGCGGCATATGATTCGAAGGATTGCACGGTGGAGATGATCTGTGACGGTATCCATCTACATCCTAGTGTGGTAAGGGCAACAATTCAGTTGTTCGGAAAAGACAGGGTAGTATTTGTCAGTGATAGCATGATGGCATGTGGCTTAGCAGATGGGGCCTATTCGCTTGGTGGTCAAGAGGTGCAAGTGATTGGAAAGACAGCTAGACTTACGAGTGACGGTGCGATAGCCGGTTCCGCTACAAATCTAATGGACTGCGTCAGAACAGCAGTAAACACAATGGGCATCCCATTTGAAACAGCGATTCAGGCAGCAGCCTCAAATCCTGCCAGAGTTATCGGCATAGATAAGGATTACGGTAGTATCACTGCTGGCAAGGTGGCTAATATTGTATTATTGGATCAGGCACTTAATATTAAAGCTATTATTTTTAGAGGCAACCGAATAAAAGAAACTACGAACTAACGATGGAGGTCATAAATATGAAGATATATAAAGCTTCGGATTATCAGGAAATGAGTCGCAAAGCAGCAAATATTTTATCAGCACATGTGATTTTAAAGCCGGATAGCGTATTGGGACTGGCAACCGGTTCAACTCCGGTCGGTATTTATAGACAGCTGATTGAATGGTATCAAAAGGGTGATATCGATTTTAGTCAGGTTAGAACTGTGAATTTGGATGAATATAAGGGGTTATCTCCTGATAATGCACAAAGTTACCATTATTTTATGATGGAGAACCTGTTCAAGTATATAAATGTGAAAATGGAAAACACCTACCTTCCGGATGGTACACAAGAAGATAGAGAAGCGGAATGTGCTCGTTTTAACAATGTGATTGAAGAGCTGGGCGGCATTGATCTTCAGCTTCTAGGGTTGGGACATAACGGTCATATCGGATTTAATGAACCGAGTGAGGCATTTGATAAAGGAACCCACTGTGTTGCGCTGACTCAGAGCACTATCGAAGCAAATTCCAGATTATTCGCTCCGGGTGAAGCCGTTCCGAAGGAAGCTTATACGATGGGAATTCAGACCATTATGTTAGCGAAAAAAATCCTATTAGTAGTAAGCGGCAAGGAGAAGGCTGAAATACTTCAGAAAGCACTAACCGGTCCCGTAACGCCATCGGTTCCGGCATCCATTCTACAGATGCACCCGGATTTGACGGTGGTAGTGGATGAAGAGGGGGCTTCTTTGCTCGACGATAAACTGTTCGAAGATAACTAAATTTACATTAAAAATAGCACTATGAGAAATGAACCGACCCCCAAAAGTTAGACGTAAAATCTAACGATTGGAGGTCGGTTCATTGATAAAAACTCACATAGTGCTGTTTTATTACCTACATTACATTGGTTTTGAAATACCATTATATCCATACCCCATAAATGCAGTGATAATGCAGTACAAACCAACAATAATAAGCAGACCCCATGCCCATTTAGGGGTGTTGTTTTTACGAAATCGATCAATTTTAAATATGGAATAGTAATCAGTACAGCCATTCCAAATACCGTTAAAAATACACCATACACCTATGATTATTCTACTGACGATACCAACGTAATATGTTTCGGAAATTTTTGTAACGACTAAAATAGGAGCTACAACAAAAACAAAACAAATCATTGGAATTGTAAACCAAAGATATAATTTTTTGTGTTTTATAGAATTCATTTAAACCTCCTTAATCAACATATACTCAGTATTTTTGAGGGTAAGCCATTACCATTATTATACAACAAATATTTTATAAATCTACTATTTATAAGGGATTTATTCGTAATCAAAGCTGAGAGCAGGCGTTGTATGTCAAAAAATACCTTGTGATATTAGTGAGAATATATTAGAATATATTAGACATTAATTTTAAGAAACATATTATTGGCTAATATATTAGAATATATTAGACATTAATTTTAAGAAACATATTATTGGCTAATGAAAAGTTGGTTAAGCCGTTACTTTGATCCATCTAGAGTAGGCATAACTATGAATATATGTTAGGATGGGAGATTAACATGGCATTGATTATTGATGGGAAGAAAATATCCGCTGAAATTAAAGATGAGTTAAAAGAAAAGGTTAGTGAACTAAAAGTAAATGGAACCGAGATTACACTAGCCGTAATCCAGGTTGGAAATGATCCGGCTTCCTCTGTTTATGTGGGAAATAAGAAAAAAGCATGTGAGTACATTGGAATTCATTCGCTGTCATATGAGCTACTGGAAGAAACTACACAGGAGGAGTTGCTTGCACTTGTTCAAAAGTTAAATCAGGATAAAGCGGTAAACGGAATCCTGGTTCAGTTACCGCTACCTAAACATATAGATGAGGACTTGGTAATTAAGACAATCGATCCTGCTAAGGATGTGGATGGTTTTCATCCTCAGAGTGTGGGTGCGTTAAGCATTGGGCAGAAAGGATTTGTATCCTGTACTCCTGCAGGCGTTATTCAATTATTAAAAAGATCGGATATCTCATTAGAAGGCAAAGAATGTGTTGTAATCGGAAGAAGCAATATTGTTGGTAAACCGATGGCTCTTCTGATGCTTCGTGAGAATGCAACAGTAACCATTTGTCACTCTAGAACAAAAGATCTTAAGGAAGTTACAAAGAGAGCAGACATTCTGATCGTAGCACTTGGGAAACCTCGTTTTGTAACGAAGGACTTTGTGAAAGAAGGCGCAGTTGTAATTGATGTCGGAATTCATAGAGATGAGAATAACAAGCTTTGCGGCGATGTAGATTACGCAGATGTAATAGATCAAGTATCAGCAATTACTCCGGTTCCAGGCGGAGTGGGACCGATGACAATAGCCATGCTAATGAATAACTGCGTAGAATCCGCACTGGCTTAGCGTTTGATGCGCTATAAGCGCCTAATATATGGGGAGAGAGGTCGCATTTCATGTGTTCTGAGCAACAAATCATATATCGTGATAAACCTTATCATATTTTAAATACAGAGCAGGAGTTTATCGTGCATCCGTCTGTATTCGGTATGTTACCGTTAAATAAAGCTGCTCTTTTAGAACCCTTTAATTATCAGCTTCATATTGAGGATTATAAGCTGTTTTTGGATAAGCTTGAATTATTAAATGTTGAACAGCTTTCAGCATGTAGCTACGAGGAGGAAAAGAACTCGGTGGGCACGTTGGTACCATTTGACGGAGCAATCCTAATCGGAGCCGGTTTAACAAAAGAATATTATATGAAAGAAAAATTGGCATGCTTTTCCTATCAAAAGGTTTATGAATTAGTTTTTGATAAAGGTAGGCTGATTACAACGGTGGATCAAAGTAAAGCAATGCAAAAAATCCGCAAAAATATCGATGCAGGTCTTAGAGAACTAGATAATAAGCGTGACATTCGATGTATTAAACGGTTTTTGAATTCCTCCTTAGTTGGAGATTATAAGTCGTTTTTCTTTTGTGGAAATCGACTGAAACATATTAAGAATATGCAGGAGAATTATCAATAAATCGAACGAAATGTATCATTTGTGTAGAAAACGGTTTATTTTTTAGAAGAAAGCTGTTACAATGTGTGATGCAACATAGTTACGAATATTGAAAGGCACGTGCATAAAGAATGAATATTTATTTTATATCCCTTGGTTGTGACAAAAACCTGGTAGACAGTGAAAATATGCTTGGTATCCTTCATGAGAATGGGTACAAGATTACGAATACGGAACAGGATGCAGATATTATTATTGTAAATACCTGTTGTTTTATTAATGATGCAAAGCAAGAGAGCATCAATACCATCCTAGAGATGGCTGAATATAAGAAATCAAAAAGTGCGAAAGTACTAATCGTTGCCGGTTGTTTGGCAGAACGTTATAAGGAAGAAATCTTGTCCGAGATTCCGGAAGTAGATGCACTTCTTGGAACAACAAGTTTTAGTGATATCTTAAAAGCAATTGAAAATAGTTTGAATGGCACCAAGCATGTAGAGTTTGAAGACTTGGACAAGCTACCAAAAAGTAATAGTAAAAGAATGCTTACCTCAGGAGCGTTTTCTACGTATTTAAAGATTGCAGAAGGATGCGACAAGCATTGTACTTATTGTATTATTCCTCAGGTCAGGGGTAATTACCGCAGTGTAGCGATGGAGGAGTTAATAACAGAGGCACAATACCTTGCTGAGCAGGGTGTGAAGGAGCTAATCTTAGTTGCACAGGAAACTACTCTTTATGGAGTTGATTTGTATGGAGAGAAATCCCTACCGAAGCTTTTGAAGAAGCTATGTGCAATTGAAGGGATTGAGTGGATTCGTATCCTGTATTGTTATCCGGAGGAGATAACGGATGAATTGATCGAGGTGATGAAGGAAGAACCAAAGATTTGCCGTTATTTGGACCTGCCGATTCAACATGCATCCGATCGTATCTTGAAATTAATGGGAAGAAGAACCTCACGTCAAGATTTGATTGATATTATTACAAAGCTTCGTAAGAATTTGCCTGATATTGCACTTCGTACCACATTAATAACCGGTTTTCCTACCGAAAGTGAAGAGGAGCATGAGGAGTTACTTGATTTTGTGAAGCAGATACAATTTGACCGACTTGGCGTATTCACATATTCCAAGGAAGATAACACTCCTGCTGCACAGTTAAAGCCTCAGATCTTATCAAAGGTGAAGAAGCAAAGACAAAAAGATATTATGAAACTTCAACAAAGTATTATTTTTGAAAAAACATCAAATCTTGCAGGGAATGTATATCAGGCGCTGGTGGAAGGCAAAATCGCGGAAGAAGAAAACGTATATATTGCCAGAACCTATATGGATGCACCTCAGGTTGACGGATTTATATTCATTCGCTCGGAGAGAGAATTAATATCCGGTGAAATGGTTAAGACATATGTGACCGGAGCGAAGGGCTATGATTTAATCGGAGAATTAATTATCGAATAAAAAACTTTTGCCGGATCTAAAGGCAGAATGGAGTATAATATGAATTTGCCAAATAAAATAACAATATTCAGAGTGATCATGATTCCTTTCTTTTTAATATTTTTATTGATGCCGGATATTCCCTATAATCGACTGCTTGCAGCCGGGGTGTTTTTGGTTGCCGCACTTTCTGATTTAGCGGATGGTTATATTGCCAGAAAGTATCATCTTATCACAAACTTCGGTAAATTTATGGATCCGTTAGCCGATAAGCTATTGGTCAGCAGTGCGCTGATTTGTTTTGTAGAATTAAAGCAAATCCCTGCATGGATTGTAATTATCATTATATCCAGGGAATTTATCATCAGCGGCTTCCGACTAATCGCTTCGGATAAAGGTATAGTGATTGCTGCTGGATGGTGGGGCAAAGTAAAGACCAATGTACAGATGATCATGAGTGTAATGCTGATCGTCAACCTTAATTATAATTGGATGAATATACTCGAGCAAATCGCAATCTATCTGTCCGTTATCTTGACCGTAGTATCTTTGATTGATTATATGGTGAAGAATAAAAACGTTCTGAGTGAGAAAACAATATAATAGTTTTATAAATAGAACACGATTTCATTGCAGTATATTTTACAAAGTAATGAAATGGTGTTCTTTCCATTGTGTATTATGCGGTTAGTTTGGATTTCATTAAATGCACAGATAAAGGTATTGATTAGAATTGCAATACATATTTCCTAAGTAACACGCTCTCGCTTGGATGAAGTACGTAGTGGTACTTAAGGTTGCAAACTACGCACCCTATGTACCAACGACTTCATACAGTTACTTATGATTATATGTTTTGCAATTCTTAGGGTATAAGTATGTATGTGCATATTGATGAAATCCAAACTAATATTTAATTTATCGAAATATATTTTAGAATTATATTAAGGAAAAGTTGGAAACGTTGATAAGGGTTAATGAAACCCGTGCAATACTTAACGTTAAGCAATTGAATAAGAATTATAGGAAGGGCAGCTTGGAAAAGTTGAGAAAGGTTTTTGAAACTCTATGTAATATTTAGCATAAAACGATTAAAGATTTCTTATAAAGAGAGGATGGAAACTATGACGGTTGAATTAATTAGTGTAGGAACTGAATTGTTGCTTGGTAATATTGTTAATACCAATGCAAATTATTTATCTAAAAAATGTGCAGAGCTGGGATATTCGTTATATTACCAGGTTACAGTCGGAGATAATGAGGGGAGATTGGTGGATGCATTACAATCCGCTTTATCCCGTTCAGATGTAGTGATATTAACAGGCGGACTGGGACCTACGCAGGATGATATGACGAAGGAAACAGTCGCTAAAGTGTTGGGTAAAGAGTTAATTATGGATGAACATTCCAAGGAGAGAATTGCTTCCTTCTTTAAATTCCGATATAGCGGGACTGCAGTTCCACCGGTTATCACCGAGAATAACTGGAAACAGGCATTAAAAATTGAAGGTTGTATGGTTCTGGATAATGATAACGGAACCGCACCGGCTTATATTGTAGAGGATAATGGCAAGATGGTAATTCTGCTCCCGGGTCCTCCGTCAGAGATGATACCTCTATTTGATAAAAAGATCTATCCGTATCTTAGAAATAAAGAAAGTAAAATATTCTTATCTAAAATGGTTAAGATATGCGGAGTTGGTGAAAGCAGAGCAGAAACAGATATACTGGATTTGATCGAAGGCCAAACCAATCCGACGGTAGCACCTTATGCAAAGGATGCTGAGGTTCACTTTAGGGTGACAGCCGGAGCAAATAGTGAAGAAGAGGGTGAATCACTCTTAAAACCGGTTGTAGAAGAATTGTACCGCCGCTTTGGAGATAATATCTACTCGACCGATGAGGAGGAAACACTGGAGGAAGTAGTTGTAAAGCAGTTGGCTAGGAAGAATTTTACACTTACTACTGCAGAATCCTGTACCGGCGGGCTGGTAACCGGACGATTAGTGAACGTAGCCGGGGTATCGGAAGTATTAAAGGAAGGCTTTATTACTTATTCAAATGAAGCGAAGATGAAATACCTTGGAGTAAATGAAGATACATTAAAAACATATGGTGCTGTGAGCAGTCAAACCGCACAGGAGATGGCAATCGGTGCGGCAAAGAATACCGGAGCGGATGCAGCACTTGCAATCACAGGTATTGCAGGGCCTGACGGTGGTACACCGGATAAGCCGGTCGGACTGGTTTTTGTAGGATGTTATGTATCCGGCAAGGTGACGGTGAAGGAACTTCATCTAACAGGGAACCGACAAAGGGTTCGTAATCAAAGTATCGTCTATGCACTTGATTTATTACGCAGATGTTTAATTTAAATTATTTTTAAATTATTTTTTAAAACATCGTAATAATTATTATAGCAAGCGGATAAGAGATAAATATCTGCAAAATTTATGTTGTTTCATGAAGATAGACGGATACAATGAACTATTTATTGAAAAAATAATAATGAAATAATGATAGGATTAGGTAATTGCAATACAGGATTTTGTGTTCGACAATTACCTAATATTATGCTATCTTTAATATTAAAATAGATTGAGTAACAATGAAGAAAATATATTAAGATATTACAAAGATAATGGGAAGGCATAATGATAAATGAGTAAAGTTTTTGTTGTTGGCGGCGGAGCAGCTGGAATGCTTGCTGCAATTGTAGCTGCGAGAAACGGCCATAAGGTTGTTTTGCTTGAAAAAAATGAGAAGCTGGGTAAGAAATTATTCATCACTGGTAAAGGGAGATGTAATATTACCAATGCTTGCGATAAAGAAGAGTTTTTTGATCAAATAGTAACGAATCCAAAGTTTTTATTTGGAGCGTATCATACGTTTAGTAATTATGATGCAATGGATTTCTTTGAACAAATCGGTCTGCCGATTAAAACGGAACGTGGAAACAGAGTATTTCCCACATCCGATAAATCCTCGGACGTAATCGCTGTGTTAAAAAGGGAATTGGAGCATCAATCAGTTACAATCCGTTATCATAGCGAAGTTACTGAGATTCTAATTAAGGACAATGCGTTTGATGGATTAAAAGTAAGAAACTCAAAGGAAGAGTTTACGGGAGATGCAGTGATTGTCGCTACCGGAGGACTCTCGTATCCGGTCACCGGCTCTACCGGTGATGGTTATGACTTTGCTAAGAAAATGGGACATACCGTTACAAAATTACATCCCTCCCTTGTTCCACTTCATACCAAGGAAACATTTGTGAAAGAACTGATGGGATTATCGCTGCGTAATATCGAGATAAGGGTGACTGCAGGTGATAAGCAAGTATACCGTGATTTTGGGGAGCTGTTATTCACACATTTTGGTGTGAGCGGTCCGGTGATTCTAAGTGCGAGTAGTTATCTGATTCCTTATTTGGATAAGAATACACAGGTAAAATTAATGATAGATTTGAAACCGGCGCTCAGCGAAGAGCAGTTGGATACACGAATATTAAGGGATTTTGATGAAATTAAAAATAAACAATTTAAGAATTCCCTTGACCACCTATTGCCAAATAAATTAATAGATGTTATCATTCGACTAAGCTTGATTGATCCGGAAAAGAAAGTTAACTCGATTACCAAAGAGGAAAGACTGCGACTGGTACACCTGCTTAAGAACTTTACGCTTAATATCACTAAGCTAAGTGATTACAATCAGGCAGTCGTGACAAAGGGTGGAATCAGTGTAAAAGAGATTAATCCATCCACTATGGAATCGAAACGGATGAAAAATGTGTATTTTGTGGGAGAAGTGCTTGATCTGGATGCATTGACAGGCGGATTTAATTTACAAATCGCCTGGTCGACGGCATATCTTGCAGGACTATCCATTTTATGATACAAAAATAGTAACTCGGAGGTAATTGCCATGAGGATTTTTAATCTTGCAATTGACGGACCGGCCGGAGCCGGTAAAAGCACCATAGCCAAACGAATTGCAAAGCAACTAGGTTTTATTTATGTGGATACGGGAGCAATGTACCGTGCCATGGCGCTCTATTTTATCAGAAATCAAATCCAGCCAACACAGACGGATAAGATTGAAGCTGCCTGTAAGGATGTGAATGTTTCCATTAAATACAAGGAAGGCGAACAGCTGGTTGTGTTAAATGGAGAAAATGTGAATGCATTAATTCGTACGGAGGAAGTCGGGAATATGGCAAGTGCGACATCAGTCAATAAGGCAGTACGTTTGAAGCTGGTGGAACTGCAACAGGAACTTGCGAAAAGAGAGAGCGTTGTGATGGATGGAAGGGATATAGGAACCTATGTACTTCCGAATGCGGATTTAAAAATCTATTTGACAGCAAGCTCTGGTGAACGTGCGAAAAGAAGATGGCTTGAACTGAAAGAAAAAGGAGTACAAGCTGATATCGGAGATATCGAAAAAGACATCATTGAACGAGATAATCGTGATATGACAAGAGAATTTGCACCGCTAAAGCAAGCAGAAGACGCTGTATATCTGGATACATCGGATATGTCAGTCGATGAGGTTGTTTCAACCATCGTTGATCTATGTAAAACAAAATAATCAAGAACAGGAAGTTGAATCATTTTGAAGATAACAACCGCAAAAAGCGCAGGCTTTTGTTTTGGAGTGAAAAGAGCAGTTGATCTGGTTTATAAGGAAGTGGAGAACGGTGTAGATGTATATACCTTCGGACCGATTATTCATAACGAAGAAGTAGTCTCTGATTTAACCAAAAAGGGAGTGCGAGTGATTGAACATCCGGAAGAATTAAAAGCATTACCAAAGGGTACAATAATTATACGTTCTCATGGTATATCAGCAAAAACTCAGGAAGAGCTTTCATCCTACGGACATAAAATAATTGATGCAACCTGCCCTTACGTTAAGAAGATTCATCGATCCGTAAGAGATAAGGATGCAGAAGGTCAACATATCATTATTATCGGAAATCGAGCACACCCAGAGGTGGAAGGAATTGTTGGTTGGTGTGGCAATTCTTCGGATTGTACGGTAATTGAAAATGAAGAGGAAGCTTCCTCTTTTGATATTCCGAAGGAACAGAAGGTATGTATCGTCGCACAGACGACATTTAATTACAAGAAATTTCAAGATTTAGTTGAAATTATATCAAAAAAGGGTTATGATATACTTGTTTTAAACACAATTTGCAATGCCACGGAAGAAAGGCAAGCAGAGGCTTATCAACTGGCGAAGCAGTCAGATGCGATGATAGTGATAGGCTCAAAACATAGCTCGAATACGAGAAAGCTATATGAAATATGCAAAAATGAATGTGAAAATACTTACTATATACAGAAACTCGTAGACCTGGATTTAAGTTTGTTTAAATCTTCTCGGAATGTAGGTATTACAGCAGGGGCTTCTACCCCAAACAATATTATCAAGGAGGTTCATACCGTAATGTCAGAAAAGAGTTTTGAACAATTATTGGAAGAAGAAAAGGTAGTACAAATAAGCAACGGTGACGTTGTAGAAGGAATTGTCTTAAGCGTTAAAGAAGATGAAATCATCTTAAATATAGGCTACAAGTCAGAGGGTTATATTACAAGAAATGAGTATACCAATACTCCTAACCTTGATTTAACAACTGTAGTTTCTGTTGGTGAAACGATGCAGGCTAAGGTTCTTAAGGCAAACGATGGGGAAGGACAAGTTTCCTTAACCTACAAGAGACTTGCTGCAGAAAAGGGTAATAAGAGATTAGAAGAAGCATTTGAAAGTCATGAAGTGCTTACTGCTAAGGTTGCAGCTGTATTAAATGGTGGATTAAGTGTAGTTGTAGATGAAGCAAGAGTATTCATTCCTGCAAGCTTAATCTCTGATGCATACGAAAAAGATCTTACAAAGTACAATGGTGAGACTATCGATTTCGTTATTACAGAATTCAACCCTAAGAAGAGAAGAATTATCGGAGATCGTAAGCAGTTAATCGTTGCGAAGAAGAATGAGTTAAAGAAAGAGTTATTTGAGAAGATTCAGATCGGTGCAACGGTAGAAGGTACTGTTAAAAATATCACTGATTTCGGTGCTTTCATTGATCTTGGCGGCGCTGACGGTCTTCTTCATATCTCAGAGATGTCTTGGGGCAGAGTTGAGAATCCTAAGAAGATCTTCAAAGTTGGCGATAGCATTAAGGCTTTCGTTAAAGATATCCAGGGCGAGAAGATTGCTCTTAGCTTAAAATTTGAAGGTGCAAATCCTTGGATTAATGCAGAGACAAATTATGCGGTTGGTAATGTAGTAACTGGTACAGTTGCTCGTATGACTGATTTTGGTGCATTTGTTGAATTAGAAGCAGGTATTGATGCACTTTTACATGTATCTCAGATTTCTAGAGATCACGTTGAAAAACCGGCTGATGCATTAAAGATCGGACAGGAAGTAACTGCTAAGGTTGTAGAATTCAATAAGGAAGATAAGAAGATTAGCTTAAGCGTGAAAGCTCTTGAAGCTCCTGAAAGAGAAGCAGATGGCGTTGAAGCAGGTGAGTCTGAGGAAGTAACTGAATAAAATCCAATCTATCATATGATAAAGGAGAATAAAGTTGTTCGGAGATTATGAAGCTTTTAAAAAATCCATTTATGATATGACGAAAATTGATTTGAATTCTTACAAAGAGCGACAGATGAAGCGACGCATTGAGGCACTTATTACGAAGCATGGCATCGCTACCTATAAGGACTATGTGCAAAAGCTTAAGGTTGATCGAGTTGCATACGATGAGTTTATCAACTATATTACGATAAATGTGTCTGAATTTTTCCGAAATCCGGAGCAATGGACTGTTCTGGAAAAGCAGGTTTTTCCGTATTTGTTGGAACGCTTTGGTAAGAGTTTAAAGATTTGGAGTGCTGCTTGTTCTACCGGGGATGAACCTTATTCTCTTGCTATGCTACTATCTAAGTTTGTGCCGTTAAATCAGATTAAGATTTTAGCAACAGACATTGATAAGCAAGTAATGGAGAAGGCTAGGGTTGGACTTTATCATGAAAAGAGTATTAAAGACGTTCCGGAAGAATACGTACAGAAGTACTTCAATAAGATTAATGATCGTACTTATCAGATTTCAGATACTATAAAGTCTTGTGTAGAATTTAAACAACATGATTTGCTAAGAGAAGCTTATCCCACCAATTGTGATTTGATTGTTTGTAGAAATGTATTGATCTACTTCACAGATGATGCGAAGAATAAGATCTATTCCGATTTTAATAAAGCATTAAAAAAAGATGCATTGTTATTTGTAGGAAGCACAGAACAAATCATACAATCACAACAAATTGGTTTTCAAACTTACAAATCATTCTTTTACAAAAAATCATAACTTGTATAAATTGGCATATCCTTGTATTAGTAACACGAGGATATGCCAATTGCTTTGAGAGCTGAACGGAAATAGCCCGTTTTATATTTTCAAAAATGTGGTTGATTTTTAGAATGATATCGAGTATATTGTTAAATAGATTAGCTAAGAGAGGGTGTTATGCAAAAGATGGTTACAGTAGCAGTAGATGCTATGGGCGGCGATAACGCACCTGTAGAGATCATCAAAGGAGCAGTTCTTGCAGTTCAAGAGAATAATGATATTAAAGTTGTTTTAACAGGTGACGAAGCGGTCATTCAAAAAGCACTTGGTGAGTATACTTATGACAAGGATAGAATTGTGGTCGTGCATGCACCGGAGCTAATTACAAACTGTGAAGCACCGGTTATGGCTATACGTCGCAAGAAAAATTCCTCAATCGTTGTGGCACTTAATATGCTTAAGAGTGGTGAAGCGGATGCATTCGTATCTGCGGGTAGTACCGGAGCAGTGCTTGCAGGGGGACAGCTTGTCGTAGGAAGAATTGAGGGAGTGGAGCGACCACCTCTTGCACCACTTTTACCTACAATGACAGGTGTTTCTTTATTAGTAGATTGCGGAGCAAATGTAGATGCCAGACCATCCCACTTGGTTCAATTTGCAAAAATGGGCTCCATATATATGGAGAACGTAATCGGAATTAAAAACCCTAGGGTTGCAATTGTCAATAATGGTGCGGAAGAAGAGAAGGGCAATATGCTCGTGAAAGAAACCTTCCCATTGTTAAAAAATTGCACGGATATAAATTTTATCGGAAGTATTGAGGCGAGAGAGATACCGAATGGTGCTGCGGATGTTATTGTTTGCGAAGCATTTGTAGGTAATGTAATTCTTAAGCTATACGAGGGTCTGGGCTCAGCTTTGATTAAAAAAGTTAAAACAGGGCTTATGAGTACATTTAGAAGTAAGATTGGTGCGTTATTAGTAAAGCCTGCATTGAAAGAGACTTTTAAAGATTTCGATTCTTCCAAGTATGGCGGCGCTCCGCTTCTTGGTTTAAAAGGACTGGTGGTAAAAACACACGGCAGCTCAAAGAGCACTGAGATTCGTAATTCCATTGTACAATGCGTTACATTTACAAAGCAGAATATCAATGAGAAGATTAAAAAGAATCTGAGCAATGTCGAGTAATTCTCGATTAGTAAGATGATTAAATTGGGGTATGCATGCTGGTTAGCATGTCATTAAGGTGCAAACCGGGAATTCTAACGGATTTCAGGCGATTAAAAAAATACAATCAACAAATTATAAAAGAAGGGTGTATGATTATGGAATTTGAAAAATTACAAAAAATTATCAGCGAAGTATTAAATGTTGACGAAGATGAGATTACGATGGATACTACATTTGTGGATGATTTGGGTGCGGATTCGTTAGACGTATTCCAGATCATTATGGGTATCGAGGAAGAATTTGATATCGAAATCGCAAATGAGGAAGCAGAAAATATCGTTACTGTTTCAGATGCTCTTGAGCAAATCAAAAATGCATTGAATTCCTAATAAAGGAATCGATAGATCAGTACTTAGTTTTGTTTCTTTCGTTAGAAATAAAATATGTGATATGATTAAGCCCTGTGAATAAGGCTTGCCTTATTTATGGGCTTTTCGTATAATTTTATAACAGGAAAAACTCGCATGGCGTGTTATCCGGTTGGTTGAAAGGAGGAATGCCAATTCTATGAAGGGGCGTAAAAGGTTGGAAGAAAAGATTGTTCTTCTTGAGAACAAGATTAATTATCATTTTTCTAATCCTTCTATCTTAATACACGCATTGACGCATAGCTCTTATGCCAATGAGATGCGTTTGGATAAGGAAAAGAATAATGAGAGGTTGGAATTTTTAGGTGATGCGGTTCTTGAGTTGGTAACAAGTGAGGAGGTATTTAAAGAATATCCGAATCTTACGGAGGGTGATTTGACAAAGCTTCGTGCAAGCATTGTATGCGAGCAGACATTATCAACCTGTGCCAGAGATTTGAATATCGGAGAGTATCTGTTACTCGGTAAGGGAGAGGACATCTCCGGAGGTAGAAACAGGGATTCGATTTTATCAGATACCTTAGAGGCGGTAATCGGAGCGATCTATTTGGACGGTGGTTTTACTAATGCAAAAGAGTTTATTAACAGCTTTATTTTGGCGGATGTTAAGAATAAAGATCTCTTTTTCGATAGCAAGACTATCTTACAGGAAATTATTCAGAATGAGAATAATAAACAGGTATTAAGGTATAAATTAATCTCTGAAGAAGGACCCGACCATAACAAAATATTTAAGGTTGCTGTATGTGTCGGTAATAATGAGATTGGTTATGGGACAGGCAGGACAAAGAAGGCAGCGGAACAGGAGGCTGCAAATCAGGCGATTCAATCTCTACGAAAGAATTAGTTAGATGGGAGACTATTAATGTATTTAAAGAGTATTGAGGTTCACGGTTTCAAATCCTTTGCTAATAAAATTGTTTTAGAGTTTCATGATGGTATTACGGGAATTGTTGGCCCCAATGGTAGTGGTAAAAGTAATGTTGCAGATGCAGTTCGATGGGTACTGGGTGAGCAAAGTGCGAAACAGCTACGTGGTTCTAAGATGGAAGATGTAATCTTCTCCGGAACGCAGACACGTAAGCCTTTGGGATATGCATATGTAGCAATTACATTGGATAATTCCGATCATAAGCTACCAATTGAATATGATGAGGTTATTGTTGCGCGAAGAGTTTATCGATCTGGAGAAAGTGAATATTTGATTAACGGAGCATCCTGTCGACTTAAGGATGTACATGAACTGTTTTTAGACACCGGTATCGGTAAGGAAGGATATTCAATTATTGGCCAAGGGCAGATTGATAAGATTCTAAGCGGTAAGCCGGAGGATCGTAGAGAACTGTTTGATGAAGCAGCCGGAATTGTAAAGTTTAAGAGACGTAAGGCAACTGCGGAGAAAAACTTAGACGAAGAAAAGTTGAATTTATCCCGTGTTACGGATATCATTAAGGAAATTGAAAAGCAATTATCTCCTTTGGAGAAGCAGTCAGCGGTAGCCAAGGTATATTTGAAGTATAAAGAAGAGTTAAAGAGTCTAGATATTAATTTATTCTTAAAGGAATATGACAGACTAAAAACCTTGAAAGAAGAAGTGGAAGAAAAGTTATCAATTGCAAGCTCTGATTTAGAACAGTCCAAAAGTGAATATGAGAATACGAAGGAGGAATATGTTCGTCTCGAACAGCAGCTCGAGGAGTGTAATACAGTAATTGAAGAAGATAAGAATCAATTTAATGAGTTGAAGCTTAAGATTCAACAATCAGAGGGTGAAATCAAAGTATTACAGGAACAAATCAGCTCTGCTTTGCAAAATGATGAATATATTCATAATCGTCTACATAGCAATAATCATGATATCCAAGTGAAGAAGGAAGAAGAAAGCGGTTATCTAAAAGAAAAAGAATCCATTGATGAAAAATTAACCTCTATGGATGACCGTCTTACTGCAGCACTGGGAGAACTAAATCGTATCAGAGAGAATATCTCCGGTTATACCAAGGAGATCGAAGAATGTAATAATGGAATATTTGAGCATCTGAATATTAACTCCGGCGTAAAAAGTAATATGCAACGCTATGAGATGATGTTGGAACAGAACACACTTCGTAAGTCTGAATTGAATCAGAAGATTCTAAAGAATAAGAGCGAAGAATTCCAATATGAAGAAGCAATATTATTCGGTCAGGAGCAATTGAAAAATGTCTCTGATATCATTATCAAATCAACGCAGGAAAGCACCTCTACCCAAGTTCAAATAAATGAGACTCAATTAAGTATAGACCGGTTGAATTCTCAGTATAATGATATGCAGACTAGATATCTTGGCGAGAAATCTCGCTTTGAATCTCTCCTCAATCTGACCGAACGCTATGAAGGATATGGCATCAGTATCAAAAAGGTGATGGAACAAAAGCAGAGGATGCCTGGTATTATCGGTGTAGTTGCTGATATTATTAAGGTGGAGAAATCCTATGAAACTGCAATTGAAACAGCGCTTGGAGGTACGATACAAAATATCGTTACTGATAATGAACAGACTGCGAAGGAGTTAATTTCTTATCTGAAGCAGAACAAATTCGGACGTGCTACATTTTTACCGTTAACCAATATGTCCTCCGGATCCGGATTCCATCAGGAGAAAGCGTTGCAAGAACCTGGCGTTCTTGGAATTGCCAGTACGCTCGTTGAAGCAGACAAAAAATTCAATGCATTAATTGAATACCTACTAGGTAAAATTATTGTAGTAGACCATATAGACAATGCAACTGTTATAGCGAAAAAATATCATCATTCGCTTCGTATTGTAACACTTGAGGGAGAATTATTAACACCCGGCGGTTCAATATCCGGTGGTGCTTATAAAAATGCAAGTAATCTCTTGGGTAGAAGACGTGAAATTGATGAGATGGAAGAGATGATTTCTTCTCTTCAAAAGCAGTTAAAGGAAATTCTTGATCAGAGGGAAGAGCAAAAAGAGATCAGAACTTCACTTCGCGCGAGAATGGAGGAGCTAAAAGCAATCCTTCAGGAAAAGTATCTGGAACAGAATACAGCTAAGATGAATTTGGACAGGGAACTTGCGAAAAAGTCCGAATCGGAAGGTGTTTATCTGGAGTATGTGAAGGAACTACAGGAGATTGAACTACAGGTGAAGGATTTAAAGGATAATCTGAGTAAGCTAAATGAGGAGATGGAACAAAATTTCCTTTTGAATAAGCAAAACGAAGATAAAATTGACCAATTAACAAAGCTTCTGGAAGCGGAACGTGTTCTGGAACAAGAGGCAAATGAAAAGACGTCACAATTAAAACTGGAGTTATCTTCTCTGGAACAAAGTAATCAATTTGTGATGGAGAATGTAAAACGTGTGAAGCGCGAAATTGAGAGATTGTTCGAGGAAGAAGCGTCGCTTAATGGTGATATCTCGAGAACTTCTCAGGCAATAGAGGAGAAGAAGCATTCCATCAGTCAAACGGAGACAATTATCAAAGCGTACAAAATAGCAGAGTTGGATCTTGATAACAGGATTAAAGAGATGTCTACTGAAAAGGAACGTATCACAGGAATTCATAAACGCTTCTTTGATAAAAGAGAAGAGTTGTCAGTTCGCATGAATGAGCTTGATAAGGAATGCTATCGATTAAGCGGGCAGAAAGAAAAACTGATTGAACAGACTGACCAGCAGATGAGTTATATGTGGGAGGAATATGAGCTTACTTATACCACTGCTTTGGAATATCCGGTTGAAGAAGAAATTAGTTTAACTCAGGTGAAGAAAACAATCGCAGAGATCAAATCCAAAATCAGAGAGCTTGGAGATGTCAATGTGAACGCGATTGAGGATTTTAAGAATTTATCCGAGCGTTTCGAATTCTTGACCGTGCAAAAAGAGGATCTGATGAAAGCGGAAGAGGCTCTTCTTCAAATTATTCATGAGTTGGATGAAGAGATGAGAATACAGTTCAGTGAAAAATTCAAGGCAATTAATGAACAATTCGAAATTGTATTTAAAGAATTGTTCGGAGGTGGTAAAGCAGATCTTGAGTTGACAGAAAATGAAGATATTCTTGAAGCAGGTATTCGTATCAATGCACAGCCGCCAGGTAAAAAATTACAGAATATGATGCAGCTTTCCGGTGGTGAGAAGGCATTGACCGCGATATCATTATTATTTGCAATTCAGAATTTGAAGCCTTCGCCTTTCTGTTTATTGGATGAGATTGAAGCGGCGCTGGATGATTCAAATGTAAATCGTTTTGCAAAATATTTGCATAAATTAACGAAGGATACACAATTTATTATTATTACCCATCGAAGAGGCACGATGGCTGCTGCGGATATTTTATACGGTATTACGATGCAGGAAAAGGGTGTATCAACATTGGTATCCGTTAATTTGATTGAAAATGAACTTGATAAATAAATGAACTTGCAAGGGGTTTGCAAGAGTGGGAGTATTAATACTTAATAACACGTCTATTGAATGGCTGACCAAGTGTGGTAGTGGTTGGCAGAAGGAGAGTTATATGAGCGATAATAAAACAGGCTTTTTTGGAAAACTAGTTCAGGGCTTATCAAAAACAAGAAATAGTATTGCACACGGATTTGATGCTATATTTAGCGGCTTTTCCAGTATTGATAATGATTTCTACGAGGAATTGGAAGAAATTCTGATTATGGCTGATATCGGTATCAATACCACAACTGCAATAATTGAAGACTTAAGGCAAAAAGTAAAAGATGATAAGATCAAAGAACCAGGTGAATGCAGAGAGATTCTGATTAATAGTATGAAGGATCAAATGAAGCTTGAAGAAACAGCGTATGATTTTGAAAACCAAAAATCTGTTGTGCTGCTCATTGGTGTAAATGGAGTAGGAAAAACCACATCGGTCGGAAAATTAGCCGGACAGATGAAGGATCAGGGAAAAAAAGTTATGGTAGCGGCTGCGGATACATTCCGTGCTGCTGCAATTGAGCAATTGACCGAATGGGCGAACCGCGCTAATGTGGGTATCATAGCACAAAAGGAAGGCTCCGATCCTGCGGCAGTTATATTTGATGCAGTAACCGCTGCGAAAGCCAGGGATATTGATGTATTGTTATGTGATACAGCAGGACGTCTTCACAATAAGAAAAATCTGATGGAAGAATTGAAAAAGATAGATCGAGTCATTGAACGTGAATATCCGGAGGCTTATCGTGAAACACTGGTGGTTCTTGATGGTACTACAGGTCAGAACGCCTTGGCTCAGGCAAAGGAATTTAACGAAGTGGCGGATATCACCGGTATCGTCTTAACAAAACTTGATGGCACTGCAAAGGGCGGAATTGCAATCGCGATTCAGGCTGAGCTTGGAATTCCCGTGAAATACATTGGTATTGGCGAGAAGATAGATGACTTACAAAAGTTCAATGCAGATGATTTTGTAAATGCATTATTTCAAAGGAACGAGTAGTACGAAACAGTTCGATTAATCCGGACCGATTTGTATTCATTTTAGATCGTGCTTCAGGTGTATCGGCACCAAGTACGGAGATGGAGGGATAAATCATGATGACTTTAGACAGGTTTGAGGAAGCGACAGAAGCGGTGAAAAAGGTAATTCTCCGCACAGAACTAGTTTACAGCGATTATTTTTCTGATAATACCGGCAATAAAGTGTACTTAAAGCCTGAGAACATGCAGTTCACCGGTGCTTACAAAGTAAGAGGCGCTTACTATAAAATTAGTACTTTGTCCAAGGAAGAGAGAAAACGTGGCTTAATTACAGCCTCCGCAGGGAATCATGCACAGGGTGTGGCTTATGCGGCAAAGCTTTATGGCTCGAAGGCAGTTATTGTGATGCCTTCCACAACTCCTTTGATAAAGGTAAATCGCACCAAAAGTTACGGAGCAGAGGTAATCCTTTATGGTGATGTCTATGATGAAGCCTGTCAGCATGCACTAAAATTGGCGGAGGAAAACGGCTATACCTTCATTCATCCATTTAATGATGAGACGGTAGCTACCGGTCAGGGTACCATTGCAATGGAGATTTTTAAGGATTTGCCGACTGTCGATATCATTCTGGCTCCGATTGGTGGCGGCGGCTTACTTGCCGGTGTTGCAACCCTGGCAAAGATGTTAAATCCTAATGTCAAGATCATCGGTGTAGAGCCTGCAGGAGCAGCATGTATGAAGGCTTCGATTGCAGCGGGACATGTAGTGACACTTCCGGGTGTGGATACCATTGCGGATGGTACAGCAGTAAAGACACCGGGTGATGTGGTATTCCCTTATATCCAACAATATGTGGATGAAATTATCACAATCCAGGATAAGGAATTAATTGTTAACTTCCTTGATATGATTGAAAACCATAAGATGGTAGTTGAGAATTCCGGATTATTAACGGTAGCTGCATTAAAGCATTTAAAGTGCAAGAATAAGAAAGTAGTATCCATCTTAAGCGGTGGCAATATGGATATCATCACCGTATCCTCAATCGTTCAGCATGGATTAATCCAAAGAGGAAGAATCTTTACCGTATCCGTCCTTCTACCTGATAGACCGGGTGAGCTGGTCAATGTGGCCTCCATCATCGCTAAAGCACAGGGAAATGTAATTCGTCTTGATCATAATCAATTTGTAAGCATAAACCGCAACAGCGCAGTGGAGCTTACGATTACTATGGAGACCTTTGGAGAAGAGCATAAAATTTTGATTGTGCAGGCTCTTACTGATCATGGGTATGATCCGAAGATCTGCATGCCGAATAAAGTGTATTAAGCTTTGTGATATTTACATAAATATTAGGCTAAATTTCAGCATTTTAATAAGTGCTACAGGTATTTACAAAGATAACCTGGGTTGATATAATACGAATATCTTAATATTCTATTATTCATGACAACACAATTTTTCTTGGAGATTTGTTAAGCTTCTCCGGGGGGATGAACCCAGCATCTTTAATACTGTAGCACTTTTTATTTTGTGAAAGCATATAGAGTGCTGAGTATACATACATTACAAGCAATGTCTACCGAAGGCGATTGCTAATTTTATAAAACGTGTTTCTTCCCTTTATGAAAATCTGTTTTTCATTATTTTCTAACCATATTCCATACTCTATGTTTATTTAATATTATATTTGGTATTTTATTTAATGGTTTTTTGATATTGTATTTAATATTTATTGAATCGGACATAGTATGTCTTGATAGCACGGTAGGATAAGGGTAAGGAACGCGAAAGAATGAGTTTGTTTTATTGAGTTTTTGTATTGACAACGTTTCTAAAATAAGTTAATATAGCTATAAGAACATTAGTTCGTATTTTAGAAGCGAAACTTCATTAAAAGGGAGATTAGATATGGCAAAGGATGATAAAGTCAGAGCATTAGAATCTGCACTTGCGCAGATTGAGAAACAATATGGTAAAGGTTCCGTCATGAAGCTTGGCGATACGAGCGCGAATATGAATATTGAGACAATTCCAACGGGATCGATCAGCTTGGATGTGGCTTTAGGCTTAGGCGGTGTTCCGAAGGGAAGAATCGTTGAAATCTATGGACCGGAATCCAGTGGTAAGACAACCGTGGCATTACATATGGTAGCCGAAGTACAGAAGATAGGCGGCATCGCAGGCTTCATCGATGCAGAGCATGCACTTGATCCTGCCTATGCTAAGAAAATAGGTGTGGATATAGACAATTTATATATTTCACAGCCTGATAACGGCGAGCAGGCCCTAGAGATTACTGAGACGATGGTACGTTCCGGTGCAGTTGATATTATTATCGTCGATTCTGTTGCAGCTTTAGTACCGAAGGCTGAAATCGATGGAGAGATGGGTGATTCCCATGTTGGTCTGCAAGCAAGATTGATGTCACAGGCACTTCGTAAGCTGACTGCTGTTATCAGTAAGTCAAACTGTATCGTAGTATTTATCAACCAGCTGCGTGAAAAAGTCGGTGTTATGTTTGGTAATCCGGAGACAACTACCGGTGGACGTGCATTAAAGTTCTATTCCTCCATTCGTTTGGATGTTAGAAGAATTGAAGCATTAAAACAGGGTGGAGAAGTTGTAGGTAACCGTACCAGAGTAAAGGTAGTTAAGAATAAGATCGCTCCTCCTTTTAGAGAAGCAGAATTTGATATCATGTTTGGTAGGGGTATCTCAAGAGAAGGAGATGTTCTTGATTTAGCAGCTGATTCAGGAATCGTAGTGAAGAGCGGCGCTTGGTATGCATATAACGATGCTAAGATTGGACAGGGTAGAGAGAATGCAAAACAATACCTTGGCGATAATCCGGTAATATTTGCTGAGATTGAAGCAAAGGTAAGAGAGAAATTCGCTCTTGTTCCGGCCAAAGAGATAACGGAAGTACTAGAATAAATTTTTAAAAAAGACTGGCTGTCCGTAAGGAGTGGCAGGACGATGGGATAACAATGTAGCCCGTTTGTCAGCTCCGATCGGACAGCCTTTATTTGTAGGTAAAGCATAATCGGAGGTTAAGGATATGGTTGTTACTCAATTGGAGGAACTAGAGAAGTCTAAGTTCAAGGTTTATATCGATTACAAATATGCCTTTCTTTTATATCGTAAGGATATTGAATATTATGAGATACAAGAAGGGTGTGAGATTTTAGATTTCGTTTATGATAAAATAATTGAAGATACTGTATTTAGACGAGCAAAGCAAAAGGCGCTGGCTGTTTTGAAATTCAAGGATCGGACGGAACATGAATTAAGGGGAAAGCTTTCCGATACCGGATATCCAACGGAAGTAATTGAACGAACGATATCTTATGTAAAGGAATATGGATATTTGAGTGATGAACGCTATATTGGAGCGTTTATCAGAGATAGAATGAGGGTAAAAAGTAGGAAGGTCATAAAGACCTTGTTGCTTCAAAAGGGTGCGAACAAGGAGTTGGTTGATCAAATCATGCAAGCAGAATATGAGCAGCTTGATGAGGGAGAAGACATCGAAATGCAAGCGATTTTAAAGGCAGTCTCAAAGAAGACGAAAAACAAGGATCAGCTTACGATGCAGGAAAAACAGAAGATAATAGCATCACTTTACCGAAAAGGATTTGAACTTGATAAAATCAAAAAGGCTGTATATTTATAGTTCGGGTTTTTACGCACACCAAATCTGTATGAATATTCCATGTTGCAGATGGATGAAGGACTAAAAACATTGTTATAAAAATGTCAAAATCATCCTAGATTGAGTAACTTATCCTTGCCTTTTTAAAGCAGATAATATAAAATTATAAATGGCAGAATATTGAATTGAGCGTTAATATAGGCATAAAACGCACATTTGCAATGAAAGACTCCGGTTATGATTGGAGAAACTCATGAAGCATGTTTCTTCCGATGCTATTAAAGATAAAGAAAATGGAGGGCTGAAAATGAGCACTACAGCACAGCTGTCAGCAAGAGAAAGAATATCGTCTTTACTTGACGACAACAGTTTTGTCGAAGTCGGCGCTTTCGTCACAAAAAGAAGTACGGACTTTAATCTACAGCAGAAGGAAGCACCTGCAGATGGTGTTATTACCGGATATGGTGTGATTGAAGGAAATCTGGTTTATGTATATAGTCAGGATTCGACTTCTTTAGGCGGATCTGTTGGTGAAATGCATGCTAGAAAAATAGCACATATTTATGATTTAGCACTTAAGGTAGGAGCACCTGTGATTGGATTGATTGATTCGACCGGTCTTAGATTACAGGAGGCGACGGACTCACTTAACAGTTTTGGTGAGATTTATTCGAAGCAGACATTGGCTTCCGGTATAATCCCACAGATCACAGCAATCTTTGGTAATTGCGGTGGTGGTTTGGCTGTTATGGCATCTTTAAGTGATTTTTCTTTTATGGAGGTAAATCAGGCAAGGTTATTCGTGAATTCTCCGAATACTTTAGCTGGAAATTATAAGGACAAGCTAGATACAGCAAAAGCTTCTTATCAAGCAAAATCCGGAGTGGTGGATTATGTTGGAGAGTCAGAGGATGAAGTCCTTCAAATGGTACGTGAGCTTGTAGCTATTCTACCTTCTAGTAATGAAGATAATGATTCCTATGATGAATGCACCGATGATTTAAATCGTCTTGTGCCAGAATTTGAAGGTAACATTAAGGATGGGAAGCTAGCATTAGCAGCGATTTCGGACGATCAATATTTCTTTGAAGTAAAAGAAGAATATGCAAAAGAGATGGTAACCGGATTTATTCGTTTGAATGGAGCTACGGTCGGTGCGGTTGCAAACCGAACGGAAGTGATTGATGAGAACGGTAATGTTGCTGAGTCTTTTGATGGAACATTAACAACAGCGGGTTGCTATAAAGCAGAGGATTTCGTTAATTTCTGTGATGCATTTAATATTCCTGTACTTACATTAACAAATGTATGTGGATTTAAAGCTACTTTAGAAGAGGAAAAGTCCATTGCGATTGCTTCTGCAAAGCTTACTTATGCATTTGCGAACGCAACCGTGCCAAAAGTAAATTTTATCGTAGGTAAGGCATATGGTTCGGCTTATATCACTATGAATTCAAAACATATCGGCGCTGATATGGTATTTGCATTACCAAGTGCACAGATTGGGATGATGGAAGCTGAGCTTGCAGCTAATATTATATATGAAGGCGAAGCTGGAATCGACCTTAAGGAGAAAGCTGTAGAATATGCAGCACTCCAGGCAAGTGCAGAATCCGCTGCAAAAAGAGGATATGTGGATAGTATTATTGAACCGAATACGGTTCGTAAACATGCAATTTATTCATTTGAAATGCTCTTCACGAAGAGAGAAACTCGCCCTGCGAAAAAGCATGGCACCATATAGAATGAGGTGAGATTATGGGAATAGTTCAACAAGGAATAATCAACCGGACAATGCTTCTCTCAAGTGATTCCATAAACAAATATATTAATATCAATACATTATTCGGACTTGTTATCGGAATGGTAGTATTACTACTGATTGTATTGGCTTATTTGATTAGTATTCGGTCACATTTGGTGAAAAGTTCTCCGGTTAATTCAAATAATTATCCTAACTCAGTGGATAATGTAATTACACAAATCGTTAACAATGAGAAGGAAGAACTGGTTGATGATTGTGAATTAGTAGCTGTTATTACAGCGGCTATCCAAGCTTCAATGGGTGACGAAGTTCCGGCAGGTGGATTTGTAGTTCGATCCATCCGTAAGGCAAGATAAGAAATGAAATAATAATATATTTAGCATGACACCTTTTGGTGTAAATGAACAAGGAGGATTTCAATATGAAATATTATACAATAACCGTTAATGGAAATACTTATAATGTATCTGTTCAAGAAGGAATAGCACAGCCCGCACCTGCTCCGGTATATGCACCTGCACCTGTGGCAGCACCTGCTCCTGCACCCGCAGCAGCAGCGCCGGCACCTGTAGCACCTACACCAGCGGCTCCTGTGGCACCAGCGCCAACCGGTTCCGCAGGAAGTGTTAAAGTGAATGCACCTATGCCCGGTAAGATTATTGCTGTGAAAGTTGTTGCAGGTCAGGCAGTGAAAAAAGGAGAGGTAATCCTAATTCTGGAGGCAATGAAGATGGAGAATGAGATAGTATCTCCACAGGATGGTGTGATTGCAACAATTGATGTTAGTGCAGGAAAATCAGTGGAAGCCGCAGCGTTATTGGCTACCTTAAACTAATTAATAGAAATTATATTTAGATTAATAGGAGGTAGAGTAATGGCTGAACAAGCAAAAAGACCGGTTAAAATAACAGAAACCATATTGCGTGACGCTCACCAATCCTTAATTGCAACAAGAATGACAACGGAAGAAATGCTTCCAATTCTTGAGACTATGGATAAAGTAGGTTATCATGCAGTAGAATGCTGGGGCGGTGCGACCTTTGATGCATCCCTACGTTTTCTGAAAGAAGATCCGTGGGAAAGACTTAGAAAGATAAGAAAAGGATTTACGAATACAAAGCTACAGATGCTGTTCCGTGGCCAGAATATCTTGGGATATCGCCATTATGCGGATGATGTAGTTGAATATTTTGTTCAAAAATCAATTGCGAACGGTATTGATATCATTCGTATCTTTGATGCATTAAATGATATCCGTAATCTGGAATGTGCAGTAAAGGCAACCAATAAAGAGAATGGTCATGCACAGATAGCGATTTCCTATACTTTGGGTGATGCATATACACCGGAGTATTATATGAATATGGCAAAGAAAATTGAAGAACTTGGAGCTTCCTCAATCTGTATTAAGGATATGGCCGGTTTATTGGTGCCATATGAGGCAACCAATCTTATCACGGCATTAAAATCAGCAGTAAGCATTCCGATTGACCTGCATACACATTATACCAGTGGTGTTGGTGGTATGACTTATTTGAAAGCGGTGGAAGCAGGCTGTGATATCATTGATACAGCAATGTCACCGTTTGCAATGGGAACAAGCCAGCCTGCTACGGAGGTTATGGTTGAAACCTTTAAAGGTACTCCTTATGATACTGGTTATGATCAGAATGTATTGGCGGAAATTGCAGATTATTTCAGACCAATCCGTGACAAGGCACTATCCTCCGGCTTATTAAATCCGAAGGTTATGGGTGTTGATATAAAGACACTTTTATATCAGGTTCCGGGCGGTATGTTATCCAATTTGGTATCCCAGCTTAAGGAAGCAAAACAAGAAGATAAATATTATGAGGTTTTAAAAGAAGTTCCTAGAGTTCGTAAAGACTTCGGTGAGCCACCGCTGGTTACACCATCTAGCCAGATTGTAGGTACACAGGCAGTTTTAAATGTACTTGCAGGAGAGCGCTACAAGATGGTGACGAAAGAAACCAAAGCAATTCTTGCCGGAGAATATGGTCAAACCGTAAAGCCTTTTGATCCTGAGGTTCAAAAGAAAGTAATCGGAGATAAGACCCCAATCACTTGCCGACCAGCCGACTTGATCGAGCCGGAGCTTCATAAGATTGAAGCGGAAATTGCTGATTGGAAAGAACAGGATGAGGATGTGTTATCCTATGCATTATTCCCACAGGTAGCAATGGATTTCTTCAAGTACCGCAAGGCTCAGAAAACCGGGGTGGATGTAACGGTAGCTGATAAAGCAAACCATGCATATCCGGTGTAATATTTAGCACTTAACAAATTCTAATCTGAAGTAGTGAAATAGAATATATATTATAAAGATAATATTAAAATGGTGTATTATATCCCAAAGAAAGAAAGTCGGTTCTTGATTAAATTTAATCAGAACCGGCTTTTTTCGGCTCATTACAAGTGTTGGAGTGGGTTTCTCTGAAACCCGCTCTATTACTGCAATTAGAGCTATTTTGATGTGAAAGGTATCTGATATTTTCTTGAATATTATTCAGGCACACAAGCAATGATGGATAAAAACTATGTTCTTTCAACTTCAAAGCAAAATATTGACAATCTTGCGTTGATAATAAATCGTTCGAAAATAGTAGGGGGTTTTCGAAAATAGTAAGTGTTTTTATATGCAACAGAATGATAGTATGATTCTGTTAAATGGATAAAATTAACAAATTGTAAATGC
Organism: Variimorphobacter sp. HTMS_6; assembly: GCF_059717775.1. Taxonomy (NCBI): domain Bacteria; kingdom Bacillati; phylum Bacillota; class Clostridia; order Lachnospirales; family Lachnospiraceae; genus Variimorphobacter; species Variimorphobacter sp. HTMS_6. The sequence continues at coordinate 1,413,040 of NZ_AP046094.1, forward strand.
TTTAAAACACTATGCCTAATAGGGAAAGGAGAATTTATGTTTAAGACAATCAAAAAATGTATACCAATGATGATGATTTTGTGTTTGATTATGAATACAATTCCGAATTCGACTTTTGCAGCTGTGACAAAAAAGACGCCGGATAAATTATTAACAACAGGAATAACAAAAGAATCAGAAATAAAGGGCGCAACAGAGGCAGTGATACCATATGAGGCAAATGACGATTATACTTATATTGTATCCGTTAAAACCGGAAAAGCAGTACGCGTAAATGTTGGCAACTATACGGAAGCTGTAACTGCCGATACAGAAATTACCGGAAATATCGGAAATAATTTACCTGATAATGCACTGTTTTTAATGAGAGAAGATCCGGCTGATTCCATGCATGTAAGCTTTTCATCCAAAGCGAATGACTGGCGGATGCTGAAATCGGAGCCAGTTAATGGGGTAAATATAATTGATAATAATAATGCATTAAAAACTGAGGTCAGTGGATGGGAAAGCTTTAATCTAACAGATCTTGGGAATGGTATCGTAGCAATAATGGATAATAATTTTCATAAATTTATAACGGTTAGTGATGATAATAAGTTAGTGATCTCACAGATTTCACAGATTAGTTCGACCACACCTGTTACCTCGGCAGAACAATTTATTATTGTTAAGGCAAAATATGAGCCGGAACCGGAAATAAATGCAGAAGTTACCTTTGAGCACAAGGCAACCGGTAAACTCGTTACAGTTGATGGTAAAGTAAATGATGATATTGATGTAAATCTTACTAAGCCTGAGGTGATACCCGATAAAGCGAAGTTTACCACTTATTATGGTGTGTTTAACGGTGCTTCGGTTATTAATTTTGAGTCCAAGCTTGCAGTATCTTCGACCACTCCAAAAACCATGTGGAAATCGGATGGAAGCAAAGTGTTCCAGATCAACAGACAAACTCCGGGTGGATGGGAATCTGTTACCATTGTGCCACAAGGAGATGGGACGGTAGCGTTTAAAAATAACAATAATAATGCCTATATCTCAGTGCAAGACGGCAAGATGATAACTCCTTTTAACGGAACGCTTACGGATAATGAAAAATTTATTATACATACTGCAACACCTCCGAAAAAAGTAGTAAAAATTAAAACAACAAATATTGAAGGAGATAGCCTTTCGCTTAGTTGGACACCGGTAGGTAACACATTATTTACAGGTTACGAAGTATGGCGTGCCGACAGTAGCGGAGGGAATTTTATAAAAGTAGGGAATGAAACAACAAAGACTACGTTTACCGATACAGGTCTAGCGTTCAATAAAACCTATTATTATACCATTCGTACAGTGAATGGTCCTAGTCCATATTCGGTAAGCACAGAATTTCAGGTGACTTCAATGGGAGGAAATCGACCAAAAACACCGGTAGGATTAAATATTAAGCAAGATAGATGCGGCATGATGCTTAATTGGAAAGCAAATGCTGATGCAGCAAGTTATGAAATATATAGAGCTCCTAGTAGATTTGGTGATTACACAAAGATTGGTACAACAAAAGGGACACAATTTAAAGATTCAAAGCCGAACAAAGACAAGTATGCAAACTACTATAAGATTTACGCTGTAAATGCATATGGTAAAAGCGAAGTTTCAGCCCCAACCTCATTAGAAATAAAACTGTTTGGTAATAATATGATTTTCTTCTCTGAAACGGATAATACCCCAGCTATTAATGGTGAGGTAGCCAGAATTTATGAGATACAAAAAGATGCACAGTTTGGTTCGGATCGTTTTGCGATGTTCTTTAAACCAGGTGATTATACCGACACAGCCATGATGCAGGTTGGCTTTTACACTCATATCGCAGGACTTGGCAAAACACCAACGGAAACAAAACTGAAGAATATAGAGACTCCGGCTTATTTGCCAAACAACAATGCAACCTGTAATTTCTGGCGTTCAGCTGAGAATCTTAGTATTGTCGATACTGACAATAACAGTGATCCTTATTTTAATTTCAAGTGGGCCGTATCTCAGGCAGCACCATTAAGGCGTATGGATGTTGGTCGTAAATCAATGTTTGACTGGTGGTGGGGATGGGCAAGCGGTGGATTTGCAGCCGACAGCGTATTCCACAAGACGGCTGGCTCTGATACTCAGCAGCAGTACTATACCAGAAACAGCGTATTAGAGAATGGGTTTTACGGAGTAAACTGGAACGGTTTCTTCCAGGGAGTAAAGGGTGCACCTGCTACCAATTGGAATACAGGTGGCAGTTACACGAATATTGAATCGACTCCGGTAATCCGTGAAAAGCCGTTTTTATATATGGATAAGGGTGAATATAAAGTATTTGTTCCGGCTTTACGACGTAATGCGGTAGGTACAACCTGGTCAGAAGGCAATATGGGACCTGGAAAATCTTTGGGTTTGGATAAGTTTTATATAGCAAAGCCAGGAGTAGATAACGCAAGAACGATTAATAAAGCGATTAGAAGAGGTAAGAATATCCTCTTAACACCAGGCATCTATTACGCGGAAGAGCCTATAGTTGTTCGTAAAGCAAATACCATAGTTCTGGGTATCGGACTTGCAACAATTATACCAACGAATAAAAAATCGGCGATGGTTGTTGACAATGTCGATGGTGTAACGGTAGCTGGTATTATCTTTGATGCTGGTACTTATTCGGATCACCTTTTAGTGGTTGGTAAGAATAATGATTGTAAAGATCATTCGAAGAATCCAACACTGTTAGCAGACCTGTTCTTCAGGGTAGGCGGTGTTCATGGTGGAGTTGCTTCCTCAGATATCGCACTGGAAATAAACAGTAATGATGTAATAGGAGATCATTTCTGGATATGGAGAGCGGACCATGGTGATGGTGTTGCATGGAATCTTAACAAGGCAAGAAACGGACTGGTAGTAAATGGCGATGATGTTACCATATATGGTCTGTTTAATGAACATTTTCAAGAGTATAATACATTATGGAATGGTGAAGGCGGACGTATGTATTTTTATCAGAACGAGACCCCATATGATCCTCAAAACCAGGCAGATTTTATGAGCCACAATGGAAAAACAAAAGGCTATGCTGCTTACAAAGTATCAAACAATGTAAATACTCATCTTGCAGTTGGTCTAGGAATCTATGACGTATTTATTAATACCAACGGAGCGAGCATATTCCTCGATAATGCAATAGAAGTCCCGAATAAAAAGGGTGTGACCGTCAAAAATGCATGTATCGTTGAGATAGCTAATGCAACCGGTCCACTGGTTGGTATTAATAGTATAGTAAATGGTACGGGTAATGGCATTAGTACTGGCGTAGGTGGAAAAGGTTACGCAAGAGAATTTATTCTCCAATACCAGAACGGTATCGCAACCCTAATGAATGGAACGCAAAAAGGAATACAGCCACCGGATGATAAGAAGTGTAATCACAAATAATGTAATCATAAATAATTTAATCATGATAATATAATCACAAATAATGTAGTCACAGATTATGTAGTCACAAATAAAGCAATAAATTGAATCAATTAATAAAGTTGATGCGTACACCACAGTCGGTTACGCATCAACTTTTTATTCCATGAATATCGAAGGTAAATCTAAGAATCAAGATGGTTGTCTTGGTTCTTTACATTTATACAAGAGTGATAGTAATTTGACTATATTAGAAATGGATTCTTGCTAGAACGTACAGAAATATATATTTGTTCGTAACGATTAGTATAAAATTATAAGCCTTTATTCCGGATTATAAGACTTATTGACGAAGCATCTAATTTAAAATTACTAGTTTTTAATGAATTTATCAATTTTATTTGTATAAAATTATAGTATTTATCAAAAAGATGATGTATAATAATTCCATCTATGATTCACCTCGACATATTAGAGTGATGTGATATCAAGTCTCATAAAAAAGGAGTTAAAAATGCCGATTCTAAACAATAGCGAAGGGGATATCTGTTGGAATTTAGATTTGATCCGGGATGAAATAATTGATATTAACACGACTGATACAGAGACACAGAATAGCATACCGTTTTATTTTAGCTTGCTTGTCAGAGATAAGAAGTATGAATTTCAAGAAAATAAAACGTATTTTCATACGGATGAAATAAATGTAATCACCAATGGATTAAATAATATTATTCATATTATGAAAGAGGGAAACGCTGAAACGTTCTCAAAAGAGCGTTTTGAACCTTTTTATTACATATGTGATCGATCATTATTTGAATTTAAAGTATATGATGGTGGAAAAGATCAAGTAGAAATCGAATTATGGTTAAATTCAAAATATGTTACGAAATTTGTACATGATAACGGAATCACCTTTCATGTAGACATCGATGACCTAGAGGAGTTTTCAAATGCATTAGCAAATCAGCACCAGGAGCTTCTGCTTAAGAAAGAAAAGGTTGCTAATTAATATATTGTTGCATGACAATAGAAATAATAAAATGAAAATATAGGTAAGTCACTGTATAACATGTAGTTGATATACAGAACAATTATTTGCCACTCCCGTAAAATCATCATAAAGTGTCCATAAACCATATTTCAGTCTATTATCAATGCGTACTACAATCCCTATAAATGTTTAGATAGAAGTGATTTAAAAAGATTAAGGTATAATTAGCTAATTAAATTTATTGATTGTAGCACAAAGTAAATCATATTTGTTTCTATAGTGTCAGAATTACAAATGGGCAAATAATATTAAAAATTAATTATGAAGGTAGATAAGTGCATGAAAGCTATAAAAAGAATATTAGCAGGAATAGGCTTTATTTTATTTCCAGTTGGTTTGGCAGGTTTGTTATACAGTTGTGGTGGCAATGACGGAAGTTTTGATTTTTTGATATTATTATCATTCCTAAGCCCGTTTATAGGAATTATACTAATAATAGCAGGCTTATTAACAAGAGAAAATTGAATGGCAATAACTTAATGGAAAATGTAGCTGGTTTACAGTACAGGCTATATAATTTAAGAAAATGTGCGTGCTGATCCGTACCAATTAATCCAATAAGCCTATCAAGAAAATTACTTGACAACCAATTAAAAATGTTATATACTAACGCCTGTAAAGAAAAATGCTTTACAGGTGGTGATTTTTATGGGGCAAAGTGAAACACAGATAGAAAAGCTGGATGAGATTGTATTGCAGTCCATTCTTTATGATTTTTATGGTGATTTATTAAGCGATCATAAAAGACAGATATTTGAGGATTACGTATTGAATGATATGTCCCTCAGTGAGATTGCCGCAGAGCAGGGTATCAGCAGACAGGGTGTATATGATATCGTGAAGCGCTGTACCAATGAGATGAAACAATATGAAGAGAAATTATCCTTAGTCCGTAAGTTTCAATCGATTAAAGAGAAGCTTAATACAATTAAGATGATTGTATCCGATACAACCAATACCGGAGATATCACACAAATCAATACCATTACTTTATTGGCAGATGATATTTTAAAGGAGTTGTAATTAATATGGCAGCATTTGAGAATTTATCCGATAAACTTCAGAATATATTTAAGAATTTAAGAGGAAAAGGCAGACTTTCCGAAGCTGATGTTAAAGCAGCATTAAAGGAAGTTAAGATGGCTTTATTAGAAGCGGATGTTAACTTCAAAGTAGTTAAGAATTTTATAAATACCGTTCAGGAGCGTGCAGTTGGTCAGGATGTTATGAGCAGCTTAACTCCGGGACAGATGGTAATTAAGATAGTAAATGAAGAGATGGTTAAGTTGCTCGGTGAAAGTACCGTTGAACTGGATTTAAGACCATCAAATGAGATAACCGTACTTATGATGTGCGGTCTACAGGGTGCAGGTAAGACAACCACTGTCGCTAAACTTGCCGGTCAATTAAAATCAAAGGGTAGAAAACCTTTGCTTGTTGCCTGTGATATCTACCGTCCGGCTGCAATCGATCAGTTGCAAATCAACGGTGAGAAGCAGGGAGTTCCCGTGTTCTCCATGGGAGATAAGCATAAGCCGGTGAATATTGCAAAAGCTGCTTTAGAGCATGCGGCGAAGAATAGTTATAATGTAGTGATTTTAGATACCGCTGGTCGACTTCATATTGATGAAGCGATGATGGAAGAGCTTCAGGAAATCAAGCAGAATATCAAAGTGAATCAAACCATCCTGGTTGTTGATGCAATGACAGGTCAGGATGCGGTAAATGTATCTGAGATGTTCAATGAGAAGCTCACAATTGATGGCGTAATCTTAACAAAATTAGATGGTGATACCAGAGGTGGTGCGGCTCTTTCCATTCGAGCGGTTACCGGAAGGCCGATACTATTCGTTGGTATGGGTGAGAAGCTTTCCGATTTGGAGCAATTCTATCCGGATCGTATGGCATCCCGTATTCTTGGAATGGGAGACATCCTCACATTAATTGATAAAGCGCAGTCACAACTTGATGAAGATAAGGCGAAAGAACTTGAGAGAAAGATGCGTAAAGCGGAATTCGACTTTAACGATTTCCTAGAGCAGATGCAACAAGTGAAAAAGATGGGTGGCCTTGCAGACATCCTCGGTATGATTCCGGGTATGGGCAAGCAGCTTAAGGATGTGGATATTGATGAAAATGCAATGTCTTCCACCGAAGCGATGATTTATTCCATGACGAAAAAAGAACGTTCTCATCCGGAGATCATTAACCCTTCTCGTAAAAAGAGAATTGCTGCGGGTGCCGGTGTGGATATCAGTGAAGTAAATGCACTGATGAAGCAATACGAACAGTCTAAAAAAATGATGAAGCAATTTTCCGGCATGATGGGTGGAAAAGGCAAGGGCAACAAGTTTAAGATGCCATTTGGTTTTTAATCAGTAATTGTTATGCAACCTAAGGTTTGCATTTACAGTATAAATTTATATCAGGATAGGTTATCCTAGCTTGATATAACATTCGATTTAATAGGACTAGTCCTTGGGACTGGAGAGCATGGCTCAATATTATCGAATGGCAAATCAACATAGTTTATTCTCAGCACGGACTTATGTTGTGATTATTAAAAGGAGGTGAAATACATGGCAGTAAAGATCAGATTAAAGAGAATGGGACAGAAAAAAGCTCCTTTCTATAGAATTGTTGTTTCTGATTCCAGAACACCTAGAGATGGTAGATTCATCGAGGAAATCGGTACTTATGATCCTACTAAGAATCCTAGCGCTTTCAGTGTAAACGAAGAAGCAGCTAAGAAGTGGTTATCAAATGGTGCTCAGCCTACCGATACAGTAGGTAAGATTTTTAAGAATGCAGGTATTCTTTAATTAACAACAAAGGGAGAATAGCGAAACATATAATGATTCGCTAGGAAAGAGTCAATTTGACTTTTTCCACTTCTATATGTTTATATGGAGGTAGTAGAAATGAAGGAGTTAGTCGAAGTAATCGCTAAATCACTCGTGGATCATCCCGATGAGGTTGTAGTTACGGAAAAAGAAACCGAAAAAGCAATTGTTGTGGAATTAAAAGTTGCTTCTGATGATATGGGTAAAGTAATTGGCAAACAAGGTCGTATTGCAAAATCCATTCGTACCGTAGTAAAAGCAGCCGCAACAAAGGATGACAAAAAGGTAGTAGTTGAGATACTGCAATAGTTGGTATTTCAATTACATTTTCCTGTACTGAATTAAGGGAGCTGTCTGTTATGTCCATGAAATGTGTGATAGAAGCAAAGGTATGAGGAGTAGCTGATTTAGAAACATGGTTTTCTTAACAGCTATTCCTCATCGTGTGCGTAAGCATATGATGTCTCAGTAGAGAAGCTTTGTTCGATCTGATTTTGTGGTATAATAGTTCAGCTTCTTTTTATGAATTACTATGAAAGAAATATCGAAAGATATTAATATAGATTGATATAATATAGATTGAAAGATTATGAATAATGATTGATAGAATATGAATGATCAAAGGATGGAAGCGCATGAATGATTATTTAAGAGTTGGAGTTATCTCCTCTACCCATGGAATTAAAGGTGAGGCTAAAGTATTTCCTACAACGGATGACACAAATCGTTTTAAAGAATTAAAAAAGGTTATGCTTGATACCGGGAAAGAGTTAGTTGAACTTGAAGTGGAAGGTGTAAAATTCTTTAAACAAATGGTAATACTTAAGTTTAAAGGAATTAATGATATCAATGATATTGAAAAATACAAAGGGAAGGACTTACTTGTGTCCAGGGAGGATGCAGTAGAACTGGAGGAAGGTGAGTATTTCATATACGATCTAATCGGTTCTGAGGTAGTAACAGATGAGGATGAGATGTTAGGAAGCTTGTCAGAAATTATGACTACCGGAGCAAATGATGTTTATGTTGTGAAGACACCGGAAGGAAAGGAAATTCTGATCCCTTCCATTAAGGAATGTATCCTTGATGTTGACGTTGAAAATAAAAAGATTTTAGTACACTTACTTAACGGACTCAGATAATAGTGCTGTTTTAAATATGTAAAGTATTAACGAAATGATGCTAGTGTGAAATTTTAGAAGCATAATTCACACCACTAAGTATGTGCCTGTGTAATTTTTGGCACATATAAAACAAAATTAGGTGTGTATTGTTAGTGTATAACGCTCAAAAGATTGGGTAGGGCAGGAATGGAGATAGGAATGAATTATCATATACTTACGCTTTTTCCGGAGATGATTCAACAAGGGCTTGGTACAAGTATTACCGGGAGAGCAATTGATAAAGGACTCATAACAGTGAATCCGGTTAACATAAGAGATTTTAGCTCGGATAAGCATCATAGAGTGGATGATTATCCATACGGTGGAGGTGCGGGAATGGTCATCCAAGCTGAGCCGGTATTTAAAGCATATGGTTATCTGGCAAACCACATCAAGATGTCAAAGGAAACAACAAATTTAGAGAATTATAAAAAGCCAAGAGTGATTTATGTTACACCTCAGGGAAGTGTGTTCAATCAGACGATGGCAGAGGAGCTCGCAAAGGAGGAAGATCTGATCTTCCTATGTGGACATTATGAAGGAATCGATGAGAGAGTACTTGAGATGATTGTGACAGATAATATATCAATCGGTGATTATGTTTTGACCGGAGGCGAATTGCCTGCGATGGTTATGATTGATGCAATATCTCGTTTGGTTCCCGGCGTATTAAATAATGAAACCTCCGCTGAATTTGAATCCCTGCAGGACAGTTTGCTTGAATATCCGCAGTATACCAGGCCTGAGACTTTTATGGGGAAAAAGGTTCCTGACGTACTTTTGACTGGACATCATGCAAATATCGAGGCATGGAGAAGGGAACAATCCATCCTAAGAACCTATGAACGCAGACCGGATCTGTTAGAAAATGCGGACTTAACAGAGAAAGAAAGAGAATATTTAACCCGTCTCATCTTCTCGAAGAATTATGACGTATATTAAAATTGAAAGATATAAACGCCAAACATTCCGGCAAAAAGGACTTGCAATAAGTGACAGTTTATGATAAAGTAGTTAATTGTGAGATGGGATGGTCCTCTGATGCATGGTAAAAACCAAAGCGTGTCAAGAACATCTAAATATTAGGAGGTCACAAAAATGAACGATATTATTAAGAGTATTGAAGCTGAGCAGCTCAAAGCAGAAATCACACCATTTAACGTAGGTGATACCGTACAGGTTTACGCTAAAGTTAAAGAGGGTAACCGTGAAAGATTACAGGTATTTGAAGGAACCGTTATCAAGAGACAGAACGGTGGAAACAGAGAAACTTTCACAGTAAGAAAAACATCCAATGGTATTGGTGTTGAAAAAACATGGCCACTTCACAGCCCTAGCATCGATCGTATCGAAGTTACAAGAAGAGGTAAAGTAAGAAAAGCGAAACTTTTCTACTTACGTGGCAGAGTTGGTAAGAGAGCTAAGGTTAAAGAGGTAATCAGATAAATACAACTAAGGGACAATACTTCAGTGATTGTCCCTTTTTTATAACATAACCGGCATTTAAGCAGATATCATAATTCTTGAAGGAAGGGGTTGTGGCTACGATGATTTACGATTTTGATAAAGATGAGAAAAGAACCGCACGAAAGAAGTTATTGATAAAAATATTAATATGGGTAGCTGAAATCGTGGCTGTCATATTTTTAGCATATTTTATAGTTTTTTATGCATTGGAGAAGACAAATGTAGTCGGAGCCTCAATGGAGCCTACATTAAAAAATGAAGATTCCATTATTGTGAATAAATTTTCATATCGTTTTACGAAACCGAAGCGCTTTGATGTAATCGTATTTAAGCAGCGAGGCAGGGAGCACAGCTATTATAATGTAAAGAGAATCATCGGCCTTCCAGGTGAAACCATACAAATTAAGGACGATAAATTCTATATTAATGGTAAGCTATACGAAGATCCGGTTAATGCGGAACCTATGACAAATTATGGTCTTGCAACCGAAGAGATGAAATTGGAAGAGAATGAGTATTTTGTTTTGGGAGATAATCGTAATAATAGTGAAGATAGTCGATTCGCTAGTGTAGGAACAATTAGTAGGAAGGAAATCGTAGGACAGGCCTTTTTAAGGTTAAAGCCTTTTGATTTTATTAGCCAGCTGAACTTAAAGAAGAATCAGCCTGAGGTCACAACAACCCCTACGCCTACCCCGTAATTAGAATGAGGAACTATGTTTTTCGATTAAAATCTAATTTGAAATAGATCATATCAGATAAAGTTTTAGATGGAGGTACTTATGAATTTTCAGTGGTATCCTGGTCATATGGCGAAAGCAAAGCGTATGATGCAGGAAGATATGAAATTGATTGATGTCGTGATTGAATTGGTGGATGCAAGAATTCCATTATCAAGTAAAAATCCGGACATTGATTCTTTGGCGAAGAATAAATCTAGAGTAATTCTTTTAAATAAATGTGATATGTCAGACCAACGTTTTAATCTGGCTTGGAAGGAGTATTTTGAATCCAAGGGTTATTTTGTAGCTCTGGTTAACTCCAGAAGTGGAAATGGCGTTAAACAAGTACAGGATATTGTAAATAAAGCGTGTGCTGCAAAGATTGAACGTGACAGAAAAAGAGGCATTCTAAATCGTCCTGTAAGAGCGATGATTGTGGGTATTCCGAATGTGGGGAAATCCACATTTATCAATAGCTTTGTAGGTAAAGCAACAGCAAAGACCGGAAATAAGCCGGGTGTAACAAAGGGTAAGCAATGGATTCGATTAAACAAGAATACCGAGCTTTTGGATACTCCTGGTATTCTTTGGCCAAAATTTGAGGATCAATCCGTAGGACTACGACTAGCTTTAATCGGTTCGATTAATGATAATATCCTTCATACTACAGATTTATCTTTGGAATTGATCTTAATTCTCGCGATGCATTATCCGGATGTATTATTAAACCGTTACGGTATTGAACATGCTGGCAGTGTAGAGGATTTAAGAGAGGCTTCTGAGATTCTTAAAAAAATTGCAATTAAGCGTGGTTGTATAATTAAAGGCGGAGAGCCTGATTTTGATAGGGCGGCAGGCCTTTTGATGGATGATTTCAGAAGTACGAAGCTTGGTAACATAACCTTAGAATTCCCGAATCTTTCAAAAGAGAGTGAATTCACAGAGAGTAATTCTACAAGCAATGATAAGGAACAACAATAAACAGAGTGAAATGATAAAGATACAAGAGGAGAATATCCATGCAAGAAGAATGGAACGAGGACACAGCTCCGAAGAAAATAGCACTTGTTAAGCTGGAATTTATGCAAGCACAGGATGAAGTAATTCCTGAGTTATTAAATAAATACGAAGCGGATGATCGTAGCGGGGTAATTACCATTTGCAACCAATATCGCAATAAAATTGTGGCGAAGCAAAACGAGCTGGAACGAACAGAGGCAATGAAAAAATATGAAAAAGAATATAGCGATTATCAGTATATCTGTGGTATCGATGAGGTGGGTAGAGGACCATTTGCAGGTCCTGTAATTGCTAGCGCTGTAATTTTGCCAAAGGATTGTAATATTTTATATATTAACGATTCAAAACAATTGTCAGAGAAGAAGCGTGAGGAGCTTTACGATGAAATTATATCAAAGGCAGTAGCTTTTGGTATTGGTAGTGTACCGCCGGAACAAATCGATGAGATGAATATATTACAGGCAACTTATGAAGCGATGAGAAAAGCTATAAGTAATATGAAGATAAAGCCCGATATATTATTAAACGATGCGGTTACGATTCCGGGTGTTGATATCAAGCAGGTTCCGATTATTAAAGGCGATGCGAAAAGTATCAGCATTGCTGCAGCAAGTATCGTGGCAAAGGTTACAAGGGATCGTATGATGATTGCATATGATGGAATTTTTCCGGGCTATGATTTCGCTTCTAATAAAGGCTACGGCTCGCCAAAGCATATTGAAGCGATTAAAAAACTTGGACTGACCCCGATTCACAGAAAGAGCTTTGTGAAGAACTTTATATAAATTCCGTATTCGTTATAACTAAGATTCCTGCTTTCAAGGAGGTATAATGTATGGAAGAAAAACAAAATAAAAGTGATCGTACCGCGGTTGCGATAACCTATGATCCAAAGGAAGCGGCACCGAAAGTTATCGCTTCCGGAAAAGGGTATTTGGCTGACAAAATCATCGAGAGAGCGAAAGAAGCGGAGATACCGCTGCATAAGGATGAGAAACTAGTTGGAACTTTGTCAAAAATACAAATAGGCGATATGATACCACCCGAATTATATGATGTAGTGGCTGAAGTTCTCGTATTTGTAGATAAGATGGATCGAATTAAAGGCAAATTACAGGAATAACTGACAGTGAAGGGGAAACCTTTGATTTGAATTGCTCTTTAATGAAAGGCTTGGTAGTTAATACGAATGAATAATCGGGCGGTAGGAACACAATTTGAAGAAAAAGCTGCGAACCATCTGAAGAAGAATGGCTATCAGATACTTCAGAAGAATTTTCGCTGTAAAATTGGGGAGATTGACCTTATAGCAAGAGATGGGGAATATCTCTGCTTTGTTGAGGTGAAATATCGCTCCGCTTTAACAAAAGGGTTCCCGGCGGAGGCAATAACCCTGAATAAAATCCGAAGAATTACCCGAACCGCACAATTTTATATGCTCCAACATAAGATACCTCAGGATACACCCTGCAGATTTGATGCAGTGGTTATTCTGGACAAAGAAATATCGATTATTAAAAATGCATTTGACGGAATATAAATTAGAAATGGATAGAAAGGTGTGACGCTATGAAGTTTGAAAACAGTAGCTCTGCACAGATTGATTTTGAGGCAGAGATTCCACATATCTCATTTCCGGTATTGTCTCAAATACCATACATACGACATGGCTTCTCAACACGTTTGGGTGGCGTAAGTGAAGGGATTTTCTCCAGCATGAACTTTGGTGTTGACACGAGCCCCTATCAGGATGACAGAGCCAACATTATAGAGAATTATAATCGTATTGCGAAAAGCATCGGGGTTGATCCAAAATCATTTGTCATATCAAAGCAGGTACACAAAACCAATATTCGAGTGGTGGATAATCGGGATCTAGGTAAGGGTCTTTTGATTCCAGCGGATTATTCCGAGATCGATGGATTGATTACGAATATACCTGGAATTACATTGGTTACCAAGTATGCGGACTGTGTTCCTCTGTATTTTGTGGACACTAAGAATAAGGCAATCGGACTGACACATTCCGGTTGGCGTGGTACCGTTATGAAGATCGGTAAAATCACAGTAGAAGAGATGACGAAACAATATGGAAGTGATCCTAAGGATATCATCGCGGTAGTTGGTCCTTCTATCTGTAAGGATTGTTATGAAATCGGAGCAGAGGTTGCAGAAGAATTTGAAAAGGCGTTTCCATCCTCCTATGAGAAAGGAATTCTCACAGAAAAGGGCGGTGAAAAATACCTCTGTGATCTGTGGGCAGCAAATGAAGAAGTATTTTTAGAAGCGGGAATTAGCCCTGAGAATATTCATATCAGCGGCGTTTGTACGTGTTGTAATAGTGATTGGATGTTTTCCCATCGTAAAACCGGAACAAAAAGGGGTAGTCTCGCTGCATTTTTAGCACTCAGTGAATAAAAGCTATCGTTAAATATCAGAATTAAGATAGTATTATACTTTATAAAGAGAGAAACGATGTATTATATGAAGAAAAAAGCACACATTATTAAAGAAATTGAACAAGGAAGCATCGCTGAAGAATTAGAATTAGTACCGGGGGATGAACTGGTTTCTATCAATGGTACAGAGATTAAGGATGTTTTTGATTATCATTACTTGATAAAAGATGAATTTCTGACTGTTTTAATTAAGAAGGAAGACGGTGAGGAATGGGAATTAGAGATCGAGAAGGATTACGATGATGATTTGGGAATTGACTTTGAAGAAGGCCTGATGGATGAGTACCGTTCCTGTCGTAATAAATGTATCTTCTGCTTTATCGATCAGATGCCTCCCGGTATGAGAGATACCTTGTATTTTAAAGATGACGATGCAAGACTTTCCTTTTTGCAGGGGAATTATATCACACTTACGAACTTAAGTGATGAGGAGATAGACCGCATCATTTACTATAAACTTTCGCCGATTAATATCTCAATTCACACAATGAATGAGGAGCTTCGCTGCAAGATGTTAAATAACCGTTTTGCGGGTACTGCTTTAGCAAAGCTTAAGAAGCTTAAGGAAGCAGGTATTATGATGAACGGTCAAATCGTTCTGTGTAAAGGTTGGAACGATGGCGAAGAGTTAGAGAAATCAATTCATGATCTTGCTGCATTTATGCCGGAGATGGATAGTGTATCAGTTGTTCCTGTCGGACTCACCAAGTACCGTGAAGGTTTGGCAGAGTTGGAAGGCTTTACGAAAGATGATTCCAGGGTGGTCTTGGAACAGATCCACAGATGGCAGAACATACTGTTAGAACATTATGGCACAAGGTTTATCTACGCCAGTGATGAGTGGTATATTACGGCAGAGCTTCCAATCCCGGATGAAGATTCTTATGAGGGTTATCCTCAGATTGAAAATGGAGTAGGAATGGTTCGTTCGTTGCAGAATGAATTTAATGAAAGGTTTGAAGAGGTTCAAGGTGATAACCGGGCAAGAGAGCTTTCTTTGGCTACCGGGGTATTAGCGTCACCGTTTATAACCAATTTGACCTTGAAAGTAAAAGAGAAATTCCCGAATATAACAATCAATACGTATACGATAGAAAATAATTTCTTCGGATCCCAAATAACCGTTGCTGGGTTACTAACAGGGGGAGATATTATTGAACAGCTTAAGGATAAGAAATTGGGTGAAGTACTGTTGCTCCCAGAGGTTTTACTTCGTAATGGAGAGACCGTCTTATTGGATGATGTAACCGTTCAAGAGATTGAAAATGCTTTACAAACCAATATACGTATTGTACAATCAGATGGAAAGTCCTTTATTGATAGTATTATCCAGTAAGGGAAGGATTAGTTGGAGGTAATTATGAGCAGACCGATAGTGGCCATTGTAGGCAGACCGAATGTGGGTAAATCAACGTTGTTTAATTCTTTAGCAGGAGATCGTATTTCCATCGTTAAAGATTATCCCGGCGTTACCAGAGACCGTATTTATGCTGATGTTACATGGTTAAATACACAATTTACGATGATAGATACCGGTGGTATTGAACCGGACTCAAAGGATATGATGCTGTCCTATATGAGAGAGCAGGCGCAGATCGCGATTGATACTGCGGATGTTATAGTATTTTTGACAGATGTTAGACAAGGACTAGTTGATGCCGATTCCAAGGTGGCAGATATGTTGCGCCGTTCAGGAAAGCCGGTAGTACTGGTTGTAAATAAAGTTGATAATTTTGATAAATTTATGGCTGATGTTTATGAGTTTTATAATCTAGGCATTGGCGAACCATTTCCTATCTCGGCATCCGGAAAGCTTGGCTTTGGCGAGATGTTAGATGAAGTAGTAAGTCATTTTACAAGAGGAATGACGGAAGAATCAACGGACGAACGACCAAGAATAGCAATCGTAGGAAAACCAAATGTAGGAAAATCCTCCATTGTTAATAAATTAGTCGGTGAAAACCGTGTTATCGTATCCGATATCGCTGGAACTACGAGAGATGCAATTGATACACCAATACGTCGTAACGGTAAAGATTATGTGTTGATTGATACTGCTGGACTTCGTAGAAAGAGCAAAATCAAAGAAGAGTTGGAACGCTTCAGCATTATTCGAACAGTAACAGCGGTAGAACGTGCCGACGTTGTTGTTCTGGTTATTGATGCAGCAGAAGGAATTACAGAGCAGGATGCAAAGATAGCCGGAATCGCTCATGAACGAGGCAGAGGTGTTATCATCGCGGTCAATAAGTGGGACTTAGTTGACAAAGATAATAAGACCGTTAAAGAATATACGGGTAATATCAGACAGATCTTATCCTATATGCCATACGCAGAGATTTTATTTATATCTGCAGAAACTGGACAAAGACTCCACCGTTTGTTTGAATCAATCGAAGTGGTAATTCAGAACCAAAATCTTCGTATTGCTACCGGTGTATTGAATGAAATTATGATGGAAGCAACTGCACTTCAACAACCTCCGTCAGATAAGGGAAAACGTTTAAAACTTTACTATATCACACAGGTTTCAGTGAAGCCACCAACCTTTGTTATCTTTGTTAATGATAAAGAACTTATGCATTATTCCTACACAAGATATATTGAAAATAAAATTCGTGAAGCATTTGGTTTTTCAGGAACATCATTAAAATTCATTATCAGAGAACGAAAGGAGAACGAATAAATGCTTCTTAAAATCATTCTATGTTTGATTTTCGGATATTTATTTGGATGTTTTTCGACAGGGTATGTTGTTGGAAAAATGAATAAGGTTGACATTAGAAAGTATGGCAGTGGGAATGTGGGAACAACGAACGCTCTTCGTACCTTAGGTGCAAAAGCGGGAGCGATTACTCTTGTTGGTGATGCGTTAAAGGCAGTAATCCCAATTGTAATTGTGAAGCTGGTATTCTTTCCGAATGTTGATTATGTTCAATTGCTTGCATTGTACACCGGACTCGGTGTTGTATTAGGTCATAATTATCCCTTCTGGTTGAAATTTATCGGTGGTAAGGGGATTGCGGCAACCGGCGGAGTGTTAGCTGCCTTTGATCCATTAATCATTCCGATTGGTTTACCGATCTTTATTGCTATCGTTGCTATCACCAGATATGTATCGGTGGGTTCCTTGTTTGTAGCTGTATTATGTCCTGTATGGATTTTAATCAGATATCCGGGTCAGATACATATGTTAATCGTAGGTATTATATTTATGACACTGGCCTTTATTAAGCATCGTTCCAACATCAAAAGACTAATGAATGGTACTGAGAATAAGATAGGACATAAAGTTAAGATTGAGAATAAATAAAACTGCAACAGTAAAGGAGAAACTTATGAGTAAGGTTAGCGTATTAGGAGCCGGGACTTGGGGAACTGCACTTGCAATTTTATTAGCGAACAAGGGTAATGACGTAACAATCTGGACAAAGATTGAAAATGAAGCGAAAGCTTTAAATGAAAATAGAAAAGCGATTAAAAATCTACCGGGAGCCGTACTACCGGAGCAGGTAAAAATCACTTTAAATCTGGAAGAGGCTTGCACCGATAAAGAGATTATCGTGATGGCGGTAGCTTCTCCTTATATCAGAGCAACTGCACATAGCGCGGCACCGTTTATAAAGGAAGGCCAGATATTGGTAAATGTATCAAAAGGGATCGAAGACGGAACATTGTTTACCTTATCTGAGGTATTAAAGGATGAAATTCCTCAAGCGGATATTGCGGTTTTGTCAGGGCCTAGCCATGCTGAGGAAGTAAGCCGTGGTATCCCAACTACGATAGTAGTCGGTGCGGATACACAGCATACCGCGAAATTAATTCAGGATACCTTTATGACGGATGTTTTTCGTGTATACATCAGTCCGGACATTATCGGAATCGAGCTGGGCGCTTCATTAAAGAATGTTATCGCTCTTGCTGCCGGTATCGTAGACGGCTTAGGTTTTGGTGATAATACAAAGGCAGCTTTGATGACCAGAGGAATTGCTGAAATCAGTCGTTTGGGAATGACGATGGGTGGAAAGCTGGAAACCTTTGCAGGTTTATCCGGTATCGGTGATTTGTTCGTAACCTGCACCAGTGTTCATAGCCGTAATTGGAAAGCCGGCAACCTAATGGGACAAGGTAAAACGATGGAAGAGGCCATGAAGGAAGTGAATCAGGTGGTAGAAGGAGTAAATTCTGCAAAAGCTGCACTTGCTTTGGCTCGAAAATACAACGTGGATATGCCCATTGTGGAACAAATCAATATGGTTTTATTTGAAGGAAAAACGACCAAGGATGCGGTAACGGATCTGTTAATGAGAGATCGTAGAAGTGAACATAACTCCCTTGAGTGGGATAAATAATTTTAAAGGCAGCTATGTTGATGTTTAATATGGCTGCCTTTGTTGTAAGTATGACGCTGATACATTATTGAACTGGTAAATAATTTAAGATAGATTAATAGTACTTTTGGGAGGTATCTATGTTAGAAACAATTCAAAAAATCGTTAGAGAAGCAGGAAAGATTATATTAAGTGCCAAGAATATCAATGATGGCATTGAGAGTAAGCAAGGTAGAGCAAACTTTGTAACGCAATATGATGTTGAGGTACAGACATTCTTAATAAAGAAGCTTTCAGAGGAATTCCCTGATGCAGGCTTTATTGGGGAAGAGGGAGATAATAAAGAGGAAGTAAAGGCGGACTATTGCTTTATTATTGATCCGATTGATGGTACCACTAACTTTATCTATGATTATCACCATAGTGCGATATCGGTTGGTTTACAGTATAAAGGAGAAATGGTTCTTGGTGTTGTCTTTAATCCATATCTTGATGAGATGTTTTATGCGGAAAAAGGTAAGGGTGCATTTCTGAACGGTAGAAAAATTAATATATTGAATGAAGGATTGAGTGACGGAATTGTAGGGTTTGGAACAGCTCCGTACTATCGTGAGAAAGCAGACGAGACCTTCACCCTGATAAGAAAGCTTTTTGATCGCTGTCAGGATATCAGACGAACTGGCTCAGCTGCCCTTGATTTATGCTATGTCGCTGCCGGACGCTTTGTTCTGTTTTGCGAAAAAGGAGTCTGCACCTGGGACTATGCAGCCGCATCCTTAATCATCACGGAAGCAGGCGGACGTATCTCAACAATAGAGGGTAAGGAGATGCCGTTCTCTGATATAACCTCCGTGTTAGCTGCTGGACCAATCGCTTTTCAGGAATTTTTTGAACTATAGGACTATGTAGTAGCTTGGCTACAATCTATGACTACATCTTTGGTAAATATTTTCTATGGAATTTTCGCAGCTATAAACAAATGATTAATCAGAGTGGGAATAACAGTGGAGTTGGTTGATGTAACGAAAGATGGAGTATTGGATTTATGCGTCAGCGAATATCATGGAAGTGGTACGGGAGTAGCTGTGTCCGGCCTTTATATGGTTGATTTAAGTAATATGAAAGAACTCAGAGTCATGCATAAAGACAATCAGAAAGTGCGAAAATCAGATGCAATAAAGATAAATCGTTTCTTACAAAAACAAAAGAAGAAATATGATTATTTAAAATGGGTTACTGCAAACCCAGAGCAACAATGGAACCTTATGAGTTATAGTGTTTCACCATCAGGAGTAATTGGTGTCGGTATTGGTATAACTGAGGATAATAGTTTAAGCGGAGAATTTGTTGGGAATGTAGTCGGAACCTACTCATATCGCAATCAAAGTCTTGTTCTGGATAAGGTTTGGTTTGAACCATATACCGAATGACATCAAACAGGATGGAACAAATGCTGTCCCAATATAAATAAAAATATAAAACACAAACATCATAGAATGAAACTACCCTGCATATCTTTAACTATAACCATAAGGAGGTTGCTATATGTTAGGGCAGTTTGATGTTTATAATGATATTCAGGCTAGGACAGGCGGTGAAATATACATAGGTGTGGTAGGGCCGGTCAGAACAGGAAAGTCTACCTTTATTAAGAGATTTATGGATCTCTTAGTGATACCAAGTATTACAGATGTCCATAGCAGAGAGAGAGCAATCGATGAATTGCCACAGTCGGCGGCAGGAAGAATGATTATGACCACGGAGCCGAAATTTATACCAAAGGAAGCTGCCGAAATTACACTTGATAATGACACTAAGGTAAAAATCCGTTTGATTGATTGCGTAGGCTACATGGTTGAAGGAGCTTCCGGTCATTTTGAAGACCAGCATGAAAGAATGGTAAAAACACCTTGGTATGAGCAAGAAATCCCGTTTACCCAGGCCGCTGAATTAGGAACCAAAAAGGTTATTAACGATCATTCCACGATTGGGATCGTTGTTACAACCGATGGTAGCTTTGGGGAACTTCCCAGAGAGAGCTATAAGGCTCCTGAGGAGAAAACGATTACCGAATTAAAGCATTTGGGTAAACCTTTTATCGTACTATTAAATACCGTTAAGCCATATTCGATTGAGACAATTAAGGCGGCGCAGGATCTGTCAGAGGAATACTCGGTTCCCGTTATGCCGGTCAATGCGGAGCAATTAAAGAGAGAAGATATCACCAAAATCATGGAGAATATCTTGTCCGTATTCCCGATTTCTGAAGTTGATTTCTTTATGCCGAAATGGGCAGAGATGCTACCCGCAGATCATTGGCTTAAAATTGATTTGCTTCAAGCGATCAAAGAAATGTTTGAAAACCTGACACAGGTGAAAGATGCCAGAACGAATAATTTTGATACCAACAGCCAATATGTAAAGCGGTTTAAGGTTGATAATGTTGATATGCAGGACGGAACAGTTCGTGTTGATGTTGAGTTTGATGATATGTATTATTATAAGATATTAAGTGATTTAATTGGCGTGCCGATTACCGGTGAGTACCAGTTGATTTCTACATTGAAGGATCTTGCGAACAAGAAATCGGAATTTGAGAAAGTATCCTATGCAACGGATCAGGTGAAAGCAAAGGGATATGGTATTGTTACTCCTGTCAAAGAAGAGATTACGATAGAAGAACCGGAAATTATGAAGCATGGTAATAAATACGGAGTTAAAATTAAAGCTGTGGCTCCGTCCGTTCATATGATTAAGGCAGATATTTTAACCGAAGTTGCTCCGATTGTTGGTAGCGAGGAACAGGCAAAAGATCTGATTAATTATATAAATGAGAATGCAAAGGAAAATCCGGAGGGTATTTGGGAGACTAATATATTCGGAAAGACCGTTCGCCAACTGGTGGATGATGGTATTAATGCAAAAATTAGTAAACTGACGGATGAAAGTCAGATAAAACTTCAAGAGACTATGCAACGTATTATCAATGATAGTAATGGCGGTCTCGTATGCATAATTATTTAACAAATTGTTACAATATGCTGCCCGGTAAACGAGTGAAATCGTACTGTGGCAGCTTTTTTAGTGTAAATATAAGCATACATACCGATTCTCTTAATGTAAATGACTTACACCTGCTATGATATATTTATATATTCTTTGAATTTTTAATGTTATTTTTGCTGTAATATATAGTAGCATTACCTGATCTATGAGCATATAATTCACCATGTTTGAGAAACATATAGTCAGCATTTTCTAATTGATCATCAGAGCCGTTTAGGATCTCAATCGAAGCTTTTTGTAGATCATAGATAAGTCTTAAATTAAATGGGTTGTGAATATGTGCTGCATATATATTTTTAATGCCATTTGATCTAGATTCAAAATGATTTAAAGTGTATAGAAAACTTTCGACACTGAAGGAATCTTTATCAAACCAATGAATATCAGCAATACCATCTCCTGTAAAAGCATATTGATCCTTTTTATTAATGAAAGAGAATGAGCCTCTAGAATGACCAGGCGTGAAAACTGCTTCAAGTTGAACGCTTCCAAGATTAATAATATCACCATCATTTATATTATCGTAATCTAATTTTATATCCTTCACCATATGATCGATTAAGTAATTATAAAGCTCTTTATCATTTATTAGTTGTGATCCTAGAAGTCCAAGCCTTTGTTCAAGTGTTAGGTTATATATGTAACCATGGTCTACTTCATTAAATTCCCTTGTATTCATGTAGACTTTGTCAAATAAAGCATCTGCACCGATATGATCGCCATGACCATGTGTGTGGAGCACGATAACCGGTAGGTTTGTAATTGATTCAACAATATTCCTTAGATTTCCTGATCCAAAGCCGGTATCAATGAGTGCCGCTTTTTCACTACCTATAACCAGGTATATATAAACAGGAAATTCATCTCCAAAGATTTTCTCTTTGATAGAGTACAAATTATAATTTATCTTATTTACTTCATATAGATCCAAAAGTGATACCTCTCTTTCGCTAATTAGATATAATTAAATAATAATAAACCAATTCTTTGTTAAAATAAAATCAGAAAGTACTTATACTTTTTCTGATTTTAAGCATATTTTACAATACTAATAATACATATATGAATAAAATGTGATTGAATAATATCATAGCAATATTATAATGTCAATCTTTGATGTTTTGATTACTTTGAATAATTTTAATGTTATAGTGACATTTAAAATTTTTTATTGTATTTTTTAAATGATTAGGGAATCATATATAAAAATTATTTTTAATTTACAGTTGACAATAAAATTAGAAGATAGTATAGTACTTATAAGATTAAACATACTTAACATACTTTAATAGTATGCTATGTATAGGCGATATTAACAATTTAAACAAAAGAATTAGCTGACTAGATAACTAGAGGCCGTACCAAGATTGGTATGGCCTTTTTGTAGTAGTTTTTAAGGAGGTAAAGGGTATGTGTAAAAAGAGAGCATAGTATTTGGGGAGTAGATTCAGTTGATGAATTGAAATAAAAATTGAAAAAATTTATGTTAAATAAAGGAAGGGAACTAATATGAAGAAACAAAATCGTTTATTAAAATTTACTGCAATACTATTGGTATTAACACTGGGAGTGATAAGTTTGACAGGGTGCTCCGGTAACAAGAGTAAATCAACGGAAGTTACACCAACGAAAGCAGCTTCAACAGCAAGTACAACACCCACAGCTGAGGTTGATGACAGCAAGATTACATACGGAGGAGATTTTGCAACTTATGGATTAAGCGAAGTTTCCAACTTTGATCCTTATGTTACGGTTACAGCAGATGCAAGATCACTTTTCTTTAATATATACGAAGGACTTGTGAAAGTAACAAATGAAGGAGAATTTGAAGGTGCTGTAGCAGAAAAATGGACCATCTCAGATAATGTTAAAACTTATACCTTTACTCTTCGAAACGGTGTAAAATTCCAAGATGAAAGTGTTGTTACAGCAGAAGATGTTCTTTATTCTATAAAAAAAGCAATTGATTCAAAAGTAACCGGTTATGATAAAATTGAAAGCTTTAAGGCGTTAGATGACAAGACTATTGAAATTAAGTTAAAAGAAGCAAATACAAACTTTATTTCAAATCTAACTGCACCGATTGTCAAAAAGGATTATGCAGATAATGGTACCAAACCAATCGGAACGGGACCTTTCAAGTTAAAATCATATACAGCACAGCAAAGTGTTGTACTTGAAAAATTTAAAGATTATTGGAAGACCGGTTTTCCGTATCTGGATACAGTAACGATTAAATTCTCTGCAGATACTTCGGCGCCTCTGTTGGAACTTCAAGCAGGAACTGTGGATAGTGGTAATGTAACCAGTGAAACAAAGTCCACATTAGATGCAAGCAAATATAACTTTATTCAAGTTAATTCAAATGCTGTACAATTACTTGCTTTAAACAATACCTTTAAACCTTTTAAAGATTTGAAAGTACGTCAAGCACTTAATTATCTGATAGATGCAGATGAAATCAAGTCATTGGTAAATGAGTTTGGTGTGAATAATGGAGGAGGACTTATTCCGGGATTAACAAAATATTATAATAGTGATTTGGAAAAAGCTTATCCGAAAGATGTGAATAAAGCAAAAGAGTTACTAAAGGAAGCCGGATATGAAAAAGGTTTCACTTTTACGATTAAAGTTCCTACAGTATATCAAGTTCACATTGATACTGCTGAAGTAATTAAAGAAGAATTGGCTAAGGCAGGTATAACAGCAAAAATCGAAAAAGTAGAATGGGCAGATTGGTTACAAAATGTATACTTGGGTCGTAAATACGAATCCACTATCATATCTCTAGACGGATCAACTGCAGCCCCTGAAAGCTTTTTGTCAAGATATGTATCAAATGCTGGCGACAATTTTGTGAATTTTTCAAGCCCTGCATACGATGGAGTTTATAAAAAAGCTTCTACAACCTTAGATGAGCAAGAGAGAATTAGTTTATATAAAGATGCTCAGAAAGTATTATCGGATGAAGCAGCTAGCGTATTTATACAGGACATTGGCAGTGAAGTCGCTTTAAGTAAGAAATATGATGGTTATACAACATATCCTCTCTATGTTAAGGACTTTTCGACCATTCATTTGGCAAAGTAATAAATTAAAACATTATTAACAAATGTAGCTCACTTCGGTGAGTTGCATTTGTTAATTTAATTGTCCGTTTAAGTAATTAATCAACTATAAAACTATTTTTAGTTTTTCTATTAAATTAAAATCTCACAGAGCTATGTGAAATGGAGATCTATGATGAGATATATATTAAAAAAAACCGGTATTTTACTGGTTACACTTTTTTTGATATCGGTAATTTCATTTACAACATTTAATGTTATTCCAGGTGATACTGCTTTGGTAATTCTGGGAACATCAGCTTCTCAGGAACGACTTGATGATCTTCGAGAAGAGTTAGGTCTAAATAAAAGTCTTCCGGTTCAATATGTTAATTGGGTAACAAAATTTGTTCAGGGGGATTATGGAAATTCGTTGAATTACAGCAAACCAGTTAAATCAATTATTGCGGAACGAATTCCGGTAACAATCTGGCTGGCTATTTTTTCGATTATCATTATCTTGATTATAGCAATTCCCTTGGGTATTCTTACAGCAAAAAAATCAAATTATTTATCAAAATTTCTATTTAATACGGTAACTGTGATAGGAATTTCTGTTCCGAATTTTTTTCTGGCAGTTATCATTATATGGCTATTTGGTTTTAAACTTAAGTTATTTACGATAGGCGGCTATGTTAGTTGGACTGAGAATATAGCCGGATTTGTAAAATTTATGATTTTTCCTGCGATAGCGATTTCAATATCAAGTATAGCTGTATTAGTTAAGTACTTACATACGTCAGTGTTAACAGAATTGAAATCAGATTATGTCCGTACGGCGTATAGTAAAGGAAATACTGAGAATGCAGTTCTTTATAAACATGTGTTGAAAAATTCAATTGTGACAGTTGTTTCACTGATTGGAATGATTATAAGCGGAGTGTTTTCGGGAAGCATTATTATAGAACAAATATTTGGTGTACCCGGTATAGGTAGCTTACTTATCACAGCGGTTAATACAAGGGATTTTCCTTTAACTCAGGTGCTGGTTGTTTATATTGCGTCTATTGTCGTAATTACAAATACTATAGTAGATATCATTGTACAAATAATTGACCCTCGAATTCATATATAAGGAGATTTCGTATGAAGATTAAAGATCTAGAACTTAAATTTGGATTTTTCATTGTTACTTTTATCATTGTGTTAGTTTTTATTGGAATATTTTATACCCCTTACAATATAACAGAAATGCATGTGATGGATAAATTTGCAAAACCATTTACGAAATATCTACTTGGTGCGGATGAGAAGGGGAGAGATATATTAAGTAGGTTGATGGTTGGAGGAAGATATACACTTATAATCGCAAGCTGTACTATTTTAATCAGTATGGGAAGTGGGACTATCATTGGCCTCATTTGTGGTTATAAGGGAGGAATCTTTGATGAAGTTATAATGAGAGTAACGGATGCGATTGCATCCTTTCCTGGTATTTTACTTGGTTTAATTCTTGTGACGATTATCAAGGGTGAGAATATTTCGATTATTCTTGCGTTAAGTATAATGTTTGTTCCTTCCTTTATCCGAATTGTCAGGATGGGTACTCTTCAGTATAAGCAAAGTGATTTTGTAAATCAGATAAGAGTGTTTGGAGGTTCTGATGTTCGTATTATTTTTGTGCATATCCTTCCTAATCTGTTTCCAATAATATTATCATCGGTGGTCGTGGGAATGTCTAATGCTATTCTAGCTGAATCAGGAATGAGCTATCTTGGACTCGGAATACAACCGCCCACACCCAGTTGGGGGAAGATGCTCTACGATGCACAAACAAGCTTGCTTCATGCACCTTGGGGAGCAATTATTCCAGGGTTTGTGATTATGTTAACGGTTATCGGTTTTCACTGTATCGGTGAAGGCATAAGCAAAAAATATTGTTGATCGGAGGTGGATTATGGAGGAGCATGTATTAAGAATACAGAATTTATCAATAGGTGTTCATGCAGATGGTATAAAAGAAAAGACTCCAAAGACTTTATTGGCTGTTGATCATATCGATTTTGATGTCAGAAAGGGTGAAATACTAGGTGTTGTTGGTGAGTCGGGTTGTGGTAAGAGCCTGACTTCTTTATCTATTATGGGACTTTTACCAGAGAAGGTGGAAATAACTGAGGGAAGAATAGTTTTTGATGGAAAAGATTTATTGAGCCAGCCTCAAGATGAGTGGAGAAGATTAAAAGGAAATCAAATATCTATGATTTTTCAAGAACCAATGACTTCTTTAAATCCACTTATGAAAATTGGAAAACAAGTTGCAGAAGCGCTTCGATTACATAAAAGCATAGCAAAAAAAGATATTAATGATGAGGTATTACAAATACTTACAAGGGTTGGATTACGCAATCCGAAAGAAAGTATGGATTCTTATCCTTACCAATTATCCGGTGGTATGAGACAACGTGTTATGATCGCGATGGCAATTATTTGTAAGCCAAAGCTCCTGATAGCAGATGAACCTACTACAGCATTGGACGTAACAATTCAAGCACAGATTTTGAACTTACTAAAAGAGATTAATGTTGAATATGGAACTACAATACTTTTTATCTCACATGATCTGGGTGTTATCAAACAATTATGTGATAGAGTGGTTGTAATGTATGCAGGAAAAATAGCGGAAGAAGGTAGTGTAAGCAATATTTTTCTTCATCCGGTTCACGAATATACCAAAGGATTAATCAATTCGATTCCATCTGCAGCAAAGAAGGGGAAACCTCTAGACTGTATCGATGGTAAAGTTCCTTCCTTAGCAGAGAGAAATTTGGGATGCAACTTTGCCACACGGTGTAAAAATGCTAGAGATGTATGCTTTCAGGAAATACCAAGAAAATTATCCTTAAGCCTAAATCATAGTGTGAATTGTCATTTGGTAAATCCGGAAAGTGAGATGGAATATGTCAGAATATGATAATGTCATAGAATTAATAGATGTGTGTAATGAATATAACAGCTCAACAATAGGAATTCATGGTAAAAGAAAGAAAATGAAAGTATTAAATCATATTAATCTAAATATTCGTAAAAATGAGTTCTTTGGGTTGGTAGGAGAAAGCGGCTGTGGTAAATCTACCTTAGGCAAAGCGATTTTAGGACTTCTAGATTATCAAGGGAAAATCAGCATTGATGGAAAAGTGAGAAATGATAAGAATAAAAAGGATTTTGCAAAAAATATGCAAGCGGTATTTCAAGATCCCTTAAGTGCATTAAATCCTAGAAAAACGATTGGATTTATGCTTGAAGAACCACTAAAAATTCATCATATCGGAACCAAAAGGGAGAGGCTTCAAAGGGTTAATAATATTTTGGAGCTGATAGGTTTAGATGCCAGTTATATTAATCGATATCCCCATGAACTAAGCGGAGGACAGAGACAGCGTGTATGTATTGGGTGTGCATTGATGCTAAATCCTCAGCTGATTATAGCTGATGAAGCAGTATCAGCGCTTGATGTATCGGTCGGTGCTCAAATATTAAATTTATTTCAAGATATTCATAATAAATATGAGTTATCTTTGGTTTTTATATCTCATAATTTGAATGTAGTTTATTACCTTTGTGATCGTATTGCGGTGATGTATCGAGGAAATATTGTAGAAATGGGTAGTGCGGAAGATATTTATAAGCGTCCCCTCCATCCATATACGAGATTATTGTTTTCTGCAATTCCGGATATTGAACAGGAACAAGAGAAACTAGTTGGCGATAATTTAAAGAAGGATGAATTAGAGGAGTCATTACAATGGAAGGCGAATGAATGCCCCTTTCTAAATAAATGTTCCTATGCAAAAGATATATGCAACAGTATGTTGCCGGAACAAATTAATATGGCAATAGAAAATTCTGAACCACATTATGTAAGATGTTTTCTATATTCTAAAACCTAAATAGGAGGAAAACCAATGCCACGAATTAATTTAGCAATCAATCAGGTTGAAACCAGAGAAAACCGCCTTGGTTCTATAACAGGGTTTATCGGAAGTGCAAATGATTTGGTTGTAGCCTGCAGATCAGGTAGATTACAGGACGATACAAGAGATTTTACGCAGTGTATGGGGTGTAATGCAAGTCATGCATTTTGTCAGCTGGCAATGATAAAAGATGTAGCAGTTATTAATCATGCACCAATTGGATGTTCTGGTAATTTTTTTGGTATGAATTTTATATATAAATTCGGTCAGCTAAACCGAGGGGCCTTAAAATCAGTGCAGGGAAGATATTTTAATACCAATATTGATGAAAGCGATGTTGTATTCGGAGCATCTGGAAAGCTGATATCAACGATACAGGAAGCCTATGATAGAGTACATCCGAAGGCTATCTTTATAACTTCCTCCTGTGCCTCCGGTATTATAGGAGAAGATATTGATGCAATTGCGGATCAGGCTTCGGAGGAATTAAATATTCCGGTGGTATATTGTAGTTGTGAAGGATTTCGTACTAAGATTTGGACCACAGGGTTCGATGCAGCATACCATGCCATTATGAGAGGGATTGTGAAGCCTCCAAGAGAGAGAAAAAAAGTAATTAATGTGATTA
This sequence comes from Variimorphobacter sp. HTMS_6, assembly GCF_059717775.1. Classification (NCBI taxonomy): domain Bacteria; kingdom Bacillati; phylum Bacillota; class Clostridia; order Lachnospirales; family Lachnospiraceae; genus Variimorphobacter; species Variimorphobacter sp. HTMS_6. The sequence continues at coordinate 1,442,243 of NZ_AP046094.1, forward strand.
ATTTTTGGGGTAGTCATTCCTTTGATTCATTATTTAATAAGCTTGGATATAAAGTGCAATACCTGGTACCATTTACTAGTGTTGAAGATTTGGAATATATTTCAGAAGCTACGGCGACAATACAAATTTGTAATACACTTGGAACTTACCTTGCTCAAGCTTTAGAGCAAGAATATGGTGTGAAGGCAATTACCGCTCCGGCTGGTTATGGATTAATCGGTACAGATATTTGGGCGAGAGAAATTGGAAGAGTCCTTCGACAAGAAAAAGAAGTGGAGGATTGGATTCAAGAGGAGAGAAATAAAATCATACCTCAAATCGAAAAATATAAAACGTATTTTAGTGGAAAAAAAGCATATGTCACCGCTGGAGCAGCGCATGGCCATGCACTTATCTCTATGCTTCGAGATTTGGGCTTTGCCGTGGATGGAGTAGCGATTTTTCACCATGATCCTAAATTTGATTATTCTGATAACCCATCGGATTCGGATGCATTAGAGCAGATAGTAAACCATTCTGGTGATATTAAAAATTATAATGTATGTGGGAACCAGGATTATGAAATATTAAATGCTTTGTTAAAAGCAAATCCAGATGTTGTTGTTTCTAGACATGGAGGTGTGGGGATTACTGCGGCAAAACTTGGAATTCCATCGTTACCTCCAATGGATGAGCAGTTTATCTTTGGATATGAGGGGATTTTACATTTTGCACTAAAACTATACGAAATAATAGAATATGATGAATTTGTAAGATTTTATGCAAATCATACAAAATTACCATATACCCAATGGTGGCTAGAACAAAATCCTTATTCCTTTTTGAAGAAGGGAAAAGTAAAAGGATTACAGGAAAGGGAGAATTGCAGTGTATAAAGGAGTTGAACAGTCAAGATATAGTTGTGCTATGGGAGCACAACAAACGGTATTAGCAATTAAGCGAACGGTACCAATCCTTCATTCTGGTCCCGGTTGTGGAGATCATGTAGAAGGTCTTTTGGGGCATGCATCAGCAATCTACTCTGGAGCAGTTCCGTGTACCAATGCGAATGAAAGTGATATAGTCTTTGGCGGACTGGATAAGTTGAAAAAAGTAATAGATGGTTCCTTTCAGGTGATGGATGCAGATTTGTATGTGGTTTTAACTGGTTGTACTTCTGATATTGTTGGTGATGATGTGGAAAGTATCGTGTTGAATTATCAGGAAGAAGATAAACCTATTGTATATTTGGAATCTGGTGGATTTAAAGGAAGCAACTTTTCTAGTCATGAAGATGTTGTAATTGCAATCATAGATCAATATGTAGATAAATTTATCAAATGCAAAACAGTAAAAAAGGGGTTAATTAATGTGTTTTGTTCTGTGCCGACTCAAAATGTATTTTGGAAAGGTGATTGCAGTGAGATAAAGAATCTACTTACAAAGCTAGGGTTTGAAGTGAACATATTGTTTGGAATAGAATCCGATGGCATTGATGAATGGAAGACAATACCCAATGCTGAATATAATATTGTAATAAACTCTTGGAATGGTGTAAAAATAGCGAAGCATTTACAAAAAAAATATGATACACCATATTTCCATTTCCCTTATTTACCCGTGGGGGCTATAGCTACAAGTAAGTTCATTATTGAATTAGGAGAGTATACAAATCTTCAAAAGGAGAAAGTGGAAGCTGTTATTCGATCTGAAGAAGAAAGGTACTTTGACGCACTAGATAATATCGTTGCATTTTTACAACAAATGCGATTTATGTTGCCTGAAATTTATTACACAATCGCTGATTCTAGTTTGGTTATCGGAATAAATCAATTTTTGATTAATGAACTTGGCTTAGAGCCTGCTAAACAGTTTATAATTGATTTACCTCCGGAACCTTATGAGAGAGAAATCAAGGAGTTGGCTAAAAAAATAGCTGGAAAAAGAACAATTGATATTAAATTTTGTGCTGATGGCGGGAATGCACAGAGAGAGATTACGAAACATCGCAATCAAAAACATGAGTTTGACTTATATACTTTTTCAGAGGAGGAAAGATCAAATCATTCCGTGCGCGCAGGGCTTATATTCGGGTCGGCTTGGGAGAAAACACTTTCAGAGGAGTTGAACTTGGAATTTATATCAGTAGCGCCACCTGCTTTTTATCGTACCATTTTAAGCACTACCTATTTTGGGTATAATGGAGGATTAAGACTTGCAGAAGATATATATAATAAGGTGTTGGAGAAGTTTAGTTAAGTAGATATGGTTATATAAATGAATACAATAAACGATTGAGTAGAAGGTATAATTGATTTATACATAAATTAAGGGCTGTTTCATAACAAATATAACGTTCTTATATGTTATTATTTGATTTGAAACAGCCTTAAATGATATCTATGATATAAAATACATTTATTATGAAGCACACGATACAGATTGCATATGACTATTTATATTTTCTCTGGTATTGAAAGAGCTCAGTCGACAGATAACGTTCTCCGGTATCTGGCATTAGTGTAACAATAATTTTATCTTTGTTTTCTGGACGAAAGGCAATGCGTGTCGCTGCATAAGCGGCAGCACCGGAAGAAAAGCCTACAAGAAGTCCCTCGCGTCTAGCGAGTTCCTGACTTGTAAGGATTGCATCTTCGTTTCTCACCTTATAGATTTCATCAACTATATCAGGATTAAAGTTATCGGGTATAAATCCTGGTCCTATCCCTTGTATTTTATGAGCACCCGGTAAATTACCTGATAAAACTGCTGAGCTTAAAGGTTCGACAGCTATGATTTGAATGAAAGGATTTTTTTCTTTTAGGGCTGCACCTACACCGGAGATTGTTCCACCCGTACCAACTCCGGCTATGAAAATATCAACTTTTCCTTCTGTGTCATTCCAAATTTCTTGTGCGGTTGTTATTTTGTGTACGTTTGGGTTTGATTTGTTTTTAAATTGATGTGGAATAAATGAATTAGGTATTTGAGCATTTAATTCATTGGCTTTATCAATGGCACCTTTCATTCCTAACGAACCAGAAGTTAGCACTAGCTCTGCTCCTAATGCACTAAGAAGATTTCTTCGTTCAAGACTCATCGTTTCTGGCATTGTAAGAATTAACTTATAGCCTTTTGCGGCCGCAACGAATGCAAGCCCTATACCGGTATTACCGCTTGTAGGTTCAATTATGATGGAATCTTCTGTTAAGATTCCGGATTCTTCTGCATCTCGAATCATTGCATAACCTACACGATCTTTAACACTGGATAGTGGATTAAAGTATTCCAGCTTTAATTGTAAATCAGCTGGGATTTGAAAGTGCTCAATATAATTTTGAGGGCGAAGTAGCGGTGTATTACCGATTAATTCTATTAAACTATTCACAGCCTTTGGCATATCGTTCTCTCCTATATTTTTCATTGTTTACTATGTGCGTTTTGCTTTCTTCTCTCTGGTTTTGATGTATTTGAATGGATTTTCATCAAACCATTGATCTTTGTATGGAAGCTTTGTATACTCGGATAAATTCTTATTAAAAGCATTATTGCTGGTTACTCTAACAAGCTTTCTGGCTAATTCATAAGCACCCCTATATCCTAAAAATGCCGATGAGACCAAAAATATCGGGAAAGTAGGGATACCATGTCGTGCTGCCCAACCATTTAATTCTACATGGCCGATATAAATATCTGGTTTTAATTTTCTTAAAAGATTGGCTTGCTCAAATTCCTGTGCAGTTGCTACGCTGTAATTTAGCTCAGTATCATTTTCCAACTCTTCAAGGAGTTCATCAGCAAAAAAATCGTAATGATAACCTTTGATCCCAATTATTTTCATACCGAGCTCTTCTTTTAAAAATTGTGCGGTAGCTAAAGTTCGAATGGATCCTCCGGTTAGGTAAGCACTCTTACCTTGTAATTCGTTTTTAAATGGTGTTAATGCTTCTTTTAAGTTCTTTTCTTCCTGTGTTATTAGTAATTCCGCTCGTTCTTTTATCCCAAAAAATTCCGCAATATCTAATATCCATTTTTGGGTATTTGTAATACCGACAGGCAATGTACGATATAGATATGGTGTACCATATAATTCTTTTAAATGACCGCTGAAGTAATCATCATGAGTTGGACAAACACTCACATTTAGAGCAGCTTCGTTAATGGTTTCAAAGTCACTTGGACGGGAGTAACATGGATAAATGCGAACGTTTAGGTCAAGTGCTGTCAATAAGCGAGTTAATTCAAGCTCATCATCTCTACTTATCGAAGACATATTGAAGACATTGACCGTACGGCTCTTTTGAAGTTTTTGTTTAAACTGTTCTATTTCATTTATTAATGTAGGCTCGTCGTAATCTTCAAATTTCTTTTGCATCATTGTTCTTAAGATTCCATGATACACTGCATCATAGGCAGTGGCATTAATGGAAGTTCGAAATCCTGCACAATGAATTGGTACTAATTTTGCTGATGTTTGAGGTTGAAGGGATGAGAGAATAGCTTCTATATCATCGCCAATTAACGAGGGAACGCAGGTACTCACAACCATAATAGCCTGTGGCTGAAACTCCTTATCTGCATACGCAATAGTCTCTCGCAATTTCTTTTCACCACCGCTAACGACATCATTGGAATCTAGGTTTGTACTTAACCACAAAAGACCTGATGCGTTAGGATCTCTTAAGCGTTGTACAGTTCTGGTTGTTCCTGCACTGAATATATTAGCCCCGCCACAACCGATAGGGCCGTGAATTATTATAGCGATATCTAGCATTGTATTTATTATGGAAGAACTTAAATATAACTGGCAACCCTGTGTTTGGGTAAAATCTCGGTCAGCATATTTTGTACAATTGCAGTTGTTCTTAAGGTCGGAACAGCTACCGCCGTAAGCACAACCGGCACTAAGACGGTCTTCGCGTTTCGGAGGCTCACTTGTACTTAGATAATTGTAATTCAAATTCATATTATACCTCCTTATCTTGCACTTACAAGTGCTGAAAATATATCTTCGGCCAAAGTCAGACCACCTTCATAGCCAGTATAACCTCTGCTTAAAATAACCTTATTAGTAATTGGATAGGTAACAGGGATAAGTGGAATGTTTAGATCGGTAGCTAGATCAAGTTCAAAGGTACTGCCCAGAATTGCTGCGGGAGTCATTTTATTATAATAAATAGGATTATTATCTTTATGCCAATGTTTCCGGATATGCTTGATGTTTTCAGAAAGATTTTGCTCAAATATTATTTCGAGATTCTTCTTGTTTTTTATTAATGAAGAGCGGGAAAGTACAATATTCCTTATTTTTTGATCTTCGACTTGATCAACTAATATTGTTAATTCTGCGAGCCAGCCTAGGTCATCCGCAAGAAATCTTGTTAAGGGAAGGGCAAAGTTTGAATCTCCAACTACAATTGAATAACGCTGCATATCAAAATCATTGTATAGATCAGCTAGACGAACCAGATATCCGAAATATTTTAGTTTCTCATTATGTTTTATTTGTTCTGCTAAGATTTTGTCTAAATTAAGTGCAGATGTAACTTCGTCGACTAATTGATCAGATGCACTTGCACCGATTGGTAGAGGGAGCGTGAGATAAGGAGTATTGAATTTTTTCTTGAATATTTCCGCTGCACTGATACCATATACATCTGAGAATACAATATTGAGGGATGCCGACCCACAATTTTTTAGGTTTTCTAATGTTTCGTCATCACCAAAGAAAGTATTTACTTTTAAACCGAGTTTTTCAAGTAGACTTTTGATATTTCTTAAGTTCCCTTTATAAAAAGCATCCTGTATAGGGACCACCCCTAATATATTAACCGTTTTGCTTTCTTTTTGATGGGGGACAGTGACATATTCCTGAAATAGAGTCTCCATAACAATATCATAACCAACATAGGAACTGCCCTTAAATCCGGCAGTCTCTGAAGCAATAATAGGAACATCTTCGTCAACAAATTCATTAACAACAGAATGAATACTATCGCCGATCATTTCAACTGTACAACCGGAAACAACGAAGTAAAGATCTGCTTCTACAATAGAAAGGGTATTTTCGATCTCGGTTCGTAATTTATCTTCACCACCGAAAATGACATCTTTTTCACATAAATTTGTACTGGGTAGAGCTAGGCCGCCGCAATAACCACTTCCGAAATATCCGGCGCCTCCATTGATAGCAAAAGAAAGATTTAAACCACATCCAGGTCCGGAATGCAGGATTGGAACTACTTTTAGCAAAGCATTTAGCGTTGCAATGGCACCACCTAGAGCGCAAGTGTATTTTGGCCTGTCGACAAAGCTTTTCATTATAACACCTCATTAAATTAATATTTTACTTTAGCTTCATAATATATAATATATAATACATATATGTGATATATGATAATTATACTATAGTTTATATTGTTGTCAATAGATAAAGCTTATTATTGGAAGAAATTTGTATGCATAATTATTTAACAAATTGTTACAATATGCTGCCCGGTAAACGAGTGAAATCGTACTGTGGCAGCTTTTTTATGTTAATTTAGTGTAAAATTACCAAATACTGAAATATTTATGACATATAGTTGACAATATTTAAGGGGTTTGCTATAATACTAACGTAACATATTTAATATTTGTGTAACAATTATGTTAACAAATATTTACGTACCACATCTTGTATACTTTATGTAACGTATGGGATGACATAAAAGTTCTATTATTATCAATAATGATTTGGAGGACATAATATGAGGAAACTTTTAAAGATTTCCTTGGCATGTGTAGCAGGTTTGTTAGTGTTCGCAGCCAATCCCAAAACAGCATTCGCATATGAAGAAGGCGTTGCAGGTTTCGTATATGATAAGGATACCAACAATACAGATGAGAAGTCCGATAGCACAACATTGTTAAGTATGTCTGATAGCGAATTACCGATACCGGGTTATAACAATCTGGCGATGGCGAATGTAGACACAAACCTAATGATACGTTCCGGTGCGGGTGAAACATACAAGGTTAAGGGAAAGTTACCTAAGAATGGTGGATGTGAAATATTAAAATCCAACAAGGACGGATGGACTAAGATTTCCGCTAGAACATCAAACGGTAGTGTTGTAGGTTATGTAAAGAGTGATTATCTGATTACTGGTGATGAAGCACTTCGTAAGGCTAAAAAAGTCGGTAATTATGTAGCGAAAGCGATTACGGATGGTCTTAATATCAGAGATAAGGCTTCTACTGATGCAACAGTCATTGATCAGATGGCGAAGGGCGAAGAATTAGTAGTAATTGATTCTAAGGTCTCAACAGATGATAGCGAACACAGTGATTGGGTTAAGGTGGCGGTTGATAGTGATGATGCAGATAATGATACTGCTTATGTAGCGAAAGAATATGTTAAAATTACATTTGAATTGGCTCGTGCAGTTACTATTCAGAAAATAAAGTACGGTTCAGAGGTATCTTCTGTCCGTGTTAGATTGATTGATGCAGCGAAAGATCATCTTGGTGAATCCTATGTTTGGGGTGGAACCAGATTAGGCGCTGGTGTGGATTGCTCCGGTTTTACTCAGGCTTTATATCGTAGGATGGGATATAGCATTCCTCGTACTTCCAGAAGTCAGGCAGCCGGAGGACGTCGAATCTCTGCTTCTGAATTAAAACCTGGTGATCTTGTATTCTACGGAAGTTCCAGATATATCAATCACGTAGCTATGTATATCGGCAACGGTAGGATTATTCATGCAAGTAATCCGAGAGACGGTATAAAAATATCCCCTATGTATTACAGATCCCCTGTAAAATATGTTCGGTATATTAAATAGTGAATTTATCCTCATATGAAACTGTTTTGTACAGGAGAAGCACGCTAAGCGGGTTTCTCCTGTTATTTCGTTTTGTGAGCGACAGACGGTCCAATTAGGGAGGAACAAAACGTAATAGACGCATGCAGTTGCTCCCGAAAATTAAGCTTGTTTTTCCAACCAGCCGCATCTCTATTCAATGAGTGCTTTTGGTCGTCCCTTAGCGGAGCATCTACATTCAAAATCCGATTCTGTGTTGACAGCCCATCCATAGAATTTTATAATAGCCGTAATGGATTTTATTATGAAATTGGGATTGGAGAAAAATGATGCCGTATATTTTTATTATATTAGTGATTATATTGGGACTTGTGATTATGAGCTTATGGAACGAATATAACCTAACAAAGAAAATAAAAATCAGATTGATGAAAGAATGGGGAGATGTTCCTGAAGAGGAATATACCTCGGAGAAGATGACATCCTTAAAAGCATATTATCAGTCAGTGATGGACCCCAATCTGGATGTTGATGATATTACCTGGAACGATATCGATATGGATGAAATCTTTATGCTGATGAATAATACTCAGTGCTCCGTTGGTGAAGAATATCTGTATGCGCTTCTTCGAAAACCTAGTTATTCGAATGAGGAATTACAAGAGCGAAATCGTCTGATAAAGTTCTTTTCTCAAAATGAAGAAACCAGAATTACACTTCAGACGAAATTACGCCAGATCGGTAAGATTACCAGAATATCGGTATATGAATATATTAATCGACTTCGTGATCAAAAGGCGAAAAGCAATATCGGTCATTATCTAATGTTATTGGGTTTGTTTGCGTCAATCGGACTTATCTTTATTCAGCCTGGTTTAGGTGGAATATGTACTGTTTTCATTATTGTGAACAATATCATTCAATATTACAAAGAAAAGGCTGAGATAGAGAATTATCTGATTGTTGTTGCATTTATCTTTCGACTTCTTGATGGTAGTAAGGAGATTGTTAAGCTAGATATTAATGAGATACAATCCTATACAGATTGTATCAAGCAGGACGCGGATAAGTTTAACAAGTACCGAAGAAGTGCAGTATTGCTCACTCCTAAGAAAGCAAGTGGATCATTGGCGGATTTGATTTTGGATTATATCCGTATGTTTACCCATATTGACTTGATTATGTATAACTCCATGTTGAGTTTTCTGCAATCCAATAAGGATACATTAAATCGAATCTTCATGAATATTGGAGTACTTGATAGCATGATTGCAGCAGCTTCCTTCCGTGATTATATAGATTATTATTGCGAACCGGAGCTGATGAAAAAAGCGGAGCCATTTATCAAGGTGAATGATTTGTATCATCCACTTTTGGAATCTCCGGTTGTAAACTCTATCTCAGAGAATAGATCGGTTCTTCTTACAGGATCCAATGCATCAGGAAAATCAACTTTTATTAAAACGCTTGCGATTAATGCGATATTAGTACAAACTATATTTACCTCGATTAGTAAAAGTTATTATGGTAGCTTTTTTAAAGTTTTTTCTTCAATGGCGCTTCGAGACAATATTCTTACCAAAGAAAGCTATTATATTGTAGAGATTAAATCCTTAAAGAGAATTCTGGATCAAGTAAATGAGGAAGTGCCAACCCTTTGCTTTATTGATGAAGTTTTAAGAGGAACGAACACGCTTGAGAGAATCGCCGCTTCTTCTAGAATATTATCTTCACTGGCATGTAGGAATACGTTGGTATTTGCTGCTACCCATGATATAGAACTGACTCATATTCTGGAGAATGACTATTCAAATTATCATTTTCAGGAACGGATTGAGGAAGATAATATTATCTTTGATTATAAATTGTATCAAGGAAAAGCAATTTCGAAAAATGCAATTAAGTTACTAAATATGCTCGGATATCCAAAGAATATTATTCAGTCTGCAGAGGATGCTGCTGAAGAATTTTTAGAAAAGGGCGAGTGGAGTATGGTGAATGATTAAAATCATTCACCTTGCTGGTTTGTGTCTGCGTAATCCTCGACACAAACCAGAGACTAAGGGAACACGAATATAAAATGGAAATTTTATATTAGAAAAGAATAGGATTTTGCAGGAAATCATGGAGGAATAAGATGGATATTAAGATATATACCGATGGTTCGGCAAGAGGAAATCCGGATGGACCGGGCGGGTACGGAACGATTTTGGTATATGTGGATTCCAAAGGAGTTACACATGAGAAGGAGTTAAGTGCAGGCTTTAAAAAGACGACAAATAACCGAATGGAGCTTTTGGCTGCAGTGATTGGGCTGGAGGCTTTGAATAAGCCGTGCAATGTCGTGATTTACTCGGATTCCCAGTATCTTGTGAAGGCATTCAATGAACATTGGATTGATGGGTGGATGAAGAAGGGCTGGAAAAGAGGGAAAAATGAGCCGGTTAAGAACGTGGATCTCTGGAAGAGATTACTCGTGGCTATGGAACCTCACAGGGTTAGCTATGAATGGGTGAGAGGACATAACGGACACCCGATGAATGAGCGATGTGATGTCCTCGCAACAACAGCAGCGGATGGAACTGATTTGCTGGACGATGTACAAACTGAATAATGAAATAAACGATTCAAACCGTTGCAATCAATTATCTTTATGATATAATTGTAATGGTTTTGTTTATTATACAAAGGAAAGGAAATTCACCATGACTCAATTAACCCCGCTTATGCAGCAATATTTGCAAATCAAGGAGCAATATAAGGACTGTATCTTGTTTTATCGATTGGGTGATTTTTACGAGATGTTCTTTGAAGATGCCCATACCTGTTCGAAGGAGTTAGAGATTGCGTTAACAGGAAAAAGTATTGGACAGGAAGAACGTGCTCCGATGTGCGGTATTCCTTTTCACGCAGTGGAAGGGTATTTAAGTAAATTAATTGGTAAAGGTTATCGCGTTGCGATTTGCGAGCAGGTGGAAGATCCGAAGCAAAGTAAGGGAATTGTAAAGCGTGAAGTTGTTCGTATTGTAACACCCGGAACGAATTTAAATACACAGGTACTGGATGAAACAAAGAATAATTATTTGATGGCAGTCGTACATACGACGAATGCCTATGGGATATCTATCGTTGATATTACAACAGGAGATTATTATGTTACTGAGGTGGACACGGAACGTAAACTGATGGATGAGATCTATAAATGGTCTCCTTCAGAAATAATCTGTAACGACACCTTTTTTGTATCAGGAATTAATATTGATGCATTAAAAAATATCAGTAATCTAACCTTGTCTCCGATTGAACCCTGGTATTTTGATGATGAATTATGTGTTAGGGCATTGAAGGAGCATTTTAATGTAGGAACCCTAGATGGTATGGGTTTAAAAGATTATTCGATCGGGGTGATCGCGGCGGGCTGTGTTATGCAGTTTTTACGTGAGACTCAGAAGAATTCTTTATCCCATATCACGAAGTTAACCCCTTATACTTATGAAAAATACATGCTGCTCGACAGCTCTACGGTTCGTAATCTGGAATTAACCGAGACAATGAGAGAAAAGCAAAAGAAGGGCTCCCTGCTATGGGTTTTGGATAAAACCAAAACAGCTATGGGTGCGAGACTTCTCAGAAGTTATATGGAGCAGCCATTAATCGATTTTGATATGATTAACCAGAGGCTGGATGCTGTGAATCAGCTAAAAGATAATATGATCACAAGGGAGGAGATAAGAGAATATCTTAATCCAATCTATGATCTGGAACGCCTTATGAGTAAAATTAGTTATAAAAGTGCAAATCCCCGCGATTTGATTTCATTTCGCTCCTCGTTGTCGATGTTACCGCATATCAAATTCTTAATGCAGAATTTTGAATCTGCTTTATTGCAGGATATTTATGAAGAATTAGATCCGTTAGAGGATATATTTGCGTTAATTGAAAAGGCGATTGAAGAAGAGCCTCCTTTAACCGTAAAAGAGGGTGGAATCATCAAGGAAGGCTACCATGAGGAGGTAGACCGTCTTCGAAAGGCTAAGACAGAGGGTAAGGATTGGCTTATGGATCTGGAGGCGAAGGAACGAGAGGCAACAGGAATTAAGAATCTGAAGATTAAGTATAACAGAGTATTCGGTTATTACCTTGAGGTTACGAATTCCTATCAAAATCTCGTACCGGAGAACTGGATCAGAAAGCAGACTCTTGCGAATGCGGAACGTTATACCACCCCGGAATTAAAGGAGCTTGAGGATATTATTCTAGGTGCCGAGGACAAGCTGTTTTCGCTGGAGTATAATTTATTTAGCGAGATCAGAGATCAGATATCTCTCGAAGTAAAACGAATTCAACAATCTGCTAAAGCAATAGCAAGAATAGATGTATTTGCTTCTCTGGCATTGGTTGCGGAACAGAATAATTTTGTTAAACCAAATATGAATACAAGTGGTGCGATTCATATCAAAAATGGTAGACATCCGGTTGTGGAACGAATGATATCTCATGATATGTTTGTGTCAAATGATACCTTACTAGACAATAAGCAGAATCGGGTTTCGATAATCACAGGACCGAACATGGCTGGAAAGTCCACCTATATGCGTCAAACTGCATTAATTGTATTGATGGCACAGCTGGGTAGTTATGTGCCTGCAGATTCCGCTGAGATTGGAATCGTGGATCGTATCTTTACCCGCGTTGGAGCTTCCGATGATTTGGCAAGCGGACAGAGTACTTTCATGGTGGAGATGACGGAGGTTGCAAATATTCTCCGTAATGCTACAAAGAACAGTCTGCTCATCCTTGATGAGATCGGACGAGGAACCAGTACCTTTGACGGATTAAGTATAGCATGGGCGGTGGTAGAGCATATTGCAAGTAGCTCTATTCTTGGTGCAAAGACTTTGTTTGCCACGCATTATCATGAACTGACGGAGTTAGAGGGACGTCTTGAAGGTGTGAATAATTATTGTATCGCTGTAAAAGAACAGGGAGAGGATATTGTCTTCCTTCGTAAGATCGTAAAGGGCGGTGCAGATAAGAGCTATGGTATTCAGGTGGCAAAGCTTGCCGGGGTGCCTAGTGCCGTATTAAAACGAGCATCAGAAATTGTTTTAGAGTTATCCGGTAATGATTTGGCTCTGAAGGCCAGAAATGTAACAGTTCCTGAGGCGGCTGCTACACAGGAAGAGCTTTTACAGGAAGCACTTAATCTGGAAGAGCTATTGGTAGAACCCGATAAACAGGATGCGGCGGAAGGCAAAAAGGGAAGAAAGTCAAAGGATATGAATCAATTTTCCATATTCTCTGTTTGTGACAATGAGGACATCATCGGAGAGCTTCGTGATATGGATATTGCAAATCTCACACCGATGGATGCAATGAATAAATTATACCAGATTCAAAAGAAAATCAAGGATCGAATCTAGAAGATACCAGTTAGGAGGAAACCATGCCGCAAATTCATGTACTGGATGATGCCACGATTAATCAGATTGCTGCCGGTGAAGTGGTGGAACGCCCAAGCGCAGTTGTAAAGGAATTGATTGAAAATGCTATGGATGCCGGAGCAACAGCGATTACTGCAGAAATTAAAGAAGGTGGCTTAAGCTTTATACGAATTACAGATAACGGTGGTGGAATCGCAAAGGAAGACATTCCTATTGCATTTCTTCGTCATGCAACCAGTAAGATAAAATCTGCACAGGATTTACTGTCGGTCATGAGCCTTGGATTTCGAGGAGAAGCATTATCTAGTATATCCGCTGTTGCTCAGGTGGAGTTAATCACAAAAACTCCCTCTGCTTTGAATGGTTTCCGCTATCTGATTGAGGGTGGAGAGGAAAAGTCCTTCGAAGAGATCGGCAGCCCGGGTGGTACGACCATTATCGTTCGCAACTTATTCTATAACACCCCCGCTCGGCGTAAGTTTTTAAAATCACCGACCACCGAGGGAGGATATATCAGCGATTTAATGGAGCGTCTAATGGTTTCCCATCCCGGTGTATCCTTTAAATATATTGTCAATAATCAAGTTAAGCTTCAATCATCCGGGAATAATAACAGTAAGGATATCCTGTATAATGTATATGGCAGAGATATAACGAAGGAACTTTTGCCAATTGACTTTGGAACTCAGAATTTTAAGATTACCGGTTATATCGGTAAGCCGGTAATTAATCGAGGTAATCGTAATTTTGAAAATTATTTTATTAACGGAAGGTATATAAAAAGTAATGTAATCACCAAAGCAATTGAAGAAGCATATAAGCCCTTTCTAATGCAGCATAAATATCCTTTCACCTCCCTGTATTTTGAAATTTCACCGGAATTAATCGATGTGAATGTTCATCCGCAAAAGATGGAAATTCGTCTTAAAAATAGTGAAGAGGTATATCAATTCACTGTAGAGGCGATAAAAACTACGCTCTCTGGCAAAGAGATGATACCCAAAGTGGTATTAACGCCACAAGAGCAGGTGACGCCGAAAGCGATTGCGATACCGGAGCCGTTTGAAGCAAATCGTAGGAAAGTGATGCAAGCCAAGGCTTCCTCCCCGACCGATGCAAATGAATTTTTAAAGAAAATTACATCCTTTCAAACAAATGCTTTTGAGTCTAAGTCTATATCCGGAAATCAGCTGAAAGAGACGAATGATTATAGTGTTACAAAGTTAAATAAAGAGGAAAATAATTTAGAAAATAGTAATCATGATTTCCTTAGAAAATATAAAAGTGAAAGCAATGTGATTCCGGTAACTGTTGAGAATAACGACAATAATGATATTAATAGGTCGTCAGTTATTTCTGATAATACAAAAGAATATAATCAAAAGCTTGATATTCCGGATAATGCAAGTCAATATGAAAATCAAGTAGACAAACAGATAGACAAACAAATAGATAAACAAATAGACAAACAAATAAACGAACATCTTCTTGCCCAGGAGACGGAGAAAGTAGAAGTACCAGCTCCTCAAATCCAAGTATCGGAGCAAATGAATTTGTTCCGGGAGGAGTCACAAAACGATACACCTTTCCTCTCAAAAAAGGCACTGGAAGAGCACCGAATCATCGGTCAAATATTCTCAACCTATTGGCTGGTAGAATATAAGAAGGAACTCTATATAATTGACCAGCACGCAGCGCATGAAAAGGTTCTGTATGAGAGAATCATAGCCGCTGCGAAAACTAAGACATTTCATTCCCAGCAATTATTACCGCCCATTGTATTATCGCTTACCATGAGGGAACAACAGGTATTAAAAAAGCATGAAGAGGTTTTAGAAAGTCTTGGCTATGAGATTGAGCATTTCGGAGGAAATGAATTCTCTGTTCGTGCCGTGCCAAGTGATTTATACGGAATATCGGAGAAAGAGCTGCTGTTAGAATTTGTTGATGAACTGGCAGAGGATACCTCTATCTCAGTAACGAATTCTACCGCTGTGTTGGAACGTGTGGCTTCGTTGTCTTGCAAGGCTGCAGTAAAGGCAAATCATGTTTTTTCCATAGTGGAAGCCTCCGAATTGATTAAGGAACTTTTAACACTGGATAACCCTTATCATTGCCCTCATGGAAGACCGGTTATCATATCCATGAGTCAATCCGAGTTAGAACGTAAATTCAAGAGAATATTATAATCGGATTAGGAGTTAAAAGCCCTATTACTAAGGTGATATCATCAATATACATAAATTTATGTTATGATGAGGGCTTTTTACCTCCAATCGAATTTGACAATTAAGAAACTATTTTTAGTTTCTGTGAATTAGAGAGGAAAACCATGAATTACAGACCTTTGATTATCTTGACAGGACCCACCTCAGTGGGGAAAACTCAGTTATCCCTTGCACTTGCTAAGGGAGTTAATGGTGAGATTATATCGGCAGATTCCATGCAGGTATATAAGCATATGGACATCGGTACAGCCAAGATTATGCCCGAGGAAATGGATGGTGTTCCTCATTACTTAATTGATGAATTTGAGCCGGACGAAGAATTTAGCGTAGTTAAATTTGCGCAATTGGCAAAACAATATATACAACAAATCTATGATAAGAATAAGATTCCGATTCTGGTCGGTGGTACCGGCTTCTACATTCAAGCAGTTCTGTATGATATTGATTTTACAGAAAATGATTCCGATCATTCCTACCGTACTGAACTTGAAGAATTACATCAAGAGCACGGATTCCCCTATTTATATGAGATGTTAAAAAAGATTGATCCGGAGAGTGCGCAGACGATTCATCCGAATAACACAAAGCGTGTGATAAGAGCACTGGAATTTGCACGTCAGACGGGAGATAAGATATCAGAGCATAATAAGGAGCAAAGAGAGAAGGAGTCCCCATATCAATACTGTTACTTTGTGTTAAACAAAGATAGAGCAAAGCTATATGAAACCATTAATTTCAGAGTGGATAAGATGGTTAGCGACGGATTGGTAGAGGAAGTGAAAAGCCTTGCTGAAAAGGGCTATACGAAAGATATGGTATCCATGCAAGGGATCGGATATAAAGAAATCTTATCTTATCTTGATGGAGAATATTCTTTGGAAGAAGCAATTGATCTCTTAAAGCGAGATACAAGACATTTTGCTAAACGGCAAATTACTTGGTTTAAGCGAGAGAAAAATGTAACCTGGGTGAATAAGGATGACTTTTCCTCCGAAACGGAAGTGCTAGAATATATGATGACTTGCCTAAAAGAGAAAAATGTGATTTAATGAACCATAATATTATTATGTAAACTATTAACGGAGGATGAAATCTTGGATAGTATATATTTGAAAGAAACCTATATGGATTTAGGGATTGACCCAAAGGTCTTATCTTATTGTGAAGAGATAGAGCGCGATTTGGAAATGCGATTTAAAGAGATAGATAAAACGGCTGAGATTAATCAGATGAAGGTATTAAAAGCCATGCAGGATAATCGCTTAAGTGATGTACATTTTGCTGCAACAACAGGATATGGCTATAATGATATAGGAAGAGACACTTTAGAGAAGGTATATGCGGATGTTTTTAAAGCAGAAGATGCACTGGTAAGACCACAGTTAATTAGCGGTACACATGCTTTGACTATCGCGTTATCCGGTAATTTAAGACCGGGTGATGAAATCCTGTCACCGGTTGGTAAGCCTTATGATACGCTAGAAGGTGTAATCGGTATTACACCGGCGAAGGGTTCTCTTGCTGAATACGGAATTACCTATGCTCAGGTTGATCTTCTTGAGGATGGAGAATTCGACTGGGAGGGAATCAAAGACTCAATCAATGAAAGAACGAAGTTAGTGACGATACAACGTTCCAAAGGCTATGCAAGCAGACCCACCTTATCAGTTAAAAGAATCGGTGAGTTGATTGAGTTTGTGAAGAAGATTAAACCGGAAGTTATCTGCATGGTAGATAATTGTTACGGAGAATTTGTGGACATAATCGAACCAACTCAGGTGGGGGCAGATCTATGTGTTGGTTCCTTGATTAAGAATCCGGGAGGTGGTCTTGCACCGATAGGTGGTTATATTGTAGGTAAGAGAGAATATGTAGAGAATGCATCCTATCGACTTACTGCTCCAGGACTTGGGAAGGAGGTTGGTGCTACGTTGGGCTTAAATGCACCGTTGTTCCAAGGATTTTTCCTTGCGCCACAGGTCGTATCCGGTGCAATAAAGGGTGCAATTTATGCTGCAAATATCTACGAAAAGCTGGGGTACCCTGTTCATCCGAATTCCAGTGAGGATCGTTTTGATATTATCCAAGCAGTAACCTTAAACTCAGCAGAAGCGGTTATCGCGTTCTGTAAAGGGGTTCAAGCAGCCGCACCGGTAGACAGCTATGTTACGCCGGAACCATGGGCGATGCCGGGTTATACCTGCGATGTTATTATGGCGGCAGGAGCATTTGTACAGGGCTCTTCTATCGAACTGTCCGCAGATGCACCGATTAAGCCTCCATACACTGTATTCTTCCAGGGGGGATTAACCTGGTATCATGCAAAATTTGGCATTTTAATGTCACTTCAAAAGTTATTTGAGGAAGGTATCATTAAGCTGTAAAGTGATTCCAAATGATTTTTTAAGCTGAAATACCGATACCATATATTGATGAAAGTATGACATTTTATATAGATATGGTAGTGAAAATAAAATAAAAGGCGAATTATGGGACTAAATTCTGATGCATTATGCGGGATAAAAAAATAGTTTCAAGTATACAAATTTATCTGATTATGGTAAAATGTTATATAATTATGATATAATATGAAATGTGTATGAATTCTTTGGCTAGAATTCTTAGTTTAAAGAACTTCACGAAAGGGGACAAACATATGGCCAAAATGTCAAAGACATTAGGGAAAAACTATTGGGCTTTGTTTCTTCTGTTGTTACTTGGTATCGTAGTTGGCGGCTTTTTAGGATATTTGGCAAAAGGTGTGGAAGCATTATCGTGGTTGAATTATGGAAAACAATTCTCCATAGGAGGCGCTAAAAACAATGTTATGACATTGGATTTGGCGATTTTGGTTCTACATTTCGGACTTCAGATTAAAATTACCATAGGGAGTGTAATCGGTGCTATTGCAGCCGTTTTCATTTATAAAAAGCTATAATGATTTATGCATAGCATGTTGACACTTGGTTCTATCATCTAACTGATTTCTTGGAGAGAAAAAAGTGGAGGATGAACATGAAAGAATCATATTTAACTGTCAAAGAATTACCTGCTTCTGAACGTCCGTATGAAAAATGTGAAAAATATGGTGTGAGCGCATTATCTGATGCTGAATTACTGGCAGTGATTTTACGAACAGGAACCAAACAACTGAGAGCAATTGATTTAGCAGTGAACTTGCTAAATTATTCGCCGATACACAAAGGATTAAAAGGACTGAATTACCTTACGATGAAAGAATTAATCACCATAAAAGGGATTGGTCGTGTCAAGGCGATTGAACTGCAGTGTTTAACGGAAATAACCAAACGGATGTCAAAAGAGATCCACTTGGAACAGTTTAAATTAGCTACACCGAAAACAGTGGCTGATTATTACATGCAGGATATGAGGCACCTGACAAGGGAACAGGTGCTGCTTTTAATGATGGATTCGAAGAATAAATTAATTAAGGATATGATTATATCAGAAGGAACCGTCAATACTTCCATTATGCCTACAAGAGAAATTATGGTGCATGCGATGAAGTATGACACAGTAAATATTATTCTTTTGCATAATCATCCAAGCGGAGATCCTACCCCTAGCGCAGAAGACATTCGTGTAACAAAAAGACTAGCAGAGGCTTCCGAATTAATTGGCATCACGCTTATGGATCACATTATTATTGGCGATAATAGATATATCAGCTTTAAGGAACAAGGGATTATATAATTACGAATGAAATTGAATA
This sequence comes from Variimorphobacter sp. HTMS_6, assembly GCF_059717775.1. Classification (NCBI taxonomy): domain Bacteria; kingdom Bacillati; phylum Bacillota; class Clostridia; order Lachnospirales; family Lachnospiraceae; genus Variimorphobacter; species Variimorphobacter sp. HTMS_6. The sequence continues at coordinate 1,461,432 of NZ_AP046094.1, forward strand.
TGACCTTTCTTATGAGCTACATAACATAATTGTTGAAACATAACAGGAGGGAAACATGGCTTCAAAAGTATATGGTATAGATTTTGGTACAAGTACAATTAAGATATATAAGAAAGGACAGGGTATTGTATTAGATGAGCGTAATGTCATCGCAGTATCCAACAAGAAGAATGTTATCGCAGCGGGTGATGATGCATTTGAGATGTATGAAAAAGCTCCATCCAATATATTGGTGACTTATCCGGTACGCAATGGAGTTATTGCTGATGTGGCGAATATGATGGCATTATTGACTAGTTTTATGAAGAAGAGCAGCGGGAATAAACGTCTAGGCGCTGCGGACTTTATCGTTGCGACTCCGACCGATATTACGGAAGTGGAACGCCGTTCTTTTTATGACCTGATTGCAAGTTCAGGACTTAAAATCGGTAAAATTAAAATAGTAGAAAAACCGATTGCAGATGCTCTTGGTGCTGGATTAGAAGTAATGACAGCGAGAGGTGTAATGATCGTTGATATCGGTGCAGATACAACTGAGGTTTCCATTCTATCCTTAGGAGGAATTGTGTTAAGCAAATTAATCCCGGTTGGTGGAAATAAACTGGATGAATCAATAAAGAATATCGTAAAGAAGAAGTACAATCTTTTTATCGGAGATAAGACCGCCGAGAATATAAAGAAAAAGCTTGCATCCGCATTTCCTACACTCCAAGCATCCGTTAAGGTATTTGGTCGTGATGTGGTAACAGGACTTCCAAGTGAGATGGAGATTAATTCTACGGATGTCTTTGAGGCAATATCGGAATATCTTTATTCCATCATTGATGCAATCCGCATTATATTAGAGAGAACTCCTCCGGAGATTTCCTCCGATATCATAGACAGCGGTATCTACATTACCGGTGGCTCGGCTAAGATATTTGCGCTAGATGAACTATTGCATAAGGAAACTGATTTAAAAATTAATATATGCCCTGATCCGTCGAATACCGTTGTTACTGGTTTGGGTCAGATTATTGAAGACAACAAGTTATCTGTATTAGCGGATATGATAAAACCAAAAACGTATAATTAGGAGCCTGTATCTGAACGAGGGAAGATAGAATAAATATAAGAGTTTAGTGTAGAAAATGAAATTTTCCACACTAAACTTTGAGCCGGTGGCTCAAAATTTACAGGTTTGAAGAAAGGTATAGAGGTCTTTATGACCATTTCATACAATTAAGGTGGAGATAAAAATGAGGCGAAGGACTAAAATAAAATTAAATCCGAAGCATGTTTTGATCGCATGTGTCGTTCTATTATTAGGACTGATTGTATTCTCCTTCAAATTCGGTGAACATCTTTCACCGGTTAAGGATGGTGTCGGTGCTGCAATTACTCCGATGCAACGAGGTATCAATTCCGTAGGAACCTATATCTCAAAAGGAGTGGAGAACCTAAAAAGCGTGCAGAAGCTCAAGGATGAAAATGAAAAATTAAAGGATCAGGTGAATACACTTTCCTATACGAATAATCTGCTTCTACAGGATAAATATGAATTGGATGAGCTACGTAAATTATATAAGCTGGATCAGAAATACATCGACTATCCTAAGGTTGCAGCACATATTATCGGTAAAGATCTTAGTAACTGGTATAGCGTATTTAAAATCGATAAGGGTACAAAGGACGGTCTGGCTAAACATATGAATGTAATTGCCGGTGATGGTCTGGTAGGTGAGCTTGTCGAAGTACATTATAATTACTCCATCGTAAGAGCAATTATTGACGATAACAGTATGGTATACGGCATGTTTTTGAAAAGCTCGGATGAATGTGTTGTTCAAGGTGATTTACAGTTAATGGATAGTGGTAAGATTCGCGTTAAGATGATTAACAAAGATGCGAAGATCAGTGAAGGTGATGAAATAGTTACTTCCCGTAACAGTAATAATTTCCTTCAAGGGATATCGATAGGTTATGTAAGCGATATCAAAACTGCGTCGGATAATTTAACAAAAACTGCTTATCTGACTCCGACCGTTGACTTTAGTCGTTTACAGGATGTCTTAATTATTACGAAACTAAATGAACCATTGATAAAATAAAAAAGTGGGTATCAAGGTGAAGAGATTTATTATATATTTTCTTGAAATTTTAATATGTTATTTGCTCCAATCAACACTATACCGATATTTTAGCCTGGCTGGGATTATGCCAAATATTATATTGATTCTAATTGTTTCGGTGGCATATATGCGTGGAAGAATGACTGGATTAACCGTGGGTCTATTTGCAGGCCTTTTGGTTGATTTGATGTTTTCTAGTTACGTAGTAGGTGTGAGAGCATTATTGTTTATGTTGCTTGGATACTTTATCGGATTTACAAATAAATATTATTCCGATGATGATTATACTTTACCGATTGCAATTATTGCAGTGAGTGATTTGGTTTATAATTTCTTTTACTATGTGATAGAGTATTTACTTAGGGGACGTATGAACATCTTCTTCTACTTAAGGAGAATCGTTCTTCCTGAGATTATTTATACTGTGGCCGTATCAGTTTTATTGTACAAGCTGTTACATATTATAAATAATCGAATGGAGCGTAAACCTGAAAAGGAGGTATAAGATTGTTTGACATATTTTTGGATTACGTTAAGAAGCTGGTAAAATCGCGAATTTTTCCGATTACAATCATATATCTCATCCTGTTCGTTATTGTAATTCATCGACTGTTTGTTCTACAGATTATTGAAGGACCTACCATTCAAGCAGCGAATGATACGAAGAGTCAAACGACTAGGGAGATTGATAGCCCAAGGGGTAATATATATGATCGCAAAGGAAAACTTCTTGCGACAAATTCATTATCCTATTCGGTTATGTTAACGGATAACACCAGTATTAAAACAATGAAGCAGAAAAATGCTATCATTCATCAAATGATAAAATTAATCGAAAAAAATGGCGATACGCTTGATAGCCAATTTTTTATTAAGCAGAATGATCAGGGTAAATTAGAATTTACAGTTGATGATGATGCTTTACTGCGCATTAAGAAGAATGTTTATACCTATGTGCTAAAAAATAAAAAGGAATTGACAGAGGATCAAAAGAAGGCCACTGCCGAGGAAGTCTATAACTTTATGCGTACAGGCGGAGATTATAAGAAGCAAACAACTATGTTTGATATAGATGACACCTATTCGGTGAAGGATACTTTAAAGATCATGAGTATTCGTTATTTGCTTTTATGTAACTATCCGAAATATATGTCGATTACCATTGCTTCTAATGTAAATAATAAAACAATTGCTGCCATTGAAGAGAACAGTGCAGATCTGATTGGTGTGGAAGTGCGTCAGAAGGCGAACCGAGTGTATAAGGATGGAGTATATTTCTCAAACATTCTAGGTTATACCGGTGTGGTAAGTGCACAGGAATATGATGATCTGAAAAAGCAGGATTACAATCTGTCCGATCTAGTAGGTAAAACGGGAATTGAAAAGACCTACGAGGATGTACTTAGAGGGAAAAAGGGTAGTGAAATTGTTAATGTGAATTCTTACGGTAAAGTTGAGGGGATTAAATCAAAGAAAGACCCTGTTGCCGGGAATGATGTTTACTTAACAATCGATGCGGATTTGCAAAAAGCCACATATAATCTATTGGAGAGAAAGCTGGCGGATATCCTGTTAGAATTCATAACTCCGACGATGAGTTATGGAACAAAGGGAGAATCTGATAAAAACATATTGATACCAATCTTTGAAGTTTATAACGCTTTAATTAAAAACAACATCATTGATATTAATCATTTTAATGCAGATAATGCGACTGATTTAGAAAAACAGACATATGGAAAGTTCAAGAATAAACGAATCGAAGTGATCAATCAATTAAATTCGAAACTGAAGATGGATAATACTACCCCGAATAAGGATGCAGGGGATATGGAGGATTATCTCGATTACTTCTATACGGTTATGGTAAATGAGAAATTACTGTCAAAAGACATTCCAAGTGATGACCCGACCCTAAATGATTACAAAAATGGTGAGATTAGTTTAAGTAAATTGTTGCAATATGCGCTCGCTAAAAACTGGGTTGATTTGGATAAACTCAAGGTGGGAAATAAGTACTACAGCACAGAGGAATTATACCAGAAATTAATTAACTATACTGAGGATCTCCTCAAAAAGGATAGCACATTTAATAAAAAAATATATCGTGATTTGGTGTTTTCGCATAATTTATCGGGAAAAGAAATTTGTCTTTTATTATTCGACCAAGGTGTGTTAAAATATAATGAAAGTGAGATTAATAAACTCAGATCAGGTAGTATCTCATCTTATAGCTTTATCAGAGGTAAGATAAACTCTCTCACAATCACACCGGCGATGCTTGCTTTAGAGCCTTGTAGTGGTTCTGTTGTAATTACTGATCCAGGGAATGGAGACGTTCTCGCAATGGTAAGCTATCCGAGTTATGATAATAACAAGTATTCCGGTAAGATAGATTCGAATTATTATAAAAAGGTTTATAATGATTTGTCCTACCCGTCCATGAATCGACCTTTGATGTCTAGAATTATACCCGGTTCAACCTTTAAAATGGTTACCGCAGTTGCTGCATTGGAGGAAAATAAAGTTTCAATTTATGATAATATTTTTGACCAATATGAGTTTGAAAAAACTTCTCCGCATGCATTCTGTATGCATCATCATGGTACGGTTAATGTAGTTGACGCGATCAAGGTATCCTGTAACTATTTCTTTTATGAGATGGGTTGGAGATTGAACGGTAATTCCGGTTCAGCAAGTAAGACCCTTGGACTCAATAAGTTAAAGAAGTATGCAACAGACTTAGGACTGAATGAAAAATCAGGGATTGAACTAGGTGAATTAAAACCTCAGATGTCTACCGTGGATGCGGTACGTTCGGCAATCGGTCAAGGTACAAACTACTTTACGCCTGCACAGATCGCCAAGTATGCAACTACATTAGCAACCAGAGGTACCAGTTATGACTTAACGGTACTTGATAAGGTGGTAAACAGCAAGGGTAAATTAATCAAAGATAATAAAGCGAAGGTATCGCATAAGGCTACTGATATTAGTCAGTCTACCTGGAATGCAGTTATGCAGGGTATGTACAATGTTGCAAATGAAACCAGCGGTACAGGTTATAATTATTTCCATAATTTCGGTGTTAAGGTGGGAGGAAAAACCGGTACTGCACAGATCAACCCTTACCATCCAAGTAATGCGTTATTTGTATCATTTGCACCTTTCGATAATCCGAAAGCGTCTGTAACAGTAGCAATTCCGAATGGATATTCCTCTGCTTATGCTGCTGCTTTAGCAAAAAATGTATATTCTTATTATTTTAAATATGAAAAGTTAGATGATTTAATGAAAAATAAAGGTGGCAACAAGCCTAATTCCTATGTAGACTAATATCTTAGCTTATCGTATAAGCAATATGGTTTCACCTGGATCTATTCGCAACTAATCAAAAAAGGAGTTAATCAATGAATAATTCAGTTATAATAAAAGGGAATAAATATGGTATCGTAGTTGTTTTAAATCCCGACGTACCATTTGAGGATTTAAAGCTTATTATTGCTGAGAAATTCAGAGAATCCAGTAAGTTTTTTGAGAACGCTAAAATGGCAATCAGCTTTGAAGGTAGAAAACTGACGAATGAAGAACAGAGGGATATACTCGATGTAATTGGCGAGAACGCGGACATGCATATTGTATGTGTGATGGATAACGACGAGGAATTACAGGACAAGTTCCAACAGACGGTAGAGCAAAAACTGATGGAATTATCAAATAACACCGGTCAATTCTATAAAGGTATTTTACGTTCCGGTGCTTCAGTAGAATTTGAAACCAGTGTCATTATTATTGGCGATGTTAACCATGGAGCTAGAGTTGTTTCCAAAGGAAATATTATAGTATTAGGTTCGCTAAAGGGAACCGCTTTCGCCGGAGCAACAGGTAATACGAATTCTTTTGTAGTTGCCCTTGATATGAATCCTACCCAAATTCGTATTGCTGATACTATTGCAAGAGCACCTGATAAGCCACTGAAGGAGGAAGCAAAAGAAACAAAAATTGCATTCTTAGAGGATGGGAATATTTATATTGAACCGCTTAATAAAAACGTACTACAGGATATTAATTTATAAGCGGGGAATAAAATATAAAGTTTATTTTTTGAGGATAATCTGTAAGTGAACTGGGGATTATTCTCAATGATATGAGGATCGCTTTCGCGAGGGTACCTCAAACACAATAACGTGAAGGATTGGTGAAAAAATGGGTGAAGTTATAGTAGTGACATCCGGTAAAGGCGGTGTAGGTAAAACTACTAGTACTGCAAATGTAGGAACCGGTTTAGCAATGTTGGATAAGAAAGTTGTATTAATTGATACGGATATCGGTTTAAGAAACCTTGACGTCGTTATGGGTCTTGAGAATAGGATTGTATATAATCTTGTGGATGTAATTGAGGGTACCTGTCGTATTCGCAATGCATTGATTAAAGATAAACGTTATCCGAATCTTTACTTATTACCTTCAGCACAGACCAGAGATAAAAGCGCTGTTTCCCCAGAACAGATGAAAAAGCTTGCAGATGAGCTGAAAGAGGAATTTGATTACATATTATTGGACTGTCCGGCAGGTATAGAGCAAGGCTTTAAAAACGCTATTGCAGGAGCGGACAGGGCATTAGTTGTTACCACACCTGAGGTATCTGCTGTCAGGGATGCTGATCGTATCATTGGTTTACTTGAAGCAAATGAAATGAAGCAGACACACCTAATCGTTAATCGTATTCGTATGGATATGGTAAAACGCGGTGATATGATGTCTAGTGATGATGTATGTGAAATCCTCGCAGTTGATTTGATCGGTGTAGTGCCGGATGATGAGAATATTGTTATATCTACTAACCAAGGTGAGCCGTTAGTTGGTTCAGACTCATTGGCAGGTAAAGCTTATATGGATATCTGTAGAAGAGTAATTGGAGAAGAAGTGCCATACTTGGATTTAGAGGAGAAGCAGGGTATTTTCAGTAAACTGTTTAATAAACGTAAGAGATAGGGGGTAACGTAAATGGGCTTTTCAGATTTTTTTAAGAAGAAGGGGACCGGGAGTATTGCTAAAGACAGACTAAAATTGGTCTTAGTATCTGATCGTGCCGGTTGCTCTCCGGAAATAATGGAACAAATTAAAAATGATATTATTGTAGTAATATCAAAATATATTGAAATAGACTTAGATGGTTTGGATATTAAGATTACTCAGACGGAGTCAGAGACGAATAACGGCTCAGTACCTGCATTATATGCTAACATTCCGATCAAAGATTTGAAGACCTCTAAGAAATAAGGATGTTAACTAATGTTTAATTTTAAACAATATGATTTCAAACGATATAATATTACATTAATCGTTTTAGTTTTTATAATCGGATGTATTGGAGCATACTTGATTTACCAGGTTGATCCGAGCCTCTGGAAGAAGCATGTAGTCGGTATTGTCGGAGGATTGATTCTGGCTGCGGGCGTTTCGTTATTTGATTATCACTTTATCGCTAGTTTTTATATCGTTCTATATGTCATCAATTTGTTGTTACTTGCTATGGTAAGGGTTATGGGTACGACGATTAACTATGCAAAGAGATGGCTTGATTTAGGATTTATGATGTTTCAACCTTCAGAGCTATCAAAGGTGATTTTAATTATCTTTGTTGCGAAAATATTTAGTATGTTTAGACCTAAGATTAATAATGCAAAATTTTTGTTATGCTCGATCGCATTAGTTGGTATTCCCACTTTTTTGATTCTGATTCAAACGAACCTTTCTACCAGTTTGGTAATTGCATTTATCTTTGTAATGATGATTTATGCTGCCGGTCTTAGCTGGAAGATTATATTGCCAATTATTTTAATTGGAATCCCTACCGTGTTCGGATTGTTTTGGTATGTTCAACAGGATTATCAGATATTGTTAAAGGACTATCAACAAGATCGTGTTGTATCGTTTTTGCATCCGGAGGAACATCAGGATCTGGCATTCCAACAGGACAACTCAGTCACATCTGTTGGGTCAGGACAATTATATGGTAAAGTACTTAACGAAAATTCAGGTAATGCACGTAATTATGATAAATTACCGATCGCAGAAAGTGATTTTATTTTTGCGGTAGCGTGTGAAGAATTCGGATTTATCGGAGCTGCTGTTATTATAGCGTTGTACGCAGCAATTATTGCCATATGTATCACTACAGCGAGAAAGGCACCTGATTATATGGGCATGCTGTTAGCGATAGGAATTGCCTCATTGTTTAGCTTTCAATTATTTGTTAATATTGGTGTTGCAACTAAAATATTACCGAATACCGGTATTCCATTGCCGTTCTTAAGTTCCGGCTTAAGCTCACTAATCAGTGGTATGCTTGCAATAGGTATTATTTTGAATATAAGATTGCAACCGCAGAGAACCAGAGGTATGGGTTAGGAATTATAAAATACAGCCGCAAAAGGCAGAATGGAGGAAACATATGAATATTGGTATGATTGCTCATGACGCAAAAAAGAAATTAATGCAAAACTTTTGTACTGCTTACCGTGGAATTTTAAGCAAACATAATCTTTATGCAACGGGTACTACTGGCCGCTTGATTGAAGAAGTAACCAATTTAAATGTTCATAAATATCTGGCAGGACATCTTGGTGGAGAACAACAGTTAGGCTCCCAGATTGAACATAATCAGATGGATATTGTGATATTCTTACGCGATCCTTTATCACCAAAATCCCATGAACCTGACGTAAATACGATATTTCAGCTATGTGATAAGCATAACATCCCGTTAGCTACAAACTTAGCAACAGCTGAGCTGTTAGTAAAAGCGTTAGAACACGGCGATTTGGATTGGCGTGAGTTATTTAAATCCTGATAGTAATATAATTAATGAAGCAGGAGATGTGTTGTTGATGAAAAAAAGAATACTGTGCGTCATATTAGTTGCAGTTATGTTGCTTGGTGGATGTCAAAAAACATCCGATAAATTCCTGGCTTATCGTGATACTGCTGCCGATGTGAATGTATCCAATGATGACTTATTAACACAAGGCGATTTTTTTGGTAAGAGTCTTACCATAATCTCGAATACTCAGGATAACGGCGGAGATGATCAATTGACCGCAGGTGCACTGTTATTTGTTAACAATACGAAAAATGAAAAGATATACGCGGATAAGGTATATCAAAAATTATATCCAGCCAGCTTAACAAAATTGATGACAGCACTTATTGTATTCAAATACGGAAAGCTGACGGATAATGTCACAGTTAGCTATAATGCTTCCCATATCACGGAAGTTGGGGCAAAAACCTGTGGATTAAAAGAGGGCGATGTTCTGTCCATGCAGGTGTTGTTGAACAGTATGTTGGTTTATTCCGGCAATGATACCGCTATCGCCATAGCAGAGCACATTGGCGGCAGTGTTGACGGTTTTTCTGACATGATGAATAAGGAAGCAAAAAGAATTGGAGCAGTTCATTCGCATTTTGTAAATCCGAATGGATTGCATAGTGATGAGCAATATACAACAGCTTATGATTTATATTTAATCTTTCACGAGCTGTTAAAGTATGATGAATTTAAACATATTATTCATCAATCCTCCTATATCGCTAATTATGTAGATAAGGATGGGTATGAAAAACAGGGTATATTTGATACAACGAATGAATATCTAAAAGGAGAAGCCTCTACCGATCCGGAATTAACAGTAATAGGCGGTAAAACCGGAACCACCAGTAAAGCGGGTAATTGTTTGGTACTTTTAAGTGAAGGCAAGGATAATCAGGATTATATATCAGTTGTTTTGAAGGCAAATGGTTCTGTTGATTTGTATACAGAGATGTCCAGGATGCTCTCAAAATTCAAATAATATACGTTAAATTATTTGAACTTAAGTAATAGAGCACTGGTATTTTGTGGTTGTCTTTCGTCTATAATTGTACTATAATAATTTTATAGTATTAAATTTGAAAAACAGGAAACAATTACAGGAAACAATTTAATATCTGGCACCGCACATTGTTGCGCCCACCATAAGGAGGAGATTACAATGATACAGATTATTTCAGGTGAAAAAGGAAAGGGTAAGACTAAAATCCTTATTGAAAGAGCAAACACTGAAGTGAGAGCTGCTAAAGGAAGCATTGTTTATCTTGATAAAAGCAACAAGCACATGTACGAATTGAGTAATAAAATCCGGTTGGAGAACATTCGAGATTATTCTATTGAGAATCAAAGTGAGTTTATCGGTTTTATCTGTGGTATCTTGTCCGGCAACCATGATTTGCAATCCATTTATCTGGACAGTTTCCTGAAAATAGCTTATATTAATGATGGTGATATTGGAACAGTGTGTTCGAAATTAGAGAAATTATCGGATCAGTTTAACGTTGATTTCGTTCTCAGTGTATCGTTGAATGAAACTTTACTCCCGGATAATATTAAAAAGAATGTAATTGTATCGTTATAAGGATACTTTAGGAAAGATAAAGGAGCGTCATTATTACTGACGCTCCTGTTTTAGTTCATGGAATAAAAAATTAGTTGTTATTCGTTTCTTAATCTTCCGAAGAAACTTAAAGCATATAAACCGGAAACACCTACTAAAGCATAGACGATTCTGGAGATTAAGGTCATGTCTCCGAATATAAATCTGACTAAATCAAAACTGAAGAAACCTATCAGACCCCAATTAATTGCACCTATAACAACTAATGTTAGTGCGATGTAATCTAATGTCTTCATAAAGAACCTCCTTCATTTTTTAAAATTTAAGCTCTTTCTTACTAAATAGGAAAGAAAGAGAGAACTTTCTTATACTAGAATAACCATTATTTTTTTGTTTATTCATTGTAAGTAATATGGCCTAGCTAACGAATGAAATGAAAATAAGGGCTTTAAAAACAATAAAAAAACAAGTATAATAAATAAAGCATTACCAATCAGGAGGCATTAATTTGAGCGATCAAAATAAAGTTGTAAAATTTAAAAAACGTAAAAACATGAGCGTGGGTGTAGTCGTTTTTTTTGTTTTGTTTCTATATATCATTATTAAAGTTGGAATCTATTTAACGAAGGAACAGATGACAATTTATGAGGTTTTGGATGGCACCACCGCTGTTGATAACCGTGTCACCGGCTTGATTTTACGTCAGGAAGAATTAATGAATTCGTCGAAAGCTGGATACATAATAAGCTATCAGAGAGATTGCTCCAGAGTAGCGAAAAACTCTCCATTATTCTCTGTTAATAGTACATTACTCTATGATGCAGATACGAAACCAAAAGCTTTCTCTGAGAGGGATATTGCTCAGATTAAGCATGAAATCAGATCTTATTTGAGTAATGATAATAATTCTGATTTTGAAGCATTATATGACTTTAAAGATAACATCAAAAGTACAGTTATGGAGATCCAAAATAATAATTTGGTGGTTACTGGGGGACAAGCTTCGGGTGAGAATTCATCGATGAATGATGCAGTTCGCAGCACTAAGAGTGGGATAATAACCTATTACCAAGATGGCTATGAAACGGTTAAACCAGACCAGGTAACCGAGGATATGTTTAATAAGGATAAGTATAAAAGAACAAACTTAAGAACTACAGACAAGATCAATCAAAATTCACCGGTCTGCAAAATTGTCGGATCAGAAGTATGGAATTTGGTTCTTAAGTTATCAAATCCTCAGTATAAAAGATTAAAAGATCAAAAAAGTATTTCATTCACTATTGTCGAGGATGGAATAAAGCTTTCATCAGACATACAGTTTCAAAAAAAAGGCTCGCAATATTTTGGGATATTGACCCTGAATAAAAATATGTCGGATTATATTACAGAACGGTATTTGGATGTAGAGCTTAATTTTAGCTCGGAAGATGGATTAAAAATTCCAATTTCATCCCTTGTGAACAAGGACTTTTATGAGGTTCCTAAGACCTATTTTACCAAAGGCGGAGACAGCAATAAGGACGGTTTGATAAAAGTAGATTATGCAAAAAACGGTGATATCAGCTATCCATTTGTACCGACGGATATTTATTACCAGACGGATAAATACTACTACGTTGATACGAATATGTTTCCCCCCGGAACAAAGATACAGTCAAAAGATGATAATAAACAATATACATTATCAAAAACAATCAAACTTACTGGTGTGTATAATGTAAATCAAGGGTACGCTGTATTTAGAAGGATAGAAATAATTTCCCAGGATAGTGAATATTGCATCGTGAAAAAGAATACAGAAAACGGTCTATCCGCATATGACCATATTGCACTCAATAGTAAGATGGCAGTAGAACAAAAGATAATATATTAATACTGGATAGATGTGCATACATCATTACCTAATGAAACTAAAAGTAAGTAGGTCATTATAATATATACGAGACTAATGATCAATATGGGCTTTGTATTAATTATTCAATTTTTGGTAGAAAGGAAAATTCATTCTATTGTAAAGATGAAAGAGGAACGTTGCTATGATGAAAGATAATATTGAAGATATTGAAAAAAGGATTCAAGCGGCTTGTGACAGAGCGGGTAGAGATCGTTCTGAGGTGACATTGATTGCTGTCAGTAAAACGAAACCAAATGAAATGCTTGAGGAAGCATATCGCTTAGGAATGCGTCATTTTGGTGAGAACAAAGTGCAGGAGCTGGTTGGAAAAGTCGAGAATCTAGGTGATAAATTTGATGAAAAGGTATATTGGCATCTGATAGGTCACCTTCAAAGAAATAAAGTAAAATATATCGTTGATAAAACCGTATTGATTCATTCCGTTGATTCCCTTCGCCTTGCTCAGCAAATAGAAGAGGAAGCTGCTAAAAAAGGGATTATAAGTGATATTTTGCTGGAAGTAAATGTAGCAGAAGAGGAGAGCAAATTCGGTATCACAACACAAGAGGTACAAAGTTTATTGGAGGAAATTAATAAGCTTTCCCATGTAAGAGTACGTGGTCTAATGACAATTGCTCCTTATGTTGAAAATAGTGAAAAAAACAGGAAGTATTTTAAGATTTTGCGAGAATTATATGTTGACATAAAAACAAAAAACATTGATAATAATTGTAAAGGTAGCTTATGCGATCAATATTTTGATACGCTCTCCATGGGTATGACCGGAGATTATGAAGTGGCAATTGAAGAGGGAGCTACCATGGTTCGAGTTGGGACAGGCATTTTTGGAGAAAGAGACTATTCTAAAACAGTTTAAATATAGATAGGAGAAGTGACATGTCTAATATTTTTAAAAATTTTTTAAATTCAATGAAATTAACTGAAGATGAAGATGACGATGATTATTATGATGATGAATTAGAGCTTGAAGAGAAAAAAGCGAAGCGCTTTGAGAAAAAAGAAGCGAAAAACGAAAGATTTGAAGAAACAATAAAAACCCCATCATTTGCTACACAGCAAAATGCTACAGCGAATGAATTTAAAAAGGAAAAGGTGGCTAAAATGGAAAGAAGTACAATCAACAAAGTTGTACCAATCCGTACCACTCCTAAGGGTCTTGAAGTATGCATCATGAAACCAACATCGTTTGAAGATTCCCAGGAGATCTGTGATACACTTTTAACAGGTAGAGCAACGGTGATTAATTTGGAAGGATTTGATGACAAATTAGCGCAAAGAACGATGGATTTCATATCAGGATCTGTATATGCGATCAATGGAAAATTACATAGAATATCTAATTGCATCTTTATTGTTTCGCCGGATACAGTTGATATCTCAGGAGATTATTTAGATTTAATACAGGAGAATGGCTTTGAGCCGCCGACATTACAGTCAAAATTTTAAACTATGATGAATACCGACAAAGAAGAACAAATTATACGAAAAAGATTTTTAGATATGGCGAATACCTCTTATTCAAGAGGTATTAGTCTTTATTCTGATTTTTTAAATCTGAATGAGCAAACCATCTTTTTCGCTTTAAAAAATGAATTACCAATGATAAAGTATTTTGCTTACGGAGGATATCATGATGCCGAGAGGAAAATACTTTGTTTTTATGGGGGAGATAATAGTATTGATGAGAAGGAATTAGAATATCCAATCACGTGTATCAAGGTGGTTCCTTTAAATCAAAAATTCAGTGATGCGTTCAATCACAGGGATTTTCTTGGTGCAGTATTAAATCTTGGTTTGGATCGAAGTAAGATAGGTGATATACTAATTATTGAGAATGTAGGTTATATTATGGCTCATAGTAATATAACTGATTTCATCATCGATAATCTTACGAAGGTGAAGCATACTATGGTGAACTGTAACCGGTTTGATTATAGGGATTTTAATTATCAACCAAAGGTGAAGGAGATCAGCGGTACGGTTTCTTCCATACGTTTAGATGCGATACTTGCGGTGGCATTTCATACTTCTAGAAGCAGTTTATCTGGATTGATTGAAGGTGGTAAAGTATCAATTGGCGGGAAAATAATATTATCGAACAGCTATAACTTAAAAGAGAATGATGTAGTGTCAGTAAGAGGGTATGGTAAATTTAAATTTGTTGGAACCTCTTATCAAACGAAAAAAGGTCGTTATAGTGTTCAGATATTATTATATATATAAACACTCTGAATTTAGTATTTTATACAATAAAGATGAATGGATAAGGAGGATAGCATAACCTAATCTTGAAGTGTTGAAGCGGTTGTGCATTTTTTATGAATAATTTACTAATAATTAATTACGAAAACAAACCGGAATACGATATTATGCTGGAAGTGGATTTTCTTCAATTACCTGGTAAGTTAGAAACACTGGGTATGAAGGATCGTAAATTCATGATTATCACGGATTCTAATGTCGGAACGTATTATCTTGAATCTGTAAAGGAACAGTTGAGTAATGTTTCAGAAAATGTACATTCCTATACCTTTCCAGCAGGAGAAGAGAACAAAAATCTGGATACTGTTAACCAATGCTATGAGCAGTTGATTCTGGCTAATTTTGACCGAAATGATGTGTTAGTGGCATTAGGTGGTGGTGTTGTTGGCGATTTAACCGGATTTGTTGCCTCTACGTATCTGAGAGGGGTGCGTTTTGTTCAGGTACCTACCTCTTTGCTTGCTATGGTGGATTCCAGTATCGGTGGAAAAACAGGAGTAGATTATAGAGCCTACAAGAATATGGTAGGCGCGTTCCATCAACCAAAACTTGTTTATATGAATCTTGCATCATTATTGTCTCTACCGGAGAGGGAATATTTATCCGGTATGGGTGAAATTATTAAGCATGGCTTGATAAAGAACAAAGAAGACTATCTATGGATTAAAGATAATCAAACAGGCATTTTAAACAGAGAGCTGGACACCATAAAAGAGATGGTTTATCGTAATTGTTGTGTGAAAAAAGCGGTAGTTGAGCGTGACCCCAAAGAACAGGGTGAACGAGCAATGTTAAATTATGGACACACAATTGGACATGCTATCGAAAAGCTGAAGAACTTTACGATGCTACATGGAGAATGTGTTTGTGTCGGAATGGCGGCTGCATCTTATTTGTCCAAGTTTAGGGGTCATATCACTGAGGAAGAGTACGAGGATATTCTTTTAACAATCAAACAGTTTAAACAACCGATAGCTACATCCAGTCTCGATGCAGGGGAAGTATATCAGGTTTCAAGACTGGATAAAAAAATGGATTCTGATAAAGTGAAATTTATACTTTTACATGATATCGGTGAAGCAGTGATTGATTCTAGCATAACAAAGGAAGAGATGATTGAGGCAATTGAATCGGTATTACAATAGGTTAGGAAATTCGAATGAATACTTAAGATAATAGGAGGAAATATGAAAGAACGAATTAAGCATCTTATATTACTAATCGCACTGATTGGTTTAGACCAGTTGGTGAAATTCTGGATATCTACTAATCTAAAGGGGCAGGATCCGATTATTATTATACCTCACAAGATATTGAACCTACAGTATTATGAAAATACAGGTGCAGTTTGGGGTATCCTGAGTGGTCGTGTTGATTTTTTAAGAATTTTAACATTGATGATATTAGTAGTCATATTATTCTTGTATTTTAAAATACCTAGTGGAAAACGTTACGGTGCCTTAAAAGTATTAGCTGTTTTTATCGTTGCAGGTGCGTTGGGTAATATGATTGATCGCTTTGCTCTTGGATATGTTGTGGATTTTATCTATTTTGAGTTCATTAACTTCCCGTTATTTAATGTTGCGGATTGTTACCTAACAATATCATCCGTAGTATTAGTATTGTTTGCATTATTTTATTATAAGGACGAGGACTTTGCCTTTTTGGAAGAGACACTTGGTAGGAAAAAACATAACGTGGAAGATAAAGTAGAAGAGGAATCTGCTAGAGAAGAAGAATTACAAGTGACTAAAGAAACAGAAGATGCCGGAAAGTAAACAGAAGATACCGGAAAGTAAACATCGTGATGAAAGAAGGAAAGCATCATATTTCGGCGAAATGCGAGAGATCGGACACGTGTCTGATGGACGTTGATCAAGTTTACGAATAATGACTTTGTGAATAACGAAAAACTGGAGATACAAGAAAGTATGAAGAATAATGAGTTCGACTATCAGGAATGTATAGATAAGGATAAGTTTGAAGAATTGGAGACCAAGGATGAGGAGCTTGTTGATCTGGACAGCGAGGACGAGGAGCTTGAAGATTTGGAAATCGAGGAGAAAGATAAGAATGTGATACAGGAATATATCGTATCGGAGGAATATAATGGCCTTCGAATCGATAAATATCTTACTTCTATTCAGACTGATTTGTCCAGAAATTATATCCAAAAGCTGATTGAGGATTCGATGATTGAAATGAATCAAAAATCGGTGAAAGCAAATATTAAAGTAAAAACCGGTTCCGTTATCACAATCCGCCTTCCGGAGCTAAAGGAAACTGAAATCCTACCGGAAGATATTCCTTTGGATATTATATATGAAGATAAAGATTATATTATAATTAATAAACGTAAGGGTATGGTAGTGCACCCTGCTGCAGGGCACTCTACCGGTACTTTAGTAAATGCATTACTATATCATTGTAAGAATGATCTATCCGGTATTAATGGTGTATTACGACCGGGAATCGTACACAGGATTGATCGGGATACCACTGGTGTAATGATAGCGTGTAAGAATGACAAAGCGCATCAATTTATTGCGGATCAGCTCAAGGTTCATTCCATTACCAGAAGATATCAGGCAATTGTGTACCATGCGTTTAAGATAGATGGCGGTAGAGTTGAGGCTCCGATAGGTAGAGACCCGAAAGACCGAAAAAAGATGGCAATTAATCATAAGAACGGAAAATCTGCAGCCACAAATTATAAGGTGATTGAAAATATAAATAATCAATATGCAGTCATAGAGTGTTCGTTGGAAACAGGAAGAACTCATCAAATCAGAGTTCATATGGCGAGCATTCATCACCCACTGCTTGGCGATACGGTGTATGGACCTAGTAAGGATTCCTTTCGATTAGTGGGTCAGGCACTGCATGCAGAAGTATTGGGATTTATCCATCCGACGACAAAAGAATATGTAGAATATCATGCGCCACTTCCTGATTATTTTACTCAACTTATTGAGAAATTAAGAAATAAGGGGTAATATTTGTTGAAGAGAAAAGCAATCGATGAACTGATTAAATGGAAAGAAAATGATACACGAAGGCCTATGCTTATAACAGGTGCTAAGGGTGTGGGAAAAACATATCTGGCTTATGAATTTGGCAAAGCCTTTTATAAAGATATATGTTATCTCAATTTTGAAAGAGAGCCATCATTGAAGGAGTTTGTTTCAAAAAAGGATTTTAATGCGATACAAGCTCAACTCATATCACATATTCATTCGGTTAATGAAGCTGGGGATGCGATATTAATAGTAGATGAGGTTATCTTGTCGTATCAATTAATCGCTTTACTTAGTATGCATAAAATTCAAGAAATGTTTGCGTATGTTATATTAATAACCAGTGAATCTATTCATCACGAGCTTGGCGAATGCTTTGACCGATTAACACTTTATCCATTTGACTTTGATGAGTTTTTGAGAGCAACAAATAATGAATGGTATATTGAATTGATTATGAACCACTTTCAGACTAATTCAAAGATACCTGAGATAGTACATAAAGAACTGATGGAACTACACCATATATTTTTGAGAATCGGGGGTATGCCCGGAGCGATCAATGAATATATGAATTTGTCAACCATGATTAACATTCCCGAGCAGCACAATACTTTGATCGGTTCCTATCATGATACCATTATGCGTGTTTTTGCAGAGAGTGATGCCTTCCGCATGAAACAAGTCTTTGACAGCCTTGTATCCCAGCTGATGAAAGACAATAAAAAATTCCAATATAAGCTGATACGTAAGGGTACGACCCATTCCATGTATAAAGATGCGATTCGAAAGCTTTCAGATATTTATTATATAATCAAATGCAACCGTGTTTCGAATGAACAGCTCCTTGCTGTAAATGGTGCGTTGAGTCATTTGGATCTACAGGATGATAATATATCTAATTTTAAGCTATATCTATCCGATACCGGATTACTGTATTCAAAGATATTGGAGGAGAATGGTTTATTTGATCATAGTATTTATCAAAAAGTGATTATGGAAAACTATGTTGCGCAATCTCTCCAAGCGAATCACCATACTTTCGCATTCTGGGAATCTGAGTCAATGGCAAAAGTTGATTTTATCATTCCGGAGGACGATAAATTTATTCCAATTGAAATTCATGAAACCAAAAATACAAGATCAAAGAGTATCAGCATACTACGGCAAAAATTTGATTTTGACTACGCAATTAAGATCTCACCGAATAATTTTGAGTTTTCGAATCGCATAAAATATGTTCCCTACTATGCTGTATTTTGTATATGAAACTTGTAACAGATCTTGAGAAAAAATATTGGATTGTGGCTATAAACCATACAAAGAGCTGTTTTTCATAGTAAATAAAGTGGTTGACAAAGCTGTTCTATTATAATAGTATAAGCTGTGAAGAGTTATCTACTATAGTAGATATTTATATAGATGGTATTTTTATGGGTTGAAAAATAAGTTGATAGAAGAAAATAAGGCTAGCATATATCTTGATAAATGCTAGCGAAATATTGATTCTATAACTGTAGAATGTTTATATTAAAGGGGTGTAGTTGCGAATGTCGTCGTTGCCAGAAATACGGTTACACGAGGGTGAACTTAATATTATGGAATTGTTATGGTCGAATAAAGCTTTAGCTGCTAAGGACATTTCTAAGATTATTAAAGAGTACATAGGATGGGAAAAGAATACGACTTATACAGTAATAAAGCGTTTAATTGATAAAGGTGCAGTTAAGAGAGAAGATCCTGGCTTTGTTTGCCGTGCAACGATATCAAAAAGAACAGTACAGACTATTGAAACAAAAGTATTGTTGAACAAATTATATAATGGTTCCTTAAGTACGTTTCTTTCGGATTATCTTAAGAATCAGGATTTAACAAAAGCAGAACTATTAGAACTTCAAAGAATAATTGGAGAACAGAGATTTTAAGATCTCTGTTTTTCTTTTCCTTGAATTAACGTAGTTATTAGTGTGGGAACCTTTTTGAATCATCTGTCGTCTGTATTAATAGCTTTTTATACCTTATATTGGTATGAATATGTTAGTAATGCAATATATACTAATGAATGGAAAATAAATACATGCTATATGTTAAAAGTAGACAATTAAACATAAGTGTGTTATAATTTACAAACATTAGAAATTCTATGATACATTAACGAAGTGGGGTGATAACGGGCGCGTTAAGATTACATCGTAGTGACAAACCTGAAGCGAAGAAAGGTGTGAAAATTATGTACAACCAACTAAAAGTAACAAATCAAATTTCTGAACTCTCTAAACTGTGTGAAAACCGAAGCAGAATTGACCCTGAATTATACATAAAGTATGACGTGAAAAGGGGACTGCGTGATATTAGTGGCAAAGGCGTTGTTGCCGGTTTGACTGAAATTGGGGAAGTAAAAGCCTATGAAATGAAGGATGGTGCTCCGGTACCCTGTGAAGGTAAACTTTACTACCGCGGAATCGATGTGGAAAATATTGTTAACGGATTCGTTAAAGATAATCGCTTTGGTTTTGAAGAAACTACATATCTTTTATTATTCGGAAAACTACCGACAAAAGCCCAACTCGATGGGTTTAATCAAATATTAATGGATTATCGTCAATTACCAATTGATTTTGTTCGTGACATAATTATGAAAGCTCCAAGCAAAGATATGATGAACACCTTAGCAAGAAGTGTTCTTACATTATATTCATATGACGAAGCACCGGATGATATCAGTATTCCGAATACATTACGACAGTGTCTGGAATTAATCGCATTATTTCCGTTGTTATCCGTATATGGATATCAAGCATATAGACACTATCATGATGGGGAAAGCTTAATCATTCATCGTGCTAATAAAAGCCTTTCTACTGCAGAAAATATTTTATATATGCTTCGTTCCGATAGTAACTATTCTACACTTGAAGCAAAAATTTTGGATATAGCATTAGTGTTGCATGCGGAGCATGGCGGTGGTAATAATTCAACCTTTACCGCACATGTAGTTACATCCTCCGGCACAGATACATATTCGACTATGGCTGCAGCAATCAGCTCATTAAAGGGTCCAAAGCATGGCGGCGCGAATATAAAAGTAGTGCAGATGTTTGAGGATCTAAAAAGAGTCGTAAAGGATACAAAGGACGAAACTCAGGTAAGGGAATATTTAAAATCATTACTACATAAACAGGCATTTGACCGTTCCGGTCTTATCTATGGTATGGGGCATGCTGTATATTCTCTATCCGACCCCCGTGCAAATGTGTTCAAAAACTATGTGGAGCTTCTCTCGAAAGAAAAAGGAAGAGAAGAAGAATTCGCTTTGTATAATATGGTTGAACGACTTGCAGCGGAGGTTATTGCAGAGGAACGTAAAATCTATAAGGGTGTGGCAGCAAATATTGATTTTTATAGTGGGCTGGTTTATAGTATGCTAGACTTGCCGAATGAACTGTTTACTCCTATTTTTGCGATAGCACGTGTTGTAGGATGGTCTGCTCATCGAATCGAGGAATTAATTAGTGCGGGAAAAATCATACGTCCGGCTTATAAGAGTGTTATTGAGATTATGGATTACATTGATTTAGACAATCGATAATAAAGTATAAAGAAACTCCCTGATTGGTTACGGTTTATACCGTACCGGTTTGGGAGCTTTTTCATTCTATATTAGGTAAAATAAATTGTTTTTATGCTGATTCACGTATTTTAATAGAAAAGAATATATTAAATTGTAAGTACTAATTACAAATTTAAAAGGGGGTATTCTTCGAAAGCTTTAAAAGAGAAGGCAGATATGAATATTTATTCTAGGTTTGGAAAAAGGATATTTGATATTGCGATAGCTTTGATTGCACTTATTGTCCTATTACCCTTATTCCTTTTTATTGCACTTGCAGTTAAGATTAAAATTGGTAGTCCGATTATATTTAAACAGGAACGACCGGGATTAAATGAGAAAATCTTTATTTTATATAAATTTCGAACAATGACAAATGCAAAGGATGAGCAAGGTAAGTTATTAAGTGATTCAGAGCGATTAACAAGGTTTGGGAATGTGCTACGAAAGACGTCATTAGATGAGTTGCCAGAGTTGTTTAATGTATTGAAGGGGGATATGAGCATTGTTGGACCGAGACCTTTACTTATAAGATATCTTCCGTATTTTTATGAGTATGAGAGATTAAGAAGTAAGGTAAGACCCGGTATCACAGGACTATCACAGGTAAACGGACGAAATGCTTTGTGTTGGGAGGAAAGGTTTGCTACGGATGTAAAGTATATAAAAAGTATAACATTTCGAACAGATCTCGGCATAATGTTTAAAACCTTTCTCGTTGTTTTACAAAAGAAAGATATCTTAATTGGTGAAGAGTTGCATATTAGTGATCTTGATATTGAACGAAGTAGTAATGTTCGAAATACTGAAGCAGATAATAAATCCATGTTATAGTTAATTGATTATGAAGTATATCGAATAAGCAAGGCTGCAGTAAATGATAAATCCTTAAGGTAGCAACAAAGCTTGATGTTAAGGAGAATATCATATACTGCAGCCTTTATAAATTCAGATATAGACAGATAATTTGTATTCATTAAGAACCGGTTCCGGTATATGTGGTTGCACCTTTCATCCATATACGATAGCTTAGGTAAAAGAATGCAATCGCGATTATTGGCGACAGCCAAGTAAGTAAAGGAATACTATCCGTTCGAAGAAATAGTAAACTTGGATAGTATGCTATAAATGCAATCGGAATAATGAAGGTAAATAGGAATCGAAATACCGGGTTAAAAATCGTAATAGGGTACTTTGCATAATCTTTGAATTTGTTAACTGTTACCATGATATAACCAGTGTTAACCACCCAGAAGCATGTAGCCGCTGCGATGACCATTAACGCGATAATGAACAGGGATGATGTAAGCACAGCAAGCAATAACTTTAATAAAATCATAAATGAAAACGGGAGTTGTAGTTTGTTCCAGGCATAGACTAATGTACCGATTCCAAATGCACACTGGCCAATCCCCTTGATATCAAATACCTCCGAAGTAAAGTAGAAGAATAAATTAATTGGTCGGAAGCAATATTTAATAAAATCACCTGAATATACATAAAATCTTAAATCCCAGTGATTATCGAATAAGCATTGCACGGGTGTTAGGGCTATCAAGGAAAACCCATATAAAAACAACATCTCATAATAACTCCATCCCATGATTGAAGGGAAATTCTTATAGATAATCCAGAAGGACATAAACCCCAGGATATTTGTAAAAACCAAGCCCACAGTAGATATAATAAAGTCTGCCCGGTAGCTTAACTTGCTTTTTAGATCTTGAAACAATATCTTCTTATATATCTTTAAATAGAAGAGTATACCTTTTCTTTTCATTATATATTAACCTCCGTTTACCGTGATGATCTTTAAGGATTTTCTCCAGAACAGATCGCTGATAATTCCTATAACTAAAACCCAGAAAAGCTGGATAGCAATTAATGTAACGCGGTCCTGCATTGACATTTGATAATCGATCAGAAGTCTTAACGGTGTATTATAAATCGCCTGGAACGGTAGATACATTACAATTTTGCCAAGTAGCGCCGGGAAAAAAGCAATTGGAACAACCGCTCCTGATAACAAGGTTACGATTACCTCCTTCATAATATTAATACCCCAGGAGGACTGGGTATATAAGCAGATTGTGGATACAAAAAAGTTGATATAGAAATTAATGATTAAGCCAAAACCTACACCAATTATAAAAAACAGTAGGTTTACGCCCAGGTGAAGAGCGCCCTGTACAATAATAAATACAATTACAAAGGTTGGTAAAAATGTGATGAAGAAGGACATAACATTACCACCAAAATTTAGGAAAAACATGAATTGCCGAAACTTCATAGGCTTAATGATATTCAATACGATTTTTCCGGTTTGTATATCTCTGACAATCTGCCACACCAGATAATCTTCCATAAAATAAAACAATGCTGTTGCGAGAACCAGATAAATAATGGTATCTTGGAAGGTCATTCCGTTAACCACAGGGGTGCTTACTGAAGCATAAATGGCTTTCCATAAAAAATATACAATGACGAGGTAGATTAAATTACCGAGGACAGTCACTGCGGCGCCTAAACGAAACTGTAGTGACTCAATCATTCCCGCTCTGATTAATGTAAAATATTTTTTTAGACTCACCGTAATCCCCCTTCGTATATTTTCTTAATAATACTTTCTGTGGAAATCTCTTTAAGTTTCATATCCTTTATTCGGTACTTATCTTGCAGGGTATTTAAGATATCCATCAATAATACTTCTTCCTCGTTCATCAATATATCAATCCATTCCTCGTTTTCTGATATTGCTATCGAAGAGGCATCAGGATATCGTGAATGAAGAAGCTGTTCAAGATTAGAGATCAGGATATTCTTATCAACCTTGTTCCCGCCTTGAATAGTATCCTCCAACATAATTTGCAAAGTACGATATGCACCAAAAAAGCTCTGTAGATTATCGATTGCATCATCATATAGAAGAGCTCCCTTGTCTATGATAACGATCCTTCTGCATAACGCATCCACATCACCCATATCATGTGTGGTGAGTATGATAGTGGTTTCTTTTTCCCTGTTCAAGGTCTTGATTAAATCTCGGATCTTACTCTTCATGGATACATCAAGACCGATAGTGGGTTCATCTAAAAATACAACACCCGGATTATGTAAAAAAGCGGCCAGAATATCACACAGGGTTCTTTGGCCAAGGGACATCTGCCTAACCGGCTTATGTAATAAAGCATCCATATCCACTAAAGACAAATACAGATCCATCATATCCTTATAGTCCTTATCGTTCACCTGATAGATATCTTTAAGAATTTTGAAGGATTCGATTACCGGCAAAGCCCACCAAAGTTGAGAACGCTGGCCAAACACTACACCTATTTCCTGTGCATTCTGAGTTCTCTTCTTATATGGAATTCTGCCGTTTACCGTGATTTCTCCATTCGTAGGTTCTAAAACTCCGGTCATCATCTTGATTGTGGTTGATTTACCTGCACCATTTGGCCCGAGATATCCAACAATCTCCCCTTTTGTGATGTCCATGGTAATATGATTAACTGCTTTTATTATGTTATAATCTCTTGAGAATAGATCCCTAAATGAGCCACGCAGACCTTCTCTACGATTTAACACTTTGAATTCCTTTGTTACATCATTTAATGTAATGATATTTTCCATACTCATATCGCTCCCTGTTTTTGAATTACATAATTTTATACTATGGGATTGTAAACTAAGAATAGAGTGTATTGAATTTAGGTCGACGTTCAAGAGTAAATCCCTTACAAAATTACCTTATATTAGTATAATAAGAACATATGTTTTGTGTCAAGATGTTTTTGGTTTTTTATACATTTTTACTCAATATTTCCTATTATTAGAAAATAAAAGGATTATTTAATACTAAGTTCGTATAGTTGGTAGTTGATTTCTATATGGTTCACTAGGTTCTTTCATTGACACAGATTTTTTTACATGTTAACTTTAAAAATAATTGAGTATTGTTTTGCATACTGCTATAATAGTAAAAATATTTATTCCGTGCTAACAATCGGTTTGAGAAAATGAGGATGAAAATTATGAAGGTACTAATCACGGCTGGAGGTACAACGGAGTCGATCGATCGTGTTAGAAGTATTACCAATACTTCGACCGGTAAGTTGGGTTGTGAGATAGCGAAAGAATTCCAGAAGAGATCGGACATAACTAAAATATATTATATCTGCGGAAAAAATTCGCTTTACCCGGATTTAGAAAAGACAGAAGTCATATTTATAGATTCCGTTGCTAGTCTTGAAGAAGAGATTTTGAAGATATGTTCAAAGGATTGTATTGATATTGTTATCCACAGTATGGCGGTGAGTGATTATCGGGTAAAAGCTGTCACAACCTCATCAAGAATTGCGGATACAATTAATAAATATAGAAATCAAAATCGGATACATACTCAATCAGTGGATGAAGAGCTTGTATCAAACTTGGTAATAGATTCAGATTCGGTTCTTAGCGGGGAGGGGAAAATACCTTCCGGTATCAATGACTTGATCTTGTGTATGGAGCAGACGCCTAAAATTATATCTTTATATCAAACAATCGTTCCGGAGGCTACATTGGTGGGTTTTAAATTACTTGATCACGTGCAACATGATCAACTGATTGACACTGCTTACCAAATCTTAAAAATTAATCACTGCGATTTCGTTCTTGCGAATGATCTTAAAAATATCAATGATACGCAACATATCGGTTATCTACTAGATGAAAGTAAGAATTATATAACATGTACTACTAAAATAGAGATTGCCAAAGCAATTGTATCATCAACTATGAAAAAAAGAAGGTGTAAATCATGAAAGAGATTATTTTAGGTGTTACCGGTAGTATTGCAGCTTATAAGGCAGCAGACATCGCAAATCAATTATCGAAAAGTGGCATCGCTATTCATACAATTATGACGAAATCTGCCACGAAACTGATCACACCACTCACATTTCAGACATTAACTAAGAACAAAGTATATACTGAGATGTTTGATGATTCCTATTATCCCGATGTACGTCATATTTCCTTAGCGCAAAGAGCAGATTGCTTTTTGATCGCGCCGGCAACTGCCAATATTATTGGAAAAATTGCATCCGGTATTGCGGATGATATGCTGACTACCGTTGTTATGGCGATAAAGAATAAACCTGTCATAATATGCCCTGCGATGAATACAGCCATGTATGAAAATCCAATTACGCAGGATAATATTAAGAAATTAAAGTCATATGGATATCTTTTTGTTGAGCCGAAAGAGGCACTTCTTGCTTGTGGAGATATCGGAAAAGGAGCGCTCGCAGATATTGATACCATAATTGCAAAAGTAAAAGAAGCTATTGGAGAAAATTAACATGAACAGAATTAATATAAATGATATAGAAGGATTTAAAATTGGCCAAGCGCAAAATACACTGGCTGCAACTGGATGTACGGTTATTATCAATGAAAAAGGAGCGGTATGTGGGGTGGATGTGCGTGGCGGTTCTCCGGGAACCCGCGATACGGATGCGCTTAATCCGATCAACAACAGAGAAAAGGTACATGCGATAACTATAGCGGGTGGAAGTTCTTATGGACTGGATGCTGCCGGAGGTGTGATGCAATATTTAGAGGAACATAGAATCGGACGGGATGTGGGGATGACGGTTGTTCCAAATGTATGCGGAGCGATTTTATTTGATTTAAAGTGTGGTGATTACAAGGTACGACCGGATGCAAAGATGGGTTATGAGTCATGTGTCGATGCCTTTACGAACTCTGAATGGAAAAGTGGTAATTACGGAGCAGGTACGGGTGCTACGATCGGAACCACCTGTGGCATTGAACGTGCTATGAAGGGCGGGATAGGTAGCTTCGCCTTTCGTTATCAAGATCTATGTGTGGGTGCGGTCATCGCAGTGAATTGTGTTGGAGATATCTATGATCCAAATGAAAGTAGAATCATTGCCGGGATGCGCTCCGTGGATGGTAAGAGCTTATATGGAAGTGAAAGAGCAATTTTGGAACGTTACCAGAAAAAAGCGGATTTATTCAGTGGAAATACAATGATTGGAACCATCATCACCAATGCAAAGCTAAACAAATCACAGATGACGAAACTGGCAGCAGTTGCACAAAACGGTATAGCAAGATGTGTTAGGCCGGCTCATACTATTTTTGACGGCGATACGATATTTGCAATGAGTAGCTGTGAAGTGGAATCCACTCTGGATGCGGTTGGAATACTGGCTTGTAAGGCAGTGGAACATGCGATTTTGGATGCAATCGGTTCTGCTGAAACAATCGGATGTTATTTATCATGGAAGGATTTTCAGAATAAGTACTAGTTGCAGTTTGAGAATAGTATGATATAATACTCTTTATTCATTATTACAACGAGGGAATCGTATATGACATCAATCAGATTAAATCAACGGATTATGATACTGCTTATAACGATAACGGTAATCGTATCAGGAATGTGTAACCTATATCAGGATACAGATTCCGGCTTTTCATACCCACATTCTGTTCATACGCTATCAACCTTTGAATTTGATAAACAGATGGATTCCTTTCATGCAAGACCGGGTATTATAACGGATGAGATAAAAGCCAGTATAACCTCTGATGTAAAGGAAGACCTTCCCTCAAAAGCAAATGTAATCAAAGGTTTTATTGCGTTTTTGATGTTATCTATTGTTCCTGTTATCGTAGGAATGATCTTAATAATATTGCTGCAATATATATTAGAAAATAAAATGTATCTTATAACATATATTCACAAATCGGACGGTAAGAAAGGAGACAGCTTAAGCATTTTAACGGCATAATAAACTGAATAGAAAAGAGGATTATTTATGAAGCCAGGTAAAAAAATGCTTGCTGTCATATTTCTTGTGATTGCCGCGGTTATCTATATTGCGGGATTCGGTTTGGGAAATAACATCAAGAGTGTGTTTGACATGCGTTACGGTATCGATATCAGAGGTGGAGTGGAGGCGATTTTTGAACCACAGAATCTGAAGCGACTACCTACGGAAAAGGAATTGGATTCTGCCCGTGAAATCATTGAGAGTAGACTGGATGCACAAAATATTACAGATCGTGAAGTGACAGTTGACAAGAACGGTGGTTATGTAATTGTACAATTCCCCTGGAAATCTGGTGAAACTAACTTTAACCCGGAGGACGCGATTAAGGAATTAGGACAGATGGCGCAACTTACCTTTCGGGCACCGGACGGGAAGGTATTAGTAGAAGGAAAATACATTAAAAACGCTACCCCAAAAGTGGGCAATTCCGGTGCAACAAATGATTATCAGGTAGCATTAGAATTTAATGCCGAGGGAGCAAAACTGTTTCAGAAAGCAACCGGAGAGCTTGTCGGAAAGCAATTAAGAATTTATATGGATCAAACCTTGATCTCCAGTCCTACTGTACAGAGCCAGATATCAGGCGGTCAGGCGGTGATAACGAATCTGGACAGTATGAAAGAGGCGAAACAGCTTGCTGAAAAGATTAATGCCGGTTCCCTGCCTTTTTCATTAAAAACGACAAATTTTCAGACGATCAGTCCCACGCTTGGAAGTAATGCATTAGGGGTTATGGTGGCAGCAGGAGTGATTGCTTTCTTTGTGGTGTGTGCGTTTATGATGATATATTACAAACTACCCGGTGTGATTTCATGTATAACTCTGGTTATGCAGATGCTGCTGCAGCTACTGGCAATATCGGTGCCGCAGTTCACGCTCACGCTTCCGGGCATTGCAGGTATTATATTAACACTGGGCATGTCGGTTGATGCCAATATTATCATATCGGAGCGAATATCGGAAGAATTGATGAATGGCAGATCGATCTTAGATGCGGTAAAATCGGGTTATAAACATGCATTCACATCTGTATTAGATGGTAATATTACAACAGCGATAGTAGCGGTTATCCTAATGATATTTGGATCCGGTTCTATGCTAAGCTTTGGATATACCTTATTAATCGGTATGTTTATAAATTTATTTACCGGTGTTACTGTGTCAAGATATCTTTTATTAAGCTTTATTGACAATAAAAGATGGAATAAAGAGAGATATTTCCGTAAGAAGATTTACAAAAAAGCAAAACCGTTCTATCAAAAGAAATTCATCTATGCCATTGTATCGGGTGTGATATTTTTGATCGGAATTGTGGGGGTCTTTGGCAGAGGAGTAAAGTTAGATACCCAATTTACAGGTGGAGCAGTACTGAGTTATACGGTATCAAACGATGTGGATACGGATCAAATTCAAAAAGCAATTATGAAACAGACCGCAAGACCGGTAACCGTGCAGGTTACGAAGGATAATATAACCGGCACAGAAAAACTCTCCGTCACACTTGCCGGTAAAGGTGGATTATCGCCGGAGGATCAAAAGGCGATCACGAATGCAATCAACAGCACTTCGCCGAATCTTCATGCAAAACTTTCCCAGACATATGCGGTGGAGCCATATATCGGTGCAAAGGCATTAAAGAATGCTGGACTGGCGATTTTGTTCTCATTTATCGCAATCGGATTGTATATAGCGGTACGATTTACAGTTTTATCCGGTTTCTCGGCAGGGGTTATGGCTGTTGTTTCACTGATCCATGATTTTGGGGTGGTGTTCTTTGTGTTCGTAGTATTTGGTATTCCGCTAAATGATGCATTTGTGGCAGTTGTGCTGACAATTATCGGTTACTCAATTAACGATACGATTGTAATCTATGATCGAATACGAGAGAATAGGAAGGAGAATTCCTCCTTATCCGTTGTTGAACTGGTAAATGATAGTTTATCCCAAACGCTTGGTAGATCCATCAATACCGTATTAATGACTGCAATCTGTATTCTCATCATTCTAATTGCATCCTCCATCTATCAGATTGATTCCATTATAGAATTCTCCCTGCCGATGCTATTTGGTATAGTGATCGGATGTTATTCCTCCATCTGTATCGCAGGAACGCTATGGGCAATGTGGATGAGAAGGAAGGAAGCGCGCAGTTGAGAGCTGAGGCATAAATATAATTAGAAGTTGGCTTAAATAAATGTGATAGGTGCTGTTACGAAATAATAATTCAATTATGAAAATATGATATATTGACTTCATAGTGTTTGTGAGGCAATGAATTATGATGATATTACTATTTTCTTTCGGATTATTTATTTTGTAACAGCATCTTTTGTATAAAGGTAAAATTAGTCATAATGATATGTTGAAAACTGCTAACATTTGGTATATTATATAAATAGAGCGCAAAATGACGAGATGTGTCATGGGAATTTGGATATAAGCAATGATGAGGTAAAATCAACGGAAGCGAGATTTTCCCTGAATTATTGCTTATTTTGCTTTAGTATCACGTTGACCGGTTTGAAAAGGAGAAATCATGAGTTTTAAATTCAAAAAGAAGTATGTAGCAGCCTTGCTTATCCTTTCGCTTGTCGTTCAAAATCTATTATTTAATTATACGGATAAAGTATATGCCACAACGACAGGAACAGTAACAGCTAGCTCACTTTATGTTAGAAGCGGGCCTTCAACATCATCCAGCCATGTAAAAGTTAATGGCAATAATGTGTATTTGAAAAAGGGGGCAAAAGTTTCTATTCTTAGTTCGAAGGGAAGTTTTTATTATGTATCCTTGAAATTTAGCGGAAAATCAGTAAAAGGGTATGTACATAAAAACTATATTAAAACAACGACTGCGAAGCCTACGCCTACGAAAAAACCAACACCGAAACCAACACCGAAACCATCCGGTACAGCGGGTTTATCTGTCAGTGGGAAGGTTACAGCTTCCTCGCTTATAATTAGAAGTGGCGCGGGTACAAAATATTCAAAAATCGGAACATTAGTGAAAAACAATTCCGTAACAGTAAAAGGGGATACCACGGTCGGAAATACAAAATGGTATAAAATAACTGCGAAAAAGAATAATAAGACACTAAACGGCTACGTATCTGCATATTATGTCAAACTTTCATATACCAAAGCGCTGAACGCGCAGGTGTTGACATCGAAAGTTAATGTAAGTACAAAAGCCGGAAGCACGTCTTATGTTAAAAATAAAAGTAAGAAGGCGATTTCTTTAAACAAAGGTACTAGTATTACGGTAAAAAATGAAACCGTTATAGGGTCGAATAAGTGGTACCAGATTACCTTTAAGGTGAGTGGTACAAGCTATGTCGGTTACTTACAGGCGGCTAAGTTTTTATTTAAATCGGTTATAACCCCAACCCCTACAAAAAAACCAACACCAAAACCGACCAAGAAACCGACACCAATTCCAACTAAGAAACCAACACCAAAGCCAACGAAAAAGCCAACACCAAAGCCTACGAAAAAGCCAACACCAAAGCCAACCTCAAAACCTTCGAATAATAATCCGCCGGCCAACGGTGGGACAATAGGTATTCCAAAGGAAGGTACTGCTTTTGAAGTAAATAATTTAAAAGTTTATGACAGCATTACAACACCAACTACCGGTTATGTATGCAATACGGATTTTGTATTCAATGTTTTTAGTTATAATTCGTCGTCCAAAACATTAAGCTTTCTTAAAGATAACAATGATAAGCATATCAAATTAAAAAGTGCTCAGGCTGTAAAGGTAACCGAATCAGTAATATTAAATTATGTACGATATTATAAAATAGAATTCACCTATAACGGAGCAAAGAAAACCGGATATATAATGCCGTCGGTGATATATATTCCGTCAAAAAATTCACCGGTTCCGACGCCGAAGCCTTCAACTGGTTCAGTCACGCCCACAAAGGCTCCGTTAAATAATACACAATTTGAACAGTCATTAACAAAGGAGAAGTTCCCGGAAAGCTATAAAGTATATTTGAGATTACTCCATAACCAGTATCCACAATGGGTATTTAAGGCTTACCATACGGGACTTGACTGGAATACAGTGATTACTGCGGAAAATAAGACCGGTGTCAATCTGATTCCTAATTATAAGGGATTAGAATGGTTATCCATGCAAGGAAGTGCATATAACTGGAGCACGGATAAGTTCACTGTATATGACGGATCATATTGGGTCACCACATCCAAGGCAGCCCTTGGATATTATATGGATCCGCGTAATTTTATTACTACGAATGGTATCTTTCAATTTGAATTATTAAAGTATCAGAGTGCATATCAAGATATCAATGGTGTGGAAAATATATTGAATAATACTGCCTTTGATAAAAAATACAGTTTCACTAACAACTATGGTGTAAAAAAGGACTATAGCTATGCCGAAACATTTTTAAAAGCTGCATTATATTCCGGTGTAAGCCCGTATCACTTAGCTTCCAGATCAAAACAGGAAGTGTTAAGCAGCACAACAAGCTTTAGTGGAAGCGCCACTGGTACATATTCAGGTTATTCCGGATATTATAATTTCTATAATATCGGTGCCACAAACAGTTCCTATGGAGGAGCTATTGCAAATGGATTATCCTTTGCAAAGAACTCGTCTATTACCGTTAATAATACACAATATATGCTGGCTTGGAATGACCGTTTCGGTGCAATTGCTGGCGGTGCTTTCTGGATCGGTAGCCGTTATATCAACAGAGGACAGGATACGGTATATCTTCAGAAGTTCAATGTAACTGATGTTTCAAGATACAGCCATCAGTATATGAGCAATGTAGAAGCTCCATATGCAGAAGCAAAGAAAGTAAAAAGTGCATATAACAGTTTGCTAAATACTCCAATCGTATTCTCGATACCAGTATATCTGAATATGCCATCAAAGCCGGTTCCAATACCTGCTCCGATCAAAAATCCAAATAATAGAATTAAAACTCTTACGGTTAAGAAGACGGACGGAGCTTCTTTGAGCCTTACACCATCCTTTAGTCAAACAACCAAAACCTATAGTGTCGCTGTAACTAATAAGATTACTAAGGTAGTGATTGGTGCAACTGCGGTAAGCTCAGATGCTACGTTAAGCGGAACAGGAACAAAAACACTGAATGTTGGGCAGAATAAGATAGTAGTTTCCATTAAAGCGGAAAACGGCTCTGTTGCCAATTATACGATTATTATTGAAAGAAAAAAATAATTCAAGTATAAATTTGAATGATTAGTGGATAATGTAACGACGTTGTGAAATCATAATTATCTCTTGACTATGGCTAAAATTCATACTATACTAATTACAGTTGAACAACTATTCAATTGTAATTAGTATGGGAGGATTTTATGATACAGTTAATTGGAATTATAGAAGTGATAATATTTTATTCTGCATACTTTTTAAAACTTTTTGATCAAAGAAAAAGAGGAATACAGACAACTCAATTAGGAATCGGAAACAAAAGCAAAAAGACTATTCGGGTCGAAAGTTTACTTAGAATATTTAGTATAATAATTGTACCCGTAATGTTAATCAGTGCGCTGATCAATACCAATCTTACTAAGAATATAAGTTTTCGTAGCATAGGATTACTATTATTCGCGCTTGGAATTATCTCATTTATTATTGCTATGACCACAATGAGAGATAATTGGAGAGCCGGTATACCGGATGAAGATAAAACGGAGATGGTAAGTTCGGGAATATATCGAATTAGTCGTAATCCAGCCTTTTTGGGTTTCGATCTGACCTATATCGGAATATGCTTAAGCTTTGGAAATGCAATCTTGATTATTTTATCAATCGTTACTATAATATTAATGCATCATCAGATATTAGAAGAAGAACGATTTTTAGAGAAGACATTTGGAAAAGAGTATTTGGATTATAAGGGCAAGGTTGGACGTTATTTTATATGGGTTTAATGTGATCATTTCAAGCTTCTTAAGTGATTAATAAATATTGACATGCAATATACATTTCTATAATAGTGATTGGAGAAAATAGAATGGCAGATCGGAAGATACCGGATTTTAAAGAGCTAGAACATAATATTATTGATGTAATAAAGGAAGAACAGATAAAATTGGGATATCGAAGTGAAACCATACGTTTATATTATCCGATGGAGTCCGTTCAAAAATTACTAGGAGAAAATTACGACATAACTACATTGAATGATGTTTTGGATCGATTTTGTCAATCGGTTAAGGAACGTCTTGGAGATGTGTCTCATTCCCATCAAGGCAGCAGATATTGCTTCATTATCCCTGCTTACGGAGTAACCTATGTACATGAAGAGGTGGAAGAGAACTTGTTTTTAGTGGATTTTATCAATAAAATAAACCAACATGGTTGTACACTTGAAGAAATTCTTGATTTATTTCACCATTATAGTGAAAAGGTAGTATTTGAAAACACCACGCATGGTGAATTTGATTACTTGATTTATTTTGAAGATTCTGTTCCGGATGGTTATCGATACTGCATAAAATTTGAGCATGGGCATGCAATTTATCATCGTTTTACAAAAAATGATTATAAAAGTTTTGACTTTGATTAACTTAAAAATCGACAATTTATTTTATATATTTTACAAAGAATAGCGCATATTAAACAAATTGAGTTAGTAATTATTGCTTAAAATGTTTCGATATGTGCTCTTTTTTTGTGATTTAATTGATTAAAGCGAATAATATGTTATAATTCAATTGGCAAATCGTGTAGTTATTTAGCAAATTATTAAGATAGGATTATGACGGTGGTGTGATGAAAAGTTTCTTACATAACGACTTTAAGGGGTTAAAGTCAAGAAAAGCAAAATTTATATTATTAGGAGTGTTTCTAAGTATTTTATTATGCTCTTGTAAGAAGGTTGACGATGATGAGAAAACCATATTCTTACAGCATGAGAGAAAGGACGTATACAACTATTCTTATGTTCAACGAGGTGAAGTGAAATTATCTCAAGAAATTATGTGTACCTATGTCCAGTCTAGGAGTGAAAATTATGCCTTTGCGGTAAAGGACAGAATGATTCAAAATATCTGTGTTAACGAAGGGGAACAAGTACAAAAGGGACAAGTCTTAGCAGAACTTGACAATGATAATGCAGATGCCAAGATTAAGGACAGTAATTATATTATTAAGAAGAATACCTTAATGATTAGTCAGACAAAACAGCAAAAAGAATTGGATTTAAAGGATGCAAAGAAAATTTATAATGCTTCTCCAAAATCAAGTCAGGATAAGAGCACTTATGATAATAAAGTGAATGAGATCAATGCAACTTACAATCAGACGATTGAGGATGGTAAGAATGCTATTGAGATTGAGAAACTCAAATTAAAGTCATACAACAAGACAATAGCGCAGAGCAAGATCTTTTCCGGTATAACCGGAACGGTGTCCTTTATAAAGGCTAACCTGGTAGGTACCTATTCTAATCCGGAAGATCAGGTTATTACAGTAGTAGATAATACAAGCTGTGTATATGAGGTCAAAGATACAAAGTATATGAAATACTTTAAGGATAAACAGAAGATAGATTTGCATGTAAAAACGTCTGATAAAGATAAAATATATCAAATAAAACCGACTGAGGTGTCCAAGTGGAAGAATGTAATGATGTTTCGCTTAGATAAACAAAGTTTCAATCCTAAAGTTGGAGACAATGGTTATATCTATGCAATTATGGGACATAAGGAAAATGTATTATATGTCGACAGCAAGACGATTCATAAGGCAAAAGATAAATATTATGTCTATGTGCTGGATAGCGATGGAAACCGACAAATGAAATATGTGACGATCGGACTTAAGGGTAATAACACCACGGAAATCGTAAGTGGCTTAAATGAGGGCGAGAAAATTATCCTGACAATGGATAGTGTGTGGGGTGAATAATGGAAATTAAAATTTTTAAACAAATTATAGCTTACATATTAATTGTATCACTAGTACTTATTTCAGGAGGATGTTCTAGTTCAAAGAGCATTCAGACATCAAAAGAAATTACCGCCAAGGATCTGATTGAACCGGTTGCTGCACACGATACTTATGTAAAGGCCAACTATGGAGACATAATGAATGCAGACGTTATGAATGCAAGAGTTAGCCCAGAGGTAAAATATCTATCCTTTAAGAAATCAGTCACCTTTGGAGAGTTTTGTGTATCTATTGGTGATAAAGTGAAAAAGGGAGAAGTATTAGCTAGATCATATACAACAGGCACAGAAAAAGCGTTAGTGGATTTGAAGAAACAACGGAAGGATTTACAGGATAAATATAAATATGAAAGCTCATCAAAAAATTATCAGCTTTCCATACTGAAATACCAATTACAATTAATTGATAAAAAGAAAAGTTATACGGATTATGTGGCTAAGAAGGCTGAAATTGATAAAATACAGCTTTTAATAAACCAGTCCAAGGAGACTGAGAGACTGGAAGAACAACATATAAATGATCAGATATCAGAATTGACCGGTAGTAATTCGGTCTATGAAATAAAAGCACCATATGATGGTCAAATAGCCAGCTTAATGAAATTAAAGCAAGGAGATATCGTTTCCACTGCAGCAAAAGTAATCGCTTTTGCGGATAATACGAAGTCTTTAATTCAGACCGATTTTGTTGAACCTAGTATTGTGTCACAGTATGTAAGAAAGTTTGTGGTGATTGACGGGAAAGAGTATCCAATTAAATATGAACCGTATAGTGATGCGGAGTATAAAAGCATAACAGCGGCAGGGGATGCGCTGGTAGGAAATTATAAATTTGAAAATGCTACAAACGATACATTAATCGGTTCATATGCAACAGTCGTTCTGGTTAAGGAGGAACATAAACAAGTTCTCTGCATACCGAATGAATCGATTAACCAGGATACATCCGGTCAGTACATATTTAAAATTGAGAACAATAAAAAAGTTCGGTATAATATCAAAACCGGTATCTCAGATGGTGTATATACTGAAATCCTTGATGGTGTTAAGGAAGGGGATAATGTCTATACCTGGGATAATAATAAAGATGCCACTTTCTCAAAGAAAGCGGTGAAAAAAGGTAATTTTGCGAAGGAATACAAAATAGGTAGTGAAAAAGTATGGTTAAATGACAAGCCAATCACTTTTGACTCTGAAGGTACCAATATGGTCTTTAACTCTTTCGCTGTAAAGGAACATAATAGGATAAAAGCAGGACAGACAATTGCGTATGTAGTGCCTTCCGCAGATGATGTAACATTGGTTGAAAAAAAATTCGAACTAAATGCACTGAAAAAGAAAATGTCAGGAATAGAGGATAATTATAAGTTGTCTTTGAAATTAAAGAACAGCGAATTGAGCAAGTTGAAATCATCCATTGATCGGAATATTAAGAATACAGAGATAAAGTTGTTAAAGCTTGACTATGAATATCAAAAATCAGAATTAAATAAACAACGTCAAATTCTGGAACAGGATGTCTCGAAGATATCAGCGATGTCGAAAGTATCAAAGATTGTTGCAAAAGAAGATTGCATCATAACTGGTCTAGGGCATTTATCAAAGGGAGATGTCATTTTGCCAACAACAATTATAGCTAGAACAGCGAAAATCAACGAATATTTTATTTCGGTTGGAGATGAGGAATGCTCGTTGAATTATGGTCAGAAGGTTAAAGTAGTAGACGATAGTAAGAGTAAAACAGATGGTACTGTTATCACTACATGGAAGTATTCTCTCCCGGGACAATTAGTAAACAGTACGATGTTAATTAAAGTGGACGATTCAACAAAAATCAAACATAATTTAATGACAACAATAACAGAAACGAATATTGCTAAAAACGTAATTATGATTGATAATTCTTATGTTTTTGCTACTGAAACAAATTCTTATGTAAAATATAAGGACAAAGATGGTAATGTAGTTCGAAAAGTATTTATTTCGGGCGGTTATGATGAGAAACGTTGTTGGGCAATAACCGGCATAAGCGAAGATATGGAACTGATGAAAAATACAGAAAAGTAGAGGATATGGCGTAGATATGTTTCAATATTTATTACAAAAAATCATTAATAAAAAATGGATGATTATCAGTCAATTGATTGGCATTGTTTTATTAATCGGAATAGCGACGTCAAATCCTATGTATTTGAATGCAGCACTTTCCCGAATGTTGACTGATGAGTTCACTTCAAAGGTTGAAAAGAATCAGTCCTGGCCGTTTGAAATGGTAACATCAAAAGATTTTGACGTTAATACATCGATAGCAGATGTTAATAAGGTGAATGACTTTATGCAACAAATTCCGGATAGTTTTAATGTGAAAAAACATAATACTATTCGATTATCACAACTTGATACCAGTCTTGCAGATTCTCTCTATGGAAGAGAAGAAAACAGCAATAAAGTTTATAGTATTTCATCCATGACGGATATGGATCAGCATGTTAAGATTGTATCGGGTAAAATGTACTCAAATGAAATCAAGGATGGTAAGATTGAAGCAATAATAAGTGAAGCAGCGATGGTTTCATTGGATGTTCTATTAAATGAAGAATTACAGCTTACATCCTATAAATCACCGGATGGCAAACCGATTATTATTAAAATAGTTGGGGTATATAAAGAAGCCAATCCAGGCGATATGTTCTTTACAACGAAACCAGATAAATATACCACTCAGTGCTTTATACAACCGTCAGTATTTGAAAAAATGTTTGAATCAAAGAGTCTTCAAACAATAAAGATGAATGTTACTTGGTATTCTCAAATGGAATATAAGAACATGAACATAAAAAATATTGATCATATTCTTAAGAAAACATACGATATCAGTGGCGGAGAATATAAAAACACCTTAAAATCCACTAATTATCAGGATGTATTGAAGAATTTTGATAGTAAAATGGATCGAATTCGTACTACCTTTTGGATCTTACAGATTCCATTACTGATATTACTATGTGCCTTTTTATTCATGATATCCGGTCAGATGTTGAAGATGGAGCAAAGTGAAATCTCCGTTATGAAAAGCCGTGGTGCCAGTAGCTTGCAGATCATTGCACTATATTTTTACCAAAGTACTATACTTGCTGTATTAGGATTATTAATTGGAATTCCATTAGGGCGGTTGTTTACCGGGGCTCTTGGCAGTACCAATGAATTTTTACAGTTTTCGAGCTTAAGAAATCTGAATATTCAATATTCCTATGATGTATTTTTATCTGCTTTTGCAGCAGCACTCCTAACGATTTTGGTAACGATTATACCTGTGTTCCGATATAGTAATATCTCAATTGTTGCATTAAAGCAGCAAAAGTATCAGAATAAGAATCCGTTTTGGGAACGCTTTTTCTTAGATTTTATTTTAATCGGTATCGCGTTATATTGTTATTTCACCTATTCAAAGAATACCACTAATATAGTTGCATCCGTAGCAACTGGAAAAGGAGCGGAACCGTTATTATACTTAGGAAGTTCCATTTTTGTATTGGGACTCGGTATGTTTTACATGAGAATACAGCCGTTACTAATTAAATTGATTTATTATATCGGCCGTAATCATTGGAAACCAGCATCCTATACTTCGTTCCTTCAAACAATAAGAGTTGGTAAGAAGCAACAGTTTATTATGCTGTTCATGATTATGATGGTATCACTCGGTATCTTCGATTCCGTTGTTGCCAGAACGATTGTTGTAAATGCGGAAAAGAATATACGCTATCTAGATAGTGCGACCGTTTCATCATTAGAGTTATGGAAAAATAACGGATCAGGCTCTTCGATGGCAGGACCGTTTACCTATTACGAACCCGATTATGACAGATATGCGACGATTAAGGGAGTTAACAAAACCACAAAGGTAGTAATTGATAAGGGAGCTTATATTAAGACTACTGCGGAAGAACTAAAGGGTAATCTGACATTGATGGGAATTCAAACGAAGGAATTTGGTACGATGATTTCTCTTCCGAAGAATTTGAACAGTGAAAATTACTACAGCCAATTAAATAAGATGGCGAAGTCTTCTAATAACGTCCTTGTGTCCTATAATTTTAAAGATAAGATGGGTTACCATATCGGTGATAAAATTGATATATATAATCATAAGGATAAACCCTATATTGGAACCATAAGTGGTTTCTTTAAATATTGGCCAACTTATAAGGATAAGAAAGCGATTATTACAGAAGATGGTAATTATAAAGAAGATGATCAGTATATGATAGTTGCGAATATCGCATCCTTACAGGATACACTTGGAGTAATACCGTATTATGTATTTATGGATTTTAAGGGTGATACGAAGGGATATTATGATTTTGTTGCCAAGAATGAAATCTTAATATCAGATTATACAGACATGACCAAAGATTTGGATGGTATCAGGACAGATACGCTATTTCAAGGGACGAATGGTATCCTAACTATGAGTTTTATCATCATTTTGGTACTATGCGTAATCGGATATTTAATTTATTGGATTCTATCGATAAGATCCAGAGAATTATTGTTTGGTGTTCTTAGAGCGATGGGTATGAGAAAGCGGGAGATTAATCAGATGTTGATTAGTGAACAAATCTTCTCAGGAATTTTTCCGATTATCGCAGGAGGCTGTATCGGATACTTCGCTTCCGTTTTATTTGTTCCTCTATTGCAGACGGCATATGCGACCTCTGACCAGGTGCTTCCTTTAAAATTAATGATACAATCCAGTGATATGATAAGATTATTCATCGTAGTCTTGATGGTGCTTTTGGTCAGTTTAGCAGTAATTATGAGAATTGTATCAAAATTAAATATTACGAACGCTTTGAAGCTGGGAGAGGATTAATAATAATACGGTGTAACCTAGATTAAGAAATGCACGAGTGAGAATGAGGTAAAATATGAATCAGACTTTAATAAATGTCGAACATGTAAATCAAATATTTAATAAGGGTCGTTCCAATGAATTTCAAGCACTGAAGGATATTAATTTCCAAATTCAAGAAAAAGGACTGATTATACTTAGAGGTAGATCCGGTTCCGGTAAGACAACACTTCTAAATATATTGGGCGCGTTGGATTATCCAGAAAGTGGTACTGTAAAATTCGATGATCAGGATATCACAGAAATGTCGGAGGCCAAGAGAGAGCAGCTCAGGCGCGAGCAATTCGGTTTCGTATTTCAATCCGTATCTCTGGTGCCGATGATGAGTGCTTATGAGAATGTGGAATTAGCGATGAGACTTGCAGGGATGAACGAGAACCGAAAGGACAGAGTAGAAGAAGCTTTGAATATGGTCGGTCTGGGTAATCGTATGACCCATATGCCGGCTGAGATGTCCGGTGGTGAGCAACAAAGAGTAGCAATAGCAAGAGCGGTGTCTCATAAGCCAAGAATTATATTTGCCGATGAACCGACCGCTGAATTGGATACTCAAACTGCACATGAGGTTCTCAAGTTATTTAAAGAAATGATAGAAAAAGAAGGAATTACTATCGTAATGACAACCCATGATATCAGCTTAATGAACCTTGGCGATATGTTAATTCAATTAGAAGACGGTATGGTTAAAGAAATAAGTAATAAAAGATAGCAGGGTTTTATATCCGCCAAAGGAAAGGATAAATATATGGCTGAAGCAATGGTTAAGTCGGACAACTTAGTCAAAATATATAAGACAAAGGACATAGAGGTTCTAGCGCTCCAAGGACTTGATTTGAACGTAGAAGCTGGAGAGTTTATGGCCATAATCGGCAATAGCGGAAGTGGTAAAAGTACATTTCTTAATATGATTGGTGGACTGGATCGACCAAGCGCGGGCAAACTATACGTGGATGGTAAGAATCTATTTACGATGACGAATAAGGAATTGGTAGATTACAAAAGAAACACAGTAGGCTTTGTTTGGCAAAATAATGCCAGAAACTTGGTTCCTTATCTGTCGGTACTGGAAAATATTAAAATGCCGATGCAGTTCAATAGTTTAAAGGAAAAGAAGGAAAAATCTTTAGAACTCTTAGATATGGTTGGGTTATCAAAGAAAAAAGATAATAAACTTTATCAACTCTCCGGTGGTGAGCAGCAGCGTATCGCGATCGCGATTGCGTTAGCGAATTCGCCAAAGGTACTTTTGGCAGATGAGCCTACCGGTGCAGTGGATCGTGCTACCGCAGATGTAATCTTTGATGTGTTCAGACGATTAAATAGAGAGCTTGGACTGACCCTTATTGTCGTTACTCATGACGTGGAACTATCCTCTAAGGTTGAACGAGTGGCAGCAATCCGTGATGGTAAGATCAGTAGCGAGCTCTTACTGAAAGAGGCCATTGATTTAGACTCTGAAGAAGCTCATATTGATGGTTGGGGAAGAAAAACACATCAAAAGGAATATGTTGTTGTGGATAGAGCAGGT
Source organism: Variimorphobacter sp. HTMS_6 (assembly GCF_059717775.1). Classification (NCBI taxonomy): domain Bacteria; kingdom Bacillati; phylum Bacillota; class Clostridia; order Lachnospirales; family Lachnospiraceae; genus Variimorphobacter; species Variimorphobacter sp. HTMS_6. The sequence goes on from NZ_AP046094.1 coordinate 1,504,044, forward strand.
CGTATTCAGATTCCTAGAGAAATATTGAATGATATGGAGCTGGAAGGTAATAAAATGGTATTGGATTATAAGGATGGTAGAATTACAATTGATAGACCTTAAATCAAAGTTGTGATGTTATCCTATAAACTGTAATTATTCAAGCTGCAATACTTATAATAAATGTTAATGGGACGTTTTTCGGTTGAATAGTGACTGAAAGATGTCCCTTTCCTTTGAATAGAAATAACTGATAGGATTACTCTTCTGGAATATACTAGAAAGGATTGACATTATTAAAGATTAGGAGTAAACTAAAACTACTTAATAAATGCACTTTATAAAGCGCGTTAAATAAAGGGATATTGACAAATTATATGAAGTATTATTAAAAATCATCCCACACAATTTATGAAATAATATCACTATATTTCAATAAATATCAATTAATATCAAAGGTATCAATCAGTATCCATAGGCATCAATAGGTATCAATCAGTATCAATAGGAATCAAAGGTATCAATCAGTATCAATAGGTATCAATCAGTATCAATAACATCAATAGGTATTAATAGTTATTAATCATTATTAATAAGATTCAATAATTATCTATAAGTATTAAAATGTATCATTTAATTTCAATAAGAATCAATTTAAACTATTTAAGATGAAGGAGATTTTTATGGCAACTGGGTTCTTAATCATTATTTATATGGCGTTTATTAGTTTAGGGTTACCGGATTCGTTACTTGGGTCAGCATGGCCGATGATATGGCCAGACATGGGCACATCTTTCGGGACGGCAGGAATTATTACAATGGTGATATCGGGAGGTACAATAATCTCAAGCTTATTAAGTGGAAGGATTATAAAGAAATTTGGAACCGGTAAAGTGACCTTAATTAGTTGTCTTCTTACTGCAGCTCCATTAATGGGATTTTCCGTAGCACCATCTATTATATGGATTATTCTTTTGGCTATTCCACTTGGATTAGGCGCAGGTTCTGTGGACTCAGCTTTAAATCATTATGTAGCTGAAAATTATAAAGCACATCATATGAACTGGTTACATTGTTTCTGGGGCGTAGGTGCAACTACCGGTCCAATTATTATGTCCTACTATACCACGAAGCATAATTCTTGGAGAGGAGGTTATATGGCAGTATCGATCATTCAATTTGCCTTTGTGATTATCCTATTTGTTACCCTTCCACTTTGGAAGCGAGTTGCACAGATCCATGAGCGAGAAAAAATGAATCAAGAATCTACAGATGCGATTCAAACAGACGAATCCTCACAATTCCATGATAAAACCAAACAGAATGTATTCAAAATAAAAGGAGTAAAATTCACGTTATTAGCCTTTTTATTATATTGTGGCACCGAGATGTCGGTAGGTTTGTGGGGAGCCAGTTACTTAGTCGGAGCTAGACATATTTCTGCAGAACGTGCAGCCGGATGGGTTTCACTTTATTATGGCGGTATTACGGCGGGAAGATTAATTACCGGTTTTATAACGATGAAAGTAAGTAATCGTATATTGATCCGATGCGGTCAGATTATCGCTTTGGTAGGTGGAATTTTATTATTACTTCCATTACCAGTTCTATTCTCATTGATCGGATTTGTTCTAATTGGGCTTGGACTTGCGCCGATATATCCTGGTCTGATTCATGAAACACCGAAGCGGTTTGGAAGTGAGAATTCCGCCAATTTGATCGGTTATCAGATGGCTGTTGCTTATACAGGAAGCACATTTTTGCCACCTTTATTTGGAGCATTAGCTACGAATATGAGTGTAGCGATATTACCGATTATTGTTCTGGTATATGTGGCGTTCATGTTTGCGAGTACGGAACGAGTTAACCAACTTTTATCTTTAAAGGGTGTGAGAGGATAAATGAATGGATAAAAAAAGTAATATTATTAAGGATATCAATCTGAATAAGATACGTAAGGCTTTAAAGGAAGTGGGTATTGCAACGAAGCCACAATTATCGGAAGCAACTGGTCTTAGTGTGGTTACTGTTAATTCACTTATTAAAACTTTAATTAATAATGGAGAAATCATTCCGGATGAGATGGTGAGCTCGGAAGGGGGACGTCCTGCTTTGTCTTACCGATTTAACTCAGATTACCGCATGGCTTTGACGATTAATATGCAAGAATATAAGGGAAAAGATATCGCCTTTTACTGTATGATCAACTTAAGAGGAGAGGTGGTAGAACGTAAGGAACAGATTTTGTCCGATGTTAATTTGGAGTCATTTGATACCTATATTGAAGATTTCGTTCATCGATATCCGAATCTTCAAGTCATATACTTTGGTATTCCAGGAGAGGATGTAAATCAAAGGCTGGTAATTTGTGATTATGAGAAGTTAAGAGATCAATCCTTATCCGGATACATCAGTGATAAATTTCAAATGCCTGTATTTTGCGAAAATGATATCAATGCCGCCGTAAATGGATATTGTCATAAGAACGGAACCCGGAAAGACCAGTGTATTGTAGGATTGTATTTTCCGGAAAAATACCCACCAGGAGCAGGTGTCTATTTAGACAATCATATCTATAAAGGAAGAGATGGATTGGTGGGTGAGATAAAATATTTACCATTAGGTATTGACTGGGAAACTTTTGATTTTGATCCGGAGATGGTTCAAGATATCATAATTAAGACCATACAGACATTTCAATGTATGTATGGTCCTAACAGGATCATACTTTACGGAAATGGCGTGAAAAGGGATATCAAAGAGCGCCTGGAAAATCGTTGTTTATCCCAAGTTGAAAAGATGATGCTACCTGACTTAATCTTATCAGACGAATTACACTTGGATTTTGAAGAAGGAATCAACCGTATTGCACTTGACTTTATTGATACAGAACGAATCGAATTATCATGATTTTTATATGGGGAGGGTATTTATGGAGAGCTTAACGAAGAATAAACAGAGCAGGAACACGATAGAAGAGATGGTCAAACGTAGCTTCCAGGATTGTGAACTAGCAAAAGGGGAAGATGCAGTCACCGAGATGAAGGAAGGATGGTTCAATGTAGCCTATAAAGTTATATTATCGGATGGAAGGGATACTGTTTTAAAAATCGCTCCTCCTGTGATTGCTGATATTATGACCTATGAAAAAAATATCATGAAAACCGAGGCTAATATGATGAGACTGGTTGGGGAGCTTACGGATGTAAAGGTTCCTAAAGTTTATTATTATGACGACAGAAGAGATATCTGCGATTCGGATTATTTCTTTATGGAGTTATTGACCGGTAATAATTATGGTAATGTGAAAGGTGATTTATCTGAAGAGGAACAGAGAAATATAGACTTTGAAATTGGTCATTATGTAAGAAAAATGAATGATATTCATGGGAAGGATTACTTCGGATATGAAGCGAATACAGATCTGAGGGGCACCACATGGAAAGATACATTTTTAAAAATGATGGAAGCACTCATAGAGGATGGAAAAAGGAAAGAAGTAACGCTTACTTATTCTTATGATATGCTACGTTCACTAATCGCTGAATACGATACCTATTTGGAAGAAGTTAATGAGCCACGATTTATACACTGGGATCTATGGGATTCTAATGTATTTGTAAAAGAAGGTAAAGTAATCGGACTCCTTGATTTCGAGCGTGCATTATGGGGAGATCCGCTAATGGAAGCACATTTTCGTACCATGGAACCAATGAAGCTGAAGGGGTATGGGAAGGTGGAGTTTACTAGAAGTGAGCAAATCCGCTGCAAACTATATGATATCTATTTATACCTGATTATGATAATTGAGAGCTTCTACAGGAGTTATGATACGGATGAAGCATATAACTATGGATGCGAGAATTTAATTAGGGCTGTGGACTGGTTGGTGAAGGAGCGTAAATAAAGAGAGAGAAATCCTTCCCTATATTATTATAAATACACTGGATAATACTTGAAAGCTACCCATCAATTTGATAATGATACTGGTTTAGAATGTATTTATAATGATAATATACACTCGTTAATCTATTTATCATGAAGTGGAGTATGCCTATGGCACGAAAGCGAAAATTAGTTTCTTTTGCTTTGATACTACTTCTTTTACTCATAATAATGATGAAAGAGCAAATCAGAGCACAAGCAGCAACCATTCGTATCAGTAGTAGTTCATCTACGATGGAAGCGAATCATTATAAAACATTATACATAAATGGAACTAGTAAAAAGGTATCCTGGTATTCAAGTAATAAATCAGTTGCAACAGTGACTACAGGTGGAAAAGTGTACGGTAAGGCACCAGGAACGGCCATCATATATGCTTCTGTTTCGGGTAAGAAACTAGCCTGTAAGGTAACCATAATTAAGCTAAATTCATCCTCGGTTACAATGGGTAAGAGTATCACTCTCAAAGTAAGCGGTACCTCCTCGAAAGTAACCTGGTCAACAAGTAGTAAAAATATAGCCACCATTACCACAACCGGTAAAGTTACGGGGAAAGCACCTGGGAAGGTTACGATTTATGCTTCAGTGGCTGGTAAAAAGCTATCCGGCACCGTAACAGTAGTAAAATTAAGCGGCATTTCTGCTTCCTTATCAATAGGTCAATCGACAACACTGAAAGTTTTAGGAACGACGAATAAAGTTAGTTGGAGCACTAATAACAGTAAAATTGCAGTGGTTTCTGCAAGTGGTGTTGTAACAGCAAAATCAGCTGGTACAGCTGCAATTACCGGAAGTGTATTAGGAATAAAACTATCATCAAATATCACAGTAAAAAGACCGGTTATAGCTCCCGTGGTTACACCAACGTTAACCCCGATAAAAACACCGACTTCGGTACCTACCAAAGTGCTAACACCTTTATCAACACCAACCACGACACCAACCAAGGCACCAACCATGGCACCAACACTTGTATTGACACCAACAACAGCACCCACAAAGGTGCCGACAGTTACTCCAATACCTTCACCATCAAATAAGATAGTCGGGTATTATGCAGCGTGGTCAAGATATTCGGGCTATACTCCGGATAAGATGGATGCGAATAAACTAACGCATATTAATTATGCCTTTGCCGATATCGGCAGTGATTTAAAGATTAAATTAGGTTATCCTGATATCGATGCTGCCAATATTAGTGGTCTGAATCAATTAAAAAAGATCAATCCTAATTTGAGAACGATAATATCGGTAGGAGGATATTCCTGGTCGGGAAGATTTTCGGATGCGGCATTAACCGATCAATCCAGATTAACATTTGCAAATAGTTGTGTTGACTTCATGGTGTATTATGGGTTTGATGGAATCGATATAGACTGGGAATACCCGGTATCGGGAGGATTGTCTTCAAACAGCAAGAGAACGGAGGATAAGCATAATTTCACCTTGTTAATGAAAACCTTAAGAGAAAGATTAAATACACGCGGTATCATAACTGGTAAGCATTATGACCTCACCTTTGCAGGAGCAGCCGGAGCCTGGTATTTGAACAACATTGAATTGATGCAGATTAATCCTTATGTAGATTTTGTGAATATCATGACCTATGATTTACATGGAACGTGGGAGTCAAAAACTAATTTTAATGCACCTCTCTTTAGTGATGATCCTACTAAACCATATAATATCAGTGTGGATAAGAGTATTAAAGAGTGGTTGCAAACGGGTATCCCAAAATCGAAGTTAGTTATGGGAGTGCCATTCTATGGATATATCTATCAATCAGTACCGAATGTGAACAATGGATTCATGCAAACATATTCAGGTGGTGCATCCATATCCTATCAAAAGGTTATATCAAATTACCGGAATGCACCCGGGTATCAATATTATTATAATACCTATGCGAGGGTTCCGTGGATATTTAACCGCTCTACCTTTATCACCTATGAAAATGAGCTGTCCATGAGTGAAAAAGCACAATACATTATGAATAATGATTTAGGCGGCGTTATGATTTGGGAATTAAGCCAAGATCCAAATCAACAGTTATTAAACTCATTATATCAGAAGTTAAAATAAACAAAAATTCATGGATCAAAGGTCTATCTAATCAATAAATATGTTGTAAACAATTAGGCTGGTGCTTGAAAGGGATTCTGTATGGATTCTTATCAAGTATTAGCCTGATTGTTTAATGAAAAAGTCATTTGGCATTTATTTGGTAAGTATGTTATATTTGTTATAGTGATAGGGAATGTAGTACAGGCAAAAAGTACTATAATTATGATTGCTGCAGATATAATGATAGATGCGAAAGGATGGATAATGGAATGAAAGAATCGGATATTAATTTTGACTGCGATGTGATACATGCAGACATTGTCGATAAAGTAAGACTAGTTATGCCGGATGAGGATGAATTATATGACCTTTCGGATTTCTTTAAGGTCTTAGGAGATAGTACGAGGGCGAAGATTATGTGGGCACTAGATGAAAGTGAGATGTGTGTCTGTGATTTAGCGGTATTATTGAATATGACGAAATCTGCGATATCTCATCAGCTAAAATCCTTAAAAGCAGCAAATCTAGTGAAACACAGAAAAGAAGGGAAGGTAGTTTTCTACTCATTAACCGACGATCATGTAAAGCAAATATTTGAAAAAGGATTAGAGCATATACGGGAAAAATAATGAGGTAATATAGATAAGAAGCGTGTGAATAATTTATCCAATTGTTCACACGCTATTCTTATAAATAAATGATATTGGTAGTATTTATGACTCTGATGAAACTTCTTTTACAGCTTTTTTATTATAATCTGCTTCGTTGATGCCAAAAATCATGGTTAAGATAAAGCTGATGATAAAGGCTAGCACCATGGAGAAAAAGAACGTCCAAAAGCCTTCTCCTAGATAAACAACTAATGACGCCATCGAAGGAAACGCAAATGCGATTGCTCCGGCATGTGAGGTTCCTACAATTGCTCCTCCAATTGCTCCTGCGATACAGGCTGCAAACATAGGGCGCTTTAATGGGACGGTTACTCCAAACAAAGCAGGCTCCGTAACTCCAAGAATCGCAGCGATAGAACTAGACATACCTACTGATTTTAAACTTTTATTTTTAGCTATAAAGCTGACTGCCATAGCGGCACCTGCCTGTCCCATAACAGCCGGTCCTAGCAATGGTAGACAGGTATCTATTCCTGTATTTTTAATATTATTAATAATAGCAGGAACCATTCCCCATTGAAAACCAAAGATTACAGCTGGCTGCCAGATAAATCCGAAGATTGCACCCGCTAAAATCGGGCTGGTATTGTATAATGCATTATATCCACCGGCGATGGAATTACCAATAAATGCCCCGATTGGTCCAAAGATAAGGAAAGTTAGAGGAATTACGATTACTGCTGAAAGTAAAGGCTTTAAAAATCCTTTTATCGTATTCGGCAGATATCGTTCCAATGGAATTTCTACATAGTGAAGTAAGGCTACGGCAAGGATAATAGGGATGACACTGGACGGATAATTTAATGATCGAACTGGTAATCCTAAGAATTCCGTCCCTCCACCACCATTCATTAAAGTAGTGATACTGGGGTATACTAGAGCTGCAGCAATCATAACAGAAGTATAAATATCTGCTTTCAGCTTTTTCGCAGCGGAATACGCCAAGAAAACCGGTAAAAAGTAAAAGAATCCGTCAGCTGCTGCATATAAGATCTGATAGGTTCCTTCTGCCTTATCGATCCATCCAAGATTCGTAATCAGGATTAGTAATCCTTTTAATAATGCGGCGGCCATCAATACATTGATGATGGGTAGAAAGATACCGGATATGATATCAATCAATTTGTTGAAAATACTTAGTTTTTGTTTCAGTGTAGTAGTATTCATAAGCGCTCCATTCTGTTCTTTCTTATGTGGATAAAGTGAATCTATTAATTCATGTAAATTCAATCATAATTCGAAAAGAAGTAGAAGTTTGTCGAACGTAGATTGTTTATTGACTTAATTATATAATATACTATTGTAATAGGATATTACAAGTGTATATAATAAATTTATTTCATAATAAGGTATTATGGTTTTAATAAACTAAAATATATACAAAGTTACGTGTGGGTTTGTTTATACTGATAATACAAAGGCATAAACTTTGACTGTACATTATGTTATTAATAATTTAAAGGGAGGTTATATCAAAATTTTAATACGAAAGGACGTGAATAATTGAGTACAAAACATTTAAATATATCTTTTCCTCAGTGGCAGGGGGGTGGCAGGGATTTATCTACATATCATGGTGCAAAGGAATTTCTTGAACTTTATCTTAAGGAAAGTAAGGTGAAGATAATTGAAGTATCTACAGATGACGTGAATTGCACGAAAAATAACATATTCGGTTATGATGTCATTGTAAAACAATTGATGCATGTACATAATTTATTAAAGGAAGAAGATCCGGATACCATATTTACCATTGGAGGGGGATGTGATGCAAATGTTCCGATGGTTTCTTATCTGAATTATAAATTATCGGGTGATATGACGATTCTTTGGTTTGATTCTCATGGTGATTTGAATACGCCACAATCCTCTCCTAGTAAAAATTTTTACGGAATGCCCCTTAGAACCTTATTAGGAGAGAGTGACGATAATATAGTGGAAAGCTTGCCGTCCACATTACTTCCGTCGCAGGTTGTTATGATGGGTGCGCATGAGCTTGATCCGGAAGAGAAGGAGTACATTAAGAATTACACTATCCCTGTTGTATCAGTTTCAGATATGGAGCATAATACAGAGGATGTGATACGATTGATACGGTCAAAGGGAAGCAAGAATCTCTATATCCATTTAGATCTTGATGTACTTGATTCGGAGGATTTTCCTTATGTTCCACTTCCGGTTAAGAGTGGGTTAACAATGAAAACCCTACAAGAGATGATATCCTTACTTAATAATGAATTCCAACTAATCGGGTTGGATATAATGGAATATAATAAAACCGATATGGCTCGATATGAAATGTTTGAAGTTATAACACGAATCGGTTTAGAGCTTGAGAAAAACAACTTATGATAGGAGACAAATAATATGAGAGCATATGAAAGACTTATTAATTATACGAAATACGAAACCGGATCAGTGAGCGGAAATGAGAATTGTCCCAGCTCTCCAGAGCAGTTGGTATTTGCAGATGCATTGGCAAAAGAGATGAAGGACATCGGGATTGACGATGTGACGGTTGACCAGAATGGTTATGTATTCGGTACAATAAAATCCAATATTGAAAACTGGAATGGTACGGTTATAGGCTTCCTCGCACATATGGATGTGGTTCGTGATGTTCCATATCAAAATGTAAAAACAAGACTTGTTGAGAATTATGATGGAACAGATATTATCCTTAATAAGGAGCAGAATATCGTATTAAGCCCATTAGAATATGATTCCTTGAATTCATATATTGGATGTGATCTTGTGGTGACGGATGGAACCACTTTATTGGGTGCGGATGACAAATGCGGTATTGCTGAGATACTCACCATGGCAGAACACCTCTACCAAAACCCTGATATTAAGCATGGAACGATTAAAATCGGTTTTACACCTGATGAGGAGATCGGAAGAGGAGCGGATTTATTCGACGTGAAACTCTTCGGTGCGGAATATGCCTACACTGTAGACGGAGCTGCATTCGGAGAAGTGGAATATGAGACTTTTAATGCAGCTGCTGCACATATTACAATTAATGGGGTCAATATTCATCCGGGCTCTGCAAAAGATAAGATGAAAAATGCATTGCAGATCGCGATGGAATTCAATCAAATGCTGCCAGCGTTGGAAAGACCGGAACATACACAGGATTATGAAGGATTCTATCATCTGGATCAATTGGAGGGCAATGTTGAGAAGGCGGAGTTGCGTTATCTGCTTAGAGACCATGATAAGGATAAATTAGAAGAGAAAAAAGAAAAAATTATAACTATCGCATCAAAGCTGAATCAAAAGTTTGGCGAGAATACAGTGATTGCTAAAGTTAGAGATAGCTATTATAATATGTCCGAGCAGATTAAACCTCATTGGCATTTGATTGATAATGCATATGAAGCTATCAAGGAGTTGGGTGGAAATCCGGTTAGTCTTCCAGTACGTGGTGGTACGGATGGATCCAGATTATCCTTTATGGGATTACCTTGCCCTAACCTGGGAACCGGCAGTCATAATCACCATGGGAAGAAGGAATATGCCTGCGTACAGGCAATGGATCAGAGCGTTGAGCTTTTGATCAAGATCGCAGAAAAGTACGCAAATCTATAGACTAAATTAAATTATATAGCTACAAAACTATAATGATATTGTAATCACATATATCAATTATCCTAATCATATGTGGCTTTAAAGAATATAATATGAATTTTATAATAATAAAAAATGCGCTCGCATTAACTGAAGTACTTGGTTAATACGAGCGTATCTTTTATTATTATTATTATTTAATAAAATTCGTTTACACTATAAAAGTGGATATTTCCTTAATTAATACATCGGAACTTTCCTTTGAAACTGTTGCCTGGGTAGCAATTTCAGAAGACATATTTGTGATTTGGGATATCTTTTCAGCAATATCACCCGTTCCAATTGCTCCTTCAGTAGCTGCTTGCGCAACTTCATTTACAGATACCATAATGTTTTCAATGGATGCAAGTAATTCCTCAGATGTTGCACTGAAATCTGTAATTAAATTATCCATATAAATCGCATCATCATTATATGCTTCCGACACTTTTAAAAACTTATCAAAGCTTTCTGAAATATCACTTGATACGAAGGATAGTAGTTCCTTTGAGCTTTCTGACAGGTTGTTCATCGCTACCGTAACATCACCGGTTACAGTATGTATATTAGTAGCAGCATTCTTGGATTGTTCCGCAAGATTACGAATTTCATCTGCAACAACTGCAAAGCCTTTTCCGCTTTCCCCTGCTCTGGCCGCCTCGATAGAAGCGTTAAGTGCCAACAGGTTGGTTTGTGCAGTGATTTGCATAATTGTATCAGTAAGAACATTAATTTGACTAACAACTTTGGATTGTTCAATTGCTTCTTTCAGTTTAAATTGAATATCATTACCAATACTAACTGTTTTATCCTGGGTTGTTAAGATGTCCTCTTTGGAATCTTTTGCACGTTTGCTGATTTCGATAACTTGTAATGCGGCTTCCTGCGATCTTGTCGCAATATTCTTTGTAGCTGTTTCGATTTCTGAAGATGTGGTTGCCATCATTTCAGCAGAAGCAGATGTTTCTTCCATACTTGCTGCCAATTCTTCTGAAGTTGCAGCAACATCTTCAATGTTACCATTTAGAGCCAATATATTATCGTTAATATTAGAAACTACCTCAACGATATTATCTGAAGCATCTTTAGTGCTACCGATTAGTCGGCCTATCGAATCTTTCATCGTCTCAATTTCATTCGCGAGGGAACCAAAATCATCCCTTCTTATGAGGAATTTACTTGGTAATTGTACAGAAAAATCTCCGGTCGCTAAGGTCTTAAAATAGTTACTTATGGTTTTGAATGATTTTCCTAAATTAATGGATAAGTATACAGATACGGAAACAGCAATAATAATTGAGATAGCGAAAATAATGATGAAACGCATTATAATCCCTTGTGCTACCGCTTTTTCTTCTTTCGTAATATTATTTACATAGCTATCAACAAAATCAACATAATTTCCGGTTCCAATTACCCATTTATATGGTTCAAAAGCTAAGCTATAGCCCCTCTTAGGAGAGGGCTTGGTTTCGTTTACTTTCGGAAACCAGTAATCGGTGTATCCACCACCAGGCTGCTGGCCGGCTTTAATAATAGCTTTGACCATCTCGAAGCCTTTGGCATCTACCATGTCCAAACGATTTTTGCCTTCTTGGTCTTTGCCAAGCAGAACTACATTTGTGCCGTCGTAGGTATCAATCCAAAAATACCCATCCTTACCATAAGTCATCTTTCTTACAGTGTCAGCAGATATTTTCTTTGCTTCCTCTAAAGTATATTCTCCGGATTTATACTTTTGATAGTTATAATCAAGTATGGAGTAAACACTTTGTACATGTTCCTTTATGTTGGTATCGAAATCAGAGCGAATACTCTTTTCCATGGATTGTGTCGTTCTTTTCATAGCGTTATTTTGCTCAATAATAGCAACACTCGCTAAGAGAACAGACACGGCAAGCAGAATCACTGCAAATAAAATAATTTTGGTTCGCACTTTAAAGTGGTTTAGATTCATATTAACAATCTCCTTATTTGGGGAATAGTTTTGTAATACATTTATATATAGAATTTTATAATATTTTGTAGAAATATGCAACTTTATAGTGATTCCAATTATAGTAAAATTGTACTATTAATACTCATATATGTTAATTTTCTTGGCCAAATAGACTGTTTATAGAATAAAATAGGGACACAAGCAAAATATTTGTATGCAAGGGCCCCTATTTCTAATAAATATTATGAAATTGTTTTTGAAACTGTCTTTCCGTATTGATCGATTTCATAAAAAATAATTTTCTCACTTCTGTATTCAAGATTTTTCAGTTGATTCTTAGATTTATATAATGTCTTCCCGGAGTAATTCATGATTTTATATTCCGGATTCTTGGGATTCTCAAAATGTGCAGGACCTTCAATGTATATGAGAGATTTAATATCCTTCTTATTCCATACAAACCAGCTACCATACTCTGTATATTCAAATTGATTACTGATGGAATTATATATTGTAAAATAATCGAGAGAGGGATTGACATGACATATAATCTCAACTCTATTATTATCGATCCAATCCAATGATTTAATTGAGGTTACTGAGGAACGTTGATCCTTCACTTTCACTAAATGATCATCAATAAGAAAGCTTGATTTATCATTTTTATCCACTGCTAAATTCTTGTGTAGAACGGAAGGGGAGGGGGAAGAAGTTAAAGAGTGAAGGTTGCTTTTTGTTGAGTTTAATTTACATCCAGAAAATAAGATAGCTACAATTAAAATGATAAGTAATATTTTTTTCATAAACATCTCCTTGGTGGTATGGTGAAATATATCATATTTAAAGAACGAATATATTATAAGAATCACGATAACATATATTGACTTAATATGCCATATATTATCAAATTAATAAATGCATATTGGATTTACATATATATCCATGTGCGTTATTATCAACATGTAAAATCTAGTATGTTGGAATAAATGAAAAGAGTTTACATAATAATGTTATGTAGTTAAATTAAAACAAAATATGATATTTAAAAAATAACAGAAAATATTAATTGAAATATAAATATCGAATGGTTTAAATGAAATTACAAGATGATCATAGATGAAATTAATGTAAGAGATAGCATATAATATTGTAAACGATTATCAGAGGTTCATCATGGAAATATATGAAATTAAGCAAGGAGATACCATTCAGTCTATAGCTAAGAAATATGGTGTAACTGTTGATAAGATATTACAAGATAATGGGCTCTCAAGCACGGATGATTTAGTAAATGGTCAATCCATTGTAATAGCAAATCCTAAACAGAGCTATATCGTGAAAGAGGGGGATACCTTATTTAACATTGCTAATACATTTAATGTATCTGTTATTCAACTTTTAGCAAATAATCCGTTTCTGGCTGAACGTCAATATATTTATCCGGGTGATATCCTTATTATATCATATGATACAAAAAAGAAAATCACAACTCATGGGAATTCTCCGCCTAATATTGATAAATTAATTTTAAGAAAAACATTGCCTTATTTGACCTATCTATCTGTATTAAATTTTACAGCCACTGCAGAAGGTGGAATAAAGTCGTATTATGATGATTCTGAGATTGTTAAGATATCTAAGGAATACGGGGTAGCGCCTTTAATGCTTCTAACAACATTAACAATTACCGGAGAAGCGAATATAAGAGTTGCATTTGACTTACTGTTAAATGAAGAGTATCAAAATAAACAAATAGAAAACATACTTAATATTCTAAAAGAAAGAGGATATTATGGTTTGAATTTATCATTACAATACATGAGCATTTCAAACCTGAAATTATATGAAAGTTATTTTACAAATGTGGTGAATCGCTTAAATAGAGAGGGGTATCCGGTTTTCTTAACAATAAATCCGGAACTTACTACAGATCAGAATAATGTTAATTTTGAAAAGATAGATTACTCACTATTAAACCAGTTGGCATATAATATCATTTTTATGAGTTATGAATGGTCAACGAAGGTAACTCCACCATCCCCAATTAGTTCTTTTAATGAAATAAATAATTTTTTAAAATATATCCTTCAGTATATACCCCCTGAAAAAATTATATTAGGAATAGCTACGATTGGATATGATTGGGAATTACCATTTGTCCCGGGGATTTCAAATATCTATAGCATTTCTTTAAGTAACGTTTATACTTTGGCTCGGAATGTTGGCGCCGAAATAAAGTATGATGAAAAATCTCAATCACCATATTTTTTTTATACGGTTAGAGATGAGGTTCAGCATTTAGTGTGGTTTATTAATTCTAAAAGCATAAATGCTAGCCTGGAGTTAGTAGCAAACTATAACTTGTCAGGTATAAGTATTTGGAATATAACAATTTTTAATCCTGAATTATGGTTAATCATTAATTCACAGTATGAAATTGTAAAAGTAGATGTAAGTAAAAACGTTCAATCAACTAGATAAATGCAATGTATCTAGTTGATTGAAAAGTAATATGTCAAATATATAAAATCAGGACGGTATTTTTGACCGTCCTGATTTTTATTATAAATGAATGGTTTGAACTTCCTAAAGTAAATTATGAACAGTAGAAGAGGAAGGCTTAAGCTTTCTAAATTCTCTGATTATTAATATAGCACACACCAGTGTTGAGACCACATCGGATATCGGTCCTGCATACCAGATACCATTTAAACCAAAGTAGCGTGGTAGGATCAGTACAAATGGAATTAAAATGACTACCTGACGCAATAAACTTAGTGTCATTGCTATGAGAGCTTTTTGAACTGATTGAAAATAGTTAATACAAGCTGTTTGTGCTCCAACGATAAGCATTGCTACAAGATAGATCCGAAGGCCATTGGAAGCTATATGGATTAATTCAAGATCCTCTTTATTAAATATTTTTATGATTTGAGTTGCAAATAATTCAACGGACAGCCAGCCAAGGAGGGAAATACAAGTATTAACTATGATTGAATAAAGTACAGTTTTCTTAACTCGTTGGATGTTATCGGCACCATAATTATAACCAATGATTGGTTGTGCACCTTGATTGACACCAAAGCTTGGCATTAATATCAGCATGGCAATGCTTATAATCAGTGAATAGGCGCCAACCGCAAGATCTCCGCCATATTTTACAAGATTGATATTGAATATAATCGTCACAAAACTTGCAGCCACCTGCATGATAAAGGGTGAGATACCAATAGAAGAGATTTCTTTAAATGTATGACTACTTAGCTTAAGATTACATTTCTTCAACTTGACGAGACTTTTTCTGGTTAGATATAAGACAACCCATATGGAACATACTGCTTGTGATATCAAGGTAGCTAGAGCAGATCCAGCAACACCGAATTTGAATATAAAAATAAAGATTGGATTCAGTATGGTATTCAGAACCGCTCCAATTAACATGGTATTCATTGCGGTTTTTGCATCCCCCTCGGAACGGATGATCGAATTAAGACCAAAGCCGATATTCTGAAGAACTGCACCGGTGAGTAGAATCCTAGCAAAGGTTTTAGCGTAGGGCATGGTTTCAGAACTTGCACCTAACATTGTCAGGATGGGATTTAAGAATATCAATCCAATTACAGTTACAACAAGTGAAAGTATTATGGTAAGAAGAAATGCATTTCCGACTATTTTTTCGGCTTCCTCATATTTCTTTTGTCCTAATTTAATGGATACAATTGTTGATGAACCGATACCAATCAACATACCCACCCCCATAATTATATTGGTTATCGGTAATGTAACAGCAACACCTGACAGCGCAATTGAACCCACGCCTCTGCCGATAAAGATACGGTCGACAATACTATATAAGGCATTTACAAGCATTCCAATAACCGCGGGCACTGAAAACATAAGTAGAAGACTGCCGATACTTTTTGATTCTAGATCTTTTGTAGTATTCAAATTTACTTTTCCTTTCTAATAAAACTTTTGATAGGATTTCAAAATTATTTACTTCATATATATTATTCATGAAGTACTAATATTTATTATATCCTGGTTGGATTTCATTATATGATGAAGAGAGATGACGGTTTCATTGCACATCCCAATTTTAGACGTCTGATTTTCCCAGTATTTACTGTGATTTGATTCTGTAGAAAAGCTTGCCACAACATATAGATGCATCACTTTTAGTATTCTATAATACTTTTTTAATAAACGCAATGTTTATACTTATTAAAACAGATATTTATTATATGATAAAGGATTAGGTTTGTTGAGAGTTGTTGAAAAATGGAATGGGAGAGAAGATGACTTGATTTGTTAAGTAGAGTAGTTGGATGAAATAATTGAGGAAAAACAAAAGGAAAAGCGAAAGAAAACATTGAATAAAAATTATATAGATTAGGAAATTATGATAATGGTCCCTAAAGAGAATTATGAAATGGAGTGAGTCAATGATAAAAAAGATAATTTTAGTTGTAACTATATCTATTGTAATTATAGTTGCAATCACTATAAAAAATACGTTTGTTAATGCCGAAGTAAAGCAAACGGAAGAAGAGCCACGTGATATTTTGTATCAAGATGTTATCATAACAGCACTTGCTCCCACAATAGATACAGTAATTGACTACTATTATAAAAATATTTTAACTGAGACACCATTTTATGATAGCACATCGATAAAAGTTCTAAATATTGAACGACCCAATGGCAATCGTACTTCGGATTTTATAATTAATATAGAAGTTGAACCTTTTATAGGGCCACACATCACGGTGGGTAAAGACAGGATTTTGATAGAACTTTCATACCCAGGCCTGCAAAAAGTATTAAAATATGAACATATGGAAGACTATCCGTTACCAGAACGATATAAGGATCTTTATTTACATTAAGCAGTAAATAGAGATAAATAAGCTGTGTAGATTGATATAAATAAGCTTATTATATTATTTATAGTAAGATTTGCATGTAGTGGTATAATGTTGTTGTAAAACATCAATCTAATAGATATAATTTTTATATGTTTAAAGTAAAGAGAGGATAATATGAATAAGAAAAATAAACAGGCATGCGCACCTAAAACACAACAATTTGGAATAGAAGCATTTGCTCCATCGAATAAAACAATAATTCGTTGGTTGGGGAATGCAGGTATATTCGTTAATTGCCGTGGAACATGTGTCATGATAGATCCTCTTTTAGAGGGGTTTGATTTACCGTTACTAATCGATATGCCTATTCTACCAGATGATATACCTCATTTGGATTCAATATTGGTTACTCATAGCGATAATGACCATTTTAGCAGAGTAACCTGTAAGAAAATCGAACCAGTTTGTAAAGAATATCATGGAACCAAATATGTATCTGAACTAATGAAAGAGGAAGGTATGGCAGGATTCGGACATGCTATTGGAGAGACTTTTGAAGTTGGGAATATAAACGTAACTGTAACACCTGCGGATCATGCCTGGCAAAATGAAACAAAGGAATTTACAAGGATCTTTCAATTTGAAGACTGCTGTGGTTTCTGGCTAGAAACTCCAGATGGTTCAATATGGGCTCCTGGCGACTCAAGACTTTTACCCGATCATCTTAAGATGCCAAACCCGGACGTCATAATTTTTGATTTCTCAAATAATTCGTGGCATATCGGTCTGCAGGGAGCTGTTAAATTAGCAAACACATATCCCAATGCCGATTTATTATTATCTCATTGGGGAAGTGTAGATGCACCTGATATCGATGCTTTTAATGCTGATCCGGATGACTTACTTGGGCTTATTGATAATCCGGAACGTATATGTGTACTTGCACCAGGAGAAGCCTTTACGCTTAATAACAGTACCTTAAAAAATAAGTAAATAATAAAAAAGGATAGGCTATAAGTTCGGAAAATTCAGGTGATAAAAGTGATATTTAAATGATAAATAAGTAAGAAAGAACATGCAGATAGCCATGATGGAACTGCGTGTTTTTTTACGATTCCAATTTCACTTAAATATTACATAAACATTACACAAATCATATTGACAAATGTCTATATGATTTATAATATAGAGACATAGATAAATGTCTATATCATAAGGGTATAGTAAATACAAATAAGGAGACTCTGTTAAATATGAAAGATTACACGGAAGTAGCACCGATATTTAAAGCACTTGGAGACAGTACAAGGTTGAAAATCATAGAAATGCTTTCTTGTGGTGAATTGTGTGCCTGCGATATCCTTGAGTCTTTCCAGATCACTCAGCCTACACTATCATATCATATGAAGATACTAACAGATTGTGGACTGGTAAAGAGCCGTAAAGAGGGTTCTTGGATGCGTTACAGTAATAATAATGAGCTCATTCTTAATGTCAAAGAGTATTGGAATATCATTACAACGCAACAGGACGACTGTATTTGTAAAGAGATAATGGAGGGCAATTCATGCGAATAGTTATAATTGGTGCGGTAGCTGCAGGAACATCGGCAGCCGCAAAAGCACGAAGAAATGATGAAAGTGCAGAGATTGTTATATATGATAAAGATAGCTTTATTTCTTATTCCGGCTGTGGTATGCCTTATTACATCGGAGGAGAAGTAGAAGAAGTAGATATGCTGATACCCAGAGACCCAGCGTTCTTTAAAAGTAAATATAATGTAGAGGTAAGAATTCAACATGAAGTATTGAAAGTAAATACCGAAGCAAAAACTGTGGAAGTTAAGAATCTGATGGATGGGCAGGTATTTACTGATAATTTTGATAAGCTGATACTTGCAACAGGTGCATCGGCAATTATTCCCCCAATGGAGGGTGTAAATAATTCTAACGTGTTTACCTTGCGTAATATTAATGATATGAATCGTATAAAAGCCTATGTTGATAATACGAATCCAAAGAATGCAGTAATCATAGGGACAGGGTTTATTGGACTTGAAGTATGTGAAAACCTGAAAGGGTTAGGAATAGATGTCACATTAGTGGAGAAGCTTCCACAAGTTACACCGGGTCTTGATCCGGATATGGCAGTGTATGTAGAAGAATATTTAAAGAAGAATGGTGTAAAGGTATTTACAGGAGTATCTGCTGTTAAGGTAGAAGAAGATCAGGTGCTTCTTGAAAATGGGGAATCCATTGCCGCTGACTTTGTTCTTCTTGCGGTAGGAATAAGACCGAATACTAATCTAGCCGTAAATATGGGAGTGGAGCTAGGGGAGACAGGGGCAATCAAGGTTGATAATCAAATGAAGACAAATCTTGCAGATATCTATGCCTGTGGAGATTGTATCGAACAGTTTCATGTGGTAACAGGAAATCCAGTCTATCGTCCGATGGGTTCTACAGCGAATAAGACAGGTAGAATTGCAGGTGATGTGATTACCGGAGGAAACTTTTCTTTTCGAGGAGTTCTCGGAACAGGAATATTCAAGGTCTTTGGCTTGAATGTGGCATTAACCGGATTATCAGAGAAGGATGCACTAAAAGAAGGTTTTGATGTTGAAGTATGCCATAATATAAAACCTAACAAACCGGAGTATATGGGTGGTAAAGAAATGGTTATAAAAGGGATTGCTGATAGAAAAACGGGAAGACTTCTGGGTGTACAGATTGTCGGTCAAGAAGGTGTAGATAAGCGAATTGATGTATTTATCACAGCAATCACATATCGGGCAAAAGTAGAAGATCTGTTTCATCTGGATCTGGCATATGCACCACCATTCTCTACAACCAAGGATCCGGTTATGTATACTGGTATGATTCTTGACAATGCAATTAACCAGGGAAGAAAACTTATCACAACCAATCAACTCACAGAATTAATTGAAAGCAATGAAAAGATACAAATTGTAGACTCAAGAGTATCAAGTCAGTATGAGAGGGATCATGTTGAAACAGCAGTTAATATGCCTCACAGCAAATTACGAGGTCAGTTAGATCAGCTTGATCCTAAGGTAATGACGGTTACTTACTGTAACAAAGGAGTTACTGGGAATGCGGCTCAGAATATTTTATTAAATAATGGATTTAAGAAAGTTTATAATTTGTCCGGTGGTCATAAGAATTATTCCAAAACGAAGAAATCATAGTAACAGATGATATTTTCACGCATAGTATATGCATATATGCTCATATACATATTTATGAGAAAGGGGTGAGGAAGTGGTTGATATCTTTAAAGCACTATCAGAGATAAGCAGATTAAGAATATTAGCATTACTGATAGAGGAAGAATTGTGTGTCTGTGAGATTGAGCATTGTTTAAATATGACACAATCGAATGCTTCAAGACATTTAACAATCTTAAGACAGTGCGGAATTCTTGACTACAATAAAAAAGCTCAGTGGGCATATTATCAGGTGAATGAAGACTTTAAGAAAAACAATAAGGGACTATGGGAATATTTAGTTGTGGAACTAAAGAAACTTCCGAACTATAAGGAAGACAATGAGCAAAGGGTTAAGTGTAAAGATATTGATATTTGCTCATTAGTGGACGAAAAGAGAGATTAAACTTAGTAAAGATAAGTTAGTTTACTAAATGATGATTTATATAAAGAATGAAAAGGAGAATATGGATGAATCAAGAT
The DNA here is from genome assembly GCF_059717775.1 of Variimorphobacter sp. HTMS_6. Taxonomy (NCBI): domain Bacteria; kingdom Bacillati; phylum Bacillota; class Clostridia; order Lachnospirales; family Lachnospiraceae; genus Variimorphobacter; species Variimorphobacter sp. HTMS_6. The sequence continues at coordinate 1,524,831 of NZ_AP046094.1, forward strand.
AAAAAGGAAAGGCTGTCTTTTCTTGACCGCTTTTTAACACTTTGGATTTTTATTGCAATGGGAATCGGGGTTTTTGCAGGTTTCTTATTCCCGGACTTAGGCAAAGCTTTGGAAGGATTGAGTACCGGAACAATATCATGGCCAATTGCGATTGGCCTTATCATTATGATGTATCCACCATTGGCAAAAATAAAGTATGAAGAGATAGGGAAAGTTGCAAGGAATCGAAAGGTTCTAATTCTTTCACTAATACAAAACTGGATTGTTGGGCCGTTATTGATGTTTATATTAGCGGTATTGTTATTACCTGATATGCCAAACTATGCAATTGGATTAATTATAATTGGATTGGCTCGTTGTATTGCGATGGTAATCGTTTGGAATACGCTTGCAAAGGGTGATAACGAATATTGTGCAGCATTAGTTGCTTTAAACTCCATTTTTCAGATTTTCCTATACTCTGTATATATTTATTTGTTTGTCACTGTCTTACCAAAATGGTTGGGATTATCCTGGGGTGGTCAGGTGATCGATATATCCATATGGGATGTTGCAAAGAGTGTATTAATTTATCTTGGAATACCATTTGCGGCAGGATTTATTACAAGATTTTCCCTATTGCGAATTAAGAATAAAGAATGGTATGAAAAAGTCTTTTTACCCAAAATATCACCCTTGGCATTGATCGCATTACTTTATACGATAGTGGTTATGTTTACATTAAAAGGTCATGTTATTATAACTCTTCCAATGCATGTTGTAAGAATTGCCATTCCGTTATTGATTTATTTTATGATTATGTTTTTGGTTAGCTTTTATATGTCTTATAGACAGGGGATTAACTACGAAAAGTCAGTCACCTTATCGTTTACGGCGGCAAGTAATAATTTTGAACTTGCAATTGCAGTAGCAGTAGCAGTGTTTGGAATTTCGTCAGATCAGGCCTTTGCAGCTGTAATTGGACCATTAATTGAGGTTCCAGTAATGATTGCACTGGTAAACCTAGCACTTTATTTTAAAAAGAAATATTTTGTTCCAAAAAATAATTAATTATAAACATGGAGGTACGAAAATGAAAACTATGAAAATTTATGAACCAGCTATGTGCTGTTCAACCGGGCTTTGCGGTGTTGGAATTGATCAAGAGTTGTTAAGAATTTCTACGGTACTAAACTCATTAGAGAATAACGGAGTGCATGTTGATCGTTTTAACCTTAAAAGCGCTCCTCAGGAATTTGTAACCAATAAAACAGTTAATACTTATATTAATGAAAGTGGAGTGGATGGCCTACCGGTTATCGTTGTGGATGATGAAATTGTAATAACTGGCAGATATCCATCCAATGATGAATTTGTAAAAATACTGGATTTACCTAACAGTTATTTAGGGGAAAAAGTAGCTACGGAAGAAATTTCAGAAACTGAAAATCAGGGATGTGGATGCTCTGGTGGAGGATGTTGTTGTTAAAAATTATTGTAATGCATCAATACAAGCAAAGGAGTGAAACTGACTTATAATGGAGAACTTTAATGTGCAAAAGATAGCACTTACAAAATATCTTTTTTTCACAGGGAAAGGAGGAGTTGGTAAAACTTCGACTGCCTGTGCAACCGCAGTATCGCTTGCTGATTCAGGAAAGAAAGTTATGTTAATCAGCACGGATCCGGCATCAAACTTACAAGATGTATTTCAGACAGAGTTGAACAATAAAGGGGTTGCAATTCATGATGTTCCAAACCTTGTGGTTGCGAATTTAGATCCAATCGAAGCGGCTGCGGAATATAGAGAAAGTGTAGTTGCACCATATCGAGGGCTGCTACCTGATGTTGTATTAAAAAATATGGAAGAGCAGCTATCTGGATCCTGCACTGTTGAAATTGCATCATTTAATGAGTTTTCGAAATTTATAACAGATAGTGAACTTCAAGATGAGTTTGAATATATAATTTTTGATACAGCACCAACAGGACATACATTAAGAATGCTACAATTACCGTCGGCATGGAGTAACTTTATAAGTGAAAACACACATGGCGCTTCCTGCTTGGGACAGTTATCAGGTTTGGAAAGCAAAAGAGAAATCTATAAAAATGCAGTAGAAACTTTATCAGATGGAAATCTTACGACTTTGATTTTAGTATCAAGACCAGAAGTAACTCCTTTAAAGGAAGCTGCCAGAGCATCATTAGAACTTGCACAAATCGGAATAAAAAATCAAGTAATGATATTAAATGGAATATTAACAACTTATGATGACGTTATATCTGAGAGCTTATACAAAAAGCAGCAAACAGCATTGAATAACATTCCGGAAGAAATCAGAGAACTGAAGGTGTATTCCATACCACTTAGAGCTTATAATATCACCGGCATTGAGAACGTAAGATCTTTCCTTGAAAAAGATAATTATACTATTAGGGCAGAAAAGATATATGCAGATGTTATACCTGGTCTGAAAGATGTAATTGATGATCTGTTTCACACCAATAAAAAGGTTATCTTTACTATGGGTAAAGGGGGCGTTGGTAAGACAACAATTGCAGCCTATATTGCGTTAGGTCTGGCATCAAGAGGGAAAAAGGTACATTTGACAACAACTGATCCTGCAGCGCATCTTAAATATGTTATGGATGAGTTTGATGGAATTACAATGAGTCATATCGATGAAAAAGAAGAGTTAAAAAAGTATCAGCACGAGGTGTTATCAAAAGCAAGGGAAACAATGACGGAACAAGACATAGCATACGTAGAAGAGGACTTAAGATCTCCTTGTACGCAGGAAATTGCCGTATTTAGAGCATTTGCAGATATTGTTGAAAAAGCGGAAGATCAGATTGTTGTAATTGACACAGCGCCAACAGGACATACGCTTTTACTTTTGGATTCTACACAAAGCTATAATCAAGAGATTAAACGTTCTGGCGGTGATATACCGGAATCAGCAAAAAAGCTATTACCTAGATTACGTAATAATGAAGAAACTGAAGTCATAATCGTAACTCTTGCAGAAACTACACCGGTGTATGAAGCTATGCGTTTGGAAGAAGATTTAAAACGGGCTGATATTGCTACAAAATGGTGGGTTATCAATTCATCCCTGTATCGAACAAGGACTACGAATAAATTGCTATCAGCAAAAGCAAGCAATGAAATTGAATGGATTAATAGGGTTGATGAGTATTCAAATGGGAATTTCGCTGTGATTGAATGGAAAGCGGATGAGATTAAAATAAATATGCTAAAAGAGTTGTCAAAAGTATAATATTTTATTAATACCGGTTCAGATGGAAAAATCAGATGATGTCAGATGATTTGGTTTAATAAAATAATTAGGAGTTAAATAATATATTTACTTCAGATACTAATCTAATTGATTATATTAAGTCAAAAAGCGATCAAACAAATTTTATTTAAGGAAAACACCAATATGACAGGTATTAGTGAAAGAACATAATTTCGAGCTAATCAAGAATTCTACGAATGATAGTTGATAATCATACATTTATAATGTGGAAGATGTATGATTATCAATATTAACATTTTATAAATAATAAATTCAGGAATATTAAATCAAAAGCCAAATCTAAGGAAAGAAGGGGTGTCATGGATAACAGTTATGAGGTAAATATAGATTATCTTAATCAAGTTATAGAAAATTATAATATATCTTAAATATTGCAATCAAGCCTTTATTTATCATATATTTAAATATTCTATAAGGTTATAGAAAATAAACATAAATTTGAAATGAATAAATGTATAATTATAATATTTGATAAGGAATTGAGATTAATCTCCTTTCCTTATTTTTTATTATAAATTAAAAATAATTTATTACCATGACAAAATATGGTATAATATCTCTTGATAAATAAAGTTATATAAATTTTCATTATTTATTAAGAGATATGAAATTGAATGAAGTGAGGTAATGTATGGCTAATTATTTGATACCGTATGTTGATCCAAAAAAACTGGAAGGCCATGAAGATCCAATGATAGATGAATTTACATATGGCGATGTAAATGCTAGAGGAAAAAAACTTTTGGAAGAAGTAAAAAAAGGCGATTTCTTATTTTTTCATACGAGCAGCAGAAATCGAAGGATTATTACAGCGTATTATTGTGTGGAAGAAGTAATGTTGGTATCAGAAGCTAGAAAGAATAACTTGATTTCTACAAAATACCGAAATCCTCATTTGAAAAAAGAGCCTGAAAGTAAATATGATACATTGGTATTTGGTAACCCAATTACGTCAAATAAATTGAAAGCACCTCTACCGTTGACTCCTACTATTTTAGCTAAACTTTCGAACCCCTCTAATCTAAACAATGATCAAACAGAATTTGCTGCAATAACATCAGCTTTGAGAACATGGAAAGCACTTAATGCAAATGATGTAGAAATGTTAATTTCCGACATAACCAATCTTCAAATGAAAGAACGACTGAAAGATGTATTTTTGAGTAACGAAGAAATTTTACAGCTAGATGAAATTGATATTGAAGATTATCTGGTTAATACTCCTAAAAATCTAGATATAGACTATGAATACGTTGATCGACAGATTGTACTAGATTCAAAATTGAGGGTTGATGTGCTTTTAAAGAATGAAAAAGAAAAAGAGCTTATCGTTATTGAGATAAAAAAAGGTATGATTGGAAAAGAAGTTTATAAACAGTTAAGGGATTATATTAAAGAATTGGAGCCACAAGTAAAGTCCAAATATGGATTGGAAAAAATCAAGGGAATTATTGTATGTAGTGGCATCCTTCCTGCATTTGAGGATTTCTATTATGATCTGGTTATGAAAAAGGATATTGAAATTAAGTTTTACGCTTGGAAATTTAGCTTTAGATCATTTTAAATAAAGGATACGGGAGATCATTAAAGTAGGATTATTTTTATGTGGTATATTTTATCACGCATTGTGTATACGAAACTTACTATTGATTTTACTTATTATTTATAATTATAACTTATATCCTTATTTCTATTATAGGTGGTAAAATGAAAGACAATAATATATTCGTTTCTTATTCATGGGAAGACAAAGATATAGTAGATAAAATTGATGCAGATTGGTGTAGTTGCTACAGCGGCAGGCGGTCTACTTAGCAGCTCAAGCTTAGCACGACGATGACAAGAAAAATTTAATACATCACCCCGATGGAGATGACGACGAAGGAGGATTACTATGGGATGTAATTATAGTGATAGTTGGTTTGAAAGCGCCACATTAGAAGAACTTCAGGCCGAAAGAGATAAAGTTCAGTCAGATTATTTGAATCCTGATTTGGATATCGAATATCGAGGAGAACTGTGGGATTTACTCCCTAAGTTTGACAATGCTATCGGTGAAAGAAAATGGGACGGACAAGAATATGGTTATCCTGCACATCGCGAACATGGATGGTATTTACCCAACGATGACTGATTTGGCAAGGCAAAAAATATGTAAGGTATATGTCCAAGGGAGGATAACTAATGTGCGAAGAAGAGATGACTTTAACGCATTCTGACCTTTCTTTTTTAGAGAGATTGAGAGAGTATACTTTTGATAGTAAGATGTGTATTTGCCAGAGATTTGCTTCTCGGATTATGAGTACGTCAGAAGTATCTACCAAATATATGTTAGAACAGAACATCATGCCGTGGGAATTAGAGGCTTTTGCTGCATTTTCTGTAATATATGATGACCCAAGCGCTACAGAAACAATAGGCGGTGAGGTTTTTGCAGAAATTATTACTCTATTAAGAAACTACTGGCATCCTGAATTGACCCTTGCAGAACAAAATGGAATCTACGCAGATATATATATGATGATTTCGATAATACAACAGTTTCCAACACAGGGTATATTTTTGCAGAAAATGTTCCGTTACGATTTCTTCTTCAGCTTTAAGAATGAAAATGTGGATATGGAACATGAGTTTCAGAAAGCGTTCGGAACAGAATATAGATTATTTGAGGCATTTGCTTTTATTGTATTTTTGACATGTAGTATTGATGGACAAAAGCAACTGGGGAACGAGGCGTGTGGTATTGGACTCACAAAAGCATTTTCTATACCAAAAGTATATTCACATCTACAGGTTACAAAAGAAAAATATCAAGAGCTGTTAGAAGGACAGTATAACGGAATTGTATTAGATTACTACTACGGCTTAAAGGTTCAGTATCTATATCCGATAATTGAAGGAGAGATTTGCTCATACGTTCCTTCGCCATACCTTACTGTAAATGCTATAACAGAGTCGTTGTTGAATAGATTGACCTTAGGTAACAATTCGCTTAGAAGAAAACTGGGAAAAGAAGTAATCGAAGAGTACCTGTATTCAATTTATAGAGAGCTTGACTCGGTTACATGGATTAGTAGAGAGTTTGAATACAAAATTGGTAAGCGCCTAATTCGGACTCCGGATATTTTAGTTGAGGAAGATGCTCATGCATTATTGTTTGATACTAAAGCTCTGGTACCGAACTTAAAAATGCGTCAGTTTGATAAAGAAGAAATCGAGAAAGAAACCAGTACTTATGCAGATGATATTCTGCAGATATATCAAAGAATACTTGATTTGTTAGAAGGTCACTATGCCCTACAAAACACGTTTGACCAAAATGACATATTTGGTGTTGTTGTTGTTCTGGAAGATGCTGCAGTTGCAAGGCATATAGTATATGAAAAAGTGTTTGATAAGTTAAGTGAGAAAGACTTAGAGGATTCGGTGGCTGTAAGAGATTATATACATAGCCATATAAAAATTGTTCCTCTCTGTCAGATAGAGCAGACGGTTCTTATTGGCCACAGTTTTATGGAATGCTTAATGAACCAGGTAGATAGTGCTAATAAATGGGACAATTACACATTCTTTATTCCAAAGGATGAGTATACATGTATTCCGTGCTATGAAACATATTGCTCAGCGATAAAAGGCTTAGTGAGAAATATACTCAAATAAAAAAAGCACTTCACTGCTGACATCAAAACCACAATCTAGAGAGAAAATAAGAAAGATTATGAGGATGAAAATGAAATCTAAAATACCGTTATGGAATAAAGAAAAAGTAATTGAAAATATTAGAAAATATTTGCTACTACCAGAAAGAAATTCAATAGAATACAATTGCTTGAATTATCCTATGAGTGATATATTAGCAGAGTTTTATAATAAAGCCGATATTTTAGGTTATGATTTTCATTCACTTCAAAAATTGAAAATTTTGTATCAGAATTACAAGTCAATCCATCCCCAATTTCAACATACCCTACAGGACTTAATAAATAATGGTTGGATATCAGTATTTCTAAATAGATGGGAAATTCCTATTCGTAAATCTAATCCATTTAAAGGTGAAAATCTTGATGGCTATGAGCAAGGTGAAATAATAGAGTTTTTTTTATGGCTTTTGGAGAAAGAGGAAGAATTGATACCATTTATTGAAATCGTTAATCCGAATTTATATATTATGAAGTGGAAAAATCTTTATCCAGGTACACCTTATTTGCATGAATTTGTGGATAAAGGTTACTTACAGGAAATAGAAGGAAAATATTATATTTGGAATAATTATTCATGGGATAGAAATATTAATGAAGCATTAGCAAAATTATGGTTGTTTAACATTGACCATACATCAAGTAATGGTTTTAATATATGGCTGTCTATTGCCAGGACTGTAAATGGTACATATGGCATTATGGATTATTTAAATAGGGATCAACAGAAAGAATTATTAAATATAATTTTAGATGAATGTGTTTTAAAATACTCAGTACCAACATTAGAAACTGAAGAAAAATTTATTATTCATCAACAAATTTTGCAGAACAAGGACTATGTAAAAAATAATGTTAATACAAGATTATTTTCTGAGAACAGATCTTTTAATACTACTGATTTTGAGAGAAGAGGTTTTGAATATCATCAGCTTTTAAGCAATCGAGAAATTGACATTTATTTAATATTATATATGGTGTATAACCACTTACATTTACTTTCGGAGAATAAGTTTGAGATATTGGAGCCGATATTAAATGCATATGATATGATGGGTATTACTAACCAGATTATTTTAAATTCAGCAGAAAATGTTTTGGAACTATGTCTTCATTATAATACACAGTTCATCGGATTCAGGCTTTTGTTGACTAATATAGGTCAACAAGATGATCATTTGGTTAATTATGTAGATTGCTATCTTGATATTATGAGAGGGTTACTCCAGGATGCTGATAAGTTTATCTCACCATTAAATTCTAAAGAAATGGCTATGCTGTTATTATATCTTGCAGAAAAATCCTTAATGAGAAGCAATGGAAATAAAATTTATGGAATCTATTGGAAAGTATTAGATGGAGTGGTTAGGTTAATTTGTTCAGATGAAAATCGTTTTGAAATAATGTGTGGAGAAATATGTGACTATTTTGAAACCTTATTATCACAAGATAATGTTATTAATTGGACGCGTGCATATCATTTGATAAATTTTTGTATGGAACAATGGTTCTATAAAAAAAATAAATTTAAAATATTACCGGTTTTTAAACGAATGCAGAAAATAATTCTAGGTGGATATGTACTTATTTTCCAGTCTGTTAAAGTGAATTATGCTAATTATATGGATGTGGATTATATATATCCTGACATCTGGAATGATATTTATGATGATATAATTGGAAAGAAGACCAGTGAAGATAGGCGAAATCTGTTAATGCCTATTCATATATATGGAAATAAGGAGCAAGATGAGTTATATGTCATTAGACACCAATATAGAATACTATTAACCATTCTTTGCGATATTTACGAAATGCACATTGGAAATTGTGATCCAATAAGAGATGCAATTATTGAATGTTTGGAAACTTTATTAAAACATGATTCACGATTATTTGATTATTCTAACATTCAAATATTTCATTCCGAGGGACCGATACGAAGAAGCATTGAAATTATAGACAGTGAGAAAGAGATTTTTCATCCCTTGATGGAATTAATGTTGAATGCAGAAGTACCGGATTTAATAATATACTTTGATGCCTGCAAGGATACAATATTTAGAGAACAATTGAGAAAAAAAATTGATCAGAAGAAACAACAAAATTCTTTGGATGTCTTTAGTAATCAACATGCAATTGATTTAGTTCTAAATAATAAGATTGAGTGCTTATATCCAGCTGTGGAAAGTAATTTGAAAAATCACCTTCATATTTTAGATGAACGAAAATGTAATCCTAGTGCAGTTTTTTATCAGCAAGCCGTCCAGCAATTAAGTCGACTATCATATGTAAAAGGTGAATATACTGACATCATAAATGGAGATGATCAATTTTTCAAAGCAATTGTTTACATGGAAGTAGATATATATAAGGATTATGATAAAGCAGCTACAATTTGGGAGAATATAATAAATAGAAGAAATAATATACGTTACTCTAGTTCTGTATTTTTAAATTATCTTATCTTGTTATTTAGAAGTATAGATGAAATAAGAAAAAATAAATCTTTAACATGTGATAATAATAAAGAACTTAGAGAACTCAATACTAAGTTTAGTAGGATAGCTTTAATCATCGAAAAGGAAGAAATTTTACATTGGTCAAAAGAAGAAAAGGAAAAATACTGTATTCTACAGATACAGAAAAAGGCTCTTTTAGGAGAGGACTTTGCAGATCAAATTTATCAATATAATAGCAGTTATCAGTTAAAACTTATAATTGATGATTTTATGAAAAAGGAAGAGACTATATTGGGTGAAGGAAGCAATAGTATAGGGGGCGTGTCTGATGAGTCTTATGACCGGCAAATGGCCGATATGCTTTGCAGATTTAAATCTATGGAACAAAGGTCAAAAAGTCGTATCTATTATCTTAGTAGGAATATATCTTCGTTGCAAATGGAGGAATATGTATTATTGCTTGATACAGTGATGAAAACCTGTTATACACTTAGTCATTATGGACCACAACTTCTTGTTGAGGATAGTAAGGTAAATGAAACAGATGCTAAAAATACTAAAAATGACAGTGACAGTTATGAAAAAAAATATCGTTTATATGAGGATTATGTGACACAACTATTTCGTGAAATGTATAATTTAGCATTTGCAGAGACATTTGACTTGTCTGTACATGATCAAGAGAAATCAGCAACAACGGGATATACCTTTGGCAAAAAGAGATCTAGTGCTGAAATTGATCTAACAGCTTATTTACAAGGAGGAAAGCCACAATGTATCGTAGAAGCATTTGTTTTGGAGGATAAAACGTCTAAAACAGTATTCAGGGATCATATCGGTAAAATAATAGGTAATAATATAGCGCATTTTCCAATATCCTTTATGTTGATTTATGGTAATGCTTTAAATTCAACAAAAGCATATGAAAGATATTGTCAATATCTTGAGAATGATATGAATAATGAAATGAAAGGTAAGGTAACTTTATTAGAGACTCGGGAATTTGAGAATTCGCCACTTTACTATGATATAATTGATAAGGAATATAATAATATTTTTGTAAAATATCAAAGAATTAAATTTGATAATGGTGATGAAAATCAAATTTATCATATTTATATAGATATTGCAAAGGAAAAAGAAGCTCAGATAAGGTTAATAATGTCAAAAAAATCCAAGAGAGAAGAAGTCTAAATATAAACTTTGGAGTGAAATTTCTAAAAATAAGTTTGTTTTGATACAATTAGAGTGCATCTATAGGAAACTTTATTCTGGAACCAAATATAAATCTTATAATTAAAAATTATAATTCAAATCAAAAAAAGGAAGTTTGTTTGATTGTTGTTTTGGTCAATTTATTAATGATTTTTTAATAGAAATGCTATATAACATGAAAATGATCGTTTATATTATAATAGGTGCACAGGCCTTCAGAAAAGTAAGCATAATATAGAAAACAAAGTAAATATTATAGGAAAACCAAAGAAATATACAACTAAACAATTAAAAGATGCGCTAAGCTTACATGATAAATTTACTTTTGAAGAAATAAGTAAAATGACAGGTATAAGTCATAGAACATTATAATAAATTTACTGAATGATAGTATATAAATACACAATCCAATTGTTTTGATGTATAATTATAATTAATCTGGAGTAGTGATTAAAAAAATGATTCTAGAAAATTAGATAGTATGCAAAAATCAAAAGAAGAGTTTTCTCTATAAATTTCATGTAGATAATGACAATACATCCAACTATTCGCAAAACCTAAGTTTAACGAATAGTTGGATGTATTTTAATGTGAAACCACTTTCAATCCTTGTCTGAGGAAGTAAATCTGGTAATATTTTTGAAGAGAATCTGGTAATATATTATTTATTAATACTATCACAACCGGAATTTAACCATCAACTATTTATTCATACTTAGTGCTACTATATTATTTACATGAATATTCTATCTAATATACCTATATATTGAACCAAATATGGTAATAAGCCGTAACTCTGGAAGTAAAACTGGTTATATCCCGTATTAATATGAAGAGAATATGGTAATATCCCGTAACTAGGTAAGTAAATCTGGTAATATCCCGTAGATTGAAGTAATTCTGGTAAAATGCCGATGAACATAAAATTATTCTATCATAACATACAAAAAAGACTTGCACTATTTGAATAGATACAAGCCATTCTTTTTAAATCTTAATTGTCATTTGCTATACACCATAATTTTCCGTAATCATCGTTTAATTCTAATATATAGGAATTAGGATCTTCTATGTCATTCCGGAAATGATTATAATAATCATCCAATATTACATTATTAAACTCTTCATAATCCAACGTAACTTGTTCAAGAATTAAGTCATAGGTTTTTAGTAGCCTTAGAATAAATAACCTATAAATAACATTATGGTATATGAATAATTTTCTATCCGTCGGAAATTTATGATATAAATTATCTAAATGCCCTAATTCATTAAATATATGCTTTGGTAGCCACTCATCCCTCCCAATACTATAAGAATGAAGTCTACGTTGTTTCATATATAAACTATGGATTAAATTTATATATGAAACACCTTCAGAATATTTTACCCAAATAAAATAAGCAATTGTTTCTTTATCATAATAATTCAGCTGTAACCTTGTATTTGATAAATTATAGATTTTCTTTATATCTTTTAACTTCTTAAATCTTCGAATATGTCTCCCAGCTATCTGAATTGCTTTCCAGTAAACAATGTCAATATCTGCATCAGTACTTAAATTGCTTGATTTGTCATGGTTGGAAATGTTATCCTCATTCTTTTTATTATCTTGAACTACAAAGCTATAATTTGGCTTTTTATTGAGATCACTATATATATAGCTTACAGTATCTATTAAATTGGGAGTAATAATCTCACGATTATAAATTAATTTTGGAATAATGATTGCCATAGAAGTTAAAATATTACCCCTCACACTTTTTTCTGTTATTTCAATAGGATTAAACCAAATATTATAAGCTTCATCAAACTGCAAATCAAATAATTTGTGACCACAACTGCACGTAAATGGATATTTATTCTCTTTTGATAGTGCATATGGAATTGGATTACCACATTCAGGGCAACAATTATTTAATTCTATTTTATGTATGAAACATTCATTATTATTAAATATATATTGGTGAAGTAAACTATGATATCCTAATTTAATACATTCCGGACAATAACACAATTCTTTCTTGAACCACAGATTTGTTTTATATAAGGTTTTATAATCTGAGGTAAAAAAGCTATTTAATGTGAATGGATATAGAATATCATTTATGCTTCTCTTCTGCTTATCAATGATATCGACACCTAAGTGTGATGTGATTTCTTGATAATTAATCATAAATCTTTCCATATTATACATTTTTATATCTTTTTTCATCCTTAACTCCTTATTACAATAAGGATAATCACTTTTTAAATCTACATCATTGACTTGATTTGCATATTCAAGTTTATTAATAAATCCCCAAACAGATTCGTATTTCCATAACCATTGGTTATCCCATATTATCATTTTATCTCCTACTCTTCTTTTTATCTCTTTTATTTTCTAGTTGAATACTCAACATGGTTCTTTCAGCTTGTAAAAATCCTGAATCTTCAACTGCTTTAAACCATTCCTTAGAACCAGGTTTATCTAAATCATCTCCGTCAGCTCCATAGGATTTTAAGCAATTATTAATTGCCGAGATAACATATTGCATAGGTATCTCGATTTTTGATTCTAAGCTTACATTTCTACTGATTTTTTCAAAACAACTGAATAATGTCGCGGCATCATCACTTAAACGATAACCTTTTTCATAACCTTCAGGAAAGAAATATTTCGTATAAGTCCAATCGCTATCATAGGGGTATTTGAGCATGTAGTCATATGATGCAAGACATTTTTGTAAATCTAGGGAACATTTAACACCATGAAAATGATATTCAAAGACCATAAACCGGCCAATTAATTGTTGAAGATCGTCTCTAATAAATTGTAACTTTTTGTTAAGGATATCATTTGTTCCAACTAATAACGTTGTGAGCCTAATATGTTTTAACATTAGTCTATTATAAATATCCATTAACCAGGCATATTCTTTCTCTTCCAAATAATTTGCTTCATCAATAAATAAGATAATCTTCTTACTATTTGCTTCCAAGGCACTATAAATGAAAAGATTAATCAATCTTTCTTTTTTTTCGTAAGTTGTTCCCCTTTTTATATCATGACCAACATCATGTAGAAACTGTTCATAAAAGGTTTTTTCATTTATAATATGGGATGTCATGTTCATCCGAAAAATAGGAAGCTTTTCTCCATATTTATTTTGAAGCATAGTCTCGATGCAATCAATAGCTTTTGATTTACCAAGTCTCGCTGCTCCATATATTATTGCACCTGGAACTTGATTATCAATCCATTTAGTCACATTACTAAATAACCCATTAATCTCATTAGTATTGATCGAATAATCACTATCATATAATGGGTGTTCACTATGTTGTAAATAAGGTCTTACTATCATACTTATCATCCTTCCTTGGTATATAATGCTTGTATTTCATTTGAATTAAATGAAGCAAGTAATTCCTCTTTTGACAATAATCCGTTATTACTTGATTCATTATCTGACTTTTCTTGGTGCTGCTGTGGTAGAACACTGTTGGGAGTATGAAAATTTTTTTTATTACCCATAGTATTTTGTAAGTAACCTAGTTTGTTTCGGGCAGCTTTATTATCTTTTGCTCTATATTGTAAATGATCATGATAAATTGATACCGGATCATCAAAAGGTCCTAGAGTAATATGATTCATTTTGAAAAACTTTGTAATTTCTTTTCGTTGTTTTAATGTATGTGGCGTATTGCCCCATTTACCAACGACATACAATTTTCCTATTTCTGAACCATCTTCTTTATATGCAATAAGAGTCCGCAGATCCTCCGGATTAATTAATATTGTTATTTTTTGACCTATCAATTTATAATTATAAGATAGATCATCACTTCTATATTCTGCTTCTTCAAATTGAATATATGGGCGGCGGCCTGTTTTAATAGATCCTCTTACTTGTCGAGTCTCTGAATATTGCAATAACGCAAAAGCTTCTTGCTTAGCTTCCTCAAGTAATGATGGTTGTAGTCCACGATCTATTCGTTGTTTCATAATCTCAAGCGGTGAAAAACCTTTTAGTATGGAATGTGGAGTGAGGTTATAATTTGCAATTAATACTTCTGTTAGTTCGACGATTTCCTGAAAGGTTATTTGAAACTTAATTGCATCTTCTTCACTCTGTCTTCTTCTCGCATCATTTATGTTTGATCCAGTAGTTGATACAACCCGATGATATCCTTTCTCTTCTAATACACCAAAAAATCTTTCTATAATACCTCGTCTTTCCGGAGTAGAAACTGGTCCAAAACTCATTGCAGCATTTAAGTATTCCGTTATTTTAGATACTGCTAACTGAGAATGATGACTTAAAGCATTATCCAGTTCTATTTCATCAAATACCGCCCATTTGGCTTCAGTAATTTCGAAAGAAGGATAGCCACCACCTTCTGGGTATTGAAACTTAGGAATCGTAAATTTCATTCTTTTTCTAGGTTCAATAGCATTTTGTATGCAAAGTAGAATATCAAACCGGTCATATTCATCTTTAATCGTCATATGATAGCCTAAAATAGTTCTGGTAGCTACATCTATTAATGTCAGCAACCAAAATCGCTTGATCGGTACATAACAGATATCACCATTCTCATCCTCTAATCTGATTGTTGTTTCCAGATCAACTTTATGACCGTCTATCTGCACCTTACTATAAGGGCGCAAACGTTCATAATTTGTTGCTATACCTATACCAGTAGAGTTGAATTTTTGAATAGAATTTTTATTGTACCTATAAATAGCTTCATTAGCTATCTGCTTTTCCAAATTTTTGAGGTATTCATAAAATGAACGTTTACCCATATTATTTGTGTTAAAAGGGTATTCATTTTCTTTTATGCCTAACTCTTTACATTGACTTTTAAACTTTTCATATATAATGCTTGGTCTCATATTTTTTTCTAAAATATTTTTATCTCTTTGAAGAAAAAGATCATCTATTCTTTCTTTTAATGATGGGTGCTTATCAAATAATTGTGATAAAGCACCTGTGTAGTTTGAAGAATTATCTTTCACTTCTTGTTTTCTCTCATATTTCTTAAGGTGTTTATATGGGATTAAAGCTGTATACCCTAACATTATTCCATGTTCGTCTAATTGAAGACACTTTTTTACTAGACCTAAATATTTTGTTGCTTTTATATTAGTGGTTGCCTCAATTTCTTTTAAAGTTTTACCGTTAATATACATATCAACCGCAAGTTTTCTGCTTTGAAATGTTTGTTTATCTAGATCAGATAAACATTCCACATTTACAGATTTCCATTCTTTATGTTGCTCATATAGCTTTGCTAAGTTGCATTGTTTATTTGCCAAGCAGTTTTACCTCCGTGTTATTATCTAAGGGTTTATCAAATAAATTTAGGGTTATTAAACCGTCATAATAAGCAAATGAAATTACTGATAGGAATTCATTAAAATATAGCTGAAGAGCCATATTATAATATAAGCTACCTAGTGTATATTCATCTTGCTTTAAAGTGCTGCTGATGCGGTCATAAAAAGATCTCGCATAACTATGATCATATCTCTTAATGCAGGAGCAAATATGAGATATATTCTCAATATGATGTCGACCTTTCTCTATATCATCTTCATTTCTCACTGTGTATGGTATTTTATTTAGCTTGCACCATCTTCTTTGGAAGTCTACTTGCTCAGTACATCGTATATAATTAATGTTTTGCGAATTAATTAGCTCATCGCTGTATTTAACTTCCTGGAATTCTTCAAGACCATTTTTGTACAATACCCACATATCAAAAATAGTTTCTTTTTTATTACCACTTATAAACATTTCAGCTTTATATGGCTGCTCACAGAAAGTTAGTACTTCTGGATTAGCTTCTAGGGTTAAACAGTTTTTATATTCAAGATTACTATATAAGGTAACTATTCGCCCAACTTTATAACTGTTTACAACGAAATAATCACTTCCATATTTTTTGCCTACAGGCATTTTTATAGGTGTAAACTTATCTTTTATCATATATCTCCTATTCCATATCTTGTAGATTTAGATCTGTTTTGTTTTTATAAATACAGCTTTCATTGTTTTCTATATGTATATAATGAGATTTAATCCATTTCCCTTTATCTACTGACAACTGAATAAATTGTTGTTGATTAATAATCCAATCAAGTTTCGACTCAAGTATATTTTGTATCATGTCTATTGACATTAAATTTGGCGCTTTGATATGTACTTCCCCGTCCGGCGGTATTATTCTAATACAAAGATGTTTAGTATTGCTCCTTATAATCTTCATGGTAAAACCATTAACAAGAACTAACGTACATTTTTGTTTCCTCATTATTAATCTCCTCTCATGTTCTTTAAAATTAAAATCTCAAATAGTATGATAGAAAATTTCTGTTTTGCATAAAAAAATACGACTTTATAAAAATTTAATAATTCATCTTTTATTGCTTATGAAAAGAGCTTCTCCAGAACTGAGGTTACACATTTTTTCTTTCGATGCTTTTTCAACCGGCAAGATAGGATAGCTACTCCTCTGATTCGGCATTTAAATTATTAACCATATTTTACCTTTAATACACTCGGCAGAGAATTATAGATAAAAAATGGACGCCATCATCTAATATTGACAGCATCCATTTTTATTTAAAAAATTATATAATCATAATTATCCGCTTTAGAATTATTATTGCATCAGCCTGAAAGCTGGTACCCTTTTCAAATGCCCTATGGGAATGCATTATAAATATTAATGGGAAGTTGAGAAATTATAAAATTATCGTTAAAATATCTTTTTCTCAATTATCTTATAGTCACATTAATATAATTATGGTCACGTTGATAACTGCTCTTTAAAAAAAATACTGGGGCATGAAAGTATTGCCACAACAGAAATTTATACACATATTGATAAGAATAAATGCATTCTGCTGTCAATTTCAATCCTTTAGCCAAAATATTCTATTGAATATCATGGCTTATTAAATATAATGAAACCATTAATTAATACAATAAACTATGGAATATAGTTTTCATTCCTATTAAAAAGGTATTCTTAATACCATATTTCGACCACTTCTCTTTGCAAATTCAAATTTTCCTTTGATAGCTTTACTCGTAAATATAAAATACAATAATCCACTTTTCCCCTATTCATAAAACTCTTTATTCATTGTTTTGTGAGGAAGCTTACTTATTTTTTAATGACTTCCAATATTTATGAACATTCCTTATCTCTTTCGGTTTTTTTATTACTTTCTGTGCTGCATCAGTATCCTCGTTATTGGCTGCATAATATATGACTTTCCTAATCTCTAGATTATTATTTATGGCATCAAAGATATGTACATCATTATTTGGTGACATGCCTATTATATATAAATCACCGACTAGATTCTCAAAAAATGGAAAAGGGTATTCAGAATGACTAAGTTCTGGATGCGTTAACTTCGCAAATACTGAATTATAAGCATATATTTCTTTTTCATCAATCGATGTTCTTAGTTGTTGAAATCTTGTATGGAATTCTGTATCTAAAGGATTATTGTATCTTTCTATCATCTGGCTCAACCCAAAATTTCCATTAGTATACAAATCCATAATGCCTTTCTTATAAGCCCCGGAATACCCCATAATGGCATTACAATACAGATGCTCCAACCCTTTGATATATGTTGGTGGATTTGGTTTATGTTTTGCTATATACCCATTGATGGTTTCTTCTCTATATGTATCATCTAGAACATCGAATGAACCATGCAAGTGATGTACTGGCTTATCTGTCAGCTTATCCAAATTAGTATCATAATTAACAGTAAAGATATTATCATACCAATCTAGTTCTTTTCTGAGGCAATCCATATTTGTATAAAGTGTTTCTATCTTCCCCTCGTTATAGATGGCATCCAAGAAGATATACTTCAAGGCATCAAAGATTGTATGCTCTGGCAATGCATCAGCACCGAACTTGTTATTAAACCATTTCATTACATAAAAATAATCTTCCATGCCCACTTCTAAGATATCGGGCGATTTACCCTTGTAACGAGATATTATTTCAAGTAAAATCTTCATATCTTCTGCATCACTTGTCCACCTAAATGCCGTTATTCCTCTTAACATTTCTTTAAATTGTTCATTTAAACCAATGATAACTGCCTTTATCTCTGACGGCTCTACTGTATTTAAAAAGACCTCGCGGAACTTGTCTGTGTCTAAGACTTGTAATAAACGTTCAATAATTTTATAGTTACAGTAATCAGAATTACCACTAAAAGCTATATTTATCCCGTTACCAAATAAGACTGATTTATTCATTTCATTTTCCTCACACACCTAATAATTACTCTTTTCCATTGATCTTTGTTGTTTAAAAGTTATCGTTTTACCCGGACCACCTGTTCTTCGGATAAGCTCTTCCTGACCTATAACCTTTACCAAATTAGCAATCTGCTGAGCATATACCTCTTTACTATGATGAAAGATTGTCGTTTGTATATTATTATTTAGAATTAAATCACGCAGAATGTCTTTATCTGTTATATCAAGGGAATGTCCAAATATATATAAGTTATGTAATTTCAAACCTATTACTTTTTTTATAGTAAGTGCTGCTATGTTATTAATCATTGAATGAAGGCTATCGCCCGGATAACTATGCATTCTTCCATTTGCTTCTTCTTGCGTTTCTATATAATCAAGATATTCCGCTTGTACCTCATATACCCAATCCTTATAAAGGGAACCTGTCTGTTTATGAATTCTTTGGAAGTACTTTTTAAATGCTATAAAATCAACATCAAAATTTTTTCTGTCTTCTGACAAATATTCATCGATACCTAAGACCAATCTATTATCCTCAATTGAATGATGTTGTTCTGCTCGTCCATGAATAAAGTCATATTCTATCTGTTTCCCTTTTCCGTACAGTTTATTATAGGTATCTGTATAGTTAAAGCTTAAAATTTTATCGGGATTTAAATCCTTTATATCTGGTGACACAACTTCAATCTCTATTTTGTTAACATACTCTATAAGGTAATATTCTAAAGTCTTGATTAACTTATTAAGGTCGTCAAATAGCCTATCTCGAATTTCTTTAAATGTGATATTTCTATTAACACTATCTATAAATTGTGCAACAAATGTATAATCGCTATAATATTCTGCCAAAAATGGATTACTGAGGTTTCCCATATTACTATGTAATGAAATTCTTTTTTTATCTGATTCATTCATATCTTCATCAAGCGATTTTATTACTGATGCAATTTCACTTTCAAAGTCTATCCAGCCTTCTTTAATTAATATTTGGTTCCTGTGAAATACTCAACCCATATATTATTACCAACCAAGTCCAACCAAAAATGTTTACTTTCAGGGCTTGTAATAAAACAACTGTCGAGATTTGTTTGAATTAATACCTGTATCCATTTATTTAACTTGCCCCAATGTACTTTATCATTACCTTTTTCAATAACTTCTCGAACTACTCTGATAAATTCTAAGAAATCAGAATATTTTGTGGGAAGATCATGAGTGAGGTCAAAACCATTACCTAATACTAATATCTCCACTGTCTTTTCCTACCGTTACTTTTATATTTTTAATTTGCGTATTATTAAACTCCTAATATAGCTAAAACATGTAATTATTTACAACTCCCAGGATTCTCTATTACTTATTTGTACAAAAGATACTGTTTTGCATAACTACATACCTTTATAAACAACTATAGAATTATTAATGCATCAGTCCCAAAAATGAAACCCTATTTAAATGCCCAATGCGAATGTATAAAAATATTAATTAAAAACCATTAACTAATATTATATACTATGTAATACAGTTTTCGATCCTTTTAAAAAGGTTTTTAAAATTTTCCAAACATACCTTACCACAAATGTAAGATTTATCTTCAACAGCGTTGCAGAATAACTTTGCAGTCAACGTTTTCCCAAGCTTAGCTGAAATATTTTTCTCTTTTTTAAAGCGTTCTATTTCTTCTCTTGTTACTACATCTTCTATAACAAATGGATTTTTTAAATAATCTTTATTATCAATACATTCTTGGGATACATCTTTAATATAAAGGTATTGTTTACCCATCTCATATAAAAAGTCTTTTCGGAGAATTTCTCCACTTTTAGTTACACCTTCATTATCATAATCAAATATTGCAATATATTGACACCCCCAACCATGTAAGATGGAACATAGATTCAAACAATTTGTTGCTCCATTTGAAGGAATAAAAACAAATCGGTGTAAATCAAATTCTAATTGTTTTGCCATTAAATGTAGGTAAATATAATCACTAACTCCTTCAGTTACTATATTTATCTTGTCTTTAGCAGGGCCAAAAGTATCATTTAGATTCATCCCAATTGCATTGATTATAGGAGTAAGAGTATCTTCTTGATTTTCTTGATGAATTCTTGCATCATAAGCGGTTTTATAAATATATGTATAGCCTAGAATGTCTTTTTCAATAGCACGAATTCTATGTATACCACCATTATCGATATTTAGCATATATGGGGAATGTGTTGTATAAATCACTTGATTCCCCTTGCTAACTAAATCTTCAAATAAATTGATTAGTTCCTTTTGGGCATTGACATGTAATGAAATTCCAGGTTCATCAAATAAATATACAACATTGTTTTCTAAAGAATCGTTTGCTTTGGCATCTATGAAAGTGTTTAGATACCAACGAAGTCCATTGCTTCTCTCAGATAATAGCATATTTTCACCATCCCCTGATTGAACGGAAAAATATACAACATTAGCATCAAAATCTACGGTTAAAAATACATGTTCCACAGTGTAGAAAGTACTAAAATTTTTATTAATTATTGTATCAATGTTTCTCTTTATTTTGCTTCTTATAGTCGTTTTATTGCCAGAAATACCTGATTGAACAGCCATTAAAAATTCTTCATTTGTGACTTGTATCAAGCGGATAAGATCAGATAAAAGGCTACCAGAGTATGAGGCTGGAGACTGTAACTCTTTCTGTATTTCTTCAAAATTATACTGAGATTTTAAAACTTTATCTGAATTACGATAAAATATTTTCGGAAATAATGAAATTAACTTATTCCATAAAGGTTTAACATTACTTATTGAATTTTTTATTTCTTCTCGCCTATCAAGTTGAGCATTTGAAGTCCATGCTTCAAATGCTTTTAATGCTGTGTCCATTTTGTAGAAGTTAAGGTTATCCGTTTGCTGTAAAGCCGAAATATATAAATTATAGTTTTTCAAGTCCTGATCACGTAATTGAAAAGGATTATGTTCAAATGATGTAACAAGGGCATCTATTTTATCTTTAATATTATTGTTATAGTAATCTACAATGCCACCCACTGCATTATAATTGTCTTTGGTAATAATTATCTGTGAATCTTTAGTGATTTTCATAGTATCAATTTCAGTTTGATTCGGCTTAAGAAAAATAGAAAATTTAATATTCGTTTCCAATCCATTATTACGATTTATATTTTCATTATTAAATGCAGAGACCATACTTTTAAAAAATGAAATTTTACTCAATCCATCAAGTATATTACTCTTTCCACTTTCGTTTTTGCCAATAATTGCAGTAACTCCAGGTTCTATAATAATTTCTGAGAGATCATATTCTCCAATTGATTTATAATTCATAAGTTTTACTGAGTGAATATACATAACAACTTTATACCTCCAATTTTAAATTGACTGAATTAGTATATAACAACAATGCCTCTTTTTTATTAGATTACATATATTTTTCAAGTGCTCGCTTGATTTTATCAATCTCAGCGCTACCATTTGTCGGTAATCGCAAAAATGGAATACTATAGAGATTCAAAATGTGGTCTTTCATCCGGTCGCGTTCATATTGACGTGTTCCTATCTTGTGGTTATGGAATCCATCGACCTCTATTGCAAGGACTGGCGTCTTACTAATTCTGTTATATATAAGAAAATCTATATGAGTAGCTGTATTCATTACATAACGACACTCTTCATCATTCAGAAACTTCGGATCTTTAATTAACATATTGAGCGGTTGATGACATATTATATTCAACAACAATTGCGGTCTGCTATTCAGTAGGTCTACAATTGTACCATACATTAGGTTTTCTGAATCGTATGCAGAAATTCGTGAATGCCGTTTCAGAAATGCAATTCTGGCATCTGTATATTGTTGATACAATAGATCAAATACTGAATAGATTTCGCTTTGAACAACTTGAAAATTATTATATTCGATATAAGAGATAAGATCACCAATATTACTGTCTACTGGCTGTTCATTACCTGATACGATGAGACATAGTCTGCTCTTGGCGCGAGAAACTGCCACATTCAAAAGGTTTGGATCATCGGAAAAATCCGTTACTTCATCATCTACTGTAGTCAGCAAAATAGTGTTTTTCTCGCGTCCCTGATATTTATGTACGGTATTTACTTCGATTTTTTCAGTATCTAATTGTTTGGCTATGGCAGCTACCTGGTTCTTGTAAGGTGCAATTATTCCTATGTTTTCAGGTGTTTCATCTTTAAGCATTGGAAGCGCTTCCTGAATGGTAATATCAATTTGACGCTGGTTAATATGATCTCTCCGATGATTACCAACATTAGTTTTAATAACAGACAGTGTATCTGTTTCACCATGATCTTCCGTCATTATAACTAGATTATTGTTATAAAATTTCTGATTGCAAAAACCGATAATTTTTGGATGACAACGATAATGTTCCCTTAGTAACGTCTGTGGTGCGTCTTTAATGATGCTGCAAATAGATTTAAGGAAACTATTTTCTGAGAAAGAATAACCAGGCGGTAACTTGTAGGAACTAAAAATGGCATCACTACGTCTCTTCATATCATCTTTAATTACGTTAGGCAGTTGATTGAGATCTCCAACGATAACTGCATTTTTTGCAGAGGACAAAGCCAAGGCACCTGTGGCTATATCTACCTGTGAGGCTTCGTCCATAATTAAGTAATCGTATGTCACATCCTTAAGACAGCTCTGTGAAGCAAACGTTGTGCTAAGTACAATGGGATACTCCTTCAAAATATTATTTGAACGCTTCCATAAATCATCACCGGAGAAGGATAACCGCTCGGAACGGTTGCCATATCGCTCAAACAATTTATCTCTTAAATAATCCATTGATAAACTTATGAGTTCATCCATTTTTCTTTTGGTATCATTATCCGCTAAATATTTTTCAAGCATTTCAATTTCTAAATTCAATTCCACCTGTCGCGCATGATAAAAGCGACTTTGCAATAGTGTTATAATAGCTGATAGACTATTTTTATAAAATTTCCAATCAGATATTCCGTAAATAAAAGCGCTTTTAATTTTGAACCAGAAAGTTATCGACCTATCCTTTTCAGAGAATTCATAACATTCCTGCCAAAGCTGCATTAGTGTTTCAGATTTTAGGTTATGTCGAGATTTTATATCTGCACAATTTAGCCCTGTGTCGCTACAATATTGATTAAAATACTTAATTTCCAAAGTCAAAGAATTCAGCTCAAGCCGAGCTTTTGCTAACATTTCCTGTTTATCAAACGATTTTGAAATTGCATCTGAATGGCTTTGGATTTTATCTCTTAACGCATTTTGATTCGATGCATCCAACTTCCAGCCAGATAAATCCGGATAACGACCGCTTTGATTTTGAACAAAGATTTCCTTGTTTTTTGAATTACCCAAAGGCGCAACCAAAAACCCTAAGTTGTATTTGGAGGAGGTCAACTTTTCTAGTATATTTTCTGTTGCAGAGTTATTATTAGAAACTATCTGTACCGTCTTGCCATCTATCAATAAATTCGCAATGATATTTAGGATGGTCTGGGTTTTACCTGTACCCGGTGGTCCTTGAATTACACTAACCTGATTATTGATCGCATTATTTACCGCTTTAAACTGGCTAGCATTTACACCAAATGGGAATATAAGAGAACGCTTATTATAAGTGCATATTTTATGTATTTTGGGATTCAAATATATAGCTAATGCAGTATTATTACCCACAAATTCAATCTTTTCATACTGCTTCTGGAGTAGGATGTCTCCTTCCTCACTTCTGAGTTCGTTTATAGCAGCTATCTGACGTAAATAGCCCATACCATTCTGAGCCTCTTTATCACCAAGACAAGAGCATACAACATTAAGATCACGCTTATCGTAGGTTCTTTCACTTCCATCTGAAAAACGAATATACCAGAAGTCTGTTACTTTTGAATGAAAGATGGAGATGACCTGAATATTGAATAGTTCACGTCCATTATGTATAACTCTAAATAAACTTGGATTCAGAACTTCAGGATTTCTTATCCATTCTATAGATGTATAGCCATATGGGTACATTTGTCCATTATTGAATGTTACGTTATATCTACCAGTATTAGGATCATACCTGCAAAATTGAACATCACCGGTTATGTCTTTGCCATTATTAATAACTAAATTTTTACTTTTGTTCATTTTGTAACCTCCGGGTAATGGATAAATAAACATTTAAAGTTAAGAAAGATACGTTATAAACATTATGGAAAGTTCAGTTTCTTCATGAAGATATAGTTTGGTATACTTCAATATATTTGAATTTAATTAAAAGTTTTTTAGGAATCAAATCATAGTCAGAGCTCAATTCATCAAAAACTATTTTATATACTGGAATATTCAGCACATGAGCTATTTTAACAATTCGATCCTCATAAGTGGGCATACAGTTCATACCAGTATATATTTCTTTTGGTACCGCTGATAGATAAGGCATACCCTCAGCATTTGCCCCTACTGTACACCTAAATTCGTTTTCGTAACTCTATGAAAGATGCTTTATATTGCAAAATAAAGTTGTCAAATATACCAACGATAAGTCATCCAATAATATTTGCTTTTTCCCCTCTGCTAATTGAGTGTCTAATTCTCGTAATACTTTATTTGCTTGTTGATTCATCAAGCTAGTAACTTTTTATTTCGCTAATGCATGACCTAGAGTAGACTTTCCACCTCCATTCAGCCCCAAAATAGCAATCCATTTAATCTTTCTTTATACCCACATATTCTAATTTGTAGTAACACTAACATTATATAATGATGATACATTTTTAACTACCAAAGGATAGATTGTATATTCCCATGGTATCAATTTAAGTAGATATGGAATATTTGCTAACCTTATTATTTCAAAGCCATCTTGATATACGAAAATTACATACTTGATTTTATTTTTAAATTTATAAATAAAATCAAGCAATATCTTATCTCTTGTTAACCGATAACAATGTAAATTTTCTTGTTCTCTCATATCTCCTTGTGACATTCCATTAATCCAGCCTTCATATACATTCTCTACCATGCTAAGAGCATAATCCGAATATTCAATTAAAAATATCCCAACATCTTTTTTACCTGTATATTTATTGAGGCTATTTATATGATTTTCCCAGTTATCTTCAAATGACTTTATAAGAAAAGAATGACTATGTTCTGGATTATCTATTATCCATTGTTTTGAACGCACCTCATCATAACTAGGTATTTCATTCCATTTTTGTTTTAAAATTTCTTTTTCCTTATTTACGTTGGAAATAAAGCAATTCATTTTTTTTATATGTTCCGCACCCTTACGTGTGATTTTAGATGATGATACTTGAAAATGTTCTATAAAGCCATAATCAAATATAAAATCTGGAAATTCACTTGTTTTAACGTTAGGTTTAGCAAAACGTAATATCTGTTCTATTTCGTTTCTGTCTTCTTCTAATAACCCAAAATAACTTTTATGGCATTTATCGTTAATAAACCATATTTGCTCCTTCGCAAATTCATTATCGTCTACTTCGGTATATGTTTTCCCCGTAAATGGGTGGAGTTTGGGTGTACCATCACTTGTAAATATTTCTTGTTTTATAAAATCTAAACAGTTCTGCTCTTTGTCGCCTCTCATTTCTTATCCCTCTATTTCAACCACGATTTTATCTATATTTTCATATAATATAAATTTTTAATGTTTCAATGGTAACCGCTTACTTTCAATGCATTTTCCTACAAATCAAGCTATATATCCTAGCATTCAGTTAATCAGCTATCATAATGTATTAGATAAGTCTGGATGATATAGCTACAAATTCAAATTTGTCTGTTACTCTTAATTTTATTACCTTCATAAATATAATGGGAGTTTCACCCTAATCTATACAAATTGAAATTTGTCTTCGCACAAATAAAACTCTTATATATTTACTACAAGTATTGACAGATTATTTCGTATACTTCAATTAATGTTTTTTGGCGTTTACTCGGATGTCCCCCAAAATTAGTAAATTCATTCTGATCCGTAAAAACAGTATTTTTCTCTGGTTGTCTCTCAAAATCAAATATTTTATGTATTGTTCCTTCTATACCAACATGTACTGCTTGTACCTCTTTTGAAGAGACTAATTTATTTACAAATTGGTCTCCTGTAATGTCGATTACAATCTCATTATTAGTTAATAACCACACATGATGCCATTGTTCATCGCACTTACATTTGCCTTTCATTTGATATGTTTCTATATCATTTTCAGACAAATACTGTCCCAATAAGTCACAAGTAAGGTCACAACATTCATTAGGAAATCTTGAAAACGGCGGATGTTTTCTCATTTCTCCACTATCATAAGCAGCCTCTATAGCATTTCTAAATTGTTTAGCCAATCGTTTAATCTCTCTCATTATAATCTCCAATATGCTCTACGAATTTGTCATTAGTTTCACTGATACAAATTTAAATTTACTGTTACCTATGCTTACATTACCCCATAAATATAATAGGAAGTTAAAACAAATCCATTTCCATTTGTAAAACAGAAAAATTAGAATCTTGCAACTGCTTCTTCATAATCGAAACGATATTTTCTTTCTATATATTTACCGATTCCATCTAATCCAGGAAATAGAGTTTTTTCATTTATTCCCATTATATCTAGTGTTCTAAGTATCTCCTGCTTACAATCATTATAAATTTCTAATTTTAATATAATTCCTTGCTCTTGCATTTTGCCAAATGTCCTTTCTCCATTTGAGTCAATATTTGAAAGTTGCATGTAATTTTTCTCAAGAATCATCTCTTCTAATGCTTCACATTTACTTCCCCAAACCATAAAGTAACTGGACTGTGCACTCATACGGGCATCTATATAAAGCGGTTGATATAAGGTAGGGTAATCAAATATAGGTTTACCAGCTAACATTTGATTGAAAATTTCGGACCTTTTCATAGTCTTGATAGTATCTTTATCTAGTTTTTCAATATTTTTATGATCGGAAAATCGTATATAATTACTTATATTTAGTATCCATACAGCCGGATTTTCTTCACCCTGTGCACAGCAAGCAAAAAAAAGTGCTACTAAGGGATTACCTGTCCAATCCAGAAAACGTGTTGGTACGCCAAAGTGTTGGGCATATTCTGCCCAACGATACCAATCTGTGGCAGGGATACTATTTACAATCCCGGATGCTTCCGCAATGAAATTTTTCAATATACTACTTTCCGTTGCCCAAGCCGTATATTTTTGATTGCTGATCTCCTGTCCATCAATATTCGTGTTATAATTTCGTAATATATTCGGTAATAACGGATAGCTTTTTTTACCTATTCCTCGAAAAACAAATTTCTGAAGAACTGGTACATCCGAAAAGACATTTGTAGGATAACACATAGATAATTCATCAATTATTCCAATAAAATGCTGTACTCCTTTAATAACAGTTTCCATTTTGTGTAATCCCTCCTAGTAACTTTGTTTAATCAATTCATCTATTATAATTTAGCCTGGAGTGTATCCAGCTTGTCACAAAAATCAGTCCATCCTGCAACAGCTATTTCTTTTTTAAGCTGAAATATTTCTTCTATTCCAAATATTTCTGTACCGCTTAACCACAAACAATGCATTTTCAAAATTTCATTTAAAGCCCTTATATTATCCTCCGTATCAAATCGTGAAAACAATGCAAATGTAAAATGTTCTAAATCCGTCATTAGACTATAATATATAGATGTCCACCCCTTATTCCTATAGAGATAAAAAGTATTAATTATACTACTTAATACATCTTTGACCTCATCCTCAGTCAAATATGGAAATAATTCTTCGTATAATCTATTGCAGCCATCATATTCCAGAGGATTAGTTTCTCTTTTATCAAGCATTTGCATTATTTGTGGCTTATATTTCAAAATGCAATGAGGTTCTCTGTTTTTTGCCACCTGAATAAAATATTTAATATAATCCCATGAAAATCCATTCTTACCAAACTGTGCTACGATATAAGAAAACATTTCATCAAGAGCCATTTTACTTGTAATATTAATAAAATCATCCATATTCCCAGGATACTCTGATTCATACCATCTGCTCGGAATAATGCAGCTATGTTTCGAACTATTTAACCGCCCTTGTACATATTCATGATGAGCCATTTTGTCCATTTTTTCTTCTACTTTATCATACCCTAATCTCTGAGCACATAAATTGATTGCTTTATGAATATCGGAACAGTAAATTTTATTCCTGGTATTTTTGTTATCGTATCGCTCCGCATATTCGTCTAAAGCAAAATAGTTAGAAGCCTTTCTCCATATTTGCAGTAGTTCTTCTTCTGTAAAATCACCTGTTTCCAACGCCGAGATCACTCCGTCAAATGTCAATTCTCTCCAGTCTGTTTCAGATGCTTGAACCATATTTGCAAATTGATAAAGACTACAAGCCCCCATTTTTCCTGCCGCCGCCGCTAATGCACTGCCAATTTGAATAAATGCCCTGTTATCTCCAATTCTGGACGCATATTCAGAAATATTCATAAGTAAACGTCCCTCTGTTTTCCAAACTTCATTTTTATTTCTTGCAATTCTTTCAAACCATTTTAACGGATTGAAAAGACTATAATCTTTGCGCCCTACATATCCAATTCTTCTTACATTAAGTAATTCTACAGCCTTTTGCGCTCTTTCTTGCCATCTCATTTCTTTTGCAATATTTAGCAAAACTCCTGAGATATACTCCCTATCAGACAGATCCTCTATCCATATTTTACCATTATATCCCATCCACATATCAAAATAGTTTTCAACTAAATCAGTCTTACCTTGGACACACAAATATAACCAATAACTTTCAAAAAGTGCCACCTCGCTATAATCTTCTGCTTTAGCACAAAGCTTTTCTTTTAGCATATTTATAAATAATTGAGGAAGCCTATCATTAAGTCGAATGATACTTTCCAATATTCTTTTTCTAAAAAGAGTGGTTTCAATTCTATAGCATCCATTATAATATTTTTCTTCCAAAATTATGTCTAGCAAAACCATAAAATCTTCCAAATTAAGTCTACTATTCACATTTAGTAAAACACATTGTTCGATACGGGCTATATTAGCAATTGCCGTCAGTATATTCTCTGCAACAATCTTATCACTTTCATACTTACTTATACCGCATTTCTCTAATGCACTCTCTCTTAATTCAAAAAATTTTGTTTCCGAGATAAATGATAATACATACATAATATCAGATACTACTTTAAACTGCTGTCTTTCTCTATCAATTTCATTATACTTCCGTTTCACCCACTCGTCTGGTATAAATGCATACTCTTTATCTCGAATATCCTTCAACCAATCTTCACATAAAGCTACCCTATTATTTCTTACTGCCCATGCACATGCAGCAAGCTTATTATATTCTGAAAATGCCTCTCTTTCTTTTCCGCATAGAATATATTCGATTTCTTCCAACCGATTGCTCTTTATAACACACTGAAAGAAATCCTCTATGTCTGCATTATAATAGTAGGTCAGATTTTCTAAAGTGTAATCTAATTGAGGTATTCCATTAGAATTTTGAGCTTCTTTTAACCAGCCCTTATAAAACTGTGCTGCCGCTCTTTTTTCTTTATCTTCTAAATAATCCACTTTTTCCGGTTTCACTTGAAACATGCGGGCATATTTCCCCCATACTTCAAGAATATCATTTAATTCATCTATTTTACATTTCATTTCCAAAAGATCAAATAGCGTCTTCGGTGATCTCATTCCCATCCAACGTTCTAAAAGACACTTTGCTCTGGTTTGGTACCCATGTCGAATCAATGACTCCATATTTCCAAACATGCTACTGAAATCATCGATTGAAAGAAGTGTATCTGAAATGGTTCTTCTTTCACTTTCCAGTGCGAAAGGAATTTCAATATCATACTGGTATTTTATATCGAGCCATCGTAATGATTCATCATGCTGTTGCATAGTTGTTACGGCACAGCTAAACTTCAGAATTTTTCTTTTATCCTCAACTACATTAAGCGACTCCAACGTAGACAACATTTGCTGCCGAATTTCACCCAGATCTCTCTTTAAAGAATAAGCTTCAATTACATACTTACTGGTAAATATATCCACATATTCATTTTCTCTTCCGGCATCCTTTAATAGTTTAAAAACTATTTCATGTTTAATTATCGCATCAAAACCATTTTCAACTAAGAAATCTGCTATTTTACCATTTATTTCTGGCATCATCTGGTTTGCCTTCTTGTAATGAGCCGCTAAAAAAATCCTTACATCATTATGAAATACGCTATATCCGAATTTATCACATTTAATAATAGGAAACAGATTTCTAAGAGTATCTTCACACTGCCAGGCTGATATTGTATTATCAAATATTTCCGTAATAGTTTGTGCAGATATTTTTCTATTTATAGTTGAAAAAACTGCTGACAAGTACATATCTATAGTATATCCAACATCTCGTGTCCGTTGTAATGCTCTCTTCCAAATATATTCATAATATGATTGAATACCTGAACTTAATTTTTTTACATTACTATTTCTCTCATAATCATCAAAAGCATTATATTTCGAAGCTTCCTGCATGGCAAAAACTGCCGAAAGTGTATTGCCTTTGGCTATATCAGCAACATGGTTTATCACTAACGATTTTCCTAATTCGTCGTATTTCATTAACTCATTGTTTGCTTCATACAATAATTCCAAATCTTCTATTTGTACATCGGGTACTTCTATCAATTCTATTCTATCTGAATCAGATAGAAAATCCGGATATTCTGTGAACTGATGTATCGGCTGCCCGGCAAGTATAAAACGCACATTAGCTGGT
This sequence comes from Variimorphobacter sp. HTMS_6, assembly GCF_059717775.1. Taxonomy (NCBI): domain Bacteria; kingdom Bacillati; phylum Bacillota; class Clostridia; order Lachnospirales; family Lachnospiraceae; genus Variimorphobacter; species Variimorphobacter sp. HTMS_6. The sequence continues at coordinate 1,556,666 of NZ_AP046094.1, forward strand.
ACTGCTTCCGGAGGTAATAAAGTATGTAAAAAAGTATGTATTTCTCCACACCTAGCGGCATGATCAATTCCATCAACAGCAATAACTGTTGGTTTTCTTGTAATATCTGCCCAAGCGGATGACAATCTCATAACTTCATCTCTGAGACTATCAACAGAATCAATCAATTCTATTGATATAGGTACACGATACTCATGAAGTCTACCACTGAACAACTCTCGAAGCATAATTAATAAACTACCCCAGAATTCTTTTTGATCGCTAATACCTGTATCTGCTGATATGTATAAATCTCCTGGTATAATTGGTTTAAATGCATGGAATCGTAAAGTAATGATACTTTCCGGCTTACAAGCTAAATAGCTTATCACATTAGTCTTTCCACATCCTGGATTACCAGTCAAAAAAGCCACTCTTGATTTTCCATCTAATATTTTTTTCTCTAAACCACATATAAATTCAATTCTCGATTTAAAAAAAGGCTCGCATAATGGTAAAATGTGTTCCCCTTTTATATCATCTCCGCTCAAAGAAAGTGCCTGCATTACATCTTCTTTTTCCACCTCCTTTTTATCACAGATAGTAGTTGACCACCACATTAACTGATAGCATAGTTTTTGATGTAACTCTACCGCTTTTCTATGTGTTGTCTTAAATATTTCTTGAAGCCCATCTGCAATTGCATTAATCATTCCATCTAAATCTTCCTGATCTGTTACTAAATCAAAATTCTGCAAAAAATGAAACTGTTCTTTTTCATCAAGAGCTCCCATGTACTCTTTCCAGACTTTCCATGCCTCTTGCCATTCTTCTTTCACAACAAGTTTATTAATGTCTGCTTGTTTATAATCTTCTGCTTGTGTCAAATCATCCACTTGTTTCTTTATGGACTTCCAAAAAGATGCTAAAGGTGGACGTTGCCATTCCTGCTTTGGCGTATATTTTCTATCTCCTATTTTCCTGTTTGTAAACAAAATCACTCTGTTTTTACCAGTATTTTTTTTTGATAATTCTTTCCACTCAGATGAATATTTATAGAGATATGACTTTTCTTTTTCCCCCTCAATCATATCTGAATAAGCTAATTTATCATTCTCTCGCGTATGTTTTACCTGAATATATTCTATTATCCCGTCCTCATAAGTAATAACCACATCATCCAAACTTTGATTCTTATTTGATTGTAAAACTACATTTTTTATATTATTATCTGGATTTAACATTTTTACCATATACAACAATCCTACCGACCATTCAAACCAGTATGGAGTTCCTGTTCCAGCAGTCAAATTACACATACAAACACCCCTATAATTATTTTTCATAACAAAACAAATTCTTCTTACCATCTATGAAATATTTTGTTTTATTGAACAAAGTATTTTCCGTAATTTTTATCTTCGCATTATTGCTATAACCAGTATGACAGTATGACTACTTTATATAAATTATAGTTCATTCAAATACAAGTTTCCAATATATTCTAACATAAATCCAGAAATAATACCATGCATTTCCATATCTATTTATCTACTCTAGTAAAGTAATAAATGTATAAAAGTAGTTCTCAATTAAAAAAGATTAAAGTTGTTAATCATTAATCTTCATAATTATGCATTGATTATTAAATTTGACATTTTGAATTTCTTGAACCTTATAGAATATTTAAATCACTGTAAATTAAGGGATTGATAAAGATTTAATAATTTTCTATAATTAGAATAATAGAATATTACCAATTTTACTTCCACATTTTTAGAGCAACATAAAAAATCCCGTAGATACGACTTTTTACCACTTTCTCCTCAATTCTACGGCATTTAACCAGTTTTACTTCCACTTTATAGCCATTTATTAGGAAGTAAACAAAAACAGAAAAAGTGGTAAAAAGCTTGATTTTGCTTAGCTTTTACCACTTTAATTATTTACCACTTTTACTTCACCCGACAATCCTTGTCTGAGGAAGTAAATCTGGTAATATTTTTGTCCTATCAATTGATTATCTTTATATCTTCACTTATATAGATTAATAAGATCCTTCACAAATATTTCGCCATTTGTAAATTGAATTTTATTATTGCTTAATAACCCATCCAATGATTGAATTGTTTTTTCAACAATAGAGATCTTCCATTTTTTTTCGAAATCTGTTTTTAAACTAATATAAGCTTCATTTTTTAATGGCTCAAATACTATTGAACACATAGTTATCTCTTGAGAAGTTCTTTTTAAAACTTCAAAAGCTTCATTTATCCCAAAGCTATTAATATTATTACTGATATATTTATGAGCACAAATATATCGATCTGCACCGCATCCATATACTTTGTCATAATTTAATTCTTGGAAAGCTCCATTTGGAAAATTAGTCATAATAATAAAATCATTCTTAATTTTACTTATTATATTTTCATCTATTCCTTCTTCTAGAATAAATGCATCACCATATTTATCTGCTATAATAGTGTGCAGCCCATAACCTGGAAATAATGGATTGCTAGGAAACACTATTATTCTATTGTTAAGAATTTCAAAAAATTCAGCTGCTTTTTTTGTTTCCTTTAATGACTCATCAAAAATATCAAAGGCAAATACATCATTTTCACTACAACTTGGTTTAAAACATGCACTATATTCTAATGCCTGAGTATAGATAAAAAGACCGTCACTATTAACACCAGCGATATCAATGTATTGATTTTCAATTAAGCCTGAAAAAGTAAAAATGTTTTTATCATTATGACTATTAATTTTCAGTTTTAAATCAATATCATTACTATCGAAATTCATACCATATATGATTTTTTTTTGTCCGTATACTGCAAAGCTTGTACACATGTTGTAATTTCCTTTCAATATATATATTTGTCATATTAAATGCTTAGAATTAAGTTTCATTATATTTATTAAACATAATGGGATTTTCATGTTTTCACTCCGCCTAAGAATAATCATTGTCAATTAATACAGGTTACATTATATTTAACTTAATATTGTTGATTAATGATACAATCAAAGGCATAATGATCAATCCTATTGTGTATGAGCAAACATTAATAAGCAAAGACAATAAAATGGCTCTGCTTCGATTATATTGCATCATTAAAATTATAATAAAGGCTTCAACAATAACTACACATACCTCTAAAACCAGTACAACAACCAAATAATTTACTCGACCAAACCAAGTGACATACAGTACTAAAAGCAGATTTAAAAGTGGATTGGTCAACAAATTACATAGGAATATCGTGTAGGTCAGTTGTTTTGATTTAAAGAATAGAGATATACCGCATTCAATTAACTCTGTTAGCAAAAAGGCGGAAAAAATCAATAGTAGGTTACTCATCTTTTTGTGCTTGCGAAGCATCTTTATTGTTCTTTAAACTTCGCTTTACTAATATAATTGCTACTGCCACAACGGCAGCGACAACAATTACCCCCACCAATAATGTGCCTGCCGGTATATCGGTAATTGTTTTTTCAGGGATATCAGAATCAAGTAAAATAAACATTGCTTATTCCTCTCCTTTTTCTTGTACATCGTCTACTGTTTCGGAAGTTGATGCACTATCCTGATGTTTTTGATCTGAAGGTTGATGCTTATTTTGAGATTTCTTATTGTTAACGCTTTGCTCAATCAAACAAAATGCTACAATAACAGCGATAATAACAGCGACTATTAAAAAGGGTAAAACCACATCACTTAATGTGATAGACGGCGTCGAAATATCGAGATAGATTAACGGCATTTTCATTGCAATTCCTCCTCATATTTTGTAGAACGGTTTGACGCGGTTAAATAAATACTAATTGCTGATATTAATGTAAACGTTATGAGTAAAATTGGACGTAACGATGATGACATGATGAAAAAGAAACAAAAAGCAGTCCCAATAAAAAGCGTAAGCGTTGTTAATCCAAAACCTAAGCCCGGATTATTCGGAAGCTTTGATACGATAATGCAAAGGGTTATAGATGTTGAAATGTTAAAAAGCAAAAGGCCGATACAACATAAAATCACATTGCTATTATACAATGCCAGTAACGGTGCAGCGATCATTAGTGAAATAACCGTCACATTTTTCGCACCATATTTATCTGCCAACAATCCACCAAAAAATTTACCTATAAAAACACATAACGTCGGCAACAGGGTCAGCATATACGAAGTTCTCCAGGTTATCGGTGTGTAAGAACCTACTAATGCTCTGATGATAATTGTAATCATACAAATATAGATGACGATGTCTGCACGATTTATAATTGCCGGTTTCATACTGAACCTCGCAACCTTGACAAGATCTTTTGTATTGCAATAAGTTAATTGTAAACCAGCACAAATTATTAAAAGGGTAATCAAGAACCAAGCCGGCAGTAAATTGTGCTTTCCGGTAAGTGTACCGATTGTTACGCCTATCGCACCAAAGGAAATGAAAATTCCGCTTCTAGCATATCTCCCATTTGCGTTCACAAGGGAATCGATTCCGCCTCCAATATGAAAGAAAGCATTGCCAAGTGCGCACATAATGAGCTTTACCCATGCGAAACAAGGAAGCGCAACTCCCAAAGCAACCGCTAAAGTACCCATTATCGCAAAATATGTATAGGATATCTTTGTTTGATCGGCAAGGTATCCGATTGGTACTTGTAATGCAAAAGCAATAAAATTGTATATAAGAAAACCTATAGTTATCAACGAGATACGATTGACATCATGGGAAAAGCTACCCATCAATATAAAAAAGCAAGCAAAATCAACAGTAAAATGAGAAATTGAAAAAATGGCAAGTTGTTTTTTGTATTTGATAATTCTTCACCTTCTTTAGCATATTTGATCTATATAACATGAAATCAATATACCATAATATACCAAATATTACAATGATGTATCTGCTTTGTGGCTACTATCAAGTAGAATTCAAAAGTATTAATTTTCTATAATTATTATATTAATCTTTGGCTCATAACTATCATATATTCAGAAGTTTGAAACCCTTTCTTTTGATAAAATCCTTCGGTACGTTCTCCTTTAGAAGTTATTAAATAGATATTTGATACATTAGTATTCTTTAATGTTGTTCTTAAAGAATCTAATAATTTGGTTCCATAACCTTTCCCCTGTACGTTTGCTCTAACGCAAAACTCTTGAATTTGAAAATGAATTCCATCAAAATATTGCTCCTTTTGGCCCCATATCATACCGATTAAAATATCATTATCAATCAGCGCTTTTCCGACAAAGGTGTTCGTTTCCATCATATTCTTGATTCGAATCCTTGCTGTTTCTTCTGTCCAGCTGTCATTCCAGGGATCCGAATTAAACACTGCAACAAATAATTCGACATATTTTTCTAAATCTCTTGTACTCATTTCATTTATTTCCATATTATGTCTCCTTATACAATAATCCAATTCGGATTATATTATTTATTGTTTTATTTGTAATTTTTGATATTAATTTTACTTAAAAGCTCATTGTCAAATCAGTTAAGATTCAGGATCATACCTTCTTCTGTTTTAACAAATCCCATCTTTTCATATAAGAACCTTCCGGATTCTGTGGCATCCAGTGAAATCTCAGTGACTCCTTTTTGTTTCGCCTCTTCGATCAATATATTCATCATATTTAGTGCGATACCTTGCCGGCGGTAAGCGCTTCTTGTATATACGTTCATGACATGCGCCCTGTTTCCGCTGGGATGGTCAAATGTTGGCATAAGATTGATATAACATATGGTAGCACAACCAATGACCTCATTATCAAAATCATCAATAGCTAACATGGTAGATTGATTTCCATTTTTAAAATACTCTTCTGTGCTCTTCATAAATGCCTGGCTAAATAAGGTATCTTCAGGTAAGTTGTTTACTACTTTCAGCATTTCAATTCTGCTATGCATTACGGAGTCGAGCTCATTTGCACTTGCTTTTACAAAGTTAATCATAGAATCTCCTTTTAAATTTATCATTAGAAAGTAAATGAATTAGTATAACAAAGTATTATAAAATAAATCCTGTAATACTGAGAATGAAAATAATTAGTAGTATTGCAGACTCTGTTTTGGTAAACAGCATGCCTTTTACATCTTTTGAATATTGCGTATAAGCGTCACCGAACAATGGTTTAAGCTGCTTATTCTCTTCTATCCTTGCATTTACATATTGCATTATTATTATAAGGAAAGCGAATAATAATCCATCGAGTGAACGAAGGGACATCATAAAACCTGCTTGCAAGATAATGAAGGTTCCATACATGGGATGACGAACCTTAGCATAATAGCCATTTTTAAGCAAAGTCTTCGGGGTAATGCCCTTACCCCTTGCTTGATGGTTTTGAAAGGTTATCGTAGAAAGCCTTAATGATCCGTAGCAATTTATAATTAGCCCCGTGATAAAGTATAATAGATCAGCTTTTGTAAAACTTAATTTATCGATATAGAACAAGGTATTAGAGTCATTCCAGGGCTGGATGTCCGGAATATACTGAATGAGAGATTTACATATGTAATATAACAACAGATAAACTACTACACCCCATATTAATCTAATGAATTTCATGATAATGTTATTGGATTGTAATATTTGATACTGTTTATCGAAATGTAACTTTTCCTCATACTTTAACATAAATTCACCCCTAATAATTGTTTAACTCACTAATTAGTTCTGCGTAACATTAGTCGTAGACCAAAATATATAATAATACATCCGACAATTATATTAAGTGCATTCATGATAACCGGTGATAAGAAGCTGCTAATCACGGTACCAAGAAACGCTATTACAGATAAAAAGACAATAGTGGACATTACACAACCGAATCCGAAGTAACCAAGTTGTATCCGGTTGTAATTATTTTCAATAACTTGAGTGGAAAACACGCCGCTCCAGAATATTATGGTTAAAGGATTCGATGCTGTTAATAGAAGCCCTTGAAGAAAGATACCTTTCTTATTCCCTTCCGATAATAAATGAATACCTGGTAACATATTGATATGAAAAACGCTCCCAATCATATTAGTGCCAAATAATATTAATACAAATGCACCGAATATCTTAATGAATGTTTTAACGTTTTTCCTGTCAATGATTGCGCTAACACCGACACCGGATAACGTGATAAATAATAAATCTACTAAGGTGATAGCTAGAACCAGCGATAACCCCTTATCAATACCGTATTTTGCGGACGTATTGAACACTAGTAGGCACATGGGACCAACGGCCAACTGTAACAACATTCCGAATCTGAAGCCTTTTAAAATCATATTTTTCCTCACTACTAATTTCACCTATTATGTATCGATTTCAAGAGAATATTTTAATTCCTCTCGCTCTTCCTCTGATAGCTTGTTTTTGCGTCCCCATCTTCTGCTTTCCAGTGACATTCCTAATTTCTCCATGACTCTGTAGGAAGCAATATTCTCGCTGTCACAGAAAGCGACAAATCTATTGATCTTAAGTTCCTTGATCGCGAACTTTATAATTTCACTTGTGGCCTCCACTGCATATCCATTACCCCAGTAGTTCTTATGAATGATCCAGCCCAGTTCTCCAACCTTTCTCTCTTCATCTAGATAGATGCAAGCTCCACCGATATGTTCCTCTTCAAGGAGGATAGCAAATTCATAGTATTCAGGGTCTGAACTGTGCCATTGTGATTCCACATCTTCTAAAAAACTTTTTGTTTCAGATATATCCATATTCGGGAGATATACCATAAATTTTGCGTTTTGCGAATCACCGGAGTATGCGTGAGTTGAGATCAGATATTGAGATCCTAATGGAACAAGTAATAATCTTTTTGATACTAATTTCATTTCCCACCGTCCCTTTAATAATTGATAATCTTTCGCAATTACTTATATTCATTTTAAAATTATTTATAATGATACCAACATATTATACAACTTGTTAACGGTATTCCAATTTCGAACGGTACTTGATTTAAAGAGCTTTGAAGCTTGGATTGCCAGTTTTGAGTCACGTACACTTTGATGACAAAGTAGATAAGCCTCTCTCTTCCCGGGTCTAAGGATATCGGATTTAGCATATTCCTTACATATTGTATCAATCTTTGATTGTTCGGGTAAATTGTCCATGAAGTACACATATAGATGTTCTACCTCACTATTTGAAGCAATAGCAGCTGCAATCTCATCCGTAGTGATAGGTAGGTTATTGATTAGGTTTTCCATCTGTTCAATATTTCGTATGATTACATCACATGTGTAGTTAAAATGTTTCTCAAAACCACATTGTACTACAAGCTTTAATTCTGATTCAACCATATTTGTTTCTACAAGGGCATTTCCACTTTGGATATATGTCGCAACCTTATTTAGACCCAAATCAAGAAGTAACTGTTTCAGATCCTTCATTTTTACGATGTTCTTTCCTCCAACATTAATTCCACGAAAAAGTATGATGTATCTCATGTGCACCTCGCATATTGTGTTTATAATTGTTTATTGTTTTATACAGCGTAACGTTTATATTATGGGTAGAAATGTCGTTGCGGAAAATTAGATAGAGCTAGATTCGAAATCAATGCTCTCTCATTCGTTTTAAAGTTTCTTCTAACGTAATATATTCCGCATATCTGTTATTCCAGATAAATTCATTGTAGTATTTATAACTCATCTCAGAGGTCATATATTGATTGCTCATTGTTGAATTAGAATGAGATGGTATTATCATATGAAAACCGTGCTCAAAACCGCATTTTACCGTCGCATCAATACAATAATCGGTTTGGAGACCTACAAGGAGGATTTCTTTTTCCCCTTTATCTTTCAGATATTCTAATAACCCGCTTTCTTTAAAGGCACTGTTCACCGTTTTATCGAAGATTTTTTCGCCCGTTTGGGGTTCGAACTCAGAGTAAATTTCAAAGCACTCATTCCCTTTGGTCAATTCGCTACCCTCACCGTCGTCATGGCGTACATAGATAACTTCGATCTGGTTCTCCCTAGCGGATGTTATCAATTCTTTTACATTTGATACAAACGTATCAAACGCGTATAAATACTGATTGGTAATCAAATTTTGAGTATCTACTACAAGTAATATCATGTCTTATCTCCTTGCTTTATAGTGTGTTATTATATATAGATTATCATAATATGTATTTTAATATACAACTTCATACGCGATATATTCATGGTCAAAATGATATCCCAGTTTTTCAGATAAAGCCACGGACCATTTGTTCTGGGCATCCCAGCTTGGATATAATTTTCTATCCAAACATTCCAGGATTAATTTTGCACCGCATACATAGGCAAGACCTTTTCTACGGAACTCTTCCTTTGTGTCAATCTCTATTTCAATCCCCTCAAGATATCTTGAGTAGGAGGAGGCACCGGCTACAAGCGCACCATCCTTTAATATAGCCACTCCTATTCCTAAGCGGTGATACATATTATAATCTTTATATTGGGATACTAGATCCTTGCACCATTCATTTGATAAGCATTGATGAAATATGGCTTCGTCAATCATGCTTATGGTGTATTCACCTGGCAAGGAACGAACTACCTGCTTTAATTGCTTCTTGTCAAATACATCAGGTTCTTTTTTTATGGCATAACGGGTCACTTGTTTTGCATTTGCTCCATGAATCTGTTCAATCAGAACTGCCCATTCATCGTTCTGCGGCACCATGATGATGAAATTCTTCTGTTCCGGTTGGAATTTCACCAGCTCCTGACTGGGGGCACCGCCTAAAAAACAAAAATCACCGAGCACTGCCATTGCTGACCTAGGCTTATCTTCGCAATCAGTATAAATACTGCCCATAATATTTTGCAAGCTTGACCATATGGGAGTTTCCTGCCAATTTGCGAATAATGTTTCCGCTTTCTTTGTGTCATCTATTTTTGTAATCATTGTTTTCTCCTTGTTAGATAAGTTGTTAATTATCTTGCTATTGTAATATATGAAACAGAATTTAATTTAGTTTGGAAATGGATCCGTATTCGGATCTGTTTTCCATATGTACTCAATTCCATCGGCATACCATCTTAATTAAAATCTAAAAACAATATGACATTCATATAAAATTAAAAAGTTATTATTAATCAGTAAAGCGAACAATGTAGTTACGATACATGGCATGTTATACATTAGTTATATTTAATCAAAAATTATTTATCATTCTAATTATTTTTTCTTTCTCTGCCTTATATAAGGTTCCTTCTCCTATAAACGAATGGATTGGGTGAAATCCTATTCTCTCTAGACAGTGGCTTCCTTCCGGTGATACAGCATCTGCATATATGGAAGAATAAGCGACACCATTTATATCCAACCACGTTTTTAGTCCCTCATATAATCGATATATTAAGCCTTGTCCTCTGTATTGAGGTAGCAATAATATACAATGACAATAGAGAATGCCTGGTTTGGAATCATTCAGTGCCTCTGGAGTTAATAACTTGTAGATCGGCCTGTTTGTTTTGGTTGAGATGTTTGGAATCTGCTCGTGAATAGGTATTATTGTTATAAAACCGGCAGGCTCCTTATCGATTGTAAGCCATATAATACTATCCTTTCTAGAATAAATCATATCTGCATCCTTATCTGTTATCCAATCTGATTTTTGGAATGCAGCGTAATCCATATTCTTTGCTATTTCCATTATAGATTCTGTTGCATATTCAATAAGATTGATTTCATACATTGATACCTGCCTTCTTTCCTAACAAGATAATGTCAATTCTTTAGGGTGACACTAATTTCCTTAAACTGATTACATAACTATTATTTATTAAACTCCTCTTCATGTGATTTAAAAAAGTCAAAATAGGTTCGTACATTTTCTAGATTTGTCCATCTCTCGATCGTTACAGGATTTTCATCAAGGTTATATATTTTAGCACTACGCATCGCCAGTAGAAAGGGTGAATGAGTTGAGATAATAAACTGGCACCCAAAAAATCGTGCCGATTCTTCCAGAAAGTTCACTAATTCCATCTGACGTTTTGGAGAGAGGCTATTCTCAGGCTCGTCTAATAAATAGAGTCCGTTTTCCCCTATTTTCTCGGTGAAATAGCGAAATGCACTTTCACCGTTCGAATATTCTCGTACATTGTCAATTAATTCTCCCCTTACATAACGGGATTGGGATTTACGTCTGGAGTTATTAACTTTTTTGAGCTGTTCATAATCATCCATGGATTTCATCTGAAAATTCGAGTATTTTGACTCAAGATATTCATCAAATAGCTTGTCACGCTTTAAGTCAATTCCTTGATTTAGATTACGGATATTTAACATATAATCAAATACGTCATCGCTGGTAATAATTCTACTACCCTCAGGTATATCCTCTTCCTCATCCTTATTCATATCACACATACTCACATAGTCAGGGAAAAAGTTTGATTTATTATAAACAGAATCACGGATTACACCAGTTTTTTCTGCAATCACATTTAATGCAGTTGTTTTTCCTGAACCATTTCCACCATACAATATGGTAATCGGTTCGAAATCAAGTCGGTCTAGATCATGACTGGACAAAATTTTAAATGGGTAAAAGGAGTCGTAACAGGTTCTTCGAATGCTCATAAAAAAATTAAATTCCATGTCCGAGCTTGGGAAGGTAAAGCTTCTTAAATAAATCATGAGTACTCCAATCTAAGAATAAATTAAATATGTATGATAACTAATAGTGAAATTAGAAGTTATTTAAAAACAAATATAAAATCAATTTCATATATTCTCTAATTATCCATTAATTATCCATTGTTGGAATAAAACTAACATAACGATATCCTTGTTCTGCAACTAATTGAAAACAGAGGAAAGTTCTTTTATCCCGTATGTATAACAAGATTGTACTTCATGGAGCATATTGTTATAAAAAGAAATTGCGGAATGTTTTCGATCTTTGCCAATTTCTATGGCTCGTTTGGTATAAAATTTGTCATATATGTTTTCAAGTTTGTATTTGTACTCCTGAAAAAAGGATGCTTGGTCATCATGGGTTCCATCTAGTACATTACCGTTTGCATCAAGGGAGTATAATGGATCAGAAACAATACCTTTATACAGTAAGGTACGTGCAATTCCCAATGTTCCTGTTACATCTAATTTATCAGAGTCAAATAGTATTTTTGCTTCTAGGGTATTCGGTGGATTGTCACTACGAAATCTATGTGACAATATACATTCCCTAATATGCTGAGCGCTATTTTTTGACCAGTTGTTATTGATCAAAAAATTGTAAGCTTTTTGACTTCCAACTTGTTCATGCCTTAACTTGGCATTTTCAAACTGCTCCTGTCTTCCAATGTCATGTAGTAAACATGCTGCAATTAAAACATCCTTATTCACATTATTCTCATATGCGGCGATGTCCAAAGCTAAATAAAGTACCCTGTAAACGTGATCTTTATCATGTGCGCTATCTTTCATACATTCCAACATATAATTTTCAAGAAGTGTAAATGAGTTTTTATCCATAAGTTTTCCTCCGTGTAGTTTCAATAGTAAGTATAATTCTCCAAATTATACGATTAATCATTTACTAATTATTCTATTATATTCCTCCAGCTTTGTAGCTCAATAATATTACCCTCCGGATCTCTAGCATATACAAATACTGCTTCCGTACCATCAGGGTATCCTGCGGTAACCAACTCTCCAACACTACTTCCGCCTGCGCTTATAATATCAGCTAAAGTCTTCTCTACATCATCCACCTCAAACGCCAAGTGGGCAAAACCCGGTCGGTTAATCTCAGCGGGTATACTTTCCTTTAGCTCATCATAAGAAAATATTTCAAGAGTTGGATGATCCGTATCATATCCCGGTAACAACAGGTGTTCTCCAGTGATATGTGCCCCCTTAATATGGGTAAGTCGATCTAACCACTCTCCCCTTAGGTCTCGTTTTTCATCGATACTTTTGCAATGAAGAACATTCTTATAAAATTTGATAAGGTTTTTCGCATCCTTTGCGATAATATTGGTGTGTACATAGCGAAACATAGGATACTCCTTTCGATACTGATTTATGTGGTATATTGATCAATTGGTGTAAAATAATTCAATTCTGATATTTCTATTACTGTGGATTATCTTTTACTGATTTTGTTTTAATTTGCTGTGCTTCATCAAAGAATAGGCTATCACTAACGGGAAGGACTTTATTATAATGTTAAAAATAAAAATTCTACTCCTCAATTGTGGTTCCCCCTGATTTTATCTTTTGTAAACCGCTTAAGTATCAAAGCTAATTTATGTAACGGACTGATAAATATATGTAATTAGGTTACACCAAATATTAACAGAATACAACCTAAAATTTATACCTATCAGGGTATAGTTTCGATTATAATGTCGGTCGGTGATTCTTCTGTTATGTGCTTTGATGTTATGGATAATCAAAAAGGTATGTAGCAATTTTATTTGCTACACACCCGGATTAATCATTCAGTTATATATATGATATTAGCTAATATAAAATCTTATCATGGAGCTATAACACAGTTCATTATTAATTCTGTGTTTTGTGATGAATCGGCATTGTATCATCGGTAATTCTTTTGAACCGATACCCTCGATTTTTGTAGATTTTAATTATTTGCGGCAGTGCTTTTACAGTATTTTGCTTACCGGTTGCATCATGAAGCAATATCGTAATCTTGCTCCAATGACAGGAGGTAGCACCTTTTACGATGGATGCCACTGTAGTATTTTTAGCAGCATCTTCTGAAGAGATATCCCAATCAAAGTATTGGTAACCATTATCGGTTACTTGGTTAACCAGACGGCTCATAATACCGAGGTTATACTTTTTACTTACGCCGTTGGAAGCACCGCCAGGGAAGCGAATATAATGAGGCACAAAGCCGATTTCCTGCTTTACTAAGGAGCCGATGGAATTTAAATCATCAAAAAAAGCATCGTCGGAAGCATAGACTTTTGAATAATCATGGGAATAAGTATGGAGGCCTATCGTATGTCCTTTTTGATAGGCCTCCTTAATCATGGGAAAGTATTGTTTGTTTATACCGGTTACAAAGAAGGTTGCTTTAATCTTGTGTTGATCTAATATCTTCAGAATTTTTTCTGTATTTGATGAAGGTCCGTCATCAAAGGTGAGATATACCACTTTATCCTTATTTTCGTTTGATACATTTTTTACTGGTTTATCGGGTTTCTCTGTTTTATCCACATTAGGATCATTTCCCTTGGGTATATTATTATTGTTGGATGTATCATTTCCCTTGGATATATTATCATTGTTGGATGTATCATTTCCCTTGGATATATCATCATTGTTGGATGTATCATTTCCCTTGGATATATTATCATTGTTGGATGTATTGTTTCCCTTAGATATATCATCACCTTTTGAAATATCATTCTTATCATCGTTAGTGTTACCAGTGTTTGATGAAGGCGGGAACTGTTTGAAGTACAGCTCCAGCCCGTTTAGGATGCCCTGTGAAAGTTGATCACGGTATTCCTCGGTAGTCATCTTTGACCGTTCCATCTCATTGGATAGATAACCTACCTCTACCAAACAAGAAGGTATTATTGTGTCACGGATTACAACGAGTGTTTTATTGGAATAGGTTCCGCGGTTTTTCGCATTGGTCACTTTGGTAACGGAATCTTCTATTGTTTCTGCAAGTATAGTGTTGCGGGGATTGGAATTCGGATTAAACCAGGTTTCTATACCCGATATGCCGGTATCATCATGTGCATTTAGATGAAGACTGATGAATAAATCGGCTCCGCTTTCATTTGCAATCTTTGGCCTCTCTTCAAGCGGAACGCTCTTTTCCACTTCTCTTGTTAATAATACCTTATATCCGGCACTGGTCAGCTTCTTCTTAAGTTGAAGAGCTAATTCTAGTGTAATATCTCGCTCAAAAAGACCTCCATAGATACATCCCGGGCTATCTTTCCCGCCATGACCCGGATCAATTACGATATATCCCTTGGATCCACCCTTGGGTCTGTCCTTGTCTATGTAGTCCTGCTGATTCGTGGAATTGACGCTATGTCTCGAATTTCCATAGGTAAATAGTAATCCGGTTGCTACCTTTACGAATGAAACACACAAAATAATTGCTAAAATACTATAGACGACAAAACGTATACCGGAAGGGCTCCACTTTCTCTTATTCTTTCTCCGGCTAGATGAATATCTCTTCTCCTGCTGTTGCTCTTGATTTGTTTCCATCGTTGTTCACCTCATAATCTCTCGTAATATATTGCAGAGAGCTTAGATAATCCTTAGTGGGATTGAGTTAGTACTCCCTGTTGCAAATTTATCCTAGCAGGATAATGTATTGTTTTTGTACAATAGTTGTGTCAAAGTTGTCTTTTTTCAAAGAAAGTAAGTTGACTGATTAACCTTAACAAGATCGCTTATCGGAGTTATAATGATAAGAGATACAATACTTTGGAAAACTAGGTGGATTCTGTGTCATGCAGAATTTACATCTATGATACAAGTGAATGATAACCTATTTAAATAAGATGAAAGGTTGGTGGATTATTTGTTAAATATTTTGATTGTAGAAGACGAACAGGCAATCAATGAATTAATTTATGTTAATTTAAGAGATAATGGATATAACTGTACGCGTGCTTTTGATGGGCAGGAAGCGGCAGATTTGATAGAGAATAATGTATATGATTTGATATTGCTGGATATCATGCTTCCCAAAATAGATGGTTATGAGTTGCTTGATTATATCCTACCCTTTGGAATGCCCGTGATCTTTATTACAGCGAAGAATGATATCAACGAACGTATTCGAGGGCTAAAGCTTGGGGCAGATGATTATATCTCTAAACCATTTCAAGTTGGAGAACTTCTAGCCAGAATAGAGGCAGTTCTAAGACGCTTTGGAAAAAGTGAAAGAAAAATTGAGCTATATGGTGTTACCATTGATATTAATTCCCGTGAAGTAAGAAAAGATGGCCAGTTAGTCGATCTGACTGTGAAGGAGTTTGAGCTGTTAATACAGTTGATTCATAATAAGAATGTTGCACTTCGTCGTAGCTGGCTGTATGAACGAGTTTGGGAAAATGAATTTACAGGAGAAACACGAACTCTTGACACACATATTCAACGCTTGAGAAGAAAACTGGAATGGGAAGATCGTATTAAGACAGTATTTCGAATTGGCTATCGGCTTGAGGTGTAAAATATGAAACTATTTTCAAAAATATTTTTATGTTCGATGATTGTGTTAACCATGGCTCTATCTTTGTCCGGTTTTCTTCTTATAACTTCTTCTTATAAAAATGCCGTAAATCAAGAGATCCAGCGTGCGATGGATCAGTATCAATATATTAAGTTTCTTCTTCAGGCAGATCTTATTCAACAGGATGTGCAAATGGATAAAACAAAGCTGGATGACACGATTTATTCCAGTGTGTCTAAGCTGAATAATCAAAACTTGCCTGGTTTTTCCAGTGATAGTAACTATATCAGTGTTTTTAGAGAGGATCATACCTCAATATACACCACATTTCCTGAAGGGGTAAAGTTTAATATATCGGATTATGACGTGAACAAGAAGATAATTAATAAGATTATACAAATCGATGGAGTAGCCCATATCCTTGTGCTTGGCAAGATAACTCAAAAAGAGCAAACAGTATATCTTCTGACTTCAACGAACATTCAGCCTGTGATAGATCAAAAGGAAAAAATGATACAAAACTATGGAACGATATATTTCGTTACGATCAGTATTGGAGTGATATGGGTTATTCTATTCTCTTCTCTTCTGACTGGACCACTAAGGAATATGTCCGTGGCAGCAGCTAGAATCGCTGATGGTAACTATAAGGAACGTCTCGAGGTTTATTCCGGAGATGAAATTGGAGAACTATCAAAAAGATTCAATATGATGGCGGAGATGATTGAAGAAAGGATATCGGAGCTTTCTACGGTTGCGAAACAGAAGGAAGACTTTGTATCAAATTTTGCGCATGAGTTAAAAACTCCACTGACATCAGTAATCGGTTATGCGGATATGATTTATCAAAAACAACTGTCCAGAGAGGACACTAAGAACGCGGCAGCCTACATTATGGATGAAGGACTTCGGCTAGAGGCACTTTCCATTAAGTTGATGGATTTGATTGTGTTAAATAAACAGGATTTTGTTCTTGAAGAGCTTCCGGCGGATGAGCTGCTTCAAAATATCGGTGATACGCTAAAGCCATTATTTCAAAACAATCAAGTGACATTTACTCTTGAAGCGATGAATGAGTACATTAAAGTAGACTTTGATCTGTTCAAAACGTTGCTTCTCAATCTTATCGATAATGCAATTAAGGCAGGTAGTACACAAATCACCCTAACCGGTGAGATTGTGCAAAACTGCTATGTGGTTTCCGTATCGGATAATGGGTGTGGGATTGCATCAGAAGAATTAAGTCGTATCACAGAGGCTTTCTATATGGTGGACAAGTCCAGATCCAGAAAACAGCATGGCGCCGGACTTGGTCTGGCACTAGCCTCAAGAATCGCACAAATACATGGCAGCAGGTTAGAATTTGAAAGTATTCCATCCAATGGGACGACGGTATCAATACCTCTACCGCTGAAAGAGGGTGACAATAATGAATAAGCAGCGTATATTATCAGTAATTGTAGCACTGTTTTCTGTGTTGACCGTATTCGGAGGTTGGTTATTGACCAATGCCTTAATGGATCAGCAACAGTATAATTTGATTAATACAGTTCGTTCTGTTCATGTCAAGGAATCTCCTGAAGTCGATCAGGATGAGGAAACGGATAGAATTGTTTTGAGTACCAAGGAAATTGCAGATATTTTAAAAGTTTGGAGAACTGAAAAGACAGGATATTATCATGATCCCATCGATGGACAGTTAACGATGGAGGAAGCCATAAAAGCTGCCAGCTCCGGGTTATACTATTTTTGTAATAAAGGGGTTTTACCTAGTCAAATCCTTGAGGGAGATTTCAACCAGACGAAAGCTTTTTTATATGATATTCAGTCAACTCCTACCCGAGAGGAGGTTAATCCCGCTCCCCGTCCGGCCTACAGCTTCTGGTCAGTAAGCCTTGCTAATCAAAAAATCTTAGTGGATCTTACGTTAAATGCACAAACCGGTCAGATATGGATGGCGAATATTACTTCTATTACAGATGAATTCAACTTTAATAAAATCAGTGCCATAGATTTATTACAAAATTATGAAAGCTATCTAAAACTTAGTGATGGGACTCAATTAAAAGGTGATGAAAGTTATGCAGCAAAAAGCTACTACAATGATTTAATCGGATTAGTTGTATATAAAAAATCAACCGATTATAGTAAATATAGTATGATTCAATTTGCCATTGGATCAACACAAAAATAAAGTTAGTGAAGTTTCTTATATGCATTCATAAGTTTTTGGCGTGTTATTGGTTTACCATGAGCGGGACAATACAAAGCACAGGTGGTTTTTATTAATGTCTTCCAAGATGCCTTTATACTATCTTCATCATCAGCAAAAGGAGGATATATATTACCAAAGGCATTGACCATGGTATCTCCTACTAATGCTACTTTTTGATCGATTAGTAATGATATGCTGTCCACCGTATGCCCAGGCGTGATTTGAAGTTCAACCAAATCGCCAAAATATTTTATAATGGTTTGGTTGTTTAAAATCTCGGCCTGAGGGCATGGGTGATAACTAGTAATTTGATTAAAATGCATGTGATTTACCACCCAATGAAGCATTTTCCCAATAGGGTTTGTTCCATGTGGCATATCACATACGCCTTGCTTCAATTTATCAATTCCCATTTCTGAGATATACAAATTGCAGCGATAATGATTCGATAAAGTAAAGGCATTCGATACATGATCAAAATGATTATGGGTTAAAAATATAGCATCAATTTTATTAATATTCATTTTATGAATACTTTTTATCAACTTACGAAGCTCAAATTTTACACTAGTATCTACAAGAACATGAAGTCCGTTACTCTCAATTATATAGCAAGAGCATCGATGAGTCTCAGTACGATATATGCGGTAATCGTTCCCTTTAAAAATGAGCATATTAGTTCTCTCCATTACTCCGATTTTTCATCGGCTACATCATTCACTTTATTAAAGAATTGGGTGATATCTTTTACCCCGCTTAATGCATGCGGATCATTGATTGCCGGCTCTACGTTGGTATTAAAGCTGGATACCAAAGGTAATATATCGTATGCATTCATATGATGAAGTAAAATCTTGGCCGTCTCATAAGGTTTATTCAAATTCCCATCTCCGCCACCAACTAATATTACAGCTCCTCTCTTCTGCTTTATCGATACCTCTTCTTTTCTAAAGTATTCTGCACAAAAATAGGTCTGTAATCTACTTGCAACATCCAATAATTTACCGGTCAATTCGGAGAAATAGATAGGGGAAGCAATTAGAATATTATCACATTCTTGAATATAATCATAAACTGACTGCATTTCATCCTTAATACTACAGCCGCTTCGATTCCAGCAATATCTACAGTCAATACATGGACTGATATCACAGTGATATGTATTCACGATTTTATAATCTCCGTTTAATTCCTGAGTCAAGAGATTGATTAGGCTTGCACAATCCCCGTTTTTCCTTGGAGAACCATTAAAAATCAGTGTTTTCATTCTATTCCTCCTCTTTATCACAGTATAAATTTACGATTATACCGTAACTACCCCGACTTGATATTCATCTTCATATATTATAGTTCCTGGATCGTCTGACTGTGATTTTACTACATCAATTTTATATTTAAGAAGCATTCTAAAATAAAACTCTAATTTTTCTATTAACGATATGGTATTATCATTGTCTTTAAACCAGGTAACTGCGCCCACTGAATTACCATCCGAATAAAAAGGAGGGATAGGTAATACTTTCTCAAAGTATTTACGGGTTTGCCAGTATTCCTGAGCCTCATCTTTGGTTAAACAGGTATCAAGTATATTCCACACAGCAACAAATAAACCAACCGGTTGCCCTGTTTTAGGACTTATATAATTTACATGATACCTAATATACATAAAATCGTCTCCCAATCTATACAGAATTAACCTTGTAACCCTCTGGCTTGTCTGTCCATATCTTCGATTACAATATCATAAATCTCCCCGATAGATGAACAATATTCTAATACCTTCCAGGGTTCATTCGTATGAAAATGAATTTTAAAAAGTTCCTCATCACCGACCGCTAATAAGCAGTCACCATCAAAATGTTTGGTAAAATATTCGTTGATGATTTCTTCATCCAGATTATCGCCTTCCAGTAAAAGTTGCGTATCATATTTAAATTCTAACATAGTTTTAACCTCCTAAATAGTTGTTCTAGATTGATTATATTTAATCATATCATACACACCCCAGTTTTCCTTACCATAAGGAAATGCGGTTTCGTGATATTTCACATCTTCAAAGCCGGCAGCTTTATAGCAATTGTGTGCGGATGGGTTATTATCAAATACCGCTATTTTGAATAATATTATAATACAGATTCTTGGAATTATTAAAAGCAACTAGAAAGCAAATATTTGCGATGAAGCCTACTATTAATAATACAATATTTAAAAGTGGAACTAAAGCAAATGTTATGGTTAATACATAAAAAATTGTAAAGAAAGTCCAATTAGATTTAAGAGCGTCACCTTCTAAATGTATTAAAAATTTGCTCTCCATATCTTTTACTCCCATTACGATATTATAAGTCATATATAGATATAAAATTACAGATGCAATTAATATTAGGATATTTAGGCCACCTAGGGTAGCTGTAATTCCAAATAAATCAGTAATAAATATAATTGATGAGATTATAAGCATAATAATCGAAGTCGGTTTAGCCTTCATAAATAATATGCTTTTACTCATCATCTCATTTAATCCATTTATAACCATGATATATCCGATAAAGTTTGGCAATACATCAATACTAGAACCATTAAATTTTAAACTAAAGTTAATAAATATAAATATAAATCCCCAAAATATGTATTTCATATAATATACCCCATCTCCCCTATTATTTACTGCGCTGTTTTAAATCTTACGGATTACAAATTGTTGACTGTCAGAAAATACGTTTTATCATGATCTGTAATTTTACATATGATTTTGCATGGAACACCTGCTGCTATCACGTTAGGAGGTATCCTTTTTGTGATGACACGTGGCATAATTCTTTATATATATTCTTTAATCTGTTTCAAGTAACTCCGTCTTTATCCATCCAGGGCATGCGACTGTAGATACAATTCCGGTTCCCTTCAGTTCCACATTCAAAGCTCTGGAATCTTCTTTCTTTATGTAATTATTAAATCCTATGCCTTTACCCGATGAGCCGTAATTATTGTATAACTATATGCATTAACAGTGATTTCATAATTATCTATATAGATGTACCAGTTCTTACCTCTTCTATCTATGATCGCATTCGTATTACAGATTTTCTCAATGCACCAATTAACTACATTAACATCGTTCAAATTCAAATTTCTCTTGATCCGAATCACACCCAGTTCAGTAGTATGAATTTTATCAATATTCGCAATTAGCTCTGAAACACTGGTGTTTTTCTTGATTTGTTGATGCATTAATTCGCTCATAAACCTATTCTCCTAACGTATGTTGTATGTTGATCCGTATTCGGTAAGCTTATCATGGTATCTGATATATTAGTTCTTGCGTCTGTTGTCAATGATGTCTTTCATGTCTATGGGTTCTTCAAGTACTCCTTGATTCTTCTTATAAGTTAACCATCTATATGAAATCACATAACTCACATCTTTATTGACAACTAATTGGTCATATATATCTTTCTTACATTCGATTTTAACCAGATGAGTATTTTTATTAATATAAAAATAGTACTTTCCATGTGAAATATCCTTATTCGTAATGCTCGTTGACGTTACGGTGCTATAACCCACATCGCCGTACGTTTTATACATCATCGTATGTATACCAATAAATACTACAAAAATGATGATGGTTCCCAACCTCTTACCAAAAGACACAGTTTTCTCGGAATCGATATCACGAACTATGCGGATGGCAATTAATATCCCTGTTAATACGATTATTACCATTCCGACCACAGTAACTATATTTAACATGTCTGCAATCGTATGAAAGCTATTTACCCACGTATATCCAAAGAGGAACCATATAATCCAAAAGAGTATAACTTCAATTACAAATGTAGTTACACTTATTATATTAAATTTGCTGTTTTTCTTCATTGTGTCTCCTTTTGAGTAGAAAAAGTACTATATATTGTCTTCCGTTATGTCTGTCATTATAAATGCTATTGTTTCCGTAATTCTTTCCATGTACCATGTTTACTACCTGACAAATACGAACCCTCACTTTTCAAAAAACCTTATATGTTAATGCACATTATTAAATCTTGTTCATTGGCTTCTTTTTTACGCTAAGTAATAAAATAATTTCATTAAATAACAAGTCGTTTTCCACATCAAACATTAACCATTTGCCATCATGAAATACCTGTGTCGCATCATAAAGCTTTTGGAGTTCTTCAGTAAACTGGTATCTGTTATCTTCAAATTTACTTCTCTCATTTTTACCAAGAATAATCCATACTCCCAATTGATTTTCTCTGAAATAAAGTGTACACAGAGTCTTCCCGCTCTTGGTGTAACGCAAACAAGCCTGACCGTATTTTCCGCCCTTTGACCATGCTTGATCAACATTGTAGCTATTCGTAATATAATCATTAAGTTTGTCATACATTTTGAATGAATTAGAACCTAACAATTCTTGTATTGCATCTAATGAATATTCTTCCATAGCTCCTCCACTGTTAGTAAAAATTATTAATTAGTACCACCGATTACTCGTTTATGCATAGGGTGATCTTCTTTGAATTGTACCAAATCCCAGAGGTTTCCGTAGAAATCTTTAAATACTGCAACAATCCCATAGGATTGCTCTTTGGGTTCGCGAACAATTTCAATCTCTTTGGATACGATGTCATTATAATCTCTCCAAAAATCATCTGTTCCAAGGAATAAGAAAACTCTTCCCCCTGCCTGATCTCCAATAAAAGGATGCTGTTCCGGTTTAGAAGCTTTTGCAAGTAAGATTGTAGTTCCGGAGGAACCGGGAGGTGAAACAACTACCCAACGTTTATCCTGTTCTGGTTGATAGGTATCTTCGATCAATGTAAAATGAAGCTTGTTCGTGTAAAAATCAATTGCTTCATCGTAGTCTCTCACGACCAAAGCAATATGTACGATAGATTGCAACAAGAGTAATACCTCCTTTATATGTGAATTAATAAGTTTCCATGCGATTTATCTATTATGAGATTGACTTAACGCTATAAATAGGATTTGTAGATAGATATCTAATAAGTTAAGGATATCTATCTCATATCCATTCTTTTATTATGATTTTGCAATATCTTGTCCTACAAGTTTTTTAATAAACTTATTCTTATTTGATATTTCTCACATATATGAGTTTGATTTTTCTATTACCCGTATCTCTTTCATCAATTTCGAATTGCTTTAATGTTTTTATTAGTGGAGTGATTTTTGTGAAGCCAAAATTACGAACATCAAAATCAGGCTGTTTCTTTTGTATCAGATTACCGACATCTCCAAGGAACGCCCAGCCCTCTTCATCAGCAACATCAGTGATCGTGTTTGAAATTAGTGAAATAATATCATCGCCAATTTTTATTATTGGGTCATTAGAATGTTTATACGGGGCATTATTTTTTTGATTTTCTTGATTCTCAGGGTTTTGTCCGATTTTTGAACCAATTATCTCAATGTATGTAAATTTATCACATGCGACGATAAAAGGATTCGGTGTTTTACGCTCACCTATCCCAAATACTTTCATTCCGGCTTCTCGTAATCGTATAACAAGTCTAGTGAAATCGCTATCACTAGAAATAATGCAAAAACCTTCTACCTTATCAGAATACAGAATATCCATCGCATCAATTATCATTGCAGAATCAGAAGAATTCTTTCCACTTGTATAACTGTATTGTTGAATCGGTGTAATGGCATTCTCAAGCAGAACATTTTTCCACCCTGTGATGTTAGGTTTTGTCCAATCACCATAAATACGTTTTATTGTAGGTGTTCCATATTTGGCGATCTCCTCCATGATTCCTTTAATATTACTATAAGGTACATTTTCGGCATCAATTAAAACCGCAAGTTTAATATCTGTATTTTCCATAAAATTTCCTCCCTTTCTTCATTAGAACGTTAAGTTTTGCGTTGTTATGTAAATTCTAGAATCATGTTAAACATACTACTCGAATAAATCGCGACTACCACAAAAGAACTATTTTCTAAATAATTCCTAATTTCTACTCTCATATTATAACCTATAATGTACCGGTTGAGCCTTATTAATTATATTTTATCCTAAAATTTTTCTTATTTGATAGAAAGAATTTTCATCATGAGTTTACATATCTCTAAACTTTTAGAAGTGTACTCGTCCTTTGGGTTCATAAGCAATCTCAAATTTTGAATTCAGTTTGATTGCTTTGGATAGTGATAATTAATTTGAATTTGATCCAAATGCACGAATGCCTAGCTTTTGTTTTAAGGTTCCAGTTTATTGAAAAGTATTTTTATTTCACATTTTCTATTTGAAGCTAATACATTATCATCCTTAAGAAATTACCACCTTTTCATACGTATAGCTTCCGTTATCCACAATCATACGGCACATCGTAATTTCCAGATCAAAGCGTCGCTTGCCGCAGCTGCCGGGATTGAGAAACAACACACCATTATTGACATCAGCAGAATATTTATGGGAGTGCCCATAGACAACCACATCAACATTATTCAAGAATTCGGGGATATCTTTCTTATTATGAACGATGAAGAATCGTACCCCATCAATAGTAACAGTAAGGCTTTTGGGTAGATCTTCCGCCCAGTCTTTATCATTATTCCCACGTACAACATAGGTCTCTCCGGCCTCCCTCATAGTTTCGACTATGGAGGGCGTGTTGATATCTCCGGCGTGTATTATATAATCAGCAGTAGCCAGCTCTGTAATGACCTGTTCTCGTAATAGTCCATGAGTATCGGATATAATTGCGATTTGTTTCATAAGATTTCCTGAACTCTTCCCACTTGTCCATCCGTTAACATTACTTTGATTCCATGTGGGTGAAAGCTACTATTAGTAAGTAGTTTTGCGACTGTTCCCTCTGTTAGTTTTCCTGTCTTTTGGTCAGCTTTTAATACAATTTTCACCTGTGCACCAATTTTAATATCAGATCTATTTTGCCCGTTCATCTAATTCCTCCTCTAATGTAATCGGCTATTTATTTTATGGTATGGTTGATATCAGTTTTTGATATAGCTGCTTTGTCTTCTTACTGTTTCCAAAGCTTATATATATATCTTTCTTATTCGTGCGTTCTATTTTTATTGTTGGAGATGAATTTGCCTGAACAAATAATAAGGTTTTTCCGAGTCGCTCCGATTCAAAGTTTCCTTTCAACGCCCCTCCAATTCCGCCGTAACCGTTAGTTCTTGTTCCTATTCCAATATCGTTCATGCTTGTATCAATAAGAGCGATATGGGTGATTTCAGAATAATCAACTGTTAAACCATACATCGCTTTTATTTGAAAGTTGTTGTCATAAATTTTTATTACTGGTTCTTTTGAGCCATTATAAATCATAATACCCACTAAAATAAAAACCATTCCCACAAATGCAGTGACAGCGATAACAACCGCTTTGGGTGTCTTTGTTCTTGAACTATCAATTTGATAAGTGACTGATGTATTTTTATATTTTTTATAAATTCGATTATAAACGATGATTAAAACAATCGTGCCAGGGATACATATTAATACTAATGAAATAGCACCAATTATTATTGTGAAAAGTGACAATATACCTGTTACAAACATACTAAACGTATATATTGTCCACATCCAGCCATTCGCGCGATTATACGCAGGAATGTCGGTGATTTCATCCGGTCTTACTGTACTACCTGACCAGAAATGCACTGGTTCTTTATTCTTGAATGCCCATATTGCAATTACACCAAAAATAGCTGAGCATAACCAACATATGGCGGCGAAGAAAATATTTGAAAATGTCATATCGGAATCCTCCTAGACTTATAAAAAATATAATACGTTATGAGAATACAAAGTTTTTGACTGTGACAACTAGATTCCATAGTATTAACTTCGAATAGATGTGCTTATAATGAAAAATTCATAAGGATTTTCTTAAATCTTCCCATGATTTTATTATATTTTTTAATCGAAGTTTGTTCACCATTGACATCGTATTCATTTACATAGGAAGCATCTTTAATTGTTCTTTTTGTATATGGTGTGTTTTTATCATCATAAAATAACTTTGCGTTTTTAACCAAATCATCTTTATCATAGTTAATCGCGTCTTGGGAAATATATAGATAAGAGGTTATATCCTTGACTTTACTATTCATTATAGTGTAAAAGTCATATCCGGAAGAATTACCCCCAAAGCCGCCTGCATGATTGTATGTTGAAATTACAATTTTTGAAGTGACTTTATCTTTACTAAGGCAGGCATAGTCTCCACCCATAGAACCACCGCATTCTGAAGCAGACAATAAAGTGTTTACTTTGTTTTTATGTATTGAATAAAAGCCGCTATAAGAAGCTGGAAAGCCTTCAGAGTTATTAGGCTTCATATAAAAATATAATATTTCTTTGTTGCTTCCATCCAATTTATATAATCGAAATGTTTTTATAAAATCATTCATTTGATTCACATTTAATGTAGATTCCTCCTCAGAAAAAAATCTTCAACTTGCATATCTTTTATATAATCATGATACAACTTGATTTTTGGAGTTATCTCATTCTCTAGTATTAAATCGGATAAATCATCGCAACTTTCTGAATTTGTTACAACAATACTATCATTGCCACTGGTATCATAACTAGAAGCAACAAAGCTAGTATTAGAGTTATAGTTATCATTACCGTATAGTGTAATATAATCGTAAGTTTGTGGTAGTACTTCTACTCCTTCTTTGTTTAAAATTCCATATTTATTATCTTTTTCAAAAGAAAAGAAATCTCCTAATTGACTAATATTATCATCCTTGCTTTTTGTTAAAATATTACCGTTTTTATCAGCAAGGCTATAACCACTGCTATCTAGCTATTACCAAAGTGATAAATATCCCCAATAATATAGTTTTTTTCATGATGTTTCTCCGTTCGTAATATAAATTTGTTGATTTAAACTCATTATACCATTATTAGGTAAAATCAAGAAATAAAAAGTAAAAATCATTTTGTCTAAATATACTTTGATTCATAAACTGCCTGTAGTCCTAGATAAAAGCTTATGTTAGTAAGCTGGTATGGGGATACAGGCAATAATATAGATAAACCTAATAATATTTGCTGAAATTTTAATAGTAAGTATGATTCACTTTTTGGCTTTTATACGTAAAATAAGAGATAATATCAAACATATTGCAGTTGGTGGTAAAAACAATATACTGTGAATGAAAGCATCAACATCGGCACCCGCAGAAGCATAGGGGCTATATTCTTGAATATTATAAATATAAAATATGCCTCCGAAGTAACATATTAATAATACTATCCCGATTCCAAGAAAAATTCTTGATGCATTATTTCTCTTTATTTTAAATCCCATATTAACCTCCAGTACAAAATTAATATTAATGGTTCACAAATGCTACTATTTTCTTGAGAAAAGTTGGCTATCAACGAAAAGCCATCTTAAGCCCCTTCATCTCATCTCTCACTCTTATCTACAATACAAGTTATAATACTCCCTGTAGATGTTAAAACAAGTACTATTTCGTTATATTTACATTATATGTAACATATGTGATTATTTCAATGCCTTTCTCAATATCATGCTCCGGAGACCTATTTCTTCTCATTCATAATAATCGAATTATAAAATTTACTGGGAAAATGTATAAGTATATGTTATGTTATATAAAATATGCTATAACAGATATACTAAAATTGGAGGCGTTGATAATGGATAATCTAAAAGCAGTTATCGTAGAAAGATTAAAACTAATTCGATATTCAAAACAATTAAATCTGGATCAGGCGGCGGAGGTAACAGGAATCAGTAAGGCAATGTTAAGCCAAATGGAGAGAGGGCAATCGATGCCCACCATTACTACCCTATGGAAAATCGCAACCGGATATAAAGTACCGCTTACTTATTTTTTAGAAGAAGAAAAAAGCAGTTATACGCTGATTGATTATAAAAAATCAATACCTATTTTAGAAGAGGACGGTTTAATGCAAACCTTTACGCTTTTTCCTTATAATCCGGTACAGAATTTTGAAATGCTTTATATTGAATTCGCCCCAGAATGTATCCATGAATCTTCGAAGCATATAGACGGTGTTGAGGAATATATTTTTGTTCAGGCAGGAAGTCTTACGCTACATCTTGGACAGCAGGAAATTATACTACATGAAAAACAGTGCTTCCGGTTTCAGGCAGATATCCCACATCGTTACGTAAATGTGGATGATAAAAATAGTTGCAGCATCTTAAACATTATTTTTTATCCTACAACTATGCCAAAGAATGAACGAGGAAATTAAAGTGATAGAAAGTTTATGTCGTGCCCGAAGGCGCGTGGAATGGAGATTAATATGAAAAAAGCATTTTTACTTGGGATTGCAGGCTCCCTCTTTTTCGCTTTTACCTTTGTATTAAATAGAAGTATGCATTTATCAGGGGGAAGCTGGATTTGGAGTGCAAGCTTACGTTACTACTTTGCCCTACCGATCATGGCACTTATCGTCAAAAAGAAGTTCGGATTTCAAAAGGTTCACCAAGCAATCAAAGAGCGTTGGGGAGCATGGCTACTATGGAGTACGATTGGTTTCGGGCTGTTTTACGCCACAATATCGTATGCGGGCGATTATGGAGAGTCCTGGCTGATTGCAGCCTCTTGGCAGATAACCATAGTAATGGGTGTGTTAATGGCGCCTGTATTTGGTAAACGAATCCCTATTAGAAATCTAGCGGTATCCGCGATTATATTAATCGGTGTTTTTTTACTGCAAGCGAACAACTGGGAAGAGTTCAAATTAAATACGGCCACACAGACATTAATACCTATCTTAATTGGTGCCATATCATATCCACTTGGGAATCGGAAGATGATGGAGATAAGTACAAAACAGCTTTCCACTATAGAACGAGTATATGGGATGATTTTATGTAGCATACCGTTCTGGCTATGCTTATCTATCGTTGGACTTTTTACGGTTGGTACTCCATCTTATTCCCAAACACTTCAATCCTTTGTTGTTGCATTGTTTTCCGGTGTCATCGCTACACTGCTGTTTTTCAAAGCAACGGATTCTGTTAAAACGAATCAGAGACAATTAGCGGTAGTGGAATCCACCCAAGCTGGTGAAGTGATTTTTTCTTTGTTGGGAGGTATTCTTCTGCTTTCGGATGCCATGCCTGATGTCTGGGGGATGGTTGGAATTGTGCTCATTTTATTTGGAATGATTTTAAACAGCTTGATTTCAAGTAAATAAAAATGATATAACTAGCCATTAATAATTTTAGTGCAAAATTCTTCTATCTCACTTCTTCTAGTTTCAACATCGTCTTTATTATCAATTGAGCAGAGCCCTAAACGATCCTTTGATACTATGTCCAAGTGTCCATAAAAGTGTTCTAAACTTTCTATTATTCTAAGGCACTCCTTCATACTTGGTCCGGTTCGTAAAGCAATACTATATCCTGTTTTTCCTTGACCAATCGTTGCATGTGGTTCATGTGTGTTACACCAAGGAGTACATCTGTCTATAAATGCTTTGAACTGGCCGGGAATATCAGCCCAATAAGAAGGTGCTACTGATATAATAATATCAGCCCAAGAATATTCGTTAATAATACTTAAAACATCATCGTTAAGGATACATTCAGCTGTTTTATGGCATGTCCTGCATCCTTTGCAGAATTTTATATCGTAATCATCAATACAAATATGTTTGATATTAAATTTTGTTTTCAAAAACGAGTTCACATGGTTTATGATTTCTGCTGTAGCTCCATTATTTACAGGACTACAATTCATTAATAAAACATTCATTCGCACGCCTCCACAAATACTGTTATAACTTTTTTAAAAAAATACTGCTAACATGACAGTTGATCAAATAAAACTAAAATGAGCTTCATTGGGTATAGATTATTTTGTCAAGATCTAACCGAATGTTATAGTCCACTTGACGCCTGCGATCGTTAAAATTGCTGAACTTATAACAATAAGGCACAAAACAGAAAGGGCAAGAAACCGCTTTTTCGATATTTTGTTCTTTTTAAAATCCTTGAAGAATAAGTAAATGCATAAAATATTGCAAATGATTACTATGTATTGAGCCAGATTTATAATAAGTGTACCTCACAGTATTTATTTTTTTTGAGTTTTCTTTTAAAGAAATAATTATTAATTTATCAATTTGAAAATCACAAACTAAAATAATCAGTTAACAATATTAAATTGAACAAGCCAGATTATTAGTTTTATTGCAATACAGCATATCGTAAGTATAACAAAAAACAGCATGCAGTTCTTAATCGTTTTCAGATATTTCAGTTTTCTGAATAATAGTAATTCATCTAGTTCATCATTAGTAATATCTGCATTAATATATCTAAAGAAGTAATATCCATCAACATTAATATCTTCTGGTAAAGGTTGATTGTTGTTGATTAATTCTTTGTATACTTTTAACTCATCTTGATTACAGCCAGCTTTCTTTATAATTCCTAGATCCAACTTGAAATTAAGTAACTCTTGTTTTAACTCGTCCATGATTATTCCCCCATAATTTATTAAGTCATCCTCTTATACCCATCAATATACTTACCCAAAAATCCCAAACTTCTTTTTCTTATAAAATGGTTCGACGGCCTTAACTGCTTCTTTTCCAAAGCTACTAGATACCGGAACAAAATCAAAATATTTGCCGTAAGAAAAAGGTATTCCAGCATTGGCTATGCCACTAAAAATTTCATTTTTATCACCAGAGAAGTCAACAACGATAAGATAACTCTGTTCATTATCTTTAATCATTAATCTAAGATATGCCGCTTTAACATTCTTCTGAGTTTTAAGGTATTTACAGATCTCATCAACCATCTTTTGAGGATATTCTGCCGGTTCTCCAAGCATGACTTCTGTATCCTTTTCTGCTACTTGTTCTCTAATCACAGTGTTTTGAGGTGTGCCGTTTTCAGCACTTTCAATAACATTAATCATATCAAACTCCATAACTTCTATTTTTCTCAGTACTGTAATATTTAGATTATTTGTTTCACTATATTATTTCTTTTTCTTACCGAATGCCTTCCTGATTAATGGTCTTTTAATCTCAATAGCGCCTTCAGGGCATAATTCCTGACAGCAATAACAACGAATACACCGTTCATATTTATATGACGGAGGATTTTCCTTATTACCGTCATGCCAGTTTATAGCCTTGGGATCAACTGGGCACATCTTTACACAAACACCACATTTTACGCATTTATTTTTTAAGATATACGGTCTTGGAACAATAAAACCATTTATATGTTTTAGAAGAGTTCCGCCTGATTTTAGGCTTTTAATGGGTTCTCTATCCACTTTGAATTCAAGGTCTTTAAAACTATCGATCGGATCTCCGACAAGCTCAATCTTGTTTTCGTTATATGTACCAAGTCCTGCTGCTTCTCCCATTGTTATCGTATGGGAGTACGCTGGGTCTACGCCGATTATGCGGCAAACAGTGGCATCCAGAGCAATAGGATCTGATGAAAACAGGAGTAGCCCCATTTTTCTAGGAGTGCCGTTCATCGGACCATTCCCTTCCATAGCAATAATTCCGTCCATTATGTAGAGTCGTGGTCTTATATAGGAATTAATATCAACAAGCATTTTTGCAAAATCAACAGGATCGGGAAGCTTTACATGAAATTCACTTTTAAGTAACCCAGGAACACAACCAAATTGATTTTTAATAGATCCGGTTAGCTTTAAGAATCCATGAGTCTTTAATTTTGGCAGACTAATTAATCCATCGCTTTCCAAAACTCCATTTGCCAAAGTTAATTTTTTGTTTTGCATTGCATCAGCAAAAAAAACTTCTTTACCGTTATTAAAATCAGAGATAGGCATACCCAATTCGTTAGCTACAGCTGCACAACCTGTCTTTTTTGCTGCATTTTCAGGTGAACCAAATCCTGGAGAATCTCCATAAGTTAGATTTACCCCGTTACTCTTAAAAATCTCAGCGACTGATTTAAAAACCGTTGGATGCGTCGTAGCCGCTTTTTCCGGAGACACAGCCATAATCCAATTTGGTTTTAATAGAATTTTTTCTCCGGTTTTTACAAAAACGGAAGGACCACCCAGAAGATCAATTCCTCTTTGAACCGCCGCTTTCACTTGATCATAATCATAATTTTCACATCTTACTAATGCAACCTTTGACATAAAATCAACTCCGTTTCATTCAATATATTTATATTATAATAATCTTAACATAGCAGATTCAGTACATAACTGTTCTATCGTTGTATCTTCAAAGGTTCCATGACAATCCGAACCACTTGTTACTTTCCCTAATCAATATAATGGGAAGTTCACTATTGCAAAAGATTGTTTATTAAGTTTACTGTAGATTATGCTTATTATCTATGTGAAATCATCTTGCATAGCTTTAATATTTGCCCCTACATCTTCAGGTTTATGAGCATCTGATGCATAACGTATGTCAACACCTTTACTCTTGCAAATATTTAACAACGTTTTATTCATGCCCATTTCGTGATAATTATAATTTAGTGCAAGACCACCACTTTGTTCTATGTACATATTATGTAAGTTTAATTGATTAGCTAAATCAGAATATACATTTGATAAATTTTGTGGTGGTAAAAAATCAAAGCATTTTATGGAATCTGGGTGAGCAAGTCCAGTAAACAAGTCGCTCTTAACAAGATTTATCATACAGTCATAATATTGATTATACAACGATTCAACATCGACGCCATTCCAAAATTCTATCTTATGGTCAAATCCAAAACCATTCACCCAATGAATAGAACCAGTCGCAAAGTCAAAGTTATATGATTTAAGTATTTCAGATATTAGTTGCTCATACTCAGGGAAATAGCAGATTTCAAGACCCCATCTTATTTTAATAGGAAACTGATGCAATCTCATTTCATCAATTAGATTCGTATATTGTTTGATGGCAAGTCCTGTTCTTCTATTATACCAAGATTGCTGATATTCACTAAATTTACAAACGGATGAATACATAGGTGCAAATTCCTTAAAGCGATGTGAGTGCTCTAAAAGATAAATTTCCTCAAGACCCATATTCATTGCCTGTTCAACAAATTTATCTATCCATTCTTTGGTATAGTTACCTCTTTCAATGTGAATATGTACATCTCTCATATAACCACCTTATCCTACACATTATATAAATTTTCCATTACTCAATTTTATTGCAAGTCAAATATCTTCTGATTTATGTATCTCCCTAATAAACATACTGGGAAGTACACAATAGCTAGGCAAATTGGAAGTTGTTGCTACTTTATATATTCTCTGAATCCAATCTTAACCGATAGAACTGTTGAAGCCATCCTACTTCTTTTTCAAATGATACTTTCACATTATTAAGGGTTCTTTTGCCAATACGCCTATCTAACACAGCAAACATTCTTTCCAGCGAATTCTCGGAAATTATACTGTCTTGAATACTCTGATTTCGATAATTTTCTAGAGCTTCACAGAATTCATCATCCGTGTATTCTGATCGCAATTTCATAGGAACAGTATCCATAAGTGACCAAAATTCATCCCAATATTCTTTAATTCCAACAGGAATGGAATTATTCTTGTAACCAATTTTAATGAAATAACTATTAACGGTTTCATAAGAAAATTGCTTTATTAAATTGTTATCAATATAAATTTCAAAAATATGGCATCCATCCATCCCAACATAGGAAGTACAGTTATATCTAACTCGTCCGTGCAAACATTCTGCAAGCATTTCTTGTTCAAGATATTTACGCATACCACTCCAAGAACTTAATATTTTACCCATTCAATCACCCCCCCTAAAAATTCAAATTGACATATGTAATTTATAAACATAATGGGAAGTTGACTTCTTCGCTTTTGTGAAACATTGTGAATTAAAATAAATTCTAATTATGCTTATTAGCAATGTATTATTTTTGTTTCATTCCGAAAGCCAACCACCGTCCGTCTATATCTTCTAACACAAATTTCAAATTATTATAATCTGTCACATGGAGCGGACGAACAATTTTAGCTCCTTTACTTATAAATTCATTTTGTAATGCTTCTTGATTGTCAGCAATAAAATAAGAATCTTCCCCATAACCATACAGTTCCCTATTCGTGTAAACTTTTTCATTATTTGCTTTAAGCAATACTATTTCCACACTATCACGGTAAAGGCATATATGAGGTTCTTTTACATCTAAATATTTAACAACTCTAAATCCCATAACCTCGTTATAATACTTAGCGGTTTCATCGATATTCGGTGTAGGAAATACCGCAAGTATTGAATGAAGAATTTTTTTCTTACATTATCTCTCCTTCTTTTGATGCTTTTTAAGCCTCTTGGATACATTTATATACCTACTGAGTCAAATAGATACAAAGTATTCTCCTAGATCTGTTATTTCTTCCGATGAAAGCAATAATTTCATCATTAATATCTAATTTTGCAAGTTTTTCTGGGCTTAAATTTGCTAACTATTTTTCCTTGATGCTTTATTATCTTTTCGTATCTATTGCCATTCCAATATCTAAGCAAATATTTGGATATTGTTATTCTTATTAATAAATCCAATATCTGTTGTAGATTTTGAATGTTTTTGGGATAAACCTTGTTGATCCATTTTTATACTTTTATTACTAATCTGTTTGCTATATTTTGATATTTCATATATTGTCGGAATACGTTCACTCTCTTTGACCTTAAAATCCTCTTGACATAACATGGAAACAGACATATACCTATTATTGTGCTTTTTATACTCATAGGATTTAGTATAAGGAATATCTCCTGGACCATTATATATCTCCTTTACTTCACCCGTTTTTCGATTCATATAAAGAGCAATTAGATAATCTGGTTGTTCCGATATAACTATTGTATCTCCTTGCGTCATTTTAATTTGCACTTTTCGTCCATCCGGCGCTTCCCCATCATGTATTGCTGCCGATGCCGGATATAATTTAATTCCATAATGATATGATGCCAATACTTCTCCAATTGAACCTACTAGATGCCCATCTAAAGTAAAATGCCGTCCACTAAAAATTCCTTCTAAATTCTGTACAATTTGTATTAGTTGTTGAACATTTTGGTGTGCCAACTCCATTTGCTCTTTTGTATAGTTCTCCATTATTATTCTACCCCTTTTAAAATTGCATGCATTCTTAAGTTCTATTTTTCATTATAAATATAATGGGAAGTTTACTATTTTGAAATATTGCGAATTGATAATTAATCAATACTGTATTTGGTCCAAAATGGCATTAATAATCCTATAAGTATCAAATATATAATAGATCCATAAAAAATATAATTAGATTGAAAGTGAACTAAAAGATTTATCAAAAGAGGAATCGGAATAATCAATGCATTTATTAGTCGAGAGCTTAATTTTACATTGTATTGTAATCCACAATTTTTACAAACAATAGGTTTGTAAAAAAACATACTGGATTTAAAAATTTCTATCCATTTAAACTCACTTGTACATTTTCTGCACTTTTGCATAACAAATATCCCCCTTATCAGAACGGCTAACTTACGTAACAAAGCGTATTATATCTAATTTATCTTAATTCTTGTGACGTTGTTGATAACTATTTCGAGTCAAAAATCTTCTGATTTATGTATCTCCCTAATAAACATAATGGGAAGTTCGTTTTTGCTAACGAATGAGAATTAAATTCATTCTAAGGATTGAAATTCACCTTACTACGGTCAAGCAATAAAAATCCAATTCACTTTTATAAATATCTTTTAACTTATTAACAGTCAGATTGTTTGCTTTGCACTTAATTTTCTTCATAGAAGGGATATCTCCAGAACCTAACCATACGCTCCACAGCTCTAATTCTGGTGATACTTTCATATGGTTCTGAACATATTTGAGTATGACATCTACCGTAGCATCTGAGTAATTCCATTCCAACGCAGTACAATATTGTTTTGTAGTTCCGATATCATCGTAAAAATCGTTTTTATTGATTGAAAAAATGTTTGGGTATTCCATTTGAGTTTCATCCTTACAAAACAGAATGACATTCGGCTTATCCTTATCAAAACCTTTTCCAAACATATCTAAATTGACCTCTACTCCTATATCCAAAGCTTGATTTACAGATAACAGTCTGACATAAGGATTGGGTTGTTCTTCCATAATACTATCACTGGCAAAATAATAAAGTCTACTCATATAAAAGCCTCATTAATTCAAATTTTTGATATATCTTGAGAAATCGTTCTTTCGTTATCGCTACCAACCACGAATTTCTATTACTTAAACTAGCCATCTGCCTTATAATTATAATGAGAAGTTGGATTCTTCGTTTTTGTGAAAGATTGTGTCATAGCTCCATTAGTACAAAACTATTGTCCAAATATAGTATTAAATTCTTCATTTTTACCATCTATAGAAATTAGAATAGTGTTAAATGAGGACTTAGAATTAATCTTATATACGTAATCCTGTCTGCTCCAAACCATAATATTCCTATCTTCATCTAAGCAGAAAAATGTTGAGTCTGGAACTATCCCTTCATTTATAATTTTAACTTCAATGTTCTCGCAATAACATTCAAAGTCATGATAATCTAAACGGCGAATTGCATATGGGATAATTTTTTCTTCAAAGGCATACCATTCATCTAACATCTCCGTAATCTTATATTCAACCGTAGCCTTGACCAATTTCAGTTTCATAATTCCTCCACAAATTCAAATATGTCTATTTCTCTCCTACTTTATTTCATAAATATAATGGGAAGTTTACTATTTTGATATATTGCGAATTGACAATTAATCTATATTGTATTTTGTCCAAAATGGCATTAAAATTCCTATAAGAACTTCATATATAATAAATGCATAAAAAGTAAAATATGATTGAACGTGAAATAAAAGATTTATTATCAACGGAATTGCAATAATCAATGCATTTATTATTCGAAAGCTGATTTTAACATTGTATTGTAATCCACAATTTTTACAAACAAGTGGTTTGTAAGCAAACATAATTGATTTTAAAATTTCTTTCCACTTAAATTCGCTTGTACATTTTCTGCATTTTTGCATACAAATATCCCCTTTATCAGTACTGCCACCTTACTTAACAGAGCGTATTATATCTAATGTAACTTAACTCTTGTGTCGCTGTTGATAACTATTGCAAGTCAAATACCTTCAAATCTATGTATCTCCCTAATAACATAATGGGCAGTCGACTTATTTCTCATTGTGAAAGAGCGTAAAAATCTATTTTGTAGGTAATTTATCCATGGGCAATATTTGATCTAAATCATATTCTTTATGAAAAATCGTTCTATTATAACCCAATAAGTATGTTTTTCCTACCTTGATTAAGTTCCAAACATTTTCATCGTTAACCTTAACTTCTACTTCTTTATTATCATCAGCCCTATAGTATGTTACTGTAATTTTATTATATTTTGTTTTACTCACTACTGTTGCTGGATATGTATAACCTTCAACTTTTATAAAAGATATAGTAAACCATATAGTTGTTAATACTGAGATTACAATTATGAATATTATGAATTTTTTATGATTTCGCATACAATACCCCCATGCTTTATGAATTCAATAATTAGCGATTGTATAGCTATTTATATTTTTACAGCACCGATCATTATAGTAGATAAAATTGAAAGTCAGTTTCCTAATAAATGGGTATCTATCAATTGATTCTGGCATTACTGTAAATGTAAAATAATTCTTGGCTCGGTTTGTATTCTTTTTTAAGCACTTCAAAAGTCTTATCAAATTTTTCTGCTTCTTTTTCATCAAAGCTATATGCAGAACTTTCTTTATAAATCCAACTTTTCCCTTGAAGTATGCCTTCTTTCAGCTCTTTCACAAGTAAAGGAACTGGAAAAACATCCATGTTAATTCCAACTTTATACTTCTTACAGTTTTTAAATCCTCTACTCACATAATTTTCGGGATTTCCAAAAATAACAATTGTATCATAGCCAAGCTTTACCGCCTTATGAAATGAATATTCTAATAACTGTTTACCATATCCATGGCGCTGATATTCAGGCAAAATGCTTAACGGTCCGAAAGTCAGTATCTCCTTTTCATTTCCCTTTTCATCTATCAGTTTGGACTTTACATACATAACATTTCCGATAATACAGTTATTTTCTTCAATAACCAAATCCAATTCCGATACAAAATCCCTATGACTTCTCATAATATGGGCGAGATAATGCTCATTGCATCCAGGAACATTAAGATTCCAAAATGCTTTCTTAGTTAATTCTTCAACTATTCTGTAATCTTCTATTTTCTCATTTCTGATTATTGGCATTCTGTTGTTCCTCCGCTAAAATGAATTACTATTTGTATGTATAACATCACATTCCTATTTGTCTGTTGATTGTTTTAAATAACTCAAATAAATATAATGGGAAGTTGCATTTGCTTTTCATTTTCCATATCCCTCTGTCTAATTAAGGAGAGTATTATTATGGCGCTTGGTACAGTTGAAGTAGCATCGTATGAGTACCAACATTCGTCAGGCACAATATTAGAAGTCTGTAAACATCTCAATGATTTTCTTATCTGCCTCCTTATTAACTAAGCTAACAGTTTTTTATAATGGACGATATTCCAGAAGTAAATAGCGTATCTATCAAATTTAACAATATATCTGAGGGCAAATCTTTTTGCCTGCGCAGCCAAAGACGAAGCAGTGAAAACGAAGTTGATATCTGAAACTCTAATAGATAGGGTGCTGCCGAATTATCTCTTGGGAAACAATCATTCAGCTCATCATTAAAATATTCATGTTTCAACTTTTCTATAAAACGCATATTACCGTATTCGCCTAATAAGGCATCCAAGTATGTCCCTTTTTCTTCAAAAATTAGGAGTAAATCGCGTTGTTTAGAATCAGCGCTCTCTGTATTTTTCAATTTCTCACGTATAAAACTCAATATATCGTTTTCGATAAAGCTAAGTAAATCGTAAACATCAGTAAAATACTGATAAAAAGTACTCCGATTATAGCCGGACTTATTTGCAATTTCCTGCACCGTGATTTTCTCAATGGGTTTTTGGCAATATAATTCACAAAAAATGCTGATAAATGATTGTCTTGTCTTTTCTGTAATTTCAGGCTGCTTTCTCATCTCTTACCTCTTTCATACATAACATATAATCCTACAAATCAAACGATTCTGTTGGTTGATGAATATAATACAAAGTCGTATAATCCATTATACAACACGTTGTCTTATAGTCAAGAAATAAGGAGGATAAGAATGAAAATAGCCATCAGGTATCAATCCATAGGAGGCAATACAAAATCACTCGCAGAAGCGATTGCCATTAAAGCAGGGGTCACAGCAAAGCCGATTACGGAACCACTTAAAGAGCCGGTTGACTTGTTGTTTATAGGCGGTGGTGTCTACGCGCATGGTTTAGACGATTCCCTAAAAAGTTATCTGGAGAGTCTGGATGGTTCAACAGTCAAATCTGTGGCTGCATTTTCCACTGCCGGAGCTATGGATGGAGCAAAAAGAATAGCTTCCATCGTTAATGAGAAAGGGATATCTGTACATGCCGAAACTCTGCCTATAAAACTCGGTGTGCGCAATCATGGTATGTTTGTCCATAAGGGGTCTATTGACTTGACCGACAAGCAACTTTCAGCTGTAAATGTTTTCGTAAAGAAGGTAATTGGGTAAAAGCTTTTGGATCATGACAAGAATTGAATCATTCAATAGGGGTCACGGTTATTCAATCGTGACCTTAATTATTGCCGTTTTCTAAATACTTTATTGTTTATAAACTTTTCAGGTCGCGTAATTTTAAGTACGTCGTTCATTTTATGTCTTAATTCTTTTTCAGAGCATTTTTTCCTGATATAATTTTATCTCCCCAAAACTTTCGATTTCAACCAACAATTAAGTTCACCTTTCAATATAAAAATAAATGTAGTACACATTAATAAACTATTTTGAATCATGTGTTTACTAAAATGTATCTCCCTTATAAATATAATGGGAAGTTCACTATTGCGAAATATTGAGAATCCTTAATAATATTTATTTTGACATATAATAGCCTTTTAAATCTCCGTTTTTAGTGATGACATAATCTCTATAACCCATAACACCACGAACTCGACCGTTAATAGTGACTGCTATTTTAAGACTTATTTCATAGTAGCCTCTGTAGTTCTTAATGCTTACAATGTCATTATTTTTATCAGTATAATTTGTATTGTCAATTAGCCATTCTTTAAAAATACTTAAAGCTTCTTCCTTTGAATTGATTTCCATGAGGTTATTGGTAATAACCTCATCACAATTAGCCATTCTATGCGTCGAAAAGTGGCTATTATTGTTGATGTTAAATAATATGATAATAATTATTAATACAGTAAAGAAAGAACAAAATAAAGACAGTAAGAACTTTCTCATTATATTCCCCCGGACTCTTTTTTGATTCGCAAGCGATAAGTGTTGCGAGTAAAATATCTTCTACTTTATGTATCTCCCTAATAAATAAAATGGGAAGTTCAACCCCTTTGAAAATGGAATTTGGCAAGCTTCATCATATTATGCTTATACTGTACAACTACTGATTACTTTTTTAGCAAAATCAACGGCTATCTTTTTTGAATCATCAGTTTCAAATTTGCTTACA
Source organism: Variimorphobacter sp. HTMS_6 (assembly GCF_059717775.1). Lineage (NCBI taxonomy): Bacteria > Bacillati > Bacillota > Clostridia > Lachnospirales > Lachnospiraceae > Variimorphobacter > Variimorphobacter sp. HTMS_6. The sequence goes on from NZ_AP046094.1 coordinate 1,597,748, forward strand.
CGGTCTCCTGCATCATCTGATACAGCTGCTTTCCCAATATATTCAATTTTGAAATGCTCACAAAATCGCTTAATGCCATCTTCAAAAGGGCTTATGCCATATTCGAGATCGTACCCACATGTAGCAACTATTCCGCACTTTTTTCCTTCCAACAGACTTGGTCCACGTTGTTCCCCGTAATACTTATGTAACCCATAAAATCGGTCAAGCATTGCTTTCATTGGAGCGGTACAATACCAAATAAATATTGGAGTAGCCAAAATAAAACAATCAGCCATTAAAATCTCATCTGATATTTCGTACATATCATCATGGATTGAACAACCATATTCACCCAATCTGTTTTGGCATTGATAGCACTCGATACATGGCGAAATCTTTCTATCATACAGCGAAATTGTTTTAACTTCTATTCCATTATTAACTAATTCTGATAAAAATGGCTTTATAAGAGTTGCTGTATCTCCGTTTTTTCTCGGACTACCCTGAAAAATTATAACTTTCATATTGTTTCCACCTCCTGCACTTTATAAAAATACGTATTTTTTCTTAACAAATAACTTATTTGAACGATGATTAATCGTTCAACCTATCTATTTCCCTAGCATTCTTCCTCTCTTTCAAATACTTAAAACCATTCCACATACAGAGAAAAATTCCCATTAATGTTAATACAATCAAAGTTAATATAAAAACAAACACTGAACATAGAGCTATGTATTTTAAATATGGCACTTTAAATATAATTGCTAAAATGGTAGAACCCAAAAAACATCCCAAAGATACAATCGTTGTTATAGCTAATCGATCAATAATTATATCCTCTCTATCTTTCGTTGATGATATTTGAAAATCAATATTCATCTCCTTTAATTTATTGTTACATTCATTCAAACAATGTTTATACTCTTTTTTATTCTTAATATACAATAACCAAGATAAAATTATCCATACCCATCCTAATACAAAGCCTATTGCATTAAATAAAACAATGCTCTCATTTTCTATCATACAATAGAAAACTGGGCCTAATATTGGTCCCAACGCTACCATCGTACTAAAAATCGGACTGATTAGCGATGGTCGTATTGCATTTACACTTTGCTGCGCTTCTTTTATTAGTTCCATATCCTCTATTACTTGTAAGTCTTCTGAACCTTGCCCTTCTTGATCCATTAATCGTCCACCCCTTGGCTGTTTTCATATTCTTTTCACACTTTTCAATCATCTTTTCAAACGCATAGGAAACACAGACAAAACAAAGGCAAATTCGTTCATTTATTTCCTACACAAACAAAATTCGTTTTAACTTCGTTTATTGCTACAATCTTGTACACCTGTTAAATATAATGGGCATTTCGACCTTGTGGACAATGGTGTATCAAATCCGTTCAACAAGTAAGGACTTATGAACTAAGAATTATGCTAATAACATGCATAAATTACACTCGTTTTTTACTCTCTTTTTTTATGTAAAATAACCTTACAATAGCCCATCCAAATGTGCTTCCGATTGCTCCAGGCAAAATCGACATATCTTGATTTATTCCCAGTTTTTTCATCAAAAGGAACAACGCACAGAAAATAACAAAAAATGCAATGGTTTGCAAAATAAAATTTATGACTTTTTCATATTTCAATTTTATACTACCTCCAATTTTATAAGCAATTTTTAATAGAAATTTCCAACCATCTCTGCAATACAATATAAATCAGTTAGCTATAGCAACCACTGTAAACATTTATACTCCTCTTCCTAATAAACATAATGGGAAGTCCAGATCCATAATGTTAATAAATGTTTGGTATACTTCCAACTATTAAAAATTTAATCTAAGGTCTTCTAGGCGTCAAATCATAGTTAGAACTTAATTCATCAATGCCTTTTACATACCGGTATATTTATCACATGAGATATTTTAACAATTCTATCCTCTATAAGTTGGCATACAGTTCATACCAATATATATTTCTTTCGGTACCGCTGATAGATAAGACAAACCCTCAGCAATTGCCCCTACCGTACACTAAAATCAATTTTCATAACACAGATCAATTATCATAATACTTATTGAACACTCGACTTATAGCATCTATTGTATATTCGAAAAAATTTTAAACTCTTCATAAATATCATGTGTTAATTTAGATAATGGTCGTTTCCCCCAGCTCTCCTTATCAATATAACTCATAAATATTGAATTAAGTATTTCATTTTTTGAGTGAAACAAGCCGGGAAACTGATCAAGTAATTCATTAATTCTACTATCATTGTAAATGACAGCATTTCTAATGATATCTTTTACGTAGTCTTTATGTTGTTTATATAATAACTCAATTTTCAAATACTTATTTATGTTCTCTACCTTATTACCATGCTTTTTATCTTTGTACATTAACTTTATATCAAAATTATTGTTATTTCCTGTCCAATATGAAAAGTCGTAGCCGGCAGAGTATGTTTGAAAGACCACATCGTCTCCAAACTCATCCTGATATGGATAATATAAGTCATTCATTGCTTCGTAAGTATTTAGTGCATGCTTACTAGAATTGCATATGCTACAGCTGGGTACTAGGTTAAATAAAGATACTGATAAATATGAAAATAAGCTTTTAGGAAAGTAGTGATCAAACTGAGGACGGATACCTTCATTTTGAAGAGTAAATGTATATTGCCTGTTGCAATATGGACAAACCCTTACACCTAACTTTTCCAACAGAGATTTTGACCAATTTCTATTTGTGAAATTATTATATAACTTGTCAAACGAATCATTTTTGTCCAGTTTTATTTCTCCAATAACATCAATAATTTTAATTAATTCATCTTTGCTTCCAGTTATTAACATTCTTAGCTTATCCTCATCGAAATCACCTGAAATATCAAATAAATAATCATATAGTTTTTTGTATTTTGCCATCCCCTTTACTTTTACAATAGTGTCCTTAGCTCTTTTCTTAATGTCCATATAATGTTCTATTTTGATGGTTTCCCGAAGATTATCTTCAATTTTAATTTTTATCATTGTGCTTGCCCTCCAAGTCATTAACATGTATTTGGAGTTTTATTATTTGCTTCTTAAGATCCTCAATTGTTTCAGAAATCTGATTCGGTTCTGAGTATTTTGCTAACTTGCTTTTCAATTTTAAGTTTTCATTATACAAATCAGTATAATTTAAAAGAAATTTTTCATTGAACATTTTTATAATTCTGTTTTTTATTAATGGTTCACCAATAGAATTAATAAAATTTAGCCAAATATTTTTTTGTATCTCAGTTATAATTCCAGCATCACTTTCATCAATAAAAGAAATAACTTCCTTTATTTTGTTTGTTGCAAACTCCCCCATTGTGGATGTCATAAAAAATCCGTCTTTTAAAAGAGTGTGGATATTCGCTCCAAAAGTGTTAATCGACTTTTTTACAGGGATACATTGGCCGAAGTCATCTTTCTCTAAATATATAATATTATTAGACGGTATATCGGATAATATAAACGGCGAGTGCGTCGATATTATTATTTGAAATTTCTTTTTATCCTGATTTAGATCTTTTAAAAATAATATTAACTCGTTTATAAAATTTCTTGTAAGCTCAGGATGCATTCTCGCCTCAGGTTCATCAAGCAGAATAATATATTTTTCTTTAGAAGAGGTAAGCAAAGATATTTGTTCATATAATGATGCAAAAAAACCCAAATATGCATTTTCACCATCACTAAGGTTTTCTATTGAATAATTAAAAAAGCCACCAAATACAGTAAACATTTCATTTAAATCACTTGTGACTTTTTCATCAATGGATACGTCAATCATTTTTATAAGTTCATTAATGTTTACCTGTTTTGTTATATTAATATTTATATAATCTTTGGAAAAAGTAATGTTTTTATTTTTAGATAACTCCTCTTCTAAAGCCATATAACATTTAAGAACATGCTGTGTTCCTTCTTTATCACTGAAAAAACAATCGGACAAAACCTTTATAATATTGTAATAATAATTCTTATATCCTTCAAAAGACTTTATTTTAATTTTAATTTTGGATAATTGTCCTTCAATGTTTTTTCTTATCTCATCAGTAGGATGATCATAAATATTCTTAAAATAATATTGCACAAACGCCTCAAGTACTTTACACACTTCTTTTTCTGATCCACTAAGGTCTTTATATGAACAACTCATAAGCAGTTTTTCTTCATTATCTGCATCATCAGATAAAAAGAGACTGTTATAACGAATTTTTAACATATATTTATCATCTTGAAACAAATGCCTTTCGGGTTTTTGTATTTGCCTAAATAACATTTCGACTTTCATAGCTAAGAACTTTGATTGAAATTTTGCGATTCTCCGAGGTACAGAAATTTTGTAATCGTCTTCTGCTTTTGTAGATCTATAGTCATAGTATTTATCATTCAGATTTTCCCGAAGGGATAAAATTACAAGTTTATCCTGCTCGCTTCTGTGGTCACCATAATACCTAAAACCATCTTCATGAGATTCTGTTCTGTATTCTCCAAGACGCGTATTTAAATCAAATTTATGTATTACCTTTCCATTGCTATAATTGCATATAAATGCAAACCAATATTTACTTCTCCAATATTCAATATCTAAGCCAGATCCTTTTTTTATAATATTTTCAAAACTATCAATATCATTCCCCTCAAAACAAAATAAATCTTGGTCATTAGCGTCCTTTCCCATATAATAAATAAAAAAATAAATGGAATTTTTAATTTCAGCCTCAATGTCTTGAGGTATGCGATAACCAAAGCCACTACTCTTTTTTTTATATTTTACTTCGTATTCAGCGTTATTTTTATTTCTATCACCATTTTTAAGTCCTAAAACATCTAATAAATTTGTTTTTCCTACACTATTTTTACCGACAATTGCATTGATATTTGTTATATGCTCTGGATAGATTGATATATAAGATTTACTTGGAGTTAAATCAATAACTTTTTTTGTATAATTATATTTTATGATGAACTTATCGCTAAAATTTAATTCCACCTTTTGATAGTTTCTAAATTTTTCTATCCATGCATAAATCATTTCCATCTTTTATCGCTCCTTCATCATTTACAGTAATTTCTTTATAAAGCCATGCACTATAAAATTTGCATTTATTTTTCCGTTTTTTATTTATACTACTTTCGCATATTTTTAATTTCTTTAATTTGCCGATCTTCTCATTATTGCTATAACCAGCAATCAATTTTCGTAAAGTTTTATATCTTTGTTTTACATTATAATACAAGCATAACCGTAAATCCATATTATTCCTTATGAATTTTATAAAACCCACACAAACCTTTAGCTCTATCAAATTTGCAAACTTTAACACCACTAATCAATAATGAGGTATAACATTAAAGTTTGAATTTATGACATTAAAGTTTATAACCTAGACAGTATTATTAACATTTTACAGATAGTAAACAATTGACATTTATGGTCTAATATGTTAGATTAATATAATAAATCTAATACATTAGACCAAAGGAAGTGAATTTATATGGATATACCTAAAATTTTTGAGAGCGAGTATCGCTTTTGCTTAATTCTATGGGCGAATGAACCGATCAAAAGTAACGATCTAGTTAAATTATGTGCTGAGAGGCTTCAGTGGAAAAAGTCAACTACCTTTACCGTAATAAAGCGGCTTGCCGACCGTGGAGTCTTAAAGAATGAAAATTCAATTGTAACCTCATTGGTATCGAAGAATGACATTCAAACTGCAGAAAGCCATGAGATAGTTGAGAAGACTTTTGATGGTTCCTTGCCACAATTTATCGCAGCCTTTACCAAAGAGAAGACTTTATCACCTGACGAAATTGTTGAAATCAAGCGTATGATTGAGTTATATGAGGAGGAATAATAATGGAAGCTCTTTTTATCAAGTTGATCAATATGAGTATCAATGCCAGTTATCTAATCACAGCTGTGATTATTATCCGCTACTTTTTTAAAAAAGCACCTAAAAATATGGTCTGTTTGCTTTGGGGACTGGTTGCAATCCGATTATTAATCCCTTTTTCATTTGAAAGTACTACAAGCTTATTACCAACCGCAACGACAATACAAGAGGATATTCTGTATCAAGATTCGACGCATATTAATAATGGATTAAGTACTGGTAACAATACCATCGATTCAGAAACTTCTCAATCTCTGAAGCCAAATCAGACAGAGAGTACAAATCCAATACAGGTGATTTTATTTGCTTCATCAATCATTTGGATTATAGGTATGATTGTACTTATATTATATAGCTTTTTTTCAATTATTCAAATAAAGCGTAAGGTGGCTACTGCCGTGCCAATGCAGGATAACATATATCAATGCGATATAATTGGAAGCCCTTTTGTATTTGGATTGTTTCGTCCGCGTATCTATTTACCCTTTTCAATTGAAGTTTCTAGTTTGAATTATGTTCTAGCTCATGAGAAAGCACATATCAAACGACGAGATCATTGGTTTAAAGCCATTGGTTTCATATTACTAACTTTACACTGGTTCAATCCACTCGTTTGGGTTGCTTACATGTTGCTTTGCAGAGATATTGAATTAGCTTGTGATGAAAAAGTGTTAATGCAAATAGGTTCCCAGGAAAAAAAATCATATTCCACTACGTTATTGGCTTGTACATTAAAACGAAGTAGCATTGCTTTATGTCCATTAGCTTTCGGAGAAATTGGTGTAAAGCATAGGGTGAAGAACATCCTTAATTTTAAAAAACCGACCTTATGGATTATGATTGTATCCGTTATTTTATGCATCATTATCATGCTTACATTTTCTTCCAATCCTTTAGGAAAAGGCATTCACATAGACAGAGTTAGATTGGATGTTTATGACTATCCAATAACAGAAGAATGCATTACAAAATTAAATTCGGGATATTTTTCGAAGGATGAGGATCTATATTCGCAACTCACAGAGGAAAAATACGATAAAAATACATCGTATGGCAACTTGATCTGTGTGGTATATATTATATCTATACCTTATTCCGTCTTATATAACTTAGAAGATTGCAATTTTAATTATACCCTAAAAGTGGATGACAACTATAAGAATAATTTCTTTATGAGCCATGGATTTCTAAGTGATGCTGAAGATGGCAAGTCAACGAGGGACTATGTTATAGCCGTTTATGGAATGTCAAAAGATAAAACGAACGATGAGCTTATAAAGATAATAAAAAAAGCTAAGATAGATTTTATCTTACACAATCCGTACAGCGGCCAGAAAATTTCTAAGAATGTTAGTTCAAGATTCGAAGATGTCAAAACAGATCACGTCACCAAACTCGATATTTCAAATAGTGGAGGAACAATTTTTGATAATTAATTTCCATTAACGGCATGAAAAGGAGCTTTTGAAAAAAGCTAACTAGCTATTTTGAAAAAGCTCCTTTTATTGTATGAGTCCATGTGTGTGAATTCTTTCTCTCTTATTCTAACCCTTTAAACATTTGTATCCGTTGCAAAAGCCTCTGTACCCATTGGTGATATTGTTACAAAAAGGCGTAAGACACCTTCACCGGTATTTATAACCTGTAAGCTTTCCTGCCCATCAACCTGCATTAACTCACCCACTTGCAATGGGGTTTCGTTGCCATCTGTGACAATTTTGGCATTACCCTCCATAACTTGTAGGAAAAGGGTTGATTCTAGATGAGTATGTCCTGGTAGTATTTCTCCTTTTGCAATATTTAGAACAAAAGCAATTACATTATCACTTTTAAAAATCATTCGCTTAGCGATTTTTCCCTCTGGCTCATGAAAATAATCATTGAAAGTATACTTGTTCATTGATAAATCCTCCTTTAAGATATGCTTAAACTTTAATATACCCTAATTGGTGCATATAATAACTGAGTTCATTTTACATAATGTTGAAATATAATTTCAACCATTCTCTGGCTGCGGAGGTAAACTGATCCGGTTGCTCAATTTGCAGATTGTGCCCTGCACGGTCAAACACCATATACGACGCTGATGTATAATTCTCAAGAAGCTTAAATTGATCCTGGTAACCGACTTCGGTATCATTTCTTCCAGTTAAAATCAAACAAGGTTTATCAAAGGGCTGATCAAGAGCATCCACATTATATGAAAATGCACCGTCAAGAACCTCATTAAGAAAATAACTATTGTGAAGTGGGAATGAATCATATATATCACTTTTGAATCTTTCCCAAACTGCTTTTGTACGGATTACGGAGATATATTCAAAAGATTTTCTCTCCTCTTCGCTTAACTGAGATAAAAAGATATCATCTGACTCCAATACTTTTAAATCCGGTACTGTACCCTTGCGATATCCTGGAATTATAAGTGGACAGATAAGCAACAGACCTAACACTTGTTCCGGTCTTTGCTTCACCATACCTCGTGAAAGATATCCTCCATAGGATTCTCCGGCTAATATGAATTTTTTATTCGGTATCACAGTATCTATAAACTGTGTTATGATTTCAAGCATATCGTCTGAATTTTTTATGTAATCGTTTACTGTTGATTTACCCATACCCGGCAAATCGATGTATATACGTTGAAAATCATGTAATCCGGATTCAAATACCGGTTCCATGCAGCCGGACATGATTTTGTGATCAACGCCCCATCCATGAATCATAATAACTGGGGTACCGGTTCCGCTAATGTGATAATGCATTTTTGTCCCATTTAAGGATATCTCCATAGTTTCATACCTTAGGATTACATAAGTAATCTGTCCTTTCTTCTAAACCTGGAAAAGTGTGAATATTGATTATTGATTTTACGTTAATCATACCTACGCACTCTCCCGTAAAACTTTTACTATATATTGCTATATTGTAACATATATCAACTTGATATTCCATACATTACCAGACTAAATTAATCTCGGATGCTATTATATCAACCCTTAATCATTAACCTCAATGATCTCCCATAACCACCCCATACAAAAAGCGGCAAAAGCATAATATTCTATACTTTTACCACTTATTCCATTCATTATATTAACTACCGAATCGACTTAAGATATCCAACCAAACGCAATATATTTTTTTCGATTTCATCTATAATATACATAAATTCTTCATCGCTCTTTCCGGTGGGATCATCGAGTCCCCAGTCGAAGCGTTCCTTGCAAGGGAGGTTGGGGCAATTCACATTGCAGCCCATTGTAATGACAACATCGACCGGAGGGATATCCGATAGAAGCTTGGAGTGCTGAGTAGCCTCCATATCGATACCATAATAATGTTTCATAAGTCTAACTGCATCCTGATTGATCTGTGGTTTGGTTTCTGTGCCGGCTGAATAACTTTCGAATATTTTGGAGCCGTAGCGTATTCCAAAGGCTTCGGCGATTTGGCTTCGACATGAATTGTGGACACAGATAAATGCTACTTTTGGCAACATGAGCACATTTCTCCTTTCGGTTCATCAGAGGGGATGCGGCGTTCCATTAACACAGTGTTGCGCCACACTCCGTATTTATCTTTACCTATTCGTTCGCGATATCCTACCATACGGTAGCCGCATTTTTCATGAAGTCGTATACTAGCGATGTTATCCTGCATGATGCCGGATTGTAATGTCCAGTAACCTGCTTTCTCTGATTCTATGGAAAGAGCATTGAGTAAAGCTTCACCAATCCCTTTTCCTCGATGCGTTTCACGGATATAGACACTGACTTCTGCTACACCACCGTAAACACATCGACTGGATACAGAGGATAAGCTACACCATCCGGTAACTACTCCATCCTGTTCCGCAACCAGGCGACAGCTTTTGATATGATTACTATCCCATTCTTCGTAGGTGGGACAATCTGCCTGAAAGGTTGCTAGATTAGTCTTTAGTCCCTCAGAGTAGATACTGGAGACCTGGTTCCAATCCGTTGATTTCATTTCCCTAATAATAAGTTCTGAGTCAATTATAGGCTTCATCTTCCTTACTCCTTGTATAATACTTTGTTTTTAAGAATAATGCAATATTTACCAATACAATCCTAACCGGAAAAACATGATGATAAAGTAAATCAATAATGGGATTGCAATTCTTAATTAGATTAACAGCATCCACTGCTATTGCTAGAACAGTCACAGCTGGGTTCGGTTCCGGTCAGCCATCCTTTTATAATTGCGCTGGCACAACCTACTCCGGGGTTAACTTCCAGCGCATTAAATGGACAATTTTTTACGCAGGCTCCGCATTCTATACAAGAATTCAGTTGCTTTATGAAAGTTTTTTTCTCTTTTATTTCAAATACTTGATGAGGACAAACCTCCACACATCCTCCACAGCCGGTGCAATTTTTTGAAGAAAGCTTAAGTGTAACCACATTTTTAAGGTATTGATGTTTCATGTAAACCTCCATCTGCCAATATTTTGGAATTCTATATCGAGTGATATATACATATCCTAAGTTTTACTTACAGCATAGTAAAACTTTAGAGTGTAACAAATGAATTAATAACTAATACGATGATACCTAAACCAATTGAAATAAGAATAGCAGGTATTGCGGTTTTCATCTCTTTTAGTACTCCTGAGTATGATGTATAGGTAGATGAACCGGTAAAATTCATTGCAAAATATGCGGACACAGAAGGTAATGTAAATAAATATCCGATTCCTCTTAATAGTTCAAAGGAATTGGAGAATGGCCATCCGTTAATCATTACAACAAATATGGTCCACAGTAATCCAAGGATCCAACCCTTCATAGCAAATGCTTTAACCGGAATCAATGGAAGTAAGACAGGTGTTAAAAAGCATCCAGCCATCACGGCACCAGCATAGGCGTAAAAATCAACGATACCGAAGCGGTTAACTGCAATTAAGTTAAGGAGAAACAGCATTCCAAATAAATAGATGGAAGGTTTTAAGGAGGATACCATCTCAATGGGCGTCAAGATAAGTCGATCTTTTGTTGTGAATAATACCTCTCTCATCTTATCATCCGCTTTTAACCCAGAATTGATATAGTCTTTTATATCCTGTGCTCGGACGGGCCCATATACAACCTGAAAGCCAGTTTGTTTCGTTACCTCATGACCAATCACTCCGGGAGCGCCAAGCTGAGGGAGGATGATTTTCTTATGTGAGATTAATTCTGAAAGCCTAGATTTAGTAATACGATTCACTAATTCCTTCGTGCCAAACGTGCCTTTTCCAGCTGCACACCATACATTTACGCCCTTTGTGTCAAGCACTAAGATCCATAAATTCAATCCGGTTAGTTCCTTTCGAAGCGCATCTAGTGTTAGCTTATAATTTGCGGTAACAAGTACATTCGAATTTTCATCGGGGGTGCCAACTGCATAGAGACCTGGATGGATACTATAACTCATTCTACCGATGCCCCATCTCACTTTCCAGGCTCCTATTTTGTCAGACAATAATAGTTTTGTAGAAACCTGCGGAATTGTACCAATCACAGTTTGCAACTCACCAACAATCCAAGGGGCATTTTTATCATATAAAGTAATTGGCTGATCTTCACATGTTGAATCACAACAACAGCAACTATCACCCGTGGTGTTATTGATAATCTTCACTGATTGGGCATTAAGTCTTTGTATACTACGTTTTCTACTAGTACTGTCTGTATCACAACATCCGTCTTGATTCATAACGAACCTCCTATTATTCGCAGCATTCGTCTTCTGCTGCCTGAACGTTATCTATTACCATTGTTAATTGAACAAGTAAATCAATGGCGTTCTGTGAACCCTGTATTGAGATGGAATAATAAGTCCACTTTCCTTCACTACGTGCATTCACTATCCCACTCTGCACAAGAATTTTCATGTGATGTGATAGAGTTGACTGTCCAATGTCTAGTTTTTCAAGTAAAACACAGGCGCATTTTTCACCGCTTTGAAGCAGTTCTAGAATCTGTAATCTATTTTCGTCGCAAAAGGCTTTGAATACCTTAGCGTGATCGATATGTTCTTTTGTCAAATGAATTCACCTCATATCTAAATATTTCGATTTGAATCAATTTTAATTCTCAAATCTAAATTTGTCAATGTGAAAATGCTATAAAATGTAAAAAATAAAAAAGTAGTCTCATAAGGTCTGCTACCTAATGATGACTACTTTTTATAAACTATGGATTGTTTTTGTTAAGGTGATATCACTTCGATACTTTTCATCTTGTTTTCAATAACCACATCCGTAAAATCTCCTCCGCTTTCACCATCGATACACCAGGCAATCGGATTCTTGGAGGTGATTTTGATATTAGACGCAGTAATTAGATGAACGAGATCTTTATCAATCTTGTTTTGCATAAGTTTGGCGAATGTCATCCGTAGAATTGAGGTCTTCTTTGGATTTTCAATTAATAGAACCTCGAACAATCCATCATCCAGGTTGATTTTCTTAGGGTCAAATTTGATTAATCCGGCTAGACTTAGCGTATTCGTGATGGCACCGAAGGCAAAGTTACCATCAATTCGATTACCATCATATTCTAGGGTTAACTCGTAGGAATTATTACGCCAGATACGTTTGATGCCTTCTATGAAATAAGCAAATTTACCAAGTACATTCTTCTTTTTTTGATCTGTAAGGTAAGCAACTTCCGTGAGAAATCCAAACGTGGCTGAATAAATGAAATTCGTGTTCTGAAAAAATCCGATATCAATTGATCGGACCTTTCCGTTTGCAATAATCTCTGCTGCTCTATTTGCATCAGTAGGTATTTTAAGATTCTTTGCAAAATCATTCGTGGTACCAGCCGGAATATATCCGAATTTGGGGCGAACAGCCTCCGGTAATGACATTAATCCAATTACTACCTCATTCAAAGTTCCGTCACCACCCATACAGACGACCAGATCATATTGGGAAGCTAAGCTTTTTGTGATGTTTGTAGCATCTTTACGACATTTTGTAGAAACTACAGTTACATCCATCCCATACTGAGAGAAAACCTTAACCACCTTATTAAAATTATATTGAGCCGCTTTACGTCCGGCTTTGGGATTTATTATCAACAAAGTATGCATACAAACCTCCTCATGTATATATGCGCTTGCTCATGTTACATAGATGCTCCTAATTACATAATACCCCAAAATCGTAATTTCGTATAGTTTTTATTTTAACAATATATGCTTTGTTTGGCAGAATATATGAGGAGCATACGGTTTATGAGCACTCCAGTATCCTACTTAAAACATTCAGTAGAATATTAGCCTGTTCGATTGTCTTACCGGATACAATATAGTTGTCGGATAAAAGTTTCTCTATGGTTAATTTTTGAACATCAACCTCCTGATTTACCCACTCAAGAGTTTCCTTTGTTAAATAATTTGAATGAATTAATAGTGACGTTAAGCTAGGGGTTAACTTCGCTTGTCTATCCTTCCGTTCCATTACACGAACCGATTTATCCAAACCCTTTATTAAATTTGATAAATCACTGTTTAGGGTATGTTTATTTGTTAACCAATCAAGTACAGATTCTTGCTTTGGGATTTGTAATATGATATCGGGGTCAATTATTCCGGTGCCTTGCATAAACAGATTTGTTTGGAGTGTTCCACGGTAATAGGCTACTTTGAATTCTTCTAATTCCTTTAAGGTAAGATGTCTAGCTGGATCTAAGTGTTCTGGGTTAGGTAAACCTTGTTTCCGCAAATCTGTTTTGTTGGAATTAAGTCGTTCAAGAATTCGGTTAATAAAGGATGGGCTTGTCGCAACGATATGAATATTACTACCGTATACTTTTTTAAGTTCCTCTAGGATACCTTCTCTTGAGAATTCACTACACGCTACCACAGGCTTACCATCTGCTCTACTACCCAAGGGTACAGCCATTAATGCCTTTGATTTGTTCTTATCCAGCTGCTGCAAATCAATATGATTAAGCTCTGCTAGGTTTTGAGTTTCATAATAATCTAGCTTACTTTGTGCAGCCAGGGTGCTAAATAGAATGGTTTCATCAATGAAGCCCAGAGCGATTAAGCTCTCACCAAGACGATATCCTATCTTATTCTGATAATAAAGAGCCATCTCCAACTGTTGTGGCTGTATTAATCCCTGCCCTAATAGAAGCCTGCCAAGCTGTTGCTTAGAATCGTTTGGGGCATATCTTCGCTTACCGTCAAATACATAGATCATATCCTCTGCCATGACATAATAGTGTACCACTCTGGAATCATAGATTACTCTTTTGTCCAAATCAATTGCCAGATCAACTAAGCCCTGAAGTGTATGAATATGGATTAAATACTGATTGGTTACCTCTACACTTCCCTCGGTTATCCAATCTTTATATTTACGATGATCAAGCAACAGCTTTGACTGTGATTTGGATTTTATCCGGAATAATATCAAAATACTGATAAGGAGTACAATTAGCATTGCAAACTGAACCAAATGATCATAAAGCATATCATATAGGTTGGTATTGTTTGAGGACTGTAGATTATCTTTGTTCAGGGTGATGTTGCTAGCCAGATCCTGGGTTTTCGATACTGTAAAATTGATCGCCTGTAAGGTGATTGGTAGCTCCTGCGCAAACGACTTCTCAAATGGAATATTATGAATCGTACCGTTTAGTTTGATGTTGGTGATTACGATTAGCTGAAATTGGCTTGTTTGAAACATAATCTCCTGCGCCATCTGAAGTGCCTGATTGTAGGCATTGGTAGGATCAAGATATATCGTTTTTGATGAATAGGACGGATTCTCTGAAGATAATTCAAAGGTTTCTTCAGAAGTCTTATTTAATAAATACGACCAATAAGCCTCGGACTTGTCATTAATCGCCCGAAGCATAATTTGAGAGGATATTATTCCGTGTATCTGAGTATTGCCGATATTATTGGCTGAAATCTTAGGTACGACCGGCATGTAGGGGTTGGAGGCATAGAAATATGCTAGCATCCCCTGTGGAAGGGCAGTTCCACTCGGCCATATCTTTAAGGGAGTTCTGGATATGATCTGATAATCATGGGAAGCTTCTGCCGTTGTCAGGTTCACCTGTGGAGTGGCATTACTTTGTGTTATATCATAATAAGTAATGACCGTAACTGCAATTATTGCCAGTACTAAAATCCCAATCATTAAGTTAATGAATGAATTTTTTGACTTCATAGTTCTCACCTTTACTTTCAAGGCTTAGTATGGCGCTTTTAGTAAGTTAAAATACGGCGAGGTGAGGAAGAAGTGTCTTGAAGCGTGAGGGAATATGTTTTTGTGTTATCGGAAGCGTTAATGGTAAATGAAGTGGTTATAAAATTGAGTTGATTATTAGTTAATCTCATCTGGACATCGATGGACTGACCCGGCATTAAGGATAAGGTTAGTTGTTGTGTAGCAGGTGAGTTTTTTTTAAATACACAGGAGGAAGAGCCGATTTTAATACCGAGATTATAGTTTTTCGTAATACCGAATACCTGAGTCGGGGTCATAATAACATCAATAATCATAACCTGATTTGAATTATTTGTAATGGAGCCAACCTTGTTAAAGCCATTGTTTAATTTGCTGTATTGCGAAGAGTTAAAGCCTTCCAACTTAACAACTGCACTGGAATCACTTGATACTACAGCTGTAGCATTCCTTGATAAATTATTAATGGTAATGGCAGCGCTCTTTGGCAAAGCAATCAAGCCAAAGGTTAAGCTGATAGATAATAAAATCAAAGGTAATTTTCTACTGATCATAGTCGCCTTCTCTCCTTTCCAATGATTTTTCCACGAACACGATGAATGCGACGCTTTGTTATCTTATCCTTTATAGCCTTTAACGGGATCCATTCTTCAAAGCCATGGATATGGTTTAATAGCTTGAACATAAGTTTTAACCACAGTCCTCCGGTGATACCGATTATCATCATAGCTAGGGTTGGCCAAATGCGATGCAGATAGATGACCAGTGGTCTCGGTAAAAAAGCAGGATAATTATAAATTTGAATATAGCCTTGATAGAGACCGGTTTTTTTCACAGGTTTCACCGAGATTATCACGGAGCCTTTAGACCTTGGGGGCAGATATGACGGTGATGATTTTATACTGAGTGGTGTAATTCCTGTTATAACAGGCCATATTGGTATTAATCCGTTATTTTGAATGTTCATGATCAGTTCGCCCGGATGATTCACTTCCACCTGATTTCCTAGGGTTCCTGGATATTCACTCACCAAATATTTTACTTGTGATACTCTTGAGCCTATGAAGATGGTAATTATAATGGATATCATTGCAAACCATACAATGGAGTTATAAACCCGTTTTAATCGTATTCTATGTCGTGGCTTCCTTCGTTTTTTTGTGTTCTTGATAAATAATAGTGACAGTAAGGATAATATTAAAAAAAGAAGTGAGAGATATTTTGCATTAAACCCTACCCCTTCTTTGATATGGGATGGTATATTACCTAAACCCGGAAATAGAATGGGCTGGTTTTGAAAGGTTAGGACCTTTCCCACGATGTGTTGGGGTTTTACCTCGGGCTCTCCAATCATTTGATCCGGATAGGGAGAGTTATCTCCTTGTGTAATGAAGCCATTCTCACCAATCTGAATAATACGATGAGTAATATAGGGTGCCTTTAAAACAACCGGTCGATACATGATAATATCACCTACCTTGGGTCTAGAAACTGGCCATACGATAAAACCATCATTTACTTTAATAAGTGGCTCCATGCTATTTGAATATACATATGTTAAAATCGGAGCACCATTGGAATAGGTGCTTGCCATTAGTATAAAAACAGCGATTACTAAACCCAATAATGCTCCATTTATCAATTTCTTCATAACTGATTCTCCTAATAGTCAACCCAACATAGGTGCTACGGAGAAATTACAATGAACAATTACTTGCCTTCTACACGTAATACTGCACTTAAAGTTTTGTTAGCGGCTTGACCACTTGTGTTAATGGAAAAGTAAAAGTCTGCAGATGATCCAACGCCAATGGTTGAACTACCATTATTTGTAGGAACTAATGACATAGAATTTCCGCTGTTCGCATCATTATTCATTGTAACAGTAATCGGTATATCGGAATTATTCTTTATCTTAATTGCACCGTTTGAGGTTGAACCGATTGAAAATAATGCTTCTGTGTTAAAACCGTTTGTGGTGTTATTGTTGATTGCTTCGTTTAAATCAAATTTGACTTTTCCGCTTGCATCTGTTTTTACAAGGTTTGTGTATTTAGAAATGTTTGTAATCTGTACTGCAACATTTTGATCGGTATCGACCATAATCTGACCTGCATTCACACTACGATTAAAGGTTACGTTGGATAACGCTGCGGAACCCACTGCTGCGATACTTAAAGCTACCAAAAGAAATAAAACACCAAATTTTAATTTGTTCATATTATTCTCCTTCATATTGATTATTATTAGGGTTTTTATAGGCGACAACAAAATTAAATCATATAACGAAAAAATTATTGTTATTAGAAATCATTTGTACTGTAGTGGAATCTCATAGAATGTATAATTTAAGTTTACGACTTGTGTAGAACACATCGCCTGTTTATAATACTACGACTATCTCATGAAAGACAATATTAAAATATTTCCAAAAAGGTGTTACTGGTTACCCCTATGTTAAAAACAAAAGAATATCAAAACATATATTCTTAAGCAACTGTATGAAGTCGTTGGTACTTAGAACATGTGCTTTATGTTCATATGTACCGCTATGTACTTCATTCAAGAGGGAGCGTGTTGCTTTGAAAATATGTTCTGATATTCTTTTGATACTTAAAGCATACATATTTACAATTTTAATTCTTCGAAGGTAGTCTTAACCAGCCAGCTGGTTTTTTGGTTGTTCCTACAACCCAATCCCCATCTTCGTTTTTTAAACTGAACTTTTCTCTTGATTTACCTTTCACATTCTGTTGAATGATTTCAACAAAATCATCTCCTACCAAGGTTACAATACCGACATGTCCATATTTTGAATCAGTAAAAATCATCAAATCATCAGGAAATGGCCTTTCGTCATTACCGTTACGGTACTGCAGTAATCCCCGGTCTTTATTAAGACCTCCTTGAGGGACATCTTTATCAAAAAAATCGATTGCATTTCCGTATAGATTTGGCATCTTATGACCAAGTGCATCTTTATAAAAGCGTTTTACGTATTCAACGCATTGCCACTTTTGACCGTAATAATAACCATCCACACAATAATTTTTTCCATGGCTTTTACTGTAATTATCGCCATTATCATAAACCGGAATATTCTTATAAGAGTCGATTTCTTTGCCGACATCACGGCTTGATGCATCTTGGAACAGCATATAACCAAATACTGATAGAATTGCTGTTATGAATAAGGCGATTAATAATTTTTTCATGGTTATTCGCCTCCTTTGTATTTTAATTTTGATAATATTTTTAATTATATACCATTGTTAGGTCGTAGAAAAGGGAATCTTACCGAATATGACATGAAAAACCATAATAATTGTTGAGAAATAATATATTTGTGACTTAGTCACTTTAGTATACGAAAGTATTGACAGAAGTTACATATGATAAACTATAAACGATTTATATGGAGGTATAGTATGGGTAATTTATTCGGTAATTTTTGTTCAAGTGATAACAGTGGTGGAAGCGGCTCAAATTCAATGATGATGATTTTATTACTACTCTTTTTATGTGGTGGGGGTAACTTTTTAGGAGGTTGTGGTAGCGATAGTAGCTCATGTGGGTGTGGTGATGGAATGAGTGGTATCTTGCCTATTATTTTACTTCTTTGTGTTTGTGGTGGTTCCTTCTAATTGATTGCAGATAGTTCTATCAATGGAAGCATGTTATTACGGTTCAATTGAGAATTGGACATTTGGTAATTAATATGCTTCCGATAGAATTATCATCATCTAGGTTTAAAGCTTTACTCTAGCGTGATATTGTTTGTGGATGATCAATTCTCGACAATAGTGCTATACTTAAAGGGTGGCTGGGTCTGGGTATAATAACCAGAGATTACTTGACTGACCCAATTTTGAAAGATGGATTTCCATTCATTTTTCTCGAAGAAAGTTTTTACCGGGTTAAGTACGGTTGAATCCCATTCGAGACTTAAGAATGGATTAATACCAAAGGACCACATTCCGTTCTTCTCCACTCCGGATTCCCTTATTAGAAGAAGCGGCAAACCAAACTGATATGCCATACCTGTTTGCACGTGTGCAAAAGGACAACCTTCCCATATAGTTTCCGTTGTATTATTAGATACGTTATTATCAGTAATATTTACACATCGCTGTTTTAAGTTTAAGGATACCATTCCATAGCTGGATGTGATTAATCTCCGAATATTATTTAGCGGAGTTATCGGATATTGATCGGTAAATGGTAAGCTTCGACAGAAAAGGTTTGCGCTTTTGATTTGACGAAGCATCTCTTCAATAAAATCCTGCTGCAATTGATTCAATGTGCTGGGATGATTTATAAATATCGGCATATGATACAATGGATTGGAGGATTCCTTTAGGAGGTTAGATGGTTCCAAGGGTAGGGGCTCTTCCTCCTCTTGTTTTGTGTCAATCGCTACCGGCTCATGTTCCGTATATGGAATTCGTGGTTCTGGATAGGATTTAAAGCTATCAATAATCATAATTATACTTCCTCCTTCCCTATATAATATGAAAAGAGAATTTACTAAGTTCTTGTTTGACGACAAAATATATTAAAATTCGATTATGTAACATCAGTACGAAAGATGTTAAAGGTGTTAAATATATCTATTATGCCATATCCCCAGTCACGATTCGGGTACAATAACTGTGGATTACGCCTCGCCCCACGAATTAAGAACTTTTTAATACCGATTGTATCAATATTGGTGTAATTATTCCTTACGATTCCCCATTCTAAAATCAAAGCTGCTATTCCTGTTGTATGAGCCGTTGCTGCACTGGTTCCGGTTAATGTTGTAAAGGTGTTATTAGGCCCCGGACATTGAACATTAACACCTGGAGCTGCCAAATCAGGATTAAGTATATTCGAGGTGGAGTATCCCTTTCCGGAATTGATATAGAGTGTTCCGTTCGCTTGATTATAAGCAACAATTGTCATTGGTACAAAACTATTACCAGGCGAAGTGAGTGTGGTATAAGGATTGGAACGTGTAAAATAGGTATCCTGTGAGATAAAATTCCCGGAAGGAAGCCATGAATGGATTGATCCATTCAAATCTCCTCTTCCAGTGATTTGAAATCGCCAGGTTCCGGGGGTTGGATTTTGAAAACGCATCAAAATTACTTGGTTTCCTGTTTCATTTTCAATTAATATGTAATCTAGATAAATCAGAGTCTGCTCAAAGATAAAGCGTATAGTTCTGGTTTCTTCCAGCTTGCCAAAGATAGTCGGCACATATTCACCCGTCGGAGTTAGTATATCAATGGAATATAGCATTGGAGGCTCACCCCATATTTCCATTGAAAACCCTGGCTCATTCTCTGCCACATTCAATTCAATTGGAACCGGAGGGGAATTTATTTGAACAGCGCTGTAAAAGTGCCTCCTTGCATTTCCTTCATTACCGCCACTTGCTGATGCGCATATTCCGGGAAAATCTCCTACTATGGAAACAGAATTGTTAAGATAACCGGCATTATTATGAGCACCTTGGGAGGTACCGACACCAATACAGATGGATATAGGTCGTCTTAATCTTCTTGCCGTTTCAACTAAATATTGAACGCCCCATATGATATCATTCTCCTGGAAGCAAGGCACTGAAGGAGGGATAAATAAGTAATCTGTTAGATTTCTTTTCGCTTGTTTTAACTTTACTACGATCAGATCGGCATCGGGCGCCACTCCGCTAAAATTATTCGCCCGGTTTTCTGTCCCTGCCGCTATTCCGGCTAACTTGGTTCCATGTCCGTTTTCATCTACCGATGGAACGATTTCATGAGGATTAGGGCTTTTTATAGCCTGGTTTATTTGCTCTTGTGTGTACTCCGTGCCATAATAGGGAGGAAAATCGAGCTTTGGGTATCCATCAATACTATCGATGGTTTGATCCCATATCGACATTATTTTTGTTGTGCCGTCCGCTCTTTGAAAAACCGAATTTGTATAGTCGATTCCGGTATCAATGATTCCCACCAATACACCGTTACCACGCAGATTAAGAGCAGGTGTATTACGAAGTCTTGTAACACCTGATTCGTCTAGGCTTTGGGTGTCTGTTAAGGAATAGCACTTAGGAATTGCGTTGTAGCCATATTCTGAGATTAACCTCGGTGTTATCTGAGCAATTGGGATATAAATAATGGCTAAGCTCACATTCATAATTTGAACAGAATATTGTTCGTATTGTCGAAGAGATTCCGGATTACCATTATAGATAAGTTGGATATCAAAATAATCATTACTTACAATTTTAAATCGGCTTTCTGAAGTCACATCCTCCAACCCCAATCGTCAAAAATTATCCACCACTTCTAATTCTGTCAAATACATTATATGCATCCAATATTCCATAACCCCAATCCGGGTTCGGATATGCAAGATCCGGACTCCTTCTTGCTCCTCGTATCATGAATATTTTAATATCCTGACAAGTCATCTTAGGATAAAATTTATTCACAATACCCCATTCAAATAAAAGAGCTGCGACACCGGCGGTGTGTGCTGCTGCCGCACTGGCTCCGGTTACTTCAACAAAACCCATTTGTAAATCAGGACTTAACACATTGACACCAGGAGCTGCAATCTCCGGTTTTACCACTTGAATTCGGGTGTAGCCTCTGCCGGCATTAATATACAGACTATCATTTTCTACATTATAAGCAGTCGCTGTAATTGGGATTGTTGCACAGCCTAGAGATAATAAGGTAGTATTGGGGTTTGACCTGATGAAATAGGTGTCAGGTAGAATCCAATTATTCATCGGCAACCAGGAATTAAAGGTAATCGGTGGTATTCCTCTCCCATATACATTAAATTTCCATATTCCTTGAGCGGGTTTTGAAAAGCGCAATAGAATCAGTTGGTCACCACTTTGTGATTCCACCAACTGATAATCTACGAATATGATAGTTGGCTCAAAGATAAAGGTAATCTCCCTGGTTTCGTTTAATCTAATATCAATACGGGGGATATACTCTCCGGATGGTGAGGTTATGTCGATACTAAATGCATTTGGACTTGTTCCCCAGATCTCCATGCTAAATCCAGGTTCGTTCGGAGCAACATTCAACTCTATCGCGTCAAATCCTTTTTCCTCATCAATTGATCCGAAATAATGCCTTCTTGCATTCCCTTCATTTCCAACAGTAATTACCATCGCCACACCGGGGATTGCACATTGTAGGGAAAGCCATCCACTTGTTGAGCCCCGCCCATCATGGGCATACTGTGAAGTGTCAATCGTAATACATAGAACAATGGGGCGATTTATCGATGCGGCATAGTTTAGCAAATATTGAAATGCAATAAAAAGATCATTCTCCTGATAGGCGATGGCATTCTCTGGAACTCGAAAAAACTGCTTTAAATATGGTTTTGACTGTTTGACCTTAACGATAACCAGCTCTGACTCCGGGGCAACACCATAAAAATTACTTTCCGGTACTTCATTACCGGCCGCAATTCCGGCTACCATGGTGCCATGGCCGATATCATCTCTGCTTGGTACTATGCTATGTGGATCGGGATTTTGCAATGCTAGATTAATTTGTTCTCTGGAATATTCCGTTCCATAAGGAACTGTATTATTAGGGGAATCATTACGAATGGTCTGATCCCATATAGAGGCAATTCTGGTGGTTCGATCAGCGTATTGAAATACTGGGTTAGTGTATTCGACTCCGGTATCAGCGAAACCGATTAATACCCCATTTCCCTTTAAATCTAAATTGGGGATACTTCTTAATCGTACGATACCCGATGCCTCAAGATTACGATCTTGTGTAAGACCAAGTAAAGAAGGTATAGCACCATAGCCCATCCGTGATATGATATCTTCCGTCATAACACTTAACGGCAGATGTACAATAGCAAAGTAATAATTTACTATATAATATCCATATTGTGCAAAGGGCTGTAAAACGGATAAATCACCATTATATTCTATAAGAAAATCAGCAAAATCATTGCTGTAGATCATATCATTGATATCCGATGTCATGGCATCCTCAATTTACATATTCTTATTCTATTATATTATAGGAAATACAGTTCATAACAACATTTCTTATAATTAATAAAGCGGTATTCGTATATTTGGCAGTACTAGGAATCATAATGTACGGTTGTGAACATTCCGCCGATAGAGGGGGTCATATTATTGCTCATATGGTGTGGTATATGACAGTGAAGTGGCCAGATTCCTTTATTATTTGCATTGAATTCAAAATCCCAGGTTTCTCCAGACGCTACATTTATGGTGTTCTTTTTTACATTGACATAGGAGGATAATTCATTTCCATCTGAAGCAGTTACTTGAAATTGATGTCCGTGTAGATGCATAGGATGGGCATCCATCATTACATTTCCAAAACGGACACGAATCTGTTCGCCGAATTTTACGGGCAATGCTTTTGCTGAAGGAAAGCATTTTCCGTTTATCGTAAAAAAGTTAAATTCGTGAGAGGAAGGATCGAGTTCATACTCTCCTGCTTTTATGGTATCATGAGGGATATCCTTTGCCTTGAATTCCTGAAGCATAAGGAAGAAGTCTTTATCCATTTTGCTATAGGGTTGTTCAATGATAAAGCCGCCCATAAGACCCATCATAATTTGTTTGTGGGATAAGAAGTGGGAATGGTACATATGTGTGCCGGGTGGATTTTTAATTTGAAAGCGATAATCAAAGAAGTATCCTGGTTTGATTTTTGGGGAAGGTTCAATGTCCGGTACGCCGTCCATCATATTAGGGACATCCAGACCGTGCCAATGTACACTGGTTGGTTCCGATAATTTGTTATAAACTCTAATATTTACATAGTCTCCTTGGTTCACTAATATGGTGGGACCCGGGGTGCTTCCATTATAACCCCAGGCCTTAATAAATAATCCGGGCAGAATTTCCTGTTTCACCTCTTCTGCTGTCAATTCAAAATACTTAACGCCTCGAATGGTTTCAAATTTTAATATATCTATATCAGGAGTTATAACCATGATATCCTCCTAAGGTGTTGCTATACTACTAAAATATGTCTGTGATTTGATATTGTTCAATGTAGCGCTAGGATTAAATTGTACTATCATTATTTCTTTGGCAGTTTGGCTCATGTGATACGATGGGAACTTTAAACAATCATAGAACATATGATATCTTGATGTTGCAACTAAGGTATTAAGGTATGTAGTAATGAATCATCCGATTTTTATTGTTTTTGAATCCATATTATTTGCAACAGCATTATCAACGGATGCGCTGATTGCAAGTCTTGCTTATGGAAGCAACAAGATAAAAATTCCGTTTGTATCCGTTCTGGTTATTTCGTTTCTTTGTACCGGAATACTAGCTCTCTCGCTTCTTGTTGGTTCTGTTCTAAAACCTTTCTTATCTACCGAAGTATTGAAAGGAATTTCATTTACAATTCTATTCTTTCTAGGTATCATGCGGCTGTTGGATAATTTGGTGAAGTCATTAATTGACCGATATAGCATAATCAATAAGCAAATTAAATTCAGCATGCTAAACCTCAATTTTATATTAAATATTTATGCTGATCCGCAGGAAGCCGATATTGACGAGTCGAAGGTATTGTCACCACGAGAGGCTTTGTCGCTGGGTATTGCATTATCCATAGACAGTCTGGCAGCAGGTGTCGGTGCAGCGATGGGTAATATTAATGTACTGGTAGTCATATTTTCATCTATCCTATTAAGCATGGGTGCAATTAAATGTGGTGAGATCTTAGGCTATAAATTAAGTGATAAGGTACCTTTTCGTCTTTCTTGGTTAAGTGGCTTTATTTTAATTGCGTTAGCGGTTGTGAGGTTGGTTAATTAAATGATTGGAAAGGTGTACTACACTCACCGAAGAAGTGTTCTGTTCATATAATTAATTGGAGCGATTAATCAATTAGGGATACATTTCTTGAATTGAACTTAGCGATAATCTGTGATACTACATCATGAAAGGATTGAATAGAAATGCATGAAAATAAAAATGTAATCTATACTCCACCTACGGTAGTGGACATTACAAGCCCTGGTTATAATGCGTTGAAAGGACGATATTTTATCGCGCAGACTGGTGAATTAGAGTTTGGCTTTTGTGATAATGCCTGGGGAGGACTGATTAATCCACATCAATCGGGTGTATATGTATATTTTGATATATTCACGATAACAAATTTTTCTGAAACCAGTTATACTGCAGAGATATGGCTTAATGCACCTGCACCCAGAGATTCATTGGTTTCCACAACGGTTACACCATCAAACCAGTCAATTAAGCCTCCGCCGAAACCGAACGCATTTATGAAATATTCGGACAGGATACAAAAGTCTTTCTCGGAAGGTGTTAATATATTTGACCGTATTGTAACACCGAATTCTACATTGGTAAGTGATTCCCACCAAGGTTCCATAATCATTGGTCCCGGAGGAACCTTCTCAGTATTGCTGAAATCGCCCGGTGATATGAAGATTACAGGAACTATCGTATTAACCTGGTGGGAAGAGAAAATTCCTTCTAACTGCTATGAATGATAAGGAGGGGTATTATGAGCAGAATATATCTTCATAATGAAAAAAATCCTCCGGAGGTAATCGTAATGCCGGAGAATGTTTATCAATCAAGTATTGGTAAGTATTTTCTTGGGCAGACAAAAAGTATCTTTTTTGGTCCTGATTCCTATGCCTGGGGTGGATTAGTAAATCCAAGTGGTTCCGGCGTTAATATGTTCTTGAATGCATATACGATATCGAATTTTTCCTCGGAAGCGATAACAGCACAAGGGTGGTTAAGTGCAGATTTGCCGGGAAGAGCGATTACATCACAGCTGGTTGCAGCAGGAAATCAGGCAATCTGCCCTCCCTCTTATCCTAAGGTTTTAATTCAGAGTGTCAGTAACACAAATCGTACACCACAGGGAGGAACCTATACCTTTGTAAGACGGGTAGAGCCCAGTCAAACGCTTACGAAACATGATTTTCAAGGAATGTATATCATACCACCGGGAAGTACCTTTGTATTATTCTTTTTACCTTCCGACAATGAAGAAATTGAAGTGAAGATTGCATTTGGATATTGGGAAGAACCAACTTTCATTAAGAATATACCTTAGTAATAATATTAACAATACGTTCTAAATCCCGATCCGTCATCTTGGTATCACTCGGTAAGCATAAACCTTTGTTATATATATCGTCGGATACTCCGTTGCCGATATAATCGTATTTTTGAAAGAAAGGTTGTAGATGCATCGGTTTCCAGATGGGTCGGGATTCAATTTGATCACTTTCTAGTGCATTGATGATTTTAGCAGGAGTCATCGCACCTCTTAGTTTAATACAACTCAGCCAACAGTTTTGATCCGTTCCTTCATTACTTGGCATCATCATGATGTCGCTATTTTCGCTAAATGATTCTTTATAATAATTATAAATATGTTTTTTCTGATTAATCCTTTGTACTAAAACCGGCAGTTGACCTCTTCCAATTCCGGCTATAATATTACTCATCCGGTAATTATACCCCAATTCATGATGTTCATAGTATGGAACTGGTTCTCGTGACTGGGTTGACCAAAACCGAACTTTTTGAATTCGTTCCTCTTGATTTGAGACCAACATACCCCCTCCTGAAGTGGTGATTATCTTGTTCCCATTGAATGAGAATGTACCATAATCTCCATAGGTACCGGTATATTTCCCTTTGTATAAACTACCCAGACTCTCTGCAGCATCTTCAATAAGGATAGTGTCGTATTTGCGACACACATTTGCAATCTCATCGATATCAGCCGGTATCCCATATAAATGCACTATAACAACCGCCTTTGGCTTGATTCCTAGCGATAAGTATTTGCGAAATGCTTCTTCTAGAAGTTTAGGATCCATATTCCAGGTTTTATAATCACTATCTATAAAAACAGGAACCGCTTTTTGATAAATAATCGGATTCGCTGAGGCTGAGAAGGTAAGTGACTGACAGAATACAAGGTCTCCCTCTCCTACCTCTGCTGCTTTTAATGCCATATGAATGGCTGAGGTGCCGGAATTTAAGGCAACAGCTGCTTTTGTGCCAATTAAGGAACAAATATCATGTTCAAAGCTTGTTACATTCGATCCAAGTGGTGCGATCCAATTCGTATCAAAGGCCTCCTCAATGTATTTCTTCTCATAACCTTCTTCGCTCATATGAGGGGAAGCTAAATAAATTTTTTTACCCATTATGATTCACCTTAATTCCTATTATCATGAATGTTATTTACCTCTTCAGGGCTCTTATAGGTTGGTACTACTTGTTTTAATGCTTCGATAATGTGCCTTTTATCCTTTGTTTTTAATGCGTTTGATAATAATTTGAGTCCTTGATCCAGCTCTTCCTGGCTCAATTCATTTTGTTGTTCTATAAATATCTTTTGATTTATCGTACTAATAAGATTCTCGCTCTTTGTTAAGAGTTCCTCATACAATTTTTCTCCGGGACGAAGGCCTATTTCAACAATCGATATATCAACATATGGAACATACCCGGATAGACGAATCAGGTTTTCTGCCAGATCAAGGATCTTAACCTGTTCCCCCATATCTAGAACATAGATTTCAGAACTGTTCGCCATAGCGCCTGCCTGTAATACTAATTCGGTTGCTTCGTTGATCGTCATAAAAAAACGTACAATACGCTTATCCGTAATGGTGACTGGCCCTCCCTGAGCAATTTGCTTTTGAAACAGAGGAATAACGGAACCATTTGAGCCTAATACATTACCAAAACGAACTGCAACAAATTCGGTCTTACTGGTTCTTTTCTTACTTTGGAGTATCATCTCGCAGAATCTTTTGCTTGCGCCCATAACACTGGTGGGATTGACTGCTTTATCCGTTGAGATAAGTACAAATTTATCAACATCATAGCGCTCTGCTGCTTGAACCACATTATAAGTCCCAAATATATTGTTTAGAATCGCTTCTTCCGGACAATCTTCCATTAATGGGACATGCTTATGCGCTGCAGCATGAAATATAATATTGGGTCGATAGCGCTCAATTAACTGATTAACTTTTGCTTTGTCACGGATGGATGCTATTTCAATCTTTAAATCCAGTTTGTCACCGTAAAACTTAATTAATTCCTGTTGAATTTCATAAGCATTATTTTCGTATATATCAAGAATAATTAATTGTTTTACCGATGCTTTGGAAATCTGTCTGCACAGCTCGGAGCCGATAGAACCGCCTCCTCCAGTAACCATTACAATCTTATCGGATAAAAACTCTTTGATTTCATCCCCCTTAAAATTTACCGTCTCTCTATCCAGAAGCTCTTCGGTGTTGATATCGTGCATCCTTTTTAATAATGTTTCATGTGTTTTGCTTTGAAGAATTGCTAATGTATTCGGTAGAATTTGAATTTTATAGGGAAGCTTGGAACAAAGCTTTAAGACTTCTCTCTGACGATTCGCAGACATAGAAGGAATCGCGATTACTATTTCCTTAACTTCTGAATTTTGTAATAGATTTTCCAAATCAGATATTGGCCCTTTTACTTCAATTCGGTGAATTTTCTTCCCGATTTTTAAGCGATCATCATCTACAAAGAAGAGTACCTTGTATTTATTATTCGGGTTGCTTTCTATTTCTTCATATAATTTTACACCAGCTTCCCCTGCTCCGATAATTACGATCGGAAGGAATGAATTTACACAGGGTTTATGAATATAATTAACATAATGACGATAGCATAACCTCATTAATAGCATTCCTAAAAGAGATATCGTTAGAGTAGAAAAGGCAATCAATATTGGTACTACACTATTTAAGATGACATAGTCAATAATCAAATAAAAGATAAATCCTACCGCTCCTCCTAAAAGCATAGTCAAATATTCTTTAGAACGTGCGTACCTCCATATAATACGGTAGTTTCCGAACAAACATTGCATTATTGTTAGAATAATGATGAATAAAATTATATGTGGTAACAAATAAGGATAGTTTAATTTGCTAGATCTATATATATCAAACATAATGAAATATGTGGAATTAATTGTCATGATTATGATGCTGATATCAAGTAGAAATAATATCATTTTTCGATACAAACGGAACATCTACTGCCCCCTCCTATACCTTAGTGATTCATATTTTTACAAAATCACATGTTAAAAACGTTATAACTTGTCGTTTTATGATTATACTTAGTTTAATATATTCTTACATGCACATTATTGTACCTAGGTTTATGAAATGATTTTTAGGAAGAATTTGTTCGACAAAGCTTAAGATGTTGTTGCCTCAAGCAGGTAAATTTGTTAAAATATTCTATGTGACAAGATTTTGTGTGTCAAATGAACCACGGAGGTCTGAAGATGAAACTAAGATATAAAAAAGCAATCTTATTATCCTTATTAAGTACGTTAGGAATGGGCGTTTTAACCCTGTCAGTCAATCCGAATCATTCTCCAAATGCCAGTACTGTTGCATCTCAAGATATATCAAAAGTTGCTGATAAAGATACAGATAAGGATTCCGATTTAACCCCTTCTCCCGCCGTGACTGAGTTGCCGGCACAGCTGCCTGTTTATGGATTTGAAAAAGATGGTAATGCAAAAATCACTGAATTAATAAATAAGTATTATAATGCAAAGCTCCACAGTGATCGCGACACAATCAAAACATTACTTACAGATACCTCGCAAGTTGCTTCCAAGGAACAATTAAAAAAGAATATTAATTTTATAGAGGGATATAAAAATATTAAATGCTATGTTAAAAAGAGCTTCCGGAAAAATGAATTTATCGTTTTTGTATATCAAAATATAAAGTTTTATAACATTACTACTATGGCTCCGGCGCTAGATGAATTTTATGTTATAAAGGATTCATCCGGCAACATGAAGATATACTCAGATGACTTCGATGAAAAGACAAAACAATACTATCGTGAACGAATCAAGGATGAAGATGTTGTTAAGTTGATAAAAGAAACAAACAATAAGATTAATAACGCAAGAAAAAAAGATAAAAAATTCAAAGGGTTTTATGACGGATTTACAAAGAAAAAAGCATCATAGACACAGAATAGATATACAAAGATAGATGAAAGACTGTTATGAAATAAATAATTTGTTAGGGATATATTTCTTGCCGAATTATTTATTTTACAACAGTCTTTTTTGTTATTTAATCACGATATTTTATCTTAAAACAATAGCTTATATATTTAAAAACTCGGAATATACATTATATAAGGGATCTCTACGTTGGGAGGTATAGAACTTGGAAGATAATTCGAAATTTCATACGGTCCGAGGATATCAATTAATGGAGCAAAATAAGAAGCTCTTAACCCCTGCTATGGAGGATTATTTGGAAATGATTTATCGCAATAGCCTGTTGGATGGGTTTTTGCGCCTTACCACCCTATCTGAGTTACTCAACGTATCGGCTCCCTCGGCCACAAATATGGTACAAAAGTTGAGTTTGGCAGGGCTTTTGGTTTATAAAAAGCATGGAATTATTCGCTTGTCAGAGAATGGGAGGGAAATTGGTAAGTTTCTACTACAACGTCATGAAATTATAGAAGAATTTTTAAAAAATCTGGATGTCAAAGAGAATTTGCTGATTGAAACAGAATTGATTGAACATGTGATATCCCCCTCTACTTTGCAGCGTTTGAGCTTATTTAATCAATTTGTGCAAAGTAATCCAGATGTACTTGAAAAATATAATCAGTTTTCGAATTATCATATCGGGTGAACGATAGCTGTAACATAATTAACCTTTCTGTCATATTGTGAGTTAGAGACTTGATTTAGGCTGGGCTAAATCTCTTAAGTACATAATTCAATTCAATATGATAGTAAAGAGGTGTAAATTGATGTTAGATGAGAATTACGTTCAACCTATCTGCCCAGTAACAGATGAGGGAGTTATACAAAAAGGAAATTCAAAGCAAGGATTTGGCACGTACAATAGACTACAATCGTTATTAAAGTTTTTAGGCCCTGCTTTTATTGTTAGTGTAGCCTACATTGACCCCGGCAACTTTGCAACAAATATCAGCGGAGGGTCAAAATTCAATTATACCCTCTTGTGGGTTATCTTATGGAGTAATTTGATGGCTATCTTCTTGCAGATTATGTCTGCAAAGCTTGGAATTGCTACTGGTCATTCCTTGCCAATGATGTGTGGCAAAGTATTTTCCCGAAAAACAAATTGGTGTTTTTGGATTGTTGCTGAGCTAGGAGCCATGGCAACGAATCTCGCAGAATTTCTCGGCGGAACCCTTGGGTTTTATCTCTTATTTCACATCCCAATGATTTATGCGGGGCTTATCACAGCAATTCTAACTTTTATCATTGTATATGTCGGGAAGTATGGCCAACGTATCGTCGAAATAATCATATCAATTCTAGTCGCTGTTATATGCGTCGCTTATTCCGTTGAATTACTATTATCAAAACCCGAATGGTCTCAGGTGGGCCTTCATGTGTTGCTCCCCTCACTACCAAATGGGGAAGCAGTCTTAATCGCAGTCGGAATGTTGGGTGCCACAGTAATGCCCCATGTGATCTATCTTCACTCCAGTCTGGTACAGGAAAGAAATATTGGATTATCAATCGAGCAAAAAAAGAAACACCTTAAGATGGAACGTTTTGATATCATCATAGCAATGAATATCGCATTCGTAATCAATGCATCCATGGTAATCGTCTCGGCAGCAGTATTTTATAGAAATGGGCTTGCGATTACTTCGATTGAGCAGGCGAAGGAAACATTAACGCCATTATTAGGGGCGGCCTCAGGAGCGGCTTTTGCAATTGCTTTGATTTCATCCGGGCTTTCCTCTTCTGCTGTCGGAACGATGGCGGGTCAAACTATTATGCAGGGATTTGTTGGACTTAAGATCAAAGATAATATAACCAGACTAGTCACAATGCTTCCGGGCATGGTGATTATAGTTATTGGAATTAATCCGATTAAGGCACTTGTCTTTAGTCAGGTAATACTGAGCTTTATTCTCCCTGTAGCAATTATTCCTATGCTGATCATTACCAGCCGCAAAGATTTGATGGGAGCCCTTAAAAATAAAAGAATTACCAATATTGCAGGCTGTCTTATATCCTCGGTGATTATCGCTGCCAATGCTCTCTTACTTTATATGACTTTTACCGGAAATGTATAGAATTAATCACGTAATAATATGAGATAAGATTTGTAATAAGGTAATGATGATTTTAGATAAATATAAAATGAAATAGGTGGCAGGATGAATCCATATTCTGTTTTGATTAATCGGGGAACGCACACCCTAACGCTGATGAAAAATGGCCAATTTGTAAAAAAATATCCGGTAGCTATCGGAAAACCTACTACTCCGACACCTACCGGTAATTATAAAATTGTTAATAAGCTTATGAATCCGGGAGGCCCATACGGCGTCCGTTGGATGGGTCTTAATATACCATATGGTGGATATGGGATCCATGGTACTAACGATCCGAGTTCCATTGGTAAAAGCGTATCACACGGATGTATCCGTATGAATAACAAAGATGTGGTTGAACTGTATCAATTGCTGCCTATCGGTACACCGGTTACAATTGCGTGATGCATGGGCATTATTAGTATTAACCAGGGTATTTATTGAACAGATCAAGTAATGTATTGTAGATGGTTTCTGCCGCGGTATCCTGTTTTGAAGCATTTGTTATCATAGCTAAATCACTGGAATTAGAGATAAAACCTAATTCGATTAGTACTGCGGGAACACTATTTCTTTTTGTCACATAAAGTGCATCTTGCTTTACTCCTCTGTTTGTGGAACCAAGTGTCTTGCAAATATTATTAACAAAGCTAGTGGCCATCATTTTACTTGTTAAACCGGATTTATTCGGTGAATTATTATTGGAGGAATAAAATACTTCGGTTCCCTTCGCACCCGGGGCGTTGATAGCGGAGTTCATATGTAAGCTAACAAATAGATCTGCACCTACTTTCGAGGCAAACGCTGCTCGATCTGCTAATGAGATGTCGTAGTCTGCAGTACGGGTATAATATACCTTTAATTTGGAAGGATCTTGATTAAAGTATTTTTTGCCAACCGTGTAAAGGATTTTGAAATTAATATCTTTCTCATAATACCCTTGATTCTTTGCTCCAACCGCAGCGCCGCCATGGCCGGGGTCTAGGACTACGATATTCTTATATATTTCGCTCGTATTTCCTACATTAATATATAAATTCTTGGTATCAGTAGCTAATTCATATCCTTGGATCTTCGTTGTTGAAAACTTAATCTCGGTATCACCATTGCTGTTTAGTGATATGGTTTTTCCTGATACTGTCTTGGAGCCTTCAGAGATTGAGTGACTCTTGTAAAAGTTTCTATAATCTCCTTCCAATCGAATAACAAAACAGTTTTTATAGTAAATGTCTTCATCGGAAATGCAGGCTATATTCAAATCAGATGATAGGGGAATTACGATTTCATATTTGCTTTTATCCTTAACAACCGGAATATGGGACTTCTGCAATATCAGCTTGAATACTTTGCCCTTTTGCTCGACACGGTAGGTATAGCCGGCTTTCATCGTAAGGAAAATCTGAGTTTTTCCATTAGATGTTGTAGATGAAACTTTGCTAATATACTTTGCATTCTTTATATCGGATGATAGATTTCCGATTCCACTTAAGCAATCTGGTAAATCGATAGTGATCTTTGTACCGGAAGCAGAAACAGATGCATGAATGTTATTGATTGATTCAATTACCATATATTCTGATTCGCTATTTGTACCGATATATCCGGATGCTAATGTGTTGGTATAAACAGTAACCTTTAACGACTTTTTATCAGAGGAAAGGGATAAATCATATTTATAATAATTCTGATGCAAGTTGAGTTCAAAAGTTGAGCTGGAGGTTGATGATTTATATGTAGTTTTAATGGAGCTGATTAGCTTTGAAGAGGTTGTTTTATAATTTTTTGTGTTATTCGAACAGCTGGTATTGGATGCCTGTAGAGTGATTTTCTTATCGGAACTGGAAGAAGAAATCTTACCAAACCCGGTGGAACTTACAAATACAAATGTCTCTTTATTCGGTTTCGTATTAGTGCTACTGAGGTTGATACTAGTTAGCTTTCCAACTTTTTTAATTGTGGAAGAAAGCGAATGAACATCCGAAGGTACGGCATAATTTTTAGTAGAAGCTTTCCATTCTTTTAAGATAATACCTGTATCCGTAACATCGCCATCATCTCCCAACTCTGGTTCCTGATTTGACCCATTGGGTGGTGTTTTTGTGACAATCACCGAGGTACGTGTTGAATTATTCCAGCTATATTTATATCCTAGGCTTGTTGTGGTAAATGTTCCAGGCACTAAAACATAGGATTTTCCGGTTTCTTTATTCGTCAAAAGGACGGGTGCAGTAGGTAGGGATTTCTTCACGTTGTTTACATGGGCTGTCTTACTGCCGATTGTCATCGTGATTACGATTTTGTTCTTTTTAATTGTAATTTTTTTCGTTTTTGAATCATAGCTATAATTTGCTTTGATGGAAGAATCAGCAAAAACTGCTTTTGCACGAAGTAACGCTGTATCATTCATGATGATATTCGGTTGAGTTGTTAAGTTGACGTTTTTCCCATCGATAGTTGTTTTTCCCTGTGTACCGCTGTACTCATATTTTTTTCCGTTGTTTATGGATATCATAATTGTTTTCTTCACAATAACTACAGTGCTTTTTGAACTATACCAGGTGTATTCAAGTCCCAGTTTGGTGGCAACAAATTTGGATGGAACTAAGATTTTAGTCTTGTTTGCAGAGACATATTTGACCTTCATCGGTGCAACTAACATGGATTCTGTTTTCCCGTTAACGGTAGCGGTCTTACTACCGACTTTCATTACAATTTTTTTGCCATACTTTGATATTGTAATAGTATTTTTCTTGGAATCGTAGGAACAGTCAGCAGCAATTCTAGCGCTTTTAAATATGTCATCATATGGCTGCATGGACACACCATTTACTAAGATACCCGGTGTGGAGGTACTACTAATCGTAGTGCCGTTACAGGTTATCTTTACCTTCTTATCGTTGTAGGTGGTTGTCTTATTCGTAGAATAATAATAGATTTTTAATCCTGAGGCTGCTTCAGCACGAGCAGAAGTGATACCGGTGATAATGAAAGCAGTAAATAACATAATACATAACTTTCTAAGAAGCTTTCTATTCGTATTCTCATTCGCTTTTAATATATTGCCCATACAATATTTTATCATTTCGTAAAAACTCCTTCCCTCCATCAAATATCTTATTAAATATTACAATAATGTTAATTCATGTTAAAAATGTGTCATATTAGAAAAAACAACAATAAATCTATAAAAATTTCATTATTTTCTATCTTGAAAATACTTTGGTTTTAGATATAACTAATGACGAATTACGTTTGATACGTAAGTACTACGTTTGTAGATTTTAAATTAAGAACACTAAAATTACATTCTAAAATAGTAGACCAAATATCTTGGGTAAACAAATAATAACCGAGCTAAATGTTACATATATAGAATTTATGTACTACGGCGATAGAACGATTATTTCGAAGATTTCACACATTACTTTTGGTTAAATTTAATTAAACTTCTATTCTACGATAGAGGATTAATAATTGTTTGTAAATCAAGAATGCTGCGCATACTATAACCAAAGGTTTTCACATTTGAAAAAATATGTTATAATGACAAATATTACAGAGCGACGAAAGGTAAGGTAACATTATCATGAAATTACAGCAGTTGCTGAGTTATACTAGAAAAGCGATTGACGAATATAATATGATTCAGGATGGTGATACGATTGCAATCGGTGTATCGGGAGGCAAAGATAGTTTGACTCTTCTATATGCATTATCCGGCTTAAGACGTTTTTATCCAAAGCAATTCGATATTGAGGCAATTACAGTTAGTATGGGATTTCAGGATATGGATTTTACTGCAGTAAAAACACTGTGTCAGGAACTCGAAATAAATTATACAGTTGTAGAAACTGATATTGCAGATATTGTATTCACTCGCAGGAAAGAAAGTAACCCGTGTTCGCTCTGTGCCAAGATGAGAAAAGGAGCTTTTAATACAAAAGCCAAGGAACTAGGATGTAATAAAGCAGCTTACGCACACCATTATGATGATGTAGTTGAGACAATGATGATGTCATTAATCTATGAGGGACGTTTCCACTGCTTCTCTCCTGTTACCTATCTTGAACGTGCTGATATTACATTGCTTCGTCCGATGATATATGTGGAGGAACGAGATATAATAGGCTTTCGTAATATCCACAACCTACCGGTAGTAAAAAATCCTTGTCCGGTGGACGGATATACAAAGCGTGAATATATCAAACAGCTCATAAAGACACTGGGATCAGAAAGTCCGGGACTGAAAGAACGGCTATTTCATGCAATCTCATGCAGTAAGATTGACGGTTGGAAATGTGAGGATGAGAATTCCGAAGTAGAACAATAAATAGTAAAATAAATAGTACAATTTATATAGCGTTGAATATAGTAGCAAATATTGCAAGAAATATAGTAATAAATATAACAATAATTATCTAGCAAATATAGCGGCAAATATTGTAATTAATATAAACATAACTAACATAATAATATTATGTAAACCAAAGTGCGAAATATATATGAACTTATAAACCTTAATAATGAAAACTATAAAAAAGGACAATATTGATAACTTTAAAAATACTATTCAAAACATGTTAATCCAAGAAACAAACCAGGAGGATTTTATGTCAGAGCGAAATTATCATGATCAAATTAATATAGACAATACAGAACGTCTTCGTAACCTACTAGAGGATTTACCTCGCTTTTGCAAGCATTTTTTCAGGGGAATTGAACCAACCACCTCCTCTCGTACCAGAATTGCTTATGCGTATGATTTAAATGTGTTCTTTGAGTTCTTGATGAAGTCAAATCCCACCTTAAATAATACTCGTATACAAGATATTAACATCGAAATCTTAGATCAAATCAAAGCCATCGATATAGAGGAATATCTGGATTACCTCAGCTACTATCGTTCAGAGAATAAGGAACGACTGAATACGGAGAATGGGAAGAAGCGCAAATTAGTATCTCTTCGCAGTTTTTATAATTACTATTTTAAAAAAGAAATGATTAATACAAATCCAGCTTCATTAATCAATGTACCTAAGCTTCATGAAAAAGCGATTGTAAGACTTGAAATTGATGAGGTAGCTAAGCTGTTAGATGAAGTGGAAACGGCTCAGAATATGACGAAGAAGCAACAATCCTTCCATGCTAAAACAAAATTACGTGATTTGGCAATGATGACTCTCCTGCTTGGAACAGGTATTCGTGTATCTGAATGTGTAGGGCTTGATATTAATGATGTGGATTTTGAAAACAATGGTGTAAAAATCAGACGAAAAGGTGGTTATGAGGTAATCGTATACTTCGGAGACGAAGTCAGAGAAGCCTTACTAGATTATCTTGACGAGCGTAATAAAATAATTCCCTGTGAAGGACATACGAATGCATTATTTCTATCCATGCAATTAAAAAGAATCAATGTCCGTTCTGTAGAAAACTTAGTTAAAAAGTACTCTTCTATTGTGACTAAGTTAAAGAATATTACCCCCCATAAGCTCCGCAGTACATATGGTACAAGCCTTTACCGTGAAACCGGTGATATCTACCTCGTCGCAGATGTATTAGGACATAAGGATGTTAACACCACAAAGAAGCACTATGCTGCGATTGAGGATCAACGAAGACGAAGTGCCGCTAAGGTTGTAAGGTTAAGGGAGAAGGAATAAACAGAATTATGTCTTTCCCCAGAAGGGGGAAAAGAAAAATAAATTTCGGAAGATTACATGCGATATTGTTTTATTTATCTTCCTCCACATACTTTGCAACTATGGCATTTCCTGTCTTATTCATATAATTCATTACTTTATTTACAGTATCATAATTCTTATCGGATTCATTTAGATCATGATATAAATCTGGTATTTGAAAAAAGCTTTCATATTCATCTTGGAAGTATATATCACAAGCAGATTTATTATCACATTCTGTGATTATAATAGCATCCATTCGTCCGTCGTTATTTATATCATGAAATGATATTTCCGTAACGGTCTGGTCCTTATTGTAACTATCATAAAAATCAGAAAATTGATATTGTATATTGTTTTTATCATCGGTTAAGAAGAATAATAATTTTCCTTGATAATCTTTACCGGATACAAATCTAAACTTGCCCCACTCTTTTAAATTCACATCAAAGCATTGATTTTCGATTTTTGTAAAATGATATAGTTCACTAATGTTCTTGTACCAATATGTACTTGATATAACACCTGATTTAATGGGTTTAAATCCTTTAAAATCTTCCCATATATTATTTGAAGAAATCATGGATTTTTTAAGATCACTATATTTCATCTCTATCATTGCAAATTCACCTTGAGAATGATCTACATCAACTATAACACCAAGTGAACTTTGTGTGAAATAAAAACTGTGATCATTTAAATAATCCACCGTTAATTCGTTTAGGCTTTGTTTAACTTCATCCATTAGAGTAGGATCATCAGGATCCATAGGCCCCGCATAGGTATAATTTTTCCGAATGCTATCCAATAGGGTCTGATCAACATGAAAAACATCCTTCAGTTTGATTTTCTTACCGGTTTTTATGTTGATATTTAAGCCGTAGTAACAGTAATTGGGATGTGGTGAATCAGGATATTCTTCGAATGCATTTTGTCCAACACTTAGTAAATTGTTACCCTTCCATTGAATTTCATATGAAAGTTCATCAGATTTGATATCCGGTTTCTTTAAAGATGACATAGAATCCTTGCGTATCAAATTATTAATCGTTTTCTGTTTGGAATAATCTTTTAAACCTTTTATTTGCGGATAACCAATTTTAAAATCCATTCCTTTGTTATAACCATCCACTATTATATCATAATCGCTAGGGATAACTTTTATTGAATTATTATTTTGCGGTGATGGAGTTATTTGCTTTGCAATGTTTGCTTTTGTAGGTTCAGGAGAAGGAGTGAGTTTCTGAATGACCATATTGGTCGGCCGGGTTGGAGTTATTGGATTATTGTTTATCGCTTCACTATCCTTTTTACAAGCACTAAGTATTAAAACGGCCATTATATATGGAATAACAAGAATTTTCTTTTTCATTTTTCTCTCCTGATTTATATTATTAATTTCTGGAATATTATAACATCTTAATATACATTATACAATATTCTGAAGTCCCAAAATCTACAAGAAATTAATAAAATCAAGAAAGAACGACTAATAGCATAAAGCTATCGTCGTTCTTTCTCTTGTGTTGAGTTATTAAAATGCCGAATAGTGCAGTAATTAGTATAATGATTTGATTATTTTAAAGCTTCCCATGTCCAGTCAACAACCTCAGGAATATCATCACCGTTTTCACGGATGAAGGAGTGATGTTTAGCAATAGTTGCGTCCATCTCAGCTACGAATGCGTCAGCTTCTTTTGCATATACAACTTCTGCTGCTTCCTTAGCCATGTGGAAACGATCCATCTCACTTAATACTCTCATGTCAAATGGAGTTGTGATGTCACCGTTCTCACGGTATCCATGGATGTATAAATTGTGGTTGTTACGATTAAAGAAGATATCTCTAATCATACCTTCGTAACCGTGGAATGCAAAGATTACTGGCTTATCTTTTGTGAAGAAGGAATCAAATTCCTCGTCTGTTAAGCCTCTTTCATCTACTTTCGGGCTACGTAACTTAAGAAGGTCTACTACGTTGATGAAACGAATCTTTAAGTTAGGGAACTGCTTATTTAAAATGGATACTGCAGCAAGTGCTTCTAAGTTTGGCTCTGTACCAGCAGCAGCGATTACTAAATCAGGCTCACCGGATTTTGCTGTGGATGCCCAGTCAATTACTTTAAGACCCTTGTTAACAAGCTCTTCTGCCTCTGCAATGCTATAGAACTGAGGACGAGGATGTTTACTGGATACAATAACGTTGATCATCTCTTCGCTTGCGAATACTTTTTCAGCAACTGCCATAAGTGAGTTCGCATCTGCAGGAAGGTATTCTCTGATGAATTCAGGTTTTTTCTCAGCTAAGTGAGTTAAGAGACCTGGATCCTGGTGAGTATAACCGTTATGATCCTGCTGGAATACAGTTGAAGTTGCAATAACATTTAATGAAGGATAGTTCTTTCTCCATTTCTGCTCTTTTGCTTTTCTTAACCATTTGAAATGCTGAGTTAACATAGAGTCAACTACTCTTAAAAATGCTTCGTAGCTTGCGAAGAATCCGTGACGGCCTGTTAATACATAACCTTCTAAGAAACCTTCTGCCTGATGCTCAGAAAGCTGGGAGTCGATTACACGACCGGAAGCTGACTGCCATTCATCAAAACGCTCTTTGATTGGGCTTAACCACTGTCTCTTAGTCGCTTCGAATACAGCATTTAAACGGTTGGACTTAGATTCATCTGGTCCAAAGATTCTAAAGTTTTTCGGATTTTCTATAACGAGATCACGAGCATAGTTACCGAATACAGCCATATCCTGTGCAATAACAGCACCTGGAACAGATGTATCTACTGCATATTCATACCAGCTAGGTAAGTTTAATTTTTCAGGATCAATTCCGCCGTTTGTGATCGGATTTGTTGCCATACGTTGGTCACCCTTAGGTGCCATCTCTTTTAATTCAGGAATGATTTTACCATCTTCTGTGAATAATTCCTGAGGTCTGTAAGACATTAACCATTTCTCTAAATCAGGAATAAATTCTGGATGATGTGCGTCTACAGGAATCGGAACCTGGTGAGCTCTAAAGGAAGCCTCGATAGGCTCGCCATCCCACTCTGCAGGACCAGTCCAGCCCTTAGGGGTACGAACGATTAATACTGGCCAGATTGGCATAACTGCTTCTTCTGCGGAGTGCTTTCTAGCTTCTTCCTGGATCGTTTTAATCTTTTCGATTGCTTTATCTAATTGCTCAGCCATTACAGGATGTACTTTATCAGGATCAGTTCCTTCTACAAATATTGGTTCCCAACCCATACCTTCGAAATATTTTGTTAATTCTTCGTTGGTTTTTCTGGATAAGATGGTAGGGTTAGAAATCTTAAATCCATTTAAGTAAAGGATTGGTAAAACAGCACCATCAGTAACAGGGTTGATAAATACATTTGAGAACCAGCCTGCTGCTAAAGGACCTGTTTCCGCTTCGCCGTCACCTACTACAGTTGCAGCGATAACATCAGGATTATCTAAGATAGCGCCTGTTGCATGAGCTAAAGAATAACCTAACTCTCCGCCTTCGTGAATGGAACCTGGTGTTTCAGGAGCTGCATGAGATGCAATACCACCTGGAAAGGAGAATTGTTTATATAATTTTTTAAGACCTTCAATATCTTCTGTAATCTCAGGATAGATTTCAGAGTAGCTACCATCAAGGTAGGAATTAGAAACCATAACCTGACCGCCGTGACCAGGTCCTTCGATATAAAACATATTTAAATCATACTTGTTAATTGCACGATTTAAGTGAGCATATATGAAGTTCTGTCCTGATATGGTACCCCAGTGTCCGATTGGATGCACTTTTAAATCAGTAACTTCTAACGGTCTTTGTAATAACGGATTATCTTTTAAATATAACTGTCCTACGGAAATAAAGTTCGCTGCTCTCCAGAACGCGTCAACTTTTTGTAAGTAGT
The DNA here is from genome assembly GCF_059717775.1 of Variimorphobacter sp. HTMS_6. NCBI lineage: Bacteria > Bacillati > Bacillota > Clostridia > Lachnospirales > Lachnospiraceae > Variimorphobacter > Variimorphobacter sp. HTMS_6. Next base: position 1,639,710 of record NZ_AP046094.1, read on the forward strand.
CTGATGAATCATACATTTCAGATTTGTTCAATAATGAAATCATATTATACCTCCATAATAATGTTAGTTAGTTGTGCTAACAAACTCTTCATAATGTATTTTACATTATTGTGAAAATTCTAACAAGCACAATATTTCGCCGATTTTTCAAAACTTTTGTATAATTTGAATAAAATAAAAAGCAAAAATTCCCTAATAGGATTTTTGCTTTTAAAAAAAACTCTAATTTTATTAACTTTTATCAAATATCTTCTGTTTTCTCCTCAATTTTTGAACAAAATTTTAGGTGTTTTACTTGAAGAAAATTTTTGATATCATTGGCACATGCGCCATGAAGGATTGCTTTTGATCCAAAACTGGAATCCTTTATCATAATATTCCTACTAAAGAAGCTTTGCATAAAGTCTTGGATTTGATTTATCATCGCAGGGATTCTATAAATGATTGGACTGTTAATATATACCACATCAGGTGAATACGAAACTACAATATTATTAATAGCGATAGATAAGTATTTTGACATCTGTGTGCTAAGTGTGGTTGCTATTTTATCGCCTTCATTGTACGCCTGTTGTAACATGTCCGGTGTTGCATTCGCAATACCCGTAAGCTCTTCATATTGCTCTAATATACTTGACTCTGAACAATATAATTCCAAACATCCATGGTTGCCGCATCTGCAAGGCTTCCCATCCGGAAATAAAATAGTATGTCCTATCTCACCGGCCATTCCATTCATTCCGGTATAAAGCTCTCCGTTATTTATGATACCTACACCGATACCGGTATGAATACTTAAGCACACTAGGTTTTTATGTGTTGATGAAAAGGTGTTTTCAGCTAATGCCGTTAAATTAGCTTCATTTTCAATATATATTGGATATTTAAAACGTGCACTGATCTCCTGCTTTAAGTCGATTTTATCCAAATCATATTGTGAGGAAAATATGATTCTATTATGGAGTGTAATACCATGCACTGCAATGGTTATTCCGGTGATTCCATAGACAGAATCTGCTTTTATAGATTCTGCTTCATGTATTACATTTTCAATATGTGACACTGCATTTTGACTATTTATCTCTAGCTCTCTATGAATATTTAGATAAATTCGTGTTCCGTTCATATAAAATAATGAAACCGCGATATATGTAGCTCCAAGGTCGATGCCAATACATAATCCGGCTTTATCATTCATTTGAAGCATAGTTGGCTTTCTGCCGCCTGCACTAGTACTGTTGCCAACCCCTACTTCCTCGATCAATTCGTTATCCAATAACTCTTTGATGATCTCAGAAACAGTTGCTTTATTGATATTGGTAAGCTTAGAAAGTTCTACTCGTGATATAGGTTGGTTACTTATAATCTGCTCAATTATCACAGAACGGTTCTGCTTACGTATCGAATGTTTGTCAATTACCATCTTTGTTCTTAACCCCTCTTTTTCATTCATGTGACGATATTATTCATTCTACAGCACTTTTTAAGTTACATCAACTGAAATTATCTAGATTATACCATATGACAAAAAAGGGCTGCTGCAAAATAATAATTCTATTAATGAACAATGTTATTTGCCTCACTCATAAGTTGAAAGACAGTGATTATGGCAATATAACATTGTTCATACTAGTTATTTATTCTGCTACAGCCTCTCTAGCCTTGGGGATTTGGACTTACAAAATTATGATTAGGATTGATTTCCCCAACCTCTACTCTTTCTGGTGTAAGAATCAAATTGACCTCTGTATCAATAATTTTATTTTCTCCGGAATTATTATAAACACGTAATAATCCACTTGTTGAATTCGTATTTGGTAGCGACAGATAGATAACCTTATCCTCTTGGATCTTATAATCAATTACATTATCTGCAATCTTTTGGATTCTACCGTTTTGATAAAGCATTAACGTATAGATGCTTTTCTCTTTGTTGCTTTTCAATTGCTTGACATTTTTCGCATATAGGAAGCTGTTCGTCTTCTCAAGACGATCCGAGAACCAGGTACATACATCACTATCTACTTTCTTGTCATCGATAAATAGATCACCGGTTAAGCCCTTGTTTTTTGGGTTTTTTAAATATGCAAAATCATCATCTTTAAATGCATTGATGAAACCAATAACATCTTTGGCTTCTAGTTTACTATCAGAAACTTCATCCTTGTCTAATGTTGCATGATAAAGATTACTATTATTTTTTTTCTTATTAAGAATCGTATAAAACAATTCCTTGCCTTTTGTATCAAATGCATACATTTTAAGGTTCTTTTGCTTAATCTTCTTCAAAGCTTCAGATGGATTGCTAACTTGCATTGATTTTCCATCCGAACAGAAGTATACGGACCAATTTTCCTCCAATGACTTCGGAGACGTTTGATAATACATGTCCCCATTCTCAAATACATAAAGGATTAGTGGCTTCTCCTTGGATATCGATATTTTTTCCTGACAGTTTTTAATCTGGAACATCTCATCACCATCCAAATAATAGATCGTATTCAAATCCTTTGACACATATTTGATATCACACTTTTCTGCTAACTTTTTCGCGGCTTTTTTGCTGCTTTTCTCATATAAGGATCCATCGGTTTTGAGATAAATAACCCGATTACATTCTTGATCCGTATAGAACTTGGATACTTCTTGGTCTATCTTTTGTGTTTTACGTGCGTTAGCTATGTATAGATTGTGTTTGGAGATATAATAGAACTTATTGCCCTTTGTATTTGGTGTAAATAAATCAACATCTGAAGCAACTTTATTCTTTTCTTCTGATAAATCATTCAATCTATATTTGAAATAATCTGATTTTTCACCTACTAATGAATAAAATAACCATTTTCCATTAGCGCTTAAGCTTATAGGTTTCGGTGCGCTATTGCGATCTTTATAATAACCTTTTACGATTTCCTTCGGTTTGATTTCATTCAAAGTGGTATAATATAGCGAATCTCCCTTTATGTAAAATACATTTTGTGGTGGATGTACACTGGTGGTCGTGGATTTTTTAACGATAAATCCTACCAATAAAACAGTTGTTATTAATGCAATCGTGGTTATAATTCCATATAAAATTCTAGGTATTATTTTACTGTGGCGTTTTTGATTACTTTCCACCTTTGTTCCACAGAAATAACAAACCTTTGCGTTATCTTTTAATTCAGCACTACAATTATTACAATTCATGATTACCCCCTTTACACGGCACAATTCTATTATAAAAATAGCGAATAATTATGCATGGTAGTATTATCCATTATTAACCACATAAAGTCAATAAAAAATAAAATTTAACAATATTTCTATTAAATACCATCTAGCAAAGAGCCCTGGAAATTGAAAAGATTTGTGCAGATTATCCAACCTTCTATGCTGATTTTACGTTGCTAATATTTGTATTTTTTATATAATATAAACATCTATTATAGAAAACTCGTTGTGATTAAAGTAAAGGAGAAAATTTATGAGTTATAAAAAAATATCATACTTATTATTCGTAATACTAATTGCTACAATCTTTGTTGGATGTTCAAAGCAGGAACCTGAAAGTAAGAATTCCTCGGAGGATGTTACAACATCTCCTACCCCAACTCCGAACAAAGAAACAAAAGCCACACTGACACCAATTCCACAAGAGAGTATCGTAGATCAAGTTAACAAACTTCCGAAGTTTGCGGTTACTTCGGATCAACTCAGGGAGGACGGAAAATGGAGTTCGATTATCAGTTACACTAAGGTTGGAGAAAATAAGTCTCCCCAATTATCCTGGAGCGCATATGATGGTGCATCCTATTATGCTATCTATATGCTTGATCCGAATGCTCAAAATTGGTTACATTGGAGGGTGACGGATTTAACAAAAACAAACCTTAAACTTGGAGAAAACCTTAAAAACAGTGAATACGTTGGACCCTACCCTCCGAGTGGCACTCATACTTATATAATAACGGTGTATGCACTAAAAGAAAAACCTGATTCCTATGGTGGAGCCATGGATTCCACGAATCTAAAAGTAGATCGTATCTTAGAAAGAATGGATACATCAGGTGGAAACCCAGGTAATATCATAGCGAAAGGTGAAATATCAGGAACCTATACTTATGGTGAAAAAGTGAAATAATTAACATCAAAGGTTTAATATATATCCTAAGAATCAAAAAGTGATTGATATTCGTTCGGCGTTTTCCCATATTGTTTCTTAAACGATCGCGAAAAATATCCGACATCGGAATACCCTACTCTCATGGAAACTTCCATTATGGGTATTCCGGTATCCCTTAAAATTCCTGCAGCCAATTGCATACGCATCATAACAAAATATTTCATTACACTTATATTCATCTCTTTTTGAAATTCACTATTGATTTTATTTCGATTGCATGCAAATTCTTTTTCAAGCATCTCTAATGTCATTTTCTTACCAATATTCTGGTTAAGGTAGTGAATTATGGAATAGACTAATGTATTCGTATGTTTCTTGAACGGAACTTCTTCGTTACTAGGCTTTATCGCATCTCTTAATCCCTCAAGATAAAATAGTAGCTCAATAAAGTATGATCTGCTTCGGCAGGGCCAAAATCCGTCCTTTTGAAGTGTTAATTCGGTGTCCATCTTATCTAGAAAACTATGTAAAGCCTTTGAAGATGCAGGATCAATCATGGTGAGAATACGTTTTGAGTCAGATATGTCATAGAATGTGCTAAGTAATGTTGCATCCTGATATAATGTTGTACCACCATAGGAATCATATAATTTTTGATGAATGAATTTATAATCCAGCAAATCATTGAGTGCAATGGGACGGAAAAATAAAACTGTTATATCGAATCCACTATTCTTATCGATTCTAATTCTATCTGTATGATTTAAGCAAATAATTGAGGGGGAAGAAACCTGTAGCATACGGTTATTACACTCAATCAATCCATTTCCATTTGAGACCAAGATTAATTTGCAAGTTTGCGCATCATTCAAATATATATATGTTTCTTCTTTAAGAATCCTCAGATATACAATTCGATTCCACTCAGTATCATAACTTTTTGTATACAAATCTTGTATGTGATTCATAGGTGAAAACTCCTTCTACTCTCCGTTTATTCCATTACAGAAAAGGACAAAATCATGCATTGGTATGCATATTAATTTTGTCCTTTTGTTTATGTGTTCTGATATTTTGTTTAACTTTCGAATCGGATAAGGTCTCGCCAGATTTCAATCTCTTGTTTTGCTACTTCAACAGATTCGGAGCCATGTACTGAATTGGCTTGTACATCATCTCCGTACATATAACGAATGGTTCCGGGTCTGGCCTTTGATGGATTGGTTGCTCCGTTAATTTCTCTTACAATCTCAACAACATTTTCTCCTTCAAGAATTAGTACCTCTACTTCAGAGGATGACATGAAAGCTACCAAGCTCTCAAAGAACTCTTTCCCAATATGTGCAGAGTAATGCTTTTCTAACACTTCTCTGGTCGGTAATACCCTATGTGCGTGAATGATTTCCAGGCGATTATCTTCGTAGATTGATATGATTTTTCCCACTAACTTTTTCTTTACTGCTTCCGGTTTGATAATTACAAGAGTTCTTTCCATATCGATTACACACCTTTCGTACCTTTATTTATAATACTTCTTAATTATTACCATGATTACCAGCGTTTACTATTTTATTATAGAACATTATACTAATTTATTAAAGTGTTAAATTAACAAAAAGAACATAAGCAACGATAGCCTATGTCCTTTCAATAAAATGTGTGGTCATACGATGACTTTATTAAACATAATATACCTTTGCGTTACCAAAGCTTACATTTCCGTGAATGGTAACAACAGGAGAGCCTTCATTTACGTTTTTATTAATGATATCGGTATCGCCACATACTACGTGAACATCATTAATAATGTTCCAGGAACTTGGAATATATAATTTTGCTTCACCAAAGGATACGTCCAGATAGATGTCAGCTTTACCAGAGGGAACCTGTGCGTGATCAAAATACACCTTAGTTGTTCCGAATGAACTCTTTATATCAGCCTTTTGAAAATTTTCAGAGTTTACATATTTAATACATTCGCCGAAACTGGTACTACACTTAACCGTGTCATTATCTGGTTGATTGATTACATTTTTACCAAATGAGCTATCGTGATGGGTATGCCATCTGTGGCCGCCGAACATGTGTGATTTTCGAAAGATTAGCGAAAATCCTACACTAAGGCAGAATGCGGTGAATAATGCAGGCCACGGAGTGAATTGTTCAATATGAAGATCTTTGCTAAATAGGATTGCTATGAATGCAATCGGAAAAAAGATACCCCAAAAATCAATGTAAATCAAACTCTTTAATGTAATACCACCCAGTATTACAGCCGCCACAATTGAAAATGCATTCACATTAGATAGTGCATCTTGGAAAAAACCGAACTGGTTTAGCAAAATCAAAACGGCTGCGATAATAAACAACAAGCCCCAATAGGTTTCTCTTCTTCTCATATACTTTTCCTCTTTTCTTCTAATCTACATTTTAATGATTTATAATATAATCTGGAGACATAAACTTGTTTATGTGTTCCTAAAAACTGTACCTCGCTGGAAGCGGTAAGATTTCTGGAAATCGAATATATTTGATTTACGTTTAATATCGTTGATTTTGAGACTCTCATAAAATATCCGGGCAACTTTTCTTCTAATTCGTATAAGCGATATGTAGTCTCAAAAACATTGCTCACTGTATGTGCACTGATACAGCTATCAGCTGTCTCAAAAAACAGAATATTTTCTAGCGGCATATAATATTCTACATTTCCCTTATATAACATAAGATGCTGGGAGCCCTTTGTAATATCCATCAGGGCATCATAAACCTTCTGAGTCTTATCATCTAATATGTTACTACGAATTATTATCTCATCTTCTTTCAAATTTTCATCGATCTCTACTCTGACTTTCATTTGCTCATCTCCATAATCCTATTATAATTATTATAATGAATATGTAAATAGATATAAACCAAGAGGTAAATTAGTTAATGCAAGAGGTAAGAAATAATTCCTATTGTGTTATCTTTGAGTATCTTATAACTGTATATTCAGCTTTCTTATTGGAAAATGATGATTAAAGCATATTTTATCTCTTTCCATGATTATACATTAATTAAATTGCTTTTCCAAGAATTCTAATTTATAATAAAACTTGGAATAAAAACTCGAAATAAAAAACTTGGGGGTAATAACATGAAAAAGTATTTATCATTTTTTATGGCGGTTTGTTTAATCGCTTCAATCCTAGTATCTCCCTTCTCACCTTATCAGGGGAATACTAAGGTTGCGCAAGCGGCAACGATTTCAATTAAGGCCAGCTTAACAACACTTGAAATCGGATCATCAACAAAGCTTACCGTCAGCGGTACCAAAAAGAAAGTTACCTGGTCTTCTAGCAATAAATCCTATGTTACCGTGGATTCGAAAGGTAAAGTAACTGCTAAAAAGAAGGGTTCTGCAAAAATCTATGCATCGGTCAGCGGTAAAAAATTAAGTAAAACAATAACCGTTGTTGAGCAGACGAAACTGTCAAGCACCACGCTCCTTCTAAATGTAGGAAAAAAGGATTTTATTAAAGTTCTTGGCAAAACAACAGTAGAAACAAAAACAGCGAAATGGACAACCAGCAATGCAAAGGTTGCTACAGTGGACAACACCGGTATTATCACTGCAAATGGCATCGGAACAGCTAATATAACCGCTGCAATTCATGGAAAGAAGTATACCTGTAAGGTAACTGTAAAGGAAAAGATTGCAATCTCTGACTCTTCGATCAAGTTAATATCCGGTCAGACAAAGGCGTTAAACTTCAAAGGTATTACATACAGAGCGGTATGGTTTTCCAGTAATAAGGATGTCGCATATGTATCCTATGATGGTAAAGTAACTGCAGTAGGTAATGGAACTGCAACGATTACCGGTCGTGTGGATGGTACTGATTACAAATGTAATGTAACCGTAACAAAACCGTCAGATATCACACAAAATGCAATCTTAGCAAAAGTCGGTGACAAACCAACAAAACTCACCCTTCCTGTAACAACAACCGATCCAATTACTTGGAAATCATTTAATAATAATATTGTTACCGTTAATGCCGGAACAATAACAGTGAAATCCAAAGGGAATGTTAAAATTACAGCAACTGTAGGTACGAAACAATATTCTTATTTAATTGTTTGTGTGGATGAATTGAATCCTTATTTAAAAAATGCTCCGTTTAAAGCAAAGGAAATCACTTTTGGTAATGTACATATGGTAATGCCGGCTTATTGGAGTATGGACACTACACAGGATGAGAATTTGGGTATGCATGTATCTATGCTCTATCCTGATAATAATACGAGCGGTGTATTATATATTAATTCAAACTCTCAACCCACCGATTTTTACAAATCAAAGATTTCTATGATGAAAGACATGTCAGAAAAAATGATCATTGCATCTTATAAAGAACAATTCGGTGTACATGGTGTGGATTATACTTTTAAAAGCAGTAGCCAGGGGAATTACCTTACCAACATTGGAAACACATTAAAAACACAGCTTTCCTATCGATTGTTCGGTGAGGATTATTATGAAGTACTCTTTTCTGCTGCATTTGATAAATATAATATAATTTTTGATCTAGAAACAGTAGGTTCTTCCACTACATTACAAACACAAATGAATTATGTTATGAATTCAATCTATGTGCAAAATTAATTCATTTAAATAGCCATGTAAAAATAATAATTTGTTCTAATAAATTTTTTGGAGGTAATCATGAAAAAACATATTTCATTTTTCTTATCAGTATTATTGATTGCATCCTTGTTGGTATCACCTATTATGCCTCTACAAGGAAATATAAAAGTGGCGCAGGCCGCTACAATCGCCGTTAAAGCAAAATTAACAACACTTGAAGTGGGATCTACTACTACCCTTACCGTATCAGGTACCAAAAAGAAAGTATCCTGGACTTCCAGCAATAAAAGCTATGTGAGCGTTGATTCTAAGGGTAAAGTAAAAGCAAATAAAATTGGTTCTGCGACTATTACCGCTAAAGTCAACAATAAAAAATATACAAAAAAGATAACTGTAGTAGAACCGACTGCATTAAATACTAATACAGTTACCTTAAATGTTGGTAAAAAAGATTTTATTAAGGTTAGGGGTAAAAATACTGCTCAAACAAAAGTTGCCAAATGGGCTACCAGCAATAAAAAGGTTGCTATCGTAGATAGCACGGGTGTCATATATGCTGCAGGGGTTGGTACTGCTACAATATCAGCCTCCATTCATGGTAAAACTTATTATTGTAAGGTTACTGTAAAGGAAAAAATAGCAATATCAAACACAACTCTTGCACTTCAATCCGGCCAGACCAAACCTTTATCTTTTAAGGGAATCGCTTATCGTGCTGTTTGGAGTTCCAGTAATTCGAATGTTGCATACGTATCCTTTGACGGAAAAGTTACCGGTGTTGGTGAAGGAACAGCCGTAATCACCGGTAGAGTGGATGGTTACGATTACCATTGTACCGTAAAGGTTACAAAGCCTGCCGGTATCACCAAAAGTTGTGCACTTGTATTTGTTGGTGATAAAAAAACAAAATTACCATCTCCTATTACAACAAAGGATCCAATTACTTGGCAGTCGAGTAATACAAAGGTGGTAACTATAACTGATGGAACAATCAATGCACTCGCAGCAGGTAATGTTACGGTTAAAGCAACGGTTGGGACAACTTCTTATACTTATTATGTTGTAGTTATTGATAAATCAAACCCATATCTAAAAAAGGCACCTTTTGCAGCAAAAGAAATTACCTTCGATAAGGTTCATCTTGTTGTACCTGCTTCTTGGGATATTGACAGCTTTGCTGATGATGAAACCTTTTTATACTATATGGGTACAATATCACCATATAAAGGAAGTGATAGCAGTATAGAATTAGACATTGAGAAAACAACAAGAAAAGAGCCGGGATATTATAGAACAAAGAATTTACTAATGAGAGACATATCCGAGCCATTATTAGTCGCTGATTTAATTGACAATCAGAAGGAATATGGAGTGGATTATAAATTCTTAGGTTCTAAGCAATATACTTATACATCCTCTTTCGGTAATATACTAAGATCTGAGGTGGATTATACGTTATACGGTGATACTTATAAAGATGTAAATTATTCATTTGCGATTGATAATTACAATATTAGCTTTGATACCGAAGACATCGGAGATACCCCTAATTTCCAGAAGATTTTAGATTATATTGTTAACTCAGTTTATATTCAATAATTGTAAATTCATTAACTTACAATACAAAGACTTATAATAAAATTGATATACGGTTTAATAGAAAAAGAACCAGCTCATCCGCGAATTTGCACCTTTTTATGAGAAACAGTTTTTAGTATGTAAACTGTTTCTCATAAAGGGAATATAACATCATGGATGAGCTCTTTTTCTGTGTCCATATTAGTAACATATGAATACAATTGTATACCAAATCGATACAAATCATTGATTTTGGTAAAATAATACTTTATAATCAAATATAGTATGGGTGTCCTAGCAGTCGCTAGACAATCCATCCACTATTATATAAAAATCAGAAAATCATATGGGGGTAATAACATGAAGAAGTACATATCATACTTTTTGGCAGTTTGCTTAATCGCAACTTTACTAATCTTCCCTTCCCAGGCAAATTCAAAGGTTGCTGAGGCTGCTACAATCTCGTTAAAAGCAAAGCTTACAACACTTGAGGTGGGATCAACAACGACTCTTTCTGTATCAGGTACCAAAAAGAAAGCATCCTGGTCAAGCAGTAATAAAAGCTATGTTAAAGTTGATTCAAAAGGTAAGGTAACCGCAGTTAAAATAGGATCTGCTACTATTACAGCTTCAGTAAGAGGTAAAAAGTTAAAACGCAAAATTACCGTTGTGGAAAAAACTGCACTGAGTAGCTCATCAATCACACTGAACGTCGCTAAAAGGGACTTTATTCGAGTGAACGGGAAGGATACCGGCACTGTAAAAACAGCAAAGTGGACCTCAAGTGCTCCAAAAGTAGCTTCCGTTGACAAATATGGTATCATAACCGGTATCAAAAAAGGAAAGGCAACAATTACTGCAAGCATTCATGGTAAAAAATACAAATGTAAAGTAACAGTAAATGAAAAAATTGCAATATCTAAAAAAACTCTTACTCTTACACAGGGTCAAACACAAGCGTTATCCTTTAAAGGAGTTAAATATCGTGCGTTATGGTCATCGAATAATAAGAATATAGCTTATGTATCCTATGACGGTAAAGTAACTGCTGTTGGCAAAGGTACCGCATATATCACCGGTAGGATAGATGGAGTTAATTACACATGTAAGGTTACAGTTAACAATTCGCCAAGCATTAATCAAACTTCTCATCTGGTTTATGTCGGAGATAAAACTACAACACTTACTCTTCCAGTAAAAACGACAGCTCCGGTTACATGGACCTCAAATAACCCTACTGCTATTGCTGTTACAAACGGAACATTGAATGTAGTTAAAGCCAGCAAAGCAACAATTACCGCTACCGTAGGTACTACAAAGTATACATATTTTATTGTAGCTGTTAGCTCTTCTAATCCGTTCACAAAGGTTGGCAATGTCGCTGCGGCCGATCAAAGCTTTGGAAAATTACATTTTTCAACTCCAACAAGCTGGGATTATTCAGGGAGCGATTTTGAAGGTTCCTATTTAGGAATGGGGTCTCCATCCGAGAATGGTATGTCATATGTTATGCTTACTATCGAAGATACTGGAAAAAAAGCTCCGGATTATTATACAGTAAAGAAAAAGTTTGAAAAAGAATTTTCACTAGCTGCTATGAAGAAAGAAATGCAAGAATTATACCAAGATTCGGAATTAGATTTAAACGTAACAGTTGGTGATTTTAAACAAGTTATACTTCCTGCTAATATTGGTAACGTATTTCGAACGGACTTTACAGCGAATATGGGAGGATTGAGTATGAAAATGACTGTATACTCATTTGCCTATGATCAATATGAAGTATCTATATTAGTGTTCGATTTAGGTGGTACTCCTATCACTCAAAAATCAGTACTATCCATTGCAGATACTTTTTATGTTCAGAACTAATCTTGAAGTATTAAGGAATATAAGAATTTAGTTGGTTATATCTCTATAAATCCGGAACGTTTATTAGATTGATGCTCTGTCTATTACCAGATCTGAGTACAGGTGATATGCAGCTCTTATACCGTGTATAATCGAGTTTTACAGGCTTCAGTTTAGAAGATGAGAATGCTTGCTTACAATAAGGAGAACAACACACTAATATATAAGCAAAGAAAAGAAACACGTTAAGCGTGTTTCTTTTCTTTTATGCAGTATTAATTCTTTTATCTAGTATTAATTCGAAGCTACTTCTTTATAATAAGGAACAATGATATAATTACCAGCATGGATATCATCACTGGTTAAACCATTGGCCGACTTAATTTCTTTTATGTAGGCATTCATGTCTGCATAGTTATTACTGTAATAATCTGTAGCGATACCCCATAGAGTGTCACCCTTCTTCACTTCCACACTGGTTACTAATTTCACACTCTCCTTGTTGCTCTGAGCGGTTACTGTTTTTGCAATAAATCCAACGGATAATAAAAGTAGAATCATTAATACTACTATAGCCATACTCCAAATTCTCTTCTTATTAGCTTCATAATACTGTTGCCCTTCGGCTGTCCTATATGCTGTTCTATTCATATTACATACCTCCCGATATAATTATCGATAATTGCATCAATCATTTTCATCATTATAATATGGGTCACGGTCATTTGATGTCTCAGTAAAATATATTTTTAAATTTTCGAACGTATGATGCGAACATTTGTTTTGTTACTGCTATTATATGATACGAACATTTGTTTGTCAACAATAAATCGAACATATATTCCTTTTTACAAACATTTTTTCGGTTTTCAGAACATTCGTTTTGCATTTTCTTGGGTGTTATGTTATAATGAAGCAAATAAGGAATGGAGGCCGACATATTTATGGGGTATGGTAGAATAAGTAATAAACAGAAAGAAATACTGGATTATTTAAAATCTCAGATTATTAATAAAGGATATCCGCCGGCTGTACGAGAAATATGTGAAGCAGTAAAGTTAAAATCAACCTCATCAGTGCACTCCCATCTTGAGACTTTGGAGAAGAACGGTTACATTAGAAGAGATCCGTCTAAGCCACGTGCCATAGAGATAATCGACGATGAATTTAATTTAACCAGACGTGAACTAGTAAATGTACCGATTATTGGTACAATTACTGCAGGACAGCCAATTCTTGCTGTTGAGAATGTAGACAGCTACTTCCCGATTCCGTCCGAATATATGCCGAATGAAGATACTTTTATGCTTAAAGTCAAGGGTGAAAGCATGATTAACGCAGGCATTTATAATAGTGATAATATTCTGGTTCAGCGTCAGTCCCATGCGAAGAATGGTGATTATGTTGTTGCACTACTCGGTGAGGAAGTTACGGTTAAGACTTTTTATAAAGAGAATGGCTTTTATCGTCTTCAACCTGAGAATGATACGATGGAACCAATAATCGTATCTGATCTTAAGATTCTTGGTAAGGTTATCGGATTATTCCGTATGTATAACTAGTTTATTACATAAACAGGAATCTCAACAAGTGAATAAGATGTTTGAAGGGATATGAATATCAGTATGATATTCATATCCTTTTTGTTCGAATCGCTATGCAACTATTCTTCAAAATATAAATCTTTATATCTTAGGAGCAAAATTCAAAATTTAATGATTGCTAGACATGCTAAAAAGAGAAAAAATTTAGTTAATATGTATTATATTATGGTTGAATATATATTGAAAATGTAAAAATTATACATTACAATGTAATTGAGCAGTATCATTTGGAGTAATATTTAATATAATAATACTACAAAGGGGTGAATGATATGATAAATATAACCAATATTAAAACGGAAATAGACATTCAATCAAAACATCCGCATGTAAAAACACAAGTGAAGGGGAGTATCAAGACTTACGTTAAGGTAAATATTGAAAACGAACTATATTATCTCAAGAATGGAAAATACCCAGACAATTCGATAGAGTTTAGAATACCGGAAGAGATTAGTGAAAGGGCAATTGAAATTGAAGAAAAATTAATAAAATGAGCGATGACATAAGTTAAAGGAATACTGCTCTCCTTTTATCCCTTACTTGCTTATTACTAAATACGGCACAAAATATTCATGACCCAAATATTTTGCCTTTCATATATAATGGCTCTGCGAAATGTATGAGAATAACAATGGCGTTATTTACATCATTTCACAGAGCCATATTCTATGTCGAAATATGATTAATGTCTGTTATTCGTTATCAAGCTCTTCTTTAGAAACTGATTTACCATCTCTCCAGATACGCTCAAGGTTATAGAATAGGCGGTCTTCTTTTGAGAATACATGAACTACAATATCGCCGTAATCCATAAGAATCCAGCTGGCAGAACGAACACCTTCAATTCGCTTAGGCTCAAAGCCCTCTCTGCTTAACTTTTCCTCTACGGAGCCAACTAATGCATCTACCTGTGAGGAGTTTGTACCATTAGCGATTATGAAATAATCTGCAATAATGGAGATATCCTTGATTTCAATAATTTGAATATCCTCACCCTTCTTTTCGTCCAAGCCTTCATATGCTAATTTAACCATTTTTTTTGAAATATCCATTAATAATATACCTATACCTTTCCTGATTTCTTTGGATCAATCTATCTTTAGACAAATTATATATTTGTTATTAAATTGTTCGATCCAGTTATTCGTAACGGTGTTTATATATTCAATAACTTTTTGTAATACTGATAGGTTTCTATTGTTGTTTGATCAATTATACTTCCGGATTCCTCTAGATACTGTACTATATTCTCTAAAACCAGATACACCGCATAATCCAAATCCTGATAAGCGGTTTTTCTTATCTCCTCAATTCGAGGCAGTGGCTTGCGATACGGTTCGATGTAATCCGATACAAATATGATTTTCTCTAGTATGGTCATGTCAGGTCTTCCGGTTGTGTGGTAGGTAATTGCATCGAGTATCTCTTTCTCTTCTATGCCATACTTTGTTCTGGCATACAGTGCTCCAACCTTCGCATGAAGCAAGAAGGGACATTTGACCTCAACCTCCGTGATTGGAAGCTGATATAAGCGACATTCCTGCAATAGCTCCTCGTCCGATAAATACTTTGCACAATCGTGTAAAATCCCGGCTAGTATCGCCTGGCGCTCATTACAGCCGTATATTACAGCCAAATCATGAGCAACTTCCTCTACTCCTGTGCTGTGTAGATATCTTGAGTTTTTTAGTACACCCTTCAGGTTTTCATGGATTTGTTCCAAGTCCATATTGGCCACCTCCTATATTGCAACGTATAGTTGATGATCAGCAATGTATTGAATTACAGATTGAGGCAAATAATACCGAACCGATTGGGAATTCTCTAAACGCTCCCTGATCTTGGCTGATGCAATATCTAGCATTGGCATCGACATATACTGAATCCTGGCTTGATAAGTCTGTTTCAGATAATCCATATGCTCTGTGATTACATCATAATCCGCATTATCCCTTGCGGCAACCAGTACCGTACAAAATTCAAATACAACCTGAGGATCCTTCCAGTGTTGCATCATGAACAGAGAATCCGTCCCAACAATAAAAAAGTATTCTGTGTCCGGATTCTGCTGATTTAATATACGCAGTGTATCTGCAGTAAAAGTGAGACCCTCACGATGTAATTCCATCGTTGATAATTCAAAATGTGAATTATCTTCAATTGCAAGTTTCACCATATCCACACGCTGCTGTTCCGTCACTCGATCAGGCATTGCTTTATGCGGTGGATTTTTAGAGGGCATAAATAGAACTTTATCTAAACCAGCTTGTTCGTATGCATTTTCAGCGAGAAATAAATGACCAAAATGAATCGGATTAAAGGTTCCGCCCATAATACCAATCTTCTTCATAATAAGCTCCATTCTGTACAAACTTCATCACTTAGTACGTTAGTATTGCGGTTAGTAATTCCGTGAAACAATCATTAACTCAAATTCCCAGTAAACAATACTGCAATACTAATCCTTTGTCATTATAACTTCTTGGACTTCTTCTCTTCCGGAAGAATGATTTTTTTCTTGTCCTTTGATTCTTTATACAGAACGATTTTCTTACCAATCACTTGAACAACCTCGGAATGCGTACGCTCAGATAGTATCTGCGCTAATTGCTTTGGATCATCGATACAGTTTTTTAACACAGAGATTTTGATTAACTCTCTCGCTTCTAATGCCTCTGACACACCCTCTGTAAGTTCCGGTGTAAGTGATGATTTTCCAATTTGATAGATTGGTTCTATTGTCATTGCAAGACCCTTTAAATATGCTCTTTGCTTTGTTGTCATATGTGAACTCCTTTCTTGTACCATATTATTTATAATAATCGAAGCTTAATCCGTACATCCTTACGGTATCGCCTTCCTGAATACCAAGCTCCTCGAGCTTCTCCAGGATACCATTTTCTTTTAAGAACTTTTGGAAGAATTCAAACCCCTTCTCGGAATCGAGATTCGTATATCCAAGCATACGCTCGATACGAGGTCCTTCCACTGCGTAAAGCTTCTCATCTTCCTTCCATACCTCGTATGGTTCATTAGAATTCGCTAGATCATTGTATACAAATTCTTTCTCAAATACGATCGGTGCACTGTCAAGGTTATTCAACATCCCTTTTACATGGTATAACAATTCCTTTACACCTTTACCGCTTACTGCTGAAATCGGCAAAACTGGGATACCCTGTGGCTCAAAAGTTTCTCTTAATTTATTCAGGATAATCTCTTCATCCTCGGCAATCAAAACATCTGTTTTATTTGCTGCGATGACCTGAGGTCTCTTTTCTAAATCAGCATTGTATGCGGTAAGTTCCGCATTAATTAATTTAATATCATCGATCGGATCTCTACCCTCTGTAGCGGCAGCGTCTACAAGATGAATGATTACTTTAGTTCTTTCAATGTGTCTTAAGAATTCATGACCCAAACCAAGACCTTCTGAAGCACCTTCGATAAGTCCAGGAATATCGGCAATTACAAAACCACCGCCCTCGAGATCTACAACTCCAAGATTAGGAGTAAGTGTTGTAAAATGGTAGTTACCGATCTTAGGCTTTGCATTGGTAACACGTGATAAAAAGGTTGACTTACCCACATTCGGGAAGCCTACTAAACCAACATCCGCAATAACCTTAAGCTCAAGGAGTACGTCCATCTCCTGCGCCTTCTGGCCGGGCTGTGCATACTTTGGAACCTGCATTGTTGGAGTTGCGTAATGCTGGTTGCCCTTGCCTCCTCTGCCGCCACGAAGAACTAATTCTTTGATTTGTCCGTTAGACATATCTGCTACAACCTTACCGGTCGTTTTTTCTCTGATAACCGTGCCTGCCGGGACTTTGATGATGATATCATTACCATCCTTACCGTGGCACTTTTTTCTACCACCGTTTTCGCCGTCCTGCGCACTGTACTTTCGAATATATCGAAAATCAGATAATGTATTCAAACCTTCATCAACCACAAAGATCACATCGCCGCCTCTGCCGCCATCACCGCCGTCAGGACCGCCGGCAGGTACAAAGATTTCTTTACGAAAGCTCACATGACCGTCGCCGCCTTTGCCGGATTTGATATGAATTTCCGCTCTATCTGCAAACATAATTTCCTCCATTCTTACTAACTATGTGTTTTCATGTCATTATAAATGGTATATGAATTCAAGTGTTTCATTTATCATTTATAATGACATTATTTATCAGTGATATATTTAAACATGTAAAGCCAATATCTACATCGTATATTATTATTTCCAACTTTACGTTGCTTATTATAAACAAAATAAATGGTAAATACAACCGAGTTATTCTCTCAAATATTTCTAAATGTGCAAAGCAAAAAAGAACCCCAAATTCTTACACTTTAGAATTTGGGGTCAATACCTAATGGTTTATGACTATTTTGCTTCTACAGGGTAAACACTTGCTTGCTTTTTATCTCTACCCTTACGCTCAAATTTAAGAACGCCATCTACTAAAGCAAATAATGTATCATCGCCACCGCGTCCTACGTTAGTTCCTGGATGGATCTTCGTACCGCGCTGTCTGTAAAGAATATTTCCTGCAAGAACAAATTGACCATCTGCTCTTTTAGCGCCCAATCTCTTGGATTCGGAATCTCTACCGTTCTTGGTAGAACCCACACCCTTTTTATGAGCGAAAAATTGAAGGTTCATTCTTAACATGTTCTACACCTCCTAAATTCAATGATATCTCAGATAAATTATTCTATGAATAGATTCATCTATAACAATCTAAAGTTACTGTGAACTCTACTGAGTCAACTTAATGTATTTATCACCATATTCCTCTGCAACATTCATAAGACCGAGTGCTAAGGAACTTAATAATAAATTACCATTACTTGAAACCTCAGAAGTCACATGAAATTCTATAATTCCTTTTTTCTCGTCCTCATCATAAGTGAATTTGTCCGAGGTAAAATTCTCAATAGAATTAATGGTATTGATTACTAAGACTGAAACCGCTGCACATACAATGTCTTTCCCGAATTCGGCAAAGCCTGCATGTCCGGATAGCTTAAAGCCGGTAATCAAATTCTCCGAATTTTTAAAAATAGCTACTTCAACCATATGATTACCTATGCGTTGATCTTTTCAATCTTAACTTTGGTAAATGGCTGTCTGTGACCATTCTTCTTGTGATATCCTGATTTTCTCTTGTATCTGAAAACAATAACTTTTTTGTTTTTGCCTTCTTCAACAACAGTTGCAGAAACATTAGCGTTAGCTACAGTAGGGCTTCCTACTACTAATTCGCCGTTGTTTACAGCGAGTACTTGATCGAAAGTTACAGTTTGACCTGCTTCTACACCAAGCTTCTCTACTTTAATGATATCGCCTTCCGCTACTTTGTACTGTTTTCCACCAGTTGCAATAATTGCGTACATATTGGCACCTCCTATTATCATTACTCGCCAACTATGGTGTTCGAACTCTTCCTTATTTGATTACCAAACAATTCCAATTTCAAAACTTATACCTCGTTGTGCGGCACACTAAAATATAATAATATATATGTCACTGTTTGTCAATGAAAAATTCAATCAATCAAAAAATCACTCTGCGATGTCACATAGAGTTGCATCAATATATTCAATTAACGCTTCTCGCGGGATGGTTAATTGACACCCTCGAATGCCGGCGCTAATCGTGATTTCATCATATAGGATGGCGGTCTCATCCATATAGGTAGGGAATTTCTTCTTCATTCCGATTGGAGAACACCCACCTCGTATGTAGCCTGTTGTTGCCAGCAAATCCTTGACATGAAGCATCTCGATTTTTTTGTCTCCGATGATGGATGCCGCTTTCTTTAAGTTCAATTCAAGATTGACAGGGATACAAAAGACAACGAAGCCTTTTTTCTCACCTTTTGCTACCAGTGTCTTAAAAACCCGCTCTACCGGTATACCGATTTGAGCGGCAACATGTTCACCTGCGAGATTATTCTCGTCCACTTTATATTCAATAGAGTTATAAGAGATTTTGGCTTGGTCTAATAGCCTCATCACATTTGTTTTTATCATACGATCAGTACATGCCTGCCTTTCATGCTAATTTATGCAAAGGATTTTGCTGAAGTAAACTACGGATTTTAATTATAAATTACTTTATTTATTTTTCCTTCGAATTTCTTCTACTTGCTCATGAAGAGGTTTTCTTACTTTTTTTCGTGTGACTTCCACAAGCCCTAAGGCGGTCATATCAACCAAAGTGGTTTTAATTGGATCTTGTTTAAAATAATTCTCAAGCTCGTTCATCAACAATTCGTTATCTTTTTGTAAATCCATATCAATAAAATCAATGATGATAATTCCGGATAAATTACGAAGTCTGATTTGTCTAGCAATCTCTTTTGCAGCTTCGCGGTTTACCTTTAAGAAAGTCTCCTGAACCTTCTTCTTACCTGCAACAGCCTTACCAGTATTGACGTCAATCACGGTTAACGCTTCCGTCGGTTGAATTACGATAGTCCCACCTGATTTTAACCATACCATGGGGCGTACCGCCTCCGTTACTCTATCATGAATGCCGTACAAATTCGATAGAGTTAAGGTTGGGTCCTCATAAAGTCGTAACTTCCCCAAATCCTCTGGTTGATATTGCTCCAGATACTCCTTCATATTATCATACAAATCCTGATTATCTGTAACGAACTCATCTACATTATCCGTGTAACCGTCTCTGATATCACAGATATAATTCGGAGGTGTTTTATATAATAAGGAAAAACGGGATTTATGAATTCCGTAATTGCGAATTTTATCGTAAGCCTCGATTAATTTCTCAATCTCATCTGCAATTTTCTCTTCTGAAATAAATGCGGCATTTGTACGGATAATAAAGCCATACTCACTATTTTGATATTTTCTGGTAATAGATTTCAGCCTCTGACGCTCTTTTTCATCGTTTATCTTTGAGGATACACCGTTCGTGGTTTTACCATAGGTTAACGCAACGTATTTGCCCGTAAAATTAATATTGGAGCTTACGACAGGAGCTTTTGTTTTAACATCCTCTTTGGTCACCTGAACGATAAGCTCATCACCAACCCTGAGTTTGACTTCGGTTGACTTCTGGTTACGATCCTCAGAATTACTTTCGGCCATGATAGGTGATCGATTTTCCCCTAAGGAGTAATAGCACATTTTACCATCGGAGATCTCAACAAAGGCTGCATTGATATTTTTAATAATATTCTTTACTTTACCTAGATATATATTGCCAAGAATCGAGGAGTTTTCGCAAGAATTAAAAGAAACCTGAACCATATCCCTACCTTCAAAAAAAGCAGATATGATTTGGTTTTCTTCTTTCGTAATAATCAATTTATTATCCATGGTTCACTCCTTTGGGGCGTTTTATAATTATCTTTCCAGTTGATCCAGTGCGATTAATTTTCCTTGCTCCGCATCTTTTGTATATACCTCAATACGATGAACCTGCCATGCAAATTTTTCGAAAGGCTGTCCAACGGTATTATAAAATGCCTCCATCACAAGTTCCGGTTTAAGATTCGCTGCACTACCCGTATCTACCTGAAGATATACTTTGATACCGCTTTCATAATGATTAGCTACTGATTCTACAGGAATTGAAAAGCCTGCCACTGGATTCGTGTGAGGCAGATCCTCTTCTGGAATTATAACTTCCTTAAGCTTATTCTTGTATTCTTTTTCTTCATAAGCAACTAATGTAATCATCGGCTTAATATCAACCGATTTCTCACTGTTTTTTGTCTTTTTATCTACAATGATTTCCTTTTGGGACATAAACTTTTCAAATTTATTCTGGAATTCCTCTTGATTAGTGATACCATTTATGGAATAACCGTTTTTTAAAGATACCAGATAGTCTGCAGATCCAACGAGTGACATCGCAGTTACTACTTTCTGATTTTCAATCGGGTCTAATAATGGGTGAAACCCGGTGATTCGAAAACCTTCGGAGGAAGACGCATTTATTCTTTCGACCATCTTTTCGGCAGAATCACTGGATAAAAGCTGTACATCCAGATATTCTCCATCACTGGTAAGACCCACACCAAGCGGTGCAGCGAAGGACATAATCTGGTGAGGGCTATATCCCTTGGAATATTCATTATCAATCTCCGCTCTGCGGAATAATTTTTGAAAATATCTCATAACGTCAAGGTGTCCGATGAACTTCATCGCACCATACTTTTGAAATTTAATTCTTACTTTCATCCTGCACCTCCTCGTTGGTCTGGTTTGTTATCATGGCCGGACATGTGCCGTCTGCGAAAACTTTGGCACCGCAATTATAGCAGGCTTGTCTACAGTTTGGAGTAACATTCTCGCCTTTCGCACGCTGATATTCTTTTAATAAGAACTGTTTTGTTACACCCACGTCAATGAAATCCCAAGGGAAAATCTCATCCTCGGAACGCTCCCTGCTATTATAGAATTCAATATCGATGCCATTCATTTCAAAGGCTTGCATCCATTTTTGATAATCAAAATGTTCACTCCAAGAATCATATAGGCATCCGAGTTGATATGCATCATAAATAACCTTACTGATTCGACGATCACCTCTTGCCATAGCACCTTCTAAAACAGTTAGCTTTGCTTCGTGCCAGTTATATTTTATACTCTTACGATTTAACTGCTCATTCATTCTATCTCGTAGGAAACGTGCTTTCTCAATGAATTCCTCTCCGGTATTCATTCTTGACCATTGGAAAGGTGTGAACGGTTTAGGAACAAAGAAGGAGGTACTGGATACAATACTTACTTTTCCGTTTCTTTCTTCCTTTGGAATCGTATAATATTCTCTTGCTATCTTCTCTGATAAGGTAGCAATTCCTTCAATATCTTCATTTGTCTCAGTCGGAAGGCCAAGCATAAAGTATAATTTTACACGATTCCATCCGCCTTGGAATGCCTTTAGAGCACCACCAAGGATAATTTCTTCGGTTAAGCCTTTATTGATAACATCACGAAGTCGCTGACTTCCCGCCTCCGGCGCAAAGGTTAAACTACTCTTTCTGACATCTTGAACCTTACTCATTACATCAAGTGCAAAGGCATCAATTCGAAGAGAAGGCAAGGAGATATTAACGCCTTTAGAACCAAATTCATCAATCAAAAAATACACGAGTTCTTGAAGATGGGAATAATCACTGGAACTTAAGGAACTTAAGGAAATTTCCTCATGTCCGGTCGATTTTAACATCTCATAAGCGCATTCCTTTAGATATTCTAATTTACGTTCTCTGGTTGGTCGATAAATCATACCCGCCTGACAGAAGCGGCATCCTCTGATACATCCTCTTTGAATTTCAAGAACCACACGATCCTGTGTTGCCTTGATAAATGGCACAACCGGTTTGGTTGGATAATAAGCTTCACTTAGATGCATCTCCACCTGTTTCATAACCTTATCAGGAGCGGATGCATTATTTGGGGTATAGCTTTCAATGGTGCCGTCTTCTTTATATTTTACATCATAAAAAGCAGGCACATACATTCCTTCAATCTGTGCCACTTTTTCTAAAAATTCATATTTAGTTAGACCTAATTTCTTACATTCTTTATAGACATCTAATAGCTTATCGTACGCAGTTTCTCCTTCACCGATATAAAATATATCAAAAAAGTCAGCAATTGGCTCCGGATTATAGCTGCAGGGACCGCCACCGATTACGATTGGATACTCCTCTGTTCTGTCTTTCGCATAAAGCGGTATCTGTGATAATTCAAGTACCTGAAGAATGTTGGTATAACACATCTCATATTGCAATGTGATGCCTAAGAAGTCAAAATCCTTTATGGGGTCTTGACTTTCAAGAGCAAACAGAGGGATATTCTTCTCTCTCATTACCTTGTCCAAATCCACCCAAGGAGAATATACTCTTTCACAATAAGTATCCTCACGACGATTCAGTATATCATATAATATCTGTATTCCCAAGTGAGACATTCCGATTTCATATACATCAGGAAAACACATACAAAAACGAATGTCGACCTTTGATTTGTCTTTTTCTATTGCATTTACTTCGCCACCGATATATCTGGCTGGCTTTTCAACTGTTAATAATGCCTCATCTGATAGTGCTATTTTTCTCATTTTACCTCCATGATGCTGATTGCAGCACCTACATTAGTGCACGAAATATCCCTATAGATATTTCGCCAAACGGAATGTATTCATTCATTTTTCGTATTAATCCGTTTTTTCTATCCGATATATTATAACTGATAACCTTTGAAATTACAACGAACAATAGAATAAGTTATTCTTATTTTAACCATCCGACAATTATATTTTCCAGATCTTTTAAGGCATCATTACCGGTTACGTATTCTTTTATCACCTGATTCGAGACATCACCTACTTTTACATGAAACTTATCAATGGCAAAGATACTTAAAAATAGAATGATTGCACATACACTTCGTATCAATATGGATCGATAAGAGGCTAACTGCTGCTCCGGGTTCTTGGCATTTGTGGCGTTCTCCTGAGAATTATTATGAAATAGATTCATCGCGTTGGATTTTTTATCGCTTAGCTGCTCATTTGGAATATCAGGTTCCATATAATTAATATCATAAGGTTTGCTATAAAGCTGAACATTACTTAATTGGCGGAGACAGGATTCTCTCGCCTGTCTGATATATTCTGCTCTCGATATCATCGGAGATTCGTTTATGTAGTCATTAGAAACCAAAGGAAAATCTTCTGCGTCCTGCTTTGTCACCTTTGCTCTATCCGGTCGAAGCTGGTTTGCATCTTTTCTCGGGATCAATTGATTTGATTCGCTAATTTTACCCGTATGAAACAGATTTTCGTTCATATAATGTAAATTCTCCTCAATTTGCGGAATGGTTGCGGTGTCATCAATCTTACTATTCATATGGCGCCTCCTTTCAGATTGTTACATTGCTTGTTTTAATTCATTATATTGAGACAAAGAGCCAGTTATACCAAATAAAACAGCAAAATTCACGCTCTTTAAAATATCATATGGAACCCAAAATGAATATGTAACGTCAAATTTATATTATATTATAAACGGAAATAAGGAAGAGGATAAAATTGAAGAGATGGATAATCACAAGTCTATTTATTATCTTTACGCTAACTATGGTAATCGTAATAAATAATTCAGAAGAGAAACCTTTAAAAACTTTGGCTTAGTCACAATATATCGTTGATATTTAGTATAAATTTGAGCAGAGCGTAAATTTTGCTCTGCTCTATTGAATCTTTCATTTGGATCGCATTTGTGAAAGAATGCAAACTTACTAAACTTCATTTTTTCATATATCTATCCCTTTGGTTAAAAAACGTCATATCTGCATATCCCGCATATATTTTACCTGAATGTTTAATCCCATTAGGAATGAAATACCTGTCACCCTTTATGTAAGTATTTTTAGCACCATCAATAATCAATTCAATTTTTCCTTCAAGAACTATTCCCCATTGACTTTCGTGGGAATGTTCCAGCAAATCAACATCCTCAGAAAATTCCATGAATATAATTTGATGATTTTCTCCTTGTGAAAGATAAGCGCTTATACCTCTCAGTGGAATATCTGCCTCTGGTAAATTTAATACTGGTTCAGGGAATGTTTTTGACATATTTTCTATCCTCTCAATTACAATAAATACTATTATGGAACAATTGTATCAATATTTTTTCATTAAGCCTACCAATGAATGAAGGTAGTTTATGTAGATTCATAACCTACCCTTTGTTAACATAAAACCTAATTGGATGCATTACACCTCATCAACCATTCGGTACCCAACTCCAACCTCCGTGATGATATACTTCGGCTCGGCGGGATTTGCCTCAATCTTACGTCTGATATTTGCCATATTAACACGAAGAGTTTGATTTTCATTCACGTAAGGACCCCAGATTTCTTTAATCAAAAAATCATGTGTTAAAACCTTACCAACATTTCTGGATAACAGTACGATAATCTTATATTCGATCGGCGTCAGATGTACTTCCTTCTCCTCAACCTTCACAATTCGTTTCTCATAGTCGATACAGAGACCGCCTACTATAACTCTATCCTGCTCCGGCAGTTTGTCCTCCGGTAACTTTTGACTATGCCTAACGGCGGTACGAATTCTAGCTAATAATTCAGAGGTACCAAAAGGCTTGGTGATATAATCATCAGCACCAAGGTCAAGTGCCTCAACCTTTTCTCTTTCATGCCCTCTAGCTGAAACTACTACAACAGGGATACTGCTCCATTCGCGAATATTCTTAAGTACATCAATCCCATCCATATCCGGTAATCCAAGATCAAGCAATATAATATCAGGACAGTGGGAAGATGCTAAAGCCAATGCATCCCTTCCTGTCTCCGCTTTGATAACATTATAACTATTATGAGTAAGTATTGTGGAGATGAAGTTGCTAATCGGCAATTCGTCTTCTACTAACAAAACAACCTGATTCTTATTCATAAACTCCCTCCTTGATCATTTTCTGATTTGCGATTTTTATAAAACATTAGCATTGCTTATTGACAATAAGATTTTGAATTAGTGTTCTTGCTAATCTAATCTACTTTCAACCTTTTTTATTATTTATTGAAAACATCATAACAGTAATTCTAACATTTAACAAGATGGTAATCTTACTGTTACAAACCTACACTAGCGGGAGGGATATGCGAAATATTGCGCCGTTATTCTCACTATTAGATGCTTCGATTTTCCCCTGATGGGCATGGATAATGGACTTACAGATAGAAAGACCAATTCCCATTCCTCTGGAGGAATCCAAGGATCTTTTTCCATTTGGAATATAGCTTTCAAATAAATTCGGAAAATCCTGTTCCGAAATCCCTTCCCCGTTGTCTCTTACTTCAATCACGGCATAATTATCTTCTTTTAATAAGGATACCTCCACTAGGGTTTCGCTGGTGTGCTTAATCGCATTTTCAATCAGGTTGATAATAACCTGTTCGATCAAAGTTGCATCCATAGGAACCATTAATAACTCATCCGGTACGGTAACCTTAATTTTCTGAACGGGAAATCTTTTTCGTATACGACTAATAGCGGCTCCTACGATTTCCTCTGCTGCCTCTGGTGTTTTTGTAACATTAGCGGTATCTTCATTAATTCGAGTTACGGATAAGAGGTTTTCAACCATTCTTATTAACCACTGGGAATCATCCTTAATATGGGATATCAGCTGTTGCTTCGTCGGGGCATCCAAAGAATCCTTATTCTCAAGAATTGCAGAGCTCGCACCAAGGATTGAGGTGAGCGGTGTTCGTAGGTCATGCGATATTGCCCTAAGAAGATTACTTCTCATCTTCTCTTTCTCAGTCTCAACTAGAATAGCCCTTTGTTCGTCGGATAGCCGCTGCCTCTCTAAAGCCATCGCCACCAAAGATGCAATTCTTCTCATGAAAGAACGCCAACCCTGGTCAAATATAAAACCATTTGAGCAGGATATACCTAGAACGCCAAGAACATTTCCCTGAAAGATAAATGGCATATAATATGCCTTGGCACTGGTTAACGTATCTGTACCTGCTCCAGCCCTCTTTTGGTTTACAAATACCCAGTGTGCAACTTCAATTTCTTCCTGGGAATATAAAAAGGTTGCTTCTGCGTCTTCTACGGCATATTTTATAATACCCTCCGCTCCTTGCTCCGGATCTTTGGTATAGAAAACAACGGAACGACCAAAGAGATTAACGATATATTCGTTTGTGAGATCTATGATATTATCGAGCCCTCTTGTAACTAATAACTTCTTATTGATCTCATACAGAACTTCTGTCCTCTGCTCCCTGCTTTGAGCGAATTTAAACTGTGATTTGATTCGTACGGTCATTGTACTGGTAATCAACGCGGTAAGGAACATAACAGTTAACGTAATCGGATAATCATTTTTACCAAAATGAATGATAAATCGTGGTTCCATGAAAAAAAAGTTGTCAATAAATACGCAGAGAATGGAGGTGATAAAGCCATATATATATCCGGTTGTAATTCTTGAAACAATTAATACCGCCAGTATATACAACATAATAATATTCTCATTTTTCAAATTAAACTCAAACAAAATGATTGAGATCAAGGTAAATAAAAGGATGATACCAAACGATTTCATTAAATCCGGAAAAGTGATGGATAAGTTGGTTTTTGAATATAACTTTTGCTTTTTTTTATAATGTTTTGTGCTTGGATTATCCGGGATAATGTGAATTTCAGTATTACTTATCTGGGAAATCAGCTTATCTTCCAGATCTTTATCAAATTTATGAAATAGTTTATTTCTCTTGCTTTTTCCGATAACAATATTTGTGATTCCTGCTAATTTTGCATATTCTGCGATTGTACTAGCAATGTCTTGTCCGCTTAGGGTAGTGATTTCTGCTCCAAGCTGTTCCGCAAGCTCCACATTAGCCTGAAAGCTTTTCTTTTCTTCTTCCGAGAGTGCTTCACTTTCTCTATTCTCAACATAAACAGCAACCCAGGGCGCATGGAAGGCCTCCGCGGTTCGAGCCGTCCAGCGTATGCATCTTGCGGAGGAAGGAGAGCTACTGATACAAACCAATAGCTTCGTGCTTGTAGTCTTGTCCGCCAGTACGCCATCCGAGTTATTGCTTATACGGTCTGCTGCTTTACGCATCGCCAATTCACGCAACAAAACCAGACTTTCCTTTGTCAGAAAGTCAACACTTGAGTTTCGATCTTCCTCTATATACTTCTCTTTCTCAAATTCCAATCGTTTTAATAGTTCGTCTGGTTCAATATCAATTAGCTTTACCTTATCTGCATGATCAAATATATAATCAGGAATAGTCTCCGTCTCCACCGCATGCATAATAACCTGAACCATATCGTTTAAGCTTTCTATACTTTGTAGATTTACCGTAGTGTACACGTCAATCCCTGAATTAAGCAGCTCTTCGATATCCTGATAGCGCTTCTTATTACGAACTCCGAGCTCATTGGAATGAGCAATATCATCCACAATGATCAAATTAGGGTTTCTATTTAATGCCGCATCTAAATCGAATTCGCTTCTTGGGTTTATCGCATCTCCAACTGTTTTCTTTGGTAAAATAGGAATATCTCCAAGTAATTGAATTGTCTCCACACTGGTGGAGTGCTTGATAAAACCTGCGATAACATCTACGCCGTTCTGATATTGCTCTTGAGCATCATCTAGCATCGCATAAGTCTTACCTACGCCCGGTGCATAACCAAAAAATATTTTTAATCGCCCTCTTGTTTTCTCTTCCATTCGCTCACTACCCCAATACTATAATTTAGAGATATTATAACTGATATTATTTTTCCTAGCAACTGACTTCCTTCGCTTTTGAGTGGATGGCTATATTTTCATTGAAAAATCCATACTAATCATATATAATGTCTTTAGTTAAAAGATGGACATATCAGGAAAAGTTATATTTCTTTGAAATATAGCATTTCTTAATATATTAAGGAGGAAAACCATGTCTACTAATGTTTATGACATACTTAAAGAACGTGGGTTCATTGAACAAACCACACATGAAGAAATTCGCGAACTTTTAGGAAAGGAATCAGTTACCTTTTATATAGGCTTTGACGCAACTGCTGACAGTTTAACAGCAGGTCATTTTCTCACCGTAATGGCGATGATGCATATGCAAAGAGCCGGACACAAACCAATTGCTCTTCTTGGTGGAGGTACAACCATGATCGGTGATCCAACCGGAAAATCCGATATGCGTACACTTATGACAACTGAAACGATTCAGCATAATGCGGATTGTTTCCAAAAACAGCTATCTAAATTCATCGAATTTGAGGATGGTAAAGCAATCCTTGCAAACAACGCTGATTGGTTATTAAGTTTAAATTATGTAGAATTTTTAAGAGAAATCGGTGTTCATTTCTCTGTTAATAAAATGTTAACAGCTGAATGCTACAAACAACGTATGGAAAAAGGTCTCACATTCTTCGAATTCAATTATATGTTAATGCAGTCCTACGATTTCTGGAAGCTGAACAAATTATACGGCTGCTCTCTTCAGTTGGGCGGTAATGATCAATGGTCCAATATCCTCGGTGGTGTAGATTTAATTCGTCGTAAGGAACAAAAACCTGCATTTGGATTAACTTTTAAGCTTTTGACCACCAGCGAAGGAATTAAGATGGGCAAGACGATGAAGGGTGCTGTTTGGCTGGATCCGAATAAGACAAGCCCTTATGAATTTTATCAATACTGGAGAAATATTGAGGATGTTAAGGTAGAAGAATGTCTTGGTCTCCTTACTTTCCTTCCTATGGATGAGGTTCGTAGACTTGGTGCTCTGAAAGATGCTGAAATCAATCATGCGAAAGAAGTACTTGCATTTGAGATCACCAAGATTGTTCACGGCGAAGAAGAAGCTACAAAAGCACAGGAAGCTTCCAGAGCATTATTTGGTGGCGGCATGAAATCTGAAGATATTCCAACTACCACCTACCCTACTTCCCGTTTTGAAGAAGGAATTGATTTAATCACCTTAATGTGCGATGCAAAGCTTGCTTCTACCCGTTCTGATGCTAGACGTACTATCCAACAGGGTGGTGTTACAGCGAACGATGTAAAGGTTGATGCATTCGATCGAGTATTTACCTCCAATGATTTTGATAACAATGGAAAATTATTAATACGTAAGGGAAAGAAAGCATTCCACCGATTTATGGCAGAGTAGTTTTTCGTAATGTTTGGAAACATAAAAATACATTGAATGGAGTTGAGATTATGCCTTGGTGTCCTAATTGTAAAACCGAATATCAGGAAGGTTATACCACATGTTCTGATTGTGGTACTACCCTTGTTGATCATATTGATCAAATTGAGCAAGAGGAAGCTTCTGTTGTTATATTTTATTCTTCCGATGAACAGCTCGCAGATAAATTAGTTCGTTTTTTTGAATACTCCGACTTGAATTCACAAATACATTATGATGAAACAACTGAGCTATACACAGTATCTGTTACTTCCGAAGATGAAAAGGAAGCCCGAAGATTATATGAGGCCTTTTATTTTGTCGAAGCAAAACGTTTGATTAATGAACGAAATGGCCAAACGCCGGATGAAACAGAGGAAGTTATGGAGGAGGATGATATCTACCATAACATCGATCCAGAGGACATCGAAGAAGACACAGAGGAAGAAACGAAAGAATCTGCCAATGATGATGTGACCGAGTATAAGCGCCCTACCCATTCAAATGCATACGTGATGAAGTCCGAACAATACAAGGAACTCTCCAGTTCGGTATGGGTTTTTCTTGGATTTGGTGTGGTTGGTATTATATTTGTAGTGTTGAATATCTTAAAAATACTAACCCTATTCTCCGGTATAATTCCTAATTTAGTGATGTCGGCATTATTCCTTGGCTGTTTATACATAGGAATAACCACGAACACAAAAGCAAAACAAGTTCGATCTGAGATATACGAAGAAGAAAAGCTTACAGAGAAAATTAATAACTGGATGAAGGAGCATATCACAGAGAGCTTTCTTGCTTCTATCCATGATGATACGATTTCGGAAGAGACAAATCATATCAAGAAGATGGATATGATTAAAGATATGATTATCAAGGAATTCGGTTCCATAGATCTTGCATATGTGGATCGACTGATTGATGAATTTTATAATAACCCTTACGATTATGATGAAGAATAATTAAAGAAAAAGGATGTTTTTAAGAACTGAGCTCATCGCTTCTTAATTACATCCTTTTCAACATATGGAATTCGGGAGTTAGGGAAGGTAATATATCTATGGAGATAAAACATCAGGTATTAAAATTATTAGAGGAAAACAGAGGAAAAACGATAAACGGAGCTAAACTTGCGGAAGATTTGAACGTAACGCGCAGTGCTGTATGGAAAGCGGTAAAAACCCTACAAAAGGAAGGATATCGAATAGAGGCAGTTACGAACAAGGGTTATTCTCTCCTGCAGGGTAATGATATCGTTTCCAGTGAAAGCATCACTCCATTTCTACGAGGGGAAGCGGCTCGTTTTGAATTAGATGTCAGGCAGACAGTAACTTCTACAAATACAATCGCGAAAGAATTAGCGGCAAACGGTGCAAAGGAAGGTACTGTTGTCATCGCCAGAGAACAAACCGAAGGCCGTGGTCGAATGGGAAGAACCTTCTACTCTCCTAACTCCTCAGGTATCTACTTTACTACAATTTTGCGTCCAAAGGTCAACCTCGAAGACTCACTTTTAATTACTACCGCAACTGCAGTTGCTGTAGCAAAAGCGATTGATTCGGTTAGTGGTGTAACTTCTTCGATTAAATGGGTGAATGATATCTTTGTCAGCGAGAAAAAGGTATGTGGTATACTAACCGAGGCGTCACTAAACTTTGAATCAGGTTCTTTAGAATATGCGGTGGTTGGTATCGGAATCAATATCGCGACAAAGGATTTTCCGGAGGATATCAAACACAGCGCCGGTTCCATATTTGATAATAAGCCCGGAGATACTCCGGTAACCTCCCTTCTGGTCGCAGAGGTTTTAAATAATATAGCTGCCTGTATGAACTCATTAACCGATAAGCAATATCTGCAAGAGTATAAAGAACGCTCGTTTTTAATTGGCAAGGAGATTTTAGTACTAAAGGGAAGTCAGTCCACACCGGCGAAAGCAATCGATATTGATGATAAAGCAAGATTAGTTGTACAGTATGAGGATGGAACTACAGAAGCTCTTATATCGGGTGAAGTAAGTATCAGAGCGGTAAACGATTAACACTTGATTAATTTATATATGATTTACACAGAAACAAAAGCCCAGGAGAAGACTGTTTAGCAGAAATCTCATGGGCTTTCTCATTGTAAAAACCTTGTTGTTAAGTAATAATATTGATATATAATACTATCAAAAAAGTACTTCGATCTTACATAATGATTATTTTGTTCCAACTGTATTGGTTTGATAAATTACATCGGGGTAAAGAGTTCTACCAACTCATCCTTTGTTAATGTATTTATAAATACCTCTTTCGAGCTAATTACGGAATCAGATAAGTTCTTCTTCTTTTTCTGAAGCTTGAAGATCTTCTCTTCGATTGTTCCTTTGGTAATTAACTTCATAACATGAACCTTGTTCTGCTGACCGATACGATAAGCACGGTCGGTAGCCTGGTCTTCCACCGCAGGATTCCACCATGGATCATAATGGATTACTGTATCTGCTCCGGTGAGGTTTAATCCGGTTCCACCTGCCTTTAATGAGATTAAGAATACTTTACCCTCTCCTGCATTAAAGCGCTTAACATACTCGTTACGAACTTGCGTAGGGGTAGATCCTTCCAGATAGAAGTACGGGATATCCAAATCTTTTAATTCATTCTCAATAATTCGAAGCATGGAAGTGAACTGTGAGAACACTAATATTCTGTGATCGTTTGCAATAGCCTCCGGGATAACCTCCATCAGTAAATCCAGCTTGCCGCTTCCGCCCTGATAGTTTTCGATAAAGGTCGATGGATGGCAGCAGATCTGACGTAATCTCGTAAGCGCTGCAAGAATCTTCATACGATTCTTTTCGATTCCGCTCTCTTCAATATCACTGTTAAGCTCTCCTCGAATACTCTCCAGATAAGATAGATATACCATCTTCTGCCCTTCGGATAATTCCGTAAGCATTTTGGATTCGTACTTGTCAGGGAGTTCGGTTAAAACATCCTTCTTCATACGACGGAGAATGAACGGTTCAATATGCTGATGTAGATCTTTTAACACTTCCATATCTTCTTTTAAAATCGGCTTTTCATACGTGTCAACAAATTTCGAATGGCTGTTCAGATAGTCCGGCATGATAAAGTCAAAGATAGACCAAAGCTCGGATAAGCTATTTTCAATCGGTGTACCGGTCAATGCAAAACGATGTTGTGCACGTAAACGTTTAACAGACTTCGCATTCTGTGAAGAATCATTTTTAATAAACTGTGCCTCATCAATAAATACTGTATGGAAGTTGATTGCCTCATAGCTTACGATATCTCTTCGGATTAACGGATATGAGGTTATTAATATATCGTAATCCTTATAACGTGATATCATCTCCTGTCGCTCCGGTGGAGTGCCGGTAATCACTAGCGCCTTTAGATGAGGTGCAAAGTTCTCTATTTCATCCTGCCAGTTATAGATTAGTGACGTCGGGCATACAATCAACGTATGAGATCCTTCTTCTTTTTTAACGGTAGAGGTAATATATACGATAGATTGTAAAGTCTTACCAAGACCCATATCATCCGCTAAAATTCCTCCAAGCTCATTATCCGCAAGTGTTCTAAGCCACTTGAAACCGGTAAACTGATATGGGCGCAATTGAGCCAAGATACCATCCGGCATGGAATACTCCGTATTGGCTGGATTTGCTATCTTATCAGCCAGTGCAAGAAAATCATTATCACGGTCAAATTCAAAATCACTATTTGAAAATGCCTTATCCAAATAGGCTGCATGGTATTTCTCAACAAGAAGATTCTCATCTTGGAGTTTCTTTTCGCTAATGTTTAAAGAGTTCAGAATATGATTTACTTCATTGATTGTTTTATCCTCAAGATCAATAAAACTTCCATTCTTCAATCTGTAATACTTCTTTTTGATTTGGAAGGAATGCAGTAATTCTTTTAATTCATCCTTCGGTACTTCATCAAAGGACAAATCTAATTCCAGCATATTTAATTCAGAATTCATTCTCACGCCGGCCTTAAAACCGCCCGGTGCACGAATACCGAGTCTTCTAAAATCCTCTGAATAAAACAATAATGCTTTTCCTTCAAGTTCCATCACTCTGCCGGATAAAAACTCGTAGATCCTATTCTCATCTTTTAATAAATAAAAATTTTTATAAGGAACGAAGCCTTCCTGTAACAATTCCGTTATGATCTCATCCTCTTGTTCACGCTGCCTAACTATAATATAGGAGCCGGAAGCAGCATTCTCAAATGAGTTGAATTCATACTCACCGTATTTATATTTTAATTCTGCCTTAATCCCATTCTTATATTTATCAAAATATATCTTTGCCTCCATATCACAGGTGATATATCTGCTCTTTAATTCTTCAGGAACATCCAATACCATGGTCTCACTGATTCTAGGTAAAACATGCTCTAGGAAGCTGTTTTTATTCTCACCGCGAAAAACAAGCGCATCCTTGTCCTTCCCCAAGCTGTTATAAAACGGTTTGAAGTTACGGATAAACTTTTTATCCGGCATATAAATTGTTCCGTCATAGAACAATAATTCTCCAGTCTCGGTAAGTGGTAGTACGGGATCCTTTGCCTGATAATCGATCATGATGGAATCGTCTTCTAAGGACAGCTGATAAGCGATTCGAGGATTACCTCTCTTAAACTGGACGTGCTCATATACCTTGCCATATAGCTCGAGGACTAAATTCGTATTATGAATTAAATCCAATAACTTGATTAACATATTTTTCGTAAATGATATCTGTGACTTTGAAAAAATCTTTGAAAAATGAGCAGAATCAATTAACTCTTGTATTTCATAAATACTCAATAAATAATCCAAGATTTTAAGAGATTCCGAATCAAAGGTACTTTCTCCATTTACATATTTGAATTCCTTGCCGATCGCAAAGCTTTCATGATTATTAATATCTGCGAGAAATTTTTTGATGGTTTGGATTTTATATTTTCTACCACTACCCCCGCGAAGAGAAACCAGTGCTCTTCCGTTTTCTCCTTTCAGAATCGAAGGGATTGTGAGAATCACTTCTAAGCCGAATGTTTCTCCAACCAGCACGGAGTCCTCCTGAGCGATAAAATAATCCAGTAAGGTCATAACCTTTCGTTCCTCCGGATTACGTGTCTCCGTTAACATTGTTCGTTCCTGATACTTTAATACAAATAATAATGCTGCTACAACATGTTTACAAGCGCCCTGATCCTTAAGTCTGGACGGGCAATTGCAACTATAATCAAAGGAGCCATCCTCCTGTTCATCAACTGTTACAGAATAATTATAATTTCCTTTTACAATCAAACGGAACTGTTTGTTTGCATTCGAATAAGTCGCATTAACAATGCGATTATCCTTATAATATTGCAGACCTCTGGCATAGATTGTATCATTTGAAGCTAAATTACGTATTCCTGTACGCGAAATTTGAATCATATACGCACACCTTTCTTGCATTGTATCTTATTATTATAACACAAATTGAATCAAATGTGTAACATATTTGTATAATTTTATTTGCCTCAAATTAGGTATAAATTTAATTAGAAAAGAGATTCATTTCTATATTCATATATTGTAAGATTCCGTTAACAAATTCATTCTAATAATCAGATAAATATATTAGATATTAAGAAAATTAAATAACATAAAAAAGGAGTACCTATACGTATGATAGATACTCCCTTTATAAGTAGTTATTCATTTATACAATTGGTACGTGCCATCTTATCTTCAAAATTGCTTTGATATTTATCACAAAGCCATTGGTGATCTGTACCAACCGTTCTATTATGTATTAAGTATTTCATTATCTAACCTGTTGGTCTGTACCTTCCTTTCATAATATTGCTTGAGGTAAATCAATTCTATGTCTGGTGGTTTGTACCTTCCTTTCTTACTATTTTTATGTGGTAAATCAATTAAATTTCTGGCGGATTGTACCTTCCTTTCTTGCTAATTTTTTGTGAGGTAAATCGTTATGTTCCTGTTGGAGTGTACCTTCCTTTCTTGCTGATTTTTTTATGAGGTAAATCGTAATGTTCCTGTTGGAGTGTACCTTCCTTTCTTACTATTTATCTATATGGTAAATCAAGTATGTACCTGGTGGTTTGTACCTTCCTTTCTTAAAAATTAATCAGTATTAATTGCTTAAGTATCTGTTGGACTGTACCTTCCTTTCTGCTTTTCTTCAAGTGATAGTTAATCTTTCCTTTAAATACTTTCCTTTAAATACCTTCCTTTCAGAATTTATAACTGTAATCCTTCGAATATGAAGGGTATTACCATTGGCAAAACATCGAATTATTTCATTGGACTCAGTCCTTTCATAAATAATATTCATGTAAACATTGTAGTCAGTTATTTGTTTTCATGGTCTTATTTTATACTATAATTCGTAATTTGTCAATACTATTATCAGACTATTTGACATATAATGATATATTGCATGTTTATACACTGGGTAAAGTTGTTAATGACTGAAAATACCCTTGAAATTATAATTTATTATTTTAGTTATTTTATATTATGTATTTTTATAATAATCTGTTACATAAAATCATCAATTTATTTCAAAACTTTTTTCTCTTTATAAAAATTCAGTTTAAATTATTTATTAATTCGTAGATTATAAATTGCATTCAGTCTTAGATTGCTTGATCAAATTTTTTAGTGATTGCAGGAAATAAACCTATTAAATATATTTCAAAAATAAGGATTGTAATTTGGAAAGTTTTATATTAAAATACCTAGTTAGGATACAAAATCAATTAACTATACGGAGGTGTCTATGAAACATATTATCAGTCCAACTGACTTAACTGTTTCTGAATTGAACGAGCTTCTTAATCTATCAGAAGAAATTATTCTAAACCCCAAGAAGTTCGCCGATGTGTGCAGGGGGAAAAAGCTAGCCACTCTATTTTATGAACCAAGTACCCGAACACGACTTAGTTTTGAAGCAGCAATGCTTAATCTTGGCGGCAATATCTTAGGTTTCTCATCCGCTGATTCAAGTTCAGCATCAAAAGGTGAAAGTGTTGCTGATACAATTCGTGTTATTAATTCCTATGCTGATATCTGTGCTATCCGCCATCCTAAGGAAGGCGCCCCATTAGTTGCATCTCATTATTCTACTATTCCTGTTATCAACGCCGGTGACGGCGGTCATAATCATCCCACTCAAACCTTTACTGATTTATTAACAATTAAAAATTTAAAAGGACGT
Source organism: Variimorphobacter sp. HTMS_6 (assembly GCF_059717775.1). Taxonomy (NCBI): domain Bacteria; kingdom Bacillati; phylum Bacillota; class Clostridia; order Lachnospirales; family Lachnospiraceae; genus Variimorphobacter; species Variimorphobacter sp. HTMS_6. Next base: position 1,677,464 of record NZ_AP046094.1, read on the forward strand.
TTAAATAATTTAACCGTTGGTTTTTGTGGCGATTTAAAATTTGGCCGAACCGTACATTCATTAATTAATGCATTAGCACGCTATGAAAACATTAATTTTGTACTAATCTCACCGGAGGAGCTTCGAATTCCTACCTATTTGCGTGAAGAGGTTATTGAAGCAAATCATATTAACTATGAAGAAACAAGAAAGCTGGAAAGTGCATTACCAAATCTCGATATTCTCTATATGACACGCGTTCAGAGAGAACGCTTCTTTAATGAAGAAGATTATATTCGTTTAAAGGATACGTATATATTAGATGAAAAGAAAATGTCCGTTGCGAAAAAGGACATGCTTGTTCTTCACCCGCTCCCTCGTGTTAATGAAATCGCTACTGAAGTTGATGACGACCCTCGGGCGGTGTATTTTAAGCAAGCTGAGTATGGCGTATATGTGAGGATGGCTCTGATTATGATGTTATTGGAGGTAAACAATGCTTAATATCGGTGTATTAAATCAAGGAATTGTAATTGATCATATTAAGGCGGGCGGTGCGATGAAGATATATTCGTATCTAGATCTGGAAAATAAGGACTGTTCCGTGGCAATTATCAAAAATGCTAAGAGTAATAAGATGGATAAAAAGGATATTATAAAAATCGAAGGTACGCTTGATGATCTGGACTTAGATATTCTAGGTGCACTTGATCATCAGATAACAATTGATGTTATTGAAAACGGTAAGATTATTGAAAAGAAAAACCCCACTCTTCCTGAACGTGTTAATAACGTATTAAAATGTAAAAATCCAAGATGTATTACTTCGGTTGAGCAGGGGCTGACACATTCCTTTAAATTGACTGATAGAGAAAACGGTATTTATCGTTGTATATATTGCGAACAAGCATTTGATCGTAAATAATAAAAAGTTATGAAATAAAGGCTTTTGCAAAGAAGAAATTGCTTTGTAAGAGCCTTATTTTAACTTAGCTTAACCTGTTTCCCACTACAGCCCAATTAATATTCTTCATGAAGTTATTTATGTATTCGTTCTTATTATCGGCATACTGAAGGAAATAGGCATGCTCATACATATCTAACACAAGGATTGGAGCTGAATAAGTGATGTTACCCACATCATGTGCATCGAGACTAATATTACGAAACATTCTGCTTCTTTGATCAAAGCAAAGAACAGCCCATCCCCTGCTTGCCTTTGCGGTTGCAATAAAGTCTTCTTTCCACATATCGTAGCTGCCAAAATCCCTAGTAAGAATATCTTGAATAAAGCTCTCCGGTTCTGATTGGGTTCCGCCTATATTACTAAAATACAGCTCGTGTAAAATAACCCCATCAAGTGCAAAGGTTTCACCACGTTTCAGTTCTCTGTAATAACTGAAGGTAGTATTCGATTCGGATCTTTGCGCATCACCATGGGCTAGTATATCATCGATTTTATTGATATTTTTTACATACCCCTCATATAGTCTCAAATGAACATCATATTGCTCCTGGTTAACAACTGTAATATCATCGGTATAATGAAATTTAATCATCTCGATCATGCCCTATTCTCCTTATCTCAGAATAAACTTAACACTTGTACTACTTTCTATATCATACGAGAGCTTATCCGATTTTATGACTAAAATAATGCTCCTACCATCACTATTGCGATGATAGGAGCATTATTGTTCTATAAGAACATGAAAACATAATATTTATAAGAACAAAGAAACACTATTTTTAATAAGAACATAGAAACATATTTCTTAAGTAATACGTTTTTGTTTAATGTATCATGCAAAAGTTAACCAATGACTTCATACAGTTACTTACTTAGAATAAACCTGTGATGATTCCGTCTTCATTCACATCAATACGTTCTGCGGCAGGAACTTTAGGAAGTCCGGGCATAGTTACGACGGAACCGGTGATAGCAACGACAAAACCCGCCCCAGCGGATACATACACTTCTCGAATATTAATAGTGAAACCACTAGGTCTTCCGAGCTTCGTGGCATCATCCGATAAGGAATATTGATTTTTAGCCATACAAATAGGAAGTTCTTTGTAGCCTAAAGCTTCAATGGTTTTGATTGCATTGTTTGCAGCAGCATCATAAGTAACCCCATCTGCGCCATAGATTTCTTTTGCAATTGTTTCAATCTTCTCCTTAATTGATAAGTTAAGATCATAGATTGGATGATAATTGCTCTCCTTTTCTTTCATTGTGGCAAGTACCTTTTTCGCAAGATCGATACCGCCATCTCCTCCCTTCTCCCAAACATCACATAAGGAGAATTCGCAACCGCGGTTTTCACAGAATTCCTTTACATATGCAACCTCAGCAGGGGTATCAGTGATGAATCGGTTTAATGCGATCACAACCGGGACGTCATATTTTTGTAAGTTTTCAATATGCTTTTCGAGGTTCACGATACCGGATTTTAATGCTTCCACATTTTCACCAGACAATTCTGTTTTCGACACACCACCATTGTATTTTAATGCTCTTACTGTAGCGACTAATACGATTGCATCCGGCTTTAAACCAGCCATACGACATTTGATATCAAGGAACTTTTCGGCTCCAAGATCCGCACCAAATCCAGCTTCTGTGACTACTACGTCTGCTAATTTCAATGCTGTTTTTGTTGCTCTTACACTGTTACAGCCATGTGCAATGTTTGCAAATGGTCCGCCATGAATGATAGCAGGAGTATTCTCGAGAGTCTGTATTAAATTCGGTTTCAATGCATCCTTTAAAAGTGCAGCCATAGATCCTACTGCATTCAGATCTGCCGGTGTAACTGGCTTTCCATCATAAGTATAAGCAACCACGATTCGTCCAAGTCTTGCCTTTAAATCCTTCATATCTTCTGCGAGACAAAGTACAGCCATGATTTCTGAAGCTACTGTAATAATAAAATGATCCTCTCTTACTACACCGTCTACCTTACGACCAAGGCCTACCACGATATTACGAAGAACACGATCATTCATATCAACACAGCGCTTCCATACGATCTGGTTCGTATCGATATTTAAGGAATTGCCTTGCTGGATGTGATTATCAAGTAGCGCTGCCAGAAGGTTATTTGCGGATGTGATGGCATGAAAATCACCTGTAAAATGCAGATTCAAATCTTCCATCGGAACTACCTGTGCATTACCACCACCGGCTGCTCCCCCCTTTACACCAAAACAGGGGCCAAGAGAAGGTTCACGTAGCGCTATAACGGATTTTACATTCATCTTTCCAAATGCCTGACCCAAACCTACTGTAGTAGTAGTTTTTCCCTCACCTGCAGGAGTCGGATTGATCGCTGTCACAAGAACTAATTTACCGTCAGGGTTACCCTTTACTTTCTCCCAAAGATCATCGGAAAGCTTCGCTTTGTACTTTCCGTAGAACTCTAAGTCATCTTCAGAGATATTTAATTGCTCAGCTACTTCTCTGATATGCTTTAAATTTGCCTCCTGTGCAATTTGAATGTCTGATTTCATTAGTGTTCCTTCCTTTCCAATTATTATTTCCTATCTAGAATCATAATTAATGAAGTCTTTTCATATTAATAATCGCCAATAAAAAGTCATTCTTAAGCTCATCCATGAAATTGAAATCATTATACAAGATAAACACCACTATTTACAAGATTAAATTATAAACTAAATAAAATTTACTTGCTTTATGAATTGGGTTGTGTATATACTATCCTTAATAATTTGTCAGAATAGAAGTTATTTTGTTAAAAAGAACTTATATTATAAAGAAAGAACGTTTAAATATCTTATAATCCAAAACTTTAGCTTGAAAGGAAATCTTTATGAAATATACTACCGTTATCTTTGATTTGGATGGGACTTTATTAAATACAATTGACGATCTAAGTGATAGCTTAAATGATGTTTTGGTTCATCATGGCTTTAGCAGGATACCGGTTGATGATGTCAGACGCTTTGTTGGAAATGGAGCAAAAAACTTGGTTCGTCTCTCATTGCCGGAACAAACTAGTGACGAAGTGATTACAAAAGTTTTTGAAGAATTTAAAAAACTATATGAAAGCAATATGCAGAACAAAACCAGACCCTATAACGGAATTATGGAGTTATTGCTTGATTTAAGCCGTTACAATTATAAAATAGGAATAGTCTCTAATAAATTTGACACGGCAGTAAAGGATTTAGCAAACATTTATTTTGGCAATCTAATATCAGTAGCAATTGGAGAAACGAATGATATCAAACGAAAACCTGCTCCGGATAGTATCTATACTGCTGTAAAGGAACTTGGATCCGATCTTAACAAAACCATTCTAGTTGGTGATTCGGAAACCGATGTCCGCACTGCTAAGAATGCAGGAATTCCGTGCATCGGCGTAACCTGGGGATTTCGAAGTCGTGAAGTGCTTCGTGCAGAGGGTGCAGATTATCTAATTGATACACCTCGCGAGATATTGACGATAATATAATCTGTTTTTTTACATAGATAATATGATAATGGACTACTGGCTACTTCATGGATTGGCTGAGTTAGTGAATAATATACTTTTTTATATCATTTATTGCATGTTCTTTGCTTATCTTACAAGTAAGGTACAAAGCTTCTCTTAAACAGTTTTATCAATCAGTTTATTATATATGGAGCATATTAACATTTTAATACGTCCAACTTTCACACTAGATATCACACTATAGTACTTACACTATTGATATGTCAATCTACAGAACAAACCCGATAAATGATAATTCTTACGTATTTTTAATTCCTTTTCGTTTATTAGTTCGCAACCGTCATTTTCATCAATACGATATCGATAAACTTTGTTATTCGAATCTAAAACAATAAGATTATTAAAATTAATTAAAAACTGCATAATGTTGCTTTTAAGCATATACTTCGACGTTATTTTTTCAGTATCAAAATTGTAAACAACTATTTTCGCTTTTGCATTTTGATCATAAATATTTACACACGAAATATAAAGCAAATTACCATCTTTATACATTCCAAATGCATCCTGGTATGGGAGTTCTATTTCCTTTAATGTATAATCTACGGTTGATATTTGAAGTAAACGATCATTACACGGTAAGTATAGATAATCCCCATACGATGCAAAATAGCTTGGCTCATAATCGTTTAAACAGTATTCTGTTAGATCTAGCGCCTTTGTGAGCTTTCGATTAGTTATGTCAACTTGATACATAATGTAAGTCGTTACATCATTTACGAAAACATATAGCTTATCATTACTAAAGCACAAATCTATTCCTATTAAATCTTCAATTTTAAAAGTATCTATATTTTTGTCTTTGAATGAATATCGGTCAATATATGTTATATGATTTAAATTACTGATCGTATATATGTAATAATCTGTAACTATAAAATCTGTAATATTTACACGATATTCAAACTTATATTCATTCATAACTCCAGTCTCTAAATTCAATGCTATAATCGCACAATCATTTCGATCGTTACCATACCCTTGTGAAATTTCATACATAATATTATTTCGAATACAAGGTTTATTAAAACTATAACCTCCAACATTGCCATAGTTATAATTATTTGTATTTATCACATTTAAGTCAGCATCCAAATTTATAAAATCTGTTCCAGTCTTTTGAATAGTAGTTGCTATAGCCGAATAACCATAATCATCAGTTGGATATGAATTTTCTTTTTTACTACAAGATACACAGCTTAAAATCACTAAAATGTTTATTAATACAAGAAGCATCACTTTTTTTATATAATACATTTAATCACCTCATTAATTTTTTGAATAACTAATATATGTATATATAACCAAGAAGTTCTACTGTGTGAACAGGATTAGAATTTCATTCTTTTCCCATTTTTATCTTGTAATTAATAAATATCAGCATACTCACCCAAAAATCAACCAAGTGAACTCATAATGAATTTTAGGTAACGTTCTGCAATATTAATATCTGGGGCACATTGATATAACATTCTGGAACCCACGACATCTTCTATCTCATTAAATATCAGCTCACCCTCGTCTCCGATTATAAAATCGATTCCAACCATTCCAAAATCAAATTTACTGATAATTTTATCCACTATCTCAATGTCCTGTTTGGATAATTCATAAAGAACAACATCTCCACCAAGTGAAAAATTCGATTTAAAGCCCTGCTTTGCTGTACGCATTACAGAAGCGATGATTTCTTTACCGATTACATAGACACGTAAATCCTGACATCTACTTCCGGTTAATGGCTGAATGACAACATCCGAGCTTTTTAAGCCATCGATAACGGATTCTTGATCCGGTTTATATTCTGTAGGATCAATCAAGTATACCTGGCTTCCACCATGTCCATCCACTGCTTTAATGACTGTAGGGGAATAAATTTTATCAATTTCTGAATTAATCAAACGATTGGCACAAAAGCTAGAATCGACCATCTTAATTCCGGTAGATGCGAGATGTTGATAGGTACGAGCCTTATCGTTACAGATTTCAGACACGGTGGACTTATTAAACACCTTAATTCCCATATATTCAAGATGTTTATTCAATAGCGGATAAATAGCACGACATATTACAAAATCAGGTATATCCTGTTCTTTACCATCAATGTGTAGAAACAACCGATTATTCTTGACACCAAATTCCAGGTCCTCCACGAGAACAAGTTCAATCTCTATATTCAGCTTTTTGCCTTCTATTTGGTAGAATTCGATATATTGTTTATTATAAGCTGCACCTTCTCGGTAATAAATCATCCAAGCCTTCATATTTAGCCCACCTTAGTTCGAATATGATTAATAATTGCATCTGCAGCGTTCACACCGGTACAATCATAGATATTTTTAAAATGTGCGTTCGAATTAATCTCACATAATATCGGTTCATCCTGTTCTCCGAAGATAATATCCACCCCTGCAAAGTCCAGACCAATGAGGTCACAGCATAAAAGTGCTAATTCTATTTGCTCCTTGTTAGGAGTATATGGCTTCATCTTTCCACCAATCGTTAGATTTGCTCGGAAATCTCCATCCTCGGTGTAACGATACATACTAGCAATCACTTCGCCGCCTACCACCTGCAATCTGATATCTCTTCCGAAACTGGTCGGTATAAACTCTTGAAATATCATAGATTTCGTACCGATCCCGGTAACCCTGGTTAATAACTCGTCCTGATTCCTAACCAGATAAACCTGTTGGCCAAAAGAACCAAAACTTTCTTTGATCACGATAGGAAAACCAATCAGCGTGGTAACCTGTTTTAGAAAATCATAATTGGTATAGCCTATATTCTCAAAGGTTTTGGGGGCTACAATGGTACGAGGCATCTTAATATCGGAATTCATTAGGGTTAGATGAGTCAGTGATTTATCATCACAGATTTCAATTGCCTTAGATGAATTAAAAACCGGATAACCCAAGTGTTCCAGATAACTTGCCAGCTTCACATCCTTATCCCAAAAGAGTATAAAATCACTCATTCTAAGATAATCACCTTGATGAATATCGATTAATAGCTCTGCATTCGTTTTTAGTATCATATTGATATTTTGTTTTTGTCCTGCCTCTAAAAGCCAGGAATGTATCTCGTTAAATTTATTTGATTTAAGAAATTCATTTACTACAAGTAATCCGGTCATATTATTCCTTTATATTGTTCTAATAATTATTTCTTCAATATGTAAGTCTAATTCAAAATCTTGTACTTATTCAGAAGTGATTCATATATTTCATACTAATTCAATAATAATTCATAAATTAATACTTATTATGATAAGCGATGATTCTTTAAGTATACACTGCTGATAATTTAATATTTACTCAATCATAATAATAAACTTATTTTAGCAATAAGATGGATTGAGCAAATAATTATATATTAATTAATATTCTTCCAAGTATTGTTCGAACTGCTCTTGGGACATAATAATCTTCCTTGGCTTGGTTCCCTCTTCTGGTCCAACCACACCAGCTTCTGCCAACTGATCCATAATTCTGGCAGCACGGTTAAAGCCAATTTTGTACACACGCTGTAGCATACCGATCGAGGCCTTGTCCTTTTCGATAATAAACTTTCCGGCTTCCATAAAGTATTCATCACGGTCATCTCCGCTTCCGCCGTTAGCTCCGGAGAGTTCGCCACCCTTCGCATTATTAATCTTCTCATGAACATCGTCGTTATATACTGCTTCGTTATTGTTCTTCTTTAAGAATTCCACAACTGAGCTAACTTCTTTTTCACTGATAAACGCACCCTGAATACGAACCGGTTTCGGATATCCGGAAGGGAAGAATAACATATCACCTTTTCCTAGCAGTTTCTCAGCACCTGACCCATCAAGGATTGTTCTGGAATCGATTGCAGAGGATACCGCAAATGCGATTCTGGATGGAATATTCGCTTTAATCAAACCGGTAATTACATTTACGGATGGTCTTTGTGTAGCAATAATCAAATGAATTCCGGCAGCTCTGGCAAGCTGAGCCAAACGACAGATTGCATCTTCCACTTCTCCCGGTGCTACCATCATAAGATCCGCTAACTCATCGATGATAATTACAATCTGAGGAAGCTTCTGGCAATTCTCGTCATTCAGGTGCTCCACCTTCGCAACCTTATCGTTATACCCCTTCAAATCTCTAGCACCGACATCAGCAAACTTTTTATATCTCTCTGTCATCTCAATTACAGCCCAGTTCAGTGCTGCTGAGGCCTTCTTTGGATCAGTCACAACCGGAATTAACAGATGTGGTATTCCATTATAAACATTTAATTCTACTACCTTGGGGTCAATCATGATAAGTCGAACATCCGACGGCTTTGCTTTATATAATAAACTCATAATTAGTGTATTAATACATACAGACTTACCGGAACCAGTTGCACCAGCGATCAGTAGATGCGGCATCTTCGCAATATCCGTAACTACAGTCTGTCCACCGATGTCCTTACCAACTGCAAAGGCGAGACTGGAACTATGTTTATCAAAATCCTTGGATTCTATCATCTCACGGAAAGTTACCATGGAATTTTCTTTGTTCGGAACTTCAATACCTACCGCTGCTTTGCCCGGTATCGGTGCCTCAATTCTAACGTCGGAGGCAGCGAGATTTAACTTGATATCATCCGCAAGACTAGTAATTTTACTAACCTTAACCCCCTGCTCCGGTTGAAGCTCATATCTAGTAACTGCAGGCCCAACACTTACATTTGTTATTGTAACATGAACGCCGAAGCTATCGAGTGTGGTCTGAAGCTTCATAGCCGTTTCTTTTAAATCCTTATCCGAAGCTTGTCCCTTATTCGGCTTAAGCTTGGGCGCTGAAAGCAAATGATAGGGAGGGAAAATATACTCCTTCTGCTTTGCAGTTTGTGATATATTCAGCTCTTCTACACCGATAGAATTGTCGTTGTTCTTAGAATTATTTTTTGGTTTTGATGAAGTTGAGATTTGCTCTGAAATATGCTCTGATATTGGTTCTTCTACTTCTGTAGCCATATTATCTACACCGGTCTCGTCAATGAATTCTACGCTGTCTGACGCTTCAAAAGGTTCTTCCTTACGTCCGAATTTGCGTTTTAATTCTTCCTCATAGGTTAGCACTGGTTCCTCTTCCCCTATTCCCTCTTCTTCTGTTTTTTGATCAAAGATAGAATGAAAGTTTAGAATCGGAATAATCGGTTCCTCTGCCTCGGCCAAACTGTTCTTTGCTTTTTGTGATTTCTTTGACTTATGTTCCGGGATAACCTGTTCTTCCTCACCCGCCTCCCTCAAGGTAGATGGAGTAGTTTCATTAATAACAAATGTTTTAGCAGGTTTTCTTGTACCGTTGATAACCTTAAAATCAGCCGAAGTCGTGCGCTCCTCCTTACGAATTCGCTGGTATTCCATACGTTCTTTAATTGAATCCTTGCTTTTGCTTGCCAGCATAGTAAAAATCGCTTTGCCGGTAATCACTATAATACAGATAGCCATGATTGCCAATAGTATAACATAAGTTGCTACCTTCTCAAACAAACCGCAGAATAGCTTCGCAAAGAGGCCGCCAATAATTCCGCCTCCGCTTCTTTGTTCATAGGAGTTGATATAATAATCTCCTAATTTAATATTCGGGTCAGGATTGGTTAACATCTGGATAAAGGATGCTAATGCTACAAAGAATACATAAGCACTTAGAATCTTCGTTCCGGCTTGTTTATTCCCGTAATTGGATAGTTGAAACGCTGCCATAAAGAATATGATAAATGGCAATAGATGTGCTTCCAGTCCAATTAATCCAAATAAAAAACCACTGATGATTTTTCCCACGCTTCCGCATAAATTAATATTACTCAAAAAGAGCAGGATGGAAAGAACTAACGCGATTACCAAGATTATTTCATCTTGAATAACGCCACGCTCTTTTATATTCTGTCTTCCTCTCGTATTCTTCTTTCGTGTATTCGTTTTTTTTCTCGTTTTCTGTTTTGGAGCCATTTCTTTTTAGTCCTCCTTACGCAAAGTACCAAATTAACGCAAAGATACCGATTGCGATACAATAATATGCAAAATATTTAAATTTTTTACCTCTTACTATTACTAACATAGTTTTGATACAAATATAACCGACTACTGCAGCCACCAACATACCAACCAGATAATTCATGAGTTGATTTTGCGTAATAGACGCCATGTCAAAATCCTTCACCTTGAAGATTACCGCTCCAAGTATGGCCGGAATCGACATGATAAAGGAATATTTTACAGCGAATCCACGTTCATAACCTGCAACTAAACATGCGGTAATCGTAGAACCGGATCTAGATAGACCGGGAAGAATGGCAAGCCCTTGGGCTATACCAATGATACCAGCTTCCTGATAGGTCGCTTCTTTCTCTTTTTTATTCCCTGGCTTCATCTGGTCAGCTATCATAAGCAAGAGTCCAGATAATACAAGGCAAAGCCCAGGTACCAACAAAGATTGGTTTGCTACTTCAATCGCATTATCAAATATAACACCGATAATTCCGGTTGGAATTGTTGCGACCATAATTAATATCACAAGCTTACGATACGGTGTTGAAATCACTTTTTTATACGGTTTTTTATTCTTTGAGGCCGCGTTATGTATCATCTTGAAGAAATTATTCACACAATCTCCGATTATGCCGATCCCTTCTTTAATCAGTTCCCATATGTCATTCCAAAATGCGATAAATACAGCAATCAAAGTTCCGAAGTGCAATAGTACATCGAATAGAAGTACATCATCTGTTTTAATATTCAAAATGAATTTCATTAGTGCTAAATGACCATCGCTGCTGATAGGCAGAAACTCGGCTATTCCTTGAACAATACCCATTACAATTGACTGAATCAATCCCACCGTGGTAGCCTCCGTCGTCCTTTTTTGATATGAAATTTACTTTAATATATTAAATACTTTTGCATTTAATTATACCTTTATTAAAAATGATATGCAAGACTAAAACATAAAACAACCCTTTCCGCGATACAATTTCATAATTTTTATCATTATTATGATGTCAACTTATTATAAATAATAATTGCTACCGCTAAGATCTATGACAGATACCTAACAGCAGCATTTATTCTTATCTTTTATAATTTTGACCCGGAGAGTATTGTTCATTTAAGTAATCACTCATATCAGTAGAATTTACACCTTCAATAATATAATTTTCACCCTCTCTACGAGTGCGCAACCTACCGTTTGGTATAATCACATCTTTATACTCCGGATTATCCGTATTCTCTTCTCTCTCCTTTTTATTTTGATCAAAGACAGACGGTACGGCGTAGATTCTCTCCAACGGTCTCGCTGTATATAGCATAGGCACCTCCAAATTAATCTGTTTCATTTTTTGCATCGATCATCTCATTAATTTTTGCTAGAGCTTCCTTTATTCCACCAACTCCATCAATAATACCTTTTCTAACTGTCTCTTCTCCTACCAGGATGGATCCAACATCCTTAGCAAGCTGGTGAGTATCTAACATTAAATCTCGAAAACTGTTATAGTCGATCTTGGAATGGTTCACTACGAAATTAATAATTCGATCCTGAATTCTTTCAAAATATTCAAATGTTTGGGTAACTCCGATTACGGTACCATTCATACGTACCGGATGAATGATCATGGTAGCGCTTGGTACAATATAGCTGTAATTTGCTGAAACAGACAGAGGTACTCCTATTGAATGTGAACCACCAAGTACAAGGGATACGGTAGGTTTACTGAGTGATGCAATCATCTCAGCAATTGCTAGCCCTGCTTCAACATCTCCACCCACTGTATTAATCAAAATGAGAAGTCCATCAATGTCTGTACTGTCTTCTATCGCTGCTAATTGAGGTAGAACATGTTCATATTTTGTGGTTTTGTTATGTTGGGGCAAACATTCATGCCCTTCAATTTCACCAATTATTGATAACAGATGGATCTTGTGATCTTTCTTTCCATTTTCAAGAAGCGTCTGACCATATTCACTGATTTGCTGATCTTTTAAATCCTCGTTTTCTTTTGCTACCTTTTCTCTTTCCTGATCCTCCTGTGATCCTCGTCTTCTATCTTCCCTCATGCCTTCTTCCTTCGACATTTGTTCTCTGTTTTCTGAGTTTTTAGTATCCTTCATTTCATTGCCTTCATTATTTTGTATCGATGTATTATTTTTATAACTATTGTCTGGTAACAAATTTTTCTGCATGAATACTTCCTCATTTCCTCAATTTGATGAAATACTGCTAAAAGCAATAATTCCATATTATTATTTGAAAATGATTGATTTTTATTCTGCAAAATAAAAGTGTTATAAGTAATGTTTTGGCTTAAACCTAACATTATATATAACACTTAAATGTTTATCTATTTACTTATTACTGAATGATGTTTTTTGAGCTAAGTATTTCGTTTCAATTTCGTGAATACTTACCGGTTTTGAGAAATAATATCCTTGGCCGATATCGCATTGATTTGATTTCAAATAATCAAGCTCAATCTGACTTTCTATACCCTCAGCTACTACATTCAATTTTAAGGTTTTACAGAGATTAATAATGGCGGATACAATTGCTTCTGCCTCCTTGCTGGAACCTATATCCTGTACAAAGGATTTATCGATTTTGATGCAATCAATCGGTAAACGAACAATATAACTAAGTGATGAGTAGCCGATTCCAAAATCATCAATTGCAATACGTATTCCCATTGCTCTTAACTGATTAAGCTTATTTATACTTTCATCTACATTCTTAATCAAGATTCTTTCTGTAATCTCAAGCTGAAGAAGAACCGGATCGATTTCATAATACTGAATCAGATGTAGTAAATCAGTAATAAAATTCTTGGTTTCAAAGGTCCTTGAAGATACATTAACCGATACAACTACCCTAGGTTGTCCGCTATTCATCCATTTTTTTAACTGCTTACATACTGTTTCCATAACCCACATATCAATTTTAATAATGGAGCCAGTTCTTTCTGCAAGGTCAATAAATTTATCCGGATATAGGAGTCCTTTTTCTGGATGATCCCATCGAATCAGCGCCTCCATTTCAGCAAGACTATCATTCTCCAGATCAAATAAAGGTTGGTAAACCAAGTAGAATTGATCCTTCTTAATACCTTCATAGATATCAGTTTGTATTGATTTCATTGCTAAGATACCCTGGTATATGTTGCGGTCAAAGAATTGAACTTGATTACCTCCAAGATATTTTGCATAATTCTTAGCCTGAGTTACCGCATTAATCGGATCCTCAGAGCGTGTATTATCATCCCATATAAAAGTTCCTAAGCTAACACTGATATTGATGATTTTATTTGCAATCAGATAGCTTTCTGACAGTTCTTTATAGATTTTATTTGCAATTTTATTCGTATCTTTTATCAACTCACAGTTTTTATAGAGCAATACAAATTTATCCCCTTTATACCGATAGATCTGATTACTATCTGCAGAATAACTATCCAAACGTTTAGACATCTGCTGTAGTAATTCATCTCCCGAGGTATATCCATAAGCATCATTAATCATACTGAATTTATCTATGGAAACCATAATTAGTGAGAAATCGCTAATTGTTTCGTTTTGTATTATAGATTCTACTTCTTTCTCCAGCACATAAGTATTCAATAATCCGGTAAGTGGATCATATTGTGTTAATGTCTTAATTTTATCCATCATACGATTGAATCCAATACCTAATCTACCGATCTCATCTTTTGTCTTTGGAGTAAAACGGATGGTTAAGTCGCCCTGTGCTCCCTTGGAGAACAATGCATCAAGTTCAATAATAGGTTTTGTGAACTGACCAACAGCAAACCACGCAATGATAACACACATGATCATAAGCACTGAAATGATTGCCACCATCATATGTTGCAGTTTTGGTAGCGCAGTTAACGCATCCGATTCATAGGTTGCCACAAAAACATACCAATTCGAATTTACAATTGGCGAATAACCAATTAGTATTTTTTTATCTTTATTAATATAATTTCCATAACCAGCTTTTTTGCTCTGACTTTTTTCTACAAAGTCAGCAAAAGATTTATAATTATAATCCGTTTTGGACAGTTTATATAAATTATAGGTATCTAGCGGTTCATCTTTTAAGGTTTCAGAGATAATATCTCCTTCCGAACTGATGACATACGCCCAACCTGTTTTGCCGTAACCATGTATTACTGTAGCTAAGAAATCAACATTAATACGAGCAATTAATGCACCTTTTACTACCTTACCTTGGTAGATTGGTACTCCAACCATAATTACCGGTTCATTTGTTTTTCTACTGATAATTACATCAGAAAATGAAGTGATACCTCGTAGAGCTTTTTTTACATAATCCCGATCTCCTAAATTTAGAATTACATTATCCAGATAACGAGCTTGTCCATCTAGTCCAACAACTGCTACATTAAGATATTGAGAGTAAACTTGATCTGATATGAGTTTCTTTTGTCTCTCCCAATCCATTGATGTTATTATATCATTTTTTGATAAATGTACCAAAGGTGCTGTAAATTGATCTAAATAATGATCAATTTGATCGGATGACTCCTCTGCCTCCCGTAAAACATCCTGATTAACTTCACTAATTAACACAGATCTGAATCGATAATATAAGCTCCCACCTAAAACTAATGAAATCAATAAAATCATGAGTAGTGAGAAAATCATGCCTTTAGATTTGATATTCATTTTAATCACTATGCCTTAATAAGCACAACCCCTTCATTTGTAGTTACATTACTTCTTTTGTTATTATTTTTCAAAAGACAATTTTTATATGTATATTCAGATATTTCATATCTATTATATTTCATTGTATAAAAAGTGTCTAGCTTTAATTATAAAATAATGTCTAAATATGTAGTCTGGTATAATTATACTAATAACCCTCTTTTTGTTATGATATAGTCTATCTAAGCCAATAATAAATGAAAGTAAATGATTAATTCAAAGATCTAAGATATTAAAAAATGCATTATTTAAGGATAAAAAAAGCACAGGATAAGCTTTCAATAAACAAACCTCTATCGTTAGATTTTACGTCTGACTGTAAGGGTTCGCTGCTCAACTTCCGTGCTTTTTTGATACTAATTTTTATTGACGAAACATTCTAGAGCCTTAAACATTCTAGAAACTTATCAAATTATAATATACTTTAAATTAAAGCTAATGCTTGTTCAATATCCTCGATAATATCGCTTACATTCTCTATACCGATGGACATGCGGATCAGATCTGGTGTAATGCCTGCATCAGTTAATTGCTCATCGGATAACTGGCGATGCGTTGTGCTTGCAGGGTGCAATACGCTGGTTCTTGCATCTGCTACATGAACAACGATTGATGCTAATTTAAGAGCATCCATATATTTTACTGCCGCTTCTCTTCCGCCCTTCACGCCGTAGGATATTACACCACTGGCTCCGTTTGGCAAATACTTTTGTGCTAAATCATAGTATTTATTACTCTTTAATCCGGGATAGTTAACCCAGGAGATCTTATCATGTTTCTCAAGATACTCGGCAACCTTAAGTGCATTACTGCAATGTCGCTCCATTCTTAAATGAAGTGTTTCCATGCCTAAATTGAGTAAGAATGCATTATTTGGTGCTGGAGTTGATCCTAAGTCTCTCATTAACTGAACTCTTGCCTTAACAATAAATGCTTTCTTTCCGCAGTCTTTTGTATATACCATACCATGATACGAATCATCTGGAGTGGATAATCCAGGGAACTTACCATTATCCCAGTTGAACTTACCACTATCAACGATAACACCGCCCAGTGCAACAGCATGGCCATCCATATATTTTGAAGTAGAATGAAGTACAATATCAGCACCAAATTCAAACGGCCTACAATTGATTGGTGTAGCAAATGTATTGTCAACAAAAAGTGGAATATCATGACTATGCGCAAGCTCAGCAAATTTCTCTAAATCAGTAACAACCAGAGCAGGGTTTGCAATTGTTTCTACAAATACTAACTTTGTATTCACCTGAATACATTTATGTAATTCTTCCTCAGAAGAATCCGGATTGACAAAGGTTACTTCAATTCCCATTCTCTTCAGCGTAACTCCAAGTAGGTTTGTACTTCCACCGTATATTGCTGCAGAGGCTACAATATGATCACCAGCATTACAAATGTTAAGAACTGATAATAATAGAGCCGCCTGTCCGGAAGAGGTACAAAGTGCTCCGACTCCTCCTTCTAATTCTGCAATCTTTCGTTCCACACAATCCACGGTCGGATTTGATAATCTGGTATAGAAAAAACCGTCCTCTTCTAAATCAAATAACTTACCAACATGTTCGCTGGAATCATACTTGAAGGTAGTACTTTGATAAATTGGGAGAACACGTGCTTCTCCATTGTTCGGCTGATATCCTTCCTGGATACATTTTGTTTCAATACGATAATTACTCATTCCATTCATCCTTCCACATATTATCATATATTCCATATTTATGATATCATACCCAATTAGTATGTGATTTGTCAAGTTGTATTAATAAAGGGATGAATGACAGTTAACAACAAAAGGTAAATATATGACAAAGGGACGGATAAGTGGAAAAACAGCTCCTTCTACCATGGCCTATATTGATCTCACTTATCCTGTTCATGATAAAATATTATATACAATTAAAAATGTTTCCCTTATAAATAATAATACTGAGTAATCTCTTCCCTGTTGATAACGTGGTTACCTAAATTATATGAATCATCACCAGTCTAGTGATTTTATTCTTATCTGGAGTAATTGTTATTGTCATCGTTATTGTCTTTTAAACCAAATACTGCTCTCGCACTTTCTGCCTGTGGGTCATGTTTTATCTTCTTTGAATGAAATGTTCCGTCTTCTTTTTTATTATTTTTTGTACTTTTCATTTTATTTCCCATTAATGATACCTTCCTTTCATGAATGTATGATGACCTGAAGTTAAGTCAACAAAGGGTAATGTTTTTCTTTGAAAAAGAAAAAATATAAAAGCAAAATCAGAATAAGGTTTTAATAATTATTTTATTAACATTATTAATTTTTATATCTATGCTTAGTATAAACAGTAAGTTCAATCTCATGACTGATTATTAATGGAAAAGTAAATAACGTGTTTATGATACAAAGCATTCTTGATATGACAATAAAAAGGAATGTCATCGTAAACTTCTCTAAAAGCCCGAAAATCAAACTTCTATAAAGTAAAATCAATAACATTCCTTTTCCATAAATATTTAGTTTTGTTTGCAAAAATCCTGATATGAATCAGTTTCTTTAAAGTATATTAAGCTTTAAACAGCAAATCCCGTGCCCATGTTTTTACATTTTATTAAACCGCCGGAAAATTATTTCTCATTATTATCAGCAACTTCAACTTTTTTGATTTCTTTTATTCTGATTTCTTCACAGATATCACTGATAAAGGTAGAAAGAGATTTTTGGCCTTCATCCCCGAGGAAACGGCTTCTTACAGATACTAATCCTTCCTCCTCTTCCTTCTGTCCAACAACCAACATATAAGGAATACGGTTCAATCTGGTTTCTCTAATCTTATAACCGATTTTCTCTGCTCTTTCATCCACGGTAGCAAGTACACCGTTCTTTTGAAGCTCATTCTTTACTTTATTCGCATAATCATGATACTTCTCAGAGATTGGTAAAACTCTTACCTGTTCCGGACATAACCATGTCGGGAATAATCCTGCATATTTTTCAATCAACCATGCGAGTGTTCTCTCATAACATCCAAGGCTGGTTCTGTGAATGATATAAGGACGAACTTTTTCGCCGTTTTGATCAATATAATACATATCAAACTGCTCAGCTAAAACAGCATCCCATTGAATTGTTATCATGGTATCTTCTTTACCATATACATTCTTAGCCTGAATATCTACTTTCGGACCATAAAAAGCAGCTTCACCCTCAGCTTCTGTGAATTTGATTCCTAATTCATTGAGGATATTACGGATTCTGCTCTGAGTCTCTTCCCAAACCTCCGCGGAACCGATGTATTTTTCAGTATTATTAGGATCCCATTTGGATAAACGATAGGTTACATCCGCTTCTACTCCAAGTACCTGCAGGCAGTATCTTGCAAGGTCAAGACATCCTTTGAATTCATCATTCATCTGATCCGGTCTTACAATAAGATGACCTTCGGAGATTGTAAACTGGCGTACACGGGTTAATCCATGCATTTCACCGGAATCTTCATTTCTAAATAAGGTGGAAGTCTCACCGTAACGAAGAGGTAGATCACGATAGGATTTCTGACTGTTTTTGTATACATAATATTGGAATGGGCAGGTCATTGGACGAAGTGCGAATACTTCTTTATCCACTTTCTCATCACCGAGAACAAACATACCTTCTTTATAATGATCCCAATGTCCTGAGATACGATACAAATCACTTTTTGCCATTAACGGAGTTTTGGTTCTAACATAACCACGCATCTCTTCTTCATCTTCAATCCATCTCTGTAAGGTTTGAATCATCTTTGCACCCTTAGGCATCAACAGAGGTAAGCCCTGACCGATCACATCAACAGTGGTAAAGAGCTCCATCTCACGACCAAGTTTATTGTGGTCACGTTTTTTGATATCTTCTAAATGTGCTAAGAATTCTTCTAATTCCGCATTCTTTGTATATGCAGTTCCATATACTCTGGTAAGCATTTTATTCTTCTCAGAACCTCTCCAATAAGCACCGGAAGATGATATTAGTTTAATTGCTTTGATCGTTTTTGTACTCATTAAGTGAGGTCCTGCGCATAGATCCACAAAGTCTCCTTGCTGATAGAAGGATATTACCGCATCCTCCGGAAGATCTTCAATTAATTCAACCTTGTATGGCTCCTCTTTTTGTTTCATTAATTCAATTGCTTCTGCACGTGGAAGGGTAAAACGAACTAATTCGGCACCCTCCTTAATGATTTTTTTCATTTCCTTCTCGATTCCATCCAGTGCTGCACGATCAAAGGAAGGAATATCAAAGTCGTAGTAATAACCCGTGTCAATGGATGGACCGATTGCAAGTTTTGCATCCGGGTATAATCTTTTTACTGCCTGAGCTAGGACATGTGAAGTAGTATGACGATATGCAGCTTTACCGGCATCATCGTTAAAGGTTAATATACTTAAATTACAATCCTGATCCACTACGGTTCGAAGATCAACCACCTTACCATTTATCTCTCCGGCACAAGCCATTCTGGCTAAGCCTTCACTAATGTCACTTGCGATTTCATACACTGTCATTGCTTTGTCATACTCTTTCATAGAGCCGTCTTTTAAAATAATGTTCATAGTGTTTTCTCCCTTCAATTTCTATTATAATTTAAACACCAAAAAAGCTCGCCTCTTTCGACTTGCTTTATGGCAATTCGAAAGGGACGAGCGTAAAATCTACGTCGCGGTTCCACCCTTTTTGGTAATAAACCCACTTCATTCTGATTGATAACGGAATCACCGAACCGGATTAGGGTCACTCTGAGTTGGTATTCATATGCTTCTGACAAGTAAAACATTATCAATTACTTGTGTGAATAAGATAATTTCACCATAGTTTATCTCTCTCTGAATTCTTCCGCATATTACTCGTCTCTTCAACGCTTTTCATATTATCATACGTATTCACGAATGATTTTGATAGAATTTATTATATCATTCTGATTAAAATTGTCAAGATGTAGTTGAAATTCGCGATGAAAATCTTCTCAATTATTGTGCGGATGGGAAGAATGGTCTCAGTGTAGCTGCAACATTATTAACTGGCATAGTTTGTAATATAATCTTACCAGGACCGGTAATAACGGTATTAAAGATTCCTTCTCCACCAAATAACATATTCTTTACACCAGGTACCGTCTGTATCTCCATCGTACAACCTTCCGTCATCGCCGCAAGATAACCAGTATCAACTATCATCTTCTGCCCTGGTTGTAGAACATATTCAACTGCATAACCATCAATTTCGATAAATGCAATTCCACGGCCGGATAATCGTTGCATAATAAAGCCTTCCCCACCAAATAAGCCAGAGCCAATTTTCTTTTGAAAATGAATAGAAAGCTCTACACCGGACTCTGATGCCAAAAATGCAGATTTTTGTACAATCATTCCATTGCCCGGTGCGATCTCTAATGCACGAATCGATCCTGGAAAGCTGGATGCAAAGGCGATCATTCCGGTACCACCGATTGCAGTATACCGATTTTGAAAAATGGAATCACCAGAAAACATTCTTCCAATTGCCTTACCAATTCCTCCGTTTGTGGATGTTTCCATCTTCATGTTTGGTGACATCCAGCACATGGAACCTCTTTCCGTTATCATCGTTTCACCCATGTCCAGATTACAGGTAACTGCAGGTAACGGCTCCCCAATAATTTGATACTTCATACTTAACCTCCATTCCTGCGCATGATTTTTGCGCATATAAAGTTTGAGCCCAGGAATACACAAGAACAAACTTCGTTAATTCTCCTATTACACATTTTTTAATTAAAATCCAATTGCTTTTGTGTCCAATTCTTTCAGATTACCTACTAATGATATGGATGCGGAATCAAGATTAAAAAACGAATTTGCAAAATCAGTTACTCGTGTTCGTGTGACCTTGTTGATTTCGTCTACCAGCTCCTCAATCGTAACAATTCTTCCACGGTTCATCATTGCTTTTCCATTTGCATTCATCCTGCTCTTTGCGCTCTCATTTCCCAGTATCAGCTCTGTTTTAATCTGTTCCTTGGTCATAGACAGCTCTTCCTCAGTAACACCATTCTTCTTAATATCATTAATGATACTATGAATCTTTTTAATAACCGTATTAGTTTGAGAAGGATTCATCGCTGCGTAGATGTGAAATAATCCGGTTTCGCGGTAGGAACTGCCATAAGAATAGATGGAATAAGTCAACCCACTATTCTCTCTAATCTGTTGAAACAGCCTCGAATTGATACTTCCACCGAATATATTATTTAACACCGATAATACATACCGCTCATCGGATAGATACGATATACTGTCGAATGCGATATTACAGTGAAGCTGTTCTATGTCTTTGTTTCTCTTACAACGAACCCTGTTATACAAAGGTTTACTTAACAGAGATATCTGTTTTTCACTCTTAGCAGGAATCAAATCAAACTTTTCTTCTAATATCTTTATAATCTGGTCTTCATCAAAATTGCCAGCGATAGAGATGATAATATTCTCTCCCACATAATAGGTGCTCATAAAATCTAAAATCTCTTCTCTGGTGACTTTTCTTACAATCTTCTTTGTACCGGATATCAGATAACCAAGTGGATGGTTCTTCCATACACGTTGTTGAAGCATTTCATGAACCAAATCTTCGGGCGAATCATCATACATATCGATTTCTTCAATGATAACTCCCTTTTCTTTCTTTAGTGCTTTTTCATCAATCAATGAATTTTGAAACATATCAGATAAAATATCTATTGTAATCGGTAAATGCTCACTTAAAGTCGTGGCATAGTATGAGGTACATTCCTTGCTGGTAAATGCATTCATATTGCCTCCGATTCTTGCCATTTCATCTGCTATTTGTTTTGCGTCACGATGTTTTGTCCCTTTAAAAAGCATATGTTCAATAATATGGGCAATTCCGTTATTATTCTCATCCTCATTAGCAGAACCTACTCTGACCCAAATTCCTAAAGATGCACTTCTAAGATATGGTAATACTTCTGTTATGACGGTTATGTTATTCTTTAATTTTGTGATATTTGTCATATAGGTTCCTCCCGTTTTTTGTGACCTTTTGTATATCCCTCGCGAAAGCTGTAAAATGTTAAACGTTTTTGCAGTTATTTTATATATTCTTGATATTGTAATGGTAATATTAGTTTGAAGGATTGATAATAGTATTAACGAAATAGAGAAAAATGATTGATAACTGAAATGTGATTTTAAAATCGTAAATACGACTAAATTCTTCTACAGTATTCGATGTTACCTAATACTACCATATATATGCAGCTAATTCAACTAATAGGATAGGAATGTTTGTTTCAAACAGTTCTATCCTATTGGATAATTGATCCAACACACTCAATAAAGGTAAATCATAAAACAACCCCATACTTTCGCTTATGTGTTTACATTGAAAGCATGGGGTTATCAATCAAGATTAAATTATATTATATTATTACTGAACATCTTTGATACTGAAGCTGATTCTGCCCATCTTATCCTGACCAAGGCATACAACTGTTACGATATCGCCTAAGGTTAATACATCTTCAACATGCTCAAT
This sequence comes from Variimorphobacter sp. HTMS_6, assembly GCF_059717775.1. NCBI lineage: Bacteria > Bacillati > Bacillota > Clostridia > Lachnospirales > Lachnospiraceae > Variimorphobacter > Variimorphobacter sp. HTMS_6. The sequence continues at coordinate 1,700,271 of NZ_AP046094.1, forward strand.
TCTCTGTTTAGAGATCTTTGAGATGTGTACCATGCCTTCTTTGCCAGGTGCAAATTCAATAAATGCACCGAAGTCCTTAATGCTGATTACTTTACCAGTGTATTTCTTGCCTTCTTCAAATTCGGTAACAATCATTCTTACCATCTCTAAAGCCTTATCGATGCTTTCCTTATCAACGCCACAAACAGATACTGCACCTTCATCGGTAATATCGATTTTAACGCCTGTCTGCTCGATGATTGCATTGATTGTCTTACCTCTCTGGCCAACAACTTCGCCAATCTTGGAAGGATCAATTTTAATCTGAACAATCTTTGGAGAGTAAGGACCTACTTCTGCTCTTGGTGTAGAGATTGCAGGAGCCATAACATCATCTAAGATATGAGTTCTTGCTTCTTTGGTCTGATAGATTGCTTTTTCGATGATTTCTCTGGTTAATCCATGGATTTTAATATCCATCTGGATCGCTGTGATACCTTTATGAGTACCTGCAACCTTAAAGTCCATATCACCGAAGAAATCTTCAAGACCCTGGATATCTGTTAAAATGATATAATCATCATCGCTATCACCGGTTACTAAACCTACGGAGATACCGGCTACCATTCCTTTAATCGGAACACCTGCAGCCATTAATGATAATGTAGAAGCACAAATGGAACCCTGTGAAGTAGAACCGTTAGATTCTAATACTTCGGATACAGTACGAATTGCATAAGGGAATTCTTCCTCAGTAGGAAGTACCGGAACAAGTGCTCTTTCTGCAAGTGCACCGTGACCGATTTCACGTCTACCCGGTCCTCTGGATGGTCTAGTTTCACCAACAGAATAGGACGGGAAGTTATAGTGATGCATATATCTCTTACCGGTTTCGTTTTCATCGATTCCGTCAAGTCTTTGAGTTTCAGCTAAAGCGCCTAAGGTTGTGATGGTAAGTACCTGTGTCTGTCCACGAGTGAACATACCAGAACCATGAGTTCTAGGTAATACATCAACTTCTGCAGCAAGTCTTCTGATCTGATCAATTGCTCTACCATCAGGACGTTTCTTATCTTTTAAGATCATCTTACGAACAGTCTTCTTCTGGAACTTGTAGATTGCTTCACCAAGTAAAGGAAGCCATTCCGGATGACTCTCTTCATAACGAGCAACCAGACGATCTGTAATCTCTCTGATATTTGCCTCTCTTACCTGTTTCTCATCTGTGAATACTGCTACTTCCATACCTTCCGGTGTAATGAAGTTAACCATATCTTCGTATAAATCAGCCGGTGTATCACATTTGATGTAATCATGTTTTGATTTACCAACCTCAGCTACAATGGTATCAATAAATTTGATAATCTCTTGATTTAACGCATGAGCAGCAAAAATTGCTTCAATCATCTTATCCTCAGCAAGTTCATTTGCACCTGCTTCGATCATAATAACTTTATCTCTTGTAGATGCTACAGTAAGTACTAATGTGGACTTTTCTCTCTGGGATAAAGTAGGATTGAATACTAATTCTCCATCAACCATACCTACCATAGTAGATGCGGTAGGACCGTCAAAAGGAATATCGGAAATTGCAGTTGAGATTGCAGAACCAAGCATAGCGGTTACTTCTGGGGAACAATCCTGATCAACACATAACACAAGGTTATTTAATGTTACATCATTTCTGTAATCCTTCGGGAATAACGGTCTCATCGGACGGTCAATTACACGGGAGGTAAGGATTGCATTCTCGGAAGGTTTGCTCTCTCTTTTAATAAATCCACCTGGGATTTTACCTACTGCGTATAATTTTTCCTCATATTCCACGCTTAAAGGGAAGAAATCAATTCCTTCTCTTGGTTTATCGGATGCTGTTGCTGTAGATAATACTACGGTATCACCATAATGCATTAATGCAGCACCGTTTGCCTGTGCAGCTACTCTATTTACGTCAACGGTAAGAGTTCTGCCAGCTAATTCCATGCTAAAACTTTTGTACATAGTTAGTCTCCTTTTCTTGTTACAAGCATAGCGTTATTAATCTTGCTTGTTTTCTCTAGAGTCGGAGGCACCGAAACAACTGAAAAACCTACCGAACCTCATTGATTTCGATAATCTTTTCAGAAGTCTCGGGTTGTCCTCCCGTAACTCTAACTACAATATTATACCATTATTGTTACCATTATGCTACAATTATTTTCAAGCCATTACTATTTAGAATAATTTTATGCATGAATCAGTATCTTCAATTTATGTATATATTAATCATATACGAATAAGATAACGTTAATATGCCGGAAAAAATCATTATATCTTGATTTCTTCCGGCATCTAACTAAAGGGAACTAACCTTTATTTATGAATTAGATTTATATATTACAGTGGACTTGTGTCAATAACGTAGACACAAAAAGTTTAACTTCCTATGCAGCAGCGTCATGCACTGCATGAGGAGTCATATTGTTAATTGCACCGTGAATCCTTTTTCGATTATACCAGGATTCGATATATTCAAAGATTGCCTTACTGGCATCATTGAAATCATAGTATTTTTTATGATTGACCTCTTCTTTTTTTAGTAAGGAGTGAAAGGATTCAATACATGCATTATCATAAGGATTGCCTTTCCTGCTAAAGGAATGCACCATTTCCTTTTGGGTTATTAACTCGTTAAATTTCTGACTGGTATATTGTGTTCCCAGATCGCTATGGAGAATAATTCCCTTTGTACTTTTTACATTTAGGCAGGCGTTTTCTAAAGATTTAATTACAAGCTCTGTAGTCATTGAAGTTCCATATGCATAGCCTAAAATCTTTTTGCTGTAGAGATCCATTACAGACGCAAGATAAGTCCAACCATCCTTTAACGTATGAATATAAGTTATGTCAGTACACCATTTTTGATTTATATTGGTTGCTTTAAAATCTCTATTTAAAATGTTCTCTCTTTCTACCACATTTGATTTAGAGGAATGTGGGTGGAACTTTTTAACTACGATAGAGCGGAGCCCCATGGAAGACATATAACGTTGAACTCTTTTAAGACTAATATTTTTACCTCTCATTATCAGTATCTTATGAATTTTGGGAGCTCCATAGCGGCATTTGCTTTCTGAATAAATCTTATGGATTTCTGCCTTCAACTTTTCAGCTTTAATCTGTCGGTTTGAGGGCACATGAACTAGAGCCTTATAATAGGTGCTCCTAGGGAACTTCAAGGCTTTGCATATAAGTTTAACGGTATACTTTGATTTGTATTTTTCGATGAAGGTAACGATTTCTTCTATCGTTTTCTGGCGAATATGGCGGTAGCTTTTTTTAAGATTTCATTCTCCATTTCAAGTTCAGCAATACGTCTTTTCATTTTTTCGTATTCCTTTGAAGTGATTTCTTCCTTCTCAGATACTTTAATTGGAGATGATTCTTTAATCCATTTATAAATCGTTACATTTGCCACACCATACTCACTACTAAGATAGCTAACTGAACTACCTGATTGATACAGATCGATTATCTGTTGTTTGAATTCTTCCGAATAACGGACACCGTTCTTGGACATTGAATAACACACACCTTTCTTGGAACTATTGTAATGTGTTAAACTTTTCGTGTCCACTGTTATATACTAACACCAACAGTTATTAATTTAGATATCTTAAATAAAGTTGAACGATATGCTTTCAGATGTTAGGGGAATTTCCATTTATTAATTAGATTATCTCAAATAAAATAATTAATCACCTAAAGCAAATTATCCAATTACATCATGAACCACGATATTTCTTACCCACTTCTTCTTTTTATATCTTATATATCCTACTATCAGTTTATAAAGTTCTTCCGTAAGTACCATAGCATATACAATATAGATTGGGAAATGAAACACTAAGCCACCCAGAACTGCCATTGGAATTCCAATAAACCAAACACCGGTTATATCAAGGAATAACGCCGCTAAACTGTCTCCGCCGGCTCTTAATATGGATACAATAATCTGAGTGTTTAATGCACGGATCGGTATGGAGATCGATAATACGATCATGCAATATTTAATGTAGTGAATTGCTTGAGGCGATGCCGGAAACATGGAAACTATGACATCTTTGAGTAGGAAGGTTGCTAGAGCAGCGATTAAAGATATCAGTAATTGCAGTATCATATAATTCTTTGCATGCTTTTCTGCTTTTTCCAGTTCGTTTGCACCAAGCTCGTTACCCAGAATAACTGCGGATGAATTACATAAACCCAAAAATGTTACAACGACGATGGATTCGATTACATTCGTAATCGTAATTGCCGCTGTAGCGTGCTCATTCATTCGGCCATAGACAAGTGCATACATGGTTACACCAAGTCCCCACATAAACTCATTTGCAATAACCGGTGCGGCTGTCTTTAAATATTTATTAATAAATCTACGAGTGATGAAAGGTTCATTATTTTCAACTGATCTATGATATTTCACATGGATGAAATCACCTACACCGCCATCTCCTGCTTTGCGAAGTCTTGAAATAAATAGGAGCAGTCCACATTCCAAGGTTCTGGCTATCACGGTAGCGAGTGCTGAGCCGGCTACACCAAGTTCCGGTAAACCGAACATACCAAAGATTAAACCAAAATTCAATATGACATTTACCAGGATTGCTAAACCGGTAATCAGCATTGGAACCTTCACATAATTCATACTTCGCAGTATCGAGGAATAAGATACCGTAATTGCGGTAATCGGATAACTGATTGCAATTACACCCAGATAAAGTGCTCCGACTTTTATCATATCATTATGGGTAGTAATTACTCCCATGATAATTTTAGGATTTAATAATGCAGGCAGCATAAATAATATCCCACCGATCACCCCTACTGTCATCGAGATTCTTAACACTCTCTTGATACTAAGCATATCCCTCTTTCCGTAAAACTGTGATGCTAAAACACTTGATCCACTACTAATTCCGAACATCAGCAAGGAAAATATGAAGAAATATTTATTTGCCAAACTAACCGAAGTAACAGCAGTTTCACCCAATCGTATAATTAAGAGTGAATCAATAAGATTCAACATATTACTTAAAAGATTCTGAAGTGTTACCGGTATTGCGATTGCTAGTGTTTTCTTCAAGAAACTTTTATCTTTAAAAACTTCTACTATACTATTCATTTTTCACCAAACCAATTTTATTTTATAACGTGTTATTTTTTAATTACTTTTTTCGATCATTTTTTTAAATCGTACTTTATTTTAATACTTTATTTAATATTCTTTATTTTAAGTTTAAATTTCTGTTTTATGATGCACTGATATATAACTAGATAACTATGAAGTATGAATGCCACAAGGAGTTATATATTCTATAACATCAGCAGAATTTACCACATTACAGCAAAAAGTTCTTTCGTATAGAATAATAAAACTGCCCCACACTCAGCACATACGGCTTCAAATGGGACAGTTTATGATTCAAGTGAATCAAGATTCACCTTCTTAGAATTAGAATTTTACTATTTTCTTAAACCTAAACGTTCGATAAGTCCACGATATCCTTCGATATCCGTTTTCTTTAAGTATTCAAGTAAACCTCTTCTTTGTCCAACCATCTTAAGAAGACCTCTTCTTGAGTGATGATCCTTCTTATTGATTTTCAAATGCTCTGTTAACTCTGTGATTCTTTCTGTTAAAAGTGCAATTTGAACTTCCGGTGAACCGGTATCTTCTGGTGTTCTACCAAAATTTTTGATGATTTCCTGTTTTTTCTCTTTACTGATCATAGTAAATTCTCCTTTCAATTTAAACGCCTATTACCAAGAAAAAGGTCGGAGTGTCCCAAATCCGAGTAATGGGTTTGTTTACTTTGGTATAGTAACATATAATAATTATATTGTAAACATATTTTGCTATAATTATTTCATATAAGATATGACTGACTCTCGCAGAGACTTAATAACAATAATTTAAATTAGCGATCGGTATCTTGACCCTGTGCATCTTGTTCTTCCGTGTTTCCACCTTCATCAATTTGATCGTCAACGGGATCATCTTCAGTATTGTTATTTTCAATAGGATTGTTTTCTCCGCTCTGATTTTCGTTATTTGGATTTTCACTATTTTGATTTTGATTATTCTGATTCTGGTTATTCTGATTTGTACTATCTTGATTTGTAGTCGAAGGTATGTTGGGCTTTATAACACCGGTTGATTTCGCCGGTGGCTGAACTTGGGGCATCGGAGGATAATCCTGCTGAATTGGCGGAAATAATCGTTTCATTTTTCTCGTCATCTTCTCCGGCTGTGGAACCGTTTTTTCTGGCATCGGTACCTTATCATCGATTTTATTCTGTTCTAATAGAATTGCAGTAAAGCCCAGTATAATATCCTTCCCAATTAATCCAGCAAAAATAAATACGAAAAAGATTAAAAATAGAATAATTGTCAGTCCATTAACTCCTACATGATAAAGTACAGTACTATAAGGTATCTTTAAAAATCTCCAATATCCTGAAATTTGATTAATAAGCTGAAGAATATTCAATAGACCAAAAAGCAATTGAAATGCAAAAGCAAAAATATAAGATTGTACGACTGCCACCTTCACCTTATCGTCAAAATCAAAGGAGAACACAATAACTGCGGTTAACACCGCCACAAACAATGCACTTAAGTTGCTTGATAAATAATATCCAACCAAATATGATAGAAACATCATAATGCTAACAGGAATCCCAAGATTCTTTTTATAAAAAAAATGATCCATTCAATCCTCTCCAATCACAGAACGAAGAATTCTATAATATTTTATTCGGATGGAGAAAATTAATAACTTATTGATTAAAGTATTTTTTGATATCAATACTGAATCAAATCTCAATAAATATTCTCAATAATAGTTTTAATAAAAATCATATTTATAAATTCAATATGTAGAAACTACTTAATAATTGTTTGCCTTAAGCTTTGCTTATATACCCATTCTTCAATTGCCTTCCTACTGAATAAATAATCCTCATTTATCTTAATATATGGAAAATCTTTTAATTTTCCCGATTTGATATCAGTAAGAAAGTTATTAATATTCTCGTAATTAATCATATGCATTGCTTCGTCTACTAATATTAAATTAATCGTATTTTTACTTGAGCTATTATCACTATTCTCATTCTGGTTATCGGAATTTTCGCTATCATTATTAACTAATGATAATTCTCCATTTAAATTACCGTTTAAATTACCGTTTAAATTAAATTCACTATTTTTGATTGAATAGGACAAAATAAGTGCACATATGATCATTGCTCCGGCAATAATTAATCCCCCATATATGTTTTTATAATCTTTCATAATCTCCTCCGTTTATCCATTATTTGTTATTGTATAGTAATTTAATAATATTCGCAAGAAATAACAGTAAGATTTATATGATACAATAATAGTACATTATTCATCATAAGGAGATGGCAGTTTTGTCCAATCGGTTGATTCTTGCTCATCTGGTACTATATTTTTTTGCCAACCATCACCTGTTTGACTATCATACATAATTAGATAATTTCCAACGGCAACATACTGATATTTAACTGTTGATGGTTGAATTGGTTGTTGTATCGGAGTATTGTTTTTCAATCCATTCGAAATAAAGAATCCTAAAATAAAAAATCCTAAAATTATTGATGCACATATTGCGTTTACCGATTTCTTTTCCATCAAATTTCCTCCACTTTTGTAGTCAATTATTTACATGGCAATATTATACAATTCATATTACTTTCTATCAATGACTTTGTCCAAAACACTAAGGTATTTTAATTGCCAAACACTGATTGGATACTATAAGAATAGGATTTATTATTATACGTTTTATAAATAAAGCTGCTGTATAGCCTTTTTATTTATGCTCTCTTCTAGGTAGACAAGAAAGTAACAAAAACTTGTTTACTTAGGAGGGAGCATATCATGCTATACAACAGCTTACATTATTTACTATGATTTTAGTTTATAAGGATCGATGAATCACATAAGATTTTTAAAATAATCTTTTGCGACTTTAATATCCTCTTTCATCTTTTGAACCAACTCTTCGAGTGAACCAAATTTAAGCTCCGGTCTAATAAAGTTATGAAGCTCTACTTCTATCGTTTTACCATACAAATTCTCATTATAATCAAAGATAAAGGTCTCTACACCAAGCAGTTCTTCTTCCCCGACCGTCGGCTTGTATCCGATATTGGTCACACCCGGGTAGTAAATTCCGTTAATTCTGGATCTAGAAGAGTAGACACCACAGGGTGGTAATAATTTATTGGAGGGGGGAATCAGATTCGTGGTTGGCATTCCTATCGTTCGTCCCAGTTTTCTGCCGTGAACCACTTCACCACGGATGGAATAAGCATGGCCAAGTAAACCATTCACTTTCTCCATCTCTCCTTCTTTAAGTGCCTGACGGATTGAGGAACTACTAATAGTTTCCTTCTTCCACTTAATCTTTTCACTTGCAATTACCTGATATCCGTATACCTCTTCATATTTCTTTAATAAGGCTACATCACCCTTACGATTAACCCCAAAGCGATAATCATTACCTACTACAATCACCTTAGCATCCAACTGACCGACCAGAACATCTCTTATAAAATCCTCCGGCTCCATCGATCTTGTTTTCTCTGTAAATGGACAGGATATTAACACATCAATTCCTGTTCGCTTCATTTTGGCGATCTTCTCTTCTTCTGTATAAATTAATTCAAATTCTTTTTCTGAAAATAAGTTGGAGGGATTTAGTAAAAAACTAAACATAATTGCAGTCAATCCTTGTTTCTTATAAGAAACCACCTGATCAATCAATTGTTGATGTCCCAGATGAAGCCCCTCAAATTTACCCAAGGTAACCGCACTGTTTTTATACTTGAATTTTGTCCCTGATATATATTCCATAGTATCCCCCGACCTTTCTGTTTCTTTCGAATGGTGGAAACATATCACTGAATATCGATTATGCCAAAAACATCTTAACCGGTTTAAAGCGGTTTTCATCCTTATCATATCGATATATTCCTATAAATGTATTATCTTCATCGTAAACTCTTAAATTACCCGCTGATAGTTCATATTCAGGGGGTAATATATTGTCCGTTGTAAATATATTGCCGTTGTTAATTAGCTTTTGAAACTCCTGCTTTACAATAACCTTTTGCAGATTTTTAAATATATCATCAATCACAACTACATACTCTTCGATACGATTATCCTTAACAAGAGCTTCCACATCGGAAAGCTTTAATGCATTCTCTAAACGAAAATTACCAACTGCGGTACGTTTCAGGCTCTTCATCGTTCCTCCACAACCAAGATCTGCACCAATGTCATGAAGAAGCGTTCTAATATAAGTTCCTTTAGAGCAATCCACAGATAACGTAACCTCATGCTCCACCTCATCATGTCCAAGTATGTGAATTGCATGAATCTTAACTCTGCGACGTTCTCGTTCGATCTCCTGTCCCTGTCTGGCCAATTCGTATAATTTTTTCCCGTTAACCTTGATGGCTGAATACATAGGTGGAAGCTGGTCGTATTCTCCTACATAGCTCATGATTGTTTCACAAATACGATTATAGTCTGCGTTCACTTCACTACGCGTAAGTATCGTCCCTGTGATATCCTGTGTATCCGTAGTTATTCCAAGCTTCAGAACCGCCTCATAGGTCTTGTCCTTGTCCGTGATTAAGTCGACCAGTTTTGTTCCCTTGCCAATACAAACCGGTAACACTCCAATTGCATCCGGATCCAAAGTCCCTGTATGACCAATTTTTTTAATTTTTAAGATACCTCTCATTTTTGCTACTACATCATGAGAGGTATATCCTTTTTCTTTATATATATTTATTATTCCGTTAATCAATTGTCTTGCTCCTACCTAATTCCTTTAGCTGAGCTTCAATATGAGGGGTAAGATTATTAATCACATCATGTACGGTACCGGTCATTGTACAGCCAGCGGCTTTAATATGTCCGCCTCCGCCAAAGTAAACCGCAATCTTGCTTACATTTACCTCACCATTTGATCTCATGCTCACTTTGAATTCACGAAAATCTGTTTCATAAATAAATATTGCTACTTCGGTTCCTTTCGTCACTCGAAGTTGATCGATAATACCATCCAGATCAGCAGAGGAAGCTCCATAAAAATCAAGCATCTTTCTACTTAAGGAAGATATAACCACCTTACCATTCATAGCTAGGATGCTTTCCATCAGACAACGACCCAATACCTGATTTTGTATATAAGTTTTTGCATAAAAGGATTCATCAATCAGAGCCGAGAAAGGGATTCCCTTGCTAATTAATGTAGCAGCCACCTGTAATGTCTTTTGTGAAGTGTTCGAATGTTTAAATACACCCGTATCATGAATCAATCCGACATATAAGGAGGAAGCGATTTCCTTTGTGATGCGCTCTTCATCGAATAAATCAAATAGCACTTCACAGGTTGATGAAGCATCGGGAATCACATGGTTGATTCTACCGAAGCTTTGATTACTGATGTGATGGTCAATATTGATTGTTGTTTTAGCTGTATTAAAATATTTTAATGCATTACCCAAACGGTCTAAACTACCACAATCCAATGAAATAAATATATCATACTCTTCATCAGATTCATAAGAATGCTTTATATCCTCTATACCGGATAAAAGACCGAATTCTTTACCGAAATGTTCTAGATAAACATCGATTTGCTGGAGAGCGAATTGATCTTTATTCTGCTTCAGATATAAATAAAGTGCCGTACAGGAACCAATGCAGTCACCGTCAGGTCTTACATGTCCTGCGATTGCTATTTTTTTAGCACCGATTATCTCTGCATTAATTTTATTCATAAGCTATTCATCCTCTTCTTTCGTTAAACCCTCATCGTCGCCATCTTCTTCATCCATACCAGAAGTTGTCTCCGTATCGGTATCAGATAAGTTCTTATTAACTTCATTAATCAATTTTGACATATGAGCGCCATATTCGATGGAGCTATCAATCACAAAGGTAAGTTCCGGTGTGTTTCTAAGATTCAGAGTTTTTGCTAATTGTCCTCTCATAAAAGAGGATGCACTTTTTAATCCACGTAATGTAGAAGTCTTTGACTCATCATCTCCTAAAACACTGATATATACCTTTGCTGTTTTAAGGTCTGGTGCCACCTCAACCGCTACCACGGAGGTCATCGGATTGATTCGAGGATCTTTTATCTCTCTGCTGATTAACGTACTCAGTACCTTTTGTACCTCACCGTTTACTCTTGTGTTTTTAATACTGTTTTTTCTCATATAATCTCCATTCTGTCAAAGCACTGCGAACTTGGGCGTCAGAAGGTACAGCCAAAGCACCCACCCCGTGTTCCGGGTTAGGTGCGCTTACCTGCATTAATTCCTTATAATGAACTATCTAGGTACTTCAACCATTGCATAGAGTTCAACCCTATCGCCTTCTTTAACTTCATTAAATTTCTCAAATACAAGACCACATTCATATCCGGTTGCAACTTCTTTGACATCATCCTGGAATCTCTTTAAAGATGCAAGATTACCATCATAAATCTTTTCGTCGCCTCTGAACACTCTAGCCTTGCTGCCTCTGACGATCTTACCATCGAGAACATAGGAACCTGCTATAGTACCAATTCCTGAAGCCTTAAAGGTCATTCTGATTTCTGCATGACCGGTTACCTTTTCTTCAAAGATCGGATCAAGCATACCCTTCATAGCAGCTTCGATATCATTAATTGCATCATAGATGACACGATACAGCTTTACGTCTACCTTTTCACGATCCGCAGTTTCTTTTGCAGCATTATCCGGTCTTACGTTAAAACCAATGATAATTGCATTCGATGCACTAGCTAAAATAACGTCAGATTCATTTATTGCGCCAACACCGCCATGGATAATACGAACAGCCACTTCATCATTACTAAGTTTTATCAAACTCTGTTTCATTGCTTCAACGGAGCCCTGAACATCAGCCTTAATAATAAGATTAAGTTCTTTAATGTTACCTGCTTTAATCTGTGAGAATAATCCGTCTAAGGATAATTTAGCTTTGGTATCCTCAATTAATTTTTCCTTACTTTGAGTAAGATATGCTTCAGCGATATTTCTTGCTTCTTTTTCATTATTTGTAGCAAGGAATGTTTCACCCGCATCCGGAACCTCATTTAATCCAAGGATCTCTACCGGAGTTGATGGAGTTGCTTCTTTTACACGTCTTCCCTTATCATCCATCATCGCACGAACTTTACCGAAAGAAGATCCAACCGCAATATTATCACCTACATGTAAGGTACCCTTTTGAACTAAGATTGTCGCAACTGGTCCTCTACCTTTATCAAGCTGAGCTTCGATGACAATACCTCTGGCATTACGATTCGGGTTCGCTTTTAACTCACCAACTTCTGCGGTTAGAATAATCATTTCAAGTAATTGTTCAATACCCTCTCTTGTATGAGCAGATACTGGAACAAAGATGGTATCACCACCCCAATCCTCTGCGATCAATTCATATTCGGTAAGCTCTTGCTTTACTCTCTCTATATTAGCACTTGGTTTATCAATCTTATTGATTGCTACAATGATGGACACTCCAGCCGCCTTCGCATGGTTAATTGCTTCAACGGTTTGTGGCATAACACCATCGTCTGCAGCTACAACGAGAATAGCAATATCGGTTGATTTCGCACCACGTTTACGCATGGAGGTAAATGCTTCATGACCTGGTGTATCTAAGAAGGTAATCTTCTCACCGTTTACTTCTACGATATAAGCACCAATGTGCTGAGTGATACCACCTGCTTCTCTCGAAGTTACATTTGTCTCTCGGATTGCATCAAGCAAGGATGTTTTACCATGGTCAACGTGACCCATAACGCAAACAACCGGAGGACGTTTTTCTAAAGTATCCGGATCTTCATCCTCTTCCTTTAATAACTCTTCGACTACATTTACTTTTACTTCTTTTTCTGCAATAATCTCATAATCAAGTGCAATCTCTTCTGCTTCTTCATAAGTGATTTCTTGATTTAAGGTAACTACCTTTCCTGCAAGAAATAACTTTTTAATTAATGCTGCGGAAGGTTTTTTCATCTTATCCGCTAATTCTTTTATCGTAAGAACCTCAGGAATAATAATAACTTTAATCTCATCCTCTACGACCTGTATCGGCTTTGGTTGAATGAACTGACCTTTTCTCGGTGCAGCTTTAATCTTGAGATCCTTATCACGGTCTACAAGATTTCTGTCTTTATAATTCTTCTCTTTATTGATACGATCACGATTTCTCTTGTTGCTGTTATCGTTCTTTTCTGCTACTTTTTGATCAAGAATCTGCTGATCAAAGGTTTTACGCTCGCCAGGTCTTCCTGCCGGTTTTCTACCCTGTGCAGATCTGTTGTAGCTTGGCTTATCGTCATCATCCTTACCCATATCTTCAAAGCCACGAGTTCCATAGCTTCCCGGTCTCTGTCCACCGCTTGGTCTGGAATAACCCTGACCGCCGCCATATCCACCTCTTTGGCCACCCTGGCCACCTTGACCACCTTGTGGTCTATTACCCTGGTATCCGCCACCCTGAGGTCTGTTGCCTTGGTATCCACCACCCTGTGGTCTATTGCCCTGGTATCCTTCACCCTGAGGTCTGTTACCCTGGTATCCCTGGCCCTGAGGTCTGTTGCCCTGGTATCCTTCACCCTGAGGTCTGTTACCCTGGTATCCCTGACCCTGAGGTCTGTTGCCCTGGTATCCGCCACCCTGTGGTCTGTTTCCCTGGTATCCTTCACCCTGAGGTCTATTACCCTGGTATCCACCACCCTGAGGTCTATTACCCTGGTATCCTTCACCCTGAGGTCTATTACCCTGGTATCCCTGACCCTGTGGTCTGTTACCTTGATAACCTTGACCCTGTGGTCTGTTACCTTGATAACCTTGACCCTGTGGTCTATTACCCTGGTATCCTTCGCCCTGAGGTCTATTACCTTGATAACCCTGACCCTGTGGTCTATTACCCTGGTATCCTTCGCCCTGAGGTCTGTTGCCCTGGTATCCCTGACCCTGAGGTCTATTACCTTGGTATCCTTCGCCCTGAGGTCTGTTGCCCTGGTATCCCTGACCCTGTGGTCTGTTGCCTTGGTATCCCTGACCCTGAGGTCTGTTACCTTGATAACCTTGACCCTGAGGTCTGTTTCCTTGATAACCTTGACCCTGAGGTCTGTTACCCTGGTATCCCTGACCTGCTGGTCTTTGACCATTATTATTGTTCTGTCCCTGTTCTCCTGTGTTTCTTAATGTGGTGTTCGGGCCCTGATATTCTGAAGATTCTACAGATGTATTCTGCTGATCTTGAGATCCATGTTGTCCTTGATTCATTACGCCTTGTCCTCCTGCGGGTCTTTGTCCGGGTGCCCCCTGTTGACCTTGTTCAAATGGTCTTTGACCAATTTGTCTTTGTCCCTGTCTATCATTACCTTGGACGGTTGATTGTGCCGGTTTTGGATTGTTTTGTCGGTTGTGCGACGGTGTAGCTGGTTTGTCTGCGGTATGTGGTGCAGATTGATTTCCTGTATGGGAAGCTACCTTGCTTTGTACCGCTTCGTTGGCCGGTTTTGGTGCTATCTGGCTTACTGGCTTTGGCTCCTTCTTTGATTTTACAAAGTGGTTTTTTATATATGCAACTTCGTTATCTTCCAGTGCACTACTGTGTGTTTTTTTCACTCCAAAGCTCTTTTCAACAAAGTCAAGAATGTCTTTGCTTTCAATAGAAGCATGAGTAATATCATTTATCTCATTTTTAAGCTCAAATATTTTCTTTTTTGCCATACTTACTACCTCCGTTCGTATCACCCGTTTTCAGTTGCTTTTCTATTGCATTTGCCAAACCTTTATCAAGCACTGCTAAAGATGCCCTAAACTCTTTACCCATTGCATGACCCAAGTCGTCTTTTATACCAAAAAAGTAAATTGGCACATTATAGTAAGTACACATGTTAGTAAACATTTTTTTTGTATTGTCCGAAGCATCATCTGCTACAATTACTAATGCAGCTTTACGTTCCTTCACAGCCTTTTCAGTAGAAAATTCACCACTTGCTGCATTCCCTGATTTCATCGCAATTCCTAACAGATTAAATATTTTCTTGTTTTCCGGATTCAAGTAAAATCATCTCCTTCTCCAATGTCTCTATTACTTCCTTAGGAATGCTGACTTTAAGAGAGCGCTCAAGTCCTCTGGTTTTAATCGCTTTTTGTAAACAGCTAAGAGAACAGCATATATAAGCGCCACGTCCATTCTTTTTACCGGTGGTATCAATAATTATCTCATCCTCCGGTGTTTTTAAGACACGGATCATTTCTTTTTTCGTTTTCATTTCTCCGCATCCAGTACACATTCTTAATGGTAATTTCTTTGCCATTTATTCTTTCACATCCTTAATTTCACATAAGCTATCTATCCTTTGCATTAGTTTGTGCCGAGGATTTCGCAGGTACAAACTTTTAAATGTGAAAATTGTTTTTTATTTTCACATTAATATCCCATGCTCTGTGATTCACTCTTGATATCTATCTTAAAGCCGGTTAATTTCGCTGCGAGTCTTGCATTCTGTCCTTCTTTACCAATTGCTAGTGATAATTGATAATCCGGCACAATTACTCTAGCACTCTTTTCATTCTCTTCCACAGCTACTGACACTACTTTGGCTGGGCTGAGTGCATTCTCAATTAACTTCTCAGGATCATCGCTCCAGTTTATAATATCAATCTTCTCATTACGAAGTTCACTCACAATAGTGTTAACTCTTGCACCATTCAAACCGACACAAGCACCAACTGCATCAACATCAGGATTGTTACTCCACACAGCCATCTTTGTTCTAGAACCTGCTTCTCTGGAGATACTCTTAATTTCAACGGTACCATCCTGAATTTCAGTTACTTCTGCTTCAAATAATCTTTTTACAAGTTCCGGATGAGTTCTGGATACAGTAATTCTAGGTCCTTTGGTTGTATCCTTTACTTCAAGAACGTATAATTTGATACGATCGGTTGGACGGAACACTTCTCCTCTAACCTGCTCGCTTTCTGTTAATATCGCATCAACTTTACCAAGATTGATACTTACATTATTTCCTACGTAGCGTTGTACGATACCTGTTACGATATCCTTTTCTTTTCCGCTATACTGTGTAAATAATACTTTTCTTTCTTCTTCACGAATCTTTTGAACCACTACCTGTTTTGCTTTCTGAGCTGCAATACGGCCAAAATTTTTCGGAGTTACTTCGATTGGAACGATATCACCTAGTTCTTTTTTCGCATCCTTCATTTTTGCCTGCGCAAGGCTAATCTGCATAACCGGATCAGTAACTTCATCCACAACTTCTTTCATTGCGTATACATTTACCGCACCTGTGATACGATCAATATTAACCTTTATATTATCCGCTCTGCCGTAATTATTCTTACATGCAGCAACCAATGAATTTTCCAATGCCTCAAGTAAAATTTCTTTGCTAATGTCTTTTTCCTTTTCAATTTGATTTAAAGCTTCAATCAGTTCTTTGTTACCATCCATTTTTCAATATCCTCCTTATTTTCATTAGAATTTTGACTTTAGAAGTCAAACGTCAATCTCACAATTGCAATATCAGCACGATTAAATGCTAAAGATGATTCATCTTCTAGCTCTATAGTAATTGTATCCTGGTCAAATGCAGTCAGGATACCGACGAACTCTTTCTTCTTATTAATAGATTTGTATAATTTTAACTCAATTTCTTCCCCGATGCTTTTTTCAAAATGCTTATCTCTCTTTAATTGTCTTCCAAGACCGGGTGAACTCACTTCAAGGATGTAGGAATCCGGAATAAAATCATGCTTGTCAAGTAATTCGCTTAATGCTCTGCTTACAATCTCACAATCATCGATGGAGATGCCTATTTCTTTGTCGATATAAACTCTTAAAAACCAATTTCCACCTTCCTTTACATACTCAACATCATATAGCTCGAATTGATTTTTTGACAGGATTGGTTGTAAAAGTTTTTCTGTCCTTTGTTCATATTCTTCATGTTTTGTCATTCAAATCCCTACTTTCCTACTCAAATCATGTTTACATACAACCGCTAAGCAAAGAATAAGAGTGGACTTTCGTCCACTCCTTAATTAGTCTTATCATTTAGCACATCTGTTATTATAACAAACGTATCCAATAATTGCAAGTATTAATTTTGATTAAATCTCTGAAGGAATTCTTTTGTTCTTTCATTATAAGTATTCACAAATACTTCTTCCGGGGTTCCTTCTTCAACAACCACTCCCTGATCCATAAATATTACCTTATCAGCGACATCTCTTGCAAATGCCATCTCATGCGTAACAATAACCATAGTTATCTTCTCTTTGGCAAGTTCACGAATTACTTTTAATATTTCACCGGTTAACTCAGGATCAAGCGCGGAAGTAGGCTCATCAAAGAAAAGAATACGAGGATTTAATGCAAGCGCTCTGGCGATAGCAACTCTTTGCTGCTGTCCGCCTGACATTTCACAAGGATATGCATTTGCTCGATCCTCCAAATTCATTTTTTTCAACAACACCATCGCCCTATCTTTTGCGGTGTTCTTATCAATACCAAGAACCTTAACCTGTGCATCCATAATATTACGTAACACCGAAAAATGTGGGAAGAGATTGAAGTTTTGAAAAACGAGACCAACATCCAATATGATTTCATGCAAGGCCTTTGAATCAGAATAACCCACTCCTGAAAATGTATCAACCATCTGTTTTCCACAAACCTCGATTCTGCCATTATCTACTCTTTCAAGTTGAGTAAGGCATCTAAGTAAGGTGGATTTACCAGACCCGGACGGTCCGATGATTGCAACCACTTCTCCTTCCTCAACTCCTAGCGATATATCTTTCAGCACCTGGGTGCCGTCAAATTCTTTCTTTATATTATCTGCCTTTAATAACATGATATCCTCCACTTTATCTCGATTATACGAGCTAGTTACGATAATAATCTAATTTTTTCTCAATTAATTTAAAGGTAATCTCAACTACGGTGTTCATAATTAAGAAGAACAATCCGGCAACCATAATCGGAACAATTGAAAAATATTTTGTACCCGCTGTTGCTGCTACACGGTATAACTCAACTACAGAGATAACCTGTGCCAAGGAGGTATCCTTAACCAAGGTCATAAGTTCATTTCCAACGGATGGGATAACTGTTTTTACCACCTGAGGCATAATGATACGAATAAACGTTTGGTGCTTTGTATAACCCAAAACTTTTCCTGCTTCATATTGACCTTTTGCTATAGAAGCAATTCCTCCTCTGAAGATTTCTCCAAAGTAAGCTGCATAATTAATGGAAAAGGCTAATATACAAGGAATCATTCTGTATGGATATTTAATATCAAATAAGTAAGATGGGGCATACATAAAAAATATCAATTGAAGCATCAACGGAGTTCCGCGGAAGATCAACTGATAGATTCGAATCGGTATACTGATAATTCGAAATCTACTTTTCCGCCCTAAGGCCACAAGAAATCCTAATGGTATAGAAAACAGTATCGTTAGAAAAAATATTTCAAGCGTGGTAACGCTTCCTATTAACATGTTATGTACAAGTGTGTCTATCGGCACCTTATCGATCTTCATAAAAATCTCCATTCTATCGAAATATAAAACACAAAGCATCTCTTCATTCACCAAAACTATGTCTCTAAGTTCTTCGATATTTCATTTAAAGTAATAAATAATTCTTTTTTGCATTCTAACACTTTACCATATTACCACAACGTTGCGTCGATTTCAATTCATAAATCTTAAAAACACCGATGTAATATACTGTAAATAATACAACAAAGCTTTATCGATATTATATAAGGAAATGACATTCTCATTCACCAGATATTAAAAAAAATACTTTCTAAATATTATAATTGACTTTTTCATTGTCCATGAATTAAAATAGTTGCATATACAACAGTTGTACATACAACATACAAGGAGGATGTTATGTTTATCACTGATTTATCCATTCTTACAAGATACAGCCGTACATTTTTCGAACGCAGATTACGAGAAATTAATATCGGATTTAACGAGCAACTCATATTACAATATCTTTACAAATGCGAAAATGTGAATCAAGATACGATCGCAAAACATTTCATGTTGGATAAAGGCTCCATCGCAAAAACTCTCAGTAAATTGGAAAAAAAGAAACTGATTAACCGATTGGATAACCCCAATAACAAACGTGAGAAGCTTATCACCATAACAACAGATGCAAAAGAAATAATGGGTCAGGTAGATGAAGAGTTACAGATATGGCATAAATATCTCTTCGAGGGGATAACAAAAGAGGAAATCAACGAATTTAATAGAATTCTCTCAAAGATGTCCTCTAATGCAGTTAAAGTAATAGACGGAAGGAGCATGAATAATGAAGACAATAAAACAAAATAAAAATTTAGGACTGATTGTTGCGGTTTATTTATTAGGTATATTTATGGGGGCGATTGATACCGGTATCGTAACTCCGGCACGAACTGTAATTCAGAATTTCTTAGACGTAGATGCGAATACCGGTATATGGATGATTACGATGTATACCCTTGCTTATGCGGCTAGCATCCCTGTTATGGGAAAACTTGCGGATAAATTCGGAAGAAAATACATCTACCTAGTTAGTATTGCTTTATTTGGCATAGGTTCACTCTTCTGCGGTTTATCCCAGGATTTTAAAAGCTTCCCTATCCTATTAATCGCACGTGCTGTTCAGGCGATCGGCGGTGGCGGAATTGTTCCAATTGCAAATGCTGAATTTGCAACAACCTTTCCGAAGGAAAAACGCGGAATGGCTCTTGGTTTAATCGGCGGTGTATATGGAATTGCAAATATTCTTGGAGCATCTGCCGGAAGTGCAATACTTGATTTGTTTGGAACGAATAACTGGCAGTTTATCTTCTATGTTAATGTTCCGATCACCATATTTATAATTATAGCCGGAATATTGACCTTATCTAATACAAAAGAAGAAAACGTAAAGAAGATTGATTATTTCGGTATTACAATCTTAGTTGTGATGATTCTTTGTCTGTTATATGGACTCAAGAATATAGACTTCTTCAAATTTGGGGATTCCATCACCAGCACCAAAGTCTATCCTTATCTGATCAGTTTTATTGTTCTACTTCCCTTCTTCCTACTAGCGGAGTCAAAAGCAGAGGATCCGGTCATAAACTTAGAATACTTTAAAAAGTTTTCAATCATAGTAACATTAATTTTATCTTTTATCACCGGAGTTATTTTGATGGGTATGATTTTTGTACCACAATTTTCAGAAAATGCTATAAAAATCGCTTCAGGTAAAGGAGGATATTTTGTATTTATCCTAGGGCTATTTGCCGGAATTGGTGCTCCTATATCAGGTAAGTTAATAGATAAATTCGGAGTGAAACCGGTGCTTGGTCTCGGCTTTCTCTTCTCCGGCATCGGCTCATTATTCCTCATTCTTATTACCACAAATTATCCGAACCTTTTAACTGTCTTTGTCAGCCTTATATTCGTAGGTACCGGAATCGGTTTTACTATGGGTACTCCGATTAATTATATGATGCTTGAAAACACAAAGAAAGAAGAAGCGACCTCAGCTCTGGCTACGGTATCCTTAATTCGTTCCATCGGTACTGCGATTGCCCCAGCTATTATGGTTGGATTTATCTCTCATGCCGGTGCATCTATTCAAGGAAATGTAATGGAACTGTTACCAAATGAAATAAATGTTCCACCTCTTCCTTATGCACAGGAATTAACCGATCGGTTTAATGAATTAAAATCAGATCCAAACATGAAGGATAAACTCGCAGGAGTTGAATTCCCGGATCTTACATCGATGGAAACTATTAAATTTAATATGAGCCCTACAAATAGTAAAATTAAAATTCCCGAGAAAACACTTGAACTACTTAAATCCTCTGATGTCACAACCATTACTACAAACCTCAAGACCTTCTCCTCTGCCATCTTTGAATTAATGACACCGGATCTTACCTCAAAGATACAGGACGGAGTACAAACCGGAATCGACAGCTTAGAATCTGGTGTGTCCGGTTTGGATATGGGGATACAGGGTGTCGAGGCAGCATTAATGAAAGATTCTAAAAACACTGGTCTGCAAATGCAGTTAAAATCCATGAAGGCCGCAGAGGCATCCATGAAAGATACAATCAGCAAAATGACTACATTAAAAAATGCAGTACCAAAATCATTTGAAACTGCAAGTAAAGATTATCGAAAGAAAATTGACCAATTGGGCGGTAAGATAGAACAGAAATTCCAAGATACGTTAAACACCGGATTCCAACAGGTTTACCTTACCGTATTAATCTCTTCGATATTAGGAATATTACTACTAATCTTCTATCGACCACTGAAAGAAGAAAAAGCATAGTTCTTCTTATACCAAATTGCAATATCAAAAGCGTGTGAATACAATCCAAGCAAAGTACGAGGTACCTACGGATAATAATCACACGCTTTTATTATAAAGTACAAATGCACCATTACGTACTTCATCCAAGCGGAAGCGTGTTGCGATGAAATATGATTTCTATTGCATCTTCAATAACTATCTAAATTGACGTTTCACTAATTAAATGGCTTTTGACCTCAATTCATATCTATTGAATTGTAGTAACATCCGTTCCAAACCACTTCTTTGAAATCTCAGCAACTTTGCCTTCCGCCTTTAATTCTTTCAACGCATTCCAAACCTTATCGCATAATTCTTGATTACCTTTTTTGAAACCGATTGTATATTTATCCTCTAATAAGGAATCCGCAAGAACTTTATAGTCCTTACCTCCCTCATTGTTCGCATAGTTTGCAACAACGGAGTCCATCAATACTGCATCGGAATTACCGCTATCCAAATCAAGAAGTGCGGTATTGTAGTTATCAAACGGATTGATTTTTCCTAAGGAATCTTTCAGTTCTTTGTTTTCCTGTGAATCTAATAATTCCGCTGCTGCTGATCCGCCTTGTAAAGCAAGTTTCTTACCGGCCATATCTTTAGAAGTTTGGATATTGCTATCTTTCTTTACTACCAATGCAATTTCATTTTTCATATAAGAAGGAGATAACGTCATTTGATCCTCATTATCTTTTGTTACCGAAAGACCGTTCCAGATACAATCAATATTATTTGTATTTAATTCAATCACCTTAGATTCCCATGAAATCGGCTGTGCAACAAATTTCATATTCAATTTTTTACAGACTGCTTTTGCCAAATCTATATCAAAACCTACAATATTATTATTATCATCACGAAATCCCATAGGGGTAAACGTATCATCAAGCCCTACTACCAGCTTATTACCATCTTCTTTTTTACCACATGCGGCTAAACCAAGTACCATAATTGATACCATTATGAAACATAATATTTTCTTCATCTTTATTCCTCCGATTTCCTGTTTTTAACTTTCCCGAATTATCACTTTACCATACTACCATGAGAACGTATATTTTTCAATCATAAATTTCTAAAAATAGTATCAAATATGACTTTGTTGTAAATATAATACATTTCTACAAAAAATCAGCCCTCGGATTAGCATAATACTAATAAAATATTTGCATTATACCTCTCAGAAAGCTGTAGTTTTATTAATGAAATTATTTAAATACTATATCCTTTTAAAAATCCTTGTTATTTACCTAAAATATGCTTTCCTTTATACATAATTTTATAATCACATCGCTCATTGTCAGTCATATTCATATAAGTTCGATAATCCATATGACACTGTTCTAACACTGTTCCACAATGTAAACAAATAGCATCCGGTTTTCTGGAAACCATTCTAAAATTATAGCACTTCGGGCAAATATAAATTTTCAACATTGTTACGTCCCCCCCATTGTGAAATACGCTTAAAATTATACCATAATTAGAAATTAATGTAAACCTTGTCTTACGATACCACATAAAAATTTGTATAATATCGACAACATTTATTGTAGATTAATCACAATTTATATTTAATATTATACTCCTAAAATCACTCTACACTCTTTAGTGATTCCACCATGTCGATTTTTCTCAATTTATAGTACATTGCGAAGTTAACTAATATAGAAAATAATAGCGTAAGGAGAAAGCTGTACACATAGCTGACCCACTTAATATTTCGACCAAACATTAGCATATCGATCTCTGCGGTAATAATCACATAATGATGAAGTATTACCCCCATCAACATCCCAAATAGGGCCCCAATGACAGTAAGAACGATATTTTCTCGGTATACATAAGCTGCCATTTCACTATTATAAAAACCCAACACTTTAATCGTCGCTAGCTCCCTTCTTCGCTCATTGATATTAATATTATTCAAATTATATAGAACGACGAAGGCAAGAGCACCGGCTGATAGAATCAATATCCATACAACAATATTTAAACTTACCATCACATTTGATAACATATTCTGATAATAACTTGTGTAGAATACACCGGTTACCGCCTTATATTGTAATATTTGATTTCCTATATCAAGTTCCTGTTTTTCATTTAGGTTCGGCATCAGAAGAAGAAACTCATTATATTTTACCTCTTTGTTAAAAATGGATTGATATAGTTGTGGGGTCATATACAGATAATGCGCCATATAATTTTCAGTAATACCGGAAACCTTTACTTTTCCTTCCATCCCTCCTTTATTTAATGTGATCATATCTCCTACTTTTCGCTTCAGTTTCTTTGCAATTTGTTCCGTTATTACAACTCCATTGTTACTCAGAGCATGCTCTTTATGACCTACTCGGTTCCTTAATACGATATAGCTTTTTAGCTGAGATGGATGTTCCGGTATATACAAAGATACTGATTTTGTTATCCCATCAGACGTGATATCCACTGATTCATTTCTCATTCTCATCCATGATTTGATTTCGCTTATTTTATCTAGTTCCTGATCTAGCTCCTTTTTCTGCACCGGTGATGCTTTAGAATCAATTGCAACCGACGCATGAAACATCATTATTTCATCAAACTGTCTGGTATAGATAACAAATATGGAATCCTTTAATCCGAATCCAACTAAAAGCAATGACATACAACCGCCAATCCCGATGATTGTCATAATAAAACGTTTTTTGTATCGAAACAAATTTCTTGCAGTTGCTTTCCAGGTAAATCCTAAGTGATTCCATAATAGAGGTATTCTTTCAAAAACAATACGTTTACCAATCTTTGGTGCTTCCGGTCTCATTAGAACAGCAGGCTTAGAAAGCAGTTCCTTATAGCAGGCTAGAAATGTAGCCAATTCGACACATAATACAGCTAGCAAAGTTGCAGAAGCAAAGTAATACATGTTAAATGGAGCAATAATCTCAGGAATATTAGCGTATAGGGTCTTGTAGGCTGTTATGATAACAGTCGGAAGTACCTTTAAACCGACTGCAGCACCGAATAAACTGCCCCCAATTGTCGCGAGAAATGCATAGAGTAGATATTTCATCGCAATTGACTTCTTCGTATATCCCAATGCTTTTAAAACACCTATCTGCATTCGCTCTTCTTCAACCATGCGTGTCATCGTCGTAAGGCTAATTAAAGCTGCTACTAAAAAGAAGATAGCCGGGAATACCTTACCAATAGCACCGATACGATCTGCATTTTGTTCAAATTCAACATATGCTTCAATACTATTACGATCCAGTACATACCATTTTGTTTTTTTGCTTGTTTGAAATTGCTCATCCTCTATAGACTTAACACGATTTACTACGGTTTTCACCTTATTATTGTACTTATCGGTATAAGTTATCAGTTCTTTTGCTCCTTTTACGGATGCATAAATTGTGGAATATGCTTTCATATTAAACACTTCGGGAAGTACTACGATAAAGCTATTAATCTTTCCATTTCCGATTGCAGTAGAGCCACGCTGGAACGATAAATAATATGGGTTCGAAGCCACACCGACAATCGTAAACTCATCATTTTTCAAAGTATCACTTAATTTTTGCTCCGTTCCCGAACTTAATCTTATCTTATCACCCAACTTATATTTTGTGTTACTAATAAAATAAGAGTCTACCATTACTTCATTATTTTTCTCGGGAAATCTTCCCTCTGTCAGTGTATAACGGTTTAATGTTTTAGTTAAAGCATTTACTTTTAGAACCTGCTCACTTCCCCCAACATCACAAAGCACATCAGCCTCATAGGTAGGCTCTACAGCTTCTATGCCCGGAACATCAGAAACCGACTTTACATCTTCCTCGGTCAAACCCATCGTACTAAGGATACGTATGTCCATTAAGTTACTCTTATCAAAGTATGAGTCTGCAGTCAATCTCATATCCGGATTGGTAGCACGAATACCTGCAAAGAATGCAACCCCTAAAGCAACGATCAGGAATATAGAAAGAAACCGATTCAGACTCCTTTTTAACTCCATATAAAAATCTTTCCATAACGCTTTTTTTCTCATAACACTCCTACCATTCTATCTTATCAATTGACAACGGTTCTTCGTTTATCTTTACGTCATGAACCTTTCCATTTTTAATTCTTATTACTCTGTCTGCCATCTGCACCAATGCAGAGTTATGTGTTATTACGATAACTGTCATTTTTCTTTCCCTGCAGGTATCCTGAAGTAACTTCAATATCGATTTACCGGTCTGATAGTCCAGAGCTCCAGTTGGCTCATCACACAGAAGAAGTTTTGGATTTTTTGCTAATGCTCTTGCAATTGCTACACGCTGTTGCTCTCCGCCTGATAATTGTGCCGGAAAGTTGTACATGCGTTCGCTTAAACCCACTTCACTTAATACCCCCTCAGCCTCTAGTGGATCCTTACATATTTGGGTGGCAAGTTCCACATTTTCCTTTGCTGTTAGATTTTGAACTAGATTATAAAACTGAAACACAAACCCAATTTCATCTCTTCGATATTTAGTTAATTGCTTTTCATTAAAATTTGCGATATCCGTACCTGCTACAAACACTGCTCCATCGGAAGTGATATCCATTCCTCCAAGTATATTTAAGACTGTCGTTTTACCAGCGCCGCTTGGACCGACTACAATTACAAACTCTCCCTCCAATATGGAGAATTCTACTCCGTCCAATGCGTGAATTTCAACCTCACCCATTTTATAAGTTTTTCGAACTTTTTCTAGCTTTATAAAATCCTCCATCATTTCATCCTTCCTAACTGTAAATCATTATTTTCCTTCGCAATTTATTTACCTTATCAACCTTAAATTGATAAATGAATTACTTTTTTAATCAAACCACATAAATTACGTTCAAATTTATCCCTGTTTTTTTACTTATATTTTTATATAATTTGCAAATGCTATCAATATCTACAATTATATTATGGACTTTATTACAAAATATATCAGTTAATGATTTAGGAGGTACTTATGCATATCTATAAGATTATCTTTTCATCCTTCGCATCCTTAGGTTCCCTATTTATCTTTACAAAATTAATGGGAAACCGTGAAATGTCTCAAATGAGTATGTTTGACTATGTCAGCAGCATTGCCTTAGGTTCAATCGCCGGAGAGATGGCAGTTATGTCGACCGACAGTATTATGGAGCCGTTTATTTCTATGTTGATTTTTACTATAACAACTATTTCAATCTCCTTTTTAACTTGTAAATCTATTTATTTGCGAAGATTTTTTGAAGGGCAATGCATCATATTATTCCAGGACGGACAGGTATATGAAAAAAATCTACTGAAAGCAAAAATGGACATAGACGAATTTCTCTCTGCCTGCAGAATATCTGGTTATTATGATCTTGAGGAAGTACACACCGTATTTCTTGAAACGAATGGCAAAATCAGTATTCTTCCGGTCGCGTTAAAACGTCCATCCACACCGGAAGATTTGAATCTGAATCCTACACAAAGTTTACCTCTAGCAAATGTCATTATAGACGGCAAGATATTAAATGATAATTTAAAAAGCACAGGCAAGAATGAAAAATGGGTAGATAAGCAATTACAAAGCAACGGTGTTACCGATATCAAGGAGGTTATCCTTGCTACCTATGATTCAACGCAAAACAAACTGAATGTCTACAAAAAATATCATAAAAAGATGCTTCGTGATATCTTTGAATGAGTGGAATTATGGTCATTCTAGGGACGGTAATTGGCCGAGATATACTATTTCACTTTCCGTGACATAAATTTCAAAACATGTTATTTAATCGTTTTGTGATTCCGCGCAAACTCCGCAATAATTTATAATTCACTTATGGTTATAGTTATCGTTATAAAAACATACTATGTTACAAGTTGTTGATTACGAGGATGATCCCGCATATGCTCTCCAAACCGAAAGGAATCTATATAATTATCAGTGAATTCATTGTACTTTTTGTAATAGCCATAATCTCTATTAGTACAGGCGTAAAGCATGACAAAGCTATCTATGCATCTTTATATGATACGGATAAGAAGTTTATTAAATGGGTCAGTTTTGATGTGTCCGAGCGTGCTATGGAGGATGCTTATGATTATGATGTGAAATCGCAGAAGGAAACGGTAAAGCTTCACTGGATCGAACTACTTGCCTATTTAGGCTGCAAATACGGAGGAGATTTCTCCAGTTATCGAAAAAAAAATCTCGATGACCTAGTAAACCAACTCCAAAGTGGAAAAGATACCATGAAGTCCCTAACAGATGGTATGAAGTTTTATAATTATTATTATGAAGCCTATGACGCTGTATTAGGGGGCTTAGTTGGTGATTATAAGATTGAGGTAAAAGACGAATCAGCTCCTGGTGGAAAACGTTGGCAGGATCAATATGGATTAAAAGCATACCTTCCGATTGCAAAAAATTATCCCTATAGTCACTTTGATGACTTCGGTGTATCCAGAAGTTACGGGTTCAAACGGAAACATCTTGGCCATGATATGATGGGTCAGGTAGGAACTCCAATTGTAGCAGTAGAATCCGGTACTATAGAAGCCCTAGGTTGGAATCAATACGGTGGATGGCGAATTGGTATTCGAAGTTTTGATAAGAGGCGTTATTATTATTACGCACATTTACGAAAAAATTATCCATATAACAAAAATCTAAAGGTAGGTAGTATCGTTCAAGCCGGCGATGTAATCGGATATCTTGGACGTTCAGGATATAGCAGCAACGAAAACGTGAATAATATCAACACCCCTCATCTGCATTTCGGACTGCAATTAATATTTGATGAATCTCAGAAGGAAAGTAACAATGAGATTTGGGTTGATTGCTATAATTTGATTCAATTTTTAAGTCATAATCGAAGCGAAACCGAAAAAGGAATCGATACTAAAGAGTACCACAGAGTATATCAATATATCGATCCGATTGCAGAACATTTTATTAATCATAGCATTTATAAGTATGAAGATGATGAATTCAACATCAAGATATATGAATAAATTTACTTAATTTAAGAATTCAAATATCAAAAAGCCATTCCAACTTATCATAACGGATAAATTATTATGATGATAGTTTGAATGGCTTTTATTTATATGCAAAAGTTAATGTTTTGCACTTCTGATATATATAATCTTGGTACACTGAAGTTTTTATTATTCGTTTGACAACCTAATCAAAATTGTTTCTTTATTTTATCTCTTTTAATAAAACACAGAAACGCTAACAACAACGGTATGATATATTCAAACAGCAAGTTCAAATTAACAATAATGACACGGTATAAATAATTAAATTCAAATTGCGTACTGCTTAAATAGTAGGTTAGGTAAAATATCAAAACTGTTAACGGAGCATAAAGATATTTGTATTCTTTTAAGTTAAATAACCATTCGAAACAACGAACCAGAATGATGGCGAATACGCTGATTGCGATGAAATCGGATAAGATACAAATCAGAGTAACCAGCACTTCAAAGCGTTCAAATACATTAAAAAAGGATATACTTTTAACTGTGATATAGAACGGAAACGGTAAGCTTTTTGTTAAGCTGGGACCGGATATGCCAAAGGTTAGTAAGGTTATTATAAATACCAAAACAGTAAATACGCCCATACTAAACCACAATTTTCTTTTCTGCTCCTTCGTTACATTAATACCGAATTTGTCCGCAAAAAATAAAGCAATTATAATATTACCACCGACCGCTATAACATGCTTCGCGCCTATCACCGTATTTTTTAAATGAATTGTTGAAACCGGCAATAAATAGTCCGTACGAATTCTTGAAATCGCACATACAAACAGAATAACAAGTAATAAAATAACGGCTGACAATGCAAGTTCCGAGAAGCGGAATATGGTTTTTATTCCGCGCACTAATGCATAAAAAACCAATAGGGCCATAATTACCATAAAAAAATCAGATCTGGTATTGGGCATCAATGTAAACTGCAAGGTTAGACTATAAATTGTTACCTTTGCAACAATTCCGATTAATATCCATAATAAATAGGCCAGTATTAAGATCTTTGAAAGAAAGGTTCCCACCAGTTGAACCATGATTTCGTATATATTCAGTCCGGGGAATGAATTGATTAACAGTATTACAATCGCTGTTAACGGTATGGTAGCAATCACCGACCAAATCGGACTTAAATAACCACTTCTACCCGCCTCCAACGCTAAAGCCTCGGGTATCTGTCTTAATATCGATGAGATGGAAATAAACAAAAATAGAAATGATACTTGCCTTAATGAAACTTCCCTATTCAATTACTCACCTCATTTCATATATTTTTCCATAACCGAGGAAAGGCTTGGAAGATAAGGATTTAAAATATATAGCACTCCGAGTGATAAACCGAGAACAGAGAGTACAAAATACAGAGCAAGATTTCTTTTTTCCTTTAGCAGCTTGTCTTTTTGCTTTATAAATGTATAAATTATTGTAATTGAAAATATATATATCATACGAACCTCCGATCATCTTTCGCATTATTCTTCTCCTAGGATAAAGGACTTCGTAACTCTGGAATGAATATCAAATACATAATTTATATTTGAAACCTCATCAGACCAATTCTCTTTGATCCCCTTCCATTCAGAGTAATTTTGTTTTTCCACTAATCTGGCCAAATTCAGTATATCAAGCCCATTCTTTTTGGAATAATCAATCGCTTTTTGAAGTGTTCTCTTAATATATCTATTTTGAGCTTTTGTTAACGAACTCAATTGATCCGTTGTAAAGATGTTCTCCTTCGTTAGAACTTCTTTCACCATCGTCTCAAAATTAAGCTTAATTTCAACCGTAATGTCTTCATCTGCTATTTTTGTTTTAAGCTTCGTATTTGTATAAGTGATTAACAAATTGACTTTGTCATCATCTAGATAAACCGGATAATTCCTTATGATATTTCTTATAAAATTCACTCCATCCGAGGTATCTTTATCAAGATAATCCTTAAGTTTGAGTTTATCAAATACTGTATATCCTTTTATCTGAAAGCCTGATTTATCTGCAATCAGATAAGGAATCATTACGCAGGAATAACTTTGCTTTGTATCATTTAACATATTTACAACCGTATTATCCATTCGAGTAAGAAACTCTTTCTGTTTTTGCTCGATCGCCTCTAGATCCTCATGAATGGTTTGTTTATTCTTCTGCCCTTCTTTAATAAATTCGGCGGCGCTTTTACCTTTTATAACATAGATAAGTCCTTCCATCTTAATGGTTTCTTCCCTCGTCAAAAAATCCAAGCTATCCAAAAGCCCTCTACTGGCTGCACCTTCACCTATTAAAAACGTTCCGGTTTGTGCAAGTGTTAAGGATTTTTTGTTTTTGTTTTTTAGATCTTCCAAAGCGGCAAAGGCAGTTTTCCCTTTTCCTTCTGCAATTTTTTCATTGGAAGCACCACCCTTCTCGGGATCAGTACCTCCTCCTACACTGTATAGCGCACTTAATGTGTATTGGCCTTCTGAATAATCAATTCCTAAGGTTAATACCATATCAATCTCATCGATTTCTTTTCTACTGAAATCATGAGTGCATCCTCCAAATAAGAATGTCACTGATAATATGGTTATCATAAATATAATCATCTTTTTCATCTGCAATATGATCTCCCTGTCATTTTTGCTTAATTCGATTTTCCGGCACTATCTTTTGCGGTCTCTTTCTAAAATATTTGATCGGGAAACGGAAAATTGTATCCTTATGATTACTTTCATCAATATCCACAAATGGTGACATATAAGCGATTCCGTAATTATCAAGGCTGCAAAGATGCGTTAATAAAATAATGAGTCCTACTACCAAACCCAGAAAGCCGCTGGTTGCAGCTAATAATGCAAATGCAAATCGAGTCACCCTGATTCCGCTGCTTAAATCCTGATTAGGCAATATAAAGCCAGCGATACCAGCCAATGCAACGATTACTACCACCAATGGAGACACAATATTTGCAGATACAGCAGCCTGTCCAACTACAATACCTCCAAGTATCGACATAGCTGTTCCTACTGCCTTAGGCAATCGAAGCCCGGCTTCAATCAATATTTCAAAAGCTATGAGCAATCCCAGTACTTCTGTAGAAGAAGAAAATGGTACATTCTGTTTTGCTGCCTGAGTGGACAAGGCTAATTGAACCGGAAGCATCTGGTTCTGATATGTGGTTGCCGCGATATAAAAAGCAGGTAGAAATAAAGTTACCAGCATTGCAATATATCGAATCATACGTAACGAAGAACCAACTATAAAATGACTCGCATAGTCATCGGGAGACTGCATAAGCATCGCTAACTGGCAGGGCAACAGATATACAAACGGAATACCATCTACGATGATTGCAATTCTTCCATCGGATAAATTAGCGGAGACACGATCGGGTCTCTGGGTGTACATTATCTGAGGAAATAAGCTGAATTTATTTTCTACCACATACTCTTCAATAAATGCCGGTGTAGATATATTATCAATATTAATCGCCTGTATCTTTTCACGTATAGTGTTCACTGTATCCATATTAGCAATATTACTTACATAACATAAACATATATCTGTTTTCGATACAGTCCCCGCACTCATATGCTCTATTACTAAATATTCTGAGCGTATTCTTCTTCGAATTAATGCCGTATTGATACGCATTACCTCTACAAAAGCATCCTTGGCTCCCTTCATTACTCCTTCTTCTTCCGGTGCGGATATGGATCTCTTCTCAAAGGTTCGTATATCAAAGATAATCGCTTTTTTCTCACCATCAAAGAGAAATGCCACCATACCGCTCATGACCGATTTTAATACCAGTTGATAATCGTTTTCCTCTTGTGTAAATACATGATACGCACCTCCGCTTAGCATATAATCCATAACGGCTCGCTCTGTAAGACATTGCTTTAGGTTACCATCAATTAATATGGATTGTAAGATCGCCTGATCTGTCAGCTGTGAATTGATCAAACCATCTACACAGAATATATGAAAGGTAATATTATTTTGATTGATTTTGATAGGACGAACTAATACATCAGCGCTTTTTGAGAACAGCTCTTTTATTTGCTGTGAATTGATTATTTGTTCCATTCTCATTCCTGCTTTCCAAACTTTGTTTATTACTCAATTATTCTTTCTTCATGAATGAGAATTTATTCATGTTTTATACAATAAAAAAAGGCCCTCATACTCAGAACATATAACACGGTTCTACTCCCACCGCTAATGCTTCTGTTATTGAGACAGCCTTTTTTGTCACATTCATATTTTAGTCTTTTTTACGCCCATGATATTTTCATGATTTTATTTCCCAAAGAAATCTTCTGCGATATCTTTTATATGTACTGGGTGTACCTTCCCCATAGTGATTCTTTTGAGAAAGTATTCTGCTTCCCCTTCATCATCAGTAAGATTTTCGAGGTAACTATAATGATTTTTATCATTGCTTCCCTCTATATAGCATTCTATGCTATAATATGCGTTTTCAAAAATCAATTGATATGTTACTTCTTTATCCTGTGTACTAACTTTTATTACTTTCGATTTAAATGATTGTTCTACCATATAATTCCGCCCTTCTTTATCTTTAGAGAATTGACTATATGAATGTAATGAATGACACTTCCATTATATCAGTAAATCCAATAATTACGAGTGAAATGTTCGGATATTTCTTATGTATATGATGGAATCGGTGGTACCTATTCCCTTGTTTAGCTTATGATGCTAGTTATTTTACCATTTAATCTATAAATTTGAACAAAGTGTATGATTTAATAGAATTTCACCATCTTTTGCAATATGAAACACTTTATCAAAACAAAAAACGGGCATCATTTCTCAACCCGTTTTTTGTTTATTCTATTAAATAGTTATGAATGTTTATTTTATCTCAATTGGTGCTGCTTCTGACATCTGTTTATAGATTTGATACTTTTCTTTTGCATATTGTTCCGCCTGTTCAAATAACAATTCCGCCTGTTCCGGGAATGCTTTTTCCAGAGAGCTATAACGAACCTGTCCCATAATAAATTCTTTAAAGCTTTCCGTCGGTTCCTTCGAATCCAAAACAAATGGATTTTTTCCTTCTACTTTTAATGCTGGATTGTAGCGGAACAGATGCCAATAACCTGCAGCTACAGCTTTTTTAATCGTTGCCATACTTCTACCCATACCCTCTTTAATTCCATGATTAATACATGGTGCATACGCAATCACAATAGAAGGACCGTGATGCTCCTCTGCTTCTCGGAAGGCTTTAACTAGTTGGGTGTTATCCGCATTGATTCCTACCTGAGCAACATACACATTCCCATAGGTCATCATCATTCTTGATAAATCCTTCTTGCCGGCCTTTTTACCTGATGCGGCGAATTTCGCTATTGCTGCGGTAGGGGTTGATTTGGACGCCTGTCCACCGGTATTGGAATATACCTCCGTATCAAAAACCAATACATTGATATCTTCTCCAGAGGCCATCACATGATCTAAGCCACCGTACCCGATATCATAAGCCCAGCCGTCACCACCTAGAATCCATACAGATCGTTTAGTCAGATAATCCTTCTTCTCCTTGATTTCATTAACTAGTTGTTCTATCTCTACATCGGTAGATACAAAACCATCCAACGCATCAATAACCTTTTTGCTGGCTTCCTCGGAACTCTTGCCATCTTCTTTATAATGAATCCAATCATGGAATGCTTCTTTAATATGCTCTTCCACATTCATTCCATTTAGCTTACGCATATTATCATCAAGTTTATTTCGAATTTGCTTTACAGCAAGATGCATTCCGAAACCGAATTCAGCATTATCTTCGAACAAGGAGTTTGCCCAGGAAGGCCCTTTTCCTTCTCGGTTTACAGTATAGGCAGTACTTGGAGCGGAAGCACCCCATATAGAGGAACAACCTGTTGCATTTGCAATCATCATACGTTCACCGTAAAGTTGTGTTAAAAGCTTAATATATGGTGTTTCACCACATCCGGCGCAGGCACCGCTGAACTCAATTAATGGCGTCTTGAACTGACTGTCTTTATATACCTGTCCATATGCTACATCTTTCTTAAATGAAATACTTTCAACTGCATATTTCCAATTCGCTGACTCTTTCTCTAGTTGTGTCTCAATTGGTTGCATAATCAGTGCTTTCCCTTTGGCTGGACAGACATCGGCGCAGTTACCGCATCCAGTACAATCCATCGGACTAATTTGAATCTTATAATTATAACCTTCAAAGTTCTTACCGGTTGCTTTTTTAGTGACAAAGCTCTCTGGAGCCTTGCTTACCTCTTCTTCACTTAACAAGAAGGGACGAATTACAGCATGAGGACATACATAGGAGCATTGATTACATTGAATACAACGTTCTTCAATCCATTCCGGAACATTGACTGCAATTCCTCGTTTCTCATAGGCAGTTGTTCCATTTTCAAAGGTACCGTCTTCCATTCCTTTGAATGCACTAACCGGCAAATCGCCACCTTTCATTTCAGACATGGGCCGCATAATTTTTCTGATAAATTCCGGTTCCTTTTCATCCGTTGTTGTATCAGCCTGAAGATTCGACCATTCCTTCGGTACCTTTACCTGATGGATGGATTTGATCCCTTGATCTACGGCTTCTTCATTCATTTTTACAATTTTCTCGCCTTTTTTACCATATAACTTATTGATTCCTTGCTTTAATTCTTTGATATAGACATCTTCCGGTAATACCTTAGTTAAGTTAAAGAAGGCTCCCTGCATTACCATATTAATACGATTACCAAGGCCGATTTCTCCAGCAATTTTAATCGCATTGATTGTGTAGAACTTGATATCCTTATCCGCAATTTGTTTTTTCATAATTGCAGGTAGATTTTTATCAAGATCATCGCCTTCCCAAAGGGTATTCAAAACGAACACTCCACCTTGCTTAATACTTTGAAGAACGTCATATTTATGCACATAGGACTGATTATGACATGCAACATAATCTGCATGGGATACCAGATAAGTGGATCTAATTGCTTCTTTTCCGAAACGTAGATGGGATACGGTTAAGCCACCGGATTTCTTTGAATCATAATCAAAATAAGCCTGTACTTTCAAATCAGAATTCTCACCGATAATTTTAATTGCCTGCTTATTGGCACCAACCGTACCATCTGAGCCAAGACCCCAGATTTGACATGCAATCATTCCCTCCGGTTCTGCCTGAATCCCTTTAACAGCCTGAAGTGATGTTTTTGTTACATCATCATCAATGCCAATTGTAAACCCATTTTTAGGGGTGTTTTGCTTTAGGTTTTGATATACTGCTGCAATATGGCTTGGATTAGTGTCCTTTGAACCCAGACCATATCGACCACCATAGATTTCCGGTGCATTATCCTTATCTCTATAACATGTGCATACATCCAGGTATAACGGTTCTCCTATTGCTCCCGGTTCTTTCGTTCGATCAAGTACCGCAATCTTTTTCACTGTTTTTGGCATAGCGGACAGAAAATGATCCATGGAAAATGGTCGGTATAAGTGAACCTTAAGTAAACCGAATTTCTCACCCGTCGTATTATAATAATCAATTGTCTGCTCGATTGCCTGAGTAACGGAACCCATCGCTATAATTACATATTCAGCATCACTAGCGCCGTAATAATCAAATAGGCCATAGGATCTTCCCGTCTTCTCTTTTATTTTAGCAAAATACTCTTCCACAACGGGAATAATGTCCTGATAAAACGGATTAGAAGCTTCTCTACCTTGAAAATAGATATCGGAATTCTGTGCTGTACCGCGTGTAACCGGATGGTTTGGTGATAATGCTCTGTTTCGAAATTCCTTTATCGCTTCCATATCTACCAAATCCGCATAATCACGATATTCGAGCACTTCAATTTTTTGAACTTCGTGAGAGCTACGAAAACCATCAAAGAAGTGTAAAAAAGGAAGTCTTCCCTTAATTGCACAAAGGTGTGCAACAGGAGCAATATCTGCAATCTCTTGCACCGACCCTGAGGCTAGCATAGCAAAACCAGTCTGTCTGGTTGCCATAACATCCTGATGATCACCAAATATATTTAATGCATGAGTTGCAATTGCTCTGGCACTTACATGAATTACGCCAGGTAATAACTCACCCGCTGTTTTATACATATTAGGAATCATAAGTAACAGACCCTGAGAGGCGGTAAACGTAGTCGTCAATGCTCCCGCTTGTAAGGAACCATGAAATGCTCCGGATGCACCTGCTTCTGATTGCATCTCGACAACATTGACTTCCTGATCAAATATATTCTTTCTTCCATTCGCCGCCCACTCATCAGTGGACTCTGCCATACCGGATGATGGGGTAATTGGATAGATTGCTGCTACCTCAGTAAACGCATAGGCGGTGTATGCCGCCGCGGTATTACCATCCATTGTCATTTGAATTTTAGCCATATTCTCCTCCTCGAATTATAATTTACTTCCGTTATCAACCCAATCCTTTGCATCGATAACACGCTCTATTGAGGGTTTATTCACATTATCCTCTTGATATCTGGTTGCGGAATTTTGCCATGCAGCGGTATTTTCTTTATTTGTAGGTTTTTTAGCATTCAGCCTTTTGTTATCTCTTCCATCCAAATGTCCTGTTTCCCGTGGTTGCTCATTCTCAGAAGATGAATCCTTCCCGTGAAAATGTTTCTTATTGATTATCATATAACTACCTCCTTTTACAGTTGAACCCGGATTTTACCGGTTCGAATAAAATCTTTCTAATTAACTTCATCATTTTGATTTAATTAATAAATTATTCTGTACCATTGTTTCCTGTTTTTCTTTATCCTATTACTGATTTATATCTGTTTCAGAAATTTTATATATGAAGTAAAAATATATTAATGAGAATATTAATAACTTGATTTACCAATACAAAATTGTATTCTTAAAGTGAAGATATAAGAAATTCATTACAAAAAGTAAAGTTATAAAAATTTATTATAAAAAAGTGAAGTATAAAAATTCATTATAAAAAGACAGGAGAAACAAATTGCTTTAGCAACTTGTTTTTCCTGTCTTTTTATTTTCTAATATTCACTTAATAAGTTCGCATTCTTAAAAATATAAATCTTGTACTATATAATATTTCTTTTGTTATAAAGGTAATAAAAGAACCCAGCAAGTATTATGAGAACACAGAACAAGAAGAAATAGATAAAAAATACATTCTGTATACTTCCCGACAAAATTACAAATGAGCCGATAGTTGCAAGTACCGGAATAACATAACCCTTAAACTTTCCTTTAATGATGCCTTTTTTCGCTAATCTCATTACAGCAATATATAATATGATATATCCTAAGTAACTAACACCGATTGCAATTTCGGATACATCGCTTTTACCTAACATACTATTCTTCATAGTAACATAATGAATCAATAACCATACTAATGATAATGCATAGGCTAAGATAGCAGAATTAAGTGGCATACCTCCTAAAGATTCCTTCTCTTTTTTAAAGGTTTTACTACTTGGAATCATATTTCGTACCGCCAATGAATGAGGCATACGAATAAAACCGAGCACTAATCCGTTTACTGTTCCAAGTACGGATATCACAACAAATGTTAATACTAACTTTGCACCAACTGATCCGAATAAAATCGTTGCAGCAGAAAATACGGAATCATCTCCAAGTTTCATTACTTTATCCGGTCCTAATAAGGAGGATATTCCAACAAAGTAAGCAACATAGGCTATAAGGATTAATAATGGTGAAATTGTAAGTGCTAACGGCAAGTTTCTCTTGCTATTTTTAATCTCATTACTGATACTGGTGGAAACGATCCAACCATCAAAGGAGAAAGCAATCGGCCCGAAAGCTGCAATCCAACCAAAGGAAGAAGTTGCATCTCCAAAGTTTTTTACACTGTCCATTGTCATAGTTCCTGTATTTCCAAAGAATAGTCCTGCTATTGCGATCAATAATAATGGAATTAGTTTAATGAGCATTGAAGCATTTTGAAAATAACCGCCAAGCTTTGCAGATAGAACATTAACAATAAAGAGAAATGTCATACAGATCAGACCAATAAGAATCTGATTTTCAAGTGTTCCCTTGATATTAAATAACATACAGATAAACATACCGGATACCCAGGAGATTACGGCACTCAATGTTGGATAGTACAAAAAAGTCTGAAACCATCCCAATGAACAAGATGGGCCAGTCCCGACGAACTCTTCCATATACGCGATCAGTCCGCCCGGCTTGTCCGTTAAATTCGCTAAAGAAGAAATTGCCAAACAGCCGAATACGATAGCAATTGCAGCAACCGCAAATATAATAACACCTAATAGTACATTTCCATTTGTATAACCTAATACATTGTCTGCTTTAAAAAATACACCGGATCCGATTACAATTCCGGTTATCATGGTTATCGCAGTGAATAAACCATATTTCCTTTTTTCCATAAAGACCTCCGCAAACCGCATATAACGGTGAAATGAAAGGTAATATATTTTTATAATACAAAAATCAATTCCTAGATATTTACATTATTGTTAATATATATTACTCTTTTAATAATATTTATTATATTATTTGTTACTATTTTATAATATTTTAAGAATTTATGCAATTAGAACTTTAAAGCTTTTAATCGGCAAAGCAATATAACGTTATTGATTACATCGTCAATATACATAATGATATATAAGCAAAAAAATGGCGAAACATATATTCAAAAGCAACTGTAGGAAGTGATGATACTTTGGATACTTGGTATGCAGCCTTATGCATATCAAAATACTTCGTACAAGTGATCGTATTGCTTTGATATATGTTTCGCCATTTTAAAAACTTTAATTCGTATATATAATCATTATGTTTTAGAAACAGGGGTTTGGTTGTTAATATTAATATCTTTATTAAAATACTAATTCTTCAAATATCTCTTTTACAGTAGTCATCTTGGTTAATCGATGTACATTATCTCCACAGAAGATTAATCCGTTTTCTATATCTCCAACTACGGCATTCGTTAATGCAGTAGTGATACAGTACGGAGTATCTTTTGGATTACAATGTTCCAGACAATTATAGCATTTTTTTATCGCTACTCTTCCCTTATCTACAGTCTTTAAGAAAGGATTTGCCAATGCTCTTCCAGGCATTCCTACCGGACTAATTACAATCTTAATATCTTCTTCCTTAGCATTCAAATATGCATTTTTATATTCCTGGCTTGCATCACACTCTTCGGTAACAACAAAGCGTGTTGCGATCTGGACACCATCCGCTCCAAGCTCCAGTACATGTTTAATATCCTGCTGGTCAAAGATACCACCGCCAACAATAACCGGTATTTCTCTATTGTATTTTTCTTCAAATTGTTTTTTGCATTCAATAATTCCTCTGATTTCAGTATCATAGTCTAACTCATCAATATGATCTAATTGTTCTTTGGAAAAGCCAAGATGTCCACCCGCACGTGGTCCTTCAATAACTAGAAAATCAGCGGTTGTATTGTATTTTCTATCCCACATCTTAAGAATTACGGAAGTTGCTTTCACGCTAGATACAATCGGTGCTATCTTAGTCTTAAATCCTTTCACAAGTTCAGGCAGGGATATTGGTAGACCCGCGCCCGATATAATGACATCCGCACCGCCTTCGCAAGCTGCCTTAACATATCGATCATATTGCTTCGTTGCTACCATAATGTTCACACCAACGATACCACCCATAGCAATTTCTTTAGCTTTTGCTAAATGCTTCTTTATTGCATTCAAATTACTCTCTATCTGATGCTTATTAAAATCCGGTTCATCATATCCGATTTGTGCAGTTGATAGGATTCCTATCCCGCCTTCCTTCGCTACCGCGCCCGCAAGCTTTGATCTGCTTACACCTACTCCCATTCCGCCTTGTATAATTGGAATTTTTGCAATTAAGTCTCCGATAATCAATGGTTTCATCG
This sequence comes from Variimorphobacter sp. HTMS_6, assembly GCF_059717775.1. Lineage (NCBI taxonomy): Bacteria > Bacillati > Bacillota > Clostridia > Lachnospirales > Lachnospiraceae > Variimorphobacter > Variimorphobacter sp. HTMS_6. The sequence goes on from NZ_AP046094.1 coordinate 1,740,732, forward strand.
TCATGTTAACATCTCCTATTTAATATTTATAAATTACTCAGCTATATTACTTTGATAATCAAACTATTTCCGTTTAATAATCCCGATGTTTCCATCGGTTGGTTTTATTATATAGCAAACAAAGACTCGTTGTCAATATGTTGTAGTATATTTTTCTATTTTATCTAGTTTCAATTACTACATATATCAATAATCTTCCATTCTTTAATTTATAACATGATATTTGCTCATATATTGAAAGGATTATTAAATATAAAAATAGTATTCCCTCGTATTACATCAATAAATTCACGTTTCTTTTCCTTTCATTATCATATATTATTTAGTTCTTTCAATTACTTTAAAATAAATAATTTAAATTGTTTAATTTCGTGTATATTATTTTCACATTGAGACATAATAAATATCAGATACGATGTATGACTTAACTAACTTGAATATCATATACTCGACTTTTTAAGTATCTATCGTATCGAAGCAAGATGAATTCAAAAGAATTCACTTGTAAAAAAAGAATAGATAGTTTGTAATTCGTCTCAGATTACAGACTGCAATTTCTTGAAAGACAGGGAGATGGTTGCTTTTGGACAGTTTATTTAGTTTAATTGAAAGCTTTGGTAATTCCTCAGTTTGAAAGATAACAAGGTGAATTGAAAAAGGCTAATATTCTCACTATCAAATTGAATATTGCTTAAATTGAGACAAAGGAAAAGGCAAGAATACTGGTTTATTCTTGCCTTTTTCATATTTATTTCTGCCTCCAATCATATCCGGTTGGATTCTGAAAGATTCTTATATCAAATTCTTCTGCTATCGATATGATATGATCAAAGATATCTGCCTGAATCATCTCATAGATTCCCCAATCCGTAACAGCTGTAAATGCATAAACTTCAAGAGGTATTCCATTTTCAGTAGGTGAAAGCTGTCGTACCATCCTAGGCATATCCTCCATTAGATCAGGGTGATGGCTTAAATACTGCTGAATATAGACACGAAACGTACCAACATTTGTTAAGTGTCTTCCGTTAACACGGTTTTCGACATCAATTTCCTGCACTTGTCTCTCAAGCGATAACTCTGTTTCTTTTTCGATTATATAATCTCTCAGATATTCAATTTTCTTATACTTGTCAATCATGTCTTGCGTGCAGAATGTAATACTGTTCACGTCAATACTGATTGAACGCTTTATTCTTCTTCCTCCGAATTCGGTCATTCCTCTCCAGTTCTTAAAGGCGTCAGTCACCAAAGCATAGGCTGGTAAAGTTACAATAGTTTTATCAAAATTTTGAACTTTAACCGTATTTAATGTTATGTCTACTACATCGCCATCCGCTCCGTATTTCCCAACTTCAATCCAATCGCCAATCCTTAACATATCATTAGAGGTTAACTGTATTCCTGCGATAAAACCTAATATCGTATCCTTAAATACAAAGGAAAATACAGCTGCTAATGCACCAATACCGCTAAGTAATACGAGAGGATTTTGATCCATTAAGGTACCAACAATTACGATTATAATGACAATATATATAACAATTTTTACAACCTGTAGCAACCCTTTCATCGGTCTGATCTTCGATATCGAATAAGTACTGTAAATATCATTAATTGCATCCAGAAAAGAATTAATAATAAAAACTGCCATCACCATTATGTAGATGACTGCTCCTCTATGCATTACATCCGACACGACTTTATTATGAAATGATGTAGCAAAAAGATAGATAACAATACCCGGTAAAACATTTGCCAATCTGGTAAATACTTTTCTTTTAATCAAACAATCAAACCAAGTGTATCGGTTTCTTAAAATTACTTTTGCAAAAATCTTTAGCACGATATTCTTTGCTACAAAATTAACCACTAAACTAATTAGAATAATGGAAATAACCAATATAAAACAGGACAAATATCCGACCAAATCGTCATTAACATTATTATTTTTCAATAAATCACTTATATAATCCATCATATTACAAAACCTTTCAATCATTCATTTTCACCATCATGTTCCCTAATTTTACTATTGTATATTCGTGATGTCAAACTTCTATTTCTAAATTTTAATTTCACCATATAATTATTTTTCTTAAAGGGTTAGCAATTTGAATTAGAGGAACCTTTCACAGGGTATTAAGTGAAATTTTTACCAGAGAGTTACTATGTTTAATTTGATTTTAATGTAATTACAATAATATTTTGGTATAATATTCCTACAAATATGCTATCTTCTACTATACAACATCAGATAGCATAAAGACTTCTATTTGAGGAACTATAAAGATGTATAGTATTCAGAAACGAGGTGCAGACTATGTGGTTTTCAAAATCACCGATTGATGTATTAAAAGAATTGGCTGTGGATCCGGATGTTGGATTAAGTACCACAGAAGCAAAAAAAAGACTGGAACAGTATGGTTTTAATAAATTAAAGGGCAAGCCCAAGAAAAGTTTATTCGCACTGTTCTTCTCACAATTGAATGATATGTTGATCTACGTTTTATTAGCTTCAGCGGTTATTACTTTTATCATTCATGAATACTCTGATTCCATTATAATTTTATTAGTAGTAATTTTAAATGCTGTAATCGGCGTCATTCAGGAAGCGAAGGCGGAAAAAGCCGTCGAGGCTCTTCAAAAAATGACCACTCCCAAATCCTTGGTAAAACGTGATGGGATAGCGATTGAGATCAATTCCGAAGAAGTTGTTCCCGGCGATATTGTTATACTTGACGCTGGTAGATTTGTTCCTGCTGATATTAGATTATTTGAAAGTGCAAATCTCCAAATCGAAGAATCGGCATTAACCGGTGAATCCGTTCCTTCCACAAAAGATGCTTCAATGATACTGGGTGATCCTAAGACTCCTGTGGGGGATAAAGCAAATATGGCTTTCTTATCTACGCTGGTTACCTATGGTCGTGGAGAGGGAATTGTAGTTGCCACCGCGATGGAAACTGAGATTGGAAAAATCGCCAAAATCCTGGATGCTGAGAATGATGAAATGACTCCTCTTCAAAGAAGACTGGATGAGCTTGGACGTATTTTAGGTTTTCTGGCAATTGGTATATGTGCCTTTATTTTTATCATTGCTTTGATTCAAAAAAGAGATTTATTTGAGATGTTCTTAACGGCAATCAGTCTTGCCGTCGCAGCAATTCCTGAAGGACTTGCTGCCATTGTGGCCATTGTATTAGCAATCGGTGTTACTAAGATGTCAAAAATTAACGCAATTGTAAAGAAGTTACCAGCGGTTGAGACATTAGGCTCAGTAAATATAATTTGCTCTGACAAAACCGGAACATTAACTCAGAATAAAATGACAGTCGTAAAGCAATATACACATAACCATTATACAGACATTGAGGGAGACGCAACGCACCTTACCCCTACACCGGATGAGATGGAATTAATCAAATCCTTTGTTTTATGTTCCGATGCAACCTATGAAAACGGTCAAGGAACCGGAGATCCTACAGAAATCGCTTTAATTATTATGGGAGATAAGTTTGGATTAACAAAACAACAACTAAATCTCTCTCACAAACGAGTTGGTGAAAATCCATTCGACTCAGATAGAAAGTTAATGTCTACATTAAATATAGAAGGAAATGGATATCGTGTCCATACTAAGGGTGCAATTGATAATATTCTAAAAATATCTTCTACCGCCTTAGTAAATGGCTCTATTGTTCCTCTAACTGAAGAATTAAAGAAGGATTATCTTAACATTGCGGAGAATATGTCCGATTCTGCTCTTCGAGTACTTGGAGTTGCATTTAAAAACAGTAATCAGGTGATTCAGCCTGAAGTGATGGAGAATGACCTTACCGTGGTAGGTATTGTCGGGATGATTGATCCTCCAAGGATAGAAGTACAAGAATCAATTCGAGAAGCAAAAATGGCTGGAATACGACCTATCATGATCACCGGTGACCATAAAAATACCGCCGTAGCCATTGCAAAACAGCTTGGAATTGCAGATGGAATTGAACAAAGTATCACAGGTAACGAGATAGACTCCATATCAGATGAGCAATTTGCTGCTGATATTAACAAATACAGAGTATTTGCAAGGGTATCACCTGAGCACAAAGTTAAAATTGTACGAGCGTTTAAAGCTCAGGGTAATATTGTATCCATGACGGGTGATGGTGTGAATGATGCTCCTTCTTTAAAATTTGCTGATATCGGTGTTGCAATGGGTATTACCGGTACAGATGTTGCAAAAGGCGCCAGTGACATGATTCTAACTGACGATAATTTTACAACTATTGTTCATGCGATTGAAGAAGGAAGAAACATTTATAATAACATCAAGAAATCGGTAATATTCCTCCTCTCCTGTAATCTCGGTGAAGTAATCGCCATATTAGTATCAATATTACTAAATTGGCCGGTACCACTGATTGCAACACAGATTCTGTGGGTTAACTTAATAACTGATTCCTTGCCAGCGATAGCGCTTGGTATGGATCCAGGTGATCCAGATGTTATGAAGCAGAAGCCACGTAATCCAAAGGAAAGTTTCTTTGCTCAGGGCGCAAGCTTTCGAGCAATAGTTGGCGGATTGTTAATCGGTATTTTTACATTAATCGCATTCTATTACGGATTATGGGAGCATGGATATCATATGAATACAACGGATATTCCTGATAATGTACTTTCCTATGCCAGAACTATGGCGTTTATTGTATTAGCAGTATCACAGCTCTTCTATTCCTTATCAATGCGAAACTTTAACAAATCCATCGTTAAAATCGGATTATTTTCTAATCCGTTATTAATCGGTGCTATCCTACTGGGTATCATATTGCAACTCGTAGTTATCTATGTACCCTTCCTTGCGGATGCATTCAGCGTTCAGAGTATATCGGTAATTGACGCAGTTATTGTTATAAGCTTTTGCCTCATCCCCTTGTTCGTAAATGAAATTATTAAGTTCTTTACAAAAAGAAAGCTCTAATATAATGTTATATTTCAGTTCCAAACAATAATAAATAAATGAAGGAGCGGTTGCTTGCAACAGCTCCTTCATTTATTTATAACTGGATTCCATACCAGATTATTTTCTTAATCACGGCTTCTTATTATTATATTATTTTATTAGTTGAGCAACAAATCTACCTAGTACTACCCCAATAATACTCAGAAACAAATTTAAACAAATATTTATAGATCCCATCAGGTACTTTCCTTCACTGATAAGATTAACTGTTTCATAGCTGAAGGTTGAAAAAGTGGTAAGTCCCCCCATAATTCCGGTGGTAAGGAATAGCCTAAGATTCGGGGAGATAGAATCCGTTGATATACTTAACTCCATAATAAACCCGATTAATATTCCACCGATTACATTAACAATTAAAGTACCAAACGGAAATTGATTACCGAATAATTTGGGTGAATGATATGATATGACATATCTTAATGAAGCACCGATGAAACCACCGATTCCAACGTATAGTATCTTTAGCATCTATCCTTCCTCCATAACTTCTACTGTCTAGTATGATCTAATTATCATTCTATTTTTACCAGATGACTAATAATCATTTGCATTATAGCAGTTTTAAATCTCTTTCGCAAATCCAAGATTATTTTATAGTAAATTAGTACATTTTTGTAAAATTCCAATAGAGATTTTGTGGTAAATAATGTATAATACAAACATAGGATGATCAGATTATTTAAAGTAATCGAGATTTACAGAATATTTGGGGTAGGAAATGTTTGGAGGTTGAACATGAAGTATTTTGGAGAAGGGTTAAGCGAAAAACACAAGGAATTAAGTAGTATCATTCGTAAAAAAGGACATCTTGATCAAGCAAAAGAATTATTTCTTGAGATTCATAGTAATCTTCATTCCTCATCCATCTCTGCAGGTCATAAGAATGAATACGATGAATTATTAGAAGGATTGAAGGAGAAAGAATATTCAATTATGCCCACCAGCAAGGATGAAACAATTGCATGGGCACTCTGGCATCTGGCTCGTATTGAGGACTTGACAATGAATATGCTGGTCCATGGACAGGATCAGATCTTTAATGATTATTGGAAGCAGTTAATGAATTCCTCGATAACTGATACAGGCAACGCGCTAAATGACGAAGAAATCATGGAATTCAGTAAAAATCTTAATATCTCTAGTCTTTTAGAGTATCGAGATGCAGTAGGCCATCGCACCAGGGAGATTGTCAAAGATCTGGCTGAGGAGGATATGAAGAGAAAAGTATTACAAGATCATATTGATATGATCTTTCAGGCTGGTGGAGTTACTTCTGATAAAGATTCCATATGGTTACTTGACTTCTGGGGTAAAAAAGATGTTGCTGGTATCTTATTAATGCCACCTACTAGACATATGATGCTTCATATCAATGATTGCTGTAAATGGAAAGAGCATATCCGAACAAAAAACAAATACTATCTTCAATAGTGTAAACCAGAGGGGATGTTGCAAAATTAGTAATTTGTAAAAATAATGTTATATTGCCATAATGCACTGATTAGATAACAATATGGATACTGTCCTTCCAACCTGTGTGTAATGTCAATAACATTGTTCCTAGATAGAATTACTAATTTTACAACATCCCCACTTATAAAATCTCTATTAATAATTAAATAGCCTCAGAACCACGTTCGCCTGTTCTAATACGTACCGCATCCTCGACTTCATAAATGAATATCTTACCATCTCCATAATTACCGGTATTGATTTTCTTCACTACTGTCTCAATAATGGTTTCAGCTACATCACTTGGCACAACGGTTTCAACTTTTACCTTTGGTAATAGATTAACATGTGTTTCAGTACCTCTATATATCTGTACATAACCCTTTTGCTTACCGTAGCCCATGATATTACTGATCATCAAACCGCTCGCATTATTCTCATTTAATATGTGTTTTAAATCTTCTAATCTTTCCGGTTTTATTATGATTTCTAATTTTTTCATTGCATCCTCCATTCCGCCGTTATACGGCGCTGATTTAAGTTTATTAAATCGCTTCTATATTTATAAGCTCCCTATTTCTTAAATCTAGCCAACTGCTTCACCGGTGCATTATCCTCAGAATCATAATCAAGTTCGCATTTTACTAACTGAATATCCGGATATCCGAGAACACCCATTTCCGGAATATCAAGACCATCAAGTTCTACTTCAGGTGCAACTCTTAAGCCCCAAACCTTATCAAGTACCTTGAAGAAGATAAAGGATACACCAAAGCCCCATACAAATAATACGATTACTGCTACAACCTGAGCAACAAACTGACCTGCATCTCCAAAGAACAAGCCGGTAACTCCACTATCAATACCGTTTATACCAGCTCCGTAGGAACCATCTGCAAATAATCCCAAGGCTAAAACACCCCATAAACCATTTACACAGTGTACTGATATTGCACCTACTGGATCATCAAGTCTCATTTTATTCTCTACGAATGCTACGGAGAAACATACTAAGATACCTGCTATTAAACCGATTACAAATGCGGATGCTGCATTTACAAAAGCACAAGGAGCAGTAATTGCAACAAGACCTGCAAGAGCGCCGTTCGCCGTCATGGAAGGATCCGGTTTTCCGTATCTTACCCACATATAGAACATAGCTGCTAAACCACCAATAGCACCTGCAATCATTGTATTAGTTGCTACAACGGATAGTCTAAAATCTGATGCATTTAATGTAGATCCTGCATTAAAGGAAAACCAGCAGAAGAACAATACAATCGTACCGATGATAGCCATTGGAATATCATGACCGGGGAATGCTCTGGTGGATCCGTCTTTTTTAAACTTACCGATTCGAGGGCCTATTACAATAGCTCCGGCTAGCGCAAGCATACCACCCATGGAGTGAACAACAGCTGATCCGGCAAAGTCAACAACGCCATGACCCAAACCGAAATTTTTACCAAGCTGAGACAACCAACCTCCGCCCCATACCCAGTTACCGAATAACGGATATAAGAACATGGAGATAAAGAATGATGTGATAACAACTGCAGAATACTTAACACGTTCTGCCATTGCACCGGTAGGAATTGTTACTGTTGTATCCATGAACACCATTTGGAAGAAGAACAATGCATAGATACCAGGATCATAAACACCAAAACCGGATAACATAAAACCCTTATATCCGATGATACCACCGATTCCCGGAATACTTAACATCGCATTCAAAGCACCTCCGCCGGTTCCCAGCCCGGCCGCTCCACCGGAACCACCAAACTGAAATGCAAATCCACATAAGAAATAACCAATTGCACCAACTAAAAATACCATAAAGTTCATTGTCATTGTGTGCGCTGCATTCTTACCACGGCAGAATCCGGTCTCAACCATTGCGAATCCACACTGGAAGAAGAATACCATAAAGCCCGTAATCATTACCCATGTAAAATTAGCTCCATAATAAGCTTTATTTGCTTGAACTGCAACGTCTGCAAGCTTTTCTGTTCCTGTCGCTGCCACATAAGACTGCCCAGTAGGATCGGATGCTCCAGGTCCTGCTTTATAAAAAGCAAGAGCCAAACCAATCGCCAATGCGACAACTACGACTAACAAACCTATAACTTTAGCTGACTTCTTCATAATCATTACCTCCCTGATTAGTTTTATATTTTTTTACACTAATCCACCTATTTCATATAAGCTTGAGCAACATATATCAATCACAAGCTTGTGTGAATTTAAAATAAAATCCACGAAACTACTTCTTTTTTTTCTTTGACTTTTTAAAGTTACTCCATGAAAATTTTGTATTGCTCTTATAAAATTCTATTTTAAAATTGTCTACTTGAAAGTAATATCGTAGTCCAAGATAAGCAACCAATAGACCAAATACAATTCCAGGTACATTCGCATTCAAAACTTTCATTTTAATATCGAACAACACACTATAAGCACTGAAAAATGCACCTAGAAAAACTATTGTTAAAGTTCCGAAATATAAAAGAGCAATTATAATTTTCTTTTGTTTGTTCATGTTAATCCCTATACTCTGACTGTTCATGTTAACACCTCCTATTCCTTTAAATTGATTTCCGTAATGATATTTATTTAGGAAGGGTCGATCTTGCGACTCTTTCATTTCGGCCTCAATGTATTACTTTGAATAAATAAAAAATGGAGCCAAGGGTATCCTTGACTCCATCGTCTTAACGAAATTATTATATCAATTGAAATTTATCAGTGTTCAACTAAGATTTACAATTGATGTATACTATTCAAATGTGCACTATAACATATTTTTTATACTGAGCTTTTATCAGTACCTGTATTGTCTTTGTGATTTTTTGTTTGGTAAAAAAATCACAGTGCAAAGTTTACACCAACAGCTAAATATACTTTGTTTCATAGGAATACTGCACTTTTCAAACAAATAAAAAGAGGTCAAAACTAAATAGTTCTGACCTCATTGTCGCTAATATTTAAACGATTATGCAAATCGTTTTAAGAAATTCTTAATAAGACATTGCCATAATAGCATACATTTTTTAGCATTACAATAGAGATTGTAAAATCTTAACATAATCTTTATACCGAAGGTATTTTACTTCATTCCGGTATAGATCCATACCGCATCTCTTAAAAATGCCGCCATACCAGGCTTCTTCTTATCATAGTATTTTGTAAATCGTTCATCATCAACATACATTTGTGCAAGTCCGGCATGAGCCTCTTTGCTGTATTGTGGCCATGAATAGGATAACCACTTACGATGTAGCTCTGCAACTTTTTGTGCCTCTTCTCCTGACGGATCGCCGCTTTCAAAGGCTACCTCCAAGCAATCCAATACCTCCTGTCCTAATCTCTCGTATTCCTCGTATTCTTCCTTTGTCATATTAAGCATTTTTTGGTTTGATTGGTTTACCCTTTCCTCACCATACTTTTCTCTAATTTCCTTGCCGTATTTTTGCTCATTCTCCTCGACAAGTTTCTTTTTAAATCCTTCAAATTTTTCTATATCACTCATTTGAATTCTCCCTTCCTTATAATCAATTGTTCTTTGAACATTACCAATCAGAATATCTAATTGTTGTTTTTGCGCAAGGAGATCTTCTAGATGTTTCGTTAACGCAGTTATCTCATCAAAGGAATCTTCCGTTATGATATCCTTTATCATATCAAGAGCGACGCCCATCTCTCGATACAGCATAATCTGTTGCAGCCGATCCACTTCCTTTTGACCATAGATACGATATCCTGAAGAATTGACTCTTGCCGGCTTAAGAATTCCAATTTCATCATAATAACGCAATGTTCTGGTGGTAACTCCCGCTAGGGAAGCTAATTTTCTAACTGTGTATTCCATGTTCCAACCTCCTTATACGATGAGTATAAACCTTCACGTTACGTCAATGTCAAGGGATAAATTTTAATTTTTATTAACTTTTTTAATATAGGTAACCAGTAAAATCTCCTATCTGAATACCTGAATAATATATATTTTTTTTATTGATATATTAATGTAAATGCTATAGCAAGGATATATTCTATTTAAACATTGAAAATTTACCATTATTTGGGTATAATCAGATAAGATATTAGTTCAAAAAAGTACAAGGTGTCTTTAAGAATATCCCTCTTCGTTAGGAGTAAATGCTTATGAAAAAGTTTATAGTTATTATTTTAATTATAGTAGCAATTACCATCTTGTTTTTTGGAAAAGATATATATCATAATTCGGCGGATAAATCACATTGGAGACAATTAAGTTCCAACATTAAAGAAGATAAGATAAATAAAGTTATTTTAGATTCAGAACTTGTTGGTCGTGAAAAGAGTGATTTTTTAAGGGATTTAGCTTCCTCAAAATTTTATAAGAGCAATTGGCGTAAAGAGGGGCCTACTGGACAAATTTTCATCATAGTTTTTAAAGATGGCTCGGAGCAATCTTTTATGTATTGGGGAAATGCAATATTTGAAACAACTTATAATAATGGACAATTTCTAATAAAAAGTACTGCAAAGATTGAACAAGTTTTTAAAAAACATAATCTAACTATAAATTGATTAAATACAATGTTCTTAAATAACGATCAAAAAGGACCAAGTAATTGGTCCTTTTAAAATCTAATATTATCAACATATTCTTGAACATAACGCAAGAATAATTCTTTGTGACTAGATATGTTTAAACTCGTGGGATGCTTCTACAAAATTATTCAGCTTCGTCTGAGCCAGTCCACTATCTATTATTTCTTTCGCCAATTGAACTCCCTCTTTTAGAGATGTGGTTTTATCTCCCACCATTAGGGCTCCCGCTGCATTTAAAATTACAGCATCTCTTCTTGGACCTTTGTTCTTTCCGGAGAATACATCCTTGATCATCACTGCGTTTGCTTCGGGTGTTCCGGTGATAATGTCATTTAATTTGCATCGCTTTAAGCCTAATTCCTCGGGTGTGATGATATAATTTGATACCTTACCGTCCTTTAATTCATTGACCGTAGTATTACCAAACAAAGATATCTCATCTACCCCGCCTTCTCCATATACAAATAATGCTTTGGTATAGCCCAGGGAAATCGCCACCTCAGTGACCATATCTAAAAGCTCCGGTTTATATACCCCCATCACATGCCTCGTAGCTGATGCAGGATTAATAAGCGGCCCGATAATTGTATAGAAAATTGTTTTGATTCCAATTTCCTTCTCTGGGTGAATCATTTTTCTCATAACCGGGTGAAATAATGGTGCATATAAAAATGCAATTCCTACCTCTTCAATCAGTTTTGACACACCCTGTGTACTCTGATGAATCTCAACTCCGAGTGCCTCTAACACATCCGCACTTCCGGATAGAGTTACACTGGACTTACTTCCTGTTTTGGCAACCTTGATTCCACCGGCTGCTGCTACAAAAGCACTTGCCGTAGAGATATTGAAGGTACTTAATCCTCCTCCGGTTCCACAGGTATCCATTAGTTCTTCTTTCGTATTCGGCGTGATTTTGATACAGAGATCTCTCATTGCCTTCGCTATGGAAGAGATTTCATCCAAAGATGGACCTTTCATCAATAGTGCAACCTGAAATCCCATAATTTGAATATCATTAAACTTACCATTATGAATTGCTATAATTGTTTGATATGCTTCCTCTTTCGTCAAGCTTTTCCCTGCGTTCAATTTCAATAAGATGTCATCCGCTAAAGCACTCATTACATGATAGCTCCCTTCATACTTCTTACATACTCTTCTACATAAGGAATACATTCTTTACCATACTCCCCTACGATACGAACGATGGCGCTTCCAACTATGACCCCATCGGATATGGATGCCATACTAGAGGCTTGCTCCGGTGTGGAGATACCAAAACCGATTGCACATGGAATATCATTCACTTCTTTTACCACCTTAATCAATTCTCCCACCGCCGAACTAATCTCGGTTCGCTCTCCGGTAACACCCATGGAGGATACGCAGTACAGAAAACCCGTGGCTTCCTTTGCAATCATTCTTACCCGATCATTCGATGTAGGCGCAATCATTGAGATAAAGGTAATACCAAATTTATCACAGTAGGGTAAAAGCTCCTCCCTTTCTTCATATGGAATATCCGGAACGATCACTGCATCAATACTTACTTTCTTACAGTTATTCATGAAGCGTTCCGCCCCATAGGTATAAATAGGATTTGCATAGGTCATAAATGCAATTGGAATATCCGTAATCGTTCGAATTCTCTCAACCATATCAAAGATTTTATCCGTTGTTGTGCCAGAGGATAGCGCTCGGTAATCAGCCTCTTGAATAACCGGTCCTTCCGCAACCGGATCTGAGAATGGGATACCCAGTTCGATTAAGTCCGCTCCGCTCTTTGCCATCATCAACACCAATTGCTCCGTAATCTCCAAATCCGGATCACCGGCTGTAACAAATGGAATAAATGCTTTTTTATTGTTAAATACCTCTCCAATTCTATTCATATATCTGAACCCCCCTATATCTGGCAATCGCCGCTACGTCCTTATCTCCTCTACCGGATAAGTTAATGACGATAATTTGATCCTTTCTCATCGTTGGTGCCAGCTTTCTTGCATATGCAACCGCATGTGCGCTTTCGATTGCCGGAATGATACCCTCCATACGGGATAGGTATTCAAAAGCATCCACCGCCTCTTGATCGGTAACCGGAACATAGGTTGCACGGTTTGTATCATGAAGATTGGCATGTTCCGGACCGATTCCCGGATAGTCCAGACCCGCTGAGATTGAGTGTACCGGAGCAATCTGACCGTATTCATCCTGACAGAAGTAGGATTTCATACCATGAAATATACCCAGAGAACCGGTTGCAATCGTAGCCGCCGTTTTATCCGTATCTGCACCGAGACCGGCGGCCTCACAACCAATTAAAGCAACTTCTTCATCCTGAATAAAATCATAGAAAAGACCCATCGCATTACTTCCGCCACCAACACAGGCAAGCACAGCATCCGGCAATTTTCCTTCCATCTCAAGCATCTGTTGCTTTACTTCTTTTCCGATTACACTTTGGAAATCACGTACGATAATCGGAAATGGGTGAGGTCCCATAACAGAACCAAGGACATAATGTGTATCTTCTACACGCTTTGTCCATTCTCTCATAGTCTCATTCACAGCATCCTTAAGCGTCTGCGTACCTGAGGTAACTGCATGAACCTTTGCTCCAAGTAACTCCATACGGAACACATTAAGAGCCTGACGATCCGTATCTTCCTTACCCATAAAGATCTCACATTCCATACCCATTAATGCAGCAGCGGTAGCAGTCGCAACACCATGTTGTCCTGCTCCGGTTTCAGCAATAACTCTGGTTTTACCCATCTTTTTTGCTAATAATACCTGACCCAGCACATTATTGATTTTATGAGATCCGGTGTGGTTTAAATCTTCCCTCTTAAGATATATTTTGGCACCGCCTAAATCCTTCGTCATCTTATCCGCGTAATATAACAGAGACGGTCTTCCTGCATAATTTTTTAATAAATCATCTAATTCTTTATTAAAGCTTTCATCATTTTTATAAAACTCATATGCCTTTTCTACTTCATTCACGGCATTCATCAATGTTTCCGGTACGTATTGTCCTCCATGTACTCCAAATCTGCCCTTAGACATCATTTCACGCTCCTTACTTTTGTTATAATATCGATAATTTTTTCTTCATCCTTATATCCATCGGTTTCAACCCCACTACTGATATCAATTGCATAGGGCTTCATCTCGGTAATCGCTTGCACAACATTTTGAGTATTTATTCCTCCAGCCAGAAAATATGGCTTAATCCCTTCTTGAATAACGTTCCAATCAAAGGTTTCTCCGCTCCCACCGTACTCACCCTTCTTAAAGGTATCAAGTAGCAGGTATTCTGCATCGATTGACTGTGAAAATATGATATCCTCAGAATTTTGAACCCTTACCGCTCTGATTATAGGATTTGAAAGTCTGTTTTTTAAATGCTTCAGATATTCCTCGTCCTCATCTCCGTGCAATTGAATAATATCTATAATGTTTTGATTACATAAGTATATTATGTTTTCAATATCTTCATTTACAAATACACCAACCGCCTGAATAGTTGGATTTAGTATAGACTTTAACTCACTTGCTTGCTGGATAGTGACCTGACGTTTACTTTTAGCAAACACAAAACCGATGTAATCAGGATATGCTTTGTTGACATATTCAATATCGATTGTTCTAGTTAAGCCACATATTTTAATTTTTGTCATAAATACTCCTTCGGATATTTAAAACTTGTTCCCTGTAATCAATCCCACAACTTATACTTCATACGATATTCTGATTAACTCCGATTCAGCTATATTTTAAGCCGTAGTAGCTGTTCCTTCTTATCAGGACTTCTCATCAAGGTTTCTCCGATTAACACCGCATTTACTCCGGCATTCTTTAAAACCTTCATATCCTGATGTGTTTTGATACCGCTCTCCGCCACAAATAGAATCTCACTCGGAACCAATCCACGAAGTATTACACTGTTGTTTAAATCCACTTCAAAGGTTTGAAGGTTTCGATTGTTCACTCCGATAATTCTGGCTCCTGCCTGCATTGCTGAATGAACCTCTTCCTCCGTATGTGCTTCAACTAGTGCGGATAGCCCTAACTCATCACATATTTTAATATATCGATTTATCGTGTCCGTACTCAATAAGGAACAAATTAAAAGTACCGCATCCGCTCCGATTATCTTTGCTTCATAGATTTGATATTCGTCAATCGTAAAATCCTTACGCAAAA
The DNA here is from genome assembly GCF_059717775.1 of Variimorphobacter sp. HTMS_6. Classification (NCBI taxonomy): domain Bacteria; kingdom Bacillati; phylum Bacillota; class Clostridia; order Lachnospirales; family Lachnospiraceae; genus Variimorphobacter; species Variimorphobacter sp. HTMS_6. Next base: position 1,756,009 of record NZ_AP046094.1, read on the forward strand.
CCGGAATATGAACCGCCTTGCTGATTTCAGAAAGATAATTGTTATCCCCTTTAAAGAATTCTGGCTCTGTCAAAACAGAGATCGCATTAGCACCGGCTTCTTCATAATCCTTTGCAATCTGTAGATAAGGAAAATCCTCTGCTATAATCCCTTTGGAGGGAGAAGCTTTTTTCACCTCACAGATAAAAGCAATATTTCCAATCTCACCTTTGGCTTTTACAACTTTATCAATCGATTCTTCAATCAAACTACTTCCTGATTTTAATGTCTTCTCAAACGCAAACGGTTCACGATTATTAAACTCTTTTCTTCCACTATCGTTAAAAATCATCGTTTTGATTTTCTCCAAAGGAAGGTTTTTCTTCGCTTTCTCTACCCGTTCTATGGTTGACTTTGCAATGGTATCTAAAATCATATTCATCCTGTCCTTTCTGAATCAAATGCTCTATTCATTGGATAATTGAATGAATTTATTCAACTGCTCCATTGCTTTACCGCTGTCAATAATATCACCCGCCATCTTTACACATTCTCTCAGTGTAATATTGTTATAGGTCATATAGAGACAAATTGCTGAATTCAATAATACGATATCACGCTTAGGACCCTTTTCCCCACTTAATATTCTTCTTGCAATATCTGCGTTCGTAGCGGGATCTCCTCCGATTAAGTCTTCCGGTTTACAATATTCAAATCCAAACTGATGAGGATCCAGGAAGAAACTATTTATTTTTCCGTTATTGACTTCACACACAGTTGTTTTTGAACACAGGGATACTTCATCTAGTCCGTCGTGACCATGCACGACCATCGCACGCTTTACTCCTAGATTAGCAAGTACATTTGCCATCGGTTCTACAAGATTTTCATCGTATACACCAAGTAATTGAAGATTTGCATTCGCAGGACTTGATAGAGGTCCAAGTATATTAAAGATGGTTCGTACACCGAGTTCTCTTCGAACCGGAGCGGCATATTTCATTGAAGAGTGATAAATCGGAGCGAATAAGAAGCAGATACCGATTTCTTTTAATATCTTTTCGCTTTTTTCAACCGGAATATCAATTTTTACACCAAGTGCTTCTAATACATCCGCACTGCCACATTTACTGGATACGCTTCGATTTCCATGTTTTGCAACAGGAATTCCTGCCGCAGAGATAACTAATGAGGACACCGTTGAGATATTGAATGTGAATGCTTCATCGCCGCCCGTACCTACTATATCAAGAACATCTCCTTCTCTCTTTACCTTTAAACCAATTTCTCTCATACTCATCGCACATGCAGTTATCTCATCAATGGTCTCCCCCTTCATGCGAATCGCAGTGATAAAAGATGCAATTTGTGCATTGGTAGCGTTACCTCTCATAATTTCATCCATAACCTCTCTTGTCATCTCAAGAGATAAATCTTCTTTATTTAATACATTACGAATTGCCTGTTGAATCATATTATCCTCCAATCCACCGCTCAAGGCGATTATCAAAAATTATTTTTTTATATGTCTTCCCCTGTACCAAGTTCTGATTAATTTTTTTCTATTTAATTTTTATATTTAATTTTTCTATTAATTTCTTTCTATTAATATCTTTCTTATTAATAATTTAAATGTATTTTTCAAACTTCACAGATAAAACTTAGGAATTTGTCAACCATAAACACCTTAAATCTTAGTCAACTACATAATCCTTATCTTTAAGAAGTTCTTCATGATGGTATCGCCCATCGGTGTCAGGATTGATTCCGGGTGGAACTGTACACCATACACATCGTATTGTCTATGCTGTACCGCCATGATCTCGCCCTCATCATCCTCAGCGATAACTAATAGTTCATCCGGTAAGCTTTCCTTTTTTGCAATAAGGGAATGATATCTAGCCGCTTGAATAACCGGTGGTAATCCGTGAAAAATCAAACTGCCGTTCGCTACATGAATATTACTTTGCTTGCCATGCATCAGATGCTTTGCCAAAGTTATTTGGGCACCAAACACCTCGCAGATTCCCTGATGACCCAAGCATACCCCAAGGATTGGAACTTCGCCCTTCATCTCTCGAACGACATCCTCACATACGCCAGCATCTTTTGGATATCCAGGTCCCGGTGAAAGAATGATATGTGAGGGCTTTAACCCACGAATCTCTTCTACTGTTAATTCATCGTTACGAATCACCTTTATGTCCGGGTTAATACTTCCCGCCAATTGTACTAGATTATAAGAAAAGCTATCATAATTATCAATTAATAATATCATTATTCATTCACCTCACTTGCCTTCATGATTGCTTCAATTACCGCTTTTGCTTTATTTTCTGACTCTTCATACTCTTTCTCCGGTACACTGTCAGCGACAATACCTCCCCCCGCTTGCACATATACCTTATCATCCTTTTTAACCGCCATTCGAATAGCGATACAGGTGTCCATATTGCCGGTGAAGTCGATATATCCGATTGCTCCGCCGTATATTCCTCTTGGACCTTTTTCTTGCTCTTCTATGATCTCACATGCCCTGATTTTTGGTGCCCCGGATAAGGTACCTGCCGGAAGAATTGCTTCAATCGCATCCAGTGCATCCTTATCTTTTCTCTTTAAGCCCTCCACCTCTGAGGTGATATGCATGATTCTGGAATATCTCTGAATTCTCATATAGTCAGTAACCTTAACTCCTGCGAATTCTGATATCTTACCCAGATCATTTCTTCCAAGGTCAACAAGCATATTGTGTTCGGATAATTCTTTTGCATCCGCTAACAGTTCTTTCTCTAACGCATCATCCTCTTCCTTATCCTTGCCTCTTGGTCTGGATCCGGCTATTGGGAAGGTGGTTAATTTATCATCCTTTAACCTTACTAAAGTTTCCGGAGATGTACTGATTAGCTGTACATCATCATTTTGCATAAATACCATATAAGGGGATGGGTTCGTGGTTCTCAGCACTCTATAAGCATTGAGGAGATTATCCTTATATTCCGTTTCAAATCTTCTGGATATAACCGCTTGGAAGATATCGCCATTCACTATATATTCCTTTGTTTTTTCGACCATCTTGCAATATTCCTCTTTTGTCACATTACAGCGAAAGGATGGTTTTGCTGATGTATATTGTTTAGAAAACGGAGTCAATTCGGTGATAAATCGATGTAAATTCTCAATATCCGAAACCGCCTTGCCATAGTTTTCAAGAACCTTATCCGTCTTCATGTTTACTACAATAGTAATCTTTTGCTTTAAGTGATCATAGGCAATCACTTTATCAAACAACATTAAATCAAAATCATTGAACTCACTGCTTTCCAGTTTCAATACCGGTTCCGCATATCCGATCATCGCATAGGAGAAGTACCCCACAAGTCCGCCGGCAAACGGGGGTAGATCTTTTAGCTTTGGTGCTTTATATTCCTTTAATAAATCTTTTAAGACTTCAAAAGGCTTTTCTGTACGAAATACTTTGTTCTCATGATGATTATCTTCAATCGTAACCACCTTATCCTTACAGGTTACATGAACAATCGGATTAAACCCTAGAAAGGAATATCTTCCCCATTTTTCTCCACCTTCTACACTTTCAAGAAGATAATATCGCCTGCTAATCTCCGAGATTTTTCGTAACAGCGTAATTGGTGTAATGATATCCGCATAGATTTCCTTGCATATAGGAATAATGCTATACTCTTTCGATAAAGCTTCGATTTCTGAACTACTCGGTGTTATCATAGTTTTCACCTTATTTTTCACTGATGGGTGAAAAATTCCTTTCTATATAATTAAGAAATTATTAATGCATCAAATCATTATATTTTCGAAAAAAATATATTCTTGAGCATAAAAAAAAGCCTCTATCCCTGTAATTTACAGGGACAAAAGCTTATACTTCTGCGGTACCACCCGGTTTGGTGTATAATAAACACCCACTCATTTTGCATACCATCATATGCACCCCACTGATAACGGACAGGGTTCCCGTAAGCGCCTACTTTCTAATACGATAGATTTTGGGCTTCCCTCACAAGTCCATTCAGTTTAACTTTCATAACCGCATTCACACCAACAGCGGCTCTCTGGATACAAATAGTAAAACTTACTTCTCTTGTTCATCGGTTTCTTTATTTACACGAATTATAACAATGGACATAATAATTTGTCAAGCATCTATTCCCATTAATTGTTTTACTTTTTTATAAATCAATAATAATAGTATCAATTCTTACCTATATATAAGAGTTATCAAATATATAATAAATCACATTAGAGTTTGTTATAAGCGGAATCATTGACATCCAATAGGAAATACGATATATTTACATCAAAAATCAACCATATAAAGGAGACTATTTATGAGTAAGAAAGTAGCTATTCTCATGGGCAGTGACAGTGATCTTCCTGTTTTAAAAGGAACCATCAATACTCTGAAAAATTTTGGTATCGGTGTTGAGGCACATGTTATGAGTGCACACCGTACACCTTCCCAGGCATGTAATTTTGCTTCCTCAGCAAGAACAAGCGGATTTGGTGTTATCATATGTGCGGCAGGTAAAGCGGCTCATCTTGCAGGTGTAGTTGCAGCGCACACCACATTACCCGTTATCGGTATTCCGATCAAGTCTTCAACGATGGACGGATTAGATTCTCTTCTTTCTACTGTACAGATGCCAAAGGGTATTCCGGTTGCAACCGTAGCAATTGATGGTTCTGATAATGCAGCAATTTTAGCAGCACAGATTCTTGGTGTATATGATGAAGAGCTTGAACAAAAGTTAACGAAAATGAAAAAAGATATGGAAGATGAAGTGGTTGCGAAGGACACGAAGCTTCAAGGCGAAATCTAATGCTATTTAGCATATCATAATCTCCTTCAATTCCCATGTGTGATGGCAGTATTTTCTATCCATTCGTGTTAATATTAAGAACAGATAGGATTCATATACGCATCTTCTATCTGTTCTTTTTTGTCTATTTTTATTGACATGGGTTGCTAAATAAGTTATATTTAAAAAAATTGAGGTGGTTACAATGACTAAAGGCCAATTTGAAGCAAAGCTGAGTGAAGCAGTCAGCAAGTTCGAGTTTGAATACATGGGTCGAGGGCCAAAACTAATACGTACCCATATTATAAATGATATGATACTTATCCGATTAACAGGCATATTAAGTCCTTCGGAACAAAAACTTACCGATAATCTTCAAGGTATTGAGTTATTAAAAAAGGTACGCTCTGCTTTGTTTGAGGGTGGACGCGGATATCTGGAATCATTAATTACCGATATTATTGATGTTAATATTATTAGTACCCATTTTGATATTAGTACAAAAACCGGCGAGAAAATAATTGTCATAACCACAGACCGAAATATTGACGAATTCATTATAACAAAATAGAACGGACGACGAATAAATTAACTTATTAAAAGGTTAAGTTAGAAGTAAGCCGATATCTTAGTTATAGTCTAGGATAGCGGCTTTTTATATAGTAATTCCTTATAATTATTATTTCATTAATAATATCATAAATTTTCAAAGGAGACGTGGATGATGTTAAACTCAAAGGATTATTTGCAGAAACTAAATTTAGACAGCGAAGTAAAAAGCATACTGACAAATAGCAAACGATTGATTTTCCCAAAAACGCGAGCTGAATTAATTGATTTAAGCTTTGGTAATGAAACCTCCGATTATTTTGAAGTTGGATACCCCGTAAAAGAGAAAGGTATTATAATCGAGGCTAATATAACACGTTGTAAAAATGGCGTAGCTATTAATTATACGGAAGATTATATGCGTCGTCGTGACCCTGACAGTCTTGTAATCGGTGATGATAAGGATACCGACAAGCCAAAATACAAAGATCTTTATAATACTGAATTCGAACCATTACGTAAAGAAACTTTTTCTTGGTTATCCGATCAGGATTTAATTATTCTTCCATTTAAAGCAGGTGGTTATGAGTACGGATATGATGCTCTACTTATCGCTCCAGCAAATGCAGCTTTCTTTGCATGCGGTCTTGCAGATTTACAGGGCTTTTTATGCATCGACGAGATCGATGATAATTTTACACCTAAGGCAATTGTTTATCTTGCACCTCCTTTCCGCCACACTCACTTTGATGGAAAGCAGATTGTTGTTCATAACAGACTTGATGAAGTACATGAAATCTTCTCTTACAACCTATACCCAGGCCCTAGTGCAAAAAAAGGTATCTATGGTGTTCTCTTAAATATCGGTGAACGTGAAGGTTGGGTGACTGCCCACGCTTCTACTGTTAAGGTTATTACGCCGTATGATAATGAAATTGTAATCATGCATGAAGGAGCATCCGGCGGTGGTAAAAGTGAAATGATCGAGCCGGCACATAGAGCTGCTGACGGAAGATTAATACTTGGTGAAAATTTAGCAACCGGTGAAAAATATTACTTAGATTTATCCGAATCCTGTGAGCTTCGTCCGGTAACGGATGATATGGCATTATGCCATCCATCTATGCAAAATAACAGCAAAAAATTAGTGGTTTATGATGCAGAAAATTCCTGGTTCTTACGTTTAGATCATGTTACAGAATACGGTACTTCTCCACAGTATGAAAAATTATTCACCCAACCATCTGAGCCATTGGTGTTCTTTAATATTCAAGCAGTACCTAAGTCAACCTGTCTTGTTTGGGAACATACGATGGATTCTAACGGAAAACCTTGCCCGAACCCAAGAGCGATTCTTCCAAGACGTCTCGTTCCTGATATCGTGTCTGAACCGGTTGAGGTTGATGTTCGAAGCTTCGGTGTAAGAACTCCACCTTGTACAAAAGAAACCCCTTCTTACGGTATTCTTGGTATGTTCCACATCCTCCCTCCTGCTCTCGCATGGTTATGGAGATTGGTAGCTCCTCGTGGCTATAACAACCCTAGTATCGTTGGCGGTCAGGGTATGGTTAGTGAAGGTGTTGGTTCCTACTGGCCTTTCGCTACCGGTAAATTAGTAAAGCAAGCAAATTTATTACTTGATCAGATATTACAATCAAGCAGCACTCGATATGTGTTAATTCCGAACCAGCATATCGGTGTATATAAAGTAAGCTTTAATCCACAATGGGTTGCTAGAGAATATATCGCAAGACGTGGTGGCGCAAAATTCAAACAGGAACATTTGAAAGAAGCTCGTTGTACTCTTCTTGGCTATGGCCTTGATTCCTTAAAAGTAGACGGTCAGTATATCCGCAAAGCATTTTTACAGCCGGAGAGACAGCAAGAAGTAGGAAAAGAAGGTTACGATGCAGGTGCTGCTATCCTGATTGATTTCTTCAAGCAGGAGGCTGCTAAGTTCAATACCGAAGAATTAAATCCTCTTGGTAAGCAAATTATTGAATGTTTATTACGTGATGCTCCATTACAGGATTATATTGACTTAATTCCGATGAGATTTTAATTATTAACGTGCGGCCGACGGGCGCACTAATATAAGGGCTGTTGCAAATATATTTGCAACAGCCCTTTCTTCTATCAGAAACATGTTATTATAACATGTAACTCCTCTTCTATTCTTTAATCTTACTATTCTTCTTATAACCGGTTTTTTCCGTTATATCCTCCGTATCCTCCCTTTACATTAATTACATCAAATCCTGCTCGAGACAATGCGCTAACGGCACTCGAACTCCTTCCTCCTGATTGACACATGATATAGTATTTTTTCTCTTTGTTCAGATATTTCGTAGGAGCTGTAAGTAACTGTCCCATTGGTATATTCTTTGCATGTTTAATACTCCCATGCTTATACTCAAATGGTTCTCTAATGTCAATCAAATTGATATCCGGTAAGATCGGATCAATTTCGTTAATATGAACTGAATTTGTGTTTTCTTTTTGGAATAATGTAAACATAAAATTCTCCTTTCAAACGTTCAATATTTATATTCTATAATGAATTTATACCCCAAAATAGATAATAAGTATGTGACAATATTACAAAGGTAAAAATATTGATAAATATTGCGTGCCTTAGCAAAATGCATAATGTTTATAATATTAATTATGCAAATGCACACACATTTTTATACTACCAATTCTGGTAATCCATGTTATAATAAGTCAATATCAAAATGAAAAGAGGTAAAATGCATGAGAAGAAAAGACCGAGAAATAACAGATTTGGATGAAATCCTTAAAATCATGAAAAAATGTGACGTATGCAATATTGCATTCTTTGACAAAGAATATCCCTATATTGTACCGATGAACTTTGGCTTTTCTACCAGAGATGGAGAGACCTCTCTTTATTTTCACTGTGCTCTTAAGGGCAAGAAATTGGACTTGCTGCGTTCTTATCCAAAGGTTGGTTTTGAAATGGATTGTTCCCATAATTTAATTATTGAAGAACTTGATTGTGAATGTACGATGGAATTTGAGAGCATCTGCGGAAACGGAACAATTGAAATTCTCCCGGACGATCAAAAAATTGCAGCTTTAGGAGAATTAATGAAGCAATATAAGAAACAACCAGGCATGAACTTTAATGAAAAATATGTAAAAGCGATAGAAGTGTTGAAACTTACCGTAAATGAGATGACAGGGAAACGTTTGGACCGTAATCATGGATAAGATCTAAAAACACTATAGATAATATGCCTTGGCACCTTTACTATATAACAACCAAGAGACTACGGATTAAGTATATAACCCGTAGTCTCTCAATATATCTATTCTACTATTTCAAGCCCGCCATTGGTACCGATTCCTTCATAAAGAATATTACCTTGACGATCAGAAAATCGCAATTTCACTACTGCATTTGTGCTCTCTGAGATTGTACGGCACATCTGCCCCTTTACAGGTGCGATTATTTTCCCTCCTTCGGTGTATTGAATACTTAAATCCAGTCGAAATCGGCAATCACGCGTAGTAATCCTTAATCTGTTTTTACTGTAGTATAGCATTTTAATCCAGGATCCATTATAAGTGGTAAACATGAATATACGATCCTGATATCGTAGCATTATGATAAATCCAAGAAAGCTTCCCTTCAAAAATGGAACATCCGCAATATTTACCGATAATGATACATCATCTGGCTGAAAGTGATTGGATTGAAACCAAATCCAGGATTTTGGCATGGATTTACCCCAATCCTTTTCAATATACCCGATTCCATCCGTAAAATCGGTGTTTTTCCCGGATATATTAAGATGTCCAATAATTTCATTTTGAATGCTTATAATATCATGATGGCATTCCATACAAGGTAGATATAAGAAAGGTCCCATTACACCGGGACGAAATATCGTTCTTGGGAACTCCATAATGTTACTGAAATACAAATCCCCTTGGATGCTTAACTCTTTTCCATCAATGTTTAATCTAACCCTGCTCTTGGAGAAATAATTTTCGCCTATCATGATTTCGAACTTATCTTCATTAAACTGAAATTCATCGAGCTCGTAATGAAAGTAACTCACGTTGTTATCTGAATCTAATACCTGTATAAAAGCATGTGTATCCCACTCTCCTATTGAAATTCCAGGTATAATCGCATAAGTGTTCTCCATCTTACTATCGGTAATTTTAAAATACCATCCTTCAAAATAATGCTTTTTTTTATATTTTCCTTGAAATATATCCGGATTCAGTAATCTTCTTATACAATACATAAATTTGGGTTCCTTTAATGTAAATAATATAATAACGCTATTAATTAATGCTATTGTTTTTCTGCTTTTGCCAAAGCATCTTCTACGTTTGGAGATTCACCGTTGAAATCTCCACGAATAATCTTTAATGCTGTTTTTTCCGCATATATCTCATCAGCAGTACGAACGCCCCATTTGCGTACAAGAGGTAATATAGGGCACCATCCCTGAAGAGCATGTTGTATCATAAATCCAGCTACTGCACCGGTAACTAAAAACCATGCACGACTCATTCTGACTCCCATATAGGAGCTCAATAACAGTAATAGGGACGCATTCACTTCCAATACACGTTCTGTATCCCATTCCTGATTTAATTGGCTGATTCTCTGTGTTATCTCCGGTTCTTTACAGTTTTTAAATATATTAAGACTGCTCAGAGTTTGATTTCTGATATCCTCGTTAATCTTTGGATCAGTTTTCATCACTACCTTCTGACCGGTCGGAGGTAGAATACATTTTCGTTTCATATCATCACCACCTTTTGTTTTAATCTAGTATGTGTGATATAAACTAAAATATACAAACAGATGTCAGCTATTAAGTAATCTAAGCATCAACGACTACATACAGTTACTTCAGTATGAATGTTTTTCAATTCATAATGCCAACATATTAATAGGAAGATTGATGATTATTACTTAAACAGAATCTTGAAGTTTAAATAAATGCAAAAAATGGCTGTTTCAATTGAAACAGCCATTTGAATATTTAAGATGCTATTTTTGATTCATACGAATCATAATTTTGTAAATACTTAACGTTATCTCTTTCATATGCTCCGACACCTGCTAATATTAGTAGAAAGAATGGCATAGTCTGAACCCAAAGAAGGGTAACATCTGTAATTCCATGTGCTAAAGAAGCTGCAGAGATTGCCAAGATCAATGATGTGATCATCGTATTCTTCTCTTTAAAGCATATTCTGAAAATCTGCTTATATATTTTTGAAAAATACATTACGACCAGTACAGTACCGATTACTCCAAAATTCAATATTGTATCGATATAGATGCTATGGGAATGCGGAATAACCTGATTCAAATAGGAGCTGTGAAACAAATACATATAGGAGTAATATCCATGTCCAAACCAAGGGGTCTGGGCAATAGCTCCTAACGCTTCACCCCATATTTGCTGACGTAATCTTACGGTAACTTCAACATCATTCAATCTCGGAATAATATTTACCCCAAGGAATAATATCAAAAAGCTTCCTAATGCCGCTGCAAAAAGCCATATTGAAAGTAATCTGTGTCTTTTAAGAACAATCAGAAGCACCGCTACTCCAACGAACACTTCCACCCACACAAACATACTCTTACATAAATACATACTGATTAAATTCACGAATGCTACCATATAGTAAAACCATGGATTCTTCTGCTTTGTCAATACTTTGTAGGCACACACTATAATAACCATGCCGACTACTGTACCGAAGTAATTCGGATAAAAGAAGACAGCAGATACTCGACTACTTCCGTTTTCTAAGTCATTCACTAATTTCTCGACAAGAGCATAACCTGCGCTTGTTAAGCTGAAGGTACAGATTAATGTCATTAATCTTTCAAATAACTCTTCCGTCATGATGTTGCGTATATATAATCCTAATACGGCAGCAAAAATCATAACTACGCCGGTCGCAAACCCCGCTAAGTTACGGTAGATTGCCGGTATAATTAATGAATACGCCATGAATATCTTTAGTATCGTGGCACCTTTATTTATAAAAATCATCTGTCGTGTCTGTTTATTTACCATTAAATAGATTGCTAAAAATACAAGTACGATGGTTGACAGTATGTAGGGCATAAAAATTGCAGCAGCTGTATATATTGCAATATTGGCTCCTACAAGAGATACTTCAACTCGCCGTTTGAGTGCTAAATTTTCTATAACAATCATCCTCTTTTCATTTATGATATTATTATGATTATTGAGTTGATAATCATGGCAAAAAGAATGCTAAATTCAGTAAATTGCTCTTTTCGCGGTTGAAATAAGAATGTGTTCCCAACTAAATATGTATTTTAGCACAAACCAACAAAGGAATCAATATTTTTTCTTAAATTAATATTCCAATCTATACATAATAAACAATTGATTGTCATTATTGTTATTTTTGATGTCATTTTCGGGCGAAACGACGATTTCTTTTATGCAAACATTCCAAACATATATTGTTAATTTACCATTTGCAGGAAGTATCTATGAACACTCAAATCATGTGTCAATTCCGGGTGAAATGATGTTACGAGAATATTATCCTGTCTAGCTGCTACGATATTTCCTTCCACCTCAGCAAGAACTTCTACCCCCTTCGATTTGTCTACCTCTTCTATATACGGAGCACGGATGAAGGTCATTGGAACAACTCCGATACCTTTGAACTCTTTCTCAGCACGAAAGCTTCCCAGTTGTCTTCCATAAGCATTTCTTTTTACTTTAATATCCATTGCAGATAAATATTGATGATTGTCATTTGAGATACTCTTTGCTAACAGAATCATCCCTGCGCAGGTTCCGAATACCGGCGTCCCCTCCTGTATCCGTTTTTGCAATACTTCGAATATATCCAGTTCGTGTAACAGCTTGCCGATCACCGTACTTTCCCCGCCTGGAATTATAATACCATCCAGCTCTTCATCCATTATATCCGCTTTTTGCCTTATCTCAACTCCAACTGCTCCAAGTTGTTCGATTGAATGCTTGTGCTCCTCAAATGCTCCTTGAAGAGCAAGAATTCCAATCCGCTTCATATATATCACCTACCTTTTAGATTCCTCTTTGTGCCATCAATAGCTCAATCTCATCCTCATTAATACCAACCATAGCATCTCCCAAATCTTCAGAAAGCTCTGCCAGAATCTTAGGATCATTATAATTCGTTACTGCTTTTACAATAGCCTGCGCACGCTTAGCAGGATTACCTGATTTAAAAATACCGGAACCGACAAATACACCCTCAGCACCTAACTGCATTAAAAGTGCTGCATCAGCCGGAGTTGCTACACCACCTGCCGCAAAGTTTACAACCGGAAGCTTACCATGTACATGAACATATTGAACCAATTCATAAGGAACCTCTAATTCCTTCGCTGCATGGAATAATTCATCTTCTCTTTTATTCTGCAACTCTCTGATCTGTTTGTTGATCAGTCTCATATGGCGCACTGCTTGAACAACATCACCGGTTCCAGGTTCTCCTTTTGTACGAATCATAGAAGCACCTTCCTGAATCCTTCTTAACGCTTCCCCCAAATCCTTAGCACCGCATACAAATGGTACACTGAACTTGGATTTATCAATATGATAGGTGTCATCCGCAGGGGAAAGTACTTCACTCTCATCGATATAGTCAATTTCGATTGCTTCCAGTATCTGTGCCTCTGTAAAATGTCCGATACGTACCTTCGCCATAACCGGAATCGATACCGCTTCCTGAATACCCTTAATCATCTTAGGATCACTCATTCTGGATACCCCGCCTGCCGCGCGAATATCAGCCGGTATTCTCTCTAATGCCATAACCGCACATGCACCCGCTGCTTCTGCAATTTTTGCTTGCTCCGGTGTTGTAACATCCATGATAACTCCACCCTTTAACATTTGTGCCAGGTTTTTATTTAACTCATATCTTTCATTCATAATAATACCTCTCCTTTTATAAAAATAATTTGTAAAATTCTTGTAGTTTTATAAAACTTGATTTATTATAATATTTATCTGGTGTGATTATAAGCATCAGAAATCAACAACTTGATGGTATCAGATTTTAGTACGAAATGGATATTAATCAATTTTGATTTGGGAATATTATCAGATTTCAGAGAGATCATCAGATTCTTGCTGGATTACCAGATTCTTGCAGCATTATTAGATTTTTTGTGGAAAGGAATTGATAAATTATGGAGTTATTAACATTACAATTAGACTCTGATAGTAAAAAGCCTTATTATCAGCAATTATATTCTTATATTAAAACCGAGATTCAAAACGGAAGAATTCCATTCGATACAAAGCTTCCCTCCAAACGTAAACTATCCTCATATCTTGGTATTAGTCAGAATACAATTCAGGCAGCGTATGATCAGTTAATTGAAGAAGGATATATTGTTGCAGTTGAAAAGCGTGGCTTCTTTGTCTGCAAAATTGATTTTCTTCAGCGTTTAAAGGTAAATACCCATAGCTTAGCAGAGGGTAAAACAGAGTCCCAGGAAGCACTGTTTGATTTTACTTATCATGGCGTTGACATGCCATCCTTTCCATTTGATCAGTGGAGAAAACTCATGAAGGATGTGATTAATGAATATGATGAAGAGCTACTTCGACCGGGAGATTCTTTGGGTCTTTATCGTCTGCGTAGTGCTTTATCAGATTACCTTCATCAATCAAGAGGTGTCAACTGTACCCCTCACCAGATCATAATCAGTTCCGGTACGGAGATGTTATTCCAAACTTTGATTCAGATCTTTCACAAGGACAGCACCTACGGAATTGAAAATCCCGGTTACGAAAAGCTGAATCAGCTATTTACAGGTAATCGTGCAAGATTCGTCCCGATCGGGATAGATCAAAATGGAATGGTTGTGGAGGAGATATTAAACAGCAAAGCGAATATCCTATGTATTGCCCCTGCTCATCAATTTCCTTCCGGTGGAATTATGCCAATCAATCGTAGGGTTCAGCTATTAAACTGGGCGAATAATGGAGATGATCGTTATCTGATTGAGGATGATTACGATAGTGAATTCAAATATAGTGGCAAGCCAATTCCGGCTCTTCAAGGACTGGATACAAACGAAAAGGTAATCTATATGGGATCTCTGTCAAAGTCCATCTCCCCCACCCTTCGTGTCAGTTATATGGTACTGCCCACCCATTTGATGAAACAATTCAAGGAGCGGCTGTCTTATATTCTCTGTCCTGTTCCGATTATGGAGCAGAAGGCATTGTGTAGATTTATTGAAGAAGGATTTTTCGAACGACATTTAAACAAAATGAGAACAATCTACAAGAAGAAACGTGATTCCTTAGTAAAAGCCATCACAGATTTGAATTGCGGAATAGAAATTCTAGGCGCGGACGCCGGTCTGCACCTATTAATTAAAGTACCAAATAACATGACGGAAGAAGAACTGATTCAGTCAGCTTCCTCCGTCAGTGTAAAAACCTATGGAATCTCAAAGTATTATTCCGACCGATCAGCCATTGGCTCTTACCCAACAATCCTCCTCGGTTTTGCTACGATACCAGAAAACAGCATTGAAGAGGCGGTGGGGTTATTAAGAAGGGCTTGGTTTTGATCGATTTAAATGTAAATTGCCATCATATCACACACCCCAATATTGCTGTGCAAGTCTCTGTCCCTGATCAATTTTAGCCCATTGCTCTTCTTCGCTCAACTCATTGCCGCCGTCACAAGAAGCAAATCCACATTGGTGTGAAAGAAGTAATCTGTCTTTTGGAATAATTTTTGATGCCTCATCAAGCAGATTTACAACACGGGATTCATCATCCAGTGTACTTATTTTTGAAGACATTAGTCCCAATACAATTTCGGTATTGGGTTTATCCTTGAAGACCTCCAGCGCTTCCAACGAACCGGCGCGGTCATCATCCCATTCCAGAAAAAAGCGGTCATATTTTAGCTGCTTAAGAAACAGATTAGCAATCTTCACATAAGAACCGCCTCCCATGTTACGAGAATCATAATTGCCGCGACAGTTGTGCGTCCAAATCTTCAACCCCAGGCTATGTCCAAAATCGATAACTGTATTATTAATGTCTATGAATTCAGCAGCAAGTGTATTTACTTCCGCTTGATTTATACTCTCTCCCGTAAAAGGTGAGTTAGGGTTATCGTCTGCAAATAACTCCCATAGACAGTCATCAAACTGAAGAATCTTACCACCAGCGGCAGCAAATTCTTCAACGAATTCTATGTACGCTCTCTGCAAACCTGATTTCAACTCCTGTACATTTTTATAAACCGAGTCTTTACCCCCAATATTATCCGACCATGACAACTCGCCGAATATATGGGAAGGAGACGGAACGCATAGTTTTGTTTCATGATCACCGGCAATCGTCTTCAATCTATTATAAATTCCAATAAAGTGATGGTTTTTGCCGCTGAGGGGTCCGGTAATACACAAACCGATGTCTTTACGAGTTTCATACTTTGAACATCCGTCCGTGTCACGGAAAAAGTAGCCATGGTCAGCAATATAACGCCTTACGCCTCCCAACCCCCAAACAAAATCCAAATGCCACATCGATTTCGAAAACTCACCGTCCGTAATGACAGTCAATCCGTGTTCTATTTGTTTTGAAACTACTGCCTTGGTTGCATCCTCCTCTGCTCTCTCATAACCCTCGAAATCCGTATAGAAGGGATACGTAATATTGTCTCGATGCTCAATCTGACGTTTGTAAGAAAGCAAGTTTTCCGGACGAAGAAGACTGCCGACTATTTGAAATTTTTCGCTCATTGTATTATTCTCCTCTCATTATTGTAATCATATAGATTTGATACAATGAGTATACTATAGGCGGAGAAGTTATGGGTAACACTTAAAAAATATGAGGAGTTATAGCTGATAACTATAACTCCTCTTCTATATCAACGCCATATTCTGCAATCACCGCTTTTAATTCATCAAGATACAATATGGTCTGTCTCGTCAGCTGCATATCCTTGTGTGAAATCCAGCCAACTTCAATGGAGTCATCCACAAGAAGTGGAACCGCCATAATATTTTCGCCGTTTAGATCCGCGCTTACAATTCCCGTAGATATGGTATACCCATTTAGACCAATCATTAAATTAAAGATGGTGGCACGATCCCCTACATGGATGTCTTTCTTTGTATACTCTGTGCTAAGGATTTCTTCCGAAAAATAAAAGGAGTTGTAATCACCCTGCTCAAACGAAAGCTTGGGATATTCGGACAGATCTTTTAGCGTTACAAATTCCTTTTTAGCAAGTGGGTTTGTGGTACTAATGAAAACGTGAGGATTAGCGGTAAACAGCGGATGAAAAGCCAGATTATTTTCGCGAAGCAATTTTTGTAATACCTGACGATTAAAATTGTTCATGTAAAGGATACCGATTTCACTGCGCAGATTTTTAACATCTTCAACAATTTCAAATGTTCTGGCTTCTCGTAAGGTATACTCGTATTCTTCCGCATCCGTTTTCTTGACCATATTGACAAATGCATTCACCGCAAATGCATAATGCTGCGTTGATATGGAACACAACCGCCGCGAAGGTTTCTTATTTAGCCATCTTTGCTCTAAAAGTCCAGTCTGCTCAACGACCTGACGGGCATACCCCAAAAACTCCGCACCATCGGTAGTCAGAGATATTCCTCTTGGGGTACGATTAAAAAAATCATGACCGATTTCCGCTTCCAAATCTCGTAGGGCATTTGAAAGACTCGGCTGGGATATAAACAAACGCTCTGCGGCTTTATTGATCGATCCGCAGTTCACCGTTTCAATAAAGTATTTTAATTGTTGTAGTGTCATTCATACCTCTTCTTTCTATACAATATTTTTTAGGTCAATCCGTGCTATTCATACTCTTGTTAAAAACTTCATATCGGCAAAATTCATTCAATCTACAACTTGTACGGTTGCTTATTCGGTTGCTTGTACGGTTATTCAAAACAGAATTCATAAGGCGTCACTCTGATTACTACCAACTCGCACCTTATAATTCATAAGGTGCGAGTTGGTAGACATAATAATTTACCCAAGTTCCACATTTCTACTAATAGACAATATATCCTCACTATCATTTATATCACCGGAAAAGTTAAAATCACCTTAAACACATCTCCATCGATCTCTACCACAAACTTTCCACCACAATTATTGGTAAAGCTTTCAGCAATTGATAACCCTAGCCCACTTCCTTCTGTTGACCTTGATTGATCGCCCCGGTAAAAGCGTTGTAATATCTCATCCTCGGTAAAATTCATCTCATAGGATGAAATGTTTTTCACCAAGAATACGGCCTCTCTTTCTGATCTAGCTAAGTCAATATACACTCTGGTATCCTTTAATGAATACTTCAATGTGTTATCAATGATATTTTGAAAAACACGGTATAACTTTTTACCATCTGATTTAATCATAACTGATTCATCCGGAAGGGTTATTTTAAACTGAATCCCATTATCCACAATCTTGTCATCCAAGTCGGCTAAGGTTTGCTCCGTTAATTTCTTTAAATCAATTAATTCTTCCTCAAGTGTGATATTCCCGCTGGTACTTTTCGCCAGTTCAAACAAATCTGTCACAATATTCTTAAGTCGTTCTGATTTATTCTGGAGAATTGAGATATAATCAACTGCCACTTCTGTCAAGCCTTCTTCTTTTGCAAGAAGATCAATATAGCTAATAATCGAGGTAAGCGGAGTTTTTAGATCATGGGACACATTCGTTACCAACGCGATTTTCATTCGTTCTGATTGCAATTGCTTCGATAATGCCTCTTCAAATTCTTCATCAAGATGCTTATAGATAAGATTATTTCCATTAATCAACCACAATAATAACGAGAACTCCATAAGGAGTGGCATAAAAATCCAGTATGATCTTTGAGCTGCTAGAATCACTATTGCAATCATAATTATGACCGTAAGGATTAGTAGAAGCGATTGTCTATAGTTTAATTTATAGAATGGCTCATCGTTAGAATCATCATCCTCATCAAAGAAATGTAGATATACTGTATGTATCGCTCCAGATATATGTATTACACTTTGATAAACAAAAGAATGTTTCATAAAATTCCTTGTTCGAAACTTTCTTAATATCGATACGATATACACAAAGCTACAGCTTCCTAACATAACAAATCCGATAATTACACCTACTGACACTCTGATAATAATCATTCTATTTTCAGGAAACATGTTATATAAAGAATGACCTATAAACTCAAATAGTTTCTCTACTAATATCATAGAGATGAAATATAGAAGAAATAGTATATCTGTATATAATTTATCCAACCGTATGAATAAATTCCCGAATTTACGTTCCGAATTTCCAACAATAATTATCGTATAACCTAGCAGTGAAAATGCAATTGTACTAACATAAAAGAGACTCAAACCTCCAATGTTATATTTAAGCCCAAGTAACAGACTCCCCGCAGTTATTGCAATAAACAATAATGATAATAATACTTTGACAACTTTAATATTACTTGACTTTCTCAATTTTGTATCCAATACCCCACACCACCTTCAAATAATTTGGTTCTTTCGGATTAATCTCGATCTTCTCGCGGATACGGCGAATATGTACCATTACTGTGTTTTCAACGGAATAGGCCGGTTCATTCCAAACACGTTCATAGATTTTTTCTGCTGAAAATACCGTTCCCGGGTTGGACATTAGCAGCTCCAGAATCTTGTACTCGGTAGGGGTTAACCTTACTTCCTCCCCGTCCTTATACAATAATTTCGCATCGAGATCCAGCAATAAGCCTCCGTTACGTAGTTGATTGGAATTCTTCTGATTACCGGCATCGCCCAGATGAAGATATCGTCTTAGCTGGCTTTTCACCCTGGCGATTAGCTCCTGAGGATTATATGGTTTCGTGATATAATCATCCGCTCCCATGGACAGTCCAAGAATCTTATCACTATCCTCTGATTTCGCTGATAATAAGATAATCGGAATGTTTTTCTGATCCCGAATCTTCATCGTGGCTGATAGACCATCTAACTTAGGCATCATGATATCTAAGAGGATAAGGTGAATCGTTTGATCCATCAGAGTCTCGAGTGCCTCTAATCCGTCATACGCCTTTATCACCTCATATCCTTCTCTCGCAAGAAGCGTTCCAATTGCATTCACGATTTCCTTATCATCATCAACCACCAGTATCTTTTCCATATCCTCTTTATCCCTTTCTCCGAAAGACTATCTGTATTGTAAATTACAAAACTTTCAAAGTTATTCATAAAAATCTTTCAAGTTTCTTAAGATTTCATTTCTTATCTAACTATCTATTTTATATAGATTAGTTTATATAAATAGATTTCTTTTTATAATACAATTCTTTTATAAATAGATTTCTTTTATTGGACTTGTGTCAATAACGTAGACACAAAAAGTTTAACTTCCTATGCAGCAGCGTCATGCACTGCATGAGGAGTCATATTGTTAATTGCACCGTGAATCCTTTTTCGATTATACCAGGATTCGATATATTCAAAGATTGCCTTACTGGCATCATTGAAATCATAGTATTTTTTATGATTGACCTCTTCTTTTTTTAGTAAGGAGTGAAAGGATTCAATACATGCATTATCATAAGGATTGCCTTTCCTGCTAAAGGAATGCACCATTTCCTTTTGGGTTATTAACTCGTTAAATTTCTGACTGGTATATTGTGTTCCCAGATCGCTATGGAGAATAATTCCCTTTGTACTTTTTACATTTAGGCAGGCGTTTTCTAAAGATTTAATTACAAGCTCTGTAGTCATTGAAGTTCCATATGCATAGCCTAAAATCTTTTTGCTGTAGAGATCCATTACAGACGCAAGATAAGTCCAACCATCCTTTAACGTATGAATATAAGTTATGTCAGTACACCATTTTTGATTTATATTGGTTGCTTTAAAATCTCTATTTAAAATGTTCTCTCTTTCTACCACATTTGATTTAGAGGAATGTGGGTGGAACTTTTTAACTACGATAGAGCGGAGCCCCATGGAAGACATATAACGTTGAACTCTTTTAAGACTAATATTTTTACCTCTCATTATCAGTATCTTATGAATTTTGGGAGCTCCATAGCGGCATTTGCTTTCTGAATAAATCTTATGGATTTCTGCCTTCAACTTTTCAGCTTTAATCTGTCGGTTTGAGGGCACATGAACTAGAGCCTTATAATAGGTGCTCCTAGGGAACTTCAAGGCTTTGCATATAAGTTTAACGGTATACTTTGATTTGTATTTTTCGATGAAGGTAACGATTTCTTCTATCGTTTTCTGGCGAATATGGCGGTAGCTTTTTTTAAGATTTCATTCTCCATTTCAAGTTCAGCAATACGTCTTTTCATTTTTTCGTATTCCTTTGAAGTGATTTCTTCCTTCTCAGATACTTTAATTGGAGATGATTCTTTAATCCATTTATAAATCGTTACATTTGCCACACCATACTCACTACTAAGATAGCTAACTGAACTACCTGATTGATACAGATCGATTATCTGTTGTTTGAATTCTTCCGAATAACGGACACCGTTCTTGGACATTGAATAACACACACCTTTCTTGGAACTATTGTAATGTGTTAAACTTTTCGTGTCCACTGTTATATACTAACACCATATATAAACTTGCATTTTAACAAATTTAATTATTCTATATTAAATGGAATCACTTTGAATTCCGGTGAGCTATCCCCTTACTCCTGATCATTTAATTCCTTTTTAATCGTTCTCCAATCCGGAAGAAACTGATCCATATATCCTTTAAATACATGATTATGACTTCTTTCCAACAGATGAACCAATTCATGAATCACCACATACACCAAACATCGGTATGGTTTCTTCGCCAATTGAAGATTGAAGCAAATCCTCCCGGTCCGAACATTACAAGTCCCCCATCTGGTTTTCATATCACGTATTGTAAATCCGGATGCCTTCACACCGATTACTTTCTCGCATTTTTCTATCACTTGCGGCAGCTTGTCCTTTAATTCCGTGCGATACCATTCATTTAGTATCGCTTCACGATACTCTGCGCTGTCAGCACTTCCATTTCTGATAAACAAATTGATGCTCTCACCATCATAATTAACATTACTGCGTATGGAATTCACATGTACGTTAAGAGGAACTCTATTCCCCCATATTGGAATCAGATCACCATCATCATAATTATTATGATTTTTTTCACTTCTTGCAACTACTTTACTTTGGTGCTCAGTTATCCAGTCAACCTTTGATAATACAAAACTCTTGATTTCTCCTTCACTCATCCTCATCGGGGCAGAGATATGTATTCTTCCATTCGGTGGAAGAATTCTTAAATATACATTTTTTATTCTCTTTTTTTCTATCTCAACAGTGAATCCACTAATTATAATCTCTTTCATATCCTTATCTCTTTTCAAGTAATTATTATTGTTATTTCTCCACATATAATCCAGTAACACTTTACCTTATATTTTTTATCTATCTCATTTCAAAATCTATTCAATATCTGCTCTAAATTATCAGTTCTATGTTCACCTAATCAAATTTATCCAATCAATTACATCTGCTCTAAATAAAACTGTACTAATTACGTCTAATCTTATTTTTTTATTTATATATGTTCCTTTTACATCTATTCTTTTAACTTTTTCTTTTCTTAAATCTTTACATCTGTTCAAATACATCTCTTTCATTATACATGAATGCCCATCTTGTTCCAATAAACAATTTAAAAGTAGCATAATTTCGAAGGCTTGTTTAATAAAATTAATTGTTCCCATGATTATTTTACTAATATCTGGTAATAATGAAGCCATGGAGGTGTATGAATGATTACTTTTATAAAGAATTATGAGATAGAAACAATTAAAAAGAAATTTATCCTATTATATTTATTAAATGTTACAGATATTTTATTTACTCTTGTACTTCTACAAACAGGATTTTTCGCGGAAGCAAACTTTTTTATGGTGAAGGCGGTCAGCAGCCCTCTTGCCAGTGTAATGATTAAAGTCATCCTACCTGCGATCCTGCTTTTTTATATCTACCACCGTATGAAAGCAGCTAATTTAGATCAGCTGAAAGCGGCAAACATCGCAGTAAATATATCGCTCTCAATTTATGCATTCGTTAATGTGACCCATCTGGTTTGGGTTTGTCTGTTACCCTATTTCATGAGTATGTATTAAGTTGATAAGCCATCCTCAAAAGTGAAGTCACACTCCCTCGATTAGATGAAACAGTAATTATGATGAGTGCCTATGCCAAATTCAAGTATGCAATATGCAAATTTGCATGCTTTAAACATCTACCAATGATATAAAGGCTGCTGCTATAGTAAGATATGCTCCCTCCAAAGTAAACAATTTTTGTTGTTTTACTTATCTATCTAGAAGAGAACATATCGATTACATAGCAACAGCCTTTCATTTAATTATGTTATGCGATATTGGGAAGTTTTCGAATTAATTCAAATAAATCCTGGTAACTTCCATTCTTAATATGAGCAATTTCCATATTTTCAGGACAAATCAGATAGTCCGTAAGTAAAAATGTATCCATTCCGAGCTCGGCTGCACACATATCTTCCACCACATCATTCCCTATCATGATGCATTCCTCCGGTTTCTTGCCGATAATCTCAAGTACTTCCTTATAATAATCCAAATTCGGCTTTGCGTAGGAACTTACTTCATAAGTAGTAATATGATCGAAGTCCTCCGGATCTAACCCCGCCCAGGTGATTCGCTTGTGTACTGCCACTTTCGGGAATAATGGATTGGTAGCGATCGCAACTGTATATCCCTTATCCTTGAGTAGTTTGATACACTCCCTGATTAGTGGCTCTGTGGATGTGGTTGCTTTAGCAAGTTCAAACTCATTCTTATAAAAATCATCAAATATTTCTTCCAGATTCTTTGCTTCCGTTCTAATCAGTTTTCGGAATTCATTCCAAAATAATGTTTCATTCGTTGTAGTTCCATCATTTTTAATCATGAATTCTGTTCCGACCATTAATGCTTTGATAAATTCATTTGGGTCATAGCCATAGGGGATAATCTTGGCCGCAACCGCTTTAAGATATACCTCAAGAAACTTTTCCGTGCTTTGCATCGGTAAAAGAGTTCCGTCTAGATCAAAAAGAAAGGTATTCATTTTTTCCTCCATTTAGTCTGCTGATTCTATTAATCATTCGCTTAATAGTAAACTTAAATCAGACCCAGTGATTTTTAATTATCTTAACAAATGATGTGTATCAAATCAATAGATTTTTACCAAATTTCAGAATTTTCCCTAATACCTGACAAACACTTTATTGTAGAGAGGTTCTTATCCTTCACTTCCAACATAATATCTATCGTTTTATCCGGAAGTGAATTATAGTAATTTAAGAATTCCAAAACATCAATCATATCAGAATGACTCCCTGGTTTACCACCTTCTTTTTGCTGGGAATAATGAATTTTTTGCTTTCCATCCTTCTTACTCCAACTCCTCGCACAGACAGTAATCCAATCACTATCCTCTTTCATAATAGAAGGTGGATTTATTTTATGATGCAGATTATCAAATACAATAGGGGCACCCACTTCTTCATAAATCCCAACCACTTCTTCTATATTATAATTCGTATCATCATTTTCAATAACCAGACGCTTCTTGATTTCAAAAGGTAATCTATGGTACTCCTTTATAAACCTTTGTATTGAAAGACTTTTGTCTCCATACACACCACCCACATGTAAGATTAATTTTGATTTCTCATTCATGTGAAGCGAAGATAAAAATCGTTCATGATATTCCAAATCCATAACTGCACGTTCCACCACTTCCGAATTTGGAGAATTGATAATCGTATACTGCCCCGGATGCATCGACACCCGTATTCCTGCCCCATTAATCTTTTCACTTAATTGATCTAGTTCTTGTTGAAATTCCTCCCACCAATGAAGTTGATTTACCGGATGGGAGCCAAATGGAATAATATCAGAACTGATACGAAACAGTTTTATATTATTCTCTTTATTATAATCAATGATATTACTGAGCGCCTCCAGATTCATCCGAATTAATTTTCTCAAATGATCGGGTGTTGCATTTTTCAATATACATCTTGATTGTTTTGTATCCGGCACGTCTACTGTCAGACAAGCATAACCGATTGCCATCTTTTTATCTCCTTACTTTAAAAACGTTCTCTTCCATTCCATGTTCGGAGAATAATCTGTGAGATTTTCCATCCCTGCTTCTTCTTTCAGAAGCTTCATTAAGATTTTTTTCTCCTGCTTAGTAAGGAGGGTCATCAATTCCTGAAGTTCTTCTCCATAGAAGCATTCATTCACAATCTCCGACCAATCCTCCATACTGTGAACACATTCCCTGATCCGATTCAGTTTTAACGAAACGGAAGTAATAACCTGAAGTTCATCGATTAGATTTCTTAAATCTTCATCCTCCATTACTGTTTCATTAACCAGTATATCGATTTCCTCCGCTTGGTCTGGGTAAGAAATAAATATTCTATCCAATGTATCATTTTCAAGATTTTTTTCAACCCTTAATGATAAATCTTGAAGCCAAGGCTTTGTGTAGTTTACGGTATCAGAAGCAATATGAAACATTTCAACTAATTTTTCGAATGCCTTGTTTAATTCCTCTTTTCTCTCATCCATGGTTTGATTGGTTAATCTTTTTGTAAGCCATGATACATCCTTCGTTGTTAAGATAAGCTTAGTAGGTTCTACACCACTGATTACGCAACCAAGCGCATTCGTCAATGCAAGCTCGTACAGATTAATCAACATATGTTCACAATCCTTATGAAATGCTTTCATCAACCCACTTATCTCATATTCTGAGAAATTTAATAAAAACATATTCTCCATCTTTAATCGCTTGAGATATTCCAGTATATATTCCACCCCAATTAATCCTTCTACAGAATGTAAAAGCTGATAATCGATACTTCCTGCGATCTCATCAGCTGAATACTCAATATTATAATCATGAAAAAATTCTGGTATTCCTTGTAGAACAGTATCTTCCAGTGCGATGTGATTTACTTTTATCAAATTATTCTGAACCCAACCAAGAAGATCCTTTGCCTCATTCTTAAGCAAATTAATACGATCCATACCGGCATGAAACAGAGTTTTTAGATCTATGTGAGCCATTACATCTATTTTCTCATGCATATCTGGTATTGATTTAAGATACACTCCGAGACTGTATGATATTGAGCGTAAGATATCCTGCGCCTTTTCAACCGGAACTGAAGTACTTTCTCTGTTCGTGTATCGATCAATCTCTTTTGCTAAAAGTTCAACCAAAGAGAGCTGAATCCTCTCAATTTCATTCAAAGTTAATACTTTTCTTTCACTTATTAATTCAAATAAGGACTGAAAATAAGAATCCTGCTTTAATTCAAACTCTTGGATGTAAGTTATTTTAAAAATCTGATTCATTAATATTCCCCCTCATCCCAATCCAAAAAATCAATATAATTATCTTCATATCCGGTGTTTTCACGATAATACTTCTCTCCATAACGAATATCTCTACAGTAATTTTCCAGTGCAGTTGTGCTTAAGTATTCAATAGCGCCATTGCACACATTGTCAAAGTATTTTTTCATCAATTTTATTAATTCATCATCCGTGAGTTCTTCCAATGACTCATTTTTAAAATGATAAAATATATCCTGCAACTGTGACAAAATGTCAAGATAATAGTCTTGATTAATGTAAGGAGAATCCGCAAATTCAAGAATAATCTTTTGAATTACCCCTCCACCAAATTCGATTCTTCCGCTCTGTTGCAAACTTTCCTTACGATGAATTACTAATGTATTGATATCTTCTTCTGTAAGAATTAACCCATACTTTGATGAATAATCATTGCATTTTCTGACCTCTGTAATCATATGTTGGTTTAATAATGAAACCGGTAAAAGCATAAATAAATCATTCATAATAATAACCATGCCCTTCCTTATAACCTGCTAACTTTAAGCCGCAGAAACAAATTTACTTAGGAAAATATTTTTATAATCATTCATAAGTATTTTTAGAATAGGTATTGACAGCAGCAAAGATATATGATATAGTATAGTTGTGATAAAATAGTTATCATTATATACCAGCTGTTTATCTCTAATTATATGCCAATCTATTAATTAAGTCAACGTTTTATTTTTGGCTTTTTTCTACGGATATTCTAATCTTTTTTATCTTTTGAAACCCAACACAAAATTTATTAATTTATGTTTTTGTACGAATTATGACTAGATATTTCTATAATATAAAAGAGTGTTGAAAATAAATAATTATTTTTCAACACCCCTTTTTTTGTCACGTTCTTACTCATATATCACTTTCTCATCCTCCGTATTTAGATCCAGATTAACGTAGTAGGAACTTAAGGCCGTAATCTGAATTACGACTCTACCCTTAATTTTATCCCTATATTTTATTTTTAAATTTTTAAATATATCGTAAAAACTAGCATCTAGTTCAATCTCACAAGAATGATCATATTCGATGATTACCTTGGTTTCACTTTTTGTAATCATTGGAGGTTTATTTATGCTCTTTTTCTGGGTTCCGATCAGTCGTTTCAACGGACTATTCGGAAGAAGAACTTCCTTCGAAAAGGCTTGTTTATCGATTATCAGTTGCCCTCCGGCTAACATATAAGTCATCCCTCTATTACACCTCCTCAAAATCAAGATAATAACCAAAGGTGGCTGGCTTTTTTGAATTCTTCGTCATCACCCATAACGTATTCTGGTTTGCATATGGTGGCGATTCTCCATCACCATCCGTAAATATAATTAATAAAGGGATCTTTCTTTCATCAGCAAGTTGAAAAACAGGTCGAAAATCCGTACCACCCCTCTTTGATCTTTTTTGATTCATTACAAATGAGCCCAGAGGCACTGGTTCTGAACATTGTGTATCAAATCTGGTCACATACATGGAGGTACCGGTAATCTTATTAATTTCTATCAATTCATGATAGAAGGCATTTACCTGAGAATCCGATATCGATCCGCTTTCATCAATTGCGATCAATGCATTGATTCCGACGGAGCGCTTTGTCCCCGGGAGCTCTTCGTATCTTCTGGATTGTCTTTTATAGGATTTCCGCGTGATTATCTTCCCTCGTCCAGTTAAAAATCTCTTTAGTATTACTCTCCAATTAATATGAATATCCTGATATATCTCCTCTATTTGATTCTCCATTCCCTCTGGTACTTCACCCTCTGTTTTTGCATCCGAAAAGTACTGAGCCAAATTATGTTTTAATGCATTTATTTCTATGGAAGTGGCTGATTGCTCTGAGATTTTTTGTACCTGTAGCTGTTGATCTCCTTCCGAGATTAGGATACTGTCCGACGTAGAAGTAATAAAGGATAAAAACTCTTCCGAATCGGTTAAGATCGCATAATAATATTCCGCATTTTCACCTCTCCGAAATGTTCTCTTAAGTTTTTTTTCTATTCTTTCAACAGTCACACATTCCTGGGAGATATATTTTGATGGAAGTAATTCTTGTATAGCCATATCACACGCGACTGACCATAAAATATTCTCACGATTCTCTCTCCGGTATTGATGCATTAATATCACATGAAGTAATTCATGAAGTACGGTTCCGATTTTATCATTATTTGATAAGCTCTGAAACCAGACCGGATTGTAAGATATGATTAAATCGGGAATGGATGCCATCGTGATTGTAGGGATATGGTTATTTTCTACCATCGTAACCGATGAAGCAATATAACCATAGTACGGATACTCTAATAATAGCTTCATAACCACTTCTTGAATACTCATATCGTCTCCTTATTCTGCAAGCATAATATCAATCATCATTTCACTAATCGATGCAAAATTCTCAGACTGCTCCATAAATATCTCAGCGATATCTATTCGTTGTGCGGCCAGATATTTAAAAAATAGAATTTGCAATTCACTCGGTAAATCACCAACGAATGCATCTACATTTTCATACTCTATCTTTTTATTACTAAGGGCAATCACAACCTTTTTAATAATATAATTCAAAATCTCCATCCTCTTTTGTTCAATAAGATGAAGAATATCCAGTTTGACTTCTCTATAATTCGTAAGTAATAACTTCGTTGAAGGAATTTTGATATCTCTATTTTTCAAAAATCCATGGAAGGATGAGGCTGCCTGCGTTCCGACAATACCAGCCACCAACTCACGTAAAAGCCTATCTTCCAGCTTACAATTATTTAAAACCTCCTGTACCTTAGTCCATCCACGTGGAGTTGGATATTTTGATAATGCGGTCGAATCTGCAGCCTTCTTTACAATAAGTAGCATATCTGGACATGCCTGAAGATATGCCAATACATCATCATTCGGATTATTCTTTAGTGAATATAGGATATAATCTTCTAGATCAGCACTAATTTCTATTGAAATAAAACGATCAATCATCGCATCATCCAGAGAATTCACCATATAATTCATGGTATCAGGATTCATCGTGACTCCGATCGCCCAACCTTTCGCGATGTCATGACCGTTTATCTTCTTCTCTAGTAATAACGGATAAAGTACTGATACCGTGTCACTGGGAACTCTATTAATTTCTTCCAATACAAGAATTCCTTTTGGTGGATACAAACCCTCTTTAATCGCTTGTTTTGTTGGCAGAAACTGAGGAGCAAGATAAACCGTAATTCCATGATCCCTATCCTTATCCGGTAACCCCATAAAATCCGGTCCTTCCAGTGCAGCCCCATACAGACTGATATATCCTATCCCCAATTCATTTGTACATTGCAGGTAGGCTGAAGACTTCCCAATTCCTCTTTCACTAACTAATGCAGTGACACAATCGGTATTTAAATATAGTTGCTTAATACATTCTTTCGCGTCATTAATCTTCATCGCATCTCTCCATCTTTATTTTATATTTTTTTGATACTTACGAAATAATACTATTAATCATCACCATTTACTTTTATTACTATATATTTCCTTTATTTTATCCCTGTGATAATTTTATGTCAAACAACATTTTTCTTAAAAATCCATTGAAAATTTAATTCAAAAGCAATTACCAAAAATCTCAAAAAAACTCTTCAAAGGAATTTTCGTCCGTTTGAAGAGTTTTAATTAAGTTCTTACTTATAATAATGCGTCTAGCCCACGTTCCTTTGTTCTGATACGAACACATTCTGTTACTTCACTAATGAATATTTTACCGTCGCCATATTCGCCTGTTGCAGCTACCGATGTAATTAGGTCAATAATCTCTTCTAATCTTTCATCTGGAATTACAAGTTTGACTTCTGTCTTGGGTAAGGTATTCATAATTATTGTGTTACCTCTAATATATTCGGTAAATCCAAATTGATTCCCACAACCGAATACCTGATTAATTGTAATACCATTTATTTTATTCTTCAGAAGAATATCCTTAAGTGGCTCAAGGCATTCCGGTCTTATAATTGCTTCGATTTTTTTCATAAAAACACGCTCCTGTCTAAACCCTATTTAGTCCATTCCGGTAAAGGATGGGTATGCTGATTCACTATGCTCCGTAACGTCAAGTCCAAGTGCTTCTTCTGCCGGCGTTACACGTATCGGCATGAATACTTTAATTACTGATACGATAATGAAGGTTGCAACTGCAGCAAACACAATTGTTATACCGATCGCTATTAACTGTGCTACGAATAATTTTGTTTCTCCAAATACTAAACCATCCCATTGAGCTACCGGATTGATCGATTTTTGAGCAAATAAGCCGGTCGCAATACCGCCCCAGATACCTCCAACACCATGACATCCAAATGCGTCAAGTGCATCATCATAACCAAACTTACCTTTTACCTTTGTAATGAAGAAGTAGCAAAGGGGACTTACTACAGCACCTATAATTAAGGACGCCCATACCGGAACAAATCCAGCCGCAGGTGTAATCGCAACCAAACCAACCACAGCACCGGTAGCCGCACCAAGTACAGTAGGCTTTCCGTGTAAAATCTTTTCAATTAACATCCAGGATAACATCGCAATCGCTGCAGATGTATTGGTAGTAATGATCGCCTGTACTGCTAAACCATCCGCTGCTAATGCACTACCACCGTTAAAACCAAACCATCCAAACCATAAGAGGCCGGCGCCGATTACAACAAACGGAATATTATGTGGTTTATAGGATACAAGACCAAACTCTCTTCTTTTCCCTAATAAAATACAAGCTACCAAACCGGATACACCTGAGCTGATATGAACTACATTACCACCAGCGAAGTCAACGGATCCAAGTTCACGTAAGAAACCACCGTCGCCCCATACCATATGAGCTAATGGATAGTAAACAATGATTGACCAAGCTATTACAAAAATAAACAATGCGGAGAATTTCATTCTTCCTGCAAGGGAGCCACAAATTAATGCTGGCGTAATAATTGCAAACATCATTTGGAACACTGCAAATAACGATTCCGGTATTGTGCTTGAATATGCCTCATTCGGAGTTACACCAACTCCGTTAAAGAACAGATGGTTGAACCCACCGATGATTCCAGCGTGATCCGTACCAAATGAAAGGGAATATCCCACGATAACCCATAACACAGAAGCAACACCGCAAATAAAGAAACATGACATAATTGTGTTTAATGCATTCTTTCTTCTCTCCATTCCAGAATAGAATAATGCTAATCCCGGTGTCATTAAAAATACTAGTGCGGCACACATAATGACGAATGCGCTATTTCCTAAACTGATTTCCATAATAATCCGTCCTTTTCCAGTAGATTTTTATTCGGAGAAACAAATTCAGGTTACTTCTCCGATTGTGCGTTATAACGTACGCAAAAAGGCGACCTCTTTTAGATTGTCGTCTAAAAGAATGATCGCCTTTGATGAATAAAAACTAACATGAATCGACACATATGTCAATTCCTAAATTTATATTTTTTAAAAAAAGTCACAATTTTTATCATTTTCCCTTCAAAATCCAGTCAAATATATTGTATTTTTGTAAATATATGTTTAATTTCATGATTATCTACTTAATATATGTTATTATTTACCATATAGTAATCACAGTAAACTCAAGTTATAGTTGTATTAATTACAAATAGCGTTGTTATATAGGTATGATAAATTTTATTATTTACAATTACTATGTTGTTTCTAAAATGGATACAATTCTGTTCAATGATTCCTCATATTCTTCATCAGAGGAATTTTTAAAAATCAACAAGTCATCAATAACATTTGGGTCATCCAGTAATGTCGGTACGGTGAAATCACAGTCTGCAATATATTCATCCCAGTGCTCTAGCTTCCAGGTATCACGATCAGAATTACGTGCAATCATACGTTGTTTACACACTTCCTTAGCAGTATCAACCCACACTACTACAAGTCTTGCATTCTTCTCTATTAATTTTTCCTTCAGATTATTAATATAATTAATATCTCTAATCTCTTCTGTAAACGGAGCATTAATTAATACAATATCATCATAATCAAGTGCCTCTAACGCTAAAGCTACAACTGTCTCATACTCATAATCCCTGATATTATCTTCGAAGAACTTAGAACTACGGTTATACTCCTCCCCCGCTACTTGAAAGATTTGTTTGGATAATATAATTAAGGTATCTTTATCCAGGTATACCACATGTTTTAATGTTTTAGAGAGTTGCTTAGAGATAAAAGTTTTTCCACACGCCGGTGGTGAAGTAACTAGTATTAATTTTTTCATTGTAATCCTCCATTCTTCCAATATTCGCCTACCATATTAAACACTATACCACTTCATAAAATTGATATCAAGAAGTAAAGCATAACCGGTTAACAAGTGTATGCAAGTGTTTTATTTCAACTATCCAAAATCAAACATATGATTGATCAATACATGAACAAAAGATAGACAACTTTCATTCATGTTTACTTTAATTTATCATATAATGAATTGAATAAACAAGGGAGTTTAACTATGCCAAATAGCAGGGAGGAATCATCTGTCAGGAAAATGATATTAACCGGAACCGGTCAGGTAAAAGCTGATCCGGATATTGCAATACTCCGCTTTGGAGTTCAGACAAATGGGGAAGATGTTACAAAAGCACAATCAGAAAATGCGATGATAAGTCAACAAGTTCTCGACGCGATAAAAGAACTTGGCGTAACAGACATTAAAACTTTTCAGTATCAAATTGAAAAAGTCTATGATTATGAAAACGGACAACGAATAGATAGGGGTTACTCCGTAAGAAATATTTTTGAAATCAGAACAGCTGATTTAGGAAATGTCGGTTCGATTATAGATGCAGCTGTAGATAATGGTGCAAATGTGGTTGATTTAATTACTTTTGATGTCGCAAACCCAGATGTTTATTATCAGCAAGCTCTTACACTGGCATTAAATAATGCATTTCAAAAAGCGAAAACATTATCATCCAGCTTACGAATCATGTTTAATGCAGTGCCGATTAAAATTACGGAAAACACACCTGTGGTTACTCCATTTTCACCCGTATTTGCAGCAAAAGAGGCTTATACTACACCAGTTGAGCCTGGTACGAAGCAGATTGATGCATCCATCACCGTTGAATTTGCTTACTAATATATAATGTCACTCTAGATGTTAAATATAAATTCACGCAAAATCCATAGCTGCTAAGTTATAAAGTCAATATATTATAAATCATAAGGGCCATTATACTTAATTCCAATAAAGAAAGATTCCTTCCGTATCTTGGATATTAAGTATAATAACCCTTTTCTATCAATCATTACTCATTCATAATTGTTATTATTTATTGTTATTATTTAATTTTATTGAATATTAATTTTTATTGAATATTAATTTTTATTGAGTCATTTTTATTGAATATTATTTTTTCAAATCTTTATTTATAACTGTATTTTTATCTTGGTTTTATCTTGGTTTTATCTTGGTTTTATCTTGGTTTATATCTTATCTCAATTCATATTAAGATAATTATCTCAATTTTTTACCTTCAGTTAATAACTGTAGAGATTTTTCAATACGGTTTTGTCTCGTTTCTGCTTTCTTTGCGCCATCAATCCATAAAACGTATTCCCTTTTACCGGTATAAGACAATTTTTCAAAAGTATTTTTCGCTTCGCTATTGGTTAAAAAGGCCTCAACTAATTCCTCAGGTAGCTCAACAATTCTCTCCTCTTCGTCTTTTTCAATGGTTACAAGAATACGATCTCCAAAGCCCTTTCCGATCAACTTGCGGATATCTTTTGTCATACCAAGCATGTAGCATTCACCCATTCTGACAATTGACCCTCGATACTCCACTCCGTCGAATGTAGCTTTCACTTTTACACGTTTGGCTCCAAAGACACGTTCTACGTCAAAGGGAGGTTCTATATATGCTCCATTCATATCCTTATGCTGTTTAATTTCAGCTGAAAATTCCTGTTTCATATGTCAATCTCCATTATGTCACTAATTTATTGGTTGTATTGATTAGTCAATAGGTTTAATACGGTAGGGTTATATGTGATATCCGAATAATTAGAATTATTCGCATTCCCATTCTTCTCTTCTTTTTCATCTTTGTCATCATGCAACAGGATGTCCAAGAACTTTATATAGTCATCATACGAGAAGATGGCATCCAAATCCTGTGTACTATCCACGATATTAGATGAATCCGATCCAAAAAGATATGAATTATTCGTAGCAATCGTTGTTGGAATGGTAACAGAAGCAACATGCAGGGGTTTTGCATCCACAGTATTATCTGAGTCACTTGATTTTGTAGAATAATTATACTTGTCCGATATCTTAACATCAGAATCATTATAATATCCCATAACCTTTTTCACATAATTTTGAGTTTCCTTAAAAGGTGGAATTCCGCCATACTTCGCTACATTTCCGCTACCGGCATTATATGCGGCTAAAGCCAGCTTAATATCACCATCATATTTATCAATTTTTGCAGCAATATATTTTGCACCTGCCATAATATTCTGCTCCGGATCAAAAGCATCCGTAACACCCAAGCCTTTTGCCGTAGCAGGCATTAACTGCATAATACCTTGCGCTCCACAGTGAGAAAGAGCTTTCGGATTAAAGTTAGACTCCTGCTTTCCGATTGCTTTTAATAAATTTACCGGAACGCCATATTTTTCAGCTGCCTTATCAAATATTTGATCCAAACTCTTTGATTCACCTAAATAGGATTCAAAATCTGTTTTCTGGCTACTGACCTTTTGACTACTTTTATTATAATTACCCTGTTCAACATTTGATACACTGTTTATTTTAGCCATAACACCCTCCACTATATCCAATCGTGGCATCACTTTCAATTTAGTATTTGCATTATCACACTTATCCAACATCAATATTAATCCATTACTATAACTTTTTCAAGCCGATTTGATGTTTTTCTACAGATTTAATAAAAAATATTTCAAAAAATGACATTTCACCTCATAATATAGAATTATTATGCTTAAAATAAGTACAGGCTTCCCACATCATGATAAATCATTTTGTAGGAAGCCTGTTATTATTACATCTTTAGCATTAACAAATCCGGATTAATCATACCGAATATCATGGCCACATGTGCTACTACTAAAAATATTCCAACCAATATTGCATGTAATTTTATCTTACCAAGTTGATCTTTCTTTCTTGCTATTAATCCAAGTTCCAGTAAAGTCAGTCCGAAAAACGGAATAATTCCTGCCAAATAAAAACCTACTGCGATCACATCAGCCGGTCCTCTCCATTCGCCTGACTGTGTCAAAGGTATTACTGCATTAATAAACAGATAAACAAAAATACCCATAAAATATAGTCCAGCAAAAATACCAGTTATTTTACTTACCGTTCTTGCCTTACCAGTGAAGTTTCTGGTATAAAGGATCATTAACTCAGTTATTGCAAGTGTCTCAGCACAAATAACCGGTACTGCCATAAAAATCAAAAGATGCCAGGGCTGGCTGGTTGCTAACAACTCCATATAATGTGTCATAGCATTATTCATAAAATTACCTCCATATTTAAAATATGCATTCATTGTAGTCCACTTTTATGGAGATTTTATGGAGAGGTAAAATAAAATAAAATAAAAACTCCTTGATTCATAAATAGATTTACCATATACTAGTCTCTATCAATTGAATAATATTGAATTTATTCAAAATATAACCAATCCCAAGTTAGGAGGTACTTATTATGTTAATGGAACAATTACAGAAAGATATGATCACTGCTATGAAAGCTAGGGACAAGGTTCGTAAGGATGCAATCTCCACCTTGGTCTCTGCGGTAAAGAAGCTTGCTATTGATGAGGGCTGCCGTGACTCCATCCCAGAGGAACTCGTGGATCGCGCTATTCTCAGAGAATTGAAGCTTGTAAAGGAGCAAATGGAATCCTGTCCTGCTGAACGTACTGAATTAAAAGCAGAATATACTGCAACCTTTGATATTATCTCAGAATATGCCCCTACCATGATGTCTGAAGAAGAAATCAGATCATTTATCCTTACTAATTTTTCTGAAGCAGCTGCTACAAAAAATAAAGGCATGATTATGAAAGGTGTAATGGCTGAACTTAAAGGGAAAGCTGACGGAAAATTAATCAACCAAATTGTCGGTGATCTTTGTAAATAATATCGTCATTAGTACACAATATAAATCCTCAGTGAATTAACTTTCGTTAATGAGTATAACGAATAAGATTATCTCATGCGTTAAATCTCTGAGGATTTTGTTCTTTAGCATCTAGTTGCAAATTACCGTATAATCACTTCTTATCTTTGATATTAATATCTTTAATGACATAATAATATAATTTTCTTTATAATATAAGTACATTTTTCGAGTGACTGAATATTATATTGTAGGATATGAAATTTGGTATCCAAATTTTATAATATAAAAAGGAGTCATTATATGAGTAATCTTCATACGAACAATGTAAGTATAGCATCTTATGGTAATCAACCTTGTCCGGGTGGTGAAACGGCTTGTAATGCAGCTGTTCTCAAATCCGATACTCTTACTAATGCAGAAAATTATCCTTGGTTTAAAAAAGAATTTAAACTCCCAAGAGTACTCTCTGAGTTTGTAGTTCAGATCGATACAGAAGCTAAGGTTAAATTAAATGATGTCGCTTATGAGATTAAACGAGTTGAGAAACAAGTATTTTTAACCCAGTGCAGATTCATTCCTCCGACCGATAAGGTTTTCATCGAAGGATATATCAGAAAAAACATTGAATATGCTACAAGACTCTGCTCAAAAGGTCATGGAATCGGTGGCACAATCAGAGATACCACAATACACATTCCTTTTAAAGCATATACAAAGGTTGATTTTGGTTGCACCAAACCTATTATTCATCCTAATCTTCCTCCAATGGTAGCAAGATATTTTGATGAGCATAGAATGGGCAAGAATATTAGAGAAGCTGACAGATCAGACATTGAAATATTCAACGAGCCAGTTTACTGTGAATTAGAGTGGAGTGCTGTATTCGATGCTAATATCGACGACAGAGGAACACCGATTGATGGATTTATTAACGAAGAGGAATTCCAGGAGTATACTGATAAATCTGTTGTTTATCTTTGCATGAAACTTCTTCAAAACCAGCAGGTATGCTTAAGTGACGGACATGGAAAAGAAGAGAGCAGCGATGATTTCCAAACTTCCGATTGGAATTTCCCAATCACTGACATTATTAAAAAAGATAAATACTAATTGCTAGCTGTTACACTTAATGTGTTAAAACGCCCTGCTTCCAATCTTTATCGGAAGCAGGGCGTTTTGTAACTCTTCTATTATTCAATAACCTTAAGATTCTTTAGAGAAAGATCTAGAATCCTGGCGGAATGCGTCAATGCTCCACAGGAGATAAAATCAACACCAATATCAACCAACTGCTCGATTTTTTCCTTTGTTACATTACCGGAGCATTCCGTTTGTGCTAGGTCTCCTACCATTCCCACTGCTTGTTTCATCATCTCGTTACTCATATTGTCGAGCATGATAATATCTGCGCCTCCTTCCAATGCTTCACCTAACATCTCTAAATTTTCAACTTCCACTTCTATCTTTCTTACAAATGGAGCATATTCCTTTGCCATTATAATCGCTTCCTTAACGCCACCTGCCGCATTAATGTGATTATCTTTTAGCAGTATGCCATCCGATAAATTATATCGATGATTATATCCTCCCCCTACTTTCACCGCATATTTTTCAAAGATTCTCATATTCGGCGTAGTCTTTCTGGTATCAAGTAATTTTGTTTTACTTCCTTTTAGCATATCCACTACAATGCGGGTATAACTTGCGATACCGC
Organism: Variimorphobacter sp. HTMS_6; assembly: GCF_059717775.1. Classification (NCBI taxonomy): domain Bacteria; kingdom Bacillati; phylum Bacillota; class Clostridia; order Lachnospirales; family Lachnospiraceae; genus Variimorphobacter; species Variimorphobacter sp. HTMS_6. The sequence continues at coordinate 1,793,800 of NZ_AP046094.1, forward strand.
TCATTCTCTGAAGAAAATTAAGCGCTGTTCTCTCTCCGGATAAAAGAGCTCTAACATCTGCTGATAATTCAGCTAATAATTCCCCGTTTTTTACAGTATCCCCGTCTTTTACAAAAGTGTTTATATTAGCTGTCTGATCCAGTAATGTAAAGACACGCATAAATACGTCAAGCCCTGCGATAACACCATCCTGCTTACATATTAACTGAACGATTCCTCTTTTACTCGTACGAACCACCGCATTCGTTGTGATATCCTCGCCGGTAATATCCTCTTTTAAGGCCTGTAAAATCAAATCATCCGCATTTAATTTTAATGTTATTTCGTTGTTCATGTTGATTTACCCTTTCTATCTCTTTTAATACGATCTCACGATGTTTTCTTCTTAATTGCTCAACATCTCCATAATTCTTAAAATCAATAAATGATTTGGTATCTTTGTTATATGTAAAAGTTGAAGAAATTTGTAATGCTGCTTCCTTGCCAAACACCAAGCTTTCTAATAAGGAGTTGCTGGCTAACCGATTTGCACCATGTACTCCGTTACAGCTTGTTTCTCCTATTGCATATAAACGCTCCATTGATGTTTTACTATATTGATCAACCTCTATTCCACCCATAAAATAGTGCTGTGCAGGTGTTACTGGTATTGGATCCTTTGTAATATTAATTCCCTCTTCCATGCAGCGTTGATATATATTCGGAAAACGCCTGACAATCATATCACCGGATAAATGAGCCAAAGATATCCATACATGTCTACTCTTTTCTTTATTCATCTGTTCCAATATTTTCTGTGTTAGCAGATCTCTGGGTAATAATTCATCCACAAAGCGTTCCTTCTTTGCATTCAACAAGTGTCCGCCCTCGCCTCTCACTGATTCGGATATTAAAAATCTTCTACCCGGAGTATTCGAATAGAGCGTAGTCGGATGGATTTGAATATAGTTAAGATTTCTTAACGAAACCCTATGCTTTATTGCAAGCGCAATTGAATCACCGGTCAGATGAGGGTAATTCGTTGAATCCTGATATAATCCACCAATCCCACCGGTTGCAAGAATCGTATAACTTGCATCCACTCTTAATATTCGATCTTCCTTGGTTCGCAGTATAACACCATTACAACGATTATTGAAACAGATTAAATCCAACATCTCGGTATCTTCTAATATCGTTATATTGCTTCTACCCCTCACCTGGTTGATTAATTTCTGTGTAATTTCCCGACCGGTTATATCTTTATGATATAAGATTCTAGATGTCGAATGTGCACCTTCCTTTGTATATAAAAGTTTGCCGTCTCTTTGTTCAAATTCTACTCCATAACAGATCAAATCATCAATTACTTGAGCGGACTTTCGAATCATCTTTCTCACAGAAGCCGGATTATTCTCATAGTGACCCGCCTTCATTGTATCTTCATAAAAACTGTTAAAATCATCTTCCTGCTTCAGTACACAGATTCCTCCCTGCGCGAGATAGGAATCACTCATCTCAATCGTACTCTTTGTAATCAATGTTATCTTATTATCCTCAGGTAGGTTAAGCGCACAATATAAGCCTGCCACTCCGGTTCCTATAATTACAACATCCGTTTCTATCATCATGATATATCACCTCTTATTTCGCCAATTCAAGCATTCTTTCCAATGGCAAATTAGCCTTGGTGTAAAGCTCCGGCCTTAATTCTACTTCATTATTCATTAGCTCCAGCTGTTCTAATACTTTTTGTACCGTAATTCGTTTCATATTAGGGCAGAACTGTCTATGTCCTACAGAATAGAATTTCTTTTTCGGGTTTTTCAGCTCCAATTCATAAAGTACCCCCATCTCCGTACATATGATAAATGCCTCTGAGCTGCTCTTTGTGGCAAAATCAATAATACCTGATGTACTTCCGATATAATCAGCGATCTCTAATACATCCCAAGTACATTCAGGATGCGCCAGGATTAGTGCATGCGGATGAGCTGACTTTGCCTTTTCAACATTGTCCCTAGAGATACTGGTATGAACATGGCAAAATCCATCATTTATAATAAAATTCTTTTCCGGAACCATATTTGCAACGTAACGACCGAGATTGCCATCCGGAATGAAATAGATATTCTTATTTGGTAACTCTTTCACGATTTTCAACGCGTTTGCAGAGGTCACGCATACATCAGAATGGGCTTTGATTTCCGCCGTCGAATTAATGTACACAACTACAGCCACATCCTCATACTGCTTCCTTACCTCATTAATTTTATCGATATCTGCCATATGAGCCATAGGACAATCCGCATAGCTATCCGGCATAATTACAGTTTTATGAGGGTTTAAAAGTTTTGCACTTTCTCCCATAAAGGATACCCCACAAAATAGTATAGTATCTTGAGGAACCTCCGTCGCAATCTTACTAAGGTAATAAGAATCTCCGACATAATCTGCAAGTGCCTGAATCTCGCCATCAGTATAATAATGTGCCAAAATAACTGCATCCTTTTCTTTTTTTAACTCCTGTATCCGTGTTATGACTGTATCCACTTTATTATCCTCCTTTATTACGGATATTTCCACGATTATAGCACATGAATATCCATCTGACAAGACACATGTAAACTTATTATATTAACAGTAGGGTAAGGAAAGAACGGATTATGCGAAATGTTTCCTTCCAAAACAACAAGCAAAATCGCCAAATGTTAATATAATATATTAGAAGCAAATAACAACTGCATTTAAAACTTTAATGAACAGGCGATAATCCTTCCTGATTATAGAGCCGGGCCTCCTAATATGGCAGCAGATGAAGTAAAAAGAATATCCGCGGGACAGTACTATGTCCCGCGGATATTCTTTTTAATGATAATAAAATTACTTTTTATTCTTTAATTTTGAAGCTTCTATATTCTCAATCACTCTGTATTTCACAATTCTACGAATTAAATCAAGAGGGATCGGTTGATCAATCGGAAACCGAACTGCCCCCTTCGAACTTTTGTATTTTGATAACTCGTCTTGAAATGCGTCAATGCCGCTAGGTGCTGGATAAAAACCAATGTGTTTTTTAAACGCAGCAAAGTGTACCACATAACCATTTAAATAATAACTGGGCATTTGATAACTGATTTTTTCTTCAGCTTCAGGTGCAGCCCCAACGATTATTTCCCTAATCTCCTTCAAGATGTCCTGAATATAAGGCGGAAATTGTTTAATATATTCATCTACATTAGTAAAAGATTTTGTATTCTCATTCATAGTATTTATCCTCCTAGTATGATATGATTTTTATTGATATGTTCTTGCTTAATGAATAAATTTATTTTATCATTTCATATCAATTTCATCAACCATACCGTTAAGCACAGTATTCAACATATAATGCTATTGTAACCTTTAATTTTCTTCTCTTTAATTGACTATATGTCACATCCTCCACAGTACAATCAAGCTTATCACCAAACTCATCATTCGCATCAAATGGAACACTAACAAAATGATTAAAAAACACTTTCTTTTTTACTACATAAATTTTTTTGCTTTTTTTTGAGCAGTTTAAATTAAGATTAATAAATATCAAACCATCAAACAATAACTTTTTTTCTGTTATAATCTGTTCTTGGGTACCTGGTTCCCCTATTGTAATTAATTGATGCTTTAAGATAGATGCGTCAACCTTATCCGCTATTATTTGATTCTCTCCTATGATAGTGCACGGTACTTTGATATGAAAGAACACATTGAAATGAGTAGAGTATTTTGAGGGATTTGGATTATCACGAATAGTTGGTGGTATTGAATTTCTTTCTTCTATAGAAATCCCCTCTATTCCCGTTAATACTATGATACTATTATATGCGATTGTATTCCTTCTAACTACTTTTCTAATATTGGTATTATATATGCGAAGCTACCCTAATTACCAATTTATAATTGTTTAATTTATATCATAACCGGTAGAGTATAATATCATTTCATTTAACTGCATCGACATACTCTTAATTTCATGAATTGCTCTCTTGATTTCAAGTATGTCGCTGTTTTCATTCTCTATCGTGGCCAGAATCTCTTCATTCGAGGCGGAGTGTTCCTCAGATATACTTGCAATATTACCTACCCTCTCCTGTACCTGAATGAAGCGATCCAGAATATTAGCGATTTTTTGTCTCTCTGTTTCCAATAGTTCAAAAGTTTCATTGATTGCACTTTCAACTTCCGAAAAATATTTTACAACTTCATTCAATACTTGATTACCCGCAATAACGGCTTGCTCTCCTTTATTTACTGTATCCACCGCATCTGCGGAGTTTTCCGATATGATATCAGTGATCTCTTGAATCTTTGTAGTAGTTGAGGCACTTTGCTCGGCAAGCTTGCGAACCTCCCCTGCCACAACTGCAAATCCTTTTCCATGTTCTCCTGCTCTTGCTGATTCTATGGATGCATTTAAAGATAAAAGATTGGTCTGTTGCGATATCTGAGAGATTCCCTCTAAAAAGCTGTTAATCACCTCAATATTTGTCTGAAGAACGGTCACGGTAGAAAGAGCAGCACTAACTGCATTATTTATCGTATTCATCTTTTCGCTCATGGCTTTCATCTTTTCAGTGCCACCAGCTACTTTTTTTGATATCAACTTAGAATTTGAGGATATCTGTTTTGAAATCTCCTTCGTTGAATGTACCTCATTGATTGCTTCCGACATGTTACTATTTATTTCAAAAATACTTTCTGCCTGATGACCGGTTCCGACTGCGATTTCATGCATTGTTTTTTTCGTCTCTTGGCTTGACTCTACAATAGAATTCATATTCTGATCTAATTGTGATACATTCTTAATTAAAACCGAAGAGGTATCTTCCACGCCACTGATTGTTATCTGCAGTTTGGATAATAGCTCATTTACCTCTTTTTCTTTCGCTGTTGCCTTTTTAATAATACTACTACCCCAACGATTTGAAAAATAAATCACTAAAAACATACTATTAATCATTAACAACGCGGATAGTAAAAAGCTGACCGGTCTCTCCATATTGAATAGTATCTTGCTATCAATCGAATAAATAACAACATATGTAACATTCAGAATTACGCAATATGAAATTAATAATCTAGAGGAATAATAAAGACATAATATAACGATGGATGCAGAGATTGTGAAATTGGTACTTTGATCCGAAGAATCATCAATTAGTGCCATAACAGAGGCAGCAAGGATAATGATGCTATAGATAAAGCCCTTGACCTGACTGGGTATGGGAATAAAAAAAAGCACTACAACCACAATTGCAGTAGTAAACACAGGAATTGAAAGATCTATTCCTTCGGATATTGTATTTCCAACAAAGTTATAAATCGTAGTAAGCAAGCACACGGCCAATATAATACAGGTTGAGACAAAATCAGCTTTTTTGAAGTTATAAATATTTTTACTCATAATATTCCCCTTTGTACATTTATACTCTCTTTTGTATAGTGTTTCTTACAATATTTGATAAATGTTTTATGCATATATTACCACTACTGGATTACAATGTAAATATTTAACTGTAATAAATTTGTATATTTTTGTATAAAAAAATCGCTGTAGAATATTTTTTCACTAATTATGATTAGGGTGTTCAAAAGTCCTTATAACTTTCGGTTCACTCAAATCATACAGTAAAAAGAATAATTCTACAGCGATTTAGTTACTTATATTTATAGCATTAATCGATAAATGTTTGTTACATCAGTCTCGTTCAATTTTACAAAATTACCTACTGTTCCATTACGAACATCGCCAAAACAAGCGGTATGCGCCATTTTTTCAATATCTTCTTCCTTGGCACCAAGCTCATTAAAGGTCAAAGGCATCCCAATTGAATGCAGAAATCTCTTAAAGTTTTCTATTCCTGCTTTCGCAGTATTTTCAGGATTTTCAAAATCCATCTGACAGCCCCATACACGAACTGCAAGCTGAGCAAATCGATTTACATTATGATTCATGTTATATGCCATCCAAGCAGGGAATACTGCCGCGAGACCGGCACCGTGTGCACAATCGTAAGTTGCTGAAAGCTCATGTTCAATGTCATGACTTGCCCAGTCTTGGGATCTACCCACACCACAGGAGTTATTATGTGCCATCATTCCTGCCCACATAACATTTGCTTGTGCATCATAATTATCAGGATTCTTTACCGCACGCGGTCCTTCTTTGACCATAGTAAGTAATAAGCCTTCGATCAAACGATCTGTAACTTCTACTTCCTTTGTATTTGTAAAGTATCTCTCAAGCAAATGCGCCATAATATCAGTGATACCGCATGCAATCTGATAAGGAGGAAGTGTCTGTGTCAGTGAGGGATTTAGTATTGAAAAGCTTGGACGTAATGCCTCGCCTGACGCTCCACGCTTATACATTCCCTCTTCATTCGTAATAACGGTATTTGGAGAGCCTTCACTTCCTGCCGCAGCGATTGTGAGAATTGTACCGATTGGTAACGCTTTTGTTACAGGTTTTCCTTGATAGAAATCCCAAAAATCTCCTTCATAAACAGTACCCGCTGCAATCGCTTTTGCTGAATCTATGGAACTTCCTCCGCCGACAGCAAGAACAAAATCCACCTTCTCTTTACGGCATAGTTCTATACCTGTATAAACCAAACCACTTCTAGGATTAGGTTTTACCCCTCCCAATTCAACGAACTCAATACCTTCACTGCTTAATGATGCTTTCACTCTATCTAGTAACCCGGAGCGAACAACGGATCCGCCGCCGTAATGAATTAACACCTTACTTCCTCCGAAGCGTTTTACATACTCAGCGGTATTATTCTCTTCTCCCTTACCGAATACAAAATAAGTCGGACTATAAAAAACGAAATTTTCCATTCAAATGACCTTCACTTTCTAAATGTAATAGTTATATTATATATTGAAAAAAGAATAATACAAGTATCTATCCATAAAAAACAAGAAACGACATGAAAAAAGGAACTTCATCTGATAGGGATTCTATTCTGTCGATGCGGAACTTCTATTCTATGCTGCATATAATAGAATTAGAACATAATCAATGATAAACATAATTAGTGATAAACATAATCAGCGATAAACATAATCAGTAAAGAAATTATTGTGAATTTGAAAAACATAATTCACAGGCACTAACCAACACAATGGGCAGGCAGAACTATTACAAAGTGTATGCCTGCTTAGATTAATATGAGGAAGGGTATGGTGATTTTTATGAATCAATTTGGAATGTCATCACAGGGATTACAGTTACTAAGTGAAAATGTTATGAGAGTTGAAAACGCTGTAATTGAGCAGGTAAATGTAAATAATAATAGATCCGGATATATTTTGATATCAATTGGCAATTCGGATCAGAATGGCCAGAATACTCTTGATCAAATCAGGCTAAATATCAGCAGAAATACGATGATCATAAGTGAAAATGGTGAACCTATGAACATAGATGAATTAGCAAATGGAATGCGTATCGATGCTGAATTCTCTTCAGCAATGACCCGTAGTATTCCTCCACAGTCTAATGCTTATCGTATTATCGTATTAGCAAACGAACTCGGTGTAGCTATCACAGTTGATCGTGTAGTAAGTGTAGATACGGATAATGGTTTTCTTACCACAGGTAATCCATATGATATCAACGAACAGTTCATATTTACAATCTCTGAAGACACAACAATAATTGATCAAAATGGTAGGAACATTCCATTAGCCAATGTCCAACCAGGTAAGATGGTGAATGTTGAGCATGCTACGTTCCAGACAATGAGTATTCCCCCTCAAAGCCCGGCTTATTTTGTTCAAGTACTTTGATATAAAAAGAAATATCTACACAATTTTAAAAAGTGATATTGTTTCACACACACTGATTGGAAGAATATACTTTACTCCACGTGTGTAAGAGACAATATCACTTTTATCTAAAATATTGATTTAAGCTGCGTTAATATAAAATCAGTAACACCCTTAGGATTTTGTGCCTTAATGACCGAGTACGCTATCTTAGGAGTAAAGATTTTTGGATAAAATACAAGATATCTGGACTCCCAGGAGGTTGGTCCGTATTTTTTCTTATATTGATGTAAGGTTTTAAACCCATAAAAGTTGTTCAGATTTTCATAAACAAACTCCAATATTTTGCTGGCCCTTTTTCCGTCTTCTGCAACATTTGCTAGTGGCGCAAGACCAAGAGTGCCCCATTTTACTCCTTCTGATTTCATCTGTGCAAATGCTTCTATGGTTATTTTCTCCATAACACCAATCGGTGCATCATTTCTACGTCTTGTCACATCTGCGTAATAACCTTTTCCGCCTTCGAACGGAACAAATACAATAAATCCAAGCATATTGTTTTCATTATCATATGCAGCAAAATATCTTCGATCCATTGGGTTCTCCAAGGATATCGACCCCAACATAAAGCTTAATTCGCTACTCTTTTTATTATCCAGCCATTCTTTCGAAATATGATGTATCTGGCTTTCAATTGCTTTATCCCTTTTCTCATGAGGTTTATACTCCGATACAGTAACTCCATAAGCAGCAACATGATTAATTGCTTGACGTATCTTTGCTGTTTTTTTACCACTAAGTTGATAGTTTTCCAGATCAAACATTGCTTCTTCACCGTATTTTATATACCCAAACCCTAATTGCGAATATAATGTTAGATTATTACCCATGGTTTGACAGAAGCAGATATTTAGCTCATTTTCTTTACAATAGGTTATGAACTCAGTAATGAGGAGCGGCATATCTTCTACTGAGCTGACCGGGTCTCCGGCACATACCGCTACACCGGCAGTTATTACGTAGGTAATTACACCGTCTACATTTTTTCCAAAATAATATTTTTTATCATCTTCCAAGGACACATACGATATCGGATTGTCTGCATATTGATGTAATAGCTTTCTCACCTTCTCTTTATCGATTGCAGTTATAATTGGTTGATAAATTAATGGTTTTAATATAAACGCTAATATTGTTATGATACCAATCCAATTAATCGCAATGGAGGATTTCACAAAGAATAGTTCTCTATTTGATAAATCTCCAAGAATATTCGGGTCAATATAAAATAATGTTTTAAGCGTATAGCGAAATGCACATTCCATATCATGTAATCTTGTTATTCTCATCTTCAATACAAAAATCGTAAAACAAGTATTTAGAAAAACTAGAGCGCACACTAAAAGTGCCATAAGCATTCCATTCCGTAAACTGATTGGGTTGGAGGCTCTCTTAAATTCTTTGTAATTCAACGTCAAAATTAAAATAATGATCAATTCGATAACGGCAATATGCATGGATAACCGGGTATGATTTGTGATATGCATAATAACAGAAGCCACTAAAAAACAAATCGATATTACCCAAGCCATTCGCATTCTTTTGTACAGACGATAACTAATGAAAATGAAACCAAAGCCAACAATAATTGACAACAATCTGTGAACTGCAAGATCCCTAGGTATAAAAAAAGAATAATAATCCTTAACTCGATGTAAGAATTGAAAACGCTGATAAGGCGTAAATAGTATGTTACCCAACCCCAATAATGAATTAAGTATTACCGCAATAATGATTGATATATTCGTAATAATCATACGCTTTGATTTCTTCATATTTTACACATCCTGACTCATAATAATATTAATATAAGTAGATTAGTACTTAATGTTATTTCAGTAGATAGAATAACAATATTTCACAAAAACATGCTTACATAAATTGTTATATTTCTATAGACTTCATATAACTATACACTTTGATGATAAGTTTTTCAACAGAATAAATGAGCTGTTACAAATTATTTATTTTGTAACAGCTCATTTGTCTATCTAAAAATATACTAGATTAGTTTAATATATATTATAGAAAAAGCTTAAATATCGAAAATACTCCAGCAGAGAGTATAATTGTTACCGGGATGGTAATAACCCATGCGGATACCATTCTCTTAGCTGTGCTCCATTTTACACCTTTCACACGGTTAGCAGCACCTACACCCATGATGGATGAAGAAATTACATGAGTTGTACTAACTGGCTGATGCATCAAGGTTGCAACTTGAATGATTATTGTAGAAGATAAATCAGCTGCTACTGCATTTACCGGTTTAAGCTTCATAATCTGAGTTCCGACTGTCTTAATAATACGCCATCCACCAACACTTGTTCCTAATGCCATAGCCATTGCACATGCTATCTGAACCCAGTGCTGGATTGTCATATCTTTTTGATATCCACCAATTACAAGTGCCATCGTAATAATACCCATTGACTTTTGAGCATCATTCGTACCATGGGAAAAAGCCTGTAGTGCAGCAGTTAATATCTGAAACAATCGAAAGCCTCGGTTTGCTTGTCCCAAGTTAGCCTTCTTAAATAGAATCTTAATAATAGAATACATAATATAACCAACCGTAAGTGCTAAAAGCGGGGATAAGATCAGGAATAATATAATTTTTTCAAATCCATGATACTTAATTGCAGTTACACCTGCATCTGCTAATGCTGCACCTGCTAAGGATCCAATCAACGCATGGGAGGAACTACTTGGAATCCCGAAATACCATGTGAACAAGTTCCATACAATTGCGGAGATCATGGCTGCCATCATTATAGCTGTTCCATTTGCCACCGTATTTAAGTCAACAATCTCGCTCGCAATCGTCTTAGCTACACCGGTAAATAATATAGCACCTAAGAAGTTACAGATTGCTGCAAGAATAATTGCATATTTCAGTTTTAATGCTTTCGTTGATACTGTTGTAGCAATTGCATTCGCTGTATCATGAAAACCATTAATAAAATCGAAAGTTAATGCCAGAAGAACAATTACAATAGTAACTAACATATTTGTCCTCCTACATATTCTTCATTACGATAATGTCCAAAGTCTTAGCAACGGCTTGGCATGCGTCAACGGAGCTTTCTAACATCTCATACAGATCCTTAAACTGAATAATTTTAACGGCATCTGTATATTTCGTAAATAGTTCTCTGATTGCCTGACGCTCCGTGCTATCACAGATCTCTTCATGTGTTTTTACATTGATAGTATGTTCTCTGATCTTCTTGATCTGCTTCGTTGCAAGAAGCTCAATTGCAATAAGTAACTCAGAAGTACAAACACCGATGTTCTTTCTGAACTCGAGCATATACTCATCTGCTTCCGTTAATCCGTACATATCAAAATAAATAGCGATTTCTTCTAATTCATCAACAACATCATCCATCTTCTCAGCGATCATTAAAATATCTTCGTGATCAAGTGGTGTAATGAATGCATGATTTAATTCAACGTTCAATGCATGAACTACGGTATCCCCTTTTTTCTCGTAGTCTTTAATCTTTTCAGCAAATACCTTTAGATCAGTCGTTGAAGCAATTTCAAATGTACTGAAGGTATCACCGCACTCTTTTAAATTCTGAGCGATCTCCAATAATAAAGACATAATTTTATCTGGCTTTGTTTTCATAACTTTTCCTCCATTGAATCTTATTCATGATAAGATTAGCATAATGCTATATGTACTTGGCCGCCTTTGGCTCAAATAGCGATGTAACTATTTGAAGAAATACAACCTTAACAATATTATCACACTTATTTTTGAAATTCAATTGTACTTTGTGTTAATTATGAAAAACTTATGTGAAATGTATGTAAAATAATTTCACATTTCTATATGAAAGTGAAAAAAACTATCAATTCATCAATAATTTACATATTTTTGTTTAGAGAAAAAGCATGTTATATCTCATTATTAACAGTCCATTTAATGGTATTTTAACTGATAATTTCATGATATAACATGCTCTATATTAACTGCTTATTCAATTTATAACGATTATTCTTATATCAACAAAGAATATTTAATTATTACATTTTACACATATACCAAAACCTTGTAATGAACACCGCTCTGAATATTCTTAATTACATTCCCCTCAACCGGTCTTCCATCCAAGTAAACCTCTGTTTCCTCGTTGTCTTCTTTTCGAATAATTTTAACATCAAAGATGGCACCACGAAAACTACGTTTTATTTGCGCTGATTTCCATTCGAGCGGTAGCTGCGGATTCACCCTTAATCCATCAACACAGCCCTGTAATCCAAATAACCCATCAATCAGGCAACGATAATACCAAGAAACGGTACCTGTATTGAACAGATGGCTAGATCGTCCTGCTGTTCTAGGTATCTGCCGATATGCTCCACGGTAATAATTTGGAATAAAGACTGGAAGCTGTCCTCTTTGGATAATATCCTCGGTATCAGAGCCTGGTAACATTTTACGTAGTAATCGATATGCATTCTCCTTTTCACCGACATGGTAAAGTGCATAGATATAGAAAGCTGCAGCGTGGTTATACACCGCTCCGTTTTCCGCTGACCCGGGATGCTTTTGCGTAACACGTCCGACATCCTCCCTCATCGACGTATAGGAGGGGGCTAATTTCTCTACTCCATAAGGTGTTTCTAACTGCTCCTTTACTGCACTCAGCAATTTTTCCTTCTGAATCTCATTCGGAGCCCCGCTAAGCAGCGCCCAGCCCTGTGGATTTAAGTATATTTTACCTTCCTTATCATCACTGATGCCGAATACTACATTATCATCAGTAATTCCTCTTGCGTACCAATCCCCATCCCATAAATAGATATTTATGATCTGGTTCATTTGTTCTGCTTCCTTCTGAAAGATCTTTGAAGTTGTTGAATGACCATATTTATCACAGATATCGGCCCATATAATAAGAGCATATGCAGTAGCAATTGTTAACCACCCCGATATCCCTTTGCCTTTATAGCCAACCATATTCATCGGATCACACCAATCTCCCTGACGAATATAATTAAGTCCTCTCTCATCTCTGTCGTTAATCAACCAATCCATACCACGGTTAATATGTTCATATATAGATACGATTTCTGTAGAATCACTAAAAGGTACTTTTTCATCAAGAATGGAATAATCATTTGTCTCCTCAAGATAAGCGCCAAGACAAATGGACAGCCACACACAGTGATCAGAATGAGGTACCTGATTTATATATTTTAACTCCGCATTTTCATGAAGAATAATTCCATCAGGCATAGAGCCGTTCTGCTTTTGCTGACTTAATGCAAGCAAAAAAGCATCTCTGGTAACCTGAGGCTTAATATAGCTCATACCCATATTATCCTGTAGATAATTACGAGTTTGTGGATCCGTTGTCAAACGATTGGTAATTCCATGATAATACATCTGACGTGGTAACCAGTGATTTACAAAGTTATCAAGATCCTTATCCGGAGTATTGATCTCGATGCAACCCACTCCTTCTCCAATATATTCCCTGTATTTTGCAAGCTCAATTTGAAAACCATCTCGTCCGCTCCAATCGCGTTTTTGGAAATATTTCTTTCGTATATTTCCAACCTCTTCTTTATCTTTTGAAGGACCGAATATAAAGCGATATTCCTCTTCCTGCTCCGGTTCCAACTCAAGGCGATATTGCATCACTGCTACAGGCATCTCATAACGAGCATCCCCTTTTGATAATAACTTTTGCTTAACTCCGGTAGGATTCGTGATTCCACCTTCTCCTTCGAACACCTCGTGATTTACTTCCCAGGAATTTGGTTCTGATTCGGCTAATAGAAATGTCTGATCCTTAAATTCCTTTATTGTATAATAATCTGCATATTTTTGATATGGTGTAATGGAAGAGCAAATAATAGCCTGCAAATCTTCATGAAATTCGCCGGATTGGTTCATCCAAGACATATAACCAACTGTAAAATACGGATATATGCTTATTCTACGATGATTCGATGATAAATTTTTAACCTTAATTGTCCAAAGCTCCATCGGATCTTCTTTGGGAAGGCTTAATTTCATCTCGATTTGAATGCCGCCGCTTGCTAACTTCCATATAATATCATCCTTACCTACGGAAAAATTATATTCTTCATAGGGCACCCGCATCGGTTCGTACGGTGCAGAAAACACTTCACCGCTTTCCTCATCTTTAACAAATACAAATCTACCCGGATGATGTGCATAATATGGCTGTTCCGGTTGCATAAAGGTTTTAGCTTCCAGATTCGGAGAATGAGAATATTTTGCAGGCTCCGGTTGCATAAATTGGGCGATTGCATATCCTCTGCAATTTGCCTGTATCATCATGGATTCATTCCATAAAAAACCGGAGGCCTTAGGAAGACTCGTAGGGTCGGTCAATTGATAATATCTATTATCGTCTGTTGCTTTTATCATACTTTACCTCCTGATATATGTGTTGGTTTAAGATCGAGGTAGTAATACCTCGATCGATATACATTACGTGAATATGTTATATAAGTATATATTAACACAGCATATAACCGCCCTTCATAGCAGATACGGCTAACTTGGTATAGACCGCTAATGCTCCTTTTTTGTATTTTGGCTCAGGCTTCTTCCAAGCTGTTTTTCTTAACGTTAAGATTTCATCAATCTCATCTTTGGCACAGGTCTTACCATCCACTCCAATTATATTGATACTTCTTGAAGGGATATCAATCTCGATTAAATCATTTTCCTGAACAAATGCTATTGGGCCGCCTTCACTTGCTTCAGGAGATATATGTCCGATCGCTGGTCCTCTTGTCGCTCCCGAGAATCTTCCATCCGTAATTAATGCGGTAGTGGATGCAAGTTCCGGATCAGATGCAATCGCTTCCGTTGTATAGAACATCTCCGGCATACCGGAGCCTTTGGGTCCTTCATAGCGAATAAATACAGCATCTCCAGGCTTAATATCCTTCTTTAAAACTGCGGCGATGGCTTCTTCTTCACTATCAAACGGTCGTGCTCTAAGTACTACTTGAAGCATCTCTTTTGAGATTGCAGAATGTTTAACAACCGCTCCCTCCGGTGCAAGATTGCCTCTTAGAATTGCAATTGCACCTTCTTTTTGAATTGGATTCTCATAGGATCTTATCACATCTTCCTTATTAATATTTCTTTCATTTAAATATTTGTAACACCTTTCATAAAATCCACTTTTCTTTAAATCTTCCAGATTTTCACCCAATGTTTTACCGGTTACCGTCATAACATCAAGGTGAAGATGCTCTTTAATTTCTTCCATTATACCTGGAACCCCGCCTGCATACCAAAAATACTCTCCTGGGTAAAATCCACTTGGTCTGATATTAAGTATATACGGAATTTTACGATGAATCTCATCAAAGGTATCCGGATTAATGTCGATATCCAGTTCATATGCGATCGCAGGAATATGAATCAAAGAATTACTAGAGCCTGCAATCGCAGCATGTACCATAATTGCATTTTCAAAGGCTTCCTTAGTCATGATCATTGATGGCTTTAAATTCTGTTTAGCTAGTTTAAGCGCAAGTTCTCCTGCCTGTCCGGCATATTTCTTTAGCTCCAGTGCTGTTGCAGGCATAAGAGCGGTTCCAGGCATTGCCATTCCAAGTGCCTCAGCCATCACCTGCATCGTGCTTGCGGTTCCCATAAACGAACATGCCCCACAAGAAGGGCAAGCGTTGTGCTTAAAGTACTCAAATTCCTTTTCTGATATTTCATTTCTCTCAAATTTAGCACTATAAGTTCCGATCTGCTCTAGTGTCAACATATCCGGTCCTGCTTGCATAATACCACCGGTTAAAATCACCGCCGGCATATCAAGTCTTGCAATCGCCTGTAGATGCGCGGGCATACCTTTATCACAGCTGGCAATGAAAACGCCTGCATCAAATGGAGTTGCACCAACATGGATTTCAATCATATTAGCGATATATTCCCTGGATGCTAAAGAGTAATTCATACCGTCATGCCCCTGTGCCTGACCGTCACAGATGTCGGTCGCAAAATACTTCGCCGCTCTTCCACCGTTATCCATAACACCTTGATATGCTTCCTGAACCAAAACATCTAAATGTGCACTTCCGGGATGACTATGTCCAAAGGTGCTTTCAATGATAATCTGTGGTTTTGATAACTCTTCAACTTTCCATCCCATTCCGATACGAAGCGGATCCATCTCCGGTGCCTTCACTCTTAATTCCTGACTTCTTAACATGTTGTGCTCCTTTTTATCATCACTAAATAATGTGATTTTACTAATCCATATATTTTTTTCTATTAAAAAATACGTGTGTTCCATATTATATGATTTTAAAACTCTATTTTTAAATCTTTTCTTTTTACCGGATTACTATGGGACGGACAAATCCATTCAAAATCCATTGTTCTTAATAACTCAACCGATTTTTTTATCGCTGCATGATCCCAATTCATAAAGGAAGGAGTAATTTTAATTACTCCGTGATTGACACGAAATAAATCACCGGTAAATACAGCATTTTTATAATGAAAAATTGTATGACCAGGTGTGTGTCCAGGAGCATGTACCGCATTAATCTCTCCAAATTTATTACATATACTATAATCACCGCTTATGCTTGGTTCCTCTGGATGAATAACGAGTTGTAGGATTCTCTTAATTCCTTCTCGCTTCTTGTCACCTCTTATATATGGGATATCCAGATGAGGCGCCCAAACTTGTGCCTGTGTTTTATCCTGAATTAATTTAACATTACCAATATGATCGATATCATGATGTGTTAACAGTACTTTCTTGATATCCTTAATTGAAACACCCAATTGATTTAATTCCGTAAGTATTTTTGTAGCTAAACCGGGTAATCCGCTATCGATTAAAATCATCTCCTGCCCTTTGACTAGATATACACGACTACCTTTTGAGCAATCAAGTAGAAATATTTCCTCTGTAATCTGCATGTTTCCCCCCCTTTATAGATTTACATTATATATTAGGATAACTTTTACTTGTAGGTTGTCCGGATATAATTAATAGCTTTATATGACAGTTATATCAAATACATATTACCGTATCAATGTTTTATATTATAGTAAAACCATATTATCTTAACCGATAATTCGTGTCCCTGAAACAGAAAGAGGCCTATGCAATTACTCTTGCTAAAGCCCCTTTTATAAACATTTATCTATTGTTAATTTGTTATTTTATTAAATTCCGATTTGTTAAGTATTCATTACCCCAGTTCTTCATAAATGTAATCATCGGCTCAAGACTCACTCCAGTCTCTGTTAAGGAATATTCCACCCTTGGTGGAATCTCATTATAAACCTTACGATCTACCAGTCCGTGTTCTTCCAAGGTACGTAAATTCTCCGTTAACACTTTTTGACTGATACCTCCTACAGACCTCTGTAATTCATTGAAACGCTTTGAACCATCTATAAGATCACGAATAATCAATATTCTCCACTTATTACCAACCAAGGTAATGGTAGCTTCTACCGGACAAGGACAAATCTTTCTCATAGAAACCTCCCTATGTAACAATGTATCTACATTATACACTAATGTAAAATCTACCACAAGTAGAATAAAACAAGTTACCAAACAGTTACCTTATTACATTAAAGTGCGTACTTGTAAATATCTAATTTACATTTATTATAATATTAGAAAATATTTTTGGAGGTTTTCACTATGAAAGAAAAAATTAGAACTCTGCTAGAACGAAGAAGTATCAGAAGCTATAAGGTCGCACAAATTACAGAAGAAGAATTGAGCATCATCTTAGAGGCAGGACAATATGCACCTAGCGGTATGGGAGATTATAAATGGAAGTTTGTCGTTGTACAGCGAGATGGAGCTATGGAGAAACTTCTAGACGAGATCAATCAGGAATTCGGTCTGGGTGAAAATGCGTTCTATCATGCGCCAACCCTAGTTATCGTATTCACTGATAACAATTCCTGTGCCCCAGTTGAAGACGGAAGCCTTGCCATCGGCAATATGTTAAACGCTTCCCATATCATTGGATTAGGCTCTTGCTGGATTCACGTTGTTCCACAGTTTTTCAAGACCGAACGCGGGAGGAATTTACAAAAAGAATACTCCGTTCCTGCCGATTATAGCTGTGTTGGATCCTGTACCATCGGGTATAGTAATATGACTCTACCAGCTCCAAAACCGAGAAAGGAAGATATTATTATCAGAGCATAAAATATGCTACACTAAAAGCTTTTGTAAAAAATGTCATCACAAGATCAACATAATACAAACATGTTTATATTATGTTGATCTTGCAATAACAACTTTATAGCATCATTGAATAATTCTTTCTATATTAGTCCTTCATTTTCTCAAGCCATAATTCATACAGCAAATCAAGATCCTGCTTAAATTCTCTATCCGTCTATGTATCACCTTTTTCTATCTCTTCTAATACTGCAAACGAAAAGGACTGGGCTCCATACTTATTCCACTCTGAATTCATCGTATTATCCAGGCAGCTGTTTGTCATAATCGAGAAATCAAATTTATTCTTTTGGCCTTTTAAATCCTTTGTCGACTTAATCCACATTCGTCCATTTCCATCACATTTAATGCAATAGATTCCCCCAACTACTGTTCTGCTTTTATAATTATCTCTTAATTCCTTTTTTGAAAATTCATTCATAATTCTAGATACCTTTCAGACCCAAAGGCTTTAACCTTAGGTGTTATTTAATACTTAATACATATTATTCTGCAATCAAACTACTTTAATAAATCCATAATCCATGCTGAGTACAATAATAATAAAGCTTACCGCCCTGCTTTACTCCAAGTCTCCCGACAAGTGATCTTGGCAACCTAACGGATGGGGATTGTTCCGGATATAACTTAAAATATAATAAGCGATCACCGTTTACATACGCAACAAAAGAAATATAATGTGATTTGGTCATATCATGTTCAAATGTAATATAATAATCTTCCTCTATTTCATCAATATTAAGGGTATGCTCTTCGCATGCAAGCTGTCCCTTAAGAGGTGTTAGCTTTCTACCACAACAGGATATATTACCATTACCGGAATTATTGATTACATTTCCACAGCTCTGGCATACATAGAATTTAATCCGTTTTAAATTACCGGAATCTGTTATATTATTCTCCAATTCACCCTCCAGTATCTTTTCAATATTTACTTCAAATATATTAGAGAGCTCCTTTAGTAAGGATACATCGGGGCATCCTAAGCCACGTTCCCATTTTGATATTGTTTTATCACTGATACTCATCATGTCAGCGATCTGTTTTTGGGTCATTCCTTTTTCCTTACGAAGTTTGTATAACAACGCACCAACTTTCATACAATCCAACGTTTTGCCCTCCATTACTATATATTAAAATATGAAATCAATACTTTCAATCAACGCTCCGTAGAGTAGGGTTCAATTACTATTTTACTATAAAACATGATACTGATAAAATATAAGGCACTATCAAAATTGTATCCTATAGACTTTAACAAAGTTATAGGAATACCATTTGAACAGTGCCTTACTATAAATCAAGTAAAAATAATTATCATACCAAAAATCACCCCAAGCGTGCCTTATCAAGAGCTTTAAGATCGAACTTTTTCATTTGCAAAAAAGCCTTCGTTATTCGCTGTACTTCCTCTTCCGTTCCTTGCATCAAGATTTCATTCAGATTAGCCGGAACAATCTGCCAGGATACTCCAAATTGATCTTTGACCCATCCACATTGCTCAGCTTCCGGGACAAATGAAAGTTTATCCCAATAATAATCAATCTCCTGCTGATCCTTACAGGGTACCATAAAGGAAATTGCTTCATTGAAGGAAAAATCACCGCCATACCCATGATCCATAACTACAAACTCTGTACCACCGATATTTAATTCTCCGTAATTGATCTTCGCTCTAGAATCCTGCGCCTCCCCTTCAACATAATAGCTGATATGTCCAATCTTCGAATCCGCAAATACGGAATGATAGTATTCAATTGCATCTTTTGCTTTTCCGCACATCTCTTCTGTAAATAACAAATTAGGCCTAATTTTTGCATGTTCGTTCCGATTCTCATTAAACATTAACTGCCAATTCAGTCCGTATTGGTCACTGATCCATGCGTAGTGTTTACTAAATGGATATTCTCCCAGTGGCATGAGCTCGGATCCGCCTTTACGTAGTTCCTTATATAAAATATCTACTTCTTCTGCTGAATCACATCTTATCATAAGAGAAATCGATGGATTAAATTTAAAATATGGCACTGCACTGATCGATGAAAACATCATTTCCGCAAGTTGAAAATCCACTATCTCCGAATCGCCTGATGGTGTATCAGTAATGGTTGTAACATGAAGGATTTTTGAATCCCGAAACAATTTGGTATAACGGGTTACTGCTTCACGTGCTTCTTTGTCATACCATAAATGAGGTATTATTTTTTGCATAGAACAGTCCTCCTTTAAATTATATTTATAGGAACATCATAAGTTAAGCTTTTTTGAATATTCTTTAATTACTGATACAGAATGCTTGAATTTTTCCTGCTCTTCCGGAGTTAAATGAACCTCAACTACGTCTTGTACACCGTTTCGATTTAAGATTACCGGCACCCCACAGAATACATCACTTTCACCGAATTCTCCTTCCAATAAAGTAGAGACGGGGATAATTTTATTTTCATCATTCATGACTGCTTTTATAATTCCCACTACTGCAGTCGCGATACCATAACAGGTTGTGCCTTTTACCTCTAATATATCAAATCCTACTCTGGTTACACGTTTCACGATATCATCCAGATTTGTATTCTTAAATTCTGGATTATCTTCTAAGATATCTGTAAAGCGCTTGCCCCCAACCGTCACATGTGACCAAGGACACATCTGGCTGTCACCATGCTCACCCATCGTATAAGCCTGTACACTTCTTGGATCCACTCCGATTAATTCACCGATAAAATGCTTTAATCTAGCCGAATCCATCGCCGTGCCGGTACCGATTACCTGATTTTTAGGAAGTCCGGATAATTTGTATACATAATACGCAATAATATCCACGGGATTTGATACTACAATAAAATGCCCACGAAATCCGGATTCCATAATTGGTTCTACGATTGATTTCGCAATATTAGCGGATAATTCTAAGGTATCAAGTCTGGTCTGTCCATATTTCGGTGGAGCACCTGCTGTTATTACTACAATATCAGCATCCGCGCAATCTGTTAGCTCACCAACTGATACTTTTACATTACGATTTAAATATTCTACACAATGACATAAATCCATTACTTCACCACGTGCTTTGTCACGATTTATATCTATTATCATAACCTCATCACAAATACCCTGTGTAATCAGGCTAAATGCTGTCGATGAGCCTACCAGGCCTGCACCAACTATTACTACTTTACTACGATTGATTGTCATCTCAGTTTTTCCTCCATATGTCGCATAATCCAATCATTAACAAGCAATATATACTGCTTATTATTACCATTATATAATGCATATATTTAAATTACAAAGTATTTATTATCTTAGTATAATTATTTTTTGATTAGCATAATGTACTTCATATACTGGTAAAAATCAGTTAAAAGTCATATTCTTGACAACAAATCTCCAATGCATTATTATCTTAGCAATATAAACTTTTTGTATTCCTATGGAAAATAGACTGAAAACTATGATTTTACATACTAATATAAGAAAGGGTATGGTTATTTACATGAAATATTCAACATTAGGCACCAACTTCTATGTAGGAACAGAAGTCCCTGTAATTATCAAAGAAGCGAAGTATTGTGAAGAAAATATTGATGACCGGTTTCGACTCATTCTTATATCGAAAGGCTCCGGTATGATTGAAACATCGGATGGATTTACCCCTTTTGTCGCTCCAACACTGTGTTGCCGAAATGAAACAGAAATTTATAAAGTTCACCCATCACAAAAATGCGAAACAGTAGAACTTGTCTTTCATCCCGAATTCCTTAATCCAGCTTATAATTATCAGTCACTCAGACTACAACCAAAGATATACCTGGAGGGAGATCCTCAGGAAGCGGCTTGGATGAATGCATTTACTCAACGAATGTCGCAATATAATGGAATCATGAATATAAATTCCGGTACGTCTCATCGAATTGAAATGATCTTACAACAAATAAAGAAAGAATTAAATGATCAAAGAGACTGGTATTGGCCCTGTCGTACAAGATCTTATTTATTAGAATTATTATTGGTTATTGATCGAATCTACATTGAACCAATTACCGATGAAGCAATTACTATTTCTGATAAGCATCAACACATTAATGATATTATCGTGTACCTACTAAACCACTACCAGGAGAAGCTTCAGCTTCAACAACTTGCAGAGTTATTTAATATCAATCGAACATCGTTAAATGAGAATTTCAAAGAAGCAACCGGATATACTGTCATGAATTATTTGATTCGCTTGAGAATAAATTTGGCGATGGCAATGCTTAAAGATACTGCCCTTCAAGTGTCTGAAATTATGTTCCGTGTAGGCTTTATAAACACCTCACACTTTGTCAGGTCGTTCAAAAAGATAACCGGAATGTCACCCTCCCAATATCGCGAAATACATACCTGGTTATATAAATAAATGAAAAGGCTGTTACAAAATAAATAATTCTATTGGGGAACAACATATATTGATTTATACACAGGTTGGTATACATGTTAATGTTTTGTATTTCCAAACCGAGTGTTATGACAATACATCTTTATCCTACAATTTATTTATTTTGCAACAGCCTCAAATTATGCTTATATTATCTTATATCATTCATTATTGATTTAGTTGAAACAAACTAATATCCTTCGTCATTGATGAAATGGTAAGGTATTTTCCGTCCTTTGATAAATAAGGAGCCATACCATTCACCTTTGGCATCGGAACAGTTTCCCACGTAGCCCCACCATCCTTTGTTGTAATACCTACGAGTTTATAAGTCTTGGTTGTATAGATAATCGTTCCGTTATTCTCATCTTTGAAATTTATCGCTACAGAAGGCATGGAAGACTTATTAATTGCTTCTCCTGACAGATCCAAAGTTTGCTTCGTCCAAGTTTTACAGGAATCGGTTGTTTTGAATAGTGTTCCATCCATACTTACTATATAACCGGTTTTTTCATTCAAGAAATACATCCCTGCGATAAATTTACAATCCTTTGGCAGGTCAATCTCTTTCCAACTCTTACCACCATCCGATGTTACAGCAAGCGCTTCCGGCGCACCTATATACATTTTCTTTTGATCAATTACTGATAAAAATTTGTTATACTGATTGCCGCTTTTTAGAGGAAAATCTCCAAGCTTCGACCATGTTTTTCCATTATCTTTTGAAAACATATTAACGCCAAAGTTTCCGATGGAAACAAGATAAGATTTATCCAAATAATCCAAACCATATCTACACGCCGATGGCTTCACATTGGCATTTGTCCATGTTTTCCCACCATCTGATGTATAACTAACTGCTCCTTCATATCCTACGGTTACACCTTGTGATTCATTCAAAAAGCCAGCATAAAATACAGCGGTTTCTACGGTAGATGCTGATAATAATTTCCACGGTGAATTATCACCACTTTCAGGTGCCTTCGTTGCCTCTACGGGTTTCGTTGGTGTTACATCACCACTCCCCTGAGCTTCCTTTGTTATGTTTGCATTCGTGTCTGCCGTCTCTTTTTTACCACAGGCCAAACCAATTACACTCAGTAATAATACCATACTTACAAAATAAATTAATCTGTTAGTTTTCATAATTACTCCTCCTACTTAGATTTTTAAGATTTAGTAAAACAAATAATTTTATTCAATCACTATGGCAGTTCCTCCCCCTGTGTTAGTGATTATCTATTTAATATTTGTTCCACAAGCATCATATTAAGGAGTTTATCATATGGTCATAAGTAATTGGTTGCTAATATACAGGAAGTATTATACTATTTACAGATTTAATAAGAGCAGTCAAACATGACAAACATTAAGGGCTATTCCAGAATTAAGGTTACTCGAGGATCACTTTTCCTCCAAGTATTTTAATTCTAAAATAGCCCTTTATGATTTTCGTATTTTAGGTAACCGCTTAAAGTTAGAGATAAAATCTAATGATAAGAGTCGACTCATTTTATTAATATAAATTATTTATTTATTTCTTATAAGCTTAGTTATCTGAATGATTATAGTCGGTATAATTGCAAGTAAATAGATGTAACCGATTTGACTTCCCGTAAGGTCAGAAACCGAGAATAGGTTCTGTAAAAACGGAACGAATAACACCAAATTCAATAAAAGTGTACCGATTAAGAACGCCCATAAACTACTCCAGTTTTTTGAAAAACCGATGTGAAAAATAGATCTATGACTTCTACAGTTAAATCCATGGAAAAGTCTTGCCATCGTTAGTGTTGCAAATGCCATCGAGCTTGCAACCAGTTCATTGCCATTTTGATAACCAATATAAAAAGCAATCATGGTACTAACTGCGATCAACCCTCCCTGTGCCAACAGGATCAATAAAAATTCTTTACTCAGAATACCCTGCTTTGGATCTCTTGGCTTTTGAGAAAGCAAGTTATCCTCCGGAGGTTCCATACCGATTGCAATCGCAGGTAGAGAGTCCGTTAATAAATTAATGAATAGTAAATGTACGGGCTTAAACGGAACGGGAAGTGCTAGCAGAGATGTGTATAATACACTTAAAATACCTGCCATATTACCGGACAATAAGAACTGTATTGCGTTCTTAATATTACGGTATACATTTCTACCGTTTGCTACCGCTTTAATAATAGTTGCAAAATTATCATCGGATAAGATCATCGCCGCAGCATCCTTGGATACTTCTGTACCTGTAATACCCATTGCTACACCGATGTCTGCCTTCTTTAATGCCGGCGCATCGTTAACACCGTCACCTGTCATCGCAACTATATTTCCTTTTCTCTGCCATGCTGTTACAATTCGAATTTTATTCTCAGGTGATACCCTAGCATAGACAGAGATATCACTGATTTTTGCATCTAATTCATCTTCAGACATCGCATCCAGTTCTGCACCGGTATACGCAAAATCACCTTCTTCATAAATACCAATCTGTTTTGCAATCGCTACCGCAGTTATCTTGTGGTCGCCGGTAATCATAACCGGCTTAATTCCTGCTCGTTTCGCATCAGCAACAGCAGTTTTTGATTCCTCTCTTGGCGGATCCACCATGGAGATTAAACCGATAAAGGTATAATCATTTTCATTTTCTAGGGTAAGCTCATCCTCCTTACCCACCTCCTTGTACGCAAAGGCAAGGACTCTTAGGCCATTTTCAGAAAACTCCATATTCTTGTCCAGAATATTTTTCTTATCCTGTTCGGTAATATCTCTGATCCCTGTCGATGTACGTATTTTGATGGTACGTTCTAAAAGAACATCAAGCGCCCCCTTAGTAAGTATCGTCGGAATTCCACGTAGCTCATATTTTGTACTCATTAATTTACGATCGGAGTCAAACGGTATTTCTTCCAAGCGAGTCATCATATCACGAATTTCTTCATCTTGAATTTTTACTTTACGAGCCATTTCAAGTAATGCATACTCCGTGGGATCCCCGATTGCAACCCCATTATGAATCGATGCATCATTTGTAAGTATCGCATTATATAGCAAATATCGATGGAGCTGATTCTTTAAATCAATTTCATCAAAGTCCATTGTTTGTTCATCAATGTATATCTGTTGAACCGTCATTTTATTTTGAGTCAAAGTGCCTGTTTTATCAGAACAGATAACAGATACGGAACCTAAACTCTCTACCGCTTTCAATTCCTTAATGATTGCCTGTTCCTTCGCCATCTTCTGTGTACCCATCGCCTGAACGATAGTTACAATAGAACCAAGCGCTTCAGGAATCGCTGCAACTGCAAGTGCAACTGCAAACATTAACGAGTCAAGAATCGGCATTTCACGATACATACTTAGTAAAAATACCACAGCACAGATTACCATGATTACCAACGCCAATTTACTACTGAAATTATCAAGGCTGACCTGGAGCGGAGTCTTCTTCTCCTTCGTATCATTCATTAATCCGGCTATTTTACCAATCTCTGTGTTCATTCCGGTATCTGTTACTACTACGGTAGCACGTCCATATGTTACAAGACTACCGGAATACACCATGTTAATACGATCGCCCAGAGCTACATCCTCGGT
Organism: Variimorphobacter sp. HTMS_6; assembly: GCF_059717775.1. Classification (NCBI taxonomy): domain Bacteria; kingdom Bacillati; phylum Bacillota; class Clostridia; order Lachnospirales; family Lachnospiraceae; genus Variimorphobacter; species Variimorphobacter sp. HTMS_6. The sequence continues at coordinate 1,819,912 of NZ_AP046094.1, forward strand.
AATATCCTTATCACTTTTATCAACATTTGTAGATTCCCCAGTCAGGGAGCTTTCATTAACCTGCAACGAGAAATTAGTAAGAATTCTTCCGTCAGCGGCTACTAAGTCACCGGCATCTAATACTAATATATCTCCAGGAACCACTTCTCTTGCAGGAATTTCAACCTTTTTATCATCTCTATATACTTTTGCATTAGGCGAAGAAAGCATCTTCAGACTTTCCAACGATTTCTCTGCTTTGATATGCTGTATCGTACCTAACATAGCATTCAAAATAATTACTGCAAATATAACAATCGTACTCTCAAGATGTGCTGAGAACATAGATATAATGGCTGCTACAATTAATATTATTACAAGCAAATCCTTAAACTGTTCTAAAAAAACCTGAATAACACTTTTTTTATCAGCTTCTAATAACGCATTTTCACCTTTTTCATCTCGAATTTTTTGTGCTTGCTGCGTAGACAGACCATCTCTTGATACATTAAGATCCTTAAGTATGTCATCTACCGGCATTTTAAACCATTGCTTCATTTATATCCTCCTTGATACCAAATCAAAATTCATACAATTCAAACATTCTTCCTTTATTATTGCCTTTCAGCAATTAATAAATGTATTTCGTGAGCTTTCATTACTAAATAATGCAATCCATTATTGTTAAATTATCAATGAAGGAAATACATTTTCTATGTATCCATTACCATTACACATGTCCGACATAACATAAACTGCTCAGACTTTTTTTATTCTATAGAATTCAATGACTTTATCACTGATTATAAAATCTTTCCTTTAGAACAAAAAAAGACTTTTCATGGATTTATTTTTAAATAAAATAAATCCACTGAAAAGTCTGGTAACCAAAATTTGGCATGTACCTCCAGGCTGTTAAGCCGCATTGTTGGATGGTACATTAAAACTACTCCCTAATACAGATGTGTTTGATGTATTTTCTTTTGTGACCTCATTATATGGTAATTCCATATAGGTGTCAATCAAAATATGCTAAAATAACTTTAAACTTTTTATAAACTACCATATTATCACATTGCTTTTTCATAGTAAATTATTTATCAATAATACTTTTTTATAGATATCGTTGATCCTACTAATAAACTATTTTCAAGCGTTTTGAACATGGTTTTTAAAATGATCAAGGATTGCTTGCCAACCAGCCCTTTGCATTTCAATCGAATTCTCATTCTCAGCGTCAAACACCTCTACTACTTGTGTGACATCGTTTGCTAATTTATGAAAGGTAATATCAACCCTCCTATTATCATCTAGCGTATATGCAATATTTTCATAATTTTTAACATTATCATACGTACCTGAAAAGTCAAAGCCAAAACTGCCATCCTTTGCTTCCATCCGTGAGCAAAAGCGTCCACCCACTCTTAAATCATTTTCCGCTGCAGTAGTATGCCAATCTTCTGAGGCAGTATTCCATTGTTTGATATGTTCCGGCTCAGCAAAGAACTTCCACACTCTTTCAATCGGTGCATTAATTGTTGTTTTTATAGTGATTTGCTCCATGGATGTCCTCCATTCTCTTTTTTATTACATGTTTCCAATAATTATTATACCATGTTTTTCTACAGATATATTTTTTGTATATCCATGAATGCTTTACGAATTAAATTTTATAGTGAATCAAGGAACTGCCTTTTTCCTAGTTCTTCTGTTTTTATATGCAATTAATGCAATTTTTATTGATGAAAATGTTCCTACCGCTGCGTTCCCATAAAAAAAGCCCATAAAAATACCTGCAGGGAGATTACCTCTGTGTGAAAAGAATATTGATATAATAAGCCCGATGATACTAGCTATTGATGGAATAAAGGATCGAGGTATCGGTAAAAGCATCTTAATTAGCTGTGTTATGATTAAAACAAGTGGAACTGCAATAATTGCATCCCAAAAATTAGTATGAATCGTAGGAAAGCTCTCCATGTTTACCTCCTTATATCTAATGATATATTTTCTGTAAATCATGGAGAGCTTATTCATATTTGTTTGACAAATCAATATGTGAATTGCAACGTTACATCGAAGCTGGAATAAAGATATTAAAACTAGAGGCTCTTCGTAGCTATATGACGTATTTCAGCAAGTATTCACTATTTGAATCACCTGCGAAATATGAATATTTATATTTATTTCAAATCTAAACTTCGAACCTTTTCACGAACCCCAAGTACGAAATTCGGAGAAACCGATAGTTCATCCACACCCATTCTTAAAAATTCTTCGGTAAGTGTGGTGTCAGCACCAAGTTCGCCACAGATTCCAACCCAGCAACCACCCTTATGGCCGTTTTCAACCACCATTTTAATCATTCTAAGAACTGCAGGATGATGAGAATCATAGATATGATCTAATCTTGGATTTTGTCTGTCTATCGCAAGTGTATATTGTGTTAAATCATTTGTTCCGATACTAAAGAAATCCACCTCATCCGCCAGCAAATCACTTATCATAACCGCTGCCGGTGTTTCAATCATCACACCCTGCTCTACCTCACGATAAGGAATTCCCTGATTAGTAAGTTCTTCTTTCACTGCCTTCACAATTTCTTTTATTTTTCTGACCTCATCCACTGATATAATCATTGGATACATAATCGAAACAGTACCGTATACACTGGCTCTGTATATTGCTCTAAGCTGGGTCTTAAAGATATCCGGTTGATTTAAACAGATTCGAATCGCACGATAACCCATTGCAGGATTTTCTTCCTTACCAAGGTCAAAATAATCGACCTGTTTATCTGCACCGATATCCAGCGTACGAATAATCACTTTTTTGCCTGCCATATTCTCAAGGACAGTTTTATAGGTTATAAATTGCTCTTCCTCTGTCGGGAATGTATTCTTCTCAAGATATAAGAATTCGCTACGGAATAATCCTATGCCTCCTGCATCATTTTGAAGAACATTAGCAACATCGGATACACTGCCTATATTTGCATATATATCGATTTTTCTACCGTCTTGTGTAATGTTTTCTTTTCCTTTAAGGCTTTGTAGAAGTTCTTTCTTACGCAAATCCTCTTGCTGCCTTGCCAACATAATCTCGGTAATCTCATCCGTAGGCTCTGTGATAAACTCTCCTTGATAGCCATCCACAATCGCATCGATACCATCACAGTTTTCCTCAAACTCCACACCAATCAATGCAGGAATATTCATCATCCTTGCAAGAATTGCAGTATGCGAATTGGTAGATCCTAATCTGGTTACAAAGGCTAGCACCTTGCTTTTGTCCAGTTGGACAGTTTCACTCGGTGCCAAATCCTCTGCTACCAGTATATAAGGTTCATCAGAATGGAAATCCTGTTGCTTACTTCCGGTCAATATCTTTATTAAACGGTTCGATATATCCTTCACATCCGCTGCGCGTTCTCTCATATAATCATCATCCATGGCGGAGAACATTTGTGCAAAGTTTTCTCCCGTAGTTGCAATAGCAAATTCCGCATTAATCTTTTCATTTTCTATGATATGGGTTACGGAATCCACGTAGTCCTGATCTTCAAGCATCATCTGATGAACCTCAAAGATCATGGCATTTGCTTCACCAACTTCAGTGATGGCTTTTTCATATAGTAGCTGAAGTTCCTCTTTTGCTGTGTTAGTGGCTTCCTTCAAACGAAACATCTCAGCCTGTGTATCTGCAATATGCTTTCTAATTACCTGGTCTTCCGTTTTATGAAATACAAGCACTTTTCCAATTGCTATTCCACCGTATACACTTTTTCCTTCATATTTTTGCATACCTGCACCTATTACCTATTCCCCTAATCCACCGTTAATTGCATCGATAATTCGCTTTAAATCCTCTTCTTCTCCTTCACCGTCACACTGGATTGTAACCTCTGTGCCTTGGCGGACGGCTGCAGCCATAATGTTCAAAATACTTTTCAAGTTAATTATCTTTTGATCTACCAGCATCAGTGTATCCGAGGTACAGAGCTTTGTTACTTTGACCAACTCACCTGCCGGCCTTGCATGAATACCACTTTTATTTACAACTACAACTTTTTGACTTACCATACGATCACCCTTCCCAAATAAAACATAACACTACACATTAAAATGTTCAAATAATATTTTCTCTGCTTCCGTATTCCATAAGCCTTTATGTGCCTTACAGCTAGCATCAAGCTTTGCAAATAATGAATCGGTTTTTCCTAATTCTTCAAAGTCTTCAATTGCTGTAAGCGGCATGTCAAACTGTGTATACGTTAATTTCTTTCCACCAGGAATCTTTGGTAGATTGATCGTGGTTTCTGCAACACAATCTAGTCCTCCGATATGTGTTACCATTACAGCTGGATTAATTAATCTTTTAGAGGATAAATCAATCGCCTGGATTAAGTCATCCGTATTACCGCCAGTTGTTCCAAGAACATGGGAACTTGTGTAATGAACATTATACAAATTGATGGATGCAGAAAATTGATTATCGGAGGGCCCTGCAAAAAAGTTCATACATCCATCGAAAGCCAACAATTTATCTCCCATTTCTGCTACCGCTTTGTTCGGGATATATACGAATACATCATCATAGCCATGGCCTTCTGTTATATTCATCAAATGAGCGATTGGATCCTCATAACTTGAGGTATTGACATAGATAAGCTCCACTCCCTTTGCCTTTGCTTCTTCTTCTGAGATTACTTCTCTGGCTCTGGCAATTTTTGCATCATCAATGTCTGTTACAACAATTCTCTTCGGCTTATTCTTAAAACATAATCCGTAGCTAATTGCACCTAATCCCATCGGCCCACATCCACCCAGAATAATGATATTACCGTCTTCTTTGGTTCCCATCGCGTGGTCATAATTCACTTTATTGGTATGATAATTTGCATGATATCCTCCGAGGATACAGCTCATAGGTTCACCTAAGGATGCTTCAAAGTACGAATCACCATCATAGTTAAGTAAACATCCAAGCTCCATAACTTCCTGCGGAATCACACAGTAGGTACACGCTCCACCGAAAAATTCATAGGAATAACCCGGAGAATCAAGTTTCCCCTGATAATTCAAGGCCGGCTGAAGTGCAAACTTTTGACCGGGTTTAAACTGATCCTTCCATTTGTCACCAACCTCTACGATATCACCTGCAAATTCATGTCCGATAATGATTGGATTAGTTGCGATATTTTTTGGTGCTCGCTTATGCTTTACACCCTGATCTACTAATTTATAGGTTGACATACAGATACTATCACTGATTACTTTTACTAGTATCTCATCCTCTTTTATACTAGGTAATTCAAACTCTTCGCATCTAAGGTCATATGCTCCATACATTCTTACTGCTCTTGTTTTCATTTTAATCGCTCCTCTTTTAGTTTATCTATAATCGAATTAAGTTCACTTCTTGCATTAATTGTTCTACTAATTCCTTGGTCGGAGGTTTTGTTCCGATTGTGGTAACCGCGCCCGCACTGGTCGCAACCCCTAATCTGATACATTCACTCATCACAAGACCCCTATCAATTCCATAAGATAGCGCTGCTACCATGGCATCCCCCGCACCGACGGTGGAATGCGCCTCTACTTTCAAACCAGGCACCTTGATTACTTCATTCGGTAGGATAAATAATGCTCCTTCACTTCCAAGTGATATTGCAACGGTTCCAATTCCGGTAGCTTGTAATTTTCTTCCCATATCAATCAAATCAGAATCTTTTGCACTCCCTTTAAATTCAAAATACTGCTCCAATTCAAAGCGATTTGGTTTAATAAAGTCAGGCTTACCATTAAGTGCCTTTACAAATAATTCTCCATCTGCATCGAGAAATACCCTTGCACCCTTCTTCTTTACAATCTCTATGATATTGCGATATATATCTTTATCCACTCCCTGAGGGATGCTTCCGGCTAATACAAAAAGCGTATCCTTATCTGCCAAGGCATCCAACTTTTCAAGCAATTCCTTAATATCTTCTTTTTTGATAACGGGTCCAGGTTCATTGAATTCAGTAACATTTCCTACTGCATCAACAACCTTCATATTCGTTCTAGTCTCGCCATCTACATGAATAAAATCGCTCTTAATGCCCAGCCCTTTTAATCCCTGCTCAATGATATTTCCACCATTACCACCAATAAATCCGGTTGCTATCGTATTACCTTCCAGATGCTTAATGGTCTTTGATACATTAATTCCTTTTCCACCCGGATCAAGAACGGAGGAGGTGATTCGATTTAAGCCGCTATATTGAAACTCCCCGATATCAACGGTCTTATCAATTGCCGGGTTTAGCGTAACTGTAATTATCATTTGCTAATCTTCCTTTCTGGTAATGAACTCGTATACTTCATCCACATTCATGGTTAATAGTTCTTCCACCGCTTCTTCTTCACTTAACTTCGAAGCAATATTTCCAAGAATGTCCAGATGTTCATCTCCCTTTCCAGCGATGGCAATAATGATCTTAGCAGATTCGCCGTTCCAATCAACACCATCCGGTATGGTCATAATGGCAATTCCTGACGCCAGAATTTCTTCTTTAGCACTCTCTACTCCGTGAGGCAATGCAATTCCATTACCCATATAGGTAGCAAACGTTTTTTCCCTTTCGATCATCGCTTCAATATAATTAAAGTTTACATAACCGCTTTCCACTAGCAAATTTCCTAGCTTTTTGATTACTTCCTCGCGTTTATCTTCTTTACTGTTCAATATAATATTTTTTTTCTGAAGTATATCAAGCGATGCGTTATTATCCTTTTTTGCAAAAAACATATTTTTACCTCGATCTTCAATTTTTAGTCTAGTTAATGTTACTAATGTTATAATAATATTGTAATGTGAAAGTAAGATAGTTTCAATTTAAACAAAACGAAGTTTGTCATCATCCGTTAGTGCCATTCGGAAACGCTCTCACTTTTGTTATACTACATCCAGATACTTATTAAAATATTCTTTCATCAGACGGGAAAGTGATCCTTTAATCCGTATATCATCACCTGATTTCACATCCTCTAAAAAATCAGTATCCTTGATAAAATTCTCACTTAAATGCCCTAATAGTTGGCTGTTTTCCTGCTTATTTTCATCATCGGGAATCAGCATAATCACCACTGCTTTGGTTGATTGCATATAAGGATTCATAAATTTGTCGCGATTGTGCGGTACACAAACATAGAACCCCGTCTCAAAGATCCCCTTCACTCTCGCATGCAATAATGCTATTTCAAGCTCGGGTATAATCTGTGTCGCAATTTCCTCCCGTTTTTTTATCTCTATAATGATTCTCTGCTGGCTTTCTTCATAAGGAGTGATTTTTCTTGCAGCAATTTCAAGTATATCTTGAAATTTCACATGTTCATCAATCTCTAGGCAAAAGAAATTACGTAATATTTCTTTAATTCTACCTGCCAAATCATTAATCTTTTCCATCTGTCGTTCAAAGTCCGAATTATTTTCTCTCTTCTTTGAGGTGGATTCATACTTTTGAACTACCTCGTCAATACGTAACAAATCCTCCTCCGGTAATAGTGGATTCACTTGAACAACCTCAACATCCAAGTCCCCAAGCTCTATACTGGATACAAAGAAATCATTCTTTTCCAGTACAAATTGAGTCAAATCAGTCTTAGCGTATGCATTCAGTATTGCTCTGTTCGTTAAAAAATTATGGAGCCTAGAAACCATTAAACGTGAAATTCCGATTCCACTCGCACATACTACTCCGATATTCACCACTCGTTTATTCGTTTTTTCACTCTCGAGTCGAACCATTGCTGCTCCAAAATGAAGCGCAAGAAATCCTACTTCAGTGTCAGGAATCTCACACCCGGTAGATGCTTTCAAGAACCTTGCTACTCTTACACAGCGTTCAAAAACCTCCGCATACGATTCCTTAATTTCTTTTAGATGAGGGTTTTCAATTAGCATATGGTTACGAAGCCTTACCAATGCGGGTCGTAGATGTGTAGCTAATCCCATTACAAATTCTTCATCTGCTTCTAATATACTTGCTAATTGCTCATCATAAGCAACAATCATACCCAGCACCAGCTCATTGATTTCTTGCATATGTTCGTTTGAAATCATATCCGGTGCGGAATTTGTTCGTTGCAGTTTTGATCCCTTTATATGAAGACAGATGAAGGCAATTTCAATATCCGGTATTTCTACTCCAAATTCATTTTCCAGAGAAAATACAATTAATAATGCCAGATTATAATCTTCATCCTGCTTTAATATCTCTAAGAGTTCTTCGTTTTGTTCAATAATATCTCCTGCAATCACACGTTCAATTGCAATTGTCACATGCAAAATCAGACCGATATAAGATTCCTCGGCCAATCTGCTAATTCTTGTATCCGGTATACTTTCAAAACATATTTTCACTCGATGCAGGATATCCTCATTTAACAATTGATACCTGTTTTTGATATTCTTTATTCCCACCGCTTTGGGAGTAGATATTTCCCTTTGCTTATATAGCTGATTCAGGGTTGGAGAATCCATATTCTTAGAGATGAACTCACGGATAGCAAGTCTAATATTCTTTTCTCTTCCCTGTAATGTAACTCCATACCCTTGTTTTCTGATAATTTCAATATTATAGTTCTGAAACCATGGCTCAACACGTTCAATATCCTTACTAATCGTAGCTTCACTTACACTGAATAAATTGGCATAATAATATAGTTTTTTAGGTGTTTGATCTTTTAAAAGCTCAAGCATTAGATTCTTACGACGCTCCGACTTATCAGCAAAATCCATTTTATTCTGATTTTCAAGTTGATTAAGAAGTAATTGCTTTTGATAATGATCTCCTTCCAGCCATATACCTGTACCGGTTTTGGCACATAGATTGATATTATACTTTTTTAGAATATAGCTGATATAATCTAATTCTCTTTGGACGGTTCTCTTACTGATATTAAGTTTTTGAGCAAGATTTTTAACAGGTAATACTTCCCGCTCGGTTAATAGAACTGATAAGATTTGTCTTACACGTGGGGTTAATTCCATCGTAATCACCTATCTCTTCCTAAATTTGATTAAGGTTTAGCACAGTAAATCAATTTACTGTGCTAAACCATATCATCCTTTATTTTACCTCTTTTACTTATGCGTTTTTCAGTGAAGTTACTAACTCATCATATTCCGGAGCAGTCATGAAATTCGTGATAAGAACCAGCTGTGCATTTGGTGCACTATGAGCCGCTCTCTCTTTTAAACTTTCATGAGTAACCACAATTTGAGCATCACCCGGAATAGAGGAAACGGACGCATGTTCTACTGTAATTGAATCCAGTCCTGCTGCTTTTAATTTCTTGCGAAGAATAGTAGCGCCCATTGCCGAGGAGCCCATGCCTGCATCACATGCAAAGATGATCTTATTAATTGTGCCTATCACGCCAGCTGCTAATGTAGGTTGCTCTGTTGTAATTCCTTTTGATTCTGATTTCATACGATCTTTTTTCGCTTTTGCTGCTTCAAAATCGTCATCTTTACCAAACTTCTTAATCAGTGGTATGGATATGATGAAGGAAACCGCGGCTGCGATAACTACTGCAGCTATAACGCCTACATAATTGCCTTTCGGAGTCATACCTAATACAGCGATAATACTTCCTGGAGCCGCCGGTGCGGATAAACCAGCCTTGAATAAAGTTAATGTAAAGATACCACTTGCTCCACCTGCAATCGCTGCTAATAAAAGGGACGGATTCATCAATACGAACGGGAAGTAAATCTCATGAATACCGCCAAAGAAATGAATGATTACAGCACCTGGGGCAGAACCTTTTGCACTTCCTTTACCGACTAAGCAGTATGCTAATAAGATACCAAGACCAGGGCCCGGGTTTGCTTCCATCAGGAAGAATATTGATTTCCCTGCATCTTTTACTTGTGCCATACCCATTGGAGATAGGATACCATGGTTAATCGCATTATTAAGGAACAATACTTTAGCAGGTTCAATAAACACACTTGCTAATGGTAATAAATGATTATCTACAAAAAATTGAACTGCTGCAGCCAAACCATTTGTCAGAGCTAATATCACCGGAGTAAATCCGTAATAAGCTGGTATAACTAAGATTGCACCAATAATACCAATTGAAAAGTTGTTTACCAACATTTCGAAACCGGGAGGAATGTGACCATCCACTAGTTGATCGAATTTTTTGATAACCCAAGCTGCAATCGGAGCTACAATCATGGCGCCAAGAAACATAGGGGAACCGGAAGCAACGATAATACCCATCGTTACGATTACCGCCATTACTCCACCTCTAACATCTGCTACTATTTTACCACCAGTATATGCAATTAATAAAGGTAATAAATATTTAATCATAGGGTCAACTAATGTAGATAATTTATCATTAGGGATCCAACCTGTCTTAATAAATAATGTAGTGATAATACCCCAAGCGATAAATGCACCAATATTAGGCATTACCATTCCGCTTAAAAACCTTCCGAATACCTGAACTCTTTCTTTCATTAAAAATCCTCCCACGAATACATTATGTAATTGCTACTTGCTAACGCTTGGCCAATACGTTATCTTGATGTTTATATTATAAACTTAAACTCTTGTTTCAAGCAATTTAAACAAAACATACTTTGGCACTAAGTGATAGTGCCATAATAACGATAGCTATCATAAGGATTACTGTCCATACGATAGCTATTTAGAAGGATTTATTAAATTATCTACTTTTATTTAGCACTGCCCACTTCCATCGATGGAACAGGATGTAGCTGAAACAGATGAAGTTGTGACTTCCATAAAATCGGTGATTTCAAAAGTTTTTGTTCCATCATCAAGAATGAAGAACGGAATACCGATAGACCCTTTGTTTATGATTGGTTTAAAAATATCTTCATGGTCACGATAGGATAAAAACTCCTTTAAGATTGCAGTACTTTCTGTTATATTGCGGTAATCAAGCTCAATTGCTTGATTTTGAATTATTTGTGTCTTAGCTTCTACACAGTCCGGACAAATCTCCGCACCATACATAATTAACTTCATATGTCTTCCTCCATGTGTTTCATAATAATATCATTGTTATTTCTAATACAGGTCTGTTACTATTTCATACTATAATTTCTGAAGCTACAATAATGTGCGCTAATATTAGCAACCTTTTGGTTGCATGTCAAGAGGAAAATATCAATCGAAATGCACTCCAAAGTAATATAATTGCCATAATCAGGTTCATAATACGGTAATGTTTAATAAATTGTTTTTGTAAAAGCTGCCCTGCTAATGCCCAAGTGATACATCCTGATATCCCAATTACAGTGTTACATACAACACTTACACTCAATAATAGCTTCGAATGAGAATACGGAAGCAAATAACCGGAATATATCGTAATGGCGTAGAGAATTATTTTTATATTGATAAACTGGAGCAAAAAGCCGGTTAAAAAATCTCCTTTTTCATCACTATGTTCCCTTGTCGGTTTACTAAGTAGAATATGCAAAGCAAGCCATATAATATATACTGCTCCTATATATTTTAATATTCCTGCAAATTGTGGAATATATTCGACTAGCTCCATACACAGCAGAGCGCTAAATACCATTACAAGCAAAAAGCCCAAAGCAATTCCAAACAAAGTGTATTTCCCCTTTTTAATACCTTTCCTACTTACTGCATTGAAAGCCAAAATATTATTCGGTCCGGGTGTATACGCTGTTATAAATGCATACGGTAAATAAGCTAAAATAATGTTCATCTTCTTGTCATCTCCTCATTTTTCTAATATAATACAAATTAATATTAATTAAATCAAATTGAAATTATTGAATTAAAACTTCAAAATTTTCGAACCATTAAGGAGAAACTATGGATATTAAATATCTTCATACCTTTAAAGCGATTGTAACAGAAGGTAGCTTTACCAAAGCAGCTGATAAATTAAATTATACCCAATCCACAATTACATTTCAGATGAAGCAATTGGAAGAGTCTCTTTCTATCAAAATATTCGAAAAGATTGGGAGAAACATGGCACTGACAAAAGCAGGAGAAGAATTGATTAATTATGTTGATCAAGTATTAGAATCAATCGAAAAATTGAATGGATTTAGCGAAAATCTTGCTGAATTAAAAGGAGAATTACATATAGAATCAGGCGAAACTTTACTGTGCTATCAGATGGCCCCCGTACTAAAGGAATTTCATCGTCTTGCTCCGAAAGCCAAGTTATATTTACGATCAACGAATTGCTATGAGATACTGGAAAAGGTAAGAACAGGAAAGGTAGACCTTGGTATATTTTATTTGAATGTCTGCGATGCCGCTGATTTTTTGCAAGCTTATCCGATCGGCGAATGTACTATGGATCTCGTCGCTTCTCCACGTATTAAACAAAATTACAGTGATTTCATTTCACCGAATCAAATTATTGATCTTCCATTAATAATCGATGAGCCTGATTGTATCTTTCGACAGATTTTTGAGGGTTATTTGAGCTCGAAGAACATCAAACTTGATCATACAATAGAACTCTGGAGTATTCCAACGATAAAAAATCTTGTAAAAAATGATGTAGGCATTACCTATTTACCATCCTTTACTGTTAAAAAAGAGCTAGATAGTGGTGAATTGTGCAAGATTAACACCGAGCTGGATAATCAAACGCTAGTGGCTGTGTGTGCTCATCATAAGAACAAATGGGTTAGCCCACTTATGAAGCTCTTTATTCAAATCATTACAAGCCGTAATATTATGTGACGATAGGTACTTTACCCTTTAGCATTGCTTTATGTTCATACATCGCCATATCTGCTTTAATGTAAGATGCATAGATACTACTGTTTTCATTTTTTGTATAGAAAGAATAGCCATACGCAAGTTCCATTTTTTCATCACGAAGTATATCAACATTGCTAATCATAATATCCAGGCAATTCAAGGATGTATCAAGCAACGACCTCGAAATCTCTTTACATAGTACGCAGAACTCATCTCCACCGATTCGATATGTTTTTCCGATTCCTAAGAAACTTTCTTCTAAAATTCCTGCCGCATATTTAATAATTTCATCCCCTACTTTATGACCCATCCGATCATTTATTCTTTTTAAATTATTAATATCTACAATCACAATTGCTACATTACAATTTTCCTTGCGTAATTTTTCAACTTCTTGTTCAAAAGCATATCGATTTCTAATACCGGTTTGTATATCATATTTAAATTGTAATTCACGTAAAAATATATAATACATGACCAAGGATATCGCGGCACTCATCCAAATCAACAAAACATTACTAAAGTTAATCTGAACCATAGAACTTATAACCGGAATGATAATAATAACCAGAAGAAACCGTATCTCCTCATCCTCATACTCTAATCTGTTTTTTATAATTGTTATGGTCATAATCGCTAGGTACAACATCGAAACGAATTCAGGGATCAAAAAATATTCACCTCTGGAATAGATGTTATTGGAATCAACATAAAATACCCAACCGGTTTTATAGCTAAGGACACATACTAATATATTTATATATAAGGGTATGATAAACAAACTTTTGAAAAAACTTTTCACCTTTAAGTTGTTATTAAACAGTACCAAAAGAGCAGTTGTAAAAGGACTTAAAGAAAAGCCCAAACAATCAGCAATTCGGTTAGGGACCACCAAAGCCTTATTCCCGGGAACATCCATTAATATAGTTGATATTTCTAATAGAAGTATCATAATAACAACGAAAGACAGCGCTATGTATATTTTGTTTTTATAGTTATTGATAATTATATTTTTTCTCGCGAGCCCAATCGTAAGTGCAACTAGGATTATCGCAAGAAAGTCGATGTAAATCGAAACTGTCATTTTCTTTCCCTCATCTTTTGAATATTAAAATCACATTTAAGGTTCTACGTTATTTATAATTTACAATTTTACCACATTGCAACATTTATTTCCATTATAATGTTATATATTCCATTATAATCTAGAAAACTTCATAACATTCCAATTTGCTCTATTTAAATATATTTTTAGGCACGAAATGAAATTTTCATCATATGATAATACAAAAGATATCATTATTTTAGGTTTCGACTCATATGTTAAATCATTTATATATAAAACCTTACTGTCATATAACATTATGTAGATATTGTAATCGAACATTGCCCCAAAATAAGGAAATCTTTAATGCATATGAATACGATGCATACATTGGATTAAAAAAAGCGCCTAACTCACACAACTGAGTAGCACTTCTTAAATTCGACAATATTTGTAACAATATTGCTTAGAACTTCGTATAATATTACAGAATAATACATTTTTGTAAAGGAGAATTTGCATGGATTTTTTTACCCTATTTCAATATTTTCTCGTACTAATCGTTCCAGGATTCTTAGGAGCATTGGCATATAGTATCGCAGCACGTTGTAGAACAGAAATCAGTATTAAAGTAGCCTTAATCATTGATCTTATTACCTTTATCATCATGATAACCGGTTTGTATTTCTTCCATGGTGTTGTTACAGTTGCCGCTCTAATTATTGAATTTAATTGTCTAAGCTTTACCAGAAGATACGCATTACTTGCTATTGCTATTGCTATCATCATTGGTGTAATTGCAGGTCTCATCAGAAGATTATTCTTCTGGATCAGACGATAACAGAGAATCTCAAGCTAATATACATTAAAACCAACATTTGATAAGGACTCTACAGGTGTATATTATGATTAAATTAGTTAATCATAATATACACCTGTTTCTGCTTTTTATATAAATCTATGCATAAAATTCTATATTTTATAAGCTCAACGAGTTATTTTCCCCATACTACTCTGTGAATATAATCCGTATAGGATAAGATAATTCGAAGCACCTTATCCGAGACGTTTGGCATGGTGTAATCAAGAACCTCTCTGAGTGTTTCTCTTTTTTGCCCTTCTAGAACCTCCAGCACCTGTAGTATCCGTTCTTTCGTTAATCCGCTCATCATAACAATTGCTTCCTCCATCGCTTCCATCCTCTCATGTGATTGTCTAATATTAATGGCTTTAAACCGAAGTATGGAGGATTCTTCACTAATGGTACCGCTATCACTTAATACAACCTTCGCCTTAGTTTGAAGCTTTAGATAATCATAGAATCCGAAGGGCTTCATCGTCCTTATATATGGGTGAAGTGTAATTTCTTTTTCTTTCATCATCGCACGTGTTCTTGGATGGGTGCTTATAATAATCGGTTTATTATATTTCTCGGCAATCCCGTTTAACGACTCTATGATATGATAAAAATTATCATCGCTATTTACGTTTTCTTCCCGGTGCATTGATACAACAAAGTAATCATTCTCATTTAGCTTTAGCCTGTCTAGTATATCGGATTCTTCAATCCCTTTCATTTTGGAATGTATTACTTCATACATTGGACTTCCGGTTTTAATAATTCGGTCCGCCGGAATCCCTTCTCTCAGAAGATACTCTCTTGCGATTGTGCTATAGGGCATATTGATATCCGCAATATGATCAACAATCTTACGATTGCTCTCTTCCGGTACCCTTTCATCAAAGCATCGATTTCCCGCTTCCATATGAAAGATTGGTATATGTTTTTTCTTGGCGGCAATTGCACACAGACAGCTGTTCGTATCTCCGAGGATAAGTAACGCCTCCGGTTTACATTCCTCAAAAACCCGGTCAATCTTAATTAATATGTTCCCAATTGTCTCCATAGGAGTTCCTGTCGCTGTATCCAGATAATAGTCAGGCTTTCTAATATTCAGATCACGGAAGAATACTTCATTTAATTCATAGTCATAATTCTGTCCGGTATGAACAAGAATATGTTCTATCGCTTCACATTCTTCTAATTTATTTATTACTGCGGATAACCGAATAATCTCCGGCCTAGTTCCCACTACCGTCATAACCTTTAATCTCTTCATTGCATTCTCCATTCTATAGCATACGATCACACTTTCATATGGTAAGTATCCGGATGATTCGAATCAAATATCTCGTTTGCCCATATCAGTATGATCATATCCGTGGATCCAATATTTTCGATGTTATGGACGTAACCAGGAGGGATATCAACGACCTCCGGCTCCTCTCCATCCACCATTATCTTAATTACTTTACTTGTATTAATTTTACGAAGCCGAATCACACCCTTACCTGATACAACCAGGAATCGTTCATGCTTTAACTTATGCCAATGATTCCCTTTGATAATTCCGGGTTTAGATCGATTTACCGATAATTGACCAAAGGTTTCCCCTTTGATAAATTCAGTAAAGGAACCTCTCTCATCAATATTCGTCTTTAGCTTATATTTTAATTGTAATTCGGGAAGATAACTGATGTAGGTACTATAAAGCTTCCGAGCAAACTCTTCAGAAAGATTTGGTAATATTTTATTCTCCCTGCTATTTTTGAATGTAAGCATCAAGTCAATTATATATTGCAATGTAGTTGTATAAGTACTTTCAATTTCATGATAACCATATTCATCTTGATCAATAAGCTTTATCATCTCTTCAATCAGATCATCTATGTAAACAAGATTCATGACATGCTGCGGATCGTGGATTGTAATCGGTAAATTATGAATGATATTATAGGATAATGTTGCGACCACGCTATTATAATTTGGTCTGCACCATTTGCCGAATACATTTGGGATACGAAGGATAACAATTCTGGCACTGGTATCCCGAGCATATGTTAAAAGGATCTCTTCCCCGGCTTTTTTGCTCTTACCATACGGATTATCAAGTGTGGCTTGTATACTCGAGGAAAAAACAATCGGACAGCAATTACCTATGTTCTTTAACTTCTCTATCAGCTCTCCGGTAAAACCAGAATTGTTTTGCATGAATTCTCGATTATCCTTTGGACGGTTTGTTCCTGCCAGATGATAGATAAAATCTGCCTCCTTGCAGTATTGATGAAATAATAGGGCGTCCGTATCCTGATCATAAGAATAAACCGTTACATCCTCAAGTAATCTTAGTGAAGCGATTAAATTCTGACCGATAAATCCATTCGCACCTGTAACCAATATGTTCATGTATCATTCCAGCCCTTCCAAATGTATTAATAAATACTTAAATCAAGAGTATCAAAACTCTTATTAACATCTACCTCGCTCCGATTATATTCGTCAATATGAAAGCATTATTTTACCTTAAGAATCGCGATATATATATTCTTAATCAATTTGCTTCCATTCTTCATTTAGGAGTGATAGGATTAGCGAGTCGTTCCATCTTCCATCATAATAGTAATTCTTCCTCAGTACCCCATCCTGGTGGAATCCCAAGCGAAACAACAGCTTCTTTTTTTTGTAATCAAATTCATAGATTTCCGTCCATATTTTATTCAATCCCAATTGATGAAATGCATATTCAAATAGTAAATCACAGCTTTCCTCCGCATATCCCTCATCATCAATATAGGCATTCTCAAAGCCGATGTAGAGGGATAAATCTGCATGTCGGTGAACCCAGTTAATATAGCAGAGCCCCATACACCCTAGCAGTTTGTCATCACTTCTTCTTCGAATGGAAAACATGATTGTGGACGGATCATTTAACACCTTATTTTCAAACCATTTATTTTGGGAATCACTATTTAATTCAAGATATTCCCGAAAATGTTTTTTAAACTTCTCGGTATTTCTCCATTTCATAAGAATATATAGATCTTCACGCTCCACCGCAGTCAGATATACTTTTTCACCCTTCTTCATATTAAACCTCCAGGCTTACTCATGGCTTTTCAAAAATCCATCCATTTAACACATGTGTCTCCATTTACATCTATGCGTAGCTCTTTCCCAATTACTTGATTGATTTCATATGGAGGGATTCCATCCTTTGGAATCGGTCTGAGCGGATATAAATCTTCTTTCTTAATAATAGAACCGGCATTCATATCCTTCGTGTAATACAATGCTCTTCTTTGTATCTTCGCAGATTCCTGTTCATTCTCTTCCACTTTCTTTACTCCGTCTCCCAACGCAGCCCATAATTCCATGGATTGATTCACCATCTCTCTCCAGGTTCTGGGATTCAATGAAAAACGATGATCGGGACCCATTCTATCGTTGTCGTCTGTAAAATGTTTCTCGATAACCCTAGCACCCAGCGTAATCGCACCCAGTACGGTAATATGGTCATTTGTATGATCTGACAAACCGAGAATCAAATTCGGATAAGATGATGCATAAGTTTTTAATACGTTCAAATTGATGGAACGATAATTATCCTGGCTTAAGGTATAGTTTGTATTACACTGCATCAGAATAATATTTTGATTTGTTTTTTGGATAGCCTTTACTGCACGTTTGACATCCTGCATATCGGAAGCACCGGTTGCAAGTAGCACTGGTTTTCCCTTGGCTGCAATATATTCTACGATGTTAATCCATGTTATATCTCCCGATCCGATCTTATAAGCATTTACATATGGCTCCGCTAAATCAACCGAATCAAAATCATACGGTGAAGTCATATATTCTATCTTTATTTCATCACATTTCTCTTTAAGTCTTGTAGTCCATTCTTTTTGTATACTGCATTCTTCATAAACTTCATAAACGGATTTCTTCCAATTCTTTTGATGGGATATCATCCCTCCCAAAGAATCAAACCCTCCACGGCTTACAATTGTAGAAGCCCGAAAGTTTTGAAACTTCGCAGCATCTGCTCCGCTCTCCTTAGCAAGTTCAATTAATCGGAAGGCTCGCTCTATATCACCATCATGATTGGAAGCGATATCTGCTATAAAATACGGCGGGTTATCTTCATCAATAATTCTTGTTCCGATTGTAACCAATACCTGCAACCTCCTAAATGATTATCTAGTTTTTAATCACTTTGTTTTTCCTCTTAGTAAATCCGGAAAATTCTCTTTATATAGTCTCTTAAACTCTGTCACGCTTTCCCTTGGAGTCCTAATATAAATTCCTAAAGCTTCTTTAATCTTCTCATTGCTCAGACCCATATTCCTCGTTCGTGGTGCTTTAAACTTATAATGCTCCATTGAAACCTTGTTAACGGAACCATCAATACCAAACTCCTCCATGATTGCGACTGCGATATCATATTTTGAAATTGATCCGGTACTACAGATGTGGTATACTCCATTTAATTCTCGTTCCAAGCAATGATCCAGTATTTCACCAAGTTCATTTACCAAAATTGGTGAAAAATAAATATCGAAGAACATATTAAGCTCGATATTACTGATTAGCGAGTTCAAGATCCATTCTCCAAAACTACTTTTTTCCCGGTAATTAAAGCCATAGATATTCGTTCTTATAACTAGGTTATGAGGCTCTGACATCAATACTGCCTCTTCCGCCTTCAGTTTCGTTTTACCATATACACTGATTGGTCCCGGAGGATCTGTTTCGAGATAAAGGGAATCTTTTGTTCCGTTAAATACAGCATCGGTAGAGATAAAAACCATCTTGATACCCAGCTCCTTACATATCCAGGCCAGGTTCTTCGTAGTTGTGTAGTTCACTAAAGCAGCGTACTCGGGATTCGCCTCACACTCATCCATATTCACCAACGCCGCACAATGTATTAATACATCCGTTCTATGCTTAATTAACTGTTGTTTAATCAGTTCCATATCTAGTGCAGAAAACACATTCCCATATACCTTTTCCATCTCGATTTCATGAAGATCTACCCCGGCCACGTGATATTTATCCCGTAATAAAAAAGCGAGATTTGAACCCAGCATTCCGGCTATTCCGGTTATAAAGATTGAATTCATACTCAATTCCCCCGCTCATTGAAGTAATCAATCGTCTTCTTTAAAACATCTGCCTGCTTCATCGCATCCTCAATCTTCCAATAATTCGTTTTAAACTGTAAAAGCTTGCCCTGAAGCTCCTCTGCAACCGGACATAGTCCTTTTTGATAGGATTTAAGATTCTTCTGCAAGATAAACTTCTCCCTCCCGAGTAAATTCTGTTCACTCATCATCGGTTCCAGATAAGTCAACTTCCATGCCGCATAGATTCCGTCTCCACCAAATACCAAAAACTGATCACGGAACTCTTTCCAATTGATTGTCGGATGATCCAGCTTTACCACATAGGTCCAATACGTACATTCATACTCTTCTCCTACATATTGCGGCTTAAGCCATGAGGTTCCTTTTATCGCATTCTCATATAGTAAAGCCACAATAATTCTTCTTGCTACGAGTGCCTCCACATTCTCTAACTGCCCTAAAGCAACCGCTGCACATAGCTCCGGCATGCGATAATTCCATCCCATGGAGACATGTCTGGAATAGTCCGGATCTTGAATCGTCTGCTTTGTTATTTTCGCTTTTGTTGCGCCAACAGCAGCATAGCCCAGGGAGCTGACACGTCTCACTCCCTCCGCCAACTCTAATGAGTCCGTTACCACCATGCCCCCTTCTCCACTGGTGATATGCTTTGAGCTTTGGAAAGAATAGCTTGCGATATGACCGAGTGTTCCTACCATTCTACCTTTGTAGGTCCCTAACATACATTCTGCATTATCTTCCACTACAAGTATATGATGTTCCTTTGCAATCTCCATGATTGCATCCATATCAGGAGATAATCCATAAAGAGATACCGTGATAATTGCCCTTGTATTCGTAGTAATTCTATCTTGAATGGATGGCGGAGAAATTAAGAAGGTATCCTGTTCCACATCTGCAAATACCGGAGTCGCATTCGCCTGTAATACTGCAAAGGCGGTACTGGACATGGTAAGAGGTGGTACTATCACCTCGTCGCCTATCCCAATTCCTGCGGCTTCCAGAATTGCATGCAAGGTACAGGTACCATTTACCAGTGCTATTGCATATTTACGATTTAATTTTTCCGCAAAGGAATTCTCAAGTCTTTGCATCATCTGTGCCCCTTTGGAGGAGCGAAATTCCGAATCAAGCACCTCCATAACATAATTTAGCTCATTTCCATAGATTCGTTTTGTTACTTCTGTTTTCCTTTCCGCTTCTATCGATTTTATATAACCTTCATTCCTGATATGTCCCCTATTAATACCAAGTAATTCCGGTTTTTTATCTATCAAACTCAATACCTCCTGCATAGAGAAGATTTCATTCGGTTTTTTATAAAGTTCTTCATAAACCTTATGAATAAAGAGATAGTCCTGCGGTTTATCGATGGTCCAACGCATATAAGATAAGTCCGTATCATTCTCAAAGTTATGCAGTTTGAATAGTTGTGGGTTTTTGTAGAGAAATGGAGTGACATGTTCTTTTTCGGATGGAAGCGTTGCCTCCAAGAAGCATTTTTTCAGTGCATAGAAGGAAAATACCTCAATATCAATTCCTTCCGGATAAGTTGGGTTGATTGTATTACTCACATAATCATAATCATTCTCACGAAAGATGGATATTGCGTTCTCGATTACTTCAGGATCCTTTAGGGGATCATCTGCAGTTACTCGAACAATAATCTTGGCACCGTATTGTTTTGCACAAAGATAGAAACGTTCCAGTACATTAATGTCGCTACCGCGAAAGACATTGATGCCCTTGTCCTTACAGAATAGTTCTACAGGGTCATCCAACTCATTCTCTGTGGTTGCAACTACCACCTCTTGAATCGATGGCACTGCTAATATCCGATTAATAATCTGTTCCAGAATTGTCTTATCCATCATTGGCATTAATACTTTACCGGGCAATCTGGTGGATGCCATTCTTGCCTGAATGATTGCTACTATTTTACCGGTCATACTTCTGCTCCTTTTTATGCACTAATCTATTTTAGACGTTATCTCTTCTCCATTTTAGCGGAGATGCAATATCCTCATTTATATTTTCAAATTCACTTGCTATCTTATTTATAACGATGGAGTCGATTTGTAGTTGAAATGCTTTTAGATTCTCATAAAGCTGAGTCAGATTATCAACACCAAATATCACACTGTGAATTCCCTTTTTTAATTTTATATAATTCACAGCAATTTCACGCCTTGTATAGTGGTATTGTTCACACAGCTTTTGAAATTTGATTATCTCCTTCTGAGCCATAGGTAGCTTCTGCCCCACTTCCTCCGTATCCATCAGCAATAATCCCTGTAGAAAAATACTTCTCACATAGATATCCTGATCAGACTTTCCCATATTTAATAATTTATCAAATCTCCTGTCAAAGATATTACTTGGTATCTGTATAATATCAAGTCCTTGATTGATTGCATACTCTCCATCCTCAGGTTCATATACCGATACTCCTACCTTCGCAGTTAATCCGATTTTCTTTAACTCTAGCAGAGCTTCCATCGCATACTCATCATATAGATACGATGCATTGTGAAATAATAACCCATGTACCTGGTCGATTTTTAATGAATGCAAAGAGTCCCTAAGCATTTTTTTCGTGTATTCTTTATAGTCACCGTGATCCAGATTATCAAATGCGTTATATGGAAGTTTTGATATGACCTGAAACTGATATTGATACTTCCTATTTTCACAATATTCTCCAATAAGTGACTGTGCTTCACCATAACCACTCGCACTATCTAAGTTCTTGATTCCATGCTGATGGGCATAATCAAGGATTGTAAACACTTCTTCCTTACTTGGTTTTCTCTGCCCCTGTATTCCATAATCCAATCCGAATTGAACCGTACCAAGGCATAATTCCATCTATCCACTCCCCTTATCATACCCTCATACCACACTAGAAGAAACCCATTTCTGCTTTGCAGCAAACTGTCCATCCCTCCTGGTGGAATAGGAACACATACTGGTATCAATTGTCTTCTCCTCCACCGAGAAGGTAATAATTCCTTTTTTATAATCGATTCCATCTAGACCCGGGCGACAGATAGTAAAATCCAACACATAATTACCGGCTTTTAATATTGGTGGTAGATTTACTCTCGCAACATATCTGCCGGGTTCCCTTTTATTTAATAAATCTCGGTTCACATCCGTATCAAAGCTATGACAAACAGCTCCTTGATTCTTATAGATGGAAAATCCCAAGGCAACCCCAACCAGAGGCTTTTTGATCTCATATTCCACCTCAAGAATCATCTGTTCAAACACCTCAAATATAGGACAGATGTTTCCTTTCGCATTTAGTAAACTAATGCGGTAAACCTGAGCATATTCCTTCTTCTCATCCTTTTCATATTTAACGTTTGGAACCAGATCAAGAGATTGCTTTTGGCTGATATACTCCTCAATTACATCCTGCGTTTCCCCGACTTTTATTAATTTCCCATGATCGAGTAAGATGCATTTATTACATAGTGCTTTAATCATAGACAGCTGGTGACTCACAAACAAAACCGTTCTACCACCCTGACTGATGTCCCCCATCTTACCGAGGCATTTTTGCTGAAATTGATAATCTCCTACTGCTAAAACTTCATCCACTACCAGTATCTCGGGCTCCAGATGTGCGGCAACAGCAAAGGCTAATCGTACATACATACCGGACGAATACCGCTTTACCGGCGTATCGATAAAACGCTCAATTTCTGCAAACTCTATGATATCTTGTAGCTTGTCATCAATCTCCTTCTTTGACATACCAAGAATCGCACCGTTCAGATACGTATTTTCCCGTCCGGTCAATTCCGGATGAAACCCCGTACCTACCTCAAGTAGACTGGCAATGCGTCCCTTTACATAGATATTTCCGCTGGTCGGTGCGGTAACCCTTGACAGGATTTTAAGTAGTGTGGATTTCCCTGCACCATTCGATCCTATGATGCCTAAGGTATCTCCTTCCTTAATCTCAAAATTAATATTATCAAGCGCAAAAAGCTTTTCATTTTTATCATAACTTACGGATCCGATTTTAAGATTCGGATCCTCTTTTTTTAAAATTCTTGCAAAAAAACTGTTTAAGTCCTGTGATAACGTTCTACCATTAATTGAACCAAGCCGATAGGTTTTGCATAAATCCTCTATCTTAATTACTGAATCACTCATACTATGCCCTCCCCTATACAGTATCCATAAAGGTTTTCTCTACTTTACAGAAGATAGCAACCCCAATAATCAGAACAACCACGGTAACACAACTACTATAGATCAAGTAAGATAGCGGCAAACTGCCTGATCCTAAAAAGGCATATCGGAATATCTCTGTTACTGCGGACATAGGGTTAAGCATAATTATGGATTTATACTTGTCGGACAATCCGGTGATTGGATAGACAATCGGAGTCGCATACATCCATAACTGGATTCCAAACGTCACAAGAATTGTTAAATCGCGATACTTCGTAGTTAGGGAGGATATAATTATTCCAAAACCTAATCCCATTAGAGCAACTAACAAAACCAGAACGGGGGTAATCAAGATCCATAAATTCGGGTGAACCGGCGAGCCAATAATTACATAGTAAACAACAAATCCGACGAGCATTACCAGCTGAATCATGAAGCTAATTAATCCAAAGATCACTGTGGATAAAGGCATGGTAAGGCGAGGAAAATAAACCTTTCCGAATAACACCGCATTGCTGGTAAAGGTTGTGGCAGTGGTGTTCAGGCAATATGCAAAATAAGACCATAGTGTATTACCTGCCATATAAAATAAAAATTGAGGCACATTATCAGTTGGGATTTTTGCTATATTTCCAAAGACAACTGTAAATATTAATACAGTAATTAATGGACTAAGGATAAACCATAGAGGTCCTAATATTGTTTGCTTATACATTGAGGCATAATTTCTTCTTACAAATAATTTGACCAAATCCCTATACTGCCAAAGCTCCTTTAAGTTAATATCAAACCAACCACTTTTGGGTTTAATCACCATCGTCCAATCTTTTGTATTCACCTCATTATTTTGATTGGATAACATCCTTAAGATTTCCTTTCTCAATACAATCCAATATTCCACCTTCAGTAAGATTTATTAATTTAATCCCTTGTTGTTTAAAATTAGTATTTAATAAACGGTAGCTTTTGAATATATGATGCCATTCAAAAAACATATGCTCACAGCTTATAACAATGCTTTCCTGCTTTTCTTTTTCCTTATCCGGAAGACTGTAAGCATAATTTTTTATCTCTTTCTTTTCTCTTCGGTCAATGAAGTTTAATATTCCTGTACAGTCACAACCTAAGAGATAAATCTCCTTAAATCCCATATAGACGGCAATTGATATCGCACTTTGAACAACAGTGCAGTAATACGGAAGAAGCTTACACAAATCTAATTTCATAAATACTAAATCTTCAATTTCGACTCCATTTGTAAAATAATAGATCGGATAATCTTCTTCCAGCCCTTTTAAACTTTTGTTCTGATATCCGCTACCCTCAAGAAAGATTCCCTTAAGTTTCGATTTTGATGTAAGATTCTTGATGATATCCTCCAATTCACCAAAATAATAAGGATCGGAAAACACATGATAATCAGTATGAATCTTGTCAAAATCCTCTTTATAATAGAGATCATTTACCGTGAAAGTAATTTCATCACTCAACTGCGTTAGATCCACCTCAGAGAGGGAAGGACCATTCCCCAATACAAAGCATCTGGAGCCTTTATGAATATTTTTAAGTTCGCTATTCTTTTTTAGAGCAAGACCTAATTTACTCTTCTTTATCAGTTTGTATTTCTTTTTATAGGAACGTTTTTTATAAACTTTATTTGGTAAGAATTTAGAAAGCATCCGATCGATATCATTCATATAACCACTTCCTATCCTCACACAACATAGTTATAAAGTTATAAGAAAAAACTTTTTTTATTTATACCACATGTTGTAACTCCGCGTTATTATAACATATGCTTTTTATATCAATTGTTGAGTAATCCCACTTAATTCATTACACAGAGCGAGGAATTCATTCCCAACATACTCAACTGTGCACTCATAAAATCTTCTACGAATAATTCGGTATTCAATATTCAACTTACGATACCGGATACAGAAATAAACCAGATCATCCAAAGTTCTTCGGTCGACGCTGCTTTCTAATATATTTATGCAACATGGATACCTAGATAAATATTCAAGGCTGGGACAATTCTCCACTTTATACAGATTAACTATTGGCTTACCGGTACTTATATATTCTAATGTTTTACTCGGTAATTGATTGGTAACACTATTACCAAGATTAATCAGGACATGAGCACTCAGTTCTGCATTAATCGCAACTTCTCTTGTGCGCGAACCATAAAAAAAGATATTACTATCTCCTTCGCCCAGATAGGAACTCCATCTTTCTTTGTCCTCTCCGATAATATGTAGTCTTATACGATCCCTCTTCAGATTTTCAAAAATCCGAAACAATACCCTGGGATTTCTGGTTTCCTGATTAAACCTTCCAACGAATACACAATTCACATAATTTCTAGGCATTATAATATCCTCTTGTACTATAGTTTTCCTTCTCTTTTGAACAATCGGAAAATTAAGTACTTTAAACTTGTTAAGATTCATACCGCAATTATCCGCTATAATCTCACGCATAATTGGGGAAGTTACAATGACCTTATCTGCCATCTGGAATACCTTTGATTGAAATTGTTTTAATTCAGCTACAGAATATTTCTTTATATAATAAAAATTCGTTGCAAACGGATCCTGCATATAGATAATCCATTGAAAATTTTTCGGATACTTCTCCAGGTAGTTTATAATTGGTAAACAGGATTCAAAAGGATAGCATACATTGATTACTGCATGAACATGATTTTTTTCGAGAATTTCTTTCAGTCGTGTGATAGAAAAATAGCTCCAATACTTTTTCTGATATTCCTTATGATTAAAGTAGTCACCTAGAATAGCGAATAATAATTTCCCTGCACTGATTAACTTACGCTTATTAATAAATCCTTTTAC
The DNA here is from genome assembly GCF_059717775.1 of Variimorphobacter sp. HTMS_6. Taxonomy (NCBI): domain Bacteria; kingdom Bacillati; phylum Bacillota; class Clostridia; order Lachnospirales; family Lachnospiraceae; genus Variimorphobacter; species Variimorphobacter sp. HTMS_6. Next base: position 1,846,763 of record NZ_AP046094.1, read on the forward strand.
TTGATTTTTATCAAAGCTCTCCTTAATTCGATGAATCCGAATATCATTCCATTGTTCTTCCTCCTGATTTTGGTCATCTAATTTTAAGGTCAAGACTTCAACTTCATGTCCCATTCTGATAAAAGCTTGTGATAGGTTATTGATAATCGATGAATTCGCGCTAAAGTTTGGGTAAAAATCGTATGTAATAAACAACATTCTCATCTCAATTACCCTCTTTTCACTAGTTTAGAAGCTCCATATAAACACGAATAAGACTCTTTGCAGAATCCTCCCAAGTATATTGCTTTAAAACAGTATAATATCCGTTTTGTGCTATCTGTGCTGCCTTGTCACGATGTTGCATTAGGAAATCCAATTTCTCAAAAATCGCTCCAACATCATGTGGCTCCACTAACATCCCATTAATCCCATCAATAATTATTTCATCAATTCCTTGATATTTGCATCCGATTACCGGTAATCTGCAAGCCATCGCCTCCAGATAAACACAACCTAACGCTTCATAAAATGATGGCATAACAAAGACATCACACTGTTTCATTATTTGTGCGACCTCATCATATTCGATATATCCGATCATTCGAACTATATTCTCCATATTTAGCTCTTTCACCAAAGTACTTAACGAATCTTCTTCAGGTCCATGTCCAACCAAGTATAATTGTATTATTTCGTCCGAATACTTCTCTGTAAGAAGTTTTACTGCATTTATCAAATAATGATTCCCTTTTATCTTCTTTAAACTTGCAACACTGATAATAGTATAATCATCAAATTTTTGAGTAGAAGGAGTAAACAAATTCGTATTCACTCCATTATATACTGTATAAACTCTATCGTTGGTCAAATAATTTCTTGCACGTTCACATACCTTGTTACTCACACCAACTACAGCATCTGCTCTTCCTATCAAAGCTTTAAGCACATGATTACCACGGCGTTGTAATAAACTTACCAAAATTGGAATCGGATAATCATATAGAATGGATAATCCATGGTAATGTATTACCAACTTTTTTTTATATTTTTGAGCAATACCAGTAAAAATTCTTAGTGTAAATTCATCAAACATATGAATTGATATAATATCATACTGATGAAAATCAAAGCTTTTCTCAAAAACTCGAATATTTCTTCTCAATGCAAGATGACTGAATATCTGCTTATAGAGTGTAAAATAATCAGAATAGTACACCGATATATTCGATACTTCTTTTTTAACAATCTTTTCTTTCAGACTGTAGGTATTGATTGGAACAATTACCTCTACCTTATGACCTAAACTTATTAATGCCTGAGCCTGCTGCTGTATAAAGATACAAAATTGAGGTTTATCACTACTAGGATAATAGTTCGATACAAATAATATATTCATATTTACACTCCGTTTAATAAGGAATCCGCACATAATACTGTATACAGTATTTTAACTTAAATTAATTTAATGAGCTTAGGTAACTCAATCCGGCTTCTCTTTCCGATTCAATTATCTTGTTTGGATATGAAAAGTCAATTTCGTCCATAGTGATTTCATCAACGTTGCTAATAATACGATTTTCTAACCCCAAATGTTTTAATAGTCCACTTATACGTGTAGGCGCCGTGTTTCCAAGTATTGAAAAAAATTTTATATTAAACAAACAGGCGAATGCTGTACCATGAAATGACGTGGTAAGCACATACTCTGCATTCTGCAATAAATATATGAACTCTTCTACTTCAGTATCCTTGATATTGATATCTCCTTTGATATGTGTGAACAGCTCCGTTGTTATTACTACGACCTGATATCCGGTAAGCTGTTTTAATCGGTACAAAGCTTTCTTCATGAAAGGGTGACCCGACATCGGATAACATAAAATATATTTTCCATTAATTTTCCTGACTTTTGAAAAATTTCTCCATTCTTGATTTGTTAACAAAAATACCGGATCATAATTTCTCTGTACAATCAGTTTATTCTCTGTCAATTGCTGTATGTATTCCCTAGCTTCCGCCTCTCGCACAGATATTTTATTAAATGGTTTTACCAAATCTCGAATCTGATTCCTATTTTGTCCGGTAATATAACACGATCCCATACTAACAGCATAGGAGATGCGCTTAACATCTGAATCTCCAAAATCCAAAAAAAATTCTCTTCTGATTATAGTTGAAACATTCCATAGCTGGTCACTTCCAGCAATATACCAATCCGCTTTTGGGGGATCATTTTTTAATTCTTCCAGAGTATGATATTCTCTTGTTAGATTAAGCTTATTATAAGTAAACACCTTAAAATGCCGACATCTTTTACGAATCACATGTAAATCAAGCAAAAACTCTGTTAATCGTACTATATTCACAAGAAAAATTTTTGGTGAACTTCCTTTGATATTATGATATAACTTGTTTTTCTCTGAACAATAATCAATGATCACATTATCAATTGACAGCTTTTTTTGGGCTTGCTGAAGAGCGTACGCCTGTAATACGGCACCGTAATTATATACATTATGGTAAGTAATAGTGGCCGTTACCAATTCATCACTCCTTAATACTAAATCATTTACTTTTTAAGAATTGCTTAATCCATCTCGTCTTATAATATACGAAAGTTTTCATTCGATCTTGAACAGTATAATCCGCATATTTTTTACAGATATATTCATAACCATGATTTTTAAAATCTGACCAGAATTGTTCTCTCGTCGAAGGACACTTCGTCGATTGATTTAGATTATTTTGTTCACAATACTCCTTACTGCTTTCAAATACTTCCAATTTATCTTTTACTGATTCGAAGATATCACTTCCCTTTTGTGTATTAACAAATACCAATGAAATTCCTTTATTGTCATCTATCCCTGGTATCGCTCTCTCTACTCCCCAAAAATCTGCAATAGTGATATCTGCGCACCTATTTATAGAAGCATATTTACAACGATAACAACATGGGCGCAATATTAAGTCATTTATGAACAAATTCATATGTAGCTGTGATAACACACTTTTATAATCTTCTTTTCCGGTAGCGAATACATTTTTAGAGGTCATACTATGCCAACCGTTTATTTTAGTACGAAAATAATGCATTTTAATCTCATGTTTTTTATTTTTTACCAGTTGTTTATACTCCCTCCACATCATATCGCTTGGCACACCATGACAAATAATATCGCATAAAACCAAATTTGTGGTATCCTCCCCCACCAGATATCCTCTGAGTCCTGCAATCTGACACGGTGTTCCGGAATACAAAACCATCCTACCCTCCCGTAGATCTTTTTTCACATTAGTAAACGTATATCCCGTATCGCTTTGCACGTATTTGGAGCCCTTCATCTCATCACGCTTTTTCTTTGATTCAGCTCGTTGATGGCATACTTTTAGATTAATGTCAAAGGCAGCTCCATAAATCACCCCATCTTGTTCAAGTATATAATCTGAAATTGCAGAAAACATCCCTCCAGATGTACTTGATAGTCGAACTGTTTCATCCCTATGTTTTACCCCATAGATTCTTTGCTCGTACACTTCTTCTTTCTTTTCTTGAAATATTGGACATACATCAATACACTCTAAGCAATCGATACATTTTTCATTCTCAATTACAGGATGCGAGAAGCCTTCCTCATCCTCATGCATCGTAATTGCTTTCATTGGGCACACATTCATACATGCATTACAACCATAACAATGATTTTTATGATCATAGACCGTTTCCATAACAATTATCACCTATCCTCGGTTTTAACTTTAATTATAAACTATCTATTTTTCACCAATTTCCTTATACTCCTTATACCAATTGTTACCGATTAATTCCGCTTTGCTACAAGGGCCGGTTAGAAACCTATTACTTACTCCATACTTTTTCAAATCCTCTATCAATAATAACAGCCTTCGTACCGCTTCCTGAGCGTTCCACTCATTAAGAATTGTTTCATATGCCCTACGACCAATCGTTTTGCATACGCTCCTATCCTGAACCAATATCATGACTTTTCTATATAAACTGCGTATATCACCATTCCTAAAAATCATTCCGTTTATTCCATCCTTAATTAGATAAGGAGCCGCTCCAACAGCATGACTTGCCACCACAGCGCACCCACTATTCATAGCTTCATTGATTACAGCTCCCCAGCCTTCCTGAAAATCGCTGGTAGAAAGAAAGATGTCTGCTTTTTCCATATTTATTCTGACCAGGTCAGGTGACATTGCTCCTAATAACCTTACTTGATCATTCAGATTGTATTCATTAATCAACCGTCTGATTTCGTTTTCTTTCTCTCCTGTTCCTATAAAATTCATATTAAAATTAATTCCCTCTAGTTTTAACATATGCGCAAGCTTTAATGATAATTCCGGATGTTTCCAATCAATAAATCGCCCACACCAAAGTATTTCTATACGATCTTTTTGTTTTTTACTCATCAAATCCTCTGGATTGTAGTGGAGTAATTCGGGAAAATATCCCCACTTATAACATTTCCCCACATAAGCCCTATGAAGTAATAGATCACTTGAAGTAAATGCGCTTGCACATAACATAAACAGTTTTTTATTATGATAACGATAATAGGTATTCCAGGTGTTCCATACTCCTCTGGGTGATATAAATCTCCATCTTCCTCTTTTGTAAAACCGCTCACTGTAACGAAATGTGATACCCTCCACATTACTATTCATTCTTTCCGTAATATAAATATCCGGCGCGGAGCCTACAATTACAACATCACTTTCCCTTGCAAGGATAAGTGACTTTTCATAAGCTTCTTTATTTTTTATAACAATCAATTCATAGACATGTTCCTCATTAAACTCAAATCCTTGATTTTTGGACCACTCATTAATATCATTCGTTGTGACAAATGTATAATCTTTTTTCAGAATTTGATATGCAGCCTCACTAAACGGAGTCTGATGGTGTGTTAAATAATTTGAGAAAAATGTAACTTTTATTGCTTATCCCTCCATCTCCTTATACTTTGACATATAAATAAGTATACTTATACTTCCTGCAAAAACAGATCCTCCTACCAAGAAAGCTCCTTCTGTACATGCGTGTATAAATATAAACAACAAACCGATATAGGATATAAATGAGACTTTATTCTTAATTCCATTACTAAGTATATTTAAATATGCTCTAATATAATAAATGTAAAAAAGTACTAATCCTACCAGACCAAGTGAAGTTAGAGCGCTTAACACAGCATTGTGCATGTTCGATAACTTGAATTCACCAAACTTCCCCAACAATAACGAATTACTAAGCTCCCTTAGAGCACTGTGAAAGATATTTCCTCTTGATGAGTAATCTGTTTTACCGCGAAACGAAAAGATACTCAGCAGATTATGTTCATATAAAAACGGATAAGCAACTAAGAAGATTGCTGGTAATAAGAGAATTGCAATAACAAAATATTTACTTAACTTAAATTTTTTCTTAAACAAATCGATTAACAATATGACTCCAGCTATAATAATACATGTTCTGGAGCTTGTTTTAATCAGTAGGTACCCTATATAACCCATAAGTGACAATAGTATTAACTTACTAGATTTTTTTTTATAATAGTGAAATGCACATAAAAGTACAATTAGATTAATAATCAAATACATCGCCGTCTGATTCGGATTTCCATAGCCCAAGGTAAGCCAAGCACTTTCTGTTCCTAAATGTTTTTCATATCCTGCATAACTATAACTTGTAAAGGATAATACAGTATATACCACCGAAGTTAAGATATTAATCAGAAATATAAAGTGAATCATCTTCTTTTCCGGTTGTAAATAATCCATATATAGAAAATAGATCGGCAATGATAAGTAACACCATATACGGATAATATAATTATTGACGCCACAATCACTCATCAGTAAAAATGAGACCATCGAAAAACCCATTATAAAAAAAATAGTGATCAATTGATTTGTTTTATATGGTATATAACGATATATATTATCTCGGATAACAAATAATATCGCTATCAGATTACTAAACATAAAACATCTGTTCGCGAGAGAAACAAAAATTGCTATACCGAAAGGCTGAGCGATGAATATCACTAGATTAGATATAATAGTTATATAGAAGCAAATTTTAAATACAGATAACTTTAATAGATCATCCTGTTGTATCATGTTTTTCATTCAAACTCCTACCTTTCAAGCATTTATATTAATAATCATCCCTCTCTTCTTCTATCATCTGTTGATAAATTGCCTTGTAATTCTTAAACATCTCTTCCTTCGAGAATCTTGATTTAATATTTTCAATACAGTTCTGGCTATATTCTAGTTTCCCTTTGGCATGAATCATATTAATCGCTTCAATCAGCTCCTCCATAAGATCCGTCACTAGCACCACTCCGGTATCTGTGTTCATCACTTCTGCACAGGCAGTTGAGTTATATGCAATTACCGGCGTTCCGCATGCCATAGCCTCTGCTGCTGCCATACCGAATGTCTCTTCCTTTGAAGCGTTAAAAAATACATCTGCACAGTTATATATTCGAACCAGTTCCTCTATGTTATCAGTTCGGTTTATGGCAATTATCCTCTCATTTACACATTGATCCGATAACCCTACCATAACTATACGGAAAGGTGGATTCATATGCATGGATAGACCGAGAAATGTAGCCAGACCTTTTTTCTCATTCCAATAATTTGCTACACCAAGAATGATAAATTCCTCCTGTGATACCCCAAGCTCGGATCTCATATTACTTATCACTGGTTTAAATGATTCCAAATCAATCCCGTTATAAATTGTTCGTAAGCGCAACCCCTTCATAAAGGAGCTCTGTGCACACCCCTTCAACCAGTTCGATACACAGATGATGGTAAGATGCTTCAGTTCTGTTAAAGCTTTTCTTTTTTCCTCATAGACCTGATTCGTTGATCTGTTACATATATCTCTTTCTTCGGGCACTAATTTGCAAGTACATTCCGGACATCCAAACTGATAACCATCACAATTAAGTTCTGTAAAATGATAACACCCTCCTGTGAATGGCCAACAATCGTGCATTGTGTATACAACCGGCCTATTATACTCCTTTAAGAATTTCAATAGCATTGGAAAATGGATGCAATTCTGTTGTATGTTATGAAGGTGAATCAGATCCGGTTTAAGCCGCTTTATTTTATTTATAAGCCTTTTTGTTCCCATGGCTGAATGAATGTTCTTTCTTCCAATATAACGATTTAGCGCTCTTCTTATATAGTTCTGTAAGCGGTTCTCTATTTTAAAAGTTCCTTTCGTATTTGTAGAAAATGCAGAATACGCGATGAAGCTTTGAAACTCGTTATTTATTAAATACTGATGAAGCTCCTCTACTAATCTACCCGTACTTCCAATGCCAGAGGTTATATTAATCTGAAGTATCCTCATATCCTTTGGTGGATTTGATAATGCTTGCTTCGCTATACAATTATTTTCAATCACCTCATTAACTAACATATTCATAACTTTGGTGCCCTGTGTCATAGGGCTTTTTTGTTTCAAGATAAATTCACGTTGAAGGTAACCTTTTGAATATATCGCTTCTTTTGGTAAGTTAATAACCGTAAGAATTGCTTCCCTGATACTTTCCTTGGTAAACTCCTTGATATAATACAAATACTCATCATAATCACGCGGAATACCGTCAAGCCGGTACATCATAACCGGTTTTCCGGTCAGCAGATATTCAATTGTTTTAGACGGAAAGGAATACTTCGTATATTCCTGCGTATTTGGTCTTGGGTTTACTAGGATTGTCGCCTGCCTCATCAAATTCTGAATCTCTTCTGTGGACACATACCCAAAGTAATGAATTCTTTGATCCTTCCTGGCTGCTTTTTCAATCTCTTCCTTGTAATCTCCCATTCCGCAAATCCATAGTTCAAGCCCTTCTACCTTAATATCATGAAAAGCACGAATAAGTTTATCAATACCAAATCTTTGGTTGAGCGATCCTGCATAGAATAAAATATGATGATTTTCCTTATATGGATACTCCATCTCCTCCACGTAAGGTTTGCATATTCCTTCTATCACTACATATGGCTTCTCCTGAATAGCCAAAGGATGAACCATATTTTCAGTCAGAAGTATATAAGAATCTGCCCTTTTTGTATAAATATATTGATATTTCTTAATTGTACTGCGAATGAATTCTCTTATGCTATGCGGCTTACATTCATAGCCAAAGGCATATGGTAAATCAGGTACAATAACACAGATTTTCACATTTTTATAAAGCTTTTTTATACTATATAGAGCCCTTAGGTATGGAAGATACATACTATATGTGATAATAACTACTTCCTCATCTGCATTCTTCCTGCACCACTTTTTTACTCTTTTATGAATCTTTATCATTCTTTGCAACTGTTTAATTACCGGAATATTTAAGTACCCAACTTCCTCATCTAATACCCCTTGCTTATGGGACCATCTTTTTGAAGGTAGGAATAATTGATTAAAACAACCGGGAAATGTACCAACAGATAAGGAGCTAATGATTGTAACTGGCTCTTGAAGGAGGGAATCTAATCCGTTTATCAAATTCCATTGATATGCATTCCCTGCTGCCTGTAATCCGCATTTACTTTTCGATAATACGTTATTTTCCTCCTCTTTACGGTATAACAGTCCCAAGAACAAGATTTTCAATATTTCTAATCCTTTCAAGTTTTTATTTATCACTTAATTTATTACATATCTGCTTCGGTATTAGTTGGTGCCAAGGATTTCGCAAACATAAACTTTAGACATAAAGTATATTATTTTCACATTAATTCTTCATATAATTTAATGTAGCTCCTATACGATACCGATTGATCAAACTTTCTGGCTCTTTGAATACAGGCCTCCTTATCAAACGGATGAAGACAGCTCTTTACCACCGCATCGTATAGCTCCTTAAAATTCTCCCGCTCCACTACAATTCCACAGCTCTCATCTACACATTCCGGGCTACCTCCGCTGTTAAAAGTTACAACCCCTGTACCACAAGCTAATGCTTCAATATTCGTCAGCCCCTGTGATTCCTGAAGTGTCGGATTTACAAAGACATCAGCTGCGGTATAAAATTCAGCCAACTCTTTCACATGATTCGTTTTAGAAATACACATAATGTTGGAAGGGAATTGTTTCTTCTGTTCCTCTGAGACACCAACAAGGATTAGCTGATATTCTTCTCCCAGGTATTTTGCTAATCGGATAAAATACTCCACTCCCTTATACTTACCAAACCCATTTGAGACTCCGAGTACAATATATTTCGCATTAATCTTATATTTATTACGAATATCATTATCGACCGGAGTAAAATCATTAAGATCTATGCCGCTTGGAATCATTTTTTTAGGGAACTTATTCAGATAGCTCTCCTTTACCAGATTATTAAGCCACTTAGATGGTGACACGATAATTAGATGCTCGCATCCATGGATCAATCTTTTCTTTGCATGATAATTCCATTTTGAATTATCTAATCCATAACTGCTTGGATACTCCCTCTTTTGAATACATTTATTACAACCTGTTTTCCACATATCACAGCCAACATAATCAAAATGACAACAATGTCCGGTAAATGCCCAGCAATCATATAAACTCCAGATCACAGGAATTTTAATCGCATTCAGAAATTCAAAAAGCAGCTCTATATTGATGTAATATCCGTGCAAATTATGTAGATGAACAATATCCGGTTTGTATTTTATTATCTTATCAATCAGTATTTTTGTAGCTCCACTTGAGGCAAAGCCAGTTTTATCTGTTAAACGGGTATAGATTGCATGTAAATAAACATCCTGGTTCGTACCAATTCTTATGGTATGGATATCTTCAGGTGCCATGCCCCTCCCATATGCGATACAACATTCTTGCCCTTGTTGAATCAATGCTTGATAAAGACCGGTGGTGATCCTACCGGTGCTGCCTATTCCACATACTGAATTTATTTGAAATATCCTCAATCTCATTCCCCCAAGCGGTCTAACTCTTATCAATGGAAGGTTATTCCCCATTAAAATCCTGCATCATATCTACTATCAGATTGCTAACACAACGATTCGGTTCATATATTTCTTCTGCTATCTTTAACGATATCCTTTCCGCTTCTTTTCTCCAGGTTTCCTCCGAATGAATCATGTTGTTTATTATCTCAATTGCAACTTTCGGATTTTCATAACTGAATACATATCCATTCAACCCATTTCTCACCGTCTCCGGATAATTTCCGACATGATTAGATACCAATAACGGTAACCCGGCCCATAATGCTTCGATACTGCTCAACGGGTTAGCATCAGATATTGAAGGTAGCAAAAAGCAATCAGAACCTGAATAATAATTTAATAGCTCTTGCTGTTTTAAATGGCCGATCAGCTTAACATCCAACTGGTTTTGGTGAGCAAACGCTTCAATCTCATTTTTTAAGCTTCCATCTCCCAGAATAATTATGCTTACTAAATGCTTATACTGAGATTGATTTAATAATTCCAGAAATGGAAAAATTCCTTTTTCCTGTATCAATCTTGCCGGTAGGATAAATATGAACTTCTCTATGGGAAGCTTTAAACTTTCTTTCATTTGGATTCTATCAGATTCCTTTCTTGCATAGGCCTGCTTAAAAAGCGTATCATCCACCAGATTTGGAACAAAATAATATTTAATTCTTTTCTGATTATCATAATATGTTTTTCTCTTTTTCACATATTTCTTTATTAGTTCCAGTGATTTTTCTCCCGCAAACCAGAATCCGTCAAAGTGTTTATAGGTATATCCTCTTATCAAATCTCTAGCTTTTAATTTGAATGAATGATAACTACGACTTTCCTCCAGATGAGATTCTGACCAGAAAAGAAGTTTATATTTTAGCTTCCTCTTCATACGAATGGAGCTCAGCACTGAGGGCGAAAGATAACTTCCTGAAGCAACAAGAATATCCGGTTTGATTTCTTCAATCCTCTTTTTGAAATTTTTATTAAAATGCAAATATATATTTTTAAAAGTAATTGTTTTAGATTCTAATAGTTCACTATAACCACCTTTATATTCCTCATAGTGCCAGTGTCTCCCTGGTTCTGTTTCAGCCATAACGAGTACTGAAAAATCCACACCGATCTCCTTAAAACCATCGTATAATTTATCATAGAATACTTTTCTATAGGGGGATAATATATTTGTTAACAACACAACTTTCATTAAACTCACCAGCCCGTATCCAGATTATTATATCGTCGAACTTATTCCCTGTTTTCTTCATTTTTATCACATGCGGACTTAATTCTCTCATACGCAATTTCGGTATTAAAATGTGTAACCAGATAATGTCTGCTATTTTCTTTCATTCCTTCCAGATCTGATGTATGGGTGCATAAATCATCTAAAATCCTTTGATACTCGGTTATATCCTTGCTTTCACACCACCTGCCAAAGCCACCATCCAGAATCGTAACTCCAACATCACTATTTCGATCCGTTGCTGCGAAAATCGGTAGACCATGATTCATATAATCAAGTATTCTGGAGGGATAATTCGGTATGGTAAATCGATGATCCAAAAAGATCAATCCGACATCACAAGCTTCTATGAGCTCACTTAGCTCCTCTTTCTTTCGATAATCGAGTATTGTAGTATTCTTATGATACTCCTTATCAAGCAATTTCAACTTATAAAAATCCGTACCTGATCCACAGATTACAAAATGCCGGTCTTCTTTCATTTCATTGTTTTTTAATATTTGAATAATAAAATCAACATCCTGAGGCTTTCCAAAGTTTCCACAACAGATAAAGATCGTCTTATCCTTTTGCAAGTGGTATTTCTCTCGGTTTCTCATTCTATCCGGATTTTGATATATAATCGGATCAATCGTATTGGGGCAAATCTCCAGCTTTCGCTTATCTATATAATGATAATGTGTATTGATATACTCAATATTTCCTTGTGACATACACCCAATTCGATCAGAGATACAATACAAGCTCTTTTCTTTGTACTGAAAGTACTTTGTAACAATCCACCTCCAACCACTCTTCTTAAGAATCCCAAGATCCAATGCATTCTGTGGAAATATATCCTTCAGCATCAAATATGCATAGGCCTGATCGCGTTTTTTTACATAACGAATCGTGTTCACCAAAGTGATTGGCGGTGTTGCGTATAGAATAAGGTCAAATTTTATATCCCTAACGTATTTTTTCATTGCAAGCTTATATTTGGTTCCAAGTAATAAGGTAGTAATTCCTTTTTCTAACAAATTGGTTTTCGTTATATTACCAGTTCTAATCCGAAGCACGTCGATTCCACATTCCATTGTTTTTTGAGTAGGTAAACCATATCGTCTTTCTCTGGAACATATTACATACACATGATGACCATGTGTTGTAAAGCATCTTAATAAATCAGGATACATGCCCCTCTCCCTTAGATCGGACAACTCCCCAATGGATAAGAATAAAATATTCATATTGCTTGCCCCGTCGAGTACCCCGAGAAGAAGGATAACTCCTGCTTCACATAATCAAGCTGTAACAACTTCTCTTTGATTTGATCCACTTTCAACCTAGTAGTATTATTTGAATTATATTCTTCCTGTGAGGATAGGAGCATACTTCCTTCCACAAAGTACTTATCATAGTTTAAATCCCTCTTATCTGCGGGTATTCGGTAAAAGCCTCCCATATCCTGTGCCACTAAATATTCTTCTTTTGTTAAGAGTGTCTCATATAGCTTCTCACCATGACGCGTTCCGATAATTTTAATCTCTGTGTCAGATTGGAATATCTCTTTTACAGCTTGCGCTAAATCACTGATTGTCGATGCCGGAGCCTTCTGAACCATAATATCCCCCGACTCTGCATGCTCAAACGCAAATAATACCAATTCCACTGCTTCCTCCAAAGACATTAAAAATCTGGTCATATTCGGGTTTGTAATGGTTATTGGCTGGTTATTCTTGATCTGCTCTATAAAAAGCGGAATTACCGAACCCCTTGACGCCATCACATTACCATACCTGGTACCACAGATTAATGTTCGCTCTGCATCTACTATCTTTGATTTAGCGATAAATACTTTTTCCAACATAGCCTTTGATATCCCCATGGCATTAATTGGATAAGCAGCCTTATCCGTCGATAGACATATTACTTTTTTGACTCCATATTCTATGGCAACCGTAAGGACATTGTCAGTCCCCAGAACATTGGTTTTTACCGCCTCCAAAGGAAAGAACTCACAAGATGGCACTTGTTTTAATGCAGCAGCATGAAATATATAATCCACATCATGCATTGCATTCTTGATTGATTGAATATCACGTACATCTCCTATATAGTATTTAATTTTATCCTCTTTATAGTAACGACGCATATCGTCCTGTTTTTTTTCATCACGAGAAAATATTCTGATTTCTTTTAAATCGGTGTTTAGAAACCTCTTAAGAACTGCATTCCCAAAGCTTCCTGTTCCCCCTGTTATCAGAAGTGTCTTGTTCTGAAACATGATTACACCTCCATACGCCTAGCCGGGATACCGATATAGGTGCCCGAAGCTATGATATCTTTTACAACGACTGCACCTGCACCAATCATGCAGTCATTCGAAATATTTATATTATTTTTAACAATACTTCCAATCCCCAACCATGAATTATTCCCAACAGTTACTGTTCCCGCCACATGAACGCCGGGTGATATATGCACATAATCCCCTATGACATTATCATGATCAATCGTGGAACCGGTATTGATAATACACCCTTTCCCGATAGTGGTACAACAGTTGATTACAACACCAGCCATGATGACGGTACCCATACTGATCTCCACTCCCTCACCTATCACAGAACTCGGATGTATTAATATTGGTATATGAGCACCCATCTTCAAAAGCTCTCCCATCAGTTTTTTTCTGATCGCTTGATTACCAATTCCAACGAATATATCATAATCTTTACAATACTGGTAGACGGAGTTAACATTACCAATTATGTCAAATCCCATAATTGATTGAATCGAAGAATTATCATCTAGAAATGCAATCCGATTCCATTTACCCATATTCATTGCGATATCACATATAACTTTACCATGCCCGCTGGCACCAATGATTAGAAGCTGATCTAAATTCTTTATCATATTACAACAACTCCGTTACTGATCATCATGAGCATACTTTTATTCTCTTGTTACTAATTCATTATTACATTATATAATTTTTCTCATCTCTTAACATGACTCCATCAATAATAGACTGAGCATTTCTCTTTAAATGCTCACAATAATCGATTCCGAATTTTTGTTCAACTTTTATAAAGGCCCGATCCATAGTTGGAGGCCTCACAGTCATATTATGACAATCACTTGAAAGTACGTCGATATAGCCACGCTTCATAGACCGAACAATGAGTCCCCAGTTATCCCCTTCAGTAATGGAGGAGGAATTTAACTGAATCACACATCCTAAGTCGATTAATCTCTTTATACTTTTTATACTCTTTTTTACGGAAGGATAACGCTCTATATGAGCAATCACCGGATAAATATTATAGTAACTCATAAAACGTTCTATCAATTCATAAGTTCTGTCGTTCCACTTACTATACGGTAATTCCGTCAACAGGTATCTGGTATCTCCAATGCACAATAAATTTAAATCGGGGTAATGAAATAAATATTCATGCAATACCGTTTCGCTACCGGGTATTAATGATATATTAGCTGCCTTCAATAAAGACATCGATAGATCCCTTCTCTTTACAAAATCCTCAAGTGATAGCTGCGTCGGATTGAAATGAGGAGTACAGACTACTTTGGAGATATTTTGATTCAAAAGAGATTGGATTAGTAACATCGATTCCTCTACTGACTGCGCACCGTCATCAATATTCGGTAAAATATGCGTATGAAGATCAACCATTTTTATTCTTATAGTAATAATACCTAGATCTTGTATTATTACCCCGATCAATCGATACTCCGTTAATAACAAATCCTAATAAATTAGCTTCAGCTAGATGATATTTTGTCATAGCTTTATTAATATTAGGATGCGATGTAACACCTTCTCGTACCACTAAAACTACCCCATCTACACTCTTTGATAAACTGAGCGCATCTGATACAACATTTACCGGCGGGGAATCAATAATGATATAATCATAATTTTTTTCAAGTCGACTAATTACCTCTTCCATTTGTTTACTTCCAAGCAATTCAGAAGGATTTGGCGGTATGGATCCCATTGGAATTACATGAAGATTTTCATATTTGGTTTGCCTTACCGTTTCAAATTCATTTACCATTCCGGATAACACATCACTGATACCAGGCTTACTTTTTATTTTGAAAAAGCTATGGATTTTCCCTTTTCTTAAATCACAATCAAGCAATAACACCTTTGCACCCATTTGTGCAATTGTAATTGCAATATTCGTACTGGTAGTGCTTTTGCCATCTTCAGGCAACGGGCTACTGATTATAACTTTTTTACAACCGGTTTTAAGGACTGTAAATCGAAGATTTGTCCTCAACTCGTTATAGGCTTCACTAACCTCGAATTTCTTTTTCTCATCGAATGCTCCGCCACTATTTCTTGATATATTAGGGCTAGGAATAAATTTTAATAATCCGAATTTTTTAGAATAATCACTGCTATAGCTTGGTATTGCGCCAATAACCGGAATTTTATATTTTCTAATTAAATCCTCGCTGTTTTTTACAGTAATATTTAGGATTTCAAGTAGGAAACATAGCACAATTGAAATCATAAATCCTAAGAAACCGCCGACCATAGTATTTCGGCTAACATCTGGCCCGGATGGCCCAAGTGGTCGATTTGCCGGGTCAACTACGGATATTTTAGCTGTGCTCATAACACTTTTAATCCAGCTTGGCGCAACTTCTTGTATCGCTTTTGCTATATTATAAGAATCATCCGGACTTAGTGAGGTTACACTAACGCGGAATAATTCTGTATTATTTACGATTTCAATATTGGTCATGGCCTGCAATTGATCTGCGTTATAATTTAATTTACCTTCTGTACTGACCTTTTTATAAAAAGCTTTTGTTTTTAATAAATATACATAGGTTTCTGTGATCTGCTGAGCATATGTTAATTGTGTCAAATCCGCTGCTGACTCGTATTGATTTGGATTAACATACATTTGTACACTTGCCGTATAAATTGGTTTTGTTACACGACTGTTGATAAAATAGAACACGGACAAACCCAATAAAGTGAATACAATGATCAGAATAAAACGTTTCATCAACACTGTAATTATATCTCCCAAAGAATACTCCACCTAGTTATCCTCCTTATATCGAGTTGTTAAATAAACCCCTAACAAACAATGGTATTTCTCCATATATCTTATGTTTACGTGAAGTAATGAGTTCCTTACCTTTCAAATTAGTAGAAGA
Source organism: Variimorphobacter sp. HTMS_6 (assembly GCF_059717775.1). Lineage (NCBI taxonomy): Bacteria > Bacillati > Bacillota > Clostridia > Lachnospirales > Lachnospiraceae > Variimorphobacter > Variimorphobacter sp. HTMS_6. The sequence goes on from NZ_AP046094.1 coordinate 1,863,189, forward strand.
AACATCGATAACAAATAAAAGGTGACAAAAAAATACTGTTGAAAAATTCTAAAATAAAAAGTATTTTTCAACAGCCAAACATTTCAATATTCAATTAATCGGTTTATTCAAAAACCTCCTCCAGTATTCTTCCGTCACATTGGGCAAATTGAAGCCCTAATACTTTAGCCATCGTTGGAGCAATGTCAACCATCTCAATATCTCTTATATCCTGGCCTTTCTTAATTCCCACACCAGATATTATGAAATTACACCGGTAAACGGGTTTCAATGGTAAATACCCGTGGGTCGCGTACCGCTTTCCCAGCTCCTTAAGGTCTATAACCGGTGGATCAATCAAGCTATCTTCAAAACTATATCCCTTCTTTGCCTCCAGCATATATTTTATAGAGGGTTCCACATGTAAATCATCAAGTTCAGGTCTGTTTAATACCCTCTCGATTCCATAGCAATCTTCCTTAATCGCATTCTCTATAATAGAGAGTGCCAGTTTTTCTGCTTCATCATCGCCCTGTTTAAGATGGAGATATGCACTTCCGCCGGCATTTTGAAGATAAGCTCTCCATTTTAATGCGCCATTCTCTTCATATATAAGACCTTTATCTTTTAACAATGTGTTTAAAGCAACTTTATATCTTACATTAATCTGTCCATGATCTCCCAAGATAAGAAAAACAGTATCGTTCCAGATACCTGCCTCTTCCACTGCACTCATAATCTCTCCAATTCTTCGATCCATACGTTCCAATACCTGTACGACCTCCAAACTGTCCGTCCCATTCTCATGCTTTGCATCATCCAAGTCAATCATGTGCATCAAGAAGAGATTTGGTTTATATTTTTTAATTGTTTCAACCGCGCACTTAGTAGTAAAATCATCCAGGTAAGGTTGACTAATTCCCTTTCTGTAACGACCGAATTTCATCTCCATTTCTATGCTATAAAGTGGTGATCCGTTTCTTAATGACTTAAGAATCTGATTTTCATTTTTTATTGCTCTGATTTCAGGAATATTGTAATTAATTGCAGCTTTTCCAGTAACCGGCCATAGTAAGGAAGCCGTTTTCAGCTTATTCTTTCTTGCCTCATCATAAATATTTGGCACCTTAATATCTCTTCGAAACCAAAACCATTGCTGATCCTTCTCTTCCACAAACGGTTGAAAAGAATTATTATGATAAATCCCATGCCGTTGCGGGTACACTCCGGTAACCATAGTGGAATGAACCACATAGGTCAAGGAAGGATAAACACTTTTTAGTTTATTACTATACGATCCATTTTTAAGCAGGCGGGCTAGATTCGGCTGCTTTACAGCATCATCCCAGTTATCTTCTGAAAATGCATCGTAAGAGATTACGATTAGATGTTTTGCTCTTTGTGAATCGTTCAAATTAACTCTCCCTCACCACAGTAATTTTATTAAGGTCCTTCGGTAATATCAAGAATACCAAGAAGCCACAGATAAATAATGGTATGATTGATAGGATACTGAGTCTCGCTTTCCCGGTAACTTGTGTTGTGAAGGCCATAACGGCCGGCCCTATAATGGCTGAAAATTTACCAAAGACATTATAAAAGCCAAAGAATTCATTGGATTTATCCTTTGGTATAATCTTAGCGTAATAAGATCTGCTTAAGGATTGAATTCCTCCCTGCGCCGATCCAATCATCGCTCCGAGGATAAAGATATGCCATACGGAGGAGATAAAAAAAGCCGCGATACAGGATACAATATAGGTCAAGATTCCAATAATAATCATTGTTCTGGCAGAATACTTCTTAGCAAGAGCTCCATAAAGTATTGCACAAGGGAATGCGATTATCTGAATAATTAACAGAATTCCCAGTAAAGTAAATGTACTCAAAGACTCCTGTCCTAAAATAGAGGTTGCATATGGTACCACCATCTTAATAATCGTGTCCACACCATCAATATAGAAAAAATATGCCAGTAAAAATATAAATACATATTTGTAGTGTGTAATATTTTTAAAGGTAATAAATAATCTTTTAAAGCTATTAATTACCGGCTTGGGTTCCGGCTCAATATAAAACTTTTGTTTCACATGTCTAAGTAATGGAATAGTGAAAAGTCCCCACCATAATGCGGTAATAATAAAACCTATCTGATATCCGATTGCTTTGTCCATCCCTAAAACAAAGATAAGCGCAAGGCTAATTCCGAACGGGATTACACTCAATATGTATCCGAATGCAAAGCCATTCGATGAAACCTTATCCATTCTGTCCTCACTCGTTATGTCTACAAGAAAAGAATCATAAAAGATACAAGAACCGGTGAATCCTATCGTCGATAGGATGAAGAATATTATGAGTATTTGCCACTGGCCACTAGAAGGAGGAACAAATGCTAGCGCTCCTGTCATAACGATTCCAAGAATCGCAAAAAAGAGGAAAAAGCGCTTTTTCTTATCCTTATAGTCAGCTATGGTACCCAATATTGGACTTAATATTGCAATTAATATACTTGCGATTGAATTGTAATACCCTAACCCCATACTTCCATTTGTGGTATGAAACATTCCAAAAACGATCGGCAATAACGCAGTAGTAACCGCCATGGAATATGCCGAGTTACCACAGTCATACATAATCCAGGATCTTTCCTCTTTACTTAATTTCATTGGTGTATCCCCCTTCAATAATCATGTCCCTATTATAACATATTTTAACAGGAAGCAAGCAAAATTCGTGTGAAATGTATGCAATTATAAATCTCATCATAGAACCATATCAATCATATTAAAATCCTCTCACTAATACTATTAACAAACAAATACACGTTTGACATATATTGGAATTCATAATAATATATATGTCATACATGTATAGTATGTTTTAACAATCATAAAATGTCATGACGAATTATTCTATTATTATGAAAGGGATGATGAAATGTTAAGCAGACAACACAGACCAAGCAAAGAATTTATTATTATACTTATTCAAATTATATTTATTTTGGCTGTTCTTTCAATCACATTTTTTCTTCTACCTAAATTGAAAACATCATCAAACTTAACTAACAACGCTTTCATTTTGTCCCAACCTATACTATATCCATTACTTAGAAGTATCTCTTATCTATTCCTTGGTCTTGCTTTCACGATTCCAAAGTTACTCGAACACAGTAAATTAAAAATCAACCCATTGTACTTGGTTATAGAAATTCTACTAATTTTGAGCATTATACTTTTTTTCCCACCTTTATATCAAGGAGGGCGTGCTATCATAGCTTATTCTATACGACCGGGTTATGAAAATGTATTAAATGTTCTATGTATAACGGCTGGATATTTTATTATACCAAGTATCAAATCTACTTAACGGTGTAACAGATATTAATACAAGCACAACTATTTCTAATGATAATATTGTGTATAAAACACAAGCTACCCAGTTACTTTCTAAAACAAAGTCATAATCAAGTCAAACAACTCAAAATTATGTAACAATTGTTTATGCTATAATTTACCGCAGATTATTATTACCAATAAATTAATCGATTTCAAGCGCGAATATAAAAAATAAGTAAACGACTATTTATGTGTCAACTTATTTTTATATTCCCATTTTTTCTTCAATAAACGCAAAAATCTTTGGATAATATTGTTCAATTATCTCTGGCGTTGCATTATAGATTTCATGCTTTGAATCAGGAATTATAATCAACTCAGTACAATTCGAATTACGTACAAATCGTCTATGTCCTCCCGGTTTTACGGTTGTGTCTAGACCTGCTTGAAAAAGCAATGTGGGTGTTTTAACTAACCCTGCATTCTTTTGAAGTTTGTTTATCGCCTGTAAACTTGCAAGTACCCATCCATAAGAGGCTCCGTAGGTCTGATATTTCTCATCCTTTAACCGTTTATCAAACATATACCTATATCTTTCCTCAGATAAACAACTGCTTGTTTTAAACACCGGTATACCGTCAAATGCTCTCTGTCCGATTGCATAGGATTCCTCTAATTTTATCAATTTTAATATCCTAACTGCCATTCTGGCGAATGATACAGGAAGTTTCCCAAAATCCATCTCCATCATAGGTGAGGTTAATATTGCACATGAGAAAACATTCGGATGCTCTTCCAGGTATAATGCCCCGATTGCTCCTCCCATTGAATGCGCGTATAGGACGAGCTTCGCCTGTGGTGAATCCTTTAATACGATCTGTGTTATAAATTGATGAAAGTCCCTGACATATTCATCGTAAGATCGTACATGTACTTTACTTTTATCTTCCACTACTCTCCCGGAATATCCGTGACCTCTATGATCAAGGATATAGACAGAATACCCAGCTTTATTGAAGTAATATATCACCTCCTCAAACTTTTTCGTAAATTCACAAAAACCATGTGATATTACAACACGCGCCTTTTCTTCGGGATGATGATAGTATTCATAATAGATTCTACTATCATCATAGCTTTGAAAATAACCCGACTCACAATATTCCTCTAACTCCTTACTGACCTCATTTATCATTCTGTCCTGATACCCATCATCTTTTAGAAATATCATATCTTTAATTTTTCTTGCTGATTTTTCCATACTCACTCACAACCTTACGCCCTAAATCCGGATAATTTGTAATCATTGTATCAATTTCATTTTCACACAATTGTTTCATATCATTCATATCATTCACTGTCCATACACGAAGTATTATTCCCTTCTTCTTACATTCCAGAATAAAATTCGGATATTGCAGATTATAAAGTGCAGGATGCAGCCCTTCCACTCCGTATCTTTTAGCATAATCCGGCATATCAAGATATCCATCTTCATATAAAAAGCCTGTCTCAACCTCCGGATTTCTTTCCTTTAACCTCATGATACTGTAATGATTAAAAGAGGAATAGATAACCCGTTCCTGTAGTCTCATCTTCTTCGTTAAAGCGAGTACTTTCTCCTCCATCTGAGGATAAAAGATAACTCCGTTCTTTAGTTCCACATTAATCAGCAATCCGGTATCATGGATGAGTCGGTAAACTTCCTCCAATTTCGGTATATTAACGATACCGTATTCCGGATAATTCATATTCACATTAAGAACTCTTAATTCTTCATAGGTATAATCTTTCACCCATCCTACATGGTTACTGACTCTGTCCACCGTTTCATCATGAATAACGACTAACTGACCATCCTTTGTCATCTGCACATCCAGCTCAATTCCGTCCGCACCCATATCAATTGCCTTTTGAAACGCAACCAACGTATTCTCAGGAGCATATCCCGAAGCTCCTCTATGCGCCCATACTGTTGTTCTTTTCATCAAAACAACTCCTCATCTATATTAAATATATGCTATTAAACTTAAAAGAATTATATCATATTTTTCCATCCACAACTATCCAAACTCTGATTTTCACTACAAAAAGAGCGTTTCCAAAAATGATTTTTATACTATAGGATTCACTGACACTATCACTTTCCAATATCAAGGTTTCTCCTAAAGAATAAAAATGGTTGCCAAAAATGTCTCCCTAAGGATCAACATTTTCAGCAACCAATTTAATCATAATTGATTATATTACTAATGACGGTGGCGCATAGATACGTGATTTCAATTCACTATCCAACATATATAAACCTTTTGAATCAGATCCGAATAAGTCATATTTCTTAATATTGTCATCCGCATTCTTCTCTTCTTCACCCTGCTCCTTAATAAACCAATCTAAGAATTGCATGGTACGGAAATCTTTATTCTTGTATGCTTCTTCATAAATCTCATTAATGGATGCAGTGATAAACTGTTCGTGTTCAAAAGCCGCAACCAAAGGCTCACGGAAATCATTAAACTTCTGGCTAGGTCCATCAATGGATGAAAATGTAACTTTTTCACCATTATTTAATAAGTACTTGCGGAATAAAAGCGCATGATCCTTCTCTTCCTGAGTCTGTACAAAAAACCAGTTTTCAAATCCCTCAAGACTCTGATCCGCGTAATAATTCGCCATATCGAGGTAAAGATAGGAAGAGTAAAACTCTTTATTAATTTGATTATTTAGCAATTTTGCAACATTTTTGTTTAACATAATTCATCCTCCTTTAATTATATATATCATTCCATACACCTGAAGTCAGACTGATTATTATAGCTCTTTCAACATATCTTCAGGATTTTTTTCTGCATTTACTTTTGTTACTGCTTTAATTATAACCCCATCCTCATCAATAAGATAGGTGGTTCTTACAACTCCCATTGACTTTTTCCCATACATGTTTTTCTCTTTCCAAACATCATACAATTGGATTGCCTCTAGTTCCGGATCTGCCAATAACGTAAAAGTAAGATTGTACTTATCTGCAAATTTTCTATGAGATTCCACGCTGTCTTTGCTAACTCCGACAATCGCTGCACCCTTTTCCCTAAAATCTGGTTGAAGTGTTCCAAACCCACATGCTTGCTTCGTGCAGCCGGGTGTATCATCCTTTGGATAAAAATATAGAATTACCTTTTTCCCTCTTAAACTCGACAAAGTAATTTTTTCACCATCTTGGTTTAATAGCGTAAAATCAGGTGCAATACTTCCTACCTGTAACATACTCATCACCTCCTATATTATCCATTAATCTTCCATCACATAACCGATCTATTTCTACCGTTGTTTTTCGCTTCATATAATTTACTGTCCGCTTTTTCTATTAATTCATTAACCGTTTCCCCTCGGTACACACCAACACCTATACTTACCGAGAAACGAATATTATTAGTGAATGCCCTATTTTCCACTTTTCGCCTTATGTCTTCTGCAATTTGATACCCATCTATTAATTCTGTATCTTTAAGAATAATTAAAAACTCTTCCCCACCATACCGTCCTACGATATCATTTTTTCTCACATTTTCTTTAAGGATTCGTGATAGTTCTTTCAAAATCACATCTCCAATAACATGACCATAGGTATCATTTATCTTTTTAAAAAAGTCAATATCAACAATTAATATTACGAAAGTAGATTTAACCTCATACCACTTTTCTGATTCTTCTTCCAAACACTCGTATAAATATCTATGGTTATACAATCCGGTTAACCCATCTAAAATCGCTTGATTTTTCAAAACATGATTTTGTTCATGGAGCTTATCTTCCGCCAATTTCATTTCTCTAAATATTGTATCAAAGGGTTCTTTTAACCCTTTCACTATAATGCTTTTATATATAAAATAAAAGGAAAATATCTTGAAAAAATGTCCTATCAAATTAGTTATTCCATAATTACTGGTATAAGATGTAAAGGATAATTCGGATAAAATAGCACAAATCATAGATATAACCAAATACATAAATACCGAATTACTGAAATACCTTTTTAACCGAATCAAACTGCTAATTGATAATACCAAAATTAAGCATATAATATACTCACTGATTATTTTAAATGAGGTCAATCCCACTCCCTCAATAAAGCAAACAGGAAAGACTTTCCACACAAATACACTTAATAATAGGAGTGAAGTAATTATAAATCCTACAACAAAAACTAAATTTAAATCAACTTTCTTCTTTATCCTTATTGAGTTAAATGCAATCAATAAGACAATACTTTCAAAATATCTTGCACCAATCCATAATTGATTAGCATAATAATCATAATCTGTAATTACTCCCATACCTTTAAACGATAATGTATGGAACAAATCAATTACTCCGATAAACAAATATGATACTCCGATTATTATCAAGTAATTATTCTTTAAGTACTGATATTAATTCAAAGTTATGATAAATACGGTAAATGCAATAAAAATACTAAAAATTTCAGCCAAGCTATGGAACAAAAGGTAATGATACAAGCTTGTCAAATATAAACCAATTAATACCCCAATCGAAAAGATGATGTTCATCGTGCTTGCTAACTTATTCTTCATCCAATTCCCCCTAAGTACCTTCCCCTATGCACCGTCCCTTAAGCCGTACTTTAATTATCAGATCTCGCAACAATATTCAGGTCATTCTTTTAATATAAATATAGGGCAGATAGCCGTATTTGAAGCGGTTTCTGCCCTATGTCAATGCTTATAGCTAGATTCCTATGATTCGTCACATAAAATACAACCACTAGGGAATTCCGCTGAGCATGCACCTTCTTCCGGAATAGAATATTCCATTAATTCATCTAAAACATCATTTAATCTGGCGTTAATATTATCCTTATTCATCGCAATTCCTCCTTCTTTCAATGTATCTATTTCTATTAATAGATATTGTTATGTGTAATTTAATAATAGTAATTATTACTATGATTATATTATACATCTATTTTTTGGAATTGCAAGCACTTTTTTACTGACTTTTTATAAATTATTTATTATTTATATTATCTCTCCAAAAATGAACTGGTCTCCAATTCAAAACCTTTTTTGCTTTATCATTACTTAAAAGGGTTTGGTAACTATCAAGCGAAATACGTATATCCTTAACTTCAGGAAATTCTGCTTTCATTAGCTCATTATTTTTTATATCCATACTTGTATCATCCGCCGCCAGATTAAGTGCAATGGAACCTAATCCGTTCGCTTCAATTGCCAGTCTACATGCAACAGCAATATCACGTGCGTCAATATAACTCCACAAAATCACTTTACGCTTCTTAGGGTTATGGATAAAATCCGGAAAGTTTTGATACATCTCAGGCGTTATAACATTACCTATTCGAAAAGAGACTACTTGCATACCACATCTGCGGTTAATCATATCGGCATTTTTTTCATTTACAATTTTGGACAGGCCATAGCAATCTTCCGGTAATTGAGGGTGTTCTTCATCGATCGGAACATATTGGGGCATCAGATTCTGCTTGGAGAAGACGATTCCATAAGAGGATTCACTGGATGCTATTACCGCTTTTTTTATTCCAAGATTAGATGCTGCCTCCAGAATATTGTATGTGGACATTACATTGTTTTGAAATGTTACGTCATTTGGATGACTATACGCTACGGGAATTGCAGCGAGGTGAATAACCGCATCCGCACCGGCAAGAGCAGCATAACAGTCGCCGATATTCATTAAATTGACTGTCATAAAATCAGATATACTTTTTTTAGGCTTTGTTATATCAATATTCAAAACCTCATATCCCATCTCTACGAAATGTTCTACCACGTAAGTACCCAAAAGACCACTTCCACCAGTTATTACTATCTTTTTCATAAGCTATTCTCCTAACTTATTATTCATTTTCATAATTATATATTTATTCTTATTCGATAAAAGAATCATATCATATGATTTTAGTGTAAAAAGCTGGCAAACAGCAGTACATTTAATACCGATATAATGATAGCGATTGTACAAAGAGCTATATTGTGCAGAAGGGAGTTCTTAAACTTACCCATAACCTTTTGGGAAGCAGTTAAATAGATTTGTAAAAACACTGTAATCGGCAGCTGTATACTCAAAAGCATCTGGGAATAAACCAACCCTTGGAACGGATTAGATATCACAAAGATGATCAAAGTTGCAATAATTAATGTTACTCCTACCCCTAACTTTGAATGGAAATCCTTGATATCATAGGGTTCTTTGAAAATTCCAGCCATAATACTTCCACCGGAGATTCCTGCCGTAATTGTTGATGATATTCCAGAAAATAATAAGGCTACCCCAAAGACGATACCTGCACCACCTCCAAGAAGAGGTGTTAATAAATTCTGAGCCTGCCCGAGTTCAGTTACCTTCTGATGATTCGCAAAGAATGTTGCTGCTGCCAGGATAATCATGGAACTGTTGATTGCCCAACCGATCAGCATGGATAAAAGGGTATCCGTAAATTCATATTTTAGTTGCTTTTTTATCACCGCTTCATCTTCTTTATTAAACTCTCTACTCTGAATTATCTCAGAGTGAAGAAACAGATTATGTGGCATGACTACTGCTCCCAACACTGACATTATAATCGGAATGGAGTTTTGAGGAATACTTACAGTAAACCAACCTCGAACCGCCTCATTCCAATTTACATGAACAATTGATAATTCATATAAAAAGGAGAAGCCGATAATGGATACAAACCCAATAATAAGCTTTTCAAGCTTTTGATAAGAATTTGCAAATAACATCCAGATAACCAAAGCGAGAACCATTAATGCACCCACCTTAATCGGAATTTTAAATAATAAGTTAAGTGCAATTGCACCACCTAGAATCTCTGCCATAGCGGTAGATATGGAAGCAAGAACCGCAGTCGAAAGTACTGTTCTGCTTACCCATGGTTTTAAGTTTTTTGTAGCAGCTTCCGCCAAACAATCACCTGTAACGATACCAAGATGGGCAACATTATGCTGGAGTAATATAAGCATAATGGTCGATAACGTAACCATCCACAGAAGCTTGTATCCGTAATCTGATCCTGCTGCGATATTCGAAGCCCAATTCCCCGGGTCAATAAATCCCACAGTAACCAGTAATCCCGGGCCAATATATTTAAATAATTCTTTAACACTTAATCTTGGATTATGTTGCGTTGTACTGAATTTATCCTTAATCCAACCCATAAATATCCTCCTTTGCACGAACATGAGGGATAACTTCTTATTCAACTCTGCCCTATGATATTGATTACTTATTGTCTTATTATAACAAAACTTGTAGAAAGTAACAAGATTCGTTCGTGATAACTAATAATTATAAAATACATAAAAATAAAGATGCCATATTCCAAGCATCTTTATTTTATTAATCAATTCATATTTTATGTAGTTTTCAATTTACTTATTACAAATTAATCTTGTTTTGCTTTACCATAACGGAATGGGATTGAGATTTTTTTATTAAAAAATGCGATAATCGGCCCCATAAAAAATGCCGTAAAGACAGTTCCGACACCCACTGTTGCACCCAGTGCAAAGCCCACTGCAGTACAAATAATATCTGTTCCGATTCTGCAATATTGGAATCTTGCAATCTTCTTCTCGGACATAATAAGTGCAACCGCATCATAAGTTGACACTCCCAAATCACCTACAAAATAGAGAGAGGATCCAAAACACATAATTATTATTCCAACAATTAAAAATGCTATCTTTAACGGTAAGGATGGATTCGGAATTAAGGTATCAAATAACCAGGACGAAAACTGTACCACATATCCCAACAAAAAGATATTAATTACTGTACCAAGTCCAATTTTCTTCTTATTAATAAAGAAGATAGCAATTAACATCAATAAATTGAGAATGGAATAAAAGGCTCCGTATCCGATTGAGAACTTCTTCCACACACCATGTGCTAAAACCTGAAATGGATCCATTCCAAAATCAGTAAAGTTGAACATACCAACACTAAATCCTGCAATTAGTACACCAAATACTGTCATGATAATTCTTTTGTTCTTTTCTTTCATCTGTTGTCTCTCCTTGATGTTATATCATTTATGTCATTTTCAAATTTGAAAATATCATCCGTAAACAACAGTTTACCAAAAATACTATTACTTGTCACCATAATTTATTAACTGGATATCATTACAACCTTTATTATCATATGACATTAGTTATCTACTTTCTTTCGTAACATATTTATATTTCTAGATAACACATGATAATACCGATTAAAGTTCCACTCGATCAGTTTATCTTGCAGTGGTTGTGCTAACTCTTCAAATTTCTTATTCTTTAATATTTCCCTAGTTTCTTGCAAAGTTAGCCGTCCAATTTGCTCTTTGTTCCAGAGTCCTATATTCTCCGGGCAGTTTTCTTGGCATAGTTTACATCCCACGATACAATTGTGAAACTCCTGATTGATCCAATCCGGAAATTCTCCATCTGTTTCATTATAAAAGGTAATACATCGATCCCAGTCAATTCTTTCATGATTTCTTCTAATTGCTCCGGTTGGGCAATGAGTTAAACACACCTTACACTTTTCACAACGCTCCATCCTAAGTGTACCGGATAATTCAACATTCTCTGTAAAAATAAGATCAGAAGCAAATACGGTAAGTCTATGACAGGTTCCCATTCCTTCAACATATAGCAGATTATTTCTACCGTATTTTCCAAATCCACTGATCCCTCCCAGTATCTTTTTCGGAAGCACCACCGGGTAGGAATGGATATGATTTGGAACAAATATCTCATCCACGATATTCTTAATGGTGCATAACTGTTGATCTCTTCTGCTATAAACAGGCGGAATATCTGCTTCAATTGTAAACCCATCCTGTTCAACCTCAATATACGTTGGCGGAGATGGCAATGCGATTATAATCAGAGAGTTGATATTATTATCCAGTGAAAAATCAAAATATTGATCTAACATACATTGATACATCATTGAACCGGTCAGCTCTTTCAAGCTATAATCCCATTCGAGTTGTAGGGATTGTAGCACACTACTAGGAAGGATTTTTATCTTTCCACCGATTTTTTGAATCTCACCCTGCAGCCTAGTGATGACACCATCCATCGCCTAACTCCCCTTCCCAATTGTTTCATCTCTGCATACCATACATTTATACTACCTGTAGGTTTACATACACGCATTTAATCAGTCTTATCTACTTCACATAAGGTAAAGCCTCAGTTACCTGAATGCCGACCACCGGCAACGGCAAAAGTACTGCACTGCGAATCTCATCCAGGCTTGCACCATGAACCTTCGCCTGTTCAATATGGAATGGTAATCCACCATACATCTTCGTTGTGACAAGAACCGCAATATAAGCCAATTCATGCTCCTTCTTTGATAAACTACTCTTCTCGGACAATTTATCAATTGCCCCCATAAATGCTTCACCTACACCATTCGTATCTTTCAAAAACATCTCAAAACCATTTGATACATTCATTTTTTTACCTACCTTTCAAAATATGATAATTTGTTACACCTATATAGATGCAATATAATCATCAAAGATACGGTAGGTTTATACTAATTTCCTGAAAAGGTACATATTTTGTTTGGGTGTCAAATTATATACTGTAATTATTCTTTTGCAAAGATTTCTATAACATGATCATACCAATTTTGGGATGGCTTTTGCTCCGGCATATGTAAATACAAATACGATATTTTTCGCCTTACCTCCTCATTAAGCTGATATCCCTTCTCTTCAAAGTTTAATTCTTGAATCAATTGTTTCGTCCTTTGCTGCAACTGTTCTCTCTTTGATGAGAATTCAATCCAAGCCTTGCATGAACAAGGATTGTTTTCATAGAGTAAATTACAATGATCAGAAAAGAACGAATCTATATTCATTCGTGCACGGTAAAGTAACCCTTTCGCCGCCCCTTTTGAAGTGTCCAGAATCTCTGCAACCTGATCAATTGTAAGTCCAAACATATCAACCAATGAAAATGTGATTCTTTGGTTTAAAGACAATCTTCTTACCATAGCCAAAAAGCATCCGTTTTGTAAGCTTTTTATCTCCTCTGCTACGATTACTTCTTCCTCCGGCAACGGAATAACTTGTTTTAGAAATCTACCTTCCCTCTCAAGCTTATCCCAATCTTCCACCAGCACTTGCTCGTACCCTTGCTTTTTACGAATCTTCATCAGAAATTCATGATAACAGATAGTCCGAAGCCATTTTGACAACGCATTCTCATCCTGTAATGTGTATAAATTCCTCCAGGCTTTCACAAAGGTATCCTGTGTAATATCGGCAGCATCATCCGGATGGCAGGACAACTTTAACGCATAATTATAAATGTATCTATAATAATTGTTAAATATCTGAGTAATGTCTTTCATAAATCCTCCATCTTTGCCATAGCAATCTAAATGAATAATATCACCTTGCCACAATACGATTTCTTCCTTCGGTCTTGGCACTATATAAAGCTTCATCCACTCTTTCATACCACTCCTGAAAGGTTTCATTATATCTTTTTTGAGTAACACCGATACTTAAGGTTTGTTTTCCTGTGATCGGGTGATTATTGTTCTCATAATTCAATCTTACATTCTCCAGAACCTTCATTGCCTCTTCCAGCGAGGTCTTTGGTAGAATGATAACGAATTCTTCCCCACCAAAGCGTATCAACCAATCCGTATTTCGTATGCTTTTAGCCGCAATTTGAGCTGCGGTTTTTAACTGATCATCTCCAACTGGATGTCCCCAGGTATCATTAACAATTTTAAACAGGTCTAGATCCATAATCGCCATTGTTAAGCTCAGATTAAATATATCACTTTGCTTCATTTCTTCAAAGATCATACGATCAAGATAATGACGGTTATACAATCCGGTCAGCTGATCTCTCATCGCTTTCTCAATCAAAACTTCATTTTCTATCGTTTTGATTGTAACGTCTCTGGCTGACGCAAAGATATATTGTCCCATACTTAACTGTATTCTCCACTCGAATATTCGGTAAGAACCATTCTTACAGCGAAACTCACTCGTAAATTCCTGAACTTCGTGGAAATCCAGCATTTTATCAAATTCTTCTTTAATCTGATTAATATCGCTTTCTTGAACAAACTCTGCCATTTGTTTTCCTAGCAATTCTTCTTCCTCATAACCAAGTATCTCTTCGAATTTACGATTCACTTTATGAATCTTCATATTCATATCGAAAACACATAGAATATCCATGTTTATGTTTAAAAAGCTGTCGATTACATTTTCCTGAAAATATTCCTTGGTGGTATCACGAAATGTTGTTACTACTCCAATCAAATGCTCATTTTGCGAAATATATGCGGCAGTTCCTTGTATGTATCGTTCCCCTCCATCTTTAGCCAGAAGGATAACATCACGGATATAAACATGACCTCTTTTTGCAATTAACTCCTTACCGATAATTGGCTCGCATTCCTCTCTTGATTGAATCTCGATGGTATGAAATACTTCTCCAAATGGCATTCCTATTGCTTCCTTTGCAGTCCACCCTGTATACCTTTGTGCAAGCTGATTCATAATTGTTATCTTTCCTTGTTTGTCAGTAACAATAATTCCCTCATGAATCGAATAAAGTATGGTTTCAAAAAGCTCTCTTAGTCGGTTTTCTTCGGCCAGTACTTCATTCTTAATAAGATAGGCGTCCTCCAGCTCATCACGGACTGATTGCAATTCCTGCTCATATCGATTTCTCTTCATAACAGTAACCAGTACACATTCAATATAGGTTTTGCCTTCTTTCACATCAAGTTTTCCATTCATCTGAATCGGAACATCTTCCTTATCCTTTGCTTTTAGCGTTAAATAGATTTCCTCCATCTTCCCGACATTCATGATTTGCATAAGGAATAATGAGTGAAATATGATTTTACTGGCTGACGACAAGTAATGGTCAATATACTGACCAACCACCTGTTCCAGTGGGTAATTAATTAGCTCTATAAAATATTCATTCGCTTCAAGAATCTCTCCCTGCTCATTCATAAGCAAATAACCACATGGTATGTGATGCATTCCGTTATCCAAGCTATTCTTCTCCTCTTCTTTAACCTATCTATCAAGTAAACTTCTGACTTCTAAACACAACTCAGCTAACGAACTCTAAGATACACTCTGCAGTGATTTTTGGCATACTTAAATGAGGATAATGACCCCGTGCCTCTATTATTTTTAGTGAACTACTTTTAATATTGTGATTCAAATAGTGCGCAACCTCCACAGGTACGATGCTGTCAACAGAGCATTGAAGAATTAATGTAGGTGTAGTAACCAGACTCAATTCTTTACGGCAATCAGATAAGAAAGTAGCTCTTGCAAAAGTCTTCATTATCCCTGGGTCTTCGCAGGATAAGGAGTCCTTAAGTTGTTCGGCCAATGCCGGTTTATCCGGATTGTCCATTAAAGCTGCAGCATTTGCACTAGCCCACCCTAAAAAGTTCATCTCCATAAATGTTAATATTTCATTAATATCCTGCTTATCAAATCCTCCAAAATAATCCTTGCCATCGTTAATATAACGAGGTGATGGACTAATTAGTACCATCTTTTTAAAATACGTTGGATTGTGGATGGAAGCCAATAAACCAATCATAGAGCTTACTGAATGACCTACAAAAATCGCATCCTTAATTTCTAGCTCATCCAGTATTTCCTCCAGATCCTTCGCATATCCAAGCAAATCAGAATAACGCTTTTTATCATATTGAGTTTTATCCGAATGACCGGATCCAACATAATCATATAGTAATATTTTATAATTTTTCTCTAAAAAAGGCGTAATGGATCGCCATATATTTTGATCACATCCAAATCCATGACCAAGTACAACAGTCTGTTCCCCCGAACCAATTACATTTACATTATTTCTCTTAAGAATGTGATTCATATCTCTTTCCTCATTTTCATATAATTCAGTAAAGTGACTATTAATAACATGCTATGACATGATTATTTATAATGCATCAAACCTTAATATTGATTTTATCATAGTTTATACTTTACTGTAAATGATATGATTTATTAAGCTTTTCTGAAATTCCGATAATTTTTTCATAACACATATTACGAAACAACTGATAGTATTAACGAAAACCATCTTTACCAATGATATACAAAAAAAGCCACGAGCAAAACATCGCTCATAGCTTAAAAAGGTATAAAGTTCGTGCCAAGGATTACTTTATCTTCCACTGTAATTTAATGACAAACAGATCTCCCTCAATCTTAGCTTCAATTGTACCCTTTAACTTTTCTGTTAACA
Source organism: Variimorphobacter sp. HTMS_6 (assembly GCF_059717775.1). NCBI lineage: Bacteria > Bacillati > Bacillota > Clostridia > Lachnospirales > Lachnospiraceae > Variimorphobacter > Variimorphobacter sp. HTMS_6. Next base: position 1,879,840 of record NZ_AP046094.1, read on the forward strand.
CTTTGGCAATCGATAAACCCAAACCTGTACTCTGGGAATTCCTTGTGATATCACCGGTATAAAATCGGTCAAAGATATAGTTGATATCCTCTTCGTTCATGCGATTTTTATCATTACGAAGCTCAATCACACATACTCCATCCTTGGTATACTGAGATATGCAAAAGAATTTATTTGCATATTTTAATGAGTTTTGAACCAGGTTATTAATTATTCGATTGAACTGAATCTTATCCCCAATAATACTGATTGGTTTCTCTTCGATTTGAATCTCCACTTGAATATTTTTCTTAATAAATTCCTGATAATGTGCAACAACAACTTCCTTCAGAATAGGTTGAATCTCTACCAGTTCATGTAGAATCGGATAATCGTCCGCCTCAATTCTTGACAATTCGTAAAAATCCTGAATAAATCCCTGTAAAACCCTCGCTCTTTTACCGATAATCTCTAAATACTCTTTTTTCTCGTCCTGAGTGGTTTCCTCGTCATTTATCAAATCTACAAAACCGATAATCGAAGTAAGTGGAGTTCGAAGATCATGTGAGATATTCTCTATTTCTCTTCGAATCTGCTCTTCTCTTCTCTGATAAGCGATCCTTTCCTCCTGCCTCTTCTTATAGACCAGGTTAATTCGATAAAATAATCTCTCCATCGTGCGATCCATCATCAGCGCTTTTAACTGACGATTGGAATCCTGTGATTTCCCAATCTCATCCATCTGCTTATTTGCATAACGAATAGACCAACATAGGGTAAATAAGCGTGCAGCCAATAAAATACTGATTATAAATAACGCTAAACATACAAATATCATAATGACTGCACCTCCTTCCTGAATATATTAAAAGATAATTACGGTTTAAAAACCAAGTTTTACTATTTATTTTAACATCTTAATCATGTTCTTTATTAAAAATTTTTTTATTTATTTAATTTCTCTTTTTCGAAAAAGAATATATCCGATTACAACAAATACAAACATCTCGACCAAACCAATAATCCAATAGTTTCTAAAGGCGTCCCCACCCCAGGTTGTTGTGTATGAATTACTTTCAAGATTTAATTTTATTGTGCCAATCATGTTATATGGTAGAATTTCAGAAAATCTTTGAACCAACTCAAATTTCATACCCAGTAAATTAGATATTATTGGAATCGCTAATAATACTCCTATTGTAGAAGCTATCGTTGCTCCGGTTCCCTCGAAGATAAATGCAAAACAATTAGACAATCCTATTGAGAATAGGAACAACGGAAGGCATAATAAGCAGACTCTTATGAGTAACTGATAGTTAGAGCCTGTTGAATGTTCCAACAAAATGTATGCTGCAATAATATGGATACCAATTATTACAACAAATGCAATTAATGCATAGATAATTTGTACAATTAATTTTCCAAAGTATATTGTAAATCTTGTCGTACCAAAAGAAATACTATTTTTCATCGTATGATTGTTATATTCATTACCAAAAACATTGGAGGTAACTATAATACATAAGAATAATACAATAACTAGATTTGATACAACCATGCTAAATGAAAAATTGGTACTCGCATATGGAAATGTACTATCTGATAACTTTACTGAAGCCAGTAAAACGCTGGAGCTGATTAATAATAAGGAATTGATTATTAGGAATAAATACGTTCCTTTTGCATGTAAAAGACGATAGAATTCACTCTTGATATATCTACTCATGGTCATTTCCTCCCACTAATTGAATAAAGTATTTCTCCAAATTAATATCACGGACTGAAATTTCATTCAGTGCGATATTAGAATTGACAACCAGCTTGCTGATGATGGATGGCTGATCGAGATATTCATATAACTGAATCGTACCCTCCGGTGTAACCTTATAGTTTATACACCCTAGCTTACTCTCTAATAAAGCCGTCATAGTTTCTACTTTATCCACCTTTAATTCCAGATATTTATTACATTCTTGTGCAAGCTCTTCACTGGACAGCTGCTTTACCATTTTACCATCATGAATAAAACCGTAATAAGTAACCAGATTAGACAATTCTGTTAATATGTGGCTGGATATCAATATTGTAATATTCTTTTCATGACTCAATTTTAATAATAGATTACGAATCTCAACGATACCGAATGGATCCAGTCCATTAATCGGTTCATCAAGGAATAATATCTCCGGCTTATTCATAAGCGCCAAAGCTAGTCCTAGGCGCTGTTTCATACCTAACGAAAAGGTTTGAAACTTCTTATTGCCCACATCCTCCAACCCTACTTCTTCAAGAGCCTCCTGAACACATTGCTTACCCGGAATTCCTCGTTGAATTCGATAATATTCAAGATTTTGTTTTGCACTTAATTTCGGATAAAAGCTTGGTGTTTCTATAATAGCTCCAATCCTTTTGCGCGCCTTACTCAGATCATTTTCCGTAGTTGCTCCGAATAAAGATAGTTCACCTTCTGAAGCAAATGCCTGACCGGTAATCAATCGAAGTAATGTAGTTTTTCCTGCTCCATTCTTGCCGACCAAACCATAGATTTCTCCCTGCTTAAGCTCCATGTTAATGTCATTTAACACAGTCACACTATTATACGTCTTCTTTAAATTTCTGGTTGTTAAAATAATATCCCTCACCTGAAAGCTCCTTTCCAATATTCCATGTTTTCTTAACACCTATCAGTATAGCGATATACTTTTAACAAGTACTTAAAAAAGTTTAAAGAAAGTATAAAGATAAATATTAATTAGATATTCCAGCGAGAAATCTATTTGTAATTTTAAACGATTATCGAAAACATCCTTTCATCCAAGCGAGAGCGTGTTGCAATGAAATATGTATTCGATTATATATTCAATTCAAGATAACCCGAATTGACACTTCATAAGTAAATAGCTTTTGACTCTCTGCCACATTTATTCATTGTCCATCTTAAACCCAATTCCCCATACTGTTTTTATATAGGATTCCTCATCAAAATCCTTAATTTTCTTACGAATATTACTGATATGAACATTAATCGTATTATCTTCACCATAGTATCCGTTTTTCCATATCTCCTGATATAATTGTTCCTTCGTAAAAACCCTATCCGGATAGGTGATTAATTGAAGTAGTATGTCAAACTCAAATGCTGTAAGGTTGATTGCATTCCCTTTCACCAAAGCTGTTCTGGCGGATGGCTTTACGCCCAAATTCTTAAATTTAAATTCGGCTTCCTCTTCTTCCACCTGCTTAAAAGTCTGCGTTCTGCGTAGCAAAGCTTCCACTCTTGCCAATATTTCATCCCGTTCAAAAGGCTTTACAACATAGTCATCTGCACCTTGTTTTAACGCATTGACCTTATCCTCTAACGATCCCTTCGCAGATATTACAATAATTGGAGTATTTCCATCTTTTCTTATTACCCGTATCAATTCTTCCCCGTTCATACCTGGCAACATCAAATCGAGTAGCACTAAATCAAAGGTGCTCATTGATAACAAAAGCTTTGCTTCCGTGCCGGAATATGCACTGATCACTTGATATTTTTCTTTTTCCAGATAGCGGCGTAATATCCGGTTAATATCCTCGTTATCCTCCACCACTAATATATTAACTTGTCCCATAACGTTCCCCTTTTGACTACATAATTATCCATATTATACCTTATATCAAGAGTGATGTAAAATGTGATATTTCAGCACGAAAAAAGCAGATACCTATGTGATAGATAACTGCTTTCAATATTCCAGGACTTAATGTATTAGTTTGGATTTATCACTCTTCGTTATTTTTTAACTGCAATTCCATCAATGCTATATTATTACGAAACTTTCTGGCCATCTCTCTAGTTATCCTATTCTGTTCGAACATTGACTGAATACAATCTCTCTCAATTTGAAAGCCAATTGTGATTAAATCAATCATTTCGGAAGTATTTTCATCCCTTAATTCTTTCCCTCTATCTGAAGATTGACTATTATCCGAAGATATCTCATTTTGTGAGAGGTTATGATTTCCCGGTAAAATCATTCGTTCTTTCAGAAGTATTTTCATCTGTTCCTGTTCTGCAATCCTACGATCAATAATTATGGAACCGTCATTACTCTTCCTATCATATAGTTGTTGTAATACATATTCATTGTTCTTTCTTTTCAGTTCCATAAACTGACGTCTTTCTTTCTCAAACACATCTCTCTGCTTTTGATTCTCTTTCCATTGTTTTGCAAACAGAAGTATGTGCTTTATTAAGCCTTTATTTACTCTTCTTTTTCTACCTCGATTATTCATCTGTCTTAATCTTGATATATAATGTTCCGCTGTTTCTTTTGAGACTTCACCCAGATTTACAAGCTTTAGGGTACTCTCTTCCTCCCATTGAAGTACCAGTTGTTTCATGCTTTTATCTTCATCCTCCAAATGTTTTTGAGTAATTCCATTTTTCCTCAACTGTTCAGCGCGTAACAAATAATTCATCCTTATATTACTTAAATCATACCTGTTCTCATCTGTAATCATATTTTCCAGTTGCTTTAAAACAGATTCCATGATTTCAAGATATGCTTCATTTTCGTTATCATCCATATCCGTTACATCTTTCCTCTTAATTAACAATGGTAATAGGAAATTAGCTGATAATAAGGACAAAAGAATTACACCGCTTGCCAAAAAAATAATAAGATCTCTTTGTATAAAGGAACTACCGTCCGCAAGGACGATCGGAAGGGAAAGACAGGTAGCCAAAGTAACACTTCCTCTAACCCCTGCCATGCTAATGATTAAACTCTCCGATAACTTTTCACGACGATTTGTTGAAAACACTTTTTTATTTCGATCCAGAATAAAGTATGTCCACAAGAACCGGATTATTATCATTCCCATTGTAATCGCAAAGATATAAGCGATGAGCATGTAGATATAAACAGAGCCGCCAAGCCAGATTGTCTTAATAATTAATGGAAATTGCATACCAAGAATTAAGAATACCAATCCATTAAGAATAAAGGCAATGGTAGACCATATGCTTTTTGAAGATATTTTCAAGGTAGCTATTTCCGGATCGATCCTCCTACTCTCAATAGAATGAATTACACCTGATATAACAACTGCCAGTATACCGCTAACACCAGCCTCTTCTGCAATCATATAAATCAAAAACGGAGTCAATATTCCTATCAAGAGGTGAAAAGTTACGCCCTCCATACCAAAGTCACGCACCCATTTTACAATCAGATATTTAACACCGGTTAAAATCGCTCCTAACACCACGCCGCCTATTGCTAAATATAAAAATTCCATACCAGCTTGAATCAATGAAAAACTCCCTGTAAGCATTGCCATAACGGCAAACTGAAAACTTACAATACCGGAAGCGTCATTGATCAATGCTTCCCCTCCAAGTAAACCATTAATTGTATTTGGAATTTTAATTCTATTACCGATGGAACTCACCGCCACAGCATCGGTTGGAGCCAATGCTGCTGCAAGAGCAAAGGATGCAGCCAAAGGAATTGCAGGGATTAAGCGGTGAATTAAATAACCCAAAATTACAACTGAAAATACAACAAGGCCAAGTCCCAAGAGAATAATCGGCTTTTTCAAACGCCATAGCGTCTTCTTATCACATTGCATACTATCATAGAATAGCAATGGTGCCAGGAACAAGATCAAGAACAGCTCCGGTTCCATGCTAAAATGATACATCCATGGAATGAAGGAAAGAATGACTCCAAGGAAAATCTGAACAATCGGGACAGAGAATGCCGGCAATACCCGATTGATAATATTAGATATCAGGATTGCTCCCAACATAAGTAGCACTCCATAAAAAATCTCCATTTTTTTCTCCTCTTGTATGTTTTATAGAATTCAACAATTGATTCATAGGATTAGCTTACTCCACATTTTTAAACTTAATTTAAATAATATTAAGTTATTAAAAATCAAACTTTTTGAAAAGAAAAATAAAACGCAGCCTGCAATCCAAATAATGGGGTGCAAGCTGCATATACTTTTTCTATGTAATAAATGTATTAATTACTTCAATTTCTATGATTCATAATCCTGTCTTTTTGGATTTTTCGGAAACCACCCCTTTTTCACTCTTTCCCTTTGTTCAAACAATTCATGAATACTCCATAGCAAGGAAAAGCCTAACACAGACAAAAGTGTAGAGGTGATGATCTGGTGAATAAATATCGCACTAATCACCGATCCAATGCCCAGGATGAGAAATACCGGCCATACCTTAATACCAAAATAATATTCTGATTTGATCACAACCGGGTGTAACAATCCAATAATTAAAAATGTACAAATTCCAATGATAAGTCCTGTAAAATTCATAGTCAACCTCACAATCTTATTTCATACTAGTTTAATATGTCTATCCTCTGTCATTATTAACAGATTCATTACCTGTATTATATCAAATATATCATTATTATCAAAGTATAATACCTGATTGCTCATCTTATCATCTTATTTTATCAACTCTTTTTAATCATATTGGTTAAAATTGCGCTAACCGAACTCCCAGGTCAAACGCTTTCTCGCAATCAACAGGGAATTGCTCCTCCTTATACTTCGCCTTCGCCGGCTCAGAAAACATGGAGGATTCGTATTTATTATAATCTGTAAATTGATAAGTATTGTAACAATATAACGTTTCCACTGGCATTCCTAACATTCTTTCAAGCGCCTTCTCATGGTATACCATTTTATCTAAATAACCAACACTTAAGGCATGTTCCTCTGTTACATTCATTGTATACAAAAAGGCACTCGGAATTTTCTTTGGAAATACCGTTGGTGTCTGTATACTATAGATAGAATTTGAAAAAAGTAGGCGTTCCAACAATCCCAATATACCTGATGTAATATTTGAGTAGTAGATTGGAGAGCCAAAAATAATCGCATCAGCATCTCTTAATTTTAATAGAACAGGTGACAAATCATCACGCATGGCACACTTACCATACTCACCACCTTTTCTCTTACAGGCGAAGCAACTCGTACACCCCTTAAATTCCAACTCATACAAGTTTATTAACTCTATATCTGCACCTTGTGAAGCTGCTCCTTCTAAAGTGTTCTTTAGAAGGGTTGCTGTATTCCAACTCTTTCTTGGACTTCCATTGACCGCAATTACTTTCATATAATTAACCTCCGACATAAATATCAATGCACTGAACTTATCTGATATAGTTCACAACATCCATCTTTCTCTTCGGCGCAGGTGCGTGTTCTTTTTCTTTGTAGCCGAATGCTACCCCATAAAATGGTTCATAGCCTTCCGGAATTCCCAGTTCCTTAACTTCATCCTCCTCATTAAAGAAGAAACGCAATAAACCGAGCCATACGGATCCGATGTTTATACTTTCTGCTGCAAGTAACATGTTTTGAATTGCAGCTGAGCAATCCACTGACCAAGCAAGGCCATCCTTTCGCCCTGATACAATAATCAAAGTCGGGGCATGATAGGTTAGATGAAAATTAGGATTCGCACTCATTTTTTGCATCCAATCCACACCTGAATTTTCCATTCCTTGCTTTGCAATTATATTAATTTTCTCCATCAACTCTTCGTTCTGAATCACGGTAAAATGCCAAGGTTGGTCATTATGTGCAGTGGGTGCATAAATTCCGGCTTCAATAATTGCATCTATGCTTTCCTGATTAATTTGCTCCTGCCTAAAGTTTCTTACACTTCTTCTGCTTTTGATTACATTTAAGACTTCATTCATAATAAATCTCCTTAACTGTTCAATAGTTCAAATATATTTTAACTATTTCAATATATCACATCCTATGCTATAATACAATGTAGTATTTATCATTTTACCCTGTTACTTCCTGAGATAATCTTGTGAACAAATGATTTTTCTCGATCTGGTATTTGCATGCAGTAAAATGGCTGCAGATTATAGAAAGGTATGGTTATTACTATGAGGGAATTATTTCATCCATCAAAAGACCAATTAAATTTATCAAATATATTAAATGCACTCGGAGATCCCATCCGTTTAAATATTATAAAAACACTTGCACAACAACAAGAAACTACATGCGCTTGCTGTCAGATCGATATGACAAAATCAGCACTATCCCATCATTTTAAAGTACTTCGTGAGGCTGGATTAATTAATGTTAGAATAGATGGAAAGCAACGTTTCTTATCGATTCGATATGATGACTTGGAGAAACGCTTTCCCGGATTGCTAAGTAATATTTTAAAATATCTCTAAATTTTGATACCAATCATTTTCCTTACTAATATTTCAATAGATACATCAACAATATTCAAAGCTTCCGTTACCTTAGGGAGCTTTTTTATTCTTATTATATCATTATTGCAACCATAGACCGTAATATAAATATCTATTCTTCTTATTCATTCTTCTTATTATTTCTTTTGTCTGTTCTGATTTGTCCATTTAATTTTATCTGATCTGTTGTATCTATTCAGATACATTTATACTCGATTTCACCTTTATATATAATTTCCCTTTATATCATCTTAACTTGACATAATAAAATTATGGCGTTATATTTATTACGATTTCGTAATATCCGGATTCGAAATAAACAAAAGGAGGTTTTCAATTGTTTGAATTGTTAGAATTACTGACCAAGGTAAATGCTCAAATATTAAGGGCGTTATCCCCTCTGGTAAAAGAATATAAAGTTTCGGTCAGCGAATTAATTATCTTATGGAAAATCAATAAGAAAGGCCCTTGTAAGATTACAGACTTCGCTTCGGAAACCGGCGTACCGGCCAGTACGCTTACCAGTCTATTTGACCGCCTCGAAACAAAGGAATTAATAACTAGGCTTCACGATCCACAGGATCGACGATGTATTCTGATACAAGGTACCGAGAACTTAAAAAAACTAATCGATACTATTATTAAAAAAGCTGATCAACGGCTAACTCCTATGTTGGACACTCTTTCTCCTGAATTCATTGACCAACTGCAACAGAATTTAGTCATTTTACAGGAACAGCTTAAACAATATGCAATCGATTCAAAATAGATTTCAAATTATTTATCATGATCTGCTAATTGAAAGGAAAATCATTATGACTGATACAAAAACGAACTCAAAATGGGTTTTACCCATATTTATTGCACTAATCGGCGGCTTTATGTCTATTCTCGATTCCAGCATTGTGAACGTAGCCGTGCCAAAAATGATGCAGGTTTATAATTCCTCCGCTAATCAAATTGAATGGGTTATCACTGTTTACATGCTTGCTCTTGGTGTGGTAATCCCATTCAGCGGATGGGCAGGTGACAAATTCGGATATAAAAATCTATATATCTTTGCACTCATTATGTTTACTATAGGTTCCCTGCTTTGTACCCTTAGCTGGAGTGTAAATACCCTTATCATATCCCGTGTTATTCAAGCACTAGGTGGTGGATTGCTTATGCCAACTATGATGACAATGGTAAAAAAAATAGTTCCAAGGGGTAGTTTTGGAACCGCAATGGGTGTGGTCGGTGTTGCTCTATTAATCGCTCCGGCGCTTGGTCCTACCGTCGGTGGTTATCTGGTGGAGTACGCTGATTGGAAATGGATTTTTACGATCAATATACCAATTGGAATTATCGGTGTCCTTCTATCAATACTTTTCTTACCAAGATTCGAAAAATCCAAGGTGGATCGTTTGGATATAGGCGGCGCTATCTCCTCCGTTATCATGCTTTTCAGTTTACTTCTTGCACTCAGCAAAGCAAGTGATTGGGGCTGGACTTCCGGCAAAACACTTCTTCTATTAGCAATTAGTTTGGTAACTTTCGTTGTATTCTTAATATTTGAATTAAACCTTCATAATCCGTTACTTAATTTGAGAGTGTTTCGCTATCGTAATTTTACTGCAGCCAATATAACAACTTTTATCACTACGGTTGGTTTATTCTCCGGTGTATTCTTTGTGCCACTATTTTTGCAAAACATTAAGGGTATGGGCGCCTTAGATACCGGTTTAATTATGCTTCCCGGTGCACTAATCTCCGGTCTTCTCATGCCGATTATCGGGAAACTATATGATAAGGTGGGACCGAAGCCGCTCGCAATATTTGGCATCATCACTCTGGCTTATACCACTTTTCTATTTCATAATATGGACCTTAAGACCAGTAATTCTACCATTGTTTTCTGGTTGATTTTAAGAGGAATTAGTATGAGTTTTGCCGCTGTATCCGCACAGGCCGCTTCCTTAGATTCCGTGTCAAACGAAGAGGTAGGCGGTGCTACCGCGATATCTAATATCGTATCTAGAGTATCGGGTTCACTTGGAATAGCTGCACTTACCAGCATATTAACCGGCAGAGTGACACATCATGCTACAGATATTGCTACAAAAATGGCTTTGGCAGGAACCAATGCTGCTACCCATACTGCTGAAATCAAGGCTATGTCCTTTGTAAATGGTCTGGATGACATCTTCTTGATTGCATCTTGCTTAACACTTGCAGGCTTAATTCCGGCTCTCTTTCTTAAGAAATCCCCCCAGTCAACTTCTGGTGAATTGAGTACAAACGTTGAGGGAATTGCATAAATTATAGTCAATTTATATGAATTAAAGTTTGTTAAAAATAGAAAAACATATATCCGTAGCAGCAATCTCACATGTAGGAAGTACACAGTTGTACCCTAATTCATCATGCGGTTACTATGAATATATGTTTTTTATTTTTATTAAAAACTAAGCTAAGCTATATTCTTCTATCAGATTTATCACGGAGGCAAGTATTTGTGCAGTCATACCCCATATAATACAATTCTCATATCGATAGAATAAGATATCATAAGTACCGCTTGCCCAGGCGTACTCTCTTCCACCCGGTACCAATTCATATGGAAAATCCTCCGGGAGCTGATGCATTAACTTACTATGATATTGCTCCGGTCTATGATAACGAAAGAAGTTCAGTGGAATTTTTATTATCTCCTCTACTTCCTCCGGGCTAAACGTATCTTTGTATTCTTTCACTTCACCGATAAACGGATGAATCGTAATACTAAATGGGGATATATAAACATCTCCAGGACCTAATACCTCAATCTGCTCAGGAAGTACGCAGAGTTCTTCAACCGTCTCCCGCACAGAACATTCCATCACTGATTCCCCACTCTCCAGCTTACCTCCCGGAAAGCAAATCTCTCCCGGCTGGCGTTTTAGGTGGTTTGCTCTCTTCTCAAATAATAAGTACGCTTCCCCATCCATATGAATTATAGGAATCAAAACAGCATAGTGTCTCGCTTCTTCTTCCCCTATCACACCGACTTTGCGGTTCTTAAAATTTTGATTTCCCAGAATGACAGCCTCCTTTTTCCTATGTATACTTTATTAAAGCATACTACAAGATAAAAATAAAGGCATCGTTCCCAATTCATTCTATATTTTCTATCGTTTTTCTCTGATGTTTAATAACTAATACAGTAAACACCAAACAGAAACCATTGATAGCCAACATAATCATTACAGAACTATAATTTAGGAATATTCCGAAAATACCATATGCGATCGGTAATGTTGTATTTCCAATTAAAGATGACAAACCAAACACTCTTCCCATCATATCCTTCGGTGTATAGTATTGAAGAAGGGATTGCCAAAATACCGACGCTCCGGCGATACTTACTCCAATTAAAGCCAATACCGGCATATAGAGAAGAACTGATCTAACGTTCAATAAAATCATCATACTCACTATGATAAAGCAGGTTCCGACTAATGTTATAAATCCTAGCAAAGACTTCTCAGTAATTAAGGGCTTCTTTCTTAACGAAATAATAATTGCCCCACCGAACAATCCAATTCCTAACATCATCTCAAAGTAACCAAGATTATTTACACCGCTACCATTCAAAATTTTTGCCAAGAATGGTATTGCAACTGTTAATCCACCCATAAAAAAATGTACGACTGCGATAACCTTAAGAACCAACTTTATCTGTTTTCGATTTTTAATAAAGGATATCCCTTCTATCATATCTTTCCAGATCTTTTGTTTTTCTAACGATTGTGAACCTGTTCTTTCAACATGAATAAACGTTGTTAAAAGGGCTGATATCATGTATGATACACCATTTATAAAAAACACGCAGGTTGCACCAAGAATACTAACTGAGATAGCTCCCAACAATGGACCGATAAAGGTACACGCACCACCTACCATCTGATTTAATCCATTTGCTTTCGGTAGCTTTTCTTGTTCAACGATATCCGGAGTAAACGCCTGTATGGCAGGATCAAAAAAGGCTGTAACGACAGACATTAAAAACCCTATAACAAATACCTGCCAGATCAGCAAAAAGCCGCCCCAAGATAAATAGGTTATGATGAGAATCAGTACCCCACGTAATATATCCGTTATTATTAAGATGTTTTTCCGTCTTAATCGGTCAGTCAGTACTCCGGCATAAAATCCTAATATAATGCCGGGAAGCACTGACGTCAGTAAAAAGAAGCCCATGATTGATGGTGAATTTGATTTTTGTAAAATCCACCAAGCTAGTGCAATTGCGTAAAATTTATCACCAATTTGTGATATTATTCTTCCAATCCAAAGCAGCATAAAATTTCTATTAATCATATCCTTGCGTCCCTTTCTATTCCTTTATAGAAAAGTGTAAACTATAAACTTATAGTCAGGTCAATGAAAAATATAAAAATTTATTAATCATAAACGAGTTTATTATTCTCTGCTCGCCACTCGTATTTGCGTAATCTCTTCATCAGGTACTCCCAAATACTCTAAAAACATCTGGTGGGATTCCGGTGAATTTTTTTCAAATTGAATATGTAAAAGATCCATTGTTTCTTCATCCAAACCGGCTGACTTTAGAATCGAAACAAAGGTTTTCGTATCTAGCAGAACCCTTTTATCAGCAGGGTAATTCATTTTCAGCATCTCAACGATAAACCTTTGCTGAAGTCTCAAATATCTAACCTCTTGATTTATCTCATCCAAACGTTTTCCTAATATCTCATGTTTCATGCTGTCTTTATCCAGTATCGCTTTGATCTGATTTAATGGAACACCTGCCTCACGAAATGTACATATCTGATTTAACCGATTCCTGTCCTCCTCCGAATACTGTCTGTAATTACCTGATGTACGTTTGAATGCATGTAATAATCCAATCTTATCGTAATATAACAGTGTGCTTCGTGAAAGTTTAAACTCATCGCATAATTTTCCTATGGAATACATGTACACAACCCCTTTTAAGGCTCAATAAATATTCTTCTTATTTCCATTATATACCACTCTCTTAAACTTATCAAAAGAATTGTAAAAAAGGTTGGTGCAAAAACACTTATTGACAATACCATTTCTGTGCTATCTGAACGGATAAGTGTACCCATTTTTTTAGGTTACGTTGAAAGTATTAAACAAAATAAAAAACTGTTGAAAAATGCAACTCCTACGACGGAATATGATTTTACAACAGCCTTTCATATTAATATCAATTAATCACTTCTGTATTCGTTTTCGTTTCTTCAAAATCACTTTAAATCAATATTTAATAGATACGGATCCATCAGAGCATATCGTGGATTCGTAATATATAATTTCACCTGTTTCACATCTCTCTTAGTCAATATATAATTGAAGGTTGTGATGCGGTTCTGATCATCTTCTTCCATCGAAAAACCACACTCTTCCTTATTCGTTAAATCAACACCGACAAATTGCTGTTTTTCATTCAAACTCTTATATTTTAAATTAATTTGTAGATATCCGTATTTATCATCTCCTTGGGCTGGTAATTTCTCCACATCAGTAATGATTGCAGTACCTTGATCAAATTTCACTTCCTTATTCAGCTTAATTGATTCCCCTTCCTTAGGTATCGGAAATGAAAGCTCTCTTTCCTCATCCGTTCCAACTACGACATAAGGGATGGATAACTGATAATCTTTTGCTCCATCACTGACATCTACCTGATAGCTTCCATTCAAACCGGTTCCATAATAATTTGGTGGGTTGCAAGTTTTTACTCCTTTGTCAGTATTTAAAACCATCTTTTTATTAAAATAATTATAATTGAATTCATCTACAAAGCTAATCAATCTATATTTTGATTTATTGGTAGGATATACATTAATACTCAATAAATCACCATCCATAAATGCATCCGTGGTTAGGCTGATGTCATTATGTGTTTGCGTTGCTCCAATATCATTTAAGCTATTGTAATCCTTTATTTTTGTCAATTTAAAAGTCACTTTAAGATTGTAATCCTTACTTACTAATGTTATCTTTTTACCTTCTTTTATATATTTATTATCAATCTGGAAGGAATAATTGCAATTATAAGAAAAGTATGAACCTGAACCACCACTAGTTAATCCACTACCATAACTTTTAATAACTTTAGTATACTTTTTATGATTCATAAGTAGATATACATCTGGAGCATTCAGATGATCCTTGTTTAAGTGACTATCAGAACCATCTATATCAAAGCGCAGAATCATTGTGTTGTCTTTTACAGTTGCATAAAGTACCTTCATAGTGATGTTTTTGTTCTCAACCGTAACCTGTTTCTGTAATTTATACAGTGCATCAGAATTATTTTCTACAATTCCTTCTCCGGGGATTAGTGTTAATATGTCCTGAACCGCAAGGACTACTCTTTCATGATTGATTCCTGCAAACAGCGCAAGTAGAATTACTGCTGCAGCAGCCACAAATCTCTTCCAGTGAAGTTTCTTCCTATCAGATATATAAGAATCTTTATCCTCGTTACGACTTAAATTTTCCTCACCTGGTGGTTCCAGATCAAGCTTTTTAAACGTTAGCTCTTTAATCTCATTTATATATTCCTTACCTGGGAGTTCTTCTGTTAAATTAATCTTATTCAGAAATTTAGACGTTTCCTCTTTATCAAGCTCATCCATAATTGTATAGATTTCCTCCTCTACAGCAGTCTCCTTCAATAAATCCGCACTCCTACGCTCCTTCATGAATTCCACCTCCTAACGTTACTCTAAGTTTACATAGCCCTCTCGATATCTTCTTATCCACCGTATTGTCACGCAAGGTTAACGCTTTTGCAATTTCCTTCGTCTTCTGCCCCAAGTAATATTTCCTTATGAAAATTTCATGATCCGGCTCTCCTAGTGATTCAATTGCTTCCAGCAACCTTTTGTTCTGTTCTTTATGAATGACCTCTTGCTCCGGATTTAGTCTACGATCAACCCAACGATCTTCATTCTCTTCCATCGGAATAAAACGTAAAGAATTTGTTGATAATTTACGGTAAACATCAATTCCACGATGTTTTGCGATTGATGCTAGATATCCCTTAATGGAACCTTTCTCAGGATTCATCTCTTTTACATGATGATAAAACTCCATAAAAACATCACTAACACATTCCTTCACATCCTCTGCTGTACCTACAGAGGAAATTTTAGAATTAACAACACTATAAACTAAACCGGTATATTCTCCTATGATATAATCCATCGCACGGTTCGGATTTACAGTAAGTTCTGATATCAACTCAATATCATTCATTCACTCGCCCCCTTTTCTTTCCTCTTATCTATTAATTCGTAAGAACATATCATAATCTGACGTAGTTTTTAAAGATTGTTGAACTTCAGTTAAGTATTCAATTAAGTTAAGCGAAGTATCATCGAATAACTAATTAATAATTTTTAAACTTATTTATCCAATATAATAAATGTATACTTTAAAATTAGTTTGATTTTCAAAACCAATATTCAGGAATTAATTTCTACATCCCATCATAACAAAAGCTGATACCACTTATCAACAAGTTTGGAATATCATGGGTTCCATAATTCACCACAAAAAAGCTGTTATTAATCTTAAGATTTCTAACGAGAAGAAAATCGTTGAAAATCTTGATAATAACAGCCTCATTTATTGGTTGAAATCAAAGCAACTTATTCTGAATCAGGGTAACATTTCATTGATAAATATTATCATTTATACTACAATCTAACATTTTACTTTCTCAATTCCACTCCCCATTTTGCTAATTCATCAAGAACCGGCATAAGCTTTTTCCCGGCATCCGTTAAGGAATACTCCACATGAGGTGGGATTTCATTATATTGTTTCCGGTTAATGATATTATTTAGTTCCAAATCTTTTAATGAACTTGTCAGCATCATATTCGTTATACCGACAACTCCCTTTCTGAGCTCATTATATCGAAGTGTACCGTTTTGCGACAACACCCATAATATTGGTAGTTTCCACTTTCCTTCAATCACTCTTAGTGCTGATGACACCGGACAATTTACATTATCTATTGAATACGTAATCATTTCTTTCACCACAAATCCTCCATACACATATTTTTCTTCCTTAGTATATATAAACTGCATACTTGTTTTTTTCTATTCAAGTAATATAATTATACATGAAATAAAAAAGGAATCAATATATGGAGGTAATAAAATGAATGAAGTACTAGAATTTTTAAATGATTGTGGAGTATTTTTTATTTCTACCATCGAAGAAAATCAACCAAAGGTTCGACCATTTGGTTTTGTTATGAATTATGAGGGAAAGATAAGTTTTGCGACCAGCAATCAGAAGCCCATTTTTAAACAGCTATCGACTAATCCTAACGTGGAGATTAGTGCCTCCAAGGATGGAAAATGGATAAGATTAAGCGGAACTGCGGTATTTACTACATCAAACGGATCAAAAACGGAAGCGCTTGAATTAATGCCACAATTAAAACAAATCTATTCCGTTGATGATAATATCTTTGAAATTTTCTCATTGGAAAATGCTGTCGCAAATATTTGTAGCTTTCAAGATGGAAGCAAAACAATAAATTTATAATTCAGAGTATTTTACATATTTGTTATTCGATTCAATAACATAGAGGCTGTTAAACAATAATCTTATTATACGAAAGCATCTCTTTCAAAGATTACTGTTAAACCGCCTCTTTTTATTTACCGGAATCAAATTGTATATTCCACCTGGGGCTGAGCACTTGCTAAATGTAATTTCTCAAGTATTTCACCACGGATGGATAAAAACTCATTTGAACCTCGATCCCGTGGATGGGATAATTTTATTGACCTTATTTCACTTATCTTTCCCGGACGAGGTGTCATAATTACAATACGATCACTTAGATAAATTGCTTCATCTACATCGTGCGTAACTAGGATCATGGTTGCATCATTTTCTTTACGAAGTTCCAGTAGCTTATCTTGGATATCGGCGCGGGTGAAGGAATCCAGTGCTCCCATTGGCTCATCGAGAAGTAATGCCTTTGGTTTATTAATCAATGCACGGGCAATCGCTACACGCTGTGCCATACCTCCACTGATTTGATGGGGGTAGGATTTTTCAAATCCATTCAATCCGATCAAATCGATATAATGTGCCACCTGATCTTTATTCTCACGATATATATGTGTTGCCTTTAATCCGGTTGCAATATTTTGTTCCACAGTCAACCACGGAAACAACCCTCCTTGTTGTACTACATAACCTCTTTGTGGATTGGGAGCCGTGATTTCCTGTCCATCCAGTGTCAGTAAACCGGATTCAGGAAGATCCAGTCCTGCGATAAGTCGAAGTAAGGTTGTTTTACCACAGCCTGAGGAACCGATTATCGATACAAATTCACCAGGGCGGATGGTCAAATTGATATCTTTTAACGCCTCCACAAAGTTATCCTTATCATCTATGTAGGTGCGGTTGACATTTTTGATTTCGATTATAGTATCACTGCTCACTGCTCTTCACCAAACCTTTCTGCCACCTTAGAACATGCTTTTGAATCAAGCTTATTCCCTCCATAATTAAACTGAACAAGACTGCCATCACAATAATTGCTGCAAATACCTTATAATACGCACTCCACACCTTGGAAGCATTAATATAGTATCCTAACCCTCCTGGCTGCCCCATCATTTCAGCCATAACAAGTGTGGTGAATGCAAAACCATTCGCGTTGGTGATACCTGAAAATATTTGAGGTAGGGCATGTGGAATCGCTACGTGAAATACAAGGTAAGGAGTCTTAGCTCCAAGCGTCCTTGCCACTTCAAATTGAGTTTTCGGCGTACTTTGAATTCCTTGTGCGGTTAGTGATGCGATGGAGAACCAAGCACAAATCACAATTAAAAATGAAGCCGCAGCAAAAGGAGTCGGAAACAAAGTTAGCGCAAAGGGCATCCAGGCAACCGCAGGAATAACCCCGGTAATTTTAAGAATCGGAAATACCCAGTAGTGAACCTTAGGAAACCACCCAATCAGTATACCAGTACCCACACCGAATATAACGCCGAGGATAAAACCAACGGCAAATAATCGTAGGGAATATAATGTATTCGTCCATATATAGTCACCTTCCATCAGGAATGCCTCGATGATACGAGCCGGTCCCGGAAAGAAAGGCTGTGGAAGAATCAATAATTTTGTGCCAAGGATATCCCATAATGCTAGCGCACCACCGAGAGCAAATCGAAACGGCGCATGTTTTGCAAACTTTATTCTCCTATCCTGATCAAAGAAGGAGTATAAGGCGATGCCTGCATATAAAAGGATAAGAAAACCTAACACGATACGATATGCATCATTAATACTAATAACCAGTGAACCATATGCATAGGAAGTAATTTTTACTTCAGCAACCTGCCTAAATAATATATTAGCCAGTATCGCAATTGCAAAACCGGCGATTGTAAAAAAGGATGCAAGTAGGAACTTTTGAAAGCTCATTTGCTTTTTTTTGTTCCTCCCCTGTTTAATTAGGGGAGGAACAGTAGAATTATTTAATATACTCAAGGATGATGCCTCCTACTGACCAAGTGTCACGTCAACATTTTGATATGCTTTTTTTACAAAATCAGCCGGCTTAGTTTTTAAGTAACCGATATTATAAAGTTCTGTTGAGAAATAATTCACATCAGACTCGACATTTTGTTTATTTGAGTCACGGTCTTCTTTCGACGGATACTCATACGATTTGATTAATGAAACAGCTAGTTCCTTATCTTCTATCTGTGCGTATTTACCATCTATGATAATCTGCACCGTTTCCTCGGGATTCTTAGATATCCAGTCCTGCGCCTTACGATACGCTCTTAACAATGCCGCTACTTTTTCCGGACTGTCATTCAGCACTTTTTCAGACGCATAAAGGAAGCAGCAGTATTTTCCGGCAAAAGTAGGATCCGTGGATAAATCAAAGATAACACGGTATTTTCCGGTCTTTTCCTGAACAGAACCAAATGGATCCCATAATGCGGCAACATCAATATCTCCTTTATTAAGAGCTTCCACTTCCAGATTACCATCATTGTATGGAAGGAATTTCACCTCACCTTTCTCAGGTTTTGCAGAAATTCCATTTTTCTCAAGCCAAACCGAAGCAACCTGATGAGGGGTACCACCAATTTCATCTACACCAATCTTTAACCCTTTGAGATCCTTTACACCCTGAATTTTAGAATCCTTTTTCACAAGGAATTTAATACACCCATTATGTAAACCATCTACAACCTTAACCTTCACATCGTTTTCGATGGACGGGAAGAACTGAAAGTCACCATTTACAATAGGAATGGTACCATTGTTCAAACCGATTTTACGTGTTTCTGCATCAGCAGAGATCAGATTTACATCAAAGCCTTCTTCTGCAAAAAAGCCTTTTTCATATGCGATATAAATCGGAGCACCGCAAAGCGCACCATCTTTACCAGGAATATCAATTTTACCGAATTTAAATTTCTCGGGAGCTTTTGAAGGTGAATCCGTTGCTGCACCTTTTGTTCCCTCTGTTGACGGATTTGGATTATCCGTGGTAACCGGCTTGCCGGAGCAAGCGCTTAATAATGTGGAAAATGCTAATACAAGTACTACTAAAACTGCATAAAGACTGCGATGTTTCATGAATTTCTCCTCCTTAATATTATATTGTTCCTCTTACATATGCTACATTTATTATATATATGTTTAATATGTTTTGGCTTAAAAAAAATTACCCGATCGATTTTTGGAATGCCTGCTCTAAATCCTTAATCAGATCTGTCACATCCTCTAATCCTGCTGATATTCGAATCAAATTCTCCGGAATATCTGCCACCTTCTTCTCATCCGCTAACAATTCACCATGTGTTGTTTGCGGAGAATTAACGATAAGTGATCTTGCATCACCAATATTTACATGGTAATGAAAAAGTTCGATGGAGTTCAGGAAGGTTTCTCGCTGCTCCCCTGTCCCCTTAAAACCAAAGGATAAGATACCGCCCGCTCCTCGTTTGTAGTCCCGCTGATATAAATTATAATACTTGCTACTCTCTAAGCCCGGATAACGAACCCACTCAACCTGAGAGTGATTTAATAGATACTTTGCAAGAGCTAACGCATTCTGTGATTGCTTTGCAAGTCGTTCGGATATTGTCTCTAAGCCAATGATAGCTAAATAGGCATCAAACGGCGATAAAGCGGCACCGAAGTAATTCAAATAGTTAAAGCGAATCCTACTTGTAAACGGGAAATCAGGAAAGATTTCAGGAAAGCTTCTATGATTCCCATCAATATCTCGTAAGGTATAATACTTCTCACTAAATTGAGGGAATCTATCCGTTTGATAATTAAATCTACCTGCTTCTAACACAAGTCCGGCGATCGCATTACCATGTCCGTTCAACCCCTTCGTCGCAGAGTACACTACAATATCAGCACCATGTGCGATCGGGTTATACAGGTATGGTGTAGCCACTGTATTATCGACTACTAAAGGGATTCCATGCTCATGAGCCACTTTCGCGATTGCATCAATGTCAAGTAGCACGGTATTAGGATTTGATATACTTTCTATATATATCGCTTTTGTATCTGGTTTTATCTCCTCACCAAGTCTTTCCGGTGTTTCAATATTCTTCGCATAATCAAATTCGATCCCAAGTTTTGGATATATCTTTTTAAAACTATCCGCGCTTCCGCCATAGAGATAGGGTGAGGTCAGAATTCTTCCCCCTCCTTCTGCTAGATTTAGTAAGGTATAGCTTATCGCTGCCATGCCGGATGCCAGTGCGATTGCCCCTGAGGCTCCGTCCAGAATTTTCACACGTTCCTCCAGTACTCCAACTGTAGGATTTCCTACACGGGTGTAAAGGAAGCCTGCCTCACGAAGTCCAAATAATCCCGCTGCATTCTCTACATCCCGAAAATCATACGCTGCGGTTTGATAAATCGGAGGTGATACCGCATAGTTATGCTCTTTTGGTTCATAGCCCACCCGCAGTCTTTGTGTATCAAATAAATATTGTTCTGCTGACATGATTTTTCTCTCCTTCTTAATAAAAATTTTGCATCGCTCCTGTCACAGTCGCTACACATAATACCCACCGCCTTTCCTACGTTCCATGACCTGCAACACACATATATATGGATTTAATAGTTATCTTTAATTAATAAATCACTCTTTATCAATTCGTCTATAATAAAAGGTATCTCTCCAGTTACTTCAAATACACGCTTATTATGATGAATCATATATTCCACAGCACTTTCTCCAATCTGAACAACAAATATCGCCTCACAATCACTAATAAGAGTAAGAATCAGTTCGAATTTTTTTTCATGAGCTCCCTGCCCTTGATATGAAACTGGTACCTTACGTGATTCAACATACGTTCCTAATGTATCGATATCATAAATCTGCCAATAACGCGCATCCCCAAAATGTTGATCCACCCTGATATTATCATAACTTGCAAATGCTACTCTCATACGATAAATACATGCCTTCCTTTTGCTATTAATTAGTGACTAGGATTTCGCAGGCACAAACTTCAAATGTGAATTATACTTTTCAATAATTCACATTATCTATAGGTCGCCAGAACATTATGATAGATATCCTCAATCACTCTGAGCCCCCCTGAAAATCCTGCATAATTTGTAGTTAATACCAATCGGTAGGGTGTGGGTACCGATGCTGATAGATAATCATATTCCTTCTCTTTCGCCAGTTCTTTATCCCACCCGCTACCGATTATAATACCTCGACCATCATGCTTTAAACCACGTATAACATCCTGAGCTTTGCCGGCATCCGGTTCAAAATAAATCGGAATTTCTCTTTTATCCGAAGTGCTTTGCAGTTCTTTGCGGATATCCTCATGAAATCGTTCCGGAGTATTATCAACCACAAACTGTTCCTTCGGTACGATTCCGACTTCATGAAGTAAGAATTTACTTAAGGCGACTACATATCCGGCATCATGCAATATGTGTACATGATTCGGAAGGCCATATCGAAATTCTAATAAAAATGTTGCTAAATTATCAATCTCTTCATAATAAGCATCCGATTCATGCTTGATAAATGCAAGTGCCTTTTCCTCATCGATATCAGCACCTTGCTCCAGCGCAAATTCCACCACTTGTTTCAAAAATTTCTCTGTCTCATTTGCTCCGATTGGGATATGAGGAAACCAGGTATACTCTTGCTTATATTTACTCTTAAGATTATCTACAATGGGTTTTCCGTACCAAGGACTGACTAATATATTAATATTAGCTCTTGGTATGGATTCCCACTCACGAACACCACCTGATTCCGGACCGAATAAAACATTCACTTTCAATCCAAGCCCGGTTAAAAGGCGTTTATATTCTGACAAATTCCCCTTCCAAAATGGATCTTGATATGGTATGGAGGCAAATAAATTCACTGTATTTGCTTCACTCTTTGGTTTATTATCTACTTCATAAAGAGAAACATATTGATCGATAATCGCATTTACAACAAGACTATGCGCCTCAAAATTACTTGCTTTAAATCCTGCTGTTTCTACCGATACAATTGGTTTTCCCTCCTCTTGAAATTCTCTAACAAGGCTATCAACATCATCTCCAACGATACCTGCCGTACATCCGGTAAGAACCACCTGTAAATCAGTATCCAGTACTTTATATGTATTCGTAATGATCTGACGAAGTCTATCAATACCGCCGAATACAACCTCTTTTTCCGAAAAATTAGTACAGGGTGAAGTGCTTCCTCCCGCATAACCAGTGCTTCGCTCAAAAAAGCCCTGTATCATATCTCCACAGCCTGGTCCTGAATGTAATATCGGTACCGCCTTTGGGATAGCCACAACACTTTGCAGTGCACCGATTGCACAGGTGTAACGCTCTTGTTCTATTATTCCGCTCATTTATTGCTTCCTCCTGTAAGAAAATAGTGCGGCTCCTGATTCAGCCACCATTTTGTATATGGATTAACCGCATGTTTTTCCAGGTTCTTAACAAATTCATCGTTTTCGAGTGTTTCTAAAATACGTTCCCCGTAATTAACCAGCCCTTCATAACCCATTCCATAATGTTCATCCCCAATTAAAAGTGATGGAATTCCAAGCTTAGCGCCCCAAAGTGTCATACCTCCATGGCGAGCCATCAGGATATCCGGACGAATTTTATTTAAGGCATTCACAAGTTCAAACTCTTGTTTGTTGCACACATTGAAATTCGGTACATTACCATAATCATTCACACGTTGAGCCAGTTGATCATTCTCAACACGTCCGCTATCATAAACCGGATCATGATGGAATATCGCTGCACCGGTTGCATCAAGCCCTAACTCACCAAGTATATCAAGTAGTGCGTGGCCATGCGCTGCACCAGCTGTTACATATGCAGTTTTCCCTTTTAACTTCTCACGTAATGCTTCGATTTTAGGTAAGTATTCTTCCTTTTTCTGTGCAATTATTTTTTCAGCTATCTCTTCTTTCCCGAGAGTCTTACCAAGTGCACGAAACCACCTGTCTGTTTGTGCGATTCCATAAGGCGGTGCTGCCGGAATCTCAGGTACACCAAACTCCTGCTCCAGTACCGCACCCAGATAACTGCCAAGGGTAGAACATGCCTGAACCGTTGCTGCTGCTTCTGAAGAATACTTTAATGACTGAGTAGTAGAATAAGGGGTAATATAATTAGGTACAGCTCCAAATGGTTCAAACCACTCTTTGAATATATCGCTGCCCCAAAAGTTTATAACATTGATAATATCTTGACGTCTTTCCCTCGGTTTTTCAATCAGCTTACGTGCAATTCCGTGATATGCTGCATCAAAGCCTGTCGTCCACACACGGGAACGAAACCCTTCACAGAAAATTGCCACAACCGGAATACCTAACTCCTCTTCTGCCTGCTCACACACACTCTCCACATCGTCACCGATAATTCCTGCAGCACAAGTAGTTAAGACAAAAATCGCATTAACCTTTGTTCTCTCATGCACTTCTCTGATCGCTTTTTCCAGTTTCGCATTTCCCCCGTACACAGTATCCTTTTCCTGTAAGTTTGTGGAATAGATTTTACGTTGTGTTGGTTGTTCCACATCTCTTAATGGTGAATTAACTCGATACGTGAACGCGAATTCATGCAGACAGGATGCACAACCAACCGGTCCATGGCTGATAACAGCACCATCCTGGATCAGTATCGTCATGCAAGCAGCTTTCGATGTAGCACAGCCTAAACATTGGCTAAAGGAACGATTTTTATCCTTTAAACCGCATTGTGATTCATTAACCAGATCTTTTGCATCGCCCTGATATCCGGTAATCGAATTAATTCGTATTTCACGAATCTGCACATCTGGTAATGATAGATTAACTTTTGACATATATAAGTGACCTCCTATTTTGCTAGTTGATTTTTTATTGATTTCTAGATGGGTTATTTGTTTATAAGAGAATTATTTATAAATCTAAAATATCATAGTAAACATACATATATTATATGTTTTATATTAGCGCAAGTTTCCATTTTTGTCAAGATAATTTTCCATTAATTACTTGAATTGTTTATCGTGCCCGTATATTACTATTAAATTACTGATATTACAACAAAAGGAGACGCATAGGATATCTTGCCAACTCCTAATACGTCTCCTTGAAATAACTATATTTTTATTATTTATATTATACCTTTTCTTGCAGGACATTTGGTATGATCGGTAAACCATAAACAGCTTTTACAAGCAAAACATTTGTTAATTGATTCGTCATTTAATATATGATTTGGAAAATCCGGATCTGCTAAGATTGCTTTTGCGACACCTATAAAATCAGCATAATCCTTTTCTAATAGATAGCTAATCTGCTCTTTCCTACGTATTTCATTTACTGCAATTATTGGGAGATTTATTTCTTTTTTTATCATGCTCGCACTATAGGTTATCTCGCTACAGGGAAAGTCCTTCGGTAGTGAGATAATTGGCGGTTTCATCCCAAATGATATGTTTAATAAATCAATTCCGGCTGCTTCCAATACCCTCCCGGCCTCAAGACCATTTTCTATATCAGGTTGGCAAGCTCCCATTCTGACACCAATCATGAAATTTTCAGGTGTGTTATTACGTATCTGTGGTATTACTTCTGTCAGTATTCTTGCTCTGTTTTCAATATTTCCTCCGTATTGATCGGTTCTAGTGTTGAACGAGGCATCAAGAAATTTACAAAATGTAAAGCCATGAGCAAAATGAAATTCTACTCCATCATAACCCAATTCTGCTGATGTAATTGATGCTTGAAGCATATCTGACTGAAGCATATTTATCTCATGAAGTGTCATTTCATTAATATCTCTATCACCACCGGATAATTGCAGAACTGCTGTCACACCCTCAGAGTGACAATTAGTAGCGATATCCCTTAATATTTTAGTATTATCCACCGTCCACAAATTGGTCTTATCCATTGCTCCCACAACATATGTACCTTGTACGATGAGTAATCCTACTCCTCCTTTCGCACATTTAGTATAATGCTCCAGATGTTGTTTTCCGTAAAACGAACCATTATCTCCTTGAAAAGAAAATGTATAAACCGGCTCCATAACAATTCTGTTCTTTATCACATTTCCTCTTATTACATACAAATCCTGCGGTTTTGCCATCACTTTGACCTCCTGAAAACACCAATTAATTATATAAAGTTTGAATATATTCTATATAGAATATCACTTAAAGTTAACTCTAAGTCAAGCGATAACTTTATTATGCATTATGGAAAATCTATTTATTTACTCTTTATATTTATTTCAAAATCCATATAACATACAGCTTTATTCAAATATACAGTTTTATTAGTATACCATAGAGATATTACTTTCTGTTACAGAATGAATATTGGGCAGATATTGTATCACTAGTGACAAGCTCTTAAGCGCTGAGTCCGCATCCTTCGCGGAGAGATTTTTATTCTATAGGTTTCGCTGACTTTATCACTTTGCAGTAATTTCATATAGAATAAAAAAGAAACAAATAGGAATCTTGTAACCCACTCCTATTTGTCTCTATATAATAATTTCTGCTTTCCATATATCTAATCTAACCAAGTAATGGTTCTACCTATTTCATGTTATCTCCAAAACGTAGTACAATTTGCCTTATCCTCAATATTGAACTTTATCATATCCTCAAGTAGATTATAATCAAGTGCGATATCCCATGGCATACGAATCAACTGTTTGGTATATTCGTAACCGGCTTGTGCAATTAGATCGGAGAAATGAGCAATACCGGCGCTTTCCGGCGCTACTGCCATATGTTTTTTCGACACACTGAACCCGATAATATAAGTACCATGATCCGTAAACATAGGTTGGTTCCAAGCTATTTTAGGCTCTAGCGATGGAAACTTACTATGAATCCAGTGAAAGACTTCTTCCATCCTAGCACGATATTCCAGGTTGTCTATTGTTAATAAATAATCAGCGAATACATCTATCATTTTGCCTCCCACTTACAACGTACCGGAGATACAATTGCATCTTCCTTTTTCAACTCTTTAAATGCGTTATCTATTTCTTTACGATCTAAACCGGACAACTTCTCAACCTCTCCTGCGCTAACCGGCTTACCTGCAGCTTTCATCACTTCTAATACAGTTTCTTTTGCACTCATATTTCCTCTCCTTGTATAATTCGAGTAGATAATATCTATAGTAACTCATTAATTGTAATATTATTCTCAGCTCTGAATCCAATCAAATCATTTCACCAATTGCTTAGATAACAATCTTCCTATATTCTTAGGAAATAACGAATACATCCAGCATCCTAAACAAAATCCAAGAAGAGATTCCAAACCTGCACAGATCAATAATATGACTAATATAACCGTACCAGCATTAAGTAAATTACCAGCATACAAAATTGCACCTACCATCGAAAATACTACACCGATACGTGCTGCAAATACTTTAGGTGCTCCATCCACCATATTCTTTGATAAATTTAGTCCGGTAACAATTCCTCTTGCCAAGGTTGCTAAAGGGCTATACTTCGGTTTGATAAAGGCCCGAATTATAAAATCTACAGACAATAGTCCACTAATAATTGCTGCTATATTGATTGATATTTGCCATGCTATATATAACGCTGTCCCCGTTATCAACAGAACAAATCCTGCAACCACTCTGGCTGTAGTATTATCACGTTGTTCTCCGGAAATAGGACATGATAAATTAATTCTCATAATATGACCTTCTTTCAAAAATAATTCTAATTATACTATACATATATGTTATATCTATAATTATGTTTTGTCAATCAATTCCTTAAGATTCTTTATCAGATTAATAAAAATACTACTAAACTAAAACATGCTCTGGTTTATTCTATAATGATACAATTTTATCTTCTCTCACATGATTGATAATGCCTTGTCTTATCACACTAGTCTGTCTTTTCAGTATATATAAGAGCCGTTCCTCAGTCATATAACAAATAAAAAATAACATATTTTTGCAAAAACCGATTGACATATACTTACATTCGATATATACTACATTACATAACTAATGTAGTAAAGGTGGTGATAAATTGAAAATAAATTTTGACAGTATAAAACCCGTATATCTGCAAATCGCAGAGGGAATTGAGGATGATATTATATACGATAAGTTGAAAGAAGGAGATGGATGTTACTCTCAACTCGTTATCGCAAAAGAATTGAATGTAAATCCTGCTACTGCAGCAAAAGGGATTAATTTGTTGGTACAAAAGGGGATTTTGGAAAAACAACGAGGGCTTTCCATGGTTGTAGCAAAAGGAGCGAAAAATATATTAATGAAAGAAAGAAAAGAAAGTGGACTGGTAGAGCTCATCGAGCGATTGACAAGTGAAGCAGATATGCTAAAGCTTTCAGAGCAGGAATTAATTGAGTTAATCAAGAATCACTATCAGGGAAGGGGTAAATAGAATGAATGAAATTGTAGTGCAAACAAATAATCTAAAAAAGCAATTTAGTAAAAATACAGCAATAAATGATCTATCAATAGAAATTCCTCAAAATAGTATAACAGGACTGATTGGGCGTAATGGCAGCGGGAAGACAACTCTGATGAAGATCTTATCCGGACAGCTCGAATTAACTTCCGGAACAGCTTCAGTATTTGGTGAAAAACCAATGGATAATATTAAGGTGTTACAAAATCTTATTTATACTTATCATAACTTTGGATATCAAAAAGAATTGAATTTAAAAACCATATTGCAAAACTATGACACGTTATTTCCCAACTTTGATTTAACGTTTGCAAATAAGCTTATGAAATATTTCGAATTAAGCCCTAAGATGAAATATAAGAATTTATCTCAAGGAATGGGTAGTATTTTTAATTTTCTGACCGCCCTCTCCTGCCGGTGTAGTCTCACCATGCTCGATGAACCTGTTTTAGGAATGGATATTACCGTACGACGTGCTGCATATGACATCTTATTAAGAGAATACACCGAAAACCCTCGAACCTTCATCATATCAAGTCATCTGTTTAACGAACTCGAAGGAGTATTATCCGATGTTCTATTGATTGAAAAAGGGGAAAAGGTATTACACGATAATATTGATGAGATACGTCAAAGCGCTTACCGTATCGACGGTGCTGCCCCACTAATAGATACTTTTATTGGGGACAAAAAAGTATTAGAACGACAAAATAGCTCAGTACAAAGCTTCGCTATAATATACGAACCATTAACTCCTTCTGTAAAAGCAGAAATTGATAAAATTGGCTTAACTCTCTCTACGGTACGAACAGAAGATTTGTGTATCTATCTAACGAAGCAAAACAAGGAGGATCAACTACAATGTTTATGGTAAAAGAAGAATTTCAATATGTCAAAAAACTAACCCTTACAAAGATTCGATCCGGGAAAAGAGGATATATCATTTATTTTTCTATTATGTTTTTTATGATGATCAGTAACTTAATTCCATCTATCGTCATGCTTCTCCAAAACAAAAGTTATCCTTCCATTATTCAAATACAAGAATTTTCATCAAGTATTTTTGGGGGCTTAATGGTCGGTTTCATTATTCTTAATATGATATATCGTAAGGAAAATGAATGTATGGCTATTTATCCTCAAACAAACAATACCCGATTTTTATCCTTCGTGTTAGATTCCTACTATTTAACATTCATTGTATCCCTTACGGTTTTGGTTATGTTTCTAATTGATTTTATTACCTTAAGAATCATAGCTTCATTTAGTAAAAATATAATGTTTGCACTGAATTTTGATATTGGATTTGTCTTCGTAGGGTTTTTTACTTTTTTAGTATATTCCTTATTGATTTGTTCCTTGATTATATTAGTAGGAACACTCATACGTAAATTCGGTTTTTATGCAATTATCACACTGTTTGCAATTGGTGCAACATTAATTATTAACATTATCTGGTCTATAAAGAATGTACCGAAGCTTTTGGGATTTTTTATTTACGAACATAATCTCGTATTTTTTTTCCTGAAAGCAATTATTACCTTTTTACTACTCAATTTAATCTTCATCCTAATAAATCACTATACAGTTTACTACAAGACCAATAAAATCAATAAATCGATAGCTATTATTGTAACTACTTTAGTTCTTGTGTTATCAATAGGCTTTACCTTAATCGCCGGATCCGTTTTCTTTCTGTCACCATTCAGTAACAGTATTACCAATGTCGATAATGTAGACTCACCCTTCAAGAGCATAAGCTTTGATCTGTCACAGCTTGACAAAAATAGCACGATCAAAGTAGTAACAAGCAAAAACATTAAAGACTTAGATGAAAGTAGCCATAATCAATATGATATGTATTTTGAAACACAGGATCAAGATTCAATGAAAGTCACCGGAAACAAGCTTACAATATATTATGATTATCCCTTTAAAATAATAAATGGTATCAATATTACCGATTTCACAAAGCCACATTTTTCAGCGAATATGAAAGGCAATACCCTTTATCTAAACTATGAATACAACAAAGATTTAAAATTAGTCATTCAACCGATTTGGGGAATGGCAAGCCAATTCTCAAATTATAAGAATAAAAATGTTACAACTCAATTTTGGAGTCACAGTGAAAGTAGTTCCTCCGGAGGGGTAAACATAATCATTGAATAACAACATAGAACTTGTTTTTATTCTCAAAGGTAAAATATAGCGTGTAATTTATTTATCCATTAGACAGTTTTAATAGATATGCAGTAAAGGGGCTGTTGCAAAACAAAATAGTTTTGTAGCAGCCTCTTTTCTATGCAGAAACAAAAATGCGGATTCCGAAGAATCCGCAAAAGTGGTATAATTAGGTCATGCGAATAACACAATTACACAAGAAAAATTATACCGAACTTAATCAAGGATATCAACTAGTTTTACCATTAAGTTTGGAAGGTTTGATACCTGAAGATGATTCTGTCCGACTGCTGAGCCACATATTGGAGGGATTAGATTACACAGAGTTGTATAAGGCTTACTCTTCTACAGGAAGAAATCCGGCAGTGGAACCACAGACCATGTTCAAGATCATGACCTATGCTTATTCACAGAACATATACTCAACTAGGAAAATCGAAACAGCATGCCGCAGAGATATTAACTTCCGCTGGCTTCTAGCCGGACAGAAAGCTCCTGATCACGTTACTATTAGCCGCTTTCGAAGAAACTATCTATCAGAAGGAGTGGTTGACCGACTTTTTTATCAGATGGTTCTAGTTCTACATGATATAGGTGAAATTCAGTTTGAGAATGCATTTATTGACGGAACAAAAATCGAGGCAAATGCCAATAAATACACATTTGTCTGGAAAAAAGTTATTCTTAAGAATGAAGATAAGATGATGGATAAAGCTATAAAACTGATAGCTGAAATTAATCTGTCAGAAATCAAAGAGTTTTCTTTTTCAAAGGAAACTGCTATTCAAGATATTGAAGGTATTCTTTTATGGTTATATTCAGAAAAA
This sequence comes from Variimorphobacter sp. HTMS_6, assembly GCF_059717775.1. Classification (NCBI taxonomy): domain Bacteria; kingdom Bacillati; phylum Bacillota; class Clostridia; order Lachnospirales; family Lachnospiraceae; genus Variimorphobacter; species Variimorphobacter sp. HTMS_6. The sequence continues at coordinate 1,911,101 of NZ_AP046094.1, forward strand.
GAAAGCAGAAAAATCCCATTTGTACACGGTATAGGAAAGCGAAAAACACAGGTTCAAAAATGGATTGAGCAATTAGAGGAATATAAGGAACGAAAAGAAAAATACGATATTGGCAAGGAGCTTATGAAAAACCGAAATAGCTATTCCAAAACAGATGAGGATGCAACCTTTATGCATATGAAGGAAGATCATATGCGGAATTCGCAGTTAAAACCCGGGTATAATGTACAAATCGCGGTTGAAAGTGAGTATGTAACAGGAGTAGAGATTTTTCAGGATAGAAATGATGTGGCAACCTTAATTCCCATGTTAAATGGTATGTTGGAAAAGTTGGGACGTAAGTACACGAACCTTATTGCGGATTCGGGATATGAGAGCGAGGAAAACTATCGATATCTAGATAGAGAAAACATTACACCATATATCAAACCTCAAAGTTATGAGATATGGAAGAAAAAAAGCTTTAAGGATGATATCAAAAGATCTGAAAACATGAGATATTTAGAAGAGGCAGATGCTTATGTCTGTGCGAACGACCGAATTTTGTGGCCAGTAGGAATTCATCATAAGAAATCAGCGTCCGGCTATCGCTCCAGACTTACGGTATATGAATGTGAGGATTGCAATGGATGTTCCTACAAGTCCAAGTGTACAAAAGCGCAAGGAAATAGGCGAATGGAGTTATCTAAAACATTTATTAAGGAACGAAAAAAATCCCATGAAAATATAATGACAGATCAGGGAATTAAGTTGAGAGTTAATCGATCCATTCAGGTAGAAGGAGCCTTTGGTGTCCTGAAAAATGATTATGATTTCAATCGATTTTTAACACGAGGTAAAAACAACGTAAAAACTGAGTTTATTCTTCTTTGTTTAGGCTATAATCTCAACAAACTGCATGCAAAAATCCAAAATGGACGACTAGGAAACCACCTACATCCAGTAAAAGAAAGTGCATAAATTCAAGAAAAGTACATATCTTTATTAAAGTCGCGCTAAAACCCAAAAACAGATCTTAGACAAGGACAATCGAAATGATATGTCTTATTTTTTTTGCCTATAAAGAAAGAACGTGCTGCAAAACCATTTATTAAAACAGTTTTGCAACACGCCCTTCTTTACGACAATCAATTAAACTTTCTCAGTTGAAAACAAATTACACACTGACTTGAACACATATCATGTATTAAATATCTTCTCAATCCGATCCACAATGCTAATCCCGTTTATGCGCATCGATTTATATTCAACAACATATTTATTCTCTAAAATAGGAGCACCTTTTTCTCGGTTTTCCTCCAAATAATCCATATCGATATAATAATTGAAATTCAATAACAACACCATCCTGCGCATAATACTTATAATATATTATGCACAGAATAATAAGATGTTAATCGCACCTCTTTACCATATAGGAAGAGGCTTTTATATTTCTATCGATTCTCTCACTAATATTTACTCCAATCGTGGAAGGTAATTTCTCCTTTGTTACGAACTTATTATCACAGATAGCTGCTGCACTCTTTTTTGCCGGCAGATGGTTGAACAAACTAGCATAATCAATTTTGGACATCCTATTCCTCCTTAATTAGTTTAATCAAACAATATTTTGAGTATATGGCTTCAAATACGTTTAAATATGTATAAATTAATTGGCCTGCTTCATCAGCATACAGCTCATTGACATGTATTATTATATATATGCGAACTGTTTTCGAATAATTATGGAATTCTCCTAATTCAAATTCCAAAAACAGATCATTTTCATAACGATATATTTCGTCTTTTTGAATTACGCTCCTAATTTTTTCAATTTCTCGTTGGTGGTATGCCAATTCTTTTTTCATATATGGATCAAATTCCTCTTCCAAAAGAACTGTAATACTCATCCCATCGTAGTTCTTGGTTATAGGCATTAAAACGCTCTTTAGGATATTGGTGTATTCCGGAAGATTTATGGAACTGGATACATAATTTAATGTACTAAGGTAATTGATAATGCTGTCAATATGGCATATATGATCCGTTATGGTTCGAATCAAACTGGTATTAATATTTAGAGACTCTTTTTGACTTTCCGCTAATTTTTCTGTTACCGTTAGTTCGACTCCTTTAGTTCCTATTCGTAACTCCTTTACCTCAAACTGACGAATAATAAAATAATATATAATAATCGATGCGCATAGGAAAACACCAAAGTTAACCAATAATATATATTGCTGCTGATCTATCCCGAATGTATTCGGTTGATAGGTTTTAAAAAACACTTTATAATGGCAAAAATAATACGCCAGGAACAAAACCATCATAAATGTCCAGTACCCATTTTTCAATAATTTCTTTTTGTTAGCTGTGGATATGAACTTGCCCTTACATAAATAACATAAAAACAAGTAAGAGAATAATGCTGTTCCCATAATTGCAATGAAGACGGAAGAAAATATTATATTATCACTAATCAAGTCCTTTATTACACAACCGGCAACCACTCCAAAAGTTGCCGAAATTACAGAAATCGTAATACAATATAAGCATAATTCCTTTCTATGTTTTCTATTCATTTACTCGTCCCCCATTTCAAACCAGGACAATAGTATATATCTCCCTATTATATGTATATGTTTGGCTCATTTCATATATTACTAAATTTTATCGGATGATGATATTAATATTATCATGTTATAAAAAACAATACTTACAAATTTTGATCCTACATGAATTTATTTATTAATTTGTAAAACAGATTATTTTTAACTATTTTTTTAGTTAATTAAAGCCCTACAGATCATTATGAGCCGACCTCCAATCGCTGGATTTTACATTTTAGGGTCGGTTCATAATCTGTAAGGCTTTTTCATTCACCTAATATTTATTTGTAAATCAACACTTTCTCAGGTTTTGTATTATATTCGAAGGTATTCTCTTTAAAATCTTTATCAAACTCGGGATTAAAATAATAGAAGTTTTTGCTATTCATTTTATCTTTCGTCTTCTCGAGTGCCTCTCCAAATCTTTGGAAGTGTACTATTTCTCTGGCTCGAAGAAATTTTAGGGGCTCTTGTATCTCAGGATCAGGAATCATACGAAGCAAATTATCATAGACCGTTCTCGCTTTTTGTTCTGCAGCTAAATTCTCAGTCAGATCTGTAATCGCATCTCCTTTGGATTGAAATTCAATCGCTGTAAATGGCAATGATGAAGCCGCCTGTGGCCAGATAGCTGTGGTATGATCCACATAATAGGCATCAAATCCTGCTTCTTTTGCCTGTTCAATAGTCAAATGACTCGTTAGCTGATATACCATGGCACATATAATTTCCATATGAGCCAGCTCCTCCGTACCGATATCGGTGAGAAGTCCACCCACTTCTTTGATAGGCATGGAATAGCGCTGGGAAAGATATCGCATAGATGCGGATAATTCTCCATCCGGACCTCCATATTGACTTATAATCATTTGCGCTGTCTTAGGACACTGCTTTGTTATTTTCACCGGATATTGCAATCTTTTTTCATAAACCCACATTAAGCACTTGCTCCTTCCCAGGGCAACGGCCCTTCTGTCCAACAGAAAACAGTTTCATTCTGATCCATCGCATCCGGAATACATAATCTGGTTAATGGATAAAACTTCTGAGCAAATTGTTTTCTAATCTGCGCATACTCATCTGTTTTCTGATGATATAAGCGTAATGCTTGCTCATCTCTCTCATGTGTATCCAAATAAAGAGTTAGATCATCCAGCACAAAACCAATCTGATAAATCTTCTCCATCATTGCTTCACGTTCACTTAACGTTGCACTTTGAGTCCCTTGGGCAATTGCACTTTTCGTACGCAAGACACCTTCGGTAGCAAAAAATGGCATATTTAATTCCTGAAAAATCGTACCAATATTCAGAGCTTCTTCATCATTGTATAATGTTCCCCACTTCTGAATAGGTATGTTTGAAATAGCCAAACAATTATCAGACATAAAAAACTCCTTTCCTACAGATACTTATTGTAATCTAATTTTTCTATTTACAAAAAAATAAAATTTTAAGATTACATTGATAGTATCTGCATAAAAGAAGTTTTTACTTTGGTAATCATCAACTGTTATGGATAACTGTTTTTGAAGAGTCTAATCCCTTCATAACATTGATTATTATTAAATTGATTTCTTATTTTAAACTAATCATTTTCCAACAAATGCTCAACAACCTCTTTTTTCTCAAATAATACACATCCACCTTTATGATCTTCCATAAGAACATTCTCCTGTTGAAGCTTTAAAAATAATTTTGAGCATAGCGCCTCCCTCAAGGTAATATCCTTAATGTTTACATCGGAATAAGGTGAGAACGGGCATGGTTCTGCCCCTCCCTGAGAATTTATATGAAAGAACCCTCTTCCGGCTGCAAGGCAACCGCCGGAACTCTTCTCATCCCCCGGAAAAGAAATAACTATGATATTCTCATATTTTTCTCTCAGAATACATAATTTTTCGTTCAGGAAATCTCGTTCTTCCTGTTCCGGCGCCAAAGGAATACTTTCCTCCGTAACCGGAACATACTCTATGTAAAATAATACTTTACATTCATATTTTATTAATTCTTTAATAAATGCATCGGAGGTAACTTCCTTGATATTCTCCTTTGTAACTGTAACCGAGGCACCATATAAAAGATGATTTTGCATCATCTGTTCCATAGCCGTTATTACGCGGTTATAAACACCTAGACCCCGTCGTCCATCTGTATTATCCTGATACCCTTCTATACTGAACACCGGGATTAAGTTTCTTCTATCATCAAAAAGTTTCATATAAGATTCATTAAACATCGTTCCATTTGTGAAGATGGGAAATATAATACTTGGTGTTTTTCCAGCCATTTCAATTACATCCCGCCGAAGCATTGGTTCACCACCCGCCAAAAGGATAAAACCGATTCCTAAAACCTGCGCTTCTTTAAATATTCTAAACCATTCCTCGGCACTTAACTGATCCGTTCCCTCTTTATCGCCACATTGATTATTCGCCCTAGAGTAACATCCAGCGCAATGAAGATTACAACTATTGGTAATACTTGCTATAAGGAATGGTGGAATATTCTCCCCCTGTTCCTTGGCTTTACGACGAAGTTCTGTCGCTTTTTTACTTGCCAAAGCATATTTTCCGATAAATATACTTTCCTTCGGATCCTTCAAGGTAGCACGGATTGCTCGCTTCACAATCGCTTCCACTCCTCTAGATAAATATCGTTCTAAATTAAAATCCTCTGACACAAATCATCCTCCTATACGCTTATATCTTTTTATCATGATATCTACTCAATATGATAAAAATCTCTTCTTATTATGTTATTCATCACGCCCGTACGTTGTCAGCTAAATTAACTTTATATCAATTAAACCATACACCCTATTATTTGTAAAATAATTATTTAAATGGATTGACATTTTGGTCTATAACATATAGACTAAAACAATAAGGTCTATATATTATAGACCAGCGTATTAACCCAATTTATTCAAATTATTAAACAATAAAATGATTCTGTTAATTTATGTGTATTACAATATCTAAGTATATCTAAATTTATGAAAGGGAGGGCTCAGTATATGAATGATTATAAATTATCCCAAAGCGAAACAAGATTTGCTGAATTAATCTGGCAATATGAACCGATTGGATCCGGAGAACTGGTCAAACTTTGTGATAGGGAATTCAACTGGAAGAAATCTACCACTTACACAGTACTGAAGACACTATGTGATAAAGGTATCTGTGTAAATCAGAATGCTATAGTAAATTCCTTAATAACAAAAGAAGAATTATATGCATTACAAAGCAGAGTGTTTGTTGAAGATACGTTTGGAGGCTCTCTTCCAAGATTTTTGACCGCCTTTATCGGTGGCAAAAAGCTCTCAACAAAGCAAGCTGAAGAACTGAAAAAATTGATCGATGATCATAAGGAGGAATAATCATGAATCTATTTCTTACTGTTTTAAATATGAGTTTAACAGCAAGCTATGTCATCATTTTTATTCTATTGATCAGAATCCCGCTCAAGAAGGCTCCAAAGGTAATCTCTTATGCTCTCTGGAGTGTTGCAGCCATAAGATTAATATGTCCATTTTCATTCGAAAGCATCATAAGCTTATTGCCAATGAAGTCCTCTCCAATTCCGTCAGATCTCTTAACTCAACCATCCCCTCAAATCAACAGTGGTAACACAATAATCGATCATTATGTGAATCAGAATATACCGGAAACCGTTTCAAGTATAGGCACTACGATTAATCCCCTTCATCAATTGATACGAATAGCTCTCATTATTTGGATAGTTGTTTTTGGCGCTATGATTATCTATAGCATTGTTTCAATTATTATATTAAAGTATCGACTAAAGTCCGCACAGAATATTATAAGTAATATCTATGAGTCAAGTAATATAAAAACTCCCTTTGTTTTAGGTTTGATACACCCCCGAATATATCTCCCATCAGGACTCAGCCCGGACGAACGAAGCTTTATTATTCGTCATGAACAAACGCATATCCGTAGATTTGACCATATTATGAAACAATTTGCATTCTTGATTTTATGCATTCATTGGTTCAATCCATTGGTATGGTTGGCTTTTGTACTAATGGGAACGGATATGGAATTATCCTGTGATGAACGAGTAATTAAAGTAATGGGTGGAGAAGTAAAGAAAGGGTATTCTTTATCCCTCCTATCTCTTTCAACTGAAAAGCGAATCCTAAACGGTAATCCTCTTGCATTTGGTGAAGGTAATGTAAAAGGACGAATTAAGAATGTACTAAATTACAAAAAACCGAGTATATGGTTAATTACAATTGCTGTACTTGTGGCAACCGGTATTGGTGTTTGTTTACTCGTAAACCCGAAGAACAACCTTTCCACAGAAGGCATCTCCTCCGATGCAAAACCATCCGTAACAATAGAACCCAGTGTTACACCCACCGTCACCGCTACTATTATCCCTACGAAAAGCGCTCCCCTTCTTAAACTGGTAAATCCCTCATTTGCTCAATATAAGTATAAGGATTCCATTGGAGCAGATATGGTAGATATTGACTATGCCTCCGATAACATAGTAATTATTCATGGTTATTTTGGATTGTTTGTATATGATATCAAGTCACAAAAAATGCTCCGAACATTGAATTTAAAAGCAATTAATTGCAATTATACACAGGGAGATGACTATTGCGAAGTATCCGTAAGCCCTGATGGTAACACGATTCTTTTACACCCTATGTCCAGAAAAACGATGTATCTTTATACAGTGTCTGACAACAACTTATTTGAGACGCATTATCAACCTATGAATAATAAATTCAACAACTTTGTTCCAATGGAACAGGTGATACCGATTGAAAAACAGAAGCAGCCTTACAGCTATTCGGCAGTTAAATTTGGAGAAAAAGATTACGGCTATCTCTCCTCCACTAACATCACGATTGGTTCCATCACGTATGAGAGAGGCAATAAGAAGTACCAATTATTTCGTAATCGTTAAGCCATATTCGTTGGTACCACCCTCTCCGATAGTCGCAGCCGGAACGGTCCAATCAGTGCTACACTCGTTCCGGCTGCTTTTTGTCACCCATCCCTGAAAGCATTCCATCTTAGCACTTCTCTTTCAGCGATTTAATAGCAATTATCAACAAGTCTTTAAGCTATACTAATAATATCTGTAAATATTTACACTTATTAATACCCACTTCCACAGATCGTCATCGCATGACCATCACCACGCACGATCACATGAAGATATTGTTCTTCTGTATTGATTCTACTTAAGAAAGGGCGTATTACATCCGCAGTTGACTTCCTTTTTTTCTCTGGATTATGCTTCGCACTAAACATTACTTTTGAATTCAATCCATATTTGAATTTATTAGAATCTGAAGTTTCTTCTTTATTTATTGATTCTAACTTTCCCGTTAAAGTTGATATGGTCGCTTCTTCCTGTTGATTGAACGAATTACTTGAATCCGGTTTCAACTTGTGAAAGCTATTTACCTGCAACTGCACTTTTAGTACGATTCCGGCAATTGGATTATCCTTCGTCCCATAATTATTTGGTTTACTTGCTGTTACATTACAGACAAAATCATAACCTGGTTTTGCAAATATCTCTACTGGTAAAACCGTAACCTCACTCAGATAATTGCTTTTCTCTTCAAGCTCTCCGAAAGAATTATAAGATATATATAAGGTCATTCCCGCGACGATTTCATTATTAATATTCCTAAAGCGAATCACAAAAGGTCCATACTTCATTGCTTTAAATCCTTGCATATCAGACCATGATGTACGCCGTGGTAAAATCGATACTGTTGTTAAATTTAACGTAATATTTGATTTAAGCCTTTTTGTAGACCTTTTACTAACAATTATTTCTTTTGATGGTTTATCAATAGCTGATTTTTTTTCATTTATTTTAATCATTCTTATTGCCCCTTAGATAAAAATTGTTCCCGAGTGACCATGATACGTTGACACCAAACCGAATAATCAAGCAATCATCAAGTACCCATTATTTATTTTATGACAATATTCGACATATGTGAACAACTTAATTCACAAAAAGGCAGAGCCATGTGAACTGTCTCCCAAAAGTTAGACCAAAAATCTAACAATTGGGGGGTCGGTTCACATGGCTCTGCCTTTTTAATACTAATATATTATCCTGCTAGTTCTCTCTTGTTCTCTTTGACATGCTTCATTAATATGATAAAACATATCAATGCAAAGCAATTTAATGCCGGAAAAATTACAACTTCTGCCACACCCATATCTACTTGATTTAAAGCCTGATTGATAATCATCATGCTAATACAGGTTAGCATTGTAATTCCTTTTACGATAATTACACAAGATAAGAGATATCCAAATGGCTTCTTCTTTATTAATAAGATGCCCGACACAAACGCTGTTGGGACAACGATCCCCAAATCCATTCCTTGTATTACCAGGGTAGAATAATGTTCCAGACCAACGGGAACCATTGAATCAAATATTGAAGGTGCCAGCTTTCCTAGCCATAGCATACCAATTGCAAATCCAATGAACAACTGAAATCCGCCCAATAATTTAACCGGTAGTCGCTCACTAAATCGATCTCTGATTCGACTTATATCAAAAGACATAAGACAAAAAATAAAGGCATATAAGCTAAGTGACATCAAAATTACATATATTATAAAAAAGGGATTGTACATCCATAAAAATGTATATGAGATATATGTATATAAAAAGTATCCCACGGTTCCTGTTACAATCAGCCTCGCTCGAAATGACCCCTTATTCAAAAAATATAATGAGATTAAAAGAAGGGGTATCCCTACAATTAGGGTGAATAAATCAGATGCCTTTCCCTGTGCAACTACCGCAATAGAATCATTCTGATATAATCCATATCCATAGATTTTTATAACTTCCCCGTGAATCGACTTAAAATCATGCTCTCCCGCTCCACCCTGAAGAAATAATCCGGATAAACATGCAATAAATGCAAAAATAGCTATTCCAAATATTAGTATATCAATCACTCTATTATTATTTTTCATAATCACACTCCCTAAGATAGATTTAGAGCATCAGCGAATCTCTGAATATTTTCTGTAAGTTTCTTCGGTTCCGGTTTTCCTTCCTTCGCTGTTGCTTTTTTAATTATATTCGTAATCAATTTATGGGAAAATTTCATTTTATCCATCCTTAACTCCCCACCGAAACATTCTTTGATAAATGCGTGCTTTATCAGTTCATCTGAGAATGAGCTGTTTATCACCTGATCAAAACTTTCCGGTGTTCCGCAACAAAGAAAAATCGCAAAACGTTTGTTCAAAAGATTACTCAATTGCTCCGTACAAAACAGTTTTAGCTTCTTCTGTATCTGTCCAACATAAACGGATCCTCCTATTACCACTTGATCAAATGATTCAAGGGCAGGTACCACTTCTTTCATCACATTTACAGCTACAACTTCTCCTTTTAACTCTTTACTCAGATCCTCCACACACTCTTTTGTAAATCCATAAGTAGTTGCAAACAAAATTAAAGTCTTCACTCTTTAATATCTCCTTCCATTGAGTCTTGTTCCATCATCGTTAAGTTTTCCATCATTTTTTTTAATACAATCGCTGCTGATTTGATATCTTCTTCCCTGATATCTCTGAAAAGTGCTTGGGTAAACTGTGCTCCCTTGGGACCTGTTTTTTCCCAAAACTGAGTACTTTCCTCTGTCAACACCAATCTTGTTGCTCTGCCGTCTTTTTTATCCTTCACCAATTGTAGTAATTTTTTCTCCTGTAGCTTCAGCGCAACTTGCTTTACATTTTGATAGGAACTTCCCATCTCCAATGCGACTTGCTTCAGTGTTGGTGGCTGATCGAATAAATTATCAAGGATAATCGATAAAAACCACTGCTTCGAAGTTACCCCGAACTCCTTCAACTCTCGTTCCATTAGCGTATCCATCTTATTGGCTAACATTATTAGCCCTCCAAATATATACTTTTTATCTGGCATCTGTTCAATTTTGCTCATGTTTATCACACCTTCATCATAAAAATAGGTAATACATTATCTATTTAGATAATATATTACCTATTTTACTTTGTCAATATAATTTTGGTAATATCTTTACATTTAAGGTAGTAATCGGTATAACCTCTCTTCTTATAGTCAGCGGATATGAACAAAGCCGAAGAAATACGCTATTTAACGTTAAATTGTATATCGTAATCGTGAATACAACTTATCAAAAAGGGGTAAAAGCATATTCCATATATACTTTTACCCCTTATAATGACTTATTCTATTAGATCCTGTACCGTTAACAACAATACATTAATAACCAACTAGTATATTGTTATATCGTAAACTTACGAATAATAGACTGTAGATCTTGTGCCAAGGATGCCAAATCTTCACTTGATTTTGCAATTTCTTCAATGGAAGAGGTCTGCTCAACCATCGTTGCTGTAACCTGCTGTGTTGATGCAGAATTTTCTTCTGCAATTGCGGATAGATTTTGTAGAGAATCAAGAATTTCAGCTTTCATCTTATCCATTTCCTGCCCAGATACATTTAACTGTTGAACTTTGTTTTCCGCCTCTTTTATCGCTTCCCGAATGGTAAGGTAGCTGTTTTTATTATTTTCAACACTGTCGGATTGTTCCTGAATAACATTTGCCATATCGCTTATGGTTTTTACTGCATCGTGGGAATTTTTCTGTAAATCTTTAACCATTGCATCGATATCCTTCGTTGAAGATGCAGATTGCTCAGCAAGGCGCTTTATTTCTGTTGCAACAACTGCAAAGCCTCTTCCTGCTTCACCGGCTCTTGCAGCTTCGATTGCAGCATTCAAAGCTAATAAGTTTGTCTGGTCTGCGATAGAAGCAATCACATTACTTGCCTCCCCGATTCGTTTTGAGCTTTCATCTGTTTTGATGATCACATCATATATTTCCTTCGAAGCGACATTATTTTCTTCTGTTTTTTCAGATAAATATTCGATCTCTTTTAATCCTGCATTTAATACATCAACTACCTTTTCTGTTGCTACGTTCAGGCTCTTTAAGTGATCCTGATCTTTTTCAATAACATCACCTAATATATTGGCCTTATAGGAACCATCCTCGGTGTATTTTGCTTGCTCAGAAGCTCCTTTTGCGATTTCCTCCACTGTAGTAGATACTTCCTCGGAAGAGCTGGCTGACTGAAGGGAAGTTGCTGACAATTCTTCCGAAGCAGCGGCTAATTGTTCTGACGATCTGCTAATATCGCTTACCACACTTCTAACACTATCCGTTATACTTTGGAGTGCTCTTGATAAGATACCAATCTCATCTTTTTTATTAAGATACTTTTTATCAATGTCTGAAGAGATATCCAGTTTAGCAATTTTCTCAGATAATCCAACCGTTTTAATGATTGGCTTTGTTATACCGTTACCAATGATATAAGTAATAGCAATACTTAAAATCAAGATAATTACTACAACCATAAGAATTTTATCTTGAAGCTTTGGTATAGACGCTAAAACTTCATTTTGATTCGCGGTGATAACAAATATCCAGTCGGTACCCTTGATACTTGCATAACCTGCATATAAATCACTTTTGTTAAAATTATACGCACTTACCCCATTCTTCTCTTTCAATATCTTTGTAAACAGATTTGACAAAGAGGTTAAACTCTTATCTTTTTTTGCTTCTTCAATCGGTGTAAACTGATTCAGTACCTTTTCTTTGTCCTTATGTGCAATTACTGCACCTGTACCACTTATCATATAACCATATCCGTTTATACCATATCCCGTATCCTTAACAAGATCACTTAATGCATTGCCGTCACGACGTCCAATTAATGCTCCCACAATTTTTCCACCCTTTGTGATTGGTGTTGCTACCATAATAACCGGTTCCCCGGTTACCTTACTGATCAGAACGTCGGAGATATTGGTTTCACCGGCCAAAGCCTTCTTGATATACTCTCTATCTGCCAGGTCACTGATTGAACCGTCCGTATATTTTGCTGTTCCGTCTAATTGAACAACTGCAAGATCTAGGAAATCGGTAGATTGTACTAAGTCTTTTAATAATGGAAGTTGACTATTCCATTTCATATCCTGAATTTCATCTAGTTGTGCTAGTATTACCAGCGAACTTTTTAACGTTTCCAAACGACTTGTTGTTAATTTTGCATCTTCACGTGCTAACGAAGAAAGTGATTTTTCCGCTTCATTTTTCAGTGCATCCTCTGAACTCAATAATGCTGTCAGACTTATTGTTAGTGAAGATACTAAAATCAGTAGCGTAAAGAATAGAACTAATTTTGTTTTTATACTATTAAGTTGTATTTTTTTTAATTTAAATTTCATCTCATCTCTCCATTCAAAATTATTTTCCAATAGGATTATCCTTGTTCGCGGTATATAAGATTTACTTTAACGCCATTATGGTGCGCAAGTGTCGGCAAGCTGACACTTTATTCAGTAATGATATAATTAAGCTGTAAATACTTCGTAGATGTCTTTTTCTTTCAGTGCTTTAAAATTAACGATAGTAATAATATTGTCTTTAAATTTCGCAAAGCCGGTAACCAGATGATTAAAACGCAAGGAACCTGCGCTTTCAATATCATCGGAAGTAATATTGATGATTTCTTTTACATCATCAACAATGAAGCCGGTATCTCCGTCATCTGAGATTAGAATTTTTGATTGTTCCAGGTAACCTCTGTCACCAAGACCAAACTTCTCACCCAAATCATATATTGCGGTCACTTTCCCTCGTAGATTGGTAATACCCTTCATAGATCTCGGCATTTGCGGTACTTTACTTATCTCCACTCTATTAATAATTTCACGGATTTCTGAGATTGTTACCCCAAACAATTCATTTCCCAGTTTAAAAACTACAATCTGTCCCTCTAAATTCACTTATTTGTTCTCCTTTCTCAATATTAGTCGACACACATGAAACATACCCGTCGTATAAATTTCTGTTTATATCTCTGAATAATGACCATGATTCTGTCGTAATGGTTTTACTTGAAAAAGCGCACAAAAAACTGCGGCGAAAAAAAGCCGCAGTTAATAAACCTTATGGTATATACTGTGGTAACCTGACTATCATAGTGCATCGCACCTTAGACTCATGGCTTTGCGTCCTTGCCTTTCGGTAAGTTTGCCTTTATCAAGTATTAAAATTTGCATACTAGTACATCAGAACTATATTTTATTCTACACAGGAAGTCAATGGAAATACTGAATAAAATAAATAGTGAATTTTATAAATAATTATAAATTTTATCCATGACAAAGTAATAATTGATAATTTTTCCACAGTAAATCTTTTGTATTTCGACATTATAACCAATTTATTGACAAATCATTTTTATTTTTTATTCCATAATCAATATTCTCGGATCTACTCTCTTTATTCGACCGGATAGTAAATAAGAGAATACAAAAAATATCGCCATCATAAATGCCGCCGGAACCAGAATTCCAATAAAATTCAGATTTCCCGAAAATTTGGATATTCCCATAAATGATAATAAATATCCCATGCATTGATTAAACATCAAAACACTTATCATTACTCCTATCATAGAACTAAGAGCGGCTACCAGTAAAAAGCGAAGCGCAAATTGTATTCGCAGATTCGTGGAGGTAAATCCAATTGCTTTATAGATTCCGTAATCCTGACGTTCCTTTGCAAATATCTTTGTGCATTGTAGGAATATTACAATAACAACAAATAAGATCGATATTCCATACATTAAATACAAGATACCATTCATGGCAGATACGATAGCATCGATACCTCCAAAACCATCGGAAGAACTCTGTACCTCGATTCTATCACCGAAAGTCTTCTTTAATTCATTTACAATTTCACCCACTTTGGTGCTGTCAGCCAGTTTATACTCATTGCTGATGAAATCTGATGTAACAAGTTTTTCGTACCCTTTTTTGTTTAATGCGATATTCATTCCCATATCATTGGCAAATTGATAGATGCCGGATACCATGAATTTTTCCTTTTTCCCTCCAAAGGATAGGGTAACCGTATCCCCTATACCCACTTTTAGATCAGAGGCAATAAACTTTGTTATCAGTATCTCATTATCATACAAACAGGTTCTGCCTTTTAGAATTGTATTAAATTGAGTCGGATCAGAGCACATAAAGCTGTACACCTTACATCCATTAATCAGTAAATAGGAAGAGGATGTCTGATAGGTTTTTTCTATCGTACTTTTTGAATTAATAAATTTCTCCACATCTTTACTAAGACCGGAATCCCCATAATTTACTTCAACATCGCTATTGATGCAGGTGAATAACTGAAGGAGCCCTTTGCCGTCCTTGCCTATTCCACTCCCCATATTACTTATAATAATCAAAAAGAAAATGAGTAATACGGTTATAACCCCAGAACTGATATATTGTTTTAGATTCGATGTTAATTGACGTAAAGCGAGAAGAAGACTCATCCCTCGTTTTCTAATCTTTACTTCTAGGCGGCTAGAAAAATATACAGCCTCCCGCCCTCCTCTAATGGCTTGGATTGGGGTTATCGATGTTATACTCTTTAATTTAAGCAAAACAAACATAGCAATTATCACAAGTATTCCACAGATCGCTCCGAGGCAAGGAATAAGTGCAACTTGATTGGATACCAACAAGCCGGTTACCGATGATGTCAGGTGGTTTACATAAAATATGATAGGAAACGCTACCGGAATCCCTATCAGAGAACCAATAACGGCACTGATCAAATATTGAAGTTCAAAGATCGATTTTATCTTTCCTGCGGAGAATCCAAGTGCTTTCAGTATTCCTAGATTTACGTATTCCATCTCGATACTGCTAGTTATGCTATGACTCATAACAATAACTGCAACAATAAGCAATACAAGGATAAAAGAAACCAAAAGACCACAGAAGATGTTGGTTGTAAGCAACATATATCCTTTTGCCTGGTCGATGCCCAAAGAACTTCGGGCAAATCCACCTACATCTGAGCTTTCATTGATAGACCGCTCAAAATTCATAAAACCTATTTTACTATCTTTCTGTTTAAATATATTAAACACCATACCCTTTGTAATTTCTTTGGATTTACTTTCATAAAGCTTCTCCAAATCCGTGCTGTTCATCAATATATTTTTTATACCCATCATTGCACTTCCACAAAACGGATCTTCCATAAAATATTTTACAGTATACTGCTTCGGTTCCCCACCGGTTTTAAAGGTAATCCGGTCTCCAATTTTGCAATTATATAACGATTTAAAGCTAATTGGCACAGATACTTCCCCCTGCTTTAACTTCTCTGTTTTTTCCAAAAAACCATTTTCCTTTTTATTAAAAACCAGAAACTGAAAGCAATCTTGTTTATCCGGCTGTAATATAACTCCATCGGATGTATATCCGTTCAAATCTTCAACTGTACTGTATACCGCTTGCACCTTTTTGATGGAATCTACATTAGGATTTTTTTGAATCTTTTCCTGGAGTGATTTCATATCTCCATTTGGTACCTTATCATTGTATAAATGAATAATCATGTCTCCATATCCATCTTCTTCTAGCGCTTTTGAAACCCTTTTATCTGTATTGATATATATCGTAAAAACAGTAGTAAGCGCAAGTGAAACGAGAAACATCAATATCATTATTCCAAAAAAACTGCTTTTCTGGTGACGTATATTTGCCTTTAATAACGTTAACTGCTCCATATCGCACCTCCTACCATTCCAAGGAAGAAAGCCAAGCACTTACTTGAATTTCCCTGCTCTTAATATCCTCACCCCAATAGGGAGGAAGGTTCATCTCACCTGTTATTTTACCATCCTCCAGATATAACAGACGTGTTGCGCGTATCGCTGCTTTTAAATCATGAGTAACCATTACGATACTTTGCCCCTCTTCATTTAACGTGGTAAGTAGATTTAAAACATCTTGTGAATTCTTACGATTTAGTGCTCCTGTAGGCTCATCTGCAAATAAAATAACCGGTTCACTTATAATAGATCTTGCAATCGCTGCACGTTGTGCTTCCCCACCTGATACCTGTGATGGAAGACGATCCTTTGCCTCCGATAAACTTACTGTATCAAAAAGTGTTGCTGCCCTACTCTTTACCTGATTCGCGGATCTATTCTTGTTCAAATATCCCGTAACTGTTACATTTTCTAATAGCGTAAGATTACTTACCAGATGCATTTGTTGAAATACGAACCCAAACTTTTCTGCACGGAGCTTGGCCATCTCCTTTTCCTTAAAATGGCTTATGTTTTTATCTCGAAATTTTACTTCCCCCGATGTAATATGATCCATTCCGCTTAAACAATATAGCAATGTTGATTTTCCGGAGCCGGATGCCCCCATAATTACGGTAAAATCCTTCTCGTAAACTTCCATATTCACATTATTTAATACATGATTTTGCCCGCCATTGTTTGCAAAACTTTTGCACAAATCCTTTGCGGTCAATATAGCTTCTTTCATTTTAAGAACCTCCTAATATATTTTCTGATTAACAGCTTACCAGAATAATTATTAAGAAATCTTTAAGACTTCCAAAATATGATCACTTCTAATCCATCCCCACTGTTTTGTAATATAACTTCACCATCCATCTGATTCATGATGTATTTAACAATATATAAGCCAAGTCCGGAGCCTGGCTTTCCTGCTACATTTTTACCACGATAGAATTTTTGATATACGAATGGAACGTCTTCCGGTAATATACCTTGTCCATTATCTTTAATATGAATCTCATAAACCGACTGTGATGCTTCTGTCCAAACTGTGATTGGAGGCAGCGCATATTTTCTGGCATTATTAATAACATTCTCCAGTACCTGCTCCAGACGCTTTCGATCAATCGAAATAATTTTTTTATCTACGTTACCCCGAATAAGGATATCCTTCTGATCTCCGGACATATCCTCCACGGTCTGTAATATCAACTCACTTATCTCACATTCCTCCTTTTGGATTTGTAATTTATCCAAGTCAGAAAGAGAATGTAAAAACAAGTCATTCGTCAGCTTCGTTACCTCATCACATTTTTTCATTAGTACTGATAGATACCTTTCTCTTCGCTGTGGTGAGGAATCCATATTATCCGCCAACCCTTCCGCGTAAGCGCGAATAGATGATATTGGTGTTTTTATATCATGGGATAACGTTGCAATAACTGTCTTGTTGTTCTCAATTGCCTCTTTCTCACAAGCTCTTGCTTTGATAATCTCATTTCTCATATGATCAAAGCTCCAGGTAAATGCACCAAAGAAATTATTTCTTTCATAGCTAAGCTTAATGTCCATATTCCCTTTTGCAATTTCTCCCGCATACTGCTCCAGTTTCTCAAATGGACGTAATATCACAATATACAGATACAAGAATAGGATCATCACAAATAGAACACAACCGATATAATATATCATTATCATGTTTATCCATGGTTTCAAAGTTTCTTTTGAATTATCTGCCATTAGAGATTCTTGTAGAGCTTCAATCTTATCCTTCACCTTCCCATTTACCTCAGTCAATTTTTCGATTTCATTGAGTGCTATTACCTGTTCTCTGTTTTTATTCTCCTTAGGCAGGAAATTGTATTGAATCAAAAAGAAAGTAGTAACTCCGGTAATCATAATTAGAAAAACCGCTACCATCCTTACTACTTTTGCTTTTATTGATTGCTTCATTCCTTCTCCCCTCCATCCAACCGATAACCGATTCCCCAGACGGTTTTAATGATCTCCGGTTTGGAAGGATCGTTTTCAATCTTTTCTCTGAGCCACCTGATATGTACTGCAACGGTTGATATCTCCACGTCGCTGAACGTGCCCCATACTTCTCGTAATAATGTATCCTTATGAATACTCTCATTCGGATGAGCTGCCATATATGCTAGTAATTCAAATTCTTTTAATGAGAGGTTTATTATAACTCCGTCTTTGGTAACCTGGCGATTTTTCATTGATAAGCATACCTCTTTGTTCATACCAAAGACATATACGTCATTATTTTCTTCAAAGCCATAGGTTCTTCTCAGCAATGAATTAACTCTGGATAAAAGCTCCTTTAACGAATAAGGTTTTGCCAAATAATCGTCCCCACCCATATCAAGCCCTTTCACCTTATCATTCTCACTTGTTCTGGCACTCGCAAATATAATAGGAATCGATGAAATTTTTCGCAATTCCTTACATACTTCAAAACCGGTAATACGAGGTAGGTTAATATCAAGCAAGATCAGGTGAAAAGTATTTTTCTCAAGAAGTTCATATGCTTTTTCACTTGTTTCTGCCAAAGTTACTGTATAGCCGTAATCTTCCAGCATATCATAGACGATTCCGGATAAATCTAAATCATCATCCACAATTAAAATATTACGCTTCCTATTAATTTCCTGCATATACTGTTCTCCTTATTAAAGTGGATTGTTCGGTACTTTTATCAGATTTACTATTTTCTTATATTTTATGGTAAATAATTCATTCTGTAAATCATTAATTGATTGACAACAATATTTAAATCTGGTAATATCTCCATATCAAGAGGGAGTAGCTGACATCCGAAAAATGTTTGCGAAGGCGTCAATACGATTATAATTATAGAAATAATAATACTCTAATATAATCTGCCTCGTAACTAAGTAGCAAGACTTTTGTTGTAACGTGAATCAGGGACGTTGCAATCAAGGTCTTTTTTTGTATTCATAAATATAATAAAGGAGGTAATAATGATTAAGTAATACTATTATAATAAGTTATTAACCAATTGATCCCTGATAAATAATTTAAAAAATAAAGGAAATGAACGATGAATGTATCTGAAAAGAATAAAAATTTATCAAAATTGACCTTAGGAGGTATCCTGGTATCATTGGGTGTAGTTTACGGTGATATCGGAACTTCACCGCTCTATGTAATGAAATCTGTCATACATGGAAATGGCGGACTGGAAAACATCTCCGAGAATTTTGTTTTAGGAACACTATCTCTCGTATTTTGGACCATAACAATCTTAACAACAATAAAATATGTAATGATTACATTAAAAGCAGATAATCATGGTGAAGGTGGCGTATTTTCTCTTTACACACTCGTTAGAAGTAAAGGGAAATGGCTAATCATACCCGCCATGATCGGTGGCTCGGCATTACTCGCTGACGGTATGCTGACTCCTGCCGTCACAGTAACCTCTGCAGTTGAAGGCTTGTCTCTACTACCAAGGTTTAGTAATGTTTTTGGTAATAACCAAAACAACATTATTATTGTAGTTGTGATTATTATATTTCTGCTATTTTTTATCCAACATATCGGTACTGACATTATTGGAAAACTATTCGGTCCGATTATGTTTATTTGGTTCAGTTCCCTTGCCATTTTTGGTTTAATTAATATGACCCATGACCTCACACTGTTAAGGGCACTGTCTCCTCATTATGGAATTCAGCTTCTCTTTAGTCCTGACAATAAGCTGGGATTTTTTATACTCGGAAGCATCTTTTTGGCTTCTACCGGAGCAGAAGCACTATACTCTGATCTTGGACATGTAGGAAGAAGGAACATATATTGTACATGGCCTTTTGTTAAAATAAGTCTTTTACTAAATTATTTTGGTCAAGGAGCCTGGATCCTATCTGCAAAAAACAACCCTAGTTTGCATGATAATGCTCATATGAACCCATTTTTTCAGATGATTCCTGAAGGATTCCTAATATTTGGAATTATAATATCTACTTTAGCAGCTATTATTGCATCACAGGCGCTGATATCCGGCTCATTTACATTGGTGTCCGAGGCAATAAAACTGAATCTACTACCAAGATTACACACCTTATACACTTCAACCACGAAGGGACAAATCTATATCCCTTCTATTAATAAAATTTTATTCATCGCATGTATCGGTATCGTATTATACTTTAAGGACTCCGAGCATATGGAAGCTGCTTACGGTTTATCAATTACGGTTACCATGTTAATGACTACAATATTGTTATTTAGCTATTTAAGGAAGAAAAAAACACCACTGCTACTCTCTATCTATGTGCTTTTATTCTTCGGTATATTTGAAAGTTCCTTCTTCTATGCAAATGTAGTCAAATTCATGCATGGTGGATATGTAGCTGTGATTATCGCACTCCTCATTCTTTCAATCATGTTTATATGGTATAAAGCCTACTCAATTAAGGATCGTTTGATTGAAAATGTCCCTATGAAGGATTACGTTGAACAGTTGAATCAATTACGCCAGGATAAAGAACAGCCCAAATATACCACAAATCTGGTTTGCTTAACCAGTTGTAAGGATCCTACCATGATTGATCGTAAGATTATGTATTTTATTCTTGATAAGAGACCGAAAAAAGCCGATGTCTACTGGTTTGTAAACATCAATGTCACGGACGAACCATATCAGGCTGAATATACGGTGGACACCTATGGCACCTCTTATATTGTTAATGTACACTTAAAGCTTGGGTTTAGAGTTGATCAAAAATTAAATGTCTTCTTAAGGCAGATTTCAAATGATTTGGTAGAAAACGGTGAAATCTCCCCTCAACCATGTAAGTACAGTACAATGCCCGAACGAAGAATCGGTGATTTCCGTTTTGTTTTGATTCAAGAAGTACTCTCCCATGAATCCAATCTAAAATTCTGGGATTCATTAATTTTTAAAAGTAGATTATATATTAAGAAATATACCGTAGCACCATCTAACTGGTTTGGTCTTGATACGAGTGAGGTATATATAGAAAAGGTACCTTTAGTTATCGGAAAACAGAGATGTACTAAATTAAAAAGAAGCCCTTCAAAATAATCTAACTAAAGTAGATTATTATAAGCTCTGCTTCTGATTTTATCATCAATATGCACAAGTTAATGTATTGAACGAAATTACAAAACATGAAAACTGTTTCTCAATTCATAGTCATACATAATCTTGTGCATTTGGTGATTGATTATAATATCAAGCTGAACTATTAACTCAGATAATTTATTTGTTTGATTTTACTTTGATGAATTCAATAGGTTCTCCTTTGTCAAATTCTTCAATAACTTATATAACATATCAACCGATTGCTCAATATAGATTTCGGAATTTTTAACATCTTTATCATACAGAATCTTATGACAAGCATCATCGATTAAAAGATTACAATAATGCTTGTAAACTTCCTTTGATTCTTCATCTTTAAATTGAATCTTAAGAATTTCAAAAATTTCCATGACCTTTTCATCACGTTTTTTTTCTTGCACTGCATCAGCAGCTGCAATGTCTTCATCCAAAAGTTTCAGTGCTGTCATATCATCATGAAATAGCTTTGAAAAATTATGGTTGTCCATCATTAATCTCACAAACACTTTAAATAGCTCTTTACTTCCCTTCTCATCTTGTAAATCGAACGAAGCATGCTCAACCCAGAAACCCTTACTTGGTTCGAATATATTTTTGCTGATTCTATTTAATACTTCGATATAGATCTCTTTTTTATCAACAAAATAAGAATAGACCGAACCTGTAGCCACTCCAGCCTTTTTTGCAATATCAGCCGTAGTAATATTGTAATAACCTTTTTCATTAAAAAGTTGAAAGGCTGCGGTCAGAATCTTTTCATACTTTTCAACAGATCGCTTCTGACTAGGCATTCTCGTTTTTCTTTCCATGATATCCTCCTATTGATAACTGCTTATTATAACTATAGTCCTATAAATGATGAATGTCAATAATATGAAACTAATTTCATGTTTTCTATTGACATTTTCTAATTACAGGAATATTATGTGAATATGAAATTAATTTCATATTTCAATATAATAAAAAGCCTATCCGTGCACGGCTTGAGGCTTATTACAGAAACGAGGTAATTATGAACACAACTAAAAAACGATTTGCTTTTATTGCTATTGATATTGCCTGCTTTCTTACGATTTTAGACAGTACGATTATCAATGTATCCCTTCCAAATATGGCGCAACATTTTCACACAACAACTTCAGGTATCTCCTGGGTAAGCACCGCATACTTAATAGTCTTCTCTTCTCTATTAGTTAATTTTTCAAAAATTGCAGATATATATGGAAGAAAAAAACTTTTTCTGATTGGACTATTAATATTCGGTATCTCTTCCGCCTTTTGTGGCTTTGCAAATTCATTAGAGTTACTGATTCTATTTCGTGTATTGCAGGGCGTTGGTGCTGCAATTCTAACACCATTGACCATTCCTCTCGGTATTGAGTTATTTGGGAACGAATCTCTAGGTAAACTATCGGTTATTGTCGGTTTGACTATATCCGTCGCTGCAGCTTCCGGTCCGGTGATTGGAGGTTTACTTAACGAATTTTTTACTTATCGTGCAATCTTTTATGTTAACTTACCCTTTGTAGCTCTTTCGTTCTTTCTCGGTGCCAAGTATGTTAAGGAGTGCTATGATGAAAGTATTAGTAAGAAGATTGATATCCTAGGATGTATCTTGCTATCCATGGCTCTAGGAGGCATAACCTTCATACTGATAAAGGGGAACGAATATGGATGGAGTAGCCACAGAATTATCGGTTTAATCTGCATATCTGCTCTCTCTGCTCTCCTCTTTGGTATATATGAGAGCAAAACAAAAAATCCTATGATAGATTTTAATTTATTTAAAATCCACTCCTTTTCTGCGTCCATCCTATTAATTGCTGTATTTTTTTATGCTTACATGCCAATCACTTACCTGATCAACTTTTTGTTTGAAAATACATTAGGTTATTCTGTACTAAAAGCTGGGCTTTTAATGGGAATCCCCAGCCTTACCGCATTAATTTCAACACCCTTTATGCCCCTTGTTGCAAAAAAACTATCCACTAAGCTAATCTCAACACTAACCGTAATAATTGCAGTAATAGGAAACATTCTATTAGCTTTTATGAATCGTACCAATTATATGGTGATAATATGCATTAGCTTTATTATCATGGGAATAGGTGTTAGGATTGCTACGATACTCTACCAGACTGCATACGAAGAAATCTCTAAGGATAAAAATGCAATTGCATCCGGGATTCAAAACAGCATGCGTCAGTTGACAGCCTGCATTGCCATCGCACTTGTATCCACCTTAAGTACTCATTATACGAATATAGCGATCAATAACACTAAAGCAGAGATGATTCATGAAACAAACGATAACAAGGTGTTAAATCAAAATGTTAAAAGCGATTTTATCACTGCAATAAATCAAACCACCTCCTCAAGTTCCACAGAAAAATCAAAAGAGATGGTTCATAAGCTATTTGTATCTAAGGAAGCAGCGGTTCTAGCCACCCTATCAAAAGAACAACAACCGGAGGTTAAAGCAAGCTTCAAAGTTCAGGAGAATGAATTAAATAAAATACTTGATCATATCAAGCAAGTCAAAATGGACGAAAGCTTTAAGGTGTATAATAAGTGCTTTATCATCACCGGTCTGATTGCCCTCATCGGTTTGTTCGCTGTTCCCTTTAATCATAAAAAATCAATTGTTTCAGCATCTACTGAATTCTCATGATTTTTAATCAGGTAAATAACTAAAATACCCCAAGAATAACAAAACATATTACTTGCATATCGTTATAGAATTTTATATTCAGCATTATTTACGGGTGAATGTCCATAAATTTTTGATTTGATGCTCCAGTGTATCATAATCCCACAGTGTATTGCTTCTCTCTCTGCAATTTGGATCATTCACCCTGATTTTCCCTTCTTGCATTCCAACCAGCACTATAAAATGACCAGCGGTGGTAAAATCTCCAGGTCTTAGACTACAAATAATCGGATGACCATTCTCTAACTCAGATATAATTGCATTTTTGTTTAAACTAAGCTCACGACCCTGTATACCAAAACTTTGACTTCCTTCTGTCATAAGGCTCCATTTTGTTCCGGTTCCTGTAAGATAAAATCCGTTCTTCATCGCATAATCCGCTACTGCATTCGGCGTTGCATCCTTATTCTTAGTCAAACCTACAATGACCATGGATAAGCAGGTAGGAGCACAGCCAGATAATGCTATATCATTATCTCCATAGGCCATATATCCCCATCTAGTATCCCATTGTAATAATAAAGGAAAGTCGCTTGAAATCTCTTTTTTAGTTAATCCTCCTGATACCGTTCCATCCGCTGATAGATATCCTTTTACAAAGTCAATCATCTCAGGGTTATTGCATAAGGATGAAATCAAATCTTTTGGATATGCGCTCCTATTTTCGTAGATTTCCGAAAAATCGGGATAGTTCTCAGAGAGACTTTGTAATCTGCTAACGATTTCATTCTCCTCACGGACCTTTGGAGCTTCAACATTATACTGCATAACCGGATTGCTATCCTGCTCCTGAGGATCTTTATCATTGTTACTTTTCCCTTTATCATCGTTTTCTTCATTACTGATTTCTTCCCTATTCCCCTCTGCTAAAGATGTAATCTTATGTATGAATTTCACTGAAGATATACCCACAAATATCATTACCAATAGAACAAACGTACTTCTTACGATGAATCTAATCAGGCGCGCCCTACGCCTCTTTTTTGCTCTACGCCTTTTTATCTCAATAATTCTTCGTCTCTCCTCCGGACTCATGTGCTCATAATCATACTGTCTGCATCCGTTTTGTCCATTCATCATTTATCCTTTCTGAAGTGCAAGAACTCTTCCCTTGTTTACTGATATCGTATCAAAATTATACAAGTTATGCTTTCGTTTTCTATTCATAAATCCGTAAGTTTTTCTAATGAAAATCTTACAATTTTCTGATAAAGTATCAAATAATTCAGGGCTGATGCAAACCAACACTATGGTTGTTTATACAGCAGCCCTTTGTATTAAATATTTAACTATGTATCTTTTTATCTAATCACTTTCATATAAATTGTGATAAGATTATTACTCTGCTTTTATCTTAAGATTTTTCTCAACTTCTTTCTTAAAATCAGCAATTGCCTGGTTACGGGATTTCTTACCATCCGAATATGCATGAACTTGAGTTAACCAATAGTTATTGATGTCTATATCATCAATTGTAACGTTCGTACCTTTTGCTTTTTCTGCCGCAGGTACAAATATATCAAACATGTTTTGTCCGCCAAGAAAATCCATCTTACCATCAGACCTTTTCATAACTGTAACAGAAGAAACTGTGTCCTTTCTGCCTAAGCCCAATTTGTCATTCGCCCATAAGTACTGCAGTCCTGTATCTGATGTATCCAGCGTCATCCACTGAATGATTTCTCCTACTTCCTTTTTTGCTCTGGTTGCCTTGTTGGCAATCAGATAGGTTCCTGCCCAGAAGAAATTCTCAGGAGGTTCACACACAGCCCAGTCACCATAGGTTCCTTCGCCAACCTTTTTACCACCACAATGCTCCGTAATAACATAGTTCAATAGCCATGACGGTCCAAAAAATCCAAAGATTTTCTTCTTTCCTTTATCCTGCATGTCATTATACCAACCATCGACCCAGCTTCGATTATTATTGGAATAACCATCTTTCTTAATCGTCTTGGCAATATCTAAGAATGCTTCCCGCTTTGGATCTATCGATAGTTTGCCATCAACAACCCATCCACGATCAGCACTGTTTTCCACCGCCTGCCATAAATCATCCGGTCCGGAACAAATCCCATATCCTTTTTTCTTTAACTCTCCCGCTGCTGTTAAATATTTATCCCAACCCGGACCAATCTTTGACTGAATCTCAGCCGGATCATCTGTTCCCCATACAGCTTCTGCGATTGACCTGCGATAGATAAAAGCACCACCGGTCGACTGATAAGTAAGTCCTACAAGTTTATCGTCCTTATTTGTACCAATATCTGTTATATATGGAGGTATGGAAGCTTCTTTTACTAATTTATCTACCTCAATTCCAAGATCTTGGTATGGCGCTGCATATTGACTTAACTCTCCTTGTGTATACTTCAATGTAAAATACATCTCAGTTCCAAAGATATCCGGTGCGTCGGATCCTCCTGCCGCCAGCCCCTGATCAAGCAAATCCTGGTAACTCGATTCTTCATATGATAAATTTTTTACATCAATATTATAATCAAAATTCGGGTGACATTTTTTGAATTCTTTCATTACATTCTCAAGTTCGTTACTATAGCACCATACATTAATTTTTTTAACATTAGGAACCTCAGTTAATTTTATTTCTTTTACTTCATTTGGTGAAATCGTCGGAGTAATGTGCGAACTTTTTATTTTTTCACTACATCCAGATAATACACTGGTCAAAAGAATCAGAATAAACAAAAATAAAGCAATAGATCTTTTCATGGTGATCTCCTTATTTTATATTTTTCTATATGGTTAACTTTTGTCCAATAAACTAGTAAAATCATGTGTGGTATAGCTTTTTTATAAACATTTTTAATAAAATTCACCTTAATTATATGCGATTTCATATGCCATTACAACCACTATTTTCTAAAAGAGTAAAACTCACCTTCCTAATTCCTGCTTCCATTTAATGAAATCTCGTATCACTTGATCAATGAATTTCTCTACCATTTCTGGGGGGAAAAATTCCGCTTTTACCGGCTCCGTCTCAATATAGCGGGTATGATGTTTTTTTAAAAAGGAAGTCAACTCATCTCTTCGAATCTCACAGATAGTTTCTTCAACCGGAAGACGATATTCTCTCATTTTACTCCAAACTGTATTACTCCAAGGCTCTTTATGATAATGCCAAACTGCTATTTTTCCGATTTCTTTGCGATAATCCAAAAACCAGTTATCTCCCATATAATGTTCTTTGAAGTTTTGAATTGGACCCTTATCCCAATGATAATCAAGGAATAGATGAAATAATACACCTACCTCAAATTCACTCTCCCAGTCAATCGTATCCGCCAGCTCGCGAAGTGCCTGCATACGATCTGAACGATCACGAAAATGGGTATGATCCTTAATAATATGATCTTCTATAACATCGGGCGCAACACTCCCTACGTAAAACGCTACATCGGCATTTGATCTATATCTATATGCAGCTAATACATGAACCATAATTGATGACATAATAACCTCCTGCTCACCATGGTGTTTTTTCATTTAATAATTTATTTGTATAATTATATAAGTCACATACTATTATACTATTTTAATATACAATATCATTTAACTTTAATCTGCGCTACTTTTGAGTAATCTCCATATACCACCTTATTTCCAACCTTTGTATAAGCTCTTACTTTAAAATAGTATGTTTTTTTAGTTTGAAGCTTAGTTTTTTTATAACTAACTGTTTTTGCATTTGTTTTAGCTATTTTAGAATATTTTGAATTCTTGCTAGTGGACATATATATTTCATAACCACTAGCTCCTGTTACTTTAGACCATTTTGCTGTAACAGATTTACTTTTTGAAGAAACCGTGACTTTAGAAGTAGACGGCTTTATGACAAACGTAACTCTTTTACTACCACAATAATTGCCTTTACCTGTGATTAAGACTGTAGCAATTCCGGGCTTCGTATTTGAGGAATACTTAATTATATAATTAGAGCTTCCTACAACACTCTTGCCGTTTTTTAGTATTACAGAAGGCTTCCTGGACTTAGAATTATAAATATAGCTACTAGAAGAAAGCGTAACTGACATACTATTGATTGGCATAGCAGTTATCTTCGTTGTAACATTACCATTAACAGTGTTAAAATTCGGCTTAGTTATCATGTAGTAAATCTTATATGTACCGACATTTATTTTGGTTGGTAATACTGACGAATAATTTATGCTATTTAAGGAGTAAACAATATTTGCACCAACCGGAACACTAACAACCGGCCCATGTGATTTACCATCATAATTAACAACGTTTCCCTTTATATTAATACCGTTAAGATTTGCTGGATTAATTGGAAAGGTCTGCGTAAGTGACCCGCTATATTTCCCATTCCCAGTTAGTACCACGTATGCAATTCCTACATTGATATTGTTCTTATAAGTTATCGTATAATCAACATCCTGTTTTAATATTTGATTTTTATATGTCACGGTTACCGGTGGGTTAATTTGTTTTCCCGTATAAGTTATTTCCTTTAAATTCAAGGATATTTCGGTTGAATCAGTAGTAAACACATTACCATTCGATGAACCATCAAGTACAACATCAGGACTAACGACATACCAGTATCTTGTAGCACTATCAATTGTCACTTTTGATCTTGATAACGGAACCCTGGAGGGTGAAACGGCCGGATCAGCACAATAAAACTCTCCGTCTGTATAATCTGTCAATAATATTCCATGGGAAAAATTATAAATCAAAACTCCTTCCGGATGTTCCTTTAGCATATTAATATAGAAATCCTTTATATCTTTGTATACATTACCATAACTTACAGTAATTCCTTCATAAGTATAATTATGATATATGCCTACACCCTCAAGCCATGCGACAGGCCTTAACGACTTCTCCGTTATCTGATCCCAATCAGGATTACCGTTCATCATTGCTGTTCTTCTTAACATCATAACTGAGGATGCCAAGGTACAAGTGTTTTTCTCTTGCTGCATAACAAAAATCGAATCTTGGTTTATATCTTCAAAGCTAGCAGCTTGAGCCTTTGTTGAATTATGTATTATAAGGTTATTTAGGAATAACAATAATATCAAAGAATAAATTATCCTTAGTAATCGTTTTCTACTCATGAATCCTCCAATCATTTTAACCCTTATAAATAGCTTCATCTGTGTTTTTTGTTATGAATCATTTCCAACCGTTTTTCTTCATATCTTCATTATACAATATTTTTAGACAAATACGAACCTTAAATTTGTACTATCTCCTTAAAAATAGAAGTTTTGACTGATTCCGTTATATATTTCTTCCCTGTTACACCAACTCAAATGTTCTTCTGATAAAGCACTAAAAAAAGTATGACCAACTCTTTCTTCTGTGGTCATACTTTTCTTTATTTTTCTATTTTCTACTATCAAGTACAAACATGGAGGCATCCTACCCCATGAATATCTTCTCACCTGCGTAAAAGGTTTTAGACATAGCCACCTCTCAATCTTCACAATGATATCTTATTTATATCATATAAAAGGGATTGAAACCACTCCAAATTTACTATATGATGAGACATTGAATTCTCTAACATTTTTTTGTAGTGAATTGACAATTCGTAATTCCCGTCTATTGAATCTTTTAACAACTGTATTTTGACCTCCGTCTGTTGGATCTGGGTCCTTATTAGACTCTCAAGATCTTTACTGTTATATTCCTTCGCAAATAAAAGAGCGCCATAAAAGGATAAGTTAATATACTCTGACTTTGATCCATATTTGTACATTAATTTTTGAAACGCTTCACTACCTTGCTCTGTAATATTGTAATGATTGCTCTCTCTTAGGTAATCGATAGAATTCACCAAAGTGAGAAACCCCTTTTCTTCAAGTTGTTTAAGATTATAGTAAAAAGAGCCTTTCGTAAAATTCACAATATATTTATAATGTCTTGCCTCCATCAGAGAAAGAAGCTCATAACCATTCGCTCCAGGATTTTGTATAACTAAGCCCAATATCAACAACGGAATCATGATATAACCCTCCTTTATCCCTGAAAGAATACATCTTTTGAAATCTTATTAAGAGCAAAATCCATATGCTTGATAAACATACTTTCTGTTTGTGTATATTCTCTTGCTATCAATCGATTTAGTGTCTCACTCTCATCCGATAAAGGCTCATTTACATTTCTCTTTTTATCAAATGCATCAAAATATCTTAATCCGAAATACCGTTGCGATATCGCATCAATATGAATTCCATCCGGATTTGATGTTAATCCTTCTGCCGTTACAAAATAACAATTAGGTTGTTCTTGTGAAAATTTTTGAAGAACCGTATTCACTTCTTTATGCTCAACACAATGAAGCCCAAAGCCCGATTGACCAAGAAAATCCGGCATACCCCCTATTATGAGCGGAATTTTCGGTACATTAAGTGCTTTTCTTAACTCTCGCATGATTACCAACAACTTATCATAATAAACTTCGTGTTTTCCATCCCTACTATCACTTTCACCCTGATGCCATAATATTCCTGAAAGAGTACTATTCTTCATCGCAAACTTTGCTTCACTAATCGCATGAAGATATAATTCTCCATCCACAGCCCATTCATCCAAAGTGCTACCACCTTCAGCACAAGGTATTAACCCTACCGTATCTTCTGGATATTTTAAACACCATGCATCTGCAAAAGACGCAGCAAGGCTGGCACCCGCAACGGATCGGTCAAAATTCATCGGCTCCACCATCATCTGCCATCTTCCATTACGAAGCATTTTAATTCTTTCATTTATAATAGGAGAAACCTCATTCAAGAAGCCTCTACCAGCCATATTTGATTGTCCAATCATTAAAAAAGATTTTATCATCCTGTTGTCCTCCGTTATATTTATTAGTCTAATTAGACTGTGCTTATGTATTATACTCTAATTAGACTATATGTCAACAGAAACTTATTGGAACACAATCTCCATGCTTTCTATCCTGCATTATGTGGGAATAAAGTGCATTATGATAACGCATAATATCTTAAATAATAATTACAAGAAGAAGGCATTATTTATGAAAAAAATTCTCTATATTATAGCAAACTCAAAAAAAGAAGAGTTATCATCCAGTAGAACGGTAAGCAGAAAATTAGTCAATGCCATCCTCGAAAAAGTACCCGAGATAGAGTTGGAGCAATTAAATCTTTACGAAGATCATATTCCTCAGGTTAAAGGTTGTTATTATGAAAGTAGAAGTGCAATTGTAAGCTCAGAAGCTAGGAGTAAACTTTCGCCAGAAGAACAAAAAGAGGTTTCGAAAATCGAACAACTCTGTGACCAGTTTAGAGCAGCTGATATTTATGTTCTGGCCGCACCGATGTGGAGTTTGTCCTTTCCTGCTCCTGTAAAAGAATATCTGGATTGTATTATCCAAACCGAAAAGACTATATCGTTTAAAAACAATAAACCGTATGGTCTTTTAGATGACAAACAAAGAATCTTTATCTACGTTCAATCATCTGGTGCCAATATCCCTTGGATATTAAAGCCAGCTCTTTCGAAAGGATTAAACTATGTTCATGAAATCATCAAGTTTATCGGTGTCCAGACTTTTGATGAATTATTAGTAGACGGAACTGGAACAACGGAAGAAGAACGTCAAAGTGCTATAAAAACTGCTACTGATAAAATCCCTCAGCTTATTGCAAGCTATTTTAAATGAGTGTCTTTTACGAATATTTCAGAACAAAATATGACCTATAATCAAGGTGTTAACACCAAGACTATAGGTCATATAATGTCCTTTATAATTTTCAAATAATAACGTAATATACGTATTGATAGTTATATTAATACGAAATTGGAATTGATATATTTGTTTTTACAACCAAACATAGCTCTTTACCATTCATAATAATACGAATAATTCACAAATATTTCATAACGATCTGGGACAATATCATTAAAATCTGAATCATATGGGTAACCAAACTCAAGAAAATCTGTTGAACCAGCTTCTTCTACATCTGCATAGTAACTCGTATATCCTATCGCTTTTCCGTCTTTGAAAAACAAAACTCCTATATTTGTGTAATCAGCACTGGCCTTTCCAACATTTGTTACTTGTGCAATGACAGAGTCAGTTCCTAAATTAGAGGTAACTTTGATATCTTTATAATTGCTCATTTTAGAGGATGTAATAGGCTCAATACTATATAAAATTTTATAACTTTTATAACTGAGAGCTTTATAATCTTTATCATAAGGTCCTTGGAAAGATAACACAAACTTAGATCCCCTATCAACGTAGTAGTTGTCGTCTGATGATGTTCCTAACATCTTTCCATTAGCGTCGTAGAAAACTGCAGTTGCTACTACTTTATATGCAAATTTGTAGGAATTATAAATAACTACATCAACCTCGTTGCCTAAGTTATATTCTCTTTTAACCATGGCATTTTGTGCCAGTTGAGCATTGAACACGTCTTTAACGGTTACTTGGCAGCTATATTTTCTATTTGCAACGGTAGCTGTAATTGTTGCAGTACCTGCTTTAATACCTTTTACCAATCCCTTTGAAGTTACTGTAGCAACATACTTGTTACTACTTGACCATAATATCGGTTTTGTAGTTCCGGATAAACTTAGTGTATAGGTCTTACCTTGTTCTACTAAAATAGCTGTTTTACTTATTCTTATTAACGGTACTGTTACTTTACAGATATATTTTTTATTTGATACTGTTGCGGTAATCACTGCTGTTCCGGCTTTAACGCCTTTGATTACACCCTTACTAGTCACTGAAACGACCGTTGGATTGCTGCTTGACCACTTCACTGCTTTTGAAGTGCCAGACATACTAAGTACAAAAGAATTACCTTGCTCAACGGTAAGTACTGTTTTGTTCATCTTGATTACAGGCACTGTTACTTTACAGGTATACTTTTTATTTGATACTGTTGCAGTAATAGTAGCATAACCGGCTTTCATTCCTTTTACCAATCCCTTGGTTGATACTGTTACAACGGATTTATTGCTTGTAGTCCACTTAACTGCTTTTGTAGTGCCTAACATCTTTAATGAATATGTATTATCCGTGTATAATGTTAAAGATGTTTTGTTAAGTTTGATTGTTGCCGCTTCGGCCTTAATCGGTACTATAAGTGATAAGCATAATACGATTAATGTTAAAAAAGATATGATTTTTTTCATATTGCCTCCCCAATAATATTAATTTTAATAATTGATGTATAAAATGAAATTATCTAAATTACATTTTATTACCGTAATTAGTATAAATTAACATATTTATGATGTCAATAAAATTAAGATTATTTTCCTATAGCTTTATTGACATTATTAGCAATTAATTGATCACGTTACAAAAAAACCTACAGTCAGGTTGAATCACCAAACTGTAGGTTCTCTCTTTATTTTTCTTTATTTTTCTTTATTTTTCTTTACTTTACTTTTCTTTTCTTTCTCTTTTCTTTTCTTTCTCTTTACTTTCTCTTTTTTACCGGTATCCAAATTTCACTTCTATAATTTGGATTCTGAGTATCTTTACTCTCATTCCACAGGATTTCCGGACCTTCAACTGCTTCATATCCTGATGACGGAAACCACTCAGAATATATCCTTCCCCATACATTTTGAAGCGTTTCCGGGAAAGGTCCAACTGACTCAAATACAGCCCATGTACCTTCAGTAATAATAAGCTCATCAAATTCGTTTTGTTCATTGCTTGTCGTAGCGACACCGATGTAGTGATCCAGCTCTCCTTTTTCTTCCATTCTACCCTCTGAAAAATTAGTTGAAGCACTGATAATACCATATGGTTCTACATTTGATAATGCTTTCAATTGTTCAATCACTGAAGATGTAAGCTGACCATACATCTTCGTAATCTCAGGATTAGTACCGTTAAACACGATTGGTACTCTTTTCTTAAATCCAAGTAATTTAAAACCTTCTTTTTCAATAATTCGATAATTCATTTCGCATCCTCCATTAATTGATAATCGGAAGGTCATTCTTGGATACGCTTTAAGCTTACTATTCTCACTTCTAGCTTCCGAAGGAAGAATACCATGCATCGTTTGAAATGCGCGAGAAAAGGAATCCGCCGAGTTATATCCATACTTAACAGCAACATCGATTATTCTAGAATCCTTATTCTTCAAATCCAGAGCTGCTAATGTCATCCTCCTTCTTCGGATATATTCTGACAAGCTTATTCCTGATAAGAATGAAAACATCTTCTTAAAATGGAACTCAGAACATAGCGCGATTTTTGACATCTCACTATAATCAATCTCTTCTGCCAAATGATCTTCAATATATGCTAACGCTTTATTCATATTACTGATTGAATCCATCAAACAACCTCCTTTCCTCTCGAATCATATCAAAGATTTCTTTATCTCATCCGACTATTCATGCACAATATTGTCGGGTTTATATGTAATAGTGAAGTTATTATAACGCCTTAAAGGTACAAGGAACGCCCACTACGCATTTACCGCATACATCTGCATCCCTATATTTCTTCTCATTCTTCATGCACATCGTATAGCAGAGAAATCGGTCAAATCCTTGCTCTGTCAAAGCTCCAGTGGGACATTTCTTAACACAGGCTTTGCACTTGCCGGTACGTTTATACAGACACCGCTCTTCCTTAACAACTGAATCTGCCTCAATCGGTAATGTAGTAATAATAGAAAAAAATCTTCCTGCACACCCTTTTTCTGTAATCAACATGTTATTTAGTCCATACGTTCCATGCCCTGCGAGATAGGCAACATGGCGTTGAGACCATCGGCTCATTAACACATCCTCTAGCATTCCTATATCAGTAGGAGCTACTGCACGATATCCAAGTTCCTTAATTATTTCTATCAAATAATCATTCAAATGAAAACTTAGCTCATTTGTTACCAAGTAAGCATTTGCCCAGATTGCAGAAGTTTCCTCCCCTCCAATATTGCTCTTTACCACTTCTTCTCTAAACGGTATAAAGTATGATAACACACTCAACGCATCGGGGAGAAAATCATCAGGGATGTAATGATTCTCTAATACTATCGATTTTAGTCCTTGAAAATTCGGATCCTTTGCATCAGCATACTTAATAATTGGTTCTTGCCATATGTTCTCTATCCCTACCTGAGCACAATATTGTTCGATAAATTTATTCACTGCTGCTTCAATTTTTTTCTTAATCTCTGGTTTAGCACAATCCTCCATATTGTTTCTCCTTGCTTTTATTTAATGCATACAATGAGTACCAATCTTTTATTAGTTAAAAAGTCTATCATCCTAACCTGTCTTTTGCAAGTGGGAATATAATTGCATAATGAGAAGTTATCAATAATATAAGAAAGAGTATTTGCTCATTCTCTTTTGAACAGATACTCTTTCTTTATAATATTGATAATATTCTGGCTATTTTCCTATATATTCTTTGATTGCTTTTACAACAAGAGCGTGATCCTCTTCCTGAGGCAAGCCGGATACTGTAATTGTACCTACCACTCCTACATTATTAATTCTTATCGGAAATGCTCCTCCATGAGCCGCATAATCAAACGAGCTTAATAGATAAGCCTCCTCCATGGTTCTACCGGAATTACGTAAGGTAGCGCCAATATACATTGAACTTTTATTAAACCGGTTAACCACCCGATTCTTACGTATTACCCACTGATCATTATCCGGTCCAGTTCCTTCAAATGCATAATGAAATAACTGATGTCCGTTACGAGTAATGTCAATCGTAATCACTAATCCTTCTGACCTTGCTAATTCCACCAGCTTTAATCCTAATTCCAATGCAGTATTACTATTAAATTCGTTAAACTGTAGTTCTGCTTCTTGTTTCTCTAGAGCATTAATAAACTCTGTGCTATATTCCATACAAGTCCTCCATACTATCAATACTAATTAATTGATTATAAGTACAAATCAATCTTGAGATAATCTTCTATTGTATGACTACCCTACAATAATTTCTTGCGAACAATCTAAATTCAATAATATTTATTTTTAAGAACAATTTTTAGTATACTCTCTATTCTAATGTACGCTGTAATTTTCAAACATCTGTGATAATGCGATGTCAATCAACTTTGCATTATAGTAAGCATCTTCAAATGTTATTAAAGGTTTTTCTCCATTCAAAATACATCTTCCAAATTGCTCAACCTCCAGCATATAGTTATGAGGACAGTGAATATTAATTTCTTCTGTGCCGGAATCTTTTTTAATAATGATTGTGGTATCCCCTTCTGAGTTAAATTGTACCGGAACATGAATGATACCGGTTTCTCCAACAATCGTATATTCGCTTCTTGATGCACAGTTAAGAGCACAATAGGAGACCGCTTTTAATCCTCCTTCAAATTCCATCATAATACAGCTGCTTTCATCCACACCTGATTCCTTCCCGATCTCTCCGGTAGCATATACTTCAATCGGCTCAGAACCGGCAATGTGGCGAATAATATTCAGGTTATAGCATCCCACATCATATGTTGCTCCTCCTGCCAAGGACTTATCCACTCTAACATCTTCTCTATTCTTTAGAAAATAACTAAAATGTGCTTCGATGAATTTCACCTTACCAATTACTCCCTCATCCACTAAGCTTTTTACCTTCTTGGTTAATGGACTTTGGCGGTAAGCAAACGCTTCCATAAGGATTATTCCATTCTGATCGGCTGCCTCATTCATGGCTTTTACTTCTTCTGCACTTATTCCCAACGGCTTTTCACAAAGCACATGCTTTTTCTTTTGTGCCGCTTTTAGTGTCCATTCATAGTGTAATGCATTCGGTAGTGGAATATATACCGCATCTATCTCCGGGTCATCAAGCAAAGCTTCATAGCTGGTGTATCTCTTAACCGGGTTAAATTTATTACAAAAATCATCTAATTTCTTTCCTGCTCCTCTACTGGCTATCGCATAAAGTACTGCATTTTCCGCACTTAATATTCCGGGAATAACTGATTTCTCTGCGATTCCTGCACATCCAAGAACGCCCCAATTTACTTTTATTTTGCTCATTTTTGTCCTTCTTTCTTATGATTATTAAAACGTAACCCATCTCTTCTCTGTATTACTTTGTAATGCCAGTTCAATTACTCTAATGGTATTACGTGCCTGCTGTGCTGATACTGCAAGATCTTCCTTGCCTAGAATTGCATAATATAGATTTCGGTACAATGAACGATAATCACCTGTTTCACTTTCCACTTTTCCAATCATATGAATTCCGTTAGCTATGGTATTAAGCTTACCGTACAATTCCTCCGGCTCCTTGCCCCAATCACTACATTCATTCGGAACCTTCCCTTTGATGAGTTCATCCTCCTGAACATCCAATCCATATTTCACAAAGGAACCATTTCTTCCATGAACACAATAATGTGGACCCTTTTCCTGAATCAGCATACCGGATTTTAATGTAACTTTTAATCCAGGATATCTTAGAATAACCTCGAAGCAATCATCTACCTCAGTTTGAGCTCTCTGCTTGTCCACATATCCAAATACTTCTTGTGGCAGCCCAAATAGAACTAATGCCTGATCAATCAAATGTGACCCCAGATCATACAGCATACCTGAACCTGGTGATGATTTTTGTACCCTCCAGTTATCCCCTGCTTCTGCAGAGTATCGATCATAATGGGACTCATACTCGATTACTTCTCCAAGTAGCTTGCTATTAATAACTGCTTCTACCGTTCTAAAATCACTATCCCACCTTCTATTGTGATTGACAGTAAGTAGTTTTCCGGTCTTGTGAGATATGTCAATCAACTCATCTGCTTCCTTGCTCGTTATGGTAAATGGTTTTTCTACAATAACATGTTTACCACTCTCCATCGCTTTCTTGGCATATTCAAAATGGAAGCGATTTGGAGTTGCGACTACCACCAACTCAATATCTTTATTATTAAAGATATCCTCTACATCAGAAACAATGACTGCCTCCGCATACTTTTTCTTAATATCAGCTATATTGTCCTGTTTTGTTTCATACACCATCTCCAATTTTAAACCGGCCACACTGGTAAGTATAGGCGCATGAAAGATTCTGCCGCCGAAGCCATATCCGATTAATCCTACTTTTACAATTCTCTCACTCATAATAATAACCTTACCTTTCCCTAACCTGTAACTATTAATCCGTAGACACATGTTTCCCTAAGTGTTTGCTTGTGCTGAGGACTTCATAGTCACAAGCTTCATATTTAAAATATGCACTTTAATAAATTACTTAAATTAATATAGTTTGTATATTATGCTTTTGTAACACCTTTAATTTATCTTCTGCTATTCCATGTTCTGAGATAACAACATCCACCTCTTCTAGATCTACGATAGCAGTTACTCCGGTCTGATTAAACTTGGAGGCTTCCGCAATTACAATAACTTCCTGAGCCCTTAAGCTCATTTCTCTACCAATTTCTGCTCTTAAAAAATCCGTACAGGTAAACCCCAGACTTTCCGTAAAACCACTCATTCCAATAAATGCCTTACTGACACATATCTGGCTTAACGCAAGTTTTGCAAGAGGTCCTACCATGGCCTGAGCATCGTTTTGCAAGTTACCTCCCAGTACTGTTACATGCACATTATGATATCCCTTCATTAAACCGGCAATATAAAGTGAGTTCGTAATAATATTCACTTCTCTGTTTTCTGCTAACTCCCTAGCAAATACAGAATTAGTAGATCCTGCCTCAATTAAAATTGTCTCCCCGTCTTCCACAAGCTTTACTGCTTCTTTTGCAAGCTTCAGTTTTTCGTTATAGCGAATCAGCATTCTCTTTTCAATGGAATCGGATGATATCTGCGCAGCACCTCCATGCGTCCTTTTAAGAATTCCGTCATTCTCCATCTGCGATAAATCTTTTCGGATAGTGACTTCAGAGACCT
Source organism: Variimorphobacter sp. HTMS_6 (assembly GCF_059717775.1). Classification (NCBI taxonomy): domain Bacteria; kingdom Bacillati; phylum Bacillota; class Clostridia; order Lachnospirales; family Lachnospiraceae; genus Variimorphobacter; species Variimorphobacter sp. HTMS_6. The sequence goes on from NZ_AP046094.1 coordinate 1,950,148, forward strand.
TAAGAAAATCAGAAAGTTCTTTTACCGTCACTTTAGGTTGCTCTGTCAGTATGGAAAATATTTTATTTTGGCGTTCTTTCAAAGAAACACCCCCTCTATCATACTAATAAAATTATACTCCAAGCTTTCATATGAAGTCAATATACTTTCATATGAAAGCAAAATTATACGTTACATAATTATTCAGCGTCAAAACCAATATTAATTACAGTTATTTCATAACATTGTTCAAATACTTACTTACTAATGATTGGCTATGCATAGGTATCTATGATTAATTATGACACTCCTGGGATAAACTAGTAGATAATGCATAAACATAATACAAATTTCATATGAGGTGATGTAATAAATGATATCAGTAAAAGAAAAAATTATAACAAATAAGTTAGAAAAAAAACTTTACAAGAGTTTCTTTTCCAATTTATTTTCTGATTCTTGCTCCGTAAAATTATGGGACGGCGAAGAAATCACCTATGGATCCGGAGATATTAATTTTAGGATTGTTTTAAATGAACCCTTATCGATTTCTGAGATTCTTGCAGATCCGTCATTAACCTTTGGGGAAGCCTACATGCAAAAAAAGCTTGAAATCGAGGGTAATATTCAAAAAGTTATCGAATCCCTATACAGGAATTCAAAAAGTTTTTTAAGGGACAAGGAGAAATACGGCAAACTAATGAACCCAATTAAAAACACACTAAGAAAAAGCAAAGAAAATATAAGCACACATTATGATATCGGAAATGAATTTTACCAGTTATGGCTAGACAAATCTATGACCTACTCCTGTGGTTATTTTACATCAGATAACGATACCCTAGAACAAGCACAAAAAAATAAAGTGGATTATATACTAAAAAAATTAAACTTAAAAGAAGGTAATACTCTACTTGATATCGGGTGTGGTTGGGGTGAATTAATACTAACTGCTGCAAAAAAATATAATGTTAAAGCACTCGGTGTTACACTAAGCCAGGAACAAATGGAGAAAACCAGCAAAAGAATTGAAGAAGAAGGCTTAGAAGAGCTTGTTGAAGTAAAGTTAATCGATTATCGTCATATAAAAAATAACACATTTGATAGAATTGTAAGTGTTGGAATGATAGAGCATGTTGGTAAAGAATATCTTACAGAATATTTTAAAGTCGTAAACTCCTTATTAAACAAAGGAGGGATATCCCTACTGCATAGCATTACAAGCTTTAATGGTGGTAATAATTCATGGATTAATAAATATATATTCCCAGGTGGATATGTTCCATCGGTTAATGAATTAGTAAGTAATATAACATCAGAATCCTTTTACCTCCTTGATGTAGAAAGCCTAAGAAGGCATTATGCACGAACTTTGGAATGCTGGTCTAATAATTATGAGACCGCCTTACCATTGATAAGCAAAATGAAGGATGAAACTTTTATCAGAATGTGGAGACTTTATCTTAATTCTTGTGCTGCATCATTTAACGTGGGTAATATCGACATTCATCAATTTCTATTTTCAAAAGGTGTTGTGGATGAGGTTCCTATGACGAGAAATTATTTGTACCATTAATATTAATGAGAGATAAAACTACTTATCCATTCATGAATTGATAGGTAGTTTTCTTTTTGTTCGTTCTATTCTTAACTATTCTTTCTCACAAATATTTATCCATTCTAGTATTTCATCTTTACCTATCTTTTAGGGACAATTATTTCATATTATAACATCTTTCCTATCACTTCTCAAAATCCACACAATTTAATAATAAGTATTGCTCCATAAATTTTAGGGGTGAATTTTAAGTTATTTTGCAACTTATTGTTATATACAGAATATTTTGTATTGAGGTGGTGAATTTATGATAAGTGATAACATCGACAATACAAACGAAAAATACTATCTAAAAAAAATGACGAATCCCAATGAAATACCTTCAATTATTAAATCTTGTAAATTACTCAAATAAAGCATATACTATTCAAAGGGCTTAGAGTTCTATCTAAGTCTAAGTCCTTTGAAAAAATATTGCTAAGGAGAAACGATATGTATTCTATTAATGAAGTGGCCAACATATGTGATATTTCCCCCTATACCCTTCGCTTCTATGACAAAGAAGGTTTGCTCCCTTTTGTTTCAAGAAATAGCACCGGTAACAGACAGTTTAGTGATGATGATTTAAATGTTATCAAACTGATTTGTTGTTTAAAAAACACCGGTATGCAAGTAAAAGATATTCGAACATATATTAATTTAGCTATGCAAGGAACTGATACCAATGAACAACGTAAGCAGATTATGATTGATCATCGAAAAAATGTTGTAAACCAAATCGATAGTTTAAAGAAAAATTTAAATATTATTGATCTAAAAATTGCTCTTTATGATAATGACGATGGCACTTCCTTTTCAAAGATATTCGCTGAGCAAGAAGCGAAAAAATAATAATCGACGCTTGATATACAAAATTATTTTACAATCAATCAGACCAGTATAACAGCTCATACTTGATGAGCTCATATCCGAATAAGCTTAACTTACCGGATATGAGCTCTTGTTAATTTTGCAAAATAATTAAGATGTATTGGTATTAAAACATAACCTAAGATTTAAAATAATATTGAATACTTTTGTTAGTTAAACTCTACCTTTGTAAGCTTTTCTGATACATTCCATAATTTTTTACCAACCTGAATGTCTTCTGCCTGTGGTGGAACTTTCGCAAAGGTAGGATATCCTCTCGTCTCACTCATTCGGGATGGTCCATAATAAGTTCCTCCTTTTGCCTCAGGAGCTGTTATGGCATAAAGTGAAGGCCATGCTCCATGCGCTGCCGGTTGAAATAAAAAGGAACCAAAGCGTCGAATAATCCCGGCTGCACTATTCCTTCCTGAACCATTTGGGATCAATTCAGTTCTTGATACTCCGGGATGAACTCCTATACTTGTAATCCCCCATCCCTCTTCATCACTACGACGTTGTAATTCTAATGCAAACATTAGACATGCTAGCTTAGACATTGAATACGTTACCATTGGTTTATACTCTTGCTCCGATTGAAGATCATTAAAATTGATTGCACCATCACGATTTGCTACACTACCCAAACTAATCACTCTAGGATTATGCCCATTCTTTAATAGTGGTAACAGGTGCGCTGTCAAAGCAAAATGTCCAAAATAATTTGTACCCATCTGTAACTCAAATCCGTCCGTAGTAACCTTACGCTTTGGTGGATTCATAACCGCCGCATTGTTTACAAGAATATCCAGACTCTTGTGTTCTGCCCTCAGCTTCTTTCCAAATGTTTCTATTGAAGCAAGATCTGCAAGATCAAGTATCTCAAATCGGATTTTACCGGAAGGAATTACCGCCTTAATCTTTCTGATCGCTTCTTCTCCTTTGCTAATATTTCTACCTGCCATGATAACTTCAGCTCCTGCTCTCGTCATCTCCAAGGCTGTTTCATAACCTATACCACCGGTTCCTGTGATAACAACTGATCTTCCTTTTTGTGATGGAATATCTGCTGAGGTCCAATTCTTTTTCATGTGTTCTGCCATAATAAACTACTCCTTATCCTTAATAATGTTAATTTAATATTCATCGCCTACAGTTTAACTATCACGATATTCTAACGAAAACATAAACCAATCCATTTTCGAATGTCTTTTGTTTATGCTATATAAATGGTAGCACTTAGAGATTTATCGATGTCAAGCATATTTATAAATATTATTTTTTTAATAATTCTACATTTTCAATGCGACAAAAACTATAATTTAAAATTATCTTTTTTATAACTATTAGCTCCACTTCTCTTATATATTATCGCGTTTCCAGTTATTTTTTATATTCCCTAACAGAAAGGAATCTCCCAACCATTCTCCACTTAAAAATCATGGTAAAACATTCGTATTTTAATAAGGTACTAAAAAAAGTGGGGAATCACTTAGAGCCATGTCTAAGTGATTCCCCACTTTTTCTCATATAAAATAATAATTTCATATATTATTTTTTAATATGTTTTATCGTATCAAGTTCTTGCACCCATTATTACTCATGTTATATACGCAAGTCTGATGGTTAAACATAGATAAGCTTTACTTCTTCTTTCTGGAACATATAATACTCTGAAGTACGATAAAGAAGCAAAGCATAGCAGCTCTTGTAATCTGGGGCCACCAAGGATCCTGGCTACCAATCGCTGTAACAACCAGCAGTACAATACCACTTGCTAATACACCGAATAATGTACCAAAGATATTACCTACACCACCGGTAAGTAGTGTTCCACCAATGATGGAAGCTGCAATCGCATCCATTTCAAGACCGGTTGCCTGTTGAACGGAACCGGATCTGGTATGGAATAGATACAGGAACCCGCCAATACCTGCAAGAATACCACAGAGTAAATGTGCATAGAACCTGGTTCTCTTTACATTTATACCAAGCATCAGTGCACTTTGAGCATTACCACCTACTGCATAAAAACTACGACCAAGCTTTGTTTTCTTAAGTAACAAAAACATTAAGCATACTATGATAATTGCTACAACAACACCATATTCCAGCTTTGATTGAATAAATCTGCCTCTTCTGTTAACATCCCCTAAAAATGGTATTAGGATTCGGGCACCAGATAATTTCTCAAAACCTGCGTTATGTACCTGTACCTGATTAACTTCAATCAGAGCAACTAACCCTCGCCCCAAGAACATGCCTGCCAAGGTAACAATAAAGGGCTGCATATCTAGATACGCAACAAGAAATCCCTGAAACGCACCGAACGCGATACCAATCGCCAATGCTAACACCAGCGTGGTGAAAAAGTTGAAGTGATAATTATTCAAGCATACGATACAAGAGGTACAAATCAGCGCAGTGGAACCACCTACTGAGATATCAATACTACCTGTTATCATAACAATTGTTAGACCGCACGCGATTACAATCAGCGCAGCATTTTCATTAAAGAGATTGAAAAACATCTGAACTTTGTTAAACCCTTTATCCCCAAGGAATGCTATAGAAAGAGCATAGATTGCAATAAACAGTGATATCGTAATCGTCAATAAAAAAGCAGTATCGGAAAAAGATTCTTTTCGTTTTAACTTGTTTGGAGCGATTATTGCAGAAGCACTACCTTTCGCTTTATTCAAAAATGACATACTAACCACGCTCCTTTCCATCGACTGCAGTCAATTTTGAGGTTTTTACTCGATTAGCAAAAAAGCTTTTGACCACCGGTGTTTGGATCGCTACAAGTACTATAATAATTACAGCCTTGAACACTGGAACGGCATTTGTATTTACATTCAATGTGGTCAACATCGATGTCAACGTTTGAATGGTATATGCTCCGATAATTGAACCTACCATATTAAATTTACCGCCTCCGAGCGAATTACCACCAAGAGCAACCGCTAAGATAACATCCATTTCAATACTAGGTACTATCGTGTATGGATTAATGGTTTGCACCCTGCTTGCCTGTACAAAACCGGCAATACCAACGCAAAGTCCCAATATAACAAATGTCATAAACTTAATCAAGGCGGGATTTAATCCATTCAAGCTTGAGGACTTCTCATTGATACCTACTGCCTTGGTGTACAGACCAAGATTTGTCTTTTTTAACGCAAGGTATGTGACTGCAACAACCCCAATTGTAATTATAATTGGCATAGGAATAGGAAACCCGGGATAAAAGTTACCATAATATCCAAAAGAACTCACCGCCTTCGGTTTCAGTCCACCCATCGCCATGGAGCCTATTGATCGACCTGCCGTAAACAGTATGAGTGTAGCTACCATCGGTTGTATGTTAAATTTCGATACAAGAATACCATTAAATGCTCCACAAGCCATACCGGCAAGACATCCAAGTAAAAGTGCAACAATAACCGGTGCATGTAAGGCAGCTGGTTGAGTCTCGGTTCCGCATAATACACGCATTATCACACCACCAACTATCGCTACGGTAGCACCAACACTAATGTCCTGTCCTCTGGAGGATGACGTAACAAGAGTCATTCCGATTGCAAGGATAACAAGTTCTGTCGCATTGTTAATGATATTGATTAAATTACCTATTAATACAGGATTTCCAGCACTGTCTTTACCCATACTGATTTTAAGAAAACCAGGATTAATAAACACATTAATTAATAATAGAAAAGCCAAAAATGCAATGGGAATAAACAATCTGTGCCTTGTCAATGTGTTAAAAACCGATACGGTTTGATCGGAATCAAGTTTTTTATTATTTCTCGACATTTTGATTTACTCCCCCCGCAATAGTATACATTATTTTATCCTGTGTCATTTCATCACCTTTTAACTCTCCTACTACATTTAGGTCACGCATAACAATCAGTCTGGAACAGGTACGAAGCATTTCCTCAATCTCAGATGAAATGAATGTGATACTCATACCCTCTGAGGCAAGCTTAAGTACCAGTTTCTGTATTTCAACCTTAGTACCGATATCAATTCCGCGTGTCGGTTCATCAAGAATAAGGTATTCCGGGTGTGTAAGTAACCAACGGGCTAGAATAACTTTTTGCTGATTTCCGCCAGATAACGAGTTAATTGGGGTATCCGCAGATGCGGTTTTTATTCCGAGTAATTTGATATACTCATCCGCAAAGGCTTGCGCCTGTGCTTTCGTAAACGGCCTGAAGAATCCTCTCATAACCTGCAATGCAAGTATGATATTATCACGAACGGATAAATCTCCAATAATTCCGTCCCTCTTACGATCCTCCGGAAGATAACCGATCCCTTTCTTCATCGCTTTAATTGGTGAAGTTATATTAATGTTCTCACCTTTGATTTTCAAATTACCTTTCAAGACCTTGTCTGCGCCAAAAATCGCGCGAACACATTCACTACGACCTGATCCTAGCAACCCAGCAAAACCCGTTACTTCACCCTTGTATGCAGAGAAATCGAACGGTTTAATACCGGAAGCACTTGACAGTCCCTCTGTTTTGATGATAATTTCTTTTTCTCCATCGTTGTCGAATCCTGCTTCATTATGTATTTCAGCTAAATCACCAAGTTCCTTACCCATCATCTTGGCAACAAGCTCAACCTTAGGCAAATCCTTTATTTGATATTCCCCAACAAGTTCACCGTTTCGCAAAACTGTAATTTTATCGCATAACTCGTAGACTTGATCTAGGAAATGGGTAACAAAGATGATACCTACTCCTCTTTCTTTCAGCTCACGCATCAGTGCGAACAATTTAGCTACCTCTTGTTCATCCAGTGATGAGGTAGGCTCGTCAAGTATCAACACTTTACAGTCCATATCAATCGCTCTGGCAATCGCCACCATTTGTTGAACTGCTAAAGAGCAGTTTGACAATTGCTGTGTTGGATCTGCCGGTATCCCAAGACCCTTTAGAATTGTTTCTGCTCTATTGTTGTTCTTCTTCCAATCAACCAACATATTATTGGTTCTTCCTATAAATAGGTTTTCAGCAACCGTCAGGTTCGGGCATAATGTAATTTCCTGGTACACTGTACTTATTCCCAATTTTTGAGAATCCTGAGGCGACTTGATTAAAACCGGCTTATCGTGTCCCTTAATACTAATTTCTCCCAAATCCTTCGAATAGACCCCGGTCAAAACTTTAATTAAGGTTGATTTCCCAGCACCGTTTTCCCCCATCAGTGCGTGGATTTCTCCTTCACATAAAGTAAAATCAACATTCTGTAAGGCACGTACACCGGGAAAGCTTTTATAAATTCCTCGCATTGTAAGTACTTTTTCCTGCATAGTAATAATAATTCAACCTCCGTTCAAGCAAGATATCTTAAAAAATGCGCGGTACCAGAATCTGCGAACTATATCCACACATTCGGCGCCGCGCATTTTGGTCAATATCATACCCTATCAATTTGAATGGTTATCGAACGCTTTAATTATGTATTAATAAGGACGTGCATCAACAACTTCTTTTGTGATAGTGTCACAGTCAAACTCTTCCTCAGCAACATAAGCGTTCTTCTCAACAGTCTCGCCAGCTTCCAATTTATTAATAAGCTCAACAATACGAGGTCCATGAAGAGGATTACACTCTACATCAAGGTTGAATTTACCATCAAGAACATTCTGAAGTGCCCACTTATTCGCATCAAAAGCGATAACCTTTACATCGCCTGTCTTACCATATTTAATACCAGCTGCATCCATAGCATCACAAGCACCACGAGCCATGTTATCATTCTCAGCATAAACTACATTGAATTTTGTGCCTTTTGCAATAAGATCAGCAACAGCCTGCTTTGCAAGGTTCTCATCCCAACCCTTCATGTTCTGATTTAATACGATTTTCCAGCCATTCGCTTTTGCACCATCTTCAATTGCTTTGGAACGTCCAAGCTGTGCGGAAGAACCTGTATCACCACCAAGTACTACAATATTACTCTCTTTAAGAGCCTGTTTCTTTAACCAATCTACTGCTTTTTTACCTTCTGCTTCGAAATCGGAACAAACCATTGCAGTGTAAAGATCTTCAGACAGATCAAGCTTACGGTCAGCCATAATAAAAGGTATTCCTGCTTCTTTAGCAGCCTTTGCTACATCTTCCCAACCTGCTGATTGAAGTCCTAATACAACAAGATAATCAACTTCTTCCTGGATAAGCTGCTGTGCCTGAGAAATCTGTTTTGCATGGTCACCCTCACCGTAAACCATTTTCAGTTCAAAACCTGCTTTACCAAATGCATCCTGGAATGATTTTGTGTTAGCAGTACGCCAGTCAGACTCGTTTGCATTTGTCTGAACAACACCAACAACAACTTTTTTATCAGATTTGTCAGGTGCATCCGTTGTTTTACCAGGTGCCTTAGTTACATCACTTGAGGATGCGGACTTATCTTTGCTACCACATGCAGCAAGTGATAATACTAGTGTCAGTACCATAATGATGGATAATAATTTTTTCATATTTTTTTCCTCCAATTTTTATTAACTCATATATCGAGTTTACTGGTATGTACAAGTATAAATGTCCTATACATAGAAAAATACGGAAATTACTCCAGTCATTGTAGTATATTTTACTGCGATTTTTCTTAATAATGTTTTTGGTTAAGATTCTTATGAAATATGTTTGTTTTCTTACGTTTTACTAGTAACTTCTTCCGACACGATCTTTACTTGCATTTTTTGCTTCAAAGACCTTCTCATCTACATAAGATACCTTAGATACTTTTTTCCCTTTTTCCAATCGATCGATAATCTTTGCGATCAAAGGACCTTGTAGTGGGTTACATTCAATATCTACATTAATTAAGCCTTTTTCCATCTTATCAAATGCTTCCGAAACAGCATCAAAGGATATAACCGTTATATCTCCGTTCACTCCACAGGTTAGCCCTGCTTCCTGTATCGCCTCAATTGCACCAAAAGTCATATCATCATTTTGAGAAATCAGGACATCAATATCATGATATTTCTGTAAAAGTTTATACATTACTTCCTTGCCCTTCGCTTTCGTAAAATCACCGTTTTCCCGTGCAAGAACATTCCAGTTTCCATGTTTATCTGCAATATCATTAAAACCACCGGAACGTCCTATCTGCGCTGTGGAATCCGGTGTACCCTGCAGTTCAACTATATTTATGGTGTCAGTATCTCGCTTTTTTTTCTCAAGGTATTGCTCCAGCCACAGTCCAGCCTTCTTGCCTTCCGCATATTTATCCGTGCCCACACTGGCGACGTATAGGTTATTTTTTCTCGTATCAATCATACGATCCACCAGTATTACCGGAATACCTGCTTCCTTTGCCTCCTCCAAAACAGTATCCCAACCGGTCTCCGTCGTTGGCGCTATCACAATATAATCAACCTCTTGAAATATGAAGCTTCTTATATCCTTAATTTGGTTTTCCTGTTTTTGTCTGGCATTGCTAAAGATCAGAGAAAATCCATTCTCATCAGCCAAGGCTTTTTGGATTGATTTTGTATTCGCTGAACGCCAGTCTGATTCTGAACCAAGCTGCGAGAATCCGACAACAATCAAATCCGAATTCTTATCGTCTGCGTTGTCTTTATCGTAATACTGCTGAATTTTTATCGGTCTCAGGCTACAGTTGACAAGGATAATCGGAATAGCCAAAAAAACAACTAATATAATGATGAGTTTTTTATTCATATTAATCCTCCATACTACAAATACCCATGAATATGAGCATCAGCACACTCTTCTTTCAATCAACCTGGCCGGAATCGTAATCGTAATAATTGTGCCTTCCCCTTTTTTGCTCAGGATATCAAGTCCATACATGCTACCATAATTTAACTTGATTCTCTTATTTACATTTGCTAAACCAAAGCCGGTGCTCTGTTCACTACCAGGAACTTCTACTGCTTTTCTTAGCGCCTTTAATTCCTCTTCATCCATTCCTATCCCGTTATCCATAACCTGTAAGCAGATATCTTCACCTTTTTTCATTCCGGTGACAGTTATCTTCCCTCTGGCTCTAAGCATTTTAATCCCATGATATAAGGAATTCTCAACTAGAGGTTGCAAAGTCAATTTAAGGATCTGATAGTGATACAACTCCTGTTCTATCGCAATCTCATAATCTAGAATATCGCAATATCTGGATTGCTGTATCTGCAGATAGCTTTTAATATGCATTTCCTCTTCTAGAATTGATATGAAATCTCTTCCCTTGCTCACTGCTACCCGGAAAAAGTCAGACAGAGATACTACTATATCAATTGCTTCTCTATTCTTATTTCCTTCAATCAACCAGATAATCGTATCAAGTGTGTTATATAGAAAATGCGGATTGATCTGCGCCTGCAATAGCTTAGATTCCATATTCCTTAAGTTTTCCTGTTCCTGTCTGATACTGTTAACCTGCTGTTCTAATTTTATCGCCATATCATTAAAACTATCGGATAATACCGACAGCTCATCATGATTCTCACAGGAGGTTCTTGTAGTAAAATCTCCTTTTGCAACCAAAGCAGTCTTTTCACATAGCATCTTAATAGGTTTTGTAATGCTGTCGGTTAATAGAACATTCATTAAAAAGGATGCAATAATAATAGAAGCCAGCGCAACAATCATCGTCAGAATCACTCTTGTCACCTGTTTGTTCAAACTATGCCTTATCGCTTCAAAGTTCTTTGTTTCATAATAGATGTAATACTGAATTTCTTCTTGGAATAGCTCAGTTAATATATAGATGTCCGACTCCAGCATCTTAATATTTTCTTCATAATGACCCGGATGATCAAGATTTTCCCGAATTTCATTGATTCTATCCTCCAAAGTGTCCAGATTACGAAGGATACGCTTAATCCAACTAAGACTTTCTCTGCTTGTGGTGATCTCCTGCAGCTTTGTAAAACTTATCCTTGCAGCTGATATCAACTCATAAGGATTTTTTAAATCTTGATTGTCATCAATGGAATCAAAAGTTTCAGCTTCCACAACAATCTTGTACATACTTTCGTCCATCTCTTCTTTGAAATTAAGGTTATAACTATTCGCTGAGGTAATTCTGCGCACAATTGTATCATAAGCCGTACTATAATTATGAAGAGCTGTAATCTGGTATACCGAGAGAATAATCATCGGAATGATGACGATAGCTGCTACCAGAATTAATTTTAGCCGCAGTGGGTATTTAATTGGTTTTTCACTTGTATATTTCGTCATTCTTCGCCTTTCCCCTGCAACCTGTATTCAGACGGCGTACAATTTTGTGTTTTCTTAAATATATAGCTAAAATAATGGGAATCCAGATAACCTACCAAATATCCAATCTCTGTAATCTTTCTACCCGAGCATCTTAAATATTCTTTCGCCTTGGACATACGAAGTTCTGTTAAATATTCGATAAAAGTCATCCCAGTCTCCTGATTGAACAATGAACTAAAATAATTCGGACTTATATTCACCTTTGATGCAACCTTATCAAGCGTCAGATCACTGGTAGCATATTTGTAATGGATATATTCCTTGGCCTTTTCAATAAGTCCTGAATATCTTTTTTGACTACTTTTATTACGCAGTTCAATTGCTCCCTTCAGCAGAGTTTTGTAGAATTTACTGCACTCTTCCAGACTGGTAAGCTGTTCCGTGATATCATTCATATTCTTAATACTGTTATCTATCATTTCCTTTGAATACTTAAGATCCTTCAAGAATTTCATGATGGCGGTATATCCATCCATCATAATATACTGGCGAAAAAGCGTAGAGCTCGTGGCTTTTGTATCGAGTCCGTCAAAATATCTGTCTACGAATTCATCCACATCTTGTATCGTACCCCTCTTTAAGAACTCTTCTAAGAGCGTTCGATCCAGCTTCTCAAGATTCAACTCACTAACGTTAACATGATTACCTACTTGTTCATTCATAATCCGTATATCACGGTAAGATAAGAACTGATCCCCACGTTCAAAATACCTTAAAGAAAAAGCCCTATTTGCATCTAAATAAGACTGCTGTATATCACGGATACGGTGAACAACTCTACCAATTCCTCCAAAATAATGCACCCTGTCTTCGCATATATTGATTAACAGATTACAAAGCTCCTGATTTAACGCATTAATCTGATCCTTACTTTCTCCTAATAAAATAAACGCCCAACCATCTAAACCACGCTCAAAAACTTTAATGTCTGGATAATTTCTCAATGCTTCTTGCATTCCTGCTTCACATTGTACTATTTCATTAGAGTATTCATACATATCCTCTTGTACCTTAAATTGAAATAACATAACGCAAAAAACACTTGCTACCATATTGATACCAAGTTCTTCTTCCTGTCCAATAATCTGTGAAAGCGTTAATTTTCCGCTAACTAACGCATTAAAAAAATCTTTTCTTTTCTCGCCCTGTTTTTGATAAACGAGTAGCTGATACTGCTCAAGTATATGTTTTTCTTTTCGTTCCTTTTCAATAGAAGCAGCCGCATTTTTCACAGAAGCCATAAGCTTTGTCGATGTAACCGGTTTCAGGAGATATTCTGTAATTCCAATATCAATCGCCTGCTGAGCGTAAGCGAAATCACTATACCCGCTTATAATAATGATTTTCAGCTGGGGCATCTCCTTTTTTAATAGCTTGCTTAGCTCCAGTCCATCCATAAATGGCATCTTAATATCCGTAATAAGAATATCCGGCTGTTCTCTTAAAATCATAGGATAAGCTAATTCGCCGTCACTTTCATCCCCGGCAATGATAAATCCTTCCTCTTCCCAATGTATATTGTTCTTAATACCTTCTCTAACTACAATTTCATCCTCTACTATAAAAACCTTATACATGTTTCCCCCCGAATACATTTAATATAAAATTTTAAATCATTTTACGTATATAAATAAGGTCGGCTGTAGAAAGTTGCTAAACGTGTTAATTATGTATTTCTAATTATTCTAATCATACCATAAATCTCCACATATTGCGAAATATTTCTGTATGATTATGGCTATACTCTTGGATTAAAAATATTCCCTCCGAAGTTAAAAATAAAAACTCCCAATAATATAATACCTCCACCTACTATTGTTGAAAGTTCCGGAACTTCTTTTGCAAGGATAAAACCTAAGAAACTTGTTAAAAATGGTGTGACAAACATGTAGTTGCTGACCTGAGATGTTTGCTTTGCCTTTGCAAAGGCCATAGACCACGAAACATAGGCAATTGCGCTGGAGAATATACCAAGTATAACAAGGTAAAACAATTGAATCGTCGGAGCATTCGTTACTTCTTTTACTGAAGCAGGAGAAAAAACAGCTAGCAGGATTGTGCCAAAGAAAATCCCATATGCGGATGTTTGTAATGCAGAATATGTTCTAGTTAGCTTACGCTGCAGAAGATTATACAGGCTAAGAGCTAAAGCCCCCAATAATAACCAGAGTAGTCCAATATTAATTGATAAAATCCCATCCATTAGGGTGAGTATTACAACCCCACTAAATTCAATAGCAATTGCAAGCCATTGAAAGAAACGCAGTTTTTCCTTATAAACAAATCGTGCTATTAAAGCTGTGATTACAGGGACAGTAGAAATTACAACACTTCCTGTAGATGCAGTAACCGCTTTTTGCCCTTGATTAAAGGCAATCATATAAAAGAAAAATCCCAAAGCACCCGCAAGTATAAACTGAGGCAAATCTTTTCTATTCGGTAATTTCATCTTCGTTACTATCGCAACAATCAACAGTATAGCGGAAGCAATCACATAACGAAGGAATCCCAATGAAAATGGTGTAAAATATTGTAACGTTAATCTTGTTAACACGTAAGCTAATGACCAAAATATAATAGTGATTATCGCGTAAATGTGGAAATTATTTTTTATTTTCATATATATTCCCCTTCTCAACTTACTATTTTAAGCATTTTATATTTTATATACACTACGGATTATTAAGACTATAAGAACCAATTTCTCATGTCTTGCTATACGCATTTTAGAAATTTTAACATTCGGTAATAGGTCTGTCAATTTCTTTCACATGATTCAATATCTTAGCTTCTGATGAAAAGATATTGAATCACGAGTTATATATTAACACCGGAACAGAAAGATCATCTCTCCTCTACGTGTACTGTATCATGATTAATTTTGTGAGATATTGCATTAATAAGTTCCTCTGTTGCAGGTACTTCCCCCTTGCTGGGAATGCTTGCTTATAAAATCATTAAAGGCTAAAAAAATAAAGCACGTGGCTGACACCACATGCTTTATTTTTTAACTTGAAACAACCAACTTTCATAAATTCAACTACTTCTGAGATTGACGCACAACTTCTTTCGACAATTTCTCTTTCAAGATGTCGAGTGTATGTTCCGCCAGTCTTTCAATATCCTCTTCAGTAAGTCGATATTTACTTGTATCATGCGTCGTTGGCTTCGGTTCAGTTGGTAGAAGGTCAATAATATTGTGATCAATGAGTACGCATGGTTTGTTGCCGGTTCTTTTCATGAGTTTTTCTTCCAGCCCCGGATTATCGTTCATGGCGCCGCCACTGATTGAGACATAAGCGTATTTTATCGGATGCTTTTTAAGAAATCCAAGATACGAGCGGAGAGGAAATGCTGGCTGCCCCATCCATATAGGGGCCACAAATATAATTAGGTCGTAAGACGATAAAACCTGCTCCCCAGGTTGTGTGAACGGTATCCTTCCCAAAAGTAGGTCTATGGCTATTGTCCCGTTTGTGCGTTTTTTTCGTTCTGTCACCCTGATGTGCTCCACCTTCAATTCCTTTGCAATTCGTGTCGCTATGGCTTCGTTATTGCCTGTTAGCGAGTATGATATAATTGCTGTTTTCATTGTTCATCCTCCAATAATTCATCGAGTTACGGTCATTCTACTAAGCCCTTGAGTGTAAACTCCGTAAGGTATTCCTGCAACCGTGGAAAATATTGTAATCCTATCTCTTCCTTATGTGTGTCGAGATTAATAATAGCAACAAACATAGCCATTATTAGCTCACTGTCAATGTCGGTTCTAATTTTCCCTTCGGCTTGCCATGCTTGAATGAGTGCTAAGGTATCCCGATAAAAAAAATCAATCGTACTCAGGCCGTTCTCATCCCTAAATAGGCGTTCAATCTTATCAAAGACATCCCGATTGTACCACTGCGAAAGAATGGAATTAGTCTTAATGCCTTCCATGTTGAGAGCCATTACCTTCTTAATGAGTTCAAAAGGTTCCTCACTCGGGTCGGTGGCAGCCAGTATCCTCTCCTTTAATGCTTTGTTTTCTTCCAGATAAATCTCCATAAATAACTTCTCTTTGGAGGGATAATATTTATAAAATGTACCCACGGCATAACCTGCCATCTTAGTGATATCTGCGACGTTGGTGTCCTTGAACCCAGTACTACCAAAGAGTTCCTTTCCGCAACGAAATAGTACCGCCTTTTTATCTTCCATATTCTAATCTCCATCAAATGTGTCGTGAATTAAAATTAATTCATCTGTTCATATCATAATCCAATAATGAATGAATGTCAATTATATTCATTCATTAATATATTTTTACACAAGATAAATAAAACCCCATAAATTATTGCATAATTGTTCAAAATAATGTACAATTACTTTATATGCACATAAGTTATTGATTAATTGTTATACTAAACCCATCTATAGTGTAATTACTTTCAAATCATGTTTTTATCTGAGAGCAATTTGATTCTGTTAATGTAATTTCATTTTAATTCAGTAAATAATGTAATAATTTAATTGTTTTATAACTATATGTACATAAATTTGAGATAGGAGAACGTGATGAATTTTTCAAACCTAAAAAGTAAACTAACTATTTTTAACACCACGCTGAAGGAAGTTTTTATTTCCTCACTACCTCTTGCAATAATCATTATTATTGTATGTGTTTTTATCGCACCCCTAAACAACAAATCCGATTACATAAAATTGATTGTCGGTTATTTTAGTGTTGTTGTAGGGCAAGCCGTTTTTTTAATCGGACTTAATCTAAGTATTCTTCCGATTGGTATGCTTGTTGGAGGATCACTTATTAAACTAAAAAAAGCCGCTTATATTATATTCTTTGGTTTGGTTTTTGGTCTGCTGGCTACCGTTGCTGAGCCTGCATTGACTGTTTTAGCCAGACAGACGAATATGGTTATGCCAATTATTAATGAGACCATATTTATATGGATTATGGGCTTTGGAATTGGTGCTATGGTTGGCTTTTCCCTTTTCCGAATTATGAAAGACTTCAATATTAAGATAGTTTTTGCTGTTTTGTATATTTTAACCTTTTTGGTACTTATCTTCGTACCCAATGAATTTGTCGCTCTTGCCTTTGATGGAAGCGGTGCAACCACCGGTGACATCTCTGTTCCTTTTATCTTGGCACTTGGTATGGGTATCTCACTTACTATGTCCAAACATAAAAGTAATGATGATACCTTTGGTATCATCGGTCTGGCTTCCATTGGTCCCATACTAGCTTTATCTATCTATGCAATTATCCTTAACATTAATTACAACGGCGTTTTACCTCCAGAGCAACTTTATGCTCCCGGAACTGAGATTACGATTCGTGAAATCCTATCCGGCAATTTAGTGGGAGTTACTCTTGCACTTGTTCCTGTAATCGTAATCTTCCTACCGTTTCAATTCTTTTTGATCAAACAACCGAAGAAGGACTTTATTAATATTCTACTTGGGGCTGGGATTGTATTTGTCGGATTAATGATATTCCTGTCCGGAATAGACTACGGCTTTGCCTTTGCCGGAAAATACATCGGCGAGATTTTTCTGGAAGCTTCTCGCCCAGAATGGTTTAAGTGGCTGTTACTACTCATCGGATACATTCTTGGTGCCGCGATTACTTTATCAGAGCCTGCGGTAACCGTACTCGGAGAACAGCTGGAGGAAATAACGAATGGTCACATAAAAAAGATGACAATACGAATGACTCTTGCAATCGGAATTGGGTTTGCCTCACTACTTGCAATGGTAAAAATTCTGACCGAGGTAAATATCCTGTGGTTTTTAGTTCCTCTCTATGCAATTTCACTTATTATGATGAAATTCACTCCTAAACTATTTGTTGGATTGGCCTTCGACTCGGGTGGTGTATCCGGCGGAGCTTTAACCTCAGCCTTTTTAACACCACTAACTCTTGGTGTAGCTCAAGCGGTAGCTCAGAAATCCACAACAGGAGGACAGTCAATATTAGTAAACGGCTTCGGAATTATTGCATTTATTTCAGTTACCCCATTGATAGCTGTACAATTTTTAGGTATAGTGTATGATATAGCTCTGAGGAAGGTAGAAAAAGCCGAGCAAGAAGATGAGCTTCATGAATTAGAGGAATTGGCTATAATCGCAAATCGAGGTAGTCAATTGGACTCGCAGGGTAATAAAAATATGCATTTAATTAAAAAAGAGGAGGGAACCAATCACCTTGATGAATTCTGATTATTCAATTGATCATTTAACAGTAATTGCTGCAAGAAAATATAAGGATGATATATTGAAATTAATGCTTAACTCAGGTTGCCACCTAATTGAAGTGGTGTATGCCAAAGGTTCTGTACAAACTGGTTATTTTAAAGATATGATAGGCCTTGTTCCTGATGAGAAAAAGATTTTAATTACTTGTTTGGTAACAAGTAACTTAACACCCCAGCTGATGGAACAGTTTATTACAAAGTTAAATTTTAATAGGCCAAATACAGGGATCGCATTTATCGTCCCTGTTGATAAGTTATCCGTATAATAATGGAGGTTAAAAATGACAAACACTAATTTGAAAGCCTTATATATCGTTGTTAATATAGGTTTCGGTGAAAAGATCGTAGAATATATCCGTACGCAAGGCTCCTGCGGGGCTACTATAATCAATGCTCGCCGTTATAGCTTTAAACATCACGAAATAATGGGAATCAGTACCGATAAAGAGAAAGAAATCGTATTAACAATTGTTGATAACGATGCTGCCGACAGAATTATGAGTAGTCTGAAAGAATACAGCGGCTTTAAATCCGAAGCTCATGGTATCTGTTATACCCTACCAGTATCGAACGCAGTAGGCCTTGGTCAATGCAATTATGATCCGTCCGAGAATAAGAAATAGAATGTTCTATAAAGCGGGAGAAGTGTAATGAATGAAATGCATAATCCAATTATCGTAGAGTTTCCATTGAGGGGAGAATGGCTCTCTCCCAACACACCGGGGACTAAAATTCCAAGCCATGGTACGAATCAATTAGGAACTAGATATGCCTACGACTTTATACAGGTCAATTGGGCTAGAAAAGGCTGGCCTGCTTATCGTGCCTCCTTCCTTCATTATCTTCTTTTTGGTCTTCCATTAACCAAATATTACTGTTGGGGGCAAGAAGTATATGCGCCGTGTGATGGAATTATTGTTAAAGCTGAGGACGGTTATAAAGAGCGGGAACGAACAAATCTTTTTTCTGATGCATTCCGTGCTTACAAAAATGCTCACCAGTTCAATTCTGAAAAAGATAACATACAAACAGTTGCGGGCAATTACATTATTATCAAATATAGCAATCAAGTTTATGCTGCACTTGTTCACCTTCAAACAGGCTCGATTCAGGTCTCTCTCGGTCAGCATGTAAACAAAGGTGATCTTATCGGCAGAGTAGGTCATTCCGGTAATTCCTATGCTCCACATATGCATTTTCAGTTGATGGATAGCGTTGATATCTCTACTGCTAACGGATTACCCTGTGCGTTCAAACAATATGAAGTATTCCAAGATGGCGAATGGCAGAGAGTACTTAATGGAATTCCCACAGATAAAGATAGGATAAGGTATACAAAAAGGAACAAAAAATAACTTCTGCCGTTACAAAGAGTTATTTTTTGTTCCTTTTTCACAGATATTGCATAAATTATTTACTCGATCACTCGACCTGTATAAGGTCTCATAATGTAAAATCCATTTAACATAACACTCGGTTTCAGTTCATATACCGGTAAATCCGCAAGCTGTTTTATAATATTATATTGATTAATAGGTAAATCCGAAAAATCATATATGCTATCCATCTTAATCCATTCGAAATTACCCTTGCCGTTCCATGCACCAGTTACATTCATCGCCTGTGGGTATATCATCGGTTGGCATAGATCAGCACCCGGTGCTCCAACCTTAGGGATGTAACGATAACCAAAAATAGTGATATCTTTATATCCAACTTTATATTGTTCTAATGTTTGCATATCCACCGGCTCGATCTCTGTCATTTTCATTCGAAGAAATGCATTTCCATCATGACTGGCATTGGTAAAATATGCTCCCTTAAATACTTGAATATCTAAGATATCAGCACCTATTTTGGGTTGACCATTCTCTTCCCTTCCTCCTAAAATGGGTTGGATACGGTTCTCCCAAATCACTAGGGGAAAGCTACCCTCCATTTTGTCCTTTTTACCATAATATCGTGCAGGTACTTGAACCTGTATGATGTTGTAACCACCTCCGATCAAAAATTCGCAGCCCTTTAACTGGTTATAAGAAATCGTCAACTCCGGTTTTACCAGTTCAAAGCCTTCCGGAAGATAGTCCGCCAGCTTCTTTTCATCTGTTTTGTATGTAAAATTCATGGAGACACAATCATATGTTTTTATCTCTAAATTCTTATCAAAATCTGATCCTCCAAAAAATGGCGGCATACGGTATGTTTTATTCGGGTCAAATACAAACATAATAATAACCATGCCTTTCTACATAGCCTGCAAACTTTGGGCCGCAGGCACAAATTTGCGTGTGAAAAATCTATGATTTTTCACACTAACCTCCTAAAAATTAAATTCATATAATTTATAACCATACTTCCTCAAAATGTACCGTAAAGATTTTAGCCGGATTCTCTGTCTCTGTTACATTCGGTATTTTCTTTCCTTCCAACTCTCCATATCCGTTTGGAACATAGAATGTAAATCTAAGCGGAACCGCACCAGCTTCTATTGCCTCCATATACTTGTTGATAGCATCTAAAACACAGACGGTTTCTTCAATTGGAGGAAGATATTGATTGCCATATTGAAATGGTTCTGATTCAGAATTACTATCACATGATTTTTCGCCAGTAGTATATCCACCTGAATTAAGAACTTTATCTGCATATTGGAATGCGGAACCATACATAGAAGCAAGATTTATCGTGTTAGGCGATTGTGAACCATAAATATTATTTGTCAAATTTGTGTAGATAACCGTGTCCCAACTAGGCCACATTCCTTTGCCATAATACATTTGCGAGAAATACCTGTCTTCCTTGACATTGTCTGCTTGTGACAACTGATATGCAGTATCCGTAAATCCTGACAAAAGACCCTCTTGTAAAAAATCATGACCAAGCTCATTCCAATTCTTTATCGAATATTTTAATAAATAAGCAGGTAAAAAGTAGCTTTTTTTGATGTCACCATAGGGTTGTGTAACAGATAAATAAAAGTTATCTGCTTGATTAAGTAAAAAGGCTGTTTCATAACCGCGTCCCTGCTCCTCATAGTCAATTATGCCATCATGATTTTCATCATAAGTATCCATATATAACTTGTATAGGGTTGATCCAGTAAGTTTATCGCAAGCCTTTGCATAACTCAAGATGGAGCTTTGTAGATCATGTAGAATCGTGTAATAATTATAATAGAGTGCTTTTGTAATCAGCTCTGAGAACACACCATGATCTACTCTCCCAAGATGCCCTTCAATGGATGCCATTGGGGTACCTGTCTGGCTATCCCATCCCGTTACATAATACCCAAGCTGGCCGATTCCTCTACTTTCAGCAAATTGATACAAGTCATAACGAAACAGTGGGGAATCCAAACCTACATCAGAGCATATATTCTTGCCATTGATGACTGCTACCGGTACATGACGAATGAATTCTGTAGGTAGATTTCTTTCCTTCTTTAACTTCATTCCCAGTTGCATCGGAATGGTCTTAAAGCAATATCTCGAACAGAAGTGATCTAACGCCACGCAATCTAGAGAAGACCATATATATCCTTCTGGAACCCGAACACATCTACCATCTGCATTATGACTATAATTGATCATATTGATTGTATCCGTTATATGAATCATAAAAACCTTTTGACTTTGTACTGCCTTTATTACATCAGTCTGTGTTCCGTTCATCCCTTCCGTTTTGTGCATTATATAATTACCATTCTGATCTCTTATGGGAAAGCGAGTATTTTCATCGATATCAAAAACCCAGGGAGAGTGTGGTAAAGCCGTTCTCAAACTCGGATATCCAGTATTTGGAATTTCATATTTTTTTACAGGGTAAAGTCCGATGCCAAGATTTTTTACCGCATTTGTCATCAGATCCTGCGCGTGCATCTTAAGCTTTGGAATACTTACCAGAACACACCCTGGGTAATTCCTCATATCATCTTCATCTTGCGGGTTACCCCCTATTATTACTTTATGTAAGGTAATCTCCTTAAAGTTTACACCTTCCGGAACCGAAATTGTTCTTGCTCTACTAATTTTATCTTCTAGCTTATTCAGATCATATACCATCAAGCGGTTGGCTGATTTACCGGGTGGATAAAAAGTGCCGGCAACGCTATCTTCATACCCCTTCATAGGATCATCGTTATGTGTAACAGGGTGCTGCTCCTTTAGATACCTCCGAACAAAGTAAAACCCTCCTCCACCGTATACATCATCACTACGTCCTTCAAGCACAGCTTCTGTTGTAATCGTCCTCCCCTCAAGTTTCGTTACGACTGCAGACATTACGAAAGTAACACAGGAAGCTTCACCAAATGCCATCTGATGATAACTGATATTTAGTTTGTCATGAAACCACCTCATAACTGCAGCGATTAATGGCCATTCGGTATTAATTATTGCAGCCATACCTTCTCCATGTGTGTGATAATCGATAATCAATGGGTTCACAAAGTTTGGTTTAAAAAATAATTTTTTACCAGCCTTTATCTCTGCTTGTACCTTACACCCAAAATCTGTTTCTCTATTAAGACCTGACAGAGCATAATCCAGGTTTTCATAGATATAATTGATTTTTTGGGTTATTGAATCCCAGGCTGAACAATCGTCCTCATCGATATATTTCTGTAGTAAAATCGGTATATCGGCGTACGCCATGTATGGATCAAGACGTACTCCCGAGATTGCCGCACCACTGGTATCCACACTTCTCATACCTAATGTGGACTCCACTAGTGATATCTTGTCATCTTTCTTAGTCATGGTATTTCACCTATAAATTCGCTCTATATTACTATATTGTATCATTGAACACTCGGTGCATGTCATAATCCACAAAATATATCTTTTTAATTACGATTATACCTTAGAGCATAGTCACTCACTCATTGTTTAAAGATCATGCAATCTTATTTATCATCTTTCGAGCTTTGATAAAAACTCTTCTAACGACTTCATCATATCAATATCCATTCTATTTGCAAGAACGATCAACCACCATATACATTCACTGAGTTTATGTTCTAATTCAGATTCTTCATCTCCCGATATTGGCCATCTCTTTTGTTGTGCCATTGTCAATCTGCCGACAAGTCCTGCATCCGTTAAAAATGCAAGCGCATCCTCCTCGATCGTCCATTCGCTACCATGGTATTGTCTCTCCAAGTTATGGTATTGATCCCTTATACTTATGGAACGATTTATAATATCGCTTAATCTCATATCAATATTATTCATTGTGTCATCCTCGTATTAATATATTTTGATTTCATTAGCTCTTGACCATTAGAAACATATTGAGTACCTTATATATAGAATTTGCTACTTTTGTGTACATAAGTTCCTCTCCTCGTGTTTTTATATCACCTTATTAATTTCAAAAGATGTTTATAAATACTACCTGCGTGTAATCGAATTCAAGAGCTTAATTTGTTTATAGTAATTCCTAATGTATTCTTACCAAAAAATGTTCTTATAACATTTGCTCGCATTTAGTTACTGTAATCTCCATAACTCTAGTTAGAAACGAAAATTTATTCTTCATCCTATCATATTCCGCACCTGTGCTAATAAACTTTGCTGTACCTTCCAATACAAAACCTGTCCCGGGATAATTATTAAAGCCTGTAACATTTTTGCTTCCTAATGCCATTTTAATTTTATTATTTATTAATATGTTTTCCTCTGTTTTACGCATGATACCTGCAGGAATAAGAATACGTTCATCCTCCGTTACCATCAAATATGAGTTCCACTCATTCACGATATGTGGCTCATCTTTGCCCCAAGTTACTATTGTAACTATTCCCTCATTTTTAATAACTTCATAAAATGTCTCTGATAATTTATTTTTTTGTCTATTCATATTATTCACCAGCAATCTCGATTCTTAAGGTTGTTATTTTCTCATTATGAAGTGTAAAGTGAAAGTCAAGCGGAACCGGGCTTCCCTCAAAATCACCTGAAATCGTCCCAGTAACCACCATTTCTTCGTTATTCTCTACACAATTTGTGATTTCCGTCGTTACGTTAGCAGAACGATTCGCCTCCATAATGTATGCACTAACTGCTTTTGATCCATGATACTCTTCTCCGTCATCTACCAGCAAAGCATCCTTTGCAAAGCACTCTTCAAGTAATTCGTAATCATAGACCTCAGAGGCATGATAGTAGTTTAAAATTGTTTGTGGTAAGGTAAATGTTTTCTTTATCATATTTTTTATTCTCCTTAATATTATCCAAATTCTAAGTTTATATTGTTCTGACAATCCCACCATCAATAGTATGCTCTGCTCCAACAATATAGGACGCTCGATCAGACACCAAAAAAGCAACGAGCTCCGCAACATCCTCCGGTGGGTGTTGATGAACCACCGATATTATTTACCAGGATGTCCACGCCTCCAAATTGTTCCAATATATACTCCACGATTTTGGTTGTGCCATTTGGTGTACTAACGTCTGACTGTACAAATAACTTTGGCTCTTTTAAATTATCCGGAGTGGTCCTGGCTGTTGTGATTACTGTAGCACCGGAATTTGTAAGACGTTTTACAATTGCTTCCCCCATGCCACCCTTCGTACCACCCGTTACAAGTACACGCTTTCCTGCAAACTCGTTTGGATCAATTGATATATGATTAAAATTCTTCATGGATAGACCTCCTTATTATGATTTATGAGAATTTATCATAGAAAGATCATATCAAAGATAACCTGACATCATTATGTCAGGTTATCTTTGATATTTTTTATTAATTTGATTTATTTCATTCTTTATCTTATCCCGTAGCTTTAACGGTGCTAATACTTCCATATCAGCACCAAAGGATAGAATATATCGGATTGCCCAATCATTTTCTGGCAAGGTGGTTACAATTGTATAGGAACCATCCTCGTTTTTAGTAATATCTTTTTCATTGAACTCCTCGTATACACGATATGAACCTTTCGCTGATAGATACAAACACACCTGAATCCACCTTTCCTTTCGATTCAAAGGTTCTTCCTTCGTCCTGACTTTAAAGTTTTTTTCAGCGAAACTCTCCTGTGTTATTATGGCATCAGACATTCTTACAATTTTAAAATTTCTTAATGCATTTTTAGTTAGGCAGACTGCTTCCAGATACCAGGCATTTACTTTGAAGATCAATTTAACAGGTTCAACCCTCCGCATGCACTTTTCACCGGATGAATTGATATAATTAAATTCCAGTACTCTCTGGCTTAAGATGGCTTCTTTTATAATTGTAAACTGGCTCCTACTTCTTTCCTCGCTGCCCCACGGGCTGAAATCCACCTCAATCCAATTTGTTAAGTTTTTATTGAACAGATTACTAAATTTGTTTAATATCTTATCTGTCTCCGGTGATTGCGTTATTGATAGGCTTTGCAGTGCATATAATATCTCATCCTGTTCCCGCTCAGATAGAACTGATTTATCAAAAATGTAATTCTCAAGCAGAGAGATCCCTCCACCCTTTCCCTGAGTCGCATAGATTGGTATTCCTGCGGAGGACAGAGTATCAATATCCCGGTAGATCGTTCTTACCGATACCTCAAAATACTCCGCCAATTCCTTTGCAGTTATGGATTTTTTACTGAGTAAAATATATATAATTTCAAAAAGTCTATTTATCTGCATATTATCGTCGAGCATACTTTGTCTCGACTTTCCCTCCTTTTGTATCTTTTTATAACAAGATAGTACTGCATTCTTACATGTATCCAGCAGAACCAAATATCCCAGTTATATTATAACCTAATAATCTGACAGCATCATGTCAGGTTATAAATAAATTTGAGTCGCTAAAGAAAAAACTAAATTCCTTATACATAAAAAGACCGCTCATATTCAAAACACTTGAATATAAGCGGCCTTTTATAAATAATAATTTATCGATTAATACAATAATATGTATTCTATTTATTAATCAATCCGAGCTGAACCATGCTTTTTGCAGTTGCCATAATTGCTTCCTCTGCTGATCTATGCTGCCAGCCAAGTATCTTTTTTGCTTTTGCGTTACTACAGGCAGTGTTTTGTCCTAAAAATGTCGCTGGCATACGCAAATCTTTGTTAAATAATGCAAGAAATTTCACGAGAAAGTTAGGTATTTCTTTCGTGGAGACATTTTTCGCCGTACTTCCTAAGCATCTTTGCAAAATGTTCGCTTCTTCTTTGTAAGTCAGATTTTCACCCGTTGTTGCGAGGAACCTCTCTCCGATGGCCTCCGAACGAGTCATGGCAAGTAAATGTAAGTCTGCGACATCTCGTACATCAACACAATCAAAACCAATTTTTAAAAGGAGTGGCATTTTGCCATTCAACATCGCACGGATTATTTGATTAGAGTGCGAATAGTCCTGTCCAAGTATAGGTCCCATGACCGCTACCGGATTAACAACCGATAACTCCATATTTTCCTGCTTAGCAAACTCCCACGCTGCAAGTTCTGCCATGGTTTTTGAGCGTTGATAAGCATCAATATTACTCGATAAATTCGTCCAATCCTCTTCCGTAAAAATCTCAGGGTGAGATTTATGTCCAGAAAGTATTGCTCCTGAAGCAGAAGTTAGTACTACCCGTTTCACACCCGCTGCTTTCGCTGCCTTCATTACTCGTAAAGTGCCATCAACCGCCATTTTAACCATCTCATCTCCATCATCAGGACGAGTGGCAGGTGTTGGCGATGCAACATGAATAACATAAGTCGCATCAGTTGCTGCTTCCCTCCAGTTATTATCACTTGTCAAATCAGTTTGAATAAAATCTAGATTTGAAAAATCTGTGATACCCCCACATGCAAGCATTGATTTAACCTCATCCTGGCGTGACATTGTACGAAGCGTTGTACGAACGCGGTATCCTTGATTTAAAAGTTTCAAGATTATATGTACGGCAATGAAACCACTTCCGCCTGTCACTAAGACCAACTCATTATCCATTATAAATTCCTCCTTTAACTAATGTTTCACTTGTAACCTCTGTGGCATTAGTATATACTATCATCAGGTTGAAATCAACACAGATACGTTCATCTGTGACAGTCAAGGAGGTATTGTAATGGCAGCTACAAAGCACGCGCAAAACATCAAAAAGGATACAAAAGATTTTATCACAACAGCCATGCTGCAAATGTTAACAACCGAAAAGTTCACGGCGCTGACAGTATCCCAAGTATGCAAACGAGCCGGCGTAAGCCGTATGGCATTTTATCGCAATTTTGACGGACTTGAGCAGATTATATATGAATATTACCAGCCGAAGATTGCGGATGTTTTTCACATTATTCAACAAAGCTCACAATATTCTGTAAAGTTTGATAGCCAGTTAAAGTTCTTTAACACGTTTGGTGATGATATTCTCACGTCTGTTGACCGTGGATTTGAACCAATTATTCAAAAGATTTTCATAGAAGAAATAACTAAATTTTATGCTCCAGATGGCGATGAATACTGGACAACCTTCATGTCGGCCGGTGTTTACGCGATTTGGCGAAAGTGGTTACTGGATGGACAACAAAAGCCGCTCAATGAAATTATGGACTTTTTGAAGCAGTTTGAGACAATATCTGGCACTGTTAGGAATGTCCCAAACTCTAAATAACTTGAGCCACCGTCTTCTGATACTTTCTACCGATATCGATCACTCATATCTTCACTATTTACTTTCTTATTCCATGTTAACTCACCTGTTTCGACCGCTATTTCATATCTTGCAATTTTGTAATTCAGGCGATCCAGGGTTGCATCAATCTGTTTTCTTTGTTCTAGGAGAACTTTCCTCTGATCAATTAACAACTGAAGCCTTGCGGGGATCGTCGAATCACCCCCTTGAAATAACTTAACGTACTCAATCATAACTTCAACAGGAAGTCCTGCACTTCGCATACATATTGCAAGTTCAACCCAGTTTAAATCACTTTTCTGAAAATCACGAATTCCACCTGAAGTACGAGTAACAGGTGGAATCATACCAATACGTTCATAATACCGCAGTGTATCTTGTGTGATATTATATTTGTTACTCACTTCCTTTATTGTCATAATCCTATCCTCTTATATCGCTCCAACAATTTTATGAGGAACATATAATTCTTCTAGAGATTCTATTTCTTCTTTATTTAATAATATATCAAAGCAACCCACTGCATCATCAAAATATTTCGCTTTAGTTGCTCCTATTAGAGGTGAAGTCACTCCTTTGGCTAACTGCCATGCCAAAGCAATCTGTGTCATAGTGCAATTACGTTTTGCTGCCAGCTCGGATACTCTTTTTACGATTTCCATATCAGTATCCTTTGTACTGTCATATTTTCCAATTGCTGTGACATCTGTTTGACTACGCATTGTTTCAGCTGACCAGGGTCTGGTCAATCTTCCTGCTGCGAGTGGGCTGTATGGTGTTAAAACTACTCCTTGTTCCTTGCAAATCGGTATTAATTCTCTTTCATCTTCACGATATAGAAGGTTGTAATGATTCTGCATTGATATAAACTTTGTCCATCCGTTCTTCTCAGCAGTATTTTGAAGTTTGGCAAACTGATATCCATACATAGCTGATGCACCGATTGAGCGAACCTTTCCGGATTGTACTACCTTGTGGAGAGCCTCCATCGTTTCCTCCACCGGAGTATTATAATCAAATCGGTGAATAATCAGCAAATCCACATAGTCCATCCCTAATCGTTTTAAAGAGCCGTCAAGTTCTCTAGGAATTGCCTCTTTTGAAAGATTTCCTTCATTGAAAAAAACCTTTGTTGCAATTACCACATTATCACGTGACGCATTATTCCTAATCGCTTTTCCCAAATACTCCTCGCTAGTTCCTGCGGAATAACAGTTTGCTGTATCAAAAAAATTTATACCAAGGTTCAAAGCATGTTTAATAATTGTCTCACTTTCTGATTGATTCAATGTCCAAGCGTGCATTTTGCTGGCAGGATCCCCAAAACTCATACACCCTACACATATACGGGACACTTCAATTCCACTATTACCTAATTTAGAATATTCCATAACTTTCACCCTTTCATAATCCAGTTTTTTACATTTGATTTTTCTTGCGCCACAGAAGAACCAAATACCGCAAGTCCTTTCTTTATATCACCATCCGTTGTTAGTTTTCGTAAATCTGATTCACAACTTCCCATACCGCTCTCCTCATGAGTACAGAAGGGGTAAATGGTTTTACCAGTAAAGTCATGCCCTTCTAGGAAAGAATATATCGGTATGGGCATAGTATTCCACCAATTCGGATATCCAAGAAAGATCACATCGTAATCAGTTACATTAATATTTTCTGCAAGTTCCGGGCGTGAGTTCGCTCTAAGCTCATCCTGCGCTTCTGCAGTACAGGCATAGTATACCCAAGTATGCACTTTCACAATTCTTAAAATACTCTTTTTACTCTCCCTAATCTTTTGATAATTCGATTGTAATCCTTGGAGCCAACTCCAAGTCAAGAGCAATTTAAATATAAACGTAAAATGCATAATTAATTTCTTCTTTGCAAGGTTAAAGCGAAAATCAAGAATTTACCTTTACATTCAACTTGTGTTTCAAGAAAACCATGGCAAAAAATAAAATACGGGTATCTAACAATTGACATTAATATTCTAATGGATAGCATTCTGATGATAATGGGTATACATGAAGTTCAATAACTA
The DNA here is from genome assembly GCF_059717775.1 of Variimorphobacter sp. HTMS_6. NCBI lineage: Bacteria > Bacillati > Bacillota > Clostridia > Lachnospirales > Lachnospiraceae > Variimorphobacter > Variimorphobacter sp. HTMS_6. The sequence continues at coordinate 1,979,785 of NZ_AP046094.1, forward strand.
TGCTAACTTCCATCTAGATATTAGTTTAATAAATCATATATCAATTCTCATAATTTTATATTCAGAATCTCGAAATCCTGCTGTCGTATATGCCTTTATTGCTGTCTTATTCTCATGATGAACATACAATCTAACTTCCACCGCTTGTTCCTCTTTTGCTTTATGCATTATATCATGCAATAAAAGTTTCATTAATCCCTGTCCTCGTAACTGTGGATCAATATACATGCTTTGTATCCACCAATAATATCCTCCATACCAATCGCTCCATTCCTTGACCACTGAAATATTACCGATAACAGAACCATCTACCTCTAACACCCAATATTTTGCAATACTCTCATCTTCTAAAGCAGTCTTTATTCCATCCAATACTCTAATGTTGTTAATATCTAATCCCTCTGAGTCAATTGCTTCTGCTAAAGTAAAAGAAATTAACTTTTCTAAATCCTCTATCGTTGCTCTTCTGACAATACATTCTTGTTTGTTTGGCATTTGATACTCCCTTCAACTTCACCTGCAATCTATCATGAGAAATATTAAAATGCTATATACCTTTACCTGAAATTTTACAAGCATAATTATCCAGTAACTTTACTGTACTTCTTATATCTTCTTTTGTAGTTTCAGGGTTGATTGAACATATTCTCAAAACTTTTTTCCCTTTGAGTTCCGTTGTAAGTATAGCGGCATACCCATGATTCAAAGTTTCCTGTGAAATTTGTTGATTTAGTATGTCAAGCTTCTGATCTGTTAATCCTGGAGGGGCATACCGAAAATTCACTATGGCTTGTTGGGCGGGAGAGACGATTTCCCAATACTGATATTTTTTTATTTCATCTTCTGCCCATTTCGCCAACTGAAAACCATGTTCGACTGCATTGCTTATGGCATCTGTACCCATAATCTGCATAGTAGTCCACAGCTTTAAAGCTCGTGCTGGGCGTGTCAATTCTGGTCCTAAATCCCAATAATTTACCTGATCATTCTGGGTGGTTGCATCTTTTAGATATTCTGGGTGTGTATCGAAGCAATTAACAAGATTTCTTTTATCTTGCACTAGGACGGCACTACAACCATAAGTCTGCATTAACCATTTATGGGCATCCCAACTGATACTATCTGAACGTTCAATTCCATTCAAAAGTTTTTTATATTTAGATGATGCTAATATAGAAGCACCATACGCACCGTCTACGTGCATCCAAATATTATACTCCTTACAGAGGTCAGCGATTTCATCCAATGGATCAATACTTCCTGTATTAGTTGTACCAGCAGTTGCGATTATAGTAAACGGGATATTCCCTGCAGAAAGATCATCAGTAACTGCCTTTTTTAAAGATGGCATGTCCATATGGAATTCAGTGTCGGTAGGAATTTTTCTGATCTGATTTGCTCTAAATCCAATGATACTTAAACCTTTTGAAACAGATGAGTGTGTTTGTTCTGAAACATAAGCAACCCCCAATCCATAATTATCTTCTGACAATTTTTCATTACGTGCAATGGTCAGCGCGGTGAGATTAGCCATGGAACCGCCAGACACAAAAATACCAGAGGAAGTATTCGGATATCCAGCCTGCTTACACATCCACCTAATCACTTCCTGCTCAATACAACTTGCACTCGAACTCTGCATCCAACTACCAGCATGGGGGTTATAAGAGCTAGTCATAATATCACCAAGCCATGAATAAAGTGATGTCGGACTCGGTATAAATGCAAAACAGCGTGGATGTTGCATGATAGCTTGATTAGAATAGACCTCTGTCATCATTTCATTAACAACCTCCATAACAGGTCGCCCTTCTTTTGGAATACCCATTTTACGTAACTTTGCTATTGTTTCATCTTCTGCAATTTGGATAACTTTTTGAGACTTCATATTTTCATACGAAGTAATAAAAGAATCTGCAAACTCCTGGATTGCTGTACATAATTGCTCATTTTGTGTTCTACCTACTAAATTCATATCCTCATCTCCATGCACGTTTTTTATTAAAACTCATTACCTTGACTTTTTCTTTCAATTAGAATAACATCAGTTTATAGTTTTGTTAAATTCATAGATTTTATAATATTGTTTAATTTTTTTAATAGGTGGAATATTATGGAGATAAGAAACATAACAACATTTCTAAGAGTTGCAGAGTTACAAAATTTTTCATATGCAGCAGAGCAATTAGGATATTCACAATCTGCTGTTACTGTTCAGATTAAGCAACTAGAACGGGAACTTAATATACAATTATTTGATCGAATTGGAAAGCATGTAAAATTAACAGATGACGGTAAGATATTTATTAATTATGCAACTAACGTTCTGAAATCAGTTCAAGAGGCAAAAGACTTTACTAACAAAAATGAAGCGCCATCCGGAACATTACGTATCGGTGTTGCAGAATCTCTTGCTATCAGTGTTTTACCCCCCATTCTTTTAGAATTTCGGAAATTATGTCCATTGGTTAATACAAGTATCATAACAGGGCTTAATACAGAGCTATTTGATATGATTCGGCATAACGATGTTGACATTATTTATTTTTTGGATAAAATAATGTATTCTCCAGAATGGGTAAAAGTTGCAGAGCGACCTGAATCTATCGTTTTTGTTGCGTCCAGTAGACATCCTCTTGCTTTACAAAAAAATGTACCACTTGAAATAATACTTAAGGAGCCATTTATATTAACAGAAAAAGGGTTTAGTTATCGATATGATTTAGAACAAATATTAGCAGCGCAAGGATATGAAATTCATCCGTCTATTGAAATTGGAAACACAGATATAATTAGTAAAATGTTACTTGAGAATGTTGGATTGTCCTTTTTACCATTATATGTTATTCACGATTATGTTAAAGCAGGTATGCTCGCGGTCATTGATACAGATTGCATAGATATTAAGATGTGGAGTCAACTTGTATATCATAAGAATAAATGGATTACCCCACAAATGAAAATATTTATTGATACTATAAGAAAACACATTAGTCAATAAGAGCCATACTTAACATTAATGAAGAGGATTTTTGTAATGAATTACTCGTTTCGCTTACTGATTACTTTCATCCCTGAATTTCGAAACATTATATAACCGATAAAACTTTGACAAAAAAACTAAAGATTTGATACAAAGTAATTTAAAAATTGTTTTAAGTTTATCGATACATTACCATTCACTTAATACCATTCATAGTTACATTCTACAATTTAAGTCTCCCCTTTTTCACTTTATAATTTTTTTATTTATTCTTATAAAATTTTAATTGACTATAAGTGAATGATCATTTATTATAAAACTATATCGAGGTGGCTTATGAGAAGAAAAGATAATGAAAAAGAAAGATGTATCAAAGAAGCGGTTATAAAGCTTATCCTTCAAGAGGGCTTTCATGGAACTTCTATCTCAAAAATTGCTAAAATGGCTGGTGTTTCACCGGCAACCGTATACATTTACTTTGAAAACAAAGAAAATATGCTGCAGGATATTTATAGCGAGTATTCCGAAGAACTCTATGATTATTTGTTAGAGCAAATCAGCCGGGATATGGAGGGTTATCAACTCATTGAAATGCTCGTAAGAAGTTATTACAACTATATATTGGAGCATAGAGAAGTTTTCAGCTTTGTGGAACAGTTCTCCAACTGCCCTTCCCTGGCGAACAGTTGCTCCGGTAAAACAGGAATCTGTAATATCTACACACTGATCACGGAGATGAAGAAGAATCAGATTATAAAAGATTACAATAATGATAATCTGCTGGCGATTATTTTCTATCCGGTAAAAGCGATTGCGACGGATCATCATAAAACGGAGGAAGAACGAGCGCATTTGCTGCAAGAGATGATCAAAATTATACAGACAGCAATTCTTATATAAGTCCTACCTGCGGGATTATTTTGTCGGATAAAATCTTCAAAAAATCTCGCAATTATTTAACCTATAATTAAATGAACATTCACTTATACTCATAGAAAGGATGATATATATGACAAATTTAGATAATAATAATCAAAAGGGAATTGTAATTCCCGTATCAAATACCGTATTATTGCCCGGCGTTGTGACAATGATTTATTTGGAATCACCGGATGAAGCACAACTACGCTACCTAGAAAGCGATACTACTGCAAATATCGCTCTTCCACTCAAACAAAATGTTGACAGCGAAGAACGATTGGAAGAGGATTTTTACAAAATCGGCGTATCTTTTCTCATTAATAACGTTGAGAGGAAGGAAACCGGCGTTCGCCTGACGGTTGAAATCACTGACAGAGTCGAAGTAACGGAACTTCATATTGAGGACGGCATTATACTAGCCGAATACGAAGTAAGCCCGGATATTATAGATTTAGATGAGAAAGCCAATGAAGAAGTTCTTGGCTACTTGAAAAAACTTGTTCGTGAAATCAGCGAAAAATTCCGTGGTGGAGATCAGTACATTAAGATTGTCAATGAATTTGAAGACATCAATACGTTGATTGGATATCTGAGTCAGTTTATGCCATTGTCAAATCAGGCGAAATATGAATTACTCAAGATAGAGTCCTTAAAGGAACGCAGCTTGCATTTCATGGATGTTTTGCTCAAGCAAAAGGAATCCATCGAGCTAAATATGCAGATAAATGAGAAGTTCACCGAGAAGGCGAATAAACATTACAGAGAACAAATGCTTAGAGAGCAGTTGAGAGTCATTCAGGAGGAACTGAATGAGGGTAAACGGGAAACCACCAAGAAGGACAAAGATTATTTAACAAGAATTGAAGAAGCACAGATGCCGGAAGAGATTAAAAATGCTGCTCTAGAGGAATTGGACAAACTGGAATCACAAGGTCCCTCCGGTACAGAGCAGAATGTAATACGTAATTATTTGGAGCTATTAATCCAACTGCCCTGGCAAAAATCAAAGTCCGAGCCTACGAATCTTGAGAAAGCACGCACGATTCTGAATGAACAGCATTATGGCCTTGAAAAAGTAAAAGATAGAATCATCCAGCACTTAGCAGTTTTACAATTGAAGAGAGACAAAAAAGGCTCTATCCTCCTACTTGTAGGTCCTCCCGGTACCGGCAAGACAAGCCTTGGCAAAAGCATCGCAGAAGCGCTTGACCGAGAATATATTCGATTAAGTCTTGGTGGAATTCGTGATGAGGCCGAAATCAGAGGACATAGAAGAACATATATCGGCGCTATGCCTGGCAGAATCCTACAGAGCATCAAAAAAGCCGGATCTACAAATCCCGTTATGATTCTCGACGAGATTGACAAGTTGATGACCGGAGGTTACAGCGGTGACCCCGCCAGTGCTCTTCTTGAGGTACTCGACCCAGAACAGAACAACAGCTTTACTGATCATTATCTGGATTTACCATATGATTTATCCGATGTGTTTTTTATCGCAACTGCAAATTCACTGGAATCCATTCCGGGACCTTTGCTGGATCGAATGGAAGTCATTCAGATCTCCAGCTATACCTCAAACGAGAAATTCCACATTGGCAAGAATCATCTTATCCCATCTGTGTTACAGGATCATGGTTTAACTAAGGAACAACTGGTTATTGAAGATGATGTATTACAGAAAATTATTGGAGATTATACTCTGGAAGCCGGCGTAAGAGGGCTGAAAAAGCAACTGTCTGCACTGGCAAGGGTAACATCGGAGAAAATTGTCTCCGGTACTACTGCCCTCCCCTATACGATTAAAACTGATGAATTGGAAGATATCCTAGGACGACAAGTCTCAAGGCATGATAAGGCACAACAGGATAATCCTCCCGGTGTAGTGACGGGTCTTGCATGGACACCTGTAGGAGGAGAAATCCTCTTCATCGAAGCCACTGATATGCCGGGCGGCGGGGATGTGATCCTAACCGGAAAGCTGGGAGATGTTATGAAGGAGTCGGCAAGAATTTCCCTGAGCCTTTTAAAATCAAGACTTCCGCTGAATACGGTAAACTTCAAAGAACGTGATCTACATATTCACGTTCCCTCTGGATCAGTTCCCAAAGATGGCCCATCAGCAGGTATCGCTTTATTTACAGCATTGGCATCCCTTATCACCGGAATGAAGGTTAATCCGAAAATTGCAATGACCGGAGAGATCACCTTAAGAGGTGCCGTATTACCAATCGGAGGCTTGAAAGAAAAGCTATTAGGTGCACAGCGTGCTGGCATCACGAAAGTACTCATCCCAAAGGATAATGTTACTGATCTAAAGGATGTTCCGGCAGAAGTAAAGGAACAATTGACCATCATCGCTGTTGAAACCGTAGAGGATGTCCTTCGAGAAACACTTGGGATATCACTACCAAGAATTGAACATATTTTCGTGCCACAGGGATCTAGGGATTTTATTCTAAATGAATAATGGCAAACTAGAACGAGAAAAGGATAGTACTTTATGGGTACTATCCTTTTACTTTTAATCCTTTTACTTTTAATCCCTTTAATTGCTCTACTTACGTTATGCATACAGAAATCTATTAGCAAAACTATTAAATGACGATGCAATGACTTTTTGACCTAATGTATTCGGATGAGTTCCATCCTCACAAAGTAACTCTTTGACATTCCCGGACTTTATAAATTCTCCTCTTAAATCAACTAAAGGAGTTTGTGTTTCCAATGCAATTTTTTCAATCATTTTAGAATAATTCTCCTGATGATAGTAAATGTTTTTGATCTCACCTAGCCACATCAGTATATTTTTTTTATTTAAATCTCTGCAAAACCAATTAAAAAAGTTTTGTGGTTCTAACGGAGGTAATGTAGTCAATATTGGCAATATCCCTTTCTTCTTTAACATATCAATGATATCACAATATGTTTCTTTAAATAGTTCAATTGGAGTATTTGGAGAATAAATACCCTTAGGATTTTCCGAAATTGCTTTCCAATTATAATCACAATCATTTCCGCCGTAATCCATTAAAATTGCGTCGCATCTTATATTTTTCTCCAAGCCTTTTTTGAGCATATTTCTTCCTTTTGTTACTGTACATCCAAAGCTCGAATAATTTTTAATTTGAATCGCGTATTTTTTGCTTAGCATTTCTATATCAATATTATTATTAACATAATATTTTTTATTTTCAGGATTAATTTGAATTCCCTTCAAAATCGAATCCCCGTATACTCCTATATTCATCATTTTATCTAGCATATCTTCATCACCCATTTCTTATTACTTTGTTATATAGTATTCATAACTACATGATAAGCTATTCATTATTATTTGTCAAATTATATTTCTACTAGTATTCTACAAAATGATTATACAGATGTTACCGGTAATTTTCAGATCCTTTAAAGAATTCAAAAATTCAGATACCACATAGAAGAGGCTGGCAATTAATTGCCAGCCTCTTCTATGTCTACTAAATAGTTCCTCTCCGTTTCACATTCAAATAGGATACTGCTGATAATGCTGCAACATTACCCTCTCCCGCTGCTTTGATATACTGATATGGTTTTCCAACAACTTCCTTCTTAGTCCAAGCTGTCTGTTTTCTATACTTCAAGCAACTTTAAAATATCTACTTTTGAAATTAGACCAACCGAACGTTTTACTAACTGTCCATCTTTAATAACAAGTAAAGTTGGTATCGAAGATACCCCATACTTTTGTGCCAGTTCCGGTGCTTCATCCGCGTTCACCTTTACAACCTTTACCTGGTTGTTCTCCAGCGCCACTTCTTCCACAATAGGACCAAGCATTTTACATGGTCCACACCAAGGTGCCCAGATATCTACCAATACCGGTATTTCTGCCTGCAAAACTTCCTGTTCGAAATTATTTAAATTGATATTTTTAACTTCCATCTTAATTCCTCCATTATAAATTTTATTTTTTTAATTAAATAGATACTGCAATACATTTCTCCAATTTTCACATTTCACCTTGCTACTCTTTCTGGTTTTGCGCTTTTAAATTGTATGCAATCTTTACAAATACATTGTATACAATTTAATTGCTAATGTCAAGATACTTTTCATAATATATTTAATTAAACATGTGTATCTTCATCAATCATCTTTCTGAATAACAGTAAAAAACTGCCACCAAAGCCTATCGGCTCCGGCGGCAGTTCATATGTATTTTGGGTTAATGTATTTTGGTTAGTCTATAATCCTTTTGCTTTGAGTCCCTTGACTATATCTACATAGGATTCACAAACATCAAACTCCTGAATATTCTTTCTCATCAAGTCAATCATATCTCCATGCGAAACCCCTCTATTTCTTTTTGTTGTATAACACCCCAAATAGTTACCGTGCTTTGATGACTCCACCGTAACAAAGCCATCGTTTTCCCCTTCCTTCGGTGCAATCAACGCATAGCCGATGTTCAAAGGGAATCCAGCACTGAACATACTACTCATTTTCGATGCAATACTTTGATACAGAACTCCTTCTTTATTCGGAACCTTTTCATTAAACTCCGCGCATTTTTCTGTCGTCAAATCATATATTCCGCTAAAAAAATCCGGTGTTTTATCACCAAGTTTTAAATACATTGAGTTATATTTTTTAGCAAATGCAAGCACAAATTTTTCCGGTAATTTCTCTAATATGTTATCAACAAATCTGCAACCTTTATGAGGCGTGCCTATCGAAGTTAAGGAGGCAATATGTTGCTCAATCCCCAAACAGCTGATTGCATATCTTGCATCTAGCCCGCCTTTTGAATGACCAATGATATTAACCTTATCACAGTGTTCCTTTTCCATGATATTAAGAATTTGCTCTTTGATCTCATTTGCACACACTTCCATGGAAGTTGCTGACTGCTGGCTTCCGTAGTAAATAGTTGCTCCGTTTTTAATTAACTCTCGGGGGATTCTTCCCCAATAGTTAAATACCTGCCAGTCCCTCCAGAATATACCGTGTACAAGTAAGATCGGGTATTTTGTTTTGCATATTTCACTTTCTTTTCTTTGGTTATTTAATTCCATCTTTGATACTTCAAAAGTGTATTCTCTACGAACGATATGACAACATTTCCAAAAAAATATTATATTTAATAATGGAATCCACCAAGTGAAAAACAATAATATTTTTAAAGTAATACCTACTTGTGATGATAATATGATAACACGCAATAGTCCATTCCATAGCAGAATTACAATACCGACCAAAGACACTAGGGAATTGATAACGATGGATGGAACTGGAATTATCCCCACTTTATGAGTTAAAAATATGTATAAATATATCAGTAGTTCACATACAAAAACAACAACAGCATTAACAAGCAACTCATAACCACCCATCATGATTGATAAGTTCTTTGTACCTTCTGTCTGTTTAATTGGAGTGATATTATATTTTAGAAACATATCACTGAAGGAATTGTTCATGACGGCAGCATAACTCTGATAATATACTCCTAGTGCATCCGGATTATCCTTATTAAATTCTTTTGCAAAACCAGTTTTAAACTGTCCACATACTTTGTAAAAATCCGGCTTTTTATCGCCGAGTATTCGAAACCACAAATTCGCAAATACTCCTACTATTCTTATTAATACATTTGGTAATTTAAAAATCACATCCATTGTTTTTGATCCATGATGAGGTGTTGCAATAGTAGTCAAGCTTGCAATCTTAGATGACATATCCAGTGTAGAAATTATATATCTTGATTCTAGTCCCCCTTTCGAGTGAGCGACCAGGTTGACTTTCTCTGCACCGGTCTGTGCAAGTACCTTTTCGATTCTGTTTTTTACTACCTCAGCATTATCTTCTATCGTCGCCCAACTATCCTGCTGCCCATAAAATAATCTACAACCATGCTTTGTTAAAACCTTGGGTATTCTCCCCCAATAATTCAGATGTTTTCTATCCCGAAAGCCAGCCCCATGGATTAAAACAACAGGATACTTTGTCTGACATTTATCACTTATGTAATTCAATTTCCCATTTCTCCATTTCCTCGCCTACAGAAGCCGAACAATAACTTCACACCTCGCCCCGCAACATCAATACACCATCTCCAATTGGCTCGGATTAACAGCAATTCCTATTTTGGACACTGATAACGCGGTTTACCTACGCTACCTTTTCCATATTCAATCGCCTCCGTGGGACATTTACAGATACACGCCATACAGTGGGTACATCTCTTGCCCCAAACAGGCTTATTCTCTAATAACTGAATATTATTCAATGGGCATTCTGTGACGCACTTGCCGCAGCTGATGCATTTATTATCAACCCGAAATTTATCTGCCTTAACAATAAAGGGATAAAACCATACATTAACAACCGAGCTTCTTATCTTATCTGATGTAGATGGTATTATGTTCTGAAAATCAGCTTTATTGTGAATTGTTTCTATGCATTCCTTAATATCTGGCTCTGCTCGCTCTATGATCTGTTTTGCTTCTTCCTGTTCCGGAGCCTCATAAAGAGCTATGTAATTTTCCGGCATTACAATACCCTTTACACCGCGAAATAAAAACCGTTTCTTTTTGCACAGCACGGACAAATATTTTTCTGCGTTTCCTATGTCATTTCCACAGGTCAAGATAAAATATGCTGGTATGTTTTCACTAAATTCTGTTCTTTCAATCAATTGTTCAACTACCTTTGGAATTCTCCATGCATAAGTAGGTAATACAAAAACCAGTGGTTTTTGTGTATCAATACGGGAATTATCGTTTGTCTTTATTCTACCGTTTATGGATAGTAGATCATCTTGTAACGCTTCCGCTAGCCTTTTTGCAATATAAGCACTATTACCTGTTCCACTAAAATATAAAATCATAACTCAACACTCCTTTAAGGCACATATGTAAGAGAAATTTTAATTCACATTCATCCGATTGCTTTTTTCCAACAGTAGGAGCTGGAATGAACTCCCTAAATTCATCTGCTATCATACCTTCCAAATCCCTGCTTACTAGCATAAAACCAACATATATTGATAACATCAGGAAAAATTTCTCTTATCTGAATATATCATAAATCATAATTGTATTTTCCGCCAGCGTTTTTATACGACATTAGCTCTGGGAAGCTCGATATTGAAATTCCTTCTTTCATCACACCCTTCATATATGTTCCCTCCTCAATAATGTTAGGCCAGTCTCGGAATGTTTCCCTCCAAAAAGCATACTGTTTTCAAATCTAACCCAAAACACATTATTCGACATTATTTCATATATTATTATTGTAGATCTTTTTCCTAATTTTAATAAGGAGTGATAAATAATGCAAACTGAAATTGAGAAAATTGCTAATTCCAAAATAGATATTAATACCTGTAATCACTTTGTACCTGTACCATTATGTTATCAGGAAACCATATACACTTGTGGCGTTGCTTGCGCTCAATCAATACTTGCAAATTACGGTATCGTATATCGACAGGATACATTGATAGAGTTGTTACAACAAAAGCCAATATTTGGTACAGATTATCATAACATCATTAACTTTATGCAAAAGCTTGGCTTCCAAGCCTCATTTAACATAGATATGAACATCGATATTGTTAAATCTTATATTGACAACAAAATTACTCCTATTCTTATCATACAGGCTTGGAAAGATGACAATATTGACTATGAATTTGACTGGAAAGATAATCATTATGTAATCGCTTGCGGATATGATGATCATAGGATTATATTTATGGATCCTTTTACACTCGGAAACTTTACCTATATTAACAACTCTGAACTTATGAAACGTTGGCATGTAGTAGATCAATTCGGTAATCATAATTACTTCAGTGGTTTAATTATAAAAAATGAAAACTTGCCAATAATATACAATTCCAATATAATAAAGCATCAAGATTAATTATTTAGTTGAAATGATTTTTCTCGAAACTATATTAATATGGCGGGTAAACAGTTACCCGCCATATCTATGTGCAATAAACTTTAATACTCAAAAACAAATCAATACCTGCCGCCCTGAAAATAATCAATCCTCAACATTCTATTTACCCTTAAAAAGCGTCCATGGCTGCGCCGGGCGATCCTCTAGAAAATCTCTCTGCCATTCCCATTGAGGATGTTCCTTTAAAAACACTTCAACATTGAAAGGTATACAGCACGACCTGCCGTATCTCGCCCAAAAAGAAAAATCTTTTACAAGACTGCTTGATACTACTTTACCATCAACTGCACCTCCGGGATTAAAGGGTTTATCTCCTGTCTTGCCGGTATATTCAAAGGGATCAACATCTGAATGCCCACATATCGTACGATTACTTGGTTTGTATATGCCCAAATAAATATCATAATGATCTTCCAACATTAATGCACCATTCTCTATATCGATTTTTCCATAATTATTCTCCAAAAGTTGTTTCCATCTTACTCTTCGTGCTCCGTTCCCTCGTATATCATTATACTCAGTATCCTCGCACTCAAGATTTCTGATTTGAACATCCTCTGCTTCGTTAAATCCACTAAAATATCCATTCTTCAATTTGTCAAAACTGCTGTACGCAAGACCCAATTCAAAGCGAGCAATTTCATTTGTATTGGTATCTCCAAGAAGCCAGCTATTTGCGATTCCTCCATTATTATCTTTTTCCATGATACATGCCCATTCTTCCATTGTCCTTGCATATTGCTTCGCTTTTCGCACACGCGAAAATTCTGGAACTCCACCTTCTTTATAACTACAAAACCCGTTTATCGTAGTAGCAGTACCCATAATTCCGGCACCCGTAATAAAAAAGTCCGACATGCTGTGAATGAATCCAGGAATGCTTTGCATCATTATTCTATATCCATCCGTAGGTATAATATCAAGAATTACATAAAAGTATTGTGCCAAGAAAAAATCCCACCAAGTATTATGCCCCATCACTATTCCATTATCTTTTGTAGCATTTCCTGTGGCGATAAAAGCACTGCAACGCTCCTTTTTATCATTTACCCAACTCTCCATATTACCTTTATGACTTGGCCACCAATAATATATAAGCTCAATATAGCCATTCATCACCAGTAAAGCATCAAATGGAATTTTATAGCCAGCCGCCTCTGCTCCATCTATAATTCCTTGCATCTCTTCAATATATTCCCCATCAATACGAGGTAAAAAGAGCTTATGTGCTACTTCCATAAAATACTGAATATTTTTTCCCGTATTTAAATATGTAATAGAGGCCAAATTATTAAAAACATTTGAAATATCCTTCGCTAGATGATATCCATGTTGAAATCCTCTTTCACAAGGAGTACCTTCAATATGTAAAAAAGTCCAACCATTTTCTCTGAATAAGTACGAACTTGTCATATTAACATCTTTATCATTATTCATGTATACCTCCCACATCACCATTACCCTTAGTTATGAAAACTGTATGCATGAAACAATTACATGTATGTACTGTTATTCACGCCAATCCCCATGATATATTATAGGTGATTCATCTTATAACAGTATATTCCCCTGCTTATTAATTGTTCATGTAAAAAGATACAAACCCTAAAGCAAAATTCCCCCAAACTTTTAGTCTGAGGGAACTTAAAACACACTTCAATATTTATTTTAATTTTTCAAAACCCTTCATATCAATATATAACCAATCTGAATATATTTATCAATGATATTATCTTCAAAGACGTATATATCTATCATTTGTAAAGGATTGATTGAAATTTCTGAAACTCCTTCTCGGTGCAATCGAAATGCTTGTCACCGACTAAAACTCCGATCCATTGGTTAACTTCCTCTCCTAACTCTAATAAATATAACCAAATCGGACTATAAAACGTTGTTCTTGATGATAAAGTAATTATAACAAAAATCCAGTAAATTACAATATAATAGAGTAATTTACTGGATCGTATCGAATTTAACCAAACAATGATAAGAGAATACCTGCAGCCACAGCGGAACCGATCACACCTGCCACATTTGGTCCCATAGCATGCATCAGTAGGTAATTGCCAGGATTGGCTTTCTGTCCTTCAATCTGTGATACACGAGCAGCCATCGGAACAGCAGATACACCTGCCGATCCAATGAGAGGATTAATTTTACCCTTTGTCACCCAGCACATGAACTTTCCGATTAATAGTCCCCCAATGGTACTGAACATAAATGCTACCAACCCAAGTATTATTATTCCTAACGTTTGTGGTTTCAGAAATTCGGAACCGGTTGCCGTAGCACCAACGGTAACACCAAGAAAAATTGTTACAATATTAATTAGTGCATTCTGAACCGTATCGGATAGTCTCTCAACAACCCCTGATTCTCTAAATAGATTCCCTAACATAAGCATCCCAATTAGCGGAGCCACCGATGGTAATAGTAATATACAGAATATTGCTACCGTGATTGGGAAACAGATTTTTTCCATCTTGGATACCGTTCTCAATTGTTCCATTTGTATCTCGTGTTCTTTTTTCGTTGTAAGTAATTTCATAAGTGGTGGCTGTATTAATGGTATAAGAGCCATATATGAATATGCGGCTATGGCAATAGAGGCTAACAAATGAGGAGCAAGCCGGGTTGTCAGATAGATTGCAGTAGGGCCATCTGCACCTCCTATAATTCCGATAGATGATGCCTCTTGAGGAGTAAACCCAATAATATTAGCTATAATAAATGCTATCACGATACCAAACTGTGAGCCCGCTCCAATTAATAAACTGCAAGGACGTGCTATTAACGGACCAAAATCTGTCATAGCTCCAATACCCAAAAATATTAAGGAAGGATAAATCCCTTTCTTAACCCCTAAATATATGTAATATAATAACCCACCGATATCGCTGGAATCGGATGGTGCATCCATTAATCCCGTTAAAGGCAGATTTGCAAGAAGCATGCCAAATGCAATCGGCAATAAAAGGAGGGGTTCAAATTTCTTCCCAATGGCAAGATATATAAGTACGCAGGATACTATAATCATTAGAATGGACTGCCAGGTGAGAGACGCAAATCCAGAGCCAGCTAATAATTTAATAATTGAATCAATAAACATTGTCGATCTCCTTATTTTTTATTTTTATATATCTGTTTTAATTTCTGATTCATGATCTATTCTTTTCTAATCCTCTGATAATATAAGAAAATATCTTTATTAAAACCCAAAGTATACCTAACACAATAAACACTACTACCATAACAAATAAAGCAACAAGAATCGTTTCAGATATTGACATTTTTTCGCCTCTTTTCTATTATCAAATGTATTAAAAAGTATTTTTCGGTAATAAAAAAAGAGAACTTCAATAACGAAGCTCTCCACCCTTTAAGCTCAAAACTTGAAACAGTTTAATAAACTGCCAACCGGATAATACAAATTAATTTTAACATTTAAAAATCAGACTGTCAATTACGATAGATTCATGTTCAAGCACAGTCACCTGAATTCCAAAACTTTTTAATTCCAGTCTTGGGGCATCACTTATTGCTTCTAAAGAATGCTTTGATGCACAACAAACATAAAAAGGAGGGTTTCCTAGTACCGAACCTCCGCTTTCATTTACTTGCAGATTTTCCAACACTTGGAGACCCTCTACTACTATTATTATTATTATTTATTCTGTAACTAATGAATACGCGGAAATTTTACGTATTCTCCAAGTAATCAGCATGGATAATAGGTAAGAAAACACAACGGTTGCAACTCCAAACGAAACTATCCAATATGGATCTACAATAAATCCAGCTTTCATTACACCCATGCTTTTCATGGAAAGTGACATCATCGGGTTTGTATAAAATGCTCCTAGAAGCGTTCCTATTACAGCACCTATAGTGATTGGAATTGTAAAGCTGATGGAAAGCTGATTCATTAATTGATAAGTGGTAAAGCCTATTGCTTTTTGAATTCCAAGCTCCCGTTTTTTGCGAATTACTGAGGAGCTGATAACAAAATATAATACTAAAGTAACTACAAGCAGGGTAATAACTAGCATTGCTAGCCCCATTGCGGCTACTACCTTCTGATAGGATGCCATCCCCTCTGCCATTCCTTTATCGAAATTTACAGCAGTAAGTAACATGCTCTTATCAAATTTACTCTCTAATTTGGTAACGAATTTTTCGGCATCCGTTCCTTTATCTAAATAAATATATAAGGATTGGTGTTTAAAATTTTTGTTCAGCCTTCCATAGTCTTTTGTAAGAATGGAGGTGTTCAGTCCGCCCATCTGAGAACCGTTTGATAAACCAACTACATTAAATTTTTCCTTATTTTCTCCAAAACCAACAGTAACCTTATCACCAATGGTTTTATTCAGTCTTCCTGCTAATATTCCGGCAAGAGTGATTTCATTTTTATTTTTCGGGTATCTTCCTTCATACACCAGTTTTGTCTCTTTTTTATCATAGTTATCCATTACATAAGCTGCAACTTCCATACCATCGACTTTTATTTTCACTTCGTCTAAATACTGTACCTTCCAAACATCGTCCATATTTTTGATGGTTTTTACTGCTTCTGCTTGATCTTTCTCCGGATTAAGCACCGCAATTGCATTGCAAATTTCCATACCTGGAACCTCAGCAAAAGCTTTTGTATCAATTGTTGTATTGTAATACATAATCACGCCAAATACTCCGCTGAATGTAACTGCAATAAGAATAACAATTATCATTACATTTTGTTTCATACTTTGTAATACAGATTTCAATGCTAAAGCAATCGGCAAATTGCGATTAGCCTTTTCTAGCTGCAAGTGATTTCTTTTATACTTGCGAGCAGTGGTTTCCCCACGGAGTGCATGAATAGGACTCAACTTACTGATATGACGTGCTGCTATGAATGCTATGAAAGTAACAATCAATAGTAATATTAAGAATGCTATCCCACTGATGCCGGCATCAAAACCTTGTTCCCATTTAAGCCCTGATTGTTGCTCAAACACTGAGGAGACTGCTGGTAATGTAGGGTAAGAAAGAGCAATCCCAATAAGACTTCCAATACCCGCAATCAAAGAAAACTGGAGTATGACAGAGAGAATTATTTGCTTACTTGTATAACCGACGGATTTTAAGGAACCAATCTTCATGATATCTTCTTCAATGCTGTTTACAATTCTGAATCGAACGACCAGCAAACATACAATCACAATAATCGCTGCAAAAATCACCATCATCGCCGAAACCATGGTTGCCATCATACAACGAGCCATCTGAATCAGTTCTACATCAATAGTAACAAGCATGGTAGACGGATCAGCTGCCATTAACGAAGCTGAATTTAAATCAAGTAAATCACGAATTCCGTTTTCAATGGATGGTACGTTTTTCACATCATCTACATTCGTAAATACTACATGAGTGAGGTATTCGGGTTTATTTAAAATGCCTTTTACCTTCTGATAAGTATCTTTCGGAAGATAAAAGCTGATATATCCGGTGTCTGTAGAACTAAAGTAGACATCTTCGGTATAACCTTTTACGATAAAAGTCATCGATTTATCTTCTTTTGTTTCTTCATCGGTATATTTAAGAACAATTTTGTCATTTAACTGATAGCCGCTGACCGCTTTGAAAATATCCGGAATATAAACAGACATATCTTCGGCCTTCAAATGTTCACCAACGAATTTCCACTTGCTTATATCTCTTTTTTCATCCATATTAGTGAACATGATCGGAAAGGATTTATCCTCCCCTTTGGATAAAATTTTTGCATCAAGCAGTAGACCTTCCAACGTTTGTGTTTGCTTTACATGTTCATTTTTATCAATATAAGTTTTAACCTCATCTTTATATATCTTATCCGGTAATGCAAAATATGCGTCCGATGATTTAAGTTCCTCTTTTAGATTGCTAAAATAACTGCCATAGTTGATTACAACCAAAAGTCCTGCGTTTAAAAGAAGTGCCGCAATGAGAAACATGATCACCAAAGTCGCAGAGGAAGATTTTGTTTTACGTATATTCGCAATTGCTTGCATCCATAATTTCTTCACATTACCACCCCATTTCAGAAAGGAAGGCTTTGAGCTTTTCATGTCGTGTTTTATCTCCACTCACATATTTACCCAAATTGCATTCACCGCTGATTACACCATCTTTTATATAAATGATTCGGTTTCCACGTCTGGCAGAACGTAAATCATGTGTAACCATAATAATGTTTTGACCCTCATTATTGATATCAGTCAAAACATCCAGCACCGCATTTCCCGATGCAGAATTCAATGCTCCGGTTGGTTCATCAGCAAAAACAACCCTGGGTTTATTTATCAAAGCACGAACAATTGCGGCACGTTGATTTTCTCCACCCGAAAGCTGGGTCGGGAACTTTCTCCATATCATTTCAGTTAAACCAACCTTTTGCAGCATTTCTTTCGCATTTGCAATAATAGACTTTTTGTCTCCACTAACCAAAAGACCGCTTGCCAATATATTATCTAAAACACTCATATTTTCTAATAAGAACATTTGCTGAAATACAAAGCCACAGTTTTTCCTACGAAATACAGCCAACTTATCGTTGTTTAAATTAGCAATATCGGCGTCAAAAAAGTGAACGGCTCCGCTTGACGGTCGATCCATCCCGGATAATGCATAAAGTAAGGTGGATTTACCCGCACCCGATGAACCCATAATAACTGTGTAATCACCTTCATAAAACTCGATATCAAGATTTTTTAATACCTGCTGTTCCTGCGTACCTGACTTAAAGCTCTTATTGAGCTTATTGGTCTTTAATATAGTCTTTGCCATTCTTTCTCTCCCTTTAAAAGTTTTTATTAGAGAATGGAATTCTGAAATACAATTCCTATCATTCTTTGATGCTATTCCAACCTCATTACAATAATTACATTATATTGGTAATTGTTAGAATGTAAATAGCTGTCACTTAAGAGGTGAGTTTTTGAAAGTAAGAGGTGATCTTTTGCTTGTGAAAGTATTAAAATAGGCTCCCAAACACCGAAACCTTCCACTAAGTGCGAATCATCAAGCTTGAGAAAAACAGGTTATGGAATAATGATGTAAATGGCTCATTAATAAAAATCTTTCGATACTGCTTCTGTCGCTTTATCAATAAAAGCTGCAATTTTACTGGGACTTTCCTTCATACCGCTATTGACCCACTTTTCTATTACGGCTATCGTGCCATATGCGGTAAATGTATACCAATTATTGAATAACTTTTGATCAATATACTTTTCTTCCTTCTTCCATTTCTCAATATTTAATTCGTGGCTAATATAAAGAATACGTTCTAATACTTCTTTATTTCCATTCTCTGAAAATAATACTCCACATATATTGCTATTTGCTTTTATATACTTGCAAATTTCATATGATAGTTTTCCATAAGTTTCAGAGTTCAAAGTACGTTCCGCAACCTGTTTGATCTCTTCATATAACTCATCTTCAATATTTGAAAGAAGTTCAAACTGATTCGCATAATGTGAATAAAAAGTATTACGATTTATGTTTGCTTTCTTGCAAATATCTGTCACTGTAACTTTGCTGATAGGATGCTCTTTCATCAGTTCCAGTAAACTGTTTTTTATAATCATCTTTGTATATCTCACTCTGTGGTCTGCCATTTCGTATGCCATAATAATAACCATGCCTTTCTACATAGCCTGCAAACTTTGGGCCGCAGGCACAAATTTGCGTGTGAAAAATCTATGATTTTACACACTACCCTCCCTAAACAATTTAGTGAACGAACAAATCTTATCTGATTTGTAAGATATCGAACGTAATGTTATCGAACTGCCTGTTGATTAACTAACACTGTGTAATTATAATATATTTGAACGTTCAACTCAATCATAATTTTAACTGGAGGTACAAACAATGGGAAATATAACGATAGTTCCTGTATGGATTTTTCAAGATATTTTAGTTCTAATCATTGCCGCATTAATGGTCTTCTATATCATTCAAAACGAAGAGCGTCCAAAGATTGTATTAATGCAATTCATAGGTTTTGTCTTTTTCTACGCCGCAGCCTTTGAAAATGTTGCGGTATCTATGGGACTTTTGGGAAATGAAGGTTTTTACGCATATGGGCGTAGTATCCTAATGATTTTCAACATACCATTAACTGTTCCAATTATCGAATTTCTTATCGTTTACTCAACGTTACGTGTTTTGAAGACGATAAATATACCGTCATGGACGAAACCATTCATTACTGGACTTTGTGCTATGATTTTTGACTTTTCACTGGATCCAGTCGCAGTAAAACAGATTTTTCAGACTTCGGAAGGAATCATTGGCAGGTGGAGTTATTACCCGATCCCTGGTGAACCTGTTATATATGGGGAACCTGTTATGAATTTTACTGGATGGATTTATATAGCCGGATACTGGACAGCCTTTATATTAATCGGTGAATGGTGGCATAAAAAGAAAGGCTATAGTACTCTAGTTGGTTATTTATATCCGATATTGGCTTCCATTCTTTCTCTCGTTTGTTTGGTTTCACCTTTATCCAATTTCTTTAATTTTATGGGACCATTTTTCCCCAGAACTTCTAATATGCAATGGGTAATGTTGATTGCACTTTCTGTAATTACAGTGGGAGTTTTAGTGATAGCCTTCGTTAAGTTCTGGGATCGTCGGTTTGTTAGCTCTTTGAATTACAAAAAAGATTTTCCAATCATGTTTACTTTCCTGGGTATTCCTCTGGTTAATACTATATTCTGCATTATTGGAGGGTACACGCAGGTATTATGGCTTGTTATTCTGGCAGAGGTGTTATTATTGCTCGGCTGGTTTGGAATTTATAGTTTGAATAAAAAGTTTTTTCTAAGAAAGTGCTCCTAACAAGTTAGCTAAAGATTTCTATAAGCAAACTGTAAGGGCTTGCTGCCTGTGTAGAACATAACCGCTTAAGGCGGGAATTTAAAAACGGCGGTTTTTTAATAAAGATATTCTATCGAGACAATTGGAATTATACCCCATTTATTAAGGCGTAATTTTAAGCATAAAAAATCCCCTTATATATCAGATATTTATTTCTGACATATAAGGGGACATTAGGGTTATCGATTACTCATCAATCCACTAACAAATCGAACGTTGTCGCTTATCCATATACCACCAAATGAAACTCATTGCATAATGGAATGACTGTGAATATAAAATTCTTCCTGACTTGGCTGATATTGTTTCTCCAAGCTCTCCAAAACAGCGTCAAAGCGCTCAACTTCTTGTTCATCTAACTCAAATACAGGACTCTGACAGTAAACCCACTTTCTTCCGTCCAAGACACCTGATTTGAGTTCTTTTACCATCATTGGTGACGGAAATGTACCATTTTCAAGACAGACATTGTACCTTTTGCAACTCTTAAAACCACGACTAACATAATTATTCGGATTCCCAAATATTACAATTGTATCATAACCTAGTGCAGACGCTTGTTCAAAGGAGTACTCAATTAGTTTTTTGCCATAGCCCATTCTCTGATATTCCGGCAAAATACATACAGGACCGAAAGTAAGGATATCTTTTTCATCCCCAGACTCTTCAATTAGTCGTGCTTTCGTATACATAATATTTCCGATGACCTGATTATCAACCTCAATCACTAGATCCAACTCCGGAAGAAAGTCTTTGTGAGAGCGCATAATATGAACTAAATAATGTTCATTACACCCCGGAATATACAGATTCCAAAAAGCACTCCTTGTGATTTCTTCCACTCTCTCATAATCTGCTTGCTCTTCCTTCCTAATCTTAATAATCTTGTTCATTTCTAGCCCTCCGATAATTTACTTAAGACCATTTTAGATAATGTATATAACAAAATGCCTATGATAACTGATTGAGCTTGCTTTCAGGTTCTTTGCCATTTTGTACACGTTTTATATTATGCACAAAGAAATCATATCTCTTTTTATGGAATTTGAGTCCGTCAGGCATGCCTGCTGTATGAGGTGTAAGTAACACATTATTCAGATTACGAAGCTCACTATCGATTGGAAGAGGTTCCGTTTCAAACACATCAAGGCATGCTCCCGAAATTTCTCCGTTTTTCAAAGCATCTATTAAGTCCTTTTCATTTACAATTCCACCACGAGCGGTATTGATAAATAGTGCTGTATTCTTCATTTTCTTGAATACTTCTTTGTCAATTAGCTTTTTGGTTTGAGGATTCAAGGCTGTATGTACTGTTACAATATCTGATGTGCTTATAAGATCATCAAAATTAGTTATTTGAGCAATCCCATCAGACTGTGCAACAGCATGTCTTGCATAAACCAGCACATTCATATCAAAGACTTTGCAAAACTCGGCTACTTTTTTACCAATAGCACCATAGCCAATAATTCCGATCGTTTTGCCGCTTAACTCACTTCCAGTATAGTACAATTGATTTTGATCTATCTTGCTTTTCATGAAAGTATCAAGAAAAGGTATGTTTTTATAATAAGACAATATTAATGCCATTACGTGTTCGGCCACTGCCTGAGCATTTACTCCTGCCGCATTGGCCGCCCAAATGCCGAGTTGCGTGCAGGCATCAATATCTACATTATCATATCCAGCACCAGTCTGTACTAATTTTAATTGCTTTGCTTTTGAAAGAAGATCGCGGTCAATCTTCACATGTTCAGGTATGATAACTTGACAATCTTCAATATGATGCAGCATTTCTTCCCCTGGCGGAACAATTACGATGTTCCATTCTTTTGGAAAACTTCTTACAATATTCAATTTTGAAATTTCAGTAAAATAGCCGACTATGAGAACTTTCATTACCAAACCACCTTTCATACTTTATATACAAAGAAATTCGTCTCCTTGTATGTAATTGTATCCAAGGATCATCTTTGCCAAGTACTATGAGAAAAACCTAGATTTCAATGTTTTACTCTCCAATTTAGTATAGTTAGTCCTCCTTATATAGTCAAGTTCTATTCCAGATCCTTATTAGCGACCTATTAATTTCCTTTTATTTTCTATGCTCATTTTTAATATAGATGTTAATGACCTCTCCTATCTTCTACATTTTATTCATTAGCAGTGAAATCAGTGGAAAATGCAAGTTCTTTTTGTGCTTCAAGTTCTTCAAGACGATTTGAAAGTGATTGATGGATTGTATTATAAGCTCCACTACCAAGAGCAATTCTTATTGGTGCCGGCTTTTGGTCAGCACTGTCAATCATGACTTTGACCATTCTAGCAGGATCACCACTAGGAACGATCGAACTATCTTCAAAACCGCGTCTTGCATTATGTGCTTGAGAAATCGAGTAGGCCTCTAGCTTTTGACCCAATACTATACTATGATGTGTAAAATTCGTACGTGCTCCGCTTGGCTCCACTATTGTAAGGCTTATGTTAAAAGGAGCGATTTCCTGTCTTACTGCTTCGCAGAAGCCTTCAATTCCCCATTTCGTTGCATGGTAGAGTGACCCTCCAGAGAATGCAGTTTGGCCTGCCGATGATGAGAGCTGAATGATATGCCCTTCTCCTTGAGCACGTAGATACGGTAAGGAAGCTCTAATCAAATGAATAGATCCAAGAAGATTGGTGTTAATCTGATGAGAGATTTGGTCAATAGTTAATTCTTCCGCTGCACCAATAAGGCCATAACCAGCGTTGCTTACAATAACATCGATTTTCCCAAGTTCCTGGAAGGCTTGACCGACAACCTCATAAATGGCTGTTGTATCTGTAACGTCAAGATGAGCCACTTGAAGAAGAGCACCGTATTTATCCTTAAGGTCATCTACTGAATTCATATTGCGAACAGTACCAGCAACTTTATCGCCCCTCTTAAGAAGTTGTTCCGTCATATGACGTCCGAATCCACTGTTAATACCAGTTATAAACCAAGTTTTTTGTCTCATTTCTCTATACCTCTTTCTTATATGATTTAATAGTTTAAACATCAAGTTTGACAACCATATTATCACATGAAAGATAAAAACATTATATAACAATAATATTTAAAACTTGCCTAATTCTGCAAAGGATTAATTCAATGAATTAATGAGAAATAGATTGATTTTTGATATAATATTTACTATAGTTTTAAAAGCTATTATCATTGAATTATAGAAACGAAGTAAGATGTGGAAATTATCAGCAAATAGTTTAAGAATAAAGGCTGGGTGATAAATATATGCTAGAACAAAATGAAAAATCAAAAGAAGAAGTATTATTTGAAGAAAGTAATCTTATTAAGCAAAAGGCATTGCATTCTATAATTGATATGACAGAGAGGATAGAGAAAACGGATGGAAATACCAAAACAATAATCCCATTTTTTTCGTTTACCAGGCACAGTCATGAAATTCCTATCACTCCCGGAGTTATGAAACCTGCATTTAGTATTATTCTTCAAGGAAGAAAGGAGTTTCATTTCGGAGAGGAGACGATACAATTTAATGCAGGTGATTTCGCAGCGTCTATTATTGATATGCCTTTATCCGTACAAGTGATAGGTGCATCAAAAGAGTTACCTTGCATTAGTCTGCGTATTGATTTTACTACAAGCGAAATTGCTTCTGTGGTGATGGATGCTCATATTGAATTTGACATAAAGAATAAGAAACTTTATTTAGGTACATTTGTAGGGAAATCAGATGAGGAACTGTTGGATTTATTTATTAGACTTTTGAAGCTAATAGATCGACCTAAAGATATTTATTTTTTATCGGAGCTTATTAAGCGTGAAATGATTTATCATCTATTGACTGGAGAGTATGGATACTTGTTTTTTCAACAGTTGCTTGCTGACCAGCAAGCAACTGGAATCGGTAAAGCTATCGAATGGATCAAGGAAAATTATACCCATTCCTTTACCGTGGAAGATCTAGCAAAATCAAATAATATGAGTGTATCAGGACTGCACCATAAGTTCAAAGCTGTAACTGCCATGAGCCCCTTACAATATCAGAAAGAGCTTCGTCTTCATGAAGCAAGACGACTCATGCTAAGTGAGTCGATGGATGTTACTACTGCAGCCATGGAAGTCGGTTATGAAAGCTCCTCTCAATTTACTAGGGAATATAAGCGGCTATTTGGACAGCCACCGCTTAAAGATATAAAAGCTTTGCGAAACAGTTTTGAACATGGTGAATTTCAGAGTAGTATTTAAGGTGTATCTTTTATGGTAAGTAAGTTTACACTCTGTAGGTTTTATGCAGTTACCTTAATCATTATTCAGCCATTTCTCGACCTTAGAAAGCAATGCTTCCCGCAACGCAGGGCGGTCATCTCCCGGCAGTTCCTGGTCTATGGTATGATCCTCACTCTCTATCATACTTGTTAACAGCGCATAACTGGGTCGATAGGCATTGGAGGGATGTACCGATGCAGGTGAAACCGGTACAAGGCTATCCTTTTCATATATTGCATCCAGTGAAGCGATTTTCCATATATCCTCCTCCTTAAAAGCCGTATAAACAAGTCGGACATACGATGATAAATCCATTGGAATGCCATCAATCTCTTTTCTGGTCTGTATACACGCCATGCATACTGCAACCGCTCGCTTACCATTGAGCCAGACAAGGGTATTATAGAGCTTGTGCGGTGCAACAGTTTTCATTTTACTGGATGCCTCGACAAAGCCATATCCATCGCCCTTATACCAGGAAATCGTTACTTTTGCATCTTCCGCATAACATTCCTTCAACTGTTCCCATAATGCATTATCACGGCAGAAGCGTTCAAATTCTATCAGTTCCTTAACGGCGAATTTATCAAGGATGACTTCGACTGTATTTGTTTCTGGTTTGCTAAATAGCATAATGACACCTACTTTCTATTTTTTATATTACTGCTTTTCCACTAATCCAGACTCCTTTGACATTCTTTATTGCCTGAATATCCGTCGTGGGATCACCTTCCACAAGGAGTAAATCAGCTCTTCGTCCGGCAACAATAATACCTCTGTCTTTGAGTCCAAAATAATCCGCAGGTTTGCTTGTTGCACTTTGCAGTGCTTCAACTGGGGTCATACCAGCGTCAACCATGTATGAAAGCTCTGCCTGCAAACCAAAACCGTGCGGTATTGCACAAGGAGCTGTTGGGTCATTGTTGGAATCTGTGCCGGCCAGGATATTAATACCTGCTTTGTGAATTGCCGCAACCGACTGCCGTACAAATTCGTAGTGAAACGGTACCTGGGGATTTTGCTTTTTGACTGATTCAACAATGCCTTTCATCATCCCCATTGTCGGCACCGATACGCACCCCTTAGCAGCCATCGCATCTATAATAGGCTGCGGCAAGGGTATTGCAAAAGGAATGTGCGTTAAAACATCCACACCAGCCTCTATGGCGACTTTATAGGATATTGGAGAAACAGCATGAGCAACCACATGTTTATGCTGACGGTGGGCTTCTTCAACTATGGCAATGATAAATTCGAGTGGAAATTCAGCCCCACCACTAACTCCCTGCTCCTCTAAAAGGATCTTTATATAAGCTGCACCTGAGGAAATCTGTTCATTAACAAACTGAATGGCTTCTTGTTTGCTCTTTATTTCTGCATTATCCGGATATCCCATCTTAGTGCGAACATCACTGTTCGGTGGAAACGCCGGCAGATAGCAGCTCTCGATACTTGGTAAACTGGGCTGGTTTCTTAATGCATCGAGAGCAGTAGCAGACCTGGTTGCCATATCCAACATTGTGGTCACACCGCAATGCGCCGCTGCTTCTAAATCCTGCAGTGAGTCAAGATGAACATGTGAGTCGATAAGGCCCGGGAGAAGCGTACAGCCGGTGCCGTCAATGGTAATTTCACCACTTGTTTTGTCCGTAATTAAACCATCTTCAAAGACTACCGTACCTGTCTTTAAGATATTGGTTCCATTGAAAATATTTGCATTCATTATTGCAGTTGATGCCATAATTATACCTCCTAAATTTTTTATAACTGTGCTATCGTACAGTTTCAGCTACATGTATTGCTTGACTGATAATAAATATAATATTACACTATAGGTGCTTCTACAATGTACACAGATTTAATGTTTTTGAATAAATTGTACCTGTGATTGGACTATTGCACAATTAAGGAGGTTTTTATGAATTTTGATCATGATTCAATGGAAATAGACGATTCAAACATAAAAGTTGCGTTATATATGCAAGAACTCTCTGATGTATTTTTCGCAAATAAGAGTTTGCAAACGCTGATAGATAAAGTAAGAAAGATTTTCGGCCGTCCTTTGATGCTGTATGATTCAAGCTTCAAGGTTCTTGCCGCTTCCTTTGATGCAAGTAGTGTATTTCAGTTTGAATATAGCGATAACGGCAGCCAATACCTCAGCAAAGCTTCCGAAGATTTAATTTACTCTAACCATTCACCGGAAGATAAAAAACCAATTTTGTATTTTAGCCGGAAGGATAAGCCCTTGTTCCAAGGAATGCTTCTTGCTTCTGTAAGAATAGACATCATTGAGGTGGCCAGTTTTATTATTCATGAAGGGGGTATAGCCTTTCAGGAAACAGATTATATGCTGCTTGAAAAACTTCGTGCTCTATTAGCTGCCCAACTTCAACGGAATATTCTCTTAAACCTTGATAACAATCATAACCCTGCTTATATTCTTTCCGACCTTATTGAGGGCAAAACGGACGATAATACATTTCTCCATGGTATGAAATCAAACCTAAATTGGATCAGGTCGAATTTCATATACATTTTAGTTATCTGCAGCAGTATGCAGGAAGCATTCGACAGTAAAGTATCCGTTGTTTTCCAAAGATTAAAGTCTTATATTCCGGTGGGGCAGCGTATCATCTATCACTCTGCTATTGTTGCGTTTGTTGACGAAATTCTCTATGAAACGTTGTTTAATTCCCAAAACGGTACTTTTTCCAAATTCATAGAAGAAAACAATTTATATGTAGGAATCAGCCAGAAATTTTCCTCTCTTTCGGAAGCAAAGAAGCAATATCACTATGCACTTGACGCTCTTGAGATTGGCCAGAAGAGACACTCACATTGTACCTGTTTTGACGAATGTACCTTGTATATTATTTCCGATATGATATTCAACAGGTATGATCCCATGGATATCTGCCATCCGGCTGTTATATTGCTAATAAATTATGACAGGGAAAATGGCTCTTCTCTTCTTAACACATTAAAACAATATATATATTTCTCATCCGCACCGGCTGAGGCCGCAAAAGCACTGAATATCCACAGAAACACCTTGTTCTACCGGATAGGGAAAATAAAAGAGATAACGGGAATCAAGTTAGATAATGGTGACGAAAAAAGCCGGATTTTCATGTCTATAAGATTGCTGGAGAGCAAAGACATAATACTATGAATATAAGAATAATAAGGAAACTACTATCGGAGTGCCAACCATTAAGATTTACAGATTTACTTAGCCCTTGTACTTAGCTTCCATTCAAACCAAAACCATTCAAAAATTTTTGAAATTTCCATTTATCTGGTATATCCATTTCCCAAATCAGCAATCCTAAATATTTTTATAATCATTATTGGCTCAGGAAATTCCTGAGCCAAGTACATCCACGCATTACTCAATATAGTAGTCCCCATATCACATTTATAACACCAACTTATATTTGAATTTAGGAATTTTACGAATGCTTAATACGATTGTTATTGCCATTTCACGTCATAAAAATACCAGGCGACTTTCAGTTTAAGCTTAATATCGTTTCTGTCTTGCTCAGTTTTGTCAATTCAACACTTGTCCTCCACAAATCTTTCCTATTTTTTATGTTATAGGAAAGCTCTGATGATTTAATTTCCTTTATACCGTCAAAATATTTCCCTGTAGTTTCATTCAGTTCAGGATTCAAAACAAGAGAAGCTAATGCCTTACCTGACGTTTCGGCAGTGGTGGCATTTTTATTAAACGAAACTAATACTGGAAGTATATATTTAAGTAAGAGTTTCATTATAGGCGGAAACGTGCGGGAAAACCCCGTGCCCGGCATCTGACCCGGATTAAAGGCGTTAACTGTGATACTTTTGTCCGTTTCTTTCTGTATTTTTTCAGCGAGTTCATAGGCACAATAGATATTGCATAATTTTGAAGTTGAATAACGACACTGACCAACTTTAATCATGCTTTCGTTTTGACTCATTTTCTTAGGATAGGCTAACAGCCTCGCGTTCTCATAGACAGGCGGAGCGACGATTGTCTTTTGCGCTGGATCGTGAGTCCCGCTGCTGACAAAGACGATCCGGCCGGAGTCATTCATTATTCCGAGAAGAAGATTGGCGAGTAGGAAATGTCCAAGATGATTAATTCCAAAGGTACTTTCAAATCCATCCTTCGTATAATAAGTTTTATCAACCATAATTAATCCTGCGTTGCAAACCAAAGCATATAGGGGTGGATACTCAGAATTTAGGAATTTTGTTACAAAGGTTCTTACAGATTCCAAGGACTCAAGATCGAGTTCCAGCGATGTTATATTGGTGTTCTTAGTTTCTCTGATTAATGCATTTACCGCTTCGTTTGCTTTAATAGCATTACGGCAAGCGAGTATAACATGATTATTTTTATCGGCTTTGGCAATATTTTTGGCGCATGCGTAGCCCAATCCTGAGTTCCCCCCGGTTATAATAATGGTTTTTTTACTTGAATTCATTTCTTTTAACATGATTTCACTCCTTTTTATCTGAATTACTATCTAATATGTTGACACCGTCAACTTAAGATAAATATATCTCAAACTGTTGACAGTGTCAACATACAATAGTAAAATAAATAAAGAATAAAGACAGAAATGAGGTTAATATGGTCAATAAAAATGATACAAAACAAAAGCTGCTTGATGTCACCAGACAAATGATTGACACCAATGGCATTAACTCCGTCAGTATGCGTGATCTCGGAAAAGAAATGAATTTATCCAGAAGCGCTGTTTATAGACATTTTAAAAATAAGGATGATTTGCTTGCTGCTATCGTAACTGAAGATTTTGATATGCTAATAAGTCATTTTCATAAATCAATTGAAGAAATAGACGATTCCCGAACGCTTTTTTCTAAAATGTTATATACTTTTTATGATTTTAGTATAAAAAATTATGAACATTATCAATTAATGTTCATAAAGCAATGGGATAAGAATCAGTATGAAAATCTACACACCTCAGCTTTTGAATTATTTAGAATCATTTATAACTGCTTTGAAAAAGCACATGGTCAAAAACATACTGTCAGTAAATCACCTAAACAATTAACAGCAATGGGATCTGCATTTATTATTGGTCTTGTTGAACTTAATTCTGCAGGTCACCTGGAATCTGAAAAGGGCTTTGATGATCCAACTGGTTTGATAAATTCATTTTTAGATTTAATGTTAGTTTGAGTTGTAATACATTGAATTCGTTGTATCACCAAATTATATGCTATTTTGGGGGAGTGTACATCCCACCAAACCCTTTTGTCATCAATAAAAACGCTAAAGAATCGGGCTGAATAACGCATCTTTTCAGGCCCGATTCTTGTTTATTTCTCCAAAACCATAACATATTGAGGTTAACTCTATTTCTTGCCATCAAAACCTCAATTCGTCATCATTATTAACGTCTCATCATGTCCTAGTCAGAGCAATATGACTATATTTTTCTCATGTCCCCCTTCTCAAGGGTAAGCTATTTTTCTGTGAAGGGGAACATATTTTTTATCATTCAAAATTCTTCAATTTCAATCTGTCTAGCGTTTATATAGCAAGCAGCACGTCTCCACATGCCTTGAGTATACAATAATGATGCCGTGAAGACCCACTGGTTCCTTGGCGGAGGGGGTATTTTTCTCAAAATGGATCATTGAGATCATTTTTTCGAAACTCAATTACCACTCTTTGAAGACCAAATGACATTTTATATTTGTCTACCCCATATTAAGCACTTACGAATGAAAATCTAATCCCTCTAAAAAAGAGTCTGGGGGTGAACCCAGACCCCACTTATATTTTCCTTACAAATATAAGTAAATTGCATAGACTCCAGATCGAAATTACAGTACACCATTCCGATGGATTGCGTTATGAACTAAAGCTTTTTTATTGTTCTTTTTATTTCATTGAATGTTTTCATTACTGAACCATCGCCCTTTTTCAGAGCCCGACCAGCGTGTGGTGCAAACTGATCTAAAACAGTTTCAGCACCTTTCTTATATCCCACTTTAGTTGCCTCTTTAATTACGTTTTCTAAGCCTGATAAAATTTGCTTTGCTGCACTCATCTCATTTTCTCCTTTCCGGATTATATGCTTCTCGTTCTTTTTCTAAAAGATTTTTAAACTCATCAGCTAACTGATCAGCATATGTTTCACTAATCACTTCCTCATAGCTCTTGTTACAGTTTTGCTTTGCTTTGTTCTTTTTCTTTTTATGATTTGATATGCTAATTATTTTACTCTTTTCCATTGCAATCAACTCCTAACATACAGACTTTTTTTGCTATCACATCACTTTTTATAGCGACTAAGTAAAATTGAATACCCTTGTCCCTTCTCCAAAGTTTTAAGGTTTGTCCACCAAAGATTACCTTTACTAATTTGGTAAGTATCATCAATCAGCATGTTGTTATCATCTAAATTTATAACAGAGACGCCTAACGCTTGAAAGAAGTTGGTGATTTTCGCTTTATTCTCACCTTTTATCGACATAAATAAACCTCCAATCTAATATTTATAATTACATTTTACACATGAAAATTTTTTATGTCACGGAATGCTTTTTTTAAAAAATCCTTTGGTGATTATGATGTTCCAATATGTCATCAATTCCACTAAAACACAAGGGGGTAATCCCTTCAAATAGTTGTTCTAAATACTTTAATGTAGTTAAAAAATCATAACACAACATAGTATCCATCAAAATATGGTAAAGTTTTTTCTGTAGCTTATTTTTTAAATTGTATAATTGTAAACTACTGGTTTCCCTATAATATCCACGACTAATTTTCTCTCGAAGAAATAAGTACTCTGAAGCTTTTTCATAAGAATTAGCATCACCACTCTCTTTATATTCTTCCAGAAATCTCCTTACAATTGTTGATGCTTTTCTTTTATATTTTGAATTGCTCAAGTAAATCTCCCTAAAGTACACTTTAATATCTAATATGTTCTCAGGATTTGCTATTCGCCCACCATACATAGCGAATAACTCAATAGTTTCTTTTGTCTTATCGAGTTTATCTCGGTATTCGTCAATTGTAATTCCTTCTAAGATTATTTCCTTATGCTGCTCTATAGGAATATCACTATATTTATTAACTTTATATGCATTAGGGACAGGATTAAAAAATGCTGAATCTTCATTTTCTTCATCTTCCAACAATTCAATAACAGAAATATACTCTCCAAAGTTATTTCTCTGTGCCAATATGGAAATGAAGATGGCTATTGCTTCATCAAACAGAACCTCGCATCTTTTCTTAAAGAAGTTTTGATTTAAGCCACTTTCAAAATCAATAAGAAAGGATTCGATTTTAGTTACTATTTTAATTTTAATGCTTTCTTGTAAGTCAGGAATTGTAATTACCCAATAATTAATCATTTGCAAAATAGCATCTTGTACTAAGTCAATTGCAAATTCAAGATTGGTAGAATTATTCTCGATTTCCAACTCCTCAATTTGACATCTCATATTTGATATCATTTCTTTTACATTTTGGGGCCTTCTTCGGATAATTTCTCTATGCATATATTTATAAGAGTTGAGTTTTTCCGGAAAATTGCTTGCTTCAGGTTTATTGATGTAGAAAAAGTCAAATTTCCTCCATTTATCATCGATACTTGAATCTTTGTTATCAATAGAAATTTTATTGATATTAGCTATCAACTTATTACCAATCATTCTATTGTTGTTTTTTAAATTGAATATATGATCTAAAAACAAACCAATTTCAACATCATTAAAAGAGCTAATTGGGAAATACTTAAAAATATCTGCCTTAAAAGAGAAGCGCTCTAAATAATCATCTTTTTCAAAGTGCGTTAAAAGGTTTCTTACATTTCTTGCAAATGTATCCTTTTTGTTTAAAAAATCATCCATCTGCTCAATAGTAAGTTCTTCGCAGTCTAAAACCAAAAGTCTACTTTCCACATATTCATCTATATTGAAATTACTGAGACCCAAAATTCACTCCGCCTTTCACGCCATATAATATTCAAAACAATTTATTAATTGCTGATTCCTTTATCATTCCTCAGATCCTTATATTTAGATTCGGTATGTTATTTATTTGTTTTTGGAGCAGTATTTCCGCATATTCATAGATCCAGTTTCAATCAAATATGCGGAATGGGCATATCTATCGATGCTCGTTTATGCCTGGATGCCTTCACCCATACAAGTTGATATATTTTTTCCCAGTATTCAGCTCCGCAACAATTATATATAAGATTTTCAATACTCATAAAAAGTTCCTCCAAGGTAGTCTTTTTTTATCCTACACAGCAACCAATCTTATACTATTTGCCGCTTCTTTGTAAGGTGAATATATTTTTTCTGTAAATATTGAGGGTTTTTCATCTGTTCGCCTTATATCAAGATGTTTAAAGTCGTCAGTAAGGCAACTAAATTTTCTCCTAAAATAAGTTGCCACCTGATCATTTGCGGTTGTGATGAATAATTGAACTCCCATTAGTGATATTTCTTTGAGCATATCAACTAAATTCATAATATGTACATCATCCAAGTTTGCTACCGGCTCATCAAACATCAAAAAGTTAGGTGCATTTTTGGCCGAGAAATGCAGACATAGTGTCACTGCAAATACTAGTGACAATGCTTGACCTGTACTAACATTGCTAATATCAATAGTCTCTTTTGTTGATTTACGTACAAACTTTATCGTACCATCTTCTATAATCAAATCAGTAAATTCCTCTGGTCTATGAATCATTTTAAAGATTCGCTCAATTCGTTTTGCATTTTCCATTATAAATTGTGACATATTATCTTCCAGTGAAGACAAACCTTCAAATGCTTTTATAGCCCTTTCGCACCTTTCTAATCTCGCTTCAGCTATAAAAAGTTCTTCTTTCTTCTTATTAAAATCATTAAGTAAAGATTTTTTATAGATATCATCCTTTTCTCTCTTCAAATTTTCTTCAAATACTTTCTTTAAATTATAAAATGATACGCACCACTCTTTAATATCAAAGATATCTTCAATAGTTTTAAAAACAGATTTTATATCATTTACACATGATACTAGCTCTTTGTACAAAGAAAATTCTACATTAATTTCCTCATAGCGTTTATTAGTTAATTCTTTTGTCACTAGGTCTGCTTCTAATCTTGACAATTCTTTCTCTATCCAACTCTTTTCTTGAAGATTTTCGAACATTTCAGCCTCAGTACTCTCTTGTTTATTCTTTAAATATGTTGAAAAAGAGTTTATAACGAATTGCTTATTAAATTCAAAATAAATGTCTTTTGTCTCTATCTCATTTATAATCTCAATTTTCCTTTTATTTTTTGAAAGAAAGTCTTCAATTGAATTTACTATTTCATCACAGTTCTTAAATAAATTTATTACGTCAGTTACATTTAATTTAATGTCTATTTTTCCAAGCTGTTCAATAAAATCATTTATTTCATTATTCTTTATCCTTCTAATTTCCATATTTTTTAACTCGGACTTTTTGTCTTGAATCTTTTTACTTAATTCTTGCTCCTGTAAAATAATTATCTCCATCTCACTATCAAAATTACTGTTAAGTATAGCTGTATTATTGATTGCTTCTTCTAAACCAGCAGAATTCATAAAATCATTTCCACATAAAGGACATTTAGAATTATCTTTATGCAATAATTGATAATCTTTTGCAAATCTGAAGATATCTGTCAATATTTTTTTTGTTAAATCACTACTATTTTGTTTCTCGCTTAAACTTTGTTTTACTTCATCATGGTTTTTAAGCAAATTTTGATAGCTCAGGGAGGCTTCCTTGCACATTGCATCGATTCCAGGGTCACTTTTCCCTTCATAATATCTTAATTTTTCGAATTCATTAAGAATAGATTTCAATTTATTGCATTTTGATTTCTTGTCATGATATTCAGATATCAACTTATCACGCTCGCTTTGGCTATCAATAGTTATATAGTCTATTGTTGCATAATTTCTACCAATTTCTTCATATTCAGTTTTTAATTTAACTAGCTTATCATATCGGCTTAGATTTAAACTTTTTTTAATTTTTATATTACTAATCTCTTTCTCTTGATTTTCGATTTTCTCTTTATCAATTTGAATTTCATCTTTTTTCAACACAAGA
Source organism: Variimorphobacter sp. HTMS_6 (assembly GCF_059717775.1). NCBI lineage: Bacteria > Bacillati > Bacillota > Clostridia > Lachnospirales > Lachnospiraceae > Variimorphobacter > Variimorphobacter sp. HTMS_6. The sequence continues at coordinate 2,014,964 of NZ_AP046094.1, forward strand.
TTATTAAATTTCTTCAGAATATCTCTAAAAGTTTTTACCTCTAATGCAAATACGTCTTTATCTAATCTAGAAACGCTGTATTGTAGTGAATCAAGCATGCTAAGCTTCTCATTTAATTTATATCCGACTGGAATTTCTGATAAGAAATTAAATTTGTCATCAAATAATGTTTCAAACGATAGCTCTTCTAAATTCACTCCTGCTATCTTTTTCTCCATCTCTACAACTTCATTTTTTAATTCTTGCTTTTGATTTTTCCAAGTTCTTTTTAGTGTGTTAAATTTCTCATAATAGTTTTGAATATTTTTCCAAGATTGAGTCGTTTCTTCTCCATAAATTAAGTTTTGCAATAACTCATTTAAATCTCTATTATTATTGTATATAGCATTGGGTTGCATATAATTAAAGATTGCAAAGTTTTCAATTAATCTTGATTTAGATCCCGTTGTTGTGGTTCCGTACCAAGTTAAATCCAATTCTCTACTATCTTTAGCTGTTTTTTTCGATGACAATACCACTTCATCACCCTTGCTATTTTCACAAATTACTTTAATAACATCATCTGACTTACTAATACCACTCATTCCTAGTGCTATTGCTTCACATATAGAAGACTTGCCGCTCCCATTAGATCCAGATATTAAATTTACTAGGCTTGGCGAGTATGTGAATTCGCTATTAAAACAGTGTGTTCGATAATTAGAAAAATGTAATTTGTTTATTTGCTGAATAACAAACATATCCTCACTTGAAGAAGATGTTTGGTTCATAATTGGTCTGCCAATCGGTCTGATTGGCTTTGCATTAACAATATATTCTTCTATACTATTTGAATTCATTTTATTATGTATACATCCATTTAACGAGTGTTCATTTAAATAATTATCCCATTCTAAGACAAAATTGGTTTTTATGCTGGTTTTCATTTTCGAATTTACCTGTCCAAAAAAACCATATTCCAAAAAATCTTTTAAATCATCTATTTCAAAAATAAACTTACGAGCATAATTCTCATCCTTTTCAATTTCATAGCCTTCACTTGAAATCATATTCTTATTCTCAACCATAATAAACGCATAAATATTCCACCTAATATCGTCACGATGTGAATAAAAAATATCCGCTATTATATTTTTTTGAAAAAAGTCAAAATTTTTTATTAATAAATCAAATTGAATATCCAAACAATTTATCACTAAATATTTAGCCACAATTTTCTTATTTTCATTGTTTAAATATTTATATGTTGTATAAATTTCAATATAGTTATTCATAAATAATTTTGTTTCAACTTTATATTCATATTTTAACTGAACTAATATTTCATTAATCTTGTTCATATTGACTTCCTCCAATAAAAATCGAAGTGGTATTTCGAGTAAATGTGCTATTTGAAGGTACTATACTTTTTGACTCATGCGGTTTCTTATATGGAATGTATTTACCATCTTTTCTGTAATAAAGTAAGATTTGATCTCTGTTATCTACGTTTGTTGACTGATAAAGAGCGCTATATACTTTTTCTACTGTTTCTATTTGCGTTGCATCGATCACTGCAAATATACCTTTTTTTATTGACCAATTTGAAAATTCTTCTGGAACTATGTTAACGGCTACATTATAAATATTATTACTTCCACATTCGGCTGCATTACAATCAATTTCAAATTTCACATTGTTGGAAAAAACATTCAGTTCATCAGGAATTTCATTTGTTTCAAGAAGTTTTACTAATGTTGAAAAAAGTTCTCTTTTCTTAGAGGTTCTTTCAACACTATCATCATTCATCGCGATTAATGCTCTATTCGAGATTTCGCCATCACATTTCAACTCATTTTTTAACTCCCCGCCCAAACAAATACTCAAAAAATAATCATTATACAACCAAATACATTTATCGTTACAAGTATTGTCTTTGCACTGTTGAAAAAAAAGTGGTCTCAACAGTTTATTATCTGACATATAAAATTGTGATGACTTATCTTCTTCCATACGAAGGCAATACTTTTCGTTTTGTACCCATTCATCCTTCTCGTATTTATACTTCTCTTTAACCACTGGATCAAAATCCGAGGATAATGTTGAATTAACACCAAAGACCTCTTCTTTTTTAACGTAAAATTTTAATATGTTTTCATTATTCGGAAATCTCCATATATTCATATTTTCGTTTGCAAAGTAAGTACATCCTTTAATCTGATTCTTCATTCTATGCATAAAAACTTCTTGATCAGAACAGATGCTTTTTAGATGAGAATGTCCACTCACTCCTAAATAATTATAATATGTATTTCCTGAGTCACTAATTGTAAACGCCTTATCAATTTTTGTTCCTTTTGCCCAGTTGACTACAATCTGCCTTTGTTTACTTATGCTTTGATCACTGGAAATAAAACTTCTGTTTCCAACAAATCTATAATCAAAAGGCTTTGAATTACATTGTGCATTCACCACTAATGGGTGTTTATACTTAAGACTTGTGATCAATTCTGACATAGAAAGTTGAATCGCATCAGCACAAATTAAAGTCACCAGAACATTTTTAGTATCTACTCCACCATTGAGATCAAAAATATATATTGTATTACCTTTTGATAAGTCATCAGCTTCATGCTCAATTCCTCTATCAGCCATATGATTATTTTTCAATTGAATAACTATTGCCAGTGTATTGGCATCCAAACGAAATAGATAAAATAAAGAATTCACGTGTGTACGATAATTGATATTATCCTCAATATTTATATTTATGTCTTCTTTACCATTCAAGAAACTTATGAAGTTAATAAAATCATTTTTACTTATTCCCGACATGCATAAACACCAAAGCTTTGCCATCTCTGGCCATTTTTGTTTGTTATTCACAATTTCTTCCATTATCTTAAATGGTATAGATCCTTCTGGTGTTAAAACTAGTGCAGGTTGCTTGTTTATGACTAGTTCAAAAAAACTGTTCACTTTTTGAAAGTATTTTTCATCATCACAAAATATACCTCTGTCAGCGCTGTATGATAAAACAGCTGACGGTTGAAATTTCATTATATCGTAAAGTATTTCAGAATTAGTTCTATTTACAATTAATGAAACCTTATTATTAGGTAAAATTTCTGATACTTTTGTATATTCTGTCATGCGCCACCCCCTAAATGCTTTTCACCTTAAAAATTGGAGTACAGTATCAACAACATTGTTATTCCTATTGTACTCTTAGGAGAGGCGTAATACAAGAAAAAATATCCATTTAATTGGTTATATTACAAATTACAACATTCTAATCTCAGCCTGCATTACTGCCTCTTCTTCCATATCTCAGAGTGCCTCCATCTCTTCACTGGTTGCCACAGGGAATTCCATGGGTTCTATATCTCCTTGCTGAATAGCCAGATCAGAAATGATCTCCCGGCATAGATTCGATTCACAAATTTTAATTCATTATTTTCTAACTTCAATCTATTTCCTTTCAATCCTAAGCACTTTGTCTTTTCCAACTCTAACCTCTTGAACCATCTTTCTCACTTTTTCTTCTTCATACTCTCCATCACAAATCCTCTTTCTGAGTTCTTCTTTAATCCAGGTTTCCTCAATTGTAGGTGAACATTCACATGCTTCTCGTCCTTTATCCATTCTTGTAGCACACCTGTATACTACTTTCCCTCGCTCTGTACGTCTCCTGAATGAAGCACCGCATTCTTCACAGACCAGAATATTGGCCAACAAATTCTGTCCGTTATATTTCTTTCCACTTGTCTCTATATTTCCATCACTGTTTTTAATGGATCTTTTTCTATGCTTTATTTCACAAGCAGTTTTAAAGAACTTCTCCTTTGAAATGATACCCATATGAGTATCATACACATAGTATCTGGTTCTTTGTCCGTCATTCTTTTCTCGCTTACCACTCAGATAATCCTGTGTATAAGACTTCTGAAGCATACTGTCTCCCATATATTTTTCATTACTGAGCATTCCAAGTATAACTTTCTCATGCCACACGTTATTACCGGTAGCCGTTTTAATTCTCATAGATTCCAACCTGTTCTTTATCTGCCTCAGAGATAAACCCGCCAGATACCACTCAAATATATTTCTTACAACCTCAGCCTGCTCTTTATTGATAACCATTTCTCCATCAATAACGTCGTATCCATAAAAATTCTTGTAATTATTCAATGTTATGCCCTGTTCAAATCTACTTTGGAAACCCCATGCAATATTTTCACTCATATTCCGTACCTCCTCCTGTGCAAATGCTGCGTATATAGTAATTATTTTTTCTGCAACATCATCTGTACTTCTTAAGTCTTCTTTTTCAAACCATACTGCTATTCCTCTTTCTTTTAGTTTTCTGATTGTCTGCAACATATCAACAGTATTTCCAGAAAACCTACTGATAGATTTCGTTATAACGAAATCTATTTCTCCATTCAGTGCTTTCTGAATCATTGTTTGAAAATTCTCTCTGCCCTTAATTCTGCATCTGCTGCCATAATCCATAAAAATTCCTGCAAATTCCCAATCCGCCTGTTCCTCAATATATTTTGTATAATATTCTATCTGCAGATCTATACTGGATTTCTGGCTCTCATATTTGGTACTAACCCTGCAATATGCTGCTACTTTTAATTTTCTGCTCTCTACTTGCTTCTTAGGTACTTCAATTCTTCTGACCTTTTTCATTTAACACCTGCCATTGACTTGCTCGCAGGTATTTATTCGGATTAAAGTGCCTTCAAACCTATCTGCTCACAAATATGTAAAATATAGTTATGTGTATTCACCATGATTCATATATCTTAGCACATTTGTTAATAGCGAATCTCTGCTTCTCCTTTCGAAATAAATTGTATCAAATTCATAATCAATATCAGTATAAGTGTAATAACATGCATGTTATCTGTAACAAATCGTCTTTATGTAAAAAAGAAAAGACATTAACGTATATTTACCCTACGGTACAATCACGCTAATGCCTACTTTAATTCTGTATTATTTACTTATCCGTTATGATATGTCAAATTGGCATAACTTTTCTGCACTTCTGCCTCAGGCTTTCTGCAACAGAGTTATTACCTCCACATGCCCCGTCCAAGGGAACATATCCACCGGCACTGCCTTCACAGCCTTATAACCCTTCTTCGTAATATACTGCAAATCTCTTTCCAGCGTAACCGGATTGCAGGAGATGTAAACCACCTTCTTCGGCTTTAACTGTACCACCGCATCCATAAACTGTTCGGTGCTTCCGCTTCTCGGAGGGTCCATGAATACCACATCTGCGCTTTCCTGTTGCTCTGCCATCTGGCTCATGAATACACCCGCATCATTACTATAGAACTCTATGTTCTTGGCGTCATTTCTCTTTGCATTAATATTCGCATCCTTGACAGCGTCTTTATTCAGTTCCACGCCGATTACCTTCTTTACATGATCGGAAGCGATAATACCGATTGTACCGATTCCGCAATATGCATCAATAACGGTCTCATCACCTGAGAGCTCTGCCAGTTTGATTGCCTTTTTATAAAGTACTTCGGTCTGAGCCGGATTTACCTGATAGAAGGACTTTGGCGAAAGGCGGAACACCTTATTACATAGGCTGTCTTCAATAAATCCTTTGCCATAGATTACCTGTTCCCTGTCACCAAGTACCATGCTTGTCTGTTTGTCATTTACATTAATAACTACGGTTGTAATCTCAGGATGCTTCGCTCTAAGCGCCTTAACGAAATTATTCTTGGATGGAAGAATCGAAGAAGACAGTACCAATACTACCATGACCTCACCGCTGGAATAACCGGTGCGGATTAGTACATGACGAAGTAGACCGTAACCGCTATCCTCGTCATAGGTCTTGATCTTGAAGGATTTTAGCATTCCTCGAATCGTTGCGATAATTGCATCCGCTTTTTCATTGTGAATACAGCATTGCTCTATCGGAACTACACGGTGGGATCCTTCTTCGTATACTCCGGATACCGGATTCCCCTTACGGTCATGATCAAATACCACATGAACCTTATTGCGATAATTTCTTGGGTTCTTCATACCGATAATTGGTTCCACCTTGCAGTACTTGGAGATAAGGCCTTCTACTAGCTTCTGCTTATCCTTTAATTCCTCTTCATAACTTTTCTTTAATATATTACAGCCACCACATTGTCTGATGTAGGGACATTCTCCGGGTTTCAAAAATCTTTTGCTTCTACTTTTACCCGGCATGTCGCCGGTTTCCCTGTTTCTACGATTATCAGTTCCTCTATCTCTATGATTAACGGTTTCCTTATCACTACGATTTCCGATTCCCCTATTACTGTGGTTTGCGCCTTCCTTGTTACCGCGGCTTACTTTCTCACGAATCGAAGTCTTTGTACCCGCAGAGGTTTTCTCTGCACTAGTGGCCGCCCCCTGGCTCTTCTTATGGCTGCCCTTGATCAATCTGCCCTTATTCAGTTTATCCATTAATTCATAGTCCAGATCCTCGAACTCCTCATAGCTGTTCTCATAAGAAAATGTTTTCTTTCCTGCTTTTGCTGTACCATTATCCGATTTATGACTTCTCTCTACTTTTTTAACCGGGATATTATTTTGCTTTTTTGCACCCTGCTTCTTTGTACTCTGTTTTTTCTTTTCACTCATCGTGATTAAACTCCTTCTCCGTTAAATTCCGGTATAAAGCTGTCGCTTGCGGTTTCTCCTTCTTGGATAAACCCGTTCTCAACGCCTATTTCTATTGCATAATCCACTAATTCCTCATATTCCTCATCCGTTATCTTTCGATTAATCTCAGGATAAGCAGTTACGTTCGGTAGTGGTGTATATTGATTCATAATACTGATATAGATTTGATCCCCATATCTTTCATAGAGATATTTAATTATGTTCTTGGAATCCTCCAAATATCCGGGCAATGATAAATGTCTTACGATTACACCCCGAATCATGATGCCTCGCTCATTAAACTCAGGTTCACCAACTTGTCTTACCATTTCAAAAATCGCCCCCGAAGCGTATTCATAGTAATTCCCACACCCGGAATAACGTATTGCAGGCTCCCAACTTATATATTTAAAATCCGGTAGATATACATCGATATATCCCTCCAACAAACGCAATGTCTCTACCTTCTCATACCCACTGCAATTATATACAATCGGTAATGTGAGCCCCTTCTCCCTTGACAAATCAATCGCTTTTATGATTTGGGGCGCATAATGAGTTGGAGTTACAAGATTTATATTATTTGCCCTTTTTCCTTGTAGCTCCAGGAATATGTCACTCAGTCGTTCCACACTAATCTGCTTTCCAGCCACACCATTTGCAATATTATGATTTTGACAATAAACACATCCCATGGAACAGCCGGAGAAAAATACTGTTCCCGAACCTACTTCACCGGATATGCAGGGCTCCTCCCACATATGAAGAGCCGCCCTCGCTACGATAAGCTGTGATGGCACCTTGCAATATCCAATATGACCATTTAATCGATCTACCCTGCATTCCCTTGGACATAGGGTACACTCTTTTAGCATATGCATCGACTGCCTCTCGATACTCATATGTAACCTCCGCGTTCAATCGAAAAGGGGCGTCCAAGTATGATCGGATACGCCCCCTCATTCTACTGTTTTTATTAGAAGTTTTTTACCTTCTATTATTACCGATTTATCTATCAAGATATTAATTCTATCATATTTTATCCTATAATGCAGATAAAATCAAAGAATTTTTTTATTCCTTCTTACTCATATGAATATCTCCATAAATAGATTGAAGCTACGGATGCATATGGGGCATATCGGTTTTTATATACCACGAATTGCTCCTTTGGTAGTTCTGTCAAACTATAAAGCTTCATAATACCTCTCCGGATTGCAATATCACCATAGCTGATAATATTCGGTCTCTCCATACTGTTAAGCAAAAGCATTTCTGCCGTCCAGGGGCCAATTCCATTTAGGGAAGATAATCGTTTTATCACTTCTTTATCCGGTAAATCATACAGTTCATTTAAATCCAGTGCACCATTCATTACCGTTTCTCCGATTCCTTTGATATATTTTGCTTTCGTTGACTGCATTCCACAGAGACGGATATCATCGATAGAGGCAGCTGCGATAATCTCCGGTGTAACGTCCTCAAAACGTTCCTGCATTCTTCCCCATACTGTTCTAGAAGCCTTTAGTGAAATCTGTTGCCCGATAATGGCAAAGACCAGAGCCGGAAACAAGTCAGGTATGATGACTCGTTCTATCTTTCCAATCCGATCAATTGCTTCACCAAGCAACTGATCTACGCTCTTCAGATAGTCCAACTCCTCATCTCCATATTCAAATATCTTCGTTCTCACTGTCTTCATAATCTTCCCCCATCCCTACGAATCAATGTTTTAACTAAGCAATATTTTATTCTACAATACATCATAGTTATCGGAGTGAGCGATTATTCCGCTTAATTCATACTCCCTCAAATTTTTATCCGCAAAGCTTTTAATACTATTTTTCATAAATTCCTTCAAAATAATACAACCTGTTTTATTTACATAAAATGAAATGAACCTCCATTGTTAGATTATTTGTCCAACAAATGAGGTTCACTTCATTACTTATTAAAATAATAATTATCGATAGATTAATTCTCAACAGCAAACTCTAAGATATTTCAAATATTTCAATTAAGATGTTAAATAACATTTAGGTATAAAATAATTGCAAAATAAAATATGTTAAATTCACCATTTTCACGTTATGGTAAATTTACATTTATTATTATGTTATTTTACATGCATGAACTTTCTTGCCACTCCAACGATTGGTCGGAACAGGATTCCTTCCATCTCCTTCTTTACAACACGCAGCTCTTTACGAATCTGTATATTCTGTGGGCAATGGTGCTCACATTTTCCGCAATCCTTACACAAGGAAGCATACGCTGGCTGTTTAGATAAGCTACCCAGTGTTTGCATATATTTGAAGCGACTTCTCTTTTCGTTCAGTAGGTATTTATCATTATAAGCGGAGAAACATCCCGGAATATTCACGCCTGCAGGACATGGCATGCAGTAGCCACAGCCCGTACACGGAACCTTAGTTTTCTCCATCATAACAGTCTTCACTCGATCGAATACACTTAATTCCTCTTCGGATAATGAGTTCGGAAGTACATCGGAGGCAATACGAATATTCTCTGCAAGCTGCTCTTCATCACTCATACCGGACAAAATCACGGTAACTTCCGGATGATTCCATATCCACCTTAGTGCCCATTCTGCCGGGCTCCGATTCGAATCAAATGTTTTAAATTCATTAATTACCTCAGCTGGAAGATTGTTCACTAACTTACCACCGCGGAGAGGCTCCATAACGATAACCGGAATACCAAGAGAACCTGCTAGCATTAAGCCAGATTTGGTTGCCTGATTATTCTCATCCAGATAGTTATATTGAATTTGACAGAAATCCCAAGGATAAGCCTGAAGAATCTCTTCAAAATCCCTTCTTCCACCATGAAAGGAAAAACCAATGTTTTTAATCGTTCCATCCTTCTTCAGCTGCTCCAACCACTCAATCACACCGATGGATACCATTCTGTCAAATGTCGCTTTATCGGTTAACATATGTAGCAGATAATAATCAATGTAATCGGTTTTAAGCCTTGTACACTGTGTTTGGAATATCTTCTTGGCGCCCTCTAATTTACTCACCATAAAGGGTGGAAGCTTTGTTGCGATTTTCACTTTTTCTCTGTAACCATCCGTAAGCGCTTCGCCTAATAAGCTTTCGCTCTTACCACCATGATAAAAGTAAGCCGTATCAAAATAATTCATTCCTTTATCAATCGCATCACGAATCAATGCGATGGATCTTGGCTCGTCAATATTGTTTCCTTTCATCGGAAATCTCATACAACCAAAGCCTAGTATCGATAATTCATCTCCGTTTTTTCCATTTTTTCTTGTTAACATAATCCAGCCTCCTAAAAATAAGTTTATCCCTATATTTAATTTCTAAATTTCAAGCATTATAATGATTTCTTTATTCGAAAATAATACAATATTGTTCGCGTAGCAAAAAATCCAAATTCACAAATTACTAACAGATAAAGAAAACTTAACATTGATATTGGCTTCACATTTGATACTGTCACATTAAATATCATAAGCAGTATATATAACAAACAGACAGGAAAAAAGCAAAGGGCATAAGTTAATGCGAATCTTCTTGCATGTTTGATTCTACTCTCTTTATCACTATAAAACATTGGTGGGGTATCGGTATACTGTTGCCCCCATACATTTAGTGATTGTATTCTACTTAGTGAAGTAAAAAACAGCCGCCATCCGTTTTCTTTATTCAAGTTAAAATACTGCGGATTTGCTTTGTTCTGATAATCCACAAAGTACTTTACCTTCCTTGATTCCCCTTTCATGAAATAAAAACTGTTTCCAATTTTACTCATTCTATAGAGATTATATCCTCTGCTTTCCATAAGCTCAAGCCACTTTTCTGTTTTATCAGGAGCATAAAACCATGCGAGCCTTCTTTTTCTAATCATTTTCTTTTGATGTTTTAATAGCTTTTCTTCCTTTTTACTTAACAAATTATCCTTCGGTATTGTAAAAGATAAGTCGAGAGTATTCCCACAAAGGTTTTCAAGTTGCTTATTTGTTATGCGTAATTTGAAGTATGTATAAATCAACCAAATTACAGATAATACAATTGCTACTTCAACGCATACTCCAATGATATTTCTTATCGTATCCTGATGAGTAACCATTACATCCGATGAATCATCAACAGTCGTTACATCTCCATTTATTATCGATGAGATAACAAAGACTGATAAAACAGCGATCACTAGAATTGGAATACTGGCCATACATATCAATCCCAAAAGTACAAGTCCTACAACGAATTTCATTTTACGATTTTTATCTAAAAATCCTTGATATGAGGGTTTGACCTGTGGATTTTGATTGCTGGTTCTTAATACTTTATAATGACTATCATGATAAACCAGCTCATAACCGTTACTAACTAAGGACGGAGATATCCCATCGTTTGCTTTTCTTTGATATAAAATTCTGTAACGATATGAGGTATGTTCTGTCTCCTTAAAGTAAAATAATCGAGCAGTATAATTAATCCTTACCAACTCATATCCTCTGGCATGCATATAATTCAACCACTGTTCTGTTTTAAGCACATCGTAGCTCCAAAAAGGTCTAAATACTACTTTACTCATTAAAATAATCCTCCTGCGATAAAGTATCTTGATAAACAAGCTTAATACGATCCATTTCTGCACTTAGTAATAACTTTCCTGCGTCAGTTATTTCATAAGTAGTTTTTCTGTCCTTATCCTCAAAAACCGTAATCGTACCCTCTTTTGTCATTTTACCTAAGGTTCCATATACGGTACCGGAGCCGAGTTTAATTCTGCCTTTCGTTAATTCCTCTACATATTTAATTATTCCATATCCATGCCTCGGTTCGTTAAGCGAAAGTAAAATATAATATGCAGTTTCAGACATCGGAACGTGCGCTTTATTTTTCTTCTCATAATTAAACATATACCCTCCAATACATCACAATATGATATGTCACGTTGTGATTATATCACACTGTGACATACCATTCAATACATCACTTTTAATTTTTACCATTTTTAACTTTTCTATCTAAAATTGTAATTTCAGTTGACACATTCGGTCTATCATGATAGACTCAAATCAGATAAGGTTTATTGCGATAAACCAAATATAAAAGAACAAAAGTTTTATTTATACCATCATAATTATCTGTGCACAGTATAACTATAATTTTTATTTTGAAAGGATTGATGAATGGATATGGAGCAATATAAACTATATGACGCAGAATATAAATTCGTAAGTATTATATGGGAGAAGGAGCCCATCAATTCAACTGAGCTGGTTCGTTTATGCACAGAACGCCTCGGATGGAAAAAATCCACTACTTATACCGTACTAAAGAAGCTCTGCACCCGTGACATTCTTCAAAACCAGGATGCGATTGTGACTTCTCTAGTAAAGCAGGAGGAGATTCAAAAATATGAAAGCAATACCGTGGTAGATAAAACCTTCAATGGTTCCCTACCGATGTTTTTAACTGCATTTCTTGATAATAAGAAGTTAACACCAAAAGAAGCAGAGGAATTAATTCGAATTATAGAGGAGGGAACAAAATGACTGAGCTAACCAATCTATTTTTATTCGTTGTATCAATCAGTATTACCGCCTCTATCGTGGTTGTAGGAATTCTGACAGTTCGCGCATTGCTTAATCGATTCCCAAAGAGCTTTTCCTATGCATTATGGCTTTTACTACTCTTTCGCCTCATTTGTCCGGTTAAAATTCCATTCCGGTTTAGCCTAACTGCGTTGCTCCCAGAGAAACTATTCTCACTTCATAATTCTGCACTTAACACACTTCCCTCATTTACGTATCCAGCGACTGTAACGAACCTCCCCACTGATCCTGCTGTTACGAATCCCAACTCAAATATACCGTTTGTGAATAACTCTTCCAGCTCAAATATGGTCGGCTTCCCATTAACCATCACTAATATCCTAGCAATAATATGGCTGATTGGAATGATAGCATTATTGGTTTACAGTGTGTATTCCTATCTCCTGATTAAACGGAAAGTAAAGAGTGCAACTTTAATCCGATATAATATCTACGAAACAGATCAGATAACAACCGCTTTTGTATGTGGATTTATTAAGCCAAAGATCTACTTGCCGATGAACTTAAAGAATCAGAACTACTATTATATCCTAGCCCATGAGCAGGTGCATTTAAGAAGACGTGACTACTTAATTAAACCATTTTGTTATTTACTACTAATCTTTCATTGGTTTAATCCACTGATGTGGCTATCTTTTATTCTTATGAGCAAGGACATGGAGATGTCCTGTGATGAAAAGGTTATCCGATTATTTGGTTACAATATTCAAAAGGATTATTCCTATTCTCTGCTTTCTTTCTCATGCACAGGGAATCGGTTCATATCCTTTAGCCCCTTGGCCTTTGGGGAAAATAATATAAAGTCTCGGATCAAAAACATAATGAAATATAAAAAGCCAGCATTCAGTGTAATTATGCTATCGCTTATTATCGTAATTGCTGCTGCAGTATTACTATTGACAGATTCTGACACGACCGCACAACCTAATACAAAGAATCAAGTAGCCAATGGGAATGAACTCACTGAAAATACCATATCACTTGATACTACCAACTATCAGATAAAATATAACCCCAAAATAATGGATACCATTGAGGATATCTCATCCAAGTCATATTCGGAAGCCATAGCAAATGAGGTGGAGAAAAATTTAACTGCTATCATGTCCTCTCCAACCACCTCCTCCAATCCCTTTGACTATATTAATGCTCATCGAAATGAATACGAATCAATAATCAAACTTGGGGACGAAGCATTGACTTATCTTATGACACAATTAAGAGATCATCATGCCTCAGGGCTTCGTGGTTATATCATCGTTGAGATCTGCAAGGATATGCTTGGTCCCGGCTACTCGGCTCCAAAGGAATATGAAAACCCAGAAGATTGGTATTACAAATTAGTTACGAATCAAAAAATCTTCCTTAGTGACTTTTCCTATGATGGAAACAATCCGATTGAAAAGTTAGTCTACACAGCCTTAATCAATAAATTCGGCAGCTCCAAACAAGGCTTTACCATAGTAGCGCCTAAGATATTCGGAACATATGAGGAGATGGATTATCTCAAGGTCTTTGTCACAGCTGATATATCCACCTTCGAAATATATAATAATAATGTTACGAATAACTCCGGCAGCGTTATTCCGATGTCATTAACCTTTCAGAAGACCCCCTCCGGCAGTTATCGACTTGTAAAACTAGACCAGGCGATGGACGGAAGTTATTTTACTCCTTCGATTAAAAAATTCTGTACAATGCCGGTTTCAAACAAACCGATTAAAGGACTCGCAAATAAAATCATTAATCATTACGGTAACGATAAAGACATCAGGGACTTATTAAACGCCAACCTTAAGAAGCACCTAGCTAAGAATAAGTTAACAGGAATAACCTATTACTCCATATCCGGAGAAAAAATATATACACAGTAAGTAACGTAAGGGAGGGTGACCCAAAAGTCATAAAATGACGTAAGGGACACCCTCTCTTTGTATCTACGCGAAGGTAAAGCTCGTATCAACCCAGCAGAATCAGATACTTACTTTACTCTTTTGTTAATATATCTTGCCATGAATAATGCAAATCCTATAGAGAATATTATAGATACGATCATAATAAGCTTTAATTCATTTGAAGAATTTGTATACGCACTATTATTATTGTGATTTAAATCTGCAATTTTAGCATCGTTCATTTTGGACAAATCACTAAATGTCTTATCAATACCGCTAAAACATATACTTAAAGTTTTATAATATCCTTGCGCCGCACTAACGTTATTTGATTCCAACGACATCTTTATTTGTGAAGCTATAAATCTGATGTTATTATTTTGTATAGTAAATTCATCAATCTTACTTTTCTCTTCTGTAGTACGATCCTGTTTACTATATGTATCGATATCTTTTTTAATCTGGTTAGCAAGCCCTTTCATTTTATCTTCTAAGACAGGTAATTGTGATTTGTCTTGAAGATAAATCAAATCTTGTATGTCTGAACGATAACTTAACAATTGTTTATCAATACGATTAAGTAACATAACATTACTTGTATTCACTTTTTGTATTAGTTTTGAGGTATCGTTAATCGATTTCATGTTATTGATCCCAAGTATACTTGATATAGCTACAAGTACTGATGTGAAGAGAAATGCTAAAAGTAAAGGGTAAGTGACTTTAAAGTTGCGTGTTTTTGAATTTCGTTTTGTCATAAATGCCTCCGGTCATATTTTTGCCTTAATAATCATGTTGTCTGAAACAAGAGTTGATTCTATCATGCTAATGCTTAAATAGCAATACTATTTTTTATTTACCTTATCTCTTAAGAAAGTAAGAACCTGATCTGACCCGATTGTCTTATTGTTACAGAAATAAGCATGAAGATATGCAGAGTTAAAACTTATGCATTATCTTCATGCTTTTGTTTTTTGTTATATGCTATTTCAATAAACTTTTTATCACTCTATATTTACAAACTAGATGAACAGATTTACGTTACTGTCTTCTGCTTCACCGAGGTAGTAGCCTACGCCACCGATTTTTACACCATCGATCAATTCTTCTTGCTTTAATCCCATTACATCCAGAGACATCTGGCAGGCAACAATCTCAATACCGCTATCCATCGCAGCCTGAATGAGTTCTTCCAGAGAGGACACATTCTTATCCTTCATTACCTTACGAATCATTTTTCCTCCCATACCCATCATGTTCATGTTGGACAGCTTGAGCTTCTTACTTCCTCTGGGCATCATCATTCCGAACATACTGTCCATCATGCCTTTCTTAACCTTTACCTTATCTGGCTTGCGAAGGATATTCAGTCCCCAGAAGGTGAAGAACATGGTTACCTTTTTCCCCATTGATGCTGCACCGTTTGCTATGATAAAGGATGCAATTGCTTTATCCAGATCTCCACTAAATACTACCATTGTTTTATTATCTCGAACCACACCATTCTCCTGGCAGTATACGAGCGCCTCATTGCTGCTACACAGTTTTTTGATAAATGCAGTGATATTACCAGCAGATTTACTTAAATCCAATAATTCGTTATTGGTACGTTTGCACCATGCTTTGATATCTTCATAAAAACCCGGATCGGATGCATCCACTTTAAGAATTTGATCTTCCTTCAGACCATCCATTGCTGCTTTTACCTGCATTAGCGGTCCCGGACAGCATAACCCGCAAGCATCCAAGGTTTTATCATATTCACCAGCTTTTCTGGGTGCTTCTACGGAAGCCACATGAACTGTTTGTGTATCCGGATCAATCTCCTCCGCTACCGAGTTCACAGGCTCATAGACTGGCTTAAAGTTAAGCGAGGATATAGATTTATAACCACCTGTTACATTCATTACCTTAAAGCCATGTTGTGTAAGAATTCGATCTGCCACATATCCACGGAGTCCTACCTGACAGTATTCAACGATCATTTTACTGCTATCAAGCTCGGATAATCGATCTCTTAATTCATCCACCGGAATATTAATAGCTCCCTCTACATGACCATTCATATATTCTAGTTCGGTACGAACATCCACCAGGGTATAATCCTGAGGATTTAGTTGCTCCACATCCCCCCAAGTCGCTACGTGGGATCTTCCCTCAAGCACGTTCTGCGCTACAAAGCCTGCCATATTAACTGGATCTTTTGCTGATGAAAATGGAGGTGCATAGGAAAGCTCTAATTCGGTCAGATCCTCTATCGTTCCGCCGAGTCGGATTGCTGTTGCAATTACGTCAATTCTCTTATCCACGCCTTCATAACCAATACCCTGAGCACCTAACACTTTACCTTCTTCATTAAATATTAACTTTAGGGTCATAGGTACCGCACCCGGATAATAGGATGCATGGGATACCGGATGGATAAAGATAGTCTTATAGTCTACATTTGCTTTCTGTAATGCTCTTTCATTCGCACCAGTGCTTGCAGCACTAAGATCAAAAACCTTAATAATTGATGTTCCTTGGGAACCCTTAAACTTGCTGTTTAGTCCGGCTATATTATCCGCGGCGATTCTACCCTGCTTATTTGCAGGTCCCGCCAATGGAATTGCCGTACTATTCTTTGTGACAAAATCCACAACTTCAATCGCATCACCAACTGCATAGATTCCTTCTATATTCGTTTGCATTTTATCATTTACCAGAATATGACCTTTGGGTCCAAATTCTAATCCGCTACCCTGCAGGAACTTTGTATCCGGTGCAACACCGATTGCGAGAATAACCATATCAGTAGTAATCTTTGTAGCACTGCTTAATGTAACTTCAACTTGATTGCCAACTTCACGGAAGGATTTTACCCCATCCTGAGTGATTAAGGAAACTCCGTTATCTACAAGCTCCTTCTCCGTGAGAATTGCCATATCATAATCAAATGGAGCAAGAATATGAGGTGCCGCTTCCACTAACGTTACAGTTAACCCGCGCTCTTTCAAGTTTTCTGCCATCTCAACTCCCACAAATCCTCCACCGATTACGACTGCACTCATCGTACCCAGGCGATCCACATATTCTTTCACCCGATCAGTATCCGGAATATTTCTTAAAGTAAATATCTTATCACTTTCAATTCCAGGAATGTTAGGACGAAGAGCTTTCGCACCGGGGGATAGAACAAGATAATCATAGTTTTCTTCATAGGTGCCTTTTGTTTTGCTATTCACCGTGACAATCTTTTTCTCCGGGTCAATTTTAACTACTTCACTATTATTACGAACATCGATTTGAAATCTCGCTTTCATCGCTTCCGGAGTTTGAACCAAAAGCTTACTGCGCTCTTTTATACTTTCACCGATATAATAAGGCAGACCACAATTTGCGAATGAGATGTACTCGTCTCGCTCAAACATTATAATCTCAGCATTTTCATCCAATCTTCTTAATCTGGCTGCTGTGGAAGCTCCACCTGCCACGCCACCTACTATTAGTATTTTCTTGCTCATAATCGCCACTCCATTCTTTATAGTCATAATTCTTTTTTCAGGTGCCAAAGATATACTTATCACAATTCATACCATAACTTTAGGTATTATATATCAAATAGTTTTTTAAGATTAAGGCTCGCTAACAATACATGCCCAACTCTTGTGTTAGTTTGTACTGAGGATATCGTAGGTACAAACTTCGGTGTATTTTATGTTTTTCAATAATTCACATTCATTACCGTTAAAAATTATTCCTCCGCAGGAAATAATACCGTAATGATTTCTTTCACTTTTTCATTCGTAACCTGATAAAATACTTCAAGCCCTTCTCTTCGTCCCTCAATAATTCCTGACAAGCGTAATTTCTGAAGATGCTGGGATATCGTTGATTGTGGTGCTCCAAGGCAGGATTGCATATAAGTTACATTGCATTCTCCCTTACTTAGCAATCCCCGTATAATACACAACCGAATTGGGTGGGCTATCGTTTTTAATAATTCTGCTGTCTCATTATAATTTTTATAATTCGTATCCATCGTAACACTCCTCTATATTTGTATTCATTATCTTATTTCATATCTCTTTTTTCATAAAATCCAAGTCTATATATTACTATATTCATATATTACGATATATAGAATTAGTTGTCAACGTTATTACCCTGTCCCTATGTGACATTGTCACAGTTCTATATTTATAACTCCTTAGATCTGTGATATTGTACTTTATGAGCAAACATCTTATCCTATGCAACTGTATGAAGTCGTTGGTGCTTAGGACATGTGTTTTATGTCCTTATGCACCACTACGTACTTCATTCAAGCGAGAGCGTGTTGCTTATGATGCATGCAGAAAATACCAATAATTAAGCTTTCAGATATACTGCAACTGCCTTCCAGTTCTCGCTAGGTCGATAGAATAATCCATTCTCTGTAATCGTTATATCAATCTCACTGTCGGAATAAATCTCCGATATCGTGTAAGCCATTCCCTTCGGAAGCCCAATCACACAATTCTCCAGAGGCCCACCAAAAGTATGAATCACAGCATAGGCATCACCGTTCTCCCCGGTTCGCAATATTCCCTGCCAACCGGATGGATGACGATAGCTGGTAATCGGTGTTCCATATCGGTAAGTAAAGCCCTCCTTGATAATTGGTGCAATCCGTTTATAGAAGGAAATCCCCTGATCAATCATCTTCCAAGCTTCGTCTCCGATATCAATCACATCCCCCGATATACACATTCTTCCGAGAAATGTACTTGCTACGGAATAAGCGATACGTTTTATATCATCCTCCCTGCGTATTACCGCCCATATCTGGCTCTGGCAAGGTAAAATCACACGGTGCATATTTGCTGCAATAATCGGAATCTCCTTGCATTCGTGTGCATCAGAAAAGGACGCCATACTGCACGCTCTCATCATGAGCGGTTCCAACCTATGTCCGCCGGAAGCACAATTCTCCAGTGTAATTCCTGGTACTTCTTTCTTTACCTTTTCTATAAATCGATACCCCTCCATCATGTTATCACGAAGTCCTTCGCCTAGCGAATCCGCTCCATCACATCCTATCCCGACGGTTTCGTTATAATCGATTTTCATATACTCAAAACCATAGGTTTTTAGGGTACCAATCACTTTATCAGTGAGGTATTCTTGCACCCAGGGATCTCTCATATCCCAAAAGCGTCTCATAGAAGTCGTTAATACATTCCCATCCCTTCTTAACAGATGCTCCTCCATCTGATAAGCCCGTGATTTTTCTCCGACATTCTCTATTTCAAACCAAATACCCGGTTTCAAACCAGCCTTTTTAATTGCATGTGTTGTTTTAAGCAGCCCTTCCGGGAATAACACTTTTGATACATTATAGTCACCCATAGCTAGATCCCACGGTATCCCATCTTCCCTATACCATCCTGCATCAATTACAAAATAATCAAACCCTTTCCCATTAATCGCGTTTAGAATTCCCATGATGTTTTCGTGGGAAGGGCATCCCCAGGTGGTACAGTATTCATTAAACAGAACTGGTAAGCTCACCTCACACTCCGGACCTTCATCAAAGAACCGTTTTCCTGCATGGGTGAGTCTTTGTGAGATTTTATCAACTCCACCACCCTGACATACGGATAGAATTGCTACCGGTGTACGAAAACTCTGCCTCGGGGCAATTTTTTTCATCCAATGTCCGAATTCTCGATCTGCAATCCCCCCCGACATAGCAAGTCCATCATCTTTACGGTACAGTTCCATCTGCCAAGAAGAATTATGCGCCAACTGTGCTCCCCATAATACTTCATTCTTCCTATCCTCAACGACCAGATACGGGAAATAGTGATTCACTGCCATTGATCCTACCTGTCCGAAACGCTCCGAACGAATCGCATGACCTGCCCAGGAAGGCTCCAATTGCAATTCCTCGACAGATATACTCTCTATCCTTCCCTCCATACTCCATGCACTTCGCAATCTATGTACTATAAGGGAATCATAGCCATCCTCTTCTATAAATGGGGTGATTCCGCCCAATGAAAAGCTCGATATCATCTCAATCGTAGTTGGCTGTTCGCTCAGATTCTTGAATTCAGAGTACATCTCGATACTCTTACTATTATGATACCACAACAAACAGTGCTCAACCTCATAGCCTCTTTGATCAATTACTATGGTTCTTATCTCCGTTCTGTCCATTCGATTAATTTCCTGCTGACTCTTATACCTAAGACGTAAAGTGGACTCACTCTGGTGCAAGGTTCCTCCGCCGGAATATGCCCCACAATAGACATCTCCAACCAATTTCAATTGAACAAACGAATCAATGACTTGATTTTTCTTATCCCATGCTACCGTTTCTGTATGTTCCGGTAACAACATAAGTTCCACATTCTTTGTTTCACTATCCATAAAATACCGAATTAACATATCTCCCAATTGATATTGCTTTAATAATGATACTTCTCCCATAATACCTCCTTGTAAAATACATACTTCTAGCATAATACAAATCCCAACAATTTTTAATGGATTTATGCTACTTATACATAGCATAATGTGATTTATTAATGAGGATAATTACATCACTAAGCTTTATGCCTGCGAAATCACCGGCACATTCCAACATAACTTCATTAACAAAGCAGTATAATAAATGACAGTAATTAACATTCATTGTTGAAAACACTTACGCCTAATGATATAATAATTCTGTAAATATAATCCATTTCGTATTAGGGGGATAATCATGAAGATTCTCGTTGTAGATGACAGTCATTTTAATTTATCTTCCGTTAAGCGTAATCTAGAAGACATGCCAGAACTGACTCAGATATTATTATGCGATGACCCCAGACAGGCGAAATCAATCGTAGATCAGTATAAAATCGATATTCTGATTACCGATGTCATGATGCCGGCAATTACCGGCTTTGACCTATTGGAGATCTTTCGTTCCGATAGTAAATATGATGATATGCCTATCATAATGCTGACTTCATTAATCGATATGGCGGTTTATAAAAAATGTTTCGATTTGGGTGCATTTGACTACATTAATAAACCTTTTAATACAGTAGAGTTACATTCCCGTTTAAAGGTGGCCATTGATGCTAAAAATAAATCCAACAATCTGAAAACCTTACTCGAAGTAACCAGAAAACAAAATGAAGAACTAAAGATTATGAACGCTGAGTTAACCGAAGCCAAATTCAGTCTTGTACAATCTGAAAAAATGGCTGCCATCGGTCAGCTTGCTGCCGGAATTGCACATGAGATTAATAATCCAATGGGTTATATCAGTAGTAATTTTGATATTCTTAAGAAATATTATGTTAGAATGAAAGAATACATGGATTTTTTTAATCTTGAGATAAGCAGTGATGCATTTTCCTGTGTTGACTGTCATGCGATTCATGATTTACAAGCCAAATATGATGAACTAAAGCTGGGCTTCATCGTAAATGATCTCGAGAATATCTTTGGAGATCTATCCGGCGGTATCAAAAGGATCACAGACATTGTACAATCATTGCGAGTTTATGCGCGAACTTCAAAGGATGACGAAAAGGATAGCTGCGTGTTATTGGAGTTAATTCAGCAGGTTATACTTATTATTAAAAATGAAGTAAAATATGTCGCAACTATTAAACTAGATGTTCCTGAGGATATCACTCTTTATTGTAACAGAATCCAGATAGGACAAGTGTTCGTCAACATAATATTGAATGCTATTCAAGCAATTAATACACAAAACAAAGAAACACTAGGAACGATAAAGATAAAGGCAAGATGCATTGACTGTAAAGTGCAAATCGAATTTTCCGATGATGGGCCGGGAATTTCAAAGGATCACTTGCTCAAAATATTTGAACCATTTTTTACCACCAAGGATATCGGTCAGGGTACCGGACTGGGATTAAGTATCTCTTATGATATTATCGTGAATAAACACAATGGAATCTTTGATGTAAAAAGCGAACTCGGGGAGGGAACTACTTTTATCATTACCTTACCAATGATAGCCGCTGAATAAATCTCACGATTACCTAAGATAAATCAGTGTAATTCTTTGGCTGGCATAATATTTATGATTTTGAGGGTGAAATGCATAGCCGTATTGTTACTGATAATACTATCTCATGAAATGAAAGGGTGTAGAGTTTATGAAAACAATATTGATTGTAGATGATGAGGCTCAGATTATTAAAGCCTTGCAAAGAATGTTTATAGACACTGATTATGAGATTTTAACCGCTGAAAACAGCACGGATGCAACAAAGCTGATGGAAACAAAACCAATCGATATGGTAATCAGCGATATGCGCATGCCACTATTTGACGGTTACAAGTTATTAAGTAATATAAAAGAACGATATCCCCATACGATTCGCATCATACTCAGTGGTTATGCGGATGAGAAGCCGATGTTCCGCGCCATCTTGCATAACATCGCAAAATTATATATCTTCAAACCCTGGAATAACACCAACTTCCTGCAGTATATCAACAAAATATTTACTGTGGAGGATACGTTAAATGCAGATGATTTCTCTGATAAAATCGAAAAATCCTGCCCTACTCCATCTGTATCTGAAAAGTGTGATCACTTGCTAGCACTGATTGAAGAGGAAAACATGGATGATTTAATCGATGCAATGGAAAAGGATCTCGAGATTTCCGACCTATTACTGCAAGTGGCAAATTCAGCAGTGTTTGGTGCTATGCCAAACAAAGTGAAGCAGGCAGCTATCTATATTGGATTACTAAATCTTAAGAGCTTTATGAGATGGGCTGTTGTAGTAGATGCGGTTAAACAGGATGGCAATCCTTCGCAAGAACCATCCCTCTTAATGCAACATGCCTACTTAACTAA
This sequence comes from Variimorphobacter sp. HTMS_6, assembly GCF_059717775.1. Taxonomy (NCBI): domain Bacteria; kingdom Bacillati; phylum Bacillota; class Clostridia; order Lachnospirales; family Lachnospiraceae; genus Variimorphobacter; species Variimorphobacter sp. HTMS_6. The sequence goes on from NZ_AP046094.1 coordinate 2,037,990, forward strand.
TCGCATCTTCTTATTCTTATATGAGGCATTCCTTCACAAACAACCACCGGAGGCCGCTATGTTCGCCGGATTAATGCATAATATTGGATTACTGCTTTTAGCAAAGGATGACAAAAAGCAGCTTCCACTATTAACAATTCATGATTATAAATTATTAGAAGCAGATGATAACACAAATCTTCACCAGGAAATTGCAGCCCATATTTTAAGCGCTTGGGATCTCCCATACTCTGTCTATGAAGCAGCCTATTACCACCATAATCCTCTAGATGAAAATATTATTCATAAGGAGCTGGTTTGTGCCGTTCACATTGCACAGTCCTATGCATGGAGAGCACTCGGTGATACAGAACTCGAACCGGTTGCACCTGAGGTATTTGATAGCATTAATATCACTATAGAAGATTTTGAAAAACGCTTAGGAAGAATGTTAAAGCAATTAATAACCACCACAAAATAATCGGAACCGAATATACAAAATACTCGTTACAATAAATTAGGGTTGTTGCATTATGCTATCCGCATAAAACCACGTTTTTATGATATAACTCACTTGGAAAAGTGCCCTTCCAAATCAAGTTTTCATATAATATGGTTTTTTGGTGAACTTCTTGCAACAACCCTTATTTTTATTAAAATATATACTCACTTGCAATAGTCATAACATAGCTACTGATGTTTGTGTTTCTTTCTCCAAAGTATTTAGATATTCCATTGCCTCATCCCTATTTGATCCACACATCTCGGTAGAAGGCTTTAAACTACCACATACAGCAGGTCGTGATGAGGTGCCAAATAATTTACACCTATTATCCTCATTAAGCTGAATACATCGAACACCTGGGGGCTTCCCTGAAGGCATTCCCGGAATTGGAGACGATATTGATGGAGCGATACAACATGCACCACATCCTTCTCGGCATGTTACTACTTCTGACATCCTTCCACCTACTTTTCTGAGTGGTTATTCTCCTGTTCTACAGCAGCATGGGCAAGAAGATTTAAGTAATTCCATGGTCTATTAAAATGAGGCTGAAAGAAGAAATCTACATATGCGAGATCTTCAATCGTCATGTTATTCTGAATCGCTAAGGACAAAGTATTCGCAGACTGAGTAATATCATATTTTGACATTACCTGGCCACCAACAATACGGTTCGTCCCTACCTCATATACTAGCTGCATCAAAAGTTCTTCCGTTGTCGGCATAAACTCAGGTCGATAATTATCCTTTACAACTACTGCCCTAACTTCCAAATCAAAGGATGGAGCACTGGTCACGGTAACACCGGTTGATGCAATGTTATATCCAAATAATCTCAAACCGGAGGTTGCCTGCGTGCCACGGTATTTCACTTTAGGTTCTACGATATTCTTACCAATCAACATACCCATACGAACGGCATTGGTCGCAAGAGGAATATAGGCATTACCACCGTTCGGGTTATACTTAACAGCACAACTGTCTCCAGCTGCAAAGATATCTGGATTACTGGTTCTCATGTATTCATCCACCAGAATTGCACCATTCGGTAGCATATCTACTTTACCTTTTAACAGTTCATTATTCGGACGGAAACCAACACAAAGGATAACTAAGTCTGCCGGATATTCTCCTTTGTCTGTCCTTACAGACTTTACGGCTCCCTCTTCATCCGCATCAAAGCTTTGAACCGTCTCACCCAATGCAAGTACAATTCCACGATTTCTTAAATCATCTTCTAGTACATCGGTGAATTCTTTGTCCAGGTATTTATTCAGTATACGATCCAATCCGTCAATTAAGGTTACTTCCTTACCTGACTCCTTAAATGCTTCTACTAATTCGATTCCTATATAACCTCCACCAACGATTACCACTCTTTTTGCATCTGTTGATTTTTTAATGATCACATTAGCCTGTTCGAAATTTTTGCAAAGAAGAACGTTCTTACTATCAATTCCTGTGATCGGTGGAATAATCGGCCAAGAGCCGGTTGTATTCACAAGCTTGTCATAAGGAACTACAACCTCTTCCTTTGTATCCAGATTTTCAGCAATTACAATTTTTGCTTCAGTGTCAACACCCTTCACATCATGCTTCATATGAACTTTAGCTCCTAAAGACTCAAGCTCAGTCGGGTTAGAGTAGAAAAGTCCGGCAGGATCTTTCACCACTCCTCCCACATATAAAGCAATACCACAGGATAAAAAGGATATATTATCATTTCTTTCAAAAACAGTTATTTCTGCATTCGGATTTTCTTTTAAAATTGTTTTAACAGCACTGGTACCTGCATGGGTACATCCAATTACAACTACTTTCATCTAATCCTCCAATCTTCATTCACTACTGTAGAAACTCTGGCAGTGTTTGAACAAAATTATTTCTTAATAATAGTAATTATTACTGATATTTTATATTATATATCATTCGTATCTATTTGCAAACAACTTTTTGTTAAAAAATGAAAATTTTTTAATCCTACACTATATGCATTTTTTTCTATAGTATTCACTATTATTATCCTTCTATAATTACCAGATCTTATTATAAATAAAAAAGATGCATTAAGACATAAACAGTATGTCTCAATACACCTTTTTCTAATATGAGCACTAAAATTAGATAGTTGAAAAATTGAAATTTTACTACTTTGAAGCACGTATCTATCTTACTTCGTGTGATTTTATTCTATATGAATATAGATAAAATGTTTCAAATATATGTAGATATCAAAAATGATATAATTATCGAACTCAGTTACCTTGTAAAAACCATTCTTTTTTAAGATAAATATTTATATAAACAACTCCCCGTCATCAAAGATAAATCATTTCATACTTAAAAAGAATTTAACAAACAAGAATATAACTGAGTATTTTACAACAAATCCATTGCAACTAATTTTTAACCCGCAGTTCTCTCCCCAAAGCCACAGAGTGCAAAGGATTGGTAATCAATTTGGCAAAGCAACGTTACTAAAACGATTTCGTAATGTAATTCTGAATATTATTTACTTATTATAGAAATTATTACCATAATAATCAAACATATTAATTAAATACTGATAAATCATCCAAAGCAACTCTTCAAGGATTACAAAACTTTCAAAATTCGTAATAATTCACATCGCTTTTTACATTTTTATCTTAAACCTTTTCGTAACTTTTTGCAAGTATTATTTGCATTTTTTTATATTTTCTTACTTAATCGTTTTCGTAAAACACGAAATTTCACTTAACATTTTATAATAATTACTTAAATAACATCAAAAAGTGTCTTCGACACTCTCGGCTTCCCTGCCCCTCATTCATGAGTGAGCCAGGGTTTCGGCCGCGATGTGCAGGGGCACGTCTTTTTCGTCTTACTCCATTTATTAACTTTCGTATATGGTTGCTACATCATGTATTCTACGCTTCATTTCTGTGCGGATATGTAACGGCTCTAAACACTCGCATTTATCCCCAAAACTAAAAAGAATATTGTAATAGTATTCGTTCTCTATGAAAGGAAAATTAACAATGTAATGCTCATCACCGTCTAGCGAAAAGTGTTCATAAGTGCAATAATCAAGTACCCTGTCCATGACAGATTTATGAATACGGATTTTGATTTTTGTTTGCATAGTTGCCAGAATATCAGTAAAATCTAACTGCGGTTTTTGATAATCTCGTGGCGTAAAAAATTCCTCTTGTATTTGTAGGTTTGATGTGCGGGATAGTTTGAACAAGCGAAAATCATTTCTTTTATGGCAATACCCTTGCAGGTACCAATGACTACTTTTTAATACAAGCTGATACGGCTCGGCTGTTCGTGCGGTTTTATTTCCGTAGCGGTCAGCATATTCAAACGAAAGTAACTTGCTTTCCTGTAAAGCTGTTTTGATAATTTCTAAATATGGTTGTATGTTCCTGTTGCCCATCCACGGACTTAAATCTATATATATTTGATTTGCTTTTAATTCAATGTCTTTCGCTCTGTCGGCGGGGATAAAACTCTTGACTTTCGCAAGGGCGTTTACCAGTTCATCACCTCGTATCATGCCCGAAAGACTGGAAAGCCCCATCAAGATAGCGGAAAGATCCCCAGTCGAAAAAACCTTTCTATCAATCTTGTATTTCTGCATGATTTCAAAGCCGCCGCCCACTCCCGATGCCCCGCGAACAGGAATACCCGCCATGTTGATCGTGTCTATGTCGCGGTAGATTGTACGGGGTGAAACTTCAAACATATCTGCTAACTCCTGTGCACCTATACGTTCTTTATCAAGGAGTATCATAATAATGCTGACAAGCCTGTCAACTTTCATCTCATAGCCTCCTTCTAAAATTTCTTTTAATCATTATAGATTGTTGCCATACTATTGTCAACAATTATAAGGTATACTAAAAAAGTAACAAATCAATGTACCAATTAGGAGGAAGCGCTATGCAGAAAAAAGCCTTAGTAATAATCGATATTCAAAACGATATAACAAAGAATTACAAGGATGTTATTGACAACATCAACAAAGCGATTGACCTGGCAGTCAATATGAATATTCATGTTATTTATATAAGGCATGAAAACTTATCAGCCGGCACGAGGACTTTTAAACCCAATACACATGGGTCTGAATTAGCTTCAGACTTGAAAATAGTATCAAAAAATGTTTTTACAAAATACAAAGGAAACGCATTAAGCTGTGAAGAATTTACAGACTTTATTAGTAAAAATGAAATATGTGATTTCTACATAGCAGGTGCAGATGCTGTTGCTTGTGTTAAATCAACCTGTTACAACTTACGCAAAGCAAATTATGGCGTTGAAGTTCTCTCAGATTGCGTTACCAGTTATGATAAAAGGAAAATTGACGAAATGCTATGTTATTACGAAAGTAAAGGTAGTAAAATTATTTGTTTGAATGACCTATTAATTTAAACTCTTTCCGTATTAACCGCATAGCGCGGCTGGCGTATACGGAGACCTTTCATTTAAAGAGAAAAAAAAAAAAAAAAACGATTATACGCAATGCAACCAGCGCGAAAATCGTTTTTTTCCAATACATTTTAACATAATTAGCTCATTTTTACATCTAGTAACTCGTATAGTTCCTTCAAACATCTGATTTCATGATGAACTGTCACAGAGGATAACTTATCTAATCCATTTGGATTAAACCAGCAGGTAGCGATTCCCGCATTATTTCCTCCTTGGATATCAGAAGATAATGAATCACCAATAATAATTGTATGTTCTGCATCAAAGTCCTCGATTCGATCAAAACAGTAATCAAAATATTCTTTCATCGGCTTCTGGTAACCCGTTTCTTCCGATACAAATATTTTTTTAAAGTAACGGTCTAGTCCCGAATCTTTTAATCTTCTTAATTGGGTTTCGGTCACACCATTGGTCACAACATACATCACATAATGAGGATGTAGAGCTTTTATAACCTCCTCCGCATGCTCGATAAAGAAATGCTGCATTCCAAGAAGATCCTGATAGTCATCTTCAAAGGCAATTCCGTCATCTTCTATCCCTATCTGCTGAAACAACAGCCCAAAGCGGGAATAGATCACTGTTTTACGATCCATCTCTCCAAGCTCATACTTCTTCCATAAATCCTTATTAATCTTTTCATAAATCTGAAAAATCTCATCATTTAATGGATATCCGTATTTTCGAAATGCTGCATTTAATGCCTCTTTTTCGCAGGCATCAAAATCAAATAAAGTATTATCCGCATCAAATAAAAGAATTTTATATTCTCCCATGTCAATCTCCAATCTGTTTTCTTTCGTGATACTATTATATCAAAAAAGATAATGTTTACAACCTTGATTAGTCCCATCACCATGAGATGATTTAAAATACTGGGTAATATCTTTCTATCTGTTATGCCAATTAGCATGTTTAAAGCCTAACAGATTCTTGGTAATCCCTCTCCATATAATACATCGATGCTCCGAAGTCCCTGGAGCCTGGTTTTCATTCTCACACCCTTGCCCTCTAGTACCGTACCGATTATCGCAGCATTTTTACCATATCGATTTTTTCGAATAATCTCGAGCGCCTTCTCTGCCTGTGCAGAAGGAATTACTACAATCATTTTCCCTTCATTCGCCATATAAAGAGGATCCAGACCTAATATATCGCAAAATCCCTTTACTTCATCACTTACGGGCAAGCTTTCTTCCCATATCTCAACCGCACAATCGGAGTGTTCTGCTGCTTCATTTAATACAGTTGCCAGACCGCCGCGGGTAACATCCCTCATGCAACGAATATTAATCTTCTCTTTTATCAAACTTTTTACAATGGAAGACAGAGGTGCACAATCGCTTTTAATTGCATTATCAATTCCCATACGCGAAGACAAAATTGCAGCGTGATGTTCCCCGAGATTACCGGATAAGATAACCGCATCCCCTACCTTACAATTTGATATACTAACTCCACTCTTTACAACTTCTCCCACTCCGGAGGTATTGATATAAATTCCTCCCTTGCCTTCAATAACCTTCGTATCCCCTGCCACAATTTTAACCCCGGCTTCCTTCGCTGCCTGTGACATGGATTTTACGATCTTTTCTATTGTATCAAGTTCAGCTCCTTCTTCAATAATAAAGCCGGCTGTCAGATATTTGGGTACCGCTCCCATCATTGACAAATCATTTACTGTACCGCATACCGCAAGCTTACCGATATCCCCTCCCTGAAAAAAGAGCGGTGTCACCACAAAAGAATCAGTGGTATAGGCAATTTTCCCTTTTACGTTCAAAACCGCTGCATCCTCTAGCTTATTTAATGTTTTATTATCAAAATACTTCAAAAAGATATCACTAACCAAATTACTGGTCTGTTTACCACCGCTGCCGTAAGACATATCTATCTTCATATTAGTCACCACGCCTTTCAAATGTTCTTGTACCAGATTCCACAGGCACCTTCTGATGATACCATGCAGGGTCCCACCGCACTCATTGGGGTACATACTTTTTTAAAAAGCCCACAATCTATCGGTTGAATGCGACCAAGTATTACATCGGTACATCTACAACCATTCGGTTGCTTCTCTTCTTTAAATTCGTACTCACTTCCGGCATCATAAGCCTTATACTCATTGCGCAATCTCAGTGCTGAACCTTCAATCACACCGATCCCTCTCCAGCTATCATCCACACTTTCAAAATAATGCTCAACTAGATCCATCGCCTTCGTATTTCCTTCTGTTGTCACTACACTCTGATATCGGTTCGTCACCAACGATTGCCCAGTTTTAATCTGAGTTATGATGTCATACACCGCTGCCAGAATATGCTCGCCTTCAAAACCTGCTATGACAAATGGTTTATGATATCGTGTCGCAAGACTTTCATACGCCTTACTTCCAATTATCGCACTAACATGTCCGGGACTTAAAAATGCATCAATTCCCTGCTCATTCTCACAGATAAAGGTTAATGCAGGTATAATGGTTTTTAGCGAGGTCAGGAGTTTTAAATTTTTTATGTTCTTAGTGAGGATTTCCTCCATCATTAAAGCGTAAATCGGAGTAGTTGTCTCAAAGCCGATTGCCGCAAATACATATTGTATATCGGGTCTATCCTGCGCCTTCGTAATCGCTCCAAGCGGTGAATATAATATCTCCACCTTTGCACCAATTGCTTTTGCCTCCGTCAAGGAGTACTCCCTTCCTTTTACCTTCATCATATCTCCAAAGGTAAGTACGCAGTGATTCTCAAGTCGCGATAATTCCACAAGCCGATCAATATAGGATGTTGAGGTTACACAAACAGGACACCCAGGCCCCGATATCAGCTGTATCTTCGGCGACAACAAACTGCGAATCCCATTCTTGAAGATACTCCCCGTATGAGTCCCACACACCTCCATGATTTTCACCGGTTTTCCATCATAATTCTTTAATTCATCTTTCACTTCCAATAGAGTCTTCATCTGCATCCTCCTGAAGTTCTGAAAATATCTCTAGAATCTCCTCAGCCATATCCTGTTTCATCACTTCGATTACAACACCAGCATGCACCAGCACATAATCACCAATCTCAGCACTGACCAACCTGATATTCACCTGAGTAATATTATTCATGATATTAACCTTGGCTATATCCCCATTTATTTCAATTATCTTACCGGGTACTGCCACACACATAAGCACCAACCTTTCCCTATACAAGCGTCGTGTCAAATTCTTTTACGCATCCTTTTACAAATTCATTTATGAGATATAAGCACATCACTTTACATTGCTCTATTTATTACTTGGATTGCAGCCTAAATATTACTTATAGTTAATCGCCCTGGCAACTGCTCCAATAATTCCGTAGTTGTTTTATTGCCCTCCAGATATTCTTTACCAAGATATACCTGACCTAGGCTAATTGCACCATCATTGGGTGGTACCGCCATATTGGTATACACACAAAAGCCTTTCTCTCGTAATAGCAGCAACGTTCTCTCCGTTATTACAGAATTTTGAAATACTCCACCACTGATAGCAACAGTATTACATTTATGCTTTTCTCTTAATATCTCACAGATAGCACTGATACTTTCCGCTAATGCATAGTGAAAGCCCAATGCCAACGCACCAGTTGAACAATCTGTCCTTAGAGAGCAAAGGTCTGATAAGAGCGAAGAAGGATCTAATTCCAATATCCCCTCACTCTTCGTAATTGCTAATTCAAGTTTAATTGGCTTAATCAAATTTCTCTTTGCCAAAACTGCTTCTTTCTCAAGTAATGCAGCACATTCTCCTTCGTAGCTGTTTTCCTGCGCAATTCCAAGAATGGATGATACCGCATCAAAAAATCGCCCCATACTGGAGGATAGGATTGTATTAATCTTTAGGTCAAGAAGTGACTGTATTAAATCCTTCCTCTCATCTCTCACAAATTCACCAAGGTTATAATTCATCAGGAAGCAGGAAGCTGTTTTTTTCGCATCCTTCATCGACTGATCTCCGCCGATCATCGGGGTATATTTTAAATGTGCTTCTCTGGTGAAATGATTCCCCTCGCATACCAGGAATTCACCACCCCATATATTGCCGTCTGTTCCAAAGCCGGTTCCGTCAAATGCAATCCCAATCACTTTTTCATGTAAATCATGCTCTGCCATGACAGAAGCAATATGCGCATGGTGGTGTTGAATAGAGATAACCGGAAGTCCAAGCTCTTTTGCGAAACGAACAGAATAATAATTCGGATGCATATCACATACCACCAATTGAGGGTTGATTTTTAATAAGGATATCAAATCCTCATACGCCTTTTGATACTCTTTCATAACATTCAGTTCTTCCAAATCACCCAAATATTGCGATACCACTGCGTTACCGTTCTTATATAAACAAAATGCTGCCTTCAGATCTCCTCCAGCCCCAAAGATAGCATGCTTTGCTTCATCGCTCTTTGGTGGTAAAAATACAGGATAGGGTACAAATCCGCGACTTCTTCTTATCAACTGCGGTTTTCCATCAATTATCTTCGCCACCGAATCATCCACGGTTCGCACGATTTTTCTGGTATTGTACAACACTCCGTTGAGATATGGAGATTTCAAGGAGCACATCTTATCATCATCCTTAATAATCGGCTGGTTTGACAGGTTTGCACTTGTCATAATTAACGCTCCACATTCCCGTGTTAATAGTATCTGCAGTGGTGTATACGGTAAAAAAGCACCGCAGTAGATACTTCCCTTATTTGTAGACGGAGCCATCGTATCTTCGTGCATATATAGCAGAACAATTGGGCGGGCATTGGTTCGTAATAATGCTTTTTCTTCCTCAGATACAATACAGAAATCCTCCAGCCCGGAGATGTCCGGAAACATCACCGCGAAGGGCTTCTCTTCCCTTCCCTTTAGCTTTCGAAGATTCTTCACTGTTAGTTCGTTATACGGCGAGCATACAAAGTGATAACCTCCAATTCCCTTTACCGCAACGATCCCGCCATCTTTTATAATAGAAATCGCTCTAGATAGAGCTTCTTCATTGTCATATTGATGCCCGATCCATTCTTTATCCTGCATATCATATTTCCATCGAACATCACCTAAGGAATACATATCATTCTTGCTCTGTTCAGATGAATTAATTTTAATTGTTTTTTGAATACACGTGGAATTATTTATTGATTCTTGGTTGACTTCTTGGTAAATCAGATATGGTCCACAATCATTACAGGATATTGTCTGTGCATGAAATCGTCTTGTATCAGGGGAGATGTATTCACTCTCACAAGATGGACACATCCTAAAGTCCACCATTGTAGTTGTGTCCCTATCATAAGGCACCCGTTCCATAATCGTATATCTTGGCCCACAGGACATACAACTTATAAACGGGTTCCCATAACGACGATTCGATGGATCATTAAGCTCCTCCATACAGACCCTGCAAACCGGTAGGTCCGGTGGTAGAATTGCTACTTCGTCACTGGTCCCGCTTATTATAATAACAAATTCCTCTGTCTGCTTCTCCAGTTTTACCTTAATCTCATCAATTCCAACCTTTTCAATACCAATCTCTTCTATTTCAATCTCTTCTATTTCAATCTCTTCTATCTCAATTTTCACAATCTCAACGCCTATGCTTTGCAGGTTCTTCAGCTCTTTTATAAATCCATTCAGATTCTCTTCTTTTGACTGAACCATAATATCAACATAACCGCCTACATTGCGAACATGTCCTTTCACATTCCACTTTTTCGCAATATGATAAACAAGGGGCCGAAATCCAACCCCTTGTACAATTCCATACACTTTTATTTTTTTTGTAATTATTTTATTTTTTCCATTATCCATGATACAATCTGTTCGAAGCCCTCTCCTGTTTTTCCGGAAACTTTTATTACGGGTGCAGTCTTATTTAACGCCCTTACACCTTTCATAAAAAAGTCTTCGTCAAAGTCTATATAAGGTATTAAGTCACATTTATTGATTAAAATCACATCCGCCTTTTCAAATGCTAACGGGTATTTGTAGGGCTTATCACTACCTTCTGTTACAGTAGAAATCAACATTTTTGCATGTTCACCAATCATAAATTCTGCCGGACATACAAGATTTCCAATATTCTCAATAAAGAGAACGCCATCGGTAAGTTTTAGCTCATCTACCGCATTACCAATCAAAGGGGAATCCAGATGACAAGCTCCACCCGTATTGATCTGAATTGCCTTCACTCCAAGTGACTGCAATGTCTTCGTATCAAAGTCCGCTTCGATATCTCCTTCAATTACATAAGGGGTTACCCCTTGAAGACGTTTTATAATATTAATTAGGGATGTTGTCTTACCTGCTCCCGGAGCTCCCATCACATTAATTGCATAAATCCCTTTTTGTGTTAACGAGGAATTAATCTGCGCAGCTACCTCGTCATTTTTATCATAAACGGATTGCATGATTTCAATTTCTTTATTTTCTGACATAGCAAACCTCCTCTATACTTCGATTGACTTAATGTAAAACTCCTGTCCGATGTCAGTTGGCATACCCTCTCCCTTACAGATAGGACACTCAAAGGTAAAGGGTTTTCTGATGAATAGTTCCCCGCAGTTATTACATTTTAACTTAGGTACCACGCGCTCAATATTGAGTTTTGCTTTTTCACATAGACTACCCTCAGCGATAATATCAAAATACAGTTCAATTGAACTTGCCACATAACCGGAATAATCACCAACCACCAGATTGATGACTTTCACCTCGGTTACATCATATTTGTTTGCGTATTCATCAGCTATCTCAATTATTCTTTGGGTAATTGGGTATTCATGCATTTAATATATTCATCCTTTACACTACCGTCAGACGGTGCAGTATACTGATTCCCCATCGAGAGACATTTTTTCGGACACACTTCATTACAATATTGACATTGAATGCATTGAAGCCGTTCTATGCTCCATGAGGATTTACTTTTATCTACAGTGATTGCACCGGTCGGACAACGTTTTTGACATATACCACAGAATATGCAATCATCAATAGAAATATCAACCTTTCCTCTTGTGCGGTCAAATTTTTCTTTTTGCTTCATCGGGTACAATACGGTGTATGGCCCATGAAACAAGTTTTTAAAGAGTGTCTTTGACATGCTTAATATCGACATACTTACCTCCATGCTCCCCCTAATTAAAGGAAGCGCTTTTTCTTTCCCAATTTATCTTTCAGTACAACTAATGCATGGGTCAATTGTCAGTACTAATATCGGAACGTCTGCAAGGGAACACCCTTTTAACGTTTCAAGCAATGCTGGAACATTTGCAAAGGTAGGAGTTCGAACTCTCAGACGATCAAGATATTTCGTTCCATTCGCTTTTGCATAATACACTACCTCCCCGCGCGGTTGTTCTACACGCATAAAATGTTCTCCATTTGGATTACCCGTTACTTTCACCTTAATGTCACCCTCTGGAATTTGAGCAATGCACTGATGAATCAAATCAATAGCCTGAAACATCTCCTTAATTCTGACATTGGTTCTGGCATAGGAATCTCCTGCTTCATCGATAATTGGTTCGAATTTTAACTTACCATACACAGCATATCCGGTCGATCTAAGATCCGAATCCACACCGCTAGCTCTACCCATTGGTCCTACTGCCCCGAGTTCAAACGCCTGTTGCTTCGTTAATACGCCAACTCCTTTGGTACGTAATTTTACTGAGGTATCATTTAAGAATACATTCGTAACTTCCTTTAATTCTTTATTCATACCGGATAATATCTTATCTATCTTTGATAAAGTCTCTGCAGAAATATCCTTTCTTACCCCTCCAATATCGCATACAGAGAAGATGACTCTTCCTCCGGTCGTCTCTTCGAAGATATCAAGCACTTGCTCTCTCATTTTCCAGGACTGCATGAATAAGCTCTCAAAGCCGAATGCATCTGCGAGTAAACCAAGCCATAAAAGATGGCTATGAAGTCTTGACAACTCCGCCCAGATTACTCTTAAATACTCTGCACGTTCCGGAACTTTTACATCCATGATATCTTCAATCGCCATGCAGTATCCCATGCCGTGCATAAAGGAACAGATTCCACATATTCTCTCAGCTACATAGGTATATTGCTGATAATCCTTTTTTTCTACCAGCTTTTCTAATCCTCTATGTATATATCCAATTCTAGGGATTGCTTCTACAACTGTTTCATCCTCAAGTACTAAATCGAGATGAATCGGTTCAGGAAGAACCGGATGCTGTGGTCCAAAAGGAACTACGGTTCTATTACCCATTACTCCTCCTCCTTCTTCCGAAACGGTGTTTTCACCGAAATCTTATATAACGTGTCGTTGAAGTCAAGATTTATCTTTACTATCTTCGCTCCAAACAGCTCATTAATTTCATTCTCATATAAAAATGAATATGGATATTGTTCGCTAATACTGGGTATCTCTGTCTGATTATCCGTATTAATACGAAGGTTAATCAAATCATAATCCTTATCAAAGGAATAGCTGAGTTCTAAATCATCTTTATTCGTACAGGTTATTGCAACCAGACGATATCCAGAGTCTTTTAATTTTGATACTTCCGACAATAATTCATTCGGAGTAACCGGTTGTATTGTTTGGTAACTCATATCGAACCTCCATACTCATATATTAATTCGCAATCTTTTTACGATTTATTTGCTTTGCTTCTAACGCAGCAAGTCCCCTAACCACACCATCAATAATTGCTTCAGGACGAGCGGCACAACCGGGCACATATACATCTACCGGTAAAACCTTATCCACTCCGCCAACCACATTATAACATTCTGCGAATATGCCACCTGAGGTAGCACAGATTCCGACTGCTACAACCACTTTTGGCTCCGCCATCTGCTCATAGAGTTGCTTTACCACAGGTATATTCTGTTCATTCACACTTCCGGTTATCAATAAGATATCCGCATGCTTTGGGTTACCCGTATTGATGATACCAAAACGTTCTACATCATATAAAGGAGTTAAACATGCCAAAACCTCAATGTCACAGCCATTACAGCTAGAACCGTCGTAATGTAATATCCATGGTGATTTTTTTATACTTTTCATAGAAACCTCCATCTATTTAGCACTCGCAAAAGCGCTATTTCGCTTCTGCCGGTTGGCTTAGTTGAACTATAAGTACTAGCGAAATAGTGATAATATAAATAAATTAGCCGTCCCCATTATCGCCGTAACAATCCATGCTGAGTTAAGTGCCTGTTGCCATTTTAACCTAGCCACCGCATTATCAATCAGTATTTCAAGAAAATAAATCACTGCACAAACCAAAACCGCTATCACATGACTAATCGGCGTTGCAGTAGCAAAAAAGACGTATACCAAAGTTAAAGCAATGATTGTTTCATACCAGTGAGTCACTTCTATCACTGCCAGATCCTTACCGGAATATTCTGTTGTAATACCTTTTACAATCTCTTGATGCCCATGATGAGACATACTAAGATCAAAAGGAGATTTTCTTAATTTGAATGCAATGATAAAGATTAAACCGATAAATACTCCGGGTAGATAGATAATTGCCGGTTTATCATTAGCTATGATTTCTTTGACAAAAAAGCTTCTATTTGCATAATACAAACCGATACAGGTCAACAAAACCATTGGTTCATACGCCATAATCTGAAGCAATTCTCTCTCCGATCCAATCGTACTGTAGGGTGAATTAGAGGCATATCCGCCTAATACAAAAAATACTGACCCTAATGTTAATGCAAAGATCGCAAGCAGAATATCTCCGCCGGTTAGCAGGATTATTGTTGTAAATACTGCAAAGATTAATGAAACATAAACAAAAAATCGGTGCATTGAATTCACTTCAATGGATTCCTTGCTGATTAGTTTGAACACATCATAAAACGGCTGTAATACCGGTGGTCCCTGCCTTCCCTGTAATCTCGCCGATATAACACGGTCAACACCGGTTAAAAATCCACCAACCAAAGGTGCGAAAATGATTATTCCTAAAACCAATAATATTGTAATTATCATATTAAATCATCCCCCCTAACAGAAATATCACTCCAATTACCAATGTTATAATCGATAAGATATTACTCCAAAAGGTTAACCTCTTCGTTCCAAAGTAACTCTCCATATACCAATTTCTCAGTTCTACTTTACGAGTTGTTCCGATTGAGCCGTTGAAGGTTTCATTATCACCGGTGTTCTCGCCTGCCATATAGATCGGTGCTTTTCTTCGCTTATCATTTTTATAAATAGGAATAAAGCTCAATGGTAATATAATTAACATACTAAGCATGATTAACATTAATAAAACGTTACTATCCCCAATCGGAGTCAACGCTTCATTACCGAATATGCCTGACAGATATGGAATCAGTACATATTTAGAGATAATTGGAAATCCAAAGCATGACAACACAACCATTATTCCAAGAATAAAAATCGGTATACTTTCATCCAAATGAAACGCTTGTTTCACACGATCTTTCATATTTGCATTTGACACTAGCTTACCCATCCATTTTGTCCAATAGAATAAAGTAGCTGCACTACCATATGCAAGAATTACCACCGTCAAAATATCGTTAGAATCAATAAATGCTTTCATAGCAACCCACTTTGATATCAACATACCAAATGGTGCCAGGAACATTCCTGCGATACCAATTAACATAAATATTGCCAACCTTGTGGACACTCCCATAAGAATATCCATATTCTCTACATCCCTGCTTCCAATCTGATTTTCAGCTGAACCAACCGAAATAAATAATAGAGATTTCGATACAGCATGAAAGATTATCAATAAAATTGCAGCCCATATTGATTCCTGTGAACCAACACTGGCACATATTACTATCAATCCCAGATTAGCCAAGGTAGAATATGCCAAGATTTTTTTAGCATCACTTTGAGAGATTGCCATCAGCGAACACGCCAGGAAAGTGATTCCTCCTACTAGTGTTACTGATTTTCCCACATAAGTGCCTCCAATCAAAGGAGCTAAACGAATCAAGAGATATACGCCTGCTTTTACCATCGTAGCAGAGTGGAGTAAAGCAGAGGTTGGAGTCGGTGCAACCATCGCTCCAAGTAACCAAGAGGAGAACGGTAACTGCGCTGATTTGGTCAAAGCTGCGAATGCTAATAAGAACGCCGGAATAAGCACCATTGTCTCAGGATTCTTACTCACTAATTCAGATAATTCCAATGTATGAAACTGAGTTCCAATCCATACAATTGCAACCGCAAAAGCAAGACCTCCTCCTAAATTTATAACCAAAGCACGAAACGCATTGTTTCTTGCTTCCGTTGTCTGTGTATAACCGATTAAAAGGAAAGAACATAGAGTTGTAAGCTCCCAGCAGAAATACAGCCAGGTCAGATTATTACATAATACTAATCCGAACATTGCAGATAAAAACAAGAAAAGAATTGCAAAAAAGAAACTCTTTCTCTCTTTATATTCCTTATGATGCTTATGATAGTCTTTCATATAACCAACTGCATATAGACAAATAAGGCTACCGACCAGCCCGACAATCAGTACCATAATAATGGCAAGTTTGTCCAGAACAATTGCAGTTTTAACTTCAATTCCTTCTTTTTGAGTAAATTCAAAGAATAAAATCAATACGGTTTGAACGAAAGAAAAAGCTGACACAAGATATTTCTTGCTTTTGATACCAACTGTGATAATAAATATTGCTACCAATACCTCAACAACTGCCAATACAAGATCAATTGTTTCTTCATGCGGATAGGTAAAGGTTATTCCATTATTAAAATGTAGATATGTAACTGTTACGGTTAATGCAGCAGTTCCTACAGCACTGATTCTAACCAACATATTCCTAACTTTGTCATTACGAACCAGGAAAATAATCAACGCTGCTACCAATGGAAATAAAATCAATACAGAGATTTCATTCATAATTTAGTCACCTTGCCCAATTATTTTTATTATTTTGCGTAATTAATCATACAATTAAGACATCTCTATGTAAATGATATACAACCACTATGTGAAAATTATTGATTAATTCACGTCAATTTTATCTCACTATGATGTATATTGTCAATGATTGTTTTTTTATAGACAATTCCACAATTTTACCCAACTTGCCCGGCATATCTACCAATTATTGCCCAATTATCTGTACCTTTAAAATAGCATCTGTAATTTGCAAAATACCAAAATAACCTAAGGAAATACTTGATAAATCGAATAATTGGTTATATAATAAGATAAAATAATACAAGAAAACTTGTATAACTATTTCAGCAATGATAAAAGCTACGATTCCAGAATTGCTTCAGAGAGCCGGTGGTTGGTGTGAACCGGTGTAACAAGGGATCTTTCCACTTTTTGAGCTGCCGGCGATGAGTCGGAAGGTCAGTACCCTTTATCGTACTGTTGAGTGGTCGGGTAAATAGCCCGGCAATTTGGGTGGCAACGCGGAATCCTTTCGTCCCATGTTATATATGTGGGTTGATAGGATTTTTTTAATTTATAGGTTTGAGCGTCAAAAAGCCTTTAGACCCAAAATAAAAAGCTGAATGTTCAGCAAAATGGAGGAAACAATGTTAGATTTAAAATTTGTCAGAGAAAACCCTGAAATCGTAAAACAAAATATTCGTAATAAATTTCAGGACAATAAGCTTCCTTTCGTTGATGAAGTAATCGCCCTCGATGCAGAAAGCAGAAACGCAAAGCAGGAAGCAGATAATTTAAGATTTGAAAGAAACAAGATCTCAAAGCAGATCGGTGGACTCATGGCACAGGGCAAAAGAGATGAGGCAGAAGATTTAAAGAAACAGGTAACAGCTGATTCCGAACGTTTAGCCGAATTAGAAACAAAGGAAAATGAGTTACAGGATAAAATCAAAAAGATCATGATGACCATCCCTAATATCATTGATCCTAGCGTTCCGATTGGTAAGGATGATAACGAGAATGTTGAAGTACAACGCTATGGTGAACCGGTCGTTCCTGATTTTGAAATTCCATACCATACTGAAATTATGGAAAAACTTAACGGTATTGATCTTGATAGTGCAAGAAAAGTAGCAGGTAACGGCTTCTACTACCTTATGGGTAATATTGCAAGACTCCACTCGGCTGTTCTCTCCTATTCAAGAGATTTCATGATAGACCGCGGTTTTACCTATTGTATTCCGCCTTATATGATTCGTAGCGAGGTTGTTACCGGAGTTATGAGCTTTGCTGAGATGGAAGCTATGATGTACAAAATCGAGGGGGAAGATTTGTTCCTCATCGGTACCAGCGAACACTCCATGATTGGTAAATATATCGATACGATACTCCCTTCCGACACCTTACCTCAGGCTTTAACCAGCTACTCTCCTTGTTTCCGTAAAGAAAAAGGTGCACACGGCTTAGAGGAAAGAGGCGTATATCGTATCCATCAGTTCGAAAAGCAGGAAATGATCGTAGTATGTAAGCCAGAGGACAGTATGGCATGGTTTGATAAATTGTGGCAGAATACAGTAGACTTATTCCGCACTTTAGACGTACCGGTAAGAACGCTTGAATGTTGCTCCGGTGACCTTGCAGATCTGAAAGTAAAATCCATCGACGTGGAAGCATGGTCCCCTCGCCAAAAGAAATACTTCGAGGTAGGTAGCTGCTCAAACTTAGGAGATGCACAGGCACGTCGCTTAAAGATTCGTGTAGTTGGTGAAGACGGTAAGTACTTCGCACACACATTAAATAACACAGTTGTTGCTCCTCCAAGAATGTTAATCGCTTTCCTTGAGAACAACCTCAACGAAGATGGTTCTATCAATATCCCGGTTGCACTTCAGCCATATATGGGCGGCCAGACCGTAATCAAATAAATCTGTGCCAAAAGCAACATGATTGAACAACAGAAAAATACAATATAGTTTAAAAACGGCTTATCATTTGAGATCGCAATCCCATGATAAGCCGTTCTTAAAACTATTGTTAATTATATTACTCCATTCTTGGCCACAACAAACTTCATAATCGGTTTATTAACGAATTATAATATTATTTTATCTACTATGAGTTGCGAAATGCAGAAATACCCTTATATAATAGTAGGGAAGTAAATTCGGCCATCTGCTCGGTCGATTCAATCATTCCATCCTGCAACCACTTCTGTACCACATTTAACGCCCCAGTTACTGTGAAGCTTTGAAGATATTCCGAGGTTCTTGTATCAATATTTTTATAATTCTTCAGTTCAGTAATGGTTTTCTGCTGCGCCAATCGCATGATTTCTCTCTGAAAGTCAGGATCTCCGTTATCACCCAACAGCACTTTACATAATTCTGCATTCTCCGCTACGTACATAAGAATTTCATTCAGCCAATTAACGGATTCCCTATTATGCCTTTGAAAGCATTGACTTTCAATTTGTCGTTCAAATTCGGATATCACCTCTCGTTCCAACTTTTTTAACAAGTCAAATTGATCCGTATAATGGGCATAGAAGGTGCTTCTATTAATATCAGCTTTCTCACACAGCATTTTTACGGATATTTTTGAAATAGGATACTCTCTCATCAAATCCACTAAACTGTTTCTTAACAGCATTTTTGTATACTTTATTCGCCGATCAACTTTTTCACTGTTCATCTTTACCTCCATTCATGCGCATGATTTATGCGCAGAGTAAAAGATTTATCTTTCACTCTTCATTCTCTCCTTTATCCACCCTATGAAATCACAATAAACATAGCTGGATCTAATTATAAATTTTTTATTAATAACCAACATTTCTTTTTAAAATGTGGAGAATTCCTCATAAAAAATAATACTGATGGTTGTAAACCGTCTCTGTGTGTATTATATTTCATAATTGATGATAAATCAACACTCTGTTGTTTATTAATGGACATCAGTTGGTTTACAGCTTGATAATGAAAGGAGTTAATACATGAAACACATTCTAAAATATCGCTGGTTTATCTTAGCATTCTGGCTGATTGCAACATTCTTGCTTACGTTCTTTCAACCTGATGTGAATGCAATACTGAGACAGCGAGGACAAACACCAATCGGAAACGACAGTCCTTCAGCGATGGCAGACTCACTACTCAGTAAAATGGAAACGACGAAAGGTACGAATAACATCTTAGTATTCTATAATAAAAATAAAATTACAAATGATGAGATGAAGCAAATCGAAACCGCAGTCAATTCAATTAAGGATCAAAAATCCAATCTTAGCATGGATGAAATTATTGATCCCTTTAATATTCCCGAAGCAAAAGAATCTTTAATCTCTAAGGACGGTACCACTCTCATGGTCAGCTTCAAGCTCGACAAACAGAAACGTGAAGTGGATGATATTCAATCTGCAATTAATAGTAAGTTAACGAATGTCACTGCAGAACACTATCTTACCGGAGCAGATTTCATCAGCAATGATTATCTGAAGGCCTCCACCTCGGGTGTTGAAAAAAGTGCGGTTTTAACCGTTATCTTTATTTTGTTAATATTGATCATTATGTTCCGCTCTGTAATTATTCCTTTTGTGTCACTAATTGCAGTTGCCTTTTCCTATTTAACATCAATGGGCATCGCGGCTCAGTTAATTGATAAATTTAATTTCCCTGTCACTACACTTACTCAAATGCTACTTGTATTGATTTTGTTTGGTATCGGTACAGATTACAACATCCTGCTATTTAATCGTTTTAAAGAAGAACTTTATAACGGCTTATCCGTGGATGATGCCATTATCAAAACCTACAAAACAGCGGGTAAAACGATTGCATTCAGTGTACTAACCATATTAATCGCCTTCTTCAGTTTAATATTCTCTGAATCTCCCGTATATAAATCGGCGGTTGTTGTTGTTATCGGTGCAACCATGCTATTGCTTGAGATTCTTACATTGACACCATTTGCTATGAAGATCTTAGGTGCGAAATTATTCTGGCCTTCTAAGAGTACCACCGGACACAAGGAAAGCAAAACATGGGATAAAATTGCCAGCTTATCTACAAGACATCCAGTAATATCCGGCTTGGTTATTGCTTTGATTATAGGAACCACTGTAATCTTCCACCAACAAAAACTTAACTTTGATACAATCAGCGAGCTCGGTAATTCATATAACTCAACCAAAGGCTTCTCTATTGTATCCGACCATTTCGGCAAAGGGCAAGCAATGCCAGTTACGGTTGTTATCGAAACAGATAAAGCACTTGATAATAATGAAGGCTTAACCGTTATCGACGATATTACTACCAGACTTCAGAGATTGAAAGGTGTCTCCAAGGTGTCTTCCGCTACACAGCCGGAAGGAAAACAAATCGAGAATTTTTACATAGGTAAAAATATGGAGACAGTAACCGACGGCTTATCCCAGACAAAGGGCGGCGTAAACGAAATATATGACGGTTTAAAATTAGCCCAGGATAAATTATCCGACTCTGATTTTTCTCAGGTAAACAAGATGACTGACGGTACCAAGGATCTAAAAAACGGAGTGTCCTCTTTAACCGACGGACTAAAGAAAATCAAAAACGGCATCAATAACGGTTCCACCAATTCAGAATCTATTTCAAACGGTTTATCTCAGATACACGATAATTTAAAAACGATGAATGGTGCCATAACCGCTTTATCGGATGGCTATACCAAAATGCAGGCAGGATATGTTCAAATGGGAGCAAATTATCAGGGTGCTTCCGCAGCGCTGCTAGGTGTTAAAGATGCATTAAACCAGATGAAGTTAATGGTAGGAGGATTATCCGCTTCCCATCCAGAGCTTAAAAGTGATCCTACCTTTATCGGATTGCAACAAACCATCGACGGAATATTACTAAACTTAAAGGATGTTACTCCTCAGGGCATTCAAATCTTAAATAAAAATTATAACGCAGTTACCTCTAACTTTGATGTTGTTAATAAGAATTTAATTAAAATAAATAACGGTTTAACTCAGATTGTAGCTGGGCTTGAAAAACTCGAAAGTGGTCTTAACCAGGCTTCAAATGGTATGACTACCATCATTACTAATATGGAAAAAGTCACAAACGGTCTTGGCGATATGGAAAAAGGTCAGAAGTTATTATCAGATGGTTTAGCTGGTTTTGGTGATTTCGGCACAAAGCTCTCCGATGTAAACGACGGCTTAAAACAAATCTCCAATGGACTTGACCAAACAAACAACTTCCTTACCCAGCTCAATTCCAGCAAGACCTTTTATATTCCAAAGGAAGCGTTAACGGATGCGAACTTTAAGAAAGCACTCGACATGTATATGTCTAAGGACAGAACCATTACGAAGTTGACGGTAGCACTTAATGATGATCCTTATGCGAAGGATTCCTTAAGCACTGTTACCGCAATCAATAAAACTGTATCAGGAGCATTAAAGGGCACCGTGTTAAACAATGCAAAAAGTGGGGTATCCGGACCAAGCGCTACAACAAACGATACCAATAATATCCTGAATCGAGACTTAAATAGAATGATAATCATCGTATTAATCGGTGTGTTCCTTATTCTACTACTTGTAATCCGTTCCTTCTGGACACCAGTTTTCATTACATTTGCACTGGTAGGTTCGTATTACATTGCAATGTTTGTAATAAACACTATATTTATTAATATACTTGGATACGCCGGAATCTCATCATTTGTACCGTTCTTCGCCTTTATTGCTATCGTATCTCTGGGCGTTGACTATAGTATCTTCTTGATGATGCGATTTAAGGAATATCCGGATTTATCACCACAGGAGGCAATTATTACCGCCTGCAAGCATATCGGCGGCGTTGTATCCGCAGCGGCTATTATTCTTGGTGGTACGTTTGCAACACTGATGCCATCCGGTCTCATTCTTTTAATCGAGCTTTCAGTTGCAGTTATTACAGGATTATTGGTTCTTTGCTTTATTATGCTTCCTGTCTTCTTGCCAGCAATGATTGCTCTTCCGGAAGGCATTAAAGATAGAGCTCATAAGCGTCACTAATATCGTTGTTATACAAAACATTAATACACACTTACTCAAATTTCTAGTAATGCGAATCACATAAGTGGATTAAGTTATCATTAGATTTATACAAGCAAAAGAAGAACGCCTATAAGAAGGATATTTCCTCTACAGGCGTTCTTTTTATATATACTTTATATATGCTTTATTTGCTACGATCATTGCTGACTCATCGATTGAACTACCCTCTATAAATCAGAGAATTGAATCTTATCATTTCTATCACAACTTCAGATTATGTCTGAACTTCCCCCATACAAATCGTTGAAAGTATTGATATGCCATGTCAAAGATTAGAATAGCTCCCTGACCACCTACCACCATCGTCAATATAATTCTTTGATCAATCGTACCGGCAAAGAATAGTTTGGGTAGGAATATCACAGCCGGTATATACATCAGATTAAATACAACGTATTTTATAATCCAACTCACTTTTCTTCGGCTAGCAGGGTTCTTCATCATCAATAACTTATCATAGGAGTATTCAATAATAAGAAGATACATTCCCATTGCACTATAAGTGATACAATATAATTTATTCGGTGCCAGAAGCAAACCAAGGATCAGCCCTGCAAGATAAAATCCGAATGCGAATCGGATATTGGTTTCACGAAAGGCAATCCCGACACAAAAGGAAGCTGCTGCCAACAAAAATAACGTATTAAATTCCAAGATACCGC
Organism: Variimorphobacter sp. HTMS_6; assembly: GCF_059717775.1. Lineage (NCBI taxonomy): Bacteria > Bacillati > Bacillota > Clostridia > Lachnospirales > Lachnospiraceae > Variimorphobacter > Variimorphobacter sp. HTMS_6. The sequence goes on from NZ_AP046094.1 coordinate 2,061,633, forward strand.
TTAAAATAATCAAAACTACACATATGGATAATAAAAGACCCAAAAAAGATAATTTTTTCGCATTTAAATGCACGGTATTATATCTCCTCCCATACACTCGCAACAGGAATCCGCGCACCATAAATCACAGCAAAGATTACCTGTTCCGAAGCCTCTTCCATAACCTCCGCCAGCATTGCCTCCACCGTAGGTACCGTAACCACCGTAGCGATTATTCTGATATTGTTGCCCTTGAGACTGCATATGATTTAAAAAATCACGATACTCCTGATTGTCCGGCTCCATATTTACCGCCTGTCTGGCATGATCAAACGCCATAACATTATTTCCGACACCGGCATTGGCTACCGCGCTATAGTAATACCATCTGCCGTTACGAAGTGGAATACGTGATAATGTCTTCAAAGCTTCCATATAGTTTCCGGCATTGATGTAATTAAAAACCATTCTCATCTCATCAGTTTCATTATTTGCGGAGCTGTTAACGCCACTATATCCGTTCTCTCTCTCCTGCATAATTTGGCTATAAGCTTCCTGAACTTCCTTGAATTTTTCCTCTGCAAGCCCTGATAGAGGATTATTCACATAGGAATCCGGGTGATATTTTCTGCTTAATTCTCTATAAGCCTTTTTAATTTCTTCATTTGATGCATTAGGTGATACGTCAAGTATCTTGTACGGATTCGTTATCATTTCCTTGTTCCTTCCTTTTTAATCTATCATCATGTATTTTATTATATTTCGTCCAAACTCCCTCATAAAGAATATTTCGAATAATATCCACATCCACGAGGCATGGCAGCTTCTCAAATTCATTGGTGCATTGCGCTATCATCATATTCAGAAGATTGCCGCAATATTCATCAAATGATTCACTTTCGAACTTTTCTACAAATGGGTTGTAACTTCGTTTTTTTATATCCTTCTCAACATCATCATAAGCATCTAATATATAGATAAATTTTCCCATATAAAAACCTACATTTCTTAGGCTCTGCTCCCACATATCCTGTTGATAGACAAACAGTTCTGACATCAGATCCCCAAAGCATCCGGCCACTGCATCAATATCAGTATCCTTCTTTCGTTCACATTCTTGTAAGCGTGTCAAACACTCTTGAATCCTTAAACATTGTCTTGGATATTTCTTTTCAATTTTTCGATAGTTATGTTTAATTATCTTTGCACCTGCAAGTCCCATTACGCTTTTCTCATCCTGCCAGTCATCTAACAAATGATGGTAGGTAAGTGCTATATTCATATCTGCAACATATTCCGTTATTTCATTACAAAGAGTATCATGCTTACGAATCGGATGTGTGATACATCGATTCTTCTCCCTTGTGGTATCTGACTCATATAATGAAGTGAGTAAAAGAATCAAAAAAGTCATATCATAGGACAATGTCATCTGTCCAAATCGACCGTATTTCTCTTTCAGTGTCTTACACAAACCACAATAATAAGCCTTATATTTATAAAAGTCCTTCATTTTCAATTCCGGCTTATTAATTACTACATATCCAAACATGTGTCCTCCGTTAAATCATTACGTTACTTCGATAATCGCATCAGTAATATCCGAAGTAATCCTTCGAATTGTATAAGTATATCATAAATTCCTCATAATGAAAATGTTTCCGGAAAATATCATAAACTTTTAATAATTTACATCAATTCCTGCACATATTTTACGCGTATATAAAGTTAGAGCCTAGGATTACACAGCCAAAAACTTTGTGGAGATGTTGCAAAATAACATTATTCTTTCAAATTATTATTTTGCAACATCCTCTTCTTTCATTATATTATAATTTTATAAGGGTGGTTGAACGATGATCCCTCAGGATCAACAATTACAACCACCCTTATTTTAATTGAGAACCTAGTATACTAATTAATTCTGGATACTATTTTAATCATGATTGTTAATCTACTAACGTTTGCCCTTATCATAAGGAATCCCTTCCGCCTTTGGAGCACGAGATCTTTTCGATGTAAAGATTAAGACCAACATCGTAGCCACATAGGGAAGCATCTTATAGTAGGTCTGATTAATCCCTAGATTATTTAGGTAAGGGATTAATGCCACCGAGTAAGCAAGTGTTCTAAGGAACGCAAAGAATAATGCGGCAAAAAGAATTTGAAGCGGTTTCCATTGTCCAAAAATCATGACAGCTAACGCAAGGAAGCCGAAACCTGCTACGCCGGTATGGCCGTTAACATTACCATCCATAATCCCAACCGAATAAAAGAATCCGCCGATACCACCTAATAAACCGGATATTCCGACACCGCTGTGTCTCATCAGATATACATTAATGCCAACCGAATCCGCTGCATGGGGATGCTCCCCACAGGAACGTAACCTTAATCCAAACCTCGTTTTATAAAACAAGATAACAGCTATGATTAAGAATAGTAATCCAATATATACCGTAATATATGTCTTTTCAAAAAACAGTGGTCCAATAATCGGTATTTCACTCAAACCCGGTACCTCTTTAATATAAAAATTAACGTTATTTGTAATACCATCACTGTTAAATTTCATTTTACAAAACAATAGGACTACTGCTGGAACAAACATATTTAGTGCTGTACCTGTAATGGTTTGATCCGCTTTCATATTAACGGCTGCGAACGACAAAAGCATAGAATAACATATACCTGCTATGGCAGCTACCAACATACTGATTAATAAGATAAGCTGAGGATTTAATGATGCTCCCTCGATAAAATGCACGGTAATACAACCAAAGAACGCTCCAAATAACATAATACCTTCCAGTGCGATATTTACAACCCCGCTGCGTTCGCTAAACATACCTCCAAGTGCAACCAAAAGTAAAGGAACAGCAACAGGTAGCATATTCTGAATTAAGTAGATAATCGTATTCATCGTTTTTGCCTCCTTACTCTCATCAACATAGCAAAGGCTGAGAAATATATAATTACAGCAATAACAACGTCTATGATTTCCGGTTTATAGCCATAGAAGACACTAACCAATGTTCCACCACGTTGAATATGAGAGATAAATAATGCGGAGAAGATGATACCAATCGGATTGGAGCTACCTAATAATGCTACCGCAATACCGTTAAAACCGTTCGCTGCGATGATATTAACCGGCTCATAGGTCATACTGCTACCTGCTATCGCAGAGGGCGCCAATATTGCGAAGGCACCGCCAAGACCGGCTAGTCCTCCCGCTATGATCATCGTCAATATAGTATTCTTCGTATCATTCATACCTGCATATTTACTAGCATGCTTATTAAAACCGGTGGCTTTGAGTTCATAACCAAAGGTCGTCTTATTCAATACAACAAATAAGATGATCGCGAATGCTATCGCAAAAATTATCCCAAGATTCACATTTGAATTTGTGACGCCAAGTGAAGGAATCTGAGCAGATGAAGGTAAATATGCGGTTCTTGTCATATTCGGAACATACATCTTTGGATTATTGATAACAAACATATCCACCAGATACATACCAATATAGTTAAACATAATTGAAGTAATTACTTCATGAACGTTTAAGGTTGCTTTTAATAATCCAGGGATAAACCCCCATAACATTCCACCGAGCATTCCTGCAAGAATACATACAAGCCAATGAATTCCGGCGGGCATCTTCCACATAAAACCAGCATATAGCGCAAAGAACATACCAAACGTATACTGACCGGAAGCACCAATATTAAATAACCCCATTTTAAATGCAAATCCAACGGATAAACCTGTCATCAGGATTGGTGTGGCATAATAAAACACATCTCCCAACCGTCCAAATCCTCCGAATAACATTGTAGTAAATCCATAGAATGAATTCGCCGGGCTTGCAAATAGCATAACAAAAAAACCAAAGATAAGACCAAGTGCGATCGCCAATAAAGCTGCTGATATTGCCGCCACTCCTTTACTTTTCAACAGCGTATCCGTTTGTGTTTTCAGTTTTGGAGAAATTATATTATTTCGCATATGAATTCTCCTTTACATTTCTTTTTGCACCGGACATATATAGCCCCAGTTCTTGTATTGTAGTTTCCTTCGGATTTAGCTCACCGACGATTTCCCCTTCATACATAACAAGGATACGATCACTGACATTCATGACCTCCTCCAGTTCAAAGGACATTAAAAGTACTGCTTTGCCTTGATTTCTGGTTTCAATCAGTTGTTTATGAATAAATTCTATCGCTCCTACATCAAGTCCTCTGGTCGGTTGTACCGCGATTAGTAGTTTATGCTCCTTGTCAATCTCCCTAGCTATAATAGCCTTCTGTTGATTACCACCTGACATTCCTCTGGCTATGGATACCGGACCATGCCCACTTCTTACATCATATTGTTTGATTAATCCTTCCGCATAAGTTCTAACTTCTCTATTATTTATAAATCCTGCTTTTTGAAACCTCGGCTGCCAATACCTTTGTAAAACGATATTTTCTTCCAGCGTGTAATCAAGAACTAAACCATGCTTATGCCTGTCCTCCGGTATATGGCTCACACCAAGCTTCGACCTCTCCCTAATCGGCAATTTCGTAATATCCGTACCCGCCAAGGATATCGACCCATACTTCACCTTCTCAAGACCTGTAATAGCAGCAATTACTTCTGATTGACCATTACCCTCAATGCCGGCAAGACAAACAATCTCCCCTGCTCTTACGAAAAAGGTAACATCCTTTACTGCATTTTTCTTACTAATTTTCGAGGTCATCGTTATCTCTTTTACAGATAACACTTCTTCCCCTATCCTAGGCTCAGTTTTATCAACACGAAAGCTGACATCGCGTCCAACCATCATTTTTGACAACTCTTCCTTCGATGTGTTCTTTATATCAACAGTGCCAATATACTGACCCTTCCTCAATACCGTACAGCGATCTGCCACAGCCATAATCTCGTTTAGTTTATGAGTTATGAACAAGATGGATTTTCCTTCCTTGGCAAAACCACGCATAATTCCAATTAAATCCTCGATTTCCTGCGGTGTTAAAACCGCTGTTGGTTCATCAAATATAAGAATTTCATTTTCACGGTAAAGCATCTTTAATATTTCAACTCGTTGCTGCATTCCGACTGAGATATTCTCAATCACCGCATCCGGATCAACTTGTAATCCATATTGCTTGCTGAGCTGGATCACTTTTTTACGCGCTTCCTGCTTCTGTAAAAATCCCATTTTATTCGGCTCAACACCAAGAATAATGTTCTCCAGTACTGTAAAAATCTCTACCAGTTTAAAGTGTTGATGAACCATGCCGATTCCTAAACGATTTGCATCGTTTGGATTATTAATTGCTACCTTTTCACCATTCTTCCTAATCTCACCCTGTTCCGCCTGATATAGCCCGAACAAAACACTCATTAGGGTTGATTTTCCGGCGCCGTTTTCTCCCAGAAGAGCATGAATTTCTCCTTTGCGTAATTGAAGGGTTATATCATCATTTGCTTTAAACCCACCAAATTCTTTTGTAATGTGAAGCATCTCTATAATATAATTTTCCATAATTACCTCACTCATTGTTTCATTTATAACCCTTCATTACGATCATCGTGCCTGAACAGTAACCTTTACTAGACCTAGCCCGTTCTTAAGCTCATCTGAAGTAGCAACGCCACTTGCGTCTTTGATTTTTATCTCTCTGACAGGTTTTGCCGAGCCATTGGCAAGAGTAGCATATACTGCGTCATAAGCAGCCTTGTCAAATGTCTTAAATCGGTCGAAAGCATTTCCCTTTGCTTCACCGATAACTTCCGTAGGAAGACTGACACCATTATTTGATGCATTGAATATAGTAGTTTTACCTGCATAGGTGTTCCACGAATTATTTTTATATATTGATTCAAGAACAGAGATAACAGAAGCACCCAGTCCCTTCATCGCAGATGTAACAACGGTATCACTGTCGTATCTTTGGTCAACGTCTACACCGATCACCTTAGTGCCTGATTCTTTTGCTGCTGCCATAACGCTCTTTCCAACAGATCCTCCGCAGGCAAAAATTACCTGAGAACCTTCCTGATACATCGTCTTAGCAAATGCTTTATTCGTATCATTTTCTTCAAAGTTACCCGTATAATGATAGATAACAGATACCGCGCCATCCCCTAACCCTAGTTCCTTCGCTGCAGCTTCAGCTCCCTGTAGGAACCCGTAACCATAAGCTTGCACCGCCGGTACTGCCATACCACCCATAAAACCTAATTTTGTATAGCCATCCTTTACAATTGCATAACCTGCAAGGTAACCGGACTGTTCCTCCGCATACATAACGCTAGCTACATTGGATTCTGTTTTGAATGTCTTGTAATCTGCTGTATGAGGCGCACCATCAAGAAGGATAAACTTAACATTCGGATACTTCGTCTGTGCCTGATAAACAGGTACTTCAAATAAGAACCCGGGTGTTACTACAACCTTTGCTCCCGCTGTAACGGCAGAATCAATAGCCGCTAGATATCCCGCATCATTTGCTTCCTCAGGTTTAAAATATTTATGGGAAATTTTATTGTCTTTTGCAAATTTATCAAGACCTTCCCATGAACCCTGATTAAAGGATTTGTCATCGATATTACCCTTATCGGTAATAAGTGCGATTTCAGAGTTTTGTTTAGCACCACACCCTGCGAATAAAGCACTGACTAAAGTTAGTACCAACATAATTGATATGATCTTCTTCATATAAAATCCCTCCCATATTTATTTGCGGATAGCCGCACGAATAGTTAATTTTCATTCATTTTTATCATCAAATCCATAATGAATGATTGCACATAGTTAGTGCAATAAAGGTTATAAATATAGCATGTTCATCTAGTAGATTTTTATTACAGAAGGAATAATTTACTTTCCAATCTGCTTAATGTTATATTTTACACCTATTTTAATAAATTATTGATTCGCACAATTTCATAATTTCAAAGCACTTTATTGCCTTTACTTGTTTTCTTGTATGCGTTATACTGTTTTAGAATAAAAAGTTTGATTTATGTGTCATAAGACAGATTTAGATTAAGGTATGAATATGAGTATACATATACATCTGACTCGCCTTTCCCTCATGCGGTATAAGACAACCGCAATTGGCCGGTTTTTGCATCTGCATATATCTACACTCATATACGATGATTAATACTGTGAGTGACCTATGACACACTAAACAAAATTACGTTTATGAATACATATTTTTTTGATATTTGGAATTGAAAGAGAGGGTTTTGAGTTATGAAAATAGTAATATTGGCGGGTGGAACCAGTTCTGAGAGAGATGTTTCCCTAGTAACGGGAACAATGATATATAAAGCAATGAAAAACACCAGTCATCAGGTGATTTTATTGGATGTTTTCTTTGGTTATGAGGGAGATACCGATAACGTATTTGATATAGAGAAGGATTGGGCAAAAAATATCAGCGGAGTAAAGGAAAGCAATCCGGATATTGATGAAATCAAGGCACTGCGCAAAGGTAATCCGAACAATTTCTTTGGCCAAGGCGTAATTGATATCTGCAGTATGGCAGATATCGTATTTCTTGCTCTACATGGCGAAAACGGGGAAGACGGCAAGATACAGGCCTCCTTTGATTTGATGGGTATTAAGTATACAGGAACTGACTATACGAGTAGTGCCCTTGCGATGGATAAGGCCATCTCAAAAGAAATCTTCTCCTGTTATAACATCCCCACACCAAGCGGAATTCACGTAAATAAAGGTGAGGCATTTGAATGGAACACCTTCCCCTGTGTCGTTAAAGTGTGTAACGGTGGATCCAGTGTCGGTGTGTCCATAGTAAACTCATCAGCGGAGATGGATCAGGCACTTACTGATGCCTTTACTTTCGGTAATGATGTTATCATCGAGCAATATATCAAAGGACGTGAATTCTCAATCGGTGTAATTGACGGAAAAGCGCTCCCAATTATTGAAATTGCTCCACTTGTTGGATTTTATGATTATAAAAACAAATATCAAGCCGGTAGCTCTGTCGAAACTTGTCCCGCTGTACTAAGCGAAGATATCACGCTTAAGATGCAGTCAATTGCAGAAGATGTATTCAATGCATTAAGATTAAAAACCTATGCACGTGTCGACTTTATGTTAAGCGAGCAAAACGATATTTACTGCTTAGAGGCAAATACACTACCCGGAATGACTCCTACCTCTCTTCTTCCCCAAGAGGCAAAGGCTATAGGGATCGACTTTTTAACTCTATGTGAAAAAATCATTGAAGTATCCTTAAAGAAATACAAATAATACTACGAAGCAGTCACCTTTTGGTAACGTTATTGCTCTGTATTCGATAGATAAACATACCTAAGAATAAAATAATGGGTTAATGAAAAAAGAATGGAGAACAGAATGAAGAATATGACTCTGAAGCATATCGCCAATGCTTGTAACGGACAGATTTTCGGCGATTATGACGCAAATAAAGAGATTAATGGCGCCGTAGTAGATTCGCGTAAAGTTGAAAAGGATTTCCTATTCATCGCTACCGTCGGAGAACGTGTGGACGGCCATAATTATATAAATACTTCGTTTGATCTTGGAGCTCTTGCAACCATCTGTGAAAAGATTCCAGAAGATTCGAAGGGTCCCTGTATCTTGGTTGAGAACAGCTTTGACGCACTAAAGCAAATTGCCACCTGGTATCGCTCCCAGCTTGATATCAAAGTGGTTGGTATTACCGGAAGTGTAGGTAAGACAACCACGAAGGAATTTATCAGCAGTGTTCTGGAGCAAAAATATCAGATATTAAAGACTGAGGGAAATTTTAATAATGAAATCGGCCTTCCGTTAACCATATTAAGAATTCAAGATTATCATGAGGTAGCTGTACTTGAGATGGGAATCAGTGATTTTGGTGAAATGCACCGCTTAAGTAAAATTGCAAAACCTGATATCTGCGTATTAACAAACATCGGACAATGTCACCTTGAAAATCTCGGTTCCAGAGAAGGTATTTTAAAAGCAAAAAGTGAAATATTTGATTTCATGAATGAGAATGGTAATGTATGTATTAATGGTGATGATGATATGCTGCTTACGATTCAAGAGGTCAAAGGGAAAAAACCGATTAAATTCGGACTACATCCCGGCAACGACGTGTATGCAACAGATATTACAACACACGGCTTGTTCGGTAGCACCTGCTCCATTCACATCGATTATAAGGATAGCAATTCAGATCAGACTACACCAAATCAGATATTACATACCGATGTACCCCTGCCCGGTGAACATATGATTCTGAATACACTGGCTGCAACCTCTGTCGGCACTCTTCTCCATATGACGACAGAAGAAATCACCGCGGGGATACAAGAAGTGAAGCCGGTAGGTGGCAGAAGCAATATCATAAAGAAGGATCACCTAACTATCATTGATGATTGCTATAATGCTAATCCAGTCTCAATGAAAGCAGCAATCGACTTACTAGGCAAGGCTGACACCCGAAAGGTTGCGATACTCGGAGATATGTTCGAGCTTGGTGAAAAAGAACAGGAGCTTCATTCTGAGGTTGGCGCTTATGCAAGCGATAAGGTTGATGTACTCCTCTGTATCGGTGCTCTTTCCCACAACATGTATCAAGGTGCATTGGAAGTTGCGAAGAATTTTTCCTCCCATTGTGAGATTGAGTACTTTGAAACCAGAGACGATATGATAAATCACCTGGATGATATACTTAAGATTGATGATACAATCCTTGTGAAAGCCTCCCACGGAATGAAATTTGAAGAAGTTGTTACGCACCTGAGTAGATAAAAAAGTTTGCAAGAGATATTATATGTAGTATATATAGGATTTTGTTCTGACGTAGGCAGATAAATATATTATGTATAAATACGTTTCGTACAGAGTGTGCAATATCTTTATCACTTTACAATAAAAGGAACTATTGAAAAAGTAAGAGCTGGTGCTCATAGGATTTCTTTTTGAAACAATACATTGATACAAATCTATGTATTGTTTCAATCAAGATATCCTTTGAGCGTCAGCTCTTATACTTTTAGAAATCCATCAAACAATATATCGCTTTTTCATTCAACCATTACTCTTACACGTTTGATTTTATATTGATGAATGTTATTTTACCTTACACCACACAATCGCATAATCACTATAAACCTTGACGCCACTTACTATCTTATAAGTTGTAATTTTAAAGTAATATGTAGTTTTAGACTTTAATTTACCTACTGTAATGCTTGACAAATCCTTCGTATATGCTTTTATCATTGTTTTTTTCGTAAATTCCATATTGGTAGACATTTCTACTTGATAATACTGTCCTTTTATTTTTTTCCAACTAATTGTTGCCTGATTCTTCTTACCTTTCACACTCACCACATCCGGTGCATTAGGATTCTTGTACCACACAGCATACAAAGTAGTATTCGAAGCCAGATTTTTTACTGGCTGCTTATTTTTGTACACTACTTTCCCCTTTGGTGACGTTGCCCAGCCAAGGAAAGTGTAATCAACCCTTGTAAACACGGATCCATTCAGGTTCTGACTCTTATTTCTTAATAAGGTTTGATCCTTCATCGTTCCGGAACCGCCATTTTTATTGAATTTAACCAAGTACCGGTCCACATTAAATTGTATGCTTAGGGTTTTACTATTGTAGCAGCTATCGCCGTTTTTTGTAATAATTATCTTAAAGGTGCCATAGCCTTTTGCGGTCACCTTACCCAAAGCATCCACCGTAGCGACCCCTGAATTACTTGATTGGTAGCTTATCTTTCCTGACCCATTTCCACCATATACACCTAGATTAAATGATTTTCCATTATAGATATCTCTTGGCAGTTTACTAATTTTTAATTCACTTTGATTTGCCTTCGTCATGGTTATTTGAAGCCTTGTGGTTTTCCCTCGGTATGTCACTAACAGACTCTGAGCACCAATCAATTTTGAACTATAGCCGCTTACCATGTTTGCTGTAATCGCAATGTCCTTCTTGGTTCCATTATTATAGGATATTGTAATCAAAGCCCCATTCAAATTCAGATTTTCACCATATACATATCTTATTTTAGTCGGTAGCTTTTTGATTACGATACCAGTTTCTGATGGTGCAATAACCGTCACTTGAAAACCTGTAGTTTTCCCATTATAAGTCACAGCTACTGTCTGAGTTCCTATTTTGTTCGAATCATATTTGGAGAGCATGATACCGGTAACACCTATCTCCTTCGTTGTATTGTTATTATAAGAAACAACAAGCACTCCTCCTGTAGGACTTATTCCTTCCCCCTGAAGGTACTTGGTTTTAACCGGGTTACTCTTTATCTTTATTCCGATCACAGACGGGGTTAAGACTGTAACCGGAAGCAAAGTAGTCTTCCCTTGATAAGTCACCAACAGCTTCTGACTTCCAATTACGTCAGAATTATAACCTGTAACCATTGACGAGGTAATCGCAATCTCTTTTTTCACTCCATTATTATATTCAACTGTTAATATTGCTCCTGCTAGATTTAATGCTTCACCTTGAAGATAATTTATTTTACTCGGTTTTGACTTAACTGTAATATTGGTTACTGAAGGGGCTATAACGGTCACACGGAATGTTAATGCCAGCCTTTGATAGGTTAATGTTACTGTTTGATCTCCAATTTGATTTACATTATAACCACTTATCATATCAGGGGTAATGTCAATATCCTTAGTAGATAAGTCGCTGTATATAGCAGCAATCTTTCCTCCGGTAAGATCGAGTGGCTGACCTTGTAGGTATTGATTTTTAGTAGGCAACGCTTTCCAATCAATTTGATTAGCTATAAGCTGGAATGCATAATTATTATTTTTCGCATGTGCTTGAGCAACAGAGTTTTGATCACCATATATAATAAATGATTTAGAAACATTATAAAATGCGGAATTACTTATATAAGTCACACTGTTCGGTATGTAAACACTCTTTAGCGATTCACAATTTAAAAATGCACATACATCTATAGATGTAACACCCTTCATAATAATCACACTATTCAACGCTCTACACTCTGCAAACACTCTATATCCTATCATTGATACGCTTCCAGGAACCGTTATATCTTTTAAGGATTTGCAGCCAAAAAACGCATAATCATCTATGACAGAAACTGAATTTGGTATTTTAATGGCTGTCAGGAATTTATTATTATAAAATGCACTGTCCCAAATATACTGCACCCCATCAGGTATATTGTACTCCACAAGCATACTACCTGGAGGAAAAGTCACTAGTTCTGTTTTATCCTTGCTTAACAATACTCCATAATCATCCGAACAATATGAAACATTATTTGGATCTACCCCTATTTTTGTTAATAAATTGCATCCATCGAATGCATTATTCTCGATATATTCTACACTTCTTGGAATATTAATTTTTGTAAGTGATGTACATCCTGAAAACACATACTCATCAATCCATAATACACTATCTGGAATAACTATATCGGCTAAAGAAATACAGCCGTTAAAAGCATAGCGATCAATATACAATATAGTATTTGGTAAGTTCACTTTTCTCAAAGAAGTGCAACCGGAAAATGTTGATTTCTCTATATAGTCTATACTGCTTGGTATACTTATTTCAGTTAACGAGGTACATTTTGAAAATGCATACATATCAATATATGTCACCCCATATGCAATATTGATATCCGTTAATCCACTGCACTCTTCAAAGGAACCAAATCCTATATAATCAACACTATTTGGAATACTAATTTTTGTCAACATAATACACCCTGAAAAAGCTCGGTCTCCGATTACACTGAGAGTATTTGAAAATTTTATACTCATTAAATTCTTACAATTATAAAAACAATAATCACCTATACTAGTAACATTATTGGGCAATTCGATTTTTTTAAGAAGAACGCATGAATCAAAAGCATCCTTTCCTATTGCTGAAAGCTGATCGGATAGTTTTATACTAAAAAGATTTCCACAATTATAAAAAGCTTTGTCATCAATGTACATAACACTATCCGGTAAATTAATATCAGTGAATGATAAGCATTCCTCAAATGCACTTTCTCCTATTCGGATCAATCCATCTGGCATTTCTAAATTTTTTAATGATTTACAGTTTTTAAATGCACCTTCTCCAATTCCACTAACACCGATTGGTATATTTACATTATTTAATTTAGAACAGTCTTTAAACATCTCTTCACTAATCATCGTTACTTTATTAGGTATGTTGAAATTGGTTATTCCATTGCAATTTGCAAATGCACGAACACCAATTTCTTTTACACTATCGGGTAATTCTATACTGAGTATTCCGCTGCTTTCAAAAGCAGAGCCGCCTATACTTATTAAATTATCAGGCAGTATTAATTCAGTTAAAGTAATACAACTATCAAATGCCGATTTTCCAATTTTAGTAACACTATCCGGAATAATGATATTTTTTAATTTAGCACATCCGTAAAATGTAGAATCTTCAATACTACTAATACCATTAGGAATACTAAACTTTTCTAACGCACTACAATATTCAAATGCTCCTACCCCAATTCTTGTTATTCCACTTGGCATTTTAATACTTGTTAATCTAGTACAGTTTTTAAACATTCCCGAACTAATTTGAGTCACAAGATTTGGTATGGTGATACTTGTTAAATTATAACAATTTCCAAAGGCACTATCCCCAATACTTGTTACACTATCAGGAATATAAATACTCATTAAGGAATCACAGCCCCAAAATACATATGAACCAATATTGGTGACGCTATTTGGTATAATAATCTCATTTAATTTATCACAGTTTTCAAATAAATTATTCTCCATTGAAGTTATTCCGCTTGGTATCGTAATACTTGTAAAGCTGTCACATCCAGAAAAAGCAAATGACCCTATACTGATTAAGCTACCAGGCAAGGTTACATTCTGTAGCATATCGCAAGCATGAAATGCATAATTTCCAATACTCATTAATGAATTTGGTAACTGAATACTAACCAAAGCACAACCGTTAAATGCATAATTTCCAATACTGGTCACCGTATTCGGTATATTAATATTAGCTAACGAATCACATGAAGCAAAAGTAAAATCATTGATCGTAGTTAGATTTTCGGGCAGTGTAATATTTTTTAATTTACCACAATTATAAAATGCATTTTCACCTATACTTGCTACACTATTTGGTATTACTACTGTCTCCAGTTTATCGCACCAGTAAAATGCTTTATCTCCTATGCTTACCAAACCATCCGGTAAGCTTATACTGGTAATTTCGTCACTACTAAAAGCATAATCTAAAATACTTGTAACCGGATGTCCATTAATTTGATTCGGAATGATAAGTTCCTTAGCCGTTCCATGATTACCACTTATCGAAACCTCTGTTCCGTTATCAACCCATGAAACTCCCTCCGGTGTAGTCCCCGTGGTATTTGCATATGTAGTAAATGGTTTCGTAATAAACACCAAAGCAAATACGAATATAATTAATCCGATCTTTTTCATCTAAGCTTCCTCTCCACCTTAAAATACCAAATTTGTCTCATTATTTATATCGTCAATACATGATTCCATTTATTCAAGCTTAAATATCTTATTAATCAATCTATTATAGCTTCTTCTATTTTACTATATTAAGGAAATGTTTACAATAAATTTGGATAGAATTTGGCTAATCAGCCCACATGTTAACTATTTACATATCGCCCACATTATGGTATATTTAACCAAATGGAGTTTTCTTCATTTTATACTATAGTTTGCAACGGCTAAGCCGGGTATTTATTCCTCTCATATGAATGGAGGAATTTATGCGAAAAATCAAGAATATCTTTATTCCAATCTTTTTAAGTCTTGTTCTAGTTTTCACTTTAATCAGTTATCGTCCTGCATCCGCTTCCACTTCCACCCCATTTTCTTTTGTACTTTTATCCAAATATAATGCAACGATGGATATCGGAGATCAACTAAATATTATTGCAATCTCATCGAACGGAAAGAAACCCACCTGGAAAAGCAGTAGTTCAAAAATTGCTTCTGTAAATACATATGGTATCGTAACCGCGAAAAAGGCAGGCTCCGTCTGGATTACTGCTAAAATCAAGGATGCAGAAGCCTCTTGTTATATCACTGTGAATAAGACCAAGGTGGTTATTAACTACTTATCTGTATCAAAAGAACGTGGTGAGACTTTTCGATTAAGCGCAACCACCTCTAACAATTCTGATGTCACCTGGAAAAGCACAAAGAGAAGCGTCGCAACAGTGAATGAATATGGTACCGTAACAGCTCTTAAGCCTGGGGTTACTGAGATTGTTGCAACCGCTGACGGTACTAGTGCGGTCTGCAAATTCACCGTACTATCTCCCACTGTAAGTCTGAACAAAACATCCGTATCGCTCTACCGCGGTCAAACTTTCCAATTGACCGCAAATGTATCATCCAAGATATCTCCCACCTGGAAAACGAATAAGAAAAGTGTTGCGATAATCAGTAAAACAGGAACAGTAACAGCACTAAAGCATGGAACAGCAACGATTACTGCAACCGTGGATAAAGTTGCGGTTGAATGTAAGGTTACTGTACTATCTCCCGTTATCACATTAGATAAAACAGAAATAAAATTAAAAAAAGGAGGTACTACGACTATTACAGCCACAGTATCCTCCAAAAATACACCTGTTTGGTCTACCAGTAACACTAAAATTGTTTCGATTAATTCCAAAGGTGTAATAAAGGCATTGCAAAAAGGCAAAGCCTATCTATATGCTACGGAAGACGGAACAAAGGAAAAATGCACCATCTATGTAACCGAATAATTTTCTAATTGGGGAATAAATATTGCAAACTATAGTATTACATCATTTCTTTTTTAAATCAAGCTCTTAATAACTCAAAAATATATTTCTCTTCAATCGGTTCACTTAACAAAAATCCTTGGATATAATCACAATCATGCTCCGTTAAATATTGCAACTGCTCCTCCCTCTCAACTCCTTCTGCTACCACTTCAATTCCAAGCTCATGGGAAAGGGTGATGATAGAACCAACAATCTGATTCAAGGAATTTGGAGCAACAATCTTGTCTATAAAGGTCTTGTCTATTTTTAATACATTAATCGGTAACATTTGAAGATAATTCAGAGAGGCATAACCGGTACCGAAATCATCTAGTGCAATACGTATTCCTAAATCCCTTAATTGATGAATTACATCAATCACAAGTTCCGGAAATGAAATAAATACGGATTCAGTAATTTCTAATTCAAGGTTATTGCTGTTAAATCCCGTTTTCTCCAATACCCTTTTAATCATGGGAATGAAGGAAGGCTCCAGTAGTTGAATTACAGATATATTCACCGAAACCACTGCAGTCATATCAAAGCGTAACTTAAATTCTGTAAATTTCCGAAGAACGGTTTCCAATATCCATTCCCCGATTTCGACAATTAAACCTGTCTCTTCGGCCACGGGTATGAATTCTCCGGGGCTGATTAGTCCCATCTCGGGGTGTTTCCAGCGAACAAGCGCCTCATAGCCTCTTAACCGCGTTGAACCGCTTATATATTGAGGCTGAAATACCATATATAATTCTTCATTTCGAACAGAAGTCATCAAACCATTCTCTAATCTAACCCTTTTAATCAGTTCCTCCTGCATCTCCTTTGTGTAAAAGCGAAATTCATTCTTTCCTGAGTTTTTCACTTTGGATAACGCAATATCAGCATTCCGAAATAACTCCTCCGCATTGATTCCATCTTCGGGATATTTTGTAATACCAAAGCTTGCTCTGATATAAAACTCTTTACGATGTACAAAAAACGGTTCCACCAATACATTGCGAAATTTATCCAGATAGTGCATCAGCTCCGCTCCCTGAATGTTACGCCTTATGAGAATGACAAATTCATCTCCTCCCACGCGTCCTAGCAGATCTTCCTTATGACAACAGCTTTTCCAACGTTCCGCTACTTGTTCCAAAATCTCATCGCCAATGCTGTGCCCCATGGAATCATTAATTTTTTTAAAATTATCCAAATCCAAATAAACAAGAATAAAGCTGTTATGTATTGATGAAATATTATTTGTTAATAACTCAATTTGATCCAGCATCATTTTTCTATTAGGCATCGCTGTCAGATCATCATAATACGCTAGCTTATGTAGCATTTCTTCATTCTTCTGAACGATTCTACTATATTCAATAACTTTTCTAATCTGCTTATTCAATCGGTTTTTATACTCTGATATAATTAATATAATTCCGATTGATGTAACTGCCAGTATATTTCCCGGTAAAGCAATCATATTTTTTTGAAAGATTACCGAAAACAATGTAGCTACGCAGGTATAGCCACATAATATTACTGCAACCAGATTACTGCGTTTAATGGGACTTAGTGTTAACAATATCACTGCAATTACCTGTCCCTGAGCTATGATCCCAGTAAATGCATCTTTATGCATCTTAAGTCCCAAGATAAATAGATCATATCTTGATTGATTCTGGGATAGCTTCATCACCTGATAATTTAGAAGTACATAAGTGAAGATACAACCCCAAAAAAATACCCAATTGATAAAGCTTGTTTTATGATGCGGGTATAATACATCTAATTTTTCAAAATGTTCCTTATTTGACTCAACCCTCATAAGCAATTTATCCTTTTCTTGGTAATTTCTCTCACAAATGCATAATAACACAATGGTCGTGTTATGTCTACATATTTTTCCATATATTGCCATTCACATATTTTGATTGATACCACTTCTTTCCTTTGATATAATTAATAAATCAATGTATGGGGTGAGTAGGATGAATTTATCACATTTAAGAACAAATAAAAATTATTATTTCTCGATTATCAAGCAGGATTGGCTGAAGTCAGAGGATTGTTTTCCTGATTTTTTAACTTCGATCCCAAAAGAAGCCCAAGTATGTAATGAGCAATTTCTTGATGCTTACTTGAAACGATTTCAAAAACAGCTTGGGCGTTTTCATTCACTCCCATTCTTAAAAAAGTATTGGAAACGTAAAACATTGAATATGTTTCAAGATTTTTTACATAAAGAACAGATTTTTTCCGTTCATCAGCATATGACATCGGAAAACATTCAGAATTTTCAAATAGAGATGATGGATTTTATGCAAGAAGTTAGAACTTTTGCACCGGAGCTTTCCTTCGAAGATATTGGACAAGCCGCCAGAAATTATATTGTCTATGCTATGTTTAAGGTCATGCATAAGGAATACTCCAGCTTTAATAAAGCTGCCTTTGGATACAGTATGCTTTATCCCTTTACTGATAATTATATAGATAGCAGGTCTATCACCCCTCAGGATAAAAAGGCCTACAATCAGCTTATCCATGATAAAATAAAAGGAATACCAACGAATCCTACCTCAACTCATCACCGTAAAACCTGTGAGTTAATCAAAGCCATTGAATCCTTATATCCCCGCGATAATTACTCAGATATCTATGAATTATTATTACAAATGCTCGATGCACAGGAATTAAGTTTAAAGCAACAACACAGGGATCTTTCGTTAACCAAGGAAGAACGCCTCGATATCTCCGTATATAAAGGTGGAATCTCAGTTTTAATTGATCGATACTTTGTTAAGAAAGAATTAACCGAAAAAGACATTCTCTTTTATCTTGGATTTGGATTTTTCCTTCAACTGGCCGATGACCTTCAAGATATTAAGGAAGATTCCTCAAAGGGACACAGTACGCTTCTTACCTACGATACCACAAGTAATGAAGTTGAAAAGCTAGTAAATAAAATATTACATTTTCTACATCACATAACAAAGGATTACCAACCGGATAATATTGCCTTTAAAGAGTTTGTGTTATCAAGTAGTTATCT
Organism: Variimorphobacter sp. HTMS_6; assembly: GCF_059717775.1. Classification (NCBI taxonomy): domain Bacteria; kingdom Bacillati; phylum Bacillota; class Clostridia; order Lachnospirales; family Lachnospiraceae; genus Variimorphobacter; species Variimorphobacter sp. HTMS_6. The sequence goes on from NZ_AP046094.1 coordinate 2,080,501, forward strand.
GTTGATCCTTTCCTCCGTTATCGGTAGCAAAGAATTCTTTTCTCAAAACTATCTTAACCGATTGAGCACTTATCTTCCGGTAAGTCAAATATTCTTAGAGAAATTATTGAATAATAAACCGGAACAAATGGATGCCCAATCTCAAGAACAATATATGCGCAGATTGGATGAACTGATTCGCTAAAATAGTACACAAAAGGGCTGTTGCAAAAGAAAATAATAATTTTGCAACAGCCCTTTTTTATCATTCATATATCTATTCTTATTTAAACTGATGATGACCAAGCTTAAAGGTATAACCTTTGATTTTATTACTGAATGAATGATATTTACTAAAGTCTTTCTTCTTACCATTCACGGTGATATATTTCTGACCATTTAATGCTGCTTTCGCTGCCTTAATACAATCCTTTTCCTTCGCTGATGTAAAACCACCCTTATCATAATCTGCCAACGCTTTCTTTAATGACCCGCTTCTTACAGGGCTGAACTGGCTTTTCTGATAAATAACACTTTTAACTGAATTCGGATAACGCTTTGATCTTACTCTGTTCATAATTACAATACCAACTGCTAATTTTCCGTTATATGATTCCGAACCTGCTTCACAGTATATAATGGTTGACATTAATCTTAAATCTGCTGCTGTATATTTGACAGTTTTCTTTGCTGTTGATTTGGTAGTTTTGGATGCTGCTTTCGTAGTCTTTGCAACTTTTGTTGTCTTAGTTGCTTTTTCCTGTGAAGTTTTAGAAGTTGTAGCCGCAAATGCAGATTCATTCGTAAGGCTAAATACTAATATGCTGATAAACATACACAAGAGAATTTTTCTAAGTTTCATGTTACACTCCTTAAGATAGTCAGCTATATAAATATAACAAAGACTATTAATTTTTTAAAACAAATTCTTTAAGTTTTTAACATTTAGTTAACAACCTTGTAATAATTATACCATATAAATTTAAAATATCAAGCATTTTCTTTCATTTTGGCTTACTTTTAACTAAAAGTGTAATATTTACCAGTTGAATTTGTTATGAAATTGTTAAATCATTACTGATATTGGAAAACAAAAACGGACAAAAAAATAATAATTACATCTCAGAATAAAGTTATATAACTCGATTCTTTCATATAATTATTATTTTGTAATAGCCATTTACTAATCAGAACTTAAAATCCTACAAATTTCAAGTTTTACGCTAACTTCTTCTTGCGCGTAAAGAAAATTGATAATAAAATACTGCCGACCAGAATTGTAAAGATAATCGCAAGTGAAGCAATAATCGATATTTCAATATGGAAAAACAGGATTAATAGTTTTACACCCGTAAAGGTTAGAATTAATGCAACACCGTATTTTACATAAGCAAACTTCTCGTGTAAGCTTCCTAATAAGAAATATAAGCTTCTCAGTCCCATAATCGCAAAAATATTAGAAGTATAAACAATAAATGTATTCGTTGTTATTGAAAATATCGCAGGTATTGAATCTATCGCAAACAAAATATCTGTAAACTCAATCAATATTAAGATAGCAAATAACGGAGTTGCAACTAACTTGCCTTTCTCACGAAGAAAGAATTTTTCTCCCTCCAATTGATCGGAAACAGGAATAATCTTACCAAGTAGCTTTAGCACTTTGCTATCCTTTAAATTACCATGCTCCTCTTTTTTTAGCATCATTCTCAAACCGCTGATAATTAAGATTGCACCAAATATGTATAAGATCCAGTGGAACATATTTACTATGGTAACACCGAGCATTACGAAGATTAATCTCAAAATCATCGCACCAAATATACCATAATTCAGTACTCTCCGTTGATATTCCGATTTTATTCCAAAAGCTGTAAACACCATAATGAACAAAAAGAGGTTATCAATGCTTAAACTTAGTTCAATCATATATCCTCCCAAAAATTGAAGAGCATTTGCTTCCCCTTGTACCATTAAAATACCAATGTTAAAACATAGTGCCAATCCAATCCAAATCAATGCTCGGAACAACGCTTTCTTTGTTGACATAATTCATCCTCCACTTTTTTATTCACAACAAACTAATGCTACCTATTACGCCATAAAATAAGAAAAGACCTTTAACATAACCCAAAACTGAGCTATGCTAAAGGTCTTGCTTTCCATACAGGAGTATAAAGCCAGGCAATCGTTGCCGGTTGTTGACTTTATAACTTTTAAGCTACTCCCCTTTATATAACAAACATATTCTATATGATACATATCTCTTGTGTCAATATAGAAAAACATAATTTAACCATATCTTAATAAATGATACTTCAATTAACGTTGATAAAATCTATTTTTTCTATGTTATTCTTACTTTTTTCAAAAATCAGTCATTAAATAATTATTACTTTATAATATAATTATGCTATGTTTTTTGTTTTTATGACGATTGTGCAAAATAAACAATAAAAGAAACATTTATTACCATTAATATTATTTTGTTTAGACATATTAATTAATTATTTCTTTTTATTTGTAATATTCTTATAAATATAGTATAACTATTATATAAGGTTTTTTATAAGAAAGGAGATTTTCAATGTTTACTACAATTTTAGCATCAGGTTCAGAAGCAGACCTACTTGTTCCTACCCTACATGGATACCATCAGACTTTTTTAATGATTGGTATTGTTATTTGTTTGTTAGGAATATTATTCGGAATCTTACAATTCTTATCTATCAAAAAGATTCCTGCCCATAAGGCTATGCTTGACGTATCAAAGACAATCTATGAAACTTGTAAGACCTACTTAATTCAACAAGGAAAATTCCTACTCATCTTATTCTGCTTTATCGCTGTTTGTATCGCCTTTTATTTTGGCTACTTAAACGGCAAAGGAGTGGGCGGCACTGTCTTCATTCTCTTCTGTACTGTTCTCGGTATGTTAGGATCCTATAGCGTAGCTTGGTTCGGAATGAGAATCAATACATATGCGAACAGTCGAATGGCTTTCAACTCTTTAAAACGTCAACCGATGAAATTAATGCAGATACCGATGAAGTCCGGTATGAGTATCGGTGTATTATTAATCAGTGTAGAATTAGCCATGATGCTCATCATCCTTCTATTTGTTCCATCCGATCTCAAAGGTGCAAGTTTTATCGGCTTTGCAATCGGTGAATCTCTCGGAGCAAGTGCATTACGTATTGCTGGTGGTATCTTTACAAAGATCGCTGATATCGGTTCTGATTTAATGAAGATTTTCTTTAAGATAAAAGAGGACGACCCTCGTAACCCAGGTGTTATCGCCGATTGTACCGGTGATAATGCAGGTGATAGCGTTGGACCTACAGCAGATGGTTTTGAAACCTATGGTGTAACCGGTGTTGCTCTTATTTCCTTCATCTGCTTAGCAGTTGGTACGAAATTAAGCGGTGCTGACCAGACATTATTACAAACAAACCTATTAACTTGGATCTTTGTAATGAGAATATTAATGGTTATTTCCTCCGTAGTTTCCTTCTATATTAATAATGCTGTTAGTGTTGCACTTTACGGCAAAAAAGATAATATTGATTTTGAACGTCCTTTATCCAATTTAATTTGGATGGCTTCTATCTTCTCCATTATTATCACTTTTATCGCAAGTTATTTCTTAATTGGTCCTAGTACCGAAGTAGCTAAGCTTGGAACACACGGTGATTATTTATGGATCGTATTATCCGCTATTATCAGTTGCGGTACATTAGGAGCTGCTTTAATTCCCGAGTTTACCAAACTCTTTACAAGCGTAAAATCCGCTCACGTAAAAGAAACAATCAATGCTTCCAAAGAAGGTGGTGCATCCCTTAATATTCTTTCGGGATTTGTAGCTGGTAATTTCAGTGCATTCTGGATTGGCTTTGTATTTGTAATTTTAATGTTAATAGCTTATTTTGCAAGTACCTTCGGATTAGATAGCCTCATGATTTATCCTTCCGTATTTGCTTTTGGTCTCGTTGCTTTTGGTTTCTTAAGTGTTGGTCCTGTCACGATTGCTGTAGACAGTTATGGTCCGGTAACAGACAATGCTCAGTCTGTTTACGAACTTTCTTTAATAGAAGAAGTTCCTGACATCGCGAATGAAATTGAAAAAGAATTCAAGTTTAAACCTGATTTTGAAATGGCAAAAGAATATCTGGAAGCAAACGATGGTGCAGGTAATACCTTTAAGGCCACCGCAAAACCGGTTCTGATCGGTACTGCAGTAGTAGGTGCAACTATCATGATCTTCTCCTTAATTCTTATTATCCAGAAGACATTAGGTGTTGAACCAGAAACGATCTTAAATCTTTTGAATCCTTACACAATCCTTGGCTTTATGTGTGGTGGTGCTGTTATCTACTGGTTCACCGGTGCTGCTACTCAGGCAGTTTCCACAGGAGCATACCGTGCCGTTGAATATATTAAGAAAAACATCAAGCTTGATGAAAATGCAAGCCAGACCGCTGCAATTGAATCCTCCAAGGAAGTTGTTAAGATTTGTACTCAATATGCACAAAAGGGTATGTTAAATATATTCATTGCGATATTCTCATTTGCTTTGGCTTTCGCATGTATTTTCACTCAGTCTTTAGACGGAGTTAAAACTGCATCTTTCTTTATCTCCTATTTGATTTCCATCGCTACCTTCGGTTTATTCCAGGCAGTCTTTATGGCTAATGCAGGTGGATGTTGGGATAATGCGAAAAAAGGTGTTGAGGTGGATTTAAAAGAAAAAGGTACTCCTTTACATGATGCATGTGTTGTTGGTGATACTGTTGGTGATCCATTTAAGGATACTTCCTCCGTAGCATTAAATCCAATTATCAAGTTCACAACCTTATTCGGTACTCTTGCAATGGAAATTGCAATCTCCGATAAATTCCAGGCTCAAGCACCATATGTTGGTGTATTCTTCCTGATTGTTGCACTTGTATTTGTATGGCGTTCCTTCTACGGCATGAAGATTTCAAATGCAAAATAAATCTTAACCGATTTACCTTAAAAGGGCTGTTGCAAATTTAATTAATTTGCAACAGCCCTTTTTTAATTAAATAAATCCATTATTATTACATCGTAATCTGCCAACCGATCAACTTTCTTTATCTTCTTAAGAAATTTTTCATTATCAGTTACAGTAGGAAGCATGAAAATCCATAATTCTTTCATTTTGAAAAGAACATTGCGATCCCCTGATAGCGTATTCTTATAATCATGATATATTCGATCGTGGAATTCTTTTATAAGTTTTTTCTCTATTCTCGTACCATTCTTTAATTCAGAAACCAATCCCGGGTTGGCTAGCAGCCCACGTCCGATCATAATAGAATCTACACCCGGACATTCTTCCACGAAGGTATTAAAATCATCTATACTACAAATATCCCCATTATAGCATACGGTATTTTTGCTAAGTCGAATCCCCTCTTTGAACATCGTCATATTGGGTTTATTCTTATAATAATCCTCTCTAGTTCTAGCATGAATGATCAATTCCTGCATAGGGTATTTATTATACAGTTCAATTAACGCATAAAATTCATCCGGATCACTGAATCCAAGTCTAGTTTTTATTGAAATATTCGGACCTGACGCTTCAAAGATTTCATCCAAAAACTCCTCTAATTCTTTTGGCTTACGCAAAAAACCGGAACCTCTAAATTTTGAAACTACTGTTCCGGAAGGGCAACCAAGATTTAAATTAACTTCTTCATATCCCAATTGACCCAAAAAACGGGATGTATGTATAAAATCTTTCGCATTATTCGTCATGATTTGTGGTACTAAATTTATGCCGACGTTATTCTCAGGTAAGACATCCTTCAATTCCTTATTCCTTAATTTTGCTTTCTGATTTGGTACTACAAAAGGTGAAAAATATTTATCGATGTGATTAAAATAACTATGATGTGCATTGCGATATAAATATCCAGTTATGCCTTCAAGTGGTGCAAAGTAAAATCTCATGTGTTATAAACTCCTTATCCATTGTTACTTATATGTTCTAATTTTTCTAAGCGTTCTTACCCATTTTCGCTATACTTCCTGTTCTCGTTATTCATATTTGTTCTCGTTATTCATATTTGTTCTCGTTATTCTTATTTGTTCTCGTTATTCTTATTTTTCTCGTTATTCTTATTTGTTCTAGCTGTTCTTGACTATTCTCACTGTTCTTACTCTCTCATCTTTTCTAGTAGCTCTTCAATCTTCGGTGTACATCTTCTTCCACCGCAAGGACCGGAACCTGCTCCGGTAGCTTTTCGCACTTTCTCAATTGTATCAGCTCCATTTTCTATCGCTTTTTTTATGGTAGATCTGCTAATTCCTTTACAGATGCAAACCTTTGTCATTTTATCTAAGATTTCTTCATTCAAATCTCCCATAAAGTTACTCCTTTTAATACAGATATTTTTATTATATATGATATGACCTAAAATACAAAATAATTTTTGACAAAACTATTTTTCACCACACCACTTTTCACCAAATTGTAACTTCTTATTCTACAAATTGTTTCCTTATAACATGTTTTTATACTATTGACATTTAATAATTCCCTTTCATTTTTTACTATAATTATTAAATATTACCAATTCGCTTACATATATAATGAAATATTTGGGAATTATTTAGATTTTCAGGTAATATTTTTTACAATATTAAAAAATTTTATGTAGAAATTGATCATTATATGTGCTATACTTTTCGAGATAACAATTAAGGAGGGTTTCAATCTTGGAAAACAAAAAAATCATTCAAGTCGAGGATAAGGTGCCGTTGAATCTTGCGATTCCGCTATCCCTACAACACATGTTCGCTATGTTCGGAGCATCTGTATTAGTACCTATTATCTTCCAAATCAATCCATCAGTCGTACTGTTAATGAACGGTGTCGGCACTCTTTTATTTATTTTAATCACCAAGGGCAAAGCTCCCGCTTATCTGGGTTCAAGCTTTGCTTTTCTTATGCCCGCAGGTGCGGTAATAACTTCATTAGGTTACCGATATGCTCTGGGCGGCTTTATCGCCGTAGGTATCGGACTTTGTATCCTATCCGCAATCATCTACAAATTCGGTGTAAAGTGGATTGATGTTGTACTACCGGCTGCCGCGATGGGTCCCGTAGTTGCACTCATTGGTATGGATCTTGCTCGAACTGCAGCGTCTACCGGTCTTGTTGTACCAACCGACAAAGTTCCTGTTGTTCAGCCAAACAATGTCATTGTATTTATAGTAACCTTATCTGTTGCAGTATTAGGTAGCGTTCTATTCCGTAAATTCTTTGCTGTTATTCCAATTCTAATTGCGATTGTTGCGGGATATATCACTGCTATATTCGCACACGTAATTAAAGTTAAAGATATCACAACAGCATTACAAACTAATCTATTCGTTGTACCCAACTTCCAATTACCTCAGTTTAACTTAACAGCGATCATAACAATCATACCGGTAATATTAGTACTTGCATCCGAGCATATCGGTCATCAGATTGTTACCAGTAAAATTGTTGGCAAGGATTTAATCAAAGATCCCGGCTTACATCGTTCCTTATTTGCAGATGGTATCTCCACCACTCTCTCCGGTTTTGTTGGTTCCGTACCGACTACCACCTATGGCGAGAACATTGGTGTTATGGCTATTACAAAAGTGTACTCAGTTAGAGTAATCGGAGGCGCAGCCATTATCTCTATGTTAGCATCCGTTATCGGACCGGTATCCGCATTAATCCAAACCATTCCGGGTCCCGTTATTGGCGGTATCTCCTTCCTTTTATATGGTTTGATTGCTGCTTCTGGTATCCGTGTTATGGTAGATGCTCAGCTTGATTTTAGTAAGAGCCGCAATCTGACACTAACATCTGTTGTATTTTTAACCGGTTTATCAGGTGTATCCATTCCGATTAGTGCTGATGGTAAAGTATCATTATCAGGTATGGTACTTGCTACTATCGTTGGTATGTTAATGTCCTTACTATTCTGGGCATTTGATAAGGCAAACCTATTAAATGACAAAGAATAGTTCGTACTTATATGTATTAACTTTGTTGAATACAGTCCATATATAAACAACCTAACTTATGCCACAATATACTCTGTCACTGTGTATTGTGGCATATTACTTATTCCAAGTGATATCTATAATAACTATTATCTTCCCCGTTCGAGTAGCTAACTAACACATTAAATCAATCCATCATGTCAGTAGTAATCCTTATCAACCATTAACCCTTCCGATTATTCTTTCTTATTAATCAACCACAATATTTAAGTTAGTTACATCTATTATCCGTTATTCTCATCCTTTTGTTCTCATCCCTTTATTCTCATTCTTTTATTACCATCACTTTATTCTCATCCCTTACTCTCTATGCATCCTAATATGTGCGCAAATAGTTTTCATATAGCGCTGTTTATACTTCACAAAAATTATCAGTAACATATTTTCCTTATATCAGTTCAAAGGTAGGAACCGACATGAATCAGAAGCCAAAAAAAATGAATTAATCCAATCACAATATAACAAACAGAGCCCTTTACCGAAGATATCCATCCGATAAAAGGCTCTAAATATTATTTTATCCTGCTAAATTCATATCATTACATATCAGTTTAGCTAATCTTAAAGAATCTGATTGCATCTTCAAGCTTTCTAGCATCTTCTTCAAGAACCTTTGCAGCAGCTTGTAGATGTTCAACGGAATCAACCTGGTTTAATGCAGTTGCATTAACTTCTTCTGAAGAAGCTGTTGTTTCTTCTGTTACCGCCGAGATATTTTGAATAGCACTCAACGTATCATCCTTCGCTGACTCAATTGTTTTGAGACGTTTTAATATATCATTTAAGTTAAGAGCTAAGTCATTAACATGACTGCTGATATTATCAAATACCTGAACCGTCTTTGCTAATGCTTCTGTCTGAGAAGCCACAATACTTTCTGCTCTTTCTGCAGTGCTAACCGTTACTTTATTTTGATTATCTATGTCTTTTACGGTATTTTGAATTTGTTTTGCCGCATTTACACTCTGATCAGCAAGCTTCCTGATCTCTTCAGCAACTACTGCAAATCCTTTACCTGCTTCTCCTGCTCTCGCTGCTTCTATCGAAGCATTCAATGAAAGTAGATTTGTCTGAGAAGCGATATTATCAATGATGTTTACAAAACCTTCAATCTTCTTAGATTGTACTTTAAATTCCTGAATCTTATGAATGACATCCTGAGTAATCTCAGAAGTTGCTTTGGATTTATCATTTAATTCATCAATAATATTCTTACCTTCACTAGCTACCACCTGAGTATTATTTGCAATCTGCTCAATCTCATTGGTATTTGTATATACCTGGTTGATCTGATCGGATAGATTTGACATCTGAACCAAACAACGTTCAGCATCTTCTGCCTGCTGAACAATACCCTGTCCTATCTCATCAATCGTACGGGAAATTCCCTTTGTTGCATATAATAAATCACTAGCCGTAGATGATAAGCTTTCTGCTGAACCACTAACTGTTCCACCAACGTCCTGAACTTCACCAATCAAGGTACGCATTCCCTTCATCATATCGGTAATACCGGATGATAACGCATGGAACTCGTCCTTTCTCTTGGTATCAAAGTGAGCAGTAAGATCACCCTGAGCCACCTGGGCAATTGATCTATTCATAACACTGATAACTCTTGTTACACCACCTGCGATAATAACAACAATAATTATTGCAAATAAACAGGATAACCCAACAAAAATAATACTTGTTACTTTCATTGCTGTAATCTGACCTAATATAGTGGACTTTGGAATCAATGCAACCACCATACCATCAGTATCTTTTAACTTACTATAGACAAAAGCATATGTTTTTCCATTATATTTTTCATATGTAAAATCACTTTTTTTGTCGTTCTTTAAAGCTTCTTTATAATATGGTAATTTTTTAAAAATATCCTTCTGATCCTTACCTGCTATTGTTTCTCTTCCATCATTAGAAACATATGCTAATATACTGTTTTTTCCCAGATTATACTGTGATAATGTATCTGTAAGTCCTTGTTTAGAAACATCAATTACAATAAATCCACTGGCACCGGTCGATCTTCGAATAATCGAGGTAGCATAATCATCAGAATTATATGCATCACCACTTGCCAATAATATTTTATCCATGTCTGGATGTTTTCCCATCCAAACAAATTGAGATTTCTTTTCTTTAAGTCGGTCACTTACCTCTGATTTATATATTTTCTCATATAAATAGTCATTCAAAGGACCTGCAGTTGAAATATCAACACCGTTTACACCGATCAAATGAATGTTTGAAATAAAGCTATTCATCTGTTTGCCCAGAGAAATTCTTTGATTGAGGTCTTCAAGCGCCTTTGAGGATTTTTTACTGATATTGTAATCATCTCTGAAAAAATCGTTAACCTTAACATCCAACGACAGCTCCATAGTTGATTTATCAATCATTACAAAACCAAGATTTAAATATGTACTGATTGCATTTACGGTATCATTCGCTCTCTTTTCATAAGTATCTTTTAATGCAGATTCTGAACTACGGTATGAATATACACCATAGAAAGCTAATAAAGCTACTGGAACCATCAAACCGATTGCCAATTTCAACTTAATACTTTGAAATCTGTGCAAAAATGTTGCATTCACCTTTGTTTCCGTCATATTATCATCAGTAATTGATTTCTTCGGAATCATTTTGCTGACTTTAGAAAACGCAGTGTGAATTTGTTTCTTTAAACCTCTTAGTGTTTTCTGTAAAACTTCAAGAGGTTTCGTAATACTTCCTTTATCCTTTTTCATGCTCATAAGCATCCCCCGTTTCAATATTACTGACTTCTTTAATTTTAACATCGAGCGAGTATTAAATCAAGGCATATTAGATTCATTTCTGTGATTATTAGATGAATTTCGTCATTTTTTATAGCCTATTTAGAATATTTTACACAAGGAAGATGGTAATTCTGCTATATATAGACAAATTATTCGAAGTTAAGCAACAAGCAGAAATTTTTGATTCATGATACAATCTAGGCTGTTGCAAAATAATAATTACAAAGTTTTTACTTTGAAAGGTTTTCCTTATTCAAATGCTTATCATCCATGAGTTGGCCCTTTATTCTTTCACTCATGTGCTCCTTCAGGTAAGATTTCTTAACTGGTAGTTTATTCTGATAATCACTACGAATCTGATTATTTACCCTTGTAATTTCTTCTCTCAAATCATTCGCCGATAATCTTATGCCCCCTTGGCCCATAATAATCATTTGCTCTAAAGCATCTGAAGTTGCCACATATACTCGGTACTTCTTACCGATATCATGTGTTATCTTCTCGATATATTGATCCGCTGTTTCCGCTTCTTTTGTATAAACCACATCAATATTATGATATTTCAGTATTACTCCTAACCCACCCTTTACTTTATAAGCATCAAATACTAGAATTACCTTACATTTTTTATAGCCCTGGTAATTGCAAAGGATATCCATCAGTTTTATTCTAGCTCCATCCATATTATCCTTAGCTAAATCACTTAATTCCTCCCAGGAAAATATAATATTATAACCATCCACCAGCAGATACTCCGGCAACCTCTCTTTGATATCACTCGTTCTATGAGCAATATTTTGATCCAAAGTATTGCTTTTTTCATATCCAAATCTATTGCTAGAATGCTTTATCGTTTGCTTTATGGATCCGAAAGTTCGAGCAAATATTTCTTCCAATTCTTTATCCTCTTGCCATGAATCCTTCACGGAATTTCTTACCTGCACGCGAGCCGGAACATCTCTATCCTCATTCGAATTAATCTGACCTTCCATTCCATTCATTATCTTACTGCTATCCAAGTGCATGTATTTCTCGACTTTATCCCATTCAACCACAAAGCCCGCACCATGAGCACAAAATACCGAGCTTGTTGGATTATTTATATCCTTCTCACTATCATATTGTATCCGTTCTAGTACTTCTATGGTATTATGACACGGAAGATATCCCCTTAGGGATAAGAACAATCTTCCCATTCCCTTCGTATAGGCAGTTACTTCTGTCTGGTAACTACGCATCGTCTCGACCGGTGCATATCCGGTAATAATTGTATGTTCACCATCCGTCTCCGGTGAATGAAAGCTTCCACTCATGCGTTGAACATCAGAAATTGCCCTACCTAAATTTATTGTAGGTATTTCCATGCGGAAATTATAATATGGTTCTAAAAGGATACTCTTTGCTTTTTTCAATCCCTGTCTTACTGCCCTGTAAGTTGCCTGCCTAAAGTCACCACCCTCTGTATGTTTTAGGTGGGCGCGGCCAGCTATTAATGTAATCTTCATATCAGTAATGGAGGATCCGCTTAATACACCGGGATATTCTTTTTCCTCCAGATGAGTTAATATAAGTCTTTGCCAGTTCCGATCCAGCATATCCTCACTGCAATTAGTAGAAAACACCAGCCCTCCTCCGGGTTCATTGGGCTCCAGCAGTAAATGTACTTCCGCATAATGTCTTAACGGCTCAAAATGTCCTACCCCAATAACAGGCTCCTGTATTGTTTCTTTATAAACGATATTTCCTTGGCTAAATTCAACCGCAACTCCAAAACGCTCCATTATGATGCGCTTTAATATTTCGATTTGAACCTCACCCATCAACTTAATATGAATTTCTTTTAGTTGTTCAGACCAAACGATATGCATAAGAGGATCTTCTTCCTCCAGTGCTTTTAATTTCGAGAGAAAATGAAAGCTGTCACAATCCTCAGGTAACACGATTTGATAGCTTAGTACGGGTTCCAAAATAGGCAATTCTGTTCCAACTTCTATACCGAGGCCTTGTCCCGGATACGTTTTAGTTAACCCGGTTACAACACATATTGTTCCTGCCTGTGCTTCTTCAACCGTATCATATTTCACACCGGAATAAATTCGAATCTGATCTACTTTTTCCTCCCAGATATCATCAGCTGAATTAATACGGTCATTTCTATCACTGTTACTGAGTAGAGTCTTAACCCTTAAGGCCCCCCCTGTGATCTTCATATAGGTTAGTCTTCCACCCTGCTCATCCCTGCCTATCTTATATATCTTTGCACCGAATTTTTCCGGATAGCTTACTACCTTTGTATAAGTAATTATCCCATCCAAAAAGGACTCTACGCCATCCATTTTAAGTGCAGAGCCAAAATAACAGGGATATATTTTTCGCTCCTTGATTAGTCCCTGGATATCTTTATCAAATATCTCTTCCTCGTTTATATATTTTTCAAGCAAAGCTTCATCGAATACTGCAATGTTTTCTTGCCACTCCTTTGAACCCTTATCTGAGCTAAAATCTATACATGCATCACTTAGAAGTTTATTCATCTCGTTGATTAAGTTCACCTGGTTCGTTCTCTCCAAATCCATCTTGTTGATAAACAAAAAGGCTGGAATCTGATACTTTGCAAGAAGTCTCCATAAGGTTTGCGTATGACCTTGAACTCCATCTATTCCGCTAATAACAAGTATAGCATAATCAAGAACCTGTAGAGTTCTTTCCATCTCCGCAGAAAAATCAACATGCCCGGGTGTATCCAACAATGTGATATTTATATCTCGGTAAACCAATTCTGCCTGTTTTGAAAATATGGTAATCCCACGTTCGCGTTCTAGATCGTGGGTGTCTAGAAATGCATTTTTATGATCTACTCTTCCCAGTTTTCTGATGCTCCCGGCTTGATACAACAAACTTTCTGCTAATGTTGTTTTCCCCGCATCTACATGAGCTAATATTCCGATAACTAGTTTTCGCATTCTTTATCTCCTGTGTTACTTTTTTAATGTTCATTTTCTTTAAAGTATAATACGTATAATACTACTATCTTAAATTATATAATAACGCAAAGCAAGGTATAATATAAGAAAAATGAATCCACAAGTCGGCGAAAACCAATCAAGTGGATTCATTTTTTCAATAACTATATTTATATATACAATTTTAATAGAATTCTAAATACACCAGATTGACATTAACTGGATCGTACTGTGTATTATAATCTTAACAGTTGAATTAGCGCCTGCGGTATTGCTCCAAGCGCATATTGCTTTTCTACCGCACCAATATCAAAAGCTGCCTTAGGCATACCATATACCACACTGGTTTTTTCATCCTGGCCGATTGTTTTTGCACCTTTTCTTCTCATGGACATTAACCCTTTTGCCCCGTCATATCCCATACCGGTTAGTATAACGCCTACAGCATTTGTTCCAGCCTCTTTGGCAACGGATTCAAACAACACATCTACTGATGGACAATGCCCATTCACTTTATCTGAGTTGAACACTTCCACTTTATACTTATCGCCTATCTTCTTCAATCTCATATGTTGATTCCCCGGTGCAATCAAAACTTTACCGGTTTCAACATAATCACCATTTTCTGCCTCTTTCACATTAAGTAATGTTTGATTGTTGAGCCGTTCAGCAAACATTTTTGAGAACATGGGAGGAATATGCTGTACAATTACAATTCCCGGTATATTCTTTGGTAATTGCATTAACACACTACATAACGCTTCGGTTCCACCTGTTGAGGCACCCATAGCAATTACTCTTTCCTTATGGAAGTTGGAATGAGCAACTACGTTACCTGGCTTAACCTGCTCCGAAGTTTTTACATTCGAAGAGGCAGCAATTTTGATTTTAGTAATCAACTCCTGTATAAATATCTGAATATTATTCGATGTTTTATCTACTGGTTTCGCTGCAAAGTCAACCGCTCCGGCATCCATTGCATCAAATACATTATCCGATATTCCGCTTACCATTATTACCGGAATTGAATATTGCGGCAACAATCTTCTGATAAATTCAATCCCGTTCATTTTTGGCATTTCAACATCGCAGGTCATAACATCCGGCTCGAACTCCAGTATTTTATCCCTTGCTTCAAACGGATCTGTAGCCTTAGCAACAACTTCAATATCACTGTCCGCACTAATCCCCCTGATAATTGCTTCGCGAAATACAATACTGTCATCTACTACCAACACTCTAATTTTTCTTTTTGCCATATCTACACCAAATCCCTTTTTTTCGATAGAGTTCTTTCCCTTAATGTAATAGAGGTCGTCGATATACCGACGGCATAACATACTCAAAGTCTGAGCAGCTTCTATTGATTGTTTCTGAATGTCCCAAAAACAAATACCCGCCAGGTTCCATCGCATCATAGAATTTTCGTATTAATCTATCCCGTGTTTCATTGTCAAAATAGATCATAACGTTTCTGCAAAAAATTACATGAAGTTTCTTCTTGAAAGGAAATACATTCTCCATCAAGTTAAACTTACGAAAGAGAACCTCATTTTTTATTAATGCATTAACTATATAATTCTCATTATCATATTTTCGAAAATAATTCTGCTTCCACTGCGGTGGTAACGGTTTAATTCTTTCAGAACTATATATCCCCGTGGAAGCAATTTCAAGTACACTTTCCGATATATCTGTTGCGAGTATCTTCTTGTCCCATAACAATTTGTCTGAACCGAAGAATTCATCCAAAATCATTGCTATCGTATATGCCTCTTCACCGGTTGAGCTTGCAGCACACCATATCCTTAAATCCTTATTCTGGACTGTGGCTTTCAAGTACGGTAATATTTTATCTTGAAAATATTTAAAATGATCTGCTTCTCTCATAAAATATGTATGATTGGTTGTGACTTTATCAATCAGAGTAATCGCTGCCTGACCGGTTATGTCAGAAACAACATAATCATAATAATCATCAAAATTATCAAACCCTGAATCCGTCAAGACATTTTGCAGCCTACCCAAAAACATAACTTTCTTTTCTTTTTTTAGATTAATCCCATAATTTTTCTTAATGTATCCAGAAAACTTACTGAATTCTTTATCTGTTATATCAATCATAATTTCCTCTTTAAATAGTAGGATAATTGTACAAAGGTACAATTAAGGTTAGTACGGATTATCGTTATTCCTGATTATCCATGTAGGTACTCGTATATCAACCACGCCAGCTTATTTGACATTTTCATTACCTTTGTATTAACAAGGACCTTTGCTACACATTATAACAAAAGTCCTTATTGATTGCTATTAGTTATTACGTATTTTAGTATTTTCCAAAGTCCTGATCACCAAGGTTGATTTTTTTAACATTCTTTTCTTTCTCATAGGTAGCTTCAGAACCTGTTCTATTTTTATTTTCTTTCGGTTTATATTCTGAAATCGCAGAATTTTTATTCAACTTTCTCACTTTGAATCTTGCAACCTGATCCTCAAGTAATACTGCCTGACTTGCCAACTCTTCACTTGCAGCAGCACTTTCTTCTGATGTAGCTGAATTTGTCTGAACAACTGTTGTAACTTGAAGAATACCTTGATTAATTTGCTCAATTCCTGCTGCCTGTTCATCAGAGGCTATGGAGATTTTACCAATCAATTCAGCAACATCAGCAATACCACCCACAATCTTATCAAGTGCAGAAGCGGTTTCATTTGCTATCTTTGTACCACCTTCTGACTTCTTAATGGATCCTTCAATCATGGCAGTTGTTTCCTTCGCAGCATTGGAGGAACGAGCTGCAAGATTACGAACCTCTTCTGCTACTACTGCAAATCCTTTTCCATGTTGTCCTGCTCTGGCCGCTTCTACTGCAGCATTCAGTGCAAGAATATTGGTTTGGAATGCAATATCATCAATTACTTTAATGATTTTTGAGATATTCATGGAAGCATCATTGATGTCCGCCATTGCGTTTAGCATCTCTTTCATATGTTCATTACCAACAACCGCGCTGGTTTTGGCGGTATCTGTGATCTTATTTGCTTCTCTCGCATTTTCTGCATTTATTCTAGTCTGTGAAGCAATCTCTTCAATTGATGCGGATAGCTCTGCTATAGAACTTGCTTGTTCGGTCGCTCCTTGGGAAAGTGCTACACTCGAATCCGATAACTGGGTTGATCCTGCTGATACCTGTTCTGCTGCTACGCTAATATTGGACATTACCTCATTCAGGTTATCCGTCATCTTACGGAAGGCATCTGCAAGCATTCCAATTTCATCTCTAGAGTTATGTTTAATCTCAACATTCAAGTCACCCTCAGCTACTTTATTTGCAACCGCAACTAATTTTATAACAGGCTTGCTGATAATACGTGATATCACAATTCCAAGAACTACAGCTAATACTACTCCAATTACTACAATTACAATAACTATCATATTAGTAGTTGCCGCCTCGTTGGAGTATTGTTCCGATAAAATCTTGCCATTCTCATTCTTTAATTTAAAAAGGTCATTAATATTGTTCATAACTTCAGTCACTACCTTAGCACTGGAATCAGCCTGAAGAACCGCTACCGCATCCTGTATTTTGCCATCAACTGCATCCTTCACGATTGAATCCTGAAGTGGTTTATAATTTTCTAACGCCACCTTCAGCTTTGCATAGACTTCTTTCCCTTCCTGTGTTTGAATGGAATCTTCAAATATATCTAAAGATTGATTCATCGAATCATAATATTTATTTATTTTTTGGTTGATCACCTCACGTTTATCCGCATTTTCTTCAATTACAATATTCCTTAACTCCACTCTGATTTGGTGAAAGTTAATCGAAACATTTGCAATATCACCTAACGGAACACCATACTCCCGATAAAGAGCCGTGTATTTCTTATCTGTTTGATCCATGTTATAAAAACCAATGAAGCCTATGATTGCTGTTATTAAAGCAACCACAATAAACCCGGTGATTAATTTTGCACTTATTTTCATATTATTATACCACTTCATATATAAATCCTCCTGTTATTCAACCATCTTCTTTTGTAAGTTAATGATTAGGGTGGTACTGCTCCACATCCTGCTCATTTATCAATTTATCACAATCTAATAATAATTTAACATCACTTCCAACCTTACCAATTCCCTTAATATAGTGATTTCCGCCATTATTAATATCCGGAGGGGGTACAATATCTTCTTCCGGTATCGTCAAAACTTCCGACACACTATCAACGATAAGTCCGATTGAATTATCACCAATGTCGATCACCACTACACAGGTTCTGTCATTATAATCGATCCACTCCTTTTTGAAGCGTAGCCTAACATCCATAACTAGGATTATCTTACCTCTTAAATTAATAATACCTTTTATGTAGTCAGGCAGTTCCGGAACAACTGTGATTGGTTGTATTCCGATAATTTCAGTTACATACTTAATCTCTATACCATATACTTCTTCCCCTAATTGAAATGTCAGAAATCTGCCCCTTTGAGTATCCTCTTCTTCCGTTCGTTCTAAATCAACATTTTCACTCTGTTGCATACCTAACTCACTCCTTTCTTTATCCGTAATATTTTAACCAATTAATCAGAAATGGGTTGCATTCCGAATTTTGATAATACTTCTACTAGTTTCACTGTATCAATTGGTTTTGCGGCATATGCATCACAGCCTATATCAAAGGATGTTTGAACCAATTTAGTTTCTGCTAGTGCCGTCGTCATTATAATTTTTGATCGTTGATCACTCGTAATTCCCTTTTGTGCTTCCAAATCACGTATTGATTTTAACACCTTAACACCATCTACTTTTGGCATCATTATATCCAAACATATCAAATCATAATGTTTATCATCTTTTATGGATATTAAGAATGCATCAAGTGCTTCCAAACCATCAACTACCAAGTCACATTCACCATAACGGCTCAAGAACTTGAATAAAAATTTTCTACTAACTAAATCATCCTCAGCGACTAAAATTCTCATTAACTTAGTACCTCCTTATTTGCCTTTGTTTCATATTAGTAAGTAATAAAGCCTGATATCATGCTATTTATGTTTTTGGCTATTTCCTCCAAATTACCACGACGTGCAGAAAGCTCAATTTTAAAAGATAAATCCTTCAGCTTTATCAGATCCAACTCCTTTGATTTATTTCTAATAGAATGTGCTAATTCTTCTATTAGCATAAAATTTTCCTGCTTCATAGCAGATTCAATTAATTGTATCTTATCCCTCAATTCACTCAGTATATCTTGGGGAAGTTGATCAAATACATTATCTTTCTCTTCTACATACTGCACTTCTCCATTCTCATTAATAAAGATTGCATCCAAAATCAAACTATCATTTTTACCGAATATCGTAATCATATTATCAATCGTATAAAAAAGCTGATTCATATCAATTGGCTTCGATAAATAAGCATCCATTCCCATTGATAAGAATTTTTCTTTATCTCCCTTTAAAGCATAAGCGCTTATAGCGATAATCGGTGTATACTCCCCTCTCTTCTCCATGCCCCGAATCGCTTTGGTGACTTCTATCCCATTCAATTTTGGCATTTGTATATCCATTAATACTAAATCATACTTATTCTTCTTATAAAAATTCAGAGCTTCCAGTCCATCAGAGGATACATCTACGCAATAGTTTCTTTCATTCAACATCTTAATCATAACCTTCTGATTTACCACATCATCTTCCGCTAGTAAGATTTTCAGTGGTTTGTTATCATCATTGATTTTGATTTGTTGATGCACTCGATTTTCAGTCGCTTGTCCGATATAAAATGGAAGTGAAAAACGAAATGTACTTCCTAGTCCTTTTTTGCTTTTTACTGTAATAGCACCGCCCATTAATTCTACTAGATTCTTAGATATTGCAAGCCCCAAACCGGTACCACCATATTTTTTCGTAAACGACTGTTCTACCTGATTAAAACTTTGAAATAGCTTGTTCATATCATCAGCCGAAAGGCCAATTCCGGTGTCCTTAATGCTAAACTCCACAAGTATTTCCTTTTCTTCTTTTTTTACCGTTTTTATAGAGAGCTCCACACTTCCCTTATGAGTAAATTTAACCGCATTACTAAGTAGATTATTTATAATCTGCCTTAGTCGGTTCGGATCTCCAACGATATATCGTGGAATCGAAGATGAAAAACAGTAAATCAGATCTAATTTTTTTTCTTCTACTCGAGGTGTATAGGATTTCACTAAATCCTCAATCAGTTCCTTCATGTCGAAAGTTACATTTTCAATGGATAGTTTACCAGCTTCCATTTTTGAAAAGTCTAAAATGTCATTAATAATATTCAGCAAGGAGTTAGCACACTTTTTAGCTGTTTCTAAGTTATCTCTTTGCTCGAAATTCAAATCCGTCAGCAAAGTCAAATCCACCATTCCCATCATTCCGTTGATAGGGGTTCTGATTTCATGACTCATATTAGCAAGGAATTCGCTCTTTGCTCGATTCGCAGCCTCAGCTGCTTCTTTGGTAGATATCAGCTTGAGCTCTGACTGCTTCTTTTCTGTGATATCTGAAATAATTGTCACAATATCATCCTTGTAAGGGCTATATATTGAGATTGATAGCCACTTATTATGAGTTGGAAGGAAGTAATTATCTATATTGATTTGTTCTCCTTTTATAATCTTATCGAAATTAATCTTAATGATTTCATTCAACATATTGTGAAATAACTCAGAATCGTTTTTCCCAATTATATCATCCTTCGTGATATTAAAAAGAAGCTCAAATGCCCGGTTCACTTCTACAAAGCGCATATCGACCGGATTATGATTATCATCATAGATTAACTGAAAATATGCATATGCACTCTTCAAACTCATAAATAGATAATAATATTTGTCCTGATTAATTCTAATATCCTGTTCTGCTTTTTTTCGTTCTGTAATATCTCGAACAATGCTAAACAAAATTCTTCTGTTCCCTATATTCATTCCCTGGGAGCTGACTTCAACCTGAAATTTACTTCCGTCCCTCCTTTTATGCTCCGTCTCGAAGAAAATACCACCTTGATCAGCTTTATCCAATTGGAGCTTAGTATATCCCCAGTCTTCTCTAATCCTCCGGACATTCATGCCCTCAAATTCTTCTTTGGTATAACCATAGGCCTTTACTGCTGAATTATTTGCATCAATTATATACCCGTCCAGGTCTAGCAAAAAGATAATATCTCTGGCATTATCGATAATCTTACGATAACGTTCTAGTATCTCCTCTGCTTCTTTCAGCTCCATGATATCGGTCATGGTCATAATACAATTTATTTTGTTATTTTCCATAAGTGGTGCAACACTTACCAATAACCAACTGTCCTTTATTTCACCATTTTTATTCAGCGTTTTATTGACCTCAAATTTGTCGCTTGCCTTTCCTTCATGAATAACCATTGTTATGGCTTTATTTAGCTCACAATCCTTACAGTTTAGGCCAAAGCCGCAGCCTTTAGCATTATTATTGCTATTAGAGCATCCGAAACCGGTTCCGAAATACTCTCCGATCACATTATCTCTGGTATTATCAATCATCTGAAGAAATGTATCATTCGCTTCAACAATCTTAAAATTCTCATTTAGCGTCAACATCCCTACCGGTGCGAAATCAAAGATAGTTTTAAAGTTCTTTCTCTCTTTGATACGTTCGATTTCCATGCTTTTTATTTTAGAAATATCACGAAGTATCACAACTACTCCAACAATGTTTTGACTCTTATCTTTTACGGTTGAAAAGGTTGCCGAGATATATTTCATGCTATTTTCTCTTGTATAAATCACAGTATTATTCTGTAACCCTTTCACTTCGTCTTGCTCAATCACATA
Source organism: Variimorphobacter sp. HTMS_6 (assembly GCF_059717775.1). Lineage (NCBI taxonomy): Bacteria > Bacillati > Bacillota > Clostridia > Lachnospirales > Lachnospiraceae > Variimorphobacter > Variimorphobacter sp. HTMS_6. Next base: position 2,102,162 of record NZ_AP046094.1, read on the forward strand.
TGAGATCGGGCTCTGTACTCTATCCTTTGTATCAGCAATATAAAACTGTATTACATAATCAAAGCTTTGTTGAATTACTTCTTCTGCATTAATATCTAAGATCTGCTCCGCGGTGTGATTCATGTATAATATCTTTCCGTCCAAATCTGTTGAAATTACACCATCTCCGATACATGCCAAGGTTGCCGCTGCAAGTTCCGGCGTATTGATATCCATATTTTTTAAATCCACTTAAGCACCTCCATTATCAGTATCGGTGTTGATTTATCATCATAGTCTCTCTGTTACATATGAATTAGTCCGAGAACATCCAATATCAGACTTATACTTCCATCTCCAAGCAAAGTACAGCCAGCGAGACCTTTTATTTTATAATTGTCCAACAAATACTTCGGTAGAACCTTAACAACAACCTGTTGTTGACCGACCAGTTCATCTGCAAATACACATACGGTATGACCATCCTGTTCAACAACGATAATGATACCTTCCGTTAAATCAGTAATACTTGTTTGAATATTGAACTTTTTATGTAATCGTAATACAGGGAAACATTGTCCTCGTATTAAAAGCATCTCATTGCCGTCAGGATCAGTTATAAGATTTTGTTTTAGTGGTCTGAGTGATTCTTTTATCGAGGCAGTGGGAATGGTATAGTTGGATTTTCCTACTTTAAGATTCATACCGTCGATAATTGCTAAAGTCAAAGGGATTGAAAGTGTGATTGTTGTTCCTGCATATGGGACGCTGTCCACGGATAATGTTCCGCCTATTGCCTCGATATTCTTTGATACAACATCCATTCCAACTCCGCGGCCTGAATACTCGGATACATTATCCTTCGTTGAGAATCCGGGTAATAGGATAAGACTAAATATTTCGCGCTCCGTCATCTCCTCCGGCTTTTTGGTCAACAGATTATGTTCCATCGCTTTTTTGATGATTGTATCCTTGTTCAGTCCTTTTCCATCGTCCTTGACGATAATCAGTACGTCACTTCCGGAATTCTTTGCCTCTAGCGTCAGTGTTCCAATCTTATTCTTACCGGCATGGATTCTATCCTCCACTGATTCAATCCCATGATCGAGTGAATTACGAACCAAATGCATCAATGGATCCGATATATGCTCAATAATATTTTTATCAACCTCGGTTTCTTCACCGATAATTTTTAACTCAACTTCTTTTTTAAGCTGTTTCGACATATCCCTTACGATACGATTCATCTTCTGAAAGGTTGGAGCTAAGGGTACCATTCGTATAGACATTACAATGTCTTGCAATTCACTGGTTATTTTATTCAATTGTTGCGCAGATTTATGAAAATTATGTAGTTCCAATCCCAATAGTTCAGGATTTTGCGTTACCATCGCTTCTGCAATCACCATCTCTCCAACCAAATCCATTAGTTTGTCCAATTTTGCTACACTGACACTTATGATACTTTGGACGTTTGTATGATGATTTTTATCACTCTCTTTATAAGAAGTATTCGTATCGTTCGCCTTGATAATCCCAGGTGTCTTTACCGGATTTTCTTTCACAACCAATTCGTCTTCCACCGGTTTTGATGATTTCACGCGGTCATATTCTTCCTCATCCGTCAATCTAGTCAACTGCAAGGATTCTAAGAATATCGTTTGCTGAAAAAACTCATCCATTTCCTCATAGGTATGATTTGACTTAAGATAAATTGTAAATCCACTTTGTTGAATGGTTTCTATCGTATCTTCATTATCTATAATATCCACAGGAAAATAGAAAAACTCTTCTGTTAAATCCTTCAAGTTATGGATGATGGTATATGCTCTAATATTCTCCATCTCACATCCTTCTTCAAAGAATATAACCGCTTTATAAGAATGTTTGTAGTCCTGAGTTTTCACCTTGTCATGACTGATATAATACTTTTGATCTTTACTTTGCGATTTCTTCTCAGGTTTCGTCTCTTCATAAAAACCATTATCACTTTTTAAGTCAGATAAAAAGCATTTTAATTCTTCTATCATGGAAGATGCATCACCATCCGGAGCATCTCCATTTTTTATCTTTTCTATTTCAACTTTAATAAAATCAATACCATCCAGCACAAAATCCGATAATAAAGAATAATTTAAACGCTCCGGATTTTTTTCACGGATAAAGTAAAATATATCTTCCATTTTATGAGCTAGTGTTGAAATATTATGAAACATCATGATAGCAGATGAGCCTTTTACGGTATGCATTATTCGGAAAATCTCATTTATTGCTGCGGATGTAAAAACACCTTCTTTTTCACTGGTCAATATAGATTGCTCCAATTGTTCAATCATTTGCGAAGTTTCAAATATGTACATATCTAGCATAGGTTCATTAGCGAATTGTCCTGACATTTTATACCTCCAGCTCGATCAATTTATAATTTTAATATCTTCTTAATCTTAGCAATCACATCATCATCCTTGAACGGCTTAACGACAAATGAGGTTGCACCGCATATAATTGACTCCTTCACCATTGCCTCATCACCTAGCGCTGAAACCATAACCACTTTCGCTTTTGGATCATGTTGTTTAATTAATTTTAATGCTTCTATTCCAGTCATATCTGTCATAGTAATATCCATCGTTACCAGATCAGGCTTAATTTCTTTATATTTTGCAAAAGCTTCTATACCATTTGATGCTTCATAGCACTCTATATCTTCCAACCTCTCCAATAAAAGTCTAATCGTAAGTCTCATGAATGCAGCATCGTCAACAACTAATACCTTTTTCATTGTTCATCCTCCGGAAAATAGTTTATATATGATAAGTCAAAAACAACATATCCATTAATTTTTTTATTTCTCAAAATAATTTTACTTAAGTACACTCACCTATTTCTTAAAGTAAGCACGTAGAATCAAATCTAAAGCTGACATTGTTTTCTCAGTTAGTGAAAACGATCTATCATTTATTCTCCATCTCAAACATGTTTCCAAAACGATTCCAAAGATCAAATCAACTAAATCATTTGAATTCACATCTACTAATAATTCACCATTCGCTTTTGCATCATCAACAATCTTTTTAATAAATGACAGTCGATTGTTCAATATCTTGTTCACTTTATAGGTAAGATCGTTATCATATCGGAACACATCAAACAGTTGTGTGATCGAGGTGAGTGCAGGATAATTCTCGTAATATTCAACCGTAGTACGTATTAAATACTGCACGGAGCCGTAAGAATTAAACTTCTTCATCATTACAGATTGAAAAAGATCCTCATCAAATTTCGCATAATAATCCAGCACCGCAATAAGCAAATCATTTTTATTCTTAAAATGGCGAAATAATGTTGCCTCAGAGATACCTTCTCTTTTCGCTATCTCACGTGTTGATAACCCTTGGATGCCCAAATCATCAATAATATCAATTGTTGTAATAATCAAACTATCTTTTCTATGTATTTTAAATTCCTTCATGCTATCTCCTACCGTAGTAAACACTCACTCCTGTTGTAATTGTTAAAAAATATTTGTCAATACCGTATAAGTTATTGACAAATATTGTTATAATGTTATATCCAATCACTTCACTAAAAGAAATCTACCATAAACTACCTCTATCATTGGATAAATCATTTTATTGGTAATATATTACCACATTATTCTATAAAATAAAACATTTTTCTACATTATTTTCGACACAACACTACTTTTTTCTATTTTTCAATAGGTAAGTCTACTCATAAATCAAATTCCATCCGCATGATCTAATCTTTTTTTCTATATTCATTAGGCGATTTTCCGATGATTTTTCTGAAGTTACGATTGAAAGATCTTAAGTTATTATAGCCACAATTGACCGCAACATCCCCGATTGGTTGATTTCCATTCTCAAGGATATAGCAGGCTTGCGATATCCGATAATGATTTAGATATTCAGTAAATGTCATTCCCATTAACTTAACGAATAATTTTGAAAGATAAGGATAATCATATCGTAAATACTTTGCCACTGACTTTAGGGTACAGTCATTCGAATAATTCTGTTCAACATAAAGCAGAATCTTATAAAGAACCTTAGCTTGAGGCGTTTGTTTGACGGGTATGAAGTCGCTCTGATCAATTAATTCAGAACAAACCGTATATAGAAAGCTTTTCTGACTATAAATTGATTTCAATTTATCAAAATCAAGATCCCCTTCGTAATGCAACACATTATTCGCGGGTACAAGTCCTTTATAATTCATATAAAAATCACCGATTAGTTCCGGTGAAAATAATACTATAGTTATTTCAGATGTATCATGTGTTTTAAATTCATGCATTTGATTTGAGAATACGAAAGCGAGATCATGCTTATTCAAATGAAACTCCTCCTGATTTATCGTTACAGATAAATTGCCTTCATTTACATAGATTAGTTCATATGCTCTATGAAAATGCAAGGGAAAGCTGTAATTCTTAAGTGGGTAATACCATATAAACTCTTTTTCCGCTACACCATGTTTCTCAAAGAAAACCATTTTATCTTCCTCCTAATTGTACTTCGTTATTATTTATATTTTATAAAGTATAATTTCTTGTATCCTCTAAGCCTTTTCGGTCAACAAAAACACTAATATTGTCTCAAATTATACTACAGAATGAATAGAACTCATAGACATATATAATTATAATTATCTCAGATCAATTTAAAGGAGGCAATTATCAATGGAATATCATGTATCAAAAAACGGTTCCGACCAAGGTCAAGGAACCATTCAAAATCCATTTCTAACCATAAATAAAGCAGCATCCATCGCTGTAGCAGGTGACACAGTTACGGTTCACGAAGGTACCTACCGTGAATGGGTGAAACCGAAATATAAAGGATTAAGTGATAAAAGAAGAATCACTTATCAATCAGCTGAGGGTGAGAAGGTTGTTATAAAAGGTTCAGAACATATCAAAAGCTGGAAGCATGTCGAGGGCAATGTATGGAAGACCGTTTTACCTAATAGTTTCTTCGGAGATTTTAATCCATATGAAGAAATTATATTCGGTGACTGGGTCGTTACAATAGAGGAGAGAAAACACCTTGGAGAGGTATATCTCAATGGCATGTCCTTCTATGAAGTAAATGAATACGATAAGCTAAAGAACCCTACTCCAAGAACAGAAGTCCATGATTTTTGGAGAAAAGAAATGGTTCCTGTTCATAATGTTGAGCAGACAAAATATGTCTGGTACACAGAAATGGATGTTGATAACACAACAATTTTTGCTAACTTTCAGGGCGCAGATCCAAATGTTGAATTAGTTGAAATCAATGTTCGTAGATCCTGTTTCTATCCGGAAGCCACCGGCATTGATTATATCACAGTAAGAGGATTCGAGATGGCGCAAGCTGCTTCACCATGGGCTCCTCCAACCGCTGATCAACCGGGTCTTATCGGTGCAAATTGGAGTAAGGGCTGGATAATTGAGAATAATATCATTCATGATGCAAAATGCAGCGCGGTCAGCTTAGGAAAAGAATCTTCCACTGGACATAACTACCGTACAATTCGCAGGGACAAGCCGGGCTATACCTATCAGCTTGAAGCGGTATTCACTGCTAAACAAAATGGATGGAGCAAAGAAAAGATTGGTTCTCATATTGTACGCTATAACACGATCTATGATTGCGGACAAAATGCAATCGTCGGTCATTTGGGATGTGTATTCAGCGATATTCATCACAACCACATCTACAATATTGATTTAAAACGCGAATCCTATGGTTATGAAATTGCAGGCATTAAATTCCATGCAGCGATAGATGTCCAGATCCATCATAACAAGATTCATGATTGTTCGTTAGGTATCTGGTCCGACTGGGAAACCCAGGGTACCAGAATCAGTAAGAACTTATTTTACAATAACCAAAGAGATCTCTTTGTAGAAGTTAGTCATGGACCATATGTGGTAGATCATAATATTATGACTTCCGACTATGCTCTGGATAATTTCTCTGATGGTGGAGCATATATCAATAACCTAATCTGCGGTAAGATGAGACAGGAAAAAGTATTGGATCGAGCTACGCAATACCATGTGGTACACAGCACCAAAGTAGCCGGCTTCTCCTTTATCTATGGTGGAGATGACCGCTTCTACAATAATGTCTTTGTTGGGGCAGAAGGGTTAGCGGGTGTTGGCACCGCTCAGTACAATCCATACACTGCTTCTCTGGAAGAATTTATCGATGAGGTTCATAAAACTCATGGAGATCATGAAGCATTTTTCTCAGTGGAACAACCGGTTTATATCAATAATAACGCATACCTCAGCGGAGCAGAATCTTTTGACCGCGAGCAAAACAAGCTGATTGATTCCAATTTTAATCCGAATGTTGCCATCAAAGAAGATGGTGATGATGTTTATCTTTCCATTGATCTACCGGAAAGCTTCCATAGTATATTAGGTGAGATTCACTCCACTGCCACTCTACAACGGGTTCGTATCGTAGATGCAGAATATGAAAGACCGGACGGAAGTGTGCTGGTTCTTGATACTGATTACTTTGATCAAAAACTCGAGGCTCAATCTCCTCTTGGACCGATCGCTACTTTGAAACCGGGCAAAAACTATATTAAAGTCTGGTAATATATTATTAAATCAACTAACTTTTGATTTCCACCTCGGACTAATCCAAAAAAGAAGCTGCTGCTAAAGAGTAATTCATAAGGAGTATCCCTTAATAGAATTATCATCTAAGCAGCTTCTTTTTGCTATCCTTTTTTTTATCCTTTATTTATCTTTTTTGTTATCCTTTATATCATATAGTTTATGATCCTACTAAAAATATCGTATAGAAAGAGAATTTATTTACATATCAATATTCAAAGTTATTTTTCTATTCCGATTCTAGCAGATATCCCTTTATCAAAAGGATGTTTCACCTTCACGATTTCTGATTCGTAGTCAGCAAGTTCAATTAGCTCACTCTGTGGATTCCTTCCCGTCATTACCACCTCAAGCTCTTCCGGTTTGTTGCGAAGAAATTCTAAAAAGGAATCACAATCAATCAAATTGTAATTATAAGCCCCGATGATTTCATCCAGAATAAGAAGCCCTGCCTCTTCCTTCTTCGCTGATTCAATCACCATTTCTAGATAATGAGTATAAACCTCTTTTGCTCTCTTTTTCGTCTCATCATTCATTCTTGAGTAAAAGCCAAAGGTTTCACCACATAAAAGGAGGGATACCCCCTCCAGCTCACGAAGTATACTTAATTCACTTGATTTATTGTCTTTTAAAAACTGAGCAAATAATACTTTGCCGCCACTTCCGATAAAACGAACACTGAGTCCTATCGCAGTCGTTGTTTTTCCTTTGCCATCACCAGTATAGATATGAATTAATCCCTTCATGCTACTATCCTTGCCTTTCTACATGCCTTTTTCCCATAGAAACTCACCCTTTACAATATAAGTAATGCAATCATACAATCAAACTATAAAATACAGTTTTTGTTAAGCTCCATCCTCCATGATTCGATAAATAGCCGCCATATCAAGATGTTTTCTTAACGAATCCGCTAATATATCATATTGAACTTCCTTATAATCCTTGTAATCGGTTACAGATAAACGATCCGAATTAAGTCCTTTCTCCTGAGCAAGACAGCTTATCAGCTTGCTAGTTGTGGAGCTTTGATCAAAGATTCCGTGAATATAGCTTCCATATATGTTATTATAACTTGCTCCATCTAACTTATCCATACTGTCAATCTGATTCGTTAATGAAGTTAATGAGGACAATTCTTCCTTCATCGTAGAGATACCCATATGAATTTCATATCCTTCAATTATTTCACCGGACAATTCTTTTAGTATTCCCCCCAGCTCAAGAAATCTACCCTTCACTCTCGTCCTTACCTTTTCTTCTTTGAACACAGTATCAATTGGAATCAGGCCTATTCCCTTGATTGTAATGCCTTCTTCCGCGCCGACCTCATCTGCGATGTTTTCTCCCAACATCTGAAAGCCCCCACATACACCAAAAATCACTTTATTCTTAGATGCTGATCTTTTTATAGCTGCTTCCAGCCCACTCTGTCTTAACCAGAGCATATCCTTTGTAGTATTCTTAGTTCCCGGTATGATAACCATATCCGGATCCTTCCAGTCTGATACCCTATCCACATATCGGAGGGATACCCCTTCCATTCGTTCCAGAATATTAAAATCCGTAAAGTTCGAAATCCTTGGCAATCTTACTACTACAATATCGATTAGGCCAATTTCCTTCTTCGTATGAAATCGCTGTGAAAGGCTATCTTCATCCTCAATATCTACATGAATATAGGGTGTTACACCTACAACAGGTATATTGGTACGCTCCTCCAACATCACTGTCCCCGGGTCAAGTATCGACTTATCACCTCGAAACTTATTGATAATTAATCCTTTGACCAGCCTCTTCTCATCTTCCTCTAACAATTCCATCGTACCAACCAATTGAGCGAATACTCCACCACGGTCAATATCCCCTACTAATAACACAGGGGCTTTTGCCATCTTTGCCATTCCCATATTAACGATATCTTCTGATTTTAGATTTATTTCTGCCGGACTTCCGGCTCCTTCTATCACAATGATATCATATTCTTCCTCTAATTGGTGATATGCCTTTAGCACATCGGGAATTAATTGTTTTTTATAGCGAAAATAATCCACTGCGCTCATATTCCCTCGTACTTCTCCGTTTACTATCACCTGAGAACCGGTATCAGTAGTTGGTTTTAATAAGATTGGATTCATTCGAACCGACGGCTTAATTCCTGCTGCCTCCGCCTGCATCACCTGGGCACGCCCCATCTCCAACCCTTCTTCAGTGATAAAGGAATTAAGTGCCATGTTCTGGGATTTAAATGGTGCAACACGGTAACCATCCTGTGCAAAAATTCTGCATAGTCCCGCGGTAATCAGGCTTTTCCCCACATTGGACATCGTTCCTTGTATCATGATTGACTTTGACATCCGATCACCTCCTTCAATACTTGAACTAAATATTCATTTTCCCTGTGGGTTCGAATAGCGATTCGATAATACCCTTCCTCTAACCCAGGGTAATTACTACAATCCCGAATCATCACTTCTTTGGCTAGACATCTTTCATACAAACCCTGCTTCGCCTGAAAGAAGATAAAATTAGTCCAGGAAGGATAAACCTTACACTCTAGTTTTTGAAGCTCCCCAATCAAATATTCTCTCTCCACTCTAATGATCCGGAGTGATTGCTTTACGTACTCTTTTTCTGATAAAGCTGCGATTCCTGCCATTTGAGCAGGAATGGATACACTCCAAGGCTGCATTACCTGCTTCATTCTTTCTAAAAGTTTAATATCGGAGCATACCCCATAGCCAAGTCTGAGTCCTGCCATAGAATAGATCTTAGTAAATGCTTTTAGAAGGAATAAATGCTTCGTCTGATTTACTTCTTCCATAAGTGAATAATCCATACTACTCCTTACAAAATCCATAAAGCACTCATCCACCACCAACTTAACATCACAATTGTTACATTGATTTAACAGCTTTTTCAAAAAGGTTTTCTGTAATAGAACTCCGGTTGGGTTATTCGGATTACAGAGGAATAGAATATCAATATCTTCCGTAATCAAAGGTAAGAAGTCCTCTTGTAGGTAAAACTCCTCCTCTTCCTTTATAATTACATACTGTACCTCACAACCCACAGTTTTTAATGCCTGCTCGTACTCATAAAAGGTAGGGATTGGGATAAGTGCTTTCTTAGGCTTAATTGCTAGCGCTAGGGAGAAGATTAAATCCGCAGCTCCATTTCCACAAATAATCTGATCATACGGTAAACCAATTGAGGCTGAGATTGCTTCCCGCAGCTTAACACAATCCGGGTCAGGATAACAATTTGACTCCTTCACTCCATCGCACGCGGCTTGGATAACCCGCTCCGGAATTCCTAACGGGTTTATATTTGCAGAAAAATCATACTTCACATTATTTTGATAGACATCGCCACCGTGCTTGTACATCTTGTTCTCCTTATCATTTCCTATGTAAATAATAAAATTTGTCCTATAGAATTTTTTAATGATTTTGTATATAAAGAATTTTATAGTATGCTTCATTCACATCTCATTTATTTTAAGGAAAATTTCAGTTACCAATGAAATATTTTCACCGATTCTTTCGTTAATTATATTTAATCACAGGTAAATTCAATTTATTTTACACAGATGATATATTGTATAATCAACCGAATTCCACAAAACAGGATTATTCCAATTATAGCAGTAAGATATAGAAGTTCATTTGCTCTCTTAATATCTTTTTTCTCCACCTCTCGAATTGGGTCACCAATGGTTTGCTTATGATGCAACACTCCAAAATAATAGGCATCGCCGCCCAGTTGGATCTCTAGTGCCCCTGCTGTTACCGCCTCAGTGTGGGCGGAATTAGGGCTTGAATGATGGTGTCTATCCCTATGGTACATCTTCCATGCATTCGCCGGATGATATCTCTTAACAAATGCGGCAAAAATCATCAGATAAGCAGCTATTCTGGCAGGAATATAATTAAGAACATCGTCTAATTTTGCTGCTGCCCGCCCAAAATAAAGATATTTCTCATTCTTATATCCCACCATGGAATCCATTGTGTTCACTGCTTTATATAAAAATCCCAGTACAGGACCACCAATTGCCAAATAAAACATAGGAGCAATGCTTCCATCCGAGGTATTCTCCGCCACAGTCTCGACTGTCGCCTTGATCATTCCTTGTTCGGATAGATTTTTAGTGTCCCTGCCGACAATCATAGAAACTGCTGTTCTTGCACCCTCCACATCATCCCTCATCAATGCATCATGAACCTTCATACTCTCATCCTTTAGGGACTTAGTGGCTAGTAGCTGTGCACAGAATAGTATCTGTACCACCATACTGATATAGGGATTAATATGATTAAGTACAACTATCAAAGCAAGTGGGATTGCAACTGTTATTACAATTACCACAACTACAAGAAACACTCCGGCAATCAGTTCCCCTTTCTTATTCTTAGGGAAAATCTTTCTCAAATATCGGCTGGCAAGCGTAATCAAATTCCCTATTCCACGAACCGGATGCCAGAGCCAGTGGGGATCACCAATGATCAGGTCTAAAAGGAAGCCACATATCAATACGATTACGATATCATACATAAATTCATTATTCTCCCTTCCTCTAGATCAAATAATCCGACATATCCACCTCCGTTATCCACAAGCCAATGATAATACTGGTGCTGCTCATCGCTGAAATGTTCTAAAATACTCATAATGGTGCCACCGTGAACGATTAAAGCAATGCTTTGGTATTCCTGTTGCATGCAATATTTGATGACTTTTAAAAACCCGCTTATCGACCGGGCTTTAAATTCCTTCAAATCCTCTCCTCCTGGAAATGGCATCGTTGCATTACTATCAATCCAATCCTGATAAGCATGATTATCGGACATCTCAAGGTAGTTCTTATTCTCAAACTCACCGAAATCACACTCTTTCAGCTCCTCATATACATGAAACATCCGATCCGGATAGATTAGCTCAGCTGTCTGGCAACATCGAATCATCGGACTTATAAAAACAGCATCCACTTTAGGATAATGGTGTTTACTCTTCTCATTAACGCCGGTCTCACTAAGCGGTTCATCCGTACTTCCGATGTAGCGCTTTGACAGATTTCCTTCCGTGGCAAAGTGACGGATTAACACTACCTCAATCATGCTTGATCACCATCCCTATACCATTCATAACCCGGTGTACTTCCTTCGCTTCCTGTGCAAGTCTGCAACAAATTCTTCCGGTTATCTCTCTATACCTTCTATCATAGGGCTCTACAGGAACTACGCCACATCCAAGCTCATCTACTACGATAATGATGGATGGATTTTTCTCAATTATCTGATCGATCAACGGATCCAGATCTCTCTCCTCCTTCAGCATACGGTCAATCCATAAGTGAAAATGATTTACAATTGGTTTACTTAATAACTCCTCCAAGAAACACTCTTCTCCTCTTTCTACATCCTTCTCATTCATTCCAGTCTTGGTCAGTATATATTCTAATTTACCCTGATAAGCGCCTCCGCTAATTAACCACATAACTTTCCTCCGATTACCACACATATTACAAGTACAAGTTCACATAGTTGCAGGAAATACCCTGCCACATCTCCGGTAATACCACCGAATTCCTTCCTAGACATAAGATAATAATAAAGATAGGTAATTGCTAAACCGATTAGACAAAAAACTCCCAAATATGGATGAATGATGACCATTAATGCCGCACATACCACGATGTATCCCATCATTACATAAGCGGTCACTCTCTTCTTTGCCTCATTCGAGAACATGGCTACCAGTCCGCTGTTCTTTGCCAGAGGGAAGGTAACAACGGATAGACCGCTTAACGCCCTGGACAGAACAAATCCAATTACCAGAAGTGGAAGCACTTCCTTATTCACCTCATACCAGAATCCAAACGTGATCAGATAATATGCCACACATGATATAACTGCAAACGCTCCTGAATTCGGATCCTTCAATATTTCTAACTTCTTCTCCATCGGTTGATAGGAACGAAGTGCATCCGTTGTATCCATAAACCCATCCATATGGATTCCACCTGTAATTATTAATGGAAGGATTATGATGACCACGGTATACAAAATATGGCTCACATCTAGCATACCTGCGATGTAATCCCACAGATAAAGTACACCTCCGATAACCGCACCAATGACCGGGAAGAAACACATTACATATCTCATGTTTTCCTTTGACCAATCCACTCTTGGCATTGGTAATTTTGAATACATCCCGAATGCAATAATAAAACTCCTTATGATACGCATCATACTTCCTGCCTTTCATTTGTTTCTTTATCTCATTTTTTCTTTCTTCCATACAACAGGAATTCCATGAACTACTTCGATTACCTGATCTGCCCTGGTACCGATTCTCTGGTTGATTATACCTAACACATTCATATATTCCAGTGTTGTAGAATCATAGGTAATGCCATCTTCAAAGATGTTATTTGTCACAATAACCAGATTCTCAGACTGACGAATTAAACCTTCTACCCCCGATAAAACCTCTTCGATTGTATTGCCTGCAGCACCGTAAGCCGAGAACATCTCATTTGCAACCAGATTCGACATACACTCTAATAGAATAGAGGAATGTGGGGGTATTGTAATCTTCTTCAGACCGAGAAAGCATTCTATCGTAGAAAAATCCTTGCATTCCCTCATCTTCTGATGCTTCTTGATTTTGATTCTGGTTTCCTCATCAAAAGGTTGCATGGTAGCAATGTATATCAAAGAGCTTTCTTTGTCTTTTGACAATTTCACTATATGATTTTCTGCATATTCTGATTTACCGCTGCCGCTCCCACCGATTATCACTGATATCATAAATCTAGCCATACCTTTCCTTATGAATTATTTATTATATAAAAGTCTTATTCTACTTACAATTATAATGGTTGATATGCTTCTATCTCGATTTCTTCAAAGGTACTCATTTCCCGGTACACCGCTAATGCCATATCCAGTAATGGATATAGCGCTATCGCACCGGTACCTTCGCCAAGACACATATCACATGTAAGGAACGGGCTTATTCCAAGCGCATTTAATGTTAACATTCCTGCGTTTTCCTTGGATACATGGGACGGGAGGATATAGTCACTCACCTTTTGTTCTATCCTTGTAGCAACCAAAGCGGCGACCGAAGAGATAAATCCATCGACCACTATGGGTACGTTTGCCGCTGCCCCACCTAGATATAATCCTACAATTCCGGCGATATCAAATCCGCCTACTTTAGCCAATACATCTAAAGGGTCATTTTTATCCGGAATATTTTTCTCAATAGCCTGCTTAATAACCTTGACTTTTCTTATTAAGCCCTCATCTGTTAACCCTGCTCCCTTACCTGTAACCATTTCCACCGGCACATCCAAAATAACAGCTGCAATTGCGCTACTTATCGTCGTATTTCCAATTCCCATCTCGCCGGTCGCTATGATTTGGTATCCCTGTTCCTTTAATTTGAACACGATATTAATACCTACCTCAATTGCCCTTATAGCCTGTTCCCTAGTCATAGCAGGTTCCCGTGCAATATTCCCGGTACCATAAGCAATCTTATTATGATTCCCCAATCTGGTATCACGATTTATTCCGATGTCTACTGGATATACATCCGCTCCTGCCTGCCTTGCCATTACGCAGGCACAGGATTTCATGTCAAGGAAATTCTCCGCTACAATTGCGGTAACCTCACTTCCGGTCTGTGTGACTCCCTCCTTCACAACACCGTTATCTGCACACATGATTACAAGTGCCTTTTTATTTAATTCTATCTGTGTAGAACCAATAATTCCGGCAATCTTAATTATCCCTTCCTCCAGCTTACCCATACTATGTAATGGTTTTGCGATACTATCCCATCTATGTCTACAGTTTGTCATCGCATGTTTATTTGAACCTTCAATCTCATTCAATATATCTTCAAATTTTTTCAAGAGAGCCTCCGCCTTCTGTTTTATTTCATTCATGATATTCCCTACACTTTTCTAAGAATCGGTAGGGCACTTGTGGATTGGAATAATAATAAAGATGGGGAAAGCCTAATGCCATCGTATCGCTACCATGAATACAGTTCCACTGAGTGTCTCGATTTGGTTTACGGGCAGTTAGAGATGAGCCCAAAGATGTACTTTCAAAATAATGAAACTCATGTCCTCTGACGCTTTCCCCTGTCTTAAATAGAAGCTGATCGTGATTTGCGCTTAATTCAATATATCCAAAACGGTTCAATCGATTTGTCTTATACACCTCTCCATCAATTACACCTACCATCGGATATCTCTGACCTTCAATATTCTCCATACTACGATGCAGATACATAAAGCCTCCACACTCCGCAATACAAGGTAAGCCGTTCATCATTGCTTCTTTTATAGATTCCTTCATCGACACATTCTCACTCAGCTGCTTTGCGGCTAATTCCGGATACCCTCCGCTAAGGATTAATCCCAGTACTCCTTTCGGAAGCTCTTTGTCATACATCGGGGAAAACTCTACAAGCTCTCCTCCCATATCCCGAAGTAGTTGAAGATTATCTTCATAGTGAAAGCAAAACGCTTCATCCATCGCTACTGCAATTCTGACGCTTCCCTCTATCTTCGGTACAACGGGATCTTGATAAGTTAGTTCCGATGTATGATCTGCCAATTCGAGGATCTCATCGATATCAAGCGTTTGCTCTAATATCCGTGCCAATTCATTTAACCTATATTTATAATCCTTCACTTCTTCCGGTAAGACCAACCCCAAATGTCTGCTTTCAATCACAAGATTTGCCACATGTGGAATATACCCCAGTACACGAACGGATAGCTCCTCTTCAATCATTCTCTTGATATCTCCATATAACCGTTCCGAAATCCTGTTAAGAATCACCCCTTTAATATGGCTATCCTGTTTAAAGTTCAGAAATCCCTGAATAATGGGTAATATGGATAAACTCATCCCTTTACAATTTATCACTAGTATAACCGGAGTATCCGTGATCTTGGCCATCTCATAGGAGGATGCCTGATCGGATGTGGAGGAAAGTCCGTCATAAAAGCCCATCA
Source organism: Variimorphobacter sp. HTMS_6 (assembly GCF_059717775.1). Taxonomy (NCBI): domain Bacteria; kingdom Bacillati; phylum Bacillota; class Clostridia; order Lachnospirales; family Lachnospiraceae; genus Variimorphobacter; species Variimorphobacter sp. HTMS_6. The sequence goes on from NZ_AP046094.1 coordinate 2,117,833, forward strand.
CACCTTCAATTACCGAGATCTCACATTCTCCCGCAGTTCGTGCAAATAGATACCTAACCGTATCTGCATCGGTAAAAAAGCCATCCAGATTTTTCGATTTTGCACCGATAACCTTCGTATGAAACATCGGATCGATATAGTCCGGACCACATTTAAAGGCTCCGGTCTTCAGTCCACGATTAACCAAGGCCTGCAAAAGCCCGCAAGTAACCATGGTTTTACCGCTTCCACTCGAGGGTGCACTAATCATTATTCTTGGTAGTTTCATGTAGAATCCCTCCTTCCTATCTGATAATTATTCTTATATCATTATTTATAATAATTCTCTGCCTAAAGCATCCAATCCTCTAATTCTATGCACTTTTATCCAATATGAATAGGTTGATATATTCATTTTTTTGGTTGGAAGACACAACAAAAGGGCTTAAATCGGAATAATTTAATTATTCCAATCAAAGCCCGACTAAAATTATATTAATAATGACAATGATATTTGAATCCTGTCTTTTATTCTGCCGGAATGATCTAATTCATAGAAGGTAAGATCACCTGTCATAATGTGCTCCTTCTGCTCCCGCTTCCCTCCGAAGTGTAGCAAAACAAATATATATGGCAGGTTTCCTGACTTACGGTTATCTTACTTACTGCGGTCTTCTCAGATCCAGGCAATCCTTTCAACCGAAACAATGTTTCCGGCAAATGATTGAAGCTCTACCTTTCACCAATGACTAATTCATACAGCTTTCAAACCGTTTACAGTAGCGGGGGCTGTTGTGGACTTAAACCACATTCCCTTTTAACTTTTTGCAAAGCACCATATTGTAATTCAATATTATATCGGTTCTTATCCTATATTGCAAGGAATCATAGATTTTTCTTTCTACGAAGATATCATAATATCACTCTTTACTTTTTCGTTGGATCTACAGCGGTCTTCACCGTCTCGAATTTATCCCTTGAGATATGACAATATCCAGTTGGATTCTTATCAAGATATTTTTGATGGTATTCCTCCGCTTTATAATAATTTGATAGAGGTTTTACTTCAATCGCGATCTTTTCCTTATATTTTTTCTGCAGTTCCCGGATGGATTCTATTATCACCTCTTCATCCTGACTATCCACATAATAGACACCGGTACGATATTGCACCCCGCTGTCTCCGCCTTGTCGGTTCACGCTTATAGGATTGATTACATCATAATAAAGATTCAGTACAAATGGTAACCCAATTACACTACCATCATATTCCACCTTAACAGTTTCCGCATGGCCTGTGTTGTTATGGCAAACCTCTTCATAAGTTGGATTCTTTGTATTTCCATTGGCATAGCCTACTTCTGTGAATAATACCCCTTTCACATTCTGAAGATACTGCTCAGTACCCCAAAAGCATCCTCCTGCCAAATATATTGTTTTAGTCATAATGATTCTCCTCTCGTAATTTATTAGCATTATTCATCTTAAGGGATTTGTTTATACCTAATTGTTTTTATTACCTCATCGACGAATCACATATATTATGTATGGGAATACAATGCATTTATAAGTTGTATTATATCATAGCACTATATTTTATTTCAATTACTGCTTTCACAAAATCTTTCCAAGGCTTCAAGTACTATTAACAGTTAGTTGAAGTACTATAGTTTATATTTCAAATTGTATGGAATATCATTTGAATTCTGGGCAATATTTAGTTTTCCATAAATCATTTAATTCTGATTTTTACATCTGCTAACGCACCTTGTGTATTGTAACAAGGAGGGTTTCCCGTCGTGAGGTTCACCAATGTAGGTAAGTGACATAGATCCGCAGGAAGTGATACGATTTACTCCTGCCTTATAAAACAAATCGGTTAACTCTTCATACTCATTCTCACTACATGCTAAGCCTACCGTTTGAAGATGCCCCTTATGTATTCTTAATATCTTCATGATTTCGTCTCGCTTAATTGGCATAAGCCAAATGTTACGATATAAAGGAGATGCCTTTAACGAAGGTTCCACATCAATCATAATGCTAAAATCACGTTCCTTACCCTCCACCAGTTTTTGTGTTCCCTCGATTTCTTCGAGCTTGATCATCTCTTTCGTCCAGGTCACCTCTGCCTGCTCATGAATCCCTAATGGTTGAGGTGGATACATTTCCCCCGCTGAGTACAATGCTTCTTTTAATTGAAATGCGCTCTGTTCGAGCAAAGCGATATCATCTATTTCAATAAACAGACACTGCGGAGAGCTGCAAAATTGCTGATCACTTAAGCAAATCTCATGCGCTAATTGCTGAAATGCATTCTCCATATGTTCTCCCGGTGTCATATAAGCAAAACTAATTCGGTGTCCCCATTCAATGATTGGCAAACTGGGAGGTGCGATCATTCGTATACCGCTAATCGCCTCATCAGAGCCCCATACGATAATAGCGTCAGCCACATCTCCGAATTTCTTTATCGTGTCGGTATCTCTTGACGAGATGTCAAAAACATAAATATATGGTTCTAACCTAGGTTCAATTTTCACGAGTTGTTTTAGCAGTTGAAACGAGATGCCTCCTTCATAGGATGGTAGCTTTAATATATTGATATTACCGGACAACAAACCTTCCAACACACTTAATACGGACAGTGCAACCACATTTCCTGCTCCGATATGTATGATTACTCCCATCGGCTGTTGGCGTTCCTGAATATTTTTCTCAACATCTCTCCACCTATAAAAATCATTTCCTAATTCTCGCTCGATTTTGAGTGTCAGCGCTTCCGGAGTAAGTCCATCACGAATCGTATTAATTAAGTCCTCTGCTTTCCAGCTACTCATCCCCATCTCAATCAACTGTTGATGAAATGCTTCAAAATCAGTTTGCTCCACTAATATCTTAATTGCATTGATTACCATATGAGTGTCCGGCGGACCCAGCAATAAATCTTTATTCAGTGTCTCTTCAAGTTTTAAAAGATAATGATTCCGCTCATCTTCTGAAATCACTTTCCCTCGAAAGATATGCTCCATATTATTTCCTCGCCTTTCTTCAACCAGCAAATTATATAACAAATAAATATCTCATATCCTGATTTTCGCAATTTAATTCCCCATTAGTTCAGAAGCGGAAGTTGCACAGGTTCTAGCATCTTTAGTTCCTGCTCTGCCAATTATCTCAAAATACGGTGTGGTAATCCCGCATCCGCATTTACTTCCATCCCTTAGAACTGCCATATCTCCCATAATTACGGAGGAAAGTGGCATGGAGGATACCAGAGGGCTGATAAAGTTTAGAAATCCTGGTTGATCATATCCGAGCGGTTCCAGTGTCTGTACATCTCGAATTACTACCCTGCTCCAAATCGGTACATGCATATGATGATTACAGCACTCCGGATAAGCCACACTATGCTCTACAGCACTATAGAAATCCCTACAATTTTTTGCCGGAATGCCTAGCATTTCCTCAATTAATGCATGAAGGTCTTCTTTTTTAATAGCAATATCATTAAACTTTTTCCATCCCCCACCGGTAAATACAATTGATTTTTTATTTAACTTTAAAGGTTTTATCTTCATTTCCTTCATCGTTGATAACAACATATAAAGATAAGATGGGAATCCCATTATACGAACAGGAAGCTTCTGTTTATCATATTTTATCAGTGCATTCATAATACCGAAATAATCGATCCGATATTCCTCCCCCATCGGTCTGAGCGCGAAAAATTTATGCAGTGCAGGAGCCAAACGTGTCATACCGGTAAGAACCTTAACATTCCCCATATCATTACCGGTCTTTGGCTCATAACCAAGTAATAGATAATTCGTCGGAATAACCGAAACAAACTTATGATAGAACATTGACTTAATAATCATTTTTGTACCAAGTTCCACAGTTCTTTTATCAAGAAAGATTTGGCTTTTCTGACCGGAGGTTCCTGACGAGGTTGCATGAACCTCTACCTCTTCCTCCTTAATACTTTTCACCTCATGTTTTTTAAAATAATCCACCGGAATGGGCGGTATGTCTACAATATCATCTATCTCTTTTATCTGCTCCGGATGAAATCCTTTTTTCTTGATCAGTTCATGATAGAATTCGCAATGCTTATCATGATAATCGATCGATTCCCTCATAGCTGCTAGGAATAATTCCTCGCTGCCTTGCTGGTCATAAATCTTTTTATATTGAAATAACCTCTCTCTTGCCTCCATACTCAACCCCCTTTGAATTCCTTAACCTTTTGGGCATACGAACTCAATATCCCATGCAGAATTATAACATATTTTCCCTTATTCTACAATGTGTCCTATTCTGGTGTTTGTATAGCAAAACTAAATAAACGATGTTAATTTCTCCTACACCTTGAAAAGAGGTGAGAGAAACCAAACACCGTTAAGCAATTTATTTCTGCGTTTGTTATCTTATTGTTTTAATCTATCTCGAATAATGTCTATCAGCCTAACTTACATGATAACGTCCCTTAGGCACAATAAAGGGCGAACCGGATACAGGGTCTTTAATTACTGCGCAGTCCAGTCCATAAACTGTTTTTATCAACTCCTCGGATATTACATCGTCCGGAGTCCCTTGCGCTACTAATTTGCCCTGATGAACCGCGAATATGTAGTCCGCATATCTTGCAGAAAGATTGATATCATGGAGTACCATAACAATCGTAGTTCCTCTCTTGCGATTTAAGTCCGTAAGCAAATCAAGAATTTCAACCTGATAAGCGATATCTAAGAAGGTTGTAGGTTCATCAAGCAGAAGGATATCGGTCTGTTGCGCTAATGCCATGGCAATCCATACTCTTTGACGCTGACCACCGGAAAGCTCATCCACACAGCGGTCACCAAGCTCCGTGATGCCCATGATTTCTAATGCTTCTGCTACTGCTTCATAATCTTCTTTATCCATTCCCTTTAAAAAGGTCTGATATGGAAAACGTCCGCGTGCCACCAGATCAGATACCATAATTCCCTCCGGTACAACCGGGGACTGTGGTAATAACCCTAACAGCTGAGCTAATTTTTTTGATGGAAAGGAACTGATCTTTTTACCATCCAATACGGTATCGCCCGAGGTAGGCTTTATCAGACGAGCCAATGTTTTTAGTAACGTTGATTTACCGCACGCATTTGCCCCAATTATTACACTGATTTTATTACTTGGAATAGCAACATCAATCCCATGAAGTATTGTCTTATTCTCATAGCCTGCTTGAAGCTTTCGTCCCTCAAATTCATGTATCTTATTCATGCTGCACCTCCTGCGCGATTCATTCGTATCAATAAAACAAGTAGATATGGAGCACCCATAATTCCGGTAATAATTCCAACCGGGAATCGAACGCTGAATGCAAATTGTCCAATCAAATCTGCTCCAAGTACCAACGCCGCCCCCACTAAAGCAGATGGGATCGCATTGGATACTCCGGTACCTACTAACCTTCCGGCAATTGGACCTGCTAGAAAGGCTACAAATGCAACCGGTCCTGTAACTGAGGTGGAGAAAGCAATTAAAAATACCGCACTCAAGACCAGAATAATTCGAGTGATATCCGTTCGTACTCCCAATGTAATTGCCGATTGATCACCCAACTCCAGGATTATTAAATGTCTACCCATCAGAATAATGATACTTCCAAAAATCATTACTACCACAAACAAAACCGGAATATTCTTCATCTGCATTCCATTCAGACTTCCGCTCATCCAACGTAGAGCAGCCGGAACATCGTATTGGTTTGCTCTCAGTAATAAAAAGGAAATCAAAGCATTCATCATCGCCTGAATTCCAATTCCGATCAAGATTAATCTTCCTCCTGAAAAGCTTCCACCTCTAGAGAGAAAATATATAATTCCTGCAATAAGTAAACCAAAAACTACAGCCGCTATGGATACCACAGTTCCGCTAATTCTTAAGATAAGAATGCAAAAAACAGCCGCCACGCTGGAACCCGAAGTTACTCCGATAATATCAGGACTGGCAAGCGGATTCCTTAACATGGTCTGAAATGTATTCCCTGCTATACCAAATGCAATACCAACCAGTAATCCTGCCAACATTCGCGGTAAACGAATGCTTCCAATTGCAAAGGATGCTCCCTGAATCTGTTCTCCGAATATTACCCGAATCACTGTGGATAAGGAATAGTTAATATTGCCGAATCGCAGCATCGCACCGGAAAGTACTAGCACCAATACTGACAACAATACTGTCACCACCAGCCATCTTGTTCTTCTTCGAAAATAACCTTTTTTTAATATATTAATATTCTTCTCCGTCATATGGATCGTACCTTTGCTCTCATTGCTATAATTATTAAGATCGGTGCACCGAAAAATGCAGTAATAATACCAGCCTCAAGCTCCCCGGGAGTTCCGATTAGCCTTCCGACAATATCCGATACAGTAAGTAAAACTGCACCGCCAACCGCTGACATCGGAACCGTATATCTCATATCAGGTCCACAGATTAATCGCATTGTATGTGGAATCATAAGCCCAACAAATCCGATGGGTCCTGCCAATGCAGTAGTAGCTCCGCAAAGTATTACACCCGCCATCGCAGTAATTAATCGAATTCTTCCGGTCTTCACTCCCAAGCCTGTTGCCATCTCATCACCAAGTGCCATTGCATTCAGTGCAGGTGTAGCCAAAATACCCACTACAATTCCTCCAATTAAAAACGGTGAAACTGTAATAATTCCTTCCCATGTCGCACCGCTGACACTTCCAACCTGCCAGAAGCGATATGAATTCATTACTTCCGTTCGTGGTAATATGATAGCGCTTACCAAAGAGGATAATGCTGCACTGGTGGCTGCTCCGGCTAATGCAAGCTTAATTGGTGTAGCACCTCCGCGTCCGAGTGATCCGACGCTATATACAAAAAGAGCGCTGAGTCCTGCTCCAAGTAATGCAAACCATAAGTATTCACTTGATGATCCGATATGAAAAAATGCAATACCACTAACCACAAATAAAGAAGCTCCTGTATTCACGCCCAGTATACTGGGATCTGCTATCGGGTTTCTTGTGATTGCCTGCATAAGAGCGCCAGAGACTCCTAAGGAGGCTCCGGCAATCAAACTGAATACGGTTCTTGGAATTCGTTCCCGTACTACTAATGCTTTAATAGATGTATCATCACTTTGAAACAAGTACGTAATCACTTCATTGAATTTTATGTAACGTGCACCAAACGCCAATGAGGCTAAGATACACAACGTTATGCTGATCGTACCGGTTATTGCCAGTATCATTATTTTTGACTTTCTCATTGAACTTTATCAGCTGCCTCTCCGATTCGTTTCAAATATTCATCAATAGTAGCAGGTATCGATAACGCACTTGGTGTTCCAGATGCTGCTAACGGTGTTCCATCCTCAATCAATGTTACGGAACCCCTCTTCACCGCCGGAATCGTACCAATAAGCTTGTCCTTCTGTAATGCCTTTAACAATTTATCATCGCCATAAGCAACAATAACATCCACATCCTTTAATACATCTACATTCTCCGCACTGAGCTCGAGTGCAAATGTTTTGTTATCCTTTGCGAGGTTTAATACACTTTCAGGGAATTTCATACCCAAATCAGTTAAATATGCTGCACGTGGATCTGCAGGCAGATATACATAGAATTTACCCAGATCAGCAGGATTAAAATAGAAGAATGCTGCTGATTTTCCTTTCAGCTGTGGATACTCAGAAGTCTTATCCGTAATCAATTGTTCCAGTTTTTTAACAAGCTCTTCTCCTTCTGTCTTCATACCCATACCGGTTGCATCCATCACTATCTGATCACGCCAATAAGTCTGCCATGCCATAGTCGGATATGCTACCACAGGCGCAATTGCGCTTAACATATCATATTCTTCCTTCGTTATACCGGAATAAGCTGCTAAAATTACATCCGGTTTTGCATTGCTTACCGCTTCATAGTCTAAGCCATCTGTATCATTAAATAGTACCGGTTTATCTACACCAAGTTTCTTAAAGCCTTCAGCAGTCCAAGGTAGTAGCCCGCTATTATCAATAACACCATAATTTGCTTTGGATACACCAACCGGAACAACACCGAGAGCTAAAGGTACATCTTGATTTGCCCAAGAAATTGTAACTACACGTTCCGGCTTCTCTTTAATCACCGTTTCACCAAAAGCATGTTTTATTGTAATCGGATATTTTGTTACCACATCATCCTTTGATGTCTCTTCTTGTTTTCCTGTTGGAGTTGCCTCTGTTGTTTTATCACTATCATCCTTTGTGCTAGTTTTAGAATTTGAGCAAGCGGTTAAAAACATTGCTAATACCATAACAAAAATGATGCTTATTTTGCTGAATTTCATATGTACTCTCCTTTAGTCTCATTCTTAGGTAATGCAATTTATACGGCCAATATATTTTGCCACCTAACGCTTCGTATGTATTCGATCGTTTGTTCAAGAACGAAAGTAGCATATAACAGAATCCCTCCCTTGTCAAGCTATTTGATAATGATTATCAAAATTAATTAATTTTTCTAGAAAAAGAACAGCCCCGATCACTTTTTCAATCACGGCTGTCCTATCTTTTACATATTTTTTCTCTATCTTTATATCCCGTTCTATAAGCCTATAATTCCAGCCCTTTGCTTAAATTTACAATAAAATCCTGCACATTTGTGACAATTCCTCTTGCAGCCAGACTTCCTCTGTCCGCAAGCTTATTCACTGCAAATTCCGATATATCAACACAGTAAAAATACACCTGGCGTATTCTTCCCTCTTTATCGACTCGGTAGGATGGAGTCATATTGCCTGTTGCAATTGTATGGAGCATCGTCGCCATACAAATCACTGTTGTTGCCTCTCTAATCTGATTTCTCATCGCATCCTGCGCTTCATATACATCTGCATGAACTGGCGGAAGAGGACCATCATCACGAATGGAACCTGCTAACACATAGGGAACCGAGTGTTTTTCACACTGGTATATAATTCCATTATCAATCTTCTCTTCTCTGATAAAATCCGCAATGGTGCCGTGGTATTTCACTCTGTTGATTGCATCCAAGTGATTATAGTGACCATTCGGCTGGCTTTCCTGTGTGTAAATATTCTGACCAAGCGCGGTTTTCAGATAAGCCGCCTCCAAATCATGCGTTGCCAATGCATTTCCGGCTAATAGTGCATCTACATAACCGTTCATGATTAATTTGGAGAATGCATCTCTTGCATCATGGTCAAAGGCAAAGGCCGGTCCCATAACCCAAACCACTTTACCATGTTCCTTCTCATGGCGAAGTAGCTCATATATCTCATCATAATCTCTGGAAAATGCGGTTTCTCTTGTTCTGCTTTGGCGAAAAGCAAACACATCCTGTCCCGCTTTTTTCTCATGAAAACCATTCGGATATACATAGATCCCATCCTCACAGTTCTCCGTTCTTCCGGTCACTACTAAATCGCCTTGTTTAAGTAATCGAAACTCCTTAATCTGAATTTCTCCACCTTCATATACCGGCACGCAATCCATTCTACTTTCCTTTGCTAAGATCCAATTTCCACCTATCTTAAAATACTCCGGAAAGATACTCATCGCATGATAATTCTCCGGAGCAACCTGATCCTTTGGCGCCTCCTTTAATAATACTTCAGGCGCATTGACAAACATCTCCTGTGTAAAATCCGGCGGTGTAAATTCACGTAAATGAAAACTCATCTTTTAATCTCCTTTTATTGTATATATATTGTTAATTAATTTCTTTAATACGATCACTGATTTTTCTTTATTTATTTTGAAATATATTCCATATATCCATTTACAAACAAAAAAGTGTTACCCCTCCTACCTTCAAAGACCTACGGTAGAAGCAATAACACTTTTTTTCTTTATCCGGTGACAAAGATATGTTTTACTATATAATCAAATCATAACACAAAAGTCCAAAATTTACCTTGTAAATTTTCATCTTTTTATTAATATTATACTTCCTTAGATAAAAACAAAGGTATAAGGCATAAATTTGAACAGGGATGTATATAGTACTCCTTTTAAGTCTACATAGTGAAAGAGAATAAAGCATTTAAAAATAAATTTATTTTCGTATTATTGAATTTGCTAATGCATTTAAATCTTCACAAGGCTGATATTTTGTTTTATATCCAACATTGTTAAGAACTAAAAACGGATTACAAGCCCTTATTATTATAATCTCACCGTTCTTTTTAGTAATTGTATATAGTACAGATTGACCATCATATTCTCCCCATGAATGATCTTTTTTGTAGACTACAACTTTATTTAAAATCTCTACCAATTTTTGAATCTGTATGCTATCTGTTACCTCTTTCTTTGTATTGGGTGGTTGTACTAGCACCTCGACTTTTATAACATCTTCAGTCTGTAAAACTTTAAATGGTTTCTTTCCTAATATACTTAATGATAAAACTACTAAAATTATTATTACCGCACATATCAAGGACAGAATAATTACCTTTTTCAAAATACATACCCCCCTACTCTAAAAGAATTTGATATTAATATTAATCAGACGAAATTTCTTAGAATTTGGTTCTCTATATTAAATAGAGTAATTTTTCTCTGACTTGCTTTTAGCGTACATCTATTATGAACTATTTCATTTAACAATGAGACATATTATAATTTTTTAAACATCCTTCTATAAATCGTGTCAATAAGACGATCCGGTAACAGTTCCATCATAGCCAGAAGCTTACCTGTACCGACTCTGTAACGAAGCTTCGGACGCTTTGCCTCCATTGCCATTATTACTGTTTTGGCTAGCTTGTTCGGATCATTTTTCTGATTTAGCTCCATGGTCATCATTGGTTTCATCTTTGCTAACAACTTTTTATAATATTTTGTTTGACTCATGGATTGATCAAAATAATCATTGATTTGATGGGTGAGCTGTGTCTCATAAGCACCCGGTTGAATCTTAATGACTGGGATATTAAAATATAACAACTCACGACGAAGACTGTCATTATAAGCCTCAACCGCATATTTTGACAGGATATAGGGTCCCGCAAAAGGCTGCGGGGTCATCCATCCGGATTCTGAGCTGCAATTTATAATACGACCTTCTCCTTTATGTACCATTTCAAAAAATGTGTAGTTAATCCTCACCATACCGGTAACATTCACTGCCAAAAGCTTTTCCACCGCTGAGACACTATCTCCTTCGATCAAAGAAGTAAAATAGGATAAGCCCGCAAAATTTACGATTGCATCCAGCTTATCGGTAACATTTTGCACTGCTTTATAGGCAGCGTCTATGCTTTCCTGATTCGTTATATCTACTCTGAGTGGTATAATATTTGGCAAATCACTCAGCGAAGCCAGTATAGAGTCCTTCGTTCCAAGTGCAAACACAGTCCACTGATTCGTTTGTGATAACGCCCTAATACAGTGTGAACCAAGTCCTCCAGTCGCTCCTGTAAACAACGCATACTTCATAATCTTTCCTGCCCTTCTCACCAATATTTTCTTCATATCATTTTATCAATTACATCCATTATACCATTTATTGCTTCTTTTATCTGTGCTAAATCAAGAATTTATTGATATTTCATTCCATAAATATGTTAAATATTGTTAGTAAAAAGTACTTTTCTTGTTAAAAGATAAGTTTTTGCCAAGAATTAAGAAAATCATATCAATATTTAAGAAGTAAATTAGAAATAATTATGATAACATGAAGTCAGTACAAAAATATAATAATGGAGATATTACTATGGAAAATAATTCAAAACAGAATCAGCCTTTAGTTACTAATATTTACACAGCCGACCCTTCCGCACATGTTTTTGATGGTAAGCTTTATATCTATCCTTCTCATGATTTAGATCATGACGGTCCTGATAATGACAACGGTGATCAGTACAAGATGGAGGATTATCACATCTTATCCATGGATGATGTTGATGCGCCATGTGTAGATAACGGTGAAGCCCTTCATATGAAGGATATCCCATGGGTTAGCAAGCAGATGTGGGCTCCCGATGCAGCTTATAAGAACGGTACTTATTATCTATTCTTCCCTGCAAGAGACAAGGACGGTATTTTCCGTCTTGGTGTTGCAAGCAGCAAAAACCCAGCAGGTCCTTTCAAAGCAGAACCTGATTATATCCCGGGAAGCTTCTCAATCGATCCTGCTGTTCTCGTTGATGATGACGGCAGATCCTATATCTACTTTGGTGGTCTATGGGGCGGTCAGTTAGAAAAATGGCAGACAGGTACCTATGTACCGGATGCAGAAGGCCCAGCAGCTAATGAACCTGCAATAGGACCTCAGGTAGCTGAGTTAAGCGATGATATGCTTACTTTTAAAAGCGCACCACAGGAGATCCAGATTGTAGATGAGGATGGTAATCCTTTAACTGCAGGCGATGAAGATAGAAGATATTTTGAAGGCCCTTGGATGCATAAGTACAACGGATATTACTACTTATCCTATTCCACAGGCAGCACTCATTATCTTGTTTATGCAACCAGCAAAAATCCTCAGGGTCCTTTCACCTACAAGGGCAGAATCCTTGAGCCGGTTATTGGATGGACAACTCATCACTCCATCGTTGAGTTCAAGGGCAAATGGTATCTCTTCTACCACGACAGCTCCTTATCCGGTGGTGTAAATCACAAACGTTGTGTTAAATTTACCGAACTTCACTACAATGAAGACGGTACCATTCAGACAATCAAGCCTTACGAGAACTAATCACATTTAGGAAGTTGTTGTATCTCTTCCCATAAATTTCATAAAATATTGTTTCTTATTAATGGGAACACAGTGATTTTCTAAATAAATCATTGTGTTCTCATATTGTATTTTGTAAATTACAGATTCGTATTGTTAAGTTCTCCTCTTTTGTTCCAATCTATAAGTTATCATCGGTAAGATATTTTTCATAAAACCGAGGTACAAATCCATGATCTCTTTTTTGTTCATTATTCGATTTAGCCAATGTTTCATTAATATTATAGCCTCCGGTAACCGGAATGAATCTCAAATGCTTGAATTTGATTGCCTGTTTCGGACAGGCGTAAACACATCGCAAGCAGCTGTTACAGGACATCTTGAATTTAATCTTATTTCCGGAATCATGGATATTTTGAGCCGGACAATTATGAATACAGTGACCGCATTTTGTACAGGAAGAATTCACATACATATCCCTACCAATCAGGTTTATGAATATTGATGAGAATCTGGATATAAATCCCATTTTTATTCTTAGTCCTAAACCGGTTTTATAAAATTTTCTTTCCCCATCTATAAGTTCCTGACACATTAAGCCTGTTTTTCGTTGGCATGTTTGATAAAGTCCATGCACAATCTCATCGTCAAACTTTTTGACCCAATTACTACAAAGTGAAAATAACCTTTCGTAATACACATCATATCCTTTTGATTTAAGACGACGTATTGAGGATTTTGATACATTAAAATTTATTGGCGCAACCCCTCCTGCTGTGCGAAAGAGAAACACCTTTTTATCCTTCTGTTTTGGAAGAGTTTTTATAAATTTCATCACCAGCTTTGGTGTTGAGTATCCGATCACTTGGCTACCTATTCCTATCAAATCATATTCTTCAACTGAAATATCTTTTTTATTTTTCAAAATATCCTCGATTTTTATTAAATCTACAACTAATTGTTTCTCTCGAAACTGTTCGCTAATCATATTTGCAATTATTTCTGTATTTCCGGTACCCGAAAAGTAAAAAACCCCGATTGATTTCATATTTACCCCCTTTAATCAAATCACTGTTACGTAAGTTATTCTAAATTTTTTTACTTACCCTCATTTTTAATTGATCTAAACAACAAATCCATTGTGTATGTGACAAATGCATCTTCTTCCAATTTAAAATTCTCTAGATATGTTTCACCGGTCACAGAGAGCTGATTAAAAAAACCGGTCATCATAAAGATCAAACTAAAAGATGCCATCGCCGCATTAACGTTCTTATCTATACTTCCATCTTGAATACCTTGCGCAAGGGATGCACTTACTGATTCAAACAATTTCTGATTATATTGAAGTAGCTCCTTTTCTCGATCGCTGTTTGAAGCTGCTCCCTTTCTTACGTGACCGATATAGCCCATCAATTTTAACATGGTTGGATTCTCTTTAAAAAATCTATAGTATCCAGCACTTGATTGGTAAACCTTCTTATATCCCGTAGTCTCTCGCTCCGACGCTTTTGATATATAAACTGAAAGCTTTTTGAAACCCTTAAGTGCTACTGCAAAATATAAATCCTCTTTGTTCGTAAAATACTGGTAGAGGGTTTTTCTTGTAAATTGCGCTGCAGTTGCAATTTCTTCCATCGAAGTAGCATCGTAACCCTTCTCACAGAATATCTCTTCTGCTGCCTGTAAGATTTCTTCCTCTCTCATTTGTTTTTCTCTTTCTTTTCTTGTTAATCGCTCCACTTTAATCTCCTTTATATTCTGCCATACTAAGCTTATATCCGTTTCATACTATTAATTCGTTACATACAATTTATTATATACACATTGTGTATACTTTTTATACTCTCAGCATACACAATGTATACTATCCTGTCAAGACAAAAAAATGCATCCAATTAGTGGATGCATTTTTTATGACTATGTAATTTTATTGTTACTGCTAACACATGAGATTTATTTTTATCTTATATATCCCCTATATCAAGAAGAGTCCTACGACAATCGTTGCAGCCATACCACATAATACCGGAATTAAATTCTTTCTTGCAAGATCGGTTGCTTCTACACCACAAATTGCTGCTACTGGAATTACACCCCAAGGGATAATCGTTCCACCACCAACCCAAACAGTAATAATCTGGCCAAGTGCTGCAAGTGATGCAACGTTAACGTGACCTACTGATGCGAAAGTCTGTGCAATGGAACCAACTAACGGAAGACCTGAGAAGCCGGAACCGTCTAGACCGGTTATAAACCCAACGGATGAAGTTGTTAAAATCATGGTGAACTTTGATAACGGAACATGAACTGAGAGCCAAAGACCAATGTCATTTAAGATACCTGGTGCATCAGGGCTTAAAACTTTCTGTGCAAATTCCTGGCTTCCTAAAAAGAAGAAAGCAGCTATAACAATAACCGGTGCAAAGATCTTCATTGCAAATTTGAAGCCTTCCTTTACATGATCCGTAGTTATCTCCAATGCCTCCCCTAACCCTTTATCCAAAATTGTGATCAAACAGGTCAGGATCAGTGCAGTACCAGCCACAAGAGCAGTTGCATCTCCACCCTTGATATCAAACTTTACCATCGCAATGATGTCAACGATAAATGCAAGTGGCATAAAAATCGCAACAAATAAAGCAAGCTTTGGTTTTTTCACTTTTTTTAATACTAGTTCTTTTTTCTCTACCGTCTTAGTTACTTTATTCGCCTTCGTCTCTTTCACCATCATAAAGAAGGCTACTCCTGCTGTAACAACTGACATCGTAATCCACAACGGAATACTTGCTTTCATCACGGCACTCGGATCAACGCCCGCCGCCTTCGCTGTGATAGAAGGCGCCCCCTGGATAACAAAGTCGGAGGATAATCCGATACCGTGTCCAAATATATTCATCGAAACCGCTGCCCAGATTACAGGAAGTCCAACCTCTCCCGCTACCGGAAGAAGGAGTGCACCAATCAACGCTACTGCCGGAGAAGGCCAGATAAACCAGGATACGATTAACATAGTAAAACCGATAATCCAAAAGGCTGCTTTGTTGTTTTTTATAATCTTTCTGACTGGATGCATCATAATCTCGTCTGCTCCCAATGAAATCATTGCTTTGGACATTGATACAACCAGTGCAATAACTACGATGATACTTAACAGTTCCGTAAATGAACTAATAACCGCATTATTTAAAATCTGAACTGATTTGATTACATTTCCCGTATAAATAAATCCAATTACCAAGATACCTGCGATACAGGGAATTACAATTTCTTTCTTAAACAGTAAAGCAATAAGGATAATTAAGGTGATGATAATAAATGCAATATGCAATGTGGTTAGTTCCATACACGCTTCCTCTCTTTCTTGTTATCTTTTCGGTAAAGACATTACTTTCTTATATCATTACAAGGAGAAAACATTCCAAAGACCTTCATTTTTAATGTTTTCCTCAATTTTCTTTATGTCTGTCTCATATAAACCTAGCTTTTTCATATGATCAAATAGTACGGAACCTGAGAACGTGTATTTTTTACCGAGTCCCTCTTTTGTTTCCATTTCTTCATTCACATAGGCAATCGCTTCCCCAACTGCTGTTTTTCTTGATAATTCAAGTAAAGGTTTGTCCTTTAAAAATCTTGTACAATTATAACCCGCAAGAACTCCTGTCACAATCGCTTCGGTATGCCCTACTAAAAGTCCTGCTTTTTCACCTGCACAAAATAGGTTCTTTATACCTAATACCTTTAGGGCATTCGTTCTTGGAGACATATCAAAATATCTCATAGAATTACCCTTCCCTCCGGCATAAGGATCTTCGTAGCGAGCATTTTCAAAACCAGGTATTTTATGAAGCTTCTCTAGAGTATAATAAGGTGTCATTAATTTTGCATGACCGGTGTCAAGTAAGATTACATTTTCCGCAAATTCTTTTAATGCATATTGTTGACAGGCTTTTACGCTTAAATGATTCTCTATTAGATCTTCAGGTAACGGAATTACAGCAACGCCGGTGTTGTTCAAGGTTTCAACGATTTCAGGTGAGAGAGATTCTTTATATAATTTACAAGAACCACTCATCGCTCCAATGGAATCATCCGCCTTTTTTCCAGTCTTCTCTGTTACACCACAGATTCCGGCAAGACTAACACGTCCGCCGTAACTTGGACATCGAAGTACGCACATCGCACATCCATTACCATATTTACCACAGTTATTCATCGGTCCTGCGGTACCGGTAGTATCGATAAATGCATCTCCCTCATAAACAGAACCCTCTGCTGTTTCAATACTCTTGATTACTCCATCAACTACTTTTGCCTTTATCACCCTTTCTTGAAGTTTAACTTCTACTCCTATCTCTTCGAGATATTTTTTTATCGCAACGGGTGTTTTTGCTATGTCATATAAACTAGCATGTTCATGACCCGGAAAGCTTATATTAGTGTGACGACAGTTCTCATCAATGATTTTGAAGATTTCTCCTCCGCCCATTGCTATCATTTCTTCCGTCGCTGTAAATCTTCCGTTATTTCTCATAATTCCGCCAACTAGGCCTGTTCCTAGGAGCGCATCCGTTCTTTCTAATAAGAGAACCTCAACTCCCTGTAATCTTGCTGAATAAGCTGCGGAGCATCCTGCCCATCCGCCTCCAGTAATAATGATTTTCATTGCATCGCCGCCTTTTCAATTTTATTCTTAAATACGTTTGCCATATTACTACACTAAAATGCATGATATACAAAAAAAACATAGATTGCAATATGATTCTCCTGCATATTTGCTCTATTACCAACATTCTATTCTAAAAGAAGAATTATGTCCATAGTGTACTAATTATTATAAGAATAGTGGACATTGTGTCCATTTTAAGAATAATTCTCATTGACGAAAGGATTGATTAGGCTGTATGCTAATAATGACAGGAGGGGTGGAACATTATGAGCTTATTGATTAGACATATTGTTGAAAACCAGCTATTAAAAGGTGTAAGGATGGTTGCAGGTTTTTCTGGTGAAGAAAATGTAGTATCCTGGGTCAATGTAATGGAGATCTTAGATTCACCGGAATCGGTGCAGCGAGGTGAATTACTGGTAACAACCGGATTCAATCTCCAAAACCAGGAGTTATATTCAAACCTAATTGAGACTCTGAAAAGTAACGGGGTCAGTGGAATTGCAATCCAACCTGGTTATTACATTAATGAAATTCCGGAATATATCCTTCAAGAATCAGATCGCCTTGGTTTTCCTGTTCTAGAGATACCAAAAGATTTGACTTTTTCCGCAATACTGCGTATTCTGATTCAGAAAATTAATATAGGAAAATTAGAAAATGAAATCTTTGATGAAGCCACAAAAATGTTGCTTCAACATACGAATGAAGCATTAAAATCCTATTCTTTGAGACTGTTTGATGAAGATACCGCCAGCGTTGCTTATCTTTTTTATGTTCAACCGATTAATCAATATGCGGTCAGTGACACCACTGCTACCAGCTGCATGAATCGAATCAAATCCTATTTAGACGACCGAGCAGACGATTGTGAATATATCTCTGCTAAAAATGGTGCAGCGGCCTTCCTTATACTATTTGAAAATGAAACCAAATACCTATCCATGATTTATGATTTTAGTATTGAGCTCACCTTCCTATCAGAACAGCAAGGACTGAATTATTATGTAGGAGTCGATCGAATTAAATCCTTAAAATCATTAGGACTTGCTTTTGAGCATGTATTTGAATGCAATGAATTGTTAAAGCATATTCATGCTAAAAGAGGTGTTTGTTCCTTTGACAATATGACATTTATGAAAATGTTCGGGGTTCTTCATCAGAACGAGCACTCTTTTGTGTCTGATAATCAGGCGCTTCAGATACTCCTTAACTATGACAGAATTAACAATACAAATTATGTTCAGACATTACGTTTTTATCTTGCTGATAACTGTAACGCATCAAAAACCGCCTCAAGGCTTTATATCCATAGGCATACCCTGCAAAAGCGTCTAGACAAAATTAAGGATCTATGCGGAATAAGTACTGATGATTATTATGCAAGATTGTACATGTCAGTCTCCTTGCTGTTTCACGATTATTTTGCACTCTAAGCAATCATTACAATAATAATTTCAACAAGGATAATTGTGCTTTTTTCATAACTACTCTTTTTAATATTTGAATATAAAGATATGCGTATTAATTATTGATTTGGTAAAATCATAATGATGCGCTTTTTTTGCACAATTTGTTTTGCCCTAATATTAGAAATTCTTCTTTTTATTACTGATTTGGGAATTATGTGCATATGAATTATTAGTTTATTTCGATACTATTTTATCGCTTAAGCCGTTGACTTTTTTTCGCAAACTGATATAATACAATGCATGGAGTTTAGTGCTTTGAAGTGTTGATACATTGAAGTTTTGATGTCTTGAAGCTTTGAAGCAGTAAATCGCAACACTATAAATCAGGAGGAATTAATTTATGAAAAAAGTTCTTGCTCTCATGCTTTCGTTAGTACTGGTTATGAGCTTAGCTTCCTGCGGTACGACTGAGAAAAAAGACGATACTGCAAAATCCGGTTCTAACGGTTCCAAAACTACATATAAGGTTGGTATTGTCCAGCTTGTACAGCATCCTGCTCTTGATGCAGCAACAAAGGGCTTTAAAGAAGCACTAAAAAAGAAACTTGGTGATAAAGTTGTATTTGATGAACAAAATGCATCCGGTGATTCCGCTACCTGTTCCACCATCGTCGGTCAATTTGTGTCCGGTAATTATGATTTAATTCTAGCAAATGCAACTCCTGCTCTTCAGGCAGCTGCTTCTGCAACAAATAAGATCCCGATTCTTGGCACTTCCATCACTCATTACGGTACTGCACTGGATATTGATAATTGGACCGGTACAACAGGCCTCAATGTATCCGGAACCTCCGATCTTGCTCCGCTTGACAAACAAGCTGAAATGATTAAAGAATTATATCCGAATGCGAAAAAAATCGGCATCCTATACTGTTCTGCAGAGGCAAATTCAAAATTCCAGTCCACCACCATTCAGAAATATCTGAAGGATCTCGGTTTTGAAAGTAAAGAATATACCTTTGCTGATTCTAATGATGTAGCAGCCGTTACGAAGGCAGCTTGCACTGACAGTGATGTAATCTATATCCCAACTGATAATACTGCTGCTTCCTGTGCCGCAACAATCAATAATGTCGCAGAACCAGCTAAAGTTCCGATTATCGCAGGCGAAGAAGGTATCTGTAAAGGCTGTGGTGTAGCAACCTTATCCATTAGTTATTATGATTTAGGATATACCACCGGTGAGATGGCTTATGATGTTCTGGTAAACGGTGCGGATGTATCAAAAATGGAAATCAAATATGCACCGAAATTCACCTATGAATATATGGCTGACCGAGCTGAAAAGTTAGGTGTGAAGATACCTTCCAACTATGAGGCAATCAAGGCTGAATAATTCAGAAGGATAAGATATTAATCGTAGGGGTGCCAATCAACCGGTACCCCTACTTATTTGCGATAACCGTAGGAACTTACCATATATCTTCCTAACGGTTTACTTACTTTTTTAAAGGAGGAAATTTAATGAGTTATTTTGCTTCACTTGACCCAGGTGTTCTCTTGGATTCCTTTCCGCGTAATATCTCTCAGGGTATCATAATGGGTATCATGGCACTCGGTGTTTATGTTACCTTCCGATTATTAGACTTTGCGGATCTTACTGTCGACGGTTCTTTTACCACCGGTGGTGCGGTTACGATTATGCTGACAATCGCTGGTGTTCCAATTCCGATTGCACTATTCATAGCTGTACTTGCCGGTTTAGTAGTAGGAATGGTTACAGGATTATTACATACAACCTTAGGAATACCGCCTATTCTTGCAGGTATCTTGACACAGATTGCACTATATTCCGTAAATTTACGCATCATGGGAATGGCATCTAACAAACCGTTAAATGTCAATAAATATATTCCTTTGCTTTCCTTAAGGAATCCTCTTCATGCAATAATTATAAGTTCTATATTTGCACTTATCCTGATTGTTATCCTGTATTGGTATTTCGGAACAGAGCAGGGCAGCTCCATTCGTGCAACCGGAACAAATCCATCAATGAGTAAAGCGAACGGTATTAATATTAATTTTACCAAAGTTCTCGCTTTGGCACTTTCAAACGCTATGGTGGCTATGGCAGGTGGCCTATTGGTTCAATATCAAGGTTTTGCTGACATCCAAATGGGACGTGGTGCCATTGTTACCGGTTTAGCCGCAGTCATAATCGGCGAGGTGCTGGGTGATGCTATTTTGGGAAAACGTATGAATTTTGCTTTTAGACTTATATTCGTGGTAATCGGTAGTATTATTTATCAAATTGTAGTAGCAATTGTATTATGGCTAAAGCTGAATACTAACGATCTAAAACTATTTTCAGCGATTATCGTTGCCATCTTCCTTGCGGTTCCTTATCTCCAGCAAAAGAAAAAGAATTCCTTTGGCCGTACCGCGAAGAAATCTTTATTTGCAATTAAGTCACATCAAGAGAAGGAGGCAAATTAATATGCTAGACATTATCGATATTCATAAAACCTTCAATGCTGGAACAATAAATGAAAAGATTGCTTTAAATGGAGTTAATCTTCATCTGAATGCCAGTGATTTTTGTACGATAATCGGTGGTAATGGTGCGGGGAAATCAACTACTCTAAACGCGGTAGCTGGTGTATGGCCGGTGGATCAGGGCGCTATTCTGCTAGATGGCAATAACATTACCGGTTTACCAGAGCATAAAAGAGCAGCCTTCCTAGGGCGTGTTTTCCAGGATCCTATGACCGGAACCGCAGCTAATATGGAGATTCAGGAAAATCTGGCTCTGGCATATCGTCGCGGAAAGAGCAGAACTCTTAGTTGGGGAATTAAGAAATCAGAAAAAGAGAAGTATTTTGAATTACTTAAAATCTTAAATCTTGGTTTGGAAGATCGCCTTACCTCAAAAGTAGGATTATTATCCGGTGGACAAAGACAGGCGTTAACTCTGTTGATGGCTACCTTACAACAACCAAGGCTTCTGCTCCTGGATGAGCATACCGCTGCTCTGGATCCGAAAACCGCAGAGAAAGTACTCCAGGTTACTGATAAGATTATTGCAGAAAACAATCTGACCGCATTAATGGTTACTCATAATATGAAGGATGCCATTGCACATGGTAATCGTCTCATTATGATGCATGAAGGTAAAGTAATTCTTGATATCTCAGGCGAAGCCAAGAAAAATCTTACTGTAAAAGATTTGATGCTTGAATTTGAAAAAGTATCCGGGGAAGAATTCTCTAATGATAAAGCAATACTTGCTTAATATATAGAAAGCATATAAGAGCTGTCGCTAACTATTAATCCTTCAGGCAACTAAGCCTATTAAGTGATTATTAATTTGCCACAGCTCTCTTATTATATTAACCTTCAAATAATAATATGAACTTTTCATAGCTCTTTTTCGCCTTCTCCTCCTGCTCCGTTTCGTTCATATGTTGTGTGGCCATATCGCTCAGCATTATTACTAATTCATTCATAAAAGCTATTATTTTTTCAACTTCTTTAAAACATAATATAGGAATACCATTTATTAGAGATGTGATTCTTTCCTGATCAAAACTACGCTTGATTAACATGTTTTTTATTGAGTTAGCCTCTTCATATTCTGTCAAAAACTGTCTAAGAACTATATAAGCGAAATCTTTGTTCTTAATTCGTATTGGAATACGGTACTTCATCAAGCCATTCGGGCAAAATAACAAATTCTCTCCGTAGTCACTGAATCTCGCACATGTTTCTTTACAAAGAATTTGCATACGAGGATCTTTACAAATAATTTCTTTACATAAGTCAATACAAGGCGAATAAGATATTATTTCACCTTCAGTATCAAATAGAGTAATTGGTACATGTATATCTTGATATAATTGATCCATATATTTTTCCAATAAATTTAAATTTATTAAATCACTCAATCTTTCCTTTGAGAATAAGGATTGTTTCATCATATTCGCTCACTTTCATTAATCCCAGAATAGATCAAGATTTCTATTCCATTTCTATCAGACAACATTTTAAGAATCTATCAAATTGCAGCTCTATTGCTTCTTCCTTTATCGCTAACCCTGACAATATCATTTCATATATTATATTATCTTGAAATTGCCTAAAGTAATGATAAAGGTATTCCAAATCCTTATTGCTATAGGAAATATGTTTTGATAGACAATGTTGCATTATAGGAGATAACAAATCAAACTCATCGGATTGATATAATTTATAGATTTCTCTTGCTTCTGTAACCACTTCATCAGGTGCAAATACACGATATCGCATAATAAATTTATGAATCACACAATTATTAATACAGGATTTTATACCACTTCGAAAAACTAAAAACAGTTGCTCTTGATAAGATAAATCTCTATTGAGCTCAATGATTTCTCTCGTCAATGCTAACTGTCCCTCAAGGATCGAAGCATAAATTGCTATAAACATATCTTTCTTCGATTTATAGTAAAAATATAATGATGCCGCTTTAATTCCAATTTCATCACTTACTTTTCTCATATTGGTTCCTTCATATCCTTTTTCAAGCAAATGAATGAAGGCTATTTGATTAATCCGATCCAATGTTGAAGTCTCTTTTTCAATAGTTACATCCATAGTTTCCCACCCCTTTCCCTAATATTTGATGTTTTATCGGGTGATTAAACAGAGTAATATCAGAGAATATACCACCTAACACTCGTTAGGTAGATTATACTATTTTTTGCCACCTTTTTCAATATTTATAAAATTTTCTTAATCTTTAGCAATAGAGATAAGGATTGAACAGAAAAACCATATAAATATAATTAGCATTTTGCCCCACAAAAAATAGCACGCTGTATTACCATTAATAACCTAGTAATACAACTTGCTATTCAATAATTTTATTCTACCATGTTACCTGAGAATATTCGGTTTACACGCATGATAAATTCATCCACATCTATCGGCTTTGTTATATAATCATCCATCCCAGACTGAATGCACTTCTGTCTATCCTCCTGTTGTGCATAAGCTGTCATCGCAACAATTGGAATATGGGCATATTTCAATTCCTCCTTAATTCTTTTTGTTAATTTATAACCATTAATATCTGGCAATTGAATATCCATTAAGATTAGATCCACGTTATTATTTTTAAGTATTTTGTCAACCTCTGATCCGTTATATGCGGTAATTAATTGGTATCCCATCTGAGCAATAATCATCTCCATAACATTTTGATTTGTTGCACTATCATCAATGCTAAGAATTGTTTTCATTTCTTTTTTAGAGTATGATTTTTTTTCTTTATATATTATGGTACTGTTATTCATAACATTACTATTAAGCTCATGGCAGTTTTCATAAGCACAACGAAATGTAAAAGTACTTCCCTGCCCTTTTATACTTGTGCATTTAATTGTACCGTTCATTGCTTCAGCGAATTTTTTCGCAATCGTTAATCCCAATCCGGCTCCTCCATATTTCTTATCAAGTCTGAAGTCCGCTTGAGAAAACATATCGAAGATGAACTCTGTCTGCTTATCACTAATGCCGATACCTGTATCACTCACAATAATTTCTATTATATTATTCTCCAACTCTTTCTCCACAAGCTTCGTTTTCAGTGAAATTCTGCCACTTTCCGTAAACTTAATTGCATTCGATATAAGGTTATTTAATATTTGACGAATCTTTTGAACATCTCCCAACAATTTATCGGGAATTTTCGAATCCAGGTAATACCCAACCTCAATGCCTTTTTCATTCGCTTCTATTGTTAGGTCGTTAAAGCATTCCTGCAGCATAAGTTTCAATGAAAAGCAAGTCTTTTTCACTTCTATCTGGCCATACTCCACCTTAGAGATATCTAGAATATCCGTAACGACACCTTTTAGGGTAATCGTTGAAGTTTCCAATACACTGATAAGCTTATGGTAATCATCATCAATCGATGTTTTATTCTTTAGCAATCGGGAGGAGACTAATATTCCATTCAGTGGAGTTCTGATTTCATGGCTCATATTTGCCAAAAAGATACTTTTCGCATTTGTTGCTTTTTGTGCTTCATCAGCTAAAATCGCCATTCTTTCATTGCTTTCCTTCAGTCTTTCCTCAATCTGTTTTCGATCCGTTACATCCTCATGAGTACCGATTATTCTTGTCGGGTTCCCTTTTGAATCATAGGACTGAATTGTACCCTTTGTCCTTAACCACCGATAGGAGCCATCCCCTGCCAGTATTCTGTACTCTATCGTAATTTTTATATTTTCCTCAATTGCTTTATAATACTGATTTTTAATATACTGGGTATCATCCGGGTGAATTAGCTTAAACCAATCTTTGTAGGCATTTGCCAAAACTTCCTCTCCATAACCGAGCATCGCTCCCAAATCATAATTTGATTTGTAACTTAAACCATCTTTATATTCATAATCCCATATACAGAATTGTCCCCCTTCAAGCGCAATCATTGCTCTTTCCTGGTATTCTTTAATTTCGTCCTTCATTTTAATTAATTCTGATAAATCACTATATACACCGATAAAACCTATTATTGTTTTATTACTATCCGTAATAGGCGAATAGGATACGGATAATTTAACGATATGTCCGTCTTTATGGATTCTGGACGTCTCAACATGTTCGATTGTCTTCCCCAACCATAAAATTTCTTTTATTAATTCCATTTCTTTCTTCCGGTCATTAGGTATAAATTTTTCAATGGGTTTTCCTATGATTTCACTACCTATATAGCCAAGTCTTTTTTCCGCAGCTTTATTCCATATCGTTATGCAAAAGTTATGGTCAACCCCTATAATTGCCTCATCCACAATATCCAATGATACATCAAATATTCTTGCCTTCTTATCCATTAACTCCATCTGTGATATATCTTGAATCACACTGATGACATAATTTCCTTTGCTTTTCATGGTGGTCACGGAGCGAATCTTAACATGCGCTTGTGTACCGTCTTTTTTCAAATGAACCGCTTCAAACTCCAAGCTATTTTTAAGCGCCTCATCCAATTGTCTTCGAACAATAAATTCATTATCCTGTTTGCGAAGATCATATATATTCATATTGATTAATTCATTATAATCGTAACCATAATATTCAAGAGCTTTTGAATTAAAATATTCAATTTTTCCTGATACATTAATTATCAAAACAATATCTAACATATTGTCAAATATTATTTTAAACCAGTCCAATTCTTTCTTTTCCATGTTTTGCCCCCATCCTACGATTATTTATCAAAAGTATTCATTCCCAATTTATGCATACATCATAATATCTCGATACGTAGATATTATACACGCTCCGCACGGCCTGATGAACATATTTTTTAATTGAACTTTACAAAAAAATCTATCAAAACAAACATTTAAATTATACTTTTCAGATAATAATTCGTGCAATTATTATCTTCTCCATAAACTAATAATAACTACTCTCATACCATTTTGATAATGCGCATTTTTTTACGCACACCTTATCTACTTAATATTTATTTGAAAAAATATTAAATAAAGTATTATGCTAATAATATAATAGAAATAAAGAAGAAGATAGTGTGATTTATGAATATATCGGAGAACGAAAAAATATATGGAAATAGCTATGCAGACTTTTTTGTGGAATATTTTGGAATACAATCTTTACTGGATCAATATAAAGATAATGCTGTTCGTATAGTTAATTTTTTTACTGCTGTTGTATATCTTCCGGTAAGTGAAATGTTATCTGATACCTTAGTGAAAGCGAACTATTCCATACCCGCAATCTATGGATTAACAAATGATACTTCACAGGAAACCTCAGGGATTGTCAAATTACGTAACATGCCTACTTTCAATTTGCGTGGTAAAGGTGTATTGATTGGATTTGCCGATACAGGAATTGATTATACGAATCCCGTGTTCCAAAACATGGATAAAACCACTAGAATAGCTGCTATCTGGGATCAGACGATAGAAAGCGATCCAACAGCAACAAATATCCCCTACGGAACAGAATATTCCAGCGAGGCTATCAATCGGGCTTTAATTAGTGATGATCCTTATCAAATTGTTCCTTCCAAAGATGAAGTAGGACACGGTACGATGGTAGCAGGAATTGCAGCCGGCAATGAAGTACCTGAAAAAGGATTTTACGGCGTTGCTCCGGAGTCCGAATTGATCATGGTAAAACTTAAGCCTGCCAAGCCTTATTTAAAGGAGTTTTACTGTATTCCCGAGAACCATATCTGTTTTCAAGAGAATGATCTCCTCTTTGCACTGCAATATTTATTAAACTACGCAAGCTATGTAAATAAACCCATCGTTCTGTGTATATCCTGTGATACCTCCAGGTACTCTCGCGATGGAAAAGATTTATTAAGCAGCTGGTTATCACTACAGGCAAGCTATCCAGGCATCGCCGCTCTGGTACCTGCCGGTAACGAAGGCAGTGCCCGTAGACACTATCATGGAATAATCAATGAATCACCAGGTTATGATACGGTTGAGCTTAACATACCACAAGGTGAAACCGGCCTAACTATGGGTATGTGGGGTTCCTCGCCAAATATCTTCACCATCGATATCATCTCTCCTTCTGGAGAGTATATACCCAAATTAATGGTTAAGTTAAATGAAACTCTGGAGGTTCGATTTGTATTTGAGTCTACAATTATTTATTTACATTATCAAATCGTAGAATCGGATACCGGAGACCAGATGATTTTCCTACGCTTTGTTAAACCCGCGAAGGGAATATGGAAATTCAATGTATACGGAAAAGGATTATTCCCGATGGACTTCAATATCTGGTTACCAATGAATGAATTTGTGTTACCGGATACATATTTTATCCGTTCTGACCCATACACTACACTTTTATCACTTTCCTGTTCTATCATACCAATCACAGTTACTGCCTACAATGCAGCCGATAACTCTCTATTTATCGACGCAGGTTTAGGATACACTCGAAATGATATGGTAAAACCGGATATAGCTGCACCTGGGGTTAACATACTTAGTCCCAGTATAAATCAAGAATTTATTCGTGTCTCTGGAACAAGTGCAGCGGTTGCTCACGCCGCCGGTGTGGCAGCTATGCTTATGCAGTGGGGAGAGGTTGAGGGAAAGTATCGTAACATGAGCACTCAGGATATCAAAGTGTTTATGACACGGGGAGCTCGTAGAGCGACGGATGATATTTATCCTAATAAAAATTGGGGTTATGGAATTCTTGATATCTTCAATGTTTTTGAAAGTCTTAAAAGAGGATAATTCTAAAGAGTAATGATGTCATAACAATCGGATGGGGATGATAAGATATGATACAGGATGATATATATAAAATAACAAGCAATGATTTTATGGATATTATAATTCGATATAATAATAACTCAAATTATTTAAAACCTTTTGAAAAATATACCATTCAAATTATGAATGAAGCTTATGCTATAATTTACATCCCCGTATCGGATCTAGCTTCCATCTCCTTACAAGATATAGGCTATTACTCCATTCCAAACTATTATGCTCTCACTGACGAACAGAGTCTAGATGCATCCGGTGTTCAA
Organism: Variimorphobacter sp. HTMS_6; assembly: GCF_059717775.1. Classification (NCBI taxonomy): domain Bacteria; kingdom Bacillati; phylum Bacillota; class Clostridia; order Lachnospirales; family Lachnospiraceae; genus Variimorphobacter; species Variimorphobacter sp. HTMS_6. The sequence goes on from NZ_AP046094.1 coordinate 2,146,198, forward strand.
AAATTAAGAAGAATTCCATCAACAAATCTAACTGGTAAAGGTGTTATCATCGGAATTATTGACACCGGTATCGACTATACGAATCCTGTATTTATAAACAACGAAGGTAACACTCGTATCATATCAATATGGGATCAAACCATAGAAAGTAACAATACTCCGGTTGCTGTATATCCGACCTATTATGGAACCGAATTCTCAGCAGAACAAATCAATCAAGCGCTAAGAAGCTCAAATCCGTTAAGTATTGTTCCCAGTGTTGACGAAAATGGCCACGGGACAATGTTAGCTGGTATTGCAGCTGGATCTGAAGATAAGACTAATTATTTTAGCGGGGTAGCACCTGGAGCAGAATTAATGATCGTCAAATTAAAAGAAGCAAAAAACAGTCTTAAAGATCTATATTTTATTCCCCAAAATATCAATTGCTATCAGGAAAATGATGTTATGTGGGGGCTTCAATATATTCTATATACTGCAAGATTATTAAATCGTCCGTTAGCAATCTGTATCGGTTTAGGAACTTCACAGGGTGCACATAATGATTATGGTTTACTAAATACTGCCGTAAATCTAGCAGCTGATACTCCACAAGTTGCAGTAAGTGTTTCCGCCGGTAACGAAGGAGGCCTCAAAAGGCATTTTTTTAGTGAAGTAAGTCCTACCGGTGGACCAATCACCGTAGAATTAAATATAGCAGACAATGAATACGGATTTACTATGGAGCTATGGGGCGATCCACCCATGATATACACCATGAACATCCTGTCACCCTCCGGGGAAAAATTTGCAGTCTATGCCTACAAGTTAACACAATCACAAATCGTAAGATTTATATTTGATCCAACCATAATTCATATAAATTTTGTGTTAATTGAACAAATTACAGGTAAAGAGGTAATTATTCTCCGCTTTGAGAAACCATCGCCAGGCAGCTGGCGTTTTGAAGTATTGGGCAAAGGAAATGTTAAAGGTGCTTTTCATATGTGGCTTCCGGTAAGTAATCTCATATCAAAAGATACTTATTTTGTGAACGCCACCCCCTACACAACGATTACTTCCCCAGGCAATTGCTCTTCATGTATTACCGCAACTGCTTATAATTCCATCAACGGTACCCTATTCAATAATGCAGGGAGAGGCTTTTCTACTTCTAATATCATCAACCCTGATTTGGCGGCTCCTGGGGTCAATATTTTAGCTCCTACCCTCAGACATGAATTCACTAGAATAACGGGAACAAGTGCTGCGGCGGCTCATACAACCGGAATCACTGCACTATTACTGGAGTGGAGCGTTGTAAAAAACAATTACCCCGATGTTGATACGGTGAGCTTAAAGAAATTTCTGATACGTGGGGCGAAGAGGGATAGCAGATTAACATACCCAAACCCCGATTGGGGGTATGGCATTATCGATGTATTTAATACCTTTGATGTATTACGTACCATTATTTAGGATATCATGATATCCAGACAACGAAAGAAAATCTGTTACAATTGACTCTTCAACCCTCATGGTTTAAAAAATGAATCAATTGTAACAGACCGTCACAAACATTTCTCAATTATAGTAGCACATTATTTACTCTTTTTACTTTTTATTCGTGATTTTATACTTTTCCCCTGAATCATCATAAGTGATCCATTCACCCATAGGTTCTCCTTTTTCAAAATGCCCCGAACGTTTTATTGTACCATCCGGACGATACCATTCCCACTCAAGACTAATAGAATACAAACTTAACCTCATAAAACTTCATTTATTACTTACAGAGTATTTTTAATTTCATTATTTTTTCAAAATCCTGCATTTTTTCTAGCGTATAAAATTGAAAGGTGCAGGGTTTTGATTTACCGACATTCTTTGTCTCTTTGATAAATTCCACGGTTTGTGGGTTTAAGTCCAACTCATAAATCCGGTCGTTATATTTCTCCGGTAAATAAATAGTAGCTTGAATGTAGCCCTTCCAAGCTGACATCCAAATTATTGTCCTCTTTTTCTTTTGTACCTTGCATAACCAGGCTTTCCCATCCTTATAATAACGCCATTCATGATCCATTCCATGATCGACAAATAATTTTATAAGATACTCATAGGGTCCATAGCCATCACAAAGTGCATTCTTAATCACTTCATCGGTAGGATAAATATTCTCATCTGTTAAATCCATTACTGATTGAATCGATTTCATACTGTTCTCCTTTGCAAAGTTCTAGATATTTACATGTTATTTTGAATACCTATCGCCTCAAAAAATATCTTAATAAGTAAAGTATAATAATTGGTTCAATATTTTTCAATAAAAATCCATATTTATCCTACTGTTTTAATAATTCACATGGTGATAAGTATAAATTATAACAGCCATCCGAATATAAAATCTTCGAATGGCTGAATTTAATATACCTTTTTTATTATATTTGACTATGAGAGAAAAATTGTTTTTGTTGCAACATTTTCACAAAAGGAATAATCATGCTCCACAAACAAAATTGTCGGTTGGATCTCAGTAAGCAATTCTTCTAGCTGCATACGCGAGATAATGTCTACAAAGTTGAGTGGTTCATCCCAAATATACAAGTGAGCTTTTTCACATAAGCTTTTTGCAATCAATACCTTTTTCTTCTGTCCTCCACTGAAATCCTCCATACTCTTATCAAATTGCTCTCTGGAAAAATCCAGTTTTCGAAGAATCGATTTGAATAAACTCTCATCAATCTGATGATTGTACGCATATTCTGATAATCTTCCCATCAAACCGGTGGTATCTTGGGATACATAAGATATAATTAGCTGATCATTCTTTCTAATGACCCCTTGATATGGAATATCTTCTCCCAAAAGAAGCTTTAATAAGCTCGATTTACCACTACCATTCTTGCCCTGTATTACAATTCGTTCTCCTTTGTCGATATCAAAGCTTATCCCATCACAGATAACCCTGTTATCATAAGTGATGGATATATCAATCAGCTCAACAAGTTTATTGTCATGAAAGGATAATGGGAACAGTTCCAGTCTCTCATTGGATTCAATATTCTTCAGTAATTTTGATTTTTCCACTATCATGTTTTGCTGTCTTGATTCGATATTCTTGGCTCTCTTCATCATTTTAGCAGCTTTATGGCCAACATATCCTCTATCAATTTTACTTCCGGAGTTGTTACTGCTAAACTTGCTTCGCTCTACATTATCAGACCAGGAGGAAGTGCGTTTAGCTGAAGCTGAAAGTCTGCTAATATCCTTCTTAAGCTTCTCGTTTTCTGCTAGTTCGAATGAATCCTGCAGTTCCTTATTATTCCACCAGGACGAAAAATTCCCCTTCTGAATCTCAATGTTGGTTTTATTGATTGAGAGGATATGGTCAATACTGTGATCCAAGAAAAATCTGTCATGCGATATTAGGATAAACCCCTTTTTCTTTCTCAAATACTCACTCAGTTTTTTTCTACCGTCTACATCCAGATGATTTGTCGGCTCATCGATTAACAAAAAGGAATTTTGTTTTAAAAACATCCCAGCTAATAACGCTTTGGTTTGCTCTCCTTTTGATAGGGTAGAGAACTGGCGATAGAACACATCTTCGTTCATATCCAGCAACGACAACTCTTTTATAATCTCCCAGTCCATCGAGTTCGGGCTAATCTCACGTATAATATCAATTGTGAAGTTCTCCTTCTCCTGCACTTCATATGGGAAATATTCAAAGGTAACGTTTGAGGTAATACTTCCTGAATACTCATATTTTCCTTGCAAGAGATTAAGGAAAGTAGTTTTCCCTCTACCATTCCTTCCGGTAAATCCTAACTTCCAATCGGTATCGATTTGAAAGCTGACGTTTTCAAATATATTATCATAACTTCCTTCATAAGCAAAAGTTAAGTTAGAAACATTTATTAAAGACATATTTTCGTCCTCCTTAAGTAATATATATTTAATCACAAAAGTCGGATTATATGGCGACATTTACCTTCATATAATTATCGCCGTTTTATCCGCTTTTATATGAAGAAAATCAGGTGAGATTAACGTAAATATGCTTATCATAGAAGCACCTCCTTATAATTAAAATGAGCTGCAAGAATGAATTATTCTTACAGCTCTAAATTATACATGGTTAGTAGTATAGATATACCCAGTATAGATAAGAGAAATCAGAACAATTTTCTTGCATAGCCATAACAAAAGCAAGTAGATACGATCTACTTAATTACGCTTGTATGAAACTAAAATTAGCAAGAAAAATTGAACATCTTTTCACCTCGATTATTTATTTTTTATCATTATACTTTAATCCCCAAGAAAAATCAACCTCAGTATTGCAAGTCATTTATGAATGTCTTTTCCAATTAATCTGTCATTCACCATGCTGTGTGTGTAAATCACTTCATATCTCCAGATCTAAAACTGTGATATCACTTGCCCTTCCACCGACTTTAACTTTTATAATTTCTTTGTTTTGTATGGTAAGTGATACTCTGATTTCTGAGGGTTTATTCATTTTTTCTCCTTGATTAATGAGGACATTCTTTGCCTGTTGTTCATTAATGAGCCCGTATTGATACAGAAAACAACCAAGTGCTCCGTTTGAAGTTCCGGTGGCTGCTTCTTCCAGTATATCATATAACGGTGCAAAGTTTCTACAGGAAATGTTATTACTTTCTTCTATAGCAAATACGTGATATCCCACTACATTGTATTTACGGCTGATGTGTTTAATTTTTTCAAAATTAGGTATAATTGAGTCAAGTATATGGATATTATTTACCGGTATTATAATATCTCTTAATCCGGTTGATACCACCTGAAGCGGAATATTCTTTAAAAATTGTGTTCTTTCAATATTTAGGGAATCTGCGATCTCACAGGCATCAACAATATCAGAAAACATCGGCGAAGGCTGATCCATCATAACAGAGTCATTTTGAATTTCTATCCCTAAAACTCCTGCTTTTGTTTCTTGCCGGTAACTGCCCGGCTTTACAATTCCTAATTCCGCTATAGCTGAAGCTGTTGCGATTGTAGCATGACCGCATAGATTCACTTCTTCTACCGGTGTGAAGAATCTCAATCTATAATCTGCACAATCTGATTTTAGTACAAAGGCTGTTTCGCTAAAACCTAACTTTGCAGCGATCTTTTGCATCTCTTCTTCGGATAGAGAATCCGCATTGATAACAATCCCAGCTACGTTCCCTCCTTCCGGAGTTTTTATAAATGCATTTACTTTATATACTCTAATCTTCATACATATACCATTCTCTCCTAAACTAATCAGTCATTCTTGAGCAAGACAGTAATATAGATATCTTCAAGGTAATGCGTTATTACTTTCTTTTTACGCTACCTTATAATGTATAAGGTAGGGGATGTTGCAATACAAATAATTTGGAGGAATAATGTTATATTGCCATAATGCACTGTTTGGAAAACATGAACGCTATTCTTCCAATCTGTGTGTGAGGCAAATAACATTGTTCCTTAATAGAATTATTTGTTTTGCAACATCCCCTTAAATAGTAAAAAGGATTACTGTATAAGATACCGATCTATACAGATTTCGTTTCCATTTCTAATAATTGATATTGTTATAATACACTCTTAAGGAAGTTGATTGCTTTTTCATTCTTGGGATTTTCAAATACTTCTTGCGGAGTTCCTTCTTCCAGTAGCATTCCATCCGCCATGAAAACAACTCTGTCAGCAACCTCACGGGCAAATCCCATCTCATGTGTAACTACAAGCATCGTCATTCCCTGCTTTGCAAGAGATTTCATAACATTAAGTACTTCTCCAACAAGTTCCGGATCTAAAGCACTGGTCGGTTCATCAAAAAGCATTATCTCGGGCTCCATCGCTAGCGCTCTTGCAATTGCAACACGCTGTTGCTGTCCACCGGATAATTTTGATGGATATTCGTTTAATTTATCCGAAAGTCCTACTTTCGCGATTAAATCCTGTGCTAGTTTTATCGCATTATTTTTTGACTTTTTACGAACAGACATCGGAGCAATCATAACATTCTCCAGTACCGTTTTGTGAGGAAACAAATTAAATCTCTGAAAAACCATACCCATTTCCAAGAGCATTGCCTTTTGCTTGTCAGCAGCAATCCTATGTATTGTTCTATTATGTTCTCTATGAAGAAACAATTCATCATTTATGAAGATCTTACCACTGGTAATCTTCTCTAATTGGTTTAAGGAACGAAGATAAGTAGATTTACCGGCACCGGAAGGCCCAATGATACAGATAACCTCGCCCTTCTTTACTTCCAGATTAATATCTTTAAGCACTTCCAGCGTTCCGAACGACTTGCTAACATGCTCTGTTTTTAAAATATATTCATATTCACTCATAGCTGCCTCCTATTCATAAATTGAGAGTTTCTTCTCAACTTTGCCAAAGATATATGTAAATATCGCAGTTATGATCAGATAAATGATAAGTGCCGGAATAAATACCAAATAATTACCTTCACTTGTCATAATTGTTTTTGAAATCGTCGTGATATCCATGAGTGAAATCGCAAATACCAACGAAACATCTTTTATCATCATAACGAATTCATTACACAGAGGTGGAATCATTCTTCGAATTGATTGAGGAATAATTATCTTGCCCATCGTCTGTCCGTAACTCATACCCAACGCTTTTGCTGCTTCATGCTGTCCTTTATCGATGGATTGTATCGCTGCACGAACAATCTCTGCACAATAGGCAGCTGAGTTTAAGGAAAAAGCAATTAAGGCTGCTAAGAACGCTCCCTTATACACTGCTTCGCCATCTACATTACTGAACAATCCACTCCAAGAAAATCCAAAGATCTGCGGTATCGAGAAATAAACCACAAAAAGTTGAATCAGTAATGGCGTTCCTCGAAAGAAAAAGATATACGCACTACTTAGTTTGCTGATAACGATATTCTTCGAGATTTTGCCTAGTGCTAAAAACACACTTAACACAAAACCAATTACAATGGACAAGGTGGTAAGTAGTAAAGTAAGCTTTGCTCCATGCAGTAGATTTTCACCACAGCCAAGCATTCTATATGTATAATTAACCATCTGACCGCTAAACTTGGCAACTCCCTTATCCGCTTTGTAAATCTTATCACCAAACCCCAGATAAGATTCTTTAACCGCCTCTGCTCCAGCTGTTGAGAAAGAGATGTAATTTATCACACCCAAATCATTATACGTGGTTGTTAAACGTTTAATCTTACTTTTGTTATCTTTTTCAATTAACTGATGAACTTTTGTAGATGCTTGATTTAACATTTCATTCTTCGATGGCTTCATTAAGGAAAGGATCACTATTGCAGCCAAAGTCGCCAATACGATAATGGCAACTATTTTTGATGAACGTTTCCATTTTTTAATGTCAACTATTCTATTTATAATCTTCATCCTTTATACCTGCTAACTTGCTTTTTATAGTGTATATTTATTATTTTGTGGACTTAAACCAAGCTGCATAATTGTCGTCAAGGAACCCTTCAGATTTTAAATCTGCAACTGCTTTATTTATCGCTGATTGAAGTGCGGTATTATTCTTACCCATTGCAACACCGAATTGTTCCGGCTGGCTGTCATCCTGGAAAGCCTTTATATACTTATCCGGAGATTTTGCAAGATATCCATCTGCAACAGTAGAATCTACAACAACTGCGTCTACTTCTTTATTCTCTAACTGGGTGAAACAGGTAGTAACCTTTTCATTTGCAGAGATTGTACACTTAATGGTACCTGTGCTTTTAAGATCAGACATCTTTACATCCGAGGTGGTTTCTTTTTGAACAGCGAGTGTCATACCATCTAAATCTGTAAAACTCTTGATTTTACCTGTAAAATCGGGGCGTACCACCACTGCCTGGTAATTGTTTATGTACGGATCAGAGAAAAGCATGGTTTCTTTTCTATCATTGGTTATCGTTACTGCAGAAATTACTACATCATAATTCTTGTCGATACCTGCGAAGATACCATCCCAAGCAGTATTAATGAAGTTAACTTTTAAACCGAGTTTATCTGCAACTGCAGTTGCAAAGTCAACATCAAAACCAACTGGTGTTTTACCGTCTTCCGCAAAATCTTCAAACGGAGGATATCCTATCTCCACACCAACGGTTAAGGTTCCATCTTGCTTAAGCTTTACACCTGACATATCAATCGGTGCTGTAGTCGGAGTAGTTGCTGCATCCGTTGCTGCTACTGTTGGAGTTGTTCCTGTTGCCGGTGTATCTGATTTGTCTTTTGTACCACAGCCTACTAATGAAAATACCATCGTTGTTGCTAATGCAAATGCTAAAAATCTTTTTTTCATAATTTTTCCTCCTAAAAAAAATAGGAGTCCCACTAATCTTAGTCAAACTCCTTTGCCATAATGAAAAATTAGCACATCTTCTTTTCTCTGTCAATAGATATTAGGAAAAATACTTTATAAATTTAATTTGATGCAGTGGGACAACTTTAAAATTTTAATCTATTGCATCCCTAAATCAAAAAAATATGCTGATTTAGGTTAATTTTTATAAATTTAGGAATTATTCTATCTGTTTTGTACATGAATGATTCCATACTCATTTTAGGAACAATTCCATCTTTTTCACTTCAATCGAGTTTCCATTCTTAACAACCCCCATCTATTTTCCGAAAGGAATAACCCTACCAATATCAGTCCGGCACCGAAAACTGCTAATCCCGTCAGCTGCTCATGTAAAATCAACCTAGAGGTAATAACTGTTATCACCGGAACCATGTAGATATAGATACTTGTTCGTACCGCTCCCAATATTTTCACTGCATAATTCCACGTTACAAAGCAGAGTGCTGATGCCCCTATTCCAAGAAATGCAATGTTTAATATATTCACCGGCTTCATGAATGCCTCCGGTTTAAACTCAAAACCAAACAGAAACATGGCAGGAATCATACTAATAATTCCATAAACAAAGGTTCGTCGCGTTGCCTGAATGATGTTGTAACCATATCCACTGATTTTCTTAGTAAGTACAGAATAGCAAGCCCATACGAACGCTGCCAATAGAGCCAAGATATCCCCTAAAGGATTAAGATGAACTTTTGATCCATTAAAGCTGACAAAATATATTCCAATCATTGCGATTACGAATCCAATAAAAAAGTTAATGTGTAAATCATCTTTATTTTTTAAGAATATTCTTGATAATATTGCTGTAAAAAATGGTGCAACCGTAATAATCACTCCTACATTGGAAGCTAATGTATAAGTCAAAGCAATGTTCTCAAGCATATAGTACATGCAAATTCCACAAATCCCTGCAAGTATAAACGTTACTTCATGTCTTCGATCCGTAATCTTCATCCTTACAGGATACGCTGCAAGTAAGATAAACAATCCAATTATAAAACGATAAAACAGTATCTCCATTGGTTGAAAATCACGTAATAATATCTTCGTAGATATATAGGTAGTTGCCCATAATACTATGGTAAGAAACGCTAACATATGTCCTTTTGAATCTTCATTTTTCATCATGCCACTCCTGCTTTGACTTATTCTCTTTGTTTAGAAAGATTTCCCGGTATGTTCCTGGCGTTAACCCAATAAACATATTAAAGAAATTAGTGAAATGACTTTGATCTGAAAATCCGGTCTTAAGTGCAACCTCAATCGGTGCAATCCCTTGCTCTAGCAAATACTTTGCCTTATTCACACGTACCGTCTGAAGATATCGATAAGGAGTCACACCCTTCCCCTTAGTAAAGGCTCGCAACAAAGTCGATTTGCTTAGATTTGCGCATTTACACAACTGTTCCAAATAAATAGGTTCCGTATAATGCTGCTCCATGTAATTACAAGCTTCTTCTATTTCTTTTGAGCATTCCGGGATACAACTGTCAAAGGATTGGCCATACTTTTCAACAATTCTACTGATCATTAACAGAAGGTATTCTTCTTTCTCAAACTCATACATCCCCTCCATTATGGTTTTATGTAGTAATTGAATATAACAAGCTAATTCCTCATCCCTTACGACATTTACTGAAAATCCCGGCAATTCCTGCTTACCGGTTAGTTCTTCGGTCAAATCCATCATAACCTGTTTCGAGATATTGATCCCTCTATAACTCATCGGTCTCTCACCGAATTGTGCGCAGGCATGATTGTCCCCAGGATTAAATAGAATAATATCTCCTTGATTGACTGTATACACCTTACCCTTTGTTGACAACTGACGCTGCCCATCTTCCATATACCCTATCACAAAGTATTCATGAAAATGATTAGGAAAACCTTGAACGACCCCACCCAAATGATAAGCCTCTATTCGTAAATCTTCATCATAACAAATTGTACGTGTTTCTTTCTTCATTCTAATACCCTACCCCTTCAACAACTATGTATCACTTCAAACAATTCCAGCAACCTCCTGCTGATTTCTTTATCATTGTATCTCTATTCTATCATCATTTCTTGTATAATATCTTCAATAGTGGATTATTTTTGAAGATTTTTCCAACTGAAAAAGAAAGCGCAATATTCTCATATTTTCCAATCGAGCAAGAAAATGAGCGTCCCACGGTTTCGTGTTACGCTCATAATTAAAGTTTTATAATAAAATCTTTTTTATCTCATCCAGACCGACTCTTGTAATGAAATCAAAAAATGTCTCCTCACTTTGGCGTCCGTTTTTGAAAAAAAGTAAAATCCTTTCAATCGCTATATGTGCTTCGGTTGATTTCACACGATAACCTAAGCTTTCCGCAAACCTTCCTTCGTCTTTTAAAGAACCGCCCACCCAGATTGTAAAGCCTTCTTCCGTTCCTTGATCCGTTTTAACCAGTGCTCCTTGCAAACTGATGTCTGCAATTTGTTTCTGTCCACAGGAATTCGGACACCCTGTAATATGAATTCGAACCGGTGCATCAAGCTTTACATTGGTCTCAAGATATTCGATGATATTTGCTGCCCTTTTCTTTGTTTCTACAATGGCTAAGTTGCAGTACTCCTTCCCTGTGCAGGCAATCATGTATCCTGCAAAGGCCTCCGGATTTGGGGGAAACCGTTTAAATATATCCTCTTCTAATAAAGATGGTAGTTCATCGTTATCAATCCCAGATATAATAAGATTTTGTGATAATGTAGTTCTAAGCGAACCATCTCCGTATTCTTTTGCAATCTCACCTAACTGCAACAACTCATCAGCAGCAATCTCACCAAGCAAAACCAGAATACCGATATAACTTTTGTTCGCCTGTTTTTGAGGATGGACACCATAAAAGTAGGAGGCGTTCCAATCAATCAGTTTATTCTCACCACTATTATCCATGGAACCGATCAATTCTATCAATTTATCTTTAAACCGTTCAGCACCCCAATCTGCCATTAAAAACTTCAACCTGGAATGATTTCTTTTTTCTCTGTAACCATATTCTCTAAATATTGTACACACTCCGACTGCTACTTTTAATACCTCATCCGGTTTAACAAATATGTCTAACCTTTGTGCCATCATAGGATTTGCAGATAATCCTCCACCAACCCATACGTGAAATCCTAGAGTAATAGTACCATTTATCACCTTAGTAGCAGGTGTGAAAGCCAAATCATTAATTCTTGCATGTGCCGGATTATTGATACTGCACGATATTGATATCTTAAACTTTCGAGGAAGATTAGAAAATTCTTTGTTCAGTAGAAAGAAGCGGTTTACCTCCTGCACAATGCTTGTTGTGTCTATTAGTTCATCCTTATCAATCCCTGTGAGAGGATTACCAACAATCGTTCTTGGACAATCGCCACAGGCTTCAAAGGAACTCAATCCACATGTTTCTAGTCTATTAAATATCTCCGGCAAATCTTCAATTTGAATCCAGTGAAATTGTATCGCCCCTCTTGTAGTAATATTCGCCATTCCGCGGCCAAAATCTTTTGCAATTCCTGCTAAGACTTCAACTTGGTTGTGATGAATAATCCCTGAATTAATTCGGACTCTAAGCATAAAATAACCGTTTCTAGGTTTTTGTTCATATACTCCGGCCCATTTGAACCGGTTCATATCCTCCGGTGTAATGGAAGAATATCCTTCCTTAGAATATTTATCCACAATTGTTGTTATTACATCCAACCCATCTTTTATAAGCTTGATATGCTCCACATCATTTAAATTGTCTTTGTTCGACCAGTTTGCTTCATAAGCCATATAGATACCCCTGCCTTTCCTCAGATTTTCTTAAGTATCATTGAAGCTTACCATAATAATCAAAATATTGATGTTGCTCAGGCTACACATTTATTTGTACTATAAATTTAAATAAGTGTTCTTAACTAGTAATGCATCTTTTTCCACCAATGGGCCTTCTAATATCACGCAACCCTTCACCTCAAAGTCCTTTAATGCTTTTAAGCAATCTACATAATTGAAATCACTTTCCATAAGAGGAAGATGATGTTTTTCACCCTTTTCATTATAATGGATTCCTCCCAGATGAATATGCATATCATCTAGTGCATTTCTTCCGAGCTCATCCTGAATGTATTGCAATATCTCAGCAAAATCCTGATATGTTTTTAATGCTCCATTTCCTCGTGCATGTACATGTGCAAAATCGATACAGGGTTTACAGGTTTTAACCTCTTTACAAAGAGAAACCAGCTCTTCTACCGTACCGAATTGAGTTCCCTTGCCAGTCGTCTCAAGTCGATAGTCAATTCCGTTATCCGGAAGCTTGCGTAAGTTTTCTCTGATCCTCTGATATGTATCTTCTTTTGAATCCTTAAGATAAAATCCGGGATGAAAGATCAAGCTACGTCCTTCAACCATGGATAGTCCTTCAACACCTTTAATAATTCTTTGGATGGACTGTTCCTGCTTATCTATATCCTCCGCATTCAGGTTAACATAGTAGGATCCATGTGCAGATAGATAGAAATCATTCTCCAACTTATTTTTCAAAATGTTGTCCTTATTCTTCTGAGTAACATTAACACTACGAACAAATAGTAGCTCCATCGCATCCAACCCAATTGATTTCGCGTACTGAATCCCTAAAGCATAATTCATATTTTTCAACTCACTATAGATGGGAAGTCCTGATATTCCAAAAAGTAGTTTCTCCACTCATTTACTCCATTTCTGCCTTTTATTTACGTCTGTATTATAGTATATGAGCATCATTATGCTCTTCCTGTAAAATTTAGTCCAACCGTGCCAATTAAAATCATTGTTATAAATATGATCTTAGGTAAGCTTAATGATTCCTTAAAGCATATCACTCCAATTACTTCAATTGCTGTAATTCCAAGCCCTGACCATATTGCATAAACCACACCAATATCTAAACGTTTTAGTGTCATTGATAAGAAAACCAGACTTAGTACATAGGAAGATAACATAATAACAGTTTTAAAGTCAATTAGGTTGTGAATCACTTTAAGCAACGACGTTCCTATCACTTCAAAAATAATTGCTAGGCATAAAAACAACCAACTCAATCTACCACCTCGATTCATATTATCGTTTATTCCAAATATCGTAATTCTTTTTCCCAATTGTATCATTGCCCTTTAAATGCGTCAAATTCTTTCCCCTAGTGTTGCAAATTATATATTTCCATTCAGCAATGTAACATTGTGTCATATTTTGTCATATCATGAATTGTAATATGATTTTCGTAATCATATTGCTAAGAAAATTGGAGAGGTGTTTCAAATGAGTGATTTTAAGAATAGTTCATCTAAAGGTTATTCGTATTACAAAGTTAGTTCCAAATCAGGCAGCAGTTCAAGTAGATCTGATTACAGCAAAAACTATAGCAAGAGCAAATGCCATAAGAAATCATCTAAATGTTATTGCTTGCCCTTTGATATATCTTATTTCAAGCCTTATTTAGATTTTGCAAATACTCCAAACTGCAAACCTTATAGTAAATCATCAAGTAGTTCCTATAGTAGCTCCAGCGATAATTCCTCTAGCAAATCCTATAGTAGCTCTTATAGTGATCCATTTAGTAAGTCAGAAAGCAGTAAGTCCTATGGTTCTGACAGCAGTATTTACAAGCCTTGTGGCAGCTCCTCCAGTAAGTCTTCCGACTCTGACAGCAGCATCTACAAGCCTTGTAGTAGTTCCTCCAGTAAGTCCTCCGGTTCTGACAGCAGCATCTACAAGCCTTGTAGTAGTTCCTCCAGTAAGTCTTCCGACTCTGACAGTAGCATCTACAAGCCTTGTAGTAGTTCCTCCAGTAAGTCCTCCGGTTCTGACAGCAGCATCTACAAGCCTTGTAGTAGTTCCTCCAGTAAGTCCTCCGGTTCTGACAGCAGCATTTACAAGCCTTGTGACAGTTCCTCCAGTAAGTCCTCCGGTTCTGACAGCAGCATTTACAAGCCTTGTGACAGTTCCTCCAGTAAGTCCTCCGGCTCTGACAGCAGCATCTACAAGCCTTGTGACAGCTCCTCCAGTAAATCCTCCGGTTCTGACAGTAGCATCGACGTATCAGATAGTAGTTCATATAGCAAACCAAGCCATCACGGCTGTCACAAACCAGCTCATAAGCCTTGTCACAAACCTTACGAACCTTGGAGCAAATCATCAGTAAGTAGCTCACACAGTGGTTCACACAGTGGTTCACACAGCAGTTCACACAGCGGCTCACACAGCAGTTCTCACAGTGGTTCTTCCATCAAATCAGGTAGTAATACGATTAGCGATTCCGAAATCACTTCAACGGCTGGAGCAAGCGGAATAGATGTTAAATCACTTAGTGAGGATTTAGCTCTCATTATATCAAACTATTTTGCTAATAAGCCAATTAAGTAACCTCATGATAGGCTAGATAATATGGATAAATATTTTAGAGTCAATGATAATGTAAATGGCTACTATATCCAGAAAACGATCGGGGAAGGGCGATTCGGAATTGCGTATTTGGCAATAAACGATAGATATGAAAAATGTGTGGTAAAGCAATTAAAGAGAGAGATGCTGTCACAAAGCAGACAGAAGTTGTTCTACGAAGAAATGATATTAAGGCGTTTAGATGACCCACGATTCCCAAAGTTCATCTCAAAATTTCGGGATAATTATCGAGAGGGTTATATCTTAGAATATATTGAAGGTCAGGTATTTAACAATCTAGTCAAAAAACTTGGTTATCGATTCACAAGACGTGATATCTATGCTGTTGCAACCCAGCTACTTGATATCACGAATTTACTACACAGTAACAATATTATTCACCGCGACATCAGACTTCCAAATGTTATCTTAAAAAATGACAAGGACTTAGCATTAATAGATTTCGGATTAGCAAGATTTATAGATAGTGATAGACATTCAAAACAGGTAGATTACTGGTATATAGGTGATTTTCTGATATATCTGTACTATTCGAGCTATAGAGGTAATAATCGAACGAACAGACCCTGGTATAAGGAGCTTGATCTAAATTACGAAGAAATTAAGTTTTTAAAGAAGCTTATGGGAATGGACGGTTACTATCATAATAGCGAAGAAATAAGAACACAGCTGGATAAATTGAAAATGATGTATTAATCCAGGCAAATCAAATGTCTGTAGTGCATCTTTATTCGAAAAGTAAACTTATTGCATTGGAGAAATTATTATGCCAAGAATGATTGAGTTAGTAAAAATATACCCTGAAAGTTTCAGGGCGAATATATATAATGTGAAACCTTTTCGAATGATTGGACTAATAGATGTAAGTATAAAATATCCTTATGGAGTTGAGCGGGTAACATTAGCTTATTATCGATCATCAGGTACAAATAACGGCAAAATCAAAGGTTTGTGGTATCCGATTGTTGGTATCAAAACCAGGGATGGTAGTTTTACCGAATTTACACAATACTTGAATTTTGTTTTGTCAAATACTACAAGAAGCCGTCGAGCAAAAAGAGGATGGCTGGCGAAATCCTTATTCTTCGGACATCGCTATTCTGAACGTGTAAAAATCAGAGGTTTTTCAAATGGAAGTCATTACGAATTCCTGCGTGGCACTGGCAAAATTTTAAGAGAATTGTATCAAAACAATCGCTTTGTACTGATAAAGTCATTAAACGCAAGGGAATTAAATCGCATTGTTACCTCAAAAGAAATATATCCTAATAACAACCATACACAACGAGAAAACTATGAGCGATATATCAGCGATATTTTTAATGATTATCAAAGATAAATACTATAACGGGGCCACCACATGTTTGTGGGGGCCCTGTTATTCATTTCTTTTATCTGTTTATCTCTATTCACGGTACTTTTTAAAAAGCAGCGATGCGTTATGACCACCAAAACCGAATCCATTGGAAATCGCATAATTTACTTTATAATCCATTCCTACATTAGCCACGTAATCCAAATCACAATTCTCATCCTTCACATTCTGGTTAATTGTAGGAGGTATCTTTCCCTCCTCTATCACCTTTAAAGTAATGATAGCCTCAACCCCACCTGCTGCACCAAATAAGTGACCCGTCATCGATTTCGTAGCATTAACTTTTAACTTATAAGCATGAGCTCCAAAGACTTCTTTAATAGCTTTTGTTTCTGAGACATCACCCTCAGGTGTTCCTGTTGCGTGAGCATTCAGGTAATCAACATCTTCTGAGTCTATATTTCCCATATTTATCGCTATATTCATTGCCTTTGCTGCGCCGTGGTAATCCGGACTAGTTATATGACTTGCATCCGTTGTAGAGCCATACCCTACTATCTCACCTAATATTACTGCGCCACGCTTCCTCGCATGCTCTAATTCTTCTAAAAACAGAATTCCTGCGCCTTCTGACATAACAAATCCATCCCTCTTCTTATCAAACGGTCTGGAAGCTTGCTCCGGATTTTCGTTATTTGTAGACATTGCATGCATATTCGAAAATCCAGAAAAGGAAAGGGTGTTGATCGCTGCTTCTGCCCCACCAGCGATTACTGCATCCGCATAACCGTGCTTAATACTCAAAAACGCTTCACCGATTGCTTGATTAGAAGTTGCACAAGCCGAAACTGGTGAGTAACTTGCTCCCTGAAAGCCGGTCTTGATTGCTATAATCCCTGCTGCCATATTGCTGATCATCATCGGTACCATGAAAGGAGAAACCCTACGGGCTCCTTTGTTTAAATAAATCTCATGATTATTAAGAAGCGTATTAATGCCACCTATCCCTGAGCCAACATAAATTCCTACCCTGGCTTTGTCAAATGAATCCTCCATTACATTTGCCATAACTAAAGCTTGTTTCGCCGCAGCATATGCATATTGGATAAATAAATCATACCGACTGATTTCCTTCCTATCAAAATATTCTTCGGCTGGAAAGTTCTCAATAAAGCCAGCGATACGAGACGCAATCGTTTCAAAGGAAGGCTCAAGAATCTTTTTAATTCCACTCTTTCCCTCAAGAATATTTTTCCAAAAATCATCGACATTATTTCCTAACGGTGAGATCACTCCATAGCCGGTAACCACTACTCTATTCATACTTTTACTCCTTCTTAGTGAAAATCCATTTATTTTATCAAAGCAATATAATAGTTAAAATCCAAACCGATTTCTTACTTTAGCGATTCATAAAATTGATTTTTAATACTGCTTAAAGTTTCCTCAAAGAATTCTTCACCTAATATTCTTCGATAATGTAACGCACCTTTTACAGCCATCAATGTATTCATTGCGATATCTACTCTCTCACTTTCATTCGTATACTCCTTTACAAGTAGTTGAAATAAATTAAGTTCGCATTCACTGACCTCTATGATTTTACTACGAAGCCTGGTTGCAATATTTTCATAGTCAGATTGTAGGCTTAAGATCGGGCAAACCTCATCCTCTCTTATTGTATTAACTCTGGTTTTAATAAAATACCATGGATGGCCGCTACCACTTTTTATATCCTTCTGGCAGCTCTCGTAGCTTTTATATAGACCCTCGATTAGTCTGTCACAAACAGCAATACCAAGATCCTCTTTTTTCTCAAAATGATAATGAACAGCTGCCTTTGTTGTCTTCATTTCCTTAGAAATATCATCATAACTAAAGGAAGAAAACCCTCTCTGTTTTATGAGGCGCAGTGCATAATTCGTTATCTCCGCTTTTTTACCGGACATAAAATCACCTCCAAATATTAAACTTACCAACTAGTAAGTAAGTTGTTTTATTCACTTTACCATAAGCTAATTCATAAAGCAAGCTGGAATTTCGATATTGCAAAACAACAGATTTCACAAACAAAAACCTACTTCAGATCTTAAATGTGATTTAGTCACATTCAAAGAACCAAAATCTTTATATATTTGAGTAAAAGTTATACTTAATTTTTAAAAAGATATGGTATAATTGAAGGACGTGATAACAAAACTTTATCTATATTAAGAATAGCAAATAGTAAATCACGTAAGGAGAATATGATGTCAATCCATGTTGTAAATGAAGCAAAAAGATGTTTAAACTGCAAAAAACCGTATTGTAGGAGTGGATGTCCGATTAATACACCAATCCCTCAAATGATTGAATATTTCTTACAGGGTGAATTAATGAAATCCGGAGAAATGATATTTGAAAATAATCCCCTTTCCATAATTTGTTCCTTGATCTGCGATCATGAGAAGCAGTGTGAAGGTCATTGTATCTTAAACAAAAAAGGGTCGCCGGTACATATCAGCTCTATAGAGAATTATATCTCCGATGTATATTTTGATCGAATGAAGATAGAACTTCCAGAAAAAAATAGCATGAAAACAGCGATTATCGGTTCCGGTCCTGCCGGAATTACCATTGCAATTTTATTAGCAGCAAAAGGATATGATGTAACCATTTTTGAATCAAAAGAAAATATCGGAGGTATCCTTCGCTATGGAATTCCTGAATTCCGCCTTCCTAAATCGATTCTAGAGCGGTACAAAGAAAAATTAATTAAGATGGGGATTAAGATTCGTCCAAATACCGTGATCGGATTGACTATTAATATTGATGATTTGATTGATGACGGTTACCATTCCATATTTATAGGAACCGGTGTATGGAGACCGAATAAGCTTCAGATCAAAGGTGAAACTTTAGGTAATGTTCATTATGCGATAAATTATTTAACCAATCCGGATGTCTATAATCTAGGTGAGAATGTAATCATCATCGGAGCCGGAAATGCAGCGATGGACGTTGCAAGAACCGCCATTCGTAAAGGCAGCTACAATGTCACTGTTTACTCAAGAACCACTGTGCCTCATGCGAGTCCGCGTGAAGTGGAATATGCTAAAATCGATGGCGTAGCCTTTGAATATGATGTCACACCAGTAGAAATTACAGAGAATGGCGTATCTTTCCGAAAAGTAAGACTAGATGATCAGGAAAATGTAATCTGGGAGGATGAAGAAACCTTCTTTCGCCCCGCTGATTCGGTTATCATCTCCATAAGTCAGGGTCCAAGGAACAGGATTGTATCCACTACATCAGGTATTGATGTAGATAAAAAGGGGCTTGTTGTCACAGACACCTCCGGTAATACGACCAGAGCAGGTGTATATGCCTCCGGAGATGTTGTGCTGGGAGCAAAAACTGTGGTTGAGGCAGTGAAATATTCAAAAGCTGTGGCTGATGAGATGGATGCCTACATGCAATCTTTGATAAAGTAACTATTAATTACTGTGTAAATATCATTTTACTAAAAGTGGGATGTTGCGTAATAAATTCTATTATAGAATTATTATGCAACATCCCACTCTGTTAATCTAAATACCTATTTCAATTAATATCTTAATAAGCATTACATTATACGATTCAAATTAATGTCTCGTATATTTTGCTCTGAATTCTGTAGGTGTTTCTTCCCGTACTTTTTTAAAGGCTCTACTAAAATAATTACCATCACTAAAGCCGGTATCCATTGCGATTTGAATTATTGTTTGGTCAGTTTCTAATAATAATTGAGTTGCCCTCTGAATACGCAAACGATTCAGATAGTCCATAGGAGAATAACCCGATATGGACTTAAACACTCTGGAAAAATGGATCAGGCTAAGGTGAGAAACCTCCGCCAGTTCATTTAACGTAATCTTGTCCGACATATTCTCTTCCATATAGGCAATTGCTCCTCGGATCTGTTCTAATCTTCTATAATGCATATCCAGATCATTTTGATTCGGAATTAATTTAATATATTCGCGTAGCAAACAGGTTAATAACTGATATGCGTAACCTCGAACCGCCAATTCATATCCAGCCTTGTGTTCTCGGTATTCTTTTATGATATTAGTAACACAGGTCAGTATCACGTTATCGCTCTTAATGATATTAACAAACAACATATGATTTTTCAAAAATGACTCTGCGTACATTGACTGATGCAGATCTGCTTGATTTCCGATCAGTAAAACAAGGTCGAGCTTTATTAAATCATAATCTAGCTCTGAACCGGGATTAACTCCTGCGTGTATCTCATTTGGATTAACAATTAATAATTCCCCTTGATTTGCTATAAATTCTTGTCCTGTGCATTGTAAAACCAGACTTCCAGTTCTGATATACATCAAAATAAGCTGTTCATGCCAATGGGGAGGGAATATCATACCACTTTCTGCAAAGGTACAATGCTCCACATATATCGGTACATTTAACTTATTTTCATCACCATGTCCATACATATTCTCATCAATAATTAAATTCTTTCCCATTCCTTACTCCATACGATAATATTGTGCTAGTAATTGATAGAATCATACATGAACGAACTCTTATTTGTCAATATACTGAATACATCGATAGTCACACATAAATACAACGAAATAGGAGAAATCATATGAATAAGATAACCGTATTAAACGGCGGACCACACAAAACCGGTAAAACCATGACACTTGTAAATGAAGTATTAAAACCTTTTAGCAATAAGAATGTAAAAATCAAAATCCATCACATTAATTCCATGTCAATCACCGGATGCCAGGGTTGTTTTGGTTGCAAAAAGGATGGAATCTGCGTGTTGAATGATGATATGCAGGAAATATATCAGGACATTGAAGAATCAGAAAGTATCATCTTTGCCACTCCGGTTTATATCTGGCAAATGACCGCACAGACAAAGCTGGTGATTGATCGCCTCTACGCATATATGAAACAGGATTATACCAGTTTTCTTGCTCCTGGCAAAAAGGTGATTTTCGTAGCCACCTTCGGTGGTGGAAGCTTTGACCAATATCATAGTTATTTTGAACAAACCTGCAAGAGCCTCTCGTTATTGGGCTTTGGAGATTATAAAGTGCTCCTCACCGGTGGCTTAAAGGATTCATCCGATCTCATAAGTCGTGCTGATGTTTTATCCGATGCAAAATCAATTGGTGAATGGCTTTCGGTAATTTATTGAAAGTCGAATTTTCCATCATTCTTCTCTTCCAAAACTTTGATTCCGTGGTAAACCAACCAATTTAATGGTGTTTCTATCCCAAGTTCCTTACCAAGCCCGACAATCTTACCCGAAAACATCTCGATTTCAGTCTTGCGGTTTCTCAAAATATCCTGTAGGGTGGAGGGTTTATTTAACGGAGGTAATATCTTAATGGTATTCTCCTGGCGTTCGATATCCTCCTGCCCTAATTCAATACCTAGGCGATTTGCAATTCTCACAACCTCCCACATCATATTCCGTCTGATTTCATTTGCATGGTCACTCACCTGAAAGGCTCCGAAGGGTACTCCTAACAGTGCGCAGGTCATATTTTCTCCAATGTTGCACATGTATTTGAACCAAAGACCTTTTAACATGTCTTTTTCAATTCGATAGCTTATTTCACACACATCAAATAACGCTTTAATATCTTCTACCCTTTCCGTTAATTCTTCATTCTTTGCTTCTCCAAAATGAACCTTACCAAAGCTTGGATCATAATCAGCCACTCCATTCTCCATAGAGATGGACACTCTCATGTAGGAATACAATACGTGCTCCCAACCATATACTTTCGCAATTCTTTCTTCACTATCAATTCCGTTCATCACACATAATATCTGTGTATGAGACCCGACCTGATTATGAATATCTTGAATAGCCTGAGTTAATCCGGTGTCTTTCACCGATATAATAATTAGATCTGCCGGATCACCCGTCAAATCAGGGGTAATAATATTAAAATGATGCTTTACTCCATTCACAGTAATACCTTGTGTTTCAAGACGCTCCTTACGCTCTCCTGCTGCTAAAACTCTAAATTCATTTCCGAGGTATGTTTTAAATTTTGGTGCAAAAAACACTCCCATCGCTCCTAAACCGATCAAGGTTACCTTTTTAATTTTCTTCATAAATACTCCCTCTTTTCCAAATGATAACTATGCCGTTTTTGAAATTGTATCCTTTTGATTCCGGATTGTCAAACCGTCAAAAGTAAACATTTAATGGTTTGGGCATCGTATGCCCTAAATTAATCAAAATAGCTTAACTTATTATGTAGATACTGATATAATAATAAAACATCAAAACATAATGTATATATAATTCAAATAACGTCAATAACTATTCCTTATGAAAATATGCACTACTTAGCCAGCAAAACGATTGTTTACGGAGGAAAAAAACGCATGAAGCATGTTATGAAAATAATTCTAATGATATTTGGTGGAATCTTTTTGGCTCTCGCTATAATTGGTCT
The DNA here is from genome assembly GCF_059717775.1 of Variimorphobacter sp. HTMS_6. NCBI lineage: Bacteria > Bacillati > Bacillota > Clostridia > Lachnospirales > Lachnospiraceae > Variimorphobacter > Variimorphobacter sp. HTMS_6. The sequence continues at coordinate 2,168,834 of NZ_AP046094.1, forward strand.
TTTTTTACCGGTATTTCCCACAACACCTTTTTTACTTCTATCCGCATCCTGCTTTATAAGAAGCTCCCAAAAAGCATATCGTTATATCATGACGAACAAGTACTTCGGAAAGCATATTTATCAATATCGTATTACAAAAGCAATTCCCTTGCTTTCCAAAGTATCCGCACTGACCGTATTATGGGTTTCTATCCTGGTATCAGCCATTTTCTTCCCTATCATCTGGGTTAAAATATTATTATTGATTATTGCCTCAGGAGTAACGATTCATCTTATACTTATAAAAACAATGTCGAAGGAGGACAAGCATAATTTTGAAAGAGAATATCAAAGTTTTCTAGAACGCAATCGCATGGAAACTCCTCAAAAATAGTTTCTTTATGATATCAAGAAGTTTTTTGACAGCCTAAGCCACTCTATGGTATATTAACAGTATAGCCAAGCTTTAATCATAATAGGAAGATGAAATGGGGATTTTGTATGAAGAAAAAAACTGTCGTAGTCGCTTTAGGTAGAAACGCATTCGGAACCAGTTTTCCGGAACAGAAAAAATCAATCATTAATGCTGCTCAGGCAATTGCCGATTTGGTAGAGGATAAATACAAGGTTATCATCACACATAGTAATGGTCTTCAGATTGGAATGCTTCACAGAGCAATGACAGAATTAAATCGGTTGGATGATACTTATACCGTTGCCCCTATGTCGGTTTGCGGTGCATTAAGCCAGGGATATATCGGATACGATTTACAAAATGCAATTCGAACCGTGTTATTAGAACGTGGTATCTTTAAACCGGTATCAACGATTATTACACAAGTTCGTGTGGATACTTTTGATCCTGCATTCCAACATCCTACAAAAATCATCGGACGTCTTATGACGAAGGAAGAAGCAGATGAAGAGATTAAAAAAGGTAATTATGTAACAGAGGTAGAAGGCGGTTATCGTCGTCTTGTAGCTACTCCAAAGCCAATTGACATCTATGAAATCGATGCAATCAAAGCACTGGTTGAATCTGATCAGCTTGTAATTGCTTGTGGTGGCGGCGGAATTCCTGTACTTGAACAGGGTACGGTTCTACGTGGTGCAAGTGCGGTTATTGAAAAAGATTTGGCAAGCGAGAAATTAGCTGATATGTTGGATGCTGATATATTGTTATTCTTAACCGGTGTCAATAAAGTTGCACTTCAATTCGGCACTGATAAAGAAGAGACTTTAGATACACTATCCATATCTGATGCGAAAAAATATATTGAGGAAGGGCAATTCCCTAATACTTCAATGCTTCCGAAGATAGAGGCAAGTATCGAATTCATCTCTAAGAAGGAAGGCAGAAAAGCGGTTATCGGTCATCTAAACAATGCTCGTCAATGTTTAACCGGCCAGGGTGGCACAATTATAACACCGTAATCATAACCTTACTTAGTAATCATTACGAACCCGTTTAGTTGAGTACATAAAATACTTAGCAATCATATGTTAATAAATTATCGGTAAACTATGAGTTACTTATATAAATATAGAATAGGAGCTGTAGTAATTGTTATCTTAAGAAATCACTATCCTTAAGAATAATCCAATCACTACAGCTCCTATTTCTATCTATTCTGGAAAAGATCAAACAAATAAGAATCCTTTCACATTCTATTCCGTAACCGGATTAACTTCATCCAGCTTCCACATATGCTTACATTGTCGAAAGAATAAGCACACTCCTACTCCGAGTAAGCCTATGATAAAATATAACACGGCTGCACCAGTTCCCTTACCCTGACCAAACATATGGACGAGAATGCTGTCTACCGATACATGGCTCATCAATGGCTCAAATACATAATCCACCAAAAATCCACCTAAGAAATATCCAATCGGAATCGTAAAAAACTGCAACGAATTTCGAATCGAATAAATCCTGCCCTGCATATGAACTGGAATATTGCTCCGTAATAATACATCCAAATTGGCGCCCATAACCGGAATTACAATCCATCCCAAAAAGCCACCCAAGCACCATACCGGTACATTATTGCCAAAAGCAAGCAAAAAGTTTTCTGTCCCCATCGAAAAGAGTAAAGTGTTGCATATGATACGAACTCTACTCTTTGGTGCCTTGCTAAAGGTAACGAATATACTGCCCAGAATATTTGCGATTCCGGCACAGGCATTCTCTGCTCCAAGTGCAAAGTTACCGCCGCCCTTCCTAGACAGAAGCATTGCCGGCAGTGCCGCTTGATAAATGGACGCGATGAGATTAATTGCTGCCAAAAAGAGAATCACCTCTACTATCCCTCTGTTCTTTTTCATAAAACCAAGACCTGATTTTGCTGCTTGCAGAATAGTTTCCTTTTTCTCACTTTGAGAAACCACTTCAGGAATTTTTATAAAGCCTGCGAGTGTAATAAATGCGATCAAAAAGGTACATAAGTCAATTACGATCACAGCTTTTATTCCTGCGAACGCCATAATCGCTGTAGCAATTACCGGTGTCATAATCGTGTTAAGTGAATTAGTAAAGGAACGCATCCCGCTTACCTTTTGGTAGTACTTCTTTGGAACCAAAAGTGTTGTTGCCAATTCCGATGAGGGCTGCTGAATGGTATTCATCAGACCATTAATCGCATTGATGGTGAACAAATGCCACATTTCTAGCATTCCTGTGTACATCAGTATAACAATTACTACAGTACAAACCGCAGCAACACTATCGCAAACAAGCATCGTTACTTTTTTATTCCATTTGTCGCTTAATGATCCTGCAAAGATACTAAATATCACATAGGGTGCATAGGTACAGATTGATAACAGTGCGGAATCCAATGCGGATCCATGCTGTTGGTACACCCAAATAATCAATACAAAACTTGTCATAGCACTGCCTAAGGCAGAGAATGACTGTGTTAACCATAATAAAATAAATGTTTTTAATTCTTTATACATTCGATTTTGCTCCTTATATTATAATTCGTAAGTTGCAAAATCTGTGCGGACAAAAGCTTTTAAATCACAACACGTTTTCTCTCGGTGTGTGAACTTTGTTTTTTCATTATCTCCATGCAAATATGTCCGCCATCAGACTCTGCATGGAGCATTTGCAGTGCATAACTTCATAATTTTTTCCTTTCCTATTCTTTATTTAATGAAATAGTTTATCCCATTGAATATGTTCATTTAAAATTGCTACAAACTTTTCTAATCCAATTCGATCAACTTCATCAAATCTGGATTTTACAGGGCTGTCGATATCCAACACCCCAATTAAATTATCATTCTTAACAATAGGAATTACAATTTCGGATGCAGAAGCTGCATCACAGGCGATGTGACCTGGAAACTCATGTACATCCTGAACCAATACAGTTTCCCTGTTTTTCGCTGCGGTACCGCAAACTCCTCTTCCCATCGCAATTCTTATACAGGCCGGTTTCCCTTGGAAAGGGCCTAGTATCAATTGATTTTCCTTATATAAATAAAAACCAGCCCAGTTTAATTCACCCATACTATGATATAAAAGTGCCGCGCTGTTCGATATATTCGCTAAGGCGTCCGTTTCATCTTGAATCAATCCCAATAAGGAAAGACAGATTTCATGATAATCTTTATTTCTGTATGCCATGTATAGCCTCCACTTGTGTCAAATTCATTAAATTCCTATAATAATTATACACAATGGATGGATAATAGCAAGTACCAAGAAACATACTACTGCACTATACCGATACCGAAGCATTAAGCTCGTTATCAAGCAAACAGAAGAATTGTTTAATCTTCTCCTTATCCTCAGAACCTCCATATAAATTACTGCTAAATGTAATCTTATCCTCGAAGGTGCTTAATGCTATCTGAAAATGAGGTTTATATTTTATGGAGCCACACACAAATGCATTCTTTATTTTAGAACCTTGAAAATGCAATAATTTTGAATCAATAATACCGATATTGGTCATGCCAATGTATGGATTTTTCAAATTCTTTTTTATGATAGAATAACTTTTCGACTGATTGAGTATTTTAAACGGGATTTCTAACTTAAGAAATCCGTTCATACCCATATATTTGTCTTTGTTTCTTTTCATCGCCTGATTGATCTGAGATAAAGTTGTTTGGAAATCATCCTCCTCATTTACACTCGCTTCCGTAATGATGGTAGAAGAATAATTCGTCAGAACATCTGTAGGATTTTCCTTTAAGTATTTTCTCATATCAATCATAATCGCTATGTTCAGTGGCTTCCCGTTTTGCTTCATCATATTAGATAATGCGCGATAATATGCAGTAAGTATCGTATCGTTTATCGTGACGTGATTTTGCTTACAATAATCATATATGCCTCGAAAACGATCTTCTGACAATTCATATGTCAAGATAAAGGGGGATGTGTTTTCCTTATTACTTTCCAATAATTGACTTTGATTTTTTTGATTACTCTCTGCGTTTTGCAAAAACAAAAGCTTTAGCTTATGAAAAAAGCTAAACTGTGAGGTTAATTTATTTATACCGCGATCCCCGTTGATGATAACATCCGGTTCATAATCAGAATGTTCCATTAGATTAGAATAAATGCTAGCAAATAGGTACATACATTGTTTTAATCCTGCTCCATCACAAACCATATGATTTAGTATTATCGATAAAGTATCCTCCTGTGCCCGGTATAAACACATTCTTATCTGTGGCCCCGATATTTCATTCGTTTTTGAATAAGTAAACGCCTCCAGCTCTTCTTTACTCTGAACTATTACAAGCACTTTATTTACATCAATCCCACTCAAACTTTGCCAATAAGAGTTGCCCTTATTATGACAAAACCTACAATTCAAAATCGGGACTGTTTTCAATAGAAGGGTTATTGCTTGCTTTAAGATATCCACATTCAGTTGATTTTCGAAATAAATCACCGAATGTAGTTGATGATCGTTATAACCGGTCTCCTTAAACATATATTGAACTTTATCAAATATTTCTGCTTTATATCTCATCGATCTCCTCCACATCTCTTGCTATAAATATCTATTAATTCATAGTATGGAAACAGTAATCTTTTGTTTCACTTTTGCATGATGAAAACGATAAATCTAGTGAAGTAGGAGTTTTTCTAGTATCAAGTTTTTTAATAATTATTTATACCAATACTTTTTACTAAAACTTATATATGTCTTTACTCTACAAACATTACAGTAAATATTCCTAGAATTTATTATTGTGTAATTTTTGATATAGAAGGGAATCTTCATCATAAGGCTTCTTATCCTCAGCAGGATAGCCAATTGCTATAATATTTTCAACGCTGAATTGCTCCGGAATCGCAAGTAATCTCTTGATATAGCTTTCGGTACTCTCTAATTCTGAATAAACGCGATTTCTAACCTGAATCCAGCATGAACCCAACCCAATGTCTTGTGCAGTTAATTGAATTAAGGTTGATGCAATGGAAGCATCCTCAACCCATACATCACTCTCTTCCCTATCCGCAATCACTACTATTGCAAGAGGTGCTCCCTCTATAAAACGGGGTCCGGGATTTCTACACAGGGATAATTCCTGTAATAGTTTCGTGTCAGTAACCGCGATGAAATGCCAAGGTCTGATTGATCTTGAGGATGGGGCTAACAACGCAGCTTTTAATAGAAGCTCAATTTTCTCCTGCTCTATTTTTTTATCCTGATATTTTCGTATACTTCTTCTAGCCTTTAAGATATCTAACAGCATATCAATCTCTCCTTATGATCTTTATTCCGTAACTAGCACATTACATACATCTACCCAATCCTTCGATGCAGAATGATGTTCCAACTCATCTAGTGATAACTCTACCGCACTCTGGCTGCTTCCTGCTGCCGGATATATAACCTCGAAACGATTTAATGATACGTCTAAATATACTTTTACATTAGAATTGATTGCAAATGGGCAAACCCCTCCCGGTTTATGACCGATATAGCTTTCAACAAGCTCGCCAGGTATCATTTTTGCTTTTTGCCCAAAAGTAGTTTTAAACTTTTTATTATCCACTCTTGCATCACCGGCGGTCACTACCAAGATTGCCTCCTCCCCTAGTAAAAAGGACATGGTCTTGGCGATCTTTTCCGGTGCACAACCAATTGCATTCGCGGCCTGTTCAACCGTGGCTGTAGACTGTTCCATTACTTTGATCCTACTTCCCATTCCTACTTGATCAAAGTACTTTTTTACTTTCTCAAATGACATGTTATACACTTCCTTACTTTTTGCTATTAAGGATATCCCTAACAGACAAAAATGTCAAATAAATCCTACATCAATTGTCCTATCTAGTTGCTAAGAACAATTTTGGGAATGGACTTTTGAAAAGATGTTCTAGTTTACTAGAACTTCTACGGCCTCCATGTTAGCTTGATTTATAAGAACGCTCAAGAATTCCTAAAGCAATATATGGAACGCTTCGGCGGCACAAGTGACGGTGATGTGGGCATAGAAGATAAATCGTATATATAAATATTGATTTTAGACGAACTACAGATGTATAATATTACCATATATTTAATTGTACAAACTTTGTCATTCTAAAGAAGCTCATATTAGTGGAGGGAAAATGAAAAAAGCAGAAAAGATACTAGAGAATTTGTCCTTAATTTTGATTGTAGTTGCATTGATATTATTTTGGATAATTGACAATAAAACAAAACAAATCGATTTTCACACTGGAATTGTCATAATAACTTTATTCATAATTACATTTTTAATAAATTGAATAGGCTACAATAAACTGGACAGTTTTTTTAAGGGCATGTATGATTTACTTAATAATGAAAGGAAGTGCCCTTATGTCCAATAACAAAGAACCTAGATCTCGCCGCACATTTACCCCTGAGTTTAAAACTCAAATGGTTCAGTTATATCACAGCGGCAAAAGAAAATGTGATATCCTCAAAGAATATGACCTTGCGGCATCTCTGCTAGACAAATGGATACATCAATCTGAGACATCTTGCTCCTTTAAGGAGATAGACAACCGGTCACCTGAGGAAAATGAACTCATAGCTCTCCGTAAACGCGTTGCACAATTAGAAATGGAGAACGATATTTTAAAACAAGCAGCGCTGATCATGGGACGAAAATAAATGTGATTAAGAATAATCTTCACAAATATTCGGTATCAGCACTGTGCAAAGTCCTGCAAATAGCTAAAAGCACTTACTATTATGAATCAAAGCAAAAAGCCGATGAGAGTACACTAACCTCTGAAATAGTTGATATATTTAAAGGTAGCCGGAATAACTATGGGACTCGAAAAATCAAGGTTGAGCTAAAGAAACGAGGCTACCAAATTTCAAGACGACGTATCGGTAGGATTATGAAACAGGAAGGCTTGGTATCTAAATATACTGTAGTGCAGTTTAAGCCACACCATGATAAATGTAATGAATCTAAGGTGGCTAACTTAGTTGACCGTAAATTCAGCAATCAGCCAATATATAATATAGTAGTAAGTGACTTGACTTATGTCCGTGTAGGCATGAGCTGGAACTATATCTGTGTACTAATTGACCTGTTCAACCGAGAAATCATAGGATATAGTGCTGGTCGTAGGAAAGATGCCATCTTGGTGCATAGGGCATTTGCAAATGTAAAAACCAATTTAAAACAGATCCAAATTTTCCATACTGATAGAGGAAATGAGTTTAAAAATCAATTGATTGATGATACCTTGAGCACTTTCAGCATAGCCCGTTCTCTTAGCATGAAGGGCTGCCCTTATGATAATGCTGTGGCTGAAGCCACCTTCAAAATTATAAAAACTGAGTTTGTAAACGGAGAGACTTTTAATACTTTAGAAGAGCTTAATTACAAACTAGCTGATTATGTGAACTGGTTTAATAATCACAGGATTCATTCATCACTTGATTACAAAACACCATATCAGTACAAGCTGGATAACCTTAAAAAAGTTGTCTAATTTACTGTTGACGATTCAAAATTTATATATAGATGTAAAAAACAGAGAATACACTACTAAAACCTTAATTGTAATTGCTGATGTTGTTGAAATAACAACATTTATAACAGTATGCTATTTAAACTTTAAACGAGTTGATAGTTCAAACATTAACCTAGTAATGCAAAGAGTAAACACTATTACACTTTTATTTCTAATTATAACTTTTGTTTCATTAATAAAAAGTATATTAAAAAACCAGAGATTTGAAAAAAAGGATAAAAATGAATTATATCACATCCACCCCAACCAGTGCCGGAACACTTTCCACAAGAGGTAAGATGCGCATACTGTTTAATGGAAATTGAATGTCATAGTTTTTATTCCCAAGCTCAATTACCGAATTGATTCTATCCTGCAATTGAACCAGTTCATGACCGGATTCAATCATGGGCACGATTATTTCAAAGATTGCCTGTTCGTTTGTCTGTTTATACGCCAATATATTGGTCTCCCTCTCCTGCGTAGTCAGAGCAAGAATCGCTTCGTCAGGTTCATTCTGGATTCTAATGTATTTATCCGCATTATCGGGATGTTGTGTTGCCATACTATAAGGTATTTTTCTCATTTAGGTGCTCCTTTGCATTGTTGTAACACAAAAAGAGCCAATAACAAAAAGATCCCAGGTAAAGGATTTTTGCTATTGGCTCACTATTGACTGGTTTTAAACCGTTCAATCAGTCTTCCAATTACTTTATAATTAATTTTAAAGATTTTTCAAAATGTATGATTGATATTATCTATCATATTAGTTGGTAGTATATACCTTACTATCACCTTGCGTTAGCAACCCGGAATCCATCACATATACGGAATTGCCATATTGTACCGTATCTAGTTCATGGGTCACCATGAGTATTGCTGTGTTATTTTTTGCGATCTGACGAAACAGCTGCATAATATCAGCCGTCGATTGTACATCCAAATCTCCAGTAGGTTCATCTGCGATTAATATTGATGGATCATTTATTAAGGCTCGAGCTATCGAGACTCTTCGTAGTTCTCCTCCGGATAATTGTTTTGGGAATGATTGCGCCAAATGTGATATGCCTACCTTCTCCAACAAATCAAAAGCCTTATCTGTCGCTCTTTTCTCCCTTTTAAAGAAATAATATGGAAGTGCAACATTATCAAGTACCGAAAGATTTGAAAGCGCACTATATCCTTGAGGAATATATCCGATTTTTGAATTACGATATAGGGATATTGCTTTATCATTTTTAAACTGAATATCTTGCCCTTCTACTTCAACAGTACCAAAGGTTGGTGTTATCAGACCAGCAATCATGTTTAATAATGTACTTTTACCACTACCGGATTTTCCGATTATACTGACAAATTCACCGGAGGATACTGAAAGATCTGCATGATCTACAGCCTTAAATGAAGAGGCCCCTCTTTTATATTCCTTTGTTAAACCTTTAATATTAAGAAGCATCTTATTCCCCCTCCCGCATCGTTATATAGGTTTCCGCCCTGCTGATCTTTACAGCAGAGTATATGGAGGTCAGCGGACCGATTACGATTGATAGCACCAAGCTGAATACAAGGATTGTGAGAATCACATTGTTATGTGGTTGTAGATATGGTAGTTTCAGCTTATCTCCGATATAAGTACTGAACGGAAAGATACAAAGGGAAGCTAACCCTGTGCCCGTAACAGCGCCCGCAATACTGATTAGAATTGATTCCGTTAAAAGGATTCCGATTAATTTCTTCCTTGTTGCTCCTAATACCCGAAATACAGCAAACTCCTTTTTACGTTCATTAATTGTTACGGAGAATATAATTAATAAGATAAAAACCGTTATTACCCATAATGCAACCGAGAATATTTGTATATAGACAACCAACGTATCCAAACTACCAGAAAGGCTAGATAGCATCTTCTGTGGCACGATTACCTGTACATTCGGAATGGTGGTACGAATACTTTTTGCAACCACATCCACATCCGCATTCTTGTCTATTTTAACAAGTACTGTTGATATGGATTTACCCGGTTGTTGCTCATCAAGAAACTGCATTCCGGCTTCTTTGGCTTGTGAAAATAGTTGCTTCATCGTATTCATATTCATAAAAACGGTGGAATCCAAACCCGTTGATGTTTTCTCAAGGCGTGCCGCAATCGGATATTTGTGATTGTAAAACTTTAATGCATTATTCTTTTCTGGTTCTATATCACTTCCTATAATCAGTTCACCATCCTTAGGCTTTTTCTTAAAAGTATGTGATATCCATGGTTGAATGGTAAAATCCGAGGTCGGATCAAATCCGACTAGTTGAACTGCACTAGTACAGCATTCCTTTGAAAGAGAAGTAAGAAAAAACTGGGATGACACTTTTTCTACCCCCTTAACCTTTTTTACTTCCTGTAGCACGGATTGGTTAAAATAAAAATAACTTGGCTCTCCTTGCAAAAGAACCCCCTTGGTCTTTGCTTCATATCCCTTTGGTACCACCATCAGGTCGGCACCAAACCTTTTCTCCGTACTGCTCATTCCATTTTTCAAACTTACGGTAAGAATGGAGCCTCCAAACAATATAAATGCAAGAATGCCGACAACGACACCAAGACATATACTTCGAAAGTATTTTCTTTTCAAATTATAGATAGCGAGTCGTCCTGTAGTTAATGGTGCCTGCTTCATACGATTGCCTTTCCTTTATTCTGAGATTTATATAGATAAATTATATTAATGATTGCCGTTACGAAAACCACACTACCTAATATTGATAACGCCGGCAAGGTGAGCGAGCGGCATTGTGAATGTGTATGTTTGCATACACCGATCAACACATTTGGTATCAATAGTGCTAATAATCCGATAAATGCCAGTGAGATATGTATTCCAATTCTTATCTGCGGTGATTGCAATGCAATTAATAGAAAACCTAGAATCACTACTAGGATTCCAATTCCAAGTTCTGCTCTTGCTGTCCAGTGACACGTCATAACCATATTAGACCCCATATCCATAGAAGCGTTCGCACCACTATCTTTCGATGCATCCACTTTTGTATCATCTGTTTTTGTGTCATCCATTTTCATATCAGATGTTTTACAAGCATCCTCGCTATTAATCATTGTATGTACCCCGCACACTGGAATTATTGTAATTGGGCCAAATGCTATAAGTACCCCCAATACAATAAATAAAATTCCGGAAATCAACCTGTTCTTCATAAACTACCTCCTTATAATTTAATATCAGCAAATCATTATAGACTATGTCTATATGTTTACTATGTTTTATTACGGAAATAATAACAAAATTTTCCTCATATGTCAATCTAAAATATATGGAGAATTTATGGATAAATTATAAATTTTATATAAATATAATTATTTTTATATAAACCAATATATCTTATTAGTTTTACTGACGAAAAACAGAAGTTCCTTACCCACTAAAATTAGGCAAGGAACTTCATTGCTCTATATTCGTAATCCAGTGAAACATAATTCCTAGTAATAAACTTTAATCACAGTTTGTAACAGATATCCTATTCTTTATATGATTAAAAGTATCTAACGGATATAAATAGAATTTACGATATAATCACTTATTTTTTGAAAGTTCGCAACATCCCCACTATCACCACTTACAATTAAGACCTCATAATGATCCAAAGCAAATGAATAACAAGTTGCTGTTAATTTTTCGTCCTGGCGTTTCACGTTCAAGACTGTTTTTAGAGCATAACCAAAGCTGTAAAGTGAATCTCTCTGTGTAAAACTAGATAAAAAAGAACCTAATTTTTTTCGAAACAAAGACTCTTCCACATTACCCATGAACTTCTTCTTTGCAGTATAATAATCAGAAGAGCAATTCTTTTGATTCGTGATTGTTATTTCAATATTACTACTAATCTTTTTATTAGAAGCGCTGTTTGGAATCAAAGTGTAATCCCCGCTTTTCGTTTGCTCAACCTTCCATTCGGTGGGTACTACAAAATGAACCTGATTAAATATAACTTCCTTTGCTTTAAATAGTTTCGTATTTAAATAAGGATTCTTATTATTAATTGCTGATACCAAGTATTTATAGAGATTGGTTCCATCCGCTGCGGTGATGACTGAATTACCAGAGGCCTTAACGCTTAGAACACCCTTTTCATTAACATCAATAGCAGTTTTATTGGAAGATGACCATATGAAAGAACCCGTACTTCCGGTAGGAAGTGGTAATTTTGTAGTTCTATCTCCCACAAAGGTAAAAAATCCACCTTGTGTAATGCCTCTCATCTCACTTACCGTTACTTCACATTTATAGTCTATACCATCCACTCTACCCGTAATTATAGCTTGACCCTTATTTATCGCAGTAATCCTACCGTCTATAGATACATAAGCTATCTTTGGATTACTTGAACTCCAAACAGCACGATATTTTACCCCTTTAAATTTTAACGCCTTACTTTCCCCCTGAATAAGTTTTATGCTGGTGTAATCTAAAGCTATCTTTTCATTCACTGTCACCTTACAGATATATTTTTTTCCATGGATGGAGGCAGTGATTATTGTACTCCCTGCTTTATGAGCAGTGATCGTTCCGGAGGCATCGACTGTTGCAATATTCTTATCCTGTGTACTCCAAGAGGCTTTCGTTACAAGGCCTGTTTTCTTACCTTTTATTCTTATAAAATTTTTCTTATCCATATTCAAAATTATCGATGAATCACTGATTTTCGTCTGCTCAACCACAATAATGTTTTTCTTTAACTTTTTGCCGTTTACTTTCGCGGTAATTGTGGCTTTTCCGATTGCTATTGCTTTGGCTTTACCTTTAGTATCTACTTCCACATACTTTTTGTTACTTGATGACCAGGTCACTTTCTTCTTTGTGCCTATGACTGCAAGCGTTGTTGTTGATCCGACCTCCAAAGTTGTCAATTTGGCCTGAATTGAAATTCCGGCAGCCTGTGCTGACAGTGTGTTATTCTGGTTCAGAAACGTCTGTGATGTAAACAGAGAGGAAACCAAAATTACCGTTAGCATACATGATATCCATTTCTTCAAAATTTTCTCCTCTAAAATTATTAACCTCATATTATTATAGAAGACAAGATATCATTCTAGAATATAAAACAAGAAAAATATGATACTTTATGGTTTTAACTTAGAGGATCAAAATGGAGGAGGCTAGAACTAGCCCCCCCCGCTTATTAAAGCATTCTACAAGTCTTCTGTTTATTCTTCGAGTAACATTACTATTTTATAAAGCTGCTTTATTATCTACTAGTATTATGCTCCTTCTAACATATCCCTTGAACGATATCCAATATAACCAAGAAACATCATAACAAAACTAATTACTAACATCGTAAAGAAAATTACTCCATCGAACTTATCCACCGGCATATGTGGAACCCAGCTTTGCACTGCTGTTTTTGAAAACCAATCCGGCAAATCTAGGATACCTCCAAAGTAGTTCAGTGCAAAGGAATATCCCAAATACGCATATATCACTTTACCTAACTTCGGCGCCCACCCCAAAGCCAACGCGGCAAGCCCAATAAAGAATAAAACAGATGGTAGGAAGTTGTAGCCTGAGGTTATGAATGTGCCTATCTCCATAGAGGAGCTACCACCCATTGCAGAAATCGCAGTGCCACCCAGACTGACTGCAGCGAGCAAAATACCAACCACTCCGGCAACAACCGCCAAGATTATGCTGACCCAATAAATCTTAGCGCGGGTTACTTTTGTAGCAAATAGCTGACTCATATGCAAACGTGCTTCTTCGGCAAATAGCTTATTTACGATAGCAATTGGTAATATGGATACCAGTGCAATCATTACCATCATAATTGTACCTGTAAATGATTCTTCGATGGAAACTCCGGCCATAGTAAACATCTTTTTCATCATCTCATTGCCGTTAAGAAAAGTCTGCATATTTCCATATATTGATCCATAAGCTGCACCCAATATCACAAAAGCGACTAACCAACTAATTATAACACCTTTGTTAATCTTGAAAAAGAATCCCGGAACGGATAATAAAGATTTCTTTGCAGTTCCACGGCCTTCTCTCTCAGGCAAGTAACCTCTACCCATATCACGGCCACCTTCTAGGGCAAATGCAATGACAACAGCAAGGATACTGAATATAATTCCATAGAGCAACGGAATCCAATTGTTATTCGTAAAAGGATAGGTTAGATAAGTCCAACCCATAGGATTTACCATGGATAAATCAACATTCGATACATCCGTACCTGCTCGAAGAATATAAAGCAATCCTACGATGCCAAGCGAGGAACCGGTTGCACCTGAGGAAGTCGACATAATCTGTGCCATAATTAATGCAATCACACCACCTAGTATACCGGCCAATCCGATGGAAGCACCGAACAAAAAGGATCCTTCTGCATTAATTGTATCAGCTCTAAAGCTAATCATGATGAAACCAATAACAACAGCTAATAATACATTGATCAGTATGACTTCAGTTATAACTGCAAGTGAATTAGCCTGACGTCCTACCTGGAAGGAACGCACTAACTCAGTAAGGCCATGATCTTCCTCCTTGCGTGTGTGGCCTACCACATGTAATGCAGCCAGTATCATTGCAAATAATCCGCAGAATAACAGCATCTCATTTGAATACATCGCTCCAAGTGTATAATCAACACCAGACTTTACAGGAGAAGGACCTACCATTGAAATCATAGCCGGATTTTGGAGTGTTTCAAACATACCGACCAAACCCTGACCCTTCGTCATTTCTTCAAAGGCAGGTACATACGCACCGGAAAACAGCCCTAGTCCTGCTACCCAGATTAATATTTTTTTCCAATCACGTTTTAGGTACTGCACAAATAGTACAAACCAACGAGCAAATTTTTCGTTCATTTTAATTTCCTCCAATCGACCTTAGACTTCATAATGACGCATAAATAAGTCTTCTAACGTTGGTGGAACAGCTTCAAACTTTGTAACACCTAACTGGGTAGCTTTGGTTAAGATATCACTGATGTAATTGTTGTCCGCTGAAAAAGTAGCCTGATGCCCTTTTTGTTTAAAATCATGAACACCGTTAACGGATGCCATCTCCTCTACATTGCCTTTTGTTACAACAGTTACTGTTGAACGGGTAAGGTGACGCAATTCATCTAAGGTCCCGGTTTCAACAACCTTTCCCGCTCGTATGATTGCCACCTTATCTGCTAATCTCTCAACCTCACTTAGTATATGAGAGGATAATAAAATCGCCTTTCCGGCTTTCTTAATCTTTTCTACTTCCTCCTGGAATACCGCTTCCATCAAAGGATCAAGTCCTGATGTCGGTTCATCAAAGATATACAAATCAGAATCAACGGATAACGCCGCGATCAATCCTACTTTCTGGCGATTTCCTTTTGAATAGCCCTTAGCTTTTTTCTTTGGGTCCAGTTCAAAGCGTTGAATCAAATAGTCACGTTTACTCTTATCTCCGCCACCATGCAGTTTTATAAATAAATCAATGATTTCCCCTCCGGTTAAGCCTCCCCATAAAGATATATCTCCCGGTACATATGATATCCTCTTATGTATCTCAAGACTATCCTTCCATACATCCTTGCCAAATATCTTGGCTTCACCGCCATCACGATTAATAATACCCAGTAAAGTTCGAATTGTAGTTGATTTACCTGCGCCATTTGGTCCTATGAATCCTACAACCTCTCCGGCGTTCACAGTGAATGTTACATCATGTAATGCTTTGAACTTACCGAATTTTTTTTGCAATCCTTGCACTTTTACAATTTCTTCTTTCATAATAAAACTCCTTCTTAGAATAATTTGAAATAGTTTTATAACGTGCTTTCCAGTTTAAAACCCAACTTTAGATTTTTATATTATGAACTATTCTTTAATATAAAGTTCACTTTATTTTACAATTCGTATAGTTTTAAACCAAAGTTCATTTATTGGTTCATCTTATATCATTTTAATCCATTCGTCAATACTGATATTTAATTTTTTTAAACTATTATGCTCTTGATAATTCAAAACTACTGCTATATAATAAAATAACGAAGATTATGAACTATTTTTATATTATTAGTTCTTTTTATGGCTAATAATATTAATATTGAAAGAAGGTAATTCAATGAGCGGATACGAAAAAAGAACACAGGAAAAGAAAAAACTGGTTTTAGATGCAACCTTTCAATTGATGAATAACGAATCCGGCGTAGATAATTTAACTATTGATGAGATTGTTAAATTATCTACGGTGGGTAAAACTTCTATATTTAAGTATTTTGGCAGTAAGGATAATTTGATTCAAGAAGTGTATCAATATTATTTAGCTGAGATGATGGAATCTGCCTATGCAATCATGCGTGAAAACAGACCTTTCGAAGAAACCATTATTGCTATGACTGAGAATAAAATCAATCATCAAAGAAAAATTAGCAAACAATTTTATATGGATTTAATGGCCTTTGTAACAAAAAAAGATAATAATGGCTTATCTACCATATTAGAACAATACACCAAAGAAAGCTTTGGTATCATGCTTGACCTATTCCATCGAGGTCGTAAAGAAGGTAAGGTTGATTTAAGATATTCGGATGAATTTCTAATACTGTACTTTCAAGCACTTGTAGAAGGAATTAGTAATCCATATATATATGAACGAATTCTTCCTTACACTGCTGAATGGTCCACCATGATGATAAAAGGATTTGCTCCTAGTCATAATGCATAATTTATAACGAGAAATCCAGATATTTTCTACGATGATAACGTTGACTAATCAACCAAATGTTTCTATAATATAGTTGATTAGTCAACCAAGGAGGTACTCATAATGGATATAAGTCAGATGAATCTGCTTATGATGAACAATAAAATATTCAGATACTCACAGGCTTACCTCGACAAAGTATTGAAAAAATATGAACTTAGCAGCGGTGCTTTTCGTTATCTATTCGTGCTGGAAAAGCAGGAAGGAATATCCCAAAATGAAATCAGCCATAATATCGGCAATGACAAAGCCATGTCTGCTCGCATGATTACAAAGCTTATGGAGTCTGGGTATATAGAGCGATTACCGAGTGAGGATGATAGCCGCGCTTACCAATTATATTTGACTGCTAAGGCGAGAGAAGTCATACCAAAAGTACGAGCAGAAATTACTATTCTTATTGACCTTATGACAGAAGGGTTGACTGAACAAGAAAAGGATCAGATGATGAATTCCTTATTTAAAGTATTTAACAACACCCATAAATTGAATGGGTAAGGAGGTAATGACATGAATCAGACACAAAAAGTTAATAAATGGACAGTGCTATCCATTGTTATAATATCAACATTTATGGCCACTCTTGATGGTAGTATTGTCAATGTTGCTTTACCAAGCATGACAAAGGCACTTAAAGTAAGCACATCCGGGATTCAATTTGTGGCTACCAGCTATTTGATCGTAATCGCGGGAGTAATCCTGGTATTCGGAAAACTGGGTGATATGCTTGGCAAAACCAAGATGTTTACCCTAGGTATCGTACTATTTACGATTGGTTCCTTATTATGTGGATTAAGTAACTCCTTTCCGATTTTAATAGTCGCCCGTATCGTTCAGGCAGTCGGTGCTGCAGGTACGATGGCAAATAGTCAGGGAATAGTTACAGAAGCCTTTCCGCCGAATGAACGGGGTAAAGCTCTGGGCTTTGTAGGAACCGCAGTTGCTCTCGGTTCATTAGTGGGTCCAGGCCTTGGAGGCATCATTGTAGGTGCCATCGGTTGGGAGTATATCTTCTATATAAATGTACCGATTGGAATTATTGCAACGATTGCAGCGATTAGGCTACTACCCAAAACCAGTAAGAATGGTAATCAAAAACTTGATGTATCGGGGTCTCTCCTATTCCTTATTGCAATCGTACCTCTGTTTGTGGCATTGAATGAGGGAATTCGTGTAGGATTTACTAATCCCCTTATATTAAGCGGATTTGGTATCTCCGTAATTGCATTCATTGCATTCCTCATACTCGAGCGAAGAAAGAATGATCCACTTGTTCAGCTTAGTATGTTTAGCAATCGGTTGTTTTCCCTTAGCATCTTTTGTGGCTTTATCAGCTTTGTTGCGATATTCTGCCATAATATCCTTCTACCGTTTTACTTACAGGATGTGCGGGCCTACTCTCCATCCTTCTCCGGCATGATTATGATGGTATATCCATTAATATTAACAGCGGTTGCACCATTAAGTGGTCATCTCTCTGATAAAATCGGTTCAGAAGTACTTACTTTCTTTGGATTATTATTAGGAAGTATCGGTTTATTCCTGATGGCTACCATTGGAGCAAACTCCTCGCTTCTATATTTAATTATCATCATTGCAATTATGTCAGTGGGTATGGGTATGTTCCAGTCACCAAATAATTCTCTGGTCATGTCCACAGTAAGCCGGGATAAGCTTGGTGTAGCAGGAAGCATTAATGCTTTAATTCGAAATGTCGGTATGGTGTGTGGAATCGCACTCGCTACTACTCTATTATACAGCATGATGAGTTATCAAATCGGCGAACGCGTAACAAACTACATACCAGGAAGAAGCGATGTCTTTATCTTTGGCATGCGTATTGTTTATCTGGTTGCAGGTGCAATCAGTTTACTCGGCGCACTCTTAACGTTACTACGTATGAATTCCAAAAAGCAAAACAGTGTCATACAAGAAGGTATCGAATAGGATTGTATAGAATAAGAATATATAGAAGTCCCTTTCAATCGTGTATATTTCGTCATGATTGAATAGGGACTTTTCCAATCATATCACAAATATTCAAACCAAACTTTTCGTTTTATAGTCAAAACGCACAATTTCGCTAAATCAGTGATCTCCGATTTCCTGCATAAATCTCACAACATAAAGCAGTATTTTGGAACCTTATTTATAATAAATAGATAAATCTTCCTGTTTTTCTCTATTAATTAGCACTTTTTTCCTCGACAAAAATGCTGTATAATAGAAAAATAGATATTGACTTTATATTATTGATACAATATAATGAAATTGTTAAAAAATTAACAATTGTCCTAACTTAAATGGAGGTAATCATATGGCTAAAAAAGAAAATGCAATAAATATTGCGGCAGAGAATAACAACAACGTAATCGATACAGTTGATGCCCTTCTGTCTAAAATGGAAAAAATGCGTGAAGCTCAAAGAATATTTGCAACATATACTCAGGAACAGGTGGATAAAATCTTTTTCGCAGCATCCGTTGCTGCTAATAAACAGAGAATCCCTCTTGCTAAGATGGCTGTAGCAGAAACTGGTATGGGTATTGTTGAAGATAAGGTTATTAAGAACCATTACGCAGCTGAATATATTTACAACGCGTACAAGGATACAAAAACTTGTGGCGTTATCGAAGAAGATCTTGCTTATGGAATTAAAAAAGTAGCTGATCCAATCGGTTTAATTGCAGCAGTTATCCCTACTACGAATCCTACTTCAACTGCAATTTTTAAAACATTAATTTCATTAAAAACTAGAAATGCAATCATCATTTCCCCTCATCCTCGTGCAAAGAACTGTACAATTGCTGCTGCTAAAGCTGTTTTAGATGCTGCTGTTGCTGCAGGTGCTCCGGAAGGAATCATCGGATGGATTGATGTTCCATCCCTCGAGTTAACCAATGAGGTTATGAAAAATGCAGACACAATCTTAGCTACAGGCGGCCCTGGAATGGTTAAGTCAGCCTATTCTTCCGGTAAACCGGCATTAGGCGTTGGCGCAGGTAATACTCCTGTTATCATTGATGATACAGCTGATATCAAAACTGCAGTTAGTTCCATTATTATTTCTAAGACATTTGATAACGGTATGATTTGTGCTTCCGAGCAATCTGTAACCGCATTAGAGAATGTTTACGATGAAGTAAAGAAAGAATTTGAGTTCCGCGGCTGTTACTTCTTAAAGCCTGATGAAATAGAGAAGGTTAGAAAAACCATCTTAATTAACGGTTCATTAAATGCTAAAATCGTTGGACAGAAGGCTCATACAATTGCTAAACTTGCTGGTGTTGAAGTTCCTGAAACCACAAAGATCTTAATCGGTGAAGTGGAAAGCGTTGATATCTCTGAGGAATTTGCACATGAGAAATTATCTCCTGTATTAGCATTATACAAAGCAAAGACTTTTGATGAAGCAATTGAAAAAGCAGAACATTTAGTTGCTGATGGTGGTTATGGTCACACTGCTTCCTTATATATAAACACAAACGAAAAAGAGAAATATGATAAATTTGCAGCAGCAATGAAAACTTGCCGTATCTTAATCAATACTCCTGCTGCTCAGGGTGGTATCGGTGATCTTTATAACTTTAAGTTAGCACCTTCCTTAACATTAGGTTGTGGTACTTGGGGCGGTAACTCCGTTTCTGAGAATGTTGGTGTAAAACACTTAATTAATATAAAGACGGTTGCCGAAAGGAGAGAAAATATGCTTTGGTTTAGAGCACCTCAGAAAATTTACTTTAAGAAAGGATCTATGCCGGTTGCTCTTGATGAACTCGGAACTGTTATGGGCAAAAAGAAAGCTTTCATCGTAACCGACTCCTTCTTATTTAAAAATGGTTATGTGAAACCAATCACAGATAAATTAGATTCTATGGGTATCACTCATACTTGCTTCTACGATGTAGCCCCTGATCCAACTCTTGCATGTGCAAAAGAAGGTGCTGACGCAATGCGTTCCTTCGAACCTGATGTTATCATCGCTTTAGGTGGTGGTTCCGCTATGGATGCTGCTAAAATCATGTGGGTTATGTACGAGCATCCGGAAGCTGACTTCTTAGATATGGCTATGCGTTTCATGGATATTCGTAAGAGAGTATATACCTTCCCTAAGATGGGCGAGAAAGCTTACTTTGTAGCTATCCCAACCTCCTCCGGTACAGGTTCTGAGGTAACACCTTTCGCAGTTATTACCGATGAGACTACAGGCGTTAAATATCCGTTAGCAGATTACGAATTACTACCTCACATGGCAATTATTGATACAGATAATATGATGAGTCAGCCTAAAGGCTTAACCAGTGCTTCCGGTATCGATGCTATGACACATGCACTTGAAGCATATGCATCTATGTTAGCAACAGACTACACTGATGGTTTAGCATTAAAAGCGTTAAAGAACATCTTCAAGTTTTTACCGATTGCTTACAACAATGGATCTGACGTAAAAGCAAGAGAAAAGATGGCAAACGCTTCTACTATCGCTGGTATGGCTTTTGCAAATGCTTTCCTTGGTATCTGCCACTCCATGGCTCATAAATTAGGTGCTTTCCACCACTTGCCACACGGTGTTGCTAATGCATTATTAATCGAAGAGGTTATGAAATTCAACATCAGCGAAGCTCCTACAAAGATGGGTGCATTCTCCCAGTATGAATACCCTAATGTTCTTGAGAGATATGTTGAAGTCGCTAACTTCATCGGAATCTCCGGTAAGGATGACATGGATACTTTCAATAAATTAATCGTTGCAATCGGCGACTTAAAAGAAAGTGTTGGTATTAAGAAGACAATTAAGGAATACGGAGTTGACGAAAAAGCATTCTTAGAGTCTCTTGATGAGATGGTTGAGCAGGCATTCGATGATCAGTGTACCGGTGCTAACCCAAGATATCCGTTAATGAGCGAATTAAAAGAGATGTACTTAAAAGTTTACTACGGTAAATAATTAATTATATAAACGCTTTGTACCTAAGCAAATGAAATACCCAATCACATAGAGAGGATACCCTCAAGGATTTGATTTAATGTTCAATCCTACAGAGGGTATCCTTTCTTTTTCTGCATTTATAATATATTATTATCTATTCTCTAGAACAATAGAGCCTAAATAATAATGTCCATTTCTTTCATATAACATTGTGTATTTTGCACAATTCATCATGCAAATTTCGTCATATTTATTCGAAAATGCATATACTTTTCTTTTAATATGTAGTAAAATAAAGGTAACACCAAACAATGGCAAAATTTGAAAGGGGAAATAACAATGAAGCTTGAACAAGTCTTAGCAACAAGAAACAAAAAAGCAATCTACAAGGAAGATGATTTAGCAATAAAGGTTTTTGATCAGGATTATCCGAAATCTTCAGTCTTGAACGAAGCATTGAATCATACCCGTGTAGAAGAAACTAATTTAAAAATTCCGCAGATTCGCTCCGTAAGTAATATCGATGGTCGCTGGAGCATCAGTATGGATTATATACAGGGGCAAACCCTAGAACAAAAGCTAAAGGATAATCCGGAGAAGACCTCTGAGTTATTGGAACTGTTCGTTGATCTCCAGATTAAGATGCATTCTAAATCAGCTCCTCTACTCAACAAACTAAAGGATAAATTAGTACGTGTTATTCAAAATACGGATGAATTGAATTCAACTACAAAATATGAATTATTATCCGTGCTTGATAGCATGCCAAAACATACAAAATTATGCCATGGGGATTTTCTACCTTCCAATATTATAATCAACGAATCCGGTGCTTATATCTTGGATTGGTCCCATGCTACTCAAGGAAATGCAAGTGCCGATGTGGCAACTACTTATCTCAAAATGATGCTCTATTACCCAGAGCTTGCAGATTCATATTTAAAACTTTTCTGTTTTAAGAGCAATACTGCATTACCATATGTTCAAAAATGGATTCCGATTGTGGCAGCACAGCACTTAACTAAGGCAAAAGAACCGGAGAAAGAAATTCTTCGTCAATGGCTGGATGTTCTTGATTATCAGGGTTAATCTAGCATAGTGAAAACGAAATCGTATCAAATAAAACCGGTATATCGTATAGCCATCGATTTGGCATTCGATATACCGGTTATTTTTAAGAGATTAATTATATCTATTTATTCAGTGAATACATCAAGTAGACAATAACACGGTTAAACAGCTTCCGTCCCACTGTGTATGAACAAGCACCCAACAACCCTTCCAAAATCTTGACTGAGATCTTAGATGCTAGCTGTTATGTTATAATCTCTTATATTAACACTACTTATAAAATATCAATATGTTCTCCCGCAAGTGCCTTATTCATACTTCTAATTGCACAAAACTTACCACACATAGAACAGGTATCCTCATGCTCCGGTTTTCTTTCCTCACGAATTCTTTTTGCTGTATCTGGATCAATTGCACATTCCCACTGTGTCTCCCAGTCAAACTCTCTTCTTGCATCCGCCATACGATCATCGATATCTCTGGCGCCTTTTACACCCTTTGCGATATCAGCCGCATGTGCTGCTATTTTGGAGGCAATAATACCCTGCTTCACATCCTCAAGATTTGGTAATGCCAGATGTTCAGCCGGTGTGACATAACATAAGAATGCTGCTCCGGCAGAGGCTGCAATTGCACCTCCAATCGCTGATGTAATATGATCATATCCTGGTGCAATATCTGTTACCAATGGTCCTAATACATAAAAGGGAGCACCGTTGCATATGGTTTGCTGGATCTTCATATTTGCTTCAATCTGGTCCAGAGGCATATGTCCGGGTCCCTCAACCATAACCTGTACATCCTTTTCCCAGGCTCTTTTTGTTAATTCTCCGAGTCTAACGAGCTCTTCAATCTGACATACATCTGAAGCATCTGCAAGACATCCGGGTCTGCATGCATCTCCCAGTGATATTGTGACATCGTATTCGCGACAAATATCCAGTATCTCATCATAATATTCATAAAACGGATTCTCTTCTCCTGTCATGCTCATCCAGGCAAATACCAGAGAACCTCCACGAGATACTATGTTCATTTTTCTCTTATGGTTCTTAATCTGATCAATCGTTTTACGTGTGATACCGCAGTGCAGGGTTACAAAATCCACACCATCTTCTGCGTGAAGGCGAACCACATCAATAAAATCCTTTGCTGTTAATGTAGATAGATCTCTTTGGTAATGAATTACGGAGTCATAGACCGGTACCGTTCCAATCATTGCCGGACATTCAGAGGTAAGCTTTCTTCTAAATGGAATTGTATTCCCATGTGAGGATAAATCCATTATGGCATGCGCCCCCATATTAACCGCTTCCATTACTTTCTTCATCTCCAGATCGTAATCCTTACAGTCCTTTGACACACCCAGATTAACATTTATCTTTGTTTTCAGCATGGAGCCTACCCCTTCCGGCTCAATGCATTTGTGGTTTTTATTCGCACAGATTGCTACTTTACCTGCTCCAACCAGGGGAAGCAGCTCTTCTGTCGTCATCTGCTCCTTTTGCGCCACCTTTTTCAATTCCTCCGTTACAATCCCTTTTCTTGCAGCTTCCATCTGTGTTGCATAGTTTTTCATGATCTAATATCCTCCAATTTTTTATTTTCATGATTTGGTGAAAGTCAATGAATAAAACAATATTTCAGATACATTTCTTTGCCCGCATAGATAGAAAATTGATTAACACTTTGAATAAGAATGTATGTAATGATGACATGTAAGCATAAAAAAATACACGTACACCAAGGAAAGTATACATGCATAGTCAGCTAAATATATCTCTACGTTGGCATTATCCAAATCAGATTATGGGTCTAAGCGATACAGCTTACTCTCAGCCTGCTTAATGCAAGCTCCCCTTTTTATATTCTATATCATACCAGTATTACCTAAATGAGTCAACAAGTAAAAACAAACCTGACCCTATGTTGTCAGGTTATGGATGATATACTATTATAAGATATAATAACTCGCTATGAAACACAAAACGGAGGGAAAAATGATAACAAACACATTACTCATCAAATTAAATGAAAATGAAGAGATAGAAAAAACAAAATCGGCCCTATTAAGCATGAAAGGAAAAATCACAGTCCTGAAGTACCTACAAGTAGAGACAGATATTCGGAGAGGAACATCCTCTTATGATATTCTATTAATCACTAAATTCAATACAATGAAGGACATGGAATCTTATTTGTCTAATCCCGTTCATCTAGAAGTTTCAAAATATATTGCAACAGTAATGGTATCCGGTGCCTCTGTATGCTATGAAGATTAATTTTTTCACTAATTAGCCATATTACAAATATCGTCATGTACTAATTGCATTATCTGATTTATAATTATATTCAGATTCATTTTTGATAAAATTTAGGGGAATAATAACTCTATTATCATTAATGCAAATCTTAATAGTGTATAATGATTTTATATTTAATATGGAGGTACCACTATGTCCTATGTTGTTGATTTTAAAAATGTATCCACTGTTGGCCTTGAATCTTCTCCCGTAGTTGATGCTCTGGCTGGTTTGCGTGCGAATGAGGCACGTTATTATATGAATAAATACAAGCATGAATTTACAGTAGTACCGGCTAGTGAGAGCCAGGATACTATCGATTATGTAAACCACATTCTAAAAACGGAACGTAATATTGAATTTGCTGCAAAGCCACTCGAAACATCAAGTTTTCAAGTAGAAAATCTTAAAATGGCGTATGTCTTTTATGAAGATGGTCTGGCCGTAAATGTAATGTATACAATTGATGATTCAAAGAAAAGAGCGGTTGGTTTTAAGCTTTCGGAAGGAATGGAAATACCGAAGGAATTAGAGGAAAAGTTTAAATTTGCAAGACAAAAATCTAAACTTGCCGGAACCATCCGCGGGTCTTTCTTTGTAATTAAAGGGGAGTATTAATACTCCTCTTAGGTAATATATTTATTAATGCCTCATCAGACTATAACAGATATCTGCCATCTTTTCATCACTTTCTTTAAGTCCGTCCTTTACCCACTCGATCAGAACTTTATATAGCCCACCGGCAGCAAACTCGATTAGGTACCGCCCTCTATCTTGGTATTCTCCGGTGTCACATACAATATTTCTTGATAGGGAATGGAAAAACTCAATGCATCTCTCTAAGATCAGATGACTTAAGTTTGATCTTATTAAGTTTGTGACCAATCTTTCCTGCTTTCTAAAATATGCAAAAAACATACGTATACTATCCTTATCATAATCATGTATATTTTTTATTACCGCATTGGAATAATCCTCAAACAGCTCATCCAGATAATTATTGATGACATCTTCTAATATAGCATAATGCCTATAAAACGACATGCGGGATACTCCTGCCTTTTTAGTAACCTCAGTAATTGTAATCTCCTTGAAATCCTTCTTTTCCATAAGTATCATCAGTGCTATAAAGATACTTTCCTTTACTATCGTACTTTGCACATTTTTTTTCTTAATCATATACATTTTCTCCGTTTTTGTAACACTTGATTATTGTTCTATTGATAAATCTATTTAGATACATTATACTGTGCTCTATTCCATGTTACAAGTGTAACAATTAAATTAAAAATAACTTTTTGGAGGAATGTATGAAAGTATTATATTATACTGCAACCGGTAACTGCTTATATGTGGCAAAACGTTTTGGTGGAGAGACTTACTCTATTCCGGCACTGTTAAAAAATGAGGATTTTACTATTGAAGACGATATCATTGGGATCGTATTTCCGGTGTACAATATCAGTGTACCGAAGCTTGTGGAAGAATTTTTAGATAAAGTGAAACTGAAAGGCAAATATATATTTGCTATAGCAACCTACGGAATGGTTGCCGGAGGCGTAACAAGACATCTCCTAGAAATCGGGAAAAGGAATAATATTCATTTCTCCTATATTAATGAGCTCATAATGGTTGATAACTTTCTACCTGGCTTTGAGATGAAAAATCAGGTCGATGGGCTCGGGAAGAAAAATGTTGAGGGGAATATTGATCAAATTATTCAGGATGTAAGAAAGAAGCGCTTATACCTGAAAAAACACTCAATCCTTGTGGTTCCCCTCAGACATATGTTTTCTAAATTGAATCATGATAATTTTGAGAAGGATTTTTACACGGAGGACAGCTGTAATGGCTGCAAGACCTGTGAAAAAGTCTGCCCTGTGAACAACATTAAAGTCGATAGTAAGCCAGTATTCAATCAAAATTGTCAACATTGTCTGGCATGTATTCAGAATTGCCCTACGAAAGCAATACATCATAAAAAAGAAAAGAGCAGTGAACGATTTCGTAATGAACATATTAGCTTAAAGGAAATCATCAATGCGAATGAATAAGCTCCCCATTCCGATCAAAGATATATCATAAATATTATTCAGAGGTAATACTGATATTATTTCCTTTTCCACTTAAGAAAAGCTGTCTGGGAGGCTCTTGGGAAGAGAATTGCATAGGTGACAGAACGGCTGCATAACTTCCTGCGTTGGTGATAACAATTACATCACCACATTGTAGCTTCGGTAATACGATATCTTTTGCGACAACATCGGTTGCTGTACAAAGATTTCCGACTAAGGTTACTTCCTCTGTCTCTAATTCCTCCGTTAGAGTTATTATTTCAAAGGACTTTGCTCCCGTAAAGAGCGGTTCACTGGCATTTAGTGTTCCGCTCTCATGATAACTCATAACAAGCTGAGCGATTGATGGACGGATAAAGCCATTGAGTGTGTTTTTCAGAATTAAATATGTCTTTCCATGGGATATCTTCTTATCGACTACCTTAGTAACATACACTCCACTTTTCCCAACGACATACCGACCGGTTTCTATATATACATTCAGGTTGGGGAAGCGTGACTTGAACTGTTCAATCATAGAGGAGGTTATTCCTCCCAGATAAATCGTGTCCAGTGGTGTATCCTCCGCAGTGTATGGGATGCCGATTCCTGAGCCCATGTTAAGGAATTGCAAAGGTTGATCCATAATACTTTGAAATACTTCTGCAAGTTTTAATAGTTTCGCATAATATCGCTCCAACACTCCCGCATCTAATTCCTGACTTCGGATGTGCACATGTAATCCAATTATTTTTATGTATTGTAACTTTTTCAAATTCGGTATTTCTTCAAAAAGCAGCTCTTCATCAATGCCAAACTTCGAAGCACTCCCCCTATTTGTGTAGAATGAAAAATCAGGATTCACCCGAATTCCGATCTCAGCTATCACATTCATGTCTTGTGCTACCTGATGTATTAGCATAATTTCGTTCAAACTGTCTGCAATAATTGTAGATACTGCGATGGTTTCTTCTATATCTTTTTTGGTTTTACCAGGGGCTGAGAATTGTATCATATCTTTTGATACACCATTCTCTTTCCCCATCATGACTTCTGCAACACTTGCTGCATCTACCCCGAATCCCCCTGATAATACGGATTTTACAACAAATGGATTTGAGTTGGTTTTAATGGAATATAGGAAATCAACATTCTTAAAATCCCGCTTCAAACGCCCAGTGTTTTCGAGGATAACATTTTCATCGTACAAATAAAAGCTATCGTAAAATTGAGACTGATCCAGTATAACTTGCTTATTAAACATAATCCACTCCCCTTCCTAAATCTATATCACAATACCGTCGCAATGGTCTATCTCATGCTGTATAATCTGGGCAATCCAACCAGAATACTTCTGTCTTTGACTGTTCCATTGTGCATCCAAGTATTCAACCTCTATCTCTTTGTACCGAATTGTCTTTCTTACTCCGGTAAGTGATAAACAACCTTCTTCGGTTTCATATGAACCTGTTTTCTTGACAATGACCGGGTTTATCATTGGAACATTTGCAAACCCCATACTTACAGCAATAATTCTTTTCTTTACACCAATCATATTAGCAGCCATACCAACGCAACCTGCTTCATTGCTTTTTAGTGTATCTAATAAATCCTGAACAACATATATATCGTCTTTTGTAGCATAATCTGATTTCTGATTGAGAGAGAATATATCCCTCATGATTGGTTTTATCATAACTTTTGTTCTCCTAGTTCTATAATTTCTGAAAGCATATTCTGTAATTAATCTTACAATGGCTGTATGTGAATGAATGATTCATTCATCCCTTTGAATTAGCTGACTTTGTTCATTAAAAAATGTTTTATATCCTAACTGAACAAATAGTATCACGGACAATGAGACACTACCCATTATACCAAGCATAATTGCAATTTGGTATTCAATCGCTGTTACGGGCGAGGTGCCAGACAATATCTGTCCCGTCATCATTCCCGGTAAAAATACAATTCCCATACCAACCATGGAATTGATGGTAGGTAGGATAGCGGAATCAAATGCATTATTAACGATATGCTTTGATGCCATCTTTGGAGTTGCACCAAGCATCAATGCTCCTTCTA
The DNA here is from genome assembly GCF_059717775.1 of Variimorphobacter sp. HTMS_6. Lineage (NCBI taxonomy): Bacteria > Bacillati > Bacillota > Clostridia > Lachnospirales > Lachnospiraceae > Variimorphobacter > Variimorphobacter sp. HTMS_6. Next base: position 2,197,993 of record NZ_AP046094.1, read on the forward strand.
CTAAATGTCGTTGTGTTTGAATTCCATCAACCAAACGCCCTACCCCCAAAGAGATACCTGTCATAGAGTTACCAATAAGCATCCCTGCAATCGGTATAAAATACCGTGCATTATACCAAGGCGTAATATGGACTACGATAAAAAGGAAATACAATAAACAACTTACTGTACCTCCAACCATTGATATTGCAATGATTTGCTTCAGCTTTCTAGATAGTCTCGACTTGTTATGTTTAATAATCGTGTATATAGAGAAAATCTCCATCGCAATTATGAAAACAACCGTATAGATTGGTGACGAATTATTAAAAATATATTCTAGCACATATCCTGCAAGAATAAGCTGAATCGTCATTCTTATACAAGATATTAAAATTACTTTTTCTCTAGGAATTCCTCTTATCTTAACAATAACCAATAAAATCAGAACAAACAGGTATGCAGCAACCATTTGCCATATCTGCAAATTAATTACCTCGTTCATCGGATACCCTCCATTCATTCACTACTTTACCTTGATTTAGCTCAATCATATGCTCAGCATACGTTTGAGCAATATTTTTAGAATGAGTAACCATGATTAAAGTTTTATTGGCTTCTTTTATATAAGAAACAAATTTATCTATAATAATCGATTCTGTATCGTCATCAAGAGCAGAGGATGGTTCATCTAGGAGAAACACATCAGGATCTAGTAAAATTAATCTTCCTAAAGCAAGACGTTGTTTTTCACCCCCAGATAGTTTTTCACTATCAATACCTAGTTCTTTAATCAAATGCACCATTTTTAAAACATCAAAAAGATCTTCATCACAAACGATTGGTTTCTCAGCAAACTTCAGACCAATTAAGAGATTATCCCTAACAGTTCCGGGGAATATAGTAGGAAACTGTGGGAGCATTACAACCTTTCTCCTTAGCTCCACTGATTCGATTGTAGTAAGGGAATGGTCGTGGAATAAGATCTCACCACTATCACAACTAATAAGTTTATTAAGAAGGCGTAGCAATGTGGATTTACCGCTTCCACTCTCTCCAACAATGCATGTGATCTCATGATGTTTAATTGAAAGATTTTTCAAATCAAGAATATGTTTATATTTTACATTTTTTAAGTTGAATATTATAATCCCTCCTTAATTAAAGATCTCATTCATAGTTAAGATCTTAGTATTTTTAATGTACCATAAAAAAAATTGGAGTGATACAAAAAATATGAAATTTCACAGCAACTTTACAATACTTTGCACTCACCACGGTTATTTGTTAAGTTTTCTATAAAAGAAAGCATGCGATCAAAATGGATCGCATGCTTTTTTTATGAATTAATTAGAATTGCAAATTTCATTTGGGTACTACCTATACTTACATTGGTTCATATAGAATATACTTTACATTTTTCCTTTTTCAAAAATAATCGTGCCATCCTCTAAAGACATTTTAGTTAACTGATCTACATCAAATTTGTAATTAGTAAGGTAATGCATTAAGTTACTATAGTTTTCTTCATCCCAAACCGTATGCTGATTAATATGTTTCTGATACTGAAAGGTAGGCGAGAATTGTAGATAAATATCATACTTATTCGCCTCTTTCATACCGCCAAAATTTGATACTTGCAACATATCCTTTGTTCCATCTACATATGTTGCGATAAACGTAGGCGTATGTTTATCTTGATGACTTAACGCTTTTTCTATACTATCAGAAAGTAAACTGTCTTTTTTCAAAAGAAAACCATATGGACTGAACGATACGGAAGATTTTTTATCTGCATACAAATAATTTTCTGGTTCAGTGACACTTATTCCGCTGATCTCAGCGTATGCTCCCTCCATCTTGACTACTAATTTATTTTTTGAATTTATTAAAGAAGGACATATTCCTGAAATAGTATATCCATAAGGTTTGGTAATCTCTTTTATGCCTTTCATATTCCGCGTTTGATTAATCGATAGAGAATTAATTTCGTGATATTTGTTTTCATCCTGCCAATATAATGTAATTGAATCATCTATCATAACGTTTTTACCGGCGTCATCTTTTATGGATACCAATATATAGAAGAAACCGTTGTTATCCATAGTATACTCTTGAACCTGTAACCGGTATTTCCCCAGTGCAATCGATTTGTTTTGATTAAGCACTTCTTCTTTTTGTTTCTCTATTACTTTTGCCTCTTGTGTATCATTATTTTCTTCTTTTCCAGAAAACATTTGCTTACTCCACATGTTCCAGCTAACCTTTCCTGAAGCAACTGATATCGTAGTAAAACCAATCAACAATACTAGACAAGCAACTGCAACATAAGTTCCATAACGTAAGATAGAAGAAATGGCTTTACGTTGTCGTTTACTGTATGAGTCAAATTGTATAGAATTTGTATCATCTACTCCATTTTCTGACTGCCACTGGTGAAGGATCTGTTTCCCATGAACCTTGTCAGTTTTCATTTCCTTTAATTCTTGATTGATTATATTTTTTATTATTTTATGGTTCATCTTTTACTCCTTTCATTTTTTTGAAGAGAGGTATTCTTTCAATCGTTTTTTCCCTTGATGAAGCCGATAAGCGACAGTTGTCATACTCTCTCCGGTTATTTTCGTAATTTCTCGGAGTTTCAGTTCTTGATAATAGTGCAAAAGAATTACTTCTCGATACGGAGTATCTAATGTCATAATTGCTTGTGATACAATACTCTTCTCAATTAATAGTTCGATCTCATCAACCGATTTTACGGTAAGCAATGATGCTTCTGGCGAAAAATCCACCGGCTTATTCTTCTGTGCTAAAATTACAGTCTTACATACATTAATTGCAATTCGTGTTAACCATGTTTTTTCAGTGGAATTTCCTTGGAACTGGTGAATACTCTTGGTCACCCGAAAGAAGGTCTCTTGCAACGCATCCTCTGCCAATTGATAATCCTTCAGATACAAATAACACAAACGAAGAATCTCATCACTATGAGACTGATAAAGTTCTTCAATACGCACAACGTCTAAATTCTTTTTTTCATGGGGCATGTCCAAATCATCTTCTTGTAAGCTAATTAATACTTCCATTACATTCCTCCCTTCTTTCAAGAATTCTAAATAGCTATTTAGTGATATTACATATATTAGACTCTTAAAATTAATATTTTTATAGTTGATATATTCTTTTCTTTAAAGTTTTCTTTAAAGCTTTCTTTACGTTATTTTATTTTTTTATTTAAAATTTTCTTAACTTTAAAGTTTTTTCATTCATTTACTGATATAAATCAGCACTCAGTTCCCTTAAAGTCTTCTCTTCTGTTACCGTATAATTTTTACCTTCTTTTTTAATTATTTTCTTTTCACATAGTTCTGAAAGTGTGCGAAGTAAATGTCGATAACTGGTACCAAGTAATTCAGCGATCTCTGTCAGATTTTCATCAAATTGTATTACCGTCTTTTTTTTGCTATTCTCTGATGAATTAATAATTATTCTTTCTCCTGCTGTATAGATATAGCTTGCCAGTCGATTCTCCAATGGATATAAGAGATTAATTGAGCTATTATTCGAGCATCGGTTTAGCTTTCCGCCCAATGAAGAACAGATATAACGAAGAAACTTTGTGTCTTCAAGTAGGTACTTTCTAACATTATTATAGGAAATTCCGATACAGAAAGTATCTTCAATTGCCTGGACATTTGTCACTGCATTTACTGAATCCACTGCCTCCAAATCCCCTAGTACTTTAAAACCTTGGTAAAAACATAATAGCAGGGATTTTCCATTACTTAATGAAGTGAATACCTTCGCTTTTCCCTCGGTCAGAAACAACAGATAAGGAATTTCCTCCCCTTCCTTTAACATAAACTCATTCTTTTTGAACAATAACAGCTCCATCCAAGGGGTCATATCCTCCGAAAAAATATTATTTATATTATATTGACTGATGTAACTTATTAGCTTTTCTTGGTCTTTCACTTTGATCATGTTCTTTCAACTCCTTCTTCAAACATCTATAGTTTAGGATACGCATTAAATTTCTCAGACTTCGCCAAATAATTTTGAACAATGGTTACCAGTAGCATAGTAATATCTAATTGTTGATATAAAATTGTAATTATATAATCGTTAAATTTTTAATCTGCTTTCTTCCCCAAGTATGACATATGTCATATTATCTTTCAATCAATTCATGTTATAGTAAACACGAAAATAACAAAACATATAAAATCAAGTATCAGTGATTTTATTAATGAGGAGGATGTATGAACTATATTATTTCGCTATTCGTTGGTGCCATAACATCAATTATGATATTTTTTAATGGAAGCCTATCGGACATCTATGGAAATCCCTTGTCAACTGTGTTAATTCATTTGTCCGGTCTAATCGCTATCATTCTTATTCTGATACTGACAAAATCCCGTTTAAAACTTCCAAAAGGTATTCCTCTTTATCTGTATAGCGCCGGTTTTGTAGGAATAGGAACCGTAATGTTAACAAATCTGTCTTACCTGACGTTGGGTGTTTCACTATCACTGGCTCTTGGACTACTTGGTCAGACAATATTCTCATTACTCACGGATCATTTTGGCCTGCTCGGAATGAAAAGATTAAAGATGGATCCGAAAAAGTTAATCGGGCTTGGGATTATCGGAATTGGAATCTGTATTATGGCTTTGAGCTAATGGAATGATATTTTAATTTTATTTATACCGAAAGGAGTTTTATATGCTATTCATTTATTTGATTTTATCTATTCTTGCTGGTGTTACTGTAGTCCTAGGGCGAATTCTGAACGCCAATCTTGCACAAAAGATAGGAACAGTACAGGCAACTGCTATAAATTATGTCGTAGGAATATTCTTTTCTTTCTTATTCCTATTGTTTGTAAGTAAGGGGTTGGATATCTCTTCTCCAGCTAAAGCAGTTCCTCTGTGGGCGTATTGTGGTGGAATTCTGGGAGTAGCCGTTATCATGATTTCTAATTACACCACACCAAGGGTTCCGGTGTTTTATCTTACTCTTTTAGTATTCCTAGGACAGTTAAGCGTAGGAATTTTAATAGATTGGCTGATCACTAAGGACTTTTCTACCGGAAAACTGATTGGAAGTCTATTTGTTGTTGCCGGTTTCACCTATAATCTATTACTGGATAAGAGATCTGCGAAGACACAGAAAAGAGAAGTTACGGAAAAAGAGAATAATTGTTAAAAATAAAATGAATTTAATTTAGAAAAAGAACCACCTTACCGAGTTCAAAAAATTCTGTAAGTTGGTTCATTTTATATCCTTTTAATAAAAATCGACTCTAGAATTATGCTTTCTTCTCACTAAGTTTAGATAACAACTTATCCAGATAGATTGACTTGAATTGCTTACTTGCCATAACCTGCTTTAGCGGTGGTAATTTGAGAATTACACCGAACACTGCTGCCATCGCACGATGATTTGCAAAAGCCTGATTATCGAAGATTAGGTTTTGTAGAGTTCCTTTTTCAATAGCCTGTAATACAAAACGATGGGTACTATTCACCGGTGTAATAACTTCTATCTTTCTTCTCTCTAATTCAATGGCATTCTTGTGACAACTTCTCACACATACTCCACAGCCAAGGCATACTTCTTTATCTACCCGTGCTACTTTCTTTCCCTCTTTGGTTTTCTTCATCGAGATTGCTAATACCGGACAGACCTTTTCACATTTCCCACATCCAACACATTCATGTGATATCTTAGGGATATAATTGGTCGTTGCTACCGGTTGCATTGGGCTGAATTTTCTGGCTGCTTGCAAAGCTTCACAACAACAACCACAGCAATTACAGATAAAAGCAGGATCTTCTCTAACATTTTCACCAATCTGAACCAAATTAGCTGCATAGGATCGTTCCAATACATCCATTGCCTCTTTTTTATCTATCAATCTTGCGTGTTGGCCATGCTCTGCAAGTGAGCGGGCTACATTACCGAAGGTGAGGCAAACATCTAGTGGAGCATCTATCTCACATGGATGACCTGCATGAAGCATCTTGTGTCTACAATAACAGGTTCCAAGACCAATATGAGAAGCTTCATCAATGATATGACTTGCTCTTTCGTAATCTAAAATATGAATTGTGTTTTCATTGGTAAGTACAGGCTCCTGTACATATACTCGTCCAAGATGCGTCTCCGTCGCATAGAATAAATCCTTCACAAACTCCTCTTCCACATTCATATATTGATAATATAATTCACTCAGATATTTCTGATCGATATCGCCTCGTGTACGCATCAGTGCAAACTCAATAAACCCTGCCATCGGCGGTGGCATAACGAATTGTCGTTCCCCATTATGATAAGAATCCACCAGTAGCGCCTTCTCACATAGACGCTCTAAGAATGCTTCTGCCTTCCCTTCACTGGTATGCCATATTTTTGCTGCTTTCTTTGCCGTAAAGGGGCGAACCGGCAATAATGAAACCCATTTTGCCTCTCGTTCTGTATACAGCACCTGCAAAATCTTATATAAACTTTCCGTTGCGGGCGCTCCTTGTGTAAACCAATTAATTCTTTCTTCCAAATTCTTATAGGCATCTTTACTTGTAATATGTCCCATATTTCACCTTCCTAACATGTAATTTTAATTATACCTATAATTGCTACAGGTATACAAATATTATCCATATAAATCAAGTTTCTTCCATCGATTATGGCTCCATTTACAGTCTACCTCCTAGGATACCGGCTAGTAATTGTATCCCCTTCTCCATCTGTTCCATGTCGGTATTGCCATAGCCAAATAATAACGAATTTCCTATTCCACAACATGAATCTGATGGTATAAAATGCTTATCTATTGTGGATATATCAATATGTGACCTTTTAATCTGATCCATCCTATTATCATCAAAGGTAATATTCTTAAATGTTGCTACTAGATGCATTCCAGCCTGCGCACCGGTAATTATAACTTGATCGCCAAAGGCTTTCTCAAGTAACCCAATCAGATAATTTCTCCTCTTTAGGTATAATCTTCGCATCTTGCTAATATGACGTTCAAAATGACCCACTTCTATAAACTTTGCTAATGCAATCTGTTCAAAATTAGGAGAGTGTAAATCAGCTACATACTTAATATCTTCAATTTCCCGAAGCAAATTATCAGGTAAAACCATGTATCCGATTCTTAATGAAGGCATTAGTGTTTTTGAAAATGTTCCAACATAGATTACCTTACCTGGATCTAAATATTGCATCGCTTGAACCGGATCGCCAAAAAAGCGAAATTCACTATCATAGTCATCCTCCACAATAAAGGTATCATGGTTTTGAGCATATTGTATCATTTCAATCCTACGGTTAATCGGAAGTACTACTCCCGTTGGAAACTGATGACTGGGTGTTGTAAATATTAATTTTGGAGGGTCGTTCGGTAATTCAAAAGTAACCATTCCTGTTTCGTCAACCCGAATTGACTTCACTGTAACTTGATTGCTCATTAATGTATGAAGAATTCCATGACTAAGCGGATTTTCAACAAGTACATATTCCCTCTCTTGTACAAGTTGACATAATAATGAAAATGCTTGTGCAGCACCATTTGTAATCAATATATTATCTGGTGATGTGCACACACCCCTGACCCGTTCTAAATATTTTGCCAGTTGTGTACGCAATTCATAATTTCCAAATGAGTTTTGATAGTCCAACATCTTTGTGTTCAAATTCAGGATACATTCTTTATAGATTTGTGCCCATTTATTAATAGGGATACTGTCCAAATCCGGTATACCGGTACGAAAAGATATTGTCTCTGCTTCGTCTCGCCTTATCTGTGTAGTAGCATTTACTCGAATATTCTTCTGTTCAAAATGGGTTCCTTTTGATATATAAGTACCGGAACCGCTTTTCGTGTAAACATATCCTTCTGCTATTAATTGTTCATAGCAATCCAGTACTACATTCCTGGCAACATTTAACGCTTTTGCCAGTTCACGGGTTGAGGGAAGCTTATCCTCTGATTTTAATTTGCCGCTCATAATTAATTCTTTGTAATGGGTATATAACTGCTTAGATAAAGATATTTTAGAATTTCTATCGATATTAATAAAATTCACATTACTCCTCCTGCTGCCAATACCTACAAATCATGGCCTCAGCACAAATCCAGATACTTTACAAAGTGGTCCCTATAAAATATTCATAATGTGGCACTTTTATCAACCACTTTATCATGTTACATTATACCATATCAGTCAACAAAATACATTACGAGGTGAAAATCTATGAATACAATAAGTTTTCTAATTACATCCATTATCATCATTCTACTGCCGGGTACCGGTGTTACCTATACCCTTTCCGCCGGATTGACAAAAGGGAAAAGAGCCAGCATAATTGCCGCTCTAGGGTGTACAATCGGTATTATTCCACATCTTAGTGTGAGTATTGCACTTTCATCATTAATTATGAATATGAATGTGGTTGCTTTTCTCATCCTGCAGTTTATTGGAGTGTTATATTTATTATATCTAGGAATCAGTATGATTCGTGCAAAATCAAACTTGAAACTAAGTGAGCCCAAATCCGAGAAAACGAGTACAATTATTCGCAGTGCTATTTTGATTAATTTACTTAATCCAAAGCTTACGCTATTCTTTTTCTCATTCTTACCACAATACGTAAAAGCGACCAATCACAACTATGTGGCTGAGTGCATGTTTTACGGATTTCTCTTTATGATACTTTCTCTTATAATCTTTATCGGCTATGGATTACTTGCCGGACTTTCTAATATATTCTTTATGAAATCTCCAAAAAGAATATCTGTTATGGAAAAAATATTCGGTATGATCTTTATCGTTTTTGCCATTCAATTAGCCTATAGTTCAATTTAATCATTTTATTGATTGATAAATACATATCGTATTCCTCAATTCCTTTGCCTCGTATAAAGCCTGATCCGCACTAATAAATAATCGGGCTGAGTTTCCATCCGCTGTATAACGAGCAAGGCCGAAGCTGACGCTGATATCCAACATGGGGTATTTCTTAGAATATACTTCTATTAATTCAGATTGAATGTTTTCGCAGGTCGATACCGCCTCGTCCATTGCAATATTCTCAAATATCAAACAAAATTCATCCCCACCATATCGAAAAACAGATGACCCCCGACAATGTTCCTCTAGTAGTGTTGCGAATTCGAACAAGCAATTGTCTCCGACCAAATGACCCAATTGATCATTTACACTTTTAAAATTATCAATATCTGCTATTCCAAATATGTAACTGGCTGATGCTTCATTCATTTCCATAACTCTCATAGCATCATATAGTGCTTTACGATTTAGTACCCCTGTCAGTTCATCTATTCTTAACCTTTGCTCGAGTCCCACTCTCTCCATTTCCTTTTGAATACTAGCCTCATTCTTTTTATAAATAAAACTAATTTTTACAAGGCAGACCGTTGAGGCAGCAATTATGATGAAAAGTGAAATCAGAAATTCACTCAGTCGCTGTGTACTGTGGTATACGCTAGGCTTATCAGCATCCCATTTGATAAATAATTCAGAGAATATCAGTGCTACTAAACTCAGCAATACCGTAATACCGGTTACACGATAACTAGCGTATATCGTCGTTAATATAATAGCAAAAATAAATAGATAGTATGTTGCAATAAATGCATTATGAACGGTGAACAAAACAAAGCATATCATAACAAGATTAATAGATATCCCGTATATTTTCTGGTCCTGCGTTAACTTCTTAGATCTCATAATCAGAGTATCACCAATAATAAAGAGAAAGTTCACTATACTTGGCGCGATAATGAACTTTAGAATATATCGATTTACTGATGTTGACAGCATATCTGAATTGGTCAATAGCACGGACATCAAACACTCCACCAGAAGAGCGAATGCAAACAGGCCTATCGAGATTTTGTACTGAAAGACAAGCCAATCGTTGTCTATCTTTTTATATTCTTTTCTAATTTCTTCAATAACAAGTTCATCTAGTTTGTTGTTATTCATGTAAGTTATTCCGGTTAATCCCCGGCTCCTTCGTAAAATTAATATGGAATTATTATAGAACCATAGTTACTAATCTGCAAGTATATATTGGTAATTTCATAAGTTACGTAGCAACCGCGGATAATTTTTTTAAATCAGATTTTCAAACTTCATAATTTGTTTTAACTTTATTACGTCATTCTCTGTTACGTGAGGCATCGGGAAAGTACAATAATCTTGTACCGGAATCCCGCGAATGGCCATCGCCTTCTTAATATATGGAACAAATGGTTTTCCAACCTGATATATTCCCATAAGTCGATCAATTTTTTGCTGTATGGTAGCCACAAGATTCATGTCATTATCCTTAAATGCGTTAACCCAACCGCTGCAAATCTCCGGTGCAAGATTGGATAATCCTGCGATACATCCATCTCCTCCTGATATTACATTATGTGCAAAATTATCATCAAACCCAGAATAAATCTTAAAATCAGGGTATTCCGGCTTGATTAATTTGATTAATTCTCTGGTATGATCCATCCCTGCTATCGTATCCTTAATACCAACAATGTTTTTATGCTTTCTTACAAGATTCAGTGCCACCATAGGCGAGATCTCATATCCCGTACGATCAGGAAAATTATAGAGATACAAATCAATCGGACATTCCTTTGCCAAATAATCATAATAGTCCTCTACACTTTGATCTGTATGATTGAAATAAAAAGGTGAGACAACGACCACACCATCTGCGCCCTGTTCATAAGCATAATTTGACAACTCAATGGTTTCATTCACATCCATGCTGGCAGTACCTACCAACAGCTGGACCCGTTTATTAATATGACTAGCAGCTACACGAATTAACTCTTTTTTCTTCTCAGTGGGAATTGCAAAAAACTCTCCGATACTTCCCAGGATCAAAATCCCATTCACTCCACCTTGAATCAGGTAATCATAGAGATTTTTCTGTGCTTCATGATCCAAGTTTCCTTCGCTATCAAACGTGGTAACCGCAGGGGTTATATAACTTGCTTTCATCCTCTCACTCCTGTTCTTAATTAATTAGTAACCTGCACCTTCCATCGCCGAAAGGGCCGAATCTGTATAGCGTTTAAACAATCCTCTTCTGGCAGGCCTTGGAATAATGCCATTTTTTTGTTTTCTTTCTTCAAATATACGATTAACTTCTTCAAGAGAGGTCTCAACACCTGCAATACCAACTACATTGAGGCGTCTATTCTCTATATCATACTCGATGAGATCACCTGTTTCTACATATGCTAAAGGTCCCCCTGCAGCCGCTTCCGGTGATACATGTCCTATGGCTGCCCCACGTGTTGCTCCTGAAAACCTTCCATCCGTCACTAGTGAAACTGTTCCGTTGAGTCGCTTATCACAAACAATCGCTTCTGTCGTCATTAACATCTCAGGCATGCCACTACCTCTAGGTCCCTCATAGCGAATCACAATAATTTCTCCTGGATTGATCTCACCATTAACCACTGCGTGGAACGCTTCTTCCTCGGCGTTATATACTCTTGCAACTCCTTTATGTTTGCGAAGATTCTCTGCACAAGCCGAATATTTCACTACTGAGCCTTCCGGTGCGATATTTCCTTTTAATATAGCAATCGAGCCGATTTCTTTTACTTTTTCCATCGGAATAATAACATCCTCTCTTTTCAAACCATAGTTTGAGAGATATCCCAAGTTACGATTAAAGAAATTGTCTTTTTGCAACTCTTCTAGGTTCTCTCCCAACGTTTTTCCTGTTACTGTCATCACATTTAAATCCAAATAATCTTTTAACATATATTGAATCATAGGTATTCCACCTGCAAACCAGAAGGATTCGGTTAATTGAACGCCTCCCGGATAGATATTTCCTAAGTGTGGAATCTTATGATTGATTTCATCAAAAAGCTCCGGCGTCAGTATAATTCCAAGTTCTCTAGCGATGGAAGGTAAGTGTATCGTTGCATTGGTAGAACCACCAATCGCGCTATGAACAATGATCGCATTGACAAATGCTTCCCTGGTCATAATCTTACTTGGGGTCAATTCCTTACCCACCAACTCCATAATTTTTCTTCCTGCTCTACGGGAATAGGATAAAATATCTCGCATGGTTGCAGGTACTAAAGCGCTTCCTGGCAATGCCATTCCCAGAGCCTCTGCCATACACTGCATGGTACTTGCTGTTCCTAAGAAAGTACAAGCACCTACCGACGGACATCCTGTTAGTTTATAGTCTCTAATTTCCTGTTCACTGATTTCTCCTTTACGCTTTTGTCTTAGAGAAATGTCTCCGGCTACCAAAGATGTAGTCATATTAGGGCCCGGTCTCATACTACCCCCAGGTATAAATATTGTTGGGATGTCCATTCTGGCTGCTGCCTTCAAGTGAGCGGGAATTGATTTGTCACAAGAAGAGGATAAAATCATTCCATCCCAAGGAACTACGCTTGCATGCACCTCCACCATATCACAGATAGCCTCACGTGATGCCAATATTATATTCATCCCATTATGCCCCTGGGCACAACCATCACATACATCCGTAGCATGAAACTGAGCAGGATAACCATCACACTCAAACACTCCATACTTTGCCTGTTCAGCCAGCTGGTTAAGATGAGTACTTCCAGGATGACTGTCGCCATATACATCTTCTATCAATATCTGAGGTTTTTTTATATCTTCTTCATCCCATCCTGACCCTAATTGTAATGCATCAAACTGAGCCCAAAGCAAGCGCTCTGAAGCGCTCTTTTGCAAAATATGCTCCATATCATCCCACTTCTCCCTATTTATTATTTTGAAATGAATCGTTTAGATCTTCCATATGTTCATCCATAATACTTCTTGCTTTTGAAGCATCACCACTTTTTATCGCATCCAGCAATAGTTTATGATAATATAAACCTGCGCTATTGCCCCTTTTCATAACAATTTCAGAAAATGCTCTGCGTAAAACATCATTTATAATATAATAGATTTGAAGGATTATAGAATTCTTCGCTATGTCGGCGATTGTAAGATGAAAGTTCAAATCAGCCTCTGAGAACTGTTGCAAATCTTCCTTTACCTGCTCCATCGTAGAATATGCTTTCTCCAATTTTTCAATATCTTCTGATGTTGCTTTCATCGCAGCCAGCTCCGCTACTTTTCCTTCCATAACTCTACGAAACTCTATAATTTCTTGCAAAGAGTTCTCATTGAGATAAGCCATCGGGATTAACTGGTTCATCGATATACCAGGTGCTACATCTCTTACAAAGGAACCTTCCCCTAACTTTGTTTCTATTAATCCTAGCGCAGTAAGTTTTTGCAGTGCATGGCGCACCGTAACACGGCTTACATCAAAGGATGTAGCCAATTCATTCTCTGAAGGTAATTTTTCTCCCCTTCTCCATTCATTCATAAGAAGTTGTTCTTTTAATTGCTCAAACACCTGGTCACTTACGCTTTGACGCTTTATTTTCCGAATTGCCATAGAAACATCCCTCTCAGCTATATACTTGTTTGTTGTGTACCTGTATTACAGGTTCGATAATATTGTACTCGTCATTAGGTAGAATGTCAACCATCCCATTTAATGACGAGCCGATTTTAGTCAGTTTATCTCTTCTTTAATTCTTATTAATACAGATCTATTTCATCGCACGAGCAGACTTTACCAATTCTAGGGAAGATATAGTTGCATACATAATCATGTTCTTCCCTCGTTGATGCTGCCATTGCATCTTCTACAAATATCTGATTATATCCATGTTGATATGCCTCTCTTGCTGTAGTATCTACGCCAATAGAGGTCGATACTCCACACAATACAATTGTATCAATTCCCCTTCGTCTTAATTGTAAATCTAGATCAGTACCATAGAAAGCTCCCCATTGTCTTTTTGTCATCACATACGAACCGTTAACCTGTTCCAATTCCGGAATTAGGCTGTCCCATCCTTCCGGTAATTGCATTGGTTTCATTTTTATATCCGCATCCGGTCTTAACATGTCAACACCATCGATTGTAGATACTCGAACTAATATAATAAATCCATTCTTATCTTCAAATTTTTTTACTAGTTTACAGGTATTTTGTATTACCTGGGAAGAACTGTAGGGTGCTGATTCTCGTTTTATAATCCCCTTTTGCAAATCAATAACAACGAGAGCTGCATTTTTTGCTAATATCCTATTCATTTCATTCTGTACTTTTATATTATCCATAATAATTACCATTCCCTTTCATAATAAATTGCATCCTTCAAACTTCAGCTATTAATTTAGCTTTTTATATACGGTAAAATAAACCCAAACCGCATTTAATAATAGTAATGCACTTGTTACATAAAACACCTCGCGAATACCCCAATATGCTGCCACCTGCCCTCCAAGAACAGCACCTCCAAACACACCCAAATATCCGGCTGACATATTTAAACCAAAAATTCTACCGGTCAGTTTATTCGGGGTTATTTTCTTAATCAAAATATTAACAGAAGGATTTAGACCTCCTATGGTTAACCCCAACAGGAAACGAAGCCCCATCAACTCCCATGCATTTTTTACAAAAGCTTGTGGAATATAAACTATTCCGGCTACTATCAGGGCGGTTAATATGATTTTATGAGCTCCAATTTTGTCGGATAACTTACCTAATCTGGGCGCTGCCACAATATTAGCCAAACCGGATGCCGAAAAAGTCAATCCGGCAATTAACGCAATATGCCCCGCATTCATCGTTAATTTTGATACATACACAGTTACAATCGGTTCTATTGTATATACTGCTAATGTCATGACAAAGAAGGTAATAAATAATGTTATGGTAAGACTCTTTTCAGGAACACTATTCCATATCTCCTTCATGCCAAGTACTTTCTTATCAGAGCGAACAAAAGTTTCTTTTACAAATAATGCGGTGATTGCAAATGAGACTAATAACAACAATCCTGTCACAAAAAACACCGGTCGAAATCCAAAATTATCTCCAATAAATCCACCTATTGTAGGTCCTAGTAAGGATCCTGCTATATTCGCTGTTGATATCGTTCCCAACGCATATCCTGCATGCTCTTTGTCTGTTTGTGTAGCAATCAAAGTTGTACATGCCGTTCCATATCCGGTAATCGCTCCCTGAAGCAATCTTAATCCGATTAGAACGTATACATTTGGCGCAATACCCATACAAAAAATAATAACTCCCATGCCCATGCTCGCTCGTAACAACATAGGCTTTCGTCCTACCTTATCCGCTGCCATTCCCCATATAGGTGAAAAAATAGCAGAAATGATAAAAGTGCTTCCAAAGGCAATTCCTGAGAGCTGAGCTACCGATGATGGATTATTCACACCTAAATGCTTTATGTATAATGGTAGTACCGGAGCTATTTGGCTCATACCCACTCCTGTTACAAACATCCCAAACCAACACACAATTAAATTTCTTTTCCATATCGGCATGATATTAACCTCCTTATCTTTCTCCACTTTATGATAATTTACGTGAAGAATAATAACGAATTATAAACTCAAAGTATGCCATATTCCATGCATAATACTATTTTACATGGACATTTCTGCCACGAAATCAGAAGGGCTCACTCCCTCCATCTTTTTAAACATTCTACTAAAGTAAAATTCATCAATAAATCCAAGTTCTCTTGCCACTTCTTTTACATTTTTATCTCCGTCAAGGAGATATTCTTTTGCCCGATCTATCTTAATTTTATTAAAATACTCAATCACCGAATATCCGGTATGTTCTTTAAAGCTTCTAGACAAATAGGAAGAGGATAGTTTTACCATTTCAGAAAGTTCTGTTAACGTAATCTTGCTATTTATATTTTGATTCATATACTCAATTACTTTCTCAATTTTTATAGAATTAGAATAATTATTATTTTGTTTTCTATTATTTCGATATATTGCTATGAATAATTGTTCCAGTAATGATCTTGATATAAATTCATATCCCGGTAATTTTGCATTCCAGGTATCCACCAATTTTTTAAAGCCTTCTTCAACATTATAATAATCCCCAATTCCTTGTGCTGATTGAAATGGAAGTTTGTCAATTCCTTTGCTTACTTTCCATTTAGCATCAACGAAATCCACATTAGCAAAATTAAAATGAGTAGTAAGGAAGCATTTTGGTCTAAAAATATCAATATCAACTGAACACATTTCGTTTGGACTAACATATAATAAAAAGCTCTCTTTGAATTGATATTTCTTTTTCTCTATTGTAAT
Source organism: Variimorphobacter sp. HTMS_6 (assembly GCF_059717775.1). NCBI lineage: Bacteria > Bacillati > Bacillota > Clostridia > Lachnospirales > Lachnospiraceae > Variimorphobacter > Variimorphobacter sp. HTMS_6. The sequence continues at coordinate 2,214,234 of NZ_AP046094.1, forward strand.
GGTTCCCTTTTCGGCCTTTATAAAAATTAGTCCATGTTGTTGAATTACTCTCTTGAACAATCTGTGATACTGTTCTATATCTTGAAATTTCTTGCTCTTGCAATAATGAATTTGAAAAAAGAGATTCCTTATATTCATTTTTTCCTCCACAAATTAAGTCTTATACTACTAACACAGCAAATGCGTTAAAATCGTTCAATCATATTTTATCACACTATTTCAAGAAAAAAAGATGCTGCTTAAACCAAACTTGGTATCGCAACATCTTATTATATTAATATAAATCTTTCCACCAAACCTCTTCTATATAGTACAGCTAGAACAAATATATTCTTATTTGCCTTTTGTTTCAATCACTTTTTCATCAATTCCTCTAGTTTAATATAAGGATTGCGATATCTTTTTTTCCCAACGGTCAGTTTCAAATAATCAATTGAATTACACGGACATTGATTGATGCAACCAAAACACTGCTGGCAGTGATGATGCCACTTTGGCGCACCATTTTTAAGCGTAATATTATTCACGAGGCAAACTCTGGTGCATAGCCCACAACCGGTACATGCGTTGTTTGTCTTAAATGTAATATCCATGATAGGTATAAGTGGTGCAAGGAGTCTGTTAAGGATGGATGTCTTGACAATACATTCTTTTCTGGAACCACTTTCAATTTTGGATGCTTCTCCTGTTTTCATGTCTGTAACTATTTGATCAACCTTTGTTTCAGCTTCTTTAAATATATGCTTTATTTCATCCGCTTCTACGGTAAATTCTACAATAAAATTTGAAGGAGTTTTGATAGAATACCCTGCGGTAAGGTGTAATCCTTTTGCTTTTAGCTTATTTTTAAGCAATAATAGGCTTCCTGCTACTGTTCCACCATTCACTGCCAGGGCAACAATTCTTTTATTTATCATTTGCTTTGAACGTTTTTTTATGAAACTCCTAACAATTGGTGGCAAACCAAACATATATACTGGAAACACGAGCACAATTGTATCCGAATCTGATTTAATTCCTTCCTTGATTGCGGTAGTCATCGGAATTAATTGAACATCATCAAGTCTAGAAGCCAGCTCTTTTGAAATCTTAAGGGAATTACCTGTTCCGGTGAAGTAATAAATGCTTATACTCATATTTGCATCTCCTTTGTAGTTTCCGTATTACTTGTCTCCGCCCATCCTAGCTTATTTACCATACTTGTAATTAAACCGATTAGCATTTCTCTATCATGATCATTGTCAAGTAAGGTTAGGACTTGATGCCATATTTCTCTCTCCGCTTTCTCATGTTCGGCATTGAGTCGAATTCCTGATTCCGTTAGTTCCAGCCCGTATGAATGCCTGTTTTTTTTACTTATAATGCGCACTATTAGTTTCTTTTCTTCCAACCTATCGATAACACTCGTGAGCGTGCTTCCGGGTATGGACAAAAGGGCACTAATTTCTTTAATAACAAGATCAGGTTTTAAACGAACAACCTTGATAACGTTTAGTTCAGTGCTGGTGATACCCTGCGGATATAGTTCCCTCATAGATATTTGATAATCTTTATAATGCTTTAATATCTCATGCATAAGGTAGTCCAGTTGATCGATGTGCTCTTGTTTTACTTCATTCATAATTAATCTCCATGTTTTAACCGATATAGTATTGATTCGATATCGAATCTTTTCTATATCATTATAAATATTCTTTTTTATAATGTCAACATAAAAAAGACGCCATAGCTACTGCATTTATGTACTGCAGATACTAGTGCGCCTTTCAACTTGTTATCGATTATTTTTTCTTTATTAAAAGTCCAACTATCATTCCAATTAACATACCAAAACATATTCCATAGGTAAGAGAAACCGAACCGAATGTAGGTATAAAAGCTGACCCAATCGCCACTCCGGTACACATACCCAAACTCATTCCATATGACATATAATTCTCAAATTGATCTTCTTCTTTTTCTGCTTTTTTCTCTTGAACTTTATTGATCTCTTGCTTTTTGTTCCTCTTGGCAAGTATTGTTAATGTGATAGCTATTGTTATTCCTATTACTATCCATGGTAATGCCATACTAATAAAATATATCATAAAATCACCTCCCATTTTATAAAAATTCTATGTTTATCCTCTATTTTTATACGGTTAAATGTCTATGCAATTTAATTATTTATTCTTATTTACAGGGAGTAACATGATAAAGGTTAATGGTTAATTCAAAATATAAGTGCTTTACATAATTAAGTTTCTATAAGAATTAACATCATTGCATAAATTGCAGCTATGAATTATGATATATCTTATTACTTAACAAGGAGGACTATAATGACTGTAGTAAAAAACCCAATCCTAAAAGGCTTTAATCCCGACCCATCCATATGCAAAGCAGGTGATGATTATTATATCGCAACCTCTACCTTTGAATGGTTTCCGGGTGTTCAAATTCATCATTCCAAAGACCTGATTAACTGGGAGCTTATAGCTCACCCACTAAACAGAGTATCTCAACTAGATATGCTTGGTGTCCCTGATTCAGGCGGTGTCTGGGCTCCATGCTTATCCTATCATAATGGCATCTTCTATTTAATTTATACGATTGTTAAAAATACCGGTCATATTAAAGACACCCATAATTATATGGTAACCTCAACGGATATCTGCGGTGAATGGTCTGAACCGATTTATATGAATTCCAGCGGTTTTGATCCCTCCTTATTTCATGACGATGATGGCAAAAAATGGTTTGTTAACATGATATGGGATACCCGCATTGGCAAGAATCCTTTTGCCGGTCATCTACTTCAAGAATATGATGACGTGAAAAAATGTCTGGTTGGTCCGATTATAAATATATTTAAAGGGACATCGTTAGGCTGCAGTGAAGGTCCACATATCTACAAGCGGAATGGTTACTACTACTTATTGGTAGCGGAAGGTGGTACCAGTTATGCTCATGCCGTAACTCTGGCACGTTCAAAGAATATCACAGGTCCTTATGAGGTTCACCCAAATAATCCGATACTCACAGCCTCTGGCAGCGATATACACAAGGTACTGCAAAAAGCCGGACATGCCAGTATTGTGGAGGGTCCAAATAACGAATGGTTTATGGTTCATTTATGTGGAAGACCACTTCCCGGCACCGACCGTTGTATTCTAGGTAGAGAAACTGCTATTCAAAAGATAGAATGGCGTGATGATAATTGGTTGTATTTATCAAACAGCGAAGATAAGTTGCCTGCATGGGATATCGAGATTAATGTGGATGATAAATCAGGCCTGAAAGAAAATACTTTAATTTCTGAATACGACGAGTTTGACTCTTCTACCTTAGATATCAATTTCCAATCCTTAAGAATACCGGCACAAAGCTTTATGTCTCTTACTGAAAGGCCAGGCTTCCTTCGATTATATGGCAAGGAATCCTTCTTCTCAAAGTTCTCACAGAGCATGATTGCAAGAAGACAGCAGAGCTTCGTATATACTGCTGAAACCTGTCTAGAATTTGAACCTGAAACCACTCTGCAGCTCGCAGGTCTTATCTGTTATTACAATACAGAGAATTTCTATTATTTAAGAGTAAGCTATGACGAAGAGTTGGGTGGTAAATGCATTGGCGTAATGGCCTGCATCAACAATAATTTATCCGAATCAATGCAACAGGATGATAATATTCTGATCGAAGGTGCAAAATCCATCTACTTAAAAGCTGAGGTTGACCATTGTGAGTTAAGATTTTTCTATGCCGTTAATAAAAATGAGTGGATACCTATCGGTAAAATATATGACGCCAGCACAATATCCGATGATGCGATCCAGGGCTCCTGGGCATTTACCGGGGCATTTGTCGGCGTAGCCTGCCAGGATATTGGTGGCACCAATAAACATGCTGATTTTGATTACTTTTCATATAAGGAAAAATGCTAAGACGTCATACGTCTTTGAGGAATTCTATAAAAAGTCGTTAAACCTAATGAGGTCTTAACGGCTTTTTGTTAAATAGGAGTTTGAAAATGTGATATGCTGCAATTATTACTTTATTCTAATTTAGTATAACAATTCGGCAGCCCATTCTCACGTTTTTCAACATCAACTCTTCTTCTTAGTTCATTTATGATTTCTGCGGCGTTGGGCGAATTGTAAATTTCAAGCTTCGAATCAACTAATTTTAGATTTTCATTAAGAGTATTAATTTTGTTTATTATTTCATTCCGGTGAGCTGAGAATAATTCTCTTCTGCACTCTATAGTCTCAGCACCTTCCATACAATAATCAATATACTTTTTTATATCTTTAATTTGCATACCTGTATTTTTCAAACAACATATTGTCATAATCTGATTAATGTCTGATTCAGTAAACATTCTAATTCTCGATTTATTTCTCGAGACAAATGGTAAGAGGCCTGCTTTGTCATAAAAACGAATTGTAAATATAGAGAGTCCTGTGATTCTTGATACATCTTTTATTGTATATGTCATTTAAAAACCCCTTCAATAATTTCATAATATTTTACTAAAACACTTGACCTAGACATAACTCTAGGTATTAGCATGATTATAAATCTTAAAAGATTAATAATCAAGTGGCTAATATTTGTTGGAGGTAGAAAAATGACAGAAAATGTTTTAGTAACAGGTGGTACAGGCTTTGTAGGAGCACAGATAATTCTTCAATTATTGCAAAAAGGTTACAACGTTAAAACCACACTTCGCTCAATAAGCAGTAAAAACAAAGTAATCGATACTATGAAATCTAACGGAATTTTGAACTTAGACAATCTTACATTTGTTGAAGCTGATTTATCAAAAGATGATAATTGGGATGAAGCAATGAAAGGTTGTGATTATGTTTTAAGCGTAGCTTCTCCGGTTTTTATGACGATACCAAAAGATGAAAATGAAGCAATTCGACCTGCTGTGGAGGGCATTATTCGCATACTCAAAGCAGCTCGCAATTCAAGTGTAAAGCGTGTGGTAATGACTTCTAATTTTGGTGCAGTCGGTTTCAGTAATAAAAATCCTGATATTGCTACAACTGAGAATGATTGGACAGATCCAAATGAAAAAGGGTTATCCGTTTATGAAAAATCGAAACTTTTAGCGGAACGTGCTGCGTGGGATTTCATACGAAAGGAAGGTGGTGGCTTAGAATTTGCTACGATTAATCCCGTTGCTATATGGGGTCCTGCACTAAGCCCTCACATCTCCGGAAGTTTTGAAATTCTAAAACACCTATTAGACGGTACTATGAAAGCCATTCCCAATATTCCGTTGAATCTTGTGGATGTTCGGGATGTTGCTGATTTGCATATCCGTGCTATGACAAATCCTAATGCAAATGGACAACGATTTATCGCATCAGCGGATGGTCAAATAACTATGCCTGAGATTGCATCGTTTTTAAGAATCAAAAAACATAACGTTTCAAAAAATGTTTCCTCAAAAACAATACCAAATGCGTTTATTTTGTTAGGTAGTTTGTTCAATAAGCAATTGAAAGAAGCAATGCTGTTATTGAAGATGAGCCGCAATGTAAGCAATGAAAAAGCAAAGAAACTGCTGGATTGGAAGCCAATTGCAAATAATGACGAGGTGATTCTTGCCTCAATAGACAGTATGATTAAATTCAATATTATCTAATGAAGTAACTCACACAACGAAAGGCAAATTTAATATTCATCAAAAACTAAATGAATAGAGATTAAAAAACCATGCCAATTTGTATATAAACAAAATGGCATGGTGTATTCAATGACTTATAAAAATATAATTCTTATTATATACTACCAGAAACACTGTCTTCTATTTTTATATTATTCATTAGCTTCCTGATTTATCACCCTCGATTTTCCACGCTTCCATCTCTTCGCTTATTGTAACAAAACCAAACTTTTCATACAGTTTAACCGCTTTGTCATTACAAGCAGCAACCGTCAATAAAATCGGCGTCCGTTGAGTTTGCTGAAGTTTTCCTACAACAAATTCCAATAGCTTGACTCCATAACCTTTACCCTGAAACTGTGGGGCGACCATTACTCTTTCAATTTCATAACAATTTTTCTCTTGGTTGTGGTATATTCGGATGCTTCCGACAAGCTCATTATTATCAAACCAAAGATACGTTTCGCGTTTTTGAATTTCATCAAACGGGAAAAATTGACGTATATTGCTATGCATTTTTTGAAATAACTCAACGAATATTTCATTACCAACTCTTTGATAAATATCGTAATATTTGTCTTCAAACAAAGTTAACTTTGGCTCTAAATCTGAAGTGACAGCACCGCCTCTATACTCCATTCTTGTAAACCAAGCGTATACCATGTCATTTAATTCATCAATTCGAATTGGATAATTTTCTTTCATCTTGATTCCTCTTTTTTCATCTATTCATGTTAAAGATAGCACCAGTTTCTGAACGTTAATGAATACATTAGTAATTATAAATTATAGGAGATAATAAGATAAAATTTCAATAATCTTTTTATTGTCCGATTGAGAAATTTTACTGTACCTCACTTTTGATTTCATTATATTAATCCTTCTCGTCCAATCTCTTTATAATAGTTTCTTAGGATTCGAAACCGATGATAATTAGCCTGTCTTTCTGATTCCTCATCGTTTTGGTCATAGTCATTTAACCACTGAAAATAATGAGTAAGTTCATGTACATAAGAGCCAAATATTTCTTCTAAAGTCCAGTTGTGCTCACCATGTGCAACTGGAATTTTAATAATTGGATATCTCTTCCTGAAATATTTAAATATTCCATAGGTCCATGTTCCATTACTCATTTTCACCATTTCAGCATTAATCAAATAAACCCTTACCTGAACAGGAAAATCAAAATGCTTTAATAGCCAGTTATTAAATTGCACAAACTCATCCTTTATATTTTGTGAAACATCAATTTCTGAATCTAGAAAGATTCCTTTCTTTTTGCCTTCATCAAATTTCTTCCACTCTTTGCATTTCCACGGATTCATAAACAAAGCATCCTCACTATCACCCATTAACTATTTTATCAATTTATATATTCTTAATAAAACCATATAGATAAATAATACCATATTTTAATAAATCATTCAAAAAATATAATTTATACCGAATTCACCTTACACTATTCGTTTTTATGACGGGATATCTTCTCTCGAACACTAAAAATAGAGTTTCCCTGTATTGAAACCTCCTCTCATATTTATCCGCGGAAGCTCCACTACCTGGAAACCCTTCATTACTGTTATGTTGCCCTTTCTCCATCGATACTAGCTTGCAATTCGTTAAGGCCTCAGCGTTTTTTAAACTGAAAATTATTTACTTCTCCTAAAAAAAATAACTCTTTTCAATTAATAATAACCTCCAAATTCAATTTAATTCATATTAGGGTTATCTCTGCAATCAGTTCTCAAAATAGTCTCCCTGTTCAAGATCAGTGATTAGGGTAGGATGAACTAGTCTCCAACCTAGGAGCTCTTGAGTCTGTTCACTCGACCTTGGCATGTCTAGCGCTGCAATAGGACCAAGAAAACCGAAGTGAGCCACTGCCTCCTCGCGTGAAATACTGACTACAGGTATGCTAAGATGGCGTCCGATTACATTGGCGATATCCAGAAATGGAATACCCTCATCTCCAACCCCATCTAGCTTTGATCCTGCCGGTGCAGTTTCCAATGCCAAACGGAAAAGGCGTGCCGCATCGCGTCTATGTACCGCCGGCCATCGGTTGGATCCATCTCCGATGTATGCAGAAAAACCTTTTTCACGGGCAATATTGATCAGTCGTGGAACAAACCCCTTATCGCCATCTCCATGCACAGACGGTGAAAGCGACACGACTGATGCCCGCACTCCACGGTTTGCAAGCGCTAAAGTAGCGTTATCTGATGCTGTCCCATTTGCATGGGCTGTCGTCAAGAATGGCTTTCCAGTGCCCTCAAGCACCTCCCCAATTGCCTCAATTGCTTGTAAATCCGTGTCAAGTGAAGCTGCAAAGTCCGAGAAATCATGCTTAAATGCCAAATGTATAACACCATCTGCCATAGCAGCTCCACTACGAAGACTATCTAAATCATCAAGCGAACCGTAGTGAACTTCGGCTCCTGCTTCTATTAATTTTAATCCACCCTTTTCTGAACGTGTTAAACCGATGACTTTATGTCCAGCATCAATGAGTTCACGGACAACTTCAGAACCAATATAACCTGTTGCTCCTGTTACAAATACACGCATAAAAATCCTCCTATATTATGATATAATTATTATAAGTTACATATTATATATTTTGTAACTTGTAAATTGATAGTACCATAAAACATTAAAAATTACAATATATTAATTTTGTAACCTGTCACAATATTCTTTTTAAGATAATATAATATAGTTCTAATATGACTGTTGATATATAAGTACATGTCGTTCTCTTTTTCGATTTATTCATGCTTATTAGCGTATAATCATAGCAAAAGCATAAATAAATAATGCCCTTAAAAATCCGATTGGAAGTTAAGGGCAAAAAATTGATATTTCTTATTCGAGGCTTTATATAATTTAGGTAAAACCTCAGGCTATCTCTTATGTTGAATATCGAAGAGACAAGTATTAGATTCCATACGTATACAATTCATTTATTCGAATTTTTAAGTCCTCTTATTAGAAGATTTACAACAGAATCAATGTTTTGCTTTCGATTAGCAACTTCGAATGAATTTGGATGAATAAAAACGCTAGTTGCAAGATACACCGTCACCGCTGCTTGATATGGGGATTCTTCAAAGAATATACCTTCAGCAACTCCTTGTTCTATAATCTCTTTAATACTATGAATCCCCGCTTCTTTACTTTTTTCTATTACTTCCATTGAACTTTGAGCGAGTTTCAGATAATTTGCAAACATTTCTGGATCATTAACAGCACTATGTCGTTTCGCTTCCGCAAATTCCACAAGTATACGAAAAAGTTTAATATCAGCGGGATTATCTTCTAATAAAATATCCTTTGAAGTAGCATGCAAATTTGAAAGCCAACGTTCTGTAACGGCATTCCATAGGTCAGTTTTCCCATTATAATATCGGTAAAGGGCCGCATGGCTAACATTTAATGATTTAGCTACGTCAGTAATATTTGCTTTCTCCGGCCCAAAACGACGAATAATTTCTTCTGTTGCATTAAGTATTATTTCTTTATCTAACGAGATTTTATCCAAAATCATCACCTCTCGTACTATACAGTAAAATAGTCTTTCTTTTTTTTATATATCAATTATACCACTGCTTGTTTGTGGTTTCAAGTTATGTAATTTGTAACCATAGTCAAGAACAACTTTTTACTGACATTATTTACAAGATTCTTATTTTATAATATAATCTCCGAATAATTTTCTCACCTCCATTTAATATGCGGATGGATTTGACTCAATTTTTCGTATCCCCCAAGGAATTCTTTACGTCCATAATATTCCAAACTTTTAATATTACTTTAAGAATTTTAAGCACTCTGAGATATCTTTTCCTCTTGTTTTATTCATGTTCCTGAATAATCAACAAATGCTTCAATATCTTTTCTCTGATTCCGATCCAAAGAACGATTCCTACCACAGCTGTTATTCCTTCTGATATGGTCATCGCCCAAATAACACCATTCACAGCAAATAACATATTTCCAATAATAAGAATTGGTATAAAAATCAAACCGCGAAGTATTGACATTACTGTTGATTGAACAGCCGTTCCAAACGCCTGGAATATTCCTGTAAATATACCTGATAAAGCTGCAAAGACGGTAGAACAAAGCTGTGCCAATAGTATTCGCTGCCCAATTTGAATCACCTTTGGATCAATGCTAAAGATCCCAATAACCTGTGATTTTAAAGCTAGCAGAATTACTGACATTGTTACTATAATACCCAGCATATACACTATAGTTTTCTTAATAATCTCCATTAATCGCTTGTTGTTTTGAGCAGAATATGCATAAGCAATTAAGGGAACTGCTCCCATGGCAAAGCTCATACTAATAAAATCAATAATCTGAATGATTCTCTGAGAGATACCAAATCCAGCTACAACACTATCCCCATAAATCATCGAATAATTGTTATATAATAGACTTGTAATTACCATAAACCCATCTAGTAAAAATGCTGAAACACCAACTTTCAGAATATTCGCATAAATCTCCCTACTAGGCTTAAATTCATTAATTGATATACTCTGGACACGACTTTTTTTCTGAAGGTAATACATGTACCATACTACTGATGTCACGTTACCGAGCACTGTAGCTAATGCAGATCCCATAACATTCATGTGAAGTACAAAAATAAAAATTGGATTCAATACGATATTAATTACAACTCCTGATATCATACCAATCATTGATGCTGTGGATGCTCCCTCTGCCCTAACTGCTTCTTCGAGAGATATACTGGCAATGACAAATGGTGAACCAAGGATGAACATTAAGAGATAGTTCTTTGTATGTACAAACGTCTCTCCATTAGCTCCTAACATCCCCAAAATGGATGATAAAAATGGTAGACAAATTGCCATAAAAACAACACCCATAATCATTGACGACCATAAATTAATGGAACTGACTTGTTTCGCACGGTCAATATTCTTTTCACCTAAAAGTCTTGAAATGAATGTACCTGAACCCACACCAAACAAATGTCCAAATGCCATCAGAACACATGAAAACGGTAATGCCAAAGTAACTGAAGCCATCATTGCCGTATTATTCAACTTTCCAATAAAATAGGCATCTGTAATATTATAAATAATTGTAGCAATAAAGCTTAACATCATCGGGATTACCATGTGCATAATAGCTTTTGAAACTGGTGCCTTCTCTAAATAATAAAGTGATTTTTGATCCATATTTTCCATAATAAATACTCCTTTCTATTCATTTTGCGCAAAAATCGGCGCAAAAAAATAAAGGCGCTGACTTTATAGGTCATTTGCGCAGCGCCTTCATATATTATGCTGCTAAAAACTGATTACTCGTAATCTGATTTTCTTTGTTGTCCGGTAGAATTATCTCCATAATAATGGTTCTTTTCATGCCAAGCATCAAAATGCTTTTTCCCCGTTCTTCATAACCGGGGATTACTTAACCTGTCGAATGGAATTCCGTCTCTCCTACGAAGATCAAAGTTGGGCTTTGACTGTTCATCGTCAACCTGTAACTCTAATGTCCTAATAATTTTATCTAAATAATTGCTCATGTTTTGTTGTTCATCATCATTCAAACATTCAAACACCTTATCAAAGCTAAATTCTTGTTCCGTTGATTCCGCAGTTGCTTCTTCTCCTTCTTTGGTCAGCTTGATATTTAAAACACGGCGGTCGGTTTCCGAAGGTGTCCTGTTTATATATCCTTTCTTTTCAAGCTTTGTAAGAAGTTCACCTAACGACTGTGGCCTCATTTCAAGTAAATATGATAATTCCTTTTGACTGATCTCTGGTTTCATCTTAAGAATGCTTAAAATTCTTCCCTGTCCCTTTCGTGGATCTCCCATCGGTCCAAAATTCATATGGTTTTGTTGGTGATACTTATGAAGTAACCACTCAACACGTGTCAACTGCATAATTAAGTCAAATTTTTGTTCTTGCATAAACATTCCTCCTTTTTATGTACAAATTTCAAAAGGTACCTTATATATTTATATTATACAGGTACCTTATATATTTGTCAACACACTTTTAAAGGTACCTTTCTATTATATCTTTACTATCCATATTGAATTCGAAAATACTATTAATCATGGTCTATAAGTTCTTTATAATCAAACCAACCTTATCATTCCGTTTTATTTCTGGTACACAGCAAAAAGAGACCATTCATTCTCAATTAGCTTGAAAACGAATGGTTTCGCGATCTGTTCCTATTTAGTTGAATAATAAAAAACAGTAAAATGTTAACTTTATTTTGATGTGTTCCCGGACACCATATCAAGAACCTCTGACACGTTCACACCATCAGAAATCCAATTCTTGCGTTGGATTCCCTTTCTCGGTCCCTTTGTGAAAACTGGTAAAACCTCTCAAAATGTCGAAAATCAAGGATACTAATGTATTGCTTGCAATACATTGATATTATTTACGATGTAGTAGTACCACGGTCTCCACGTGCATTGAATGCTGACGGTAAGTTATTGATGTAGTGAAGTTTACCTTTTTGCCATGAGGAAGGCATAACTGCCTTCTTTATTAAATTATTTATTTGCATTCTTACCCAATCTCTAAGAATATTACGCCTTCTCAGACTCATTTCCTCTTCAGAATAATATTCTTCAACAATTGAAATTATTGTTTCAAAATCAGGCAATTCCTCTCTCCTATTTTGTTGGTATCTGCCTCAAAACCTTTTAATAAATTTTCTATTGTTATTATATTCTAAAGATTATTTCACATATATAATAATATTCAAAGTAAAGCAAGAAAGTCTATTATACACTTTAATCCATTGATTTCGAATCAAACGGATTCATTCTTCCAATATTTTTTCTTTTGTTCCTCTGTTAAAGAATCCGCAAATTCTTCCTTCATCTTAAGAAAAATTTGAAAGTCCATTAATATAATATAAAGTACTGCTCTATGCTCAAATTCATCTCGGGTTAACGGCTGAGGACTCACCTTAAACTTTAATAATAAAGTCTCCTCCATAAGTAATAATCCTTTGGCATTTTGGGATTCAGATAAAGTCTTGGAAATACTCCTAATAAAATCTGCCACTTCATGGGATTGGTGAGTAACCGTTGTGAGATTTTCTATTTTTTCGTAGATTTCTTTCAAAACTTTAGACTGTTGTTTCCTCATTTCCATATACTCAATATAATACCGAGTCTCCTGAAAAAAGGTATTATTCATATTGGTATACGCTTGTTGAAGGCCAATGGAAATGTGCTCTTTTAACAATGCCAGGTTGTTGTCATTATAGTCAGAATTATCCTCCTTCAGGAGTTTATCAGCCATCTGTGACAGAATAGACTTCAAATCCGCTTCAATGATGCGTTGTTTTTTGCGTATGTGCATTACATTGCTTGGGATATATAGATTCAATAGAATTCCAATACCTGCTCCTATCAGTAATAAAAAAGCTTCATTTGCAATCATGGCTACCGACATATCTTTTTCTAATAAATAGTGCGAAGCCAATACTGCATTCATTGGAATAGCATCATACATTTTAAAATAATAGCATGTGCCGGAAAATATTAGTAAAAAAATCCCATAAGCGATAGGGGTATAGGATAAAGTTGAAAATACAATTAACACTATGATAACAGACAGAATAAAGGCAGCAATTCTCTTAACTGCAATAAGCAAGGTTGCCTTTTTGGTATCCTGTAACGTTAAAAGCGTAATAATTCCTGCTGAAACAGCATAATTCAGTCCTAAAGTATATGCAAACATAATTGCAGCAGCACTACCAACAGCTATTTTCGCTACTTTTATATATTGATTCATATTCTCCCTCTCCTTCACTACAGTAAGGTCATCAATGCTAATATAATGATATACTTCCTAATAATACTGCTAAAAATCATAGATGTATGCGTATATTCTAGTAGCATGTATCATATTTTATGTTTTTTGGTTATACAAACCACTCAACTTTCATTTTCTCACACTCAAAAAGTATTTATAGATTTTAATAAGATAAAATTATAGAGCTTCATAATGTAAAACCATCTTCATAAACTATATCAATAATTTTCCTTATAGTCAAAAAACATGTGATATTACTTTATGTTAATGTTTGAATTATGTTAATGTTTGAATTATGTCCATAATTAATATATACTTTAATTCGTTTCGTCTTATAAAACTAATATGAAATAGGATGGATATTGTAAGCCTTACAACATCCATCCTAATCACTCAACCATATCGTTATCTATCCAATCTCATCAAACATACCAGAAAAACAACTTGTTAACTTATAATTTTTCCTTTCGATACGTTCCCGTACACAACCTTTTGGCGTTAAATTCACCTATTCAGAAATAAAGTTATTTCAAAAACTCTGTATTTATGCTGATTTGAGAGACATCACACCCTTGACATCAATACTACCGTCTCCACATGCCTTGAAGCGACAATAATGATGTCGTGAGAACCTGGTGGGTCCTTGGAGTCAGGGTATCTTTTAAGTTAAAATGTTATATTCCACAATTTCAATATGTACTCTAGTGCTATGCATACTATTTTACCTTGCATGTTTCAATATATATATCGTATAATTCGTTTTATTACCCTACTTGACTAATCCAGTCTCGTATATTTGTACCGATACGTTCTATATCGCGCTTTCCCAATTCACCACTATGCATAATAACATTTCTAGAACGTTCTAAAGTTTGTATTATCTGTCTAGCCCAATCAATTGATATGATATGAACTTCAAATAAGTCGTAATTTTGTTGCATTATTGATATCAAATCACCAAATTCCGTATAATTAATCATAGAATCTCCACGTGGTGTATGCCATTTTATTTTCTCTTCTTCTTTTTTACGTGTTTCTGCAACCTTTCTTATTTTTTCAGATACACATTCTTCCCACCAATTCTCTCCCTTATACTCTAATAAAATCTTAACAATAAACTGTCTTACCATATTTTCAAAAGCTGCAATTGCAGTGTAAATAGTTGCCATTTCCTTTGCCCTGTTTACACATTCATCATCTAATAAATCAAGAGATAAGCATTTAATATATTCTTGTGCCAAAGCATCAGAAGATGAATGCTTACTGACAACACCCGAACCTTCTAAAGCAACTTTTGTCAATTCACCACGCATTATAAAGGAATATAATTTATCTTCCATAAAATCCACCTACATTAAATGATTTTTTAGACTTTGAAAAATAGCATCATAAACAGCCATATTTGTAGTTTCCGGCAAATGAATTTGAATATTATAATGCAAATTCATGTCATTTTTTGATTTGGTATATACTTCAGGTTTGTGAGTATGCTCTACTTCTTCTTCATTCTTATTTTGAACTGATTTTTGAGTAACAGAGGACTTGCTAATAATTTTTTGATCCCAATCAGCATAATTACATAGAACTCTAAAAGTTAACGCCATACATTCAATAACCTTGTCTCCTTTTTGTCCCTGTGTTATTGTACGAAGTTTATTTTTTATTTCTTCATTTGTCATATTCTGAGCATCAGTACGTAAATCAAACAGATCTTTATAAGCAATTTGAATGCGTTGAGCCATAATTACTTTAGATTGAGTTTGATCTAGAAAATCATAGTAAACTTGTGTTGGTACACCACTCTCATCAATCAATCCTAATCCTTTGAAAACTCCAACCATAAGCCTATCATTACTACTTTTAAATCCTAAATCTTCTAGAAATTTTACGTTAAATCTTTCAGGAGCTCTAGCACCTAAAATAGAATTAATAATTGCCTCAAAATTCTTAGTAGTATTCAAATACGATGTAATAACAGCCATTTATATTTCCTCCTTTATTTAACATTATTTATTATTCCTCTCAACAATACTTAAGCTAGAATTTATATGTAGATAAATTCCATATGATAAAACTTATTTATAAGTCAATATTTAACCTTATTCTTTTTTATTTTCCCAAATCCTTCTTATCAAAAAATAGTACTATATTGTAGTAAACTCACCAAATATATTTTCTCATTTTGATGAATTATAAAATATTAAATAACTTTTTAGTGGAAATTCTTGTATATTTATTATATGTCTATAAAGTAAATTAATCAAGTATTTGCATTATTGAATTTCATATTTTCTGGTTAAATACCTTACATAATTCAGAAACAAAAAATGCGTGTTGCAAAACTGTTTTAATAAATGGTTTTGCAGCACGTTCTTTCTTTATAGGCAAAAAAAATAAGACATATCATTTCGATTGTCCTTGTCTAAGATCTGTTTTTGGGTTTTAGCGCGACTTTAATAAAGATATGTACTTTTCTTGAATTTATGCACTTTCTTTTACTGGATGTAGGTGGTTTCCTAGTCGTCCATTTTGGATTTTTGCATGCAGTTTGTTGAGATTATAGCCTAAACAAAGAAGAATAAACTCAGTTTTTACGTTGTTTTTACCTCGTGTTAAAAATCGATTGAAATCATAATCATTTTTCAGGACACCAAAGGCTCCTTCTACCTGAATGGATCGATTAACTCTCAACTTAATTCCCTGATCTGTCATTATATTTTCATGGGATTTTTTTCGTTCCTTAATAAATGTTTTAGATAACTCCATTCGCCTATTTCCTTGCGCTTTTGTACACTTGGACTTGTAGGAACATCCATTGCAATCCTCACATTCATATACCGTAAGTCTGGAGCGATAGCCGGACGCTGATTTCTTATGATGAATTCCTACTGGCCACAAAATTCGGTCGTTCGCACAGACATAAGCATCTGCCTCTTCTAAATATCTCATGTTTTCAGATCTTTTGATATCATCCTTAAAGCTTTTTTTCTTCCATATCTCATAACTTTGAGGTTTGATATATGGTGTAATGTTTTCTCTATCTAGATATCGATAGTTTTCCTCGCTCTCATATCCCGAATCCGCAATAAGGTTCGTGTACTTACGTCCCAACTTTTCCAACATACCATTTAACATGGGAATTAAGGTTGCCACATCATTTCTATCCTGAAAAATCTCTACTCCTGTTACATACTCACTTTCAACCGCGATTTGTACATTATACCCGGGTTTTAACTGCGAATTCCGCATATGATCTTCCTTCATATGCATAAAGGTTGCATCCTCATCTGTTTTGGAATAGCTATTTCGGTTTTTCATAAGCTCCTTGCCAATATCGTATTTTTCTTTTCGTTCCTTATATTCCTCTAATTGCTCAATCCATTTTTGAACCTGTGTTTTTCGCTTTCCTATACCGTGTACAAATGGGATTTTTCTGCTTTCTTTTTCTGAATATAACCATAAAAGAATACCTTCAATATCTTGAATAGCAGTTTCCTTTGAAAAAGAAAACTCTTTGATTTCTGACAGATTAATTTCAGCTATCAGTTTTATAGCTTTATCCATCATCTTATCTTCATTCTTAAGAATAACTTTTTTCCAGACAAATGTGTATTTATTGGCATTTGCCTCGATTTTTGTTCCGTCAATAAATGCATTCTCAAACTGAATTTCACCTATATCATGTAGAACTAGAACCATCTGATAAAAAAGTCGGTCAACCACTCCTTCTGATAGATAGTTTCTTCGAAAGCGGCTAATAGTAACGTGATCAGGAGCTTTCTGTCCGGCTAGAAGCCAGCGGAAGTTAATATCTCTGCGGCATGCTGTTTCGATTTTCCTAGTTGAGTATATGTTCTGTGAATAAGCATAGGTCATGATCTTGAACATGGTCTGTGGTTCCACTGCCGGATTTCTTCCTGTAGAAGAGTAAGCCTTATACAACTCTGTGTAATCTAATCCCTCCAATATGTGGCTCAGCAGTCGGACAGAATCATCTTCAGGTATCAAACCTTCCAAACTTAATGGTAAAACTAGTTGATATCCTTGATTAAGTTCGGTATAATTTTTCTTGTGTAATTGTGTTATTCGCATGACCTAATTATACCACTTTTGCGGATTCTTCGGAATCCGCATTTTTGTTTCTGCATAGAAAAGAGGCTGCTACAAAACTATTTTGTTTTGCAACAGCCCCTCTTAAACTATATATATTTCTTTTAACAGGCAAACTATCTTGTTACGCTTTAAAATAGTAAAATAGATAAAACTGAAGCCAATAAGTTTAAAATAAATTTTTGTTGCATTATATAAGAAGGTTATTTCAATAATCCAAGACTTTCCTTCCCAATTAAATCTAATTCCTCATTATCAGGTTCGGCCTTATCTCAATCACCGTCATAATTTTGGAGAAAACTATATAATAATTCTAATTGTAGTCATCTTCCTTCATAAACTGAAGATAATATTCCTGTCAAATGGTTTACCATATATTATTTATTTAGGGTCTTCATATCTTCTTGTGTTAATTTGCCATCAACATGCATAATTCACCACCCGAATAATTTTTTTGATATATTCACTGATAGTTCGAACATCTACATTGTAAAGCACCACCATCATATTTTGTGTCAGACATGTATTTTCATCTTCATAGTACATTTCCATGCTGTCAGTCTTATCTCAACCGCTGCGACAAAGTCAAGTATTCTACTGTTGAACTATGAATGGTGATTTCATCTTTCTTTTTTTGGCATGGTGGCCTCCAATTCATTAATAATTCTAATCGCAGTGTGTTCGCATCTGAACTATTCCAACGCCTGATTTCCATATATTGATTAACTAAGTTAAGGAATGTTACCATTTCAAACCAATCCAATCTTTTGTTATATTTTCATGCTGGTTGAATTTATCTACTATAAGTCGCAAATTATCCTTACTTGCTTTAAAATTGCTATCAACTTCAACCTCAATTTCTTTAATTCTATTTGCTAAAATAAAATTATCAATTTTTTCTTTAATCCTAAAGCATTCATATGACCAACTTGCATTGTCATAGTATAAAACATATCTACCTTTAATTGACGAATCTATAAAAAATACATATCCAAACTCATACCCTAGAGAATTCTTCTTTTTCACCCTAATAAATGTGACAATATCTGTATCGAGCAATAATGTCTTAATAATATCCTCGTGTGAATTACTGCTATCATCTATTAGAAAAAATTCAAAATCATCATAATTTCTCAGCTTTATTTGACCATCATTTATTTCTCTAAATTTACTATCATAAACATGTAGAGTTTTATCTTCTGCTCCTTCTGTTTCCTTTTTATAATTTTCCCAATAGCTAGATGAATTTTCATTATCAGAACTGTTATACAACTCTTTTATATACTTTTCTTCGAATATATCATAGTCTACCATTAATTCATCTTCTTTCAGAATAATCCAATTTTCGGTATTGGCTGCATGAGACTTCAAAATATACAAAATCAATTCCTGTAACTGGATATTTTTAAAAACAGAAAATTCTTCAGAACAAATTTGTTTTAAATTATTTAGATCGATGCTATTACCAATAATTCCTCTTTTCAAAACCTTATTCAAGACTGACACAAGTATTTCTTTTACGAAATCATCCAGCTCATCACAACTATTTACAAACTCGACCAGTTTAATATAATATTTAGCTTTAAGCAAGAGAAATTTATCTCTATATCCAGCATCCAAATCCGCATATACATTTCTAAATATACCTTGGTTCAAATAATAATTTGTTTCAAGAGTGACACTTGAACAAATATCATTGTAAGAAATATCTTTAAACAAGCGAAAGGAAGCAGCCCTTAAAAAATATTTTTTATCAAAATAGGCTGCAATATTATCGCATGCATTTCCGCATATTATATGATAATACTGAGATATATTGATCAAAAAAATATTAGTTGATTTTCCAGATGTTAAAAATGATTTATACTTGTCAAAAATATTGTCCAAAAAGTCCACATTATGTTTATCAATTTCATCAAATATAAATACTAATTTCTTCCCACTTACTTCGTTTACTTTATCAATTAATAATCCAAATGCCGTCTTTCTTTCAAAATAGGCAGTTACTCTCTGTTGGAAAAATTCCTCTGTTTTATCTTTTTTTGAAACAAGAACTTCTTTCAATCTTGCCTGAATACTTGACTTAAAATTAATCAGCTTAAGTGGCATACAGAAATCAGCAACAAAATCAGCAATGCCCTCACTCTCTTCTTGAACACTTTCTAAGGCTGTTACTTTATAGACATTTGTTGCGCAAAAAGTTATTTCTCTTATTAATTTATTAACCTCTTTAGATAATTTGTCATCTAATGTTATTTTACTGCTATCCAATATTTTCTTTAGTTCGTTTATAATAAGTGTTAGCAAATCTGCTTCTTCATCAGCTATGGAACAGTCAATTTTTACAACTAAGTTTTTTTCCAAGTCTGCCGCTAGGTTTACCAAAGAACTTTTACCACACCCCCTAACTCCTCCCAATAGAATATTTTTGGTAAACTTCCCATTTAAATCTTTTCGTACACTTGAATAAATATGCCTCTGAGCATCATCAAACTCGTATAATATTCTATCTGACGGATTAATTTTTGGGTCTAATTCAGTATTTCCTTTACCTATGTAATTTTTCCTTTTTTGCATTTTATTCCTCTCGCTCTATAGAAAGAATCAACTTGTAAGTGCTTCGGTTTACTACATTAATACAATGCTTTTTCTTTCACTACCTCGATGCTGTTTTTACATATGCTACAAGTTCAACAAATAAATTCTTGTCATATGGTCTTATATTTCTTAAGTTAATATAATTCCATATGGAATATTATAGCATATATTGCCATATTATCTATTGATAATCCTAAATTTTTATAATACAACAACTTTTCATGATAAACATTATACAGTATATATTTAACGATTTAATATCATTTACTTTTCAATAGAAAAAGGACATGAGATTTTTTGAACTACTCTCATGTCCTCAATTTTATAAATTTTTCAAATTTATTTTTCCAATAATTTTAACTGTTTTTCTTTTGCAAAAGAACTATGGTTTCAACATGCACCGTTTGAGGGAACATGTCCACTGCACATACCTTATCCACCTTATATCCCTTTTCCTGCAACACTTCGAGATCCCTCACCAGTGAAGTTGGCTTACAGGATATATACACGATTCGATCAACTCCAAAATCGATAATCTTATCCAAAGCCTTTGGATGAATGCCGTCTCTTGGCGGATCAAGAACGATGATGTCCGGTTTATCTGTTAAGGAATCAATCACCTTAAGCACATCGCCTGCGATGAATTCACAGTTGGTTAATCCGTTCAGTGAAGCATTTTCTTTCGCAGCTTCGACCGCTTCTTCAACGATTTCAACACCGGTTACCTTCTTGGCAACAGGTGCCAAAAGCTGAGCGATTGTTCCGGTTCCGCTGTATAAGTCAAATATCGTACGTTCCTTTGTCTCACCAACATATTCCCTAGCTTTGGAATACAGTACTTCTGCCCCCAGAGAATTGGTTTGAAAAAAGGAAAAGGTTGAAATCTTAAAGCGCAGTCCAAGCAGTTCCTCATAAATATAATCTCTACCATAGAGCATCACCATACGATCACATTTTACAACATCAGCCTGGCTGTCATTATAGGTGTGAAGAATTCCTGCGATGCTTCCTGCTAACGGTAATTCACGTAACTTAATTGCTAAGGATTCAAAGATATCGACAGCATCCTCTTTGTGACCTTCATCCTGCAAATTTCGTCCATCCTCCTGTGTGGTTGTGATGATATTTACCAATATCTCACCCGTCTTTACTGCCTTTCTGACAAGGAGATGTCTGAGATAACCTTGATGGGTTACTTTATGAAAATAGTCAAATCCTTTTTCTGTGCAATAATCTAATACACAGTTAAGGATTAAATTGAAATCTTTATCCACAATTTGGCAATCACTTACAGTAATAATATCATGGAAACTGCCTTTTTTGTGTAAACCTAACGCTAGTGGGCCATCCTTTAACTCATCACCAAAGGAGAATTCCATCTTGTTGCGGTAGCAAAATTCCGTCGGGCTTCCCAATATGCCTTCAAAGGTATAATTCTCACAAACCTGATCAATCAAACGTTTTACCTGATTCATCTTCATATCCAACTGGCTATCATAGGACATTGTCTGATAAGTACATCCACCGCAGTCACCGAAGTTCTTGCAGGATTTGTCCCTATTTTCCAACGGTGATTTTTCCAGAACTTGCTGTAACTTACCCTCTGCTCTCCCAGCTCTTTTCTTATTGATAGCAAAGGATATCTTTTGTCCCGGCATACCGTTCTTAACGATAACCTTCTCGCCCTCAACCTGCAAAACCGCCTTATTCGGAAAATCCACTCTGCTTACTACACCTTCGTATATCTGTCCTTTTTTCATCTATGTTATTGATTTGTCATAATAGACAAACCGTTCCTCCTTTTAGTCAACTCCATTAATTATACCTCGTATCATTATAAAGAGAAATGCTTGGTTTGTCTACCTTCTTACATCATGCATTTAGAACAATTTTATCTATCTCTTTTTTAGCCTCCTGAACCTGTTGGTTGTTTTCCTTCTTAATCACTTCTAATTTTGATAAAACAATCTCGATTTTGTTCAACACTATTTGCACACTTTCCTGTGACTCATGGATTTTCGATTGCATACACCAATCTGCAACGAGTCCATCAAACACAAAATCAGCGAACTTTCCAAAGCCATCCGTATTGATGTTAATTTCTTCTGTTATATGAATATCAGCTAATTCTGTACGAAATGAAATTAATGCTGACTGTGCTTCTCCCACGGCTTCCTTCGCCTCATCGATACGGGAATGCTTTACCATATCAGTCATCAATCCGCCACCGATCATATCCAATGTACCCCAGCCTTCTGCACTCTCTAAACTCTCAGTTGCGCTTTTCAAATAATATAATGCTCGTCTGCCTGCATCAATCGCTTCATTAATCTCATTCCCTTGATTATTCAATATATTTAGCCGAGTATTCATATCAATAAGTTTCTTTGCTGTTAATGAATTCTCTGACAAAAGCAACTCTTTTTTGCTTTCTACCAGCTGGGTATAACGAGTACTGCAACCTTTAAACTTAACCAATTCTTCCTCCAGAGCAGAAATCTCATCCTCTATCAACTTCAAATCCGCTGTAGCTTGATCATATTTTAACCTTGCAGCCAATGCCTCTTGTCTCTCCTTAGATAAACGACCTTCTATATCTCCCAAAAACGAATGAAATATATGAGATAAGCTTTTCCCCTCCAGCTTATCTACATCCATGTCTTCCTTCTTTAAAATCTCAGTTAATTCCGAGACCTTGCTGCTAATCTCCATCCTTTGTTTCTTTAATTCAGTTAACTTACTCTCGATTTTTTGCATACTTAATACTTCTTGTTGTGCTTCTAGCAACTGTTGACTAATCAATTGATGCATTCTCTCTCCCTCTACTACTTGCATATCTAATGCTTAGTTTTATAATATTTTCTATATTTTACCATATGAAGTAAAATCAAGCATTAAATCTTCTATAAAAAGTGATTGGATTTTGATTAGAACTTGTATTTTTTGTTTTTTTAAGTTATAATTGTTACTGTTTGTTTATGTAATATTTAATAGGAACTATTATGGCGATTCATATTGTATAATTTTCCCTGTTAATAGGAAACAATTCTATCACGAAACAATATATTAGTCGATTCAATTACAAATCTTTATCTAGTTTTATCCAAAATGTAGAATCAATTGATAATATTGTTTGTAAATACGTCAAATGACACAAAATTCTCTTTACTTTACAACTCTACAGTGTTAAAATCTTGATATATATTATAAGTAATATCACGCTATGAAAGGAGTCCTACCGATGAGCAAGAATATAAAAACTACAGCCGTTGACCATCTATTTGATGCTATATTAAGTTTAAAAAATCCGGAGGAATGTTATACATTTTTTGAAGACATCTGTACTGTGAATGAATTATTATCATTATCACAACGATTTGAAGTAGCAAAAATGCTTCGTAATCATAACACTTATTTGGAAATCGCCGAGAGAACAGGTGCTTCAACAGCAACAATCAGTCGCGTGAATCGTTCCTTGAACTATGGTAATGATGGTTACGATATGGTATTTTCCAGAATGGCTGATTCGGAATCGGAAAACATTGAACAAGAATAATTGAATTTTTAATTAGATAACAAAGGGCTGTTGTATTATACCATTATATTTGAAATGGTATAATACAACAGCCCTTATTAATTTGAATAACTATTATATATTATCAATATATTCCTAATTTCTTTTTTACTTCGTCCTATTTTCCAGCTTCGGGTTTCGAAGGTTTTTTTACAGCCTTATTTGCAGTCTTTACTGTTTCTTTGTTTGCAGTCTTTGCTGTTTCCTTCTTCGACTCCGGCCTTGTTCCTCCCATTAAGCAGTCATCGATCATCTTCTCTATCATATGCTTTCTCATATATACATCAAAGCATAACATACTGATGAAGGAAAATGTCGTAAGGAAGTCCTGATCCTCCTTATTGGTTACCCCCGCAAAAGACTCCTGTGCCTTTGTCATCTTACGCACGATATCCTTTGTCAATGATTCCGTTTGCTCTTTCTCTAATCGGAATATCTCTTCATAAATCGTCTCAAGCTTTACACTTGAGCCTTCCTTATAATAGCGTTCCGTTAACGGATTAAAGATACTCTGTATATCACTGATGGATAAGATATTCTTAAAATAATAGATAAATATCAAAAGCAACATATGCTCCTTGGTATATTTCTTTTTGTTGGGCGGAGGCAACAGTTCATTCTTTGTGTAGTTATTTATCATAGTTTTTGTCAAAAGCTTATCTTCGCTGTATCTCTTGGAGGATTTCAGATGCTTGTCCATGAACGTAGTAACTTGATCCATGTACAGGTCAATATTCGGAATATCGTCCGGCATGATATATTTTACATTCTCTAAACTGCTAATTAAATCTTTGATATACTCTTCTTTCGTCGTTTCCACTCCCATCACCTCTGTTATATTATATAGTACTAGAAACTAGATGTCAAAGTAAAAATAATTAGTTAAAAGGTAAAACAGTCTAGATGACCGGTATTATTATCCCAATATATAGTGTATATTTCTGCTCTTAATCTCCCTCATGTTTCACAGATCTTTCAGTTTTTTACTTAACTTTTGGTTATTTTTCAAGGATTGATACTTCCCCCCTCCCATGCTATAATAAACATATGTTTGTGGTCAGTATGAAGATAATGGAAACTGACCCATCTATAACACAGGATAGGTAGGTATATATAATGAGTATTTATGATACGTTAAATCCCGAACAAAAACGGGCAGTATTTCATGATAAAGGTCCACTATTAATATTAGCAGGTGCAGGGTCAGGTAAAACCAGAGTATTGACCCACCGAATCGCATATCTGATCGAGGAACGAGGGGTAAATCCATATCATATCCTGGCGATTACCTTCACCAACAAGGCCGCGCGTGAGATGAGGGAACGTGTGGACAAGATTGTCGGCAACGGTTCAGAAAACATCTGGGTTAGCACCTTCCATTCTACTTGCGTCCGTATTTTAAGAAGATATGCGGATTTCATCGGTTATTCCAGAAGCTTCACTATATATGATTCGGACGACCAAAAGACCTTAATGCGTGAAATCTGTAAGTACTTGAAGATTGATACAAAGAAGACGAATGAGCGAAGCATCTTATCCGTTATCTCTAAAGCGAAAGACGAACTGGTTACACCGGAGGAGTTTTCCCGTATCTCTCAAAGCGATTTCCAACAAGCAAGGTACGCACAGGCTTACATCGAATATCAAAAGAGGCTTAAAGCCAGCAATGCGATGGATTTTGATGATCTGATTATGAAGACTGTAGAACTCTTTCAATCTACACCTGAAGCATTGACCTATTACCAAAACCGCTTCCGTTATATTATGGTGGACGAGTATCAGGATACCAATACTGTTCAGTTCCATCTAATTCGCTTACTTGCTTCCGGTTTGAATGATTATGGTGACCGTGAATATAATCTCTGCGTCGTTGGTGACGATGATCAGTCCATATACAAATTCCGAGGAGCTAATATCTATAATATATTAAACTTTGAGAACACATTTCAGAATACGAACGTAATTAAACTAGAACAAAATTACCGATCTACTAAGAATATTCTGAGTGTAGCGAACGAGGTAATCTGTAATAACCAGGGACGTAAGGAAAAGGCTCTTTGGACTGATAACGAAGACGGTGATCCTGTATTCTTCACTCAGTTTGATAATGATTTTGAAGAGGCTGATAATATTACCTCCGAGATTCGCAGAGCGGTAGAAAATGGAGACGCCTCCTATCATGACTTTGCTATTCTATACCGTACGAATGCACAGTCAAGGCAATTTGAAGAAAAGCTCGTAAGAAAAAATATCCCATATAAGATTATTGGTAGTACAAACTTCTATTCCCGTAGAGAGATCAAGGATATCTTGGCTTACCTAAAGACAATTGATAACGGTTTGGATAATATCGCTGTAAAGCGTATTATCAATGTACCAAGACGTGGTATTGGTCTTACAACCGTGGATCGAGTGAATGATTATGCCATCAATAATGAAATCAGCTTCTATGATGCTCTCACCCGTGCTCAACATATCCCAGGCCTTGAACGAACCGCATCAAAGCTTATGCCTTTTGTTAGCTTGATTGAAGGATTAAAGTCACGACTTGGGCAAGATGGTTATGCACTAAAAGATCTAATTGATGATATACTGGATGCTACCGGATATTTAAAGGAGTTAGAAGAGGAAGGTGCCGAAGAATCACAAGAAAGAATATCTAATATTAACGAACTTGTGAATAAGATGGTATCTTACGAAGAAGATAGCTTGGAGCCGCCTACCCTCAGCGGATTTTTAGAAGAAGTTGCACTGGTTTCTGATATCGATAATCTGGATGAAGACGCAGATAAAATTGTACTTATGACCCTTCATAGTGCGAAGGGCTTGGAATTCCCGTATGTATACTTATGTGGTATGGAGGAAGGGGTTTTTCCTGGATATATGTCCATCTTCTCCGATAATCCGCAAGAAGAGATTGAAGAAGAACGAAGACTCTGTTATGTAGGTTTTACCCGTGCGATGAAAAAATTAGCACTTACTGCTGCTAAACAGCGCATGCTTCGTGGCGAAACTCAATTTAATCGACCTTCCCGTTTTATCAATGAGATCCCTCGCTACTTACTTAAGATGGAATTGCCAGGGCCAAAGAAATCCTCCTATTCCTTCAAAGATACCTCCACAACGTCTTCAAGTACACCCTCTTTCGGTAAGAACTTTGCAGATTCCGATCTGTTTGACAAACCGACGGCGGGAAACTATAAGCAGCCACAAAGGGATCATAAGCCATTTATATCTCCAACAACAAAGCAGTTTGAAGGAAATAAGATGGTAACCTTGGATTATGGTGTTGGCGATACCGTAAAGCATATTAAGTTCGGTGTTGGACTGGTTATCGATTTAACAAAAGGCGGTAAGGATTATGAAGTTACCGTTGATTTCCCGAAGTTTGGTACCAAAAAGCTATTATCTACTTTTGCAAATCTAAAAAAAATTGATTAATTTGTATTATTGCATAATTCTCTCAATAATGCTTATTATAATATTATATTGTTATCAATTGTGATATTATTATCACTATATATTGATAAATAGCACTAATACGAATGAAACTTCATCTATTATGCGATACTGATATAGTATGGAGTTTTGTCAAAATAAACGAGAAGGGACGTGTTATCATGAGTAATAAATTTGAAGAATTCTTAAGCGCTATGAAATTAGGTGAACTGATGCACAGAAAAGATCCTTGTGAGAAGAAAAGACATATTATTATGTGTGTTCTCGCTGTCATTGGAGCTGTAGCCGCAGTAGCTGCAATCGCGTATGCGGTATACAGATACATGAATCCGGATTATCTGGAAGACTTCGACGACGATTTTGATGATTACGAAGATGATACAGACGATACTGCAGGGGATGACGATTCCGGTTCAGAAGCATAGCAGGAATATATGAAGCTGTCACATCAACGGTTTTTTAACCGTTGATGTGACAGCTTCTTTTTCACTCTCATAAAACACATAGCTAGTCGTTGGATAATAAAACACTCCTGCTTCTTCGTTACCTTCAACGATAAATCCCACAACCTATATCGGGCGCCCTACATATACTTATTATTTATCATTCACAACATTAACCTAAATCGTGTGTGCTTTATTCATCCATAAAGAGATCGTTTGACGCCGTCGGTTCTTAGGTTGAGACAGAGGTTTTTTCTGGCTCAACCTTAGTACCGTTACGTGCGTCAACGAGCGAAAGCGTATCTCTGGTGGATAATAAATCACACACGATTCTTCGATACCTACAACGATAAATCCCACAACCTATATCGGGCGCCCTACATATACTTTATTGTTTATCACTTAGCCGCCTTGTTCGCGAAATCGGTGTTCACAATTGCGTTATAAGGAGCTTTCTCCTTGATCACGCCACCATCACTCAGAATATCCTGTAATAAATTGAAGCTGCCTTCTTCGAATACGAGATTGTCTTTCCAGGTCTCTTGATTATAATATCTTGTTACAATTTTAACCAATGTGTCATACTTCGTCTCCGAAAACTGTGGTTGAATAATCTTTGCAATCTCTTCCGGTGTGTGTGACTGTACATAATTAAGTCCCTTCTGAATCGCATTGGTAAAATCCTGAATTACTTCCGGATTCTTCTGAATATAGCTCTTCTTTGCAGAGAATGCGGTGTATGGCACCTTTCCGCTTTCTACACCAAGAGATGCAACAACATTGCCGTCACCCTGTAACTCCAAGCTGGTTGCTGCAGGTTCAAATTCCACGGTATAATCGCCCTGGCCTGAGGAAAAAGCCTGCGCCGTTGATCCAAAATCTATATTTTGAATAATCTTAAGATCTGATTTTGGATTAATTCCATTCTTCTTTAAGATATACTCAAATATCATCTCCGGCATACCACCTGCCCTACCTCCGATAACTGTCTTTCCTTTTATATTCCCCCAGGAGAAGTTCTCGTCTTTATTTCTGGATACCAGGAAATTTCCAGCCCTCTGTGTCAATTGAGCAAAGCTTACCACATAATCCTTTTGCCCTTCATTATAGACATAGACAGTAGCTTCCGGACCCATGAATCCGATATCACAGTTACCACTGAGTACCGCTGTCATAGTTTTATCCGCACCGAGTCCGTTAACCAACTTCACTTTTAGTCCCTCGTCCTTAAAATATCCCTTCTCTATAGCCACGTACATTGGAGCGTAAAAAATAGAATGTGCTACTTCATTCAATGTAATCTCTTTTAATCCACTACTTTTCCCGCAACCGGTAAATAATGTTGAAAGTAAACCAAGAATAATCAGTACGCTTATCAATTTTCTCTTCATAAAAACCTCCCAGTAGCCATCCGGCAGTACAGATAGTGATAGGATTAATCACTACTATGATGTTACATATTTATACATAGCATAGGAACTTTATGAAACAAATTAACAAAAGTCAATTCTCACTGCCCCTTCTCTGTTCCACCTTCTGAGTTTTAATTCTCTACAATATATTCAAGGACAATTCCTTACGTGTCAAATAAAGCCATTGTGTATACTGGTTTTCCATTAAGAGAATCATTAAAATATTCCTCTTCTTTATCTGAAATATTTAAGATCACCATACATGATCTCATATACAAAAAAGACACGGATAAGATTACTGATTTCCACGTCATACAACTGGTACGTATTTGAAATCACAATAATTTATCCATGTCTAATAATTTATTATTCTATTTTCACTGATGGTAACAATCTATTATTAATCTTATTCGTAGGTAGTACCATAATTCGATATAATATCATAGTCTGATTATATCAAACATCCTTGTTATCATTTGTTTTTCATAGCCAGGTTATAAACGCATTATTATTAATTCGTTATATCCAAGTTTCAAGCATCTTCTGCTTATTAATTCTTCTTAGCCAGCGTAATTTTTATTACCTTTTCTTTATACACTCCGCTTGACTTTTGTTGGATTTTTAAACTGATGGTCTGACCAGCCTTCTTATATCCCAGTATATTTGCCAAATCATCAATCGTCTTTACTTTTACCTCGTCTATACCGGTAATAATATCACCCTGTTGTAATCCTGCTTTTGCAGCCGGGGAATCCTTAAGAACATCATTTACATAAACACCGATTGGCATATTAAAACGATCTGAATCCTCTTCTGTTATATTTTGAGCAGTTTTTGCTTTAATTCCTAGAAACCCCTGCTCATCCGCTGATACCGCTTGACGGTTAATTAATTCGTTCATCATGGGAACAGCTGAAGAAATTGGAATTGCATAACCCATTCCTTCCACTTCCTGGGAAGCATATTTTACGGAGTTAATACCGATTACTTCTCCCTTTGTATTGAGAAGTGCTCCACCGCTGTTGCCTGGGTTTATTGCTGCATCAGTTTGAAGTAATGTCATGGAGTTATTATCAATTGTTACTTTTCTATTTACCGCACTGATGTAACCAACGGTTACGGATTGGCCATAGCCTAATGCATTGCCGATTGCAATTGCCATATCACCGGCCTTAACCTGATCTGACTTACCAAGTACTGCAACCTTAATCGTTTTTAAAGTTTCAGAAGTTAATTCATTTGTATTAACTGATAGGATTGCTAAGTCCGCATTTGCATCTGCTCCTTTGATTGCGGCTGAAGCTTTTTTCCCATTTGAGAATACTATCTGCACAGTGGAAGCCCCATTTACAACATGATTATTTGTTACAATCAAAAGTTTGGAACCATTCTGTCCAATAATAATACCGGAGCCACTGCCTTGGACCGGTTGGGTAATTTCTCTGCCAAAAAAGTCTACGCCGGTTTGAGTGGAAGAAGCATTTATCGCAACGATAGAAGGCATTACATTCTCAACTACACCAGATACATCAGTAACTACCGCCCCATTCGCGGAGGTATTGGAAGGAACTATCGTATCCTTATCCCCTGTTGTTTCTTTTACTTCTGCAATTTTATTCGAACCGAAATTCAATCCATGACCGGTAGCATCCATCACAAAAAAGTATCCCTGGAAAACTGCTCCGGCTACAAGACCAAATGCCATCGCTGCTGCAATAAATCGAAATGATTGAAAAAGCTTGCCTCTTTTTCTTGGCTTCTTTGGTTTCAAATTGTTTTCTTCTACTGTGTTATGCATTTGGTCAATTTCTTGTCCCTGATAATGCTCTATATATGGATCATGGCTATTGAAAACCGTGTATTCATTGTTACCAGCAAAATCATCAGGGCGGTTGTTGTTTGATTCGTTATTCATGTAAAAACTCTCCTTTCAAATGCTCAAGATTTATTATTAAAATAATTATTATCTCGTTTTGATAAGAACAGTTTAACAACAAATTATGTTCACTTTGTGTTTAGAATTTGAAAATTTTTTGAAGAAATATTATGTTCTTTATCTAACCGGGATATAACAACCCAAAATTTTCAACTCTGTAGTCTCTTCCTTGATGCAATAAATAGCATTTTTAATGGAAGGGGAATCAAGATTTCCCTCAACATCTATGAAAAAACGGTAAGCAAATGCTTTCCCTTGGATCGGTCTTGATTCTATCTTTGTCATGTTCACATTATTATAAATAAAATGCGAAAGTATATGATATAAGGAACCGCTCTTATCCGGATGTAATAGTTCAAGGCATATGCTGGTCTGTTCCGCTTCCTTTAAAAACATTTTCTTTTTTGATATTATAATAAATCTTGTGGAGTTACTATCTTCGTTATTAATATTCGTACAAAGTGCGCTTAATCCGAGACTTTCTCCTGCTCTTTTACTTGCGATTGCTGCCTGGGTGATATCTTGATCCTCAAGAACAAGCCGTGCACAGCCTGATGTACTGCCCCATTCTATCTTCTTCATCTCCGGATATTCTTTTAAGAATTCCGAGCATTGGAGGAGTGGTTGCGGATGTGAATACACTTTTTTGATGTCAGAAAGTTTTGAGCCAGCCAAACCCCATAAATAATGTTCAATTTTTACTACATGCTCTCCAATGATAAAATTATCATATTCTGCCAGAAGATCAAAGATATCCGTAATTGATCCGGTTGAAGAATTTTCAATCGGTAACACTCCAAAATCCACTTCTTCATCCTTCACACTTTGCATAACCTCCTTGAAGGTTTTCATTGATATTCCATCTACTTCACTACCGAAGTATTCTAACATGGCTTGCTCCGTGTAGGATCCAATCTCACCAAAGAATGCTACCTTACTCTCATCTGTTGCCGTGAAAGAGCTCGTCTCCTTCGCTCCCAAGCTCTCCATATTATCTAACAATGTATACTGTAATCTACGGCTTAACGACATAATTTGCTTAAATAGATCCTCAATTGCTCTCTTATTAAATTCATTGTCCGTCAAAGAGGTGAGGGAAGCTATCTTCTCTTCTTCTCTGGTTGCATCAAAGATAGGTTTACCAACGCTTCGTTTATAATCAGCGATATCCATCGCTAGCTTCATACGCGTTTCAAATAATTCTACGATCTTTTTGTCTACCTCATCAATTTTCTTTCTGCTTTCAAGTAAATCAATAACCATTGTAAATACCATGCCTTTCATCATCGCACGCAAACCCATATTTAATTCCAGAATGCGTATCGAACATTCTTTTTGAAACTTATCGTCTTAAGAACAAATCATTTGACTTATTATACTATCATAAACGAGACGATGCAACAAAGAGTATGTAATATATAGGCATTTTTCACCGCTATCTTACTGGTTGCATATTTATTTCGGTCGATATATAATTAAAAATAAGATTTTATATCATAATGCATCTAGGATTGACGATGCTAAATAATGATAAGTACTTTTAATGCTATAATCAATCTTCGTAGTTTTTAGGATTATATATAAAATCAAGGAGAAATGTGTCACAATACAAGGAGGTAGCAATGCTTAAATCATTAAAACGAGTACTAATTGTACTCTTCCTGCTCACAGTTGTGTTTATTTTGGGAGCATATTTTTTTACAAGATATCATACCTATTTTAATAAAGATACCCACATCGGTAATACCTCTGGTAATATTTATAATGGAGGATTGTTTAGTCAAGTGGGCGATAATATATATTTTAGCAATGATTATGACCGCGGAGCGCTATACAGTATGAACGATGTTTGCGAAAATATTAAGAAAATCACGGATGATCCTGCTGTTTATATTAATGCTGATAAGCACTATGTTTATTATATCAAAGCGGACAGTAATATTGAGAACAGTAACAACGCACCCATCCGTTATAATAATGGTGGCGTTTACCGAATTGATAACAACGGTAATGGATTAATCAGTTATACAGCAAACCCAAGCTCTTATCTCATGCTAAAAGGTAATTTTTTGTATTATCAGCAGTATAATGTTGATCAAGGAACTACAATGGCACGTGCAAAACTTAATCAAAAGGATGAACGAGTATTAACGCATACTCCGGCTATCCCTTTCGCAGTAATTAATAATATGTTATATTATTATGATGCTGCAAAGAATAATCAAATTGTGGGAATCGATTTATCCAGCTATACCACACACCTAAAATTTAAAGGAACTTATAAATATCCTATATACTTCGGTAAATATATCTATTATATCAACCCATCACAAAACAATCGTATTTACCGCATGAAAAAAGATGGAACAGCACCCGAATTAGTCATTAACGAGTCCTGCTCCACCTATAATATCACCAAATCCGGACAATATCTGTATTATCAGGGTAAGGCTAATAATGGCAATAAAATCAGTCGTATCAACTTAGAAACCATGAAAAAGGAAGTTGTAGTGAAAGGCGATTATAAAAATATATTTATCACCTCAAACTATGTATTCCTAAACAATTCAAAACATACAAAAATCTATAAACTATTAGCAGATGGCGGCAATGATATCTCCGAATTGATTCCGACCAAATAATTAGTCGTTATCCTGCTGATTAACATAGGAACGGATCGCTCCCAGATAGGATAAAGAGCCATAGGATAAAATGACGTCCTTATCTGACGATCGTTCCAATGCAATATCAACTGCTTTTTCAGCAGTGCCTGCATCAATCACTTCCCCATCGGTATAATTCTTAGCCTCTTTCGCCAACTGCGAGGAGGCTAATGCTCTGTCATTATTCGGTGACAAGGTTATAATGATATCTGCTAAATCCGCGGTTAACTCTAGTATCTTCTTATAATCCTTATCTGCCAGAACTCCTATGATAAATATTTTTCGCTGATTAGAAAAATATCTTTTAATGGAAGCTCGTAACGCAAGAGCTGCCTCTTCGTTATGTGCACCATCCAGTATAAAATAAGGTGATTTCTTAATCACTTCAAATCTTCCACTCCATACGGTATATAGTAAACCACCCTGAATAGAGCTTTCCTCAATAGTATATCCAATATGTGAAAGCTGCTTCACTGTATCAATTGCCAAGATTGCATTCTTAATCTGATATTCTCCGAGCAAACTTATCTCATATCTCATGCCGTGGTAGGTAAAAGTTGTTTTTTCAGGAAGGTAATGAATATCACCCACCTCACCTGGATCAGATAGTATCATTACATTATTCCATCCCTTACATACATCACGGATCACATTGATAATCTCAGGGTTATCATTGCAGGTAATTACCCTCGCACCCTTTTTTATGATTCCCGCCTTTTCATATACGATTTGGCCTAAGGTATCACCAAGATACTGCATATGATCCATACTAATCGAAGTTATCACATTTAGTAATGGGGCGCGAAATATATTCGTTGCGTCCAGTCTTCCACCTAGACCCACTTCTATCACCGCAAAATCTACGTTCTGCCAAGTCAAATAAAGCAAAGCCATCGCAGTCTCTATCTCGAAAGAAGTCGGGTGAGGCAGTCCCTCATGAACCATCTTTTCACAAATCGGTTGAATAAATTCAATTGCCGTTGTAACTCCCTGTTCTGTCAATAATTCACTATCCCACCTTCTCTGATCCAGTGGACGATTAATCTGAACCATCTCTAGATAATTGAACACCGCAGGGGAATGATAACGTCCAACATGATAGCCCTGAGCAGCCAATATTCCTGCGATAAATGCGGAGGTGGATCCTTTTCCGTTTGTTCCTGCAACGTGTATCACCTTTAGCTTATCCTGAGGATTACCTAACCTCTTTAATAACTCTGTTATCGTATCTAATCCCAGTTTGCTACCGTATTGATTTGAATTGTTGATAAACTCTCTCGCTTCATTATAAGTCATAAAATCACTCCGATTTCATTATTTCTCATTCACAACTTGGAAGATAAAAAACTTAAGATAATAGGATTCATCTGCCGCCCATAGAATTGGGTGATCCGGAGCCTGTGTTCTGTACTCCACCTGGCGAATTCTTTTCTTTACATTTTTTGCAGCCTGTCCGATTGTTTCGGCAAAAAGTTCCGGCGTCATAAAGTGGGAGCAGGAACAGGTAGCAAGATATCCTCCATCCTTCACCAGCTTCATCCCCCTAAGATTAATCTCACGATATCCTTTGATTGCATTCTTTACTGAATTCTTGGACTTTGTAAATGCAGGAGGATCAAGGATAACCACATCAAACAGCTCTCCCTTTTTTTCGTACTCCGGTAACAAATCAAACACATCTGCAGCGACAAATTTTACGGTTGATGATAAATTATTGAGTGCAGCATTCTCAGTGGCCTGCTTGACACCAAGCTCTGAAGCATCTACTCCGATTACTTCCTTTGCTCCACCTAGACCGGCATTTAATGCGAAGGAACCGGTATGGGTAAAGCAATCAAGCACTCTAGCATCTTTACAAAGCTTACCGATTGCTGCTCTGTTATATTTTTGATCGAGGAAGAAGCCCGTCTTTTGTCCCTCTGCAACATCCACATAATATTTTACGTCATTCTCTACAATAAGAACTTTAGTGTCAAAAGGTTCCCCGATAAAGCCTTTGATTCGTTCCATTCCCTCATTCGTTCGAACTTTAGCATCACTTCGTTCATAAACACCACGGATTATAATTCCATCCTGTATTAATTCAGATTTAAGGATATCTATGATCTCCTGTTTCATTCGATCAATTCCCAGTGCAAGTGATTGCACGACCAAAACGTCGGAGAATTTATCCACTACCAAACCAGGTAGAAAATCAGCTTCACCAAATATAATACGGCAGCTGTCCGTATCGACGGTTTTCTTACGATAATCCCATGCTGCTTTTACCCTCTTCTCAAGAAATTCATGGTCGATTTCCTGTCCTTTCACTCTAGACATTACCCTTACTGTTATCTTAGAATTCGTGTTAATAAATCCGCATCCCAGATAGTAATCATCAAAATCATGTACATAGACCAAATCACCGTTCTCAAACTCTCCGTTAATCTGATCGATTTCATTATCAAAAATCCATAGACCGCCACCCTTAAGCGATCTTGCCTGTCCTTTTTTTATCTTTACAATTGCCTTATTATTCATAGTTGCCTCCAATATTAAATTTTGACCGATAGCTATCTACCCGGGTCAACTATAGCTTAATTCATTTATATCACATAAAACTTAGGATGTCTGCCCTTTGTTGACTCCGAACACAAAGAAGGGCGTGCCGTATGTGCTTGACACGCCCCAATCATTATTTTATTATACTTTCACTTCGTTATGTGAATGTTTTTTAAAGATGTACAACTTACTAAATACATAATTCAAAATAATGACGAGTACTGCTAGGGATGCTTTTACTGCAAGATTGTGAAAATGTAGCTTCTTGACAAAGTAAAACATACCAATCTGCTCCACGCCTAATGTTACTAACCTGGCGGCAAAGAATTTGATGATACTAATAGCTTCATCTAATATTCCTGAACTCTTTGCTAGAAATACGCCAAGCTTATTCACCACATAAGCGAAGGAAACCGCGATAACCCAGGCCCATACATTGGCCGTAAGAAAATGCATACCCATCTTACATAATCCAATATAACTGATAAAATTTACGGCAGTTGTCAATCCTCCTGCAATTATATAAGTTATCGTCTCTCGGTTTACCAGCTTTTTATATAGCTTACCGATTAGTCCTTTTGAGGAATTTATCTTCATATCTGCCTCCAATTTTAGTAACAGTAGAAATATGCTTTATCTATTTTAGCACACTAATCCAAATCAAACAATCCTCTTCTTACTAAAATAAAGTCAAGCTTCGATGACAATGTTCTAGGCACACCCGTTCCATACGTTAGTGTTGCATGTAAACTAAGCTTTGTAGCAAAGTTTGTGCTAGATAGCATCTTATTATTCTGAAGATCTGATAACGGGATATCAATATAATATTCTGTACCACTATTCACGATATCTCCCAAGGAATTTGTACTAACAACAGATCCATTGCTGACTCGATGGGCTTTGATATCATTAATCCTACTCTCAACTTGTTCCCCATTTACTGTGTTTACTGCATAATAGCTCATCGTAATCGTCTTATTCAAAAGAACATTATTATCATAAACACGAAACTTTATTCTCTGAAACTCTGCATTATCATTCCCTTTTTGTACATCCTTACCAACAGCACTAGCCGTATTATAGATATCATAATCTACATAAACATAATTCACATTATTGCTGTCTTTTGAAATATTTTTATTTGTTATCTCTATCTCAATTTGTTTTGCAGAAGCATTATAAGCAGCAATCATCGTATTCACGAATAATTTTGCCTCAACCTCTGAGATGGATTTATCATGACCCATACCAGAGTAAGTGATGTTTCCAAGGTTATAGATATAATAATTATTGCGAGTATCATTTGATGCAGTACTATAATACTTATTAGCAGTGCTATTATTCAAACAATACCATACCACTATATTCTTATTATCCAAATCTAATTGATAATATTGGGAATGAGTGGGAGCCGGAGTAAAGCTGTCCGGTATTTCATAAGGATATTTTGTTAACTGTCCGTCATTTGTTTTTGTTACTACATCTGCAATTTGCCAACTCTGCCCTGGTGTTGCATTTTTATTACTAGCATATTGGACGATACCGCTATCCGCATATCGATCCAAGGCTCCGGTCGAATATCCCTGAATATAACCGGAATAGTCATCTCTGGTTGATGCATAATCCTTATTTGCATCCTTTCTGTTATCTGCTGTTTTATATTCACTTGTTGCTCCAAAGCGATCCATACCAAGAATATCTCTAAAATATTGATTAATATAATATCCTCTAAGATCTGATGAGGCAGGATTATTTACATAAGAAGTCGTATCATGTGTAAATAGTACCGTTCCTCCCTGGTTAATAAACTCCTTAATGTTGCTTAAAATATATGGATCTTTAATATCGTTATACATATCTGCAAAACCAACCACAATCATATCAAAGTCATACACACCATCTTTGTCATCATCAAATCCGTCAATACCGCCGGATGATAATACATCGTCATCGTCATCATCAGATAGGATATATGGAATCGTCTTCTTTGTTGCATTTAGGTCAGTTAAGAAAGAAGAAATTGTTACCATCTTAATACTGATATCAAAATTATTAAGTGCAGAGATATATTTTTTAACGGTAGCATTATTCAAATCTAATCCATCCGAAGATGATGATTTTATTTCCAAAATATTCAAATGTGTTTTCGCGTTCGGCTTAATTGCACTATAATTAATAACCGAATCTCTGACTTCTCCATCCGGATAATTATTCGATGTAATTTCCAGCTTCCAAGGTACAATACCGGTATAGCTTACCTCCATATTACGTGTTAACGTATAATTCACACCCGGTTTTAACGAATCAAATTCCTCATCTTTGCCTTGATCATTTTTAATACTCAGATTCGCGATATTTTCTTTGGAGGAGTCATATCGACCATCTGCATTCACGTCGATATACAACTTAGCCGTATAGGTTGCTGTGGAATCATCGGTATCTTTGATATAGAAATTGTATTTTAACGTCCGATAATCCATATTATTACCATTAATATAGATCTGGGAATCCGGTAGGTTTTCGTTCCCTGTCTTTGTTTTATCCTTATAAACCATCGGATAGCAATTCAAGGGATTAAGCGTATTCTGCTTATTACCAAAAACAATCTTACAGGTAATCTGATTTAATATATTTTCTAATGCATTCGTATTAATTCCATCTGCATAGAATACCTTCGAATTTGAGACCCTTCCCAAATCCGCCAAATCGTAAATAAATGAATTCGGATCAATCTTGGCAGTGTTAATGGAAGATTTACTGTTGGAGTTATAAAAACCATTATCCAGAATAATTGGATTACCGGCTGTCATAAAGCTTCTTAGTTCATTTAGCTTTCGCTTCGTAATATCATTACCTGATTGACGATAAACATCAATAGGATCATTCTTACCCGGCAACCCTCTGAATTTATCATTTGCCATCTTAATTGTATCACCATTATGGCTATATATTCTACCATCCATATTAGGATCATTATATACTGTAGCGCCATTCGAAAGTCTCATAGATCCTGTTCTTAACCCGAAAAGCACCAAGTCATATGTAGTATTCAAATCCTCGATCTTACCAATGAACTCGCTTGAAGTCATCGTTGTAACATTTATTGTGCCACCAAAGTTCGGGAAGAACTTCTTAAAGTACTGATTTGCATAAGCACCTCCGTCCCAGACGAAATCTTTACTAGGCTCTACCTCAAGAATACGAATTGTTGTTTTCGTATAAACCGATGTTTCATTATTTACAAGGAAACGAATTGCCATCGATGGGGAGATTGATCCGGAGGACATATTATAATAATCAAATGCATTTTGACGATAACTATTATAACCTATAATCGGTTTTACAAAATCCTGCGTTAAGCTCTTGTCACCATTGTAAGAATAGTAATTATGTCTTACTGAATCATTCGATGCTCCAGCATCTACAATAACCCTATAATTATCAATTCCAATCGTTGTCCATAAACTATTGTCGAAGGAACCGCTTGGTTTTGTGAATAGATTATATGGAAGGAATGTATTAATCCCCCATAGTGCGGCACTTTTCGGAGTTTTAATATCATATACAGTACTACTGGTATAAGTGCTATCTTGATCGATATAATAACCGGTTGTTAAATTCACACTACCATTCATTACCATGGTGGTACCATTTTTCACACGAACAGATTTAACTAATCCTGTTTTTATATATTCATTATAAAATTTTGCTGGCTCCATTTGTTGCATTATCATATAAAGCTTAGTAATATTAGTCAGATATCCTTTCGAACTCATCTCTGAGGACGGAACTGTCTCTCCTTTTAGATATTTCTTCGTCGGAGTAATTGATCCAGTATAACTGTTATCTTCCGTAAATACGGTAACATCAAAGATAATCGGAGCAATACGGTCATCCACAGAAGCTTTTCTTAAAATCTCTTGGGTTGTTTCCCAGGTTAAATCATTATTTTGAAAACCACTAGGCCTAGGACTCTTTTTTAATGAACTATTATATATTTCCCATCGATCAACATAACCCGTATCATGGGTTTTCGGTGATATGCTTATTAAATCAGCTCGATCAATTAGTCCGAAATTACATTGCAGATTTAAATTCTGAGGAGTAATTGTGATGACTAATATTTTATAATTATCAATCTTGTCCGCGTCTGTTAATTCCAAGACATTCTTTTTAAAATATTCATTGTTTGTATAGGTATAACTGTCACGGCGATATTTTGTTACTGCTTTCGTGTATTTATAATAGGTTTCTCCAGCCTGATAATTTTCAGGTTGAGTACTATTCGGATCCCATGAATTTTTAGCAAATACCCAGACATAATCTCCTTTTTCCTTTTTGTAAGAAGTTGCAGTCTTTCCGTCGGCAGATAGAGTTATTGTAAAATCTCCTGTTCCGGCACTAACTTTTTTGAAAAATCCATATTGGTTTGTAGCAGATATATACCAGTTGCCAAACCCATTTTTAGGATCAGGGGTAGCACTACCGATATCAATGGTATACTCTTCAATTTGTTTTGTTTTAATTAAATTCGTATAATCAACATTACCATAATTCTGATTATAAGCCAACTTATCCATCGGAATAGGTTCACAACCGCCGATTGTATAGCCAATTTCTGCATACCCTTCATAGGGAACGATCTCTAGAATAATAAACGGATTGGAATCAGTTCCCTTCGCTCCCTCACCGGAAGGCAAATCGATTTGCTTATCCGATCCTAATATGGCTGCTGCCGAAGCATGCGGCTCACTTTTAGAGGCAGACTGAAAACAAAGGTTCCATATAACCAATGATGCTATAGAAATTATAACAACCCCAACCCCGATTATAATTTTCTTCATATCAAATCCCTCATTTCTATCAATTAAATCAACAGTTCGACCCGTATATCTGATTAATCTTAGAACCTTATATTTCTATCTCAACCCCAGAATACTTTTATTCCGGTTCATGCATTTTATTACGAAGTGCTATGGTATGTGTAGAAGAATAACTAGCCGTATCATTCACCATTTTAATCTTGAGCTGAACTTCATTCTCGGTTTGGTTCTGTGTCAATAAAAACTCTGATACATAAGAAGACATAATATTATCTTTTTTAATGTAATCGTCTGCGGCAAGTGAGCTAATCTGCGATTTTATAAAACCATCTTTGATATAAATACTGTGAGCGCTTTTTTCAAAAAAGATAACATTAATATCCATGCCTGAATATATTACATATGCCGTAATATCCGGCGAAAGTGTTTTCTGCTCCAGCCAATAGCCTTCAATAATGATATCATCAAGTTGATTTGTAACAGTTTGTGAGATCATCTGAAGCTTAATCTCCTTTGAAGCAAATTTATAATTTTTAGATCCAACAGAGATAAACATTCCTACCATGGAGATCACAATTACTGATATCAACATTGCTACCATTAGCTCTACCAAGGTTAATCCTTTATTATTCTGCTTTAAACTCTGCTTAAATGATGGTGAATGATTCCATGTCCGTATGACAGGAGCATTTACCATATTTTTTGCTGTTCCCATCAACAACATCTCCTCTTTGCATTGCAATTTATATTATTTTGTCTAATCTAGCAATCCATTTCAACTTCAAATCATTCAACATAATGATTCCCGGTCATTGTAATCATATTTATCGTGCTCTTCTTGGCTCCACTATTTACCACAATCTGTTTACAAAGACTTGAAAACGCACCGGATGCTGGGTTAAAGTTAATTAACAATACCGGGTTGCTCACACCGATTGTAAGAGGATCTGTTCCATCTGATTTATTGGAATATGTAATAGAGATATCTTTATCCCCAAGCTTCTTCTCATATATATTTGTCTTTACAACGCTTGTCCAGTTACTCTGCGTAAGTTGAACCGTAGATGTAACAAGGTACATCATATAAGCTTGATCATGTGTATCCCACTCTATGGCAAGATAACCGTATGGGTAAGCCTTACTTATCGTTTCAGCTTGGAGTTTGCTTA
This sequence comes from Variimorphobacter sp. HTMS_6, assembly GCF_059717775.1. Taxonomy (NCBI): domain Bacteria; kingdom Bacillati; phylum Bacillota; class Clostridia; order Lachnospirales; family Lachnospiraceae; genus Variimorphobacter; species Variimorphobacter sp. HTMS_6. Next base: position 2,256,453 of record NZ_AP046094.1, read on the forward strand.
AAGATGAATCAATTCTCTCAGTTACCTTATCTACATTAGCATGTGATAAATACTTTAGAGACATTGTAGCTCCACCCGCAAGTACAGCAATTATTGTAATAACCACGATGAGCTCAATTAACGTAACGCCTCTGTTATCTCTCATGCCTACTTCCTCCGGTCAGGTTAATTTTTTCTCCAATTTTCATAAGATATTAATTGTGCTATGTTTAGTGAACCCCAATCTTCTTGTGTATTATCTGATTTATTAAGATCTATAAAATAATCATATAGATCCGGATTCGCATCTAATATCATATTGATCAGGTTTGGGTTACATGTTACATCTGCACCCGATAACATATTTACCTTCCCACCTGCAATGATTAATCCGGTAAAGTCATACTTAACATCAACATCTCCGGTAGCAATGATTATTCCTTGCTTTCCCATGTCGTTCAAAGAATAATTTCCATTTACAATTGTGACGCTGTATTGTGTTATTCCGTCCGGCAGCGTACCGTTTGGAATATTCTTCAAGGTACCATTATCTGAGTCTTTCTTTACCTTCTTTACATTTACAACATTTTCAAATACTGATTTCGAACTAATAACATTCTTTTGTAAGGTATGTGATAAATTATTATACTGTGTACCATATGTATTGTCATATTCAATATTACTGCCCTTAACTACCTTCGCATCATCATTATAGGTAATCAGGTTTCCCGCCGAGATATAAGTTCCAGGAACCGAATTAATGATAATCTTTCTAATCGGGAAATTATTATATATTTTATCCGGATAACATATATTAAAATTCTTAAAATATGTAGTTGCCAGCCTGTCCGATTTAAACTTAAGGTAATAATATACTACATTGGCATCATTACCAAACTTATAAAACACACAGGTAACCGGATCATTCAAATCTACATAATAGGATAGTTTGCTCTCTTCTCCACTGATTGCTTCATTGTTAAATATAATATCATCAGATGTTATCTGATACATAGGTGTACCATTATTATAATAAGTGGTATACTCACTCCAACTAACCGGATTATGTCCGACAGCTATCAAATTAGATGGCACCATATACGCGGTTTGACTGCCTTTTACCGATAAGGATTCACCAGTTTGTACATCCTGGTTCGCGCCAGCTGACGCGCCCACGGCATCATCAGGATCATAAGAAACATATCCGTTATTAAAGCTGATATAAGCTCTTCCTGCCAAAGAAAGCTTTGTGAGCAAATCCAATTTTAGATTTGCATTCGCCATATTAACGGTAATCGCACTGTTCGTATTGGCGGCAGTACCACGGCTATATCCATAGTATTCTCCCGATAAAGTTATATTGCTATTATATGCATCAACAACTAAATCATCTTGAACAAAGGTTTTCCCTGTTATATTTAATTCCGTATAAATATTAGGCTGATCCATCTTGCTTGTTTGGGAAGTCACCAGGTTCTTAGCCCATATTTCATAGGCGGAGGAACTGATATTTAACCTGGCTTTATCTTTAATCGTGATATCTCCGGCTGAAATTACAGTACCATTTTGAATTGATAACGTATTTGTTTCATTACTTACATTAATACCGTCTGCTCCTGCATAAACACCGCCGGTGATCACATGGGAACTCGTTGTTGCCCATAAGCCTTGATTTGCTATCACTGAATAATTTATGTATGGTTTGCTATCTACCGCTAATAATGGTGATATCAAAGAGGAAGATGGCATTGCAATCTTAATATCTGAAGATACTGATGTTACAAACCCTTTATTATAATTGATTACCTTTATGCCGGTTATCGTGATACTTTTCCCATCCGTAACTACAAAACCTAACTTACCATTCGGTTTGGTCGATATCACTTTAGCACCATTTCCGGTTACATCATTAAATTTCATTTCCTTCAGATATACCTGATTGAATCTGTTACAAAGCACTTCGCTAAAATCATCCACTCCCAACTTATCCTTCATCCCCTCCACAAAAGTGTTTTGGAATAAAGCTTCTCTTGTTGAATCATCGGTCGAGGAGAATTTACCAAGCGCTGTTTCATAGGCTGTAGCAATTGAGGAAGCCACGTCTTCTGTCAGGCTAACCTTTACCTCATTCAACGCTTGTTCCGCTGAATAAAAAGTTTGTTTGGATTGTCGACTAATCTTTTTCATCTCCACATTGGTAAGAGCAGCTGAAATCACTATCGTCCCTAAGGTTGCGATAAAGACAAAACTAATAATAACAAATATTAATGACGCACCTTTATTATTTAACCGAACACGTTCCGATTGCTTCATAATTAATTCTCCTTCGCGGACTGAAAGGTTACATATGCTTTATCAAGGACTTGGGATGCTAGGGTTCCCTCAGGATAAACTGCTACGCTTATATCATAAATTCGGTGATTTTTATTCTGTAGGGTATAAAGATTTTTATTGGAAGCGGCAACACTGTTAATCAAAGTCCCCTGATAATTCGTAAATATTGTTGACACTCCACTGTTTGTATCATTCGTTGACACATTTATATTGGTCGCTAAATTACTTTTTTGATTCACTAGATAAAAATTAATCTTTGTACCATTGTTGTTAATCTTAATTACATCATTTCCGGTAAACATAGAAGGAGTGTAAAAGAAATAAACATTTCCGTCTAATGTTGCTCCCTCCGGTATCAAAGTAGATCCATTAAACACGCTGGTAGAATCTGTGTAAGTTTTCTCCAGTGATCCGCTGCCTATCTTAGCACTATAACTCACGTTACACTTCACGTTCAATGATGAGGTTAAGTTATCCTTAAGTACATTCAACGTAATTACTTTATTTGTTGCATACTTAATATCATCACTTAAGGAAGATGCAGGATCCACCGGAGTTGGAAGACCACCTAAAAATCCTAGGTACTGTGATATAAAATTCGTATATGCGATCGAATCATAATCATTCTTTAGGTCAACGATTGTAACTTTATTTGCATCTAATTTCATCAAATTCGGCATCTCGTAATTATTCATTGTTTTATCATATTTTGTATCACTGTATATCGAAGTATCTAATTTAACCATAACATCAAAAGACGTTCCACGATCTTTCACATTCTGAATTGCTAAATAATAAGAAGTTCGATTCGGAGTAGACAGATATGCAGGAGTCGCCGGTTTGAATTTGGAATCACTAATCATGTATTCCGAATAGCTATTATTTTGTAAATTATAATAACCATTTACCCCATCATTCAGATTACTGCTGATAATCTTAAAGTCCGTTCCATGGAATTGATTAATTGTATCTTCTAGTGTCATGGTTTCCAGTGATTCTAATATATTCTGCGCAAGCGTGGAAGCTTTCTGGTCCTTGCTTGTCTTCGCATTCACTTTGGTAACGGTGGCAAAAGTGTTCATTGCAGTGACAAACAATATTGCAAGAATTACGATACTTACCAACACTTCTACCAAAGAAAATCCTTTGTTATTCTGCAATTTCACTTTTACACCTCCTATCATTTCTTATGTCTATAACGAAATCTCTTCCTGTTCATCGTGGCCTGTTCCATATTGGACATTATATTCGTTTATTCTTGATTATCACTTTGCTTCTTCGAGGGAACCTCTATTGTTCCGAATACATTCTTTGATCCTATGCTAAGACTATTGATTTCGGGTGCCTTATACTTTACACCCTCTCCTACCACATGATACATATTAATTGCCATGGTTCCGGATATATTACCCGTTTCTGTATCATATGACAATGAAACATCTCCGACATTGCATTTTTCAGGATAGTTACTTATATAATTCAAGCATTTTTTATAGCTTTCATATGTAGAGCGGAAGGTTAGGTTCATCGTCACTTTATAACCTTTAAGATTTTTTAACGCTTCCAGCTTCTTAGTATCCACTTTAATCTGAGTTGTATCAGTTTGATTATCTCCGGTCGCTTTTGATAATTCATCACCCGCTGCCTTTACATTTGGATCGTTCGGTTGCTGATCCACTGAATTTGTTCCGTTAAAGAGATAAACCAGGTCTGTAAATGCTACCGAATTAACCTCAATTGCTGTATTATCCACAAGATTTTTTACAAACATAACACTTTTCTCATCCGTTGCTCCGTTCCCGTAGGATGCAAGCTTTTGATTATATTGCTGTTGTAAATCATCATTTTCTTTCTCTATCTTTTCCTTGTCATTGATCTTCTTCTGAAGATCATCATGTCTAACCTCTAATTTGTCTATCTCGGCGTTTATTGTGTCCGCTTTTTTCATATTATTGCTATAAACAAAGTAATAGCTTACCCAAAGAAATGCCAGAGATAGTACGATCAATAATAGTTTAATATCTTTTTTGGAAATCTTAATATTCTTCATACTATTTCGCCTCCTCTGCAATATCTTTCGGTATCGAATAATCTGCGGTTACAGAAAAGCTTAATTTAGGTATTCCGACATTATCCTTATCCTCCGCAACACCGGCTGTTCTTACCTTCTCAAGTAGATTTATAGTCTTTAATTGAGTTAATGTCATAGCACAGGTTTGCATTGAATCTACCGTAAAATTAATGGTAACCTCCGAACCGGTGACCGTAATGGAATGAACCGTTGCCTCAGTTGGAAGCTTCTCCTCCAATTCATTAATCAGCGGGAGTAGCTGCTCATCACTGTTATAAGATAGGATTTTAAGTGTATCAAAACCGGTGATTCTATCCTTTAAATCCAGGTTTTTCGAATATATCCCATTTATACTGCTCATTTTATTAATTTCTGATGTTAGTCTCACTTGTTCGTGACGTGCCGAAAATAATTGCTGTGCAGAAACTAACCAAAGAACAATTGATGTCAATGCCACGAGCGAACTGATTGTTATAACGGCAACCATATCATTCTTCCTAGTTACTTTCTCCATATACTTCTTAGCAACCATTCCAATTGGTGATATACTTGCACCGCTGACTGCTATAAAATCATACTTTGTAAAATCATTCGCCGCCTTTTCATTCGCAAAGGTAACACCTTGAAAGGACAGAACTGTTTTCGCTTCTATACCGACTTCATTCCCAAATAATCTCTCCAAACCAAGAATCTGTGCACCCTGACCGGTTAAAACAATCGATCTGATTCTGTCATCCTTTTTCTTGGTACCATAATAGTCCACTACTCGTACCACATTACTAATTAAATAGCGTAAGGATTCGGTAATCTCTACAGAAGGTTCCAACGATACCTCCTCGCCATCTTCATTCGGATTATAGTAAATCTCTCTCTCAGAAAAATTACTGTTTATATAGGGTTTTTCTTTCAAAGCTACGAAAGCATCTTCCGGTTTAATATTTAATTGTTTGTTTTCACTCATTGCAGTAAGAATCGAATCATATCCATAAGGAATTACTCTTTGCAATTCGAGTACATCTTTTTTAATTACATTGACCATCGTACTTTGCTCGTTAATCTGAACAAACATACTTGTGTCATTCGTTGCCTCATGTTGATAAATTTGGAAAACACTATTACCGACATAATCAATGGACGCTACCTTCAACTTCAGGATTTCAGCCAATCGATAATATGCCATTAATAAATTACTATGTACTGCCAAAACCAAAAGTCTATAATTCTTAAGTTCCTTTGTATTTATCTTCTCCATTATAATATAGGAGAGGGTGTATTCCTTCACATCAATCGGAAAATAATCCGTTGCATTTGCTTCTATTACATCCTTAATCTTGTTTTCTTTTACAAAGGGAATAATCACTTCACGATTTACAATTTTGGATGAGGATATCGTAAATACCGCTTGAGTAAGTCGAATTCCTTCCTTCCTGATTGCCGCACTGATAGAAGAAGCTACCGCTTCAACATCCTTGATATACCCGTCCTCCACAGCATCCACTGGTGTATTAATTACTATAGTCTGAAAGATTTTCGGATTCTTCTGATTTAAATTTACGACACAAATTTTAGTAATCTTTGCCCCAATCTCAAAGTTTAACACTTTTGTACCCATAAAGCCTCCATTCTGCACCTTGGCAGCTCTCATATCTAAATTGTATTATTGTAGGTTATAGCGTATTGTAATTATTCCATACATTTATATAAATGCACGTAGATACCAATTGATTAGTTGGTCTCCATAAAGCATCGCAATTAGGATACCTGCTGATAAATAAGGTCCCATTGCCAGCACTCGATCTGCGTGACTTATTTTCATTCTCGTTATGTGTATGATCGAACCGATTAAACATCCAAGGAATAAAGCTAGCAATATATTCTTCCATCCAAGAATTGCTCCCGCAACTGCCATTAGTTTAATATCTCCACCGCCTATGGCATTACCATGGGTTAATAAAAAAATAAGATATAATAACCCACTAACACAAAAAAAGCCAATAAAGTATAGTCCCCAATTGCGGTAATCTAGTCCAACCCTTATCAGCCCTGCCACTAACAGAAATAAATTTATTTTTTCCGGTATTTCATATGTTCTAAAATCGATTACACTTAGTGCAACTAGTGCGGATGCAACAAAGCAGAATAATACGCTCGTCAAATGATAGTTGAATGATCTTTCTGCTACTCCCGGCAACCCTCTTGTAAGAAATATAAAAACATAAATGATTCCGTTGAAAAACTCAATCAGTGGATACTGAATACTGATTGATTCACCACAATTTCGGCATTTTCCTTTTAATAAAATATAACTAAATACCGGAATCAAATCCCGGCTTCTTAAATTTGCGCCACATCCCATGCAATGAGACCTGTTTTGTACAACGCTTTCCCCGCGAGGTATTCTATAAATACATACATTAAGAAAGCTTCCTATGAGAATACCGTATATTAATATGATAGCAGAAATTATTATGCTTACCGTCATAGGGTTCTCACTTTCTGAGTTTATTCGTAGTAAAATGCTAGGTATAAAGATAATTATTCTCTACAGGAGCTAAGCTCCTGTAGAGAATAATTGATTCATATATTAGTTACTTGAAACTGCTTTGAGCGTACCGATTTGGACTGTTATTTTACCGCCTGCATTCGTTATCTTCAAGCCGGCAGCATCTTTACCCTTAGCGGATTGACATTTGCCTGTAATACCAGCATCATCTTGCATGTCGGTAGCTAATAATTCTTTTATAGCAGTCGCTAATGTAGCGTTATCCGTTGTAATTCCTGCCAATGTCTTATTTGAGAAATCCGCTACAGTAGCTTCTGATGAAGCAACTGCTGTATGTACTGCTGTAAGTACAGTCTGCTCAACCTGAATATCCCTAGACTCTCTGGCCTTCTCCACATACTTAATGACCTGAGGTGCTAATGCGCCAATCAAGACTGCCATAATCGCCATAACTACGATTAATTCAACTAACGTAAAACCTTTGTTATTCTTCTTTTTGTTCATAAAATATCCCCTTTTCTTATAGAAATTTTTAATTTCTTGTTATATTAGTAATTGCTCTCCACAATTAATAATTTCATTTATTTACGTGTTCTCTACAGAACTGTATATCGATAGCATTGGCTGGAAGATTGCACCAAGTATTACACTAACGATTAATGCCAATACAATAATCATTAATGGTTCCATAACAGCGACTAAACTTGCTGTTGCTGTCTCAACTTCTTCCTCATAGTACTCCGCCGCTTTGACAAGCATTTTCTCCAGATTACCGGTTTCTTCCCCAATCTCTGTCATATTGTATAACAGTGGTGGAAACACACCTGACTTCTCAAGAGGTTGTGACAGAGGGATACCCCTCTCAATCTCAGCCTTCGCATCCGTTAAGGCCTTTTGAATTACTACATTCTTAATTCCTCTTGTAGTAATAGCTACTGCATTCGGTAAAGTAATACCGGATGAGATCAAGGAACTCATTGTTCTACTAAAATTACCACAAGCAGATTTTACTGTAAGTGCACCAAACAGAGGTATTTTCAATGCTATTGCTGAGAATATTTTACTTCCCTGTTCGGAGTGAGCAAAAATTCTTATTAAAACTACAGCCAAAACAACAACAAATAATAATATGTACCAATAATGTACAAAAAAATTGCTTACATTTACAACTCCGACAGTAAGCGGTGGGAGCTTTGTTCCCATATCGCTGAACATACTAATAAAATTCGGTATAACGACCATCATCATGATTACGATAACACCAATTGCAACTGCACAGACAAATGCCGGATAAATCATTGCCTTAGCAACTACACTCTTTAATTTAGCGCTTTTTTCAAAATATGTAGACATTCTGTTAAAACAGGTTTCTAAGCTACCGGATGCTTCTGCTGCTTCCACCATACTGATAAGTATTGGCGGGAATACATCCTCCCTTGACTGCATCGCATGTGCTAAGGTATCACCTTTTTCTATCGATATCTTAACTTCAATAATTGCCTTTGCCAGTTTTTTATTCGTTGTCTGCTCACCCAACATGTCCAATGCTCGAATGATTGGAATACCTGCGGAGATGATACTATAAAATTGTCTGCAGAACACCGCAATGTCTTTCGTCTTTATTCTGGGACTAAATCCAAAACTGATATCTTTATTTAACAGATTTTCTTCCACCACCTTAAGTGGTAGCTTTCCCTCCGCCTTTAATGAAAGTACAGCACTTTCCTTGGAGGTAGCTTCGACGGATCCCTTAATCTGTTTTCCTTTATCATTAACAGCAGTATATTGATAATTGGCCATTGACTAATCCTCATCTTCTTTGTAAATCTATAGTAGGAGCAAAACATATTGCGCTTTTATAATATACATCAATTACCATTATTTGTCAATAAATGGTTTATATATATATATTATTCCATTTACCTTATATATCCTACTATATTCCTATTGACTTGTCAACTTAAATGATTTTCCGTTCCAAATATGCACTATCTGTCGCATAAGATAACGCTTTTTCCGAGCTTATAATCCCTTTTAGGAAAAGCTCTAATATGGAATCATCCATCATCTGCATTCCCATCTTCTTATTAATCTGAATAATTGAATTAATCTGGTGTGTTTTTTGTTCTCTGATTAAATTACGAATCGCTGGCGTAACATGCATCACCTCAAAAGCAGCCACCCTACTCTTACCATCGAAGGTAGGTATTAATTGCTGTGAGATTACACACTCTAGTACTGAGGCTAACTGAATTCGAATCTGTGGTTGTTGATGAGGTGAAAATACATCTATAATACGATCAATTGTATTCGCTGCTCCGGTGGTATGGAGGGTTGAGAAAACCAAATGTCCAGTCTCTGCTGCTGTAATTGCAATTGATATGGTATCAAGATCGCGCATCTCACCTACAAGGATGACATCCGGGTCTTCACGCATAGCCGAACGAATTGCAGCCGAGAAGCTTTGGGAATCCAAACCGATTTCTCTTTGGTTTACGATTGCTTTCTTATGTGAATAAAGGTACTCAATCGGATCTTCCAATGTGATTACATGGGAATTATAATTTGCATTTATAATATCAATTAGGGATGCCAATGTAGTTGATTTACCACTTCCGGTCGGCCCAGTTACTAAAACCAATCCTTTTTTCTTTTTGGTCAACTCTACAACGGAAGAAGGGAGGGACAATTCTTGTGGTTTTGGTATGTTGGTTGCTACCAAACGAATAACCGCTGCATAAGAACCTCTCTGGCGGAACACATTTACACGATAACGTCCCACTCCGGGAATAGAATAAGATAAATCCACCTCACCTTTTTCAATAAATACATCTTTCGTGTATTCTTGCATAATCGGTGTAATCAATTCTTCGGTATCTGCCGGTTTCAATAGTTCCTCAGATAGTGGTACCAAGCCGCCATTCACACGGCAAGTCGGTGCAACACCTACCGTGATGTGCAAATCGGAAGCTCCAAGCGATTTTGCTTGCATTAAATAATCATTGATATGCATCTTATGTCTCTCCTTCTATTTGCAATTAAATCTCGTCCATGGTCAATCTCTTCATCTCAGAAATCGTTGTGATACCTTGGAGCACGTATGTCTTCGCACTTTCTCTTAATGTATGCATCCCTTCTCTTAACGCAGCTTCCTGAATGTCGGCTGCAGATCCGTTCTTATTAATAATATCTTTTAAATTATTGGTAATCGGCATAATTTCATAAATACCAATTCTACCAAGATAACCTGTTCCGTTACACAAATTACAACCGCATGGTTCATATATCTGAACTTCCTGTTCTGTTTCCATTCCTAAGTATTGTTTTTCTAAACTCGTAACAATATGTAGTTGCTTACATTCACATAATCTTCTCACGAGTCGTTGTGCAATAATGCCAATGGTAGCATCCGCTATCAAATACGGTTCAATTCCCATATCTGCTAAACGAGTTACCGTACTGGCGGCGCTGTTCGTATGAAGTGTACTTACTACAAGATGTCCGGTAATGGATGCTTTTACGGCAATCTCAGCAGTCTCAGAATCTCGTATCTCACCAATCATGATAATATCAGGATCCTGTCTTAAAATAGAACGTAGTACATTTGCAAATGTCATGTCTGCTTTTACATTTACCTGCACTTGATTTACTCCATCGATATTCGCTTCCACCGGATCTTCTACCGTTATGATATTTACTTCATTCGTATTCAATTCACTAATCGCAGTATATAATGTAGTGGATTTACCACTTCCGGTAGGTCCTGTTACGAGAAGCATCCCGTGAGGGTGTGACAAGAGCTTATCAAATTTCTGAAGATCCTCCTTATTTAGTCCCAGTTTTTCTTTGGATCTATTTAGTGTCTTCTTATCCGTTATTCTCATTACGACCTTTTCTCCATACACTGTAGGAAGTATGGATACACGAATATCGTATTCTCTTCGATCTACGACAATCGTAATTCGGCCATCTTGAGGCTTTCTCTTCTCGGAAATGTCCAGCTCGCCCATAATTTTAATTCTTGCAACTATCGCCTGTAATAATTCCACTTGATAGGTCATTGCTTCCGCAAGCACACCATCTACACGATAACGAACTCTGATTTTATTCTCAAGTGCTTCAATATGTATATCACTTGCTCGTTGACGTACCGCTTGTTCAATTATGGAGCGCACCAGAATAACAATAGGTGAATTATTCAGATCTGCTTCATAGGCGGCATTCTGTTCCTCCTCATGTTGAAGAGTCTGTTGTCTTGTTTGAGAATATTGATCCGCTACTTTTTGAATCTCTTCCTGACCGTAATATTTATCAATCGCTGCAGCGATATCGGTAGGCGTCGCAATAACAGGTTCGATTACATGATTCGTTAAGATTCCCAAGTCATCGATAGCGATAATATCCATCGGATCAGCCATCGCCACCCTTAGAACATTCGGATTCTTTGAATTATAAGCAAATGGGATTAATGAGTGTTTTCTGAGTACTGACTTATCCATCATTAGCTTCAATATCTCATCCGGGATGCGAATAGCTGACAATTGAACTACTTCATACTGTAGCTGATCCTTCAGTGCAAAAGCAATCTGAAGCTCATTGGTATATCCCAGGTCAATTAGCATCTCACCAATCTTCTTCCCGCGATTCCCCTTTTGTTTATCCAATGCGGACTTCAACTGATCTTGAGTGATGACTGAAGCATCGACCAACAAGTCGCCCAGCTTCTTCCTTTTTCTATCTCTATTATCCATTATTATCTTCTTTCTGTATATTTTGTCGAAATATATAGTAAATTAGTATCATATATTGTTTAATTCTATTATAAATGATTAACGATTTATGTCAATAATCAATAAGATATTTTACATTTCTAACGTATGTATCACATATTCTCATATTCTCTAATTGTGCGCTGTTTTAATTAATAAATTGCCAGCATATTACAAAGTAGGTTACTAAACTGGCTTCCATCATCTTTCTATCAATAATCCGAGAAATTAAATTGTAATTTCATATAATATCGTGTAAAATTATAAATCGCAACGGTTTAAATTGAAATTATAGATTTATAAATAGAAGGAGTTCTTAAAGAATGAGTATATTAAATGTTACCAACCTCAGCCACGGTTTCGGAGATCGAGCGATATTTCATGATGTATCCTTTCGTTTATTGAAAGGTGAGCACATCGGCCTGATTGGCGCAAATGGCGAGGGTAAGTCCACTTTTATGAATATTGTTACCGATAAATTAATGCCGGATGAGGGTAAGGTAGAGTGGTCAAAGAATGTTCGTGTTGGATATCTTGATCAGCATGCAGTTTTAGAAAAGGGAATGACACTTCGAACTGTTCTTCAATCAGCATTTGCCCACCTATTTGAATTAGAAGAAAAAATGAATCAAATCTGCGATGCCATGGGAACTGCAGATGGTGATGAGCTTCAGGCAATGTGTGATGAAATGGGTGAAATCCAGGATATCTTGGCTATGCATGATTTTTACATTATTGATAGTAAGGTGGATGAAATCGCTCATGCACTTGGACTTGACGACATTGGTCTTGAATGCGATGTAACAGATCTAAGCGGTGGTCAGAGAACAAAATTATTACTTGGTAAACTTTTGCTTGAAAAACCTGATATTCTACTTCTTGACGAGCCGACAAACTATCTTGATGTGCAGCATATTGAATGGCTGAAACGTTATCTTCAAGATTATGAGAACGCATTTATCTTAATATCCCATGACATTCCTTTTCTCAACAGTGTAATTAACATCATCTATCATATGGAAAATCAGGAATTAAATCGATATGTCGGTGATTACGATAAATTCATGGAAGTTCATGAGATGAAGAAAGCACAGCTGGAGGCAGCTTACAAGCGTCAGCAAAAGGAAATCGAAGAACTTGAGGACTTTGTTGCCCGTAATAAAGCACGCGTCTCCACGCGTAATATGGCAATGTCTCGTCAGAAAAAATTAGATAAAATGGAAGTAATCGAATTGGCAAAGGATAAACCCAAGCCGGAATTCAACTTTAAAGAAGCGCGTGCTGCAGGACGCTACATCTTCCAAACTGAAGATCTGGTTATCGGATATGAGGAACCACTCTCCTCTCCACTGACCTTATCGATGGAGCGTGGAGACAAGATTGCGCTGGTCGGAGCAAACGGTATCGGTAAAACCACCCTTCTCAAGAGCATCCTTGGATTAATCCCATCACTTAGTGGTCACGTAACCTTAGGTGATTACCTCTATACCGGATATTTTGAACAGGAGATGGCACCGGGCAACACCAGTACCTGTCTTGAAGAACTGTGGAAGGAATTCCCGGGATACACACAATATGAGGTTCGTTCCGCTTTAGCAAAATGCGGCCTTACCACCAAGCACATCGAAAGCTTGGTTCGAGTATTAAGCGGTGGTGAGCAGGCTAAGGTTCGCCTCTGTAAATTAATCAACCGTGAAACAAATATTCTTCTACTCGACGAGCCTACGAACCATTTGGATGTAGATGCAAAAGAAGAACTAAAGAGAGCCTTACAGGCATATAAGGGCAGTATCTTAATCATATGCCATGAACCGGAATTCTATGAAGGCCTTGCAACCCAGGTTTGGGACTGCTCAAAATGGACAACGAAAAAATAAGAAAGTGCTGAAGGATACTAGAAGGATATATGTAATGTGATACCCTTCCAGTATCCGATTCAGTCTTCGATGTCCTAAGATGATTACTAAAAAATTTGTTTTCTTATTATCTAAAAACATTTCACTTTAAACTAATTAATCAACGTACATAAATCATAATAGTAAACCAAAACCTAATTATATGTAATGATTAAGTCTAAACCCGAATGTCCTATTTTCAATTAAATAACTATACAAGATATATCTTCTTCAAAAACTCCAACCCAGTCTTGGTTTTAAATATCTTGTTCCTTATGCTTTCTATCGCTACCACAGACATCTCGTCCTCACTGATATTAACAAGAAAATCAGCTTCCACAAGGATCTGGTAGTCCAAGCCGTGGATATCATGATAGGTATGATGATGTGCGATTAAGTAGCATACTCTGGAGATGAATTTTTCATCATACCCTAAACCAGCCAGCATCTCCTTTGCAATCGGCGGCCCCTCAATCTGCTGGTACTCTCCTGCACTGCTTTGATATTTTTCTTCACTTATTTTAATTCCGATATCATGCACTACAGCTGCAACTTCTAGAATTTCCTGTAACTCATCATCCATCTTCTCTACTTCGCCAATCGCTTTGGCGAAGCCGTACACCTTGAGAAAGTGCTGAATTCTTCTAGCATCACCGGAATAATAGGTAATCATACTATTAATTACTTCCCCTGTTTTTTTCATAATACTAATCGCCCCTCCTCACACCTAGGTTCTTTTTGTGAATTCCCTTTTACACTTCGGACATGTAATACATATCTTACCTTTATCCCTTGGCACACGAATTGTTTGTTTGCATTGTGGACAGTGGTAATATTTGTGTGTTTTGGTTCCGATTAAAGACAACTTGATTTGCTTCAGCTTATTTCTAAAGGCATACGACATTCTATAATAGACCATATTTTCCTGTGATCTCTTTTGAATATTTTTAGAAAGGATACGAAACAGGGCAATTGCAAGTAAAATATAGGACAATGGATAGAGCGGGATAAACCTTGTAAATGATCCAAGAAGAGATATAGCCAACGAGATTATAATAAGAGCTCTCCCCAACTGATCAAAGCCATATCTTCCATACATAAATCTTCTAAGTTGATTCATAGATCCTCCTAATATATTGAATTCATAATTTATTGGTTTCACTAATCATACAATAGATATTACGTTTTTCCCATTAAAATTCTATTAATTTTTTATTTTATAGAAATTAAGCAAGCCGGCACAACCCCTAAAGGTCGGCCGGCTTATACTATAACTCAAAACATTCTTTCAATTTCTTTAGCGCCTTTTTTTCAATTCTGCTGACATAACTTCTTGATATGCCAAGCATTCCTGCTATTTCTCTTTGGGTTATTTCCCTTCGATTGCTTAAGCCATACCGTAAACAGATTATTTCTCGTTCTCTATCCGTTAACACTTTCCCGATAATATGATACAGTTTTTTAATATCATCTTCTAACATTATATTTTCTACAATGTCTACATCTGTTTCTTCAATGATATCTAAAAGATTTATTTCATTACCTTCCCGATCAGATCCGATTGGATCATACAAATAAACTTCTTTTGCTAACCTCTTACCGCTTCTAAGCATCATTAACAGCTCATTGTCGATACACCGGGAGGCGTATGTTGCAAGACGAATTCCTTTCTCGTCATCAAAGGTATCAATTGCTTTTATTAATCCAATTGTACCGATAGATATCAAATCATCTGTTTCTTTATCAGCCATATTATATTTTTTTACAATATGAGCGACTAATCGAAGGTTATGCTCGATTAATTTATCTCTGGCCTCTTTATCGCCTTCCTTGCACCGTCGTAGATAGTCAGATTCTTCTTTGGTGCTTAACGGTTTTGGAAACGATTTCATGAAGATAAGCACCTCAATGCCTAAGGATTCAATAATATATTATGAATGTGATTGACATAAAGTGCCTATCCCTCTTAAAAAAGGACAGAAGGACTTACTTTTTTCTATTTATGGACAGATAAGGGAAGTGATATGGTCACCGAAGTACCCTTTCCTATGTCACTCTGAACATGAATGGAACCTTGATGCATTTCGATAATATTTTTGGAGATTGCTAATCCCAATCCACTCCCAATTGATTTTGAATCGATTTTATAGAAGGAATTCATGATATACTCTAAGTTCTCTGCTGCGATCCCTATCCCCTGATCTGTTATAGTTATCTTCACCTCATGTTCATTCACAACTTGAATTACATTAATTACATCATTCTTGCCTGAGAATTTTATTGCATTATCTAATATATTTATTAACACCTGTTTTAATTTATTTGCATCAGCAGGAATCATAATCTGTGAGGTTTCCAGATACAGGTGTATCTCTTTTTCTTCTGCTTTTTTCCGAAATTGTAATACCACTTTACGTATCAAATCATCGACCTGTACATTAGAAATGTTCAAGTTCATTCGATCAGACTGATACTTAGAGAAATCCAATAAATTCTCCACCAGACTAATCAGCCGTTCGGATTCAGTATCTATCATTGACACACCAAATTGGTATTCTTCCTTCGTTATCTCATCGGGATTACGTAAAATCTCAATCCAGCCCTTAATACCGGTAAGAGGCGTTCTAAGCTCATGCGATATCGATGATATAAAGTCATTCTTCAACCGATCGGCTTTTAATATCTCATCCCCCATATAGTTTAATCTACTTGCAAGCTCGCCCAACTCATGAGGGTAGATATTATCAATTCTATCCTTGTATTTTCCCTCCGCCATCTTTTGGGTAAACTGAACAATCTCTTTTAGTGGCCTTACAATTGAATTGCCCAAATATAAGCTTATAAAAAATACAACACCCGCAACTAACATACATACAAAGAGTCCATAACCAACTAAATTCCTTATCAGACTATTAACATTTGTTAGTGACGTGCTGTATCTCAGCACCCCAATCACTTGATCATCGTAGACCAAAGGGGAGTAAAATACCAGTATTTTTTCATTAGTTAATGCATTATTTTCAATATTATAGACCGTTTTAAAACGATAAATAAGAGGATCAATAGAATAGCTGGTTTTTCCGAAAAAACCGGTTGAAGATTGTATCAATTCGCCCTTTTTGTTCAGCAAACTTAATTCCGCATCTTTATACAGATATTCACGGATTATATCATCACTATATGTGTTCAGCTCTGATCCGGTATAGTCAACCTTATTGCTCCACACAGGGTCGACCACTTCGGAATATGATTGAAATGTATTCGCAATACCATGGTAGTAATATTGCTTTAACCCCATCCAAAAGATAACCATAACAAGACCTAAGGTTAATAATATTATTATCATAAAATATAATGTGATTCTTCGCTTCATAGGCTTAATCCTTCCACTGATAACCATATCCCCAAATTGTTATGAGATGTTTCGGATCAGAAGGATCAAGTTCTATTTTTGTACGAATCCGTCTAATATTTACATCAACCACCTTAAAATCACCAACGTAAT
The DNA here is from genome assembly GCF_059717775.1 of Variimorphobacter sp. HTMS_6. Classification (NCBI taxonomy): domain Bacteria; kingdom Bacillati; phylum Bacillota; class Clostridia; order Lachnospirales; family Lachnospiraceae; genus Variimorphobacter; species Variimorphobacter sp. HTMS_6. The sequence goes on from NZ_AP046094.1 coordinate 2,273,509, forward strand.
TGACTCCCCATATTTCATCAAGTAATTCATCTCTTGTGTATACCCGGTTTTTATTCGTCATAAACAAATAAAGAATGGAATATTCCGTTGGGGTTAGTTTGATTTCTGCATTATCAGATATCAAGCTTTTTTTAGTCTGATCCAGCTGTAAGGTTCCTACTTGAATCGTAGTGAGCTCTTCTTTCCTTTGAGCATATTCAATTCTTCGAATCAATGATATAATTCTTGCATCTAATTCCACCATACTAAATGGTTTAACAATATAATCATCTGCGCCCTGAATAAGCCCCTTGACCTTATCCTCATCCTGTGATCTGGCTGTCAGCATAATTATGCCAACTGACCCGCTGACTTTTCTTATCTCTTCACATACTTTATATCCATCGATACCCGGAAGCATTAAATCAAGAAGTACGATGTCAATATCATTCGCACCAAATATTGTTAATGCTTCCTCACCATTTTCTGCTTCATAGATCTTATAATTTTTCTTTCTTAAATTAAGACATACAAAACTTCGTATCGATAATTCATCTTCTACAACAAGTATCGATTTCATGATTTGCTCCAGTCTGTGCCTATTTCAAATCTTCTGCAAACAAATGAAAATTATCTATAGATATTGGCATATCCTTTTTGCTCTCTGTATAGAAAACCAGGTTCTTATTTTCACCAAGTTTTAGTCCGGTTCCATTATATTTTTCTTTATCAACCCAATTCACATTGAATACAATCTTCTGTGTATCCGTTGATAATAAATTTATTCCGTTATCAAGTTTCTTAATGGTTACTTTATTATACCATTCTTTTGGAATGTTTATATAAAAGTGATACATATCATTATTATATCTCTGCGCAATTGTCTGCTTTGAACCATCCACTTTGTAATCATTGTAGGTATATATAAATGGAATCTCTGCCATCGCAGCATCTTCATATCCTTTCGGAATGTACATCCCACCGACCTCTATTACTCCGTCATGATTAATATCTTTACTATAGAGAGGATATTCTTTTAGTAATACACCATCAAATTCATTGCCGACTAATACAAGTTTCCCATTATCATAAGAAATTATTTCAGTAAGCATGGAGTGAGCTCCTACTCCACTATCAATAAATACAGCATTCTTACCATCTGCTAATTTACCATTTACAATATTCTCATGATATGCATCAGCATTAAGAATTACAGAGGATTGTTTTTTAAGTTGTCCCTTATCATATTGATAAAGAGTAGCCTTCTGCGAACTACCAACTTCTCCGCTTAGTAGCAATATCTCTGGGTTTTTATCCCCATTATAGTCATTTACATCAATCCACTCATAACTATCATCTACTTTGGTAAATAATTGATTATTTTTGAATTCATAAATTTGGAGCTGTTTCTTCGCGTCTGTATCTGCGATACCCACTCCAATAATCAATTCTTTATCTCCATCTTTATTTAAATCGTTAATTTTAAAATAATCTACATAGGTTAAATTTGTTGAGATATCACTGATCTTTTTCCAAACCCCATTCTTTTCTTGTAAAACCATAATATGCACAGGTTTGTTCTCATTCATATCACGGTACAACACGATACCCTCTTGAGTCCCATCCTGATTCAGATCCTCCGTAAAGATTGACTGCTTTGGCTCTGAGAACTTTGCAGTTGCAAGCTCGAATCCTTTTGGCAATAACTGATTTAATGTCTCTTTTAGATTTTCTTGCCTTTCATTTGATAATTTGGGAGTATTTATAAAACTTACGCTATCATCCATACTTCCGCAACCAGATAATGCAAGTGACATCCCAGCAAATACACCTATTAATAATTTCTTCTTCAACCTCATTTTTAATTTCCTTTCCTGCTATTTATTATAATCATAAATAGAGTATATATAAAATTTTTCAAAAGAGGGTTACAAAAAAGTTACAGTTTTTAACCACATCAGACAAAAGGTCCTCTATTATTGCAATCTTGCTTAAGTTTTACTCTGCTGTATTTAAGCGTGGTTTAAACAACCATTTTAACTTTGTCTCGGAAATAATAACGGCTGATAGGATAAGAAGACATCCTATTACAACTCTGCTTGTAACCGGATCATGTACAATTAGAATGGAGAACACACTTCCAAATACAGATTCCATAGACATCAATACCGCGGCTGTTGTTTCATCCGTATATTTCTGTGATACGGATTGAAGAAAGAAAGCCGCCGAGGTAGCGAATACACCAAGATATATTACACTAATCCAGCTATTACCGGCAGCACTAATGTGGTAATCCCCAGTTACTAATACTGATAACATAGAAAGCACAAATGCCACAATCATCTGGATAGCTGTTAGTGCCATGGCATCATGTCTTTTCACAAATTCTCCGGTAAAAAAGATATGTAACGCAAAGCCCACCGCACATAGCAGAGTTAATACATCTCCATATCCCAGCATCAGATTTCCTTGCAAAGATAATACCGCAAAACCGATCATTGCTAGAATTGCGCCATATACGCTGAAGCGATCTACTTTCTTTTTATATATTACAAAAGCAATGAATGGAACAATCACCACATTGGTAGCAGTTAGAAATGCATTCTTTGAAGGGGTGGTATGTTGTAAACCTACGGTCTGCAAAACGAAACCAACAAACAAAAAGAGCCCTAATATCAAACCTGCCATTAAGGTTTTCTTATTCACTTTCTTTAATTTCTTATATGCAAACGCTCCCATAATGACTGCCGCAAGAAAAAATCTCACGCACAATATTTGAAGTGGAGACATGTCATTCAGAGCAACCGCATTGGCTACAAATCCAAACCCCCACATTACGGCAACCGTTAACAGTCCAATCAATCCTAAGTGTTTTTTCATACTATTTTCTCCCATCTTATTAAACTATGTACAAAAGCGGAAAGAGTTACTCTTTCCGCCTAATAATATCATATCCTTCAAGCTTTGTTCCAAAATCAACATAGATGATCTGTCTAGGATGCGGGCAACTCTCCATCTCCTTACCATCCTTATCAGTAATTCTCTTAACAGTAACTGTGATTGTGTCTCCATTTGGTTTAATGATTTCTACTGATTCACCCACACTGAATTTATTCTTCTGTTCAAGTTCATAGAGACCATCCTTCTCCCCTGCAATTGTACCCAGATAGGTATAAGCCTTCTCATAGGTATTATGATCGTATATTTGATCCTCATGCTGCGGTTTCCCAAAGAAAAACCCGGTAGTAAACTGTCGATTCACACCCTTACGTATCTCCTCCATATATGCAGCTTTATTTGCCTCGTATATAGCCGGATCCTTAAAATAATCATCAATCGCTTTACGATAAGTTCTAGCAACTGTGGCAACATATAATGCTGTCTTCATCCTACCCTCAATCTTAAAGCTGTCAATTCCCGCTTTTACAAGTTCCGGAATATATTCAATCATACATAAATCTTTGGAATTAAAGATATAGGTTCCACGCTCGTTCTCTTCAACCGGTAGATACTCGCCCGGTCTGGTTTCTTCTACAATGTGATATTTCCATCTACAGGAATGTGTGCAGGCTCCCATATTCGCATCTCGTCCGGTAAAATAATTACTCAGAAGACACCTTCCCGAATAAGCAATACACATCGCCCCATGAATAAATGTTTCAATCTCCATTCCAGTAGGAATATTCGCTCTTAACTGCGATAGTTCCTCCATCGATAATTCTCTAGCGGATACTACTCTAGTAGCTCCAAGTCTATGCCAGAAACGATAGGTTTCATAGTTCGTATTATTTGCCTGGGTACTGATATGAAGTTCAATCCCCGGTAATTCCTCCATAGCTATATTATAAACACCCGGATCCGATACAATTAAAGCATCCGGACGAAGCTCTCCAAATTCCTTTAACTCTTGAAAATACTTGCGTATCCCATTAATATCCTGATTATGCGCTGTAATATTCGCTGTTACATAAACCTTTTTACCGTGCTGATGGGCGAATTCAATTCCCGCCTTCATATCCTCCATCGAAAAATTCTTGGCCTTCGCACGAAGTCCGTACATGTCACCACCGATGTAAACTGCATCCGCTCCGTACATCACTGCAGTCTTTAATGTTTCCAGATTACCTGCAGGTATCAACAATTCCGGTTTTTTTATTTCTTCAAGCATTTTATACCTCATTCCTAAGTAAATCTATCCTAATCGGTGACTCAGTGCTATGCCATCACCGATTGGTAATATTGCTGTTTCTAATTCCTCCATATGAGTAATCGTATATAGATACTCCCTCATTCTGGAGTGAATTGTTCGATCCCTTCTGATGATGCTATATCTTGAATTGGTAACCGTTCCATCCTGTAATACATTATCCGTTACAAGTAGCCCTCCAACTTCAAGCAGCTTCATAATCTCCGGTAGAAAGCTCATATATTGAGCCTTGGCAGCATCTAAGAAGATAAAATCATATTGCTTACTCTCTTTCGTTAATGCCTTTAGTTCATCAAGTGCTTCCCCTTCACGTAGGGTAATCTTATCCTTATACGGAAACGTGGAATCGGTTAGATTTTTTCTCGCCTCAACAAGGCGCATCTCAACCTTTTCTATCGTAGTAATTTCACATTCTTTACAAGTATATTCACTCATAAAGAGGGCGGAAAAGCCAATGGCTGTTCCGACCTCCAGAATTCGTTTTGGTTGTTTCATTTGCAGCAAAAACTTTAATATTCCTTGTGTATCCTTCTTAATGATAGGAACATAGTTTTTTAATGCAACTTTTTCTAACTCAAGAAGCTCAGGAGTAATCTCTGTTGCCAATGAATTAATATAAGCTGCGATTCTCTCGTCTACTATCATGTTTTCATATGCCTTTCCAACTTACTTGGTTTGGTTATCGGATTTTGGCGTGGAAGTATCTCCCTTCCCCTTATCACTCTTCACATTCTTCGCATTCTTCTCTTTCGTAGTCGAATTTGAAATGTCAGTAATTACATTCAAGATATCATCATATGTCATGGAATTATTGATTTTATATGTTCCAGGCATAATCACTGCTTCTTGAAGCTTTGTTTTTAGATAGAATACAAACTTATTCTCAATGGCACGCTCATTTTCAAGCTTTGCTGCTACATCCATTGAAGAATCACCCTTTTGAATCTCTACAGTGAGATTCGTACCGGGAGCCTCCTGTACTGTTACCGGTCCAAAAAACTGATAAGTAAAATCATACGTAAGCTTGCTGACATTAATGATTAAAAATGCCACTAACGCATAAAATCCAAGATTTAAAAGTAATTTAAATACATTACCTATTACTTTTAATGATAATTTTTCCGATGTGTTTTTAATCGCCATAAACCGCCTCTCTTACTTATGATTTCTGCTTTTATTCTATCTCCATGATAATTGGCAGAATCATAGGATTTCTCTTCGTCTTCTTCCAGATAAAATCACCCAACGAATCTTTAATTTCATTCTTCATCTTATTCCAGTCAGCATTGCTTCTACTTAAACTCTTCTCCAAAGCACGCTCAACAACAACACGGGCTTCCTCCATCAGATTCTCTGATTCTCTTACATATACAAAGCCTCTGGATACGATGTCAGGCCCCGAAAGAATCTGATTGCTGAATTTCTCTAAGGATATCACTACGATGATCAAACCATTCTCGGATAGGAGCTGTCTGTCACGTAGTACAATATTGCCTACATCACCAACGCCAAGGCCATCAACAAGAATACCCTGTGCCGGTACTTCACCGGTTATTCCGGCTCTCTCACTAGATAAAGTGAGAACATTACCGGAGGATAGGATAAAAATATTATCCTTCGGAATACCTAATGTTTGTGCCAGCTCAGCATGACGAATTAAGTGTTTATATTCCCCATGAACCGGAACAGCATACTTTGGTTTAACCAAAGAATAGATTAATTTAATTTCTTCCTGGCAGGCATGACCGGATACATGGGTATCCTGATAGATTACTTTTGCACCCTTCATGGATAATTCATTAATTACCTTTGACACTGCTTTTTCATTACCAGGTATCGGAGTAGAACTTAAAATCACGACATCTCCCGGTTTGATTGTTACTTTTTTATGAATGGAAGCCGCCATACGTGGTAATGCAGCCATGGATTCTCCCTGACTTCCCGTCGTAATCAGTACCAGCTGTTCATCAGAATAATTCTTCATCTGTTCAATATCAATCAACATATTATCTGCCATCTTGATATATCCATGCTCCACTGCGGTCGTAATAATATTTACCATACTACGGCCTTCAATCACTAATTTTCGATTATATTTTGTCGCAGAATTGATAATCTGCTGAATACGATCAACATTGGATGCAAACGTTGCAACAATAATTCGTTGCTTTGCATTGTCAGTAAATATGGTATCGAACGTCTTTCCTACTGTACTTTCTGACATTGTATATCCGGGACGCTCTACATTGGTACTATCACAGAGTAATGCGAGTACTCCTTTTTTACCAATCTCTCCGATTCGTTGCAAGTCAATTGGCTGGCCAAAAACCGGTGTATAATCCACCTTAAAATCTCCTGTATGGAATAAAATACCCGCCGGTGTAAAGATTGCAAGCATTGCTGCATCTGCAATACTATGGTTTGTCCGAATGAATTCAATACGAAAACATCCCAAATTAATGGACTGACCATATTTGATAACTTTACGTTTTGTGCTTTTTAGCAGATTGTGTTCCTTTAACTTTGTTTCAATAATTGCTGTGGTAAGTCTGGTAGCATAAATCGGAACATTAATCTCCTTTAATATATACGGTAATGAACCAATATGATCTTCATGTCCATGGGTAATAACAAAACCCTTGACTTTACTAATATTGTCTTTCAGATATGTCACATCCGGAATTACCAAATCAATTCCGAGCATGTTGTCCTCTGGAAAGGATAATCCACAATCTACAACAATAATGGAGTCCTCATACTCAATTGCAGTGATATTCATACCAATCTGCTCTAATCCGCCTAACGGAATAATCTTGACACCGTTTATATTAGTCGGTGTACTTGCTACTTCAACTGTCTGTTCCTGTTCCTTGTCTTTTTGTTTTTCTTTCAAAAATTGCACCTCCAATGGTTTAATATGTACTAATTTATCCATTAACTAAGTGCATACGATATGATGCTTTTCAATAATATGCCATATAATAATATAGCGATGTTTCAAATTGAATCGCATGTAAACCAAACCGCGTAAACGGCTTTATGTTCATTCATTAGATTGAATAGTTTTATTACTTAAACAATTTTTACAATGACCATATAATTTCACCTTATGATCAACAACTTCAAACCCCAAAGCATCTTTGATTCGAGTTTCCAAAATCTCCAATAAATCATCTTGAAAAGCATAAATGCTTCCGCAGTCCAGGCATATCAAATGATGATGATGGTGGCTAGTATCCGTTTCATTCATTTTACTGATTTCATATCGTACATAGCCATCATCCAGAATTAATTTATCAATCAAATTTAAATCTGATAACATTTGAATTGTCCTGTAGACGGTTGCCATTCCTATATCGGGATATTTTTCCTTAACAAAATCATATATCTCTTCCGCTGTCAAATGTATCCCCGGTCTGCTACTCAAAACTTCCAATATAGCAACTCGTTGAATAGTTACCTTGAGTCCGTTCTGTTTTAATAACGCTTTGAACTGTTCCTGTGTATCAGGCATCTCATCACCTATTTTCATCTAATCATATCTATGCAATTATGATAATTCTATATCATCCAATAACTCTTTAAAAATTCCCGCCACGAGTTCCAACTCGTGATCGTCTTCTACTATATCATAAATCGCTTCTTCATCCGTTTCTTTCGAAATATCCTTCAGAATTAGCGCCTCTGCATCTTCTTCCTCTTCACTGTCCGTACTAACCAATAGATAATCACTCCCACCAAGTCGAGTCTGTTCGATTACCTGAAATGTAACCTCTTCCCCATCCTCCGTAGTAAAAACAATCTCATCGGGCTTATTGCTCATATTCTCCTCCTTGATGTATATCAACATCGTTCTCTTTCTTCTCAAAGCTCAATTTATCAAGGTATCCCTGCAGAATCAATACTGCAGCAAGCTTATCCACTACTTTTGCTTTTTCTTCATAATTCATTCGGGTCTGAGATAATACCTGATGAGCTGCTACTGTTGTAAGTCTCTCATCCCAAAGTATCACCTCAAGCCCTGTTCTTTGCCTGAGTTTTTCCGCGAACTCTTCTGACTTTACTGCTCTCTCACCGACCGTGTTGTTCAAATGTTTCGGATATCCTAAGACAATCGTACCTACTTCATACTGTGCTATTAATTCTTCTATTCTAGCTAAGGTCTGACGTAATTTATTCTCCTGCTTACGGCGAATCACTTCAATACCCTGCGCAGTCAAGAAGAGTGCGTCGCAAATTGCTACGCCCACTGTAACAGAACCGTAGTCCAGTCCCATAATTCTTTTCACTAAAAATCTCCATTCCTGTTACACGACCAATTTATGGCTGTAACTGTAAAAATCCGATGCATGAAACAACATCATGCCTTCTTCTGTTTATTATTTACTCGAACTGATGTCTTTATCAATGTAATAACGTAACAATTCTTCAATAATTTCGTCACGTTCTACTTTCATGATCAGACTCCTGGCTCCTTTATGACTTGTTATGTAGGTTGGATCTCCAGACATAACATATCCTACGATTTGGTTTAGTGGATTATATCCTTTTTCAGTTAAAGCAGCGTATACAGTCCTTATAACGTCACTTACAACGATCTCTTTATCCTTATGAACTCTAAAATATTGAGTATTGTTTATTTTTTGCATTGAATCACTTCCTCTTTCACCGATAGTCTGCTACAATTTACCGTCTATTGTTATTATTATATTAATATATTTATGGAAAAAATTCAATGCATTATTTCACAAAGCAGAATTTCTTCTGTTAATTTATTACATACCTTGACTTTTTTTATCCGATTTGACAAATCCTGATTACATTCTACGGCCATTTTTAAATATCTTTCCGTATGTCCTATCTGATATTTTTTATCCTCTATCGTAACCTCTTCTTCAAAAAGTACTCGTTCCATTCTGCCCATAAAATTAGCTTTATATTCGTCTGACATCTGAACTGCGATCGAAATCAATTCGTTGCTTCTCTTTGTTTTAATATCCTCCGCAACTTGATTCTGCATCACAGCTGCTTTTGTACCGGCTCTTTTTGAATATTTAAATACATGGATTTGGTAAAAACCTACCTTGCGAACAAAATTTTTCGTTTCTTCATATTCATCCTCAGTTTCCCCAGGGAATCCTACGATTATGTCCGTTGTAAATGCGGGAAGTTCAAAGTAGCGTTTAATCAGCTGTACTCGTTCATAGTATTCTTCAGAATTATATTTACGATTCATTCTGCTTAACACGGTATCGCTGCCACTTTGTAAGGATAAATGAAAATGAGGACAGAACTGCTTCACCTTACTGATTACTTCTAAAAACTGCTCCGTTATAATTCTGGGCTCCAAGGAACCTAATCGTATCCGCTCTATACCAGGAGTCATACCGATTTTACGAATCAGTTCCGCTAAAGGCTCACTATTTATCTCTGATCCATTTTCCTGCTTCTCTCCATTAAAATCACTTCCATAAGAGGAGATATGGATACCAGTTAGTACTATCTCTTTATATCCTTTCTTAACAAGCTCACTAATCTCACTCAGAATCTCTTCTTCTCTTCTACTGCGAACCCTTCCCCTTACATACGGGATAATGCAGTAGGAACAAAAACGATTACATCCATCCTGAATCTTAATAAAGGCTCTGGTCTTCTCCATGGTAGTAATAACATTCAATTCCTCATATTCCATTTGCTCATTAATATCAACAATAAGTTCTTCCTTCTCATTGGTACTCTTGCAGCGTTCTACCATCTGAACGATATCACCCTTTTTATTGTTGCCTACTACCAAGTCTACAGCGCTATCCGCTAACAACGCTTCTTCCGATGCCTGTACATAGCAACCTACCGCAGCAATAATTGCCTCCGGGTTTCGTTTTTTCGCCTGATGTAGCATCTGACGGGATTTTCGATCTGCAATATTGGTTACAGTGCAGGTATTTACAACATAAACATCCGCTTTTTCTTTAAATTCGATTATATCATAACCGGCTGCCTCAAACATTCCTCTCATCGCTTCTGTCTCATAGGAATTTACTTTGCATCCGAGGCTTAAAAATGCTGCCGTCTTCTTCATGTACGTGTGATTCCTTTCTTAAAATCATAAACTTTTATTTCATTCCGATTTATCTAAAAATTCTTTCCTGTCATATACAACTTTTCCTCATATTTTTATGAACTTTGTATATTGACTTTTAATTTGCTAAATTATAGTATATACATATATATAATTTAAGGAGGATTTTTTATGAAGACAGTTAAAATATCATTAAATTCAATTGACAAGGTTAAAGCTTTCGTAAACGACGTTACAAAATTCGATACTGATTTTGATTTAGTATCCGGTAGATACGTAATAGATGCAAAATCCATCATGGGTATTTTCTCTCTTGACTTATCTAAACATATTGATTTAAATATCCATAGTGACGAGAATTTAGATTCCGTTCTTGCAATCTTAAAACCTTATATCGTTGACTAATTACTTTTTAAAAAGGTCGCCCAATGAATGGGCGTCCTTTTTTTTACAACAAATCTCTATTTATCTACCCTACTTGTACCACTTCAACTGTATTTAAAGCAGTTTCTATCATTTCATTAATCTTTTCATCCAACTTCTTCTCAGAATTATTAATCACCTTAATGCTAGGTCTAGTTACCGGATGTTTTGCTACGAATATCGTACAACAATCCTCAAATGGTAAGATAGAAGTTTCAAAGGTATCAATCTTTTGAGCAATCTCTACAATATCCTTTTTGTCAAATGCAATCAACGGACGATAAACAGGCATGTTGCATACCTCATTGGTTGCTGCAAGGCTATACATCGTCTGGCTAGCTACCTGACCGATGCTTTCACCGGTAATCATTCCGAGGCAATTTTCCTGCTCCGCTAAACGCTCCGCAATCTTCATCATATATCTTCTCATGATAATAGTCAATTCTTCGTGAGGGCATTGATCATATATATATAATTGAATATCAGTAAAATTCACTACGAAGAGCTTAATTTTACCGGTATATTTTGAGATTTTCTCTGCGAGATCTACCACTTTTTGCTTTGCTCTGTCACTGGTATATGGCGGTGCATGAAAATAAGTCGCAGACAAGGATACACCACGCTTTGAGATCATATATCCTGCCACCGGACTATCGATACCACCGGATAACAATAACATAGCTTTGCCGTTCGTTCCAACCGGCATTCCACCCAGACCCGGAATTACAATCGAATATACATAACACTTTGAACGCACTTCAACCGTGAAACGAACCGAAGGATCATGTACATCAACCTTCATCTCAGGAAATCTTTTCAAGAGATAGGAACCCATCTCAATGCATATCTCCGGTGAGGTCAATTTATACTTTTTATCTGCACGCTTTGCCTCCACCTTAAAGGTGATATTGCGATCCGGATACATTGCCTCCACATAATCGCCTACTCCTTTGGTTAATGCCTCCCATTCTGAGCTTTCAAGCACAGCCACAGGACAGAAGGAAGAGATGCCGAATACCTTAGATATCGCTGAAACAGTTTCTTCATAATCATATCCATCTGGACATTCTACAAAGATTCTTCCCTGTTCCTTGCTTACCATAAAATCTCCCAATGGTTCTAATGCTTCCTTAACCCTATCCCTTAAGGCGTTCTCAAAGAGATAACGATTGTTCCCCTTTAATCCTATTTCTGCGTACTTAATTAAAAATGCTTTAAACATATTGTCCTCCAGTGTAAATTAATGCTCTTCTTGAGCTTAGTGGCTTGTACTATTTTCTAGTATATCTTCTTAAAATCGGAACAATCTGACGCAGTTGTTCCAATGTATATTCAATCTCTTCTTCATTCGTTAATTCCGACATCGAAAATCTTATCGTTGATTCCATCAAATCCTTAGGTAATCCAATCGCTGTTAATGTAACGCTTGGAGTCGGATGATGGGAGCTGCATGCTGATCCGGAAGATACATATATCCCTTTATCCTCAAGAGAATGCAGTAACACCTCACTACGCACTCCCTGAAAGCTTACATTCATAATATGTGGAGCTGTAATCTTGAGTTGCTCCATCTCAAAATCCTTCGTACACTCCAGGGGGAGTCCGTTGATTGTAACCCCATCTATCTCAGAAACACCCAGAAGGAACTTCTGTTTTAAATGATACATCCGTTCTATTTTGATATCAAAATCCTGATACAGCTCACTAACCGCTTGTCCAAGGCCTGCGATTCCAGACACATTCTCTGTTCCTGAGCGTAGCCCTCTTTGATGACCACCGCCGAATAACACCGGTTTTATTTTTACTTTCTCATTCACGTATAAAGCACCGACCCCTTTGGGTCCATGTATTTTATGTCCGCTAAAGGATAAGAGATCAATTCCCATTCTCTTTGGATGTATTCTGTATTTACCAAATGCTTGAACTGCATCCACGTGGAGAATTAGATCCTTCTTACGTGACTTAAGCTGTGTTGCAATCTCTTCTACATCCTGCACAGACCCAATTTCATTATTCACATACATAATTGATACCAATATTGTGTTCTCTTTCACCAGTTCATACAGTTTTTCTTTGATTAATCTACCGGTGGAATCCACCGGCGCAAAGCTGATTTCAAATCCGTTCTCTTCAAGGTATACCAAGGTCTGGTGAACAGACGGATGCTCTATTCTAGAGGTTATAATATGATTGCCACGACGCTTGTTAGCCATCGCAACACCAATCAACGCCAAATTATTTGACTCAGTACCTCCTGAGGTAAATAGAATTTCCTTCGCCTCTACCTTTAGACTATTTGAGATAATGGAAGATGCATCCTTCATATACTGTTCTGCCTTAACGCCCATGCGATGCATGGAAGAAGGATTGCCATAATCCTCACAAAGCGCCTTCATCATAATATCTCTGACTTTATCCGTTGCTCTAGTTGTTGCTGAATTATCTAAGTATATCTCCATTTGTAACTCCATTCTGCCATTTGGTTCTATTCTTTTGAAGTATTTTTAAAACAGTATAAGGGTTGACGCTCATTTCTCCCTCCTTCGTATCCGTATTGACATAGATACCAAGGTGTAAATGAACATCAAACTTACCCTTCGTTCCTTCAGGACCATATCCGGTATCACCCATAAATCCAAGTAATTGTCCGGCTATGACCTTATCTCCTGCTTTCAATTCCGGAGCATAAGAATCCAAATGTGCATAATAAAAATAACCATTATGGGGAGATCGGATTCCAACGCGGTAACCGCCCTTATCCAGCCATCCCATCTTCTCAACTACTCCATCCGTGATACTTACCACGGGGAAAAAGCCTCTTTTATTATTAGAAGCCATGACATCTGTACCTTCATGTGTCCGATTCCCACCATAAGTCCGTGGCTGACTCCATGAATCAACGTAGAAGATATCGGCACTTTGATTTTCGATTGTCGGAATCGGAAAGTAAACCAAGTCCGATAAAATCGCCTGATTGTACTTGTATAATTCTATAAATTTTGAATTCTGTACTACTCTACCGATACCACGATAAAAGGTATACTCATCCATCAGATCATGTTTCTTTAACTGATACTTATTTTCCATCATGCTAAAGGTAAGATATCCGATTTGATTAACGTATTCATTATTTTTCAGCACCGAATGTTTCTTAATTACATCCTCAGCTCTTTTATTTGACTGATTTAATAGCTCTTCATTCAAATAATAACTTCGATAATTATCATAGTCAATATCCTGTGAAGTTATTCCCTTGATTTTATATTCAGAATCTAATAGTCTCAGCTCATAACCGAATATCACCAGCACTATACTTAGCACTGCTAACACAAACAGAATTTCACTACGTAATGGCCTTTTATCATACTTCATGCGCTTCATTATCATTGTCTCACACTCCTCTAGTTCTCCATTATCCCTTTACCGGTAATATATTACTGCGGAATAATTGGACACCTAATTATATGGTAATATGAGTTGCAATATAACAAAACGCATGAAACTATTGTTATTTTCAATTAATTACTAATTCGTAGTTGAATCTGTTTTGTTTTTCGCAGAGGTATTATCCGTACCTTCTGATGCAGGTGTTGGTGTTGGATCATCAAAAATAAAGTTATGAAGCGCTACAATATTCTTTGGAAGATCGGGAACCACAACATCCATACCACGTATTTTAATTCCATCCTGAAAGGCACCATCAACCGGAATACGTAACTGTTGAATCGTCTGAGTGTTCATACCCATATCAATAAATGAATTTAACAATCCCTGGAATGTCTCGTTATTTATATCAGTTGTAATCATGTGAAGGAAGTCAACCATCATGGCTGCAAGCTCTGTTTTACTTTTAGCCTTGCATTTTTCAAATATCGCATTGAGAACAATTCTGTGTCTGTCTGTACGTCCATAATCATCGTTTCTTCCCGTAATAGTGGAGGTATGTCGGATACGAGCATATCCGAGTGCCTGATTTCCATTAAAGTGATTTAAACCTGCTTTTACATTTCGATACTTCTTATTTGAGATATAATTCGTGGTATTTAAATACTCTGCTTCATTCGGTTTCAGAGTAACATCGATACCTCCAATACGATCAATAATTTTTTCAAAGTTATCAAAATTTACTTTCACACAACCGTCCAGTTTAATATCAAAGTTTAACGCAATTGTCTCATAGAGGAGATCCAAACCGCCCTTAGCATAAGCCGAATTCAACTTATTATCGTTATAACCGGGAATTTGAACATAACTATCTCTCATTAATGAGGTGAGTTTTAAAGTCTTATTCTTTGTATTCATTGTTGCGATAACAATAACATCCGTGTGCCCGCGTCCATCAGCCATCCCGATAGCTTCTTCTCCGAGTAAAAGAATGTTATATACACCATCTTCATGTCTTCCTTCTCCAGGATGGGAAGGCCATGTAATAGTTGCCGGATCCACTTCAGGTGCATCGGAATTCTTATCTTCTTCATCAATAACGTCTTCATCCGTTGCCACATTTGAATTATCGTCAAACTTATGCGTCATCCCACTCCATAAGGCACCGCTAAGATTAACACCCATCTTTACTAAGAGATTATTACCCGGAGGTGTAAATACCAGAAACACTCCAATCAAAAGAACGGTTAGTAATGTAGCTCCGAATCCGATTAATACTTTTTTCAACTTCTTCTTCTTTTTACCTTGCTCCGTGGATATTACGATCTCATCGCTAATCTGCTTTGCCAGAGAAGATTTAATGTCCTGTAATTCATCTTCAATTTCTTCGTCTTCTAGCACGTTAGGTGTATCGACTAATTTTGAAGATGGATTATTTTGTGCATCGTTTATTACTTTCATATCTTCTGACTGAACATCTTGAACAGCACCTTCTACCTGCTTTTGCACGTCTTCCTGTGAAAAAACATCTGTATCCCCCAATGCCTTTTCAATATTCTTACTAAAGTTTTCACTGAATTGCTGATCATCGAAGTCAAATTTGGAATTATCCTTACTCATGTTTTCATCTCCTATTTCATTACTTATCCCCAAGCAACCCCATTATAGTAACCTTGAACGTGAGAAATTTACGCAATAATTCTTTCCTTTAAAACTTTTTCCAAGAATTGATAAACCCTGATTGTAGAGGAGATACTTGCATTTTCCTCTATCGTATGCACTTTAGTGATATCAGGTCCAATGGAAACGATATCAATTCCCGGCATCTTCTCATAGATCAATCCGCACTCAAGTCCGGCATGAATGGCTTCTACTTTCATATCGTGGCCATACATCTCGTTAGAGAGCTTCTGAAAATGATTACGAAGTGGCGATTCCTTTTGGAATTCCCAAGCGGGATATTCCGCACGAACCATATAATCCCCTCCCAGAAAACTGGTCATATAGTTCAGTTTATTACTAATAAAATGTTTGTAGCTACTTTTGGAACTACGTACCGAGGTACAGAATTCCACGATGTCTTCTGATGTCTTAAATATACCAAGATTTAATGAACTTTCAACTAAACCTTCAATATCCGAACTCATTGTTTGAACTCCATATGGCATGTTAACAAGGAAGAACAACATCTTCTCATAGGAAACAGGATGTAATACCTCTATGGTGTCATCTCCCATATCCTCAACCGAGAAATTCATATCCGGTTCACTCGTTGCCAATTCTTTTTGATATTTCTGCATGAGCTCGGTAATATCCTTCTTTATACACTCGTACTCTGAATTCAAATCGGTTGCAGGAGCCTCATCCTTCACAGGTATTAATATATCAGCGTTGGCCTCACGAGGAATAACATTATCCTTAAAGCCGCCCTGCATATCAATTAATCCATAAGCATGCATCTCACGCAAATCAAATAGTAATCTTCCCAATAACTTTGTGGCATTCGTACGATTACAGCCAATCTCTATACCGGAATGTCCACCTTTTAAACCGCCGATACTGATTTTTACTTTTTTACCGTAATCTGACACTCTTTTTATTGAAAGCGTACTGGTACCGGTAAGTCCGCCAGCACAGCTGCAAAGTAAGTATCCTTCTTCCTCTGAATCAAGGTTAATCATATATTTTCCTTGAAGCTTGGACAAATCAAGCATCTTCGCCCCAAACATTCCTACTTCTTCATCGGTTGTAAGAATTGCCTCAATTCTTGGATGCTCTAAGCTATCATCAGCCAATACAGCCATAATATATGCTACTGCGATTCCATTATCGGCACCTAATGTTGTGCCATCTGCATGCAGAAGATCGCCTTCCACAATTAGTTTGATCTCATCCTTTAAGAAATCATGAGTATGTTCCTTTCGCTTTTCACACACCATGTCCATATGACCCTGAAGTATTATCGCCGGCTCATTCTCATATCCTTTAGAAGCATTTTTTATTATGATAACATTGTTCGCTTCATCTTGTGTATATTCTAAATTATGCTCTTTCGCGAAGGTAACCATATAATCACTGATTGCCTTTTCATTCCCGGAACCCCTTGGTATTTTTGAAACCTCACTAAAATACTTAAATACTCCTTTATAGTCCATCTGTGCTAAGCGATCGTCCATTGCAACTCATGCCTTTCTAATTAATATTGTTATTTTACTGAATACTTGTGAAAGAACCGTGAACTAAAGCGATTGTCATAAAATACACTTTAATAGACGACAATGTCTTTAGCCCGGTTCATATATTTTATATAATAGATCTTTAGTTTTTAAAGCTGTGAATTGGTGCAGGTATTCTTCCTCCACGATTGATGAATGCATCACATCCAAACGGATTTACCTTCATAACCGGTGCATAACCTAATAAACCACCGAACTCTACACGGTCACCAACGCTTTTTCCTATTACAGGAATAATACGTACTGCTGTTGTCTTTTGATTAATCATACCAATTGCCATCTCATCCGCAATGATACCGGAGATTGTTGTAGGTTTAGTATCTCCAGGAATTGCAATCATATCCAGACCAACGGAGCATACACAAGTCATTGCCTCTAATTTTTCAATTGTCAAAGCTCCAATCTCAACCGAATCAATCATTCCCTGATCTTCACTGACAGGAATAAAAGCTCCGCTTAAGCCACCCACATAAGAGGATGCCATAACACCACCTTTTTTCACCTGATCATTTAATAAGGCTAAAGCCGCAGTAGTACCGGGAGCACCTACATACTCTAATCCGATCTCTTGCAATATCTCTGCCACACTGTCACCGATAGCCGGTGTTGGTGCGAGGGATAAGTCAATGATTCCAAACGGAATATCTAGTAATCTGGAAGCTTCCTGCGCTACCAGCTGACCAACACGGGTAATCTTAAATGCGGTCTTCTTAATCGTCTCACAAAGAGTCTCAAAGTCAGCACCACGAGCACTTTCCAATGCTACTTTTACAACACCTGGTCCGCTGACACCCACATTAATAACTGCATCTCCTTCGGTAACACCGTGGAATGCACCCGCCATAAATGGATTATCATCCGGAGCATTACAGAATACAACTAATTTGGCACAGCCGATGGAGTCCTTTTCCTTCGTAAATTCTGCGGTTTCAATAATAATCTCTCCAATAAGCTTAACCGCATTCATATCAATACCTGTTTTTGTCGAACCTACGTTAACGGAACTGCAGACGCGCTCTGTTTGACTGAGAGCTAACGGAATCGATTTAATCAAGAGTTCATCACTTACCGTCATTGCTTTACTAACAAGTGCAGAGTAGCCACCGATAAAGTTTACACCTACCGTTTTAGCTGCTCTGTCCAGAGTTTTCGCAATCGTAACATAATCCTCAGAAGTCTTACATGCGGATGCACCTACCAAGGAAATTGGGGTGATGGAAATTCTTTTATTTACGATTGGGATACCGTATTCTCTTTGGATCTTATCACCGGTTGAGACCAAATCCTTAGCTACCGTAGTGATTTTATCATATATTTTACGATTTAACTCGTTTAAATCAGGATCTGCACAGTCAAGTAGACTAATACCCAAGGTTATAGTTCTAACATCTAGATTCTCTTGCTCAATCATCTTATTAGTTTCGATGACTTCATGTATATTAATCATATTTCCTCCATTTCAGTACGTTCTGTGAAGTGGATTTTTTTCCATTATACGACAGAATCACAGTCTCACGATTCTTATCCTATCATATAAATGTCACATCACGTCGTCCTATTTGTCAAATAGTTGTATTATATTCTGTGCATCTTATCAAAGATATCCTCGCGTTGAGTTTTAATGATAACGCCGATCTCTTCTCCCATCTTACCTAATTCATCTGATATTTCATCAAATTCCTTATTAACATTTGTCAAATCCACAACCATCATCATATTAAAGAAGCCCTGTACGATTGTCTGGGATATGTCTAAAATATTAATACGATTATCAGCAAGATAAGTACAAACCTTCGCTATAATTCCTACAGTATCCTTACCTACTACTGTTACTACCACTCTCTTCATGCGAGAAATCCTCCTTTATATTAGGAACTGAGCCATTACCTTAACACAGTCCGTTTTATCCAAGTAATAAAAATGTATAAAATCTATAGTCAATTATATCCATAATCACACATGATAACAGATTATTAATATAATAGAAAGTACCAAATCAATTTAAATTTTAACCATATCATAAATATTATTAAATAAAATCCATGAAATTTATTCAAAACCTCTAATCTCACCTAACGATTACCACAAAAAGCCTAAGCCACTACCTAAAGCAAGATCATCTCAGAAGGCTGTTCCCTATGTGCAACCACTACGTTTTGAGCCGAAAAATCGGTTCCACGATTCATTAATTCGCAGCATACCGTCTCATATGCCAACTCTTCATAGTTATTTTCCTTGCTAAGATGCGCTAGCAAAATATGTTTTAAATTAGGGTGAATCAACTTGCTGATCAAATCTGCTGAAGTTTCATTGGATAAGTGACCACGATCCCCTAAAATTCTCTGCTTTAAATAATACGGATATTTACCAACCAACAACATATTCACATCATGGTTTGCTTCTATAAATAAAATCTCGGAAGAGTCCAGTTTAGATAATATGTAATCGTCATACTTTCCTAAATCTGTTGCTAATCCTATCTTATGTCCTTCTGACCTCATTGTATAACAAACCGGATTTGAAGCATCATGGGAAGTAGAAAACGGTTCTACCTCAATATCATTAATCATAAAAGCCTCATTCGGTTCTATATGATGAAACAACTCCTCCGAAATTGCTCCCAGACTCTTAATGTTCTGAATGGCTTTCGCTGTTTCATAAGTGGCATAAATTGGTATGTGATAACGACGTGCAAGGATACCAAGCCCCTGAACGTGATCCGAATGCTCGTGAGTAATTAGGATGCCCTGTATCGTATCCGGCATAATATCAATACCGCTTAATCCATTCTCTATTCTTTTCGCACTTACACCAGCATCCACTAAAAGGTTTGTCTGATTACTACCTACATAGATACAGTTTCCGCTGCTGCCACTTGCAATACTGCATAATTTCATGTCGATTTCCTACTCTCATCTATATGGGCTATAAAGCGCAGCCTACTACTAAATATTATCTAAATGAGTATCCCTCATTTCAAGATTTTTGTCAAGAAAATTTGAAGAAGTTGTGAATTACGCTTGGGGAGGGCTGGTGAGATGGGATAGGTTGTGAGGTAGGGGGAGGGAGATGGATATGGCATGTATTTCGGATGAAGTTTACATCCTTGCGCTTTCGTCCGCGACAGTTATGACATGTAAACATGTCAACCTGTCTCGGACTTACGCTTAGGATGACTTCATACGAAATACATGTTCCATACTCCATCTCCCTCCCCCTACCGCAAAGTCTACGAACAAACCAGAAAAGATTTGACTAAATCTAGTTTACTAATTATTCAAATTTGGTTCTTTACTTTACTAACTTATCTTTACATATTATAACCCAGCGCTTATCACCGTAAGCAACATAGAGTACTTTCTCGGTATATCACAGACTCAAAAACAGGACTTGCCTTAAGCAAGCCCTATTTTGTAAAACGGGAGGAAATACTCTATTAAATATGAAATAAACCGCTATCGCTATTACTCCGTCTTACCGCCTTCAACCACGATCTGGTCTGCTGTAAGGTCAGCCGGGAAGCTATCCTTTAAAGTAGTATCATAGATCTTGTGGAAGAACTGCTCGTCATTTAACTTACCTTTGATTAGATTATTTACATAATCTAATAATTCTTTATTCCCTTTCTTAACAGCTCCGGCGATAAAATCTTTGTTTCCTAATTCTTTAATACCTACGGTGTAGCCGGCGTTCTTTTTCGCCCAGGAAAGTAATAAGGTATTATCCTGTGCAAATGCGTCTGCTCTACCTGTTGTTAATGCCTGGTAACCATCTGTAATTGCATCAATTTTAAGTAGTTTTACATCCGGTGCATTCTTCGTAAAGTATGCATCTGCAGTCGTACCGGTGTTTACAGCAAGTGTTTTACCTTTTAACTGGTCAACCGATGTGATTGGTGTTTTATCACTAGAAACTACGCCGATAGAAACCTTCTCATAAGGAAGTGTAAAGTCAACATCTTTTGCTCTGTCTTCCGTTACAGTAAAGTCTGCCAGCTGTAAATCTACCTTATCTGTCTGTAGATAAGCAATTCTGTCACCAGGGTTCATCGTTACCCAAGTAATTTTCTTCTCATCACCAAGAAGCTCTTTTGCAATTCTCTTACCTAATTCAACATCATAACCTTTGAATGTTCCATCAGCATCCTGGTAGCAGAACGGTGCATCATCAGAGAAGATACCAATCTTGATTGTACCTGCTTTCTTAATTGCGTCAATTGAGCCAGGTGCACTCTTATCATCAGATTTTGAAGAGCAGCCAACGAGGCCTACCACTAATACCAAACTCATAAGTAATACTAAAACTTTTTTCATCCTTATCTCTCCTTTAATATTGATTTATATAAAATATTTTCATATTAAATATTTCTACTTCATTTTAAAGCACAAAATCCTGATTAATATTTAAAAATCTCTTCGCTTCCTCTGTCTCCGGTGTACTAAAGAACTTATCCGGCGTATTTACTTCAAGGATTTTTCCATTTTCCATAAATACAATCTTATCCGAAACCTTTTCGGCAAATTCCATCTCATGTGTTACTATGATTAGGGTAAGTCCGTGGTTCTTAAGACCTTTGATAACATCCAGTACTTCTCTTACCATCTCAGGATCTAATGCAGCTGTAACCTCATCAAACAGGATAATCTCCGGATTCATACATAAGGCTCTGCATATAGCGACTCTTTGTTTTTGTCCACCGGACAGTTCTCTCGGATAAGCGTATTTCTTTTCCGATAAGCCTACCCGTTCCAAGAGTTTTAACGCTTCTTCGGTGGCTTCCTTTTTACTTCTCTTCTCCACTCTCATAGGTCCCAGAATAATATTATCAAGAACAGTCATATGTGGGAAAAGATCATAGCTTTGAAATACCATCCCAATTTTTTTTCTTACCTCTATCCAGTCCGAATAATTGGCTCCGGGTTTGGTAATCAATTCATCATTTAGATAGATTTCTCCGGAATTAATCTTCTCCAGACCGTTGATACATCGTAACATGGTGGATTTTCCGCATCCGGAACGGCCTAGTACTGCTATGATTTCACCTTTATTGATATCGAAATTGATATCATTTAAAACTAGAGTTTTATCAAACGATTTCTTTAGATTTCTTATTTTCAAATGCATATTTCTTCTCCTTGAATTATTCAATTATGAAATCACTGAAACTTTTTTCTCCAAAAATCTTGCAAGTAGTGATAACGGGTAACAGAGGCAAAAGTATAAAATCAACAAGAACAAATACATTGTAAAGGAAATGATGCTGTTCGGATTGTTGTAATAAACTACCTGTATCACACTCTGCGAAACTTTTAACAGCTCCGGAACTCCAATCAAGAATATCAGAGTCGTTGTCTTAATCAAGCGAGTCGCCAAATTGACAATTGATGGTGTCACTCTGATTATGATCTGTGGAATTAACACATACGTGTACATCTGTCTTTTTGATAAACCAATCGCCATACTTGATTCAAACTGGTTAATCGGAAGACTTTTAATATAACTTCGAACTAAATCTCCTATTTCAAAGGAACCCCATAGGGTAAAAACCAGTAATGAAATTTCAACATTGTCGGTTTGAATTTTAAAGATATAAGACAAACCAAAGAAGAAAATAAACAGCCAAATAAGCGGGTGAATCAAGCGAAAAGCTTCTAAAAATATTCTCAATATAATATTTAGGAGCTTATTCTTCGAGGTCATAAGCACACCTAATATAAACCCGAATATTATTGATAAAACCAATGAAATTCCTGCTATTTTAATAGTAATCAGCATACCTCCCATTAATCTTGGAAGGGCTTTTATTATGTAATCAAGACCCAAATTCTGCAAAGCGAACCTTCCTTTCTAATCTGGAGAATATAAATGACATCGGTATCAGGATGATTAAGTAACTAATGACGGTCATTGCTGCAACCGGCATAATCAGATCTGCTCTCAAGCTAATGATTGCAAATGCTTGATATACGATTTCCGGTAACAGGATAATCTTCATAGCAGAAACTTCCTTTGTCAAAAATATTGCATTATTGTTGAGTGCCGCTATTGAGATTACAATCGCCTGCGGTATGATCAGAAAAACGATGGTGTCAAACTTTGATAGCCCAATTGCAGAAGCAAGCTCCCTTTGATTTCTTGGGATTGCTTTAATTCCCGAATAAATTGCCTCACACATATATGCACCTCCCAAAAGGGATAATACAATTACGGAGCACATGTAACTATCCAGCTGAACGAAGATTTTTGGTAATCCATAAAAGATGAAGTACGCCTGTATCAAAGATGGAGTATTTCTAAAAAACTCTACATAAATATGAATGATGGTTTTAAGAATGGGTACTTTATAAAACAATGCGATGCTGAATAATAATCCGATTGTGAATGCTATAACAATGGATATTAACGCAATTACAACTGTTACAAGGGATGCTTTTGCGAAAATAGGAAACAAATCAAAAACGCTGTGAATTTGCATACATATTACCTCAATTTTTAGTTTAATAAAAATGATAACGAACGATTAATCTTAGTTTTAGCAGCTGCAAACCGACTATTCATATAATTCATATAAATCATATATGTTTTATGTTATTTATTATAATTCAATTTTTCCTTTTGTCAATACTTTTTTTAGAATATTTTTAGAATTATTAATTCCTATTTATATCGAATAACCGGTTCCATTAATATATCGAAATACAGCATAAAGGGCCGATACGAAAGATTCATTTTACACAGGATGAAATCCTTTAAATTAATCTTTTACCGCCCCTTAATATGATATTAGTGTATAATTTCAACCCTTTCATATTGTAAATGTGGTTGCACGCAACTCATGGTATAGTCAATCCAGCATATAATTTAATATTTAACATAAATGATTTTAATTAGGAATTTTTATAAAGATTTTTACTGAAATAACGATCTCCTCGATCTGGGAACAAGGTAACAATCGTTCCCTCCCCGATTTTGTATGCCAACTTCATTGCACCGGCCAGTGCTGCTCCTGAGGAGGAACCGACAAACATCCCTTCTTTCCTCGCAAGGATACGGGCACCTTCAAAAGCCTCCTGATCCGATATTTTAATCACCTCATCTACCAGCTTCATATCCATGGTATCAGCGATAAAATCATTTCCGATTCCTTCTATATTATAATCACTATGTTTTCCGCCTCCCATTGTGGAGCCGACTGGATCAGCCAGTATCCCTTTTACGTTTGGTATCTTTTCTTTTAAATATTTAACGATGCCTGAATATGTCCCTCCACTTCCTGCTCCTGCGATGAAGTAGTCAAGCTTTCCATCCAAATCGTCATATATCTCTCTTCCTGTTGTCTCATAGTGTGCCAATGGGTTTGACGGATTCTCAAATTGCTTTAAAGATACCGAGTTTGGAATTTCATTTAATAATTCTTTGGTTTTCTCCTCTGCTCCAAGCATTCCATTTTCTCTTGGTGTATTAATGATTGTAGCTCCAAGTGCTCTTAGTAAAACCTGCTTCTCTTCTGAGAATTTGGTTGGAACAACAAAGATGATGTGATATCCTTGATTTAAAGCAGCCATCGCAATACCCAGCCCGGTATTCCCTGCGGTTGCCTCAATAATAGTTCCCCCGCGCTTTAGAATCCCCTTGCACTGTGCATCGCGAAGCATATATACCCCAATCCGATCCTTAACACTACCGGAAGGATTCCAATACTCTAATTTGGCAAATAATGAAACCTGTTCCGGTACATCGATATGATTTAGCTTTACAAGTGGAGTGTTTCCGATTAATTCTTGAATATTTTCATAATACATAACTATTCGCCTCCAATCTCATAAGATATTATTCTATTTTTGCCTGTTTTATTGCATGTTGCAAATCCTCCAGAATGTCATTACCATCTTCAATCCCGACCGATAAACGAATCAGAGCATCCGTAATTCCTACCTTTTTTCTTATTTCTTCAGGAATCGATGCATGCGTCATTGAGGAGGGGTGACAGATTAACGATTCCACCCCGCCAAGACTTTCTGCTAAAGCAATAAGTTCAAGTCCATCATAGAATTTTCTGATATCAATTCCATCCTTAAGCTCAAAAGCTATCATAGCTCCCGGACCGTTTGCCTGTTTTTGTTGAATAACATACCCAGGGTCACTTTGTAGACCCGGATAAAATACATTTTTTATATCTTCTTGGTAGCTAAGCCAATTTGCAATTTTTATAGCATTCTCCTGATGACGATCCATTCTCACTCCTAATGTTTTAATCCCCCGAATCAGTAAAAAGGAATCAAACGGTTGAAGTATCCCTCCAGTAGCGTTCTGAATGAAATATAATCTCTTTGCGAGTTCCTCATCCTGAACAACCGCCAGCCCCGCAATCAAATCACTATGTCCGCCTAAATACTTGGTTGCACTATGAACAACGATATCAGCTCCCAGCGTTAAAGGCTTTTGCAAATACGGCGTCATAAAGGTATTATCCACAATCAAAAGCTTCTTATATCGGTGTGTAAGCTCTCCAACCGCCACAATGTCAGTGACAGTCATCAGAGGATTTGCAGGGCTTTCAATAAATACGGCCTTTACATCACTTGTAATGGCGTGTTCCAGTGCATCCAGGTTTGTTGTATCTACTATCTCATAGGATATTCCAAAGGGACGAAAGATTTTATCAATCACTCGAAATGTTCCACCATATACATTTTCAGATATCAGTATCTTATCACCTGTTTCAAATAACTGAAGAACTGCTGTTGTTGCGGCCATTCCAGAAGCAAATGCAAATCCGAACCTCCCCTCCTCTAGATCTGCGATCAAATTCTCCAAAGCCTCTCTCGTCGGATTGGCAGTTCTTGAATATTCATATCCCTTATGTTCACCTAGATGTACCTGCTTATAGGTGGAGGTTTGATAAATAGGGACATTGACTGCACCTGTTGTATCATCTCCATCCGTACCACCATGAATTAGTTTCGTTAAAATACTCTTATAATGACTCATACCCTTCTCCTTTTCTGAACTACTTATTGTTTTTGCAGCAACAAAATCAACAAATAAAAAACAGGTAGCAGCAATGCACCTGTTTACCTATTTTGTCTTCCAAACAAAATATCTTTTTGTTTATGAAAAGTCCGGTTTCGCAAACGAAAGGAATAACAGGTCAAGATTTATTTATTTTTTCTTGCCTGCGACAACAACCCGAACTATAATTGTACATTCGCTCCATCTGCTTCATTTTCATTCCTACTTTTCATAGATATTTACTATACAATATATATATTCAATTCATAAAAAAATGTCATCATTTTTAATTTAATTATTTTATATCGCAATAGAATAAACCCTAATCAAAGATAATGTAACCACCTTTCCTCCAATAATTAATTATACAAAGTTTTCACCTTGCTAATATTAAAATTATTAGGTATTTGCATACGAACTCCGAACAATATAAAGCGCTAATTGCAACCATTTCTATTGCAGGTTTTTGCCATTTTCTATATACTTAATAAAGTATTAATCAAAGCACCAAAGTTATCTCGCACAACGATGAAGTAAGGAGTTTTTCATGAAGGTAGTTGTATTTGAAGTAGAATTATTAGGGTCAAAGGAAGAGGATTGGGAAAAGTTAAAGGAGCATCCGAAAGTGACTTCTTTTACCAAGCACGTCAATGTCAGTGAGTCTGAAATTATAGACAAAGCGAAGGATGCGGATATGGTCATCACCAATTGCGGAACGTATCGTGCAGAAACACTGTCTGCCTTACCCTTTCTGAAATATTTAGGGGTTATGACCACCGGTTATAACCATGTTGATTTAGATCTGGCACATATGAATAATATTATCGTAACCAATATCCCTGCCTATGGAACGATGTCAGTAGCGCAGCATGTTATGGGTCTATTGCTGGAGATCTGCTGTAAAGTAGGATTTTATAATGAGGCGGTAAAAAGAACCTTTTGGCAGGAGGAAGACCGGTTTATGTTCCGTATCGGGCGTCAATTTGAATTATCCGGAAAGACGATGGGAATATTTGGCCTAGGAAATATCGGCTTCGCTGTAGCAAAGATGGCTCAAGGCTTTGGTATGAATGTTATCGCTTATTCTCGTTATAAAAATCCGGCGTATGAGAATAACTCTATCGAATATATAACCAAGGATGAGCTCTTTGCCCGTTCGGATGTTATCTCGTTGAATGCATCTCTCTCAGAAGATACTTACCAAATAATTAATGATGAAACTATCTCTAGAATGAAACAGGGTGTCATCATCTTGAATACCGCCCGTGGGGAAATGATTGACGAAGAAGCTCTTGCACGAGGAATTTATAACGGAAAGGTTTATGCCGCAGGTCTTGATACACTTTCGGAGGAACCGCCAAAGCCCAGTAACCCGTTGCTCGGTTTACCACAGTGTATTATCACCCCACATATGGCTTGGTCTACGCAAGAAGCCATGAAGCGAATTATTCAAACCTCTATTGACAATGCCCTTGCATATTTAGATGGAGCACCAATCAATGTTAGATAGCGAAGGAAGTCATTTGTGTGGCTAAAGTAACGTGACTCTCTTCCTATGATATTTGAACAAATCTAAAAAAGACTGTCCCGGAATAATCACATTTCCTGAATCAGTCTTTTTCTTTCATATTATGCTTCCTTGCCGGTTTTTTTCTCTGTAAAATAATAGACAAGTGCCAATAACGGTAGTATTATCCCGAGGATGGAAGCCAAATTCCATCCTCCTATTGAGTAAGCCCAACCACCCAAGGAGGAACCCACTGCGCCACCGATAAAGAAAACTGCCATAAAGATGCCATTAACCCTACCCCTTATGTCATCTCCTAATGCATAAATTGCCTGTTGCCCTAATACCAAATTACCGGACACGGACATATCAAGAATAATAGCCGCTGCACAAAACAGCACCAAGGATAAAAGGTGATAACCTGAAGCAACATGAGTTAACCCAAAGGCAGTTACAGCAAATAGGAACGCACACCCTGTAAGCTTATGACTCATTCCCCGATCGGCCAACCTGCCTGCAATTGGTGCGGCGATCGCACCTGCTACTCCAACAAAACCAAAGACTGCAATCTCTTTTTGAGATAAGCCGAAATGCTCGGATAACCAAAGTGGTACAACCGTCCAAAAAAGGCTGAAGCTACTAAATAGCGCCGCCTGATAAAAAGCTCTTCTACGCAAAACAGACTTTGTTCGAAAAAGTATAAACAGAGATTTTATGATATCCTGATAGCGATCCTGAGAACTAGGAATCCGTTTCGGTAAAAATCGTATCAATGATATCATTAAAACTACTAACAACCCGGCGGATAGAAAGAATATCGCTCTCCATCCCAAGAGATCCGTAACCATACTTGCCACAGGTCTAGCAAGCATAATTCCAAGGAGTAGACCACTCATAACCTTCCCAACAATACTTCCTCTTAATTCCGGTGGTGCCATATGTGCAGTTAACGGAACCAAGATCTGTGCCGCAACCGACCCCAGTCCAATTAATATTGCTGCCGAAAAGAACAGGATGGAATTCATGGCAAGCCCTGCTCCGATCAATCCGATCACCGCCATAATTAATACACTCAATACTAATCTTTTATTCTCCACCAAATCACTAAGCGGGACGATAAGCAGCAATCCTGCTGCATAACCCAGCTGAGTCATCGTAACGATAAACCCGGCAACGCCCGCTTCTATTCCGGTGGAATGACTAATTGGTCCGACCAGCGGCTGTGCATAGTAGAGATTCGCAACAATAATTCCACAGGCTGCTGCCAAAAAGAATACCAGCCAGCGTGGTATAGTCACTTTTTCTTCCTTCATTCTTTTCATAATAATACTCATCCTTCCTTACAATAAGATACTCACGAATCTGTTTACTGTTTCGTTAACAGTGATCTTTTGCCTTTTCATATATTTATTAAACGTTACGTTCATTAAATATATAATATACGTAACGTTTAGAAATGTCAATGCTTTTTTTTTTATAAAGAATGTTATATAATAACTTTATTATTTGTAATTATTTACATGTTCTATCAACACAACAGGAGGAAGTATATGGATAAGAAGTTAGGCCGTCCCCGCAGTGAGGAGACAAAAAAAGCCATCCTTACGGCAGCCTATGAGCTACTATCGGATAATGGCTATAACGCTATTACAATAGAAGGGATTGCCGCCCGTGCGGGGGTCAGCAAAGCTACCATATATAAATGGTGGCCGGGAAAAGCAGCTGTGGTACTAGATGGTTACTTCGCTGCTACACAATTGGTGATGCCGGTTCCTGATACCGGATCTATCGAAGAAGATCTGTATATCCAAGCCCGTAATCTATCCGCCTTTATTACCGGTGCCCAGGGCAAGATGATTACGGAACTCATTGGTGCAGGGCAATTTGATCCTGCTATTGCAGAAGAATATCGCAAGCGTTTTTTTATACCAAGACGTTCCTTAGCAAGAATCATACTTGAGCGTGGTATCGCGCGGGGTGAGCTCCGCGCTGACCTGGATATCGAGCTTGGAATCGACATCCTATTTGCTCCGTTATTCTATCGTCTATTGATTACGGGAGAACCGATGGATTCCAACTATATTAAAGATCTAATTCAAAAAGTTCTGCAAGGACTTCGCAAATAATTGGTTACTTGTCAAATGAAAGGCTGCAAAACACGCAGCCTAAGCACCAGCGACTTCATATAGTTGCTACAGAATATATGTTTTGTATTACTCTGTATTAACTTAATCTTGTGCATCTTGACTATAAATTTTTGAATATAGCTTTAGACACCTAAAACAGAAATGCCTAATTTCGCTATATGGGAGCGAAATTAGGCATTCTGTCTAACGATATCTATAAGGGGTATGGGGAAGGCTTTATTAATATAATATTCTTATGCTTCATTTACCGGTTCTTTATTTGCGCCTAATCCAATCAAATAATCTTTATACCAGTAATCTAGAGTAATAATGTGATTCATGATCCATTGAACCATTTTAACTAACAATTGCTCGAGGAACTTTTTCCTATCCTCTTTGGCCTCTTTAAAGTTGATAGTTAGTAAGTATTTTCTAAAGTTATCATGCGCTTGTTTATGTACTTCATAATCCGGATAATTATACTTCTGAAAAAGTGTTTCCTCTGTTTGAAAATGGTAATCGGTATAGTCAATTAGTTCTCTTACAATTTTCAAAATATCATTATCCGAATGAGTATCATTTTCAATCATATCATAAATGCGATTGGCTAAATTAACCCATTTTTTATGTTGATTGTCTATTGAACCTATACCCAGTTCCAATTCTTTTTTCCATTCAAACATATTCTTGCTCCTTAACTCCGGTATAATCACCTAGCGATGTATTTACATAAACGTTATCATTTCTACCTGCTTTGTCCTATTATCCGTCATCAGCTATTTTTCACTCCGTAATAAAGCTATAACCCTTCACTACTATGTTATAATAATTCTAATATTTATATGTCTTAATTTATTATATATCATATTTCGTTTAATTTCAACATTTTTCCATATTTTATTCTTGATATTTCGACACAAAACTACAGATCAAACATCGAACAAATGATAGTTCGTATATTTGATCTGCACTATGATTAAGATATTTACTTTGATATAAAGAAATTTTTCGTCACGATTATTCCAAGAATTATGTATCTTTCTTAAAACTCAATTCTTTTTGGGAAAGCTTCCTCTTTCATAATACCCCACATCCTATCTATGTAAGATAGGGTGTAGTAGTTCTCATAATAATGATAATAGAATGCTCCCTTAAGTGTCATTTGATAAGTTCCGTTATCCTCTGTGATAAAACCTAACCTCTTGGCTATCCAAAACTCAAGCCCATATCGCTTTCTTAACGGTACTTCAAAGAATTTCTCAAAATCTGCGGCATTCACCTGAGTACTATATGCAGTCCAGAATAAATAATAAATCATACGCTGTCTCGTAGTAAAACGTATCGTCAAGGAGGTGGGAAGCGACTTATCCTCAATTCTCCTTTGATATTCTTCAGTATCAAAGGTATTGACCTTAAATTGATTCTTAAGTAGCGTGGTTGCCGAACATCCAAAGCCCAGGAAGTTATCCCTTGTCATGGAGGAATACTTCGCATATTCATTCTTAGAAAATGTCCAGATGGAATCCCTTTTATAACCTTTCTCCTGACAGTATAATGTAATCTGATCAAGCAACCTGCGTTTGTCCTTTTTTGCCATCGTAGTTACCGTACTATTGGTAAATGTAAAATCGATGAACGGATATATCGCAATATGATTCGCACCGCTTGAAAAAGCGGTATCAATATCCGCCTTCAGATCTTCTACGTTCTGATCCGGAAGCGCGAAGATAAAATCCATGGATACCGTCTCAAAGGGCACTTGTTCAAGAGCCTCAGCAAGTTTTTTATAGTTACATTCACTCCTGCCCAACACAGACAGGAACTTACTTTGAAAAGATTGTATCCCAATACTTATCTTGGTAACACCCGCACTCTTTAACGCAAGTAACAGCTCCGCTGTTACATTATCAGGATGCAACTCCAGTCCGATGCCCTCAGTAATAATAAAATGCTCCTTGATTGCTTCGATAATCTCATTCAATCGATCCACTGCAAGGGCAGGCGTTCCTCCTCCAAAATAAAGGCTGGTTACTGTTTTTTTCTCACTTATACAGCTTCCGACCATATGGATTTCTTCAATCAGGTGATCAATGTAACGATTACATTTCTCCTCTTGATAAATCTCCTTACAATAAGGGCAAAAAGCACATATCCTTGTACAGAAAGGGATGTGAACATATAGTCCAAGATTATCACATTCGCCATATTCCAGCTGGGTATCGTATTTATTTGTAAAAACAAACGGCTTTATCGTTCTCGTTAACCACATTCTCGTTAGTGAAGTTATTATACTCATAATCCCCCTATATGTATCTCAGATATGTTCTTAGCATATCTGCCATAATCTTGATATGTCCGCTAAATAACAAGGTATATTCCGCCACAAAAAAGTATCCACACTTTTCGCATAAACCAGGTATATCAATACAACGCCCGCAGGTACTGAGCTTCCCGTTCTCCATTACAACACACTGATGACAAGGTGTAGGGAAGTTATTTGAGACCAGATAAGGAAATGCACTTTTTAGATTAAATACCGGGGCTCCTTCCTTCATCTGTTCCGTGATCACATCGCAACATTCCTGTTTCTCATTCCTTGATAACGCCAGCTCCTCCGTATCGGGATACGGTGTATGAAAGTTAAATGACACCGCTCTTACATTCTTCTTTCCTTTCGCGAGTTGACATACCTCCTTAATTGTATCCTTATTGATCTGATTTACCGCCATATAAAAACAGATATTATCTGAGGTTGCATGTTCGATGTTATTCATAATCAAATCAAAGGTATCGCCACGAATATCATTATGCTTCTCCTTATTCCCGTCGACACTAAGAAGTATCAAGTCAGCCTCCGGCAAATCCAGTTTAAAGGTTCCATTCGTAACTGTATTCACAATCAGAAAACCCATCCTCTTAGCTTCAATCACCAAATCTCTTAGCGTCTTGCCGTTATCCTTCCATAAAAATGTCTCCCCTCCGCAGAAAAAGAGGATTCTTACGCCCATATCATAGAGTTGCTTCATCTCTGAATGAATCTGCTCATAAGGATGGATCACACCGGTGATATTATTCACCGAACAATGTTTACAGGTCAGATTACATTGATCCGTTAGAATGATGGTACCTAGAATGGGTAATTTCTTTTTAAATAAAACTGTCTTTATGCCAAACCCTGCAAAGTATAAAAATGATGATAGTTTCAAGTATTTTCTCCTTTTGCATAATTTCATTTATGAGGAAACTTTTTCATAGAGTGTATGTTTATATTAAATTGCACTTTACGCTCAATTTAATCAACTATTTTATTATACATTTATATGAAATTTAAATCTTAATCGCTTCTATTCGTTTATATAGAAGCTGCATGCTCACGTGAAATATTTCGATAAACCGTTGGAGACATTCCTCTTTTTGCAGTAAATTGCTTAATAAAATAGGTATCATATTCAAAGCCGGTGGAGCGTGCGATTTCATTTAAACTCATATCCGTATGAATCAAGAGATCTCCCGCCACCTGCAGTCGATAACGTAGCAAATATCCCATAGCCGTGCATCCACACCTCTCCTTGAATAATTGGTTTAGTGATACACGATTCAAATGTACATGATTAGTCAAATCCATTAAGGTAATTTTTTTAGAATAATTGGTAAATATATAATCAATCACAATATCAACCGGTGATTTTTCATTAATACGATTCAGATTCTCAAGCATACCTAGTATTTGTATTAGGTGTTTTTTAATCCGGCATGCCCATAACCCGTCACTTTGTGCGGATACTTCCATTCCAAGAACAAAGAACCATTCAAACAATTGCGGGTAAGCTTTTTCTGACACATATGGGATACCGGTTTGCTCCTTATCTCTACTGAATAGTGAAAGGCCTGTTTGTATCCTTAAAGCAGTGGATGCATCATATTGCGAATCTGATACCCTCGTACTCTTAAGAAAATCAGTATGAAAGCAAAATGATTGTGCACGAACGTCAACCCTTTCTGATATCGTTATCGTGTCCACTTCAGATAAACATAATATCCCGGGTGCTGTAACTTTGAATGGACGATGATTCAATATCCCGTTTACCGTTCCATTTGTAATAAATATCAATGAAAACCTCTCCGGATATGGAAGCGAACTCAGATCTTCCGAAGGTATAAATTCAATATCTACCGTTCTATTTTTAAAACAGTCAAACTGAGGCATCGCTGTCTCCTTTCAACAGATAGTATAGTGAAATGCTTCATATATGACATTGTAACATATCCTCTTGATGATACACTACTATTATACATTAGTTTTGAAAGGAGTATTAATATGGCTGTGCAACGATTTACGATTCAAGCCTCCGATGAAGTACTGGAGGATCTTAATTACCGATTAAAACATACTCGTTTCCCAAAGCAAGCTGCTCATAATGAATGGGAACGCGGTACGGATGCAGCATATATGCAGTCATTTCTATCCTATTGGCGGGATGAATATAATTGGAGAGAACAAGAAGAAAAGTTAAATTCTCTTAACCATTTCATATGTAACATCGATGGGATAGACGTGCACTTTGTGCACGAACGTGGTCGCGGTCCCAATCCTATCCCCATTGTATTAACACATGGTTGGCCTGACAGCTTCCTTCGATATGAGAAAATCATCCCTCTTTTGACTGACCCTGCACGATATGGTGGTGATTCTGCTGATTCATTTGATGTAATCATTCCTTCCCTACCCGGCTTTGGTTTTTCAAGTCAATCTTCATCTAAGCTTATGAATAATGATTCCATCTCAGAATTATGGGTGAAATTAATGACCGAAGAACTCGGATATCATAAGTTTGCCGCGGGTGGTGGAGATATGGGCTCCGGCGTTACAAGATACTTAGCTTTCAATCATCCTGACCATCTTATCGGAATACATCTAACCGATGTCGGTATCATAAGATCGCTTATGACCGCGAATGATCCATCTCGATTAACCGAAGAAGAATTGCAATATAAGAAAAATGCACAGGATTGGATTGCAAAGGAGGGCGGATATATGTCCATACAATCAACAAAGCCCCAAACTTTATCCTATGGAATCAGCGATTCTCCTATTGGCTTGTCAAGTTGGATCTTAGATAAATTCCATTCCTGGAGCGATTGTCAAGGTGATTTAGCCAATCGCTTTACTATGGATGAACTTCTTAATAATATTATGCTCTATTGGATTGCGAATTCCTTCGCATCATCAGCCAACCGATACTATGATAACTCATCCTTGCCACCGATTGGTAAAATCGATGTGCCGACAGGTATAGCGCTCTTCTCGGGGGATGTTCTACCTCCTCCAAAGGAATGGGTAATGCGAAACTTCAATCTTACCCAGTGGAGTACTATCACCGGCGGCGGACATTTTACAGCAATGGAAGAACCCGAACAATTTGTAGAAGATATACGTAAGTTTTACAGGCCGCTGAGGAGCAAATGATTTATAATTCTATTTAGGTCGTTGACGAGGAACTTGAGCTGGCAGCGACAGATGCTGCTACAGCTGCGCAGGTTGCTGCCTGTTGTGCTACGATTATTGAAATCGTGCTGTTCACTGCTGCTGACTGCA
Organism: Variimorphobacter sp. HTMS_6; assembly: GCF_059717775.1. Lineage (NCBI taxonomy): Bacteria > Bacillati > Bacillota > Clostridia > Lachnospirales > Lachnospiraceae > Variimorphobacter > Variimorphobacter sp. HTMS_6. The sequence goes on from NZ_AP046094.1 coordinate 2,309,058, forward strand.
TCACATTACTATCAATGTATCCGGTTTGAGCCAATATTCCGGCATGCATTAATCTCTGTTTGGCAGAAACCGAGCTAAAGAAACCAAAGCCCTTTTGATTCGAGAGCCAGTTGTTAATCTCAACAATATCATGAATCATTCCATCCTTTGATCCCTCTGATAAAGCCAGCACGCCTAAGGTTGGGAGTTCATAGGAAGTGCCGTATTTATATCCTGCTGCTTTTAAGCCATCAAATAGCCCCATTGTTTTACTGCATTTTACTTCAGGAGCCCCTTGCCCAATCGCCAATACATGACTGAGTGATTGCACTGCATTTGCGGAGAAAAAATATGGTTTTAAAAATCTATAACAGGCTTCCATATCAACAATTAACTCATCATCTGATTTCTCGGATAATGCCAGCAATGCGCAATCGGAGCTATCTTCTCCTGATGTAAGAAATGGATGCTCTGACTTGATTCGGTTATATATTCTTCTCGTTCTCGCAGCTATCTCCTCATATTGACTCGGATCAGCCAATTGTGCAATGACCATCGCGGTCAATGGCAGATAAGTTGTGCTCCAAAAGTCCTTCTTTAACATTTGATATACGATTAATCCGTTATCCATTGTTAACCGAGGATTAACGCTGCTTGCAACCATGCTTACAATCGGAGACCTTGCAGTACTACGAAAATTCGAGAAGACTCCGACCTTTTGATTTAACTGTTCCTTACATTTCATCAGCTCGGATACATTCACCAATTTTCCTTTTGATGTATAGATTCCTGCACATGACAAATTGATCAATCCGCCATCCCAGCTAAATACCGATTTAATTCGCTCCTTATTCTCCAGTAATAGCGAACAGTTTTTTAATGTATGTTCATTCATGAATAGTTCTCCTTATAAAAAGATGTGGGCTGTAGCAAAATAATAATTCTATTTAAGAAAGAAGATATATTGCCTGACACGAAAATCAGTTTATGGCAATATAATATGATTCCTAACAATTATTTGTTTTGCAACAGCCCTTATTCGCCCCAATTATCATTCTGAAAATTATGCTCTAACCAGAGAGTACATTTTCATATCAAGTACTTCTCCATTCTTTACAGCATTGTTTCTTAAGGTTCCCTCTAATTCAAAACCACTCTTCTCAAGAACCCGGCAGGAGGCTACGTTATCCGCAAACGGTTCTGCGAAGATACGTATAATATTAGTATTGTTAAAAATATAGTTACAGATTTGCTTTACTGCACTTGTTCCAATTCCTTTTCCCCAATGGCGATCTGAGATATAATATCCCATCTCAGCTGTTCTTGAATGAATATTATCCTTACGGAACACCCCAATGCTCCCTACGGCTTTATCATCCACAGTAATTGCAAATGAGTACGTCGTATCATCATCTGCATTAAGCATCGCCATAATGAACGCTCTTGCATCATCCTCTGTATAAGGATAAGGTATTCCATCTCTCAAATTATCGAGAACCTTCTTGTTATTCACTGCTTCGGCAAGACTAGCTGCATCCCAAATTCTCCATCTACGTATTTTGCACTCCATAATTACCCTCCCAGTTCTTTATATCGTGTTTAAAATGATTCCTTTCACCATTTTATCACTTTTTGGGAATTCCGTAAATATTTACCTTGTATAAATATGGACAAAAATTACTTTTAGTAGTCGATTATATAGCCTAAAATCTCGATTCAAATACGTGATTTACCACAAAGAAAATCAGGAATATTAGGCAATTTGACTAATTACCACAAATTAACAACATTGTGACTTAAGCCATATATTATCAAATTTTTTCGCCGCTTCCTCTTTTCTTATGTATAAGAATGTTGATCCTCTCTTTCGATATGTACATTGGTTTTTTTAATAACATACTGAGCATTCTTGAAATCGTGAAAGTGAAATTTTTATATTTACATCAATCTTATAATCTACATTCAAGCTGACAATCACAAGGTTCTTTTTCAACATGTTCTTTGTTATATTCATCTGCTTCCACACATCCCACCGCTCGGTAGAATGCCTGACTTTCTAAGGAAGAATGTGCAGATATGTATAATTTTTTAGCTCCACGCTTTTTCGCCCAATCTTTTGCCCTTTGAAACAATTCTTTTCCAATCCCTGACCCTCGCAAATCTTCAGAAACATGAATCATGGATAAGTCCATATATTGATTATAACTTCCAAATAGCGTAGGTTCTACCGATGCAAATCCCTTAAGCATATTCTCCACAAATACACCTATTACATACCCATCAATTTGAATTGTATTTCTTAAAGACTGAACTAAATCTTCATATTCCTCTTCTGTCCAATCATCAATAAAAGAGATATTCTTAATTACCCAGACTTCATTTTCTTTTCGCCAACACTTGGTAACCTTTTGCCTTCTAATAAAGTTGGAAAATAGTTCTCTGTTTATTTCATCCAATCTTAATTCTTGGTATCTTATCATTAAATTAACCTCTCTGAATAGATAATTTTAAGCATTTGCAAAACACCCAACGCTTATGTTCATGCTCATAAAAATACGTTTGGTTATTAATAACATACTTGTACATTCTTAATGAAACAAACAGATTCATCCCTATCAATATACTTCCCGTAATTCTCGGTGATCTTATATCCATTATGCTGATAAAAATGTACAGCAGTTACATTTACTTTTCGTGTTTCTAATACTACAAAATCATATCCCAAACTATGAGCTTCCTGTTCTAGTGCGGACACAATTACTTTGCCAATTCCTTGTCCATGTATTCTGGAATAGACGCGTTTTATTTCTGCAATATCGTGAGTAAACTCACGTATAGCTCCACATCCAACGGCTTGACCATCTAGATATGCAATAAAAAATGCTGATCGCGGATTTTCCATCTCATCAACCTGAAAGCTTCCTTTTCCGCTACTACCTGTAATCTTTTTCAACTCCGCAGACAATTCCAGAATAAGCTGTTTTGCTTCACTTGAATGTATTGATGCTTTACGGATAATAAACATAAGCCACCTCATAACTATGATCTTAAACAAACTCACATAATAATTTCAGAGTCAAAATTCCGTTCTTGAAAATGGATCAACATCAGGAGCTATAATTCCTTTTACATAACCATAATTAATGGGGTAGTACATATCCGGATACTCTGGATGGTATGTTCCCATTGGACGATCAACCGTTACCGTTACAATTTCCCCAATCATGTTCAACCCCCACAAATTATAATCAATGTTTCATATACATCATTCACCCTTATAATATCCCACTCTATCCTCTGTTTTATAGATTTGATTTATACCCATTCCAAACACACCTACCTTATTTGAGTCAGGATAAAAAGCTATATCAATATCATTCTCTGTATCAAAGTCTATGTATACAAGCATATCTGTTGGCGAGTTATTCGTTAATTTATGGGCTCCTTTTTCATTTGCCGGAAAAAACAGAAAATCACCCGGTGAAACCTGCTTTATGCCTGTAGGTGTAGTTAATTCTCCGGTTCCCTTGATGATATAAAATACTTCTTCATTTTTAACATGGTAGTGATAAGGATAAGCGGATTTGCCTGGTGGAATCTCATAAATTGAAACTTTACATTGTTTTGAATTCTCACTGGTTACAAGCTCTTTTTTGTAGTACTCATATCCTTCGTGTTCGCTTTTATGTTTACTCTCAATTTCATTGATCTTTATCTGTTTTATTTCTTGCATCATACTCCTCCATAACAAATAAATATTTCATAATCACTTACTTCAATTAACCACTTTGAGCTTAACTTAAATTGGATAGTTTTCTAACAGCCATTTTGCAACGCCATTCTGATAATTACTTTCAATGATACCGGTTGCAACATCTTTCAAATCATTTACTGCATTTTCTACTGCGTAGCTTTCATCTGATATTTCAAACATCGGAATATCATTCAACGCATCGCCAAAGGATACAATCCTAGTAAAACCACCTAGTTCTTTCAACTTTAATATGGCATTTGCCTTACTTGCTGCTTTAGGCATAATCTCACACCAATATTCTTCGCGATATAATTCTTGTTGTATTATACAGTTAAAACGAGAATCATTTTTAAAATTATCATAAATTGCTTGAAGCTCCTCTTTCTCTCCTATACAAGTGACGTAAAATACGTATCCCTGGTATAGGGTTTCATGGTTTAACAAAGGGTTTAACCGCTTATCGCCTTCTCGCAAGTTTAAGTATCTTAACATACCGTCATTTTCTTTTCCCTTCATCCATGATACTTTTTCATATCCATCGATAAAGGAATATACAAGAGGAAGAATCTCTCTTGACGTCAGATAATCGGCAATGTTTTGTTTTTCTTCTTTGGTGAATAGATTAGAAAACAGGATCTTTCCTGATGATTCAAAAACAAATGCTCCATTATATGCAATAATCGGAAGGTTAAGATTCAGCCCATTGACCGCAACCGAAGCTGACACCCGTGACCGAGCAGTCGCATAGGTGAAAGGCATATCGTTTTGAATGAGCTCATTTAATATATCCAAACTAACTTGACTAACTTTATCATTCCGATCAAGTAACGTCCCGTCCAAATCTGACACATATAATGTTTTCAGAAAGTATCCCTCCTTGAATGTTTCCCAACGTAATTCAGCTTCTTGATTTCATATTCACTCAGTAAATCTCACTGATGCTTTATAATCAGTTACAATTGTTTCTTCTTAGTATTTATTAATATTTATTAACCCCACATAATTGCTTAAAAATACTTGTCATATTCCCCTACCGGAATCGGATGCTCCAACCCTAAAACCCTTGGCCACATTCCAGTATCATCAATAACAAATCCCATGATCATTCCCATATGAGTATGTAAATGTCTCATTTGTGCCAATATCAATGTAAACCTTGTGTATTCACAAGCTTCGGGATATTTCAATAATTGCTCATCAGTCATTGAAAAGAGATATTCATTTATTTTCTGTTCAATATTTATGTAATAACTAATAATCTCATCCCGTGACAACTCTTTCCTTGAGATTATATCAAGATTATTCAAGTCATTTTCATGGATCTCGGGCTCCTGATAATTCTTATCCCTGGGATTAACAAACCATAAATCTAGTGAATGAAGCATATGATAAATATGTTTCCAACAAGGCATCTGACAATATTCTTTATTCCATAATTCCTCGGGAACACAATTAATGACATTCTTAACTTCCCATAGTGCCCTTTTTGTCTGATCGATAATAATATCTACATAAGCATTTTGTTCCATATACATCCCCTCTCCACTTATATATTCTTACATGTTCCCCATAATATATTCTTATATAATCTTATTAAATCAGGCGCACCTAATAGAACTTGTCGTGCATTGTGATTAACTATAATGAAAGCTTAGTGGTTATATCCCGAACTTCCTAGGACAGACCACCCTGCAAGTGTTGCAGTCAACGGTGTCAAATCCACGTTCTGTTTTACCATAGGTATGCTGGCGACAAAGCTTCTGATTCACAGTTCCCTCTTCGATTGCATGTACCGGACACGCAAGAACACATTTCATACAACTTTCTAGGCAGATATCCTTACACAGCTCATCGTGTTGTAGATCTAAATCAGTCAGAATCACTCCGATTGTCAGTAGGTTTCCATATTGGGGATTAATAAGCAAGCTATTCTTACCAATTACTCCAAGACCAGACAAAACTGCAGCATGCTTCATAGAAAGCATTCCTTTTCCTGTTAAAGTTTCCTCTTCCCAATATTCATAAGGAGAGTCACATGGCAATGGTATCGCTGTTGCACCACATTCTTTTTCTAGGAGTTTCGCTCCTTTTAAGGCTATTCGGTCTACCTCTGTACAAATGTATGTATTATAATGACCATAAATCAAACGTGATTCCACCTGAGTTAATCCCTTTGGTAACGATACCCCAAATGCAATTACTGATTTGCAATCTTTATAAATGTCAGTCGGTGAAAATCCTTTGGGAGCACCATCAAATCTTCGGATATCTCCAATGCCACACACATCTGCCCCACAGGATAGAACAAGCTGCTTAATTAAATCCTCCATCGTACACCCTCTTTCTGTTAAGGAATTATGTTAATACCATGCCATTCACATCGCATTGACCATACTTATTAGTGCCTACCGCAATTATTGTTCCGAAAGATTTTAAACCAACGGTATGACAGCAGCTACTTTCACAATATTGCTCCAACCACTTACGCTGCATTCTCCCTAATGCATATCCTCTTACATTATAAACCAATCTAATTTTTATTAATCTTCCAACTACGCAAAGTTTTACTATGCTTCCAAAATTTTATCTCAATACTTTTAGCATGGTTTATTGTGATAATTTGTGCATATGTAATAGGATCTACCTCAAGTGTTATCTCCGATCCGCTTTCTGTTGTACCGGTAATATATGCTTTCTGTCCGTAGCCAATCTTTTTATTAACTACTTTAGATTTATCTGAAATCATTAATGATGTAGTGTTTGTTCCATCTATTATATCTCTGCTTATTGTTACAACATGTTTTCCACCTTGAAACATTAGATAAACAGTTATTATAATTAGAAAAATCACAAAAACGAGCTCTGATTTTTTTTCAACTATAATCTTTCTACATATTATTTTCTGAATTATTCCAAATACCGTTATAAAAAGACATATCCCAATTATGAAATACAGAAATGGAAAATATGCCTTAGTAAATAAGGCGAATTTTCCGTCAACTTCGTTTGTGGAAGTATAAAACAACAAGCTAACAAAAAACGTAGAATATATAATATAGTCTATTACTTTTTTCTTCTTATCATTGTTTTTCTTCAAAATGCTTCTCCCCCATAAGTCATCTATCCCTTACCTCCCTAATTGGTAACTGACTATTTCCTCTCCGGTAAGACACTTTCTTAATTTTATTGTTGCACCGTCTGTTTTTAATCCGGTAAATTGATCCAGCATTATTAATATTGCAGTGTTAAATATTTCACCTTCAAGCGCACCTGTTAATGCTATGTGTGGTGACCAACGATCAGAGGTGTATAGATCCAAGGATATGTTCCCAATATTACTCAATACACTGCAATTCCTTTTATCATATCACATATAATCCTATAATCCTCAATATGAACTAATATCAAATCTTTGTTATTCCCCATCTAATATTTGCTTTTGAACCTTCTTACTAAAACTATGTAATACCGTATCATATGCATGATCAATCATATTCAAAAGCTCTTTTTCCGGAAAATCTTTCAGGTAAATTGTGTTCCAATAAGGCTGGTGTACGGGCGGACAATGATAACCTCTGACTACCTGTTCAGGATAAACCATGCGATAAAATTGACCTGCCTCCGCGGTGCATTTTAGCGTTATCTTAAAATCATCTTCCTGTGGATAAATCTGAGCAAATAACTTTTTATTCAATTTATAACAGATCGGGATATCTCCAAACGGATAATCTTCGTATGCTTTATATTTACTCATGCAATATGTTTTTATATCTTCTAATAACATGGTTCACCTCTTCCGATTTAGTATCAACCAAATTACTATTTACCCATTGATATGAGAATGCCTTTTCATAAAGCTCTCTTGTTCGACTAGCATCTCCATATGATATACAATCATCTGCATAGCATAGTGTTATGAAAGGTTCTGTCATAGATATTTGGTCTGGTAAAAGTTGCCACACTTTATAAGTACTACTTCCAAACTCTTCGATATTTATCTTGTTCTCATTATATATACCTTTTAGATTTTCTAAAAGAATCGATCCTAATATATTATAATCAGGTATAATCTTCTCATGAAAAATATAATCATTTACAATATTATTAATTTCGTTAATATTACCATTGCAAAATTCAAGATCTAAGAGTAATCTGTTGTCTCCACTATTCAGAAAACAATTGTCTATATACTCACTAAAATTTTGGAATGACACAAGTTTTGTCTTTAAAAGAATAATGTACACTAGTATTGTTTCTATCATAATTACATCTCCAGGTTCAAATAATGTCTACTTACATCATATTCATTTTATTAATCTTTAGAAATAATGAGATTTTAAGACTTAAAAGCTCTCAACAACCTTTTTTATACTTTTATTAACATTTGTATTATAAACTCCGCCATGGTAGCAGATTATTTTTTCAATATCATAGTTTTGAAGATTACGTATTGAATCTTGTGCATCCTTCATGTTTAGAACATACTGTGGCATAGCCATGCATAAATCTCCATTTTCAACAACCAAGGCATCTCCTGTAATAAGTGTCTTTTCATTTTGTACGTATAATGAGATATGACCCAGCATATGTCCCTTCGTATCTACAATCATGATATCACCGCAAACAGAAAGAATATCTCCAGTATTTATCAATAATTTTTTGCTTTATCTTCTATCATGCGCAACTTACAACGTCTTATTTATTATTTTGGAAGTAAACATCAAACCAACTCTTGTTAAGCTCTTAGTATCTTCTCCATCGCTTTCCCTTTTGCTAATTCATCGACTAATTTATCAAGATACCGAATCTTTCTCATGGTTTCATCTTCTATCTCCTCAACTCGGTATCCACAGATTACTCCTTTGATCAGTGAGGCATTCGGATTCATATGGGGTGCTTGTTGAAAGAACATTTCTACATCTACCTCTTTCTCAATTTGTTGCTGCAAAGATTGTTCATCATAACCGGTAAGCCAGAATATGATTTCATCCACTTCCCATTTCGTTCTTCCTTTTCTTTCTGCTTTTTGAATATATAATGGGTATACACTTGAAAAATTCATTGTAAAAATACGTGGTTTCTCCATATAGAACTCTCCTTCGTCATAATAAAGTACTAATAATCAAAATTTAGTTATACCTAATGCTTATTTTTAAGCAATTAATTTTTCTAATCCCAGAGAATTGTTATGACCAAACGAATTAATAATTATTAATCCCACTCTCAATTCTATCTTCAAGATATTCTCTCGCGATATTCATCGCATGAATCATGGGCTCAAGGCGCTTGAATTGCGTACCCCCTGTCTCATATTTCGACTGAGCTTTTGAGGTCTTACTTATGATTGATACGATGGGAGGTAGTGCCTCCTCCAGCTCTTTCTTTGTATATGTGCTCATATTATCACCCTTCAAAAGTGTTTTAGAGATATAGAGTGCTTTTATTCTATTCTTGAGTAGAGAATGCTGTGAAGATCCTTCAGAGAATTTCAACTGCATCTTTTCACATTTTGTAATAGTGGTAGTTATCAACGCAACTGCATTCCCCACTTCGCTTTCAGAGTATTTATTCATGTCCTCTCCTTGTCCTATACTACTTCTTAACCGAGAATAATAAATGTGGCATATCTATGCCTCTATAATGCTTCACAAACTTATCAATACAAGTCATTCCATTGTGTATTGCTACATTTTGTGACGCTATATTAGTATCTCTTATTATAGAATATACTTCCTTCGCATTCAACTTTTCAAATGCATATTCCTTACAAGCAATTGCTGCCTCACACGCATATCCCTGATGCCAGTACTCCTTTTTAAATAGATAACCAATTTCCAGAATCTTAGTATCCTTATAACCCTGCATCGTCAATCCACATTGCCCAATCATGATACCGGATTCTTTCAGAACGACAGCCCATAACCCAAAACCAACTTCATTATAACGTACCAGCTGTTTGTCAAGCCATCCTTGAACTTCATCCAAGCTAAATGCTCCCTCATAGGCATACATCACCTCGTAATCCTGCAAGATTTTGCTCAGATCTTTAAAATCTGCTTGCGACATTTCTCTTAAAATCAATCTTTTGGTTTCGATTATCATATTTTAAATCTCCTATAAATTATTTAAATAATACTATTGGGATCATCTTCACACCGAATAATGTGATGGGTATTATTATGGTTTCCTACCAAGTGCTATGTCTATTGTATCATATATCGTAATAAATCCACCGTTGTCATGTATAATCTGTTTTACCTCATCAAAAAGTTTTAACCTTGTTATTTCTTCCAGCGCGATATGATCGGAGTATGTCCCTAGTAACCGGATATATTCTTCCGCTGAAAAGCTTCTTGTCCTACGGTAAAGGTTATAACTGATATCGGTAAATCCGTATTTGCGTGCGGTGTTTGCCATCTTCATCGCATCTTCTTCCGAGTATTCGCCGGGGGCCATAGAACCCGGTATATACTTCGCATATATTTTTTCAAATGCTGTATGTATTTCATTACGTTCTTTATCTTTGTATGGATGATTTGCAAATCGTGCAAAGACCCCACCACTTTTTAACATATTATAGACCTTTGGATACCCAGCTTCTTCTGGAATCCAGTGAAATGCTGTTGCTGAAAAGATAAGATCGAAAGAATTTGGAGCAGATTTATAATCTTCAAATGCAATATTTTCAACACAAAATCTATGATACTCTTTGTATTTTTCCCTCGAGTACTTAGCTAAATTATCACCTAGTTCTATTGCTACTAAATTACAGCCTGTTTCCAATATGGGTAAAGTAGCTTGTCCAGTACCAATCCCGATTTCAAGAACATTACTATATTGATTAATTTTAATTTTTTGAAAAATATCATCGTATAATTCTTTCGGATAAGTTGGTCGCCACTTATCGTATTCTACGCAAACTTCATTAAATGTAGTTTCCAGCCCTTTAATCCCTGACATAATGACACCTCCCTTTGTACTGCAATTCCATAATTGTTCCGATATTTATTCTATAGTCGTATGATACATCCTTGTCATATGCCCATTATTTTCTTCTACCATACACATAAACTTCCAGCCACACTTTTCGTAAAAATTAGTGTGTTCGGTAATCAAATATACATCGGTGCAGTCCATCGATGCCAAATCCTTGCACACAAAATCCAGCATTTCTTTCGCGATTCCTAGCTTTCTATAATCCTCTTCTATGTACACCGCACAAATATTAGGAGTCAAATCATTTCTTTTATGAAAATCATTCTCTATCACTCCTAAACCGCCGATAATTTTATCATCCTTCAGAACTAGATACCACTGTGGTATGCAACCTTGTTTTTTCTGACATTCCTGAATACTTTCCAAATATACTTCCTTTGGAACCTGCCATTTTTCAAAAAACCATTTTGCAGCCTGTTCACTTAACTCAGGAGCTTCTCTTAATACTACGATTTTAAATTCCTCTCTCACCATAAATCTCTCCTATATCTGTAATTATATGCTCGAGTAGATTATAGATACTCTACTTCAAATTCATTCGTTTCATGTCCAAATACTTTTTTTATATTTGGATATTTTCTTAAGAATTCGCATAGTTTCAAAAAACTTTCACGTCCCTTTACGGAATTTGCAGAGAACGCCCCTGTTTCGACGCCCAATTCAAAACCTTTTCTTGTGATGCAGGCATCTCCGGTAACTAATACTTGCATTTCTGTTCCATTGATTATATATGACGTATGTCCCTTCGTATGTCCCGAGGTACATACAGCCCATAGTGAACCATCTCCGAATATATCTATGCATTTACCCAATATAGGCATATCGTTCCCTGAAGAAAAGTCAAATTCAATTAACTTTGATTTGTTTTCTAAGAAAGCGGAGTATACAAACGGAAATTTGCCTGTCTCGCATTCACCTTTGCCATACATAAATGGTATATCATCCGGTAACAATGGAGCACCTGATGCATGCTCATGTGTATGCGTTAAAAAAACACCACTTAAGTAAATAGATTTATCTATTAGCTGTTTCTCAATCCCTTCATTTGAAGATTCCTGAAAGTAGCGATTTTTAAAATACTTACTTTTAAATAAACCTTTAAAACTGCCACCCGGTTTTTGAGAAAAGGAACTGTCAAATCCGGTATCAATTAAATAATCACCATACTTATCATGACTAATTACATGTGCTAAAACCGGTATCTTGGCGAAACCCTCACACAACTGTGCAGCTTTAGGGTTGTTTAGATTTATCAACCCGGATACTTTGCTAATGATATTGCCTGTATTCAGTGTCTCAATCCTTATCGGTGCAGGGTTTTTAAATACGGATTCCCAATCTGCGAATTCCGATTTATTTATAGAATAAGTTTGGGTGCTCAAAACTTTATTCATAAACTCCTCCATAACAAAACAAATTTTTACGCTTGAAATGAACCGATTTCTACCAGATTTCCTTCCAGATCAGCAATATAACAAGTGCGTTGTCCCCAAGGCTCCGTTGTAGGTTCAAGTATTCCAAACCCATCTAGCTTCATAATGACCCCTCCAATACTTTCAAAGGTTTTTGTTATATCTATAAAACACCCTTAACTTCTTTCCAATCAACAAGAAGATTGTATCTCTTTGTATTAAAGCGCAACACGCAGTAACCAGGATCGTCCGGACCGCTGAAATGACCTTCAAGTCCCTGATACCACATTTCTTTTTTTATCTCTGGATCAGTCAATACCTCTATTGTTCCCACTAATGTAATGTTATGGTCTATTGCATCAAAGCAAACACTTGCTCGGTTGCACTGCTCAATCCGCTTAGTTTTGTCACTGCCAAGTCCGGTACAGAATGTAATCCAATTTAATCCTTCTGCCTTCGACACAGATATCGTTGAAGTAGTTGGATAGCCATCTTGATCAATCACTGCTAATACACAGTAACATTCATTCCCTCCCCCTGTCTTACTTGCCACAATTTCTGCTGCTTTAGCGATTATTTCTTCATTCATCTTGATTTCCTCCAATTTAATCAGATTTACTTTACGGTTCGATTATGAATTATTACAAATGAAAACTCACTTTTTTACTTTAGAACACCTTATTATTCTACTTAGCAATTTCTTATAAGAACTATTCCTTCAAGAATATTTTAATTTCAATTTTAATCCATTTGTTTTTTGTTTCCTTTGATACTATTCTGCCATAAAGTAACTTCCCTGCATCCAATAACCGAGAAAAAATAACGTTATCCTGCTTCGGTATATAACCAATCTTGATACCATTGGTATTTCTGATCATAATTGCCTGCTTATCATATTGATTATCCGGTTCACGGAAAAAATCCAATTTTTCACCTAATTGTAAATATGGTTCCAACTCTTCAATGCCCTCTATGTGGCTTGTCCCTGCAACATGAGTATCAAATAAGTAAATTTCCCGTTCAAATGGCTTTGGAATGTCAATATCCCCGCCCTTTCCATGTAGTAAGCTAACCAATTGTCCACCACTTGGATTTATCAATTCATTCATATATTCACCTCAACATTTCTTTGATTCTATCAGAGTATATCTTAATTTTCTCTTCATGCTGATTTAGAATGTGCCTTAGTTCAGCTTTATATTTTTCTCTTTTCACCGTATCTTCAACGATTTCTTTGACTGAATATGGATATTTCATTTTTATTTCAACTATACTATCCCGTATTCCCTGTAGCATTCGTGTTAGCCGTTCTTTCTCTTTCATCATTTGCACCAATGCAGATTCATCTTCCTCCGGATAAACAGGTTGAAGCAGCATCTCGTTTATTATTCGGAGCGTATACAAATCACAATTTTTATACGCATTAACAGCATTCATGAACATTCCCATCTCTGCTTCACTTAAATCAGGATGTAAATCCGGATGAAGGGCTTTCACAATCTTACGATATAACTTCTTAAGCTCACGTGTCTCCTCTTCATTCAAAAGTTCTAATTGGCTACGATGAATCATTTCATTCATTTTATTCATTTGAGATTCTAAAGCTTTCTGATACTCCGAAAACTCAAAATCTAATGTTTTTTCGATTTTAGAAAGAACGATTTTTTCCTGGCGATTTTTCTTCGCTTGAATCAGTTCGATTTTTCGCTTGAGGCGTAAAGCTGTACACTGTCTTTCGTAAACCTTATACTCCAAGCTACCAAAGGTTAGCAAATATGACATTTCGATATTTTTACATGTTATATAAAGTAGCTCATCACGTTCTAAAACAAGAATGGATAATTGAATACGCAGTGATTCAATTTCTTTTTTCATTTCTTCATATTCAGGAAATAAAATAATATTACTTGAATTACTCTCTTGCTTATCATCCATATTCTTTATCCTTTCTTGTAATGTATTACGAAACGAAAACCCTTATCATATGTAGTGTTATTCCTTAATAAAAACTCCTACCAAAACCATAATGAACCCTATCAATACAATAAAAAATTCACCCCCTCCATTAAAATATTGACTCAACCCTATTTCCAGATTAATATAAATTCCAGCTAACATTAAGGCTAAGCCTAATCCAATTACTTTTAAAGATTTGTTTTTCATTACTACACCCTCCTAGCTTTTACAGCTCAATTAAAATTGCTTAATAATAATGAGAAACTCTCTCTTCACTATCCTTCATTATTTATCAATGCATGGAATCACCATCTGCATCAACAGACCAGTTTCGTCGTTCATTGGATTTTCAGGTATACTTTCAACATACCCTTGTGCCACAAAATTTGCAGTTACCGCCAGACAGATTGCGTCTACTATGTCATCTATATTGCATTTCATACTTTTCGCCATAGATGATATTTTGATCAAGGATAATTCCGGTATATAGCCTGCCAATAGATTAATTCGTTCTTCCATACCATCTATTTCAGATTTCTTCGATAGCATGGTTCTTGCGTTCAGCCTAGCAAAGCAAACTTCGGGGTGACTTTCTTTTATAACATTTTTAAAAGCCGGATTCTTCTGAAGGAATATATCCACTTCTCTCATCTTAGGAATAATTCCAACCGTCAAAGGTGTGAACTTCTTTCCCAATATCCTCTCATTCTCCTCATATGCTTCACCAACCGTACCAGCATATACAGCTTGTCTACATGGAGCCGGGAATATCGTTGATGCTCTCTCTTTAATGATTCGTCTGGCGTAGGTATCCGGGCGAATATGATCTTTACCACTTGGTAGCCCAATCACCATATCTACGAAGAATTCATCAAAATCAGGGTATACATTTACAATATCATTGATATGATTAAACTTATTTATCACTAATTGACCATATTTAATAACTGCTGCAATCCATCCGCCCTTACATCCATCTACACCGATACTTATAACGTTTTCACTGATATTTATCACTGCAGAGGTCTTCCGGTCAGGTTGCTTTAATCCCATTCCATATATCTTTACCTGCTCGATCATATGTCCAATATTACCTTCACCCGCAAACCTACTGCTATCAAAGTAATCCTCATCCACGGACAGCCACTCAAGAGGATGTGCTTCCTCAGTTAATACGATGTCTTCACTGATATTGCCAACATATACTTCTACATAACAGTCTTGATTATAATATGTAAAATCCATCATATGGTTTAACTGAATCGAATTAGTATCAATCCCAGTTTCTTCTCTTAATTCACGGTATGCTGCCGAAAAACCATCCTCGTTTTTCTCTATTTTTCCACCCACCAGGTTGTATAGTCCCTTGTAGGGATTCTTTGTTCGTTTGCAGCAAAGTAATTTTTCACCATTCAGACTAAATACCATAATACAGTTGTATCCTTGCATATTGCCTCCTGTTCCGTCGATAAGTCATATATTTATTATTTCAAATAAAATTGAGCTTTATCTATTATCTTAATTCTAATGCTTTCAACTGGAGATGACTCATTTCTTAGGTAGATAAGATTATCTCCATCTATTTAAAATACATAAATGCGCTTAGTTTCTGTTATCATAGGTTAATATATCATCATTAAATAAATACGTTCCAGAAAATTCATTTCGGAACCTACTACTTGTCATATCGCCCAAATCAATTTTCCCAACAATCATATAGAACATATTGGCGGTTCACCAATATATTTCGAAAAAACATCTACATAACGAGAACCAAATGAAACACTTGTGATATCAGTGTAATGAATTTTGAGTGGTTCTTCTTGCCAGATGCCATTTGCATCAAATTGAAAGAAAAAAGCAAAACGCTTAAAAACTTTATCAATTCTTCCTATCGAAAACTCCCATTCTTCATCGTCAAGACTTTCTTTTTCAACTATTATGTTTTTATTTAACTTTTTTAATGAATTAAACACGGTTTCCCAACTTGTAATATCTATATCGGGGGATTGAATATTATCAATAATCCCTTCCTTTCTTAAGATTTCAATACATTTATCATTTTTGATTTGTAGATCTTTTAAGTCTACATACCTTCGAACTGAATATCCATCAAGTATAAAATCATCTTCCTCTATGCCTAAAAATAATTTATCATTGCTAATAAGCGGATAATAATACCAGTAATTTTTATCATATCTAAAAAACATTCTACACAGATTTCGTTGATCAATGCTAATATTAACTATTTCTTTCATCTTTGTCTTTGTCATTATTAAATCTCCTTTTGGGATCAACATAATTGTAAACTATTACAAATCAAATTGAGCTCGCCGTCTTTAAGTCTTCCAGCCTTTTTGCCCGTACATAAGCTTCTTGTAAAAATTCAATCGCCGTCAAATCCTTATAATCCCAGTTCATTGCCTCGATCGCAATTGCGCCGGAATATCCTATCTCTGCAATGTTCTTCATCGCTATGTTCCAATCGATTGGTCCGTCAAAGGGTAGCTGATGCTGACCATATTCTCCACCAATATCATGTAAATGCAATGCCATCAACCTGGAACCATATGTAGATAAGAAATTTTCCTTCGGATCGTAGTTGTAATGATGCCCGCAGTCATAACAGAATCCAATTCGCGAGGAATCCACTTGCGCCAATATATATGATAAATTAGTTCGGTTCCTCAAATTCTCCAAAGCAACATTTACTCCAAGATTTTCCGCTTTTTCTGCAATTCTTTTCATTCGATCCAACCCTAATGTATTATATGGATAATCCTCATTCGGAAGGTGTACCACCATGGTTGGAATTTCATATCCAGCACAATCAGAGATACATTGTATATAACATTCCAATAAACCCTCACCATCTAGATTGTCCTTCCATAGATCATTCTGATGCTGGACTGGTGTATGAATATTCTCAATAAAAAGCCCTGACTCTCTTGCTAACATAGGCCCATTGCGATAATCATTATACCCGAAGGCATCACGACCAAACCCGTTACTCCACCATAATAATACGCCATCAAATCCTGCTTCTTTAATTAACTGATAACGCTCCTCTATGGGCAATTCATAACCAAACCAATCATATATTGTAATCACTAGGTTCTTCCTTTCTAGCTTATATGGTAAAGACTGACTACATTATTTTTTATTAAGCTTTTCAACATTTATAATAAATGCATTTTTCCAAAGTACTGCATTCACGATCAAAGCAATCACAATATAAAAATATGTTCCATAATTAATCAACAACGATAGATAATGAAGCCCAGCGAGAATAGCTAGTCCGAACATCAACAACATATTTAAAACAACATTACCTTGTTTCGCATCCTCAAAGGACACTGAAAAAGGCAGATACTTATCATTTATCATGAAGAACACGATATTAAATAGCAGCATATTCAACAAGATGATAAGCATTTCTGGGAGGATTCGGACTCCAAAAATTGCTGTAAAGATGATTGCCTGTACTAGAAAGAAAGGAAAAAATAACCGTATCAATAAAGCCTTCATCGTACCTCGGAAAACCGGTGTTACATTACTGATTGGAAGGGTCTTATAGACCCATGCTCCTTTATATGAGGAGGAATATCGAATCATAAGTAATACGGATGGCAGCATCATTCCGCAGAAATAGATGAAGAAATATGATCGTCCCTTTGAGGCTTCCTTAATACCGGAATCCAATATCTCTTGAAAGAGAAAGATGAAAGGCAATGCGATGGAAAAACCTAAGGAAGGGTATACTTTTAGCTTAAACTCTCTTTCATTTTTCATCATATCGGAGGCAAAACGAAAGAAGACCCTTTCCTCCCTGTTTCTGCAAAATATAGTCGAAAGTAACTGGCCAGGTTTTTTTGTCTCTTTTTTATGTTTGGCGGAATAATTACTTAGCTTCAGAAGATATTTTTCAAAATATGATGAAACGGAACTGTATAAAATAAGCGCTATAATTGGAACGACGACTGCTAACGCCGTAAAAATAATATAGGTATTCGTTACTTCTGATGTTTTTAACATCTCGAAGGGTGCCGAGTACCAAACGGGAACAAGTAAATATTGCCACCATTTCGGAACGAAGGTTATATGAAGATCTACGATATTGAACAACCTTGAAACCAACTGATAGCCTATCATAATGACTAAAGACAGGACAATCTGAACATAGTTAATTATGTCTTTTAGCTTTTCACCGTCAAAGAACCTAAGAACCAGGAAATATATGAAGGAGGTCATTACAATACAGAACATATCCAGGAATATGATTGATACTATAAACATAAGGAAAAATATCGGTCCATGTTTTAATAAACTTACCATAAGCGCTGGCCCTGCTAAGACAAAGGATATTGAGAACATATAATATGAAACATGAAGTGTTTTCGCTAACCTTAATGTTTTGGGGTTCACCGGCTTTGTCCCCAAGATATTTCTATCCTTTATATCTAATAAAACTGTTGAAAAATCCGATATTAAGGAGGACATAATAAAAAACATCATAATCGCGAAAACAATACTCATCTGATAGATATAACTGCTGTTCATTAATACAAAGGGAATCATTATTATTCCCATAAAAAGATAAATGCCCAAGGACTTAAGAAAATTATTGTTGCTTTCCGTAGTCGTTTTCTTATTGTTATTAAATAAAGTTGATACTCTTCTGCCGTCCATAGTCAGCTTCACTTGTAAAATCTTTCTCAGAACAAAGTAGTTATAACCGAATTTTTCAAAAACCGTACGAAAAATATCCATAAACTTAAGAATTCTAAAATCTTTCATAGTATTATACCTCTTCCACGATTGCTACGAAATCTTTTGCAATTGCTTCATAGCCGTCGAACCCGGTAATCTGGTTAAAGATCTGCTCAAGTGAATTCTCATGTGAGAACTTTTTAAGTTGACTAAAGCTTCCATCTGCTACAACCTGTCCATTATTTAATAAAATAATACGATTACTGATCTTTTCAACCACATCCATGATGTGGGAGGAGTAGAATATGGTCTTACCCTGTCTGGATAGCTGTGACATGATTTCCTTTACCACCATGACGCTATTCGCATCCAAACCACTCAAAGGTTCATCAAAGAACAAAATCTCCGGATTATGTATCAAGCTTGATATAATCAAGACCTTTTGCTTCATTCCTTTCGAAAAAGAGTTAATCCTTGAATCATAGGCATCCAATATCCCAAATAAATCCATGAGGCGTCGCGCCTTGCTATCAGCCTTTTCAAACGTAAGGCCATACATCTCACCAATAAAAGTAAGATATTCTCTTGCCGTCAAATTATCGTATATATCTGCAACTTCAGGAACATATCCGATTTTTCTCTTGTACTCCGTTCTATCCTTTGAGATATCCTGCCCTAATACCTTAACCTCTCCATAATACCCCTCAACGATACCCAAGATAATCTTTATCGTTGTACTTTTACCGGCTCCGTTCGTACCAATATAGCCGATTATTTCCCCTTTATGAATATTAAGGTTAATCCCTTTAAGAACTTGGTTTGATCCATAGTACATACGAAGGTCATTGACCTCCACGGTTACATCATTCATCATAATAAATCTCCCTCTTATTGGAAATATTTATGGAAAGAATAACATATTCGCTAACAATATTCAACTTTTCCCAGGTGGTTTTAATCAAGAATTAATCATCTCTTTGACTTCTAAACTATAAACTATCTAATTTCTATTTTCTCACTCATAATAAAATTATATATTGTCTAAGAATAAGGCTTTATTTCATTAATATAATCGGAAGTTTATGAAATTCTTAATTTTCGAATAGTCATCTGTTGTAATTCCATAATAACAAATATCGTGATAACAATTATTTATCTTTGCGAAATGCTTAAGCACACCTTCCCGCAACAAACCGGACTTTTCAAGCACTCTGCAAGATGCAGTATTTTGTTCATCCGCTAACGCTTCGACTCTTTCAAACTTCATATCATTAAAAGCATACTTAATTAAGACTTTTGTTATTTCTGTAGCATAGCCTTTGTTCCAAAAGCAAGGCAACAAATTATAACCAATTACACAACGATTTGAATCATGATTAACCGAGATAATACCAGCCTCACCAATATAGTTGTGATTTCTTTTTTCAAATAAAGCACAAAAACCGAATTGATTCGTTTCTCGCATCGTTATTAGTTTTTCAAGTTCCTCTTTTGCTTGAATCAATTCGGTTAGAGGAATATATGTAGAATATGTCCAAACATCTTTGCAAGCTTTTAAACTAAAGTAATTTTCCAAATCATCTATCTCATAATTTCGAAGATGCAAGCGTTCTGTTTTGATATTCATTAATATCTCCTTTCGTTCCAATCTGAATAGAGAATCAATTAAATTTTTGACATTTTTAAGCTAATAATATATATTTCAGAACTTGTTAAAACTTTTTATATTCTTTCTAAATCACATGGTATTGTTTTAACGGGATACCACTGAAATGACCCACCAAAATAACGGTGAAAAGATTCAATTGCAAGATTTCTATTTTTATAAAGACTATCACAAATATAGCTCTTTCCCTGAAGTTCAATCATCCATAGAAAGCCTTCATCATCGGAAAGTTTAATTAAATATACAGCTTTGGGGTCAATAAAAACTCTTGAATATTTAGTGCTGTCAGATGAGATCACATAAAAAGGCCCGGATTCATTTTTATTACAATAGTTTATTTGTTCTTTAGTCAAAATACTCTTTAAAATATTTGTAATATAAATAGACCGGAACTTATCGAGAAGCATATAGAATATATCAAAACTAGCCTCTTCATTTTTATTATTTTTATTCAAAATCATGTTCTTCCAGCCAGAAGTAGACTCAGAAAAATCGTAGAAATGTGCTACATAGTCGTTAAAAAAACGAAATGGAATAGGTAAAAATTCATCATAGCCATCATCAATGCCAAGTATATGGGATGTATACGCTGCACCTGATAAGAAAGCATCTAATACTGTTATGCTCTTGATACCCATATATAATCCAGGTCTTTCACGTACTCCATCCATAATATCATAAAAAAACACGATGCCCCCTCCTTTATATCTTTCAATAATTCCTCGCGCTCAAAAAAGATCGCAAACCATTACATATCTGTTTGATATTTATATCTAACAATACCAAATGTTTCTGTTATATATATAGAAAACAACCGAATGATTTGATTTTATAACTATTCTTCCTTCTCTGATTTTACATAATAACTTTTTCTTATCAAATCTAGACTTTTATCGTTTTTAGCTTCTTGTGATGGATCACCGGCTATCCCTGCTTTTAAATAGAGGGATACATAATCTCCACTTTCTGCAAAGCTTTGCGCCTTTGATGAATAACTCGAACTTGTATTTTTATCTATTGTTAATTTGAATAGTTTATCGTTATATAAAACTTTTCCATTCTCGTCAACAAAAATTATCTTTGAATTCTCATGAATTCTTCCGCTTTCAACATTTCCATGTATAACAATTCCAACTTCGTTTTCAACCTCTCCTATGTCAAATCCAAAATCTTTGGTCATATATGCATTTTTGATTTTCAGTCTAAACGGCTCTTTTGATAAGTCCATTTTGTCTTTTATCTGAGTATCTTCTGCAAATGAGCAAGCTGCTGCAATTGTAACCACAACAATTAACATCGCTGTTATCTCAAGTATCTTTTTCATAAATTGAAATCTCCCATCATTTTCGTAAGTTCAACAAAGTTATTAACTACATTGCCGTTATATTGAACATCTCTGCTATTAAATAAAACTGTATTCATTCCAACCTTCCCTGCAGCTTCCAGATTCCTTTCTCTGTCATCTACATAGATGCAATCTTCTGCCTTACAACCTAATTGCTCAATTGTATGCTGAAATATACGCTCATCCGGTTTTTGAATCTTCAGATCACCGCTGATACTTATCACATCAAAATATTTATTGATATCAAATTTTTCTCTAAGATATTTACTCCATCTACTCGAATCATTGGATATGATAGCCAAGCCATATTGTTTTCTCATCTCAGTAATAAAATCCAGAAACCCATCGTTTAGTTCTATAGTATCCAAATAATCCTTTTCGATTGTCTCAACATCACCTTGAAATCCGATTGCTTCCCATACCTCAAGCGAGGTTAATTCTCCTACATCAGCCTTAAACCAAGGTGTATATATTTCTTCTGGAGTTAATTCAGGAAATGAACTCTGAACATAAGGAACAAAATCCTCTCCTGTCTGTTTAATTATTACTCCATACATATCTAATATAATTGCTTTCAAAATTCACATCCTTTTCTGCAAATTTAATAGCCAATGCAAACTGTTTTTAATTTAATCACCTCGTAAAATAATTTGAAGCTCACCCCTGACATTGGAATTTGGCAAGCTTCATACTTAACTCAAAGTAGTTGGTTATGAATATTTGTGTAATAATTCTTTTGGAATATGGCAGTAGTCATTAGGGCAGCGATCTAATCGATCTTGATGTTCCTCTGCACTCTTAACGTAATTCATAAGTGGAAGGATTTCCACTACGATTTTATTCCTATCTGCTCTTTTTGCTATATAATTCTTGGCATCTTCCAAATGTCGAGGTACTTTACTATATACGCCTGTACGGTATTTTTCCCCTACATCATTGCCTTGTTTATTCAAACTGTAAGGATCTATAATCTCAAAAAAATAATTCATCAGTTGAGAAATTGTTACAATTTCAGGATCAAATTCTGTTTTCACGCATTCGGCATAACCATCATACTCGCCTTTGAGAGTATTGGAATATCCATTTGCTCGTCCTGCTTCCGTATTAATTACACCTTTTAATGTTTTAATAAATGCTTGTACTCCCCATAAACACCCACCTGCAAAATATATCGTCTCAACCATATCATTCACCTATTTTCTTTTATCAAATATCATAATTATCTCTTTGCTTATCTACTTACAATGTTACTGTCATAAACATAATGGAAAAATGGAATTCTCGGAAGTTATCGCTTTTACCTTTACTTTAGAAATCTCAATTTACATCTATTCTATATACTCTGGAATCCTCTCCATGCATATCTTTCATCATTTGATAGAATGTGTATCCGTATTTTTCATATAGTCCAATCTCACCAGTCGATATAAAAAGCTGTGTGGCTCCATCACTTTTGGAAGTAGCATAAGCAAAATCTAAAAGGATTCCCGCATATCTATATCCCCTATATTGAGGGAAAGTATATACAAATCCAATCCAAGGACTAAGCTCGGTGCCTCTGACATCGTCCACCTCCGCTAGCGTACAGAATGACACTAACTGCCGATTATCAGTCAGCATAAAAACTTTCGTTGCCTCACCACAAAACTCTTTCAACTCATTTTTACTCAATAAGTCATACAGATATTGTCCTGCTCCCCAGTCGCTCTTTTTAATTTGATCTAACCAATAATCTTTATCTTCTAAGCTAAAAAATTCTTTAACTATCATTATACTCCCTTCTGTAACCTATGACCGTTCCATTCATCCCTATTCTTCTCACTTGATTACTTGCCATCAATATTACAAAAATACGGACCACAATCCCCTTCATGTGTATGAACATATGTCCAAGATATACTTTTATCAACTATATAAATATCTTCCTCACTACTAAAGTCTTCTGCCTTAATATCCTTCAAATAATTTAGTTTTAACAATATATCATCATGCTGGTAGAATGCATAACATTCGTCTTTTTTTATATTATTAAATGCTTCCATAGCCTCATTTTTTTCAAGGTGATCAACCTTATGGTAACTAAAAATATGCCACAAGTATTGGTCTATATATATTTTATTCTTCTCAGATTTATTAAGATTCCCTGCAAACTTTTCTTGCCACTGTTCACGAAAATGCATTTCTGTATTATTAATAACTTCAACAGATACATTCTTTAATTCTAATTTATCTTTTAAATCCAATATTCAACCTCCATCAAAAATGCTCATTTCGCCTTAATCACCAACTACGAATCTCTATTACTTAAACCATCCATTTGCCTAATAAATATAATGAGAAGTTGAATTCTTTTGTAAAATTATTCAAATTAATTTATTCTTCTTATATTTCATTAGATATAATACGTATCTTCAAAATATGAAACTGAGTCAATTATCTTTTTAAAATAGTCATTAACTAATGCCCTCATTGCTATGCATTCAGTTTCATAATGACCTAGACCAATTATATTAATACCCAGTCTTTGTAAATCTCCGAAAAAATTATTGTTCCTTTTTATGCTGTCTTTCCCTCTAAATTCGGATATTCCTGTTATGTACGTATCAACTCCATTATTTTTTGCCAGTTTTATAATTTCAATAATATTACCTCCATCAGGTGAGCAACATATCATATTAGGTTTTATTTCTGAATATTGATAAAATGATACATTTTTTGATAACTTATTTATTTTATCAAAAAAATTGATTAATTCAGATTTATTCATCTTCCCTCCTATTGATGTTTTAGTTCACAACAATAAACAACAGCGAAACTCTGTTCTTATACTTAATCAAACTATCCAATAACATAAAGAGAAGTTCAATTATTTATTCAAATTATAATCTTCATAATTCCTCCTATATAATAAGAATTATTAACTAATTAGGATTAATGCGAAGTATATCTGCCTTTATAAGGATTTATAGAGTTTAATATCACATAAAATATCTTCGTGCTGTTTACAAAACAATTCTGGCATATTATCCAAGGAAAAATATTTTAGTTCTAGAGTTTCTTCTCTATTACAAAATATTTGACCACCTATCACATTAAGTTCATATGTTATGCATATACTTTGAGCCTGATCACCGTTTGGATATTCTATACTATAATCAGTATATATTCCAATAAGATTATTCACTTCAACATCTAAACCAGTTTCTTCTTTTACTTCTCTAATTGCAGCCATTTGAGGCGTTTCTCCAAGTTCAATTGCCCCACCAGGGAAACCCCACTTATTACTATCACCTCGCTTTTGCAGTAATACTTTTCCATTTTCATTAAAGATACAACCACTTGCAAAAATAAGAATAATCTTTTCGTGTCCTACTTTACTTCGAATCCATTTTATATAATTTTGATTAGTTTCCATATTACAATTTCCTATTCTAAATTTAAAAATATATTGGTTTTGGAAAAAATTGCAAATCAAATATCTATCCATTATAAATTATGTGAAATTACAACGAGACAACAAAAAAATTTACTATTCCTTATAAGCATCAATAATGATGGATATCATTCCTAATTTACCATCTTGGTTTCTTGTATCAAATCTAAGTGACCTGCTAATTAAACCTTGTTCAGGACTCCAGTAATTAAAATGAAATCTTCCGTTTTCATCGCAATATTCAAGCAAGTCTACAGAAAATCCGGCTCTTTCAAAAACGTCTATTAACGTCTTATAATCATAAAAAACCTTATGTGTAAATTCTGGATGATCCTCCCCCCTGGTCCTCCAGGTTTACACATATTATAATACCATTGATTTTTGAAATATATATCCGGAACAGCTAAACGAATATATCCACCTGGTTTTAAAAATTTATAAATATTCTTTGCGGCTTCTACTCCTTCTTCGAAGCTCAAATGTTCAAATACATGTTCAGCTAAAAAAGCGTCTACTGATTCTACATGTTTAAATAATTTGTAAAAATCATTTGGTTGTAACAAATTCAGCTCATTTTCTTGTGTTGAAGTCCAACTATCTAAAGAAGTATTTCCTGCTCCAATAATTATTCTTGTCATTATAATAACCGACTCCTTGAAATTTTTCATGTATACAATGTTTCACATATCATAATGCTCCATAACCATTCCTCCGATAAGAATGGTCTGTTATGATATTATACATTAATCATAAACCCACCCTTATCTATTTAATATTTTGTTAATAGTCTTCATCCATTTGGTATTTATAATAAAATTATTGAACTGCCGTTTTCTATGGGTTAACTTATGTCTTTTAAAATAGCTTTATTGTTATGTTAGAATTAATCTAACTATTAATTAATTTTGCATGACGCTTCTTTACGGAACCCAATTTAATTTAATTATCTATTTATATAGCACCTCAATTTCAAATTGCTAGAGAGTTTATCATATACGTTGTCATAAATATCCGTGTCACCATAGTATGAGAAATCATTATTTATATTCTTTTTGTGTAGCCATTCCGCAATGGTTTTTAAATCTTTAACGATATCCATCTCACTATTAATATATTCGTTTGTTAATTTTTCTTTAGTAGTTAATTTTAAGCGAAACGACTTAAGCTCTGAAATATAGGAATTAATTAAAAGCCTTGTTTGGAAACCACCATCCGAATCAACTTTCTTGTCTCCTCTATTCTGCTCAGTTAGCATTGCACCTTCATAATAAATTTCAGCCTCTCCAACCCCTTCTATTATATTATTAAGCATTTCTAAATCCTTGATATTTCGCAGATCTGGAGGAGTTGCGAGAAGAGCATTGCCGAACAGAATTTGATGATTATACATTTTTGTCTCCGAAGAGTTCATTAATTTTCTTTCAAATTCTTTGACTTTTATTTGTTGATATATATTGATTCCTATGGAAACCAATAAGAGAATACAAACAACTTTGATTAAATATGACTTCTCAATATTTTTAAAAATCTTTAACAATAAAGGTACCTCCAGAATGTAATATTTTTAATATTTAATAAATAATCGTTTTTTCTCAATTGATATAGCGAACCTTTAACCGCTCACCACATTATACCATATTATCCCACTAATCTACAACCTAAACCCCCGCCAAAGACTACCTTGAATACTACGTCTAAAAAGAAAAAGTAAATTCCTATTCATCATTTCGAATTCAATCACTTATACATATTTTTATAAACACTTGTCCTGACACTTCTAAATTACATCGCTTCCTTAGTAACCATCACGTTTTAATATTGCTTCAATCTTTCGCGCATCCAACATTGTTTCCGCTTGTACCGTTTCTGCTACGTTGTATTCCAAATCAAAGTTTGCTGGATCGCCGTAATAAGCAAATGGTCTAAAACTATCCTGAGGTGTCAAGGTTTTCGCTACATCGGTACGAACTTTCTCTGGGAAAAAGGTGACCATTTGAGCGGTTTCTATCGCACCGGCATGGTAATCAGGCTCAAATCGTTCTTCTCTTGATGGAGGGTATACGATATCATGCTCTACCTCAATCCCCAATTCCCACATGAAATATACTTTAAAATCCGTAGCCAGATTTGCCTCAGTTATCGCATCTTTAATCATCTGTATATGTACCGGGTCACCATGGGCATTCTGAATAAATACTCTCCGAAAGCCCCAGCTTTTTAACGAGGCTAATATATCGATTAATAACGCTTTCATCGTCTCTGGGCGAACCGAAAATGTGCCTGCGAATTCAGCTACATCATTGCTAATTCCCCAATACATCGGAGGAGTTATGATGGATGAAATCCCTCTCACTGCTAATTCTTGCTTTAAGAATCGGCAAAGTATTGTACTGAGGTAAAAATCCGCGGACAAATCCATATGTGGTCCATGCCCTTCTACAATACCAATCGGCAACAAAACAACTGCTCCTTGATCTGCTTCTTCTTGCACTTCCTGCCAAGTCATCTCAACCATTGTTTCCTTAAAAACCGAAAAATCCTTCTGAACTCCATAAGGTATCTTCTGTTCCAATCAATATCCCCTCCTTTAATATAGTTGTGAATCGTTTCAAAATATTGTTATCTCTATCACCTAAAGTATTCCACCAAGTGATAATAAGAAAGCGCTACACTTAAGTATATTATACTTTAGCTAGCGCTTTCCCTCAACTCATTTAACAATTTTTAACAGACAATCCTCATTATGATATTGTGATTGTTCTATTTATAGATAACGTCTATAAAATCGACCTCTTAATCCAATATAATAAAACAATATAATCCCCCAGTACAACACTGTCACTACCACTGAATTATATAATACCGTCAAAACAGTAATATCCCACTCCAGCGTGTTCCCAATATTAATCGAGATGCCAAACCCAATCGCTATCACGCTACCAAGTAAGATCGGTGCAATCATAATCAGCTTTAATTTTGTATATAAATACCTCTTAATCTGTTTTGAGGTTATGCCTACCGTTGACAGCGTAAATATCTTTTTCTTATCCTCCTCTTGATCCGATAATACCTTAAAATACACCAGTACACAGATCGCTACCACAAAGAATAGACTAATAAAAGACATGACAAATAGTGCAAATCCACCCACTTGTCTGTTATGTTCATATTGCCGGTATTTGGATACCAACTCAAAACCATAGTACTTTTGATTAATTTCCTGTACAACCTTCGGCTGATGTTCATTCCAGAATTGATAAGAGGCTCCAACTGCCTGCTCTAACATCTCTATCGCCTTGCCGCCTTCCCTCCAGTCCTCATATCGAACCATATGAATTTTACCTTTGTTCAACTTCTCTGTTTCATTCGAGAGTTTGGAGTAATCTTCACCATTCACAAGAATTAATACCGGCTGCCCGAATGCATATCGATAAAATATCTTATCCCGAATCGTGTCGGCTTTCTTATAGGAGTAAATATATTGATTATCCTTAAGTTGTACTGTGTTCTTGAATAGATCCTGTCCACCCGGTTGACCGCTATAATCTACCACAACTGAGCTACTCGGTACTATGGAATAATCACGGTCAAATATTTGATTGAATTCATCAACGGACACTACGGGTACCCAGCGATTTGGTCTGTGACTTTCAGGTTCTATATTCTCCGCTTCCAGATATACAACATCGAGGGTGGCCTTTTGCAATATCTTTGCTTCGGTATTTGAGAGAATCTTATCATAATCAATTCCCTTTAAATAATCCAGACCCTCCGATTCCTTAAGCATCACATCGTAACTTTGCTCCTTTTCTACCATTAGATAACTTTGACTATATAATGTGTATGACATGGAGGTGAACATTACACCGCCAAAACTTAAGATACATAACAAGAATATTATCGTACGATTCTGTTTATATCTGTGGGAGAATTCAGCCAGGTTTAACAGATTTTTATTGTAACTCTTTCCGCTTCGATTCACAAAAGAATACAACAGAAGGCTAAAGTTATGAACCAGAAGATAAATTCCGATTAAGCAAAGTACAAATGCTAAAAGACTTGTTTTCTTCATATTGGTGACATGCCCCGGATCATTATTATAATAATAAAGCACCATGAGGGTGAAAACTATCAATATTATTCCGAGTACACCAAACAGCAAGCTTCCGGTAGCTTTCAACTCTCTTTGTCTGTTCTCCTTTACCAAAGAAACCACACTTAGCTTTCGTGTCTTAATTAAAGTCATAAGAACAATCATGCAAAATGCAGGAACAAAACAGACTGCAGTTAATAGAAAGCTGCTCAAGGTGAGTGTAAATTTGATATTTTCTATTCCTAGTATTCTAGTAGTCATCAAGAAGAATAGCTTTGAAAAGATACCTCCCGTAATAAATGCGCTGAACAACGATATTAGATAGATAATCGTGTTTTCAAAGAATACCATCTTCCTGACATCTTTATAAAGCAGACCATACGATAATAATATTCCAAACTCACGGAATCTGGTTTTTGAAAATTGATTATGAGAATAACCAAGCAGTAAAAAAGCAAATACAATAGTTAGAATCCACCCAATCATAATAATTTGCTTTACACCAGGAGTGGTCTGCTGATCAAAATCAGGAGTAAACCAAATCGAAGTGAACAGAAAAAACACTGTCATTGAGAAAAATACGCATAAGTAATATACCAGATATCTTCGAACATTAGCGAGAAAGTTTTTAAAGACCATTTGTCTAAACGTCATAATCATTTTCCTCCAATGCAGCCAAATTATCCATTATCTGTTGGAAATATGATTTTTCGTTTTCTTTATACAGTTGTGTTTTAATCCGCCCATCTTTGATAAAGGATACTTTATCAGAATAGCTTGCGGCTAACGGATCATGTGTTACCATTAGTATCGTGATACCATTCTCCTTATTTGCTCGCTTTAGGCATTCCAATACATTCCTGGAAGCCTTAGAATCCAGACTTCCAGTAGGTTCGTCGGCGAATAATATTGAGGTTTTGTTGATTAAAGCTCTACAAATGGCCGCACGCTGCTGCTGTCCACCTGATATACTGTAGGGATACTTGTCCTTCACCGAGTCAATTCCAAATTGCTGCAATAACTGATCTGCTTGCTTATTCATATCCACTACATTTTTATTATCGAGTATCATAGGGAGCATGATATTTTCTTTTATCGTAAGGCTATCTAATAAATTATATTCCTGAAAGACGTAACCAATATTGGAGCGTCGAAAGATGGATAGCTGATCTTTTTCCAACTCTGTAATATTCATACCACGTATGAATACTTCTCCTGAGGTTGCACTATCAAACCCGCTTAATATGTTCAACAGTGTACTCTTACCACTGCCGGATGGCCCCATGACAGCTGCAAACTCTCCTTCGTCCAATCTAAAATCAATATAATTTAATGCCACAGTCTCTGCATAATCCTTGCCTCCGCCGTATACCTTGCTAATATTGTCAGCATTTAATAACACCATGTAATTGTCCTCCTATCATAATCTGAACACATAATTTGCAGCTATGTTACAATACCTTCAAACTAATACACCAAATAGTAAGCTGTTTTCATTAACAAGGTGTTGCTATATCGCTACAATGATATTCAAATTATAGAGCAATCAAAAGAGAATGACAAAAATCCCATCTTAAGATAAAATTACATTTTTGTAAGATAAGTGATGGAAACCTTTGTCCCCTTACCTACATGTGAGGTAATTTCAATCTTATGATTTAATTCCTTCGCTATTCTTTGACAAATGTATAGACCGATTCCCGACGCTGATTTTACCTGTCTTCCGTTCTCTCCGGTAAAGAATGGCTCAAAAACTCTTTTTAAATCCGATGAAGAAATACCAATTCCGTTATCCTCAATTTCTAATAGAACGCTATCTTTTCTCTTTTTAATTCGAAAGGTAATAGCTCCCTCTCCATCATGAGGACTGTATTTCATTGCATTCGATAGGATCTGCTCTATGATTATTCCGTTCCATTTTCTATCCGTTAAGATATAGACTTCTTGCTCGTCAGATATTATCTTAGGATATACGTTATTGAGTATAAAGCTATCTTTTCTGATATTTATTTTATCTCGTAGCAAGGAGGTTAATTCTACATCTTCTATCCGATAATCATTAGGGAAATAATCCAGTCGGAGGTAGCTTAAGATTTGATCCAGATTTTCATTGATTACTTTATTTTCATGGTCAATTTTCTTATAGATCTCTATACTGCTTTCTCCATTGTTCCTATGATCTTGAAGCATCAGATCAATAATTGATGATGGTGTTTTAATATTATGTACAATTTGAGAGATGATTTTGTACTTTTCGTCATTGTGTCGTCGTAGCTCATGCTCCTTCTGTGTATTCCTTCTCATAATCTCTGTCATAACCTTCACTGCATCGCGCTGTTGATGAGTTAGGCCAGAAACTTGTGCAGCATCAGTAGGTGCGCCCGCTTTTATAGCTTTTAGCACAGAAGCAAACCGGAAATAATTAATAATCTTGATGAGAAGAAAGATGAAAAAAGCAAAACTAGACAAAAGAAGGGCATATAGAATGTCTGTTTTTCTACCAGACTCAAGATAGGATGCAAATAAAAGTAAGAACACCCCCAGATAAAAAAAGAAGGCGTATAGAAAGATATCCTTAAGAAATTCTTTAAGAAGTTTCAGCTTCATGATAAGCCTCCATCCAATAAGTAATAAGCATATATCCGTACCCTCTTTTTGTACTGATTGCATCCAAAATCCCAATTTGGGTTAATTTACTTTTGATACGGGATATATTAACGTTTAGCGTATTATTATCAATAAACTCAACATCATCCCATAATTCTCTTAATAATGTCTCTCGTTCCACAAAACAATTAATATGTTCCGTGAGACATTTTAATATTTTAAACTCATTTTTTGTAAGCTCACAATACTGTCCTTTAAAGCCCATGCGAATATTTGCAAGGTCCAGTGTGAAGTCCCCAAATACCTCTACATTTTTTTCTCCAATGTATTCTCCATACGTTCGTC
Source organism: Variimorphobacter sp. HTMS_6 (assembly GCF_059717775.1). Taxonomy (NCBI): domain Bacteria; kingdom Bacillati; phylum Bacillota; class Clostridia; order Lachnospirales; family Lachnospiraceae; genus Variimorphobacter; species Variimorphobacter sp. HTMS_6. Next base: position 2,341,354 of record NZ_AP046094.1, read on the forward strand.
TTAAGCAAGCTGCGATTTTTGCTCTTAATACTTCCATGCTAAAAGGCTTCGTCACGTAGTCATCCGCTCCGAACTCTATCCCCATCACTTGCTCTACCTCACTATTTCTGGCTGAAAGGATGATAATCGGAACATTACTCTGTTTTCGAACCCTTTTACAAATCTCAAATCCATCCATATAGGGGAGATTAATATCGAGAATTATAATATCCGGTTTTTCTAAAAGCAACGCATTAACGATATTCTTAAAATCAATTAGTTCCGATACGATATAATCGTATCTTCGCAACATATCGGATATTAATTCTCTCAGCCCTGTATCATCTTCAACAAGTGCAATCTTATTCATCTCGTTTCTCCCAACACATCAATCCATACTTCGTAAAGAACATCACTCGCATAGTAACAAATCTTAACGAAGTAACGGCATACTCCCCATCAGCTTATTTACTTTCTTCTTGTCTCCACAAACTGCAATACCCATATAACATAACTCTTTCTCCGGCGTGGCTGACATTCTGGTCACAAAATCCGGATAGGAGTTGCAGCTTTGTGCCACATTTGTAAAGTCTACAACAATCAATTCCATAAACTCTTCTTCATATAATCTGGTACGGATTGATTTAATCAATTCTTTTGTTCCTTTTAATATCGGAATCGGCGTTGCCACGATACCCAAATGAACATTACCATCCTGATCTGTAAAATCTTCTCCGACGATATCCGGGTTCTTTTTTCCGAGTGTAGTTCCAAGTATTGCTGCTGTATTTGCAATCAAACCAATCGGTAGTTCTTCATCAATCACCACAACACATTTGTTTTTTTGAATATCCATTCTTTCGCCCTCTTTCTAATATTTTAAATAAATGCAATATCACAAATTCAGGCTTTATTTTATAATAAATAGATCATAAATACTTGTAAGATATCTTCAAATTAAATAATAGCAAAATACGATAAAAATCATCTTTGTTAAACATTTTGACGTATGTCATATTACTATTTCATTTACTTTATATAATAAATAAATGCTAATCAAGTTTTAATAATTCATCTATCTGACTCTCTAGTTTCTTCACATCTCCCACATTCTCCACTACCTTCTCAAACTTCGCACGGAAGGCCTCCTCTTTACTCTGATTAGAGAATATGGAGTCAATCTTCTCATCGGAGTAGCTTCGACTAGTTTTTAATCTGGTTCTGCGCTCCTGTTCCGGCGCATGTACATACCACACTTCATCACAGATGTAGTCATATCCAGCCTCTATCATTAGTGCCGTCTCGACTATAAGATAAGGATGTGTTCCCTGCTCACGCATGTTTTGTATCTCTGCTATCACTGTTTTTAACACCTTTGGATGTGTGATTTCATTGATCTTAAGGCGCTTTTCGCTATCATCAAATATTACGGCTGCAAGCTTTGCTCGGTCTATGGTCATATCCTCTGCAAGAATCTCAGTTCCAATATACTCCACAACCTCTATATAGCTGTCTCCACCCGGTTCCATCTGTTTCTTTGCGATTGCATCCGTATTCAGTAAATATGCTCCGTATTTTTTCTCTAGGATCTCTGCAACCAGTGATTTACCGCTGCCGATTCCACCTGTTAATCCGATTACTTTCATAATGTGTCACCTTTATATTATTTGTATCTATTTTCGTAATTGTTTTGCATTGTACTTATTGCAATCTTACCATATTGGGTAATTACCTACTTCGCCTCGAACCAGTTCTTGCCTTCCTTTACTTCTGCTTCCAATACCACTGATAGCTCTGCTGCTCCCTGCATCTCTTCCACGATGATCTTTGATACTTGATCCACTTCATCCTTATGTGTTTCTACTAATAGCTCATCGTGTACCTGTAGGATGAGTCTTGATTTATAATTTTCTTCCTTCAGTCTCTGATTTACTCGGATCATCGCAATCTTAATAATATCTGCTGCAGTACCCTGAATCGGGGAGTTCATAGCAACACGCTCACCAAAGGAACGCTGCATAAAATTACTGGAGCTAAGCTCAGGTATCGGTCTTCTACGACCAAACAACGTCGTTACAAAGCCCTGCTCCTTCGCATCTGCAACCAATTGATCCAGATAAGCCTTAACCTTTGGATAGGTTTCAAAATACTTTTCAATATATCGCTCAGCTTCCTTACGGGTAATATTCAAATCCTGACCAAGTCCAAAAGAGCTGATGCCGTATACGATACCAAAGTTTACTGCTTTTGCGCTGCTTCTTTGTGCGGAGGTTACCTCTTCAAAGGGGATATGGAACACCTCGGAAGCGGTAATACGATGGATATCCTCTGCTTCTTTATATGCATTAATTAATCTTTCATCTTCCGACATATGAGCTAACACACGAAGCTCGATCTGAGAATAATCCGCATCTAGGAATACATATCCCTCTTCCGGTATGAATACCTTACGTATCTGTCTTCCAAGCTCCATACGAATCGGGATATTCTGAAGATTCGGATCCGTACTACTAATACGACCGGTCGCCGCAATCGTCTGATGGAATTTTCCATGGATTCGTCCATCCTCACCAATATAGCCGGCAAGTCCATCTGCATATGTGGATTTTAGCTTCGTCAGCTGACGGTATTCTAGTATCATCTTTACTACCGGATGCTCCGCCTGTAGCTTCTCTAAGATATCCGCAGAGGTGGAATAACCTGTCTTCGTCTTTTTCCCGAAAGGAAGTCCCATTTTCTCAAACAGAATCACACCAAGCTGCTTCGGGGAGTTGATGTTAAACACCTCTCCTACCTGCTCATAGATCCCCTTCTCGAGACGTTCAATACCCACCGCGAGATTATCACCATATTCTTTCAATGCTTCTTTATTCACATGAATACCACGTACCTCCATATCATAGAGGGAATAAATTAACGGCATCTCTATTTTATCGAATAATTCTGACATACCGGAGGCATCCATTCTCCCGCGAAGCTCCTGCGCTGCACGATGTGCAATATAAGCACTGTAGCAAGCAAACTGAAGAAATACATCCTTTTTCTCCTCGATTGCCTCCGCCAGGGAGGTTTTACCAAGCAGATCTTCTCTGGAGGGAACTGTCATGCCAAGGTAATCCCTCGCGATATCATCATAGTGATAAGTATCCGTTAGCGGATTTAACAAATAAGCGGCAATTGCGCTATCGAATATATCATTCTTCTCACTAACCTTTAGGTAAGGGAGCTGTTCCTTTAATCCAATCACACTGATTCGATGTCCTGCATGAGCCAACTCTGCTGCCTTATCACATAGATACTCGGGCGTCATAAAGCCACCACATTTGATAAAATATACCTTATCCTCCGCTTTACAGACTGATATACCAAGCAGATTTCCCTTCTCTATCACGATCTTCAAACCAATTGCTGCTTCACTTTTCTGACTAAGCAGACCAAATATCTGATCTACCTCACCCAAATCTTCCACAAAGCAGAAGGTTTCCTCAATTCCAGTGGTATGACTCACCTCTTCGTCCTGCTTTAACTGAAAACGTGAAATCAGATTTTTGAATTCCAATCGTTTAAACAAAAGATAAACCTGTTCATTATAAATATTGCTTAAATCCGCGTTCTCTATATTAAACTCAATCTCACAATCCGTGCATATAGTTGCCAGCTTCTTTGATAAAAAAGCAAGCTCCTTATTCTCTCTCAGATTCGTAGTTGCCCGATTTGCCGGCAACTCATCAATATGCTCATAGATATTCTCTATAGACTGATATGCCTCAATTAATTTTCCTGCTGTCTTTTCGCCGATTCCCGGTACCCCTGGAATATTATCGGAAGTATCGCCCATCAGACCCTTAAGATCGATGAACTGCTTCGGGGTAACATGGTACTTTTCATAAACATCGGCTGCTAAGTAGTCCTCAATCTCCGTGCCGGTTCTCTTTGTCTTAGGAATACGAATTTTAATCTTCTCACTTGCAAGCTGCAACAAATCCCTGTCACCGGATACAAGTGATACGTCATTCCCCGCCTTCTCAGATTGAACCGCCAAAGTACCAAGAACATCGTCTGCTTCAAAGCCCGGCTTCTCAATCACAGTGATGTTCATCGCTTTTAGCACTTCCTTCATCACCGGAACCTGCGCTCTCAGTTCATCCGGCATACCTTTTCTTGTCCCCTTATAAGCGTCAAACATCTCATGGCGGAAGGTCGGATGACTGGTATCGAATGCAACCGTCAAATAATCCGGTTTCTCCTCCTCAAGTATCTTAAACATAATATTAATAAACCCAAGCACCGCATTCGTATGCTCCCCCTGTGCGGTGGTCAAATCCGGTAACCCATAAAATGCCCTATTCAATATACTATGTCCGTCAATTAATACAATCTTTTTACTCATGCTGTGTTTCGTCAGATAAAATGCTTGTCCAACGAGACCTCCTTCCTATCCTTATCTAAAATCTATATTTACTTTCAGTACTTAATCTTTATTTTTCTGTGTTCCTCTTCGCTAGATAATATCTGATTGTAAGATATATTTCGCATGGATATATCTTACAACATTACCACTAACCTTATACTTATCAGCATAACGGAAAGTAGATAAAAAATCTAGTATTATCTAAAAATATAGTAATAGCCTCCAAGTTACTCCTCCATATTTTAGGAACATTTTCCACAAATTATTTTCTTCTCAAAATACATTTTCATACTTGAAATATAAAATATATTGTGTTAGAATGAACTTCGTTACCAATGCGGATGTGGCGGAATGGCAGACGCAGCAGACTCAAAATCTGCCACTCGCGAGGGTGTGAGGGTTCGAGTCCCTCTATCCGCAGTAATCTAAAATTGCATATATTTTGCAGTGTTTAATGTTCTAGCAGGACACATCATACTTTTACTGGATTTTTCAGTAGTCTGATGTGTCCTGTTTTTGTCGCTCGCCATGTATTTTTTCATCATGTTACTCTTATAGTAATACTCTCTTCTTAATTACAATAGGATATGCAATTGATCAATCAAATCTTTGAAGCTGCAGTATATGAATCTCTTTATAATTCAAAGAGCTATCTGTTGACTTTTGTTAATATAAGCCATATAATATTTAACCTCGCAAGAATTCGATTTATGTCGACACCATATTTGAGTTGAAAGGATATTACTATGCACATTACATTTCAAGAATTATCAGAAGCGCATCAAAAACCGGTCATTGATATTTACAATCATTATGTAAAAACAGGGACTGCAGCATTTCCACCTGAGCCAGTATCGTATGATTCATTTAGCAGATTTTTAAGTATTGCTAAAAATTATCCAGCCTACGCTGTTACGAATGAAAACAATTTAGTTATTGGATTCTGCATGTTAAGTGAATATATACCACATAGTACCTTTAACATAACAGCAGCATTAACATATTTTTTATCACCTGAATATACAGGAAAAGGAATTGGGAGTATGTGTATTAAAAAATTGGAAGAAGAGGCCAAGAAAAGAAATATTACAAATCTGATTTCTGATGTTTCTTCTGAAAACACTGGAAGCATTAATTTCCACAAAAAACACGGATTTACTGTAATAGGGGAACTAAACAATATTGCAACGAAGTTTGGACGTGATTTTGGACTGATATTAATGCAGAAAAAGATATAAGTAAAAAGGCTTATGTCGTCATTTTATTGATTACATAAGCCTCAGTTTTTCATAAATTTAGGATATTCTCTAGATTTATTCTTATGATTAATGAATTCTCTATTGCAATTCACCGCGAAGCATTACCTTTTCCAAAACGAACTGATCGGATGTGATTAATAAATCCGCTGTCTTTCCAACCTCTATACTCCCAACCCTATCGTCCGCGTGAATTGCCTTAGCAGGATAAAAGGTTGCACTAAGTATCGCTTGTTCCGGGCTAACACCGCTTTGAATACTATATCGCAGAGCCTCAAATAGATTCGTGGTTGAGCCTGCTATGGTACCATCGGATAGTACAGCCTTTTTATTATTTACCGTGACCTTCTGTCCTCCAAGCTCATATTCTCCGTCCGATAAACCGGCTGCACTCATCGAATCCGAGATTAATATAATCTTATCGCCAAAAGCTTTAAAAACCAATCGAATGACTGAAGGGTGAACATGGATACCATCGCATATCAACTCTGCATTTACATTACAATCTGATGCTACCCCGATTAAGCCGGGTTCCCTGTGATGCATGCCGTTCATCCCATTAAACAGATGTGTGATATGACTGGCACCGCAATCAACTGCTTTTTTGCCTAATTCATAATCGCAGCTAGTATGCGCTAAGGATATCACCTTATCCTTGTGATAGGTTTTGATAAAATGAAATGCACTCTCAAGCCTTGGATCCAAATTTACAATCCGAATGTTGTGATTCGCGCACGCATCCAGCTCTTCAAAGAGTTTTTCATCGATACTTGCAAGAAGCTTTTCATCATGCGCTCCTTTTTTATCAATGCCTAAGTAAGGTCCTTCCATATTAATACCAAGAATCGTACTGCCCTCTGAGCTTGTATTCATCGCTGTACGAATTACGGTCATTGCTCTTTTATGCTTCTCATGCTCCATCGTAATGGTTGTGCCTAAAACCGATGTTACACCCTGTTGTGCATAATATCTGCGCATTAATTCGATTTCATCAACGGATGCGATTGCAAAATCATGCCCAACACATCCATGCGTATGGATATCGATTAAGCCTGGAATAATCAACTTATCGCTGCAGTCATAATAACCATCCCCATCAATACAATCGGATATTTTGGCGATTTCACCATCCGTTACTTGAAGATCAAGTCTTTGGAAGCATCCCATATAAAATATCATAGCATTTTTTAATATCATATCCTTATCCTCATTAATATCATCTTCAAATCATCACTCTACCTTATTTACCTTTTGACCTGTATTACATCTTTCAGTTATGTAAGTCCTAACATACATTTTACAGTGAGTAACAAACATGATTCCTGCACGTAATATTCTGTATCCTTAGCAGATTACTGCCTCTGCAAAATACTCCGGAAGATGAAAATCAGGTCTAGGGCTATCGATTGGTGCATAGCTTGCATAATGCTCCAGCTCAGCATCTTCACATATCTTGTAGAAATTGCAGGTAAAATGATCATTCTTTTTCAATGGCTCCATCTCATATAACTCCGTGATTAATCCCATCGGAATCTGTAATAAAGCGCTCCAAAACTCTTCCTCGATTGATACATCACATTGAGCTGTTTGATTCGTTATTTGTTTTAAAAATTGACGATTTCCTTTATTCCCGAATTGGCTTAGCATTGCACTATTCGCATTCATCTCAAAATTAACATATCTCTGTTCTCCGCTATCCGGTGAAAAATCAAAGAACGCTTCCACCGCACTATCCTTATAAACGGGATCGTCCCTATGTTGATAATGACGTAGAGGATTTTTTTCTTCCACTGTTATGGATACGATAAATCCGAACCCTTCCAAATATCCCATTCTTCCATATGCTTTTGGCCGGTAACTGCCTAACCATTGATAATGATCGATTTGAAATATATCGCATTGATCAATCTCTTCCACTCCTGTAATTCGTTTCACATAGTATGGCATGTAAACCTCCTATCATAGTAATTTTTTCATATTTATTGATAACCATTCGGATTATTCTTCTGCCATCTCCAGGAATCCTCACACATCTCGTTGATATCTCTGCATGCCTTCCACCCGAGTTCTTTTTCCGCTAAAGAAGCATTAGCATAGCACATAGCAATATCACCCGGTCTACGGGGTTTTACTGTATATGGAATATCTTTTTCACAAACCTTTGAGAATGCTTTAATCATCTCAAATACACTGTAGCCAACCCCGGTACCGAGGTTATAGACACGAACCTTAGGCTCTTCCTCCATCTTACGAATCGCTTTTACATGTCCTGCAGCAAGATCCATAACATGAATATAGTCGCGAACACCACTTCCATCATGCGTATCATAATCGTCACCATATGCACCAAGAACCTTTAACTTCCCAACTGCGGTCTGAGTGATATAAGGCACCAAATTATTCGGAATACCATTAGGATTCTCACCAATTAATCCGCTTTTGTGTGCTCCAATCGGATTAAAATAGCGAAGAAGAATCACATTCCATTCCGGATCTGAAACATGAAGATCACCAAGAATTTCTTCCAGCATCAACTTAGTTCTTCCGTAAGGATTCGTGGCAGAAAGCGGAAAATCTTCTTTAATTGGTACTGTTTCCGGATTCCCATAAACGGTTGCAGAAGAGCTAAATACGATTTTTTTCACGCCAAAGTTTTTCATAACCTTTAATAACACCAATGTTCCGGTAATATTATTTTGATAGTATTCCAACGGTTTGGCAACAGACTCTCCAACCGCTTTGAGTGCAGCAAAGTGAATTACTGCATCGATATTCTCCTTCTGAAACACCAGGCTTAAATCTGCCTCATCACATATATCAACTTTATAAAACGTTATCTCTTTCCCTGTGATTTTCATAACTCTACGAATTGATTCCTCACTGGAGTTACATAGATTATCCAAAGCAATAACATCATATCCGGCTTCAAGAAGCTCTATACAGGTGTGGCTTCCTATGTAGCCCGCTCCTCCGGTTACTAATATCGTCATAGAATCCCTCTTTTCTTTATTTTGCGTATACTTTATATTTATCAACAATCAGTTTCATCGCTTCCCATTTTCTTTCCATATCTTTAACAAGCTTTAGCTGTGTTCTGCAACGATCCAAATTATGTTTTTCTCTGTGAATTCTGAAATAATTATCTCCTTGCAAATAATCGGTTAAAAATCTCATTCCACATTCCATCGTCATCGTCTTTGCTCCCATTGGCAGCATTTCCACTTCTTTCTCAGTAATACTTCCCTCACAACCTTCTAAAAAGCCTCTTGTATATGCTTCAAACAAATTTAAATCCAAGGTTACCTTAGATAAGTCCGTCTCATCTTCCGCGGCAGTATTTGCACCAAAGCGAATGGAATCACCAAAATCAAAAATTGACAGGCCTGGCATTATGGTATCCAGATCGATAACACAGATTCCTTTTCCGGTCGTATTATCCATCATGATATTATTGAGCTTTGTATCGTTATGGGTGACCTTAAGGGGCAGTTCTCCCTTTTTTAGAAGCTCCATACAGGTTTCCATCTCCTGCTTATGCTGGCGCAGGAATTCAATCTCTTCGCTAACCTCACAAGCTCGATTGTAGATATCCTTCTCCACCGCCTCTTCGAATACCTCGTAGCGGGCAGGTGTATTATGAAAATCAGGAATGGTTTCATATAAACTTGATGCATCAAAGTCTTCCAGTAACTTTTGAAAATGTCCAAATGCTAATGCGCTCTGATAAAAATCCTCTGGTTTCTCCACCTGTTCATAGCAAACCGTATCTTCAATAAATTGATATGCTCTCCAATACGAACCGATACTGTCAACATAAAAGGTCTTTCCATCTTTTGTATTTACCACGTTCAATGTCTCACGGTTTACATCTCCATTTGCTTCAGTAATCTTTCCTCTTAAAAATGAGGTTACTCCGCATATATTCTTCATTAATTTAGCTGGGTCTTTAAATATCTCATGATTCATCCTTTGCAGAATGTATTTTTCAACCGTTCCATCTTCTCTTCGGAATCGAATAAGGAAGGTATCATTAATATGTCCATGGCCATATCTGGCATGATCCATATATTCACCATGAAATACAATTCCCTCAATGGCCTCATCTATTTTTACACAATATTCTTCTCTTGTCATAATCGCTGCCTCCATTTCTTTTCTAATTCCACAGCTGTTCCGGATACAATCCATTATGCTTCATATCACGAATGGCATCTTCAACAACTTGTTTATCTTCTTTGTAGGTAACCCCATACCATTTATCCTTCGATTCCAGTACCGATACGGTTGCTTTACCATCAGATAAAAGTTCACCTACAACAGCAGGTAAAAAATATTCCGATTTCAACGGATTATTCACGGCATCCTTCTCCAGAAAGCTTATAAACTTATCTTTCAGTACAGTAAGGATGCTCTTATGGAATCCCCATAAGTTCATAGAAACCGTACTGGTAAGTGGAATCTCTGCCCAACTTTTACCGTCATCTTCAGTAAATGCAGCAGCATTATCACGCTTTTCTATGTGTGTTCGTTCAGTGATTCTCTCCAGAAAGCCGTGTTCATTCACCTCACATACACCTCTCGCAACATGCCCATGTTCCGTTAATGTATTCTCTAGTACATACCCAACCATACTGTAATGGGAGGCATCCTGTTCATTTTCATTTATCAATTGGTCATATATCATAGAAAAAGCATGGCTGCCATAATAATCATCGGCATTAATCACTGCAAATGGTCCATCAATGATGTCGATACAACTTAAGATTGCATGTCCGGTTCCCCAGGGCTTTACCCTACCATTTGGCACATTTAATCCATCCGGCAGATTATCAAGCTTCTGATACGCATATTCTACTTCAATATATTTTGATATTCGATCACCGATTCTTTCTTTGAATTCGATCTCAATTTCGGGCTTTATAATGAATATCACCTTTTTAAAACCTGCTTTCATCGCATCATAAATCGAAAAATCAATAATAAGATTCCCCTGCTCATCTACAGGATCGATCTGCTTTAGTCCACCATACCTGCTGCCCATGCCGGCAGCCATTATTACTAATACCGGTGTTGTCATCCTCATTCATCCTTTCTGACTTCTATTCGATAACCAACTCATATTGCTCTTATTCCATATACGATTGATTTTATATTCTTAATTACATAACCCTACTGAATTCATATTACAATTAAGGGTTGAAACATCTATTGTTAATAGCGCATCCTCATCTGCCACAACGATAAGATTCTTATGGAGCTGTAATATGGAAGCCGGAACCTCCGGAGAGATTGGTCCAGTTAAAGCGCTCGTCAACGCTTTTGCCTTATCCTTCCCGCTAACCACCAGCAGAATCTTCTTTGCCTGCATAATCGTATGAATTCCCATTGTATAGGCATAATGAGGTACTATTTCACCTTCTTCGAACAACCTTGAATTCGCTTCTATTGTACTTTGTGCTAATTTCACACAATTGGTTCCTTTTTCAAATTTATCACTGGGCTCATTAAAACCTATATGACCATTATGACCCAGCCCCAGTAGCTGCAAATCTACACCGCCCAATTCCTGAATTACCTTATCATATCTCTTGCACTCATATTCCGTATTTTCTTCCATTCCGTTTGGAAGATATGTATTTTCCTGCTTTACATTCACATGCTGAAATAAATGCTGTTTCATATAGTACCGATAGCTTTGTTTGTTATTCTCTGATAGTCCTTTGTATTCATCCAAATTAACCGTTTTGATTTCCGCGAAATCAAGGTCACCCTTTTGATACCATTGAATTAAGTGCTGGTATATTTGAATTGGAGTGGATCCTGTTGCCAGACCCAATACACTACCAGGATTGATAATCATCTCAGCTGATATAATATTAGCTGCTTTACGACTCATTTCATTATAGTTTTTCACTTGATAGAGTGTCATAGTAATATCTCCTATCATAATTTCATACGTTTTGTAGTAAGTAGTTTAATTGTCGGTTCAAAAAACGCAGAACAAATCAATTTCTATTAGCGTAATACAGGCCACTAGTGATGTAATAATCGATTAGTGGCCTGTTTAATTATGGATACTTACTTATTCTTCGCTAAATACTCATCCATCTGTTTTTGAACCTCAGCTATATATTTGTCGATTCCGGCATCCTTGAGCTTCTGAATCGCCTTCGGATATTCTTTATCAAAATCTGCGAAACCATATAATATAGGATCTAAATCTTTCTTTGCAATTTCTCCTACCGCTGTCTCGATGTCTTTTACATTTGCATTATTAAAACGGAATCCGATTGATTTTGCTTCGATCGCCTTATCATCCCATTTTTGATATTCATCAATATAAGCCTGGCTGATTTCCGGTGCAAAGAGCTGGTAATTCTCATTACGGAACATCCACTCATAGAAAAAGTCACTCTTTGTGATTCGTTCAATTCTATCGTTAACTATCTTGTAGTCCTTATCCTTCACACCATATAAAGAGAAAAGATAGTTATCCTGTGATTTGTACATCCAATTTAAGAACTTCATTGCGCCTTCCGGATTCGGAGCAGTCTGTGGGATACAAAGCACTTCACCGCCTGTCGCAATTACATAACGTGGTTCATCCGGTTTTAATATATAGGATTTTAGTTTTGCATTCGGAGCATTTGCCTTCACACTGTCAATGATCTCATTCTCTTTCCCTAAAGAACCTTCTACCCACAAATATAAGCCTGTCTGCATACGGGAATCGCGCTCATTATATTTGATTGTCAGATCATCGGAATACAGTCCGGAATTATACATATCACGATTGTACTGTGCTACCTTTTTGAATGCATCTGTTTCATAATAGTCGTATACTTTATTCGTATTCTCACCGTAAACTGCAAGATCACCGTTAGCTACCCAGTTAAGCTGTTCATCTGCGAATCCTCTAGTCAAAGGTTTAAAAATCGGATCTGCAGGTCCTTTCATCTCCGGGAACTTCGCTTTGGCTTTTTCTGCAAATGTCTTTAGATCTTCCGGTGTCTTGATTTCGTGCATTCCTACTGCTTCCAGAATATCTTGGCGAACACATACCAACTGGAACATACCGGAGGACGGAGCATATGCAGTTGGGATACCATAGATTTTTCCGTCAATTGAACTTCCTTTAAGCTGTTTTTCAGGAAGAACCTTCAGCATATCCTGTCCATATTTGTCTATTAGATCATTCATAACCATTGCCTGTTTCTTGTTAACAAAAGTAGCAAGATCAGGAAGACCATCCCAGTATAGATCAATTGGTTCATTTGCTGCCAGCATAATATCCTTTTGCTCCCAGTACTGATCCCATGGAACATAGATCATTTTGACTTTCAACCCGAGGTCATCTTTCATCTTCTTAGCAAATTCGTTGCCCATAAAATCTGTCATTCTTTCGCTTTCATCGCCGGGATACAGAATCGTAACGGTGTCTTTTGATCCACCCTTTTTTCCACATCCACTCAACAGGCTAAGTGCTAATACAATTGTTAACATAATACATAAAAACTTTTTCATAGCATCCTCCTTATTTTTATTTTAAGCCGCTTATCCGGCTGAAAAACATGAATTATATTATACCTACTCTTTTACTGCACCGGTCATAATGCCTTGGACAAAATACTTCTGTACCATAGGATACAGGAATAAGATAGGACCGATTGTGATAATTGTTACCGCCATCTTCACTGTTTCAGCTGGTAATGCGATACCAGCTGTGGCACCGGCAGGAATACGTCCGGAGCTAATTGCATTGACATTGGATAATATGGTATATAAATAATATTGAAGAGGGTACAAGTTCTTATCATTGATAAAAATCAATGCATTCCACCAATCATTCCAATATTGCAGCGCATACATTAATCCAACCGTTAATACAGCTGTTTTAGAAAGTGGCATTGCAATGATTCGGTAAACTCTAAAATCACCTGCTCCGTCAATCTTTGCCGCTTCGTATAAGGATGGTGAGATGCTTGAGAAATATGTCCTCATCAAAAACATATTCCATACACTAAAGACGGAAGGCAGTATCAAGGCCAGGATATTATTCTTAAGTCCATAATAATTTACACAAACCACATACCATGGAATCAGTCCGGCAGAAAATACGATAGTAAAATTACAGATGAAAGCAATAACATTTCGATACTTTAAGCTCTTTATTGATAATGCGTAAGCCATCATACTGGTAATAAACATTGCACTAAGTGTACCCACCACCGTTACAAATATTGTCACGATATAGGATTTAAAAATCTGTGCACCACTATTGGAAAATATATATTGATATGTATCAAAAGTAGCCTTTTGTGGAATTATGTTATATCCATTCTTTACTATCTCATGCTCGGAAGACAAAGACACACTTAAGGTAAGTAATAAGGGATAAATACAGACGATTCCGAGTAATCCGATAAATAAATAAGCAAATATTGTAACACCGCGATCTGTAAGTGATATTTTTCTCTTCATCAGAAAAGCCCCTCCCCATCATTCATCTTTTTAGCAACCTTGTTTGCTATCATTACCAAAATCAGTCCCATGATAGACTGGAACAGGCCTATCGCTGTCGAGTAAGAAAAGCCCATCGTTCTCATTGTCTGATATACATAGGTATCAATAACCGTTACAGCATCCATAAGCACCGGATTGTTACCAACAATACCGTATATCATACCAAAGTCACCATAGAAGATACGCCCTATGCACATTAATGTAAGGATCACTGCCGTCGGTTTTAACATAGGGATTGTCAAATGTATAATTCTCTGGATTTTTCTTGCTCCATCCACTTCTGCTGCTTCATACAAAGAACCATCAAAGTTTGCCATCGCAGCCATATAGATGATGGAATTATAACCGCACCATTTCCACGTATCCGCAAAGATTATGATACCCTTCCAGTACTGAGGCTCTCCATACCACTTCACAGGCTTCATGCCCAACTGAACCAATATATTATTTACAACACCTACATCTGTGGAGAAGAAGCCGTAAATAATTGCTCCAACTACAACCCAAGATATAAAAAACGGAAAAAACATAAAGCTTTGTGTTAATTTTTTAAATACTTTACTACGGATTTCATTGAAAAAGATTGCTACACTGATTGGAACAATTAAACCTAATATAATGTTAAAAAAGTTAATAAATAATGTATTATAAATTACTCTCCAACCCATGCTGTGACTGGAGAAGAAAAATTTAAAATTATCCAGTCCAACAAATTTACTTCCAAATATTCCATCAACCACATTAAAATCAGTAAAAGCCATCCATGTTCCCGCAAAAGGAATATAGCAGAACATGATTAAGATAATGAGGCCGGGGACACACATGAGGTAGAGCTGGCGGTTTTTCTTTATTTCTTTCATAAATCCGCCTTTTCTATTTCCCATCATATAACTGTCATTCTTTTTTTCTTCCATTGCTTTCATTCATCTCACCACTCTTTGCCTATGATAGTTAAGCCTTAAGTAACTGTTTCTTTAATTCATCCAAATCAATAATACTTCCGGTAGTTCTTGATAACTCTGCAGCATAGGCCATGATATGACTTTCGACCGATTGCTTGATTGATGATTTACTAATATCCACATCTGTTTCAATCATCTCCAGAAAATTGTCCATCAGCAATGAATCTCCGCCACCATGTCCGCTGTACACCACACCCGGATGAATTACTTCCTGCTTATATTCATCTACCATATTGGAGGTAAATCTTGTAATTTCGATTATATTGGCATTATCATCTCCACGAATTTCCCCATTCTCACACATAATCTTAATGGTTCGACTCATCTTATTAGTAAATCCACTTAGGTTAAAGCTAACTGTTACGCCATTCTTAAATTCAATTAAAGCTACCTGATTATCACAAACATCGTTATCACATCGATATACACAACGTCCATATGGACTATCTTCCAACGCTTTCTTTAGCCCATCCTCTGATTGATCCTGTGTAATCATGGTTGCCGGCCAGTTTCCTCGAACAGGAAGATATGTCTTAATTGCATCAAACCGACATTCCTCTGCCACTTTACAGGTCAAACAACGTTCTGAACTATTCTCCGGTGCATTCTCTTCTTTAAAATACTTTAGGCTGCCAAAAGAAGTAATTCGCTTGGCTTCACTGTCTGCCAGCCAGGTGAGTATATCCATATCATGGCAGGATTTTTGCATTACCAAAGGACTTGTTAAATCGCTTCTTCTCCAGTTTCCTCTGACAAAGGAATGAGCGATATGGAAGTTTCCAACATTCTCATTATGTTGAATACTAATTACCTTACCAAGATCTTTGCTATCCAGTATTTTTTTAATACTACTGAAGAAATTCGTATAACGCAAAACATGGCATACAATTACTTTACAGCCCTTTTCATCCGCTTTTTTCTGAATCTCCAAAGCTTCGCTCGGATTTGGTGAGATCGGTTTTTCAAGAAGAATATCATATCCCATCTCTAATGCTTCCATTGTCTGTTTGTAATGATCCTGATCCATGGATGCTATTATTAACGCATCGCCTATCTTGCCCTGTTGAAAGAATTCTTCGGTAGAGGTGAATTGCTTCTCCTTGGGTATGCCGAATTTTTCAACTGCAGCCCTTCTCCTATTATCATCAGGCTCAACCACTGCAATGATTTCTGCTTTTTCTGATTGAAAAGCATATTCTGAATATATCATTCCTCGTTGTCCTGCACCAATTAACGTCAACTTCAATTGTATAACCTCCTATGTATTATGATTCTTTAAAATGATGCTGCCTCTTTACGAATAAAATGGCAATCGTCAACAAAAGTCCTGTAAATAGAAATATAAATTGCATGTTTGATATCTCAAATAGATAAAACTTAATCTTAATTGTTTGTAATTTTTTATACGCAATGGATCCCATCAGTGCGCCTACAAAACTAATCACGCAAGCAACCGCTGAGGTGATACCGAGATATGCGGTTTTTCCTGATTCCGGTGATAGATTATACTGCAAATTCGTTGATGCCATTGCAAATGCTCCATTACAGCTAGTGAGTGCAACCTGAAGAAAGAACACGAGCACCAAAGCATTATTAGGTGTGACCATAACCCAACCAAGATAGCAGAATATAATGATTCCTCCGCTTATCTTCAACAGATGAAACCACGAAGTGCGATCTGCCAGTCTTCCCCACAGATAGATTGATATCATTCCGATAATATTGCCACATACGCTTACTCCTGATAGATAGGAGTAGCTTAGATGTAGAATTGATATCATATAAACTGGTATAAACGACACGGAAAACTGGACAGCAAAGCTCCATACACTTAAAAATACTATAATTTTTCTATAATTCTTATTTCTTATCGGCATTCTGATCAACCGCAGAAGGCTCTGCTTTATCGGTTCTCGCTTTATAAGGGGTTCATCAATCTGTGAGATTAATACAAAGTCAACCACCGAGATGAATAAAGCAATACCAAACATAATACTAAATCCTATATAAGCCTTATCAATCGCATGGTAATAGTCCATCATAAATCCAACCCCAATTGATACAACCGACACACAGAACATACTAGCTATATCCTTAATTGCAAGAAATTTACCACGCTTTTGGTCGGGTGCAACACTTAAATACCACTGACTTAATCCGGGTGTAACAAAGCCCGCTATCATAAAGCTTATCGTATATATAATCATGATGATTGTTAGTCTTAGCTCTCTCTCTTCCACCAGCTTTGGAACTAATATCAAGGTACCCACGGAAAATCGAAATAAAAAACAGCTAAGACAAATCAATAATTTGCGATGTTTCAGTCGCTCAAATATGTAGGGAGAAAGCATCTGCATGATACACCCAAGCTGAGGGATAGCCCCCATTATCGTACAATATTGTTCCGATGCTCCCAGATAAACCAGGTAGCCGATAAGGAAGGTGCCTGAGGTAAGGGTATTAATAATCCCTGCACTCGGCCCGGATAATATCATTGTGATTTGACTTCTTTTAAAATCCTGCTCCGATAATTTCTGACTGTAAAAGAATTTCCGCTGAATATGCTGTTGAATTTTTGTCGCCATAGTTTAACTTGGTACCTTGGGATCCTCTAAAGGATAATAACCCTCCGGATAAAAGTGATTCCAGATCTCAAACAGTTCTTTCCTCTCTTTTATATCAACTTCTATCTCTCCAAGCGGATAAAAACCGTGCTCTTGCACGCCCTCTATATTGAGCTTCATCGGAGTATCCTCATCAAAGAATATACCGGTATACAGTGAGTAAATTCCCGGCTCCATAACCGGTAAATGTATGATTTCATTATGCGTGATGTCACCCGGTCTCCACACACCGCAGTCTATATGTAAATCTAAGATATATTCCAATTCAGCTTTTTTCAGTTTAACCTTCAGTTCAAAACTTGTATAACAAAGAGCAGATCCATCATTCACAACCCAGTAACGAATGGGCAAAGCTCCTCCAACGGATATCTTCTTCGGATAAGTCACTCTTCGAAGTGTATAACTATATCCGATATCAATCGGGGCATCAGCATATGCTACATGCCATCTCTTGCTTTCCCTTAATACATTTTCACCAACTTCACCTTCAGGCTGAAGAAGTATAGGAGCGTTCTCCCA
Organism: Variimorphobacter sp. HTMS_6; assembly: GCF_059717775.1. Taxonomy (NCBI): domain Bacteria; kingdom Bacillati; phylum Bacillota; class Clostridia; order Lachnospirales; family Lachnospiraceae; genus Variimorphobacter; species Variimorphobacter sp. HTMS_6. Next base: position 2,359,628 of record NZ_AP046094.1, read on the forward strand.
GGTTTTTTGCAGCCCATATCTTGCAAAATCCTCACAAACTTCAATCCAGTTTGTTTCATTACAGGCTACCGTTAATCCGAATTCCACCTTCTTATTCTTTAGATAAGTAATTAATTCTTTATCCTTAAGATCCGCTATAATCGGTATCTCTTCAAAAGCATCAATATAAGCCTCCCAGATGTCAGTTGAACTGTTTTGTGAAGCTATCATGACTCCAGCCAGGTACCGTTCCTTCTTAAGACTGCTGCCAATTCGGCGAATCAAACGGGAGAAGCACCTGTTTTCAGAACCATTCACCCACATAGGGGCATTTGGCACTATGATAAGCACCGGATTCAATGTCATCTTTATTTTCTCTTTCAACCCGTCAAGCTGATAGATTCCGCGCTCCTTTTCAAGTTCATCCCATGAATATCGTAAGTATGTAGCATAACCACGGCCAATATTCTCCTGCAGTTTATCCGTAGGCTTAAGTCTGATAATCTCCGACTCATAAGGGCTGTAATTCTCTAGCGAATATTTACCCACAATCTGTCCCCCTTATTTTAGATGGCTGTCAACTACAGTCATAAATTTATCGATATCTTCTTTTGTAACATACGTGTTTTGTGTTACCCGATTCACATCTTCCTTTAGTACAATCATACTCATTGTATTAAAACGCGCTCCGGTCTTCATATAGGCTGCTGCTGCTCTCTGAAGTGAGGACTTAAGCTCAACTTGTTCAGGATCCGCCTTCCAATCACCGAAGGCTTCATAACGAAGCATCCCATCCCCTTCCTCAATCGGATAGAGATAGAATTGTCTTTGTACCTTGATTATATTACTTGTTTCATTATCAAGAATTAGTGATAATCTAGAATCGTATAACCAGCTTTCACTCCAAAATCCTTTAATATTTAATTCCGGGAAATATTTCTTATAGAATTCAATCGCCAATTCCATCGAATTCTTCAATCTCTCCGGATTATAGCCGGGGCCTGCGGGCACATGAAGTGCTAGGAGGGTATCCCCCTTTTCAAGTGCTATATCCCACTCAATTTTCGTAATTGTAATCGGGTTTTCTTCAACAAAACCCATTGGATTAATCAGATTAGCGGTAATCATGCTGTCATCTTCTTTCCATACGGAGACGAACTTACCTTTTTCATCAAACACCTCATTTATGCCATTCACCTGACCATCTCTGCGGAACTCTTCCTCCGCATCCCTCAGTGCAATTACTTTACCTGTGGTTCGATTTCTAAACATCGTAAATGAATCTCCGAATTTGTATGGAATAAATAGAAACCGATCCATCTGAAAGATCGAACAAGTGTAAAAATTCATATCCCATGGAAAATCACTTACTTTTGTATCACCCTTCTTGATTAATTTTGCAAATTGATTTTTCATTGGGCGATACGGAATATCCGAGTAATACTCCTCCAAAACGCCTCGTTCCTGCAGCATCCCCATAGAAGGTTGCACGCATGCCAGTAGCAGAAGGAAGGAATAAAGCTCTTTCCCAACTACCAAGCAAGACGGAGTCAATGAAATATAATTATCAGTATCACAGCGATTTCTTGCTGAGCACATATCCCATACTAAAAATTTTGTAAAATGAAATAATATATTATCCTTTTCAATCGCTTCTACTCCGGTCAAAAGTAATCTACTTTGTTCCTCCGGAACGAAAAAACGTTCTAATGTATCCTCTAGAAATCCTCTATCAATCAGATGTTTTTCCTCCGTCGCCTGATAAAGTTTATAATATTTATCCAGTCCCTCCGGCAGATTGTCAAATCCACAATAGTTTACACATTCTTCGAATTCATATAAATTCATAGTAAGCCTGACCCTCCTTAATTGATTTTAATGGTACCCATTTTATAATAACCATCCTTTTCACCTGCGATTGCAAGCTTTACATTACCAATCTCCTTAATTCCAGTTTCAATTCCAATGAGAAGATCATATTCTCCTGAGGTAAGTTCTGGCGGAATAACAAATTCCTCTTCCCAAAGTATATCCATATCCGGTAACCAGTTCCTGATATCTGTTTTACTTATAAAGGTATGGGAACCGCTTTCGTTTACCAATCTTATCACCAATGGGTAATTATGATAAATAGGTGCAACACCCACGTTTGCCCATAAAGCACTGATAAGTAGCTTCTGTTTTCTTTCAACCGTTGCATCACATACGAACTTGCGTAGTTCAAAACGGTATCCCATACGATTTAGCCATCCTAGAACTTTCTCTTTCCAAGCTTCGGGCACCGTTGTACCCTTACTGTTGAAGGAGGAGATGTGCCATTTTAGAGATTCCTCAATGATATAATCGATATCCCACCCCTGTAGGTACCAGTCATTCATATGCCAGCAAGCTTCAAATACAATGGGTGCCTTCTCCCACGCATGCTCCATATGGAAATTACAGATATTTTCAGGGTAGAAATCCTCCATATGAGACCATTCCACACCGTGAAAACCGCCCATATCACCGAGGCAATCTACTCGAAAACCAATTGTTTCACTACGCTCACTTATCACACCAATCGATTTCGGATCATGAAGCAGCGCCTGTAACGGGGTTATTTTAAAATTATCTATGTAAGCATCTGAGATGCATCGAATCTTTTCTATGTCTACAAATTCCGTTCCTCCGCCTTCACCCCATGCTCCAACCATTGCCATGTCTACCGAGCTGATGATAGGATGACCGTCAAAGTGCTTTGCAAATTCACGAATGAAAGTAGACCAATAATTTGCATACGGGGAAACATTGGGATCTACTTTCCAAAAAGGAAATTCCGGCTCTTCCTTCCATTCACTTCGAAACCAATCTGGAATATCCTCTTCTTCATCAAGTGCATAGGGGGAGCAGCGTACAATTGCAGTACATCCAAGGAATTTTGCATATTCCAGCTTCTTCTCCAAAACCTCCCAATGATATTCGCCTTTCTTGGTTTCGATATCTTTCCATCTTACACCGCAGTAAAAAACCTTACTGTCCGGATGATTCCAGGTTTGACTATCGGGGGTAAATTTAAATCGTTCCACTTGCTCCCCTCTGTTATCGCTTACTGATGATATGTCTTCGCCAATCAGTCCCGGTGCAGCTATAAATCCAATCCCGGGATTCGTAAGCATGGAATCAATAATAACCGGATAAGTAATCAATTTCTCTGTCATAATTTATCTCCTTAGTCGGTATAACTTTTTTGAAACAAGATGCAACCACTGGTTATAAAATAATCTGTCATTTTCTTTAACTTATCTACGTTAAATCCAAGTGCCTTTGACAAGCAATCATAACAGGACAACTTGCCAATATGCTTTCCTAGTAACTTTAGATTTAACGCAATCTCCTCATTACTGACTTTACAATCGCAGCCATGACAATGTACCACTTTCATAACTCATTCTCCTTTACTATCCTGCATGACAATTTCAATATACTGCAATTCTTCACTAAAAGGTAATTTGTTACGTAATGTTACGTTTGTTTACTAAACTTCTTGATGTGATTATAACATCCTGTAATCGTTATGTAAATAGTTATTTTCCATAATAAGCACATTTTTTACAACGTCATAATTCAATGATTGACAGAAAGGCACTATTATAATTATAATCATATTAATATATTTACTTTTACTTATTTACTAAACAAAGCGTAAATACAATCCGCATGCACGTAAAGTCCACCGGATTAAGTGATTCTTCAAAGAGGGAGATTATAAATATGAGTACAATACGAGACGTGGCAAAACTGGCTGATGTATCGGTCGCCACAGTATCACGAGTATTAAACAATGATACACAATATAAAATGACGGATGAAACCCGTTCAAGAGTGTGGCAGGCAGTGACCCAGTTAAATTATAAAACAAAGGTTCATGCAAAATCCGCAGCCAACGATGATGCAAATCAACGTAACAATAAAAGCTCACAGAAAATTGGGTGTATTCTTAGCGTCACAAAGGATAAATATAACGATCCTTATTTTATGTCCATACTGTCAGGTATCGAAGCGCAGCTGAAGGAGAACGGCTACGAATTATCCTTTATTAAAACCGGTGCGGAACTAGAGGATAAAAAAGTATTGTATAGCACGTTCGGCGAATCAATCAGTGGATTAATCCTTATGGAGTCCTTAAGTAGTGATACCTACCAATTTATACGGAATCAAGTTCCTAACATTGTTGGTATCGATACCAAATGGGAAGATATTGATAATGTGGGATATGATCATTACAATGTATCGAATATCGCGGTGCAACACCTCATCGCAAAGGGACATAAAAAGATAGGCTATATCGGCGGCAGTGGTATTACAAGGAATATTAAAGAAAGTCTCCGATATCGTGGGTTTTATTCTTCCCTCCATGCTGCAGGCTTAGAAGTCAACCCAGATTGGGTCATTGACTGTGCCTGGGATGAAGAGATCTGCTACACTGAGGTGGGACGTTTATGCAAGGAATCCAACTACCCTACTGCTTTCTTTGTAGCCAGTGACTTGATGGCGATGGCCGCATTAAGCAGCTTATATAATAATGGTATCTCCGTACCGAATGAAGTGGCCGTCGTTGGATTATCGAATATAGAAGTATCAAAGTACTCCAATCCTCCATTGACTACAATTGAGATACCCACGAAGGAAATCGGTATGGTTGCTGTCGATTTGCTAATTTCAAGATTAACCGGATATAAGCTTCTTCCCAAAAAACTATTTCTTCCAATCAACCTAATTCAGAGAAGTTCCACGTAACAAATCTTCTGATAATACATCATCTGTGTCGAAATAAGTCGTATGCATTTATAAAAATAGAGCTGTTGCAAAATAGTAATTCGTAAGGCAATATCTTTTTCCTAAATTGAATTATTTATTATACAACAGCTCTTGGTTTTTCTTATATACCATCTCACTTCACTGTCTCCAAATACAGCTTCATCTGCTTCGCTAACAATTTTCCTCCCAGCCTATTGGGATGAAGGTTATCTACAGTCAGCTTCGATATGGTTTCGTCATTAAAGTCACTATAACGGAATAAATCCAAATATGGTATTTTATAATAAGCGCAAATATCGATGATTGCATTCACATAATCTTCTAAGGTATACCCAATATCATTCGGCTTGTTATAGGATGGACTTAAACTTGTGGCTTCTCTTTTTATTGGTGTAAAGAATACAATGCAGATATGCGGATTTTGCTTCACAATCTCCTCTATCAACCTCTTAGCATAACCATAGAAACTAGGTACTCCAGAACCATCACTCATTGAACCTAATGGCGTATTTTTACCAAAATCATTCGTACCCGCAAAGACAGTTACAAGATCATAGTTTTTTAAGGATTCCATTGATAAAGGGAGAGTCATATCTACCATACATTTGCCACTCAACCCTGCATTATAATACGAGGAGAATCCACAATATCGATTCAAGTACTTCGTATATTTGTTTTGATATGTAATGCTATCTCCGATTGCATACCACTTTTTCCCCTTCCAGTGTTGAGGCACTGTGATTTCATTACGCTTAATTAACATAACCGAACCGGAAGATACCAGGGTAACAAGTATGATGATTAATACCTGTGCTATGATTTTTTTATATTTCATGTTATTCCTTCTTTCAAACATTCTAAGGTTATGTAAAACTTCCATCTTCTATCATTTGATTCAAATTTCTCTCTTTATATCTTTAATATTATTTACCTACTGGTAAAATAATTTATGTTTTCCTCTATCAAATAAACCCTTATATAAAAAGCGACTGCTTTCTCATTTACGAAACGCGAATGAAAAAACAGTCTCTTAATCAATTCATCTTAAAAATATTTCTTGTTACCCCACAGGTTACTTTTCTTCAAATCCAAATATTCATTGTAAGCACGCTCTAATATTTGTTTTTCATTTGCGAATTTCAACATGTGATATGCCTCATGAAATTTGTAGTAACCGGAGTCCATAAAAAACTCTTCCCGTTGTGGTTTGCTGTAATAGCTATCAGACATCATTAAATACCAATGAACATCCTTTAATACTGTATTCTGAGGTGTGCTAAAAGAATATTGACTTTTTCCGATATATTTGATAATGGAAGCATTCGTACCCGCTTCCTCTAATACTTCTCGTATCGCGGTTTCTTTATATTCTTCTCCTTCTTCAACGGTCCCTTTCGGTAAAACCCACCCTTCATATTTGTTCTTATAATTTTTATACAGTAATAAAATCTTTCCTCTGAATATAACTACACCACCACAGCTCGTTGCTTCTACCATCGCAATTCCTCCTGCTATTCGGTGTACCATCTATACTAATTAGCAGTATACATCAATTTGCATAAGTTTTCAAGGCATTTTTATTGAAAACCAACAAACATCACTAACAGCACACGGTAATACTCACTATTTAAAGTATGCTTGAAATATCTTTTTTGCGATTGGTACTGCATATTCACTTCCTGTTCCTACATTCTCTACGATTACACTGACTGCAATCTGTGGATTATCATAAGGTGCATATCCAACAAACCATGCATGTGCACTTCCGCCGCTGTTATCGGCTGATCCGGTTTTACCGGCTACCTTCTGGTTTATATTCCTAAGCTTCTTGCCGGTACCATCCGTAACTACACTTCTCATCATTTTACCGATAAAGCCTGATTCCTCGGGTGTCATCGGTTTCCCATACATTTGTGCCGAATAATGCTTTACAATATTGCCGTTTTGATTCTCGATACGATCAACAACATATGGTTTCATCATAACACCACCATTGGCAATGGCAGAAGTAATCATCGCATTCTGCAAAGGAGATATCAACGTATTGCCCTGACCGATTGCAGTCTGCATTCCTTCCTTTACCCCCGATACTCCCTTTTTTAGGGTGAACTTGCTGATACTACTCTGCATCTCTACCGGTAGCTTTTGATTAAATAAAAAGCTTTGACATAGGTTATAGAATGAATCATAATTCAAACCTTTGCCGATATTGGAAAATGAGGTGTTACAAGATTTTGAAAATGATTCTAAAAGATCGACCTTTCCATGCACCTTCCCGTTATAACAATGAATAACCATCTTCTCATATTCAATGCTTCCGTCGCAGGTATAGGAATATTTTTCATAATCTTTTGGATTTTCCCTCATATATTCTAAAGATGTTAATATTTTAAATGTAGAACCGGGTGGATACAGTCCCTGAGAAGCACGATTTAATAACGAGGCCTTCGTATCTTCATCCGCGATTAGCTCCTTCCAATCTTCATCTACTTTATTCGGATCGTATGCCGGTTTTGATACCATTGCCAATATCTTACCGGTGGAGGGCTCCATCACTACAACGGCACCTCGATAGTCGCCCAATGCGTCATATGCTACCTGTTGAAGATCTGTTTTTAATGTTGTCACAACATTATCTCCAGGGCTCTTATCTCCGACAAGATCATTATACATCACTTCAAATGCATTTACGTTCGAGGTTAGAAGCCGAATGTCTTCCGACTCTTCGATTCCTGTTTTCCCTTTGGAAGTTCTGCCTATTACGTGAGCAAAAGCATCGCCATAAGGATATTCCCTTTTCTCTTTTCCTTCGTTGTCAACCACGGTCTTAGCCAGCACTTCGCCGTCAGAGGCCAAAATATCTCCTCGAACCACTCTCTTCGCTAAAATATCCTGACGTTTATTATAAGAATTATTAATTACTTCTGAACTACGAAAGGATATGAAATATACAAAATATCCCATCATAAACACAAACAGTCCGAGGAAGATATATATGATCATATAAACTGATCTTTTTGGATCTCGATCCGCATTTATTTTCATTCCATCTCCTCCATTTCTGATTCTTCGTCGTCATCCGATTCTTGATTTTTCTTACGTTGCTTGCTCTTTATAAAGATACCTTGAAGAATCATGAACATGATAACCGTAACAAATACGGAACTTCCTCCCTGACTTAATAGTGGAAGGGTAACACCTGTGGAAGGAATGAATTTGATTACACCTCCCACGGATAAGAATACCTGGAAGGCAAACATAACAGAATAACCAATTGATAACAAACGGTAGAATGGATCCTCCAGTTCTAGTGCAATATTTATCATCATCATAAAACAGCTGATATAAATCAGTACAACACAGATAGCAAATATACCACCGAGTTCCTCCGATATTGCCGAAAAGATGAAATCACTTTCTACAACAGGAATGGAGGTCGGAAGTCCACGATTAATCCCCATTCCAAGCCATCCACCGGTACCTATGGCAAATAATGACTGCGCAATCTGGTACCCCTCTTTATCAATATAGCGGAAGGGATTCTGCCATGCTATAACACGCACCCTTACGTGATTGAATAGTTCATATGCAACATATGCTGCTCCACTTCCTGCGATAAGACCTGTTACTAATAAAAGTGGTCTAGAAGTTGCAGCATATAACATAAATAAGTATGTTACAAAAAAGATTAAGGCTCCACCTAAATCTCTTTGTAAAACTAATATAATGACATTCAACCCTGCCATAGCAGAGATCCAGAAGAGCTTTCTAAGCCCTATGTCATTGCGTAATAAGGATGCAATTGAGAATACAAATAATAGCTTAACGATCTCCGACGGCTGAATTGAAACATTAAACACAGTAATCCAGTTCGTTGCACCAAAGCTCGTTCTGCCCAATACTAATACAATCAATAAGATACCAATCCCGGTTATCCCAAATATCCATCCTAAGTTTTTTAATATTGTAATCTTAAATATAACAAAAGGTACAATTAGTCCGGCAATTAAAGATGCCCCCACAATCATTACCTGTTTTATTGCATTCTCGTAAGATAATCTTGTCAATACGATAAAGCTTACTGCTAAAAGCATCAGCATATTTCGAATTAACAGTCTTGATATCTTCGGATAGAGTATGCGATAGATTAACAAGACCATCACAAACATAAACACTTCAACTGCATATAATTGAATCAGTTTTAATGAATTCTCCTGCACAATCAAAGTTGCAGAACCCACAAGATGTACCATAATAATCATAAATGACATAAAATGATATGCTCGTCCCTGTTCTTCTTTGCTCTTATATCCAAATACCCGAAAACAGTAAAATGTATATACACAGATCAAAACCAGCATAAAATACTTAATCAGCTCTACAATCAGACTCATCGCATCACCTTCCTTTCTCATCGTATTCAGCCACTTGCGAAACCACCTAGTTGATATTATTGATTAAAAATCACTATTTATTACTCCACACCACGCTTAAAATGCCCGGTGGTATACTCTCCAATTGCATTCTCGGTAGGTTGCATACCATGATAAAAGGTATCCATCATACATTGCATCACCGCATCCACTTCCTCTTCAGATTCAAACGTAAAATCAATACGTATGGAAGCAGGATTTAAATTCTTGATATCCGATTGATATTTATGCAGTGACATCGGCTGACCGTTATATATTGTATTATAGCAGCCCGGGCAATTGGTTTGGAGTAAGAACTTCTTTCCAAGGCGATCCACCAGATAACCTTTGTTATTATTTTTTGATTTTGTACAGCCGGAGGTACTCTCATGTAGACACTGTGCAGAAATCATCATAGGTAGGTATCCGTATACCAGCAATTCACAGTCACTGATCACTAATTGCTTTAATTCCTGATAATTCATCTCAAGCGGAGCCGTCATATGAGTAACTCCATTCTCTCTCCAAAAATCTTTCGCTTCCCGATTAAAAATATACATATTATGATTCAGAATAATATCCTTAGTGGTATCCCTATCCCTCATTAACGTTTTAATCAGCTCAAATTCTTCAAGATTCTTAACTACAAATCCAGCGATATTATCATTTGTAATTATTCCACTTATTTCCTTTTTTAATCTATCATAGACCGATTGTCTACAGATGTGGGGCAATGATAGGTAAAATTGCTTTCCCACGCGGCTTGCCTGATCGGACATCTCTAATATGGAATCTGTCGCAAGAAAATCGTATTCCGCATAGATTCGATTTACTTCTGGAACACGTATCACCTTCTTAAACTGTTGCATTGTTTGCACCGCTACACTTACTTGATATGGAGAAGCGTTTGACACTGAATCTATCCTTTTCACGGTTGGCTCCGATTTTTGATCAACATTAGCCAAAAAATCTTTACCCCTACGATAGCTACTTATCATATTCTGCTCTAGCATACTGATTGCATCCCTACGTAACTCATTCAGCCATGCTACAGGAACAAATATATTCTCTTCCATATCTATCTGTAATTCCTCGAAATAAAACAAGGTATCACCGGTTTTCATAAGAGGCGCCTCTAACTTTCCCATCGTCATTGGCTGCTTCATCGCTTCCTGCACTGCTTTCTGGTATGCTGTTGCAGAAAAGTTCTGATAGGATACCGTTAATTCAAGCCTCTGACCAATTTTTGCAGTCAGCTGCCCTTTCATTCCAAGCCTTTTATCCTCGTTAACATAATTCCTTGATAGGTTCTCTAACAAAGAATTATTCTTTGTGCGATATACCATATCTCCAACCGCAATGACCGGTAATCTTCCGGCTGTCGCATTTTTCGAACCCTTTTCCGATTTTGATTTATCAATTCTTCGTCCTACGTTCGTAACTAAGGCTTCCCCGGAACGGTGCGCATCCTTCACGGTAAAATCATAGCCTTCCTCTTTGGTATGACGAATCTCCAGGATATCTTGTGCATTAATATCTTCCGTTAATTTTATCGTAACCTGGCTACTCTTAATCTGAGATACCTTACCTACATAAACTCCACTGTGATTTGGACGATATAGGGACATCATACTCTTACCATGATAGTTTTTCCCATAGCCGGTAGAAAATCCGCCTCGGTTATATACATCCTGTAGCATAATCATATCCTGGCGAAACATATCCCCGGACAATATCTTCTGATAGCCTTCTTTACCCTGTTCAAAATAAAGATCGGTATATTTCCGGTAAAGATGTGATACTGCCGCTGCATACTCCGGACGTTTCATTCTCCCCTCAATCTTAAAAGAGTGGATGCCTGCTTGCACAAGCTCCGGAATCAATTCAATTGTATTAATATCCTTCGGACTTAGAAGATACTTTTCTTCTCCTGAAGAAAGCTTTTTTTGATCCGAATAGTAGCTGTAGGGCATTCTACACGGCTGTGCACATCTGCCACGATTACCGCTTCTACCTCCTATGATACTACTCATTAGACACTGACCGGAATAGCAGTAACAAAGTGCGCCGTGAACAAAGGTCTCAATCTCAAGATCTGTATTTTCACTAATCTTCTTAATCTCTTTTAAGCTCAGTTCTCTGGAGGTCACAATTCTGGTAACTCCAGAATCCTTCAGCATATTCGCACCTTGTGCCATCGTTAATGTCATCTGTGTACTTGCATGAATTGGAAGCTGCGGAAAATGTTTATGAATAAAATGCATTACACCAGCATCCTGAACGATGACAGCATCCAGCCCTTGAAGGTAGAATTTTTCCAGATAACCATAGAGCTTGTCCGTTAATTCCTTTTCCTTCAATAAGGTATTCACTGTCAGATATAATTTCTTATCCCTTGTATGCGCCTCATCAATTGCACGAAGAAGAGTGTCTTCATTCAGATTATTCGCATATGCTCTTGCACCAAAGCTGCTGCCACCAATATAGACGGCGTCACAACCCGCATTCATCGCTGCCTTCATTCCTTCGTAGGAACCGGCCGGTGCAAGTATTTCTATTTTATTTTTCATGACATATATGCCTTTCCTTTATATCAGTCAACTATTTTTACTATTTGCTCATTTTTAATTCAGTTTACAATTTAATTATACGGTAAGCTTTGCTAAACTCTTTCTTATATCTATAATCCTTCAAATTATAACACTTTAATTGATAATTATGCTTGCTGATAACTCTTTATAAATTAGCGGATATTGTTCTTCGCTAATTTTGTTTATAGAATTATAAATATAAAAGGCTGTCCCCTCCTGATCAGTAGCGCTCTTTGCAGTACTTACAGTAGCTATATGGACAGCCTTATTCTTTCTTTATCTTTTCTTATCTGCATCTCCTAACTCGGTCTCCAGTCGAATCATCTTCTTCTGCGCCTCATAAAGCTCTTTCTTTAATTCCTCCAAGTCTCTCTCTGTCGAAAGCAGCTTAGATTGAATTGCGATTGCTTCATGCTTCAAATCAAATATCTCATTGCTCTTCAAGTCAGAATCTGCTTGAAGTTCCTTCATTTTGTCCACAGTTTTAAAATAATCATCGGCTATGTTAATCTGCATTAATATGTTCTTAAGCTCTGCATCCATAAACCGATAAGCGTCTTTATTTCGAAAATCCATATGCTTACTATTTATGTAGGAAGCAATCTTCTGGAGATATTCTTCCCCCTCGTATCCACTTAAGGTATATCTCTTGTTATTAATAATAACTTCAATATCGTGATACTGATCCATAAACCTTTTCCCCCTACATTAATAGGAATTCACAAAATAAAATAATCAAACCTATTATAACTTATGTTAACCTAGTTGACAAGTTTGTTATAGAAAGTTTTATAAAGGCTTACTAACTCTACGACATTGGAAGCCCCATATGCTTATAAGCTAAATCAGAAGCAACCCTTCCCCTTGGTGTTCTTAAAATCAATCCATTTTGAACCAGAAAAGGCTCATATACTTCTTCAATTGTACCTACATCCTCGCCGATCGTTGTCGCCACCGCCTCAATTCCGACTGGACCACCACCAAATTTTTCGATCATAGTAACTAATATCTCACGGTCGATATGATCCAGACCCAGCTTGTCCACTTCTAATAAATCAAGAGCAAAACCGGCCACTTCCTTGGTGATTCTACCATCATATTTCACCTGTGCAAAATCACGCACTCTTTTTAACAGGCGATTCGCAAGACGCGGTGTTCCTCTGGAACGGCGTGCCAGTTCAAGCGCACCCTCTTGATCTATCTCAACCTGAAGTACATGGGCAGACCGAATAATAATATGTGTTAATTCTTCGATTGTATAAAAGTCCATACGATTTACAACACCAAAGCGATCACGTAGAGGTGGTGTAAGCATACCTGCTCTTGTTGTTGCACCCACCAGGGTAAACTTCGGCAAATCAATTCGTATGGATTTTGCTGCTGATCCCTTCCCGATGATGATATCGATTACGAAATCCTCCATCGCAGGATAAAGAAGCTCCTCTACCTGACGATTGAGTCGATGAATTTCATCGACAAACAGGAGATCTCCCTCCTGCAGATTATTCAATATAGCGGCCATTTCTCCAGGCTTTTCAATGGCGGGGCCTGAGGTGATTTTAATATTTACCCCCATCTCATTGGCAATGATACCTGCCAACGTGGTCTTACCAAGACCGGGTGGTCCAAAGAGCAATACATGATCTAAGCTTTCGTTACGTTGCTTCGCCGCTTCGATATATATTTTTAGATTATCCTTAACCTTGGCCTGTCCAATATAATCTTCAAGCATCTGCGGTCTGAGCGTTCCCTCAAATCGATTATCCTCTTCGGTAAATTCAGTTGTTATCAAACGTTTTGCCATAATCTCTCCAATGTGACTTATCCTATATATTTTCTATTACCTATCGATCAAACTACATCTACATCTTTTTCAAACAAAGTTTTAGTATTTCCTCAGATGTCATACCTTCCACGATCTCCACCTTATTCACGATCTTTAATGCATCAGATGCAGAGTATCCAAGCACAGTTAAAGCCTGAACTGCTTCATCCTTTAGGTTCATCACAGTGGAACCGTTATATTGCCCGGCCTGATTCATCAACTTTTGTTCGAAAGCGTTCTCCAACTTGAATTTATCTTTTAACTCCAGAATCAGCTTTCCAGCGGTCTTATTCCCGATGCCCGGTGCTTTCGATATCGTCTTAACATCATCAGCTAGTACCGCGAAGCGTATATCATCCGCAGAGATAAAGGATAGGATTCCAAGAGCTCCTTTGGGTCCGATACCGTTAACGGTTATCAACAACTTAAACATCTCTAAATCATCCTTCGTCAGAAACCCAAATAGTCCGATTGCATCTTCCCTGACATGTAAATAGGTGTAAAGCTTAGCCGTATTACCAACTGACGGAAGCTGCATAATAGCGGAAGTGGGTAACGAAACCTCATAACCAATATTCCCCACCTCTAGCACAACATAATTTTCTTTTATTTCCGCTAATTCTCCTTTTAGATACCCTATCATATTGCACCTCTTCTATGTACTGTTATCATTTCACACAGCAAAATCATCTTATTCGAGCTTTCGCTGTTATGTTCTATCGTTACTCCTGTTAACTTTTTTCCGAAGCAGTACAAAACTTAACCCTTCTGAATTAATCCTTAAGCCTCTCAAAATGCCCTCTTGCTATATTCAACCTTCCTTCTTGAATATAGTTGAGCACCTCAAAAGCAGTTATCCCCAATGCTTCCGATATTTGTAGCGCATTACTGTTCGGGTATTCCTTAAGATACGCTTCGATATCATCAAAATGGTCCTTGTCTAGTTGTTTACATGCTTCACAGCTATAGGCCTTAAGCCGTGACATAAAAATCTTATGGCAATGCTTGCATACATTCCTATACATTAAGAAACTCCTTTCCGGATAAAATGTGATTGTTACATTAAAGTAGAAAATACATTTAATATCTTCTGATAGAACTTGATATAAAATGGTCTGTTTTTCCATTCCTCGTAAGTAACCTCATGACACTGTTCCATCGTAGCCAACAAATCTTCTCTAACGGTGTTAATGGTTTCCTTATCACACATCCACACTCCACATTCGTAATGAAGATGGAAGCTACGATAATCCATATTGATGGTACCGACGATACCACAGTCCTCATTAATAATGGTTTTCGCGTGAATAAAGCCGGGCGTATATTCAAAGATACGTACACCCGCCGCCAACAGCCTGCCATAGTTATAATTGGTAAGTATTTTTACATTCTTTTTATCCGGGATAAACGGAGTGATAATACGTACATCGATTCCACTAATTGCAGAAGTCACCAATGCGTCACGCATATCATCTTCAATTATAAGATAAGGTGTCGTAATGTACAATATCTTCTTCGCATAATAAATGGTTTGTTTATATGCATTCTCCACCGGGTTCTTCGGATTGTTCGCCGGACCATCTGCAATAACCTGGCAATATACATCATTTTCTTCAAATTTAACGGTCGGGCGATATGGATTATAATCCATTGGTGGTTGCTCCACACATACCTCCCACATCTGTAGGAAGGTTACCGTTAATCCCCATACCGCATCGCCTTCTATTCGAACCGCATTATCCTTCCAGGTTCCGAAGCGTTGCACCAGATTCACATACTCATCCGCCAGATTCATTCCACCGGTAAATCCGACATTACCATCTACTACAATGATTTTCTGGTGAGAGCGGTAATTCATATAGAGCTGATCCGTATATCTATATATCGGATTAAATACGCGAACCTTGAACCCTTCATTTTCCAAACTCCTCTTAAAATGTCTCGGTGTCCGAAGCATCGCACCGAAATCATCATACATAAAGAGAACCTCAACCCCTTCCTTAATCTTTCGAACGAGCTTGTCATGGATACGTTTCCACAATACACCCTCACCGATGATAAAGAAGTTCATAAGAATGAATTTTTCCGCTTTATCTATTTCATTTTCAATTGCCGCAAACGCATCTTCACCCATTGGGTAATAATCTACCTTATTATTCTTGTAAAGCGGATATCCGTTAGACTCCAGGTATCTTGTAATTCTACTCTTCGTAGGATATCGTTCCGAAAATCCCTCCATCACTTCATTGTCATATTCGATGAACTTATTCCCTCTTTGTATCTTACTTAGTATGGATTGATCAATTTTTTTCCTGCGCATATTACCCCATAACACAAACATAATATGACCGGTGATCGGAAGCGCTGCGATAATACATACCCAACTGATCTTATAAGAAGCATTCCTGTTATCATTCACCAAACCGATTACGATGATGATACTTAAGATTTGAACACCTGTATATATATAAAGAGTATATTCCCTTACCACGAGAGTTAAATAGATAATTACCGTAAACTGCACCAAAACCAGTAATCCTACCAGTGAGCCACGCAAAAATCCACTCAGATAACTCTTAATTCTTCCTGTAACTTCCTCTCTTAAGTCTTTTACCTCATCTCTTATGTCCTTACCCAATTCAAGTACTCCCTTCCTGTTCATCTTCTCACGTACATCGCCTAAGGCCTCTTCCATTTTGCTAATTCTCATCGTAGGAAAGGCTTTTAGGAGACGAATATGAGACTTGTGAAGTTTTATGTTCTGATATCGTCTAAAAAACTCTCTCATCTTTAAATCAATCTCACGTTTAGACATCTTTAGTTCTGCAATACTAAGACGCTTGTTCGGTTTTCCATTGCTTAATCTATTCTCTAATGCTTCCTTTACTTCAATGAAAACCCCTAGCATTCGAAGATTCGAAATCCTATCCTTAAGCTCATCGCGTGTTTCATATATTTTAACTGAACCAACAAATTCTGTTATATCTTGTCGCAGACTAAGTATTTTAATAAGTAATTTATCAAATTTCACAGTAAATGTGATTGCAAACGTAACATCTAACAACAAAAGTATTACCAACACATATCCAATAATTTCACCGATTTCTCTAGGAATTATACCAATCATTGAATTAATCCAAGGTTGTAATATTTGTATCATAATCAGTGCAAGCATTCCCCAGAACAAGGATACAGGAAGGCATATTCTCCCTTTTATATTCAAGGGGATTGCACTATAATCCCACCATCTGGTTCGAAATACAAGCTCCATTATGATTGAAGTAAAATACTCTAGAAGGGTTGCCAAGAACATACCTCCCAAAAATATAAAAAGCCAGTTATCTCTAACATCCCAAAAGCCAAGATAAACAAACAGGGCTCCGAATCCATAGATTGGAATAACCGGGCCGGTTAAAAACCCTCTGTTAATCAAAGTCTTCTTTTGAACAGACATAAGAATGCTTTCATAAATCCAACCAATTGTCCCATACATTATAAACATATAAAAAACATAATACAAATCCATTCCAAAAAGCCTGCTATTCCACATTCCGAACATCCCCCCATAGTAATGCCAGACTTCGATACATTATAGTTCTTCTTCGTTTCAATCCTCTTATCTCTTTCCAGCTTATCATACTTATGATACAATTGGTCAAGTAGAAGAAATAGATTCATTCATATATAATCATTTTTATTGTTAATTGACATTCTAACACAAAAAGGAAAGGAGGAAAACCCTTGATAACTAGACAATTTTCGATAAACCAGACTCCTCTATATCCCTTCGAGCTGCAGTACGATATAAATAGGATTGCCTTCTTTGATATTGAAACCACAGGTTTTGCTGCGGATACCACTTATCTTTACCTGATTGGCTGTGCTTATTATCAGGATTCCTCCTATTATCTCATACAGTGGTTTTCTGAAGGAATAAAGGATGAGTCCTTGTTGTTACATGCATTTTTTGACTTCATAAAGACTCATGACATATTAATTCATTACAATGGGAACGGATTTGATATCCCCTATCTTCAGCGTAAATGTGAAGCACTTCACCTGGAGTATTCCTTTGACGATATTACGAGTATTGATTTATACAAACGTATCCTTCCCTTCAAGAAAATATTCCAGCTTAAAAGCTTAAAGCTTAAATCTTTGGAACAGTTTTTAAAAATTTCGCGAG
Organism: Variimorphobacter sp. HTMS_6; assembly: GCF_059717775.1. Lineage (NCBI taxonomy): Bacteria > Bacillati > Bacillota > Clostridia > Lachnospirales > Lachnospiraceae > Variimorphobacter > Variimorphobacter sp. HTMS_6. The sequence continues at coordinate 2,377,418 of NZ_AP046094.1, forward strand.
AGGATACGTTTGATGGGGGAGAATTAATCCAGGTATATTCCAGCTTCCTGGGTAAAAGAAATTTTGAAAATCTTTGGCGCATGCGCAACCCGGGGCTTTCCCTCTCAGTTCCTACCGAATCAGAGGAATTATTAAATCAGCTACTTCTTCATAACGAGGATGATATTAAAGGATTAATCGATATTAGCACAATTCTACATTATGCTGATTTATTCGAGAAGCCGATACATGTCTATCAAGCTACTGTGGATGATGATATCTTAAAGATTCATTATGAGATAACCGGCAACCTTCCTGTGCCGATTACCTTTGGTACGGATCTTGCTCTCTTAGCTGCATACGAAAACAAAGCAGTGCTTCAGATACGTATCTACGAAGGTGAATTGAAGCACTTTTATGAGGACTACAAGGATTACTATTATCTTCCGGCTGAAGATTATGCCATTCATAAAAGTCTAGCCACCTATGTAGACAAGGATTACCGCGTCAAGGCAAAGCCCGCAACCTGTTATACCCGAAAAGAAGGCATCTTCGTACCTCAATATGAGGCTTTGATTACTCCAAATTTTAAATTCAATCACCATGATAAGCTATCCTTCCTTGAGGTTCACACTGATTTTCTATTACAGGAGGAGAATTTAGAGTTATATGTTAAAAGCATGATGGGGTGGATGTTGAGTAAATAACAAGAGAAAAAATGTAATATATTCCTTGTATTTATGCAATCATCCACATATAATGACATAGTTCAACACATTTTGGCACCTTTCGAATATACTGTTTAGTATAAGACATTAAAGGAGGTATTCATATGTGCTGTTGTCGTAGACGTAGACGTAGAAGACGTTGTTGCTGCTTTTTTTAGATGCCTGTAATTTAGATGCTGATCATTTCACAGAATAAGCCTTAGCACACTTTTGCGATGTGCATAGTCAGTGAAGTTGATAATCTTCATTAGGCTTGAGTGTGCCTCTGGCATGAAGTTTATAAACAAGAAGCTGAAAGACCTTGCCCTTAACTGTGGCAAGGTTTTTCTATTTCTTGAAGTAATGTTCTCAGAAAAAGTCCAAATCTTTTCCGATATTGAGTATATCCAACAGATAATGCACGACCTAGAACAACAAGTTATTATCTTACATAAACACCTGACTTATTGTGTCCGAAAATGGGTATATTAGAAATAATATGTAAAAAATTAATGAAAACTATTGCCTATTCTATTTAAGAAAGATATTATGAATGAGGTAAATAGTAGGGAGATACAAAGGGGTATCTTCTATTTTGCTATTTATAAACTATTTAATCAAAGGAGATTAAAGAATGAAGTACGTTGACGAGATAATGGATCTGGTGGTTAAGAAAAACCCAGCAGAACCTGAATTCCACCAAGCAGTAAAAGAAGTATTAGAGTCATTAGCTACTGTAATTGAAGTTAATGAAGAGAAGTACAGAAAAGAAGGACTTCTCGAAAGACTGGTAGAGCCTGACAGACAGATTAAATTCAGAGTACCGTGGGTCGATGACAGCGGTAAAGTACAAGTAAACACAGGTTACCGTGTGCAATTTAATAATGCGATAGGACCTTACAAGGGTGGATTACGTTTACATCCATCCGTTAACATCGGTATTATTAAATTTCTTGGTTTTGAACAAATCTTTAAGAATTCACTTACCGGACTACCGATTGGCGGCGGTAAGGGAGGATCTGATTTTGATCCCAAAGGGAAATCTGACCGTGAAGTATTAGCATTCTGTACAAGTTTTATCACAGAATTATACAAATATATTGGTGCCGATGTTGACGTTCCGGCAGGCGATATTGGTACCGGCGCAAGAGAAATTGGTTATATGTTTGGTCAGTACAAGAAAATTACCGGTTCTTACGAAGGTGTATTAACTGGAAAAGGATTAACTTATGGTGGATCCTTAGCAAGAACAGAAGCAACCGGTTATGGATTACTGTACTTGGTTGAAGAGATGTTAAAATGCAACGAAAAAGACATTAAGGGTAAAATCTGTACGGTATCCGGTTCCGGTAATGTTGCAATCTATGCTATCTTGAAGGCTGCTCAATTAGGCGCTAAATGTGTAACCTGCAGCGACTCTAACGGTTGGGTATATGATCCGGATGGTATTGATGTAGCTGTACTGAAGGAACTAAAGGAAGTACAAAGAGCTAGATTAACAGAATACAAAAAACACAGACCAAATTCAGAATACCACGAGGGCAAAGGAGTATGGACAGTGAAGTGTGATATTGCCCTTCCTTGTGCTACTCAGAACGAACTTCATCTTGATGATGCCAAAGCACTCGTTGGTAACGGATGTTTCGCAGTAGCGGAAGGTGCTAATATGCCTACAACCTTAGAAGCCACAAAATACTTCTTGGATAATAAGGTATTATTTGCTCCTGGTAAGGCTGCTAATGCAGGTGGTGTTGCAACATCCGCTTTGGAGATGACCCAAAATAGTGAAAGATTAAGCTGGACATTCGAAGAAGTTGATGCAAAATTAAACCAAATCATGATTAACATATTCCATAGCATGGACGACGCTGCGAAAAGATATAATGTAGTCGGCAACTATGTAGTTGGTGCTAATATTGCAGGCTTTGAAAAAGTAGCAAATGCCATGATGGCTCAAGGAATCTGGTAGAATATAAATAACATAAGCGATGAAGCATAGCAATCGCACACTAAAAACAGCCATCCGGGTATTCGGATGGCTGTTTTATTCATCATTCTATATTTATTTATAATGAATCTTTTTCATTAAATAGCCTTCATAATCACCTATCCCTACGATTAAGTATCTAGATCTATCATTTTTCCAATTCCAGTAAACATAAAAATCTTTATCTCGAACTAATTCTTTAGATCCATCATATATTTTCACAGCAGGTAGTTTATAAACAAAAAACCAAACCATTTTCTCTTCTTTACCACCAATATGTATGGATAAACTTTTAATATTTTTAGGCTGAGAGTAGGAATAACTGATGTGATGTAGTTTTGCATATCGCTGTGCTTCACTACCCTTCTCACAATTTATTCTAACGCCCGGAAGCAATTCTTCATCAGGATCAGGTTCAAACGGATCAAAATATTTCGTATTCACATAACCAATAGCAAATTGCCCAATACTTTGAACATTGGAAGGAATCGTTACATTCTTTAACTTGGAATTATAATAAAATGCATTATCACCAATACTAATCACACTATCCGGGATTATAAGTTCCTTGATTTGAAGGTGTTCGAAAGCTTTTGCACATATACTTACTGTATCTTTCTTAAGATTCAATTTTTTAACACTTTTCGGATCTCCTTGATATTTATATGCCACCCTACCCGCATAAACTATCCCATTCTGTTGTTTCACCCATGCTGTATCATCAAATGCACCTTCCCCAATATAGGTAACACTATCAGGTATCGATATATAAGACAATTTTCTGCGATTATTAAATGCGTTATAATTAATTACAATTAACCCTTTCGGTAATTCTATTTTCTTTAAAGGATCGTCTGTTATATCTCTACCATACATAGAAAAGGCACCAGAACCGATATATTTTAAATTATCAGAAAAGTCAATTTGCCATAGGTTATTGCAACGTCCAAATGCATTATCCGCTATTATCGTAACATTATTCTCCATTTTAAGTTCAACAAAATTCGTAGTTACACCTTTATATCCATATAACACATTATCAATATATAAAACTCCATCTGGATGCCCCTTATACCAAGCTGTATTATCAAAAGCATTACCACTTATGCTTTCAATCGAATCCGGAAGACTGATTTTCTCTAAATTATGACAGTTTACGAATGCTTCCTCGTAAATATGCTTAACACCATTTTGCAACGTTACACTTTTTAGTTTTTCACTTGCAATCCTGCTAACTCCTATAACACTACCCGGAATTGTTATATTTTCTACATTAGCACTTGTAAACAGCTCATATTTTCCATAATCCGGAAAATGTTTTCCAATATATGATACAGTTTTACCATCTATGTTATCAGGCAAGCTAAGTGAAGTAGCTTGACCATAGTAGGCACACAATGTAATGGTTCCATCGTTATTATCGGTATATTCAAAATCTCCACTTCGTATTTTCTTTTCAGAATCCAAATCGGGTACATCCTTCTCTACAGGGGAAATGTATTCAAACTCTTCCTTCGGAATCTTGTCTGTAGTAAATCGATTTAGCAAAACTGCAATAATGATGCATGCCGCTATCATAAAAATACCAGCCGTTATAATTTTCACCTTCATAAATTCTTATTCTCCTCTTATTCCACCGTACTCCTTTGTGATTGAATTTGTAACTCGCTTTATATAAGAATCGTAAATAGGATATTCAACCTTTAATTTTCTGATCGAGGTTTTCTTTTCATTATATAATATTTTCCATATAAAGGCAATACTACTATTAAAGAGCATGAATCTTAGATTTAATCGTCAATGAAAAAAGACCCTTCGGGAAAACCCGAAAGGCCTTGGTTAATTTAATTATTCTGCGGAAGCGATGATTTCTTTCTTGTTGTAAGAACCACAAGATTTACATACTCTATGAGGAACCATAAGCTCTCCACATTTGCTGCATTTAACTAAGTTAGGAGCAGTCATCTTCCAGTTAGCTCTACGGCTATCTCTTCTACCTTTAGAATGTTTACCCTTAGGACAAATAGACATTGTTACACCTCCTTAAAATTCTTGAAAATATCTCGGATTACTGACATTCTGGGATCATAATTATAAGTATCACAGTCACAAGATTTGTCATTCAAATTAGTTCCACAATTTTTGCAAATTCCTTTGCAATCCTCACTGCATAACAGTTTCATAGGAAAACCAATTAATATTTCATCATAAATCAATGTGTCTACATCCAGATTGTATCCAATAATATAATTTGTTTCATCCAAACCCTCTGCTCTTTCCTCATCTGTGAGGCCAAAATCAACCTCTTTCTGAATCTCAATATTCATCGGATATATCATATCCTTTAAACATCTGCCGCAGAACAGGGTCAGAGAAATATTCGTACCGCCCTCAATTAAAACCCTCTTGCTACCAAGATTCGTAATCGTCAGGCTCACAGGTTCCTTATGAGCGAACTCATAAGTTGTTCCCATATAATCGAAACCTTCCAATTCTATAGGGGCATTGATTTGTACTACCTTATCATTAGTAGTCATTATTTCTGACAAAGATATTAGCATTTAATCTCTCCGAATATTCACTGCATGATTAAGAACTCAGTGGGTGAGTTCTTTACGCACTTCTTGTATTATACCTACTGTGTTATTATTTGTCAACGATAAAATAAGAATTCTGCACAATTTGACCAGATTCTAATTTATAGTATTTTATTTTGCTAAAGCAACTGTTTCACGTGCAATTGCTAATTCCTCATTGGTAGGAATGATGCAAACCTTAACTTTAGAAGAGGTAGTAGTAATCATAGTCTCTTTACTCTTTGTACAGTTTGTAGCTAAATCGATTGTAATACCTAAGTAGCCAAGGTACTGGCAAACCCATTCTCTTACTCTCCAGTCATTCTCGCCAACACCTGCTGTAAATGCAATTACATCAACACCGTTCATTGCTGCAACATAGCTACCGATATATTTTGCTACACGGTAAGTAAATACGTCAAATGCAACAATCGCATTCTGGTTACCAATATCCATTGCATCATTGATATCACGGAAATCACTGGATACAGAAGACATACCCTGAATACCGGATTCCTTATTTAATACGTTCATGATCTGATCGATTGTTTTATTTTCCTTCTTAGCAATGAAATCAATGATGGAAGGATCGATATCACCACTTCTGGTTCCCATTACAAGACCTGCAAGAGGAGTGAAGCCCATGCTGGTATCTACAGATTTACCATTTAATACTGCTGAGATACTTGCACCGTTACCAAGATGGCAAACAATAATTTTAGAATTATCAATATCAAGACCGCAGAATTCTGCAGCTCTTTTTGATACAAAGCTATGGCTTGTACCGTGGAAGCCGTATTTACGGATTTTATAATTATCATAGTATGCCTGAGGAAGTCCGTATAAATAAGCCTTTGGAGGCATTGTCTGATGGAATGATGTATCGAATACTGCAACCATAGGAACTTTTGGCATTAAATTCTTGCATGCACGAATTCCGATTAAGTTAGCTGGATTATGAAGAGGTGCTAAATCGTTACAAGCCTCAATACCTGCAATTACTTCTTCGTCAATAATTGTAGAAGTAGCAAACTTCTCACCACCATGAACAACTCTGTGACCAACAGCACCGATTTCATCTAATGAAGAGATTACACCATATGTTTCATTGGTTAATGAATCAAGAACCAATTTAATTGCATCCTGGTGACTTTCCATATGCTTCTCAATTACGATTTTCTCTCCGCCGTCAGGAGCATACTTTAAGTAAGCGGTTTCCTGGCCAATTCTCTCGCAGATACCAACTGCTAAAGCTTTCTCAGTCTCAGAATCGATCAACTGATACTTTAATGATGAACTACCACAATTAATAACTAAAACTTTCATGAATACTTACCTCTTTTCTATTATTAACATGTTAATTGTAAATGCTTCCATGTTATATCACTATACCTGTTATCTGTTTTATTGTTTAATAGGGCGAATTATTGAGCAGCTGCCTGTACTGCGGTAATTGCGATAACTCCTACGATATCGTCTGCGGTACAACCTCTAGATAAATCATTAACCGGTTTTGCAATACCTTGTGTAACCGGACCATATGCTTCTGCTTTTGCAAGTCTCTGTGTTAATTTATAACCGATGTTACCGGCATCAAGATCAGGGAAAATAAGAACATTGGCTTTACCGGCAATATCACTGCCAGGAGCTTTGGAAGAGCCTACACTAGGTACAATTGCTGCATCCAACTGAAACTCACCATCAATTTTAACATCAGGATATAATTCTTTAGCGATCTTAGTAGCTTCAACTACTTTATCAACATCCGGATGAGCTGCACTGCCTTTTGTTGAATGGGAAAGCATAGCAACGATAGGTTCTGTACCAACTAAAGTTTTAAAGCTTTTTGCACTGCTGCCTGCAATTGCTGCTAATTCTTCAGCATTTGGATTTTGTACAAGTCCACAATCGGAATAGATGAAAGTTCCGCCTTCACCAAACTCACAATTAGGAACAACCATTACGAAGAAGGAAGAAACCAACTTTGTATTTGGAGCTGTTTTTAAAATCTGTAAAGAAGGACGAAGTGTGTCAGCTGTGGAGTGAACTGCACCTGATACCATACCATCTGCATCTCCTGCCTTTACCATAGTAACAGCAAAGTAAGGATAATCCTTTGTTAATAACTCCTTTGCCTGATCCGGTGTCATGCCCTTGCTCTTTCTAATTTCAACAAGAAGATCAATGTAACCTTGAAGTTTATCCGTATTATTTGGATCAATAATAGTTGCTTTGGAGAGATCTAATCCTTCTCCAACCTTTTCAATTGCTTCTTTGTTACCAACTAAGATGATTTCTGCAACACCCTCTGCCAAAATTCTACTAGCAGCTTCTAAAGTTCTTCTGTCATCAGTTTCCGGCAATACAACAGTCTTAATATTTTGTTTCGCTCTTTCTTTAATCGTGTCAATAAAACCCATGGTGAAACTCCTTCCTAAGCATCTATATTTTTTATCTGATTAATAGTGATTCTAGTGTAAAATACACTGTGGTCAAAACAGATGTCATATGTTAAAAATTGCGCCATATCACGACGACATATGGGATCTGTTTTTGCCACATAATAAAACTATCACAGGAACCAATATTAAACCCAATCATTCTAATTATATGACAAATTAATTGTAGATACAAGAACAGAATGTTGAAAATTGTTGAACTTTTTTTCAGTATTTTTAGTCATTTTAACGATAGGAAATCAGTATTGTATATTTTAGATTATTTCACCAATCAGTAGCGTTTAGTCATTCTGATTTATATTTTGCAAAAACCCAACAAAAACAGTTGAATTGACGGTATTTCATATCAATGCTAATATAAGAATAGAAGACGAAAAAAGGAGTCATTTATTACATGAAAACAGTTGGTTTGATCACGGAATATAATCCATTTCATAATGGTCATAAGTATCATATCGAGGAAGCGAAACGCGTTACCGGCGCAGATTATGTCATCGCTGTTATGAGCGGTGATTTCGTTCAAAGAGGAGTTCCTGCTATTATTGATAAATACCATCGTGCTGAGATGGCACTTCGTTACGGTGTCGATCTCGTATTTGAACTCCCTGTCTGTTATGCTACCTCAAGTGCAGAATACTTTGCTCATGGTTCTGTATCCCTTCTGGACAAATTAGGAATCGTCGATTATGTCTGCTTTGGGAGTGAATGCGGGGATATCGATATACTCCGGGAGGCTGCCACATTTTTATTAAATCCCCCTAAGGCTTTTGAAAAATATCTACAGGCATATATCAAGGATGGCATGACTTATCCTGCTGCTCGCTTAAAAGCATTAAAACTCTATCTGAAGAATCAACAGCTGCTCAATGCAGATGCACTGTCACAAGCACTGACTGAGCCGAACAATATCCTAGGAATCGAATATATGAAGGCTCTATTGCGTCTGAATTCAAGTATCACCCCCACCACGATTCAACGCATCTCAGCTCACTATCATGACGAGAATCTTGGAGATATAAATCCTACCCTCGCACCGCATCCAATAGCAGAAGTATCAGTAGGAGCAGATTCCTCCCCGTTCCAGGTTATCAGTTCCGCAACAGCAATCCGAAAAGCGATACAACGTGATGCTGACGATGTCAAAGATTTTAATGAAATGCAGCATAGCGTTCCAGACAATGTTTATCAACTATTAAATGAAAATTACCATAAAACATATCCAATCACCGAGGATGATTTCTTAAGTAATATAATCTACAAATTAATGTCCGAGGATTCTACATCCCTTACTAAGTATCAAGATATGACAGGCGATCTGGCAGATCGAATCAAAAATCTATCTGGCTATTATTCAAGCTTTCGTGATTTGACCGGAGATATTAAAACCAAAAACATGACCCTGACCAGAATAAACAGAGCAATCCTCCATCAGCTTCTTGGTATTAAAACGGATGCCATAGAGGCGTATAACATGAACGGTTATGTCCAATATGCTAGGGTGCTCGGTATCAAGAAGAATGCATCCCATCTTCTTAGAAGGGTAGAAAAAAAGCAAAACATCCCTATCATTACAAAAGTATCGAAGGCCGACCGGGAGCTTACTCCTCTGGGCAAACAGATGTTAAGCGAGGATTTATTTGCTGCGCATCTTTATAACCAAGCAGTATATACAAAGTTTGGAACAACTACCCGAAATGAATACCAGCATGGTATTATTCTTCTGTAATGATTTTGTATAAGAATCAAGCATTTGAGCCTTCCAATCTTTGCTCCATGTTGCACCCGTTACAGCTGGCGCAATTTGCACAGGGATTAATTCCTGATTTGCGATAAGGTTGGATGATGAACTCATAGTGGCTGATATCCAATGCATTTCCTTCATTAAACCGAACATAATCCTTATCAAATTCAATCTTTAATGGATGAAACCAAACTTCCTCCTGGTCTTCGTCCAGCTCTTGATGAGGTGAAAAGGTTAGTTCAACTTTCGTGTGAATATTTTTAACAATAACCTTCTGATTCGAGGTGGCCAAGGCTTGCAATTCACCTTCCTTTGAAAATATCAACGAATTCTGATCACCTAGTATCCCGTTCGCATTCTCATCATAAGCAATCAGGGAACCAATTGGCGAGTGAATTAGTGTATGTGTGGCCGGTTCGATCGACTGAATAGAACCATCCGCATAAAACGCTATCCCTATTCTCACCGCCATGCCACCCAGAGGTGTTTGAATTTGAACTATTTCCCTCGGCCAGAATGTTAAACTTTTAATCGATCCATTTTTATAAAAATGTACTGAGATTGCTTTTGTAACAATCTTTCCGCAACTCAAATCAAAGGTATCCTCCGTAGCTAATTGATACTCATCTTCTTCCTCCCAGTAAGCAGTAAGGTTTCCATTTAACGGAAATAATCGTTTCATGGCTCCACATTCGTAGAATGTGATTAATTCTGCCTTTCTCATCCCAATTGGAGTGTTAATCACCATTTGTTCATTAAGTGCTATTCTTCTTAGTGTTCCGTTCTCATAGAACGACAGCGAGGAGATGTATTTCTTCCTATGATGGGTAAATTCATATTGAGGAATCAGAACACCATAGTCAGTATTAATTTCTATTTTATCCTCAATCATACACTCCTTTAGATTGCCATTATGATATTGTGTGTGTTCTCCCAGATAATTTATGTCTCCGTATTTTGTTGTATAGCTCATAAAATCAACTCCTTCTTATTAAATCAACGAATGACTTATATCGGCATTATGAATACTCGGTATTCATAATCGTTTAGTCTGATTACAGTTGCATGTAGATTCATTGGAATCAAATCCGTATCAAACCAGCGTGGGACATGGTCACAAATAATCTCCAAACTACGAAATTCTCTCTTTTTAAGAAAAGGCATCAATAGCTTTTTTGAAGTCAGAGAGCAGTCTAGATTAAGTGCTGTCTTCAAATTAAGAAAATATACTCCGACCTCCTCCGTAGGATTGATATACATATCCGGTGAAAGCTTCTTTGCTGCAGGCTTATCAGGCTTCTGCGTCACTTCATTATAAATAGAATCCAAAAACGCCTCGGGTATTCCATCCGCTTCAAAGCTCTCAAACCCATGCGCTTCAAGAACATAATAGAGCTGACCTGCAATTGCCTTTCCGACAAACACCTTACAACCCTCTAGCTTCTGCACCATCTCCTGAATATACCGCCTAATCCCGGAAATACTCTTGTTTTCTCCAACCTCGAAAGGATTCTCACTGATTACCAACCAGTCATTCTCCCTTTTATCGTAGATACGCACAATCCCTTTTTCACCTGGTAAGGCAGTAACTCCATCCTCATTCACATACACTGCTATCATAGCGGCAATCCTCCATATAAAAAACAAACCATAACAATAGTCTATTCTCCATCGAAAGATAAGAAAGCCATTTATTATGGTTTTATATTATTGGTTACAGTTTTGATTTGAAACAATTAATGTTTATGACATAATCATACATTACATATTTTGGATTTGCAATACATAAAAATGTAAAAAATCAGCATCACATTCGCAAATTGATTATACAATTTTACTTACTAATCTGTAATAATATCTAATCTCATCTGCATTGATTTGCTCTGATAATCAGAAAAACCCTTCTTTACATACAACGGATACCCTGCCTTTGTCGCCATAAGATCAAGATAGGAAAGATTTAAACTCTTTGCATCCTCCATTACCATATCCATCAACTTACCGGCCAATCCAAGTCTGCGATACTCCGGCTTCGTATACACATTAAGTATATTCCCGATCTTGCCTGTCAAAAAGCTTGGATTTGCCGGTTTTTCCAAAACGACAAGGAATACACTTGCAACAATAATGCCCTGATTCGCTACTATGTATGCAATAAAATCCTTCTCCAGGTGCTCCTCATAATACCGTGGCAGCTGCTCGCATAAAGCATCCAACTGTTGCTTCGTCATCTCTTCAAAATCTTCCCTCAAATAAGCTAAACGTATCCCCACCAGCTCCTGAATATCCGCATGGTTCGCTTTCCTAAACTCCATCCTGTTCTCCTCTCATGTCACAACAAAAATAGTATATCAATCATGCCCTTAAAACATCACTCTAGAGCTTTTGTCCCTGGCTTTGTCCCTGTTTACCTTCTTATGCTTTTGGCACTTAACTTCGTGCGAAGCTATGTACAAAGGATTTGTACTTAGCTTTGCTCATAGGTCTTTTCCCTTGGCTTTTGTCCTTGCCTTTTGTCCTTGCTTTTGTCCTTAGCTTTTGTCCTTAGCTTTTGTCCTTAGCTTTTGTCCTTAGCTTTTGTCCTTAATTTTTGTTCTTGAATTCTGTTCTTGATTTTAGACCTAGTGCGGGAGTTAGGGTAGGGAAAAGGAATATGTTTTTCATATGCTGCCAGGCTCCGTCTTTCGTCCATGATAGGCGGACATGAATAATGTCCGCCTATCATGGACAAAAGACGAGAGGATGTAAGCGGCATCTGAAAAACATACCTTTCCCTACCCTGAACTCCCTCATAACCTACCCTCGTACACACTTCATGAACACTCCTTGACACTTCCCTGACACTCCCTGACACTCCCTGAACAAGCCCTAACAAAGCTACTGCAAAAGCTCCTCCATTTGCGTAAGCAACTCCTCAAAAAGCTTAAGTGCCTGCGTAACCGGTTCTTTTGTACTCATATCAACACCTGCTCCCTTAAGAAGCTCAATCGGGTAATTAGAGCTGCCGCCGCTTAAGAATTGGATATAATCCTTAACTGCTTGCTCTCCTTCATTTAGAATTCTTCTGGACAGTGCAATCGCTGCGGAATATCCGGTCGCATACTGGTATACATAGAAGGCATTATAAAAATGAGGGATTCTCGCCCATTCCATATCAATTTCAGAATCAATTACAATATCCTCACCAAAGTAAGCAACATTCAAATCGTGATATATCTTGCAGAGAGCATCCGCTGTTAAGCTCTCTCCGTTCTCCACCATCTTATGGGTAATCATCTCAAATTCCCCAAACATCGTCTGGCGGAATAATGTACCCTTAAATTTTTCAAGAAAATGATTGATCAGATAAGCCTTTTCCTTCTTATCATTCGTATTCTTTAGCATGTAGTCTATCAAAAGCGATTCATTACAGGTGGAAGCCACTTCTGCTACAAATATTTTATATCCGGCATAAACAAACGGCTGAGTTTTATCTGAGTAATAACTGTGAATCGCATGGCCCATCTCATGTGCCAAAGTAAATACATTACTCAAGGTTTCATTATAATTAAGTAACACATATGGATGTGTTCCGTATGCACCCCAGGAATACGCACCACTTCGTTTATTTTCATTTTCATAGATATCAATCCACCGATTGTTATATCCTTCATTTAATACTTTTCGATAATCCGCTCCTAACGGCTGCAAACCATTTGCAACTATTTCTTTTGCCTCCTCAAACGGAATCTCCATCTTAACATCTGCTACTAGCGGAGCATATAAATCATACATATGAAGCTCATCCACACCAAGCAACTTCTTGCGTATGGCTACATAACGATGCATCAGTCCCAAATTCTCATGTACCGCTGCGATTAAATTTTTGTATACCTCAGTAGGAATATTTGCCGAATCCAAAACTCTCTCTAATGTGCTGCTGTACTTACGTGTCTTTGCAAAAAACACCTCCTGCTTTACATTCGAACTAAAGGAAGCTGCTAGAGTGTTTCGAAAGCTATTATACGTTGCATATACTCCTTCAAAAGCATCCTTTCTCACTCTTCGATCAGAGCTTTCCAGCATTTGACCATATCTGCCATGTGTAATTCTTACTGACTCCCCATTCTCATCCTTAATTTCGGGAAATTTGATATCCGCATTATTAAACATCGAGAAGATATTATCGGATGCTTCAGCAATTTCACCTGCATCGGCCAATAATTCTTCCATCTCCTTCGTTAAAATATGAGGCTTTAAGCGAAGAATATCCTTTAAATAGAACTCATATAATTTTAATTCTTCATTTTCACGCCAAAATTGTACCAGTATATCCTCTGGTATCGATAAAATCTCCGGAGTAGCAAAGGCTAATGCACTGCTTACCTGAATGGATAAAGCATTTGCCTTATTCGCCAAGTCCTGATAGATTGCATTCGCTGTATCCTCGTGGCTCTTCTGATTGGCATATACGTAAACACGCTCTAATAATTTACCAATTTCATCAGATATCTGTAGGAAACTTAATAGTAACTCACCTGATTTTGAAAGTCGTCCCTGATATTCAGCTGCTTTAGTTATCAGTTCCTTCAACTGGTCATATTCAGACTGCCATAAATCATCTGACGCAAATAAATCCTCAATCGCCCATTTATGTTTTTGATCTACTTCTAAACGTTTTGGTAATCCCATCTTTGTGCTCATAGTCAAATCTCCTTTTTCCTTTTCTATCATAAATTGGATATCCTTTCAATAGATTATAATAAACTCTACTCTTGTCTTCAAGAAGAAAATAGTTTTGATAGGATGGACTTTGCTTTATATTATAAATTCCGTGTAACATTCTCTCTTCCGATTAAAGTTCTGCAGATTTTAATGAAAGGCTCGGCAATTATTATGAAATTGATTCAATTGAACAAAAACAATTTTATTAAAGGATTAATTCTATTATTTTTAGTTGCTATGTTAGTATTTCCCGGTGCATCCTTTCAAGGAGCCAGCTCCGGTCTTTTGTTGTGGTTTCATAATGTATTACCGAATCTCCTTCCCTTTATCATCCTTTCCAACCTCATGGTGCGATTAAATATCACGAGACAAATCAGCCGATTGTTCTATCCGATTTTTGGAAGAATCTTTGGTATCAGCTGTGAAGGGTGCTATCCGATCATTATTGGCTTTCTCTCCGGAATTCCAATGGGAGCAAAAACCACTGCTGATTTAGTAAATGACCGAAAAATCACTACGAGGGAAGGACAATTCCTATTTTCCATGTGCAATAATGCAAGCCCAATGTTTATTATCGGATATATTTCCATTACTCAGCTCAAACAACCACAGATGAATTATGCGCTTTTCGCAATCATTTATGGCTCTGCAATCATAAGCGCTGTAATATATCGATCCTTCACTAAGCTAGCATCAAAAAAAGATTCTAATTTGACTGAGAACACTGTCGGAATCGCATCAGCCAATTCGAAGCCCTCACGCTTCTCCTTCGCAGTTTTAGACAGTTCCATCATGAATGGTTTTGAAATTGTTACCAAAATCGGTGGCTATATCATATTATTCTCCATACTCGCACAAATTATCAAAGGATTCGGACCGGATACCGGATTTATTAAGGCATTTATCGTAGGTATATTCGAAATAACGACCGGCATCAGCCAAATTTGCATTACAAATTTGGACATAAATACAAAAATAGTCTTGGTATCGGCACTTACCTCTTTCGGAGGGCTATCTGGATTAGCTCAAACCAAAAGTGTACTGGGAAACACAAGACTATCTATAAGTTCGTATTTAATTGTTAAGCTACTCAGTGCTTTGCTTGCAATGTTGTTTGCATGGATCTATCTAACTATGTATCCAATTATGTAGCTAATCTACATCTTTCAAGAAGGTGTTCTCGTCAAAATCAAACTCTTCTTCTGGCTCTTGCACTTCTTGCTCAGCAGGGCTGACTGATACATTACTCAGACGATATAACTGATCGTTAAGCTCCTTCTTATTACTGCTAACAACCTCAAGATTATTCTTTAAGGTTCCAATATAGCTATCATATTTGGAAGCTGCGCTCTCATATGCTGCTGCCAAGATACGTTCTACATCTGCTAGCACATCGTTTGAGTATGCCAATGCACCTGTTCTGAGCTGTTCTGCTTCTTCAATCGCTTCCCTACGTAAACGGTCTGCTTCCTCAGAGGCCTGCATTATCATCTCATTTGCCTGATAATATGCCTGTTGCATGATTTCATGCTCGTTAAGCAAATCCTTTGCCTGCTCTCTGGTTTGAAAGAGGATTCCCTCTGCTTTCTCTTCTGCATCAGCGATAATTGCATCTCTATTTGAGATAATTTTTTGATAACGCTTAATCTCATCCGGAGTTCTTAATCGAAGCTCGTCCAGCAAATCATAAAGCTCATCTTTGGGTACAATTACCTTGGTGCTTGATAACGGCTGCATTCTGCAGCTTTCTACGAATTCATAAATATCCTCTATTAACTGTTCAATTCTGCTTGCTCCCATTTCAAACACTCCTTATTTTTTATATTTATCGTATATTGACTGTTTAATACAAGTTGGTACAAACTGACTGATATCCCCACCGTAGGTTGCTATCTCCTTCACCGTACTGGAACTCACATAGGAATATTCCACACTGGTTGTAAAGAATACAGTATCAATCGCTTCGTTCAGTTTATGATTTGTCTGTGCAATCTGAAGTTCATATTCAAAGTCTGTAATCGCTCGTAGCCCTCTTACTATAATAGAAGCATTCTTCTCAACCGCAAAATCTATAAGCAATCCATCAAATGCTTCCACTTGAATATTTGTCGCTTTTGATTGTTCACGTACCACTTTTTGAATCAGTTCTACTCGTTCCTCCGATGTAAATAAAGGCTTTTTTGAACTATTCTTTAACACTCCGATAATTAATATATCAAATAATCCGGACGCTCTGTTGATAATGTCCAAATGTCCCAACGTAATCGGGTCAAAGCTACCGGGATAAATACCTATCTTCATAGTTACCTCCATCATGCCATAAAACAACATTGAAATAAATAGACCATTCCCTCTATTTTTGCAAATAAATAAGGTCTATCTCATCTCAAGGAATACATGTTGGTTTGTTTTATATTCTTTTCTTTTAAAGATACGGAACTTCGTATCCTCCAAATAATCAAACTCAGTCTTTAAAGATGCTTCAACTACAATAATTGTGTCGCAATATATAATGGACGAGTTCTGTAATGCGAGAAGCATGTCCTTTTCTATAAGATTATTGTAAGGAGGATCCATAAAAACCACATCAAACACTTTGCCTTTAATCTCCAACATGCGGATTGCTTCTATTGCCTTATACGGCAAAACTTCAGCATCCTTTTCAAGTTTTGTTGTTTTTAAATTTGCTTTTATACAATTTAACGCAGCTTTATTATCCTCTATAAAAGCCGCATATTTTGCGCCTCTTGATAAAGCTTCAATGCCAATTGCTCCGCTCCCTGAAAAGACATCTAAAAAATCTACGTCTGCAAGGTACGGACTTAATATATTAAACAATGTTTCTTTTGTCTTATCAGTGGTCGGTCTGGTATCAAAACCTTCCGGTGTAATAAGCTGTAATCTCCTTGCTTTACCTGCTATTACTCTCATACTTTTCTCCGAAATTATTAATATTTGAAGTTTTTATCAATAAGCTAAGTTTATCTTATCCATACGAATATTTCAATGTTTTTTTATAATTTTTATTTCTACTGCATTATCATTTCTATTCAAATTAATACCATCCATTCTCTTTCCATACATGGATGAGTATCATAGGAACAATAAGAAAGCGCCGCTTATATGCGACGCCTTCTTATTTAATATCCTTTATTTTATTACTTCGTTTTTATTACTTTATTATTTTCCTGCGATTCTGTTTTCATAATCCTGAATCATTTTTTTAACCATATAACCACCAACTGAACCGTTTTGTTTTGATGTCAAGTCGCCGTTATAACCTTGCTTTAAAGGCACACCAATTTCGTTAGCAACCTCATACTTAAAACGATTTAATGCTTCCTGTGCTTCGGGTACTGAACTATTTCTTCTTGACATATAAACTCCTCCATTTCATATTTTGAAATTCTTCAAAATAGTTGTGTTGTTGTTTGTGTTATTGTAATCATCTCGTTGAATTGTTTTTATCAAACATTTCATCAAGTAATTACGTTAATATTATGTGCAAAAAGAATCAAAATACACGGATTTTATAAAATTTTTAATTGTAATTTTTGGATATATGTCGATTTTTAATCCAAAATTTTCATCATTCCGTCTTATGGCGAAATCCCTGGTGATACAACAGGGGTAAGAGTTGGCGTTGGTGTTGGTGAAGGTGTTGGTGTTAGAACTGTAAATGTACACTGCACAGTCGCCACATTACCGACTGTATCCTTCGCTTCATAAGTTACAAGGTAGGATCCGTCCTTGTTTTTCTCATATTTTACGGTAAGTTTAATCTTATCCGGTTTCGTATAATTATCAGTCACGGTGATTCTCTTAAGCAAATCAGGTTTGTTTGGGACTTCTCCCTGTTTTAATACCCCATTTATAGCACCTACGATCACCGGAGGTTTCCTATCGATATTAACTTTTGCTGTTTTCTTCGCTGTCGGTCCTTTTCCTGCACTTGCTTTATACTCTATGTAATATAAATCATTATTTTTCTTTGTGATTTTAACTTTGATAAGTTTTTTATCTAATTTAAAGCCGGAACAATAAGCATTTACTTTCTTAAGAGCGTAACTTTTATCAATGATAACATTTGCTCGAACCACCGCATCCTTTATTCCTTTAAATGTCGGCGCCACTTTGTTCTTATCAACTGTAATTGTTATGGTTTTTGAGATGCTTTTTTTTAACTCATCCACTACAGAGTATTTAATTCGATAAGTTCCTGGAGTACTCACATCGACATCACCGGACACTTTAATCTTCTTTGTTATATTAGCTCCTACTGTAGATTTTGCTTTCACATTCTTTAATAGATCCAGATCTTGATTCCACTTAATTTTCATATTTTTAATGCCGGTTATTACAGGCTTTTTTTTCAAAAATGGATTTCTTTTATCCGGATCAGTAGGATCCCAACGTACATTGGAAGCAATCTTGATTGGCGTTGGTTTTCCGAGTGGGCCGGGACTTTTTTTGTCATCATATATCACGACCGTTGTTCCTACTGAACAATTATCATAAATCCACTTGGCATCCCTAACCATAAGCCTAACACATCCATGTGAAACCGCAGATCCAAGTTTATTGAATTCCCTCGTGGCAAGATCAGCGGGATTATTATCATAATAGTATACGGAATGGAATAACATTCCGCCGTGTATTCGAGTGGAATATTGTCCCCACACATCATTCATTAGTATTTTCCATCGGTATTTTGCCTTCGTCTGGTAGGTTCCTTTTTTTGTCTTACCATCTCTACCTACAGAGCACAACATCGCTCTGACCGGTTTTGAATACTTTCCCTTACTGTCCTTTGCATATACTGTCACAGTATTAAAAGATCGATTTATCTTAATCAGATATGGATTTTTCTTTTGTTCAGCATATGCCCTGTGAGCTCCCACGAATGAAATCGCTACAAGAATCCCCACAATCAGCACGAGCAAGTGTAACTTTCGTAAATTTTTAATAAATAGATGCATACTGACACTCCTTAAGTCTTAAGTTAGTAACTAATTGATGTACACTCGTAGTTTTAATACTAATTAGCGTGGTCATATCACAAGTTATCCAGTCAATATACACATGGCTATGTAAAACTTGAGAATCACAAAACATATATTCTAAAGCAACTGTATGAAGTTGATGGTGTTAAGGCTGCGAAGTTTGCAGCCTTATGCACCACTACGTATTTCATCCAAATGAGAGCGTGTTGTTTTTGAAATATGTTTTGTAATTCCATTAAAATTTTAATTTATGCATATTAACGATAATATCTCAGTATCTGACTTTGACTCCTAATTAGTATTTAATTTCTACAATGTAAGTCTCATAAGCTTTATCCTTTATTGAAGAATTATCGTACACTACATCTCCAAGACTCTTGAGTAATTCATCGTTGATTTTCGGAAATTTCTCCTTCTCCAGTTTACCCATATATATATAGGATACGTTATACTGCTTCAACAAGCTCATTATAGTATTTTTGTCAGTTGAGGTATAGATTGTCTCAATATCTGCTGCTCTTTCGTCCAGTTTATCAGTATCGGACTTCCATAACCATTCATGTGTTCTCCAACCCAATATCGTTGGTAGCCCGGTCATAACTGATACTCGTTGATAATCTGTATAGCTGTCACCATTCGCTTCCAGTACTACAGGCATGCCTTTGACATTCTTATTTAACCAGTCAATCGCGCGGTCATCATCTTTAAAGGTTGTCTGCATAAAGGTCGTACAATCAATTCCTTTATATCCTTTTTTATCAAATATATTACCATACCAGGAATGGACTGCATTCTGTATATAACAGACTGACATCAAAAATAATACAAAACCAATGATGGCAACCTTTCTCTGTCTCCACTTTTCGCCGTAAATAATTAGTCTTGTAAATATATAACCAAAGGATAATCCAAACATAATAAATGCCTGGTAGGTTAACTTAAACATGGTATTTGCTCTTTTGTAATCACCACTGTATATATCTTGAATATAGATAATTTCCGGAAGAAGAACCAATCCAATGGCGCATAAACCAATCGTAATGATAAATAAATCAGAAACCGGAAGCGATTTCATGAACTGAGCAAGCGCTGACTGTTTTGATTCCTCTGAGTTCTCCTGTGTATTGCTCTGCGCTTTTTCTTTCGCTTTTTTTCTGCTAAAATTTGAAACAGCAAAGCACAAGAATGCAAATACCATAAAGACTGGTAATCCCCACAGGATAATCAGCTGATTAAGTGGAGTATGCGCTACACATAGCATCGGTGCTGTTGATATCTGATCAAAATTAATGGTGAACGGAAGAGAAACTATTTCTGAGAATGCAACTACTAGTAATCCTTGAAGAGCAGTGATTCCCAATGCTTTTCTTTTAAAATTATATACAATCAAATTCGTAAATAGAATAACTGCACCCGAAACGATGAAATAAATCGGAAAATCCCAAAAATTAGTTGTATGGAAAAGCCCGATGAAAAACGCTACCATAAGAATGGATGGGTTACATATTTCTCGTACCAATGATAAGGATTCATTCTCTTTTTCTTTTCTGGTACACATCCATGCAAATAGAATGGCAAGTATCGTTATAACAAACATAACATTCACAACATGGGCGTGAAGATCTCCCAGTACGAAAGAATAGGCCGGGAATTCATGAATGGTTTTATCATGAGTCTCCGGATGATATCCGATGAATCTTGTTGCATCCGGAAACCAGTAAGGTGTTTTATCTACTTTTAAACCAAAAAACTTTTGAAACCATGGTTGAAACCAATGATAAGTAGGGTAATGCATATTACCGGCTACGCAAACTGCAATACCACCGATCATACCGCTAATGAATGAGATAGTGGAATTCACCTTACCACGGAATTTACCAAATTGATTGATCACATTATAAATTAATGAATACGGAAGCACAAATGCAAATGTACCAACCATCATCAGCATTAGGTTATATCCAAGTGAAACCTTAACTGCAGAAAGCTTTGTCAAAAAAGTTGCATAAAACTGTCCGACATAATAATAATTTAACTTGGTACCGGAAAACCAAAAATCCTGCGGAGGCATAAAATCACTACGCATCATGCTGGTCATAAAACCATAATCCATAAATTTCTCCGTACCATATGCTTCCGGTTTAAATCCTCGCACATAGGTAAAGAGTAAAAACAGGGCAAAGAATAAGAGCTCCTCAAATATAATATGATCCCATTCTCTGCTTTTAATATCAAAAATTGCATAATGTTTAGATTTATCACCACGTTGCTTCTTGATAAATAGAAATAGAAGTCCGATATTACAGAGCAATCCTATTATCACACTAATCACACAAGAAAGCGGTGTGAATTTTAATATATGCAAGGTTGATAAAAACCATAGTATATAGCCTGTTAGTGCCAGACCAATTGCTTTTGAAAATAAATATCCCTTATCATGAAATGACGGAAACAATAATGATGCAAGCGGAATATAAATAATACCTATTCCTGCTAATACTGCCCACCATTGCAGAAAAGCATCAAAATCACCTTGAAGAAGCACTTTCCCAAGAACGAATAAAAACCCCGCGATTATCAAATAGATAATTTTTTTAATCATGAACCCACCTCTTTAATTACTTAATTAATTGATTTATCTTTCTAAAATCACTGAATGCTTTTTTACCGATGCGAATTATTTTTCTCATATTAATAGAATTCACACCACCCTGCCTTGGTCGAAAGGTTACCGGAAGGTATTTTACCTCAAGTTTTTTCTTGGCATAAATAACAGATAATACAACATTCGATAAATTAAAATCCTTCGGAATCATATTGATGTATTTCTTTAAAGTTGTTGCTTTCATTAGTCGAAACGGAGTATTTGCATCTTTGATATTCACATGAAAGCATAGTCTTAAAACAGTTTTTAACGTCTTCGTTACAAATACTCTGGAAAATCCGTCCTGTCTTCCTCTTCTGTGACCAATGACCATATCATATTCTTCTCTCAAATCCCAGAATGGCCAAAATTCCTCCGGTAAGGTCTGTCCGTCAGAATCAGTTTGGAACACATAATCCGCTCCAGCTTCCAGCGCATAATTATATCCGTATAAAACAGTTGCACCATGTCCACCATTCGGTTTTGTAATTGGTTCGAATGCTTCCAGATTCTTCGCTTCCTCCTGCATGATACGATAAGTAGAATCTTTACTGCCATCATCAATAATCACTAGCTTGCTACCATTGCCTATCTCTTCAACAATTGGATACCAATCTCTTATTACTGATTTTACATTAGCTTCTTCATTATAAGCCGGGATCACGATATATAATTTATCCACTTTCCCTTCCTCCATTCTGCCTTATCGGCATAAATCAAGCATTCATCTATTTTCTTTTTTCATATTCATTATTATCAAACCACTTTTAATGTCATTTTATCGGCTTGCTTGTATCATAGATATCAGCTCCATCTTTTCCGTCCCCGATACCATATACTCTTTGATATGTTGCTTTGATATTCTCTTCATTTACAGAAAAGTCCTCATTATTGCGACACTCTGCATCAACAACAATATAGTTAATATGATTTTCCTCCACTAACTTCTTGAGTTCCTGTGGTGATGTAGCTTCAAACATTTGCTTTACCTTATGTGTACGGGTATCCGTATCATAACCGGCTGACCAAGGAAAATACGGCCATCCTTCATAAAGCATCGCGCCCCCTAACACCACTTGATTTAAAGAATAATTTGAAGTCAGGAATAAATCTTTGGAATCTGTGTTTGTATTGATCCACTCAGTAAGCTTGGAATCAAGATCAAGAACGATTGCTGTATCAGGACGATTCTTATTCAGAATGGTATAAAAATCGTAAATACCAGTGGCAGTCAGCGATATAATTAAAAGTACACCGACTAACTTCGCGATAATATCCTTTTGGTCTAGTATTTTTACTACAAAGCTTGCGGCAAAAATTCCAAGTAGAATACAACTCATCATAATGTATTTATGATTTACCGTCACATCTACAGTAAGAGATACAGTAAATGCAAATAATAACGGCAACGTAAAAGCAAGGATCAAAAATCTTCTGGCTCCTCTTTCTATACAAAGTGCACCGATTATTACGAGAGGAAGGATTCCAAGTAATTTATCAAGGTAAGACGCTACACCAAATATCGTCTTATTCTCAGCAATAAAACCAAATAAGTAGCTGGTGGTAACAGGTGCATCATGGATAAACAATTTTGTCTGAAGCACTGCCATCAATACCGTAACTACGGCAACGATCGCATATTCAAATCTTCTTTTTGATAAAATAGCCATTACAAACAAAATCAGCAAACAACATACCTGTGCTGCTCCATGAAAAAATGCGATACTTCCAAGCAATATTGCGGCGGATAAGGTGGTACGCACATCCTGAACCATCCACGCCTGCTTTGTCAAAAATAATATCTTAAACTTCTTTATCCAATTACGAGATTTACTTTCTTCACTCCTTTGAGCTTTCAAATCATGAAACATATCGAATAATAGCGGCATAAAAAGGATAAGCACAAAAAACATAACCGCCAAACCGAATGCAAGATGACGCTGGTTACAATAAACATTCAGATTCCACAAGCCCCAATTTTCATTCGTAGTATCCGATATGAACTCAGTATTTTGCGATAAGGTTTTTAATACATCTGTTCCCTGTGGTATATTTGACAAAAAGGTAAATAACGTCTTGGAGCTTCGGAATGCAAAGAACAGACAGGATAATATACCTACGGTTATCTTACCTGTTATCTTAACTGCTAATACATACAGCAGCATAAAAGCAGCAATAAAGCTTATCATGCTTTCAATATTGAAAGCAAAATCGATTCTCATTCCCAGATACTCTAGATTACCGGTCAAAAACTGGAACATAAAATGATATCTAATATCCTGCCCTGCATAATGAACGTATTGGGTTGGAAAGTTGTTCCCATAGGAAAAGGAGCGTATCATTCCGACATGGGGAGAAAAATCACTAAATACTGATACACCCACATAGAGATTATGTCCGCTTACAAAAAAAGTAGTCCACATCAAGATACCGGCCAGTAACGTAATTGCTATCACCAATGCAAGTTCAATCTTTAATGTTTTTTTATTATCACATAGCATCGGAAATGTTTTATTCTTTTTATATTGGTGAAAAAATGCTAACACTGTTACGAACAATCCAATCGGAAGTACAATACAATTTGCATAGAATAATGGCTCGGCTCTGTCACCAAACAGGTATGCAATAAGATATGTTGGCCAAGTCATTGCCAGCGTTCCTGTGATATACCAAGCAGGAAGAAGTAATAAATATGGACTAAGATTAATCCTACGTCCTGCATAATCTTCCCTGGTGAGCGAAGATAAGTTTGGAAATGCATACGTACAGATTGCCCAACCAACTGTAAAACATAAAATGAGATAAAATAGTCCAAGCATAATTAGTCCACCTTGCCTTCCTTATCATACTCACCACCATGTATGAGGTTGTCCAGATTTATCTTATGCTTGTCATCTCCTTTAACACATTTGGAAACCAGATATCTTGGTCTTCCCTTCACTTCCTTATAAATTTTAGTCAAATAGATTCCAATCATACCCAAACTTATCATAATCGAACTTCCAATTATTAACAGCAACAGGATTACTGTAGTAAAACCACTAGTAGCATTCCCAGCAAATTTCATATAAAGAGTCTGTAAACCAAGAATAATTGCACCAAAAAACATTACAATACCAAGTATCGTAATACAATGAAGAGGCACTGAGGTATAGGATGTAATTGCATCCACAGCCAACCGAATCAAACGAACCAATGACCACTTCGTTTTACCATTCACACGTTCTGCCACATCAAAATCAATCTGCTTCCTGTCAAATCCCACCCAGGCAGTCATCCCACGAAAAAACAAAGCACGTTCCGGCATTTCCTTCCAGGCTTCAACTACCTTACGATCCATTAATTTAAAATCAGATGCTTTTCCAAGATTAATATCAGAAGTTCGATATATAATATAGTAGAAGAATTTTGCACATGTTTTATAAAATTTATTCTCATTTCCTCTAGAGTTCTTAATACCTTCCACAACATCAAAGCCCTCTTCTCTCCAGGCTTTTACCATCTCCGGTATAATCTCCGGGGGATGCTGCAAATCGGCATCCATTACTAATACCATGTCACCGTCCGCGTATTCAAGTCCGGCACAGAGCGCGGACTCCTTGCCGAAATTCCTGCTCAATCTAAGTGCTGAAACATTTCCCAGCTCCGAAGTTAACTTCTTCATCTCTTCCCATGAATTATCCCTTGATCCATCATCAACGAGTACGAATTCATGTATGATATTATTTTTATTAAGGATCTCACTGATTGTAGTGATGGAACTTCGAATATGGCTTCCCTCCTGATATACGGGAATAACCAACGATAATTTTGAATCGTGCGTTCTATCCATATCTGTGCTATAAATTTTGGTTCCCATACATTACCTTCTTTATCAACTTTTAGCTAAACAGCTGTTCCTATTATACATGATTTCCTTTGGTTTTACCATGTTTTTGTAATATTTTCATAAATTTACACAGTTTGGACACAAAGCTATAATGTATTATTATTACGGTTTAATATCTTATCCTCGAGTGATGGGTTTTCCTGAAATATCTTGTCTACTTCTTTATCCGAAAGATTTTTCACCGCATCTGACGCAGCCTTTAATATGCTTGCATCGGTGAAAATATCTCCTAATTTGAAATCCATTTCTCCACTCTGTCTAATTCCAAAAATATCTCCAGGTCCTCTGAGCTTTAGATCCTCGCTCGCAATAAAAAAACCGTCATTTGATTTATTTAATATCTCCAGTCGGTCCCGGGCATCACGGTTACTGCTGCCACAGATAAAGATACAGTAGGATTGATGGCTTCCTCGTCCGACACGCCCTCTTAGCTGATGTAGCTGAGCTAGCCCAAAGCGCTCCGCATTCTCCACCATCATCACCGTGGCATTCGGAACATTCACTCCAACTTCTATTACCGTTGTTGATACGAGTACCTGAATGTCTCCATTTGAGAATCTATCCATCACTTCATTTTTATTCTTTGGCTTCATTTTACCGTGTAGATACTCTACCTCAACACTAGGAGCGAGCGCTGATCTCAATGTTTCAGTATATTCAATAACATTCTCCGCCTCAATTTCTTCACTCTCTTCCACCATTGGACAGATTACATAGACCTGTCTTCCTTCCGAAACCTGATTATTAATAAAACGATATGCAGTTGGACGATAATTCGTATCCACCACACAGTTCTTAATCGGTAAGCGCTGTGCCGGAAGCTCGTCCACTACGGAGATATCCAAGTCTCCGTATAAAATAATCGCCAGTGTTCTTGGAATCGGTGTCGCACTCATAACCAGCACATGTGGATTCCCGCCCTTATTCATAAGTGTCTCTCTTTGCTTCACACCAAAACGGTGCTGCTCATCCGTGATTACCAATCCAAGATTATCATATTCCACCTTCTCCTGAATGAGTGCATGAGTTCCTACAATAATATCCACTTCATGTGTTTTGATTTTCTCATAAGCGATGCGTTTTTCCTTCGCAGTTTGTGAACCAACCAGCAAACAGACACGAATTCCGAAGGAAGAGAGCATGTCCTGTAAGGATTTATCATGCTGTTTTGCCAATACTTCTGTAGGGACCATAAAGCATGCCTGGTAACCATTCTTCACCGCCATAAGGAGTGCCAGAATCGCTAATATCGTTTTACCGCATCCAACATCACCCTGTATTAAGCGGTTCATCACATATTCACCATTCAGATCCTTCTTTACTTCCTCCCATACACGCAGCTGCGCATTCGTTAATGGATAAGGAAGAGAACCAATCAGCTCATCACAATCGTTCCCCTCTCGCATACGCTTATCCGATAACTGGATAATCTTTTTTTCCTTCAACTTTCGCAAAGCCAATGTATATAGAAAGAACTCATCAAAAACAAGTCTTTGTCTGGCCTTCATCATCCCATCTCTATCTTTTGGAAAATGCACTTCCTTCAATGCCTTGGTGCGTTCCATCAGCACAAGCTCCTTCACAAGAGGCTTCGGGATGTAGTCCTTTGCGAAGGTTAGTTCGCTCAATGCCAGTTTCATAGATTTTGAAATCAAGGTATTTGTCAATCCTTCCGTAAGCGGATAAATCGGTTGTAAAATCTTAAGAAGGCGGTAATAATCCTCTCTTTGGTATATGGAGGGCTGTTCTATCACCACAACTCCGTTCTTTCGGATTGCTTTCCCTCGGAATATGTAATGAAAACCAGAACGTAATGTTTTCTGCAAAAACGGCATATTAAACCAGGTCAGATTCACTACTCCGGAGGAGTCCTTCACCTGTGCATTCAAAATCTGAAGATTTTTTATTTTCTTTATCTTGGGAGAAGCTTTTAATGATGCTTCTATTGCTACTGTCATACCTTCATTGATCGAGGAGATTGCAATCGGACGTTCAAACTCCTCATATCCTCTTGGGTAATGTTCCACCAAATCCTGCACTGTCTCTATACCTAGTTTATAAAAGAGCTTTTCCGTTTTCTCGCCTATCCCTTTTATCACAGTTATCTTATCCAATGCTTCCAAGCTCTCACCTCCATTGTCAATTAATTTATATATTACAGCTTATAATTTCACATTGATTTTATTATAAACGATACCATTTCATAAAAAAAGAAAATATTTTAAAATTGCCTATTGACTTTCCAAAATTTCCATTGTATTATTGTATTAACTTCTTAATACAGTAATACACCAGCAATATAGAAAGGAGCTCCAAATTATGAAATGGGAACTTAATACTGAACGACCTGTATACGTTCAATTAATCGAACAAATTCAGGCAGGCATCATATCAGGAAATTTTAAACCAGGTGATAAGCTCCCCTCGGTTAGGGATTTAGCAGCAGAAGCCATGGTAAATCCAAACACAATGCAAAAAGCATTGTCAGAACTCGAGAGAACCGGACTGATTTATACCAACAGAACCAGCGGCAGATTTATCACCTCCGATGACACTATGATTAAACAACTTAAGGGGTTATCTGCAAGAGATCTGGTAGAAGAATTCGTCACAAAGATGAAACAACTGGGTTACGAACCGGATGAAACATTAACTATTGTAACAGAAGTTATCAAAAAAGAAAAATAAGCGTTTAAGCAGATGGGAGAAAGTAGAATGAGTGCTATATTAGAATGTAAAGCATTAACCAAACAGTTTGGCGGTCTGAAAGCTTTAAAATCCATTGATCTCACATTAGAACGAGGTCGTATCATTGGATTATTAGGACCAAATGGAAGTGGGAAATCCACATTAATCAAATTAATAAACGGACTTTTAGTTCCAAACGAGGGAGAAATCCTTGTCAACGGATCAAAACCTGGACCAGAGAGCAAGAAAATTGTATCATACTTACCAGAGAGAACATATTTACCGGAATGGATGAAGGTATCCGATACCATCGAATTTTTTGAGGATTTTTATAATGATTTTGATAAGAAGAAAGCTTATGATATGTTAACCAGGCTTCAACTAGATCCTAATCGTAGATTGAAGACATTATCCAAAGGTACAAAAGAAAAAGTGCAATTAATACTAGTCATGAGTCGTAATGCTGATCTCTATTGTCTGGATGAACCCATCGGAGGCGTAGATCCGGCTGCAAGAGATTATATCCTTAACACCATCATCTCCAACTATAACGAGAATGCTACCGTACTAATCTCCACTCACCTGATCTCAGATATTGAACAGATTCTTGATGAGGTGGTATTTATCAAAAACGGTAACATCACACTTCAATCAACCGTGGACGATATTCGTTCTAAAGAAGGCAAATCCGTAGATTCATTATTTAGGGAGGTATTCAAATGTTAGGAAAATTATTTAAGCATGAATTTAAGGCAACCTCAAGATTGCTGCTGCCTGTATTTTTAATCTTAGCTGTATTTACTTTAATGGATCGAATTGTATTAAGCCTTGATATATTCCATGGTGCATTAGCATTCATCCCCGGAATTATAACCTTTGGGTTTGTTCTGAGTGTTATCGGCGTATTTGTAGTAACCTGTGTAATTATTGTTTATCGTTTTTATAAAAACCTAGTAAAGGATGAAGGATATCTCATGTTCACCTTACCAACGAAACCTAGTCAATTAATCATTTCGAAATTAATTGTCGGATCGGTATGGACAATAGTTTGTTTTCTTGCTTTGACATTGGCTATATTCATTGTGGCTACTTTTAAAGTATCACCTGATGAAATAGTTACCGGATTCCATACATTTTTCAGAGAATTCTTCAACCAATTAGACGGCGATGGCGTTCTGTTAATTATAGAATTACTTGTAATTATATTATTCGGATTGATTAATAATGTCCTACTAGTTTATGTCTCCATCGCTTTAGGTCAATTATTTAATGGTCATAAATTATTAGGTTCCATTGTAAGCTATATATGTATCAATATTGGTTTGCAAATCGTAACCGGGGTAATAACAGCAATTGTTGGAATTGTATTTAAAGATTCATTTGAATCCATCACATCCATACCACGTTTGCTCTTACCGGGTACAATCGTTATGTTATTAGTACTCAATGTAGTATACTATTTTGTTACTGATTTAATTTTTAGAAGAAAACTCAACTTAGAATAGTAATTGATCAGGCGAATAAGTAGTGCTTTTTTATAAGAAAGGACGCAATATGAAAAAAGTTCTGTTACCATTTTTATTAGTTCTTATTCTTTTATTTACCGGTTGCTCAACCTCCATTCAAATCGGAGCGATCGAAAGCAATTCGAATCATGAGTTTCACGCTTCCTACTATGATTTAAGCGGTTCCAAAGTAAAAAAAGTTACCGTAAAAGAAGGGAAACCACTTGATATATCAATGAATATTGTAACCAAAAAAGGTACCCTCGATGTTCTCATCTACAAGGGCAAAAACGATAACCAATATGAGGGGCATGCCCTTGCCACAACTTCTTCAAAAGTTACGCTATCCGATCCAGGTACCTATACCATTAAGGTCATGGCAAAGAAACACCGCGGTAGTTACACTTTTAAGTGGTAGACGGAATTCATTTACAATTTCAAACATAATAATATAATCACAAAATACAAAGAGGAAAAGTTCATGTGCAAATATAAAGTATTCACTTGGCGATTTGATTTAAATAGCTCCGAAGAATTAGAAGACACTTTAAATGGTTATGCAAAAGAAGGTTGGAGAATATTCAACATCATATCAAATGTTAAAGGAAGTGGAGGAGTCATATTTTCTTCGGTTGATGGCAATGAAGCTACCTTTATTCTTGAAAACAACGTATAAATATTTTGAATTGATATACTTATTCAATCATAAAGGGCGCTACACAAAATGTGTGGCGCCCTTTATGATTGAATCTTATCTTAATCTTCTGTCTTCAAAACGGCTCATCGCCTGCAAACAATAAAGTAGTTCATGTATTCGCTTATCTAATGGACCATCCTCTACTGTGCAGTCAAGAGATACCGCCATATCATTAATTAATCGGTCGTTCAGATGTTTTATGTTCGAGGATAATACATCAAGTTTTTTACTATAAGATGGAGCATCCAGAAACTTCATTAATAACAGATTTACAGACTCATTTGTACCAGAAAATTGTTCTGCATTACTCACAGTGTTAGTTTGAATTACCTCCCTATTCTGCGAAGTAAAGTTTTCTTCAATCGTCTGTACGATTTTCCCTTCTTGTTCCTCACCAGTCAACACTGATTGATTCATGGATAATACAGTGTAATTTCTTGTATCTTCCGTCAAAGAATTCTGTTGGGCAGGATGTCTCTCGTCCTGTCTGTGATGTTCATAATCAACTACAATTTCTGTCTGAGTTTCTGTTCCAATACTTTCCTCTTCAAGTATTCTCAGCTCAAAGCGGTATTTTTGTTTCACCTCAGGATACTTACTGCGATCCACTTCGCTCACAAACATCTCCAGAGGCCTTACATATGTTTTAAAATCTCCATAAAGCGCCTGATATACAACCATCCGCTCACCTGACTCACTGTCAATTGCCACTGTGATAATCTGATAAAGCTTGTCCTTAAAATGCTGATATATTTCGCCCGGCTTTGGCATGCGTGTTAATTCCATGCTTCTCATCCTTTCCCTTTGAAAATATATAAACCTTTACATTAATAGATTGTGAAGTATTCCAACCTTTTATCAACAAATCTGTTTTATTCTGCCTGTTTTATCCACGATTATGTAAGAATTAAGAACAGTAACCGTCACTTATCCACATTAATCGTTCTATAAAGGGATTTCTAAAAGATAAAATAGTGGCTCGCTTTTAATCGAACCACTATCTAGAAGTACCCTTTATCGTGCTATACCGTTATTTAATTATTCCACTGATAATACATAGTAATAAATTGGCTGTCCACCATAGTGAACCTCAACATCCAAATTCGGATATTTATCCATGATTACTTCTGCAAGTGATGCTGCATCCTCTTCTTTCACTTCTTCACCATAATACAGGCTAATCAGTTCGGAATCTTCATTTGCTAAACAATTAATCAATTCAACTGTAGTCGAATTTACTGCTTCCCCTACAGCAAGAATAGTCTTATCGCCAATACCCATGATATTCCCTTGCTTTATCTCTTTCCCGTCAAGGCTGGTGTCACGTACTGCATAAGTAACCTGTCCTGATTTAACTCTTAACATCTCTTCTGTCATTCTGGCAGCATTATCTTCCGGAGATTTATCATAAACAAAGTTTATAACCGCTGTAATACCCTGTGGAATTGTTTTTGAAGGAATTACATAGATATTTTTATCTTCTGTAAGATGCTTCGCTTGCTCCGCTGTAAGGATGATATTACCATTGTTCGGTAATATGAATATGTTATCTGCATGAACTTCACTAATCGCATTTAACATATCCTCCGTACTTGGATTCATGGTCTGACCACCTTTGATGATATAATCCACACCTAGTCCGGTAAAAATCTCATCCAAGCCTTCACCCATAGATACCGCAATAAAGCCAGCCTTCTTACGAGGTTTTTCAGGAGTGACCTTTTCTTCCATCTTCTCAGTTTTAGTAGATTTTGCAGCTTCCAAAGCTAATCTTTCGTTATGCTCTTCTCTCATGTTGTCAATTTTCATTCTGGATAACGATCCATACGTTAACGCCCTTTGAATTGCAAGACCAGGATCGTTCGTATGTACATGTACTTTAACGACATCATCATCCGAAACAACTACAATAGAATCGCCGATTGACTCGAGATACGCTTTAAACGTTTCTTCTGTCTTTTCATTATATTCTTTTTCTACATTAATAATAAATTCAGTACAATACCCGAATTTGATATCGTCTGTTGATATTCGATCTCTACTCGCACCAGCTGTTGCTGTGCCACCGGACATAAGATTTGATAAAGACACTTCTTTGCCGATTAATGCATCAAATGCACCTTTTACGATTTCTAACAATCCCTGACCACCTGAGTCAACTACTCCAGCTTCCTTTAAAACCGGCAACATATCCGGTGTACTCTTTAGTACATCTTCCATATGATCGATTACTTCTCGGCAAAAATATACTAAATCTTCTGTCTCAGATACAAGTTCCGATGCTTTCTCCGCACCGCCCCTTGCTACTGTAAGAATAGTTCCTTCTTTCGGTTTCATAACTGCACGATAAGCAGTTTCTGTTGCCTTTTGTAATGCATTTGCCATAATTGTAACATTTATTTCATCGTACTCTTTTATTTCCTTAGAGAAACCACGGAATAACTGGGACAGAATAACACCCGAGTTACCTCTTGCTCCGCGAAGAGATCCACCTGATATCGCTTTTGCAAGTTCCTCTAAAGTAGGATTTTCAAGATTATTAACTTCCTTTACCGCTGACATGATCGTTAAGGTCATGTTAGTACCTGTGTCTCCGTCCGGTACAGGGAAGACATTTAATTCATTAATAATCTCTTTCTTTGCTTCTAAGGATGCAGCTCCTGCAAGAAACATCTTCTTCAGAGTTTTTGCATCTATCGTTTTCATTACCACCGGTTTTTCCTCCTTAAACGTTGTTCATCTCAAAATCAGTCAATTACTCTGACGCCTTCAACAAAAATATTGATCTTTTTCACTTCAAGGCCTGAGAATTCTTCAACATTGTATTTCACATTGCTAATTAAGTTATCAGCAACTGCTGAAATGCTTACACCATAGGATACGATAATATGCAGGTCAATCGTTAATTTATTTTCATCAATTAATACATTAACACCGTGACTTAAACTATCACGTTTTAATAATTTTACGATGCCATCCTTCATATTGATGGACGCCATTCCTATAACACCAAAGCATTCGATCGCGGAAGCTCCGGCATACTTTGCCAATACATCGTTATCAATCAATATCTCACCAATCTTTGTGTTCATATGTCCTTTCATATTAACCCTCCTATCTAATACCTATGTCTTATTATAGTATACCCATAAATGTACCGAAGAAAAACAATTGGTTTGTTTTCGTAAGCACCCATACAGTAAACTTATTAATTCATTCTTTATAATTCAATTATAATACATAATTCGTGTTAAGCATAGAACCTCTTGCATAATATATATTACTAATATCATTGATTGGAAGTGACAATTATGAAGAGAATGCTTGGGTTCATCCTATTTTGGATTGCCATCGGTATGACTATTATGCTGTTTATCACAAACGGCATCTTAGCAATATGTATTATAATTCTGTGCCTACTTCTTGGTTATAATCTTTTCTGCTGTTAATACACTCATTCAAACGTTGTCATATAACAATCAAATCTTACTCTTGTCCAATAGAGTAGTTTTATAAGAACAAAGCTCCGGGTGCGATTCATCCCAAATGTTCTTTCCCGGAAAAAAAAAGCGGGTGTCAAGATCCCCTGACACCCATCGTTTTTCCTTATGCGCGTTCTACTTTACCGGATCTAAGACAGGAAGTACAAACATACATTTTTCTTGCTGCACCGTTAACCTTAACTTTCACAGATTTTACGTTGGATTTCCACATCTTATTAGATCTTCTATGAGAATGACTCACAGCGATTCCAAAGTGAGCACCTTTATCACATATTGAACATTTAGCCATCAAAAGCACCTCCTTAGATACATAATATAGAACCAAATGGCCCTACAAACATTAATATTCTATCAGAATATAAAATATATTGCAAGAAGAATTTTGCTTATTTGTCAACTCAAATAGTTAAAAAACACTATATATTGGAATCTGATTGGTTTTTTATGACCTCTTCTACCTTATCGTCGATATCATCTTTCTTCTTATTCATCTTTCCGGTAAACTTATTTATTAAATCCGGAACCATGTCAAGGATCTTAGTAACACTATCCTGTTCTTTAATATTAACCAGCTTCGAGCTTCCATTTTGAATCACTAATACAGAACTAGGAGATATCTTACCGCCCATACCACCACCAGCGTTATTCTTCTTCTCTCCTGCAAAAGCACCGGCGCCTACACCGAAGCTAACCTCTACCAGCGGAAGAATGATGGTACTATCATCTACTTTAACTGCATCGCCAACCACTGTTTTTGACGTAATAAAACTGTCCATTCCACGGAATAATGATTCTACGGTTGAATTAAAATTATTATCTGCCATTTATAAAGCCTCCTTTAATATTTGGAAATTATTCTTTAACTGCTTGAACCTTTTATCCAATATAAGTTTAACCACTAATATAAGTACTGTAATTAATCTTATTCTTCCTCTGGCATCATGCTTCCCTTCCAATACCTTATTTTCAAAATCCGGAATAATCTGTATCTTATCCCCGTATAGGCTGTACAAAAACCCTACAGCACCCAATGCCTGACCTGTACTGCATGGATCACCCGTACCAAACACGATTTTGGATTTCAGCTTCGTCGGCAAGATATGTTTTAGTAACTTTTTTAGAGTGGTAAAAGTAACTCGAAATCCTTCTTTATTCAGCTCATTTTTCAAAAAATCCAAAATCAAATTCACTTTATGAGTAATATCTTTTATTTTTTGAAACCACTTTATTATTTTTGCTTTGATTCCTTTAAAAAATGCAACAATACGTTGTTTTATTACAATTATTTTATTTTTGATACGAAGAAAGAAACTACTAATCTTATTTAAGATTGATTTTTTATTGGCTTGCTCTTGTTCTTCGGACTGATTCCGGCCGGTGGTCTGATTCACATACGGTAACATAGGCTCCTCTAATAAAGATTCCGGTAATGTAGGCTCCGATGTTGAAATTTTGTAATCCTCTATGTTTGGAGCGGTTATTTCTTTAGGCTTATTATGGTGAGCGATATCAACACTCTGACCTTTCGTTACTGATACCTTTTTAGAAACAGGCTTTGCCTTTCTGTTCCGTGATTTTTTGCGAGATTTACTCCTCCTGCTCTTTTTCACTTTCGGATTCAGATTATCATACAGGGTAATCCACAACACTTTCATACGCAGGTGAAGCTCACCTTCCACAAAAGAAGCGTTCACTCGTATAATATGCAATAACCAGCTCACTCTTGCCGCGATATATAATTTTTCATCTCCATGTTCTGCTTGAACACGATATCGAATCGGTACAATCAATACGGTTAACAGGATTAATAAAAACAACCCAATGATAACCAATAGTGCAATACCGATTATTTTCAATATCAGTAGGATTATAGAAAGCATTCATCAACCCTCGCCTGTCTTAATAATCGATACAATCATATGATAATGCAAAATTACCGGAACTCAATCTTATGTAAAATAAGTTCTTACATTAAACTCTCCGGTCTTGTGATACACCTCCACAAGCATCTTCTCAACTAATGAAAGTGCTTCCTTCCTTCCCCTTGCAAGACCTACAATACGAACCTCGGATTTTTTATAAAATGGAAACAATAGTTCGTTTGCATCCAAAATATCAAACAGATTGTCCTGTTGGGAAGCGAAAGTAATACAGTATACGTCAAAGGTGACCTCACTGTTATTAATTGAGGTAATTACTTTATCTTTTTTCTTTTTCATTTTATCGCCTACATACAGGCGTGAAGTCCATGAAATCATTCGATACCCTTACCTTTATCATACAATTTCCGTCAAGTATAGTATACCACAAATTACCATGTTTAATACAGACCTATTCGGACATTATTTCACGAATTATTTCCATGCATGCAACTTTTTCATAAATATCTGTGCATCGTTCCAAACTATATCGAACATAATCCATTACTTCTTTATGATCACGAAAGAATACCGGAACTTTATTGATCGTATTCGCCATAATTGCACGGGTAATCATTCGATCCTGCCCTTTAAACAGTTCCGTTAACTCCTGTTCCAGCTTACGGGCTTCTCCAGCCATCATGGTTTCATCAATGGTCACTACCTCATTTTTTTCTTCCAAATCCACGAACAAGCTATTTGAGAGAAGGTTCTGAGAACGTTTTAATACATTCATGGGAGTTTCAAGCATCAAGCTTTTGACCAAGCTAACATGGTTCTGAGTCACTTCATAAAATGCACCTTCTAATTTATCTGTTTCAAATAGTAATTGCTCCTGTACTCCTTCCAAATCACTAAATTCATCCAAAATACTATCAAAGATATCCTTCTTCTCCTTGGTAACAAAGACAGTATTAATATCGCTGATGATTTTTAACGCGGCTTTTCCTGCACTATCCGGAACATCATCCGCAGCTTGTACCATTCCTGCATATGGGAAGCATAGTAGTGATGCATAAACGTCATTCACAATCTCTTGAAGTGCATAATATACACTAGTTTCTGTCTCTAGGATTAAAGTTGCAAGCTGAAGTGTATTCTTCGCGCTGACAAACATCTCACGAGTAAGATTTTGGTAATCTAAATGTGACAACTGCTCTTTCTTCTCCCATAGTTCCGGGTATTTGCTGTCCATATTTTCAACTTTAAATAACATGGCAGAGGTACGTAGCATATATAAATAAGACTCCAGAGATGATGTATCCCCTCCAAGATAAGGTTTTATGCTATCTCTTAATATATCAAAATACTTTTGTTTTGTAATTCGTACCGGCAATTGCCCAATCATTTCTTTAATCTTTTCATTGATGATAAAGTTATCTTCGGTGTCAAATATGAAGTTTAGGATTTCTCTTGCTAGCTCATCCTCATCAACAAACTCCACTTCCTCCTTAAACCGATATTCGATTCGATTTAGAATGTATTCATAGATTTGAAAGGTATCCGCATAGGTGGTTAACGCTTCCATATGCTTCATTATATTATTACGAATTGTATCAAGCGCTATAATTGCTTTCTCTCGTTCACTGCCTGCACAATTTCCTACAATGTTATCACATATAATACCATTCACTTGGTCGATATAATCTAACGCATCTTTACTCCAGGTATTTTCATCATCATAATATGCTTCATAGAGTGTAAAATAATGCATCGCAAGACGTACCTGCGCTGACTCATGATATTGATTTGCCATGTAGTTAAATAATTGCGGGATATTCTCCTCTAGGGATTTCCCCTTTTGAACATCCTGACTAATCTGTTTGATTCTTTTGTCCATAATACTTACCATCCTGTTCCTATATCATTTCTAATCTTTGTATATCATCTGAATTACTCTATATTATAGCAGTTAATTCCTAAATAAACCAGTAATTTGACATCTTTTATGGTTAATTGAGAATAAGGGGCTGTTTCAAATATATCTTGAAGCGACCCCCTGTAATTTATAACTATTTGTAATTATATTCAAAGTAATAATATTTGTCTATCCTCGTGTTAGTGGCGCTTTTGAATTATGCTTTCGCACCCCTTTGTGTAAGTTTATGCCGAGAATTCGCAGGCACATACTTCGTATGTGTTTATACTTTTTTGTAATCCACATTAATCTTTATGAACATGTTCATGAGTAAACAAATGATCCATACAATATTCATAGTTTCCGTCACATTTTGAGCAAAAGCGGAATTCCAAATTATCTCCGTCTAACTCCGTTCTTCCACAAACTGCACATTTATGTCTGGTTACGACGTTACGTCCCTGAAACTGTACTACATTTCCTTCACTTTTTGCCTTGTTCACCTGTCTTCGATAAGTTGCCTTGCGCTTTATCTCACCCGGAGAGATTCTGTGATAATTTCTCGTTGCAAAGAAGAAAAGCAAAAAGTTTGCAATTGATGCCACCATCGGGATAATCATTAAATAATTATGAACACGTATATACATCAAGATATTAAAAATATAAAACAATCCAAAGAACCAGGCCACATACTTTGCTTTCAGCGGGATTAAAAAGTATAAGTAAATCGGGGAGTTTGGATATATAGCCGCAAACGCAAAAAACAAGGTTTGACAAATCACATCCACACAGGAAGGCCATCCGCCCACAAATCCAAGCATGTAAAATATCCAGTAACCCAGTATATTAAACAAAACACCTACAAGGAGATAAAGATTCAAACGGAATGGACCCCAAGCAT
The DNA here is from genome assembly GCF_059717775.1 of Variimorphobacter sp. HTMS_6. NCBI lineage: Bacteria > Bacillati > Bacillota > Clostridia > Lachnospirales > Lachnospiraceae > Variimorphobacter > Variimorphobacter sp. HTMS_6. Next base: position 2,416,178 of record NZ_AP046094.1, read on the forward strand.
TCTCCAAGGATTCTCCGAACATATAATAAATATACACAGTAATTGCAGTCCAAAAAATACTTTTCATATAGGAAATCGGTATAATGAATGTAATCAATCTCCATACTTGACCATCTGCTACCTTACTAAAATCCAATGCAAGGAAATTGTCATATACACCCGGTGCAAGCATTTCAAGAAACAATCCCACTGCATACAGAACCACTACATATCTCATGATACCTCTAATTGCATAACGTCCTAATTTTCTTTCTAATCTATCAAGTAAATTCATTCCAAACCTCCATATTGCTACTTCACGCCTCAATTTCCCAAATGAAATTAGAAATATTACATGCGCTAACCTCAGGGTTCATTTATAGGTGAAATTAACACAACTGATACAATAAGTACTTTGTATCCGTCAAAGTATTATTAAAACACCTTCTTTTTTCGAAATATCAATATTATAATAGCTGCCACCAAAAGAGCAGAGCAAACTACAATATAAAATCCTAATCGATTATGCATTCCTGGTATAATATCAAAGTTCATACCATAGAAGCTTGCAAACATCGTAGGAATTGATAGTACAATCGTAACTGCTGCCAAGAACTTCATTACGATATTCTGGTTATTGGATATAATTGATGCAAAGGCATCCATCGTACCACTTAAAATCCCACTATATATATTAGCCATCTCAATCGCCTGTTTATTCTCAATAATCAAATCCTCCAAAAGATCTTCATCCTCTGGATAATGTTTTATGCTTTCAAGCTTTAACATCTTCTCAAATACCACTTCATTTGAACGTAAAGAGGTAGTGTAATATACAAGACTCTTTTCTAACTCCAAAAGTTCAATCAGCTCACTGTTTTGGGTTGCAATGTGTAGCTTTCTTTCAATCTCGTCACTCTTTCGATCAATCGATCTCAGGTTCTGAAGATAGGTCGATGCATTACGGTACAGCATTTGAAGAATAAAACGGGTTTTCTTAAAGGTATAAAAATCTCTTACACGACCGTCGATAAAGCATTTTAATACCGGAGTTTCCTCCAAACAAACCGTAATAATCCAATCCTTCGCAACAATAATTCCAAGAGGAATCGTAACATAACGATCCTTATTATTTCTTTTCTCCAACGCTGGGATATCTACAATGATTAAAGTGTAATTATCCTCCACTTCGATTCTCGCACGCTCTTCTTCATCGAGCGGGGCTCTGAGATGATCAATCTCAATTCCGGTTGCTTCAGCTACTTCCAATAATTCTGTAGCAGAAGGATTCGTCATCGCAATCCAGCTACCCTCTGTAATTTCTGTCATTCTCTTTAATGATCCGTCTGCTGTTTTAAAAATGTCGATCATAATAGCTCCTTTCCCCTGCGCACAGCAGTGGAAATATATGCATTACAATCAAAGGGTGAATTCTTCACCGGTAAGCATAGTAAAACCACTGCTGATAGCAGTATCTGTTAAATTTTCTTTTTTACTCTCTTTCTTACGACTATCGGGGCCGGCTTCCATCCTTACCACATCCTTTTATCTTGAATTTATTTTCTTTGTTACATTAGGCAATTTAATCACCAATAATTCTAACTAATTATATGTTTTTCTATATCCTTTGTCAAACAAAACAGCTGGTAAAATATTTACAGTACCCAAATCAGCTTAAACACTTAGTTTCTGTCACTTCTTACTATATTATATTACCACAATACATATATGGTTAATTTCTAATTCCAACCCAATATAATGTATATTTTTACAAATCTTCAAGACACATGGATTAAAAATCTTGAACTTCCCTAGCATGTATCGTATAATATATAAGTATGTATACATAAAGATTACTAATGAGTTAAGTGTAGAGATGCACTTTTCATTATGGGTATATGATGCCAATTTAAGTTTGGGAGGTCATAATGTTAAATAAATTAGGAATTGACATCGGTTCAACCACGGTCAAGATTGTCATAATAAACGAAAATGGAGAACTCCTTTTTTCCGATTATGAACGCCACTTCGCTAATATCCAGGAAACATTGGCAAGTTTAATAAAAAAAGCTTCTGATTCGCTCGGCGAGATTACAGTATATCCTGTCATCACCGGCTCCGGCGGATTAACTATATCAAAGCATCTAGATATTCCTTTCGTGCAAGAAGTTGTAGCGGTATCCACATCGTTACAGGACTATGCTCCACATACCGACGTAGCAATTGAGTTGGGTGGCGAAGATGCAAAGATCATCTATTTCACAAACGGAATCGATCAGCGTATGAACGGTATTTGTGCTGGCGGCACCGGGTCCTTTATTGATCAGATGGCAAGCTTACTCAAGACAGACGCAGCCGGATTAAATGAATATGCAAAAAGTTATCAAGCGATTTATCCGATTGCTGCCCGCTGTGGTGTATTCGCTAAAACAGATATTCAACCATTAATCAATGAAGGTGCAACAAAACCTGATTTATCCGCATCCATATTCCAAGCGGTTGTTAATCAGACAATCAGTGGTCTCGCGTGCGGTAAACCAATTCGCGGAAATGTAGCATTTTTAGGCGGCCCGCTTCATTTCTTAACAGAATTAAAGCAAGCCTTCATCCGTACATTGAATTTGACGGATGATGAGATTATTTCACCCGAACATTCTCATCTGTTTGCCGCGATCGGCTCTGCAATGAATGCAAATCCAGAGATTTCAAAAACATTGTCCGAGCTACACGAATTACTTTCAAAGGGCATTGAGATGGATTTTGAAGTACACCGAATGACCCCTCTTTTTAATAACGAAGAAGAATATGAAGAATTTAAAAAGAGACATTCCTTACATAGTGTGAAAAAGGGAAATCTATCCGAATATAAAGGCAACTGTTTCCTTGGAATTGATGCCGGTTCAACTACCACGAAAGTTGCATTAGTAGGGGAAGATGGTTCCCTTCTCTATTCCTTTTACAGCAGTAATAACGGTAGTCCGTTAAAAACAGCAATCCGATCCATTAAGGAGATCTATGACCTCCTTCCGGATGGTGTCAAAATTGTACGATCCTGCTCCACTGGTTACGGCGAAGCATTAATCAAGGCTGCCCTGATGCTTGATGAAGGTGAAGTTGAAACAGTAGCTCACTATCATGCTGCTGCATTCTTTGAGCCAGATGTTGACTGTATTCTTGATATCGGCGGACAGGATATGAAATGTATCAAAATAAAAAATCAATCCGTAGATAATGTCCTCTTAAATGAAGCCTGCTCCTCAGGTTGTGGCTCCTTTATCGAAACTTTTGCCAAATCTCTGAATTATGAAGTGCAAGAATTTGCCAAGGTTGCTCTTTATGCAAAAAATCCAATTGACCTTGGTACCCGTTGTACCGTATTCATGAACTCCAAGGTGAAGCAGGCACAAAAGGAAGGCGCAACTGTTGCCGATATTTCCTCCGGTCTTGCTTATTCGGTTATTAAGAATGCATTATATAAAGTTATTAAGATCACAAATCCGAAAGATCTCGGTAAAAAGATGGTTGTTCAAGGCGGTACCTTTTATAACGATGCCGTACTGCGAAGCTTTGAAATCATCTCCGGTTGCACTGCGGTTAGACCCGATATAGCCGGAATCATGGGTGCTTTCGGTGCTGCTTTGATCGCCAGAGAACATTTTGACGGAGAAGACAGCTCCATGCTGACAATCGATCAGATTAATGAGTTAAAATTCGAAACTACGTTAGCAAGATGCAAGCGTTGTACGAACAGCTGCTTATTAACAGTCAACAAGTTTACTGGAAACAGACAATTCATCACCGGTAATCGTTGTGAGCGTGGTTTAGGTAAGGAAAAGAATGTGGATAATATTCCAAACCTATTCGAATATAAATTACAACGCTATTTTGATTACACAAGCCTTACTGCTGAGGAAGCAACGAGAGGAGTAGTTGGTATCCCCCGTGTACTTAACCTGTATGAGAACTACCCGTTCTGGCATACCTTTTTCACAAAGTTGGGATATCGTGTGGTACTATCTCCTACCTCTAACCATTCCATCTATGAGCTGGGTATCGAGTCAATTCCAAGTGAGTCAGAATGCTATCCGGCAAAGCTTGCGCACGGACATATCAAATGGTTGATTGATAAAGGAATAAACTATATCTTCTATCCAAGCATTCCTTACGAGCGAAAAGAAGTCGATGGTTCAAACAACCACTACAACTGCCCGATTGTTACCTCTTATCCAGAAAATATTAAAAATAATGTAGAAGAGCTTAGAGATTCAAAGATTCAGTTTGAGAATCCCTTTATGTCATTTGAAAGCAGCGATATTCTATACAATCGTTTACATGAATTATTCCTAGGTAAATCCGGCATCAACACCTCTGAATTAAAAGAGGCATTTACCAGCGCATGGAAAGAATTGAACACTGCAAGACAGGATATGAGAAAAAAAGGTGAGGAAACCATGGCATATCTACATGCCTCCGGCCGCAAAGGCATCGTACTTGCCGGTCGTCCTTATCATATTGATCCCGAGATTCACCATGGTATTCCCGAATTAATTAATTCCTACGGTGTTGCTGTTCTCACAGAAGATTCCATCTCACACCTTGGTCAGATTGATCGCCCGACTATCGTTATTGATCAATGGATGTATCACTCCAGATTATATGCCGCTGCTTCATATGTACGAACTCAGCCAAATCTAGAGTTAATACAATTAAACTCTTTTGGTTGTGGTCTGGATGCGGTTACAACCGATCAGGTTAATGATATACTAACAAAATCAGGTAAGATATATACTGTATTAAAGATAGACGAAGTAAATAACTTAGGTGCTGCAAGAATTCGTATCCGTTCCCTGTTATCTGCAGTACGAGAACGCGAATCAAAGCATATTGAATCACAGCAGGCATCTTCATCTCATCATAGAGTAATTTTTACTGAAGAGATGAAGGAAACCTATACAATACTTGCACCTCAGATGTCTCCGATTCATTTTGATTTATTACAACCGGCTTTAAGAAGTGGTGGCTATAACGTAGTTGTTCTTCCGAATGATAATCGTCATGCAGTGGATGTCGGTTTACAATTTGTTAATAACGATGCCTGCTTCCCTTCCCTTATGGTTGTTGGTCAGATTATGGATGCTTTGCTATCCGGAAAATACGACTTAAATAAGGTTGCCGTTATGATTACTCAGACCGGTGGTGGTTGTCGTGCTACTAACTATATCGGATTCATCCGAAGAGCGTTAGAAAAAGCAGGCATGCCTCAGATTCCGGTAGTTTCCCTCAGTGCCTCAGGCCTTGAGAAAAACCCTGGTCTCAAAATCACACCGAAACTTCTTATGAGAGCAATGCAGGCGCTGGTTTACGGCGATGTGTTTATGAGAGTTCTTTACCACACTAGACCTTATGAAAAAGTAGCCGGTTCCGCAAATGAGCTTCATGCTAAATGGCGTACAAAGTGTATCGAGAGTTTAAAAACAGGTAAATGGGGCGAATACAAGCGTAACCTTCGTGGAATTGTAGAGGATTTCGATAATCTCCCTCTTCATGAAGATTTAAAGAAGCCAAGAGTTGGTATTGTAGGAGAAATCTTAGTAAAATTCCTTCCTGCTGCGAACAACTATCTGGTAGAACTACTTGAAGCAGAAGGTGCTGAAGCGGTATGCCCGGACTTAATTGACTTCTTCTTATATAGTGCTTATAACAGTAATTTTAAAGCCAGATACCTTGGTAAGAAAAAATCAAGTGCACATATTAGTAATACTATCATCTGGGCGCTGGAACAGCTTCGTAATCCGGCTAAAAAAGCGTTAGCTAAGAGTAAACGCTTCACCCCTCCGGTTCCAATAAAGGATCTTGCAGAATATGCAGAACCGGTAGTATCCACGGGTAACCAGACTGGTGAGGGCTGGTTCTTAACCGGTGAAATGCTTGAATTGATTCATAGTGGCGTGAACAACATCGTTTGTACTCAGCCTTTTGCATGTTTACCGAATCATATCGTTGGAAAGGGCGTAATCAAAGAATTACGTAGACAGCATCCCGAGGCCAATATCGTAGCAATAGACTATGATCCAGGTGCCAGCGAAGTAAATCAGCTAAACAGAATCAAATTAATGCTTTCCACCGCGGTAAAGAATATGAACAAATAATTAATTGAAACTTATCATCTTAAATTATTAATACAGGGTAGATACAATATGATGCGACAGAAAAACCCGTCGACATCGTTTCGACGATGATATTTGTATCTACCCTGTACGTGTTTCTACGTGTAACATTGTGTTAAAAATAATATATAAGAATATAAGGGGGAATGTTGTAAATGTTTAAAAACCGTAATGGTCAGTTGCGATCCGGATGGAAAATCGCAATTATGATGCTTATCACTATCTTTGTGATAATTATTAGTGGAGTTGTCGTATATATTTTCCAATCAATTCGTGCTATTTCAAAATCCATGGTAGACGGATCAGTTGATATGGAAAAGCTAACGAATATAATTGGGGCAGATCGTACTGCACAAATGATTACAATGGGATTACAAGAAATCATGATGATTCTTGTTCCCATTATTATATGGAAATTCTTCATAAAGCGCACCCTATCGAACATGGGCTTAACCTCACTGAAGAAGAATTACAAGGATATGATTGTAGGATTGCTTTTTGGCATTATATCAATCAGCCTTGTATTTGTATTGCTCATCCTAAGTGGTAATGCAAATGTCACAAAATGGGCACCTAGTTTTTCTGTAGAGCAGCTTATTTATATTCCAATCTTTATCTCCGTTGGTTTTGCAGAAGAGATTTTCACCCGTGGTTATATAATGTCAACACTTCGCCAAACCGGTAGTGCCCGTGTTGCTGTGCTTGTATCCTCTGTAATATTTGCATTAATGCATGGTATGAACACCGGAGTAAGCCCGTTGGCTTATCTTAATCTCGCATTAGTTGGGATCCTATTCGCTCTTATGTATCTAAAATCTGGTAATCTATGGATGTGTATCGGTTATCATATAACCTGGAATTACTTCCAAGGTAATATTTATGGATTTAAAGTGAGTGGCGAAACAACCAAAGGAATCCTAACTACGGATTTCCCTAGAGCAAATCTATTCAACGGTGGTGCATTTGGACCCGAGGGCGGCTTATTCGTTACCATCATTATTCTTCTTGGATTGTTCTTTGTTCTACGTTATTACAGAAACAGTACGTTTGATTTCATCGCTTCGGATAAGATTGTTAAGAAGCGTGATATAGTAACAGCGGCATCATCCGTTACGAAAGAATCGTAATTGTTGATTTTAGGATAAAAAGTACAGACTCTTCGATACATAAAAGAGCGATAGCAGTATGTCTAGTTGATTTTTTCAGATTAACTGAACATACTTTATCGCTCATTTTATTTTCAAATTTCACAACCATTATAACCAACAGGCTAGGCGTACCCACTTTCTAACAGACAAATGTTATAACTACTTATTTTTTCTTATTGCAACCGCAACCATTCTCTTCTGATGAGTCTATATTCTTTTTCCCATCTGGCTTCGTTAACTCCTCCGAAAACTCACTGGAATAGCTTTCACGAAATCTCATTTGGTTATTTGGCTTATCATTTTTCTGGGTCTTACCCAATATCTTCATGATAAAATATATCACTCCAAATAATATTGTTATGATTACACCTGCAATTAAACCCGATGCCTGTTCAGAGATAAAAGGCATGCTCGCAATGATTACAATAATGCTGATTAATGCAATCCATGATGTATACGGATAACCTGGCATCTGACAATGACCATTTGGCGGGCATCCACTATTCTTTCGAAAACGTATATGAGTCGCAACGATAGCTGCATACGTTAGAAGTGTGGCAAATCCACCGGAACTGATAAGGAATATATATGCATTGGGGAATAATAATCCTAACCCAAGTCCTACCAGCATGGCTACGCCCGAGAAGATAATTCCTCGATAAGGAATATCTCTTTTATCTTTAATCCATTTCGGTGCATTTCCGTCATCCGCAATCGACCTCATCATACGACCAAGTCCAAACATTGATGCTAACATCGTTGATAGAATTGCCGATACTAATACAAAGTTGATAATCTGCCCTGCCCAGCTCATACCCCAGCGGCTAAGTGCTGCTACCATCGGACTCACGTCGGTTGTAACCTGGGATGTTGGTATTAACGGAAGTAAGGCAGCCGCAGATAAAATATATAATGCAACTAAACTGATAACCGTATACATAATTGCTCTTGGAATTGTCCGATGTGGATCCTTTGCTTCTGATGCAGCCAGACCGATGATTTCAAAACCTGCATAGGAAAAAATTACAATCAACATACTTCCTGCTATACTTTTAACACCACCGGGCATAAGAGACTCCGTCGCTAATGCACCTCTCCCTATCGCTCCATGGTTACCGATTGCCCCAACTATAAGAAGAAAGGCAAGTAAAATAAATGCTACCACCGCAAGTACTTTGACTAAAGACAGACTACTTTCTAATTTACTAAGCTTATCTGCCCCCAACAGATTAATCAGTGTTACCGCAACAATAATTAATGTTCCCATAAACGGAATTGAAATACGTGGAAACCATTCTTTAATAAGAATAGATGCTGCTGTCGCCTCACTGGACATGGCAAATATCATACCAATCCAATATACCCAACCAACCACAAAGCCAGCTCCCGGACCGAATACCTGCGCTGTAAAGCTGTAAAATGATCCGGAATTTGGATTTGCTACCGTCATCTCCGATAAAGCAAATAGGATAAAATAAACCAAAATACCACCCAAGATATATGCTATCACGATAGCAGGTCCTGCTGCTTTTACCGCAACGGAAGAACCCAGGAAAAAGGAACCTCCAATTACACAACCCAATGCCATCATTGTTAGATGCCATGCCGATAAGCCTTTTTCATGCTTTTCCATATTGTCTCCTCCAAGCTATTTTCTATAAATCACCGAGAAACATGTCTGTAAGTTTCTTTATATCCTTAATGAACATAATATAAATAACGTAAACAAAAGATTCTTTAACGTTATTATTCCTTGATTTATAAAATAAATACTGCTTGAGGATTGCTATATAATGACAACTTAATGCGTGGTCCATAAAAACTAAAATGCACAAATTACGCCATCTGTGATGATGACATAATTTGTGCATTTGGACTGAACTATTCTTTATGTTCTATCAATTATGCATGATATTGCTTTATTAAAATTTTCAAAAAATACAATCAACCAATTGAGTAGATATCTTTAATGATAAAATCACCTCAATCGATCTGCCAATCAATCGGCTCAATTCCGTTTGATACCAGGAATTCATTCACCTTACTGAAATGTTTACAACCCAAGAATCCTCGATAAGCCGATAAAGGGCTCGGGTGAGGTGCTTCTAATATCAAATGCTTTGGATTGGTTAACATGGACTTCTTCATCTGAGCGGGTTTGCCCCATAGAAGGAACACAACCGGACAATCCTGTGCATTGACGGCCTGGATAACCGCATCGGTAAACTTCTCCCAGCCCTTGCCGTGATGGGAATTTGCCTGGTGAGCACGAACTGTAAGTACGGTATTCAACAATAAGATGCCTTGTCTGGCCCATTTTTCCAAGTAGCCGTGCTTCGGTATGTAACAACCCACATCCTGGTTTAACTCCTTATATATGTTTACCAATGAAGGTGGAATGTCTACCTGTGGCTTAACGGAGAAGCTTAATCCATGAGCTTGTCCTTCATTATGATAGGGATCCTGACCAAGAATTACTACCTTAACCTGACTTAACGGTGTAAAGTGAAAGGCATTAAAGATATCATCAGAATTTGGATACACCACTGTATTCCCATATTCCGATTTTACAAACTGATCAAGCTCCGTGTAATATGGCTTTTTAAATTCTTCGCCTATTGACGGAAGCCAATCATTATTGATCATACTCAAATTATATCCTCATTTCAATTTAAATTCTTACGCTTACACCTTTACCACTGAGATAGTGTTTTAAATCCATTATTTCCATTTCTTTATAGTGGAATAAGGAAGCTGCTAAAGCCGCATCTGCTTTCCCTTCCGTTAATGCATCATAAAAATGATCCATCGTGCCTGCTCCGCCGGACGCAATTACCGGAACCGGTACATTTTCCGAAATCACTCTTGTCAAGTCTAGATCATATCCATCTTTTGTACCGTCACAGTCCATGCTGGTAAGAAGAATTTCTCCCGCGCCCAATTCACAGGCCTTCATCGCCCATTCAACGGCATCTATTCCCATATCAACACGTCCGCCATTCTTATAAATGTTCCAGCCGGTACCGTCTGCTCTTCGCTTTGCATCGATTGCAAGTACTACACATTGGCTTCCGAATTTATCCGCTGCTTCACTGATTAAGGTAGGATTTAGGATGGCTGCCGTATTTACAGCGATCTTATCCGCTCCTTCTCTTAATATCAGCTTAAAATCATCAACTGTTCGGATTCCTCCACCCACGGTAAAAGGAATAAATACAGTCTCAGCAACTCTACGTACCATATCAAGCTTTATCGTTCTGGCATCTGATGAAGCAGTGATATCTAAAAATACGAGTTCGTCTGCGCCTGCCTTGTCATATGCAGCACCTACCTCAACGGGATCTCCTGCATCACGCAGATTTACAAAATTAATCCCCTTTACAACACGACCATTATGAACATCCAAGCATGGAATAATTCTTTTTGTAAACATGTAACCTCCATTCCTACGCATATTTAGCGTATCCATTCCGAATTATAAAGCAGCAAAGTTCTTCAGTATTGTTAGTCCAACGTCACCGCTCTTCTCAGGATGAAATTGGCATGCATATACATTATCTTTTTCTATAGCTGCATGAATCAATGTACTGTAGTGAGTGGTAGCGGCAACATCCGCTTCCTCTTTGGCTTTTAAATAATAGGAATGTACAAAATACACATAAGATCCGTCAGGAATCCCTTTAAACAAAGTTGCATTCGAGTTGAATGAGAGAGAATTCCATCCCATATGAGGTATCTTTAATCCTTCACAATCCGGTATTTTAAGAATGTCACCCTTGATTATCGACAATCCCTCCACACCTTCACATTCATCACTTCGTTCAAATAAAAGCTGCAGCCCTAAGCAAATACCAAGAAATGGAGTGCCTTTGGAGACTACTTCTTTAATTGTATCAACTAATTGATAATGATGTAGTTTATTCATTGCATCACCAAAGCTTCCGACACCCGGAAGGATAACCTTATCTGCATTCAATAACTGCTCTTTATCTCTGGTTATTACGGCTTTTTCTCCTAAGTGAATTAAAGCTTTTTCAACGCTTTTTAAATTACCTGCATCATAATCAATTATTGCTATCATTCTTCTTCATCCCTTTACTTTGCAAATTATCTTTATTTTCTAAAACAACATCATATACTTTTAAGCTGTATTCCTTCATATTCTCAATTTTTATCATGCTCATCGCTTGCTTTTCCGATAGATTGAATACTCTTTTCAGTTCAGCCAGAATCTGTACTCTTACATAATTCATATCAGTCTTAATACCCAGCATATCGGCAAGTTTAATATATTTATCATATCTTTTCAATCCTTTTAACAAAGAATCTAATGCCTGCGGATACTCCTTTATCATATAATAATTATTATAAGAGTTTAGTTCCTTATTTACAAACATAACCGTTTTTATTTTTTCGTAGAGCTGGATATCTTCATCCTTAATATCTACGCCATACACTTCATAATATGCTTGAGTATATTTCTGCTTATCAAAATAATTTGATGCATGTTTTATAGAAATCGAATAATTTACTGTATTAGAACCTACATATAATAATAAAGCTAATAGTCCGAAGAATACAAATACAATTGCGGCTCCCATGCGATTAATTCTTCCGACATCTTCATCGATTTCATCAATCACCTGCATTAATTCTTTCTGCTTTTTCTCTTTCGGCTTCTTTACTTTTTCCTTTTTCTTTTTATTTTTATTCTCAGTGCCTTCTTCATCCTCTTCGGAATCGTTACTACCGGCCTTCTTTTTATCTTTCGATTTTTTCTTGGCTTTGGGTTCCTTTTCCTTTTTAGGCTTTTCTTCAAGCGGCTCTAGCCCAGATGTTTCTGCAAATAGGTCATCTTCATTCTCATTGGTCTTAGAATTTTCATCTTTAACATTACCAAACAAACGCTGAAACCAGCTTTTTTTTGGCTGTTCTTCGGAATCATCCACTTCAGCTTTCACTGATTTATCATTTTTGCGTTTTTTCTTTTCCTTCTTTTTCTTGCCTTTTTTTTCTTTCTCTTCTTCTAACTTCCCGAATATCTCATCTTCGTTGAGATTTGGATCATTTAAATTTGATACCGCTTTTAATGCATCAGAAAATACCTCTCCCACATCCGAAGGGGCATCACCTTTCTTCTTATCTATTTCGCCATTCATTAATTCCTCAATTGCTTTTACATCCTCGGCAACCGGATCATCGGAAGAGATCTGATTTAATAAGGATAGTAAGTCATCCGATTCATTTTCTTGACTAAAATCATTCTCAGACTCATTATTCTCAAGCTCTTTCTGCCTTCCAGCCAAATCCAAATTATCAGGAATTTCGTTGCTGGTATCTTCTATTGGTTGCTCTCCCGAGAAGGCATCCAAACCATTCAATAAATCGTTAAAATCTGCATCATAATCATCTTCTTGACTATAATTATCTATTTCTTCCTCATTCACGTTATTGTCACCAAAGTCTTCATTATTGTTTTCAGTAGAAAGGTCTTCCCCATGCAATTCTTCCTTATAAGCTTCTTCCTCATCTATATCAGCTGTGGAAGCAACCGCTATATCAGAAAAGCTATCATTATCTAAAAGTGGATTTATTTCAGAAGGCATATCCTCTTCAGCATAAATATCCTTATCATCAGAACTATCATCATCTGAATAATACTCCGCTTCTGTAGCGCCGTCTTCAGTGGATATCTCTGCGTTGGTTTCCACATTTTCTTTCTCTGACGAATCATCTACACTTGCAAATGCTCCATCCTTACGCAGCTGATCATGAGTCGGAATTGAATAACCGAATAAATCTTTGTCACTGATGATATCATTCATATCAAAATCTGATAAATCTTCATCAAAAGAGAGCTGATCAAAATCGCCCAGATCAAACTCATCCCCTTCCTCAACCCCTTCATATCCGGAGTATTCGTTCGTAGGAAGCTTCTCTGAACCTATATCCTGTGATGATATTTCCTGCGACTTATTATAAATCGCCTCCGTATCAGGCTCGGTGTTTTTAACGGAATTTAATAAGCTATCCAGGTAACTCTCGTTGGATCTAGCATCCTCCTTCTGTTGACAGCTATCACAATATTCTTTTCCATTTGGTATTTCTGTTTCACACATTTTACATTTTGCCATTCAAGCACCGTCCACTTAATTGATAATTAATAAATATTAATCCGGATTAATGGATTGAAATAACTTGATATAATCTACCAGTTCAACCTTGTTATCATCCTTCAATATATATCCTGTCACAAATTCAGAATGTTCCTCTTCGGAAGTGTATGTAATAATATCCGCTTCCGATTGTCTGTGGATTCCATTCACCCCATCCACATGAATTGCAATATTTTTATCTCCAAAACCAGTATTAATAATCATTTGGCTTTTCAGTTCTGCATCACTAACCAAATCAAAGCACTTATTAAAATCTATAACTGTAATGATAAAATCCCTCGGCATAATAATTCCTTCAACAAAAGGATGTGCATGTGGTACAGGGGTAGGTTTTGATGTATAAGATAGAATTTCTCTAATCTCATCAACACCGATTCCATACTTATTTCCACCTGCTCTAAACTCAAGAATCTCTATTTCCTTTAACGCACTTTCATTCATTATATCCATTTCCATAAGTTCCCCTCCAATAAAGGATATTTGCTCATTTCGTCACGTTTTGATTATAATTTACATAAATCCGTATAATTCATTATAGTGTCAATCTCACTATTTGTAAAGTGCAAGGTAATAGGAAAAAGGAAATGTATGTATATCAAATATTATAATTTTACAATATTGATATCGGCACCATATTCATAAACCTTTATACTGAATTTCACCTATACATTGGGGTAACATGATAACTAGGTTTCGTATAATACACGCTTTTCGTTGTTGCAATATGACATATATCAATAACTTAAAAGGGATGTTGCAAAATAATAATTCTATGAAGGAACAATATTAATTGCCTCACATACAGATCGGAAGAACAACATTCATATTTTGTATTTCGTAATCGTACATAAAAGTTCGCCTTCAAAATACAAAATATGAATGTTGTCTTCCAAACAGTGCATTATGGCAATATAACATTATTCCTACGAATTATTATTTTGCAACATCCCCTAACGGTTCTTCAGTCATTTATTCAGATAATATTCTCTTTAAGAATTCCTTTGTTCTATCCTGTGTTGGATTGTTAAATATCTGTTCCGGTGTTCCTTCTTCTGCAATAACACCCTTATCCATAAATACAACTCGATTTGAGACATCTCTTGCAAAACCCATCTCATGCGTTACAACAAGCATTGTTAATCCGGTTTTAGCCAGTTCCTTCATTACATTTAATACTTCACCTACCATCTCAGGATCAAGTGCTGAAGTAGGCTCATCAAATAATAACACGTCAGGTTCCATGGATAATGCTCTTGCAATCGCCACTCGCTGTTTTTGACCACCGGATAATTGCTTCGGTTTAGCGTTAATAAACGTATCCATTCCTACAACGGTTAGATATTTCATTGCAACTTTTTCCGCTTCCGCTTTGGAACGCTTTAATACCTTAATTTGTCCTACCATACAATTACTGAGTACATCATGGTTATTAAATAAATTAAATTGCTGGAACACCATACCCAGTTTTGTTCTATACTCATAGATATCATGCTTATCATCTAGAATATTTTCACCGTTATAAACAATCTCTCCGCCACTTGGCTTTTCAAGAAGATTGATACAACGTAAAAGTGTTGATTTACCGGAGCCGGAAGCACCAATAATGCAAACAACCTCACACTTATCTACTGAAAAATCAATATCCTTAAGAATCTCATTTTGACCAAAGGATTTGCTTAAGTGTTTGATATCAATTACTTTTTCCATATTACCCTCCCTCTATTATACCTGCATCTGGTTGCCCGGAATCACTTTATAGCTGTCCGGTCCGTCTAATTTACGTTCAATCAGACGTAAAATACGGGTAACTGTAAGAGTCATAATTAAATAAATAATACTTGCAATGGTGAAAGGAACAAAGAAGTCATAGGTATTACTTACGACGGAACTTGTCTGGAAATACAGTTCGGATACAGCGATAACATTTAATACAGAGGTATCCTTAATATTAATAACGAACTCATTACCAAGAGCCGGTAAGATATTACGTAACACCTGCGGTAACACTACATTCATCATGGTCTTAGCATGATTCATACCAATCGCATGAGCTGCTTCAAACTGTCCCTTATCGATGGAGATAATTCCACCGCGAACAATCTCTGAGGTATATGCACCGGTATTAACGGATACGATAAATAGTGCTGCAACCGTTGTATTCATATCGATACCAAACATAATAGCTGAACCGTAGAAAATAACCATCGCCTGAACGATCATTGGAGTACCTCGGAACAACTCTACATAAACCGTAATAATAGCGAATATGAACTTTAAGACATATCTTTTTACACCTTTATCCGGAACCGGTATTGTTCTTATCGTGCCAACGCCCAAGCCGATCACCGATCCGATTATCGTACCAATGATTGATATGAGTAAGGTTAACCCGGCACCACGAAGGAATAAAGGGTAATAATTCACAAATGTATCAATAATTTTTTGTAACATATAAATCTACCAAACCTTTCTTTCTAAGGATCTTGAATATTTAACAAGAAAAAGGCTGCCCCAAAGATGTAATGTGTTTTGGGACAGCCTCTGAATTTACATCATTATTTTCCTGATGGTTGATTTTTAATTGCTGTATCCATGATTTCTTTGCGTTCTTGTTCTGATACGCCTGCTAATACTTCATTAATCGTATCCGTAAGCTTACTCTTCTTCTTAAGACCAACCGCAATTGCAACATCTTCTGGTGAAGCTTTGAATCCCTTGTCTCCAAATTGAACCATGGCAAGCTTTGGATTTGCTGTGGATGCACTTACCCCTTCCGGATATTCGGATACATACCCGTCGATTTTGCCTGCTTCGAGAGATACTCTCATTGCTGAGAAATCTTTCATCGCTGTTTGTTTTTTGACACCGTTAATCTGATCGATTACTGTATAATGAAACGTTCCTAACTGTCCGGTAATCTTTGCTCCGTTAAAATCTTGAATAGAGGTTGCTTTCTCATAAGCGCCGCCCTTTTGTACTACCATAACAAGATTAGAAGTATAGTACTTGTCTGAGAAATCAATTGATTTCATTCTCTTTGCTGTCGGGGACATACCTGCAATAATTGCATCAATCTTTCCTGATTGCACAGCTGGTAATAAACCTTCCCATTGTGTCTTCACAACAACAAGTTTCTTACCTAACTTGTCCGCGATTTTCTTCGCAATCTCTACATCATATCCGCCCGCAAATTCTTTTGTACCTTGAATCGGAACACCACCATTTGAGTTATCAACTTGAGTCCAGTTAAATGGTGCGTATGCTGCTTCCATACCTACTTTAAACGTATTGTCATCCTTTTTTGCACAACCTGCTGCAACAATAGTTGTAAACATAGCAAGCACAATTAATAATGATAATTTTCTCTTCATATCATCTTCTCCTCCAAATATAAAAAATAAATCTCTGTAAATCATAAACCATTTCTGACCAGCATAAGTTTTTCTCGCTTTGCATAAAAAACCGCTATGGAATTCCCTGCTTGTGGTGGATGCGTTCTCAATGAAAAAACCTGAGTCTCCTCAGGTTAAACTTTGATGTCTAACTTACTATGCAACGCTAGTCTTTCTCATGTCACTAGTTTACAATATAGTCTGTTATCTGTCAATTGCAAAAAACAATATAGAGTTAAATAAAAATCTTTTATTTATTACCTAATCCCCTTATTTTCGGCTCCTCTCAAAATCCTTTGAAATGGTATTATTTTATACTTAATCTTTACTTTATATCAACTAAAATGTAAAGATCTACGAGATGTTCCGTTTCTCTATTAGAATCATCCATATTCACAGAATTTGCTATCAAAGTCAACACAGCTTTATTATTCTGCTTGTTAAATGTCATTTCTTCATTGGTAGCTATTGTTTTTTCGGTTGAATCATTGAATTTTGCAAAAATTTCCTTAACTTGATAAGAGATCAGCTTTTTATTGTCCTGCTCTATGACAATACTCTTATCCCGATATTTCCCTTCCGCCTTAACAGAATATACTTTGTTATTATAGTTGAAATTACCAAGTAAAACATCATCATCTTTTGTGTTAATATATGCGGTTATCAGATAATCATATCCACTTATCGAAATCGGTATATTTTTTTCTCTTGAGATATCAATATATTTATTGTTACTTTTATCATATCCGTATTGATCAAATCCAAATACTGCTGCAAAATCCTCGGATTTCTGGTAGGTTGAAAGCCAGGGTATTCTTTTCAATTCATCTACTCGATCCAAATAGGCTACTGAGGAGGTAATAATCTTCTTATCTTTTTCAGACACATCGGAGTTTGCTACTATTGTCCCTTCTTTTAACATATCATTTTTAATAAGCACTTCCTTTAAACGAGAGGATTGCACGTTCGAACTCAGGGTAAAAGCATCTATTGGTGGAAGTATCGATATAATTGACAAAGCGATCAAGACAGGTGCGATGATACCATTCTTTCTTAAAGGTGCTAAGGAAAAGACAAACCCGGCTACCACAGCAAATACACCGAACAAAATACTATAATAACGTCCATAAGTAACTCCCACATCATTTATTTTCATAATTGATGATAATGTTTGAAACAGAACTACCGGTATTAGGATCTTTGGAAAAATTAATCGAAAATATTTTATTATTACATTTTCTAGATTGCAGGCAAGTAAGTAAACGAGAATCATCGTTAAGGAGTAGGAAACCAAAAGTGGTTCCATCAGACTATCCGTCCAGAACTCTCCAGTTATATTGATCAATATATAGATCAGTAATATAATAGTGAAGATTATAGTAATAGGAACTATAATATAGGAGATTAAAACCTCTAAAAACTTCGATGATGAAATATGCTTCTCTGTTCGTTCTTCTTCCCCTATTTGATATCTCGGAATTAAACTCAAAAAATAAATTGGAGCCAGAATCACAAATACAATTGTTGCGGAATATTCATAACCTAAGTCATCTAGTGGTAGAATTAACTCGCTAAATGTAGCAAGAATCAACACAACTCCAAGATAAAGAACACCGGTAAAGAAAATTGATAAAAAGAAGGCTTTAAACGTGGCCATAAAGCTTTGATTTATATTATATTTGCTACGCATAACCGGTATCCATAGAAAAAGAATGAACAGAATAAAGAATAACACTTCTGTTCGGATGAATACTCTCGTGCCATTAAAATTCATATTATGAATAGCCAGATAATAAATCAAAACCGATAACACAGCGATTCCCATATAAATGAATCGATAAATCTTCGATGAAAATAACCGTTCAAATATCATCTGACCTATCGCACTCACCATTGCTCCAAGTAAAAAAGCAACAAAAAGTTTGGTAAATAGCTGCGGGTTCTCTTGTACTCCTGAATTAAACTCGTCATATATCATCTTCCCAATAGCCATCCAGTTCATAACAGCCGCTATTACTAATAAGAGAACTGTCATAGGAAAACGCAAAACTGTATCAGTTATATTCTTCCATCTCGTTCCTAACATTGAAGTAATGTTCAAATTTTTTCCGTCCTTTCTACTCAGTACAAACAAAAGAGCTTTTGCTAAATAGATTATTCCCTAAAAGCAAAAGCTCAATTATATTACGCAAAAATATTCCACTTAATACATTCAAAATTTTCAGATATCGAACAAAATACTGCTCAATTATTAACCTTCGGTTTGTTCTTCTCTTGCATTCTCATCCATAACTTTTTGCTGAACATCGGATGGTGCCTGTTCATAACGTGCAAATTCATATTCAAACTCACCACTGCCACCCGTCATAGAACGAAGATCTGTAGAATAACCATACAGTTCCGACATCGGAATATCTGCTTCGATCTCCTGCTTGCCTCCTGCTATCGGATTCATACCGAGAACCCTACCACGCCTTTTATTCAGATCACCCATGATATCACCGGTGAACTTGTCCGGAACAGTGACCTTTAACGATGCAATTGGCTCAAGAAGAACTGGGGATGCTTCCATAAATCCTTGTTTAAATGCTTGTATCGTTGCCATCTTAAATGCCATTTCTGAAGAATCAACCGGATGATAAGAGCCGTCCACTAAGGTTGCTTTTAGGCCAACCACTGGATATCCGGCTACCGGTCCCTTTACTACAGAATCTGCAATTCCTTTTTCCACCGCCGGGAAGAAGTTTCTAGGAACAGAACCTCCAAAGATTTTCTCTTCAAAGATAAAAGCCTTCTCGCTGTCACCCGAAGGTTCAAACTCAATATGAACATCACCGTATTGACCATGGCCTCCGGACTGTTTCTTATATTTACCCTGTACACGAACCTTCTTGCGAATCGTTTCGCGAAACGGTATTCTTGGCTTCATCACTTCAATATCTACTTTATACTTTGATAAGAGTTTATTCACAACTACATCTAATTGCTGATCACCGATACCATATAATAAAGTTTGTCTATTCTCTTTATCATTTATTAATTTTAAGGTTAAATCCTCATCCATTAGTTTACTAAGGGCCTGTGAAACCTTATCATCATCGCCCTTGTTTTTCGTCTTAAAGCGTTGATACGTATAAGGCGTTGCAACCGATATGCGTTCATAACTAATCGGGTTTGCTTTCGTTGACAATGTGTCTCCGGTTACAGTTTCACTTAATTTTCCGAGAGCACCAATATCACCTGCATGAAGCTCCTGAACCTCAATCTGCTCCTTACCTCTTAATACATAGAGGCGATTGACTTTTTCTTCTGACTCCTTGTCCGTATTAAATATAAGCGAATCTGACCTTATCACACCAGAGCAAATCTTGAATAATGAGAACTTACCGATAAATGGATCGGCAATCGTCTTAAACACTCTCGCTGAAAACGCCTTTGATGAATCATAATCTCCAGCAAATTCACTACCGGTTTTTGTATTGGTTCCGCTTACCTTCATCTTTGTTGGGTCGGGAAAGTATTTTTCGATCGCTTGTAATAACATTGTTGTACCCTGGGCATGTACACCGGAGCCCATCATAACCGGTACAACGGAGCCATCTATTACATTATTTCGAAGTGCAACAGAGATCTCTTCCTGTGTAAACTCTTCACCTGCGAAGTACTTTTCCATCAATTCCTCGCTGGTTTCAGCAACTGCATCCAGTAAAGCTTCTCTGGTTTTCGAAAGATTTTCCTTGCTATAATCGGGAATCTCACATTCTTCATAATTACTGGCAATAGTAAACTTTCTTCCCGCCATCTTTACAACATTAACGAATCCTACAAATTTTTCATTTTCTCGAATCGGAATATGAAACGGTGCTATCTTCTTACCATAAAGTTCTGTTAATCTCTCCACCACTTCACGATAGCTTGCATTATCATCGTCCATATCTGTTACAAAAAATATCCTAGGTAAACTATACTTTTCACAGAATTCCCATGCCTTCATTGTTCCGACTTCCACTCCTGCTTTTGCCGAAACCACAATGACTGCTGCATCGGCAACTGCCAAAGCTTCCTCTACTTCTCCGACGAAATCAAAATACCCCGGAGTATCAAACAAATTAATTTTGATATCCTCAAATAGTATCGGCACTACCGTAGTGCTGATGGAGAATAATCTCTTTTGTTCTTCCTTGTCGTAATCACTGATTGTATTTCCCTCTTCTACTTTTCCCTGACGTTTGAGTATTCCTGTTGTATACGCTATGGCTTCGACTAAAGTAGTCTTACCACAGCCACCGTGGCCTAACAAAACAACATTGCGGATCTTTTCTGAAGTGTAAACATTCATAAGCTTTCCTCCAATACGCGAATAGTAAGTAGGTTATCTGGGTTAACAAATTTTCTGATAATTCGATGAATTTGTTAGTAAATACATATAATCACCCATAAATACTTCTTAGTATATTTTACTAGAAGTGAATTTGTTTTACAATAGTTTTTTGGAAATATTGACATTTTACTTTCTTTTCCACTTTAAACCGTAACACTTTAAAGTAATAGAGTATTGACACCGGGAATCATTCAGAGTATAATTTCAAATCAAGATATCGATGCTATAAAGAATGATTGATCTTTGATTTAATATATTTATGTAGCATTAATTATAAATCGGAGTACTATTTACAACGAAGTAAATGTCCGATACATATCAATTTATTGAAACAAGAAAGGATGAAAATGTATGATTATTGTTATGAAACCTCATGCGAAAGCAGAGTCAATCGAACAAATTAAAAATATTATTGAAACGAATGGACTTGATGCTCACATCTCCGCGGGTAAGGAAGTTACTATCATTGGGGTTGTTGGTGACAAGTCTAAACTTTTGGATCAGAACCTTGAAATATTTGAGGATGTAGAACGTATTGTGCCTGTAACTGAGAGCTATAAACTGGCGAACAAGAAGTTCCACCCGGAGCCTTCTATCGTTAAGGTTGGAAATGTGTCAATTGGCGGAGATTCTATGATTGTAATGTCAGGTCCCTGCGCGGTAGAGAGCAAGGAGCAGCTTCTAGCCACCGCTCATGCGATCAAAAAGGCAGGTGCTCACATTCTCCGAGGTGGCGCTTTCAAACCTAGAACCTCTCCCTACGCTTTCCAAGGACTTGAGGAAGAAGGACTTCAATATATGAAAGAAGCCAGAGAAGAAACCGGTCTTCCTGTTATCTGCGAAGTAACCAGTTTAAATGCAATCGAGGCAGCAGTAAAATATGTAGATATGCTTCAAATCGGAGCCAGAAACATGCAAAACTTTTATCTATTAAAAGAAGCCGGAAAGTCAGGTTTACCGGTACTTTTAAAACGTGGTTTGTCCGCAACCATCGATGAATGGTTGAATGCTTCCGAATATATTATTGCGGAAGGTAACCCAAATGTAGTATTATGTGAACGTGGTATACGTACTTTTGAAACGGCGACCAGAAATACATTAGACATCAGTGCCATTCCGGTTATTAAGGAAAAGAGCCATTTACCGATTATCGTAGACCCTAGCCATGCAACCGGTGTTCGTGCTTATGTGAAACCTCTTGCAAAAAGTGCTATCGCAGTCGGGGCTGACGGTTTGATGATTGAAACTCACCCTAATCCTGCTGTCGCATTATCGGATGGTCCACAATCTCTTAACTTTGATCAGTTCGAGAAATTGATGAAAGAGTTATCCCCTCTTGTGGAGCTCATGGGAAAGAAATTTTAATATAAAACATAAAAATCAGGAGGTATTCATGAACGATTTAGAAAGTGATTTTAAGAGCGAATTTAAAATTGGTTTTGTTGGATTTGGATTAATCGGCGGTTCCATCGCCAGGGCATTAAAAAAGATAGACAGTAGTTTCTATCTCTTCGCCTATGATTATCACAAAGATAAACCAAGCGCCGATTTATTGGCTGCTCAATCTGATGGAGTGCTGAATGCAATTACCAGTTCTCTAGAGGAACACTTTCCCGAATGTGATCTTCTGTTTTTATGTGCCCCTGTCCTATCAAATATCAATTACTTAAAGCAATTAAAGCCCATATTAAAACCCACCTGCATCTTAACCGATGTGGGTAGCGTTAAGGGTAATATCCATACGGCTGTAAAAGAGCTTGGTATGGAGGCTCAGTTCATTGGAGGACATCCGATGACAGGCTCTGAAAAAACCGGTTACCTAAACTCCTATGCATTGCTGATGGAAAATGCCTATTACATACTCACACCTTCTCAAACTGCACCAGAGAAAATGGTAACTCTTCTACACGGTTTGGTTGAAAAAATGGGTTCTATTCCGATTGTTCTTGATCCTTATGAACATGATAAAATCACCGCTGCCATCAGCCATGTTCCACATATCATTGCTGCTCAGCTTGTAAATCTTGTTCGAGAATCTGATGATGAGACGGAGAACATGAGGGCACTCGCTGCCGGAGGTTTCAAGGATATTACACGTATCGCTTCCTCCTCCCCGATTATGTGGCAGAATATTTGTTTAACAAACGCCAAAGATATCAAGAATCTTCTGGATCGCTATATTGCTTCCTTGCAGGAGGCCTCCAACGCTCTTGTTCATATGGATGAAGATTATTTGTACAAGATGTTTGATGCGGCCGGAGAGTATCGCAGTGCGATTCCAAACAAATCCATTGGATTAATGAAGAAAATGTTTGAAATCTATTTGGATATCATGGACGAGGCTGGTGCAATCGCAACGATAGCTACTCTATTAGCAAGCAACCAAATCAGCATTAAAAATATCGGAATTATTCATAATAGAGAATTCGAAGAGGGCGTACTCAGAATTGAATTCTATGGAGAGGATGCGCAAGAAAAAGCTGTTTCTCTTCTTGCACGTTATAATTATCACATCTACGAACGAAAATAATTGTTTTACTTGAAGATATAAGTATATATAGTTATAAAATATTATTATGAGGAATTCTTAAAATATTAATATATAGTAAATTATTATTTTTCAAAATTATTTTAGTATATGTTGATTTTATTAGTCCATTTTACAAATTACAAATCATTAAATAGTTTGCTTCATTATTACCTCTATCAATAATAAATGTTAGGAGAATACACGATGATATTTCAAAAAGGCGGGCCCTTAAAAGGAACAGTTACAGTACCAGGAGACAAATCCATATCGCACCGTGCTGTGATGTTTGGTGCCTTGGCAGAAGGTACAACCGAAGTTACTAATTTTCTACAAGGTGCGGATTGTCTATCAACAATACGTTGCTTTCGCCAGCTAGGAATCGATATCATAAATAATGCCACTAAGGGTCAAGTAATCATTCATGGCAAAGGGCTGCACGGACTGACTAAGCCGAAGGATATGCTTGATGTAGGTAATAGCGGAACTACGATGCGACTCATCTCCGGTATCCTATCCGGTCAGCCGTTTTCCGTAACACTAAACGGGGATGAATCCATTCAAAAGAGACCAATGGGTAGAATCATGAATCCACTTACCTTGATGGGTGCAGATATTAAGAGCCTTAACGGGAATGACCGTTCCCCTCTTATTATAAATGAATCTTGTGAATCACAATCAAGATTAAAAGGTATCCAGTATATCTCCCCGGTTGCATCCGCTCAGATTAAATCAAGTGTACTTTTAGCCGGACTATACGCTGAAGGGGAAACCTCTGTCACTGAACCATCACTATCCCGAAATCATACTGAACTTATGTTAACTGAATTCGGCGCTAATGTCACATCGAGCGGAAACACTGCAACTATACAACCAAATCCAAAGTTAATCGGAAGAAAAATCAATGTTCCCGGCGATATCTCCTCTGCTGCCTACTTTATCGTAGCCGGTTTAATTATCCCAAACTCAGAAATCGTGATAAAAAATGTTGGGATTAATCCAACAAGAGATGGAATTATCCGTGTATGTCGCCAGATGGGTGGGGATATCCGTCTTGAAAATGTAATTGATAATGGAGGAGAACCGGTTGCTGATATCGTCGTAAAGCATAGCGAACTTCATGGCATCGAGATTGGTGGCGATATCATTCCTACCTTAATTGACGAGATACCAATCATTGCAATACTGGCTTGCTTTGCTAAGGGTCAAACAATTATCAAGGATGCAGCAGAACTAAAGGTTAAAGAATCCAATCGTATCGATGTTATGGTTGACAACCTCTCAAAAATGGGGGCAGATATCGTAGGCACTGAAGATGGAATGATTATTACCGGAGAAAAGACGCTACATGGTGCGACGATTGAAAGCAAAGTAGATCACCGAATCGCAATGAGCTTTGCGATTGCAAGCTTGCTAGCAGAGGGTGAGACCAATATCCTCGAAGCAGAATGCGTTGACATCTCTTATCCGAATTTTTATAGCGATTTAAAAATGCTTCAGTAAGAATTGACAAACCAAAGGGGCTGTAGTTAATTATAATTCAACTACAGCCCCTTCATTCATGACTTTCTGTTAATAGCAAATCATAAATTTGGTTTTTCTCGTTTGTCTCTAGTAAGTATTCTAAGGAGTATCATACAACATCATTTTGACAAATATTCTTCAATTTCCATCGCTCTATCACTTATTTCCTCGGGAATGGCATCCTCTTCAACATCCGGATATCTTCCATGTTGTTGATAAAACAATTCATGCTCAATACTATTTTTAACTTGTGGTCTATCTTCTGATCTATACTGTGCTTTGACATGTGGATGTTTTGATTGAAGGTCTACTTCCGATTTAATATCCATGATTTTAATCATATCATTCATCCCCTTCCAAAATTTTATCTATCATTATTATCCACATTCCCAATCAAATATATTCAATTATTTATAATTTTTTCACAATATTGTATTTATATTTTATATTTTTTACAGCATATTTACCAATGATAATGCTATTTCGTTCATTATTCCACCCTAAATATGCAAACGAATCGTTATCACTCAATCTATATCTATCGATCACTCCAAATCATAAAGAAGTATATGCACTGACAAAAAATATGGGATATAACTTTAGTCACCACCAAAGTTATATCCCTTAGATTCCTTTATAATCTGATTAATAACCGAATGATCCAAGTAAGGATTCGTCATTCTCAATCCAATCATTTACTTCTATTACACGGAACTCATCCTTCGAATCGCGGATAATCACTCTATCAATACCGGCATTGATTACCAAACGTTTACACATCGAACAACAGCAGGAATTCTCAATATAAGCTCCGGTTTTTACTTCAGTACCTGCCAGATAAAGAGAACTGCCAATCATCTTATCCCTTGATGCACTAATGATCGCATTTGCCTCAGCATGAACACTTCGACAGAGCTCGTATCGTTCCCCTCTGGGTATATTCATTTTCTCACGCACACAGGTTCCAAGATCAGAGCAATTCTTTCTTCCTCTTGGTGAGCCTACGTAACCCGTTGAAATAACTTCATCATTTTTTACAATAACAGCTCCATAATGTCTTCGAAGACAGGTTCCTCTTTTTGAAACCACCTCCGCTAAATCCAAATAATAATTTGCCTTTTCTCTTCTTTCCATGGGAGTTCCTCCTTTGCAAATGATACCAAAACTAAAATTCAATTCATCTATAACTGATATTACTATGAGTTTAAGCAGTTGTAAATCTTTTTTCTTTACGGAATTATGATTTATACTTATAACATTACGTATGGAAATCAATAAAATATCTTTTCCTAATTAAATTAATTCCAAAAGTATGTAGCATTAATATTTATTATCTTAATGAATCTAATTTTATATATTTGATAGTGTATTTTCTTTCTATCTGTAATCGATCATTCTCAGTTGGTGTGGTCGCTATAAATTCCTTTGGTATCTCCGAATTATATGGATACATGATGCTTCTATGATCTCCAATAGGCAGGATATGACCCGGAATTGGATGATCCAGTCCTAAACAGTGTCCTAACTCATGACAAGCGGTTCTGGTAGCTCTCGGTAATAATAAATCTGTTTTCATAACAACAATACAATTTGTCCAATCACAAATTGGTCGAACTCCTAACTCGGTTGCCGGTGTTTGAATACCATTTAACTGCTTATAAAACATTGTATAGGCTAGCGCAGTCGGTGATATCGGTTGTGGGAATGACCGTAATGCCCGAAACATAACAGTTGCATTTGATGCATTGTATACCCGAATAAATTTAACCTTGGCATTAGGTGAATTCTTCTTTGTAGCATCTATCCATGAACTGATTGCAGATAAAATTGCTTGCACATATATAATATTATTCGCTGTTGCCTCTATAAAGTAGGTACAACTTGATACGCCGTTCCAACCTTCCAAATTAGAATCATAAATATAGTCTACATAATTTATGGCTACTTCTCTCCCTTCACGTACACCCTATGAAATATAATTAATTTCACTTTCAAATGGATATATTTTATCTAATTCTACGCAGAGATATCGTCAACTATTAATATTTTTTTCTTATGCAATTCCAGTTATGTTGTATTTGATATCGAAAAAAACTCACCATTATAATCATACAAGTGTAAGACATTATATATATAAGATTAAGGAAATAAACAAGTTCAAGCCAGTTATACTAATTTAAGATGTTCATATTAGTTCGAGATATTCATACTAGTTCGAGATATTCATACTAGTTCGAGATATTCATACTAGTTCGAGATATTCATACTAGTTCGAGATATTTTTTATAAGTTCTAGATAATCATAAAGCGCGTCGTAAAATCCATGAATAGATTTTGCGACGCGCTTTTTATAGTTTTATAACTTTAATGCTTATTTATTAATTACAGATTTCTGACTGCTAATAATACAAAGTTAAGAATAAATAATGCCGTGAATACATAAATAATCGGATGTATTTTCTTTACCTCTTTTTTAAGAACAGCAATTAATACATAACTGATAAAACCAAAAGCAATACCGGTTGTAATACTATAGGTAAATGGCATTAGTGCGATGGTAAGGAATGCAACTGCTGCAACGCTGAAATCTTTCCAATCAATCTCACCAACAGAAGACATCATGAGGATACCAACTACTACAAGTGCAGGAGCTGTTGCAACACCAGGTACCCATCCTAGTACCGGAGAGAGTACAAGGCAGCACAAGAATAGAAATGCTGTTACTACTGATGTCAAACCGGTTCTACCACCGACAGAAATACCTGCTGAACTTTCAACATAGGTTGTTGTATTGGATGTACCAAAGAACGCACCAACGATTGTAGCACTAAGATCAGCAAATAATGCTTTGTCCAAACGAGACTTAATTCCCTTACCTTCTAACATGAGCTTCTCATCTTCCGCATCAAAGATGCCGGAGCGACGACCAGTACCGATGAAAGTACCAAGGGCATCAAAAATATCAGTAAGTACAAATGCAATAATAGCAGTTAATGCAAGGATAAGCTTATCTCCACTAGCAAACAAGCCACTAAAGTCCATCTTAAATGCAGTATGTTTTACAGATGCAATTGAATCTAACACATTAGGACCGTTCGTTACAGCCCCGATTAAATCTTGCCAATTCTTTCCATGTAAACCTAACTCATTTGGTGAAACGTTAAAAACGACCATTTCAATCCATGCAATCGCTGTTGTTGCAGCAATACCAATCAAGATAGCAGCTTTTACTCTTAATACCATCAGTATAAGAATTAGAACAATACCAATTAATGCCAACTGTACAGCCTTATTAGAAAAGTTAACAAGTGCAGGAACTGCTGATGAACTAGCGACTACTGTTGCATCAGCTGGAGTTTTACCAAAAAATTGATAAGTACCAGGGTCACTTGTGAATTTTAATAATCCACAGTCCTTAATACCTATGTATGCAATGAATAAACCAATACCACCACCAATTGCTTTTTGCAATACAGATGGCATGGAACGGATAATCATTTTACGAAGTCCTGTTACTGTGATGATAATATTAACAACACCACAGATGAATACCATAGCTAAAGCTTGTTGCCATGTGAATCCCATAACACCACATACAGTAAAGGTAAAGAATGCATTCAACCCCATACCAGGAGCTAGTGCATATGGTACATTAGCAAACAGCGCCATAACTAAAGTTCCAACTACTGTAGAGATAATTGTTGCAACAAAAATTCCTGTTGGGTCAAATGGGTTGGCTTCAGTACCTGCTAACTTTAAAATATTTGGATTTACGAAAATAATATAAGCCATTGTAAAGAAAGTAGTAATACCAGCGATTACCTCAGTACGAACATTAGTGCCGTATTTCTTTAGCTTAAAGAATTTTTCCATGGTTACATCTCCTAATATAATTATTATGAAAAACCTCTGCCAACAAAAAAATAGATTGAAACAGAGTTTCAACCTATCGTAGAGTCGAACTCAAAACTTCAGTCTTGGAATCTGAAATCTGAATTCTAATCCGATAGTCGGGTAAGTAACGGTTACCCGGTAGAAACTGCCGACCCATAAACGTCAGCGATATATCGAAACTATTTAATTAAGGCGGGATTTTTCCCAACCATATTATAGTACAGCTTGTACTTTTTTGCAAGCAAATAAAAGGATAAAATTAATACCATTTTTACCAAATATTTAGAATTAGTTTAAATAAATCTTAGAATTAGTTTATTTTTGATACTTTTATGCTCAATATTCCTTGCTTCTACTAGTATTGTAATTATAATGAGTTAGTTTTTAGGCTGCTGTGTAACATAATAAAAGGTCAAAACAATTCCATTCAGTGAAAGTTTCAACCTTTTATCAGGTTAATTTTTATCAAGTTAATTTTTATCAGGTTAAATTTTATCAAGTTAATTTATGAAGTTAATTTATGAAGTTAATTTATAAAGAAGTATTAGAAATAAAGCAATGTCATAACCCAAGCTCCTAATGCTATACTCGGTGCAAAAGCTAGCTCCTTTTTCATCCTCATCTTTTTTATATGAACATGCTTCAGATTGAAAAGTAAGAACAGACATGAGGATAAAACATTATGAAGCAATAATATAGTAATGGTCAATTCCTGATATTTAAAGCCTAAAAGTAACAATGCCACGTTAAGAAAAATCCAGGTATCTCCCAACCCAAACATATTTTTTAAACTGAGAATGATTAAGAAGAATAAGTAGATAGTAAGGCCAATGAGGCGCTCAAGAGATGGTTTAGAAAGAATCAAACCGACTAATCCAATGATAAAAAAGAGAAAGCATAACATTCGATAAACCTTCATGGTTTTATAATCAATCCATGCCGTTATATATAGATAACATAAGAAAAGGCTGGTATACATCTGATGGAAATTCATCTGTCCTTGATTCTTATAGAACAGTAAAAGCTCTGTAACAAACAAAAATGCAAAAAGGTAATTGCTATCTTGTCTAGTAAAATGAAATGAAAGGTCATCATCATATTTATTAAGAACTTTTAGTGAATAAAAGCTTAAGACTGATAGACTCAGAGGGAAAAGAATAGAAAAAAATAAAATTGAAAAATAGCTTATCATCATATAGGTTCCTGTAATTTCATAATCAATGTGAACGTATCCGTGTATGGATATTACTGAGACTTCGAAGTCTTCTCACTTCCAATTCCGTATACACTGTTTTCCATTCCGTTTTCCGATATGCCGTAATCTCAACAGGATATCGTCCTTCTTGGCAAATAATTGGAACTTGAAACAAATGTGTTATCGAATCCGATTCTTCGGGTGTTAACAGATATTCTGCTTCTTCAATCTCACCGCTTTCAGTAAATGTACTGTCAAAAACGATATGAACTTTATCCACATATCCGGTCAAAGAAATCATAATTCTCCCCTGCTGCCCTGGTTCAAATATTGGTTCAAAGGGATCTTCCAAGCTTTTTGCTACCGCTGTTACTGTAAAGTCTGATACCGTGTTGTCCGATATTTCCTTAACATTTCCTGCGTTATCTATCAGAAAAACTGTGACATCTAATACTGGAGCGCTTTGTAGTGCTTCGGTTAATGTAACATTAGCTGCATAAATTTTATTTTCATTAATCGGATCTAAGTCCTGCATTACGTAAGAAGCCAAGTTATCTTTATCCTTAATTTTCACATAGACTCTACTAATACCCGATAACTCTTCAACAATGTCATAAACATTAATTGACATCATGGAACCAATTCTTTGCTTTGAAACTTTGGCTGTCGGAGCAGTTTTATCAATCAAATATTGACCACTTGTTATAAGTGAAACATTAGTAGCCCCATCAGTAACTTCAGCCTGTATCAAATCAAATCCCTCTGCTGTCACACTAATACTGGAAGGATTTTTACCTTCAATGTTTTTCCATCCACCATAACTTTTTCCTTTATCGCTGGATAAACGATATCGCCACCTAACGACACCGCTTCCTACATCTCCGGGAGTAAATGTTGTGGATATATTGGTATTTCTCCAAACACAATTATTCGGTAAAAAGCTTCCGGTTGGTAAGACTTTATCAAATTGATAGGTACCGCTGGTAACCAATGACGTGTTAGCTGGATTTGCATAATCTGTGACTTCACATTGGACTTTAAAGGTTTTTGTTGTATTTGAGGGGGTGTCAACTAAAATATTTGATGTTGTGTCACCGATGACTAAATTACTCCAGGCTTCTGTATCAAAGGTTCCATCACTTGATATGCGGTATCTCCACTGTTTGACCCCACTGCCAACATCACTTGGATCAAAGGATACCGTAAGGCTTTTATTTTGCCATGTATGAGTATTTGGCGTAAACATGCCGGACGGTTTCGTTCTGTCAAATTGATAATTATTACTTATGATTGTTGAATAATTGCCTGCTTTATCCTTAACCGTACACTGTAACTGGTACCATATCGTCGCACCTTCCTGACAACTTAATGGTATTGCCTTTAACGAATCACCTTTTACTGTAGTTGCTTCTGTTACTGTAGACCATGCAGTCCACGAAGAACCTTTATTTTGTGATGAGCGGATTTGATATGTCCATTGAGCCACTCCACTTAATGCATCATATGGATCAAAGTAAACATTACACGATGCTGCACTACTCCAATCTAAACTATTAAACACAGCTCCGCTCGAATTCTCAAATTGCCCTGTAGGTTTGGTTCGATCAATATAATAAACACCGCTTGTAGATTCACCCACATTTGCAGGAGTAGCATGATCAGTAACTTCTGCTCTAAGAACGATCCGACCTTGAGCTGTTAAGTTCCAGGTATATGATGTAGCGGTACTCGTTCCGCCATAATCAGTAAATGTAGTTCCTCCATCCAGTGAATAACACAAGCGAAAACGATCTACACCACTTCCAAAAACGTCATCTTTCGGTGTGACTACAACATTATAAGATAGCTCATTCGTCCATGAAGTACTGGTATTCGGTGAAAATGTTGCATATGGTTTTGTTCTGTCAAATTGATAATATCCACTTGTAATAGTAGATGAGTTTCCTGCTTTATCCTTAACCGTACATTGTATCTGATAACATATATTCGCATCCTTCGGAGGATTTAATAGAATTGCCTTAGTTATACCCCCATAAACAGTAACAGGATCAGACCAAGCAGTCCATGAAGTTCCTTTATTCTGAGTCGACCGTACTTGATAACTCCAGACATCTACTCCACTTAATGCATCACTCGGGTCAAAATAAACATTACAAGATGCTAAACTACTCCATGTCAAGCTATTAAATACGGCGCCACTAGCATTTTCAAATTGCCCAGTTGGTTTTGTTTTGTCAATCAAGTAATTGCCGCTCGGTATCGTAGTTGTATTTCCAACGTTATCCATAACCACATATTTGATTCTACGCCAACCTTCCGCTTCTAACTCCGAATCATTATATTTTTCTTCTGTGTAAAGATGCTCGGCTCCTGTACTATCCCAATTCCAAGTAGCTCCTTGGTCGGTACTTGTTCCATTATAGCGTGTATATTTATATACACCAGATTGAGAATCTGAAGGAGTAAATTGAACAGGCACTGATTCATTTGTCCATAATGCCGAAGGTGGTTTATAAACACCAGTAGGACCATTACCATCCGCCGCTACATTAACACTGTCTGCATCATCATAATCCCCGTTCAAAATGGAATCTGACATATGATTATAGGCATCTGTTCGCTTGGTAGTAGTTTTCATGCTAGTACCATTATAAATCCTTGCTCTTGGCTGAAACTTAATTATGTCATCATTTTTATCTAGTTTAAATGATGCATTCGTTGTCATTACATCAAATGTACTATTTATTGTTGAAGACCAGTTTTGTATCGTTGTTCTTATATCACTTACGTTAGCTTCTTCCTCATTATAGCTAGGCTTACCAATTGATATATTATTTCCTAATGGAATCAAAAAGAAATATTGGTTCAACCACTGTTGAGTATGTCCCGGTGTTACATCTACGGTATGAATCCAATTCAAATTAGGCTGAAAATTATCGGATTTATACCAAGCTGTGGAAACTTGTTTTAGATTAAACGCTACACCTAAACGAGTATAATACAGTTTCTTTGACGAATTATAATATCTACCATCAGAAGGGATGATACTACTTGTAAAATCAAGAGTTACTGATTTAAACCCTATTTTTGCCCCTATTCCTTCTATTTCAAAATAATTAGCAAAAGAAGATTTGGTTTTCTGTGACCATCCTACACCACAATTTATAATTGCATCTTGAGATCTATATATATCACCCGCATAGGAATTGGTACCATCCCCATTTTCATACATTTTACCAAAATCACCGCTTTCATTTGTTGTAATAATTGCATCAAAGTAAAATACCGGTTTTTGGCTATTTCTTGTAAAACCATTATAATGATCTATTACATCCGAATTTAAATCTGTATTATTAGAAGAACGACCTCCATGTGCAAGTATCATATAGTTAATGAGATCTGTGTAATCTATTCTATATAAATTGTATTTATATCCATCAATCGCTTGATCTGTGTTTCCTACTCTTTTTATACATTTACCGCCTATTTTTGCATTTGCAGTATGTTTATCTTTATCAGTAATTTTAAAACCTAATGTTTGAAATCTAATCCCACTGCTTGCTGCTTTCGCTTTTGTACAAAAATAGTATGCATCATCTACCCATTTAATAGCTTTCCCATCACCATCACAATATTTATTATAAAAATCATATGCACTTAATGACGTATCCGCATATACAGGGCTTGGCCTAGTTGAAAGTACTATTATAACAAACAAAAAGACAGGTATTGTTATCCTTTTAATCCACTTAATAATATAATTCAAAAATATCAATTCCCTTCTACGTTTCTAAATGATTATTTTACTACACATACATAACGATGACATTTCAAATTATTCTTCTCAGTGAATGTGATTCTCACAATTGCAATTTCATCACGTTCCGGATAATGTCCAATGCTTGTTTCAATTGAATCCAATATCTGAACCATTGGACATCGTTCTGCTACAATAATTTCTACAAATTCATACTTTGAATTCCATTTAATATCACCGCACGCATATTGTTTCGCTACCTTTTCACATTCACTACTCCAAGTGTATTTCGTATTAAAATTACGTCTGTGTTCGATTATGTAAGGAAGTTGATTCTTCAAACTCACAAGCGTGTTTTTATCAACACTTTTAACTATTCCTAACGAGGAGTTGTTTGAAGCAAAATGCTTTGGATCAATCAAATTCGACGGCTTCGTTGAACCTGGTTTTTTCGTTGTTACATACTTTGTAGTAACGTAAGCTGTTTTATTCTTATAGATAATCCTTGTCCAACCATTATTCGTAGTACCGGTTCTCTTTAATGAGGTTCCCTTCTTCAGCGATCCTAACTTCTTTGAAGTAGAGGTAAAGCTTGAGTACACATTTACTTTTCCTGTAGTATAAACCGTATCTTTTTTCTTTGTCACTTTTAAAACTTTTACCTTACTGGTCGTAATATAAGCTGTCTTATTTTTATATGTAACCTTTGTCCAGCCGTTGTTCGTGACACCTGTTCTTTTAATGATTACTCCTTTTGAAACTGAGCCAATCTTCTTTGATGCTGAGTTATAGCTTACATATAAACTTACTAATCCGGTTGTAAATATGGTATCTTTTTTCTTAGTTACTATAATAACTTTTACATATTTGCTTGATACATAAGCTGTTTTGCTTTTATAAGTAATTCTTGTCCAGCCATTATTAGTAACTCCGGTTCGTTTTATGACGGTACCCTTTTTCAAGTTTCCGAGCTTTTTAGTAGTTGCCGAGTAGCTAGCACGTATATTCGCTGAGCTCGTTACAAATACACTGTCATTTTTCTTTGTAATCTTTACAGCTGCTTGTGCACTTTCACCGTTCAAAGCTACGGATACGACCATGAAAAGCACTAATACCATTGATAAAATTTTCTTACCCATATTACACCCTACTTTCTTTTGTTATTGTAAATATATTCTAATAAATTCCAGAAAGATGTTCAAGTAAAATTAAATAATATTTGATTTAAACTGACATTATTCTACCTTAATACCTATAATTACATTTAATATTTGCTTTTTACTTAATATCACAAGTAAATTTTATAATTTAAATTTATTCACCTTGCTTACACGAACTTCCCCTAATGTTATTTTTTCATTAAATTCTTTTACTTGATCTCGATCTATGATAATATTCAAAATAACCGCAGAAGGTTGCTTCTGTGTTTTCTCTATCCTTTGTCCGTTCGTATCAAATACTTTCTCTACATATGCGTAATCAAGTACTTCCGTGTTGATCTTATTTGCACTGTTTACCACAGCGATTTGTATGATATCCCCTTGTCTTATAATCCCTCCTACCACTTGAGAAAGATCAGAAGCTTCAAAGCTTATTTCCACCGGATTTTTAATATCTTGTAGTATACTACTTTTTTTCAAAAGACGTGCTTTGGAGATTATTTCTCCCTCATGGAACGAACTGCCAGATACCGTTCCGATTATATTATCATATGAATCCAATGTATCATTCGATTTGAGGCTTGCCGGAATTTCATCTAGATAAAAATATTTTTTTATATTCTCTTTTGTGAATTCCGTATTACTTTCAATACTACATTTTGCTCTTAAAAGCTCACAATGCTCATAATCATTTAACAATGATTTTTCTATATTGATTAGGCCGATGTAAGCTATCACTGCGAGTAGGAAGCTAAATAAGAATTTTTTAATTGAATGGCTTGATTTATCACTCTTACTTTTACGACTTCTCTTTAATTTCTTACGAAATATTGGGATTCCCCCTTCCTTATCATTCTTGATCAACAATATCAATGCATCCCTCTTTATACACATAATGGGAGTTATTCATGAAACCTTTGATTGTAAAACCAACTCGGCTGTATATCGTAGTATTCGTTATAATCACGCCGTCCGGAGTTTTTAATACACCTAACTGTCCACACCAATTAATGGTCTCTGTCACTGCTATTCCATTGATTAAGCTTCTTCGAACCTGAGTGATATTTGAATCCACGACATTGTAAACCGAAAATTCAATGATGTCGATACTAGATTGAATGTATTCCGTATTCATCGGTTTTCTATCCTCAGATAACCTCAAATTATCTATCAGCGCTTCTTCATAGGCAAAATAGGATGTATTAAAATCTCTAATTTGAATAGTACCAAAGCTATTGTATTTATCTTTATCTATCTGTGCTGCTGCCAAATTCGATAAAGATACTGCATCCTGAATGTCTTCATTTACAATTCCGACGTGTTTCATTTTGATTACAAAGGATGCCAACAAACATACCAATCCGATCAGTGCTAAAAAGAATATATAATATAACATACCGGATCCATTATCTTTTTTCATACAATCACACTTACCACTTCTACTTTATTAGTTCTTGGCTGTTGATGACTTATGTATTTTTACCGGTATCAGTTTACTCGCTTTTGATAAATGCATCCAACTTTCCATTTGAAATGTTTTAATTTCCAAACTACCGTTTATATTTAACAGAATTTTATCCCCATAATTGACCGGTTCCTTTGTAGTACCTGCTAAAGATATGTCAGTAAGTCCTTGATCAGTCAGATCTTTCACTAAATTAGTTTGATCCTCCTCACCAAGATATCCGGTTGATTCCATCCTTAAAATATATTCCCTGCCTATCATCTCAACTTTTGTCTTTTTATCCAGATCCGAATACCAGTTCATCATGATAATGCATATGATTGTAACAATAACCAAAGCTACCATAACATATACAAACTCAATCATGCTGCCTTGATCTTTTTTTAATAAGCACTTGTAATCAATCTTTTTCATCGACATTCTCTCTGTACCTGTTTTAATCATCAGCTAAACAAACCATCAATTTCTGTAGTAGCTTTTGTCATGATGGTTGAGATAATTGTAGAGATCTGCGTTCGAAAGATTAGTAACAGAGTTACTGCCACAACTACCAGCCCAATTTCTGCGATAATTTCCTTCCCCCCGCAATCTTTTTTCATAAAAACTTTTTTAAAACATGTAAAATTCTCCATTACTTTCTGCTTCTTAACTAACAATTTGTACATAACTTTAATCCTTTCATGGTTTTTAATTTTCTATTTGGATCTCTTAAGGAAACATAAGCTTCTTTCGCATAAAACAACAGATTTAATAGGATGAAATTCCATTCCCTATCTCCAAACACAAATAATACAAACAAATACTAATCATCCCCACAAAGAAAAGCAGCTGGAACAACTGAATTATCCGCTCCAACGATTGTCTTTCCTTCATACTAATTGATTTTTGAACATCAATAATTTGATTTGACATATCCTCTAGAATTTGCACACTTTTTCCGCTTTCCAATGATTGCTTTATAATGATGCAAAACGAATCTATATAGCCGTTTTTAAACTGTAAGTTAAATTCATCAATTGCTTCATCTATGTTGGCATTCGCGATTATATTGCTGGTAAGTTTTAATAGAGCTGATTTTAAACGTTCTGACTGAACAGATAGATAACACTCTCCTAGAGCTTGTACCAAGTAAACATTTGCTTTGGTTTGTATACGTAATGTGTCATAGATTGATCGTATATCTCTCTCCATCTTATCGTTATCCTGACTATTTGACAGTTTAATTAATAAGTCAAATAGTACAAACCCTAAAAACCATAAACCTAGTCCGGCAATAATCCCTCCTGTCCTTAATCCAGCAATCATTAGTAAGAAGGCAGAAGTTAATTTAATTCCAAAATAGTTGATAGGATCCACTTTTCCGTGAAAC
This sequence comes from Variimorphobacter sp. HTMS_6, assembly GCF_059717775.1. Classification (NCBI taxonomy): domain Bacteria; kingdom Bacillati; phylum Bacillota; class Clostridia; order Lachnospirales; family Lachnospiraceae; genus Variimorphobacter; species Variimorphobacter sp. HTMS_6. Next base: position 2,454,312 of record NZ_AP046094.1, read on the forward strand.
ATAAACTTTACACCATACTGCGTCAGATAAGCATCTAATTTATCATAGTTCAAAAATTCAATATAGGTTTTTCGCATAGATTTTTGCAATCTTGATTTCGCGAGGCGCTGGAGTTTTACTGATTTTTCTTTGATTGGATAGTTAATAAAAAAACGTCCTATTATTAGTGCAATAATGATTAATATCACTGTTTTACAATATAAAATATATTGATATAAGATTAACCCTCCTCTCTATTTATCAATCGAAAGCAATACCCAAAATCCCAGGAACAATACCACAATACAATACCCTAATATCATGTTTCCGATTAAAGAATAAAATAAGACGTTGACAATTCCGATCTCGCTAAAACTATCTAACATGTTTATAATAAAGATGCCACAAAGTAAAATGATAAACATCTCAATCCTGCTGTTTTTAATCAATGCCCTTCTCTCTTCTCTAGCAGCAATGTACTCACGAAGCATTTTACGGCTGTCCTTAATGATTTCTTCATAATTGGCCTCATAACGAGAGCATATTTCAATGTTTCTGATAATTTCCTTGAATTTTTCTAGTTCAATTTTATGTTCCAGGTTTAATAAAGCTTTTGATACATCTCCGGATGAACGAGCTTCTATAACACATGCTTCTACTGCATCATGTAATGGATTGTTCAAATATGGATAAACTTTATTCAGTATAGTAATAATATCGTGATTGGTTTTGCTGTAATTCTCTAGAAGATTGGTAAACTCTAGAATGTTTTTTTCAGTTGCCCTGTAATTGATGCCGGACATAAGATATAGAATTAGATATGATAGAAATAATATAATTAATCCTACCATTAAAGATATGATTGGTGAATCTGTAAATAGGGCAACCCCACCCGTAAATGCCAATATAACAGTAAAAGTTATCACTAAGTACGTTCCTGTATTCAAAAAGGGGATTCTTGATGTAATCCCGCTCCGATTAATGAGCAAATCCATCCTTCTTAGAAAATATACTTTTTCTTTTCTGCCTTCCTCTTCTCGATAGCGTTTATCCTCCTCCTCTCGTAACAGTGCTTCCTTCTTTGTACGTTTATATAACTTTCTTAAAGTCAAATGAGGAATCTTTTGTTCTATAAAAATCTCATAGATTTTACAGCAAACAAGATAGATAAGTAGTAATAGTACCAATCTGTATGCAAAAAGCATAAATAATCTCCCTTCCGATATAACCAATTCCTAGAAGATTCTGCGATAACCAATATTATGTAAGTCATCATTCCAGCCTATGATTTCTGATATCTCAGTTACTTTAAAGTCTTTCATAAAAACTACAGTGGATAATGATGCTAACATCTTTAATGCATCCTCTTTACTGTAATCACTTTCGTACTTGATAAAATCTGCTATCTTATCAAGAGCTTGCAACGAACTATTGCTATGTATACTACACATAACTTTATGCCCAGTATAACTAGCATTAAGAAAATAAAGTGCTTCACCACCTTTGATTTCTCCGATAATGAACCAATCCAAATCGGTCAGCAACCCGTTGATTGCCAGATCCTTTAATGTATATTGGATCTTTCCTTCACCTTTGGAGATAATCACTTTTTGAAACATTAAATCAGGATGAGTCCTTGAATAAAGCTCCTCACTTTCTTGAATTACTAATCCACTTTCATCATGAGGAATACATTCTAGCAAAGCATTCATCAATGTAGTTTTTCCGGAGGCGCCTTTCCCACAGAATACGATACCTTGCTTTTTCGCGACCGCATCCTTAAGGTATGAGGCAATATCCTCCGTTAAAACTTCCATTTGAACCAAATCAGATATCAGCAATTTCTTTTTAGGTATTTTCCTAATATGTAGATACGGAGTATTCGTTGAATTAACAAATGAAGTAGAAATATTAAAACGAAGGATGAAATTAGGATTGCTTTCTTTGTCAGTGAATATCTGTATTGCATTAATATCGCTCAGATTTGTTTTGTTTTTCACGGCGACCATATCCACAAAACGCTTGTAATCATATTTACTTCTAAACTTCACATCAGAATCTGATCGCCTGCCAAGTTTTTTTATACGCACATTATTCTCGCTGATTACTTTAATATCGGAAATAGAAGGATCATTAATTAAATCATCTAGGATATAGTACCCCCATAAGAATTTTTCATAATGTTCCCAAACCTGCTGTGACTTAGATGGATCCACATGACGTGACTTCAAAAAACCAATTACATCTGTCTGAAATCTCTCTTTTGATTTAATACCACGATTCACCAAATTCAATGACTTGGTATCTACATTGGTAAAGTATTCTATTAGGTCTTCTAAAATTTGCTCCTCATCGTTTAATTCTTTAGTATTTATATCATTATTCATTATCATACCTCTCTAGCTGCTGGGTAAATTATCAAAGGATTAATACTTTCTAAATGCAGAACTCCCCTAAAGAATATAAAATTGAAAACGGTACTAAAATTCTACTAATCATAGCATTTTCTTTTGTCTTTACCAAATGTGCTGCTTTTTTAATAATCAGATAAGCAGCTTTTTTTATTGAATTAATATAGAAAAAATGTGGAGATTCTTTTATGCTAGAATAATTTCCACGAACAAACTCTACAACTGAGCCGGTTGAAAATGCAATTTGATACGAATTATTTGGGGGAATAGGGATAATATCTTCAATAGGAATTTGATACATCTGAGCAATCCGTTTATATTTTAAGTATAAGCGGCTATCATAATTACTGATAATGAAGACTGACTTTGAAAATAATGATGAATAGTTATGGAAAAAATCGTCTAAGACGCTTTGGTCTTGACATAAATTCACTACAATTAGATCTGATTCGTCTAAGATTGTTTTGGTACTAAGATTATTACTGCTGGCGGTATCAATAAAACATATATCTGCGTTCTCCTCAACCAGCCGAAATAACGTCTGAACACAATAATTGAATTCATAATCAAATATTTCGCTATGTATCACTCTAGTTTGTGGAATGTAGTAAAGATGCTCTTGGATTACCTCTTTCAAATGTAACTTCAAAAGTTCCGTATTCATAGCTCCTCTGTATATTTTTCGTAAGAGCCCTTCAATACCTCCACCATCATAATAATTGGTGCCAACTTCATTCACTAAATTGATTTTATCATCCCTTAGGTATGCTCTCCCTAGGTTTGAGTTTCGAAGATGATTTTCCAATACAATTACCGAATATGGATAACGTATTACACTGGCTACAGAGATAGCAGCCATATTAGCAGACACATTACACTTTTCATTCGCAATGCTCCAAAATGCTATTTTCAAATAATAACCTCCTCTACAAATTAATTAATGGGAAATAGTTCTGATTTACTTTGAATTGCAATATTTAGATAATTTTAGAAGTTATTTCTATAATAAATTAAGCATGCATATTTGTAAACATTTTTATCACATTAAAAATCAACAGACTTTTTGTATATTTTTGTCTATATTTAACATATCAATCCATACGATTTATGATTGTTAAGATCGCAATGCCCCTATAAATAAGAGAATTTTTAAATTTGGAATCATTTAATACCAGAACAAATTCTGTATCCAAATACAACAAAAAAACCCAAAGCATTAAGCTTTGAGCTGAGTTATTTCTTATTCAATTGACTTTATCTACACACGAAAATGTTCCATCCATTACGAACGTTTTGTTCGTTTTACTGTTAAACCTTTTAAGGTCAAGCCCTCGACCTATTAGTAACAATCAGCTACATACGTTACCGCACTTCCACCTTTGTCCTATCTACCTGGTAGTCTTCCAGGGGTCTTACTAGCTTATGCTATGGGATATCTTATCTTGAGGGGGGCTTCACGCTTAGATGCCTTCAGCGTTTATCCCTTCCAAACTTGGCTACTCGGCCATGCCATTGGTATGACAACCGATGCACCAGTGGTTCGTCCAACCCGGTCCTCTCGTACTAAGGTCAGCTCCTCTCAAATATCCTGCGCCCACGCCGGATAGGGACCGAACTGTCTCACGACGTTCTGAACCCAGCTCGCGTACCGCTTTAATGGGCGAACAGCCCAACCCTTGGGACCTACTACAGCCCCAGGATGCGATGAGCCGACATCGAGGTGCCAAACCACTCCGTCGATGTGAACTCTTGGGAGTGATAAGCCTGTTATCCCCAGGGTAGCTTTTATCCGTTGAGCGATGGCAATCCCACTTTATACCACCGGATCACTAAGTCCTACTTTCGTACCTGCTCCACCCGTCGGTGTCACAGTCAAGCCTTCTTCTGCCTTTGCACTCTTCGAATGGTTTCCAACCATTCTGAGAAGACCTTTGAGCGCCTCCGATACCCTTTCGGAGGCGACCGCCCCAGTCAAACTCCCCACCTGACATTGTCCACCAGCCGGATTACGGCTGAATGTTAGAAATCCAGTAACACAAGGGTGGTATCCCAACAGTGGCTCCATTGTAACCAGAGTTACAACTTCACAGCCTCCCACCTATCCTGTGCATGCATTACCGGATCCCAGTATCAAGCTAGAGTAAAGCTCCATGGGGTCTTTCCGTCCTGGCGCGGGTAACCAGCATCTTCACTGGTATTTCAATTTCACCGGGTGCATTGTCGAGACAGTGCCCAAATCATTACGCCTTTCGTGCGGGTCAGAACTTACCTGACAAGGAATTTCGCTACCTTAGGACCGTTATAGTTACGGCCGCCGTTTACTGGGGCTTAAGTTCAAAGCTTCGGATTGCTCCTAACCTCTCCCCTTAACCTTCCAGCACCGGGCAGGCGTCAGCCCATATACTTCACCTTACGGTTTTGCATAGACCTGTGTTTTTGCTAAACAGTTGCTTGGGCCATTTCTCTGCGGCCTACTTGCGTAGGCACCCCTTCTCCCGAAGTTACGGGGTTATTTTGCCGAGTTCCTTAACAATGCTTCTCCCGTCGGCCTTAGGATTCTCTCCTCATCCACCTGTGTCGGTTTACGGTACGGGCTTACATAGAACAATAGCGGATTTTCTTGACGGCATGGGTTCGGAAGCTTCACTACTTTAAATTCGCTCCTCATCACACTTCAGTAACATCCGGGGGATTTGCCTCCCAGACTAACCTTTGTGCTTGAACCGGTTTTTCCATTCCCGGCTCTTCCTACCCTTCCGTGTCCCCACAGTTCTGTCTATATAAGGTACAGGAATATCAACCTGTTGTCCATCGACTACGCCTTTCGGCCTCGCCTTAGGTCCCGACTTACCCGGGGCAGATCAGCTTTACCCCGGAAACCTTGGATATTCGGCCTAGAAGATTCTCACTTCTATCTCGCTACTCATTCCGGCATTCTCTCTTCTTAAATCTCCACGCCTCCTTACGGTAACGCTTCGTCGTTTTAAGAATGCTCCTCTACCAATTACACACGTAGTGTAATTCCACAGCTTCGGTGACGTGTTTTAGCCCCGGACATTTTCGGCGCAGGACCTCTCGACTAGTGAGCTATTACGCACTCTTTGAATGTATGGCTGCTTCTGAGCCAACATCCTAGTTGTCTTCGAAATCCCACATCCTTTTCCACTTAACACGCACTTTGGGACCTTAGCTGGTGGTCTGGGCTCTTTCCCTTTTGACTACCCAACTTATCTCGTGCAGTCTGACTCCCGATAAACAATTATACGGCATTCGGAGTTTGATATGCTTCGGTAAGCTTT